>NZ_JACHDA010000003.1 GCF_014207235.1 Sphingopyxis sp. JAI128 | reverse complement strand
CCACCCGCTATGACAAAACCCTGCTCTCGTTCGAGAGCTTCCTCAACCTCGCCGCAACGCGCCTATGGCTGAAGTCTTTTGTCAACACGACCTAGGAACCTCCTTCAGCATCGCGGATATCATATGCTACGCTGCCGGCGCCGCGATCGCGATACTGGCCGAGCGCTGGCGCAGCACACGCTGAAGGAGATAGCGAGATGGCGTTCGAAGGCAGTTGCCATTGCGGCGCGGTCACCTACACGGTCGAGGGCGATATTCCCGATACGGCGATGAGCTGCAACTGCTCGCACTGTCGCCGCAAGGGCTTCCTCCTCACCTTCGTGCCCATCGACCAATTTCGTCTCACCAGCGGCAGCGACAAGCTCGCGTCGTACAAGTTCAACAAGCATAATATCGACCATCAATTCTGCGACGAATGCGGGTGCCAGAGCTTTTCGGTGGGCACCGGTCCTTCGGGCGAGAAGATGGCAGCCGTGAATCTCCGCTGCGTGCCCGATGCCGATCTCGACGCGCTGACCATCCAGAAGGTCGACGGTGCGAGTTTCTGATCCCGAATCGCTTGCATTTCCGGGCGAATCCCCGTAAGCGCGCGCCTTCCGATTGTGTCGGCTGGCTGAAAGGGCTGCCAGGCCGATACGCAAACGGACTTCAAAGGAGACCAAAATGCCCAAGCTGAAGACCAAGAGCGGTGTGAAGAAGCGCTTCAAATTCACCGCGTCGGGCAAGGTGAAGCACGGCGTTGCCGGCAAGCGCCACCGCCTGATTTCGCACAATTCGAAATATATCCGCACCAACCGCGGCACCAGCGTGCTCAGCGATTCGGACGTGGCCCATGTGCGCCTCTGGGCGCCCTACGGCCTGAAGTAAGGAGCGCTAAGACATGTCACGCATCAAACGCGGCGTCACCACGCGCGCCAAGCACAAACGCGTATTGGATCAGGCGAAGGGCTATTATGGCCGTCGCAAGAACACGATCCGCATCGCCAAGCAGGCCGTCGAAAAGGCGGGCCAGTACGCTTACCGCGACCGCAAGGTCAAGAAGCGGAGCTTCCGCGCACTGTGGATCCAGCGCATCAACGCCGCGGTCCGCGCCGAGGGTCTCACCTATTCGCAGTTCATGCACGGCGCGAAGCTCGCCGGGATCGAACTCGACCGGAAGGTCATGGCCGATCTCGCGATGAACGAAGGCGGCGTGTTCACCGCGATCATCGCGCAAGCGAAGGCGGCGTTGCCCAAGGCAGCCTGAACCTTACGGGCTTTTCGCTAAAGCAAAAGGGCGGTCCCGATGGGGCCGCCCTTTTTCGTGGATGATGCCGCCCGAAATGAAGAGGCGGCCCGAAGCCGAAGCTCCGCGCCGCCTCGACGATGGCTCCGGAGAAACCATCGCCCCCCTCCCGAACCGAAAAGCCGTGGGTCGCAGAAGCCACCGGTCGGAACGAAGCCCGGAATATCAATCGTCTCTTTCAGGTCCTACCAAATCCCCATCCTTTGGTACCGACGCCTTCGGCGCTCTGCGACCGATCACCGCATCCGTCTATCAGGACCTCGCGGCGCATACGCCCGGCCCGATATTCCCCTCACGACCCGCTCCCCCGAGCGGTCAACGCAACTATGCCGCAGCGAGCGCGTATAAAATTGTAAGAACCCGACACAGAAACGCGCAAAAAGCTGTTTTTCATGCTCTTTGCGCGTTAGATCGAGATGGCATGCCGCAACGCGACGCACCTTCCGATTCTCGGTCCAGCGCCAGCGTCGCCACGCGTTTTTTCCCGGTCTCGGCGGCGCTGCGTCCCTATGTCAGCACCATCTACCTGACCGAGATTTCGGTTCCCCGCGGGGGCCGGGTCGAAGATTATCTGCATCCCGAATGGGCGAATCTGCGATTTGTCGAGGGCGACCCGCCGCTCGCGGCGATCGGCGCCGACGCAGTCCTCGAGGCGCCCCGCTTTATCGCGACCGGACCGACGAGCAAGGCATGCTATTTTTCGGCCCGCAATATGCGCACCTGGGGCATCGGCATCTTGCCAATGGGGTGGGCGAAATTCATCCCGCTTCCGGCCGATGACCTCGCCGACCGCTTTGCCGATGGAAAGACGCACCCGGCGTTCGTCCGGTTTGCCCCGCTCGCCCACGCATTGCGGCGGGCGAACGACATCGACGCCGCGGCCGCGTCGATCAACGACCATCTATCCCGGCTTCTTCCCGACGCACCGCCTGACGACCCGGCGATCCTCGCCGCGCATGTCGCGCTGGTCGACGACGATCTGGCGAGCGTCGCCGGCCTAGCCGACAAATTGTCGATGTCCGAACGGTCGGTCGAACGGCTGAGCCATCGCGCCTTTGGCTTTCCGCCCAAATTATTGTTGCGACGCCAGCGCTTCCTGCGATCGCTCGGCCGCTTCATGCTCGACCCGTCGATGGCGTGGATCGATACGATGGATCATCATTATTACGACCAGGCCCAGTTCACGCGCGACTTCCAGCGCTTCATGGGGATGAGCCCGCGCGATTATGCCGCTCGCCCCAAGCCGATATTGGGCTCAGCCGCCTTTGCCCGCGCGGCGGCGGCTGGCGCCGCGGTTCAGGGCCTGCACAGGCCGGCCGGATAGCCCGGTTTTCCGCCAAGTGGCTTGACCCATGCCGCCTATTCGGTGCAAGCGGCAGGCGACGGACGGGTGGACAGCCGCCATATCCTTACAGAAACGAAAAGCAGGCCGGCAGCGCCAACGCCGCCGGAACAGGACGAACGACGATGAGCGATATCGAAGCCATCCAGACCCAGCTCTTGGGCGACATCGAAGCGGCCACCGACGCCGGTGCGGTCGAAGCGTTGCGCGTCGCCGCGCTCGGCAAGGCGGGCAGCATCACGGGGCTACTCAAAACGCTGGGCGCGATGAGCCCCGAAGAACGGCAGGAGCGGGGTCCCGCGATCCACGCGCTGCGCGAGAGCGTCACCTCCGCGCTCGCCGCGCGCAAGGCGGCGCTCGAAGCGGCGGCGCTCGACGTCAAGCTCGCCGCCGAGGCACTCGACATGACGCTCCCCGCCGCAGCCGCCCCGCACGGCAGCGTCCATCCGGTGAGCCAGGTGATGGACGAGCTCGCCGAAATCTTCGCCGACATGGGGTTTGCTGTCGCCACGGGCCCCGAGATCGAGGACGACTGGCGCAACTTCACCGCGCTCAACATTCCCGAGACGCATCCCGCGCGCGCGATGCACGACACATTCTATTTTCCGGAAAGGTCCGAAGGTGCCGCGCAGCGGATGTTGCTGCGCACACATACGTCGCCGGTGCAGATCCGCACGATGATGGAAAAAGCGCCTCCGATCAGGATTATAGCCCCCGGCCGCGTCTATCGAAGCGACAGCGACGCGACGCACACCCCGATGTTCCACCAGGTCGAAGGTCTCGTCATCGACCGCGACATCCATATGGGACACCTCAAATGGACGCTCGAAACCTTCCTCAAGGCCTATTTCGAGCGCGACGACATCGTGCTCCGCCTGCGCCCTAGCTATTTCCCCTTCACCGAACCCTCGGCCGAGGTCGATGTCGGTTATAAGCAGGAAAAGGGCCGGCGCATCGTCGGCGGCAACGGCGACGACGAAGGCCATGCGTGGATGGAACTGCTCGGCAGCGGAATGGTCAACCGCCGGGTGATCGCCAATTGCGGGCTCGACCCCGACGAATGGCAGGGCTTCGCCTTCGGGGTCGGGGTCGACCGGCTCGCGATGCTCAAATATGGCATGGACGACCTTCGCGCGTTCTTCGACGGCGACCTGCGCTGGCTGTCGCACTACGGGTTCGGCGCGCTGAGTGTCCCGACGCTCAGCGGGGGGATTTCGGCATGAAGATCACGCTCGACTGGCTCCGCGACCATCTCGACGGCGATTTCACCGTCGCCGATGTCGTCGCGACATTGAACCGCATCGGCCACGAGGTCGAAGGCGTCGAGAATCCGGCCGAGAAGCTCGCCGGTTTTCGCGTTGCAAAAGTGCTGACCGCCGAAAAACATCCGCAGGCCGACAAATTGCGGGTGCTGACCGTCGACGCGGGCGATGGTATCGCGCCGCTGACCGTCGTGTGCGGCGCCCCCAATGCGCGCGCGGGCTTGGTCGGGGTGCTCGGGCTGCCCGGCGCAGTCGTGCCCGCCAACGGCATGGAGCTGAAGGTCGCCGCGGTGCGCGGGATCGAATCGAACGGGATGATGTGTTCGACCCGCGAGCTGGAACTCGGCGACGACCATGACGGGATCGTCGAGCTGCCCGCGGATGCGCCCGTCGGCATGCCCTTCGCCGATTATGCCGGCGCGAACGACCCGGTGGTCGATATTTCGATCACCCCGAACCGGCAGGACTGCATGGGCGTGCGCGGGATCGCGCGCGACCTCGCCGCCGCCGGGCTCGGCACGTTGAAACCGCTCGGCGTCCCGACGATCGCCGGGACAAGCGCACCCTCGACCGAAATCCGCACCGACGATGTCGAAGCGTGCCCTGCCTTCTTCGGCCGCACGGTCAGCGGCGTCATCAACGGCACCGCCCCCGAATGGATGCGCCGCCGGTTGGAAGCCGTCGGCCAGCGCTCGATCTCGGCGCTTGTCGACATCAGCAATTATGTGATGTTCGACCTCGGCCGCCCGAGCCACATCTACGACCGCGCCAAGCTTTCGGGCGCGCTCGTGGCGCGGCGTGCAAGGCAGGGCGAAACCGCCACGGCGCTCAACGGCAAGCAATATACGCTCGCCGACACGATGACGGTGATCGCCGACGAGCGCGAGGTCCACGACATCGCGGGCATCATGGGCGGCGAGCATTCGGGATGCAGCGAGACGACGACCGACATCCTGATCGAGATCGCTTACTTCACCCCCGAACGCATCGCGCTGACGGGCCAAGCGCTCGGCTTGTCGAGCGACGCACGCAGCCGCTTCGAGCGCGGGGTCGATCCCGCGTTCCTCGACGATGCGACCGCGATCGTGACGCAGCATATCCTGACCATCTGCGGCGGCACGCCGTCGTCGGTCACCCGCGCGGGCACGCCGCCCGCCGAGGTGAAGACGGTCGATTACGACCCGTCGCTGTCGGCGACGCTCGGCGGTATCGCGATTGCGCCCGAGCGGCAGAAGGATATCCTCGCCTCGCTCGGTTTCGGCGTGATCGAACAGGGTGGCCGCTGGCAGGTATCGGTGCCGAGCTGGCGCCGCGACATCGACGGTGCGCCCGACCTGGTCGAGGAAGTCACGCGCATCACCGGCTTCGATGCGATCGCATCGGTTCCGCTGCCGCGCGCCGATGGCGTCGCGAAGCCGACCGCGACCCCCGAACAGCTGACCGAACGCCGCCTGCGCCGCGCCGCTGCGGCTGCCGGGTTCGACGAAGCCGTCACCTGGTCGTTCATCGGCGAGGCCGAAGCCGCGCCCTTCGGCGGCGGCGCGTGGAGCCTCGCCAACCCGATCAGCGAGGATTTGAAGGTCATGCGCCCGTCGCTGCTGCCGGGCCTGCTCGCCGCGGCGGCGCGCAACCAGAACCGCGGCGCGGAGAGCATTCGCCTGTTCGAGATCGGGCGGCGCTACCTGACGGACGCCGAGCATCCGACGCTGGCGGTGCTGATGGCGGGCGACAGGCACGCGCGCGGCTGGCAGGCGGGCAAGGCCGCGCCTTTCGATGCATTCGATGCGAAAGCGACGGCACTGGCCCTGCTGGGCGAGGCCGGCGCGCCCGCCGACCGTTTGCAGGTGATGGAAGCCGTCACGACGGGCAATATCTGGCACCCCGGCCAGTCGGCGACGCTGCGGCTCGGCCCCAAGGCGGTGCTCGCCGAATTCGGCGCACTCCACCCCGCGCTGACCCGCGCCTTCGACGTCGATGGACCGGTGATGGCAGTGCAGATCTTCCTCGACGCGATCCCCGCAAAGCGCGCGAGCGGTCCGGCGCGCGCGGCGTTCGCGCCGCCCGCGCTGCAATCGGTCCGCCGCGACTTCGCGTTTTTGGCCCCGACCAGCCTGACCGCCGCCGAACTGGTGCGCGCGATCCGCGGCGCCGACAAGGCGAGCATCGTCGACGCCCGCCTGTTCGACCGCTTCGCCGGGCAAGGTGTTCCCGAAGGTCAGGTGAGCCTGGCGGTCGAGGTCGAATTGCAACCGGTGGACAAGAGCTTCACCGACGCCGAACTGAAGGCGATCGCCGACAAGGTGGTCGCGGCGGCGGCGAAGGTTGGGGCGGTGCTGCGCGGATAATCGGTCGAAATTCCGTTTTCGGTCGACCATCGGCATCTTGCCGGCTTGCCCCCCGCCTGTATCGCGACGGGCAGCCTCGACCTCTTCTTCGACGAAAATCTCGACTATGCGCGGCGGCTCGTTGCGGCCGGCGTGCCCGTCGACCTGCACAGCTATGCCGGCGCGATCCATGCGTTCAACGCAATTCCCGACGCCGCGCTGTCGCAGCGTTTCAACGGCGGGCTGCTGGCGGCGGCGGCGGCGATGACGGGGCCGACAGGCTTTTAGCGGGCGTGGCGGCGGTGCTCCCGTTTGGAGCCTGTCGATCATATGCTTTCGACCGGTAGTTGTCATAAGATCCTCCCTCTGCCGCCGGCATGGGAAGGTGGCAGCGCGAAGCGCTGACGGAGGGGCTATGACGCGAGGCTGCGGCCCCTCCACCACGCCCTGCGGCGCGGTCCCCCTTCCCACCGCTACGCGACAGGGAGGATTTTTAGCGACAGCTCCCTACCCCAAAGCGGGGATACTATCGCGCCTTTCTGCCCGCGATATGGTCCTGAAGAAATGACGCCCTATATCTCCCCCGAAGGCGGAGGAGCACGATGGCGGGGCAAGGCCAATATCAGCTTTTCGAAACCGCCGCGGGGGTCGCGGCGATCGGGTGGGCGCAGGCGCGCGTCACCGCGTTGCGGCTGCCCGCACCGAGGGCGTCCGAAACCCTGCGCTCCATCCTGCACCGCTTGCCCGATGCGGTCCGTGCCGAGCCGCCCGCCGCGATCGCGTCGGTCATCGACGCGGCAATCCGCTATTTTGCCGGCGAGCGCATCGAATTTTTCGCGGTGGCGGTCGATCGGGGCGAACAGCCGCCTTTTTTCGCGCGCGTCTATGACCATGTGCGCACGCTCGGCTGGGGCGAGACGACAAGCTATGGCGCGGTCGCACACGCGCTGGGCGCCGGTCCCGAACAGGCCCGCGCGGTCGGGCAGGCGATGGCAAGCAATCCGGTGCCGCTGATCATCCCCTGTCATCGCGTGCTGGCGGCAGGCGGCGCGATCGGCGGCTTTTCGGCGCCGGGCGGCGCGCTGTCGAAGGCGCGGATGCTCGAACTCGAAGGCGTGCCGCTTGCGCCGGTGCAGCAAGGATTCGGCTTTTAGCGCCTAAGCCGCGACCGCTTCCTCGCTCTGGCTCGTCGCCGCCTCCAGCAGCCGTTTTTCCAGCGACTTCACGCGCGCAGCGCTGTCGATTTTGTCGCCGATCAGGTCGGTGACATAAAAGGTATCGACCGCGCGTTCGCCATAGGTGGCGACATGGGCGCTGTGGACGGTGACCTTCGACTGGAAGAGCGCGTAAGCGAGCTGGTTCAGGAGCGCGGGGCGGTCCTGCGCGTTGACTTCGATCACGGTGAAGCGGTTCGACGCCTTATTGTCGACGAAGACATTGGGAGCGACGCGAAACGCCTCAGCCCTTGTGCGCGGGAGCGCGCGGGCTTCGAGTTTGGGGAGCAGTTTCTGGCGGTTGGCGAGCGCATCCTCGATCGCGCGGGTCAGCCGGGCGATCTGCCCCGTTTCGGCAAAAGGCCGGCCGATGGGGTCCTGGACGAGGAAATTGTCGAGCGCGAGGCCGTCGCGCGTCGTGTGGATGCGCGCGTCGATGATGTTGCCGCCGGCAAGGTGGATGCCCCCCGCGATACGATAGAAAAGGCCCGGATGGTCGGCGGCGAGCACCATCACCAAGGTCGCGCCGCGATCGTCGTCGGGAACCGCCGCGATGTGCAGCGGCGCGTCGCCCGCCTGGCGGATATGGACGAGGTTCGCGGCGATGACCTCGACCGGTTCGGCGATCCAGTAACTTTCGGGCAGGCGCTTGGCGACCTTGTCGAAGGTCTTGCGGTCGAAACCGAATTGCGCGGCGACTGCTTCCTTCTTGCTTGCGATGCGCTGTTCGCGCCCGCGCTGCTTGTGGCCGAGGCGCAGCACTTCCTCCGCCGCGTCGTAGAGTTCGGTCAGCAATTGCCGTTTCCAGCTGTTCCACACGCCCGGGCCGACCGCACGAATGTCGACGACGGTGAGGACGAGCAGCAGGCGAAGCCGCTCGGGGCTCTGCACGATTTGCGCGAAATCGAGGATCGTCTTGAAATCGGCGAGGTCGCGTTTGAACGCGGTCGCCGACATCAGCAGGTGATAGCGCACGAGCCACGAGACGGTCTCGGTCTCCGCCTCGCTCAGCCCGAGCCGCGGGCAGACGCGCAGCGCCAGTTCGGCGCCGAGTACGCTGTGATCGCCGCCGCGCCCCTTGGCGATATCGTGCAGCAGCACCGCGACGTAGACGACGCGGCGCGAATGGATCTGGTCCATGATCGCGGTCGAGAGCGGATGATCCTCCGAGAGCCGCCCCTGTTCGATATTGGCGAGCAGCCCGATCGCGCGGATCGTATGTTCGTCGACGGTGTAATGATGATACATGTCGAACTGCATCTGCGCGACGACGCGGCCGAAATCGGGGACGAAACGGCCGAACACGCCCGCTTCGTTCATCCAGCGCAACACCGTTTCGGGATCGCGGGGGCTGGTAAGCACGTCGAGGAACAGCGCGTTGGCGCGCGCATCGCGGCGCACGCCCTGCGTCTCGATCAGCTTGGCGTCGTGACGCGCCTGACGCATCGCCTGCGGATGGATTTCGAGGCCATGCTTGTCCGCGAGCGCGAAAATCTCGACCAGCCGGACCGGATCGGCCTCGAAAAAATCGTCCGACGGCAGCGCGAGCCGGCCGCGATCGAGCACAAAGCCATGGAGCTTGCCGGGACGGCGGCGCAGCGTCGGGAGGAAGCGCCGCCCGCGCGCCGCCATCTGGTCGTCGAGATGCGCGAGAAAGGTGCCGGTGACGTCGCCGACGCTTTTCGCGTGGAGGAAATAGAGCTGCATGAAGCGTTCGACCGCGCTTTTGCCCGGCCGGTCGGCGAACTTCATGCGGCTCGCAATCTCGCGCTGGAAATCGAACGTCAGCCGATCCTCGGCGCGCCCCGCGAGGACGTGGAGGTGACAGCGCACGGCGAGCAGAAAATTTTCGGCACGCTCGAACTGGCGCAGCTCGCGCGCCGACATCAGCCCCGCGTCGACGAGTTCGGGAACGGTGCGGACGCGGTGGATGAACTTGCCGATCCAGAACAGGGTGTGGAGGTCACGCAGCCCGCCCTTCCCTTCCTTCACATTGGGTTCGACGACATAGCGCGAATCGCCCATTCGCTTGTGCCGCTCGTCGCGCTCGGCGAGTTTTTCGGCGACGAAGGCGCGCGCGTTGCCCGCGACGACTTCGGCATCGAAGCGCGCCGACGCCTGGTCGTAAAGGTCGCGGTCGCCCCAGATGAAGCGCCCTTCGAGCAAGGCGGTGCGGATCGTGATATCCTCTTTCGCCGCGCGTACCATTTCGTCCACGGATCGCGACGAATGGCCGACCTTCAGCCCGAGGTCCCAGAGCGTATAAAGCTGTGCCTCGATCACCTGCTCGGTCCAGCTCGTCTGCTTGAACGGGGTCAGAAAGCCGATGTCGATGTCGCTGTGCGGCGCCATTTCGCCGCGGCCATAGCCGCCGACCGCGATCAGCGTGATCCGCTCGCCCGCCGAGCGGTTGGCCGAGGGGTAGAGCTGGCCGGTGGTGAAATCATGGCTGAGACGGACGATCTGGTCGATCAGGAAGGCCGTCGCGTTCGCCACGACGCGGCCCGAGGACGGATGGTCGATCAGCCGCCGCTCGATCTCGGCGCGGCCCTGGTCGAGCGCGTCCTTGAGCAGCGCGACCATCGCGCGGCGGCGCGTCCCTGCGTCGCTGCTTTCGGCCGCGATCGTGTCGAGCCGGTCGGCGAGCATCCGGCGATCGATGATCGCGCGCCGATTGGCAAGATTGTCGAACAGGCCGCTCATCGCTCGTCGGCCATCAGGCGCTTGAGCGCGTAGAGCGCATCGAGCGCCTCGCGCGGAGCAAGCGCGTCGGGATCGATCTCGGCAAGCGCGTCGCGCAGCGCATCCTTCGCCGCCGGGGACACCTCGGCGAGCGTCGCGGCGAACAGCGGCAGATCATCGAGCCCCGCGGCGAGGCCGCCGGTCTTCTCGCGCCCCGCCTCAAGCTTTGCGAGGACCGCTTCGGCGCGTTTGACCACGCCCGGCGGGACACCCGCGAGGCGCGCGACGGCAAGGCCGTAGCTGCGATCCGCGGGGCCTTCGGCGAGCTCGTGAAGCAGGATCAGGTCGCCCCGCCATTCGCGCGCGCGGACGTGGTGGAGCGAGAGCGCATCCAGCGTTTCGGCAAGCCGCGTGAGTTCGTGATAATGCGTCGCGAAAAGGCAGCGGCAGCGGTTGACCTCGTGCACCGCCTCAACCACCGACCAGGCGAGCGCGAGCCCGTCGTAGGTCGAGGTGCCGCGCCCGACCTCGTCCAATATGACGAAGCTTTGCGGCGTCGCCTGCGCGAGGATCGCCGCGGTTTCGACCATTTCGACCATGAAGGTCGAGCGCCCGCGCGCGAGATTATCGCTCGCCCCGACGCGGCTGAACAGCCGATCGACGAGCCCGAGCTTCGCCGACGCGGCGGGGACGAAGCCGCCCGCCTGTGCGAGCACGACGATCAGCGCATTCTGGCGCAGGAATGTCGACTTGCCGCCCATGTTCGGGCCGGTAACGAGCCAGAGCCGGTCGGCCTCCGACAACGAGACATCGTTGGGCACGAAGCGCTCACCCGATTTCGCCAGCGCCGCCTCGACCACCGGATGCCGCCCGCCGGTTACGTCGAGGCATGGCGTGTCGGCAAGATCGGGGCGGCACCAATTGTGGCTCATCGCGTGGTCGGCGAGCGCGGCAGCGACGTCGATCCGCGCGAGCACGTCGCACGACGCGGCGATCGCTTCACGGCGGGCGATCGCGGCGTCGGTGAGCGCCTCGAGGTGCGCGGCCTCGGCAGCGACTGCATGGACGCCCGCCTGCGTGACGCGGCTTGCGGCTTCGTGCAGGTCCGACGAGTTGAAACGCACGACGCCGGCGAGCGTCTGGCGGTGGGTGAAGCCCGATTCGGGCGCCATCAGCGCGTCGGCATGCTTCGCCGGCACCTCGACATGATAGCCAAGCACGCCATTGTGACGGATTTTGAGCGAGGCGATGCCGGTGCGGTCGCGATACCCCGCCTCGAGCGACGCGATCGCCTTGCGCCCATCGCGCGCGGTTTCGCGCAGCGCATCGAGCGCATGGTCGTAGCCTTCGGCGACATAGCCGCCCTGCGCGGCGTCGACCGGCGGGGTTTCGATCAGCGCGCGGCTGAGTTCGTCGACGAGGGCGCCATGGCCGTCGAGATCCGGAAGCAGCCGCGCGAGCAGGGGCGGCAGATCAGGCCGGCGCGCGAGCCGTTCGCGCAGCAGGCGTGCGCCGCCGAGCGCGTCGCGCAGCTGCGCCAGATCGCGCGGCCCGCCGCGCCCCGCGACGAGGCGGCCCAATGCGCGCCCGGCGTCGGGCAGCGCGCGCAGCCCCGCGCGCAGTTCGCCGCGCCACAAGGCATCGCGCGCGAGCGCGTCGACGAGGTCGAGCCGGTCGAGGATCGCGCTCTTTTCGGTCAGCGGGCTCGCGATATCGTCGGCCAGCAAGCGTGCGCCCGCCGCAGTGACGGTGCGGTCGATCGTGCCGAGCAGGCTGCCCTCGCGCGCCCCCGCCATCGTACGGACGAGCTCGAGACTCTCGCGCGTCGCGGCGTCGATCGCCATCCGCGCCGAGGCGAGATGCCGAACCGGCGGCTGGAGAAAGGTCGGCCCGCCGGTGCCGACATGGTCGAGATAGGCAACGAGCGCGCCCATCGCGGCGAGCTCGCCGCGCGAAAACTGACCGAAGCCGTCGAGCGTCCGGACCCCGTAAAAGCTTTCGAGCCGCTTTTGCGCTCCCGTGCTGGCAAAATCCGACGGAGGCCGGCGCACGACCTGTCGCGCCGACGATATGGGAAGGTCTTCGGCGCTTTCGCTCAACAACAGCTCCGACGGCGCGAGCCGTGCGAGTTCGGCATCAACCGATTGCGCCGGCACCGCCACGACTTCGAAACGCCCGGTCGAGATATCGGCAGCGGCGATCGCGACCTCGCTCCCGACCTGCGCGAGCGCCGCGAGGCGGTTTGCGCTGCGCCCCTCGAGCAGATTTTCCTCGGTCAGTGTGCCCGCGGTGACAAAGCGCACGATGTCACGCGCGACAAGCGCCTTCGACCCTCCGCGCGCCTTGGCTTCGGCGGGCGTTTCGACCTGCTCGGCGATTGCGACGCGATGCCCCGCCTTGATGAGCCGCGCGAGATAGGATTCGGCCGAATGAACGGGAACCCCGCACATCGGCACCGGCGCGCCGTCATGTTCGCCGCGCGAGGTCAGCGCGATATCGAGCGTCGACGCCGCCGCCTTCGCATCGTCGAAGAAGAGCTCGAAGAAATCGCCCATGCGGTAGAAGAGCAGGCAGTCGCCCGCCTTGTCCTTCAGCGACCAATATTGCGCCATCATCGGCGTCGCGCCGGACGCGGCGGCGTTGCTGTTCGCGGGACGGGGAGCGGTGGCGGCCATCGCCCCCTGCTTAGTGATTGGGGGCGGCATGGCAAGGTCAGAGGGGGAGGGTGGGCGGAATGGCCGGTGTGAAGTGGGGAGCGGACGCTCAGGCTATCGGCTGAATGCTACAATTTCGCTGAGCGCGAAGGGCGGCGGCGATGCTGCCTCATACCAGTCGGCGCAAAACTGCGGAAGTTTCTGCAAGTGACGCAGCAGCAAATCCCATCCAGCGACCTCTTCGTGAAACGACCAAATCGCGTCACGGGCAATGATGTCGCAGCAGATTAGATCCGTCGTCACTTCATCGCGCTTATAGAAGGTCACCCTGTCAATATCCAAGAGAGGTAGCCGGGTGAGCAGTTGATCATTGATACGGGACATCGACCTATCCTGCCGCGTCTTTCCAATACGTCCGCAATTGGTTGCTTCCGACGTTGCGAGTTACGATCCTCCCTGTCGCGAAGCGATGGGGAGGTGGCAGCGCGAAGCGCTGACGGAGGGGCATTTACGTCGACGTCGCCACCCCTCCACCACGGCTTCGCGGCGGCGCCCCCCATGGCTCCGCCACAGGGAGGATAATATCGCTTCCAGACCTTCGTCATGCCCATCGCCACCCACACCCAACATTGGCGGTTACATTTTCGCGAGGCCGCGTTAGGGGAAAACCTCGGGCGCGCATCTTGTTACTTTATCGAGAGGACGACAAATGGACAGTGGCAGCAAGGTGCAGTTTTCGGATCGCGAGGCCCTGCTTTACCACGAATATGGCCGGCCGGGGAAAATCGAGATCGTCGCGTCGAAACCGATGGCGACGCAGCGCGACCTCAGCCTCGCCTATTCGCCCGGCGTCGCGGTGCCGGTGAATGCCATCGCCGAGGACCCCGCCAAGGCCTATGACTATACGGTCAAGGGCAATCTGGTTGCCGTCATTTCGAACGGAACCGCTATCCTCGGCCTCGGCAACCTTGGTGCGCTGGCATCGAAGCCGGTGATGGAAGGCAAGGCGGTGCTGTTCAAGCGCTTCGCCGACGTCGATTCGATCGACCTCGAGGTCGATACCGAAGATCCGCAGCGCTTCATCGAGGCGGTCGAACTGCTCGCGCCGAGCTTTGGCGGCATCAACCTCGAAGACATCGCCGCGCCCAACTGCTTCATTATCGAGGCGGCGCTGAAAGAGCGCATGAACATCCCCGTGTTCCACGACGACCAGCATGGCACCGCGATCATCACCGCGGCGGGGCTGATCAACGCCTGTTACCTGACCGGGCGCGACCTGGCGACGGTGAAGGTCGTCGTCAACGGCGCGGGCGCCGCGGCAATCGCGTGCACCGCGCTGATCAAGGCGATGGGCGTCCGGCACGAAAATGTCATCATGTGCGACCGCAAGGGCACCATCTATCAGGGCCGCACCGACGGCATGGACCAGTGGAAATCGGCGCACGCCGTGCCGACCGAAGCGCGCGACCTGACCGAAGCGCTGGTCGGCGCCGACGTGTTCCTGGGGCTGTCAGCTGCGGGTGCACTGAAGCCCGAAATGGTCAAGGACATGGCGCCGGCGCCGATCATCTTCGCGATGGCGAATCCCGATCCCGAAATCTCGCCGCCCGATGCGCGCGCCGCACGGCCCGACGCGATCATCGCGACGGGGCGATCGGATTACCCCAACCAGGTCAACAACGTCCTCTGCTTCCCCTTCATCTTCCGCGGCGCGCTCGACGTCCATGCGACCGCGATCAACGAGGAGATGAAGATTGCCGCAGCCTATGCGATCGCCGACCTTGCGCGCCAGCAGGTGCCCGAGGAGGTCGCCGCGGCCTATGGCGGGCGCGCGTCGAGCTTTGGCCCCGAATATATTATCCCCTCGCCCTTCGACCCGCGGCTGATGGAAATCGTGCCCGCCGCGGTTGCCAAGGCGGCGATGGACACGGGCGTTGCGCAAAAGCCGATCGCCGACCTAGACGAATATCGCACGCGGCTGCGCGCCCGCCTCAATCCGACGACATCGGTGCTCACGCTTGCCTATGAAGCCGCGCGGAACAACCCCAAGCGCGTCGTTTTCGCCGAGGGCGAAGAGGAAGTAGTGCTGCGCGCCGCGATCCAGTTCCGCGACGGCGGATACGGGATCCCGGTGCTCGTCGGCCGCGAAGGGCTGCACGACAAGCTGCGCGCGATGGGCGTCGCCGACGCCGAAAGCTTCGAGGTTCACAACAGCGTCAATTCGCCGCATGTGCCGCAGATGGTCGATATGCTGTACGAACGGCTGCAGCGGCGCGGATATCTTCGCCGCGACGTCGAGCGGATGGTCAATCGCGATCGCAACATCTTTGGTTCGCTGCTGCTCAAAATGGGGCTCGGCGATGCGATGATCACCGGCACGACCCGCACCTATTCGCAATCGATGCGCGAAATCCGCCGGGTGATCGACCATGCCGAGGGCAAGACGCCGTTCGGCATCCATATCCTTGTCGACCAGCATCATACCATCTTCATGGCCGACACGACGGTCAACGAGCGGCCGACCGCACAACAGCTCGCCGACATCGCCGAACGCACGGCGCAGGTCGCGCGGCGCATGGGGCATGAGCCGCGCGTCGCCTTTCTGTCCTATTCGACCTTCGGCAACCCCGAGGGAAGCTGGCTCGAAAGCATTCGTGAAGCGGTGTCGATCCTCGATCGGCGCCAGCCTGCTTTCGAATATGAAGGCGAAATGGCGCCCGACGTCGCGCTGAACGAGAAGGTGATGAAGAATTATCCCTTCTGCCGCCTGTCGGGTCCGGCCAATGTCCTGATCATGCCGGGGCTGCAATCGGCGAACCTGTCGGCGAAGCTGCTGCGCGAACTGGGGGGCGGCGCGGTGATCGGGCCGATGCTGGTCGGCATGGAAAATCCGGTCCAGGTCGCGACGATGGCGTCGACCGCGTCGGACCTCGTCACGCTTGCCGTGCTCGCGGCGGGCGGGATCGCGCAATAATGGATATCGGGCCCGCTCCTTCTCCCGGCTTCCCCAACGATAGTAAACCAGGGAGGCCGGAGGGGGAGCGGGACGGAGCCGCTAAGCTTCAGCTCTGCTGAAGCACAAAATTACTGGGTGGGACCGGCAGTGCCCGGCGCGCCGACCGCGCCGATATTGCCGAAAATATCCTCGAAGAAGCTGCGTTCGCGACCGAGCGTCGGCGTCTTGTCGCCTTCGGGGCTGATCCTGCTGACCAGTTCGAGCCCTGTGCGATCGACTGCGGCGACATTGCCCGCCGGGTCGAAGCGGACGCGCAGCACCTGCTGGTCGATCGGGCGCGGCCGGGCGAAGGCGAGCTGGCGCGTTTCGCGCGAGACATAATAATATTCATTGTCGCTGAACTGGCCGACGAAGGTCGGACGGCCCAGCGTCTTTTCCACCGATTCCCGGTTATCGACGCCCGGCGTGATCGCTTCGGTCAGCATCGGGTCGACGACATAGCCCTGCCGCCCTTTGAGCTGCGCGCAGCCGCTGGCGGTCAGCGCGAGCGCCAGCCCGGCGACGATCAGGCGCACAGGCCGGGCGGGAAGCTTCGGATAAGGGGTCGGCATCACATATCTCCGTTGCGCCACCTGATAGCGGGCGCTGGCAATCGCGCCTCTTAACCGCAAGCGGTCCGCGCATACAAGCGGCTTATGCCGCCGCAAAGCTTGCGCCAAGCTGACTCACAGCCCTTTTCGGACGACGTGATTCGGCCTAAGCGTCGGGCATGTTTTCCTCACTACGCAAATTGTTCTTATCCGAGCCCGATCCACGCGAAGCACGCCGCCCGCTGTGGGGTGCCGTCGTCACCACCGCGCGCGCGCCGCACTGGTACGCCGAAGGCACGGTTCCCGATACGCTCGACGGCCGCTTCGACATGATCAGCCTTATCCTCGCGATCGTGCTGCACCGGATCGACGAGGACCCGCGGCAGGGACTCGCGGGGGTCCAGCTCACCGAATTGTTCGTGAACGACATGGACGGCCAGATGCGCCAGATCGGTTTTGGCGACATGGTGGTGGGCAAGCAGGTCGGCCGGATGATGAGCGCGCTGGGCGGACGGCTCGGCGCCTATCGCGCCGCCGACGGTTCGGACGAATTGCGCGCCGCGTTGATCCGCAATCTGTGGCGCGGCAACGCCCCCGCCGATGCGGGGCTGGCGCATGTGATGGCCGAGGTTGCGACGCTCCGCGCGGCGCTCGCGGCGATGCCCGTATCCGATCTTATCGTCACCGACCGGCTTCCCGGGGCAGCGACTTGAGCGCGGCGCCCGAATTTCCGCTCATCGTGACAATCGCCGACGCCGCGCACGGCCGCACCATTGCGGTCGAAGCCGACGCCGATGCACGCGCGCGGATCGCCGCGCGGCTGGGGCTCGCGGGCCTCGACCGTTTCACCCTGACCGCCGAGGTTCGCGCGATCGCCGGCGGCATCGCGGCGAAGGGCGCGGTACAGGCCGACCTTGTCCAGAATTGCGCAGCGACCGACCTGCCTGTCCCGGCAGCCATCAGCGAGTCCTTCGACCTGCGTTTCCTGCGCGACGTCGATGCGCCCCCGAGCGAGGATGAGGAAATCGAACTCGGCAGCGACGAGCTGGACCTGCTCGCGCTCGAAGGCGACCGGATCGACCTTGGCGATGCGGCGGTGCAAACGCTCTCGCTTGCGCTCGACCCCTTCCCGCGCCATCCCGACGCCGATCGCATCCTCGCTGAAAAGGGCGTCCTCAGCGAAGAGGCGGCGGGGCCGTTCGCGGCGCTGGCGAAGCTGCGCGGAAAGCCGGACGCTTAATAGCGCGGTTCGGATTCTTCGGGGACGAGGTCGGCGACCGCCGAATCGAGCCCCTCCTCATCCTTTTGTGGCGGCGTTTCGGCGGCGGACTTATCTGCCGCCCTTTCGTTGCCTATCGGGCGCAAGGCGCCGCCGAGCGCATTGGCCAGGCCGGCGAGCTGTTCGCCGATCACCGTATCGACGGCGGGCGCGATGTCGGCGACCTTGAAACGCATATAACCGCCGACGACATAATCGAACCGCAGCGCGCTGCCCGTCGGCGTTTCCTTGATCTGGATCGTCAGCGTGCCCGTAAGCGCCTCGCCCTGCAGCGGGCCGAACGCACCCGACAGGCGCAGCATCTCGTTCGGTTTCGCAAAGACGATGCGCGCGTGCTGGACGCTGCCGAGGCCCGATTCGCCATTGGGCAATTTTTCGCAGAAACATCCGCCCGCCTGCGAATCGAGCCAGAAATTCGCGGCATCGCCCGACCAGCTATGGTCTTTCGACCACCAGTTTTGCGGCATGCGGAGCATTTTCCACACATCGGCGGGCGCGGCGGCGACCTGCGCCGTGTGCGCGACGGTAAAGCCCGCCTCGCCCTGGTCGACGACCTTGGCTTGTGCGACGGGTGCCAGTGCCAGGGCGCCCGCCATCGCAGCGGCGGAAAAATATCCGGAAAATCGCATCTGCCCGTCCCCCTTTGCGCCACGATAACCGGCGCCGGAGAAGCTGGCTAGCCGTCAACTCGCGAGGATGGTTTCAATCGCGTCGTTGACCTGATCGATCGGCGCCATGCCGTCGACATGCGTCACGATGCCGCGCGCGTCGTAGATCGGCAGGATCGGCGCCGTCTTGGCGCGATATTCGGCCATGCGCGTGCGCACCGTTTCCTCATTGTCGTCGGGGCGGCGCTTGAATTCCGAGCTGCCGCAAACGTCGCAAACATTATCCACCTTGGGCAGCTTGTAGCGGTCGTGATAGCCCGCGCCGCATTTGGCGCAGCTGAAGCGGCCCGTGATGCGGTCGACGAGCGCGTCTTCCTGAACCTGCAGTTCGATCACATGGTCGAGCTTGCGGCCACGGTCGCTGAGGATCGTGTCGAGCGCGTCGGCCTGTGCCGCGGTGCGCGGATAGCCGTCGAAGATCACCGAGACATCGGCGCCGAGTTCGTCGAGCCGCTCGCCGATCAGGCCCGAGACGATTTCGTCCGAGACGAGTTCGCCCGCGTCCATCACCGCCTTTGCCTGCAGGCCCGTCGGCGTTCCCGCCTTGACCGCGGCGCGGAGCATGTCGCCCGTCGAGAGCTGGACCATGCCATGCTCCTGTTCGAGGCGCGAAGCCTGCGTACCCTTGCCCGCCCCCGGCGGACCCAGCAAAATGATGTTCAGCGTCATGGAAGCCCCTGTTGCCTCTGCCGTGTCGCCGTTGCCGTAGCGGGCGCCTTAGCGCCGCGCAACGCCGCCTTTCAATTTGGCCTTTTTGATGAGGTCGCCATATTGATGCGCGAGCATGTGGCTCTGGATCTGGCTGATCGTATCGATCGTCACGTTCACGATGATCAGCAGGCTGGTGCCGCCGAGCTGGAACGGGAGTCCCGATCCGGCGATGAAATATTCGGGAACGAGGCAGATGATCGCGAGATAGGCCGCACCGATCACCGTGATGCGCGTCAGCACATGATCGAGATAGGCGGCCGTATTCTTCCCCGGGCGGATGCCGGGGATGAAGCCGTTCTGGCGCTTCAGATTGTCGGCGGTCTCTTCGGGGTTGAAGACGACGGCGACGTAGAAGAAGCAGAAGAAGATGATCCCCGCGGCGTAAAGCGCCATGTAGAGCGGCTGCCCGTGCGCGAGATACTGGTTGAGCGTGATCAGGAAATCGCCGGTCGCGGTGTCGCCCTGGACATTCTGCCCCATCATCTGCGTCACCGTCAGCGGCATGAGCAGAAGCGACGAGGCGAAGATCGGCGGGATGACGCCGGCGGTGTTGACCTTCAAGGGCAGGTGGCTGCGGTCGGCCTGCATCACGCCGCGCTGCGTCGCGCGCTTCGGATACTGGACGAGAACACGGCGCTGTGCGCGTTCCATGAAGCTGATAAAGGCGATGATCACGATTGCGCCGCCGAGCACCGCGATGATCGTACCGCCGCCCATCGACCCTTCGCGGACCTGCGTGAACATCTGTGCAAAGCTGCGCGGCAGCTGGGCAAGGATGCCCGCCATGATGATCAGCGACACCCCATTGCCGATGCCGCGGCTGGTGATCTGTTCGCCGAGCCACATCAGGAAGAGCGTACCGCCGACGATCGAGATGACCGCGCCGACGCGGAACATCATGCCGGGATCGACGACCGCGGCGATGCCCTGGCTCGCGCCGAGCGATTCGAGTCCGACGGCGATGAAATAGCCCTGGATCGCGGTCAGCGCGACGGTGCCGTAGCGCGTATACTGGTTGAGCTTCTTGCGCCCGCTTTCGCCCTCTTTCTTGAGTGCGGCGAGGCTGGGCGACAGCGCGGCCGCCAGCTGCACGACGATCGACGCCGTGATATAGGGCATGACGCCGAGCGCGATGATGCTCATGCGCTCGAGGCTGCCGCCCGAGAAGGTGTTGAAGATGTCGAGGACGCCGCCCGACGCCGCCTGGCTGTAGAGCGACGCGAGCGCGACGGGATCGACCCCCGGCAGCGGCACGAACGACAGGAAACGAAAGACGATCAGCGCGCCGATCGTGAACCAGATGCGGTTCTTGAGCTCGGTCGCCTGACCGAACTTCGAAAAATTGAGGTTGGATGCAAGCTGGTCGGCGCGAGAGGCCATGGGTAGTTTCCTCGAGGATATTCCGGACCGCGCCCCCCGCGACCCGGCGCCTATGTGCGTTCGGCGGTCGCGAAGCGCAAGGGGAAAGGCCTATTTAGCGGTGAGCCGACGCTCCGGTTCCGCTTTCAATATCCGTTCGAATCGAGCGAAGTCGAGAGGCCTCTCGAACTTGGCTGTCCCGGCGGGTGTCTCAACGTCGCTCGACACGAACGGGAAAGGGGTTCGTCAAATGAGGAAGGGCGGCTCCTGAGGAACCGCCCTAGCCGAAATTATTCCGCCTTGGCTTTGGCGCGGCGCTGGGCCTTCTTGCCTTCGCCTTCGGCCTTGGGTTCGGGAAGCTCGACCTTGCCGCCCGCCTTTTCGACCGCCTCGATCGCGCCCTTCGACGCGCCGGCGACGGCGAAATTGAGCTTTGCGGTCAGTTCGCCCTTGGCGAGGAGGCGGACGCCATCCTTGCCGCCGCGGGCGACGCCGGCGGCCTTGAGCGCGGCGTGATCGATCGTCGCCTTCGCGTCGAGCTTCTTTTCGTCGACCAGCTTCTGGATCATGCCCAGATTGACGATCGCGAAATCCTTGCCGAAGATGTTATTGAAGCCGCGCTTCGGGATACGCATGTGGAGCGGCATCTGGCCGCCCTCGAAGCCGTTGATCGCGACGCCGCTGCGGGCCTTCTGACCCTTTTGGCCGCGGCCGGCGGTCTTGCCCTTGCCCGAGCCGATGCCGCGTCCGACGCGCATGCGGCCCTTGCGGGCACCGTTGTTGTCACGAAGTTCGTTAAGCTTGATAGTCATGGTTGCACTCGCTTTCGCTGTATTCGCGCTATGGACCGAAAAACTTCAGTCCGGTTCGATTTCACTCGACGGCTGAAAGCCGGGATAGGGCCCGGCCTTCTCCATCACGATGGCCTGGGCGACATAGCCGCGGCCATCGACGCTGGTGATCGAGGGGCTCCCGTGAAGCTGCCACCCCCGGTTGAGCAGGCCCTCGACACGCGCGCAGAATGCGCTGTCATCGGGACCGGTCAACAGGCGATACAGCTTCACCGGTGTTTAGCCCTCTACAACTTCCACCATGTGCGGAAGCTTGCGGATCATGCCGCGCACTTCCGGGGTGTCGACCAGTTCAACCTCGCGGTGCATCTTGCCCAGGCCGAGGCCGGTCAGGATCGCACGCTGGCTCTTCGGACGACGGATCGGCGAGCCGATCTGGCGAATCTTGATCTTCTTGTCGGCCATGGTCTTACTCCGTCACCGCCGCGGCTTCCGCCTCGGCTGCGCGGTCGGACGCACCGCCACGCTTGATCAGGTCCGAAACCTTCTTGCCGCGACGCTGTGCGACCGACTTCGGGCTGGTCTGTTCGCCGAGCGCCTCGAAGGTCGCGCGGATCATGTTGTAGGGGTTCGACGTGCCGACCGACTTGGTCACGACATCGGCAACGCCCAGCGATTCGAACACGGCGCGCATCGGGCCGCCGGCGATGATGCCGGTCCCGGCGGGCGCCGAACGCAGCGTGACATTGCCCGCACCGAAATGGCCGCGGCCGTCATGGTGCAGCGTGCGGCCGTCGCGCAGCGGAACGCGAATCATCGCCTTTTTCGCGGCGGCGGTCGCCTTCGAAATGGCTTCGGGCACTTCGCGCGCCTTGCCATGACCGAAACCGGCGCGGCCCTTGCCGTCGCCGACGACGACGAGCGCGGCGAAACCGAAGCGCTTGCCGCCCTTCACGGTCTTGGAAACGCGGTTGATGTGGACGAGCTTTTCAATGAGCTCTTCGCCGCCATCCTCGTCGCGCGGACGGCGATCGTCGCGGCGGCCACGGCCACCGTCACGGCCCCCGCGTCCACCGTCGCGGCCGCCGCGGCCACGGCGACCCGTGACTTCGGCGTTGGTCGTTTCAGGTGCGAGGACCGCCTCGGGCTGGTTGCCCTGACCCGTGGTGTTTTCTTCAGCCATAATCAGAACTCCAATCCGCCTTCGCGTGCCGCGTCGGCCAGCGCCTTGATGCGCCCGTGGAACAGGAAGCCGCCGCGGTCGAACACGACCTGCGTCACGCCCGCCTTCTTGGCGGCAGCGGCAAGGCGCTTGCCGACATCGGCCGCCGCAGCGGTGGTCGCGCCGGTTTTGCCCCGGACATCCTTGTCGAGCGTCGAGGCAGCGGCCAGCGTCGTGCCGGCGGCGTCATCGATGAGCTGCGCATAGATATGACGGCCCGAACGGTGCACCGACAGGCGCGGACGCCCGGCAGCACGCTGGCGGAGGGCGGTACGGACGCGCTGGCGCCGTTTTTCGAAAGGGGTAAGATGTGCCATGGCTTACTTCTTCTTGCCTTCTTTGCGGAAGATGTACTCGCCGCGATATTTGATGCCCTTGCCCTTATAGGGTTCGGGCTTACGCCAACGGCGGATTTCCGCCGCGACCTGGCCGACCTTCTGCTTGTCGATGCCCGTGATCTCGATCGTCGTATTGTCCGGCGTCTTGATCTCGATGCCTTCCGGCACCGCAAAATCGACATCGTGGCTGTAGCCGAGCTGCAGCTTCAGCGTCTTGCCCTGCGAGTTGGCGCGATAGCCGACGCCGGTGATTTCGAGGACCTTGGTGAAGCCTTCGGTCACACCGGTGATCAGGTTCTGGACCAGCGTGCGCTGCATGCCCCAGAAAGCGCGGGCTTCGCGGGTGCTGTTCGCAGGCTGGACCGAAATGCTGCCTTCGCCGACTTCATATTTGATGTTGTCGGACAGCGGCATCGCAAGCGTGCCCTTCGGACCCTTTACCGACAGCTGGCCGCCATCGATCGCGGCGGTGACGCCGCTGGGGATTTCCACTGCCTTTTTACCAATGCGCGACATCAGAACACCTCCGCCAGCACTTCGCCGCCGACATTATGCTCGCGGGCTTCGGCGTCCGAGAGAACGCCGCGCGGGGTCGACACGATGGTGATGCCAAGGCCGTTGCGCACGATCGGCAGCTCTTTCGAGCCCGAATAGATGCGGCGGCCCGGCTTCGAGACGCGGGCCACGTGGCGGATCGCCGGCTGGCCTTCGAAATATTTCAGCTCGATGCGGATGCCCTTGTGCTGGCCCTTGGCGCCCAGCGCTTCTTCGCTGTAGCCGCGGATATAGCCTTCGCGCTGGAGAACATCGAGAACGCGGACGCGCAGGGTCGAGGCGGGGGTGAGGACGCTGTCCTTCTTCGCCTGCTGGCCGTTGCGGATGCGGGTGAGCATATCACCCAGGGGATCGGTCATTGCCATCTGTTAAGTCCCTTACCAGCTCGACTTCACAACACCGGGGATCAGGCCCTTGTTGGCCAGATCGCGGAGCTGGATACGGCACAGCCGGAATTTGCGATAATAGGCGCGCGGGCGCCCCGTCAGCTCGCACCGGTTACGGATGCGGGTCGGGTTACCATTGCGCGGGATTTCCGCCATCTTGAGGCGCGCGATCAGACGCTCGCCATCGTCGAGCGACGTGTCCGCCGCAATCGCCTTCAGCTTCGCGTAACGGCCGGCATATTTCTTCACCAGCTGCTTGCGACGCTCGTTCTTGTTTACCGAACTCAGTTTCGCCATGACTTAAGTTCTCTTTCCTTCTTGAAAGAGCCTGCCTGGTCCCGAAGGATCAGGCGGCTTCCTTTTCCTGCGCTTCGATCGGGAAGGGGAAGCCGAACAGCTTGAGCAGTTCGCGCGCTTCTTCGTCCGTACGGGCGGTGGTGGTGACGATCACGTCCATGCCGCGCACCTGGTCGATGCGGTCATAGTTGATCTCGGGGAAGATGATCTGCTCTTTCAGGCCCATGGCATAGTTGCCGCGGCCGTCGAAGCTGGTCGCCGACACGCCGCGGAAGTCGCGGATGCGCGGCATGGCGATCGTGATCAGCCGGTCGAGGAATTCATACATGCGTTCGCGGCGCAGGGTGACCTTGCAACCGATGGGCATGCCTTCGCGCAGCTTAAACTGGGCGATCGACTTCTTCGCGCGGGTCACGACGGGCTTCTGGCCGGCGATGAGTTCCATCTCGGCAGCGGCCGCTTCGACCTTCTTCTTGTCCTGCGTGGCTTCGCCGACGCCCATGTTGAGCGTGATCTTGTCGATCTTCGGCACTTCCATCGCATTCTTGTAACCGAATTTCTCGGTCATCGCCTTGACGATCTTGTCGTCATAGAGCTTCCGCATGCGCGGGGTGTAGGTGTCAGCCATTGATCGTCTCCCCGGACTTCACGGCCACGCGGACCTTCTTGCCGTCCTTGGTTTCAAAACGAACGCGCGTCGGCTTGCCGGTCTTGGGATCGGCGAGCGCAACCTTGCTTGCGAACAGCGGCGCTTCCTTGCGCTCGAGACCGCCCTGGGGGTTGGTCTGGCTCGGCTTGCGGTGGCGCGTGATGATGTTGACGCCTGCGACGACGACCTTGCCGTCCTTCGGCAGGCTCTGCGTCACTTCGCCGGTCTTGCCCTTGTCCTTGCCGGACAGGACGACGACCGTATCGCCCTTCTTGATCTTGTTCGCCATGGTCAGAGCACCTCCGGCGCCAGGCTGATGATCTTCATATAGCCGCGGCCGCGCAGTTCGCGGACGACGGGGCCGAAGATACGGGTGCCGATCGGCTCCTCATTCTTGTTGACGAGCACGGCGGCGTTGCTGTCGAAACGGATCACCGAGCCATCGGCACGGCGCACGTCCTTCGCGGTGCGGACGATGACGGCGCGATGCACGTCGCCCTTTTTCACCTTGCCGCGCGGCTGTGCTTCCTTGATCGACACGACGATCACGTCGCCGACGCCGGCGGTGCGACGCTTCGACCCGCCGAGCACCTTGATGCACTGGACGCGCTTGGCACCGCTGTTGTCAGCGACTTCCAATTGTGACTGCATCTGGATCATCGATGCATTTCCTTCTTTTTTGGCCTACCGGGCAATCCCGGCGGTTCCGTGAAAATCAGCTCAGGCGTCAGCAGCCGTCTTGGGCTTGCTGTGGGTGTCGACCTTGTCGAGCACCTTCCACGTCTTCAGCTTCGAAATCGGCTTCGTTTCCTCGATCCGGACGGTTTCGCCAGCCTTGATGGCATTGTCCTCATCGTGGGCGTGATATTTTTTCGAACGGCGGATGATCTTGCCGTACAGAGGGTGCTTCACCTTCCGTTCGACCTTCACCACGACGGTCTTGTCGCCCTTGTCGGACACCACCGTACCGGTCAGAATGCGCTTCGGCATCGATAGTCTCCTTACTTCGCAGCCGAGCGCGAACGCTCGGTCTGCTGCGTCTTGATGCGGGCGATCGTGCGCCGCACTTCCTTGACGCGCGACGCTTTTTCGAGCTGGCCGGTAGCCGCCTGGAAGCGGAGGTTGAACGCCTCGCGCTTCAGTTCGCCAAGCTGTTCGGCGAGCTGGTCGTCGGTCTTGGCCTTGAAATCTTCGGTCTTGGCCATGTCCTTAACCCTCCAGATGCGAGGTGTCGCCGAGGCGGGCGACGACCTTCGTCTTGATCGGCAGCTTCATCGCCGCGCGTTCGAACGCCAGCGCGGCCACGGGGCCGGGAACGCCGTCGAGTTCGAACAGGATGCGGCCCGGCTTCACGCGCGCGGCCCAGAATTCCGGCGAACCCTTGCCCTTACCCATACGGACTTCGGCAGGCTTCGACGACACGGGAACGTCGGGGAACACGCGGATCCACAAACGGCCCTGGCGCTTGATCGCGCGGCTGATCGCGCGGCGAGCCGCTTCGATCTGGCGTGCGGTGATCCGCTCGGGTTCCATCGCCTTCAGCCCGTAGGAGCCGAAGTTCAGCGCGGTACCGCCCTTGGCATTGCCATGGATGCGGCCCTTGAAGGCCTTGCGGAACTTGGTTTTTTTCGGTTGCAGCATGTCAGCAGTCCTTAGCGGCGATCTTCACGGGCCGGACGGACACCGGTCGTCTGCGCATCGAGCATCAGACGGTCGGTTGCCATCGGATCGTGACCAAGGATCTCGCCCTTGAAAATCCAGACCTTGATGCCGCAAACCCCGTACGCGGTGTGCGCTTCGGCTTCGGCATAGTCGACATTGGCGCGCAGCGTGTGCAGCGGCACCCGGCCCTCGCGATACCATTCGGTGCGCGCGATTTCGGCGCCGCCGAGACGGCCGGCGCAGTTGATCCGGATGCCCTCGGCGCCGAGACGCATCGCCGATTGAACGGCGCGCTTCATGGCGCGGCGGAACGCGACGCGGCGCTCGAGCTGGTCGGCAATACCCTGGCCGACGAGCTTGGCGTCGACCTCGGGCTTGCGGATTTCGACGATGTTCAGCGACACGTCGCTGCCCGTCATCGCGCCCAGCTTCTTGCGCAGCTTTTCGATGTCCGCGCCCTTCTTGCCGATGATGACGCCCGGACGGGCGGCATAGATCGACACGCGGCACAGCTTCGCCGGACGCTCGATCACGACCTTCGAGATCGCGGCCTGCGGCAGGTGCTTGAACACGAACTTGCGGATCTTCAGATCCTCGACAAGCATGCGGCCATAGTCCTGGCCTTCGGCGAACCAGCGGCTGTCCCAGGTGCGGTTGACCTGCAGGCGCAGGCCGATCGGATTGCTCTTCTGGCCCATCTTACGCCTCTTCTTCCTGTTCGCGCACGACGATGCGGATGCGGCTGAACGGCTTGACGATCCGGGTCGACTTGCCGCGGCCACGCGCATGCCAGCGCTTCATCGAGATCGACTTGCCCACGCTCGCTTCCTTGACGACGAGCGCGTCAACGTCGAGGTTGTGGTTGTTTTCCGCGTTGGCGACGGCGCTGGCGAGCACCTTGCGCACGTCGACGGCCATCGCCTTCTTCGAGAAAGCGAGGACGTTCATCGCGTCTTCGACCTTGCGGCCACGGATCAGCGCGGCGACGAGGTTCAGCTTCTGCGCCGAGCCGCGAATCTGCGTGCCGACCGAGAGCGCCTCATTGTCCGCAACGCGGCGGGGGGACTTTTCCTTGCCCATTAGCGTTTGCCCTTCTTGTCAGCCGCGTGGCCGGGGAAGAAGCGCGTCGGCGCAAATTCACCCAGCTTCATGCCGACCATGTCTTCATTGACCGATACCGGCACGAACTTGCGGCCGTTGTAGACGTTGAAGGTCAGCCCGACGAACTGCGGCAGGATGGTGGACCGGCGCGACCAGGTCTTGATCGGGGCAGAGCTGCCGCCGTCCTGGGCCGTTTCGGCTTTCTTGAGGAGATGAAGGTCCACGAACGGACCCTTCCAGACCGAGCGAGCCATGGCTTACCTCTTCTTCTTGGCGTGACGCGACCGGATGATCATCTTGTCGGTCGACTTGTTGTGACGGGTACGAGCACCCTTGGTCGGCTTGCCCCAGGGGGTCACCGGATGGCGGCCACCCGAGGTGCGGCCTTCACCACCGCCGTGCGGGTGATCGACCGGGTTCTTCGCGACGCCGCGGGTAAGCGGACGCTTGCCAAGCCAGCGGTTGCGACCGGCCTTGCCGAGGTTGGTGTTCTGGTTGTCGGGGTTCGACACCGCACCCACCGTGCCCATGCACTCGCCGCGGATATAACGCTGTTCGCCCGAACCGAGACGCACGATGACAAGACCGCGGTCACGACCGACGACCTGCGCATAAGTGCCGGCAGACCGGGCGATCTGGCCGCCCTTGCCCGGCTTCATCTCGATATTGTGGACGATCGTGCCGACCGGCATCTGCGACAATTCCATCGCATTGCCCGGCTTCACGTCGGTCTTCTTGCCCGCGACGATGGTGTCGCCGACAGCCAGACGCTGCGGCGCGAGGATGTAGGCTTGCGTCCCGTCCTCATATTTCACGAGCGCGATGAACGCCGTGCGGTTGGGGTCATATTCCAGACGCTCGACGGTGGCCGGCATGTCCCACTTGCGACGCTTGAAGTCGATGAAGCGGTACTTCTGCTTGTGGCCGCCGGCGATGCCGCGCGAGGTCACATGACCCTTGTTGTTGCGGCCGCCGGTCTTGCGCTTGCCTTCGGTCAGCGCCTTGACGGGCTTGCCCTTCCACAGCGCCGACTTGTCGACGAGGATCAGGCCGCGTTGCGCGGGGCTGGTCGGATTATAGGATTTGAGTGCCATTTTTCTGTCCCGTTCCTACGCTCAGACGCCCGTGGTGACGTCGATCGACTGGCCTTCGGCCAGGCGAACGATCGCCTTCTTCACGTCGCTGCGCGTGTAGGGCTTGCCCTTCCAGCGCTTGGTCTTGCCCTTGGTGACCAGCGTGTTCACGCTGAGCACCTTGACGTCGAACAGCGCCTCGACGGCGGCCTTGATCGCCGGCTTGGTCGCGTCGTTCGCGACCTTGAACACCACGGCGTTGTTTTCGCTGAGCAGCGTCGACTTTTCAGTGATCACCGGAGCGAGGATGACGTCGTAATGACGCGCATCGACAGTTTTTGCCTTAGCCATTGCAGCGGGCCTCCAGCTTTTCGACCGCCGCGCGGGTCAGGACCAGCGTGTCGGCACGGATGATGTCATAGACGTTGGCACCGATGGCGGGCAGCGCGTCGACACCGATAAGGTTGGCCGAAGCCATGGCGAAGCTTTCGTGCACCGCATCACCGTCGATGAAGAGCGCGCGGTTGCCGAGGTCCATCTGGCCGAGCTTGCCGGCGAGCGCCTTGGTCTTCGCGTCCTTGAGCTCGAGCGTGTCGAGGACGACGAGCTTGCCGCCCTTCGCCTTGTCGCTCAAGGCCATCTTGAGGCCGAGGGTGCGGATCTTCTTGTTCAGCGAGTGGCCGAAGGTGCGGGCACGAGGGCCATGCGCCTTGCCGCCACCGATGAAGATCGGCGCCTTGCGGTCGCCATGACGTGCGGTACCGCCGCCCTTCTGGCGGCCGAACTTCTTGCCGGTGCGGGCGACGTCGCTGCGTTCGCGGGCGGCGCGAGCCGGACCACGGCGCTTTTCGAGCTGCCATGCGACGACGCGATGCAGGATGTCTGCACGGGCATCGACACCGAAGACGTCGTCGTTGAGATCGATGTCGGTGCCGGCCTTGCCGTCGAGGGTCTGAACCTTGACCTTCATGATCAGGACTCCTGTGCGCCGTCGGTGGCCGCGGTGTCGACGACGGTTTCTTCAACCGGCGTTTCGACCGGCGCGTCAGCCGGGGCTTCGTTGCTGTTGGCCGCGCTCTTGATGCCCGCCGGATAGGGGGCTTCGGGGTGGCGCGGCAGCTTCACCGCATCGCGGACGAGCAACCAGCCGCCCTTCGAGCCAGGGACCGAGCCCTTGACGAAGAGAAGGCCGCGCTCGACGTCGGTGCGGACGATTTCGAGATTCTGCTGGGTGCGGTTGCGCGCGCCCATGTGGCCCGCCATCTTCTTGTTCTTGAAGACGCGGCCCGGATCCTGGCGGTTACCGGTCGAACCATGCGCACGGTGGCTGATCGAAACACCGTGGGTCGCGCGCATACCGCCGAAACCCCAGCGCTTCATCGCACCGGCAAAGCCCTTACCCTGGGTCACGCCCTGGATGTCGACGATCTGCCCGGCGACGAAATGGTCGGCCGACAGTTCGGCGCCGACGTCGAGCGCCGCGTCGTCGGCGACGCGGAATTCGACGAGCTTCGCCTTGGGCTCGACTTCGGCCTTGCCATAGGCACCGCGCTGCGGCTTGGCGACGTTCTTCGCCTTGGCCGAACCGGCACCCAATTGAACGGCCACATAGCCGTCGCGTTCTTTATCGCGCACGGAGACGACCTGGCAGCCTTCAAGGCTCAGGACGGTGACGGGCACGTGGCGGCCGTCGTCCTGAAACAGGCGGGTCATCCCCATTTTCTTCGCGATCACGCCAGTACGCATGATCATACTCCTCAACAGAGGCCGGGCGGACCATTCCGCACGGCGTGTGGGACCCGATGAGGCAAGCCTCGACGGAACCCTCCCAACCCAAATTTCGATACATCGCCCCGTCCGGGCTGAGGTGCCGCCATCCCGGAGGATCAGCGGCGAGACGGGGGACGCAGCCCGGACCATGGTGCTTCGCAAGGAAGCGGTCCGGCGGTATCCACCCTATCGCAGTGCAGGCGCCTAAGCGTCCTGCCGATAGAGACCCCCGCTTTCGCGGGGGCTGCGCTGGCTTAGGCCAACTTGATCTCGACGTTCACGCCCGCGGCGAGGTCGAGCTTCATCAGCGCGTCGACCGTTTGCGGGGTGGGCTGCACGATGTCGAGCAGCCGCTTGTGGGTACGCACCTCGAACTGCTCGCGCGACTTTTTGTCGACATGCGGGCCGCGGTTCACGGTGAATTTTTCAATACGCGTCGGAAGCGGGATCGGACCGCGAATGAGTGCGCCCGTACGACGTGCCGTGTCGGCAATGTCGGTGGTGGCCTGATCGAGCACGCGGTGATCAAAGGCCTTCAGGCGAATGCGAATATTCTGCGTTTCCATGACTGTTCCAGTCGAATCCCGTCTAACGATGCGAAAGAGCCGAAATGGCCTGTACCGGCCCCCATCAGGAAGCCGGTCCGGCCATCAAAAACCTTTAAGCTACGAGCCGCGCGAATCGGTCCGAATCGCGCGGCTCGCGGCCCTATATTACTTTGTGATGGTCGCGACAACCCCTGCGCCGACCGTGCGGCCACCTTCGCGAATCGCGAAGCGCAGACCCGGGTCCATGGCGATCGGGGCGATCAGCTTGACCGACAGCTGGACGTTGTCGCCCGGCATGACCATCTCGGTGCCCTCGGGGAGGATGACCTCGCCGGTGACGTCGGTGGTGCGGAAGTAGAACTGCGGACGATAGTTCGCGAAGAACGGCGTGTGACGGCCGCCTTCGTCCTTCGACAGGACGTACACTTCCGAGGTGAATTCGGTGTGCGGCGTGATCGAGCCGGGCTTCGCCAGAACCTGGCCACGCTCGACTTCTTCACGGCCGACGCCGCGGATCAGCGCACCGATGTTGTCGCCGGCCTGGCCCTGGTCGAGCAGCTTGCGGAACATTTCGACGCCGGTGACGACGGTCTTCTTGGTGTCCTTGATGCCGACGATTTCGACTTCTTCACCCACCTTGACGATGCCGGTTTCGACGCGGCCGGTGACAACCGTACCACGGCCCGAGATCGAGAACACGTCTTCGATCGGCATCAGGAAGGGCTTGTCGAGCGGACGTTCCGGCTGCGGGATCCAGGCGTCGACGGCTTCCATCAGCTTCAGGATCGCTTCCTTGCCGATGTTGTCGTCGCGGCTTTCGAGCGCGGCAAGCGCCGAACCCGGGATGATCGGAATATTGTCGCCGTCGAAGTCGCGCTTCGAAAGCTCTTCGCGGATTTCGAGTTCGACGAGTTCGAGCAGCTCGGGATCGTCGAGCTGGTCGACCTTGTTGAGGAAGACGACCATGGTCGGAACGCCGACCTGCTTCGCGAGCAGGATGTGCTCCTTGGTCTGCGGCATCGGGCCGTCAGCGGCCGACACGACGAGGATCGCACCGTCCATCTGGGCGGCGCCGGTGATCATGTTCTTCACATAGTCGGCGTGACCCGGGCAGTCGACGTGCGCATAGTGGCGATCCTTGGTTTCATACTCGACGTGCGCCGTCGAAATGGTGATGCCGCGCTCGCGCTCTTCGGGAGCCTTGTCGATATTTTCGAAGTCGACCTTCTGCGACAGACCTTCTTCGGCGAGCACCTTGGTGATCGCGGCGGTCAGCGAGGTCTTGCCATGGTCGACGTGACCGATGGTGCCGATGTTGCAGTGCGGCTTCGTCCGCTCAAATTTAGCCTTGGCCATGATATTGAACCTTCTTGTTCGATGTTTGCGTTGATCAGTCCTGGACGAGCCTGCTGAATCAGGCGCCGCCCTTAGAGGGTCTTGCCGCGCGGTGCAAGCCCGCGCGGCCCAAGGTCTTAATTGGGACCCTATCAGGCCATCTTGGCCTTCACTTCTTCTGCCACGTTGTTCGGCACTTCTTCATAGTGCGAGAACTGCATGGAGTATTGCGCGCGACCCTGGGTGAAGGAACGCAGCTGGTTGACGTAGCCGAACATATTGGCAAGCGGGACCATGGCTTCAACCACCTGGGCGTTGCCCCGGCTGTCGGTGCCCTGGATCTGGCCACGGCGGCTGTTAAGGTCGCCGATGACGTCGCCCATGAATTCCTCGGGGGTGACGACTTCGACCTTCATCACCGGTTCGAGCAGCTTGATGCCGGCTTTCGCCGCCACTTCGCGCATCGCCGCACGGCCCGCGATTTCGAATGCCAGCGCCGACGAGTCGACGTCGTGATACGCACCGTCGGTCAGACGGATTTCGAAGTCGATGATCGGGAAGCCGATCATGTGACCGTTTTCGGCCGACTCGCGCATGCCCTTTTCGACCGACGGGATATATTCGCGCGGGATGTTGCCGCCCTTGATCTCGTCGACGAAGGTGATGCCCGAACCGCGTTCGCCGGGAGCGACGCTGACCTTCACGCGGCCGAACTGGCCCGAGCCGCCCGACTGCTTCTTGTGGGTGTAGTCGACGTCGACGGGCTTCGCGAGCGATTCGCGGTACGCCACCTGCGGCGCGCCGACATTCGCTTCAACCTTGAATTCGCGCTTCATGCGATCGACGAGGATGTCGAGGTGAAGCTCGCCCATGCCCTTGATGATCGTCTGGCCCGATTCATGGTCGGTCGACACGCGGAACGAGGGATCCTCGGCCGCGAGGCGGCTGAGGGCGATGCCCATCTTTTCCTGGTCGGCCTTGGTCTTGGGTTCGACCGACAGTTCGATCACCGGCTCGGGGAATTCCATCCGTTCAAGGATGATCGGCGCGTTGTTCGCGCAGAGCGTGTCCCCGGTGGTGGTTTCCTTGAGCCCCGCGAGCGCGACGATGTCGCCGGCGAACGCTTCTTCGATGTCTTCACGCGAGTTCGCGTGCATCAGGAGCATACGGCCGATCTTTTCCTTCTTGTCCTTGACCGAGTTCAGGTAGCTGCCCTTGGTCAGGGTGCCCGAATAGATGCGGGCGAAGGTGAGCGAACCGACGAACGGGTCGTTCATGATCTTGAACGCGAGCATCGAGAGCGGCGCCGAATCCGACGTCGCGCGCGAATCGGGTTCGTCGGTGTCGGGGTTGATGCCCTGAACGTCTTCGATGTCGAGCGGCGACGGCAGATAGTCGACGACCGCGTCGAGCAGGGTCTGGACGCCCTTGTTCTTGAACGCCGAGCCGCAGAGGACGGGCACGAACGCCTGGCCGAGCGTCCCCTTGCGGATCAGCTTCTTGAGCGTCGCGACGTCGGGCAAATTGCCTTCGAGATAGGCTTCCATCGCCTCGTCGTCCTGTTCGACGGCGAGTTCGACGAGCTTTTCGCGATATTCGGCCGCCTTGTCGGCGAGGTCGGCGGGGATCTCTTCATAGAAGAATTCGGCGCCGAGGCTTTCGTCCTTCCAGATGATCGCGCGTTCGTTGACGAGGTCGACGAGGCCCTTGAAGTCCGACTCCGCCCCGATGGGAAGATAGAGGACAGCCGGGACCGCACCCAGGCGATCGATGATCGTCTGGACGCAATAATAGAAATTGGCGCCGGTGCGGTCGAGCTTGTTGATGAAGCACATCCGCGGAACCTTGTACTTGTCCGCCTGGCGCCACACGGTTTCCGACTGCGGCTCGACGCCGGCAACGCCGTCGAACGCGGCAACCGCGCCGTCGAGGACGCGCAAGCTGCGTTCGACTTCGATCGTGAAGTCGACGTGTCCGGGGGTGTCGATGATGTTCAGACGATGTTCGGGGCCCTTGCCCTCATCGGCCTTCCACAGGCAGGTGGTGGCAGCCGACGTGATCGTGATGCCGCGTTCCTGTTCCTGTTCCATCCAGTCCATCGTCGCCGCGCCGTCGTGGACTTCGCCGATCTTGTAGGACTTGCCGGTATAATAGAGGATACGCTCGGTCGTCGTGGTCTTGCCGGCGTCGATGTGCGCCATGATCCCAAAGTTGCGATAATTTTCGAGCGGATGGCTGCGTGCCATGGTCTTTTCCTTGGATTTGGGGGGAGGCCTTTGGAGCCGCCCCCGATATAGGAAGTTTTGTTGCGATTGCGAGACGGGCCAAAGACCCGCCAGCGCTTACCAGCGGTAGTGGCTGAAAGCGCGGTTCGCTTCCGCCATGCGGTGCGTGTCTTCGCGCTTCTTGACCGCGTTGCCGCGGTTGTTCGACGCGTCGAGCAGTTCGCCCGAGAGGCGCGCGGCCATCGTGGTTTCGCTGCGGTTGCGCGCAGCCGTGATCAGCCAGCGGATCGCGAGCGCCTGCGCGCGGTCCGGGCGGACTTCGACCGGAACCTGATAGGTCGCACCGCCGACGCGGCGGCTGCGGACTTCGATGTTCGGGCGGATGTTCGCCAGCGCTTCGTGGAACACGCCGAGCGGTTCCTTCTTGGCGCGGGCTTCGACCGATTCGAGCGCACCGTAAACGATGCTTTCGGCGACGGACTTCTTCCCGTCCAGCATGACGCTGTTCATGAATTTCGACAGCACGACATCCCCGAAACGGGGATCGGGCAGGATTTCGCGGCGTTCAGGACGACGACGACGAGCCATGGGTAATTCCTTTTACAACAGCATCCCGGCGCCAAGGCAGCCTGGGATGATCAAATAGCCGAAAAAGCGGTCCTTATTTCGGACGCTTCGCGCCGTACTTCGAACGGCTCTGCTTGCGGTCCTTCACACCCTGCGTATCGAGCACGCCGCGCAGGACGTGGTAACGCACACCGGGAAGGTCGCGCACACGGCCGCCGCGGATCAGCACGACGCTGTGTTCCTGGAGGTTGTGGCCTTCGCCGGGGATGTAGGTGATGACTTCGCGGCTGTTGGTCAGGCGGACCTTCGCAACCTTGCGGAGCGCCGAGTTCGGCTTTTTCGGGGTCGTCGTATAGACACGGGTGCAAACGCCGCGCTTTTGCGGGTTTGCGTCCATCGCCGGGACCTTGGACTTCACCTTCTGGGGAGTCCGGCCCTTGCGGACCAGCTGGTTGATCGTGGGCATGAATGCTTCACCTTTAAATGTCCGCCCATCAAAGCGAACGGTTACTGTACCGCGGTGGATGAAGCTCCGGCCCGAAACCCGCCAAAACTGGCGAAAAACGGCCGACCTGATAACAGCAAAAGACCCCGGCAGACCGACAAGATCTTCCGGAGGCTCCATCCGCGCCAGCAATGTTCAAGCGCTGTTGCAACTGAAAGAGGCGGCAAACCGCCCTTTTCTGTCGAGCGGGCCCCTAGACCCGATTCCGCCTGCGGTCAAGGGGCAGGCAATATTGTTGCGCCGCGCGGGACAGGCTATCGCCCGCCCATGCCAGGCGTCCGCCACACGAGCTTTGCTCCGCACGTCGCGCCCGATACGCGGCTGCTGATTTTGGGAAGCCTGCCCGGCGCCCGCTCGCTGGCTGCGCGGCAATATTATGCGCATCCGACCAACCAGTTCTGGCGCCTGCTGGGCGAGGTAGCGGGCCGGCCGCTCGCCGACATGCCCTATGACGACAGGCTGGCCGCGCTGCGCGAGGCGAAGGTCGGCCTGTGGGACGTGATTCGCAGCGCCGAACGCCGCACAAGCAGCGACAGCCGCATCCGCGAAGCCGAAGCCCACGACCTCGCAGCGCTGGTCGCAGGTTTGCCGGAACTGCGAATGATCGCGTTCAACGGCGGCAAGGCGGCGGCGATCGGACGGAAGCAGCTGCCGCCACTCAAGGATATTGCCATCGTCGACCTGCCTTCGAGCAGTGCGGCGAATACCCGCGGCTTTTCGGCGAAGCTGGAGCGGTGGCGGCAACTTCGCCAAGCGCTGGTCAACGAATAATCCTCGCTGTCGCGTAGCGATGGGGAGGGGAGGGGACCGCTCGCGCAGCGAGTGGCGGAGGGGCCGCGACGGTCGTGCTCTCCGTCAGCGCTTCGCGCTGCCACCTCCCCATGGCCTTCGGCCACAGGGAGGATAATTTCAGTCAGTCGACCACGTTCCCGCGCGCCATCACGAAGTCGACCGTCTTGAGCACCCGCACATCGGCGAGCGGGTCGCTGGCGACCGCGATGATGTCGGCGCTCTTGCCGGGAGCGATCGTGCCGATCTGATCGGACAGGCCGAGCAGGTCGGCGGCGTTCACCGTCGCCGCCTTCAGTGCCTCGACGGGAGTCATGCCATGCTGGACCATCAGTTCGAACTCGTCGGCGTTGCGGCCATGTTTCGACACGCCGGCGTCGGTGCCGAAGGCGATGCGCACACCGCGCGGAACCAGCTTTTCGAGGCTCTGGCCGGTGATGCCGATGCGCCACCGGATCTTCGCCAGCACATCGGGTTCGTAGGCGGCGGCGTTCGCGGCGAGGCGTTCCTTGTAACCGTTCACCGTCGACAATGTGGGGACATAATAGGTTTTCGATTTCGCCCAGGCGGCGATCGTCGCGTCGTCGAGGATCGTACCATGCTCGATCGAATCGGCGCCTGCGTCGATCGCGAGGCGGATACCGTCGGCGCCGTGCGCGTGGACCGCGACCTTTTTGCCGAACATATGCGCGGTTTCGACGATCGCTTTGGCTTCGTCGTCGAACATCTGCTTGCCGAGACCGGCCCCGATGCGGCTGTTGACCCCGCCGGTCGAGGCGAATTTGATCACGTCGGCGCCGCGGCCGATCTGGAGCCGCACCGCGCGGCGGCAATCGTCGGCGCCGTCGCAGGTGTTGCCCGCACCCGCGAAAAACGGCCGAAGCTCGTCGCGATAACCAAGCGAGCCGTCCATATGCCCCGCGCTGCCCGAAATGCTGGCGCCGGCATCGACGATGCGCGGCCCCTGCACCTTGCCCGCGAGGATCGCGTCGCGCAGCGCCAGCGTCGCCCCGTCGCCATCGCCGAGGTTGCGCACGGTCGTGAAGCCCGCGCGCAGCGTCTTCATGCCGTTGACCTCGGCATTGAAGGCCTGCGCCGCGGGGCTGAGCGTCATTTCTTCGAGCTGCCCCGCGATGCCGCCCGCGTCGCTGGTCAGATGGACATGGGCGTCGATAAGGCCGGGGAGAATATATTTGTCCTTGAGGTCGATCAGCATCGCTCCGGGCTCCGCCGCCTGATAACCGTCGACAATGCTGACGATCTTGCCGCCCTCGACGATAATCGTCGAGGCACCGCGCGCCGGCTTGCCGGGTTCGGCGAGCAATTGCCCGGCGTGGATGACGGTGCGCGCGGGCGGCTGTGCGGCCAGCGGCGCCGCGAGCGCTGCGCCGAACAGCGCAAGCGGAAGGAGGTAAAACGGCTTCATTTCTGCATCCCCTGTTTCGAATTGGGGAGCGTTAAAGCCGATCAGAAGCCCCTCGTAAAGCGGAGCGCCGCGCCCTTGTCGTCGGGCATCGCGGCGATGTGGCCGGGATCGCGGCGCCACCATGTGTTGGCGATGAACTCGCCCCCGAACAGCGGCAGCGCGTAGCTCGCCTCTGCGACCAGTTCGCGGCCCGTCGGCGCGAGATTATAGGTACGATGGCCGAAATCGGTGCGGCCGCTGGCATAGTCATGCCCGACGGGAAGCATCAGGTCGAGGCCGCCGCGCGCGACGCGCAAGGGCTGCGCGAAACGGAGCGCGGCATGGTCGCCGGAGCGGAAAAGGCTTGCCCTTGCGACGTCGAAGGAGAAGGCGCTCGACCAGAGCGATCCGCCGGCGACAAGACCGCCCCGGTCGGACCGCGTCCACATCTGGCGCCATGCGCCCGACAGGTTCCAGCCGCGTCCGACCCCGACGCCGAAGCTCGCGTCGCCGACGAGGCTGGTCGCTCCGCCGGCGCCGAAGACGGGGCCGAGGCGCGCACCGAGCAGGCTGTCCGATTCGCGGAGCCAGCTGGCGCCGAGCGCGGCGCGGACGGGGCCGAGGCGCGCGTCCCACGCGGCGCCGACGCGTTGGTAGCGGCCGTCGCGGCGCGAGCGGTAGCGGAGGAGCGGATCGTCCTGCCAGCGTGAGCCCGACACCCATCCCTGTTCGGCATAGATATTAACATATTGATTTTTCACTATATTATAACGGACAAGTGCCCCAGCGCCCGGACTGGCGGCGAAGCCCAGCCCCGCGTGCGCAGCGTCGCCGATCAGCATCGCATGGCCGTTTTCGCCGCGCTCTCCCGCGAGCAGCCCGCCAGTGCCCCGCCCCGCCGCGAAGCCGAAACGCGTCCGCGCGTCGATGCGCGTCATTACCGAGGCGGCAAGGGTGCGGGCGCGCTGCGCATCGTGGAAGGAGAGCCCCGCGAGCGCGTCGGTGCCGCCCGCGCCCGGCGCGGTGACGAGCGAGAGCGCGAGCGACGAACTGGCGGCACTTTGCTGGCGGACGAGACCGCCGATCGCGCCCGACAGTTTGAAATCGGGACGGCGGATACCGAGCGAGCCGCCGAAATCGACGTTGAAGGCGCGGCCAAAACCGTCGGTGACGAGCCCGACCGTGCCCGCACCACCGGCATCGCCCATGGGCCCGCCGAGCAGGCCGAGCGGTGCGCCGAGCGGCACCGCCGTCGAGGTCCCCGTCAGCGCGGTCGCGCCCATCGGCTGGAAAGCGCGCGCGATGTCGAGGATACCCTGCCCATAGACGCCGTCGGCGCCCGCCGCGCCCGCATCGCGCGCCGACTGGTAGAGAAGCGAGACGATCTGCTGGCTCGACAGGTTCGGGAAGGCCTCTGCGATCAGCGCGACCGCGCCCGCGACTTGCGGCGCGGCGAAGCTGGTGCCGTTCAGCACGAAGACGAAATTGCCCTCGGTCTTGAGCGCGCCATTTTCATAGGCACAGCACACGCCTTCGCCCAGCGCCGCAAGATAGGAGCCGGCATAGCCGCCCGCACGGTTGCTGAACGGGGAGATCGTGCCGCTGCCGTCGACCGACCCCGCGATCACGACAAGGCCGCCGCCGGCATCGCGCAGCCCCTGTGCGAAGCGATCGGGATTGTTCGGATCATTGCCGTTTGCGCTCGTATCGCCCTCATTCCCCGCCGCGACGATAACGATGATCCCCGCCGCTGTCGCGCGCGCGACAGCGGCGCGCAGCGACGCGCCGGGCGGATCTTCGCCGCCAAGCGAGATGTTGACGACACGCGCGCCCGCGCTGACCGCCCGGTCGAGCCCGGCGGCGATCGCGGTTTCGGGATAGCGGCAGCCGCTTTCATCGTTCGACGGATCCTCGGTCGCGCAGCTGCCCGGCCGGTCGGCGCGCAGCACAAGCAGGCTGGCGTCGAAGGCGATGCCGAAGGTGCCCGCGTCATTCTTTCCCCCGAGCAGGATCTGCGCGACATTGGTACCGTGCGTCCCTTCGCCGTCGATGCCGCGCGAGCCGGCAAGATCGGCCGAAGCAGACGAGATGCGCCCGGCGAATTCGGGGCTGTCGAGGTCGATGCCGTCGTCGATGACCCCCGCCAATATGCCCTGCCCCGTCGCCCCCGCCTGATAGGCGGTGATCGCGCCGTGGAAATTGACGCCGTCGGATCGTCGCGTTTCGCCGGTGTTGAAATTGCCCGTCGGCGGCGGAGTCGGGGTCGGGGCCGGCGCGGGCGCGGGCGGCGGGGCCGGCGTCGGCGAAGGGCGCGCGCCGCCGCCTCCACCGCCGCAGCTGGCTAGCGAGAATGCCGCGATTCCCAGCAAAAGGGGTAAAGGCCGTTCAGCCATCCGGTGGATGCGCCTGCGTCGGTTCGCGTCGGCCATCGCCGTTCCCCTTACCCTGATCGCCCGCTTTTAACGCGGCGACGGCGCAAGGGGTAGCATCATGCGGTTAATTGCGCGTTCCCGATCCGCGCCTTGCCCCGGCGCGCGCGCGTCTCTATGCGCCGCGCCATGCCCGCCGCGCTCGACCATATCGACAGCTGGATCTTCGATCTCGACAACACGCTTTATCCGCCGTCGGCGAAGCTGTTCGACCTGATCGACGAACGCATGGGCGCCTTCATCATGCGGCTCCTCGGGGTCGATGCGGTCGAGGCGCGGCGGGTGCAGAAGCAATATTTCCACGACCATGGCACGACGATGGCGGGGTTGATGCGCCACCATGGCGTCGATCCCGAGGATTTCCTGATCGACGTCCATGATATCGCGCTCGACCGGCTGCGCGTCGATGCGCGGCTCCGCGCGGGGCTCGAGCGGCTGCCGGGCCGCAAGCTGATATTCACCAACGCCGACGCCGATTATGCGGCGCGCGTGCTCGATGCGCGCGGGATCGCCGACCTGTTCGACGGCATCTGCGACATTCGCATCACGCGCTATACGCCCAAGCCCGACGCGGCGGCTTATGACATGATGGTCGCACACCTCGGTGTCGATCCTGCGAAGAGCCTGTTCGTCGAGGATATGGCGCGCAATCTGACACCCGCCAAGGCGCTGGGGATGACGACGGTGTGGCTGGACAATGGCAGCGAAAGCGGCCATCGCGACCACCTGCCCGACCATGTCGATTTTCACGCAACCGACATCGCCGACTGGCTCGACACCTTGCCTTCACCTTGGGGAATTTCATGACGACCGACCTGCAGAGCACGATCGAAGCCGCGTGGGAAACGCGCGACACGCTGGGGCTGACGACGACGGGCGCGGTGCGCGAGGCGGTCGACGGTGCGCTCGAAGGACTCGATAACGGCAGCTACCGGGTCGCCGAGCGGGATTCGGGCGGCACCTGGCAGGTCAACCAGTGGTTGAAAAAGGCGGTGCTGCTGTCGTTCCGCCTCAACGACATGGAGATCATCGAGGGCGGCGCCGGCGGCGCGACCTGGTGGGACAAGGTGCCGTCCAAATTCGCCGGCTGGGGCGAGAACCGTTTTCGGGGCGCAGGCTTCCGCGCGGTGCCCGGATCGATCGTCCGCCGCGGCGCCTTCATCAGCAAGGGCGTGGTGTTGATGCCAAGCTTCGTCAATATCGGCGCCTATGTCGGCGAGGGGTCGATGGTCGACGCCTGGGCGACGGTCGGCAGTTGCGCGCAGATCGGCGCGAACGTCCACCTGTCGGGCGGCGCGGGGATCGGCGGCGTGCTCGAGCCGTTGCAGGCGGGGCCGGTGGTGATCGAGGACGGCGCCTTCATCGGCGCGCGCGCCGAAGTCGCCGAAGGCGTGATCGTGCGCGAGGGCGCGGTGCTGTCGATGGGCGTCTACCTCGGCGCATCGACCAAGATCGTCGACCGCGCGACGGGCGAAATTTTCATCGGCGAAGTCCCCGCTTACTCGGTCGTCGTACCCGGATCGCTGCCGGGCAAGCCGCTGCCCGACGGGACGCCGGGGCCGTCGCTTTACTGCGCGGTCATCGTCAAGCGCGTCGATGCACAGACGCGCGCCAAGACCGGGATCAACGAGCTGCTGCGCGACTGATCGCGGCGGGCGACAGGCAGGGGACATCGTCGGCCGTCCAGTCGATGTCATAGGTTGCGGGGACGGGCTTGCGCGCTTGGCTCGGCGCAGAATCGCCCATCGGTTCGTACGAGATCCAGCCCTTGCTGTTGTCGAACGCCGCGATCCGGTCATTGTCGCGCCGCGCGCTGGCGGCGTCGATTTCCACGCTATCGACGCGAAAGCCGCGGATCATGCGAATCGAACCGTCGCGAATGTCGAACGCGCGATAATAGTTTTTCCCGAAGATGCGGGTGTCGAAGCCCGACTTGTACGTCCAGTTCGCGGGGCTGGTCGTCGACGGTAAGCGAAGCGTCGTCACGCTGCAGGAAAATTCGGGCGTGTTGGCAAAAGGCAGGTCCTGATCCTGGTCGGCCGGCCGGAACCGCTTTTCGGGCGGGCTGAAACCGCCGCCCGGCAACGCCAGCGACCGCGAATCCCCGTCTTTTTCCCAATCGACCTCCCACGAACCCACGACCGTCAGCACGCTCGCCGCGGCCTTTTCGTCATAGTGCAACTTGACTTCGTCGACCGTCTGCCAGGTGCCGCCGACGATTTGCTGGCGCATGCCCGTCAACAATTGGTCGTTGCTGAGCCCCGACAGCTGCGCATGTTGCTGCAGGCCGGCGATGCCGCGGGTGATCGTGGTGTTCGTCACGCGGGCGGGCGCATCGAAGCCGGCGCGAGCGTCGATTTCATACAGGCTGATCTCGTTGGGCCGTGCCGCCGGACGCCATTCGCGTTTTTCGAGACCGCTGCCGCGCGCGCTGAGCGGCAGGACCCAGCGATAGTCGATCACCGGATCGAGCGAGGGAATCGCGCCGGGCGGCATCGTGCCGTCGAGCCAATATTGTTTGCCGTCGATCCGGGCGCGGACGAGGACATGATCGAAGAGCCCCGGATTCGGCAAGCGTTCGTCGAAACCGTCGTCAGTCCCCTGGTTGTTGGCGACCACCACCTCGGCCTCGATACCCAGTTCGGCAAGCAGCCCGAGCAGCAGCGCGGTCTTCCCCTTGCAATCGCCATAGCGGCGCTGCCAGGTCTCGTCGGCGTTGGCGGGAGTCAGATTGCCGTCGCCGAGCCCGACATAGATATAGCGGACATCTTGCTGAACCAGCTTGAGCGCCGCCGCCGCGCGATCGAGCGGGCGCGGATAGGCCGCGGCGATCTGGCGCGCCTCTTCCTTGAGCGGCGAGCCATCGGGCAGGAGCGACGCCTTGGCATAGAGCGGGGCAAAATGCCGCGACACCGCCGCCCAGTCGGCAAAGTCGCTGTATTCGACCATCCGCCGCCATTGGTACCGCGCCGGCGCGTCCTTCGCCGGCGTCAGCGTTGCAGGATTGTCGAACAGGAAATCGACGCCGTTCCGCCCTTGCTTGGCGACCGCCGCCATGTCCGGGGTCATTCTGACGTTGGGCTTTTGCCCCTCGTCCCAGCTGAGCCCGAGGCGGAACCGCCCGGGCTGCGGGTTGGGAAGCAGGAAGAGCAGGCCCGAATCATTCTTCGCCAGCGTCGGATCATTCGACCGCGTGGTCAGCCCGACCTCGAGCTCGTCGCCGACGCGGAGGTCGGGCACCCGCAGCACCGCCGTGAGCACGCCGTCGAGCATCGCCGCTTCCAGCTGGTCTTCGCGTCGCAATATTTCAAAGGAGGCGTTTTCGAGCACGTCGATCTTTGTCCCGCCGCGGTAGACATTGATCATGTGGACGACCGGCGGACCCGATGCCGGGTTCCAGGCGATCGAGATATTGCCGATTTGCAGGGCATTGGGGTGCAGGAGCCGCATCCGGTAGCCGAGATATTGCGCCTGTCCCCGGTCGTCGAGATGCGCGATTATGTCCTGTCCGCGAACGAAAAGCATCCCGCTCGCCCCGTCGGGGACCGGCATCAGTTCGGACGGAACCACCCAGTCCGGCACCGGTCCCCGCTGAACCTCGCTGTCCTCGCCCCTCGCCGGTGTCGCAGCAAGCGCGAGCGCCAGCACCATGAAACCCGTCGTGCGCAATTCGATCCCCCCGGCAATTTCCCGACATCATGTAGAAAATATGCGGCGGCGCAAGACGCTATGGTTCGGGCCGTCAGCGCTCGCTGAGATAATAGCGTTCGCGCGCGACGAGATCGTCGGCGAGATCGTAGACGATCGGCTGGCCGGTCGGGATTTCGAGCCCGGTGATGTCGGCGTCCGAAATGCCCGAAAGATGCTTGACGAGCGCGCGCAGGCTGTTGCCATGCGCCGAGATCAGCACGGTCTTGCCCGCAGCGAGTTCGGGAACGATCGCCGCTTCATAATAAGGGAGCACGCGCGCGATCGTGTCCTTGAGGCTTTCGGCCGCGGGGATCGCGATGCCGGCGTAGCGCGGGTCGGTCGACAGGTCCCATTCCGAGCCGGCTTCGAGCGGCGGCGGCGGGATGTCGAAGCTGCGGCGCCAGATCTTTACCTGTTCGTCGCCGTGCTTCGCCGCGGTCTCCGCCTTGTCGAGCCCGGTGAGCCCGCCATAATGGCGTTCGTTGAGGCGCCAGTCCTTCGTCACGGGCAGCCACAGCCGGCCCATCGCCTCGAGCGCGAGGTTGAGCGTCTTGATCGCGCGTGTCTGCACCGAGGTGAAACAGGCGTCGGGCGCGACGCCCTTTGCCTTCATCAACTCGCCCGCGGCCCAGGCTTCGGCCGCACCTTTTTCGGTGACGTCGACATCCCACCAGCCGGTGAAGCGGTTTTCGAGATTCCACTGCGACTGGCCGTGACGGATGAGGATGAGCTGGGGCATGTCGGATCCTTGCACTGGAGAGATGCGCCGCCCTTTAGCGCGGCTTTTCGCCGAACGCCAACCACCCTCTTGAAATGGTTTCGGCCGTTACCAGATTTGGATCGTCCGGTCGCCGGTACGGGGCCGGATGGCGATCGCGGCGCGCCGCCGCGGTCCCTTTGCTTCGCTTTAAAAAGGAAGGAATGACCCATGCGTAACAGCTTCGACTGGACCCCCTATCGCCGTTCGACCGTCGGCTTCGACCGGCTGTTCGATTTCCTCGAAACCGGCGGTTCGGGCGCCGAAAACTACCCACCGTTCGATATCGAAAAGGTCGCCGACGACCATTTCCGTATCACCGTGGCGGTCGCCGGTTTCAAGAGCGACGAGATCGACGTCACCGCACAGCAGAACATGCTGACCGTCAGCGGCCGCAAAGCCCCGGCGGCCGAAGGCGAGGAACGCCAGCTTCTCTATAGCGGCATCGCCACGCGTGCGTTCGAACGCCGTTTCCAGCTCGCCGATTTCGTACGCGTCGCCGGTGCCGACCTCGCCGACGGGCTGCTCGTCATCGACCTGGTGCGCGAAGTGCCCGAGGCGATGAAACCGCACAAGATCGCGATCGGCAGCAGCAGAGCGCCGGTAATCGAGGACAAGAAGGCCGCATAAGGGGCATCTTGTCCGAGGCCCTCCTGTGAGCGGGGTCCGGCATCCTTTCCGGACCCCGTTTTCGTTTCTAGAGCGCGCGCGTCATGAAGCGGCTGAACGGGTCGGGTCTATAGTCCGCGAAGGGTTCGCATTCCTCGAAGCCGTGGCGCGCATATAGTGCAAGCGCGGGTTCGAAGGCGGGGCCCGAGCCGGTTTCGAGGCTGAGGCGATCGAGGCCCCGTTCGTGCGCGACGTCGACGATATGGGCGAGCATGCGCGCCGCGACCCCCTGCCGCAGGAAGGCCTCGGCAGTGCGCATCGACTTGATCTCGCCGTGCCGCGCGTCCAGCATCTTGAGCGCGCCGCAGCCCGCGAGGTCATCGTCCTTGTGGATCGACCAGAAGGTCACATCGCCTGCGCGCAGCCCGTCGAAATCGAGAAAGTGACAACTTTCGGCGGGCGAGTTAGCGAGCATTCCCGCAAAATGCACTTCGAGCAATGCCCGGATGGCGCCGCCCGACAGGTCATCCTCGACGATCCGCCAGCCGCGGCCCGCTTCGCTCACAACATCTGGTCCAGCGTCGCGAGGCAGGCGTGCGCGAGCAGTTTCGAGCGTTCGGGCGACCAGCCGCGTTCAGGATCGGGCAGGTCGCGATTATCCTTGAACGGCATTTCGAGCGTCATCGTCACGGCGCCGAACCGCTCGGCAAGCTGCGTCGTCGACATCGACAGATTGGCCTTGCCCGGTGCCGATTGTTCGTAACCAAGGTCGATCTGGAAATCGGGGGTGTTCGCCGCGAGCGCGGTTTCGAACGCTTTATATTTTTCGGCCTGCTCGGCCTTCAGCGACGGAATGCCTTCGAAACCCGCGAGGAAGACCGCGGGGATCGCTTCGTCGCCATGGACGTCCATCGCCCAGTCGACGCCGCTTTCGTCCATCGCATTGCGGACCGCGAGCACTTCGGGGCTGCGGTCGGCAGTCGGATTGTCCCATTCGCGGTTGAGGTTCACGCCGGCAAAATTGGTGCGCAGATGGCCGCGCCGCGAGCCGTCGGGATTCATGTTGGGGACGATATGGAAGCGGCATTTTTTCAGCAGCGAACGCGCGTGCGGGTCGGCGGGGTCGACGAGCTTTTCGAGCGCGCCTTCGATCCACCATTCGGCCATGCTCTCGCCCGGGTGCTGGCGCGCATAGAGCCAGACCTGCGTGTCGCCGCTTCCCATTTCGAGGCAGTCGATCGGCTGGCCTTCGAGGCTGGTGCCGAGGCAGCGATAGGTGACCCCCTCGCACTCGGCGACCGAGGCGACAAGGTCGTGATGGCGCTCCATCGAATAGGGCGCGAAATAGGCGACCCAGAGAATCGGGCCTTCGGCATTGTGCCGGATCGTCAGCGTGCCGGAATCATAGGCGGTGTCGAGGCGGAACCAGTTTTCGCGATCATAGCTCGCGCAGGCCGCATAATCGGGCCAGCCGTCGGGATAGGCCGATCCGGCAAGCCCGCCGATCGCAAGGTCGAGCGCGTCGCCGACGTTGCACGCGACGCGGAAATGGAACCATTGGAAAAAATCCGATTCGCGATCCTTGCGAATCGACAGACGGGCGGACGTGCCGTCGATGGCGTCCACGACGATATTGCCGCTGTCGAAAGCGGCGTTGATGGTGATGGTCATGGGACGCTGATAGTGCGTCCCGATTCGCCGGGGAAGTCCTTGAATAAAGCTTCGGCCAATTTTGCTGCGGCGAGGCTGGGCTGGTTTGCGGGCGCCTTCACCGGTACCGCGGTCAAGGCGCGGCCTTCCCACAGGGCCTGCCCGCTGGCGGCGTCGTCGATCCGTACCGAAAGCTGCAAATCGGCCATCCGTTTCGGACCGCCGCCGAGGTTGATGCCGATACCGAGCCCGACGCCCGAGCCATAGCTGCCCGTCGATCCACCGACACCTACCGACACCGGCGAGCGGCGCCCCTCGGGCAGTTGTTCGGCGCGGTCGAACGATATGCGGACGAGGAGCGGCGCCCGTTCGCCCGATCCGGCCGGGACGAGCCCCTGCCGCTGGAGCTGCTGGTCGACCGCAGTGCGATAGCTGTTCCATTCGAGCGAGGGCATCGCCGTGCCCGGCGCCCCCGTGACCGGGCCGTCAAGCGGCGCGGTCGCGATCGCGTAGCGCGTGCCCGGCGCCCAACCGGCGACCGCGTTGGTGTGGAAACGGGTGACTTCGACCGGCGGAACCGCCGTTGCGCAACCAGCCAGGGCGAAGACCGCTGCAGCGAGCAGGGCGGCGGAAAGAGGACGCGTCATCCGCGCATCATGCGCCAGCAATTCTGGCTTGGCAATGAACGGGATGGATTGAGAATCCTCCCCATGCCTGCGGCACGGGGAAGATCAAAGATCAACGATAGAAGATATGATTGTCGATCTGCGCGATACGCGTCTTGCGCCAGCCTGGCGAAACATAGCGGGCGTGGAAGAAAAGCGCGCCCGGGGCGTGATTCTTCCATGTGCCGTCGCGCGCGATCTGCGCGATGGCGACGGCATTGTTCCACTGCGCTCCGTTCCGGATCGCCGGCATCTTTCCGCCGCGCACGAAACTGAACTGGCTTTTCTGATGGACAACGCCGCAAAGGCTCTTGGGAAAACGGCCCGACTGGGCGCGGTTGATCACGACATGCGCGACGGCGAGCTGACCCGGCAGCGATTCGCCGCGCGATTCGAAATAGACCGCGCCGGCAAGGCAGCGCAGTTCGGGATCGATTTCGCCCGGTTTCGGCGTCGCGGCGACGAGTTCGGCGAGCGATGCGGCGGTCACCGGTGCCGGGGTCGGCACGGGAGCGGTTTCGTTCTCGACGATATTATTGTCTTCGACCGGCGTTTCGATTTCGGTCGGAAGGTCCGCCTTTTCGACTGCAGGCGCAGCGGCGTCCGGCAGAAGGATCGCGGGAATATTGGCATCGGCGGCAAGATCGCTTGCAAAGCCGGGTTCAGCCAACAGCAGCATGGCGGCGGCAGTCATGCCGACGGCGGCCATACCGGCACCATTCAGAATGCGACTCATAGTGTCCGTCAAACGTGCGGCCGATGAACCGAATCTCTCAAAACAGGCGGGGGACTATGGTCCGGTATCGCCGCCTGCGGTCATCGTCCGACTGCGTGTCCAATCCGTTTTTCCGGGTCCTGCAAAGGGCAGGGAACCCGCGGATCGACCTACGCGTTATCGAAGCAGCGCCAGTTATTGTGCGCCGCAACAGAGTCAAGTTAACGCGGCCCACTCCGCGACGAGTCGTGGCGCATCTGCGATATCCAGTTCGACGATCCACAGGTCGGGATCGGCGTTTCGTCGCCGCTCCTGATAGTTTTTCCACGATTCATCATCTTTGGCCTCGCCTGGTCCGACATCTTCCCAGATATATTCGCCATCGGGGCCAAAGCGCCGCTCGAGCAGCGGGCCGGGCTCGCCGCGGTCGCTGCACTGGACGAGGATGGTTCCGGAGGTGTCGTCGCCTTTGGCGAGTATGGCGGCAAAGCCGCCGGCCGCTTCCGTACGGCGGAGGAGCAGGTCGACGAGAAAACGGCTCTTGAACCGCATCACCATGATCCTCCCGGCCGCGCAGCGATGGGGAGGTGGCAGCGGCGAATCCGCTGACGGAGGGGCAATGACGCGACGTTGCAGCCCCTCCACCATTTGTGTCGCGAACGGTCCCCCTCCCCATGCCTGCGGCGCAGGGAGGATTCAGCTTGAGCGCGCCGCCTTGTCAGGCCGCGTCGCGCGTTTCGCTGTCGGCGAGCAGCGCATAGAGCGCCTCGTCGCTCTTTGCGCCGCGCAGCCGGTCGGCGATCGCCTCGTTGCGGAGCATTCGCGACACGCCCGCAAGCGCCTTCAGATGGTCGGCGCCGGCATCGAGCGGCGAGAGCAGGATGAAGAGCAGGTCGACCGGCAGGCCGTCGACGGCGTTGAAGTCGATCGGCCTTGCCAGTTGCAGGAACAGGCCGCGCACCCCACCGAGGTCGGCCATCTTGGCGTGCGGCAGCGCGATCCCGCGGCCGAATCCGGTCGAGCCGAGGCGTTCGCGTTCGAGCAGCGCCTCGCTGACTTCGCCGGCGTCGAGACCGAGAGACCGGCTGGCGAGGTCGCCAACGAAGGGGAAAAGCGCCTTTTTCGAATCGAGCTGGACGTGCGCGCGCACGGTCGCCGGATAGAGAAGGGAAGAAAGATTCATTGCTCTGGTCAAATCTTGTATAACGCCGGCCGCCGCCAGGAACTTGGCTGGCAAGCGATCGCGGATCTGTCGTGGCAGGCCCCCGGCCATCCCGGCTTCGGGCATCGTTGGGCGCGGCCATTAGTCCGGATGGCAAAGAAAATCCAGCCCTATCGTGGTTCGACCCAGCCGATCGTCCCATCGTCGCGGCGGTAGACCATATTATGCGCGCCGGTCTTGCTGTTGACGAAAAGCAGCGCGTTGGTGTTGCGAAGGTCGAGCATCATCACCGCATCCGATACGCTGCTGCTCGGGATATCGACGCGCGTTTCGGCGATGATCGCGGGCGCATCGCCCGCATCCTCTTCGTCGGCGCCGCCATCGAAAACGGTGTAGCTGGCGTTATCCTCGATCTCGTCGATCGTCGGCGAGGGTTCCGCCGGACCGTTGTTGCGATCCTTCAATCGCCGCATATAGCGCCTGAGCTGCTTTTCGATGCGTTCGGCCGCGCCCTCGAAGGCGACATGCGCATCCTGTGCCTGGCCGTGCCCTTTCAGCACCAGGCCCTGCATCACATGCGCGACAATGTCGCACTGGAAACTGTCGTGCGGTCCCTTTCCAAAGGTGGCGTGCGCGCCGATCGCGCGCGAGAAATATTTGTCGGCAATCGCGTTCATCCGGTCCGACACATGCGCCTGCAGCGCTTCGCCGGTTTCGATCTGGTGGCCAGAGACGCGGATTTCCATTTTTCTTCTCCTTACTTGGCCGGCGCGATGACTTAAGGGAGCGTCATCACACCGTATCGAGCCACAGCGGCTGGTTCAGCCCCGCGACAAATTCGGCATGGCGCGCCAGCTCGGCGGCCGACGCCATATGGGGACGGGGTTCGCGAAAAGGACGGTCCGGGCGGGACGGCGCAGGCGTCGCCGCCACCGACGCGGCCATGCTCGCGGTCGAGGCGGCGAGACCGAGCCCGATCTGCCGCCCCCCGGTCATTTCGATATAGAGATGCGCGAGCAATTCGGCATCGAGCAGCGCGCCATGTTTGACGCGGTGGCTGCGGTCGATGCCGTAGCGCGTGCAGAGCGCGTCGAGGCTGTGCTTTGCGCCGGGATGCAGCTTGCGCGCCATCTGCACGGTGCAGCACATGCGCGCCATGTCGAGCGCGGCGCGCCCGGCGCGCGCCAGTTCGGCATTGACGAAGCCGAAATCGAACGCCGCATTGTGCGCGACGAGCGGCGCATCGCCCAGAAATTCGAGCAGTTCGTCGACGCGAGTCGCGAACAACGGCTTGTCCGAGAGGAACTGGATCGACAGCCCGTGCACGGCTTCGGCAGCGGCGGGCATATCGCGTTCGGGGTTGAAATAGGCGTGAAAGGTAACGCCGGTTTCACGACGGTCGATCAGCTCGACACATCCGATTTCGACCAGCCTGTCCCCGTTCCTGGGATCGAAACCCGTGGTTTCGGTATCGAAAATAATCTCGCGCATCGAAGGGATAATCTGGACCCTATCGGGCGTGGAAACAAGAGGTGATGAAACGAATTTGGCGGCGTGTCTCGCTTTTGGGGCGGCCCGTTTCGATGATGAAATCGGCGCGCGATCGCTTGACCCGGTCGGGAAGCTGCAGGCGGCGGATGGCCTTCAATTTCGCCATCGTCATGCCGGGGCGCCGCATCACCCGTTTGCGCTGCATCCACGCGGGGGCCGACACGACGGCGATCGCGCCGACCTTGCGCCAGCCGCCCTTTTCGAAAAGCAGAGGGACGTCGAGCACGACGACGTCGCGCGCGCGGTGACGAGCGAGAAAGCGTTTCTGCGCCTTGGCAACCGCCGGATGGACGATCGCTTCGAGCGCGCCGAGTTCATGGCCGTTGCCGATCACGCGCGCGCCCAGCTTTTGCCGATCGACGCCGTCCGGCCCGGTCGTCCCCGGAAAGCGCGCCTCGATCGCGGCGACGAGCGCGCCGCCGGGGCCTTGCAGCCGGTGGACCTCGGCATCGGCGTCGAACACGGGGACACCCTCGCGCTCGAACATCGCAGCGGCGGTCGATTTGCCCATGCCGATCGATCCGGTGAGGCCGAGGATGAACGGTCGGCGCAGCCGCAGGCCGGGGCGCGGATAATGGGTCATGCGGTCAGGAGCGCGCGCAGTTCCTCGTCGCGGCCCTCGGGGGGCGCGGCGCCGAAGAAAAGCTCGAAGGCAAGCGCGGCCTGGCCGATCAGCATGTCGAGCCCGTCGACCGTGTCGAGCCCGCGTGCTTCGGCGGCTTTGAGCAGGCCCGTTTGCAGCGGCGAATAGACAAGGTCGTAGACGATCGCGTCGTCGGGCAATGGCGCGAGGTCGAGATCGAGCGGCGGCTGGCCCTTCATCCCGAGGCTGCTGGCATTGACCAGCAGGGAGACCGGCGGAAGCTGGGCATCGAGCGCCACAACGTCGCCTTTGAGCCCGAAGGTCGCGAGCAGGCCCATCGCTTTCAACGGCGAGCGGCCCAGGATCGTCACCTTGCCCACATTCGCCCGCGCAAGCGCGAACAGCACCGCACGGGCCGCGCCGCCGGCGCCGACGAGCGCGACGGGCACCCCCTCGAGATCGAGTTCGGCGAGCGGCGCATAAAAGCCCGCGGCATCGGTATTGGTGCCGATCAATGCGCCGTCGGGCTGGCGGACAACGGTGTTCATCGCGCCGATCGTGCCGCGGATATCGCCGGGGTCGTCGACCAGATCCATCACCGCGCCCTTGTGCGGCATGGTGACGTTGCAGCCGCGCCAGTCGGGATCGACCCGGCGGTCGGATATATAAGCCGCGAGGTCGTCGGGCTTCACATGCGCGCGGCGGTAATCGCCGGAAAGGCCGAGCGCTTCGAGCCAGAAGCCATGGATCAGCGGCGATTTCGACTGCGCGATCGGATCGCCGATCACCTCTGCGTAGGACATGCTCATTGCGGAGCCAGCCCGATCGCGCGGAGCCACGCCAGCAAGGGAAGCATCGGCATGCCGATGATGGTCCATGGGTCGCCTTCGACCCGGTCGAACAATTGCACGCCCGCCCCCTCGATTTCGTAACAGCCGACGGTCCAGCGGATGCCGTCCCAGTTTCGTGCGACATAGTCCGCGATGAAGGCGTCCGACAAGGGGCGCATCCACAGCTTCGCCTCGCCGATCGCGCGCCAGACGGGCGCGCCGTCGCGCGCGGCGACCGCGGCGCTGAACAGGCGGTGGCGCGTGCCCGCCATGCGGCGGAGATGATCGGCGGCCTCTTCCGGCGTGGCGGGTTTCGAGAGCATCGATCCGTCGTCGAGCGCAAGGGTCGAATCGGCGCCGAGCACGGTCACGCCCGGAAGCCGCGACGAGATTTTGACGGCCTTCGCCTCGGCAAGCGCATCGGCGATATTGCGCGGGGTCTGGCCTGCCGCGAGCAGCGAGGCGGTGAGCGCTTCCTCGTCGACATGCGCCGGGCTGGTTTCGAAATCGAGCCCGGCGGCGCGCAGCATTGCCGCGCGGCCGCTGCTTTGCGAGGCGAGGAGCAAGGTCATGCGGCGCCGCGATCTTCGACGAGCTTGATGACCGCCGCGGCGGTTTCCTCGATCGATCGGCGCGTCACGTCGATCACCGGCCAGCCATTGTCGGCGAACATGCGCCGCGCATAAGCGAGCTCGGCCTTCACCCGCTCGTCGTCGACATAGGCGGTCTCGGGCGCCTGGTTCAGCGACAGCAGCCGGTTGCGGCGTACCTGCACGAGCCGGTCGAGCCCCGTCGTCAGCCCGACGACCATCGGCCGTTTCAGGTTGAACAAGGCGTTCGGTGGCGGCGATTCGGGAACGATCGGGATATTCGCGGTCTTGAAGCCGCGATTGGCGAGATAGATGCTCGTCGGCGTTTTCGACGTGCGCGACACGCCCGCGAGCACAATGTCGGCCTGTTCCCAATTTTCCCAGCCGATACCGTCGTCGTGCGCGACGGTGAACTGGATCGCCTCGACGCGCGCGAAATAGGCGGCGTCGAGTTGGTGCTGGCGGCCGGGCCGCGCCTTCGCTTCCTGCCCGAGCATCCGCGACAAGGCATCGGTCACCGCGTCGAGCGCCGCGACGGTCGGCAGACCCTGCGCGGTCGCGCGACGTTCGAGGCTGGCACGCAGCTCGCCATTGACAAGCGTGAAGAGGATCATGCCGGGGCTCGCCTGCACTTCGGCCATGATCCGGTCGAGATGCGATTCCGATCGGACCATCGGCCAGAAATGGCGCACGACCTCGACATCGTCGAACTGCGCGATCGCCGCCTTGGCGATATTTTCGAGTGTCTCGCCCGTGGAGTCGGATATGAGATGCAGGTGAAGCCGGCCCATCGCGGCACCATGGCGGGAAAGCGCCGAAAAAGGCAAGCCGCGAAGCGTTGGACCGCTTGTGGATAAGTTTCGGCATAAGTGCAGGGACGAATTCGACACCCGCGTTTCATCCCCGGCCGTGTCGATTCCGCTCCACCCCTTATCCACATGGGATAAATCTTATCCACAGGCTGTGAATATGGGGAAAAGCCGGTCGCGACTCTGCCCGCGCGCTCGGCGGTTCGAGAGTCAAGCTGTTGGCAAAACGGACGCCCCGGCCTAAAGCCGCCTTGTCCGCCGACCAACAAACCACCACAATTCTATTAAATATTATATGAAGAGAGAAAGAGGGCTCGCGTGAAGGCGTCACCGAAGAAGCTGCTCGCGACGCTGCGCGGGGCGCGGCAGGAGCGCCCGCCGCTCTGGCTGATGCGGCAGGCGGGACGTTACCTGCCCGAATACCGCGCCCTTCGCGAAACCAAGGGCGGCTTCCTCGAGCTTTGCTACGATCCCGAGGCCGCGGCGGAGGTGACGTTGCAGCCGATCAGGCGTTTCGGCTTCGACGGCTCGATCCTTTTTTCGGACATCCTCGTCATTCCGCATGCGCTCGGCCAGCATCTCTGGTTCGAAGCGGGCGAGGGGCCACGGCTCGCGCCGCCGCTCGTCGACAACGCCTTGACGTCACTCGAAGCGGCGCACCAACGGCTCGATCCCGTCTATGCCACCGTCGCCCGCGTCGCCGCGGCCTTGCCGCCCGAAACGACTTTCCTCGGTTTTGCGGGCAGCCCCTGGACGGTCGCGACCTATATGGTGGCGGGGCAGGGGTCCAAGGATCAGGCGGCGGCGCGGCGCATGGCGTTCGGCGATCCTGCCGGGTTCCGGAATATCATCGACGCGATCGTCGATTTGAGCGTCACCTATCTGTCGGGCCAGATCGAACATGGCGTCGATGCCGTGCAATTGTTCGACAGCTGGGCGGGCAGCCTGTCCCCCGCCCAATATGAGCGATGGGTGATCGCCCCCAATGCCGAAATCGTGCGGCGGTTGAAGGCGCTGCATCCCGATACGCCGGTGATCGGCTTTCCAAAGGGCGCGGGCGGCAAGCTTCGCGCCTATGCCGACGAGACCGGGGTCGATGCGATCGGGCTCGACGAGACGGTCGACCCGCTATGGGCCGATGCCGCCTTGCCGTCACATTTGCCGGTGCAGGGCAATCTCGATCCGCTCGCGCTCGTCGCCGGGGGCGAGGCCCTCGATACGGCGATCGACCGCATCCTTGCGGCTTTCCCGTCGCGTCCCCATATCTTCAATCTCGGCCATGGCATCGTGCCCGACACGCCGATCGCCCATGTCGAACATCTCATCAAACGCGTTCGCGGCGGATAATCTATGGAACTGGCTGGTTTTCTGGGGGCGACGATGCTTTGGGTCAAAGCCGCGCATATCATTTTCGTGATCTTCCTGATGGCCGGCCTGTTCATGATGCCGCGCTTTTTCGTTTATCACCACCAGGCGCCGGTCGGATCCGACGAGGACAGGACGTGGATCGAGCGCGAGGATCGGTTGCGGCGGATCATCCTGAACCCGTCGCTGATCATCGTCTGGATTTTCGGGCTGATGCTCGCGTTCAACGGCAATTATTGGCGCGAGGGCTGGTTCATCGCCAAATTGCTGCTCGTGATCGCGCTGTCGGGCTATCACGGCTGGATGATCGGCTATTTCAAGAAGCTGAAGAAGGGTGAGCGCCCGCTGACCGAAAAACAGCTGCGCCTGCTCAACGAGGTGCCCGGCATCGCCGCGGCGATCATCGTCATCCTCGTCGTCGTGCGCCCCTGAGCCACGCCGCAGGCAGCGCCGCCCGGGGCGGACTTGACCGGAAGCTGCCGACCGCTCCTCCCCATCGCCGTGCGACAGGGAGGATGGTCTTTTGAAAGCGACCGGTTGCGGACGTAAGATCCTCCCTGTGGCGAAGCCGTGGGGAGGTGGAGCGCGAAGCGCTGACGGAGGGCTTCAACGCCGCCCCTCCACCACTTTCTTCGCGAGCGGTCCCCCGCCTCGCGGCTGCGCTGCAGGGAGGATTTAGCGGCGCCTTATCACCCCAAGGCCGACGCTTGCAAAAAAGGCCTTTCCTACATTATCCAGCCGTGCCAGCCTTCGTTCCGGTTCTTTCTCCATGTCGACAAAAGCATGCGTTTCCCGGTTTATGGATGCGCGCACGAACCGGGCGCGGCACGTCGGCCGCACGCGACCAACCGGCGGCTGCACAGGGCTGACCTTTCCTGACCTTTGAAGCGACGACCTATCGCACTGCCATGATGTGTCCTGAGGTTCAAAGGTCACAGGATTGCATCGCCGATGCGGGGCTTTTGGGACGTTAAGGACCGGGGCCGCGGTTGCCCCGGTCGCAGGCGCGATTGACTTGGAACGCCGCGGGTTATAGGGGCCGGTCAACCCCGCATCCCATGCGGGCGGCGCGTCGACGTGCCGAGCTATCGAAAACGGTCGTCCCCCGGCCGGATAGGCACCTGCCGGTGCGACGAATTAAGTCAGATCCCACCCGAATTTTCTACCCGGAATCCATCCATGCATCTTAAAGAACTCAAAACCAAATCCCCCGCCCAGCTCGTCGAAATGGCGGAAGAACTGGGCGTAGAGGGCGCATCGACGCTGCGCAAGCAGGACCTGATGTTCTCGATCCTGAAAGAACTTGCCGAAGAGGGCGAGGAAATCATCGGATCGGGGACGATCGAGGTTCTCCCGGACTCGTTCGGTTTCCTGCGCTCGTCGGACGCCAATTATCTCGCGGGCCCCGACGATATCTATGTCTCGCCGAACCAGGTCCGTAAGTACGGCCTGCGCACCGGCGACACGGTCGAGGGCGAAATCCGCGCGCCGAAGGATGGCGAACGCTATTTCGCGCTGACCAAGCTGATCAAGGTCAATTTCGACGACCCTGAAGCGGTGCGCCACCGCGTCAATTTCGACAACCTCACCCCGCTCTATCCGAACCAGAAGCTGTCGCTCGACACCGTCGATCCGACGGTCAAGGACAAGTCGGCGCGGGTGATCGACCTTGTCAGCCCGCAGGGCAAGGGCCAGCGCGCGCTGATCGTCGCGCCGCCGCGCACCGGCAAGACGGTGCTCCTGCAGAATATCGCCAAGGCGATCACCGACAATCATCCCGAGGTTTATCTGATCGTCCTCCTCGTCGATGAGCGTCCCGAGGAAGTTACCGACATGCAGCGCAGCGTGAAGGGCGAAGTCGTGTCCTCGACCTTCGACGAACCCGCGACGCGCCACGTCCAGGTCGCCGAAATGGTGATCGAAAAGGCGAAACGCCTTGTCGAGCACAAGAAGGATGTCGTCATCCTGCTCGATTCCATTACGCGTCTCGGCCGCGCCTACAACACCGTCGTTCCCTCGTCGGGCAAGGTGCTGACCGGCGGCGTCGATGCCAATGCACTGCAACGTCCCAAGCGCTTCTTCGGCGCCGCGCGTAACATAGAGGAAGGCGGTTCGCTGTCGATCATCGCGACCGCGCTGATCGATACCGGCAGCCGCATGGACGAGGTGATCTTCGAAGAATTCAAGGGCACGGGCAACTCGGAAATCGTGCTCGACCGCAAGGTCGCCGACAAGCGCATCTTCCCGTCGCTCGATGTCGGCAAGTCGGGCACGCGCAAGGAAGAATTGCTCGTCGAAAAGGACAAGCTGTCGAAGATGTGGGTGCTGCGCCGCATCCTCATGCAGATGGGCACCATCGACGCGATGGAATTCCTGCTCGACAAGATCAAGGATTCGAAGACCAACGAGGATTTCTTCGACAGCATGAACCAGTAAAGCCGGATCATGGCCGTCATCGAGCACGCTTTGCTACCCGTCAGGGCGGGCGGCGAAGATGCGTTCGAGGCGGCCATGATCCAAGCCAGACCGCTGATCGAAGCCTCACCGGGCTTTATTTCCCTCGAAATTTTTCTCCCGACGGCAACCGGACAGCCCTATCTGCTTTTGGTAAAGTGGAGGTCGATCGCGGATCACCGCGACGGCTTCCGGAAATCGGATCGCTATCGGCAATGGCGGGCGTTGCTGCATGGCTTTTATGACCCTATGCCCGAGGTCAGCTATTTCGGAGAGCCGCTGTGATTTTGGAACTTCTGACTCAGGCTGCGGCGCACGCCGGCGGTTTCGGTGGACCCGCCGGGATGTGGGATGCGATCGTCAACGATTTCTCGAACATCGCCGAACCCGCGGCCTTTGCAGCCTTCCTGCAGGTGTTGATGATCGACATCGTGCTCGCGGGCGACAATGCGATCGTCGTCGGCGCGCTCGCGGCGGGGCTTCCTGCCGACCAGCGTCGCAAGGTGATCATGATCGGCGTGCTCGCGGCGCTCGTGCTCCGCATCGCCTTCGCCCTCGTCGTGACGCAGCTGATGCAGATCGTCGGGCTGATCTTCGTCGGCGGGCTGCTGCTCGTCTGGGTGGCATGGAAGATGTGGCGCGAACTGCGCGAAGGCGCGCATTCGTCGGGGTCGCCCGAAGTCGAAGGCGATGAACATTCGGGGCTCAGGCCCGCGAAGAGCTTTGCCGCCGCCGCCTGGGCGGTCGCGGTCGCCGACGTCAGCATGAGCCTCGACAATGTGCTCGCGGTCGCGGGCGCGGCGCGCGATCATCCCGGCATCCTGATCGTCGGGCTGATCTTTGCCGTCGCGCTGATGGGTGTCGCGGCGAACATCATTGCCAAATATATCGAGCGTTACCGCTGGATCGCCTATATCGGGCTTGCGGTAATCGTCTATGTGGCGGTCAAGATGATCTATGAAGGCTGGATCGACCCCAGCGTCGGGATCGGGACCCTGTTCGGCTGATCGCCTTTTCAGCGTGAAATGAAGGAGCCAGCGCCGCGAGGGGCTGGCTTTTTCACATCAGCTTCCCATTTGCCGGGCATGTCTCAGCTTCACATGACCCGCGTGGCCGTCGGCTGCACCGATTACCCCGCACTTGAGGCGCGGGTCGCCAACCATGCACAAGATGGCGAGATTCGTTTCACGACGCGATTCAAGCCGAAGCGCGCTGATGAGCTGATCGGCGGCAAGCTGCATTTTATCGTCAAGCACATGCTCGTCGCGCGCGTCCGTATCCTGCGCTTCGAGGACCGGAGCGACGGGCGCGTCGATATCGTCTGCGTCGCATCGCTCGAGCGCGTGCATCCGCAGCCCAAGCGCGCGCATCAGGGATGGCGTTACCTTGCCGACGCCGACGCGCCGAAGCCCCTCGACGATGCCGACGGCATCGGCGACCTGCCGCCCGAACTGTATCGCGAACTGGCCGGGCTCAGCCTGATCTAGCCCTCCGCCTGCGCCGCGAGCATTTCGGCCATTTTTTCCCAGACCTTGTTGATCGCCTTGAGCGGCCTGACCATCACTTTGAAATCGCTTATCTTTCCATCGGTATTCCAGCGAATGATGTCGACGCCGTTGATCTGGATGCCGTCGAGGCTGCTCTGGAACTCGAGCATCGCCTGATCGCCGTCGACGATTTCGCGCAAATAGCGGAAATCGTCGCCGCCGAGGACATGGCTCGCCGCGTGGAGATAGGCGAAGACCTTGTCGGCGCCCGCCTGCGGCGTGTGGACGACGGGCGAATGGAACACCGCATCCTCGGCGAGCAGGTCGCGCAAGGCCTGCGGATCGCCGCCGCCCGCCATATAGGCGTGCCATGCGGCGAGTCCCGGATGCGGCGCGGTCATGCGAGATGCTCGGCGAAGAAGGCGCGGGTGCGGCCGTCGGCGAGCTCGGCGCCCTCGTCGTTGCGGCGGTTACCCATCGTCGCGGCAAAGCCATGGTCGAGCCCGGGATAGTCATGGAGTATGACCTTCGGATGCGGATCGAGCCCTTCATGGATCTTCTTTTGCGCCGCATGGTCGACGAGATGATCCTCCGACGGGATGTGGAGCATCAGTGGCCGCGCGATCGCGTGGCTTTCGTTCAGCATCTGGTCGATCATGACGCCATAATAGCCGACCGATGCGTCGATATCGGTGCGGGCGGCGGTCATATAGGCGAGGCGGCCGCCGAGGCAGAAGCCGACCGCGCCGACCTTGCTCGCGCCCTGGCCGTGCAGCCAGCGGATCGCTGCCTCGATATCTTTCACCCCGTCGTCGGCGTCATATTGGCCGAAATAGCCGAAGGCTTCCTGCAGTTCGGACTCGACATCGGGGTTGAGTTCTACCCCGGGAGCGAAGCGCCAGAAGATGTCGGGGGCGATCGCAAGATAGCCCTCGGCCGCCCAGTCGTCGCATTTCTTGCGGATGCCTTCGTTGATGCCGAAAATTTCCGGGATGACGATGATCGCGCGCGTGCTGTCGGCGTCGGGGCGCGCGACATAGGCGGGAATTTCGTTCGTCCCGTCGAGCGCGGGGATCGAGGTATTGGTCGCGGCCATGCGGGGAGCTCTCCTGTCTCTTGCTTCTTTGCTGTGAAAGCGCGAAGCTAGCGGGGCGATGGGCAGGGCTCAAGCGGCTAACCGGCATTTTCGGGGCGGAGACAGGCGATGAAATTCAATATCGAGATCGATTGCACCCCCGAAGAGGCGCGGCGCCTGTTCGGGCTTCCCGACCTCGAACCGCTGCACGACATCTACCTCGACCGCGTCAAGGAGCTGATGGCGAAGGGGATTACCCCCGACATGGTGCAGTCGATGGTCAAGACCTGGGTGCCGATGGGCGGCAGCGGGCTCGAGCTCGTCCAGTCGTTGCTCGGCCAGTTCGGCGGCGGGCTGATGGGTGGCGCGGCCAAATCGGCGGACGCGACCGATGACGACAAGCCCGGCAAGGGACGCAAAACCTGAGTCAAACATCTGTAAAAGACACGATTTTTGCGCTGTCGAGCGGCAGGCCGCCGGCGGCGATCGCTGTCGTGCGCGTGAGCGGGCCGATGGCGGGGTCGGCATTGACGGCGCTGGCGGGGCGCCTGCCGCCCGCGCGCCGCGCCTCGCTCGCCCTGTTGACGGACGCAGCGGGCGCGCCGCTCGATCGCGCATTGCTGCTGTGGTTTCCCGGACCCGCGACGGCGACGGGCGAGGATCTCGCCGAACTGCATTTGCACGGCGGTCGCGCGGTGGTCGCTGCGGTCGAAGCGGCGCTGGGGGCGATCGACGGGTTGCGGCGCGCCGAGCCGGGTGAATTTACACGGCGCGCGTTCGAGAACGGCCGGATCGACCTCGCGGAAGCCGAGGGACTTGCCGACCTGCTGGCCGCTGAGACCGAAAGCCAGCGCGTGCAGGCGCTCGGCATGGCGAGCGGGCATGTGTCGCGCGCGGTGGCGGGATGGCAGGAGCGGCTACTCGGGCTGATGGCGGGTGCGGAGGCCGAACTGAACTTTGCCGACGAGGATGATGTCGAAGTTGTCGAAAGTGCCGCGCAGCGGTTGATTTCGGGGATGCGTGGGCTGGCCGACGAGCTGGGTGAATGGCTGGTGCGGCCGGCGGCGGACGTGATCGCCGAGGGGCTGTCGGTGGTTATAGCGGGGCCGCCAAACGCCGGAAAATCGACTTTGATCAATGCATTGGCACAGCGCGAGCTGGCGATCGTGTCGCCGATCGAAGGAACGACGCGCGATGTGATCGAAACCCCCTTGGCGCTGGACGGAATCGCGATGCGCTTTTCGGACACCGCGGGGATCAGGACGGAAGGTGCCGATGCGATCGAAACGATCGGGATCGGCCGCGCGAAGGCAGCGGTCGAGGCCGCGGATATCCTGCTCTGGCTAGGGCCGCCGAAGGAGGCGCCCAAGCATCCGCGCGCAATTCTGGTCGCGGCGCAGGCCGACCGCTGGAAAGGCGACGCGGCAGCCGAAGCCGAAGCCGCGCGATGCGACCTGACGCTGTCGGCGGCGACGGGCGCCGGGATGGACAAGCTCCACGACTATATAGTCGAGATGGCGCGAACGCTGCTGCCGCGCGAGGGCGAAGCGGCGTTGCGCCAGCGTCAACGCGCGGCGCTTGCCGAGGCGAAGGATTGGCTGTTGATCGAAGCCGATTCGCGCGAAGCGGGGGATTTAATCCTTTTAGCAGAGCGACTTAGACTTGCAGCGGCGGCGCTTGACCGAATCACCGGTCGCGCGGGGGTCGAGGAGATGCTCGACACGCTGTTCGGGCGATTCTGCATCGGAAAATGATGTTTCACGTGAAACACCGGGCGATGTGCGTCGCGGTGGATTCGACGTCCGCTTTGCGCTAAAGGCGCCGCAATCATGCAGGACTGCGCAACTTTCGATGTCATCGTCGTCGGCGGTGGGCACGCCGGGACCGAGGCCGCCGCGGCCGCGGCACGGCTCGGCGCGCGCGTCGCGCTCGTCAGCTTCGAGCCCGCGCTGATCGGCACGATGTCGTGCAACCCGGCGATCGGCGGGCTCGGCAAGGGCCATCTGATGCGCGAGATCGACGCGCTCGACGGGTGGATGGCACGCGCCGCTGATAGCGCCGCGATCCATTACCGGATGCTCAACGCGTCGAAGGGCGCGGCGGTGCAGGGGCCGCGCATCCAGGCCGACCGGACATTGTATCGCGCTGCGATCCAGGATTTTCTTACCGCTGAAGAGGCGATCACCGTCGTCGCGGGCGAAGCGGCGGCGCTGCGATTGTCGGAGAATGGACGGGTCGAGGGGCTCGAGCTCGCCGACGGAACGGCGCTTACCGCGCGCGCCGTCGTGCTCGCGACAGGGACCTTCCTTGGCGGTAAGCTGTTCCGCGGCGAAGAACGCATGGAAGGCGGGCGGATCGGCGAAGCCGGCGCCCATCGGCTTGCGCAGCAGCTCCGCGCCGCCGACCTGCCGATGGCACGCCTCAAGACCGGCACGCCGCCGCGGCTCGACGGGAGGACGATCGATTGGGCGCGGCTCGCCGAACAGGCGTCGGACAGCGCCGAGGGCGCGAGCTGGACCTGTTCCACGTGGAACAGCGCCCGCACGGTGCCGCAGGTTTTTTGCGCGATCACGCGCACCAACCCCGAAAGTCACGCGATCATCGCGGCGAACCTCGACCGCTCACCCTTGTTCACGGGCGCGATCGGTGCGGCGGGGCCGCGCTATTGCCCGTCGATCGAGGACAAAATCCACCGCTTTGCCGACCGCGACGGGCATCAGGTGTTTCTTGAGCCCGAAGGTCTCGATACGCATCTTGTCTATCCGAACGGCATTTCGACCTCGCTGCCCGCCGACGTCCAGCTCGCGATGCTGCGCACCATGGAGGGGCTCGAAACGGTCGAGATGGTCGTGCCGGGCTATGCGGTCGAATATGACCATATCGACCCGCGCGCGCTCGATCGGACGCTGCAGGTTCGTGGCTTGGCCGGGCTGTGGTGCGCGGGGCAGATCAACGGCACGACCGGATATGAAGAGGCCGGGGCGCAGGGCCTCGTCGCGGGGGCCAATGCTGCGCTCGCGGCGCAGGGTCGCGAGCCGCTGATCCTCGATCGGTCCGAATCCTATATCGGGGTGATGGTCGACGATCTGGTGCTGCAGGGCGTGACCGAGCCGTACCGTATGCTTACCGCGCGGGCAGAGTATCGGCTGCGGCTGCGTGCGGACAATGCCGCGACGCGGCTGACGCCCAAGGGGATCGCACTCGGGCTGGTGCGCCCGGCGACCGCCGCGCTGTTTGCCGCGCGACAGGCTGAGCGAGTGAGGGCCGAAGCGCTGCTCGATGCGCCGGTGGCGACTGCCGATTATGCTGCTATCGGACTGGCACTGCCCGGCGACGGGATCGCGCGCAAGCGGATCGACCTGCTGCGCTATCCCGATATGTCGATGGCGCGGCTCGCCTTGCTCGCACCCGAGCTGGCATCGGTCGATTCGGCGATCCTGTCCGAAGTCGCGGAGGATGCGCATTATGCGCCCTATATTGCGCGGCAGGACGCCGAATTGCGGTCGCTCGCAGCGAATGAGGCGATCCTGCTCGATCCGGGGCTCGACTATGCCGCGATCGGTGGACTGTCGCGCGAGATGGTCGAGCGGCTGACCAGAGCGCGCCCTGAGACGTTGGGACAAGCGGGCCGGATCGACGGGGTGACGCCGGCAGCACTCACCGCGATCATGGTATATAGCCGGCGGCGCGCTGCCTGAACTCTCGGGCGCTGTGCGAGAGCGTCAGTTTGGGGGTGGGGAACCGACGGTGCAGCCCCCAGCTTCGTCATTCCGGACTTGATCCGGGATCCACTGCGGCGCCGAAATCACAGCCTCGGAGCAAATCCGGCGTGAGGGGGAGGTGCTTCCCGTCTCGTTTGGGCGTGAGGACTTTCACTGCCGCATGCAAAGGCGCTAGGGCGCGAAGAGGGGCTCGATTCCGGCTTCCGCGGGAATGACAAAAGATGGGCGGGTAGCTGGTGAATACAGGCGGAATTCTGATGAGCGAAGATGAGGCGCGGGCCTGGATCGCGAATGAACTTTCGCCGACCGCGGCGCAATGGGCTCGGCTCGAACACTTTGCCCAAATGCTCATCGCCGAGAATGCGCGGCAGAATTTGATCGCGGCGTCGACGATTCCGACGATCTGGTTGCGGCACATCGCCGACAGCGCGCAGTTGCTGGCGCTTGATACGCGCGAGGGAAGGGGGCTCTGGATCGATCTGGGGAGCGGGCCGGGATTGCCGGGGCTGGTCGTTGCGATCCTCTCGGAGCGGCCGATGCTACTCGTCGAATCGCGCAAACGGAGGTGCGATTTCTTGCGCGCGGTCGCCACCGAGTTGGGTCTCGAGCATGTCGAGGTCGGCGAGGCGCCGCTCGAGCGCGTCGAAACACGGCCCGCGGCGACGATCAGTGCTCGCGCCTTTGCCCCGCTCGACAAGCTCATCGACTTATCCGCCCGTTTTTCCACCGAATCGACGCACTGGCTGCTGCCAAAAGGCCGAAACGCGGTTAAGGAACTGGCTTTGTTGCCCGAGCCATGGCAGAGAATGTTCCACGTGGAACAGAGCCGCACCAGCGCCGAGAGCCAAATTTTGGTTGGCACCGGGAAAATTGCGGCAAAACAGCGAGGAAAGCGATGATCCGCATTGCCGTGGCGAACCAGAAGGGTGGGGTCGGCAAGACGACGACCGCGATCAATCTGGCGACCGCGCTCGCGGCGACGGGCTGGCGTACGCTGATCATCGACCTCGATCCGCAGGGCAACGCCTCAACAGGGCTGGGGATCAAGCAGTCGCAACGCGAGCTTTCGAGTTATGAATTGCTGCGCGGCGACGCAACGGTCGCCGAATGTGCGATACCGACCGCCGTACCGCGGCTCGACATCGTCAGCGCGACGGTCGATCTGTCGGGGGCCGAGATCGAGCTCATCGAATTTCAGGATCGCCTGCACAGGCTCCAGCAAGCCTTGTCGGGCGCCGAAGCAGGGCATTGGGACATTTGCCTGATCGACTGCCCGCCATCGCTCGGCATGTTGACGCTTAACGCGCTGATCGCGGCCGAATCGCTGATCGTTCCGTTGCAATGCGAATTTTTCGCGCTTGAGGGGCTCAGCCAGCTGCTCACCACGGTTGAGCGCGTGCGCGAGCGTTTCAACCAGAAACTGTCGATCCTGGGCGTTGCGTTGACGATGTTCGACCGCCGCAACCGGCTGACCGACCAGGTCTCGGACGACGTGCGCGAAGTATTGGGACCGGTGGTGTTCGAAACGGTAATCCCGCGCAATGTCCGCCTGTCCGAAGCGCCCAGCCACGGGTTGCCGGCGCTGATCTACGATCATCGCTGCGCCGGGTCTGCGGCCTATATCGCCCTTGCGCGCGAGCTGATCGATCGGCTCCCCGAAATCCGCAAGGCAGCATAAATGACTGATAGTAAAGATGAAAATGGACCAACGCCGGCGCGCAAGCGACCGTCTGGGCTGGGCCGCGGGCTAAACGCGCTGTTCGGCGATGTCGCGGTCGAGGCGCCGGTGCTCGCGACGCCGGGCGCCGCCGCCAAGGCTGCCCCGGTGGCGGGCGACGCCGTCCAGCATGTCGCGGTCGGATCGATCCGACCGCTTCCCGGCCAGCCGCGGCGGCATTTCGACGAGACGGCGATCGCCGAACTCGCCGATTCGATTGCCCTGCGCGGACTGTTGCAGCCGATCATCGTGCGCCGGTCGCCGGACGGCGAGGGTTTCCAGCTTGTCGCAGGCGAACGGCGCTGGCGCGCGGCGCAGCGCGCGGGGCTGCATCAGATCCCTGCGCTCGTACGCGAGCTCGACGATGCCGCGACCTATGAGATCGCGCTGGTCGAGAATATCCAGCGACAGGACCTCAACGCGATCGAAGAGGCAAGCGCCTACCGCCGCCTGATCGAGGATTTCGGCCATAACCAGGAAGCGCTGGCGAAGCTGGTCGGCAAGTCGCGCAGCCATGTCGCGAATTTGATGCGCCTGCTCGACCTGCCCCAAGCCGTGCAGGCCCTCGTCGGCGACGGGTCGCTGGCGATGGGCCATGCGCGCGCGCTGATCGGCGCCGACGACGCCGAAGCGATCGCACGCCGCGTTGCGAAGGAAGGCCTGTCGGTGCGCGCGGTCGAGGCGCTTGTCCGCGCGGGCAAGGGTGGCGCCGCGCCGCGCCAGGCGCCGCTCGAATATAAGAGCATGGATGGCAATCGCGACCCCGATATCGTCGCGGTCGAACGCCATTTGTCCGAGCTGCTCGGCATCGGCGTCGGCATTCAATATGCGGGTGAGGGCAAGGGGTCGCTGACGCTGAAATTCGCGTCGCTCGACCAACTCGACATGATTTGCCAGCGGCTGTCGGGCGAAGCGATCTGATCCCTCGCGTCGGATCGGCGACGCCCGAAAAGGCTTGCCTTCCCGCCGGCGCCGGAGCGGCGATTCGCGCGCCATGTCCAGCTCGGCGAATCGGCGAAGCACCGCCCCATATTGTGCCAGCCCGGGCCGCCGAGGCGGATTAGATGGTCGCCGATACCAACCCGGTATGCAATCAAGTATTTGATTTATCGGTATTATATCATGTATAGCGCGCCAATTCCTACCGCGCTGTTAACCATGCTTGCTGGCAAAAGTTGAACCGGTCGTCCGCTAAACGGGTCGGCGAATGGGGTGGGATATCCATTCGAATTTCGACTGTTTCAAGGGACCAAAACTTATGCGCAAATTTGGAATGAAGCGCGCCATCGTCGGCGCCGCGATTGCTGCCCTCGCCATGAACGCCTCGGCGGCGCATGCGGCGTCGGCTACGGGCACGGCGAAGGCCAAGATCCTGCGCCAGATCACGCTCACCAACACCAGCGACCTGCAATATGCGACCATCATCAGCGGCGCGACCGCTTCGACCGTCGCGGTATCGACCGGCGGCACGCGCACCTGCGGCGGTTCGCTGACCTGCACCGGCACCGCCACGGCGGCGAACTTCGACGTCGCCGGCACCGACAGCGCGGTGGTTGTCGTCGGCGGCGATTCGAGCGTGACGCTCAACGGGTCGCTCGGCGGCACGATGACGTCGTCGCTGACCTATTCGTCGGCGACGATCACGCTCGGCGCCACGGGCGGCAGCTTTCAGGTTGGTGGCACGCTGAACGTTGGCGCCAACCAGGCATCGGGCGACTATTCGGGGACGTTCAACGTCACCGCCAATTACCAGTAATTGAGGGGGGGGGACGGCGGGCGCTGCGCTCGCCGGCCAAACGAAGGGAGGTCGCCGGACGATCGTCTGGCGGCCTCTTTTTGTGCGGCCGACACCGATGGTTAGCGAAATATCAACCATGTTGGCGCAGGCAGGATGCGACCATCGGGGCGGTGTGGGGCCGTTTCCCGAAACGATTGTGGGGATCGTATCCATGTTGCGTTTTTTGAAGGGCCTCGGCCTGTTTACCGCGGTTGCGCTGGGCGTCGCCGCTGCTCCCGTCCATGCCGCGGGCGACCTGCTGGTGGCGCCGACGCGCGTCATCCTCGACGGATCGCGCGGTACCGAGGTGGTGCTGAACAATATCGGCACCGAACCGGCAACCTATCGCATCAGTCTCGAGATCAAGCGCATGACCGCCGAAGGCGGGCTCGACGAGATCGCGGAGGACGAGGCCAACCCGGCCGAGCGGGCCGCGCTCGACATGATCGCGTTCAGCCCGCGCCGCGTCACCCTGCCGCCAAACCAGCCGCAGGTGATCCGCGTCGGCGTGCGCGTTCCCGAAGGGACGCCGCAGGGCGAATATCGCGCGCATATGCTGTTTCGCGCGGTGCCCGATGCCGCCGCGGCGCCAGCCGCCGCGGCCAAACCCGCGGGCGAAGGCGTATCGATCGCGCTGACCCCGATTTACGGCATCACCATCCCGGTTATCGTCCGCGTCGGCGACCTTGGCGCCGAAGCCTCGATCGGCGAGGCGTGGGTCGGCGAAACGCCCGACGGCCCGGCCTTCAACTTCGACCTGGCGCGCACGGGCAATCGTTCGGTCTATGGCGATATCGAAGTGACGCGGCCGGGGGCCGCCGAGCCCCTGCTCGTCGCGCGCGGTATCGCGGTCTATCCCGAAGTGGCCAAGCGCAACGTATCGCTGCGCGTACCCGGCGAGCTCGCCGCGAAGCTGAAGGGCCCGGTGCGGATCCGCTATACCGAGGACCGCGAAATCGGCGGCGGCACGATCGACGAGGCCGAGCGGATCGTGAAATAGCGGGATCCGGCCAGGGCTGAAGCGGGCGGGACGATGATCCGCGCGGCGCTTGCTCGATGGAAACCGGCGATCCTCGCCGGGCTGGCGCTGGCCGGGCTTGTCCCTGTCGGCGCGCAGGCCGACGACAAGGCGCCGGCCGCGATCGCTCAGGACAACTGGACGCCGAACGACGAGGATAGCTGGTTGTTCGATGTGCGATCGGGCCAGTATCGGCTCGGCGACGGGGTGCGCGGTTATCAGACGCCGCAGGGAATCTGCGTCGACCTTGCCGATGTCGTGCTTGCGCTCGACCTCGCGGTGCGCGTCGATAAGAAGTTGCGCCGCGCAACCGGCTGGGTATTCGACGAGCGTCGCAGCCTGACGATCGACCGCGACGCGGGCGAGGTGCGCGCGGGCAGCCAGCGTTTCGGGCTCACGCCGACGATGATCCGCGACACGCCGGCGGGCTGGTGCATCGATCTGGAGAGCCTCAACAATTGGCTCGGCGTGCCGCTGGCCGCCGACCTGTCGAACGCGGTGCTGCGCATCGATTCCAAGGAAAAGCTGCCGTTTCAGCTCGCCGCCGAGCGCCGCGCGCGCGCTGCGGGAATTCGGCCGCAGGCGTCGTTCGACCTTGCCAGCCTGCCGCAGGCGGCGCGGCCCTATCGGGCGTGGGCGACGCCGTCGGTCGATGTCGTCGCGTCGGCGGGGATGGTGTCGGACAGGCGCGGCGGATCCTATGTTCAGGCGCGCTACGAGCTGTTCGCCGCGGGCGAACTGCTTGGGCAGAGCTTCGACGCGCGGCTGTCGTCGGACAATGAGGGCGTGCCCGACAGTTTGCGGATGCGGCTGTACCGCACCGACGCGGAGGGGCGGCTGCTCGGGCCGCTGAAGGCGACGCATTATGCGGTGGGCGATGTCAGCCTGTTGTCGACGGGGATCGTCGCGGCGTCGGCGCCGGGGCGCGGCGCGGTGCTCACCAATCGCCCGATCGAGCGCCCCGACGCGTTCGACAAGACGGACTTCCGCGGCGACCTTCCTGCGGGCTGGGATGCCGAGCTCTATCGCAACGGCCAATTGCTCGCCTTCACCAGCCCAAATGGCGACGGGCGCTATGAATTCATCGACGTGCCGCTGCAATATGGTGCAAACCGCTTCGAAATCGTGCTTTACGGGCCGCAGGGGCAGGTCCGGCGCGAGATCCGGCAGGTGCAGGTCGGCATGGATTCGATCCCGCCGCAGCAGACCTGGTACTGGGCGGGCTTCGCGCAGGAAAATGCCGATCTGATCGAATTCGGGAACCCGCGCCGTGGTGCGTTCCGGCGCGGCTGGCGCGGGACAATGGGGATCGAGCGCGGACTCGACACGCGGACCTCGGCCGCCGCCTATGTCCACAGCCTGATGATCGAGAATGTCCGCTACAATTATGGCGAGGCGGCGCTGCGCCGATCGATCGGGGCGACCCTGCTCGAAGTCGCCGGTTCCTACGCCGACAATGGCGGTGCCGCCGCGCGCGCCAGCTGGCTTGCGGCATTCGGCGAAACCTATGTCCGCGCCGATGCCATGCGCGGCTGGGGCGGGTTCGTGTCTGACCGGTTCATCAACAATATCACGGGCATTTACGCGATCTCGGTCGACCAGTCGGTGAAACTCGGCCGAACGATCCTGCCGCTCCATTTCGACGTGCGGCAGGTCGGCCGGCGCTCAGGGATCGAGAGCCTGGAAGCGAGCGCACGTGCGTCGGCGAGTTTCCGCGCGATTACCTTTACCGGCCAGCTCGATTGGGCGCGGACCAAGGTGCCGGTCGGGCCCGACCCGGCCGACAATCTGACCGCCAGCCTGCTCGCGAACGCCCGCATCGGACGCGTCCGCGTCCGCGGCGAGGCGCGTTTCGCGCTGTCCGGAGACAATGGCGACACGCGCACGACGGTGATCGGCGAATGGGCGGGCGCCGGAAAGCGCGAGGGCGACGCCGAATGGCGCGCCGAGCTTGGCTATGACCGCGCGCTCGACCGCGCGCGGGCAGGCGTTGGGTATACGCGCCGTTTCAACAAGTTGCAGCTCACGGGCTTTGGCGAAATCGCGAGCGACGGGTCGGTCGCCGCGTCGTTGGCGCTCGCATTCAGCTTTGGGCCGAAGCCCGATGGCGGCTGGCGCGTGTCGAGCGAGAAACTCGCAAGCCGCGGTCAGGTGATCGCCGACGTGTGGATGGACTATAATGGCGACGGCATCCGCCAACCGGACGAAGCGGCGCTGCCGGGCGTGCCGTTGACCGCGGGGCATGCCTATGTCGAAGCGTCGACAGACAAGGCGGGGCGCGGGACGATCGACGGGCTCGAGCCGTTCCGCCCGGTAATGATCGGCATCGACGCCGGCAGCCTGCCCGATCCCTATATCCAGCCCGCGTTGCCCGGCGTCGTCGTCTCGCCGCGTCCGGGCGTCGCGACGCACGTCGCACTGCCGATGGCGGCGGCGGGCGAGATCGAGGGCAGCGTCCGGCGCGATGGCGGCAACCCGATCGAGGGGCTGAGCCTCGAACTGGTCGATGCCGAAGGCCGCGTGCGCGCGACGACATTGACCGAGTTCGACGGATATTTTCTTTTCGAAGCTGTCGCTTACGGGCGTTACACGGTGCGCCTGGGCAAGGCCTCGGCTGCCGCGTTGCGCCTTGATGCCGCGTTCGCCATCGGCGCGGTGCCCGGAAAGGCGACGCCGCGCGTCCGGCTCGGCGCGCTCGCGCTGAAGCCGCTGCGCGGCGACGTCGTGATACAGGGTGATCGACCGATCGGCGCGAACAGCGCGCGGGGGCCGCCCGACAGCGGGCTGGGCAGCAAGCCGCTTCCATGAGGCGCGCGTCGTCTTGGTCTTCCGAGACATGCCGGGGTGCGGAATCGGCCCGCATCGGCGAGAATCCGGACCCCGCGTTAACCAGTTTTTATCCATGTTTGGTCACAGCGGACAGGAGTTGAATTGCCTGTGGGGAACAATCGAATGACCGATGCTTCTGGTTCCGCGAACCGACCGACCAGTGCAGACGTCGCGATCATCGGCGCGGGGCCGGCCGGGCTGACCGCTGCCTATCTGCTGACGCAGCAAGGCTATAGCGTGACGGTGATCGAAAAGGACCCCGTCTATGTCGGAGGGATCAGCCGCACGGTCCAGCATGAGGGGTTTCGCTTCGACATCGGCGGACATCGCTTCTTTTCGAAGAGCCGCGAGGTCGTCGATCTGTGGAACGAAATCCTTCCGCACGATTTCATCGAACGCCCGCGGATGAGCCGCATCTATTATGAGGGCAAATTCTATAGTTATCCGCTGCGCGCGTTCGAGGCGCTGTGGAACCTCGGGGTCGTGCGCTCGGCGCTGTGCATGACAAGTTATGCGCAGGCGAAACTGTTTCCGAACAGCAAGGTCCGCAGCTTCGAGGACTGGACGATCAACCAGTTCGGGCGAAAGCTTTATTCGATTTTTTTCAAGACCTATACCGAAAAAGTGTGGGGCATGCCCTGCGACGAAATGTCGGCCGACTGGGCGGCACAGCGGATCAAGGGGCTCAGCCTCGGTGCGGCGGTGCTCGACGGGCTGAAGCGCAGCCTGGGGCTTAACAAGAAGCCCAACGACGGCATGGCGACCAAGACCCTGCTCGAAACCTTCCGCTATCCGCGGCTTGGCCCCGGCATGATGTGGGAAGCGGCGGCGGGCAAGGTCGTCGCGGGCGGCAACCATCTGCTGATGGGGCACAGCTTCAAGCAATTGACGCAGGATCAGAAGACGGGCCGCTGGCGGATGACCGCGACTGGACCCCACGGCGATGTCGTAATCGATGCGGCGCATGTGATCAGTTCGGCGCCGCTGCGCGAGTTGGCGGCGCGTATTCATCCCTTGCCTGCCTGCGCGCTGAACGCCGCGCCGAACCTGAAATATCGCGACTTCCTGACGGTCGCGCTCAAAATCCGGTCGGAGGATCTGTTTCCCGATAACTGGATTTATATACACGACAGCAAGGTGCGGGTCGGCCGGGTGCAGAATTTCCGTAGCTGGTCGCCTGAAATGGTCCCCGACCCCGAACTCGCGTGCGTCGGGCTCGAATATTTCTGCTTCGAGGGCGATGGGCTCTGGTCGGCGAGCGACGAAAAACTGGTCGCACTTGCGACCAAGGAAATGGAAATCCTGGGTCTTTGCGATCCCGAGGATATTGTCGGCGGCGCGGTGGTGCGGCAGGAAAAGGCCTATCCCGTCTATGACGACGATTATGCCGCGCATGTCGAGGCGATGCGCGGAGAGCTCGAAGCGCTTTATCCGACGCTGCACATGGTCGGGCGGAACGGCATGCACCGTTACAACAACCAGGATCATGCGATGATGACCGCAATGCTGACGGTGCGCAACATCGTCGCGGGCGAGAAGCTGTATGATATCTGGGGCGTCAACGAGGATGCCGAATATCATGAAAGCGGCACCGAGGGCGAACAGGCGGCGCTGGCATCGGTCCGCGGGGTGCCTGCGCGCATCGCGAAGGCCGCCTGAGGCTTGTTGCGGGGAATCGGCGCCATGCAACCCGGCACGCGGCTGATCACTTCGGTGCGGCGCGGTGAGATTCGCTGGCTGAATTATCTGCTTGCGAGCGGGCTTGCGCTTGGCAGCGACGCGGGGCTGTTCCTGTTGCTGCTCGACGCCGGTCTGTCGCCGGTGCCGGCATCGGCGACAGGCTATTGCGCGGGCATCCTCGTCCACTGGATGATTTCGAGCCGGCTCGTCTTTGCCGACGGCGCGGCGGCGCGCGGCACCGGTGAACGGCATCGGCAGAAACTGCTCTTCGTCGGATCGGCGTTCGTCGGTCTGGCGGTCACGACCGCGATCGTCGGCGGCGCCAGCGCGCTCGGCTTCGATCCGCGGCTCGCCAAGCTCGCGGCGATCGTCGTGAGTTTCCAGACCACCTATTTGCTGCGCCGTCATATCGTGTTCCGGGCGGCCGCCGCATGACCCACGCCCCCGCCTTTGCGGGGGGCGGTGCCGGGCCGCCGCAGCCTAGCGCGCCCAAAGCGCGCGCTATCGAGCAGTTTCGCTGGTTCACGCCGGTGCGCATCGCGCTGATCTTGTGGGCGGCTATGAGTCTGCTCGCGATCATCGTCCAATGGCGCGCGATCGGCGCGCTCGATCTCGCCGACACCGACGACGCGATGCGCATGGTGCAGGTCCGCGACCTGCTCGCCGGGCAGGGCTGGTGGGACCTTTCGCAATATCGCGTCAATCCCGCCGGCGGCGGCGTGCTGATGCATTGGTCGCGGATTGTCGATGCGCCGATCGCTGCCGCTATCCTGCTCCTCAAGCCATTTTTCGGGCAGGCGATGGCCGAACGCATCGTGATGGTGCTGTGGCCGCCGTTGCTCGGCGCGGCGCTGAGCGTCGCTTGTGTCCTTGGCTATCGCAATTTGTCCGACCGGCGCCTTGTTTATGCTGTGCCGCTGTTCCTCGTCTTTTCCGTGTTCATTGCCGCCCAATTCCGACCCCTGCGGGTCGATCATCACGGCTGGCAAATCCTTCTTGCGATGCTGGTGATGGGGCAGGCGCTGCGGCCCGCAACGTTGCGCGCCGGCCTGACCGGCGGGCTTTGCGCGGCGGGGCTGCTTGCGGTTTCGATCGAAGGTCTGCCGATCGTCGCGCTGTTCGCGGGCCTTGCTGCGCTGCGCTGGGCGCTGCACGGGCATGGGATCGATCGCGACCGGCTGTACGGCTATATGGGCGCGCTTGCGGGCGGGGCGATCCTGCTTCAATTCCTGACGCGCGGGCCGTTGGGCCTGACCGGGACATGGTGCGATTCGCTCGCGGCGCCCTATATGGCGGCCTTTGTCGCAGCGACGGCGGTGATATTCGCCGCCGCCTGTGCGCATCCGGCACATCGTGTAAGCCGTTTCCTGCTGCTGGGCTGCGCGGGAGCCGCCGCGGCGGGCGCGCTGCTGTGGACCGAACCGCAATGCGCAAAGGGGCCGTTCGCTTCGCTCGACCCGATCGTCGTCGAATATTGGTACCGGCATGTCCTCGAGGGCCAGCCTTTATGGGCATCGAAACCGCTGGTTGCCGTCCATGTGCTCGTGCCGACGCTCGTCGGGCTTGCCGGATCGTGGCTTGCCTGGAGCGCCGCCGCCGATGATGCTGGCCGCCGGAACTGGACGACCGTGATCGTCGCGCTCGCGGCGGCAGGCGGCTTGTCGCTGCTTGTCATGCGCAGCGTTTCCACCGCGCATCTTTTCGCGCTGCCGGGCAGCGCCTGGCTCGGGCTGCGCATCTGGGACCGGGCGCGGACGATCGCCTCGACCGTGCCGCGCATATTGGCGTCCGTGGGCGCCGCACTGACGCTGCCGCTGCTCGGCGGCGCGGCGGCGGCGGCCCTGCTCGGCCTCGTTTTCGCGGAGGTTCGGGACGACGAAAACAATTCGGAAGGGGCGGAGGCCGAACGGGCCTGCCTCGCGCCGCCTGTGACCGCGGCGCTCGCCCGCCTGCCGACGACGACGATCCTGACACCGATCGACCTTGGCGCGCCACTGCTGTTCTGGACGCCGCACAGCGTCGTCGCAACGCCCCATCATCGCAACAAGGCGGCGATGGCCGACACGATCCGTGCTTTCGCCGGCGATCCGGCGAAGGCCGAGGCGATCGTCCGCCGGCAGGGAGCGGGGCTGGTCATATTCTGCCGCGGCGCGAATGATTTCATCGCCTATCGCCGCGCGCGCAAGGATTCGCTGGCCGCGCAGCTCGACAAGGGAACGCCCCCGGCCTGGCTCGAAGCAGTACCGATCGGTACCGACACGGGGCTTTCGGTGTGGCGAGTGAAGCCCGAATGAATCAGGCGGGACGGAAGCTCAGCGCCGCGCCGTTCATGCAATAGCGCTTGCCCGTCGGTTTTGGGCCGTCGTTGAAGACATGGCCGAGATGGCCTCCGCAGCGCCGGCAATGGACCTCGGTGCGCGCATAGCCGACGTCGTAATCGGTCGATGTGCCGATCGCGCCTTTCAGCGGCGCCCAGAAGCTTGGCCAGCCGGTGCCGCTGTCGAACTTGGTCTTGCTCGAATAGAGCGGCAGCGCACAGCCTGCGCATGCGAAAATGCCGGCGCGCTTTTCGCTGTCGAGCGGGCTGGTGAAGGGGCGTTCGGTCGCGGCTTGGCGCAGCACGCGATATTGCAGCGGCGCCAGGCGCTTTTTCCATTCGGCTTCGGATAGCTGCCAGCCGGTCTGGGCCCTGGGCCGCGCCGATTTGGCGAAGAGCATCGGGGCGGCGATGATGGCGCCGCCAAGCGCAAGTCCGCCGAGAAGGTGACGACGTTCGATCATGGCTTGGATACGTACGCCGGGGGGACAAGGTTACAACCGCGCGTCAATATTTCTCAAGCTGGACCGGCATGTGGCGATATCCGTGGACGAAGCTTGCATGCACCCGCTCGGGCTCGGCGAGGACGTTGACGCGCAGACGGCGGCGCTGCATCTCGGAGATCAGCGTGGTGAGCTGCAGTTCGGCGACACGAGCCCCGACGCAGCGGTGGATGCCATAGCCAAAGGCGAGGTGGCGCCGCGCGTTCGGACGATCGACGATAATACGGTCGCCATCGGGAAACACGCTCTCGTCCCGGTTCGCCGACGCGTACCACAATGCGATCTTGTCGCGCGCCTGAATCTGGTGGCCGAACAGCTCGGTGTCTTCGGTCGCGGTCCGGCGCATATGTGCGAGCGGGGTCTGCCAGCGCAGAATCTCGTGCATCGCATTGATCGCAAGTTCGGGATCGTGATTGGTTTCGAGCTTTGCGCGTTCTTCGGGAAATTTGTGGAGGCCATAGGCATAGGCCGACATCGAATTGCGCGTCGTGTCATTGCCCCCGACGATGAGCAGGATGAGGTTCCCCATGAACTCATTCTCGCTCATATGTTTCATCGCATCGGACTGGAGCATGATCGAAATCAGATCATGCTCGCCCGGGTTCTGGGCCTTTTTGTCCCACAATTGCTTGAAGGCGGCGCCCATTTCGAAGGCCTGGGCGAGGCGCGCCTGGCGCTTTTCGAGCGTGTCGAAGCTTTCGATGTCGCCCAGTGCATCGGACCAGCCGGTGAGGCGGTGGCGCTCTTCCCACGGGAAATCGAACAGAATCGCAAGCATGTCGGTGGTGAGTTCGATCGACAGGCGTTCAACCCAATCGAACGTCTCGCCCACGGGCAAGGAATCGATCAGCGCAGCGGTGCGCGCCTGGGTGTCGGCGCGCATCCGTTCGATTTCAGAGGGGCCGAAGGCGGGGGCGACGGTGCGGCGCTGGGCCGTATGCTGCGGCGGGTCCATCGCGATGAACATCGGCATCGGGATTTCGCCCTCCTGAAGATGTTCGATGCCGTCGCCGGCGACGGTGATCCCGCCATATTCCCATGAAGAAGAAAAGATTTTCGGGAGTGCTTCGATATGCTGAATCGGTTTGTAGGTCGTCACCGACCAATAGGGACCGAATTTCGAATCTTCACAGCGATAGATCGGCGCCTCGGCGCGCAGCTGGCGCATCGGTTCCTGCCACCGGTCCTCGCTCCAAAGTTCGGCGCGGCTGACGTCGAGCGGGTTGGCGACTTCGGGGGCGATACGGATCTGGGTGGCCATCGGCTGCTCCTCTCAAGCGGCCGTCTGCGCGGCCGATTGGGTTGCAAGATGCCACTGTTTACAGCTTTGTCAATGAGGCGCGTTGCCGGTAGGCGCGCTGGACGCAGCACCCGTCGCGGCGCGGCGCCAGAATTTCCAGCCCGTGCCGCTGCCGAGAACGCCCGAACGGAAAAGACGCACCGCGATCCAGACGACAAGCGCGACCCAGATCGCCTGCCAGCCGAGCGCGAGCAGGTGGACCGCTTTGGAATCGTCGGTCGCGGCGCGCGCGGCCATCGCGAGCGGCGACGAAAAGGGAAAGACCTGCGCAAAACGGGCAAGGCCGCTGTCGGGCGCGCTTGCGGCGGCGGCACAGAGGCTGAACATGCCGACCTGGAAGATTGTGATCGGCAGGCTGAGCATCTGGATTTCGCGCACCGTCGCCGCTTGCGCTCCGACACCAAGGAAAACTGCGCCGAGCAGCAGGAAGGCCATGACGAAATAGACAAAGCCGATGCCAAGGAAAAAGCCCCAGCCCGTCGCGGGCATCGATGCCACCGCCGCCGCGGCCTTGCCGGCGCTGCCGCCGGCGGCGAGCAGGGCCGGATCGGCGAAGAGCGCGGCGACCAGCCCACCGCCCATTGCCATCGCAAGCCAGAAGGCGATGAACAGCACCGCGACGCCGAGGAAACCTAGCAGCTTGCCAAGGAAGACGCTTTCGAGCGGGACGGCGGCAGCCAATATCTCGATCACCTTGTTGCCCTTTTCCTCCGCCAATGAGCTGACAGTCTGGCCGGCGAGCAGCAGGGTCAGCAGGAAAATGACGAAGACCGCGCCAAACCCCAGCGATTGTTGCAGGGCAATCGACGTCCCGCCGCGCGACAAGGCCTCGAAACGCGGTGCCACGGCAGGCGCGGGGCCGGAGGCGCGCGCGCGCTGAACCTCGCCCGCGAGCAGCGCGAGATACCGGCCCGAATGGCTGCCCGTCTCGCGCTCGACGATGCGCGGAGCGGCGAGGTCGCCGCTCATCACCGCATAGGTGTCGCTGCCCTTTTCGCGCGCGATCGCGACTGGATCGGCAGCCGTAGCGCTGGTTATGCGGATATCGAGCGTCGCGAGATCGCGACCGAGTGCGGTGCGCAGCCGGGTGTCGGCTGCGCGCAGTGCGTCGACATCCGCCGCATCGGCAACGACGACGATCCGGCCGGCGCCGCGCGCGCTGTCGGCAAGCTGCGATGCGCCCATGCCCCCCGCAAGCCCCATACCGACCATGAAGAGCGGGGCGAGCAGGAAAAGAAGGAAGGTCGGCGTCGCGACGATCGCGAGAAAGTCGCGCCGCGCAACAACGAACAGGCTCTGGATGAAGGGGGTCATGCGCTCGCCTCCTCGATGGCGTCCTCGGCAGCGTCGGCATCGAAACTCGCATCGACCTGCCTGACGATATGGACGAAAGCGTCGTGGAGCGCCGGGCGGCTGATTGACAGGCCGGTGACGCCATGGCCGCTCGCGGTGATGCGCGCGAGCAGCGGTTCGACGCCCGCGTCGTCGATGGCGAAATGCCAGGCGTCGCCGCGCCGGTCGGCGCCGGCGGGCAGGTTCGCGGCGACGGCGGCCGGATCGGCTTGGTCGCGCGGGATGTAGCGGACCTGCATCGGTAGCAGCGCGCGCGCTTCGTCGACTGTGCCCTCGAACCGCCGCGCCGAGCGTGCGATGATCGCGATGCGGTCGCACAGGCGTTCGGCATGCGCCATGACATGCGTCGAAAAAAGGATCGTCGCGCCGCGATCGCGTTCGCGGCGGACGAGCATTTCGAGCCGCTCCTGATTGACCGGATCGAGCCCCGAGAAAGGTTCGTCGAGGACGATGAGGTCGGGGGCGTGAACGATCGAGCCGATCAGCTGGATCATCTGTGCCATGCCCTTCGACATTTTGCGGATTTTTTCATCGACGACGCGCTCGAGCCCGAGTTCGGTCATGAAGGATTCGGCGCGGCGGCGGCCTTCGCGCCATTCGAGCCCGCGCAGCGCGCCCATGAAGGCGATCGCTTCGCGCGCCTTCATGCCCGGATAGAGGCCGCGCTCTTCGGGAAGATAGCCGATGCGGTTACGTACCGTCTGCGGGCGTTCGCCGAAGACCCGGCTCGATCCTTCGTCGGGATCGATGATACCAAGCGTCATGCGCAGGCTCGTCGTCTTGCCCGCGCCATTGGGGCCGAGCACGCCGTAGATGCTCCCCGTCGGCACCATGAGGCTGACCTGATCGACCGCCTTGTAATCGCCGAAATATTTGGTGAGGCCGGTCGCCTCGACGCTGAAATCGTTCAAATCATGGTCCCCGACTGGCGCACGTGCAGGCTATGGCACGGCGAGACGGCTCGCGTATAGAGCGCCAATGGTTGCGGAAGCCTTGCCCTCTCTCGAAGAACGCCTCGAAGCCGTCGCGCGTGCGCATGGTTTCGTCGCCTTCGGCATCGCCGATGCGGACGCGGCGCCGCAGACTGCCGCGCGGCTGGACCAGTGGCTGGCCGAGGGGCGGCACGGCGACATGATCTGGATGGAAAGCCGCGCCGAACAGCGCGGATCGCCCAAGGGGTTGTGGCCCGCGGTCAAATCGGTGATCGCGCTGGGCATGAGCTATGCGCCGGCGTTCGACCCGCTGCTGCTCGCCGATCATCCCGATCGCGGCCGCATTTCGGTCTATGCGCAGGGCGGCGATTATCACGACGTCGTCAAAAAGGCGCTGAAGGCGGTCGCGCGCTGGCTGGTCGCCGAAGCGAAGGACGCCGAGGTCAAGGTGTTTGTCGACACCGCGCCGGTGATGGAAAAGCCGCTGTCGGCGGCGGCGGGTCTCGGCTGGCAAGGCAAGCACACCAACCTCGTCAGCCGCGAGCATGGCAGCTGGTTGTTCCTCGGCGCGATCTACACAACGCTCGATCTGGGGGGCAGCAAGCCCGGGCGCGACACATGCGGAAGCTGTACAGCGTGCCAGGATGCGTGCCCGACACAGGCCTTTCCCGCGCCCTACCGGCTCGATGCAAGGCGCTGCATTTCCTATCTGACGATCGAGCATAATGGTCCCATCCCCGTCGAGCTGCGGCGCGGGATCGGCAATCGTATCTATGGCTGCGACGATTGCCTCGCCGCCTGTCCGTGGAACAAATTCGCCGACAGGGCGCATGCGCACCGTGCCTTCCTGCCGCGCGCCGAGCTGGTCGCGCCATCGCTCGCCGACCTGCTCGCGCTCGACGATCCCGGGTTCCGGCAGGTGTTCGCGGGATCGCCGATCAGGCGGATCGGCCGCAACCGCATGGTTCGCAACGCGGCGATCGCGGCGGGCAACAGCGGCGATACGCGATTCGTTCCGGTGTTGGAGCGGCTGACCGGCGACGAATCGCCGATGGTCGTCGACGCCGCATCCTGGGCACTTGCCGAACTGACGCCGTGACGTCGGCCTATTTGCGCAGCGCCTCAATGCAACTCGGCACATTCGCGTCGCGCCCGTCGGGCGTGCGCGCGTCGACATGCGTCGCGAGCGGGTCCGCGCCTTGTTTCGGCGCGTAATAATAGACGTCGAGAATGCAGGGTGTCCCGGCGAATTGCAGCTTGCGCCCCGACCCTTCGGCGACATCGAGCCGCGGCTTGCCGAACAGGCCGAGCGCGGCGTTGGCATTGCGACCGATCAGGCTGTTGTTCTGGACCGGCCGCGGTGACGCGACCGGTGCGTTCGACGATGGCGACTTCGGCGGCGTTGCATAGGGAATCGCGGGGCCCGCGCAGGCGCCGAGCGTCAAGGCGAGCATGGCGACGGCGGCCAAGCGACGATTTTCGATCATTTTTCGGGGTCCCCATTGCGCAGGTGCAGCATGTGCACCGCCATAGCGGCGCTCACGATGGGCGCCAACAGATTGGCGACGGGCACCACGAAGCTTGCGGCGGACAGCAGGCCCATCGACCAGCGCGCCGGGCGGCCGAAGCGCGGCCGTTCGGAGTGGCGCGCGAGAACCATCGCCTCGAGGTCGCGGCCGAGCAGCAGCGCGTTGACGAGCAGCGCGAAGATCGGCGTCCCGACCCCGGTGACGAGCAACAGGATATAGACGGGCAGTGCCAGCAGGTTGCCGCCGATCAACCGTCCCAGCGAGGCGAGCGCGAGCGCAACATTCTGCCGCCAGCCGACGTCGCAGGCGCGGGCGGCAGCGGCAGGATAATGGCGCCTTTCGACATCGGCGACGATGCCGTCGGCGAACAGGCCGACGACGACGATCGCCACGGCGCGGAACAGCAGCCAGCTTCCCGCGACGATCGCCAGCACGATCAACACCCCGGCCATGTCGAGGCTGTCGCCGCCCAGCCATTGCCAATGCGCGAGCGCCCAGCGCGCGCCGAAAAAAATCGCAGCGCCAGCGCCGATGAAGATGAGCAGCGTAAGCGCGAGACTTTGCGCGAGGACGCGCAGCACGCGCGGACTGTTCAGATCCCTGACGGCAAGGAGAAAAGCCTGAAGCGCGCGAGCCATGCGACGGGATGGCGCGGGCGCGGGGCGTTCGTCAAGGCTTCCGCTTGCCTTGGGGGGCGCTCCCCACTAAGGCGCGCGCAGCTTTTCCCACACAGCACAGGATTTTTCATGGCCGCCACCGCCCGTTTCGATGTCGTCGCCATCGGCAATGCGATCGTCGACGTTCTTGCCCGCGCCGACGATGCGCTGATCGAGGCCGAAGGCCTGACCAAGGGATCGATGCGGCTGATCGACGGCGAAGAGGCCGAACGGCTTTATGCGGCGATGGGGCCGGCGGTCGAGGTTTCGGGCGGCAGCGCAGCGAACACGCTTGCCGGGATGGCGGCGCTCGGCGAACGGTGCGCCTTCATCGGCCAGGTCGCCGACGACCAGCTCGGCCATGTTTTCACCCATGATTTGCGCGCGCTCGGCGTCGCCTATGAAACCCCCGCGCTCAAGCAAGGCGCGCCGACCGCGCGCTGCCTGATCCTCGTCACCCCTGACGGCCAGCGCACGATGAACACCTTTTTGGGCGCGAGCCACCTGCTCGACCAGGCGATGATCGACGAGGCGTGGATCGCCGATGCGAAGATCCTCTATCTCGAAGGCTATCTGTGGGATCCGCCGCTGTCGCGCGCTGCGATGCGCCGCGCGATAGACGTGTCGCGCGGCGCCGGGCGCAAGGTCGCCTTCACCCTGTCGGACGCCTTCATCATCGACCGTCATGGCGAGGATTTCCGCAAGCTGATCGCTGAAGGGCTGTTCGACATCCTCTTCGCGAACGAAGTCGAAATCTGCGCTCTTGCCGAAACCGAGGACTTCGAGGCGGCGGTCGCCAAGATCGCGCCGCAGGTGCCGCTGCTCGTCGTCACGCGCGGCGCGCATGGCGCGATCGCGCTGCATGACGGGGTGCGCACCGAGGTCGGCGCCGAACCGATCGACCAGGTCGTCGACACAACCGGCGCCGGCGACCTCTTCGCCGCCGGTTTTCTCGCGGGTCATGCCGAGGGCCGGTCGATGCACGACTGCCTGACGATGGGCGCAGTGTGCGCGCGCGAAATCATCGCGCAGGTCGGCCCGCGCGCGCAGACCGATCTCAAGGCGAAGGTTGCGGCGCGGTTGGGATAGGAACTTTCGCCGGTCCCGAAGCGTCCTATGCGCCATCAGCATAGGGAGAGTTTCTTATGGCCGACGAAATCCACACGACGCGCGATCCCGACGGGACAACGCACACCACCACGGTCATCGACCGCGAACCGCGCCGCGGCGGCGGGATAGGCTTGGGCCTGATTTTTCTCGCCGCGATCCTGATCGCCGCCTTTTTCGCCTTCCAGTTCCTCGCCAACGACAAGGCCCAAAGCGGGGCGATCACCGAGGCCGCGCAAAAGGTCGGGGGTGCCGCCGAGGATGTGGGCGACGCGGCCCAGAAGGCGGTCGAATAAGGGTCAGGCGGCGGCCGCTTCGGCCGGATCGGGGTGCTTCTTGAACAGCGCGCGATCGGCCGGGCCGAAACCGCGCGTCCAGATCAGCCACGCGTAAACGCCCAGGATGAAGGGCACGCCGATCAGCAGCTCGGCCCATTCGGGAAGCTGCGTCGCGCCCCAGCCGAGCACCGCGGCGCCCGCAGTTGCCCACACGAGCGCCCAGCGCAGGCTGTTCACCGGCGCGCCGAGCACGCGCGCGAGCAGCCGCGCCTTGACCACCGAGGCGAAACCGAGCGCGAGCATCAGCGCCAGCGCGACGGCGCCGGCGTAATAGATCGGCGGCAGGCCCATCGATTGTGCGACCAGGATCAGCGCGACGCTGAGGGCGGCTTGCAGCGCGAGCGTCGCAATGCTGATCAGCAGGTTGCGGTGGCGCGCGACATAGACGAGCGCCGCTTCGCTGACGACTGCGGTCGCCGCGACCACCTCCGCGGCGAGCAGGAAGGCGAGCGCTGCGGTGCCGCTCACAAATTCGGGGCCGACGAGCCCCATCACCGCCTCGCCCGGGATGCCGAGCGCGAGCGCGACGCCGGCCTGCGCCGCGATGATCCAGAACCCGACCTGGCTCACTTGTGCGGCCACGGCGGCAAGCCGCTTTTCGGCGAGGTTGCGCGTGATGACGGGGCCGAGGATCGGCTCGAAGCTGGTCTTCAGCTTTTGCGGCAGCGAGGCGACCTGCTGCGCCATATAATAGATGCCGTAGATCGTCGGCGAGGTGAACTGGCCCAGGATGAACAGGTCGAGCCGGCGCGTGCCCCATTCGATCGCATCGGCGGCGGCGAGCGGCGCGTTGCGCCGCGCAACTGCGATCAGGTGCGCAGGGTGTGGTTGCCACCCCTGCGGCCCGCCATAATGGCGGAGCATCGGGATCAGCGCGGTCAGAAAGGCGCCGAGCATCGCCGCGGCGTAGGAGAGCATGAGGCCGTCGCGCACCGACACAAACCAGAATCCGGCGGCGGCGGCGCTGATAACCCAAGGCTCGACTACCGCGCGCGCGCGCACCGTCGCGCCGATATCGAATTTATAGGCGCAGGCGGCAAGCGCGATGTCGGTCCCGGCGATCGCGAAGACGAGCAGCGCCATCCAGCGGTCGGTGCCATCGATGCCGCCCGACGGAAACATGATCTGCGGGAAGAGCGCAAGGAGTAGCGACCCGGCGGCGGAGGCGATGAGCGCGACGAACATGCCATCCCAGACGACGGTCCGATGGTCGGCGCCGGGCGCGCTCAATTGTTCGGCGAGGCCGCGCTTGAGCCCCAGCGTCGCGAGCTGTGCAACAAGTTCGATGACAAGCACGGCAAAGGCGAAGCGCCCGACCGCCTCTGGCCCGTACCAGCGGCCCGCCACATAGAGGAAGGGCAGGCGCGCGACGAGGCGAAGGATGAAACCGAAGAAGTTGGTGCGCCCGCCCTTCGCGAGGGCCGCCGTATCCGCGTCCCGCGGGGGACCGTCCGGCGAAGCGGGCGCGGCTGCGCTGTCCGTCTGGCTCAAGCCTCGCGCCCCTTCTGCCTCGCCCTGCCGGTCAGTCTAGCGTGGCGCGGGCGAGCAGGCAATTGTGTGCGGCCCATCATCGGCCTTCGGATCGCAGCGGCCGGCTGAGCAGGGCATGAATGGCGTCGGCGACGCGCACTTCGTCCGCAACGAGGCGCGCGACGGTATCGGTGATCGGCATGTCGATGCCGTCGGCGCGCGCGGCGGCGGCGACCACGGGGGCGCTGAACGCGCCTTCGGCGACGGTGCGGCGGTCGGCCATCAGCGTGGTGGCCTCTTCGCCGCGACCGAGCCCCTGGCCGAGCGCGAAGTTGCGCGAATTGGACGAGGTGCAGGTCAGCACGAGGTCGCCAAGTCCGGCGAGTCCGGCAAGCGTTTCAGCCTGTGCGCCGCGCGACAGACCGAACCGCGTCATTTCGGCGAAACCCCTGCTGATCAACGCCGCGCGCGCGTTAAGCCCGAGCCCGGCCCCGTCGACGATGCCGCAGGCGATCGCGAGGATATTCTTGACCGCGCCGCCGATTTCGGCCCCGATGACGTCGGTCGAGACATAGGGACGGAAATGCGGGCGCGCGAGCGCCTGCGCGAGACTGCTAGCGACGGCGGCGTCGGCTGCGGCAAGCGTGATGGCGGTGGGGAGGCCGGCGGCGACCTCGTGTGCGAAGGTCGGACCCGACAGCACCGCATGCGGGCGCTGCGGCGCGAGATCCCGTGCAATGTCGATCGGGAAGGCGAAACTGCCCGCTTCCATCCCCTTGCTGCAGAAGATCAGCGGCGCGCTGCCCCGCGGGAGCTCGGTAAGGACGGCGCGCAGGAAGGGGACGGGGACGACCATCAGCAGCGCGTCCAGGTCGGTCATTTCGAGAAGGTCCGTGGTGGCGCTCAGCGACGGTGACAATGTCGCGCCGGGTAGGAAGACGGGGTTTCGATGCTCGCTATTGATCGCCGCAACGACATCCGCTTCGCGTGCCCACAGCCGCACGGGCGCACCGTCGGCAGCGAGAAGCTGTGCAAGCGCGGTCCCCCACGCGCCGCCACCGACGACGCCGAACTTCGAATAGGACGTCATGCCTTCACTCCTGCTCCGCGGACCGTCTCGGCATCGGGATCGAGCGGCCACCGCGGACGGGCGGCGGTATCGAGCGGGTCGGTGAGCCCCGCCGCGAAACGTTCGACGCCCGCCCACGCGATCATCGCACCATTGTCGGTGCACAGCCACAGCGGCGGTGCGACAAAGGCCTTGTCGAAGCGCGCGGCGAGGTCGGTTAGCGCGGTGCGTATCGCTCCGTTCGCGGCGACACCGCCGGCGACAACGAAAGCGGTCGCTTCGGGGCAAGCGGCGAGCGCGATGCGGCTGCGATCGACGAGGCAATCGACGACCGCTTGCTGAAAGGACGCGGCGAGGTCGGGGATGCTATGCTCGCCGCCCGCTGCGGCGCGCGCAACCGCGCTCTTGAGGCCCGCGAAGGAGAAATGCGGCTCGATGCTGCCGACAAGCGGTCGCGGCAGCGGCACGGCGTCCGGCCTGCCGTCCTTCGCGATACGCTCGACCGCGGGGCCGCCGGGATATCCGAGGCCGAGCAGCTTGGCGGTCTTGTCGAACGCCTCGCCCGCGGCGTCGTCGATCGTCGTCGCGAGGCGGCGGTAATCGCCGACGCCGCGCACGAGCAGCAACTGGCAATGCCCGCCCGAGACGAGCAGCAGCAGATAGGGGAATGCGAGGGTCGGATCGGCGAGGCGCGGGCTCAGCGCGTGGCCTTCGAGATGGTTGACCGCGATCAGCGGCTTGTTCGCGGCATGCGCGAGCGCCTTTCCCGTCACCAGCCCAACCATGACGCCGCCGATCAGCCCGGGCCCGGCGGTGGCGGCGATCGCGTCGACCTCGGCGAGCGTCACGCCAGCGTCGGTCAGGACGCCCTCGACGATCGGCGCGAGCCGATCGACATGCGCGCGTGCCGCGATCTCGGGCACGACACCGCCATAGGGCTTGTGCTCCGCCTCTTGCCCCGCGACGCGGTGCGCCAATATGCGCCGTTCGCTGTCGACGAGCGCCGCCGCGGTTTCGTCGCAGCTCGATTCAAGGCCGAGGATGAGAGTCATATTGTTGCGCGCTCCTTTACCCGCCCCTTTATCGCGAGAGCAAGCCGCGCTAGCAGCATCGGGATGAATGGCATTCCTACCCCCGAAAACCCGTTGCGTATCGGCACAAGGGCCTCGCCGTTGGCGATGGCCCAGGCCCATATGGCGGCGGCGGCGCTGATTGCCAGCCATGGCATCGACATGGCGGCGCTCGAAATCGTGCCCATGACCGCGACGGGTGACAAGATTCAGGATCGCGCGCTCGCCGAAGTCGGTGGGAAGGCATTGTGGACGCGCGAGCTCGACGCCGCGCTCGATTCGGGACGGATCGATATCGCCGTCCATTCGCTGAAGGACGTCGAGACGCTGCGCGACCCGCGCTTTTTTCTCGGCGCGATGCTCGAGCGCGCCGACCCGCGCGACCGGCTGGTCGTGCGCGAAGGGATTGCCGCGACAATGATCGCCGACCTGCCGCACGGCGCGCGGCTCGGGACCAGCAGCCCCCGCCGCGCCGCGCAGGTGAAGCGGATCCGTCCCGATCTCGAGACTGTGCTGCTGCGCGGCAATGTCGCGACGCGGCTCGCCAAGATTGCGGATGCCGACGCCGATGCCACCTTGCTCGCGGCGGCGGGGCTCGACCGGCTCGGGATGCATGACGTCGGATCGGTGCAGCCGGCCCACATGCTGCTTCCCGCCGCGTCGCAAGGGGCGATCGGGATCGAATGCCGCGCCGACGACGGTCCGGCCCGCACCTTGCTCGCGGCGATCGACCATGAACCGACGCACCGGGCGGTCGCGGCGGAGCGCGCATTCCTTGCAGCGCTGGGCGGCGACTGCCGGTCGCCCGTGGCGGCGCATGCAAGTTGGCAGGCGGATGGGAGCCTGCGCCTCGCCGCCGAAATTTTCTCGGACGATGGCGCCGACCATGGTGTGGGACATATCATCGTCGACGGCCCCGACGCGGCGGGGGCGCTGGCGCGGCGCTTGCTTGCTGCCGCGCCCGACAGTGTCCGGCGCCTGTTCGCGGCATGAGAACCGGCGCGCCGCTGATCGTTACGCGGCCCGAACCGGGCAATGGCGCGACCGTCGCGCGCGCCCGCGCGATGGGATTCGACGCGCGCTCACTCCCGCTTTTCGCCGCGCGGCCGCTCGATTGGACGATTCCTGCGGCGAGCGAGTTCGATGCATTGCTGCTGACCAGCGCATCGGCGCCGCGCCTTGCCGGCCCGGCGCTCGCGTCGCTGGCGTCGCTCCCTGTCCATGCCGTGGGCGCGGCGACCGCGAACGCCGCGGACGCCGCGGGGCTGACGGTGGACAAAGTCGGTGCCGCTGACGCGCAGCAGCTTCTTGATGACATGGCGTCACGAAATATCCGCCGGATATTATGGCTTTGCGGGCGCGACCGCTCCGAATTCGACGCCCGCACCGCCGCGATTACACCGCTGCCCTGCTATGCCGTCGACCGGATTGCGCCGCCCGCCGAATGGGCGCAACTGATCGCCGGGCCGGCGGTGCTGCTTGCGCATTCGGTGCGCGCCGCCGCTTATGTTTCCGAGCTCGCCGGCGCGGCCCGCGATCACCTGGCGCTCGTCGCGATCAGTGCCAAGGTGGCAGCCGCCGCAGGCGACGGCTGGGGCGATCTCGTCATCGCGGGACAGCCCGACGACGGTGCAATGTTGGCACAAGCGCATGCTTTGTGGCACAAGGTCCCCAAATAGGGTCGTTCGAAAGAGAAACATGGCAATCGACAGCATCGACACCTCCTTGCCCGCGAAGGACGAGGCGGTTCCTGCGCGGGGACTATCGTTTCGCGCACTCGCCCTTGGCGCTTTCCTCCTGCTCCTGATCGGGGTCGTCGGGGGCGGCTGGGCGGTTAATCGCTGGCTGACGGGAAATGACAGCGTCCCGGTCACGAAAATGATCGAATCGCCCGGCGGCGCAACGGCCCCGGTCGTGGTCGCCAGCGGCGCGGTAAAAGCCCCCGCCGCCGGCCAGCCGCTGGTCGTGGCGCCGATCGACGGCGCCAACGCGCTCGCCGCGCGCGTCGCCGAACTCGAACAGCGGCTGTCGCGCATCACCCTCGAAGCCGAATCGGCCTCTGGCAATGCGTCGCGCGCCGAGGGGCTGCTCGTCGCCTTTGCTGTGCGCCGCGCGCTCGATCGCGGTTTGTCGCTGGGCTATCTCGATGCGCAACTCCGTCTGCGTTTCGGCGACGACCAGCCCAATGCGGTGAAAACGATCATCGACACGTCGCGCGAGCCGGTGACGCTCGAACAATTGCGTGCCGAACTCGATACGCTGGCACCGCAGCTGGTCGGGCGCGGCGGCGACAGTAACGGCAGCCTGTGGACCGGGCTTCGCCGCGAACTCGGTGAATTGTTCGTCGTGCGCGCCGCGGGGACCCAGTCGCCGCGCGCGTCCGAACGGCTCGAACGCGCGCGGCGCTATCTTGCCGGGGGCCAGGCCGACAAGGCGATTGCCGAGGTCGAAGCCATGCCCGGGGCGGCGGCGGCGACCGACTGGCTGATCGATGCGCGGCGCTATCATGAAGCGCGGCGCGCGCTTGACCTGATCGAGACCGCGGCGATATTGGAACCGCGCGACAGTCCCGCTGCCGCAATGGCCCGCAAAACGGCCGAACCGACCTCGTAGCGCGCATTCCGTAAGGGCTGCCCGCCCTTTTAAGGAAGCCCGTTCCATGGCCCTCGCCGACCCGCAACGCATCGAAGCGCTCGATCCGCTCGATCCCCTCCAGCTCGACGCCGAACTGAGCGACGAGGAGCGGATGGTGCGCGACACGGCGCGATCCTACGCGACCGACGCTTTGCTGCCGCGCGTGACGTCGGCGTTTCTCGACGAACGGTTCGACCGCGAGATCATGTCCGAAATGGGCCAGCTCGGCCTGCTTGGCGCGACGATCGACCCCGAATATGGCGGCGCTGGACTGAACTACGTCAGCTACGGCCTGATCGCGCGTGAAGTCGAACGCATCGATTCGGGATATCGTTCGGCCTGTTCGGTGCAGAGCAGCCTGGTGATCCACCCGATCAACGCCTATGGCAGCGAGGAGCAGAAGCGCAAATATCTCCCCGGACTGACCTCGGGCGACCTCGTCGGCTGCTTCGGCCTCACCGAACCCGATGCCGGGAGCGACCCCGGCGGCATGCGCACGCGCGCCGAAAGGATCGAGGGCGGATATCGCCTGAAGGGCGCGAAAATGTGGATCACCAATTCGCCGATCGCCGATGTGTTCGTCGTATGGGCGAAGTCCGAAGCGCATGACGGCGCGATCCGCGGGTTCCTGCTCGAAAAGGGCATGAAGGGCCTGTCGGCGCCGAAGATCGAGGGCAAGGTGAGTCTGCGCGCCTCGGTCACCGGCGAAATCGTCATGGACGGGGTCGAGGTTGGCGAAGATGCGCTGCTGCCGCATGTCTCGGGGCTCAAGGGGCCGTTCGGCTGCCTCAACCGCGCGCGCTACGGCATCGGCTGGGGCGCGATGGGCGCGGCCGAATTCTGCTACGAAGCGGCGCGCAATTACACCGGAGAGCGCAAGCAGTTCGGACGCCCGCTCGCGGCAAACCAGATCGTGCAATTGAAGCTCGCCAACATGCTCACTGAAATCGCGCTCGGGCTCCAGGCGGCGCTGCGCGTCGGCCGGCTGATCGACGAGGGGCGGCTTGTTCCCGATGCGATCAGCCTCCTGAAGCGCAACAATTGCGGCAAGGCGCTCGATATCGCCCGCGTTGCGCGCGACATGCACGGCGGCAACGGCATTTCAGCCGATTATCATGTCATCCGCCACGCGGTGAACCTTGAGACGGTGAACACCTATGAAGGCACGCACGATGTCCACGCGCTGATCCTCGGCCGTGCGATCACGGGCATTTCGGCCTTTGCCTAAACCGCTTGAGGGCATCCGCGTCGTCGAGCTGGCGCGGGTGCTCGCTGGCCCCTGGTGCGGGCAGTTGCTCGCCGATCTCGGTGCCGAGGTGATCAAGGTCGAACGGCCGGGTACGGGCGACGATACGCGCGAATGGGGCCCGCCCTTCGTCACCGGAGCCAACGGCGAGAATCTTGGCGCGGCCTATTATCATAGCTGCAATCGCGGCAAGCGGAGCGTGGCAATCGATATCGCGCGTGCCGAGGGGCAGGCGGAGGTGCAGGCATTGCTTGCCAATGCCGATGTCGTCATCGAAAATTACAAGGTCGGCGGCCTCGTCAAATATGGGCTCGATCCGGCAAGACTCTGCGCAGATTTCCCGCAGCTCGTCGTCTGCTCGATCACCGGTTTCGGCCAGACCGGGCCTTACGCGCACCGGGCGGGCTACGATTATATCGTGCAAGCGATGAGCGGCTTCATGTCGCTCACCGGTGAGCCCGACGGGGCGCCGCAAAAGGCGGGGATCGCCTATGCCGACATCTTTACCGGCATGTATTCGGCGGTTGCGATCCTGGCTGCGTTGCGACGTCGTGACGCCACCGGTGTGGGCGCGCATGTCGACATGGCGCTGCTCGATTCGCAGGTCGCGGTACTCGCCAACCAGGCGGCCAATTACCTCGCGAGCGGGGTTGCGCCGAAACGGATGGGCAATGCACACGTCAATGTCGTGCCTTATCAGGTCTTTGCGACCGCCGACGGCCAGCTCGTGATCGCGGTCGGCAACGACGGGCAATATCGAAAGCTCTGCGCGACATTGGGCGTGCCCGAATGGGCCGACGATCCGCGTTTCGTCAACAATGCCGCGCGGCTTGCGAACCGCGCCGAACTGATCCCGCTGCTCGCCGCAAAGATCGCGGCGTGGAACGCGCAGCCCCTGTCGCTCGCGCTCGAGGCGGCGGGGGTGCCGGCGGGGCCGATCAACGATCTGGCGCAGGTGTTTTCCGACCCGCAGGTTATCGCACGCGGCATGCGTTTCCGGCCCGAGGGCGCGTCCATCGACGGGGTCGCAAGTCCGATCGTGATCGATGGCGAGCGCATGGTGGCATCGACAGGCGCGCCGGCGCTAGGCGATTGACTCCGGGTTCCGACCGGTTGCTGCCGGTGCACGCAGGGCAGCTATTGACCGATAGTTGTCATAAGATCCTCCCCGTGCCGCAGGCATGGGGAGGTGGCAGCGCGAAGCGCTGACGGAGGGGCAAATGGCGCGACGCTGCGGGCCCTCCACCACGCCCTGCGGCGCGGTCCCCCTCCCCACCCCAAAACGGACGTTGCGTCGCCAAAGAAAAGGGGCGCCGTCGCTAGCGCCCCTTGCCCCCTTTTTACAAACCGCCCGGTCAGAATTTGACCGTGCCGGTCACGAATAGCTGGCGCGGGTTTCCGTAGAAGGCGGTCGCGATGCCTTCGCGGCCAAGCGACGGGATCGGATTCCCGTTCGGTGCCGCAAGCGGCAGGCCCGTGGTCGGGCTGGTCAGAAGGAACTGATAGCCCGACGTCTTATATTGTTTGTCGAGGATATTCTTTGCATGGAGGCCGATCGAATAGCGGTCGCCGGCGAAATTATAGACGAGGCTGGCGTCCCACAGCGCATAGCCCTTCTGGTCGAGATAGGGGCTGGGATATTCGAACTGCTGCGTCTTGCTCCGATAGGAGACGGTGGTCGACAGGTTGAGGTCGCCGTCGCCCATGGGAACCAGCGCGCCGAGCGTGCCCGATGCGGTCCAGGTCGGCGTGTTCTGGATATCGGTGATATCCGACACGTCGGTGCCGAGGTTGCCGATAAACTCGTCATATTGCGCATCGATATAGCCGAGCGTGCCGGAAAAGGTCATGCGCGACCCCGCGCCTGCGAAATCATGCGCGAAGCGTGCCGAGGTTTCGAGCTCCAGGCCCTTGAAAGTTGCCGAGGCGGCGTTGGTGGTAACGCCCGAAAAGCCTTCGAAAACGCCGTCGTTATTCGCGTCGATGCCGACCGAGCCCGGAATCTGGACATTCTTGTAATCGGCGTAGAATCCCGTCAGCGCGAAATTGACGTCTCCATTCGCCGACGCGCCCTTGATCCCGGCTTCGTAGCTGTCGACCGTTTCGGGTTCGAACAGGAAGAAATTGTAGATCTCGTCATAGGCGAAGATACCGTCGTTGTTGATATCGATCGCGCGGACGTTCGCGCTGCCGCGCGGGTCGAAACCGCCGCCCTTGAAGCCCTTTGAATAGGAAGCATAGATCATCAGGTCGTCGTGGACGTCGAACGACACCGAAGCGCGCGGGGTGAATTTCTTGAAGCGCGCCTTGCCGTCGAAATCGGTGATCGGCGCGCCGATCGGGACGCTCTCGCCGCCGAATTCGGGATCGGCGCCGAGGATCTGGTTGGTCTTGAAGATATAGCTGTCGCGATTGTCGACGGTATAGCGCCCGCCGACCGACAGGTGCAGCCGGTCGGTCACGTCGAAGGTGACGTCGCCGAACACCGACCAGCTATCGGTGCGTACGTCGCCGATCGTTTTTTGGCCGAAACCGAGCGCGACGGGAACCGGAGTCGGCAGCAGCGGGCCGGTTTCGGCAAGGATCACGTCGAACTTGGTATAGGCGCGCGCGTCGAGATAATAGAAGCCCACGAGGCCGTGCACCCGGTCGCTTTCATAAAGGAGCTGGAATTCCTGGCTCAGCTGTTCGTTGCGATAGACGGCGGGCACGTCGACATCGACCGCGGGCAGCGCGTCGAAATCGATCGGCGTGAAGCTGTCGTCCTTGCGCCAGGCGCTGATCGAGCGGAGCGTCAGATTGTCGCTGAGCTCGGCGGTGACGTTGAGCGCGAGGCCCCATGCTTCGACATCCTGCTTCGGCGCGTTAAGTCCGGCGCGCGTGTCATAGACATCGTCGAGGACGGGCGCGCCCGACAGCAGGCCGGGGATCAGGCGGTGGCCGTTACGCGGATCCGACTTGTCGCGCGTATAGTCGCCCGACAGGCGGATGAGGACGGGCGCGTCATAGCCCCCAAATTCGATCGTGCCGCGGCTCCCCCAGACGTCCTTGTTGTAATTTTCGACGCCGGGGATGTTCAGATTGTCGCCGAACCCGCCGCGCGACAGTCGCGCGAGCGAACCGCCCACGCGCAGCATGTCGCCGATCGGCGCGCTCACCGTCAGCACGCCTTCGGCCTGGTCGTAGGTGCCATAGGTCGCGCGCGCCTTCAGGCTGAAATCCTGCGGCAGCGACTTGGTGACATATTTGACCGCCCCGCCGATCGTGTTGCGGCCATAGAGCGTCCCCTGCGGGCCGCGCAGCACCTCGATCCGCTCGACATCGTAAATGTCGAGGACCGCCGCCTGAGGACGGTTCAGATAGACATCGCCGAGATAGATGCCGACACCCGCCTCGAAACCCGGGACGGGATCCTGCTGGCCGACGCCGCGGATGAAGGCGCTGAGCGTCGAATTGGTCCCGCGCGAGGTCTCGAGCGTCGTATTGGGGGTGATGTTCGCGACATCGGTCAGATCGAGCGCGCCCCGCGCTTCGAGCGCGTCGCCCGAAATCGCGGTGACCGCGACCGGAACATCGAGCAGTCGTTCGTCGCGGCGGCGTGCCGTCACGATAATCTCGTCATCATTTGCATCGTTGGCGCCGGCGTCCTGCGCAAAGGCTGCGGGCGTGAAGGCGATCATCGAAAGGGCGCTGGTGGCAAGGACCGCGCGACGCAGCCGGGGGGCGAAAGGACGCATATGAGTCTCCCATGTCTCGGGTGACCCCACGCCACCCTGGTTCTGCTTTTCTTTGGGCCGGTGCTTGCCAAGCCGCGCTGCGTCCAATAATGAAACATGAACCAAGTTTCAACTTGGAATATGCATTTGTCGTTTTTTGCTTGCCTGTGGTGCCGAAAAGCCACGATGCAGGGTGGGGGCAGCGACGGAGGGGAGACGAAGGCAGCCATGGACCAACCGCCAGTCGCGACAGGAAATGCGGGAAGCGATGCGCGCGACAAGACGCCGCGCACCGAGCGCGGCCGCCGGACGCTTCGCAAGCTGCTCGACGCGGCGGCGGTCGAATTCGGCGAGCGCGGCTTTCACGATGCATCGATCAGCGCGATTACGCGCCGCGCCGGCACCGCGCTCGGCAGCTTCTACACCTATTTCGATTCAAAGGAGGAGATCTTCCAGGCGCTCGTCCGCTACATGAGCGAACAGTTGCGCGACCATGTCACGCCGCTGGTGCAGGCGGCGCCCGACGAGATCAGCGCCGAACGCATCGGACTCGAATCCTATCTGGGCTTCGTGCGCGAGCATAAGGAGATTTACCGCATCATCGACGAGGCCGAATTCGTCGATTACGCCAGCTATCGCCGCCACTATGAAACGACCGTCGAGCGCATCCGGCAGCGCCTGGAGGCGGGCGCAGGGCGCGGCGAAATCCGCGCCGACGTCGGCGAGATCCACGCCTGGGCGATCGGCGGCATGAATGTGTTTCTGGGGATGCGCTACGGTCTGTGGGACACCGAGAGCGACATTTCCGAAATTGCCCGGATCGCGAATGACATGCTGGCCAATGGCCTGAAAAAGAAGGATTGAAGGCCCGGCCGCCAATTACAGGGATATGCGATGCCTTACGCTCAATCAGCGCGAATGACTTTTGCCAACATGCTCGGCACGCTCGAGCATCTTGTCGGCAAGGCGGTCGATGCCAAGATGCCGGACGATGTGCTTGCCGCAAAACTGACCGAGGATATGTTCCCGCTCGAGCTTCAGTTCCGCGTCGCTTTGAATCAAGTGCTTCTGGCCCTCAATCAAGTGGGTGGTACGGCGGTCCCGCTCGAAGAAACCACATATACCTCGCTTGCAGAGATTCGTCAGCGGATTGCCGCGGTCCGCGCGCTGGTTGATCAGGCCGACCCTGAGCGATGGGCCGACGCCGAAGCAACGGTCGATCTGACATTGCCAAATGGCGTGCGCTTTGTGATGTCTTCCGAAGAAGATGTTCGCGACTGGATAATGCCGAACTTCTATTTTCACGTGACGATGGCCTATGCCTTGCTGCGCGATGCGGGGCTCGCCATCGGCAAGATGGATTTCATGCCGCATATGGCCCGCCACAAGGTACCGGCCGCGGACTAGCCGCGGATCCGCTACGCTCCCGTCGCTCCCGTCCCTGTCGCCTGCGACTTCGGGACTCAGCCGCGCGCGATCAGGAAGATCGCATGTTCGGCCCGCCAGCTGGCGGCGGCGTCGCTGGCCGGCTTGTCGCCCGACAGGTGCCAGACGCGCTCGACCCGGATGCCCCTGTCGCGGACGAGGTCGCGAAAGTCGCTGACCGTGACATGGTGGATATTCGGCGTTTCGTACCACGCGACCGGCAGCAGCCGCGTCACCGGCATGCGCCCGCCCCACAAGAGCGCAAGGCGGATGCGCCAGTGGGCGAAATTGGGAAAGCTGACGAAGGCGCGCGGCGCGATGCGCAGCAGTTCGTCGACGACGCGGTCGGGTCGCTCGGTCGTCTGCAGCGTCTGCGACAGGATCGCATAGTCGAAGGCGTCGTCGGGATAGTCGGCAAGGTCGCGGTTCGCGTCGCCCTGCACCACCGACTGGCCGCGCGCGATCGCTGCGGTGACGTTCGCGGGGTCGATTTCGAGCCCGCGCGCGTCGACCCCCTTGCCCCGCAGTGCAACCATCAACTCGCCGTCGCCGCAGCCGACATCGAGCACACGCGCCGATGACGGCAGAGCGTCGGCGATGATCGCGAGGTCGGGGCGCAGCGCCATCAGAAACCCGATCCGAGCGCGCCGGCGACGAGGCGGTCGAGCGCGGGGACGTCGAGAAGGAAGCTGTCGTGGCCGAAGGGCGCCGACAGCTCGACGAAGCTCGCCGCGGCACCGACGCTTTGCAGCGCCTGGACGATCCGGCGCGATTCGGAGGTCGGATAGAGCCAGTCGGTATCGAAGCTGACGAGCGTGAAGCGCACGTCCTTCGCCGTCGCGAACGCGCCCGCGAGGCGCCCGTCGTGCGGGTCGGCGAGGTCGAAATAGTCCATTGCGCGCGTGATATAAAGGTAGGCGTTGGCGTCGAAGCGGTCGGTGAAGGCCAGCCCCTGATGCCGCAGATAGGATTCGACCTGGAAATCGGCATCGAAACCGAAACTCTTGATGTCGCGCGCCTGCAGCCGGCGGCCGAACTTCTCGGTCAGCCCTTCCTCGGAGAGATAGGTTATGTGCGCCGCCATGCGCGCGACCGCGAGGCCCTTGGTCGGGGCGCGCGCGCTGCCATAATATTGGCCGTCCTGCCAGTCCGGGTCGGCCATGATCGCCTGCCGCCCCACCTCGTGGAACGCGATATTCTGCGCCGAGTGGCGCGCCGCGCTCGCGATCACGAGCGCCGAGGCAAGCCGCTCGGGATAGGTCGCGGCCCAGGCGAGCGTCTGCATTCCCCCCATCGACCCGCCAACGACGGCGTGCAGGCGCGAAATACCGAGATGATCGAGCAGCATCGCCTGCGCGCGCACCATGTCGGTGATGGTGATGACGGGAAAGGCCATGCCGAGCGGAGCGCCCGTCGCTGCATCGGGGGTCGCCGGGCCGCTCGTTCCCATGCAGCTGCCCAGCACATTGGCGCAGATGACGTGGAAGCGGTCGGTGTCGATCGGCTTGCCGGGGCCGACCATGCGCGCCCACCAGCCCGGCTTGCCGGTCGCGGGATGGTCGCTCGCGACATATTGGTCGCCGGTGAGCGCATGGCAGATCAGCACCGCGTTCGACCTGTCGGCGTTGAGCGTGCCATAGCTTTGCCACGCGATCGTCACCGATGGCAGCACCTGTCCGCTGTCGAGCGGCAGCGGCGCGTTAATCGTCACGCCTTGATGCTGAATCTGGTGGAGCAGGCTCGCCATGATGCGCGCGGGGCTAAGCGGCCCGGCGGGGCGTGTCAACGTGCTGGACTAGGTGCTGGACTTGGGGCGCACAGCCGTTAAACGGCGCGGCATGACCAAAGCGACCCAGACCCTTACGCCCAAGCCGTGGATCGGCGGCATCGCTCCCTATGTTCCCGGCAAGTCCGCAGGTGCCGACGGGCGCCCGCTGATCAAGCTCAGCGCGAATGAAAATCCGCTCGGTACGGGCGAAAAGGCGCGCGCGGCATTCGCTGCCGTGCAGGCTGCGGCCGATGCGCTGTCGCGCTATCCCGATCCGGGCTCGACCCAACTGCGCGCTGCGATCGCGGCCAAGTTCGACCTCGACCCGGCGCGGATCATCTGCGGCAACGGCTCGGACGAATTGCTCCATCTCGCGGCGGGGACCTATGCGGGGGCGGGCGACGAGATCCTCTATGTGCGGTACGGCTTTGCGGTCTACGAGATCGCGGCGCGGCGCGTCGGCGCGGTGCCGGTCGAGGCCGACGACAAGGATTATGCGACCGACGTCGATGCGCTGCTCGCAGCGGTGACCGACAAGACGCGCGTCGTCTATCTCGCCAACCCCAATAACCCGACGGGCACGCTCGCGACATGCGAAGAGGTCGCGCGGCTCTATGCCGGGCTGCCCAAGAATGTGCTGTTCGTGATCGACCAGGCCTATTCCGAATATCTCTCGGAAGCCGAGGACGATGGCGGGCTCGAACTCGCCAAGACGCAGCCGAACGTGTTCGTCACACGCACCTTTTCGAAGATTCACGGGCTGGCCGCCGAGCGCATCGGCTGGGGCTATGCTGCGGCCGAAGTGATTTCGGCGCTGCACCGCATTCGCCTGCCGTTCAATGTCACGCGCGCGGGGCAGGCCGCGGCGGTCGCGGCGCTCGGCGATGCGGAGTTCGTCGCGCACAGCCGCGACCATAATGCGAAGTGGCGCGCGTGGCTCGCGGGCGAACTCGAAAGCCTCGGCAACCATGGCGTGCGCGTCATTCCGTCGGCGTGCAATTTCCTGCTCGTGCTGTTCGAGGGCGATACGAGCGCCGAGACCGTCTATAACCGGCTGATGGACGCGGGCTATATCGTCCGCTGGCTGCCCGGGCAGGGGCTGCCGAATGCGCTGCGCATGACGATCGGCACCGAGGATGAGACGCGCGGGCTCGCGGCGGCGATCCGCGCGGCGCTGAACGGCTGATGCCAAAAGCGTCGAGCGTCGATCGCGTCGCGGTCGTCGGGCTGGGCCTGATCGGCTCTTCGATCGCACGCGCGGTCGAAGAACGGCTGCCGCACGTGGCGGTCACCGGCCACGATGCCAGCGCCGAGGTGCGCACGCTCGCGCGCGAACTCGGGCTTTGCGAAACGATTGCCGACGATGCAGCCGCGGCCGTGGCCGACGCCGACCTCGTCATCCTTGCAGTTCCGGTCGGGCGCATGGCCGACGCGGCCGCAGCGATCGCGCCGGGATTGAAGGCCGGCGCGATCATCTCGGACGTCGGTTCATCGAAGGCGGGCGTCGCCGAGGCGCTGGCAAAGACGCTGCCCGATCATATCGTCATTCCCGCGCATCCGGTCGCGGGGACGGAGAATAGCGGACCCGCCGCGGGTTTTGCGACCCTGTTCGACGGCCGCTGGTGCATCGTCACTCCCGGCGCGGGTGCGCCGGGCGAAGCGGTGGCGGCAGTGACGGGCTTCTGGCAGGCACTCGGCGCGCGGGTCGAGACGATGGATGCGGCCCACCACGACATGGTGCTGGCGGTGACGAGTCACCTGCCGCACCTTATCGCCTATACGATCGTCGGCACCGCGAGCGAACTCGAAGAGGTCACCGAGAGCGAGGTGATCAAATATTCGGCGGGGGGTTTCCGCGATTTCACGCGTATCGCGGCGAGCGATCCGGTGATGTGGCGCGACGTTTTCCTCGCCAACAAGGATGCGGTGCTAGCAACCTTGCAACGCTTCAACGAGGATCTGACGGCGCTCCAGCAGGCGATCCGGCGCGGCGACGGTGCCAAGCTCGAAGACTGGTTCACGCGCACGCGCGCGATCCGTCGCTCGATCATCGAACAGGGTCAGGATGACGCGGCGCCCGATTTCGGGCGCAAGCATTAGTCCACCCGAATCAACTCCAACCTCCGATCGTATCGAGCGAAGTCGAGATACGCCTGCACAGCCCAAGCCTTCACGTGTCTCGAATTCGCTCGACACGAACGGGAATTAGGCGGCGGTGTAGCCTTCCAGCAACGCCTCGGGCGGGTTCAGCGCGTTGATCGCGCGCCAGACGCGCTCTTCGGCTTCTTCGCGCGGCAGACCCGCGGGGATGGTTTCGCCGACCTTATAGGTGATCGTGCCGGGCCATTTAACCCAGCGGCGCGGCGGATAGGCGATCCCGCTGTTCACCGCGACGGGGATCACCGGCACGCCGAGCAGGCGGTAGATGCCGGCAAAGCCCGAGCGCAGTGGGGGGGCCAGCCCGTGCGGGATGCGCGTCCCTTCGGCGAACAATACCAGCGGCCGGTTTTTGGCAAGCGCAGCCTTCGCGGCGTTCAGCATTGCGCGCATCGCCTTGCCGCCGCCGTCGCGATCGACGGGAATCAGGCCATAGAAATGCGCTGCCTGTCCCCAGACAGGGATATTGAAGAGCTGTTCTTTCGCAAAGACGGCCGGATGCTTGAACAGCCCCGGCTGCTCGATCGTCTCGAACGCGCCCTCATGCTTGAAGACATAGAGGACGGGCATGTCGGGCATATCGCCCTCGACGACGATCCGCTGGCCGAGCACGAAGCGACAGATCAGCCGGTGGAACTGCGCCCAGATACGCACGAACCAGATCGTCGCCTTATGCGAAACGGGCAGCGAAATCACCGCACCGATCGAACTGACGCTGCTCATCAGGACGAACAGCAGCCAGAAGAGGATCGAGCGGATAAGGGCGACGGTGTAGCGCATCGGCGCGCTTCTTAAAGGCCGAGGAGGCCGCCCGCCAGCCCCGCGAGATATTTATGATATTCGCGGAACAATGTCGCGAAATTGGGCTGGCTGCGCACGGCGTCGGGCAGGATCGTCACCGCGTCGCCGACCGCGCGGCCGATTTCATATTCGGCGCGGCGCATGTGCCAGTCGGTGGTGACCAGCCGGATGCTCTTATATTTGCGCCGCTGCGCCCAGGTTGCGACCTCAGTCGCGTTCGAGCGCGTATCCTCGGCCTCGAACCCCAGTGCGATGCAGCAGTCGAAAAGCGACACCGGACGCTTGTATTCGGCGGCGAGTTCGCGCGGCTTCACCTCGCGCGCGACGCCGCTGATGAGCAGGCGCTTGGCGTCGCCCGCCTCGAGCCGCTCGAGCGCGCGGTCGATGCGGCCGGGCCCGCCGGTAAGCACGACGATCGCGTCGGTCTTTTGCGCGCCTGCAGGTAAAGGCAACAGCAGCGCAAACCATGCGAAGCCGAGCACCCAGGCCAGGAACAACAGGGAGAACAGGCGCTTGATCATAGAATCTTCTTGAGCGCCGCGAGCAGGGTCTGGCGCGCGGTCAGGGCTGCGAGCGCGATAGCCAATAGCGGCAGCGCCAGCAATAGCACCCAGCCTGCGGGACCGAGCGACGCGGTCGTCGCGAGCCCCGCGGTGACCCCCGACCATTGCCAGCCGATCAGCAGCAGGATTGCCGCGGCGACAGCGCTGCCGAGCGCGATGCCATAAGCGGTATCGATCGCGATGCGGCGCTGGAACAGCCGCGTAATCTGGCGGTCGGTCGCGCCGATCAGGTGGAGCATCTCGATCGTCGGATAATGGGTGGCGAGCGCGGCGCGCGCGGTCATGATCACCACCGCCGCACTGGCGAGCGTCATCAGCACGACCATGCCGCCTGCGATCCAGGCGAGCGAACGGATCAGCCGCGCGACCGGGCCGAGCCATTCGGCATGCGGGATGACGCGCGCACCGGGCGCCTCGCGCGCCACGAGCGCCCGCAAGTCGCGTATATGGCCGCTGCGGTCCTCGCCCACGAAATCGATATCGACGAGCGCGGGCAGCGGAAGCGATTTCAGCACCGGGTCGTCGCCGCCCTCGCCGCTTCCTTCGCTGCCGAACCATTGACCGAGCGTCGCCCGGAGCTCCTCCTGTTCGACCGAGCGCGCGGAGCGGACGAAGGGCTGCGCGGCGGCCGCGCGGCGCAACGACGCGGCCTGCTGCGCGCGCGTGACGGGATTGGCGGTGACGATCTGCACCGTGACGCGCCCTGCGATCGCGCTCCCGATCGCATTGGCCGAGCGCGCGAGGCCCACGCCGGCGGCGGCCGCCAGCAGGGTCAGCATCATCAGGATCGCGATCACCCACGGTGTCGGGCCCGACAGGCGGCGATCGGGAAGCAGGCGGCGATGCTGGACCGGGACGCGCGGGATGATCATCGGTCAGGCCCGGTTCGCCGGCGGATAGCGCAGCGCGCCGGTCGGGTCGGACAGGCGCCCCTTTTCCAGCCGCATCATCTGGGCGTTTTCGATCCGGCTGATCAGGTGGATGTCGTGGGTCGCGACGACGACGGTGGTCCCGAGGCGGTTCAGCGCCTCGAACAGACCGAGTAGCCGCATCGCCATGTCGGGATCGACGTTACCCGTCGGTTCGTCGGCGACCAGCAGTTGCGGGCGGGCAATCACCGCGCGCGCGATCGCGACGCGTTGTTGCTCGCCGCCCGACAGCGTCGCCGGGCGCGCGTCGGCGCGATCGCCCAGCCCGATCCAACTCAGCATTTCGCCGACCGGCCCCGACAGATCCTCTTCGCCGACGCCCGCGACGCGCAAGGGCAACGCGATATTATCGCGCGCCGACAGATGCGGGATCAGGCGGAAGTCCTGGAACACGACGCCGATGCGGCGGCGAAAGCCGGGCAGGCGGTGGCGGGGCATTGCGACCAGATCTTCGCCGAACAGGCGCACGATGCCGCGGCTCGGCCGCTGCGCGAGATAGAGCATCTTCAAAAGCGACGTCTTGCCCGCGCCCGATGCGCCGGTGAGGAAATAGAAGCTGCCCGGCTGCAGGTTGAAGCTGATATCGCTGAGCACTTCGGCATCGGGGCCGTACCGCAGCCCGACGCCGTCGAATTCGACCATGGCGCCGCCGGGCCGCACGGGAGCCGCATCGGTCATGGCGTCGCGCGCGCGCGATCGTGCGCCTGTGTCGGGGCAAGGAACAGGGGCGCTGGTCCGCTCATTCCGCAGCCTGTCGCACGGCTGTCCACAGAGGACAAGCCGGGAGTGCGACGCAAGGCTTGCAACACCGCGAATCAGCGTGTTTAGAGGAACCCCATGATCCTCGCCTGCCCGTCCTGCCATACACGCTACGTCGTTCCCGATACGGCGATCGGCCCGACGGGTCGCACGGTGCGCTGTGCCAATTGCCGGCATAGCTGGTTTCAGGAGCCCGCAAACGCGCCGGCGGACAGCTTCGCCGCGCCTGCGCCGCCCGCGCCCGAACCGGGCGCAACCCCTGCGGCCTCCGCGCCCGAAGCGCCGCCGCGGCCCGCCACCGCCTATTCCGATCGTCCCGACCCCGCGCCGACTCCTGCGCATGCGCCGCGAAGCTTTGCTGCCGAACCCGCGCCGCGCGTTGTTCCGGCGGACGAGGAAGCCCCGCTGCCGTTCCGCCGCCCGCGCCGCAATCCGGCGAAGCGCTGGACGGCGATCGCCGCGGCTGCCGCGGTGTTGATGATCGGTGCGACCGCGGGCCTCGTCTATTTCGGGTTGCCCGGCTGGGCGCAGGGGCTGGGCCTGCCCGGCACGACCGCCGAACCCGACCTTGTCATCGAACTGCCGCCCAACCAGGACCATCGCGAGCTGGCCGACGGCACGATCTATTTCGCCGCGTCGGGCGTCATCATCAACCCGACCGACCGCGAACAGCGCGTTCCGCCGATCCTTGCCGAATTGCGCGATGCGCAAGGCACGATCGTCTATAGCTGGACGATCAAGCCGCCGGTGCGGATGCTGCCGCCCAACGAAAAGGTCAATTTCAGCGAGGCGAAGCTCGACATCCCGCGCCGGGCGACGCAGCTGACCGTCAGCTGGGCCCTCCCGAAAGGGTGATATTCCTGATCTAGGGCTTGGCGTCGCGGCGTTACAGGCTGAGCGCGGCGGCGAAGGAAAGCAGAAAGCTGGTCAGCGTCGCGACAATGATCGGCGCGAAACTGCGCCAACCCTGATCGAGCAGCAGGTGCAGCCGCGCCTTCATCGCGGTGGCGACGATCGCGAGCAGCAGTAGCGCCTGCGCGCCGCCAGCGGCAGCCTCCTGCGCCTGCCGGGGAATCGCGATCAGCGAGTTGGCCGCGGCAACGGCGAGAAAGCCGAGGATGAACCAGGGCAGGCGTAGCGGGATGCGCGGCTTGCCGTCACGCTCGCCGCTCCGCCCAAGCCAGAGCGCGACGAGCATCAGCATCGGCGCGAGCAGCGCGACGCGCGTCAGCTTGACGATCGTCGCGACCTCGCCGGCTTGCGGTGAAAAGGAAAAGCCGCCGCCGATCGCCTGCGCGACGTCATGGATCGACGCGCCGATCAGGAAGCCCGCCTGCGCATCGGTCAGCCCGAACTGCGCCGCGAGGACCGGATAGAGCGTCATCGCGAGCGCGCTGGCAACGGTGATGCCGACGAGCGTCAGCGTGAAGCGCGCTTGGTCGACACGCCGGTCGCCGATCAGTGAATAAAGCGCAAGCGCCGCCGACGCGCCGCAGATCGCGGTCGCGCCGCCGGCGAGCAGCGCGGCGTGACGGTCCTGCGCGAACAGCCGTGCGCTGGCGACGGTCACGACGATGACTGCAAGCATGATGAGGACGAGCAGCGCAAAGGGCAGCGGCCCCAATTCGGCCAATTGTTCGGCGGTGATCCGCGCGCCGACGAGCACGATGCCGATGCGCAGCGCGGTCTGTGACATCAGATCGAGCCCGGCATGGGTGCGCTGGTCCTGCGACAGGAACGACAGGGCGAGGCCGATCAGCAAACCCATCAGGACGATCGGCGCCGCATAATGATCGGCGAGCCACGCCGCGGCGAGCGCGGCGATGGCGGTGACGAGCGCGCCGGGCAGATAGTCGCGCGCGCGCCGTCGCGCGGGCGGATGCGCTTCGAGCTGCATTTCGCCGTACAGGTCGGCGGCCATCGGCCATCTTTGTTCGATCGGCGTCATTTCGGTTCCCTCCGCCCGCGCGTCGGCACCGCTTTGCATATCCGTGCGCGACGGTCGATAGCCCATTGCTGGCGGGGCAAGGGCTTGCTAGAGGGCCCCCTCTATCAGCACCCGTAGCTCAGCTGGATAGAGCGCTGCCCTCCGAAGGCAGAGGCCAGGGGTTCGAATCCCTTCGGGTGCGCCATACTCCTGCTCTCTGCAGTGAACCCGACCGGCGACCGACCGCGTAGCGCGCTCGCGCAGCGGTCACCTGTAAAGCCGGTCGATCATCCGGCCAAGCTGGAGCGGGAGGTCGATGTCGGCGTCGATTTCCTGAAATCGGCGTTTCAATTCGGCGAGCCTGAGGAGAGAGGCCTCGTCGGCGGCCCCGTTTCCGTCAGCCCGATCCGCGCGAAAAACGAGTTCGAGCACGATCATCCGGACGATCTCGGCCAGGACCGGCAGGCGCATTTCGCGAAAACCCGCCCGTGCCGATCCCCAACTGAGGATTTCGGCGGCGGGGGGCATCGTCATCCGGTCGCTACCGGCCATGATCGATATCACCAGCGCCGTGTTCCAGATCAGCCTCTCTTCATCCGTCAGCGCGCCGTCCCCATGCTCTGAAATCTTGTCCGCGATCGACCGCAGCACTGTATGGGTCCGGTCCGGATGAGGGGCAGCGACGTCGATGCGCCGTCCGGCGCTGGGCGGCCCAGCGGGCGCAAACCGCCCGGCAAGCAAGCCGATCAACATAGGGCGCACGCCAAATCCGGCGGATCGGCAAGCGCCGGATCCGCAAGAGCCGGACAGAATGGCGGCTCCTTGCCGCCGATGCGGTTGCCTTGGCTAATCATGCGGGTATCGCGCGATCTTGTTTAGGGCGGCAGGCGCGACATCGGCGGCTGCAACCGCCGATCCGACCAGAATCAGCGTTGGCGCGTCGGCTGCGAACGCGCCGGTCGCCAAATCGAGCAGGTCGAGCCGCGTCGCAAGCCGACGCTCGTCGGGGGCGCTGACATGGCAAGCGATCATGACGGGCGTGGCACCGGCCATGCCGGCGCGCATCAGGCCGCGCATGATTGCCCCGGCCGCGCCGCGCCCCATGTAGAAGGCGAGCGTCGAGCCACCATGGGCGAGCGAAGTCCAGTCGACGTCGAGCGCCGCGCCGCGCTTGCTGTGCGCAGTGACGAAGCGGACGTCGCGCGCCACGCCGCGCAGCGAAAGCGAGATGCCCGCGGAAGCGGCCGCGGCGCAGGCGGTCGTAATGCCGGGGCAGATGCGAACGCGAAAACCCGCGTCGCGCAGCGCCGCCAACTCCTCCGCCGATCGGCCGAAAATCGACGGGTCGCCTCCCTTTAGCCGGAGGACGCGTTTGCCGGCGGCGGCCGCCTCGACAAGCAAGGCATCGATCGCGCGCTGATCCTTCGAATGGCGGCCTGACCTTTTGCCTACACTGACGCGCTCGGCCCGATGGGGAATCAGGGCAAGGACTCCCGTGCCGACGAGCGCGTCGTGGAAGACGATGTCCGCGCGCTCGATCAGCCGCACCGCCTTCAGGGTGAGCAGTTCGGGATCGCCGGGGCCGGCGCCGACGAGCCAGACGGTGCCGGGCGCAAAATCGTCAGGCTGCATGGCTGGTCTCCTCGGTCAGGATGCGCGCGAGCGCAGGACGGCACGAGCCGCAGTTGGTGCCCGCACCGATGGCACCGCCGATCGCGGCCACGTCCGTGAGGCTCTGATCGCGGATCGCGGCGACGATCGTCTTGAGCCCGATATCGAAGCAGACGCAGATGATCGGGCCGCGGTCGGCCTGTAGGCCGGGCGCGCGGCCGGCGAGCAGAGTGGGGGCGACGTCGGGGGCCGAAAGCTGGGCGATCAGCCAGTCGCGCGGCGGCAATTCACCGCTTTCGGTCACGAAAAGCGCACCCGCGAGACGGCCGTTCGCTACGATGGCGACCCGCCGCGTGCCGCGCGCCGAATCCTGCGCCTCGATGCGCTCGCCCTTCGGGAGCAAGGTTTCGATCGATCGGCAGTCGTCGTTGCCCGCGATCTCCCACATCACGCCCGCCGGCACCGCGACGCGCGTCGCCCAGAGGCAGCGCGGCGTTTCGGGCAGTTCGCGCGCGAGAAGCAGAAAGCCGCGCCATTTGGGGGTGACTGCGGCGATCGACGCCGGGGTGCGCTTGAAACCCGGCTGGCCGGAGACGGGATCGACGAGCGGGCGGGGGAGGAGCCCGGTGCGGCCGCCGCTCGCCGTGCGGTCGGTCCAGTGGATCGGGACGAACAATTCTCCGGGGCGCTGACCGCGGTGGAAGGCGACGCGATAGAGGCTGTCGCCCTGCGGCGTATCGACGCGCGCAAGCCCGCCGTCGGTCAGGCCGAGGCGCGCGCCGTCGTCGGGGTGGACCTCGACGAGCGGCTCCTCGCGATGGCGCGCGAGTTTGGGGGCGAGGCCGGTGCGCGTCATACTGTGCCACTGGTCGCGGTAGCGGCCGCTGTTGAGCGTCAGCGGCCATTTGGCGAGCGGTTCGGGCAGCGGCTTCTGCGCCACCGGAACCAGCCGCGCGCGGCCGTCCTCGGTCGAAAAGCGGCCGCCGGCGAAGGGGTGCTCGCCGCCCCAGCGAAAGGGTTCCATTGCGTCATAGGCGGCGTTGCCGCCGAGCGCCGCGCCGGGCAGCGCGAAGAGCCGCGCGCCGTCATTGTCGTAATTCGACAGGCGGCAATGTTCGCGCCAGATGTCGGCCGGGCGATCATAGGAAAAGGCGGTCTTCCAGCCCATCCGCCGCCCGACTTCCTTGACGATCCACCAGTCGGGCATCGCCTCGCCGGGGAGCGGGAAGAGCGCGCGCTGGCGACTGATCGTGCGGTCGCTGTTGGTAACGGTGCCGTCCTTCTCGCCCCACGCCGCGGCGGGCAGGCGGACATGTGCGAAGGCGCCGGTGTCGGTCTTTTCGATGACGTCGCTGACGACAAGGAAGGGGCATGTTTTCAGCGCGTCGCGCACGGCGTTGGCATCGGGCATCGATACGGCCGGGTTGGTCGCCATCACCCACAGCGCCTTGATCCGGCCTTCGCCCATGGCGCGGAACAGGTCTACCGCCTTCAGCCCCGGCTTTTCGGCCATCGTCGGCGACGCCCAGAAACGTTGCACGCGCGCGCGGTTCTCGGGCGCGAAATCCATATGCGCGGCGAGCGTGGACGCGAGCCCGCCGACCTCGCGCCCGCCCATCGCATTGGGCTGGCCGGTGATCGAGAAGGGGGCGGCGCCCGGCTTGCCGATGCGGCCCGTCGCGAGGTGGAGGTTGGTGATCGCGTTGACCTGATCGGTGCCCGCTGTCGACTGGTTGATACCCTGGCTAAACAGTGTGACGGTGCGCGGATGGGAGGCAAACAGCTCGTAGAAATGCCTGAGGTCGGCGGCGGGGACATCGCAAATGCGCGCCACTGACCACAGGTCATTCCCCTCTCCAGGCTGGTCCCAGAAATCCGCCGGAACGGCGACATGCGCGGCTAGATAATCCTCGTCGACAATACCGGCGTCGCGGCAATGCTGGAGCAGGCCAGCCATCAGCGCGACGTCGCTGCCGGGACGGATGGCCAGATGCAGATCCGCCTCTTCGGCGGTTTCGGTGCGGCGCGGGTCGATGACGACGAGCTTCGCGCCGGCCTCACAGCGCGCGCGGATGCGTTGGTAGATGATCGGGTGGCACCAGGCGGTGTTCGACCCGACCAGGATGATCAGGTCGGCGGCGTCGAGATCGTCATAGGTGGCGGGGACGATGTCTTCGCCGAACGCCCGCATATGCCCTGCAACCGCGCTCGACATGCAGAGGCGCGAATTGGTGTCGATGTTCGCGGTGCCGATAAAACCCTTCATCAGCTTGTTCGCGACATAATAATCCTCGGTGAGCAATTGTCCCGAGACATAGAAGGCGACGCTGCCGGGGCCGTGACGCGCGATCGTGTCCTTGAAGCGCTTGGCGACGAGGTCGAGTGCCTTGTCCCAACTTGCGCGCTTGGCGCCGATCATCGGATGCAGGAGGCGGCCCTCGAGCCCGACCGTCTCACCAAGATGCGTGCCCTTCGAGCAGAGGCGGCCGCGGTTGGCGGGATGGTCGGGGTCGCCCGCGATCTCGACGCTCCGCGCGCCCGTCACCGTCGCACGGATGCCGCAGCCGACGCCGCAATAGGCGCAGGTGGTGCGGACTGCATCGGCCATCAGGCCGCGGCCTTCAACGTGCTCGCCCGGCATATCAGCACGCGCCCACCGTCGATCTTGACCGGCACCGTCGGCGTGCAGCCCTTGTCCTCGCCGAGCGCCTCGCCGGTCGACAGGCTGATCCGCCAATTGTGCAGCGGACAGGCGACCGCGCCGCCGTGGACTATGCCCTGGCTGAGGCGGCCATGCTTGTGCGGACAGCGGTCGAGGAGCGCGAAGACCTTGCCCTCGGCGGTGCGGAAGACGGCGATGTCGTCGCCGCCCGCGACCTGAACGGTGCGGCTGCCGCGCACGGGAATCTGGTCGATCCAGCCGATGTCGAGCCATTCTGCTGTGGTCATGCGATTTCCTTTTGCGGAGTAAAGCGCGCCATCGGCGCATGATGCTCGGCCTCGGCGCCTTCGGCGCGCTGCGCCCAGGGGTCGTCCTGACTGAAGCTCTGTGAAAAGAGGAAGCGTGCGCGCAGCGCCTCGCGGCCGGGCGCATCATCGACGATGCGTGCCTTGATATGCTCAAGCCCGACGCGCTCGATCCATGGCGCGGTGCGTTCAAGATAGCGCGCTTCCTCGCGGTAGAGCTGGATGAAGGCGGCGCAATAATCCATCGCCTCCTGCTCGGTCGCGACCTTGCAGAGCAGGTCGGTGGCGCGGACGTGGATGCCGCCATTGCCGCCGACGTGCAGCTCGTAACCGCTGTCGACGCAGACGACGCCGAAGTCCTTGATCGTCGCCTCGGCACAATTGCGCGGGCAGCCCGACACGGCGATCTTGAACTTGTGCGGCATCCAGCTGCCCCAGCTCATCCGTTCGAGCTTGACGCCGAGCCCGGTCGAATCCTGCGTGCCGAAGCGGCACCATTCGGACCCGACGCAGGTTTTCACCGTGCGTAGTGCCTTGCCATAGGCGTGGCCCGACACCATGCCCGCGGCATTGAGGTCGGCCCAGACCGCAGGCAGATCCTCCTTCTTGATCCCGAAGATGTCGAGCCGCTGACCGCCGGTCACCTTGACCATCGGGGCATTATATTTCTCGACGACGTCGGCGATCGCGCGCAGCTCGGTCGGATTGGTGAGCCCGCCCCACATGCGCGGGACGACCGAATAAGTGCCGTCCTTCTGGATGTTGGCGTGCAGCCGTTCGTTGACGAAGCGGCTTTGCTGGTCGTCAACATATTCGCCGGGCAGCGCGCAGAGCAGATAGTAATTGAGTGCGGGACGGCAGGAAGAACAGCCGTCGGGGGTGGTCCAATGCAGCTTCTGCATCACCTCGGGGATCGAGCGCATGCCCTGCGCGACGATTTCGCGGCGGACATCGTCGTGACCGAAGCTGGTGCATTTGCACATCGTCTTGGGCCCTGCCTGCACATCGTCGCCGAGCGTCAGCGCCAGGATATTTTCGACGAGGCCGGTGCACGAGCCGCAACTGGCCGACGCCTTGCAGCTGCCGCGCACCGCGTCGAGGCTGTGCGCGCCCTTGGCGATGCACGAGACGACCTGGCCCTTGGTAACGCCGTTGCAGCCGCAGATTTCCGCATCATCGGAAAGCGCCGCAACGGCGGCCTTAGGGTCCGCCGCGCCGCCTCCCGCGGCGAAGGCCTGGCCAAAGATCAAGAGGTCGCGAAGCTGCGACACATCCTCCTGCTTTTTCAGCAGGTCGAAATACCAGCTGCCATCGGCGGTATCGCCATAGAGCACCGCGCCGACGATGCGGTCGTCCTTGACGATGACGCGCTTGTAGACGCCGCGGCTCGCGTCGCGCAGGACAATGTCCTCGCACCCGTCGCCGCCCGAAAAATCGCCCGCCGAAAAAACGTCGATGCCGGAGACCTTGAGCTTGGTCGAGGTGACCGAGCCGCGATAGCCGCTTGGTTGTTCGACCAGCCCGTCGGCAAGGCTGCGACACATGTCCCACAGCGGCGCGACGAGCCCGTAAACCTGCCCATCATGTTCGACGCATTCGCCGACTGCCAGAATATGCGGATCGCTGGTGACCATATGGTCGTCGACCTGAATGCCGCGTCCGACCGCGAGGCCCGCGTCGCGGGCGAGCACGACCGAGGGGCGGATGCCCACCGCCATGACGACGAGGCTGGCGGGGATCAGCGTGCCGTCTTTCAGCTTCACCCCCTCGACCTTGCCGTCACCGACGATCTCGGCGGTGTCGGCGCCGGTCAGAATCGTCTGTCCGCGCTCTTCGAGCGCGTTCTTGAGCAGCCAGCCTGCCGCTTCGTCGAGCTGGCGTTCCATCAGCGTCGGCATCAGGTGGAGCACCGTGACCTTCATGCCGCGCAGCGATAGGCCGTGCGCGGCCTCCAGTCCCAGCAACCCGCCGCCGATCACCACCGCGTCGCCGCCGGCATCGGCCGCGGCGAGCATCGTGTCGACATCGTCCATGTCGCGAAAAGCGATCACGCCGGGTAAATCCTTGCCCGGCACGGGGATGATGAAGGGATCGGACCCGGTGGCGATCAGCAGCCGGTCATAGGATTCGGTCAGCCCGCCGCGCGTCGTCACGGTCCTGGCGGTGCGGTCGATCGCGACCACCGGATCGCCCGCGACGAGCGCGATGCCATTGGCGTTGTACCAATCGGCATCGTTGATGACGATGTCGTCGAAACATTTCTCTCCCGCCAGGACGGGAGAGAGCATGATGCGGTTGTAATTGACGCGCGGTTCAGCGCCGAAAATCGTCACGCGATACCGGGCGGGATCGCGCGCGAGCAGTTCCTCGACCGCACGGCATCCGGCCATGCCGTTGCCGATGACGACCAGATGGTCGCGGGTATCGGCCTCCGGCGAGAGGGGACTATGTTCCATCAAAGCGTCCAATCGAGTTGCAGCCAAAGCTTGTCGGTGTTGGTGGCGAAACCTTTGGCGCGATAATGGGCGTAGCGCGCCGAAGCGGCGACCTGGCCCAGCTTCGCGCTCGCCAGAAGGTCGATCTCGTCGCCATAGGATCGCGAAGCGCGATCGCTGCGGAAATCATGGTAAATCGCTTGCAAGGTCAGGGCTTTCAGCGGTCCCACCGCCTTCCAGCCCCAGCCCGCACTCGCATAAAGGTCGCGCACGCCATCGGGCGGGGTGACAAGGAATTTATCGGCCCAACCCTGAAATTTGAAGCCGGTGGCGAGCGGCGTTTGAAAGCTGGTAAGCGCGGTGCCGTCACTGGCACCCAGCACCTCATAACCCACCCCCAGACGCGGCCCGCCGAAATCGGCCGCAACGTCGGCGAGATAATAGTCGGCGCTGTAATCATTGGGATTGCGATGCCAGTCCGACTGCCGCGCATAGCTTAACTGATAGGCGAGCTTTGCGGTGCCGAGCGAGGGCGATCCCTGCAGGCGGACGCCATAGCTTTGGCTCGACAGGCGGAAAGCCTGTACCGCCGCCTCGTCCTGATCGACGAGATAAGCGAAAGTGGCCAGCTTTCCCACGGGGGTTTCGATACTGAGGTTGCCGAAGACATTGTCGCCCGACACCGCCTGTTGCCGGGCGCCGCCGCCGTCGATGCCCCAGATGGTGCGGACACTCCACACATAGGCGAGGTCGGCCTTCACGCCCTTGGCCGGTGTGATTTCGGCGCGCACAGCATCGAAGCTCTGCCCATTCTGGCGAAAGCCGACGCCGCCGACAAAGCGCTCATCGTCGAAGCCCAGGCGCTGGCGTCCGGCGGTGATCGCGAAGGCGGGCTGGCTGTACCGGATCTGCGCGCGGGCGAGGGCGATATTCTGGGGATCGGCGACCAGCGGGCGGGTCGCCGCGCCGTCCAGCCCGTCGAAATAATGATCGACGATCGCCAGATTGCCCTGGCTTTCGACCAGCGCCGACCATCCTCCCGCCTTTGCCTCGACCCCGGCGCGCAGGCGCAGGGTCAGGGCATCGGCGTTGGCGGACAGGCCGTCCTGATCGACCAGTTCATAGCGGAGGCGGGCTTCGCCGATCGGCGTCAGGACGATGTCCTCGGCGTGAGCGGCCCCGGCCGGCGCGAGCGCCAGCAGGAGGATGAGCGTGCGGTTCATGATTAGATCCGCACGCCTTGGGCGGCGCCCCAGGTGCGACGCCATTGGCCCTTGACCAGCGTCAGCGCGACCAGGGCGAGCACGGCAAGCCCGGCGAAGATGTAGAAGCCCGGCGCGAAGCTGCCGGTCCACTGTTTCGCAAAGCCAAGCGAGGAGGCGAGATAGAAACCGCCGACGCCGCCCGCCATGCCGACGAGTCCGGTCATGACGCCGATCTCCTTCGCAAAGCGTTGCGGCACGAGCTGGAACACCGAGCCGTTGCCCGTGCCGAGCGCGAGCATCGCGATCACGAACAGGCCGAGCGCGGCGGGCAGCGTGGCGGCTTGCGGCACGCCGGCAAGGGCAAGCGCGGCGAAGACGAAAACCATCATCAGCGCCTTCACTCCGCCGATCCGGTCGGCGAGCGCGCCGCCTATCGGCCGCACCAACGACCCGGCGAAGACGCAGGCTGCGGTGCAATAGCCCGCCATCACCGGCGTCAGGCCGAACTGGTCGGTGAAATAGATGGGGAGCGAGGCGGCGAGCCCGACGAAGCCGCCGAAGGTCACCGAATAAAAGGCCATCAGCCACCAAGCGTCGGCGGTCTTGAGCGGCTCGAAATAATGCACCAGCTTCTTCGGCGCGGGCGCATTGGGTGCGTCCTTTGCCATGAAGAGATAGAGGACAAAGACGATCGTCAGCGGGATGCATGCGAGGCCGAGCACCGCGTTCCAGCCGAAGAGCTTGGCAAGGCCGGGAGCGAAGAGCGCGGCGAGCACGGTGCCCGAATTGCCCATGCCGGCAAGACCCATCGCCTTGCCCTGATGCTCGGGCGGATACCAGCGGCTCGCGAGCGGCAGCGCGATCGCGAAGCTCGCGCCTGCAAAGCCGAGGATCACGCCCAGAGCAAGCGTGCCCGCGAAGCTGGAGACCCCCATCGTCCAGGCGGCGAACAGCCCGCCGATAACCACCAGCTGGCTGATCGCGCCCGACCGCTTCGGGCCGATCCGGTCGACGAGCAGGCCGTTGACGACGCGAAGCACAGCGCCTGCCAGCGTCGGAACCGCGACCATCAGGCCCTTTTGCGCCGGGGTCAGGCCGAGATCTTCCGAGATCGCGGGCGCGAGCGGCCCCAGGATTACCCACACCATGAAAGCCAGATCGAAATAGAGAAAGGCAGCGACCAGCGTCGGCCAATGCCCGCTGGTCCAGAAATTCGATTTTGCCGTCGTCATCGTCCGTCCCCTTTGCGTGACGGGCAATAAAAAAGCCGCCAGGACGGCGGCCACGCGGGCGCATCCTGACGGCTTCATTGCCTGTTGGGATATCGGGAAAAAGGCTTCCCGTTCGCCTCGCGGTTCGACCCCCTCGTTGGAGTCGTCGCCGCTTTATCCTGCCCCGGCAGCCTTGCCGAGTGCCCCTAAGGTGCCCGATTCGCCGGGGCGCCGCAAGTTGTTATTTCGCAGTTGCAGCATAAAATTCGGAGGCCGGAAAAATTACCCCAATCCAGCAAGATAGGACTGAATATCGTCTGGGTCGAAGGAGCGGCCATCGAAAAATCGGTCGCTGCCGAGGGTTAGTCGGCCCTGCACCGACCCCGCGCCGATCGGCTCGTTCAGTCCCCCTTCGAGCTTCGAAGAAGCGCCGGGGAGCGGCGCGCCCGTTCCCGCCAGCGCCGCGCGATATATGTCGGGACGGAACACCGCAGACGCCGTCGCGGCCTCGGCGTCGGAGAAGGCATTGCTGTCCCAGCGGATCATCTGCGAATACAGCCACGCCGCCTGGCTACGCCACGGGAAATTCGCGGCTTCGCGATATTGGAACATGAAGTCGGGATAATGAACCGGTTCGCCGCCGGGAACAAGCCGGATATGATCGGTGATCGCGCGCAGCACCGTCTCGCGGGGCGCGTCCAGATATTCGGGCCGCGCCAATATGTCGGCGCTTTCTTCGGCTGCCTCGGGGGTGACGAAATGGGCGGCCGCGGCGTGCAGCGCGCGGACGAGCGCCTCGACGGCGCCGCGTCGTTCTTCGACGACCGTCTCGCGCAGCGCGAGGACCTTTTCGACTCCGCGCCGCCATATCTGCGCGGTTGCCAGCGCGATCTGGCCGACGCCGCGGTCGACCGCGATCGAATTCCAGGGCTCGCCGACGCAAATGCCGTCGACTTCGCCCGCGGCGAGCGCGTCGGCGGCGAAGGGCGGACTGGTCACGGCGATCTCGACGTCCGCATCGGGATGGATGCCGACGCCCGCGAGCCAATAGCGCAGCATATAATTATGGCTCGAATAGCGATGAACGACACCGAAGCGCAGCGGTTCGCCCGCCGCCTTGCGCGCTGCCGCGACGCGGCGCAGCCCTGCGCCCACCGCGACCGGATCGCCCAGCGTATCGCCGACGCCGACCGCGCGGGCGAGCGCGACCGAAAAGGTCACGGCATTGCCGTTGAGGCCCAGGACGAAGGGAACCGCCATCGCAACCGGCGGACGGTCGCGGCCGAGCGCGGTGGCGATCGCCAGCGGTGCGATGATGTGCGCGGCGTCGGTGTGACCATAGAGCAGGCGGTCGCGCACCGTCGCCCAGGTCATGTCGCGCACAAGCTCGATCGCCACGCCCTCGCGCGCCGCGAAACCGAGCTCGTGCGCCAAAATGGGGAGCGCGGCGTCGACCAGCGGCAGGAAACCGATGCGGAAGCTGTCGCTCATTCCATATCTCCCAGCAGCGCTTCGCTCGTCACAATGGCTTCGGCGATTTCGCCGATCCGGCGGTTGGTCCGCATCGCCTGACCGCGGAGCAGCGCATAGGCGGCGGGTTCGTCGACCTGCCGACGCTTCATCAATATCGCCTTGGCGCGGTCGATCGTCGCGCGTTCGGCGAGCGCATTCCTTGCTTCGTGCAGTTCGCGCTGGAGCGTCGAAAAGGCCTGGAAACGGCGGATCGCCAGGTCGATCACGGGTTTGATCCGCTGTTTCGACAGGCCATCGACGACATAGGCGGACACGCCGGCATCGATAGCGGCGCCGGTCGCTTCGGCGTCGCTTTGATCGACGAACATCGCGATCGGCCGCGCCAGCGCGCGCGACATGGCGAAAAAATCCTCCAGCAGGTCGCGGCTGGGATTTTCGAGGTTGATCAGGATGACTTCGGGCTTCGCGGTTTCGATCTGCGCCACGACCGGGCCGGCGGGATCGATCAGCACCAGATCATCGAGCCCGGCCTCGCGCAGACCATCGGAAATGATGGCCGCGCGCGTCGTGCTGGTGTCGATGATCGCGATCCTCATGACGGCGCCTTTACGATGCAGCGCACAAATCTGCCAGCAGGATTCTGTTCGGCGAATGTCCGGCGCCGTCGGAGGGCGGGTTTTTGAAATTTCCGATCAGTGGCGACCTGTCGGCGGCAGGCGCTGGATCGGGCGGGACCATCATCATCCATGCTGCGGCGCCTCGGCGCGCCATGGTTTGTCGGCGACGCCGCAGAGCGCAACGGCCCCCGGGCCAAGCCGCAATCTCGTTTGTTGCTGATCTTGTCGTTCAATTAGAGTGGCTTGACAGCAAGCAACTGGCTCTGGCGCAGAACGGCGCTGGCTGATAGTAGCGACTGAGACGGTGGACGGCGGGGTGCAAGACGCGTCCGGCCCGCCGGATCGCAGACCCGGTCGGTTCGGCCGGGATGTCACGGGACGGGTTTCGCGGGGAGATTGGGGCCGGATGTACGACCTGCTGGCCGGCCTGTCGGTGATCGAAGCCTCGTCCTTCGTCGCCTCCCCGACCGCCGGGCTCTATTGCGCGCAAATGGGCGCCGACGTGATCCGCGTCGATCAGATCGGTGGCGGACCCGATTTCCGACGCTGGCCCGTCACCGACGCCAATGACTCGCTTTACTGGGAAAATCTGAACCGCGCGAAAAAATCGGTCGCGCTCGACCTGGGGCGGCCCGAGGGGCGCGAATTGTTGCAGGCGCTGGTGCGCGCGACGGGGCAGTTCATAACCAATTTCCCGGTGGGGGGATTTCTGTCGCACGCGGTCCTCGCCGAAGGACGGCCCGACCTTGTCACGATCCGGGTCATGGGCTGGGCGGACGGCTCGCCCGCGCTCGACTATACGGTCAACAATTCGGTGGGCTATCCGATGCTGACCGGCGCGGGCCCCGACCCGGTAAACCATGTGCTGCCCGCGTGGGACCTGCTCACCGGTGCTTACGCCGCCTTTGCCCTGCTCGCGGCGATCCAGCGGCGGAGCGCGACCGGCGAAGGCGGCGAGGTGCGCATTCCGTTGTCGGATGTCGCGATCGGAACCGTCGCCAATCTGGGCGGTGTCGCCGAGACGCTTTACACGGGCGCGAACCGCCCGCGGCTCGGCAACGCCGTTTACGGCCTGTTCGGCCGCGACTTCGTGACGCGCGACGGGCAGCGGACGATGGTCGTCGTCGTCACTCCGCGCCAATGGGCCAATCTGATCGCCGCGCTCGACCTCGGCGACGCCATCGGACGGATCGAGAACGAGCGCGGCGTCTCCTTTGCCAGGGACGACGGGCTTCGCTTCGAGCATCGCGATGCGCTTTATCCGTTGTTCGAGCGGGCGATCGGCGCGCGCGACCATGCCGATCTCGCCGCGGCCTTCGATGCGGGGGGCATCGTCCATTCGCCCTATCGCACGATGCACGATGCCGTGCGCGACCCTGCGCTTGTCGCCGACAACCCGATCTTCGGACAGGCGGAGAACCCCAGCGGCTTCGCCTATCCCGCCGCGGGCGCCTTCGCGACCCTGCCGCAGCAAGACCGCCGCCCGCCTGCGGCGGCGCCGCGCAACGGCCAGCACAGCGAGCAGATATTGAGCGAACGGCTTTCGCTTCCCTCGGGCGAAATCGCCCGCCTGATCGACGCGGGCATCGTCGGCGTCGCGAGCGGGGGAGGGGGAGGCCGATGACCCTTCGCTCCGCGCTCGAAGCGGCCGAGGCCTATCGCGCCGCGGCTCAGGCGGCGCTGGCCGACCGGCTGACGCACGCGCCGATCGATCGCGAGCAGCGCGCGGCGCACGGCTTTGCCTGGGTCGCGACGACGGTCGCGGCGCTCGAAGCGACGCTCGGCTGGTGCGAGTCCGGCGAGGACTCGAACCCGCTCGACGCGAAGATCGCCACGCTCGCCTTCGCGGAAGCGATCGGCCAGCTTACCGGCGGCTTGCCGATGGGACAGAATGAGATCTTCCGCCCCGCCGATCTTGGTCTCTCGGCTGCCGCGCGCACGCTTGCCGGCGCTTGCGCCGATCTGCTCGACGCCGACCATGCCGCGATCCGGACCGACGTCGCCGCCGCGCTCGCCGATGGCCAATGGCCGAGCGAGACGCTGCACGACGCCGACCTCGACGCGATCCGCCAACAATATCGCCGCTTCACCGATGCCGAAATCCTGCCCCACGCGCACGGCTGGCACCTCGCCAACGCATTGATCCCCGACGCCACCGTCCGGGCGATGGCCGACCTCGGCACCTTCGGCGTTTGCATTCCGGAGGACTATGGCGGGCTCGGGCTCGGCAAGCTCGTCATGTGCATCGTCACCGAGGAATTGTCGCGCGGCTGGATCGGCACGGGGTCGCTCGGCACACGGTCGGAGATCGCGGGCGAGCTGATCGCGATGGGCGGCACCGATAAGCAGAAGGCCGAATGGCTACCCCGGATCGCCAGCGGCGAGGTGTTGCCGACCGCCGTGTTCACCGAACCCGACGTCGGATCGGACCTTGGTTCGCTGCAAACAAGGGCGCGCCGCGAGGGCGATCATTGGATCATCGACGGCGCGAAAAACTGGATCACCCATGCCGCGCGTTCGGACCTGATGACGTTGCTTGCGCGCACGGTGCCCGATGCGAAGGGCTATGCCGGGCTGTCGATGCTGCTCGTCCAGAAGCCGCGCGGGACCGACACCGATCCTTTCCCCGCGGCGGGCATGAGCGGCAGCGAGATCGAGGTGCTCGGCTATCGCGGGATGCGCGAATATGCGTTGCAGTTCGATGCGATGCACGCCCCCGCCGACGCGCTGCTCGGCGGTGCGGAAGGGCAGGGGTTCAAGCAACTCATGCGCACCTTCGAAGGCGCGCGCATCCAGACCGCGGCGCGCGCGGTGGGCGTGGCGCGGCGCGCGCTCGAGCTCGGGCTCGATTATGCACGGAGCCGCAAGCAGTTCGGCAAGGCGATCATCGCTTTCCCGCGCGTGTCGGACAAGCTCGCGATGAGCCTCGTCGATTTCGTCATGGCGCGCGAGTTGAGCTACGCCGCGGCGCGCGCGAAGGACAGCGGCAAGCGCTGCGATATCGAAGCGGGGATGGCGAAGCTGCTCGGCGCGCGCGCCGCCTGGTCGAATGCCGATGCCAGCCTGCAGATCCATGGCGGCAACGGCTATGCCATGGAATATGAAATCAGCCGCATCCTTTGCGACGCGCGCATCCTCAATATCTTCGAGGGCGCGGCGGAGATCCAGGCGCAGGTAATCGCGCGCGGGCTTGTCCAAGGGCGCAACTAGGGTCCTGACCCTAGATCCAGAGCAGGGGCTGGCGGACCGGGAAGTTGCGCACGACCTCGCCGCTAACCGGATCGGGGTCCAGCCGCTGCCAAAGTGCCAGCCAGTCCCCGCGTCGCTCCGCCATGCCGCCGAAGAGCAGGCTCGGCTGGCGCACCGGAAAACCCTCCCAATATTCCACGTCGGGCGGCAGCGGCCATGCCGCCTTGTTGGCGATATAGGGCGCCATCCATGCGATCGCGCCGGCGATCGAGCGTCCGTCGGCGGTCTGCCAGCCGACCAGGTCGCCGCCGCCGAGCAGCCACGCCGACGCGGCGAGCACGTCGAGGTTGAAGAGCGAATAGGCAAAGGGCTTGGTGCGCGCGAGTTCGAGCGGCTGGCGCCCATCGGCGGCGATCTGCGTCGGGACGATGATCGTCTGGAGCCGGGTGCGGGCATCGGCCAGGATGTCGGCGCGGCCGATCAGGGCGGCGAAAGACGCGGTCTGCAAGAGCCAGCAGGTGCCATGATTATTCTTCTCGTCGCGCTCTTCGATGCCGAAGGGTGAGGCCGTAAGCCAGTCGAGATAGTCGGCGAACCAGCGCTCGACGCCCGCGCGGATCGCGGCATAGCCCGGCGCGTCCTTTCGTCCGAACAGCGCCGCCGCGCGCGCCACCTCGACGATCTGCAACGTGTCGATCACTCCGATCGCGCGGCCGCTGTTGACGCCGATGATCGCCTGCGCATGGTCGAGGTTCGGATTCATTCGCGTCCCTGGATCGACGAACCATGCGTGGAGGTGGCGTATGGCAGCATCGGCAAAGCGCGTCTCGCCGGTCAGATCCCACAGCGCCGCCAGCGCGGGCACGGTGCGCCCGAAGGCGATCAGCGCGTCGCGGTGGCCGTCGAACTTGTCGGGGTTCGAACGGCCGTCGCGGCGTATATAGGCGCCGCCGGGGTTCGCGGGGTCGGGCCACCAATAATCGCCTTCCGAATAATAATCCTGCCGCCCGCCCGGACTGCGCGGCGCGGGTATCGCCGCGATGGTGCGCGGTTCGGTGGCGAGCAGGGTTTCGGTCTGCGGCATCAGGCGGCGGCGCTCGATCGCGCGAATGTCGAGTCCGATCGGCTGCGGCCGCGCCCATGCCGCGGGTGCCGCGAGCAGTGCGGCGAGCAGCAGGGTCCGGCGCGCGATCATCGATCTTCCCCGATGATGGCGCGGCGGCGCAGCAAAAGCTCGCCGTCAACATTGCGCGGATAGGCGCCAGGCCCCCAGGCATCGTCGGCGCGGACGAGCAGCCCGTCGAGCATCGCGGTGGGCCAGCCCTGCTCCTTGTACGGCCAGTCGGCACTGCGGCCGCGATATGCGGCGACATAATCGGTTGCCTTGCGGAGCGACCGGCCCCCCTCTTCGGCGCGATAAAGATCGATGCCGAGGCACGCCGCGCTGTCGGCCAGCGTGTAGGCGGCATCGAGCGCATAGAGCGAATAGTGGAAGCTGCGCGTTCGCGTCAGTTCCTTGGGCAAGGCGCCCGAGCGATCGACTTGCCGCGCCAGGCGCTTCGCCGGAAAGGCGGCGACGATCCGGCGCGCGACCTCGGGGCGCCGCGCGAACAATGCGAAGCGCGCGACCTGCGCGTCGTACCAGAGACCATGGTTGTTCGACGCCTTACCCTCCGCCCTGCCGTTGGGGCTTTTCAGCATCCAGTCGACATAGCGCGAAAACCAGCCTTCGAGCGCGGTCATTTCGGCCGGCGTCAGCGCGCCCGACGGCGCGATCAGCCCGGCGGCGTCGATCGCCGCGATGAAGCCCGCACCGTCGAGCACGCCTTCGGCGCGGCCGTTCGACACGCCGGGCACCGCCTGCGCGAAATTCATGTTCGGGTTCATTCGCGTCGCGGGATCGACGAACCAGGTTCGGATGACGCGCGCCGCGCCTTCGGCATATTTGCGGTCGTCGCTATAATAATAAGCAAGCGCGAGCGTGTCGGCGTCGCGCGCCATGCGCGCGAGCGCGGCGCGGTCGAAGCGATCGCTTTCGATATCGGGATTGGTGTCGCCGTCGCGGCGCACATAGGCGCCCTTCGGATTGGCGGGGTCCGGCCACCAATAGCGCGCGAGGCTGACATAGTCGTGGCGGTCGCCCGACACGGGGATACTGCGCTTGTCGATCACCGATGCGGGCTTGGCCGCGAGCGCCTTGTCGGCCTCTGCAATCAGCTTGCGATAGGCGGCGCCGGTCGCGGGATCGTCCGGAAGCGCCGCCTTGATCGCGTCGAGATCGGCGGGACGCAGCGCAAAGGTACGGCGGCCGTCGAAGGAGGCCGAATAGCCTTCGCTCGTGTCACAGGCCGGCGTTGAGGATAAAGCCGCCGCCGCGGACGGAAAGAATGCGGCGGCGGCCAGCATGGCCCAAGGGAGTCGGGCTGAACGTGCTGGCTTCACAGGCGGACCCGGAAGCCGAAGAAATATTGCGGACCGCTGCGCGATACTTCGGCGATGCTGTCGTATCCGCCCTTGTACATGATGTCCTGGGTGTTCGTGACGTTGAGCGCCTGCAGCTTGAGCTGGACATGATCGGTGAGATTATATTGCGCCGACAGGTTGAGATAGGTTCCGCCGCGGATTTCCCGGTTGGTGCCGCCGTTCGGCTTGTAATAGCCCGAACGATAGCGAAGGTTGGCGCGGAGCGAGAGACCCCATTTTTCGAACCACACCGATCCGCTCGCGGTCCATTTCGACAGCCCGATCAGGTTGGCGGGATCGACATAGTCGGCGATCGGCGAGGTGTCGGGATATTCGAAATTGGCGAAAGCGCGGTTGACCGATCCCTGGATGCCGAACCCGTCGAGCGGGTCGGGAAGCCAGGTGAAGGCGTGGCTCGCCGTCGCCTCGACCCCGTACAGATGCCGCGTCTCGCTGTCGTTCGTCGGGGCAACGGGCGAAATGGTGACGGTCTCGGTCACCGGCGCGCCGCCGTCGCGGATCGTCGTGATGGTGACGTCGGTCGGGATCGGCTCCTCGGCGCTGATCACCGTGCCCTTCGCCCATTTATAATAGCCGGCGATCGAGAGCAAAGTGTCCTGTGACGCGTAAAGCTCGAGGCTCGCGTCGACGTTCCATGCGCGCAGCGGCTTGAGGTTCGGGTTGCCCGTCGTCGCGTCGAAAACGATATTCTCGAGCCCGGTCCCCGCGGTCGGGTTGAGCCGGATGCCCGCGCCGAAGCTTTCGATCCCCGACCGCGCGATCGCGCGATAGGCGGCAAGGCGCAGCTTGACCTCCTGCGACAGGTCGAAGGCAATGTTCGCGCTCGGCAGGAAATAATTATAGCTGCCCTTGGCGCGGTTGGTGAGCAGCTCGCCGTTCGGATCGGGATCGACGCTATAGCTGTCGCCGGCGGTGTCGATCGTGATCACATAGGGCTGGCGATAGCCGATCGAGCTAATGTCGGTCTTGACCCAGCGCAGCCCGATATTGCCGCTGAACGGCACGCTGCCCGCTTGCGATTCGAAATTGGCGAGGCCGTAGAGCGCATAGATGCGTTCGGTGACGTCGATGTCGCTCGGGTCGCGGCCATCGGCCGGATAGGGCAGCGCATCGTCGCCGCCGGTGAAGGTACGGAACAGGCAGTCGTTGTCGAACGTCGCCCAGCGCGTGACGTTGGTGCCCATGCCCTGCATGTAGCTGCTGGTGGTGAACGGGACGCGGCAATTCTGGTTCGCCTGCGCGATCAGTTCGGCCGGCGTGACGCCGTCGATGGCGACGAGGGTGTTGAGGTCGTTGTTGCGCGCATTGTCGTTGGTACGATGGTGGTCCGAATAGCGGCCGCCGACCTTGACCGAGGTGATGAAGCCGTCGAGCTCGCGTTCGATGTCGAGCCGTCCGGCCCATATCCGGTCGCGGCGGTCGGTGACGAAGCGGTTGCGCGCATAGACCGAATTGGCCGCAGTGGTCAGGAACAGGTCGTGGTCGGTGATGTCGAAATCCTCGAACTCGACATTCGGCACGACATCGTCGTCCAGATAGGTGAGCGTATAGCCGAGACGGCGGTTCGACCGCATGCGCGTCGCCTTTTGCGTCTCGGTGCGGTGGCTGTCCGAATAGGAGCCGTCGAAGCTGACCGTCCAGCGATCGGGGGTCCAGACCAGACCCAGGCCGCCGCCCTTGTAGGTTTCGTTGCGCTGGCGCGTTTCGAGCTGGTTCTCGATATTCGAATTGCCGCGATAGCTGATCAGCGCGCCGGGCGAATAGCCGTTGATGCCGTTGCCGATGACCAGTGGCTCGATCCCGCGCAACCCTTCGGTTATGCCCAGCACATTGCGTTCCTCGCGGCTGCGGCGTTTCGAATATTGGCCGTCGATCGCGATCTCGAACTCGGGTGACGGACGCCACTGGATCGCGCCGATCAGCCCGTCGCGGATTTCGGACGTCTTTTGCGTGCGAAAGCTGCGCGACGAGGTCGGGAAATAATAATCGCCGATCGTCTCGCCGACGGTCACGCCGCTGGCGGTACGCGGCCCTTCGGCGAAGGCGCAGTTGATATTGGCGCCTGCGGCGGCCTGCGTTGCGGCGCTGCCGGTCAGCTGCCAGGGGTTGTCGGCCGAGGTGTTGCAGAGCTGGAAGGTCGAATTGCCGTTATAATAATCTTCGGGCGCGCTCGTGTCCTGCCGCTGGTAACCGATCGACACGCCGATGTCGCCCAGCCCGGTTTCATATTGGTCGGTGTAGGAAAAATTGGCGCGATAGCCGAGCCCGTCATGCTGGTAGACGTCATTGTCCTGCGGCTGGAAATCGCCGCGCACTTCGAACTGGATGCGCCGCTTGCCGTAATCGAGCGGCTTCATCGAACGAAGCTCGATCACCCCGCCGACGCCGCCCTCGAGAAAGTCGGCGCGCTGCGTCTTGTACACGAGCACCCCGTTGACCAGCTCCGACGGGAATTGCTGGAAGGCGACCGAACGGTCGGGGCCCGCGGTCGACACTTCGCGGCCGTTGAAGGTCGAAAAGCTCAAGGTCGGGCCGAGCCCGCGCACCGACAGTTCGTTGGCGTTGCCCTTGAAGCGGTCGGCCGACACGCCGACGATGCGTTCGAGCGTATCGCCGACCGAATTGTCGGGGGTCGCGCCGATTTCTTCGCTGACGAGCCCGTCGACGACGACATCGGCGGCGCGCTTGAACTCGATCGAACTGCGCTGCGTCGCGCGCGTGCCGGTGACGAGGATTTCCTCGCCGCCGATGTCGTCGGTCGTGGCCGCGGGCACGACGCTTTCGGGCGCGCCTGCCGAGGTGCCTTGCGCGAAAACGGGTGCCGCGACGAAAAATGCGGCGGAGGCGAGCAGCGACGTGCGAACCGGCGCGAGTGATGACAACTTCATATTTTTTCCCTCCCATGCCGCCCTGCTGGGCGATGTCGACCCGATTGATACCGGTGTCATTTTAAGATGTATTACAACTTCAAAGTTGTAATATAAACTTCGTCGGCTAAGTCAATGGCTCGCCCCGGACCCGGCTTCGTCGAAAGAGCCGGCTCATCGGACTGATTTCCGGATAGCATCCGCTTCGGGGCTGCGCTTCTTCGCCAGATCATACATCGCGGTGCCGGCAAGCAGATAGGCGCCGCTGCCGTAAAACTGCGTTTCCTTGGCCGAGACGCTGTCGGGGCGGTCGCCCACCTGTTGCACCCATCCGAGCATACCGTCGGGCTGTACCGCCCGACCGAGTGCGGCCCAGCCGCGCACCGCGGCTGGCTCATAGGTTGCGCGGTCGAGCAGGCCGTTGTCGACCCCCCATGCGAAGGCATAGGTGAAGAAGGCGGTGCCGCTCGACTCGGGGGGCGTGCCTTGATCCTGGTCGAGCAACGACGCGGGCCAATAGCCGTCGGCCTTTTGCAGCGTCACGAGCTTAGCCGACATGTCCTTGAACAATTTCTCATAATAGTGGCGCTGCGGATCGGTCTTGTCGAGCACCTGCAATAGGCGCACGAGGCCGCCCATCACCCAGCCGTTGCCGCGGCTCCAGAACAGCTTGCGCCCCTTGGCGTCGCGCATGTCGAAAAAGCGGCTGTCGCGAAAATAGAGCTGCTCGGACGGGTCGAACAGATAGTCGGTCGTCGCCTTCCACTCCTCGTGCACGAAGTCGGCGTAGCGTTTGTCGCCCGTCGCCTTCGCGAGCCGGAGCATCGTCGGTGGCGCCATGAACAGCGCATCGCACCAGCACCACCGATCGGTACAGGTCGACGTGCCCTTGCCCGGCGCGACGGGAACGAATTCGAGCCCGATCGTCGGGCGTTTGGAGAGAACATTGTCGAAATAAGCCCGAATCGGCAAAACCGCCTCCTCGCCCTCGCCATTCTGCGCCGCCCATAGCCACGCCTGCCCGATCAGCTGGTCGTCGGCGTGAAAGGGCAAGTCGCCCATCTGCCACTTCTCGGCGCGGCCGAGGTCGAGCAGCGGTTTCGCATAGGCGCTGTCGCGATTCGCGAGCTCGGTCAGCGCGACCCAGAAGGTAGCCTGCTGCCAGTCGCGCACCTCCTGCACGCTCTTGCGCGCCGCGGGCATCGTCGCCCAATTGGTCCGGTTCGCGAGCTGCCATTCGGCCACGCGGCGCGTGTCGGCGAGGATCGCCGCGGGCTGCGGCATCGCGGCTTGCGCGGGCGGCGCCATCGCTGCGGGAGCGGTCATCAGAAACGAAAACAGGCTCAGCGACATGACTATCCTCTCCCTCTCAAGCAGGCCTGGCTTTTCGCCTTGACACCGGTGACATACCTCTTTCCTTTTGGAGCTGGTGTCAATAAGGTTGTCACACAACTGTTCCGAATGGCGATGAGGGGATGGAATGCCGAAGATCGTGTCAGCCCGGGTGATATTGACCTCGCCGGGCCGCAATTTCACCACGCTGAAGATCGAGTGCGACGACGGGACGACCGGCGTCGGCGACGCGACGCTCAACGGCCGCGAACTTGCGGTCGCGGCCTATCTTTCGGAACATGTCGTCCCCTGCCTGATCGGGCGCGACGCGCACCGGATCGAAGATATCTGGCAGTTTCTCTATAAGGGCGCCTATTGGCGGCGCGGACCGGTGACGATGGCGGCTATCGCGGCAGTCGATATGGCGCTGTGGGACATCAAGGGCAAGATCGCGGGCCTACCGGTGTACCAGCTGCTTGGCGGCGCGGCGCGCGAAGGTTGCATGGTCTATGGCCATGCGAATGGCGCGACGATCGAGGATACGATCGAGGCGGCGCTCGATTACCAGGGGCAGGGGTATAAGGCGATCCGCTTGCAATGCGGCGTGCCTGGAATGGCATCGACCTATGGCGTCAGCAAGGATCGCTATTTCTACGAGCCTGCCGACAATGATTTGCCGACCGAGAATGTTTGGTCGACGGCGAAATATATGCGCGTCGTGCCCGAACTCTTCGCTGCGGCGCGCGATGCGCTCGGCTGGGAGGTGCACCTGCTCCATGATGTTCACCACCGGCTGACCCCGATCGAGGCGGCGCGGCTTGGCAAAGACCTTGAACCCTATCGGCCCTTCTGGATTGAGGATGCGACCCCGGCCGAGGATCAGGACGCGTTCCGCCTCATTCGCCAGCATACGACCACGCCGCTCGCGGTCGGCGAAATCTTCTCGTCGATCTGGGATTGCAAGGCGCTGATCGAGAATCGCCTGATCGACTATATCCGTGCGACGGTGCTCCACGCGGGCGGCATCACCCATATGCGCCAGATCGCATCGCTCGCCGACCTTTATCAGGTCCGCACCGGTTGCCACGGCGCGACCGACCTGTCGCCGGTGACGATGGCGGCGGCGCTGCACCTCGGCATTTCGATTCCCAATTTCGGGGTCCAGGAATATATGCGCCACACGGCCGAGACTGACGCCGTCTTCCCGCACGCCTGGCGCTTCGCCGACGGCATGCTCCATCCGGGCGACGCGTCGGGGCTCGGGGTCGACGTCGATGAGGCGCTCGCCGAAACTTTTCCCTATGCCCGTGCCTATCTGCCGGTGAACCGGCTCGAGGATGGGACGATGTGGAGCTGGTGATGCGCCCGGTCCTTCTGGCGCTCACCCTTCTGGCTGTCCCGGCGGCGGCGGAGCATGAGCCGCTCCGGCCCGCGACCGCCGAGGAGCAGAAGGCGCGCGCCGCGGTCGTGATTGCCGACTATCGCTTTGACGACCTCCTGTGGGAAAACGACCGCACCGCGCATCGCATCTATGGCCGCGCGCTCGAAAAGGCCGAGCCGCCTTCGTCGTCGGGGATCGACGCGTGGGGCAAGCGCGTGCGCTGGCCTTTCATGGACCGCCAGCTGCGCACCGGCGACCAGCACGCCGACCATGGCGAAGGGATCGATTTCTATAATGTCGGCACCGGGCGCGGCACGGGCGGGCTCGGCATCTGGTACGACAACAAGCTCTGGACCTCGCGCAACTATGTCCGCCCCCGCATCCTGCAATCGGGGGCCGAAGTCGCGGACTTCACTGTCGATTACGATCCTTGGCCCGTCGACACACTGCGCACGGTGCGCGAGACGCGGCGTTTCACCCTGCCCGCGGGCACGAACTTCACGCGGATGAGCTCGACCATCGCGTCGAGCAGCGATGCCGAACTGATTGTCGGGATCGGCATCTCGAAACGCCCGATCGGCGGCGGTAGGCTGGGCGAGGTGCGCAAGGATCGCGCGGCCGGGCGGTTGAGCTGGTGGGGCCCTGCGGACGGCGAAAAGGGCCGGATGGCGGCGGCGGTGATTGTAGATCCCGCCGCTTTTGCGGGCTTTGTGGAGGATGCCGACAATTATCTGATCCTCGTTCGCGTGCAGCCCGGGTGTCCTTTTGTCTATTATAGCGGCGCAGCATGGGCGCTTGGCGGCGATTTCGCGACGCAGGACGCCTGGAATAGCTATGTCGATGCGCAGCGCCCCGACTTCCGACCCCTAGTCAGTGTCGCAGCGCGATGATAACGCTTAGTCCATGGCGGTAACCAAGGCGGCGTCGCTGGCCGGCGATCTGGTCCAGCGCTTCGAGGAGCAGATCGAAACGGGCGAAATGCCCGTCGGATCGCGCTTCCCGACGGAAAAAGAAATCACCGAGACGTTCGGCGTCAGCCGCACCGTCGTGCGAGAGGCCTATTCGCGGCTTGCGGCGCGCGGCCTGCTCGTGTCGCGGCGCGGTTCGGGTGCCTATGTTCCCGACGGCGCCCAATATCGCGCCTTCCAGGTCACCGCCGAGGAAGTCGGCGAAATCGACGATGTGCTGAAGCTGCTAGAAATGCGCATGGGGTTCGAGGCCGAAATGGCCGACCTTGCGGCACGGCGGCGGACCGAGGCCGACCTTGCCCAATTGCGGCGCACGCTTGCCGCGATGGAGGAAAGCCGCGACGTCGATGCGTCGGTCGCTGCCGATGCGGCTTTTCATGCCGCGATCGCCAGTGCGACGGGCAATCCCTATTTTCTGCGCTTCACCCAATTTCTCGGCGTGCGGCTCGTGCCGTCGCGCCGGCTTTACCTTCAGGGCGACGACCCGGTCCGGCACCAGCGCTACGCGCACACGATCAATCGCGACCATGAGGCGATCTATGCCGCGATCGAGGCGGGTGATCCCGCCGCCGCGCGTCGCGCGTCGCGCCGTCACATCGAAAAATCAATCCTGCGCTATCGCACGCTCAAGGAAAGCGGCGACGATGTGCCCACCGGCTAAAGCCTTAGGGAGCTAAGTGTCCCTCGAATCGACGCGCCTCCCTAAAAATTTTTGCCGACTGGCAAGCATCGGCACAAAATGGTCTACAGCTTTATTCTGCAAAGATTTTTCCAGGTTCCGAAGGCGGTCCCTGTTCGCGAATCACCAGGTCCGCTGCTTGATTTCGACTCGTGATGCTCTATTCCAACGGCGTGCAAGGCGACCCCGACAATTACATGAGCCTGCTGTCGGCGGCGCAGATCGAAACGCTGCGGCATGTTTACGAGCACAAAAATTCCAAGCAGATCGCACGCCTGATGAATGTTTCCCCGCACACGGTGGATGAGCGCGTGCGACGAGTTCTAAAAAAACTCAATGTTTCCAACAGAATAGAAGCAGCCCGAATTTTGGCAATTAACGGTGTCTTCGAACATGTTACCCCTTATCAGCCTTTGACATATCAACTGATCGACCTAGGCGACCTGACCCCCGCGGACGATGTCGAGCCGGGGCGTAGTTCGTTTCGGCGACTTTTCGATATCGGTTCGCCATTCCCTACCGCGTCCCAGCCGGCCAACCGGCATGGGTTGATGGAAAGGATAATCTGGCCGATCCTGATCGCGTTTGCGACGATTTTGGCTTTTTCCGCCCTCTATTCGATCCTTGTCGGACTCGGTCGTGTGATGACCTGAATGTTCGAACCGAATGCTGCGGGGGGGAAACCGGTAGCATTCTTTTTCAAGGAAAAAGAAGATGCTGAATCAACGACTTTCTGCGGCAAAAAAAATCGCCTCCGACCTTCATCTGGCCGAAGACGCTATCGACGAGGCGATGATCCGTATCGCCCAGCTCGCTGCGACGCTGCCGACTGCCCGCCGCGAGACGAATATGTCCGCCATCGTCGGTCAGGACGCGATGGCAAAGGTCGCGCATGCGCTGGCGGCGGCGGGCGAAGTCCGCCAGCTTCTCACCGACGCGCATCTTGCGCTGACCGTCACCCAAAAGGAAGTTGGCCTCGGTACGCGGATGTTCGGTGCGGGCGTCAAGCCGGCGGCAAAGCTCGACGCAGGCAGCAACGACCATTCGGACGCCGCCGTCGCCGCCTTGCCGTTCGCGCAGGCTTCTTGATCGTCAGGAAAGGTTGACAGCCACATGTGGTCCGTGGCGATCTATTATTTCGTACTGCTCATCACGGTGGCCGTCGCGATTAAGCGCGGCGGCCCCCTGGAGCGGTGGGCGGCCTACACCGCTCTGATCGCCTCGATCCTCACCAGCGCCGTAAATCCTTTTCCGACCTGGACCGATATTGAACTGAATATCTTCGTCATCGACTTGCTGGTCCTGCTGAGCTTCTGGTTCATAGCCCTGAAGACACACAGTTTCTGGCCGTACTGGATTACCGGATGGCAGCTTATCGCCATTTTCGGCCATATCCAGAAATATATGTTCTCGGAGATTCTGGCGCGGCCCTATTCGCTCCTTTCAGTCTATATATCCTATCCGATCTTGTTGCTGATCATCTATGCGTCGGGATCGTCCAGCCGTCAGAAGGATATTGCGGCCTAGTGCGTGGCTCCCTTGGGGGCATCGTCACATGCAGCAATTTTCGAACCAAGAAATTGCCGAACTGAAATCCCGCGTGGACCAGATCCACGACCTGCTCGCCAGCCGCGGTGAGGCTGTACCGCAGGTCGCGCCACGCCCCGCCTCGGCGGGGCAGGGCGACGCATCGTCCAAGTCGGCGTTGCTCGATCAGGTGTCGTTTAGTATCCAGATACGGCGAATGCGTCGCAGCCATTTTGGCAGCGCCGAGCTGTCGGGGCCGGTGTGGGACATGATGCTCGACCTGATGCTGGCGAACACCCACGGCCGTTCGCTCAGCGCGAGCGACCTTGCGACTGGGGCTGCAGTCCCCCTATCGTCGGGACTTCGCATGATTACCGCGCTCGAACGGCTCGGCCTTGCTCAGCGGTCGATCGACGAACGCGACCGCCGCCGCACGATCGTCCGGCTCACCGAGAATGGGATCGAACGCATGGCAAGCTATTTCGAAAAGGTCGACGCCGCCTGGCAAAACAATCGGCCGCTGGCTGCTTGATCGCCGAGCGGCCTGATCGACAGCCAGACCTCACCACTTATTCGGTCATGTTCCGTATCATCCGGTCGATTTTCGCCATCGCTTCGCGCTTGATCTGACAGATACGCGCAGCGCTGACATCGAGCGTCAGTCCGATTTCGTGCAAGTTCAGCTCTTCGAAAAAATAGAGCTGTAACACCATCTGCTCGCGTTCCGAGAGGTGCGCGACGCACTGGCGTAGCGCTCCTATCAGATCATCCTGTTCGCATTTCTCGCTGGCGTCGATGCTTTCGTCCGCCGCCAGAAAGGCTCCGACGTCGGTCAGCTCGTCGAGGGACGTCGACCGGCCGTGCGTCGCGTTGCGTTCCAGCGCGAAATATTCTTCGGGCTGCATGTCCAGTGCTTCGGCCATTTCGGCCGCGGTCGGCGCGCGCAGAAGCTGCTGTTCGAGCGCTCCGCGCGTCGCTGCCAGGCGTTTCGCAGCAACCATCGCCGACCGGCCGACATCGGCTTCGCGGCGGAGCTGATCGATCATCGCGCCGCGGATGCGCGTCGTGGCATAGGTCGCAAAGGCGAACCCGCGCTCTTCATAATGACGGCTGGCCTCGATCAGAGCAATCAGCCCGGTCTGGATCAGGTCGTCGAGTTCGCTCGTCCGCGACACGCGGGAGAAGACCTGCCAGGCGATCTTGCGAACCAGCGGCGAATATTCCTCGACCAGCGCCTCGACGCTTTCGCCATAGCGATGCGGACGCGGCGCGCGGCCGGCGACCCCGGCGAATTGCTCTGCGGGCTCAATTCTCATGCGGTTGGTCCTCCATATGGGCCTCTGGCCCGTTCGCGAGGCGCGGCATTTCGGCGCCGATCGTCGCGACAATCTCGGTTTGCTTGGTGGCCGGAATTTCGAGGTAGGAAATCACGGCGACGTCGGGGAAGGTCGCCCGCACGAGCCGCGACAGCGCCGAACGGCAGATCGGTGAGGCAACCAGCGCAAAGCTGCGCGTCTGCAGAAGCAGCGGTTCGACCGCCTGACCGACCTGCTCGATAATCTTCATTGCCATGCCGTGTTCGAACGGCCAATCGGCGCCGGGGTTGGCGCGCACCGACTGGTTCAACAGCATCTCGATTTCGGGGCTGAAGGTGACGACGGGCAGTGGCATCCGGCTGGGCACGATCGTCTGAACAATCAGCGCCCCGATACGCTGGCGTACTGCTTCGATCAGGTCGATCTCGCCGAGTTGCTGGCTCGACAGCGCGACCATCGCCTCGGCGATCTTGCGGAAATCGCGCAAGGGTACGCGCTCGATAAGCAGCGATTTGCACAGGCTGGCGACGCGCGGCAACGCATAGCCCTGCGGGCTGAGATTCTGGGCGAGCTGCGGGTAATGCGTCTTGAGATTGTCGAGCAGCGCCTGCGCGTCGTCGATGCCGAACAGTTCGGCGGCAGAGGCGACGACGCTGTTGTTGAGGTGCGTCGCGACGACCGTGGCGGGATCTACGACGGTATAACCAGCCGCGATCGCGTCATTCTGCGTGGCTTTCGGAATCCACAGCGCGTCAAGACCGAAGGTCGGATCCTTGCATGCGCGGCCCGTTACCTTGGTGACCAGGTCACCCGAATCGAGCGCGAGCATTTCATTCGGAAAGACCTCGTCCTCGCCGACGATCACCCCGGCGACCGAAATGCGATAGACGTTGCCGGGCAGCGATAGGTCGTCGGTGACCTTCACCGGCGGTACCACGAAGCCGAGTTCCTTCGACAATTGACGACGGATACCCGTGATCCGCGTCATGAGCGGCGAGCCCTTGCGTTCGTCCACGAGGGCGACGAGCGCATAGCCGATTTCGAGCTGGCACGCGCTCGCATCGCTGACGTCCGACCACTGGATCAGCGACGGGTCGGGGGCGGGAGCAGCCGGTTCGGGCTTGGCGGCGACGGCGGCGGCGGCGCGGCGAAGCTGCCAGCCGATGGTAAAGGACAACGCGGCGGCGGGCAGGATCAGCATCTGCGGCATGGCTGGGACCAGGCCGAGAACGAACAGGATGCCGCTGACCGCCAGCCAGATCGCGGGCGACGAAAATTGGCTGCCGATCTGGCCGCTGAGGTCGAACGGCGAAGACACGCGGGTGACGATCGCGGCGGCGGCGATCGAGAGGAGCAGCGCGGGGATCTGCGCGACGAGCGCATCGCCGATCGCGAGCGTGACATAGGTGCTACCGGCCTCGGAGAAGCTCAGCCCATGGCTGAAGATGCCGAGGATCAGCCCGCCGACGATGTTGACGAACAGGATCAGCAGCCCGGCGACCGCGTCGCCCTTTACGAATTTCGAGGCACCGTCCATCGAACCGTAGAAATCGGCCTCGGTCCCGACTTCGACGCGGCGCGCCTTGGCTTCTTCGGGGGTCAGCAATCCGGCGTTGAGGTCGGCGTCGATCGCCATCTGCTTGCCCGGGAGCGCGTCGAGCGTGAAGCGCGCCGACACCTCGGACACGCGGCCCGCGCCCTTGGTGATGACGATCAGGTTGATGATCATAAGCACGAAAAACACGAACAGGCCGACGATATAGTCGCCGCCAATCAGCACTTGGCCGAACGCTTCGATCACATGGCCCGCCGATGCCGTACCTTCGTGTCCGTGGACGAGTACGACGCGCGTCGAAGCGACGTTCAGCGCGAGGCGGAACAAGGTGGCGAGCAACAGCACGGTCGGAAAGGCGGAGAAATCAAGCGGCTTCGACGCCTGCAGCGCCACCATCAGGATCAAGAGGCTGATCATGATGTTTGCGACGAAGCTGATGTCGAGGATCAGCGGCGATACAGGGATCACCATCAGCCCGACGAGGATCAGCATTCCTGCGGGCAGCGCCGAAGCGCCGGCAATGCGGCCGAGGTTGCCGATATGGAAGCCCCCGGTCATGCGGCGCCGCCGGAGAGCGAGGCAAGCCGACGATAGGCATCGGCGGCAAAGCCCATCGAGAGCTTTTTCGGCATAGGCTGGATATCCATCATCTGAAGCGGCGGACGACCTCCGCCGGCGCCCGCCAACCCGCTCGAACTGCTCGCCTGTGCGTGCCAGCCCGACGGGGCGAAGGGCTTCATGTTTTCGATCGTGCCGCCGTCCTCGAGTTTCAGACGGAAGCGTTCGCGAATCTCGGCAAGGCTGCGCATGCTGCCGTTGGCCGCATAGAAGACCGAGCGGTTGGCGGCCGCCGCCTCGGGCATCATCGTCGCGCCGGGCTGGTCGGGATTGGCCTCGAGCGCGGCCAGGAACTTGGCGGCACCGCCGCTCCCGAGGAAATGCGCGAGATAGAGATCGACCGGCTCGGCGCTGCGGCCGATCCGGCTTTCGAGATAGGCGCGGTTGTCGCCGGTCAGCGCCGCTGCCATGTTCGACGAGGCCGCGGGGTCGTCGCGCAGGTCGAAAATCTGCTGGCGAAGCGTGGGGTCGGCGACCGATAGCCGGCCCGATGCGTCGCGGCCGATCGCGTTGGCGGCCCAGGCGAGGCCGTGATCGGCGCCGTGCCGGTCGAGCGTCGCCAGCCAGGTCTGTTTGGTAAATTGATACAGCCCGCGCGCCGACGAGGTCGGGGCCTTGGCGGTTGGATTATAGCCGCTCTCGACGCGCGCAACATCGACCAGATAGTCGAAGTCGATCCCCGTTCGCACCGACGCCTTTTGCACCGCATCCATCACGGGTGCAGCAATGTGGGTCGAACCCCGGGGGGTGTAGATTGCGTTCATGGTTATGGTTCCGCTAGTTCAGCAGACCAGAAGCAATCATCATGCCACTTGCAGTTTATGGGACTAAATTACTCTTTTATCAGTAACTTATTGCCGCTCCGCGGCGATGTGTGCCGCGGATATCATGGTTTCTGTCAATCCTCTGACGCGTCCAGTCCTTGAGGATATTGACGCGGATCGCGGCGGCTTCGAGCTGTCCGAGCGTCTTGCCGATCAGTAGCTGCGCACGATGTTCGCTGCCCGCGGGAATCCCTGCGCCGCGAAACAGGATCACCGCGGTAGCCAGTTCCTCGGTCGCCGCGATGATGGCATCGGCGTCATGGCCGTCGAGCGCGTCGACGAGCGCGTCGAGCCGCGATTGCACTTCGTCGAGCATCATTCGGCGCCGCGGCCGTGGAAGTCGAGCATGGCGCTCGCGATGATCGCGGGGTGGACGCTATAATTGCCGCTAGCGATTGCCGAACGCAGCGACGCGACGCGGGCGACGTCGATCGGCGGCGGCTCACTGGCCAAGCTGCCCGTCAGGCGGGTAAGGCGAGCGGCTGGCACGCTGTCCTGCGCCGTATGCACCGGCGCGGCCGCGCGTGCGGCGGGGCTGCCGGCCGCGCCGCGGAGCGGATTCGCGCGGACGATGCCGCCGATTGGGCCGATCTTGCTGTCACCCGACATAATGCCTCCATCCGGCGCCGTCAGAAACGTGGCGACGCGGTTCACGAAGGCTTTAACGGACGCAAGCTGGTGCGATTAAGGCGGATCGCCGCAATAAGGAAAAAGAATGGCCTGGCGCCGCCGGAAAGCCGAGAGCACGAGGCCAATGGTGGGTAAGGTGCAGGAAAAAGCGGAGGTCGAGCCGAGCGATCAGTCGGCGATGCGGGCGCGACCCGCGCCGGTCACGACGGCGCTCAGCATCGATTTCGCGTCGCTGCCACGAAGCGCGATTGTCTCGCCGACGCGGCCATCCTCGTTCGCTACCGCCGAATAGCTGATCGCGAAGCTTTCGGTTTCGATCGTCACGCGAACATTGTCGCCGCGGCGGATCACCGGTGCGCTCGCGGCCGGACGGGCAAAGTTGGCCGCCGTGGGCACGGCGCCGGCCGGGCCGGTCATCGGCACTCGCAACCGCCAGCCGAGCGAGTCGCAGCGGACGGCGAGCGTATGCGCGTCGACGGCGGTTACCGACGCCTGTTCGGGGCAACGCGCCAGCTTGATGCGCCGGTCGATCGGGGTGGCATTGCGGCCGAGGGCGTTGGCAACCATGGCGGTCAGAACATCGATCGTCTGCCAATCCTCATTTGCCTGATGGGCGGGCGCCGGAACGGCGAGGCATGCGCCGATCGCGGCGAGGCTTGTGAGAAATTTGCGCGACAAGGTTCCATCTCCTTAGGTCCAAATGGTTGCCCGCAGGAAAGCAGGAAGCGTGCCAGTCGCGGATTGGCGCGCAGTTCAGGCGCGCTGAACGGATCCTTGTCGGTTTTTTGACGAGCGTCTTCGTATATCGCCTGTGGTGACAGTTAATATACTGAAAATAATGGAGAAATAGTGATTGGCACGCCCATTGCATATTACCTTTGTGTTTCCGCGTATCCGTGGCCGCTCGGTCCGGATCCCGGCGAAAGGCCCCGCCGCCGGATGGGGCAAGGGAAGGAATGAGACGATGGCATCCGAGAAGCTCTTTGGCCTGCACGCAACGGCGCTCCAGCTGCGCAGCCAGCGGATGATGATGCTCGCCTCGAATATAGCGAACGCCGCGACGCCGAATTACAAGGCGCGCGATCTCGACTTCGCCAGGGCGCTCGATCTTGCGCAGCAGGGCGCCTCCACCGAAGGCGCGATTTCGTATCGCGTGCCGGTGCAGGCGTCGCTCGACGGTAACACCGTTGAAATGGCGACCGAGCAGACCGCCTATGCCGAAAATGCGCTCGCCTATCGTTCGAGCCTCGCGTTCCTCAACGGCCGCGTCAACACGTTGACGCGCGCGCTGAAGGGCGAATGACGATGAACGGCAATTTCTCCGTCTTCGACATCAGCGGTCGCGCTATGTCGGCTCAACTCGTCCGCCTGAACGCGACTGCGTCGAATCTTGCCAACGCGGGAACGACTGCTGGCAGCGAGGCCGGCGCATACCGTTCGCTCAAACCCGTCTTTCGCACCCTGATGGACGGCCAGGGCCGCGCGACCGTGGCGGTCGATCAGGTGACGACATCGAAAATGGCGCCGTCGAAGCGCCACGATCCGTCGAACCCGCTCGCCGATGCCGACGGCAACGTCTGGGAGGCCGCAGTCGATAGCGCCGCCGAGATGGTCGAGATGGTCGAGACCGCGCGCCAGTATCAGAACAATGTCCAGGTCCTCGAAACCGCGAAGAGCCTGATCAACGAAACCCTGAGGATGGGACAGTAAGATGAGCGTCAACAGCATCACCAATAACAATCCCGTGATCCACCCCAAGGGCACCAGCCAGCAGATGGACCAGAGCGACTTTCTGCGCCTGATGACCGCGCAGCTGTCGCAGCAGGATCCGTTCAACCCGGTCGATAACCAGCAGATGGTGGCGCAGATGGCGCAATTTTCAAGCCTCGCCGGGATCAGCGAGACCAACACGGTACTTTCACAGATTTCGGAGCAGCTCGCGGCGCAGACCCAGCTACTTCAGGACATCAAGGCCGCACAGCCTTCGACCCCCACCACGCAGGAAGGATAAACCCATGTCATTTTACACTTCGCTTTCGGGCCTCAAGGGCGCGCAGACCGACATGTCGGTCATTTCGAACAATATCGCCAACGCGGGCGCGATCGGCTTCAAGCGCAGCAAGGCGCAGTTCGGCGATATCTTCGCCTCGTCGCCGACGCAGTCGACCAAGATGATCGCGGGGCAGGGCACGCGCCTCAACGGCATCACCCAGCAGTTCACGCAAGGGTCGTACGAAGCGAGCGAAAAGACGCTCGACATGGCGATCGTCGGCGAAGGCATGTTCATCGTGAAGGGCAATCCGCCGACCGAGGCGATCACCTATACGCGCAACGGCTCGTTCGAGCCGACGCCGGACGGCTTTGTCATCGACACGACAGGCGCGAAATTGCAGCTGCTCCCCGTCGATGCCGACGGCAATGTGACGAACAATACGCTCGCCGGCGCCTTCGACATGCAGCTTCCCACGGGCGCCCCGTCGGACCCGACCTCGTCGCTGGTCAATGTGTCGATCGGCCTCGACGGGCTCGTCACCGCGACCTTTGCCAATGGAGAAGATCAGATGCTCGGCAAGGTCGCGATGGCGACCTTCCCGACGATGTCGGGCTTACGTCCGACCGGCGATGCGCACTGGCAGTCGACGGGCGAAAGCGGCCCGCCGACGATCGACGGCCCGACGAGCGGTTCAATGGGCGCGGTCCGCTCGGGCGCGCTCGAACGCTCGAACGTCGATATCACCGAGGAACTGGTAATGCTGATGTCTGCTCAGCGCAATTTCCAGGCCAATGCCAAGGCGATCGAGGGCGCGTCGCAGCTAACCCAGACAATTATCGGCATGCGCTGACGCGGCCTTGACCGCCGCTTACGGGGAGATTTCCTGTGGACCGTCTGATCTATACCAGTCTTGCCGCGATGCGAGGCAGCATGTCGCGGCAGACGGCGATCGCCAACAATCTGGCGAACGCCCAGACGCCGGGCTTTCGCGCCGACATCGCTAACGCGCAGTCTTTGTGGCTCGACAGCGGCGGGCTCGACGCGCGCGCGATGGCATCGGAGGAAGTGCTCGGCGCCGACATGCGCGCCGGTACGGTCACCCAGACAGGCCGCGACCTCGACATCGCGATGCAGGGCGATGCCTTGCTCGTCGTGCAGGCGAAGGACGGTGAAGAGGCCTATACGCGGCGCGGCGATTTGCAGCTTTCGCCGAGCGGCCTCCTCACCACCGGCGACGGCAATCCCGTGCAGGGAACGCAGGGCCCGGTCACGATCCCGCCCGCCGACGCGATCAGCATCGACCAGGAAGGCCGCGTGTGGATCGTGCCGCAGGGCGGCGATCCCGAAAATCCGCAGGAGGTTGACCGGCTCCGCCTCGCGACCCCGACGGGGTCGGACATTGCCAAGGGGCTCGACGGCCTGTTCCGCGTGAAGGGCGGCGGCATATTGCCCGACGATCCTGAAGCGCGGCTGCTTACCCGGTCGATCGAAGGATCGAACGTCACCGCAACCGCCGCGCTCGTCGAGATGATCGAAGCGAGCCGCAGCTGGGATACGCAACTCAAGCTGGTCAGCGACGTGCGCGACATGGACAGCGCGACCGCCAACCTGATGCAGCTCCCCCGTTAAGGAGAATATGACATGAGTATCGGTGCCTTGCACGTCGCGCGGACCGGTCTGGATGCACAAGGCTTCCGGATGCAGGTGATCGCGAACAACCTCGCCAACGTCAATACCACGGGCTTCAAGCGTGACCGCGCGAGCTTCGAAACGCTGAGCTATCAGATGATGACGCAGGCGGGGGCGCCCTCGACTGCGGAAAACCGCTACGCTACCGGGCTCAACCTCGGCACTGGCGTCGCTCTCAACGGCACCGCGCGTATCGACACGCAGGGCACATTCCAGACGACGGGCAACGGGCTCGACGTCGCGATCGACGGCGCCGGCTATTTTCAGGTCGAAATGCCCGACGGGCGTATCGGCTATACCCGCGCGGGCAATTTCGGCCGCTCGCCCGACGGCACGATCGTGACCCCGGACGGCAAGCCGCTGACCCCCGCGATCCAGATTCCCGAAGACGCAAGCAATGTGACGATCGGGCTCGACGGCACCATCTCGGCGACCGCCTCCGACGGCTCCGCGCTCGAACTCGGCCGCATCGAGATTGCGCGCTTCGCGAACCCCGCGGGGCTGCAGGCGATCGGCGGCAACATGCTCGTCGAGACGCAGGCATCGGGTGCTCCGCTAGTCGGCGGCGCTGGCGAGGAAGGTCGCGGTACGCTTCGCGGCGGGATGCTCGAGGGATCGAACGTCAATGTCGTCGAGGAACTCGTCGACATGATTGAGACGCAGCGGGCTTATGAGGTCAATTCGAAGATGATCTCCGCGACCGACGAGATGATGAAAAATGCGTCGCAGACTCTCTAAGCTGGCGCTGCTGGTTTTCGCGCTTGCGCCTGTCGTGGCGCACGCGAAGGACAAGCTGCCCGCCGACGCCTTTTCGGTGTCGATGCCGATGCCGCCGGCGCCGCCGCCGGCGAACGGTTCGATCTTTCAGGGCGCCTATGTGCCGCTGACCTCGGGCGGGCGCGCGGGACAGATCGGCGACATCATCACGATCCAGCTGGTCGAACGCACCGCGGCGACCAAAAGCAACGCCGCCGGCACCCAGCGCGACGGCAGCGTCGGCCTGACGCCGCCGGCCACCGGTCCGCTGTCGCTGTTCAATCCCAGCGATATCGCGATGGGGGGCGGCCAGCAATTCGCCGGCAAGGGCAATGCGTCGCAGTCGAATGCGCTGTCGGGCGAGGTCAGCGTGACCGTCGCCGCCGTTTATCCCAATGGCACGATGCTGGTGAAGGGCGAGAAATTCCTGACGCTCAATCGCGGCGACGAGCATGTCCAGATCTCCGGCATCGTCCGCGCGATCGACATCAGCCCCGATAACCGCATCCTGTCGACCCGCGTCGCCAACGCGCACATTCGCTACGTCGGCAAGGGCGAGATCGCCCGCGCGAGCCGGCAAGGCTGGTTGCAGCGCTTCTTCTCGATCATCAGCCCCTTTTAAACCGAGGAATTTTCCGTGACCCAGCGGCCGACCCTGTTCACCCTGTTTGCGCTCCTGATTGCGAGCTTTGCCCTGGCGGCGCCGGCGCAGGCCGAACGTATCAAGGACATGGGCCAGTTCCAGGGCCTGCGCGCCAACCAGCTCACCGGTTACGGCATCGTCGTCGGCCTCGCGGGGACCGGCGACGACAGCCTCGATTATTCGACGCTCGGCATGAAGGGCGCGGTGTCGCGCTTTGGCCTGACGCTGCCGCCCGGCGTGAACCCGGCGCTCAAAAATGCCGCGGCGGTGATGATCACCGCCGAGCTGCCGCCTTTTGCCAAGCCCGGCCAGCGTCTTGACGTCACCGTGTCGGCGATGGGCAAGGCGAAATCCTTGCGCGGCGGCACGCTCGTGCTCGCGCCGCTTTATGGTGCGGACGGCCAGATTTATGCGATGGTGCAGGGGAATCTGGTCATCGGCGGGCTCGGCGTCGATGCCGCCGACGGGTCGAAGCTGACCGTCAATGTCCCGTCGAGCGGCCGGATCGCCGGCGGCGCGACGGTCGAACGCTCGGTCGATACCGGCTTTGCATCGGCGAGCTACCTGACCTTCAATCTCCATCAGTTCGACGCGACCAATGCGAAGCGCGTCACCGACGCGATCAACGCGGCGATCCCGGGCACCGCGTCGATGATCGACGGCGCCAGCATCGCGATCCGCGCGGCGGGCAATGGCGACGAGCGCATGCGGCTGATGTCGCAGATCGAAAATCTGGGCGTCCAGCGCGCCGAGCCGCCGGCCAAGGTCATCGTCAACGCGCGCACGGGCACCGTCGTCATCAACGGCGCGGTCCGCGTCGGCACGGCGGCGGTCACGCAAGGCAAGCTGAGCGTGTCGATCAAGGAATCGCCCACGGTCGTCCAGCCCGCGCCCTTCAGCCGCGGCCAGACCGCCATCGAACCGTCGAGCGATATCAGCGTCGATGAGGAATATCGCCCGGCGATGCTGGTCAAACCGACCGCTTCGCTTTCCGAACTCGTCGATGCGATCAATCGCATGGGCGTTCCTCCCGGCGACCTTGTCGCCATCCTCGAGGCGCTGAGCCAGGCCGGCGCGCTCACTGCGGAACTGGTGATCATATGACGAGTCCCATTTCTTCGATCGGTGCCTCCCCGACGCCCGCGGCCGCCGGCGGCGGCGACGGCGGGCTGCGCAAGGCCGCCGAGGCGTTCGAGGCCGTGATCCTGCGCCAGCTGATGGCGTCGATGCGGCAGGCGAAGCTTGGCGACGACATTTTCGGGTCGAGCGCGACGGACAATTTTCGCGAGATGGCCGACGCGCGGACCGCCGACAGCCTTGCCGCGATGCGCCAGTTCGGCATCGCCGACCTTGTCGAACGGCAGTTTCGCGGGCGCATCGGCGGAGGCGTGCAATGAGCGACCTGCTCGGTATCGGCTATAGCGGGCTCAAGGCCTATTCGCGCGCGCTGTCGACGATCGGCGACAATATCGCCAACGCCCAGACGCCGGGCTATGCCCGGCGGCGGCTCGAGATGATGGAAGCCGTCGGCGGCGGCAACTCGATTTTCTATCGCGGCAACACCAATCCCGGCGGCGTCGATATCCGCGGCCTCGACCGGTCGGTCGATGCGTGGCTGATCGAGGATTCGCGCATCACATCGGGCGATTCGGGGCGCGCGGCGACGAAGCTCAGCTGGCTCGACAAGGTCGAAGGCGCCTTGAGCGACGAGACGAACGGCATCAAGACGGGCCTCACCAACCTTTATACGACCGCCGACCAGCTGACCGCCGATCCGTCGAACCGGACGCTACGCGCGCAGTTCCTCCAGTCGGCCGACGATATCGCCTCGGGCTTCCGCACCGCGGCGAACCAGCTCGCCAAGATGGGCGAGGGGATCGAAGGCGCCGCCGCGAGCGAAGTCGATAGGTTCAACACCGACCTGGGCGCACTCGAACAGATCAACATCGGGCTGCGCAAGGCGCGACCGGGATCGACCAACGAGGCGAGCCTGCTCGACGAGCGCGACCGGCTGCTCGACAAATTATCGTCGCAGGCGGGCGTCAGCGCGAGTTTCGACAGCAATGGCGCGGTGACGCTGCGCGCCGCCGGATCGGGCGACCTGCTCGTCGGCGGCGGCGTGGTGAACCCGATTTCGGTGACCGCTGCCGCCGACGGACGCCTCGCGTTCAGCATTGGCGGATCGCCGCTCGCCATCTCGACCGGCTCGCTCGGGGGGCTGGCGGAAGGCGCCAACCATGTCGCCGACCAGCGCGTCGCGCTCGACACGATGGCGACCGATTTTGCGGCTCAGCTCAACGCGGCGCACCAGGCCGGGAGCGATGCCAATGGCAATCCGGGCCAGCCGCTTTTCACAGGCACCAGCGCCGCGACCCTGACCGCGACGGCGCTGACGCCCGATCAGGTCGCGGTCGCCGACGCGTCGGGCAGCAACGGCAATATGCTGGCGTTCGGCACGATGCGCGGGGCGAACGACCCCGAGGCGCGCTGGTCGGGCCACATGGCCTCGCAGGCGCAGACGGTGGCGTCGGCGCGCGCGCAGGACGCCGCCGCGGCGACGCGAGCCGACGCTTCGGCGGCCGCGCGCGACGGGGTCAGCCAAGTCGATCTCGACACCGAGGCGGCCGAATTGCTGCGATTCCAGCAAGCCTATTCGGCCGCTGCGCGCACGATCCAGGTCGCACGCGAAACGATGCAGACGCTGCTTAGCTCGCTCTAGGGAAAGGGCCGGATCATGATCAACGCTGTGGGCAACCGGATGACGCGCGAAATTGCGCGCCAACAGAAACTCGCCGACGCGCTCGAGCGGACGCAAATCCAGATCTCGGGCGGCAAGAAACTTCTCCGCATGTCCGACGATCCGGTCGCGGCGCGGCGCATCGCGACGATCGGCACCGCGCAGGCGAGCATGACCGCCTGGTCGGCGAACGTCAATTCGGCCTCGGCGCTGGTGTCGCAGGCCGATGGCGTGATGAAGTCGGCGAGCGACCTGATGGCGCGCGCGCGCGAGCTGACGCTTGCCGCAGCCAGCGATACCGCGAACCCGGCCGACCGCGCGACCATCGCCGCCGAACTGGGGACGATCGCCGACCAGCTCGACGCGCTGGCGGCCACCCGCGATTCGAACGGCGAGCCTGTATTCGCCGCGGGCCCCGCGCGCGTGATGCGCTTCGATTCGGACCTCAGCTTTGCGCCCGTCCCGTCGGCGGCCGATGTGTTCGTCGTCGGCGGCAACAGCCTGTCGACCGGCATTCGCGACGCAGCGGCGGCGGTTGCTGCGAACGACAAGGCCGGGATGAACGCATCGCTCGGCGAGCTCGATACCGCGATCAACCACGTCGCCGACGAACATGCCAAGATCGGCCTGGCGGGCGGCCGGCTCGACCGCATCGGCGACGGCCTTGCGGCGCGCGGGATCACGCTCAAGGACGAGCGCTCGGTGGTCGAAGATACCAATCTCGAAGAGGCGATCGCCCAGCTGCACGCGCAGGATCTGACGCTGCAGGCGGCGCAGGCGGCCTTTGCCAAGATCAACCGGCAGACCTTGTTCGATATTTTGAACTGACGGTCCTCAATCTTGCGGCGCCGCTGCCGTTAATCATCATGACGTCCCTGAGTTTGCGGGGGCCGGTGTCGACAGCCGGGTCCCCAATGGAGTTTCGCGCACATGTTTCCCGCTATCGGCATCGTCGTTCTGATCCTGCTGGTCTTCGGGGGCTTCGCGCTGACCGGGGGCAACCTTGGCCCTGTGATGCACGCGCTGCCGCACGAGATGCTGATCATCGGCGGCGCGGCGATCGGGTCGCTGATCATCGGCAATTCGGGCGCCGACCTGAAGGCGCTCGCCGGCGGGCTCGGCAAGGTGTTCAAGGGGCCGCAGTACAAGAAGCAGGATTATCTCGACTGCATCCTGCTCGTCTCGACGCTGATGAAGATGATGCGCACCGAGGGGCCCGTCGCGGTCGAACCGCATATCGAGGATCCGAAAAGCTCGCCGATATTCCAGCAATATCCTAGGCTGCTCAAGGACGACACGCTCGTCCACCTGATCTGCGACACGCTGCGCCTCGTCGTCGTGTCGTCGGGCACGCTCGACCCGCACGCGGTCGAAGACGTCATGGACAATGCCCTGAAAAACCACCGCCACCATTCGCTGAAACCCGCCGAGGGGCTCCAGAGCCTTGCCGACGCGCTCCCGGCGCTCGGGATCGTCGCGGCGGTGCTCGGCGTCGTCAAGACGATGGGTTCGATCGACAAGCCGCCCGAGATCCTCGGCGCGATGATCGGTTCGGCGCTCGTCGGCACCTTCCTCGGCGTGTTGCTCGCTTACGGCCTTGTCGGGCCGTTCGCGACGCGCGCCAAGACGGTGATCGAAAGCGACGCCGCCATCTATCATACGGTGAAGCAGCTGATCGTCGCCTCGCTCCACGGCCACCCGCAGCCGCTGGTGATCGAGGCCGCGCGCTCGGGTGTCGACCATCATAACCAGCCGAGCTTCGCCGAAGTATTTGATGGTATGCGAGGTCGCTGATGGCTGCGCGTCCCAACACGCCGCCGCGCCCGATCATCGTCAAGAAGATCGTCGAGGAAGCGCATGGCGGTCATCACGGCGGCGCGTGGAAGGTCGCCTATGCCGACTTCGTCACCGCGATGATGGCCTTCTTCCTCCTGATGTGGCTGCTTGGCGCCACGACCGAGAAGCAGCGCAAGGCGCTCGCCGACTATTTCGCGCCGACGATCGTGCAGACGAAAACCGACAGTGCAGGCTCGACGGGATTGTTCGGCGGCGATTCGCTGGTTGCGGCCGACCGCTACCCCCATGGTGCAGCGCAGACGGGCACGCGGGCCATGACGATCCCGCGCGATGCCGTGGGCGGGCCGCGCGAGGCGTCGGGCCGCGAACGCGATGCCGAGTCCAGGAAATTCCGTCTGCTCGCCCAGTCGCTGAAGGACCGCATCAACAGCCAGAGCGAACTCAAGCGGCTCGCGGAGAATCTGCGCTTCACCGAAACGCTGGAGGGGCTGCGCATCGACGTCGTCGACGATGCCGATTTCTCGATGTTCGTCATCGGTACCAGCCAGCTGACGCCTGCCGGCGCGCGCCTGTTCGGCGAAGTTGCGAAGCCGATTGCCGAAGTGAACAACCAGGTGATGATCCGCGGCCACACCGACGCGGCGCCCTGGTCGGCGAAATCGGGGACGAACAATTGGCGGCTGTCGGTCGACCGGGCCGAGGTGACGCGTCATTATCTTGAGTATCGCGGCGTCGCGTCGGGCCGCTTTGCGCGCATCGAGGGCGTCGCCGATCGCGAGCCCTATGTGCCGTCCGACCGATTCGATCCGCGCAACCGCCGCATCTCGATCACGCTGGGTTGGCGGAGCGCTCCCGACAATTAGTGCCAATTTGGCAGCATATCGGATGGTTGGTAACGGAGTTGCGTCCCTAATAGTTCCACTTTGGCAATAACTATTTGTTTTGAAGGGGTTACGGGGATTGGGATAATCTTTTGTTTACCAGTTTCGTCAATTTCCGGGTTCATCGAAAAGGCGCCGAACGGGGGGCGCGGTGGAGACCGAAATGACTGTGGGGCAGAATGAAAACGCGGCGCTCGAAGCGCTGATCATCGGCAGCAGCGACGCCGCGGTGCGGTTACGCGACATGATCCGCCGCGTGGCGCGGTCGAACGCTTCGGTGATGCTCTGCGGCCCGTCGGGCTCGGGCAAGGAACTGGTGGCGCGCGCAATCCACGACGAGGGCGCCCGCGCGGGCAAGGCCTTTTCGGCGATCAATTGCGGCGCGATCCCCGGCGAACTCATCGAATCCGAATTGTTCGGGCATGAAAAGGGCAGCTTCACCGGCGCCCATGCCCGCCGCATCGGTCATTTCGAAGCGAGCGAGGGCGGCACGATCTTCCTCGACGAAATCGGCGACATGCGTTTCGACATGCAGGTCAAGCTGCTCCGCGTGCTCGAGGACCGGACGATCGTCCGTGTCGGCAGTAGCGACGTAAAGGCGGTCGACGTCCGCGTCATTTCGGCCACGCACCAGGATCTGGGCGCCGCGATCGCCGACGGCAAATTCCGCGAAGACCTGTTCTTCCGGCTCGGCGTGGTTGTGCTGCAGGTCCCCAGCCTCGCCAGCCGCGTCGAGGATATCCCCGCGCTGATCCGTCACTTTCAGCGCAAGATGCCGGGCGAGACCAAATGCCGTTTCGACGATGCGGCGATGGCTCTGCTCATGCAGCATGGTTGGCCGGGCAATATTCGCGAACTCCGGAATTTCGTGGAGCGCGCCAGCGTTCTCCATGGCGGCGAAACGCTCGGCATCGACGAGGTCGCCATGCTTTTGAACCCCACCGCAGCGCTGGCGCCGCGGCGGGCTGTCCCCAGCAGCCCCGTCGCGGTGCCGGCCAGCGCGGACGATTTCGCCGCCGCTCCGGTCGCATCGGCCGCCCCGCACGGCAAGACGCCGGCGCCGGGCCGCCCGATCGACCTCAAGCGCGAGATCGAAACGATCGAACTCGAACAGATTCACGTCGCGCTCGACCTCGCCGACGGCATTATTTCGGAAGCCGCGCGCCTGCTGACGCTGAAGCGCACGACGCTGATCGAAAAGATGCGCAAATATGGCGTTCAACAGCAGGCCGCCTGACGGCCGCGCATAGCGTTTTCAGCGAGAGCTGGAAAAAGGGGGCTCTGGTCCGCCCCCGCACCGCCCGGCCGCCCGTCCCCACCCAGGGCGGCCGGGTACCCCATCAGATCGGTCCGGTTGACGGGAAAGCGGGGCTGGCATCGTCAGCCCCGCCCGTTCAGGCGAAGGCGCCGACGCTTTCGATAAATTTGATCACCGAAATCGGCTTCGACACATATGCTTCGGCGCCCGCGGCGCGGATCTGTTCCTCGTCGCCCTTCCCGGCGTAGGCGGTGACCGCCATGATCGGCACCGCGCGCAAGCCGAGGTCGTTTTTCATCTGGCCGATCAGTTCGAGCCCCGACACATGCGGCAGCTGGATGTCCATGATGATCAGGTCGGGCGTGATCTCGCGCGCCTTCGCCAGCGCGTCGCGCCCGTCGCGCACGGGATGGGCGCTATAGCCATGGGCGTTCAACAGGTCGCAGAACAGACGCAGGTTGAGTTCATTATCCTCGACGACCAGGATGGTCTTGCCCATGTGCGTTCCGTTCCCCACCTTGCGTACGCGGCCCGTTTAGGCGAATCGGCCGCACGACACAATTGTATCGCGACGAAGGACTCTCGCTTGCTTGAGGATGATGCTGCGCTGGCGCTTCACGCGCTCGGCTGGATTTTGAGCGACGAACCGCGCGCCGAGCGGTTGCTGGGGCTCACCGGGCTCGCGCCCGACGAATTGCGCGCGTCGCTTGGCGAGCGGGCGACGCTCGCGGCGATCCTCGCTTTCCTCACCGCCCACGAAAACGACCTTGTCGCCTGCGCCGACGCGTTGCAGGTGCCGCCCGCAAATATTGCCGCCGCCGCCCAGAGACTCGAAGGAACGCATGCATGAACCGCCCGCTCGTCATCACCGATTGCGACGAGGTGCTGATGCACATGGTCGTGCCCTTCGCCGAATGGGTCGACGCCGAACATGGCGTGATCTTTCGCATCGAGGACGCCAGTTTCGCCAACGCCCTGAAGCGCAAGGAATGCGGCACACCGTTGGAGGCGGCCGAGGTCTGGCCATTGCTCGACGGTTTTTTCCGCACCGAAATGACGCGGCAATATCCGATCATGGGTGCCTTGACGGCGATGGCGGCGATCGGCGCGGAAGCCGACATCGTCGTCCTGACCAACGTCGGCCCCGAACATCAGCAAGCGCGGATCGACCAGCTCGCGCTCCATGACTTCCACGCGCCGGTCATCGGCAGCCGCGGCGGCAAGGGTGAGCCGGTGCGCCGCCTGATCGACGAATATCGGCCGTCGGTCGCCGTCTTTATCGACGATCTGGCAGGCCATCACCAGTCGGTCGCGCAAGCCGCGCCCGATGTGTGGCGGCTGCACCTTGTCGGCGAGCCGGCGATCGCCGGCAAGATTGCGCCGGCGAAACATGCCCATGCGCGAATCGACGATTGGAAAGCGGCGCAGCGCTGGATATTGGCGCGCCTTGCCGAAAATATTCCCGCCCCGGCCCCCGAGCCGGCCTAGAAAAGGATTTCCCCATGGATATCGCCGCCAAGATCGCCGAACTCGGCCTTGACCTGCCCAAGCCCGCCGCGCCGGTCGCGGCCTATGTGCCCGTCGTCGAGCAGGGGGGGATGCTGTATGTGAGTGGCCAGCTGCCCTTTCGCGACGGGCAGGTCGTCACCGGCCGTCTCGGCGACGATATGGACGTTGCGGGCGGACAGGATGCGGCGCAGCGCGTCGCGCTGATGCTCGTCGCGCAGATCGGGCAGGCGCTGGGCGGCGACTGGTCGCGCGTCGAACGCGTCGTCAAACTGGGCGTGTTCGTCAACAGCGATCCCGGCTTCACCGATCAGGCAAAGGTCGCCAACGGGGCGTCGGAATTGTTCGAAACGCTGTTCGGCGAGGCCGGACGCCACGCGCGCGCGGCGGTCGGGGTCGCGGTGCTGCCGCTTGGCGCCGCTGTCGAGGCCGACGCGATCGTCGCGGTGCGCCCGGCTTAAGCCATGGCCGAGGCGGACCCGCCGGCACGCACGATATCGCTCGGTCGCGGCGTCGCTGCGATCGACGCGGCGGCCTGGGACAGGCTGCACGACGGCGGCAACCCGTTCGTGGGTCACGCCTTCCTGTCGTTGCTCGAAGATTCGGGCAGCGTCGGGCCGGGCACCGGCTGGCAGGCGGCGCCACTGATGATCGAGGATGCGGACGGGACGCTTGTCGCCGCCGCGCCCGCCTATCTCAAGTCGCACAGCCAGGGCGAATATGTCTTCGACCACGCCTGGGCCGATGCCTGGGCGCGCGCGGGCGGCGATTATTATCCGAAGCTTCAGATCGCCGTGCCCTTCACCCCGGTGCCGGGGCCGCGCCTGCTGGCGAAGGGCCGGGACGATGCGCTGTTGCTGTTGCGCGCCGCCGAAGCGGTGGTCCGTCAGAACCAGCTGTCGTCGGCGCATGCGACCTTCGTCGCGCCCGACCAGATGCCGCTGTTCGAGGAAGCGGGCTGGCTCGTCCGCCGCGACATCCAGTTTCATTTCGCGAACAAGGGTTATCGCAGTTTCGACGATTTCCTCGCGACGCTGAACTCGCAAAAGCGCAAGCAGTTGCGCAAGGAACGGCGGCGTGCGGTCGAGGGCCTGCGAGTCGAGGAACTAACGGGAGAGGCGATCCGGCCCGACCATTGGGATGCGATGTGGCTCTTTTATCAGGATACCGGCGCGCGCAAATGGGGGCATCCCTATCTGACGCGCGAAGCGTTCGACCTGATGGGCACGGCGATGGCCGATCGGATCATCCTGCTCATCGCCTATGATGGCGACGAGCGGCCGGTCGCGGGCGCGCTGCACTTCCTTGGCGCCGACACGCTCTACGGCCGCTATTGGGGCTGCCTCGCCGAAATCCCCTACCTGCATTTCGAGCTTTGCTATTATCGCGCGATCGACATCGCGATCGAACGCGGCCTGACGCGCGTCGAGGCGGGCGCGCAGGGCGGGCACAAGCTCGCGCGCGGTTACGGCCCCGTCGCGACCTGGTCGGCACATTTCATCGCCGACCCGGGCTTTCGCCGCGCGGTGGCCGATTACCTTCAGCAGGAACGGCAGGCCGAAGACGTCGAAATGGAGTGGCTCGAAGGGCATATGCCCTTCAAGCGGAAGGGCTGAGCCGCCCTTAAATTCCCATTTTTGTCGAGCCCCGCGGCTGCCCTTGGCGGGCGCCCGGGATAAACGTCCGCCCTTGGTGGAAGTCGAGACAGGTCAAACACCGGGCGTCCCAAGAGTGTCTCGACTACGCTCGACACCGACGGGACGAAGGCGCTGTATCAGGCGGCGAACCGCCTAGCGGCCGGACGGCGGGCCGTCTCGTCGAGCCAGGCGCGCGCCTGGCGCTGCGCTTCGGCGATTTCGTCGCGGGTCATTTCGTCGGACAGGTCGGCGCGGCATTGCTGGCCTTCCTTGTTGCCGCCGAGCGCCGCGAGATTGAACCATTTATGCGCCTGGATCAGGTCGACATCGACACCGCCGGTGCCGGTAGAAAATGCGATACCCAGATCGAAATAGGCATTGGCGTCGCCGCGCGCCGCATCGAGCAAACGGCTTTCGATCAGATATTGGGCAGACTTCAGACTGTTAGCCATGATAACCCCCTTTGCCTCCACCCCACATGGAGACCTCGGGACCCAAGTTTGCGGCTTATGGTCAACAAAGCGTTAACGATGATCCGATTTTTTGTGGATTTCGACCGGAACCCTCGGAAATCGTGGGTTTCTGGCGTTAACGCCCGACCGGGTAATTATCGATCAGCCGCGTTTTCCCGATCCGCGCCGCCGCCAGCAGGCGCGCGGGAGCGCGAAAATCGGCCAGCCTTTCGAGGCTGTCGGCGTCGGCGAGCGCGACATAATCGACGCTGTCGAAGCCGCCTTTGACGATCGCCCCTTCGGCCGTCGCCAGCGCGTCGCCGACATCGCCGCCCGCCGCGATCGCTTTTGCCGCCGCCTTCAAGGCGTCGGGAAAGGCGGTTGCCGCGCGGCGCTGTTGGGTCGACAGATAGGCGTTGCGCGACGAGAGCGCGAGGCCATCGCTATCGCGCGCGATCGGCGCGCCCAAGATGTCGATCGCGAAATCGAGATCGCGCGCCATCCGGCGAATGATCGCGAGCTGCTGCCAATCCTTTTCGCCAAAGATCGCTATATCGGGGCGGACCTGGTTGAACAGTTTCGCGACGACGGTCGCGACGCCGTCGAAATGACCGGGCCGCGCCGCGCCGCAATAATCGGCGCCGAGTTCGGCGACCTCGATATGCGTGCTGTGGCCGCCGGGATACATGGTCCCGACATCGGGCGCCCAGACCAGGCTGACCGCCTCCTGCGCGAGCAGCGCCGCGTCGCGCGCCTCGTCGCGCGGATAGGCGGCGAAATCCTCGTTGGGGCCGAATTGCGTCGGATTGACGAAAATCGACACGATCACCTGGTCGGCGACGCGCTTCGCCATGCGGACGAGCGAGAGGTGGCCGTCGTGCAGCGCCCCCATCGTCGGCACCAGTGCGACGCTTTTGCCCCCCTGCTTCAGTGCCGTAACGGCACGGTGCAGCATCGCGATGTCACGGATGATTTGCACGCCCGGTCGCCCTCCGATATTGGCGCGACTATATCATTTCGCGCGCCGGTCGCCCATGCCGCGCCAACAGGAAAATCGCAACGCTCATGACGACGCCCGCACCGCACCGCATCATCTTTGCCAATGAAAAGGGGGGGACGGGGAAATCGACCTGTGCTGTGCACTTCGCTGTGGCTCTGGCGAGCCAGGGATGGCGCGTTGCGGGGATCGATCTCGACCCGCGCCAGCGCACCTTTCACCGCTATCTCGAAAATCGCGAACAGACTGCGAAGCGCCGCGAGATCGCGCTGCCGACGCCGCGCTTCGAAGTGTTCGAAGGATCGACGATCGACGAACTCGACGCACAGGTCGCGCGGCTGGCCGAGGATGCCGATTATCTGATCGCCGACACGCCGGGCCGCGACGATGTCTTTGCGCGCCACCTCGCGACCAGCGCCGACACGCTGGTGACGCCGATCAACGACAGCTTCATCGATTTCGACCTGATCGGACAGGTCGACCCCGAAACCTTCCAGGTCGTCCGCCCCAGCTTCTATTCCGAACTCATCTGGGACACGCGCAAGTCGCGCGCCAAGACCGACGGCCGGACGATCGACTGGATCATCCTGCGCAACCGCCTCCAGCATGTCGACGCGCACAATATGCGCCGCGTCGGCGAAGCGCTGACCCAATTGTCGCGCCGCGTCGGCTTTCGCGTCATCCCGGGGCTCGGCGAGCGTGTCATCTATCGCGAACTTTTCCCGGCCGGCCTTACACTGCTCGACAAGGCGCATCTCGGCGGCATGGGCATCGGTCATGTTGTCGCGCGGCAGGAACTTCGCGAGGCGATGGGCGGGCTGAACCTGCCGGCGCGCGAGCGCCTCCACCCCGACGGCGACCTGTTCGCGGCTGCCTGACCTCGCTCTCTCCCCCAAGAGGATCAACAATGACGCATGATTTCCACCCGACGGTGCTTCGCGAATATGACATTCGCGGTATCGTCGGCGATACGCTGTCCGACGCCGATGCCTATGCCATCGGCCGCAGCTTCGCGACGATGATCCGCAGGGCCGGCGGCAAGTGCGTAGCGGTCGGCTATGATGGCCGCCTGTCGTCGCCGATGCTGGCCGGGGCGCTGATCCGCGGGATCAACGAGGCGGGGATCGACGCGCTGAACGTCGGGCTCGGACCGACGCCGATGCTCTATTACGCGGCGTCAACGGAGCCAGTGGATGGCGGCATACAGATAACCGGCAGCCACAACCCCCCCGACTATAATGGTTTCAAGATGGTGTTTCAGGGGCGTCCCTTCTTCGGCGCCGATATCCTGGCGATCGGCGAAATGGCCGCCGCCGGGGACTGGGATGCCGGAGAGGGCGCCGCCGAAAGCATCGACATCGTCGATGCTTATGTCGATCGCCTCGTCGATGGTTTCGCCGGCGGCGCGTTCCGCATCGGCTGGGACGCCGGCAACGGTGCCGCCGGAAGCGTCATCGAGAAACTGACCGCGCGCCTTCCCGGCGAGCATCATCTTCTTTTTACCGACATCGACGGCCATTTCCCGAACCACCATCCCGATCCCACCGACGAGAAGAACCTTGCCGATCTTCGCAAGCTGGTCGCCGAGAAGAGCCTCGATTTCGGCGTCGCTTTCGATGGAGACGGGGACCGGATCGGCGCGATCGACGGGCAGGGCCGGGTGATCTGGGGCGACCAGCTGCTGCAAATCTATGCTGCCGCGGTGTTGAAGGACATGCCCGGCGCGACGGTGATCGCCGATGTGAAGGCGAGCCAGGCGCTGTTCGACCGCGTCGCCGAGCTTGGCGGGAAGCCCTTGATGTGGAAGACCGGACACAGCCTGATCAAGGCGAAGATGAAGGAAACCGCGAGTCCGCTCGCGGGCGAGATGAGCGGGCATATCTTTTTCGCCGACCGTTATTACGGCTATGACGACGCGCCCTATGCCGCGGTGCGGTTGATCGAGGCGGCGACGAAGCTGGGGCAGAGCGTCACCGAACTGCGCGGCGGCATGGCGCCGATGGTCAACACGCCCGAACTGCGCTTCCAGGTCGAGGAGAGCCGCAAATTCGCCATTGTGGATGAGGTCCTGGAGCGGCTCGCCGCGTCGGGGGCCAAGGTCGACCGCACCGATGGCGCGCGCGTGCTGACCGACGACGGCTGGTGGCTGCTTCGCGCATCGAACACGCAGGACGTGCTTGTCGCGCGCGCCGAGGCGAAGGACGAGGCGGCGCTGGCGCGGCTGCTCGCCGCGATCGACGAACAGCTCGTGCTGTCGGGGATCGTGCGCGGCGAGAGCGTGGGGCATTAACAGGTCCTCCTCTTCGGAAGAGGGGTGGAAAGCGCCCTGCAAAAATCTTGCCAGATTGACGTTCGCTGCGTCGCTGGGGTAACGCCGCCCGACGGCTAGAAACGGAACCGACCGACCCATGACCGACGACGAATCCATCGCTGGCACGCTGGCCGAGGGCGACCATGGCGTCGCCGAGCATCGCGCGCACGTCCGCGAGGACGCCGCCGCGGGCAACGGGCTTGCGGTGATCTCGATCGCCAAAAGCTATGACAAGCGCGTCGTGTTGTCGGACGTGTCGCTGTCGGTCGGCAAGGGCGAGGTCGTCGGTCTGCTCGGCCCGAACGGGGCGGGCAAGACGACCTGTTTCTATTCGATCATGGGACTGGTGAAGCCCGACGCGGGGCGCATCATGCTCGACGGCGCCGATATCACCGCGCTGCCGATGTACCGCCGCGCGATCCTCGGGCTCGGTTATCTGCCGCAGGAAACCTCGATCTTTCGGGGCATGACCGTCGAACAGAATATCGGCGCGGTGCTCGAACTGAGCGAGCCCGACAAGGTCGCGCGCGAGCGGCGGATGGAAGAATTGCTCGACGAATTCGGGCTCACGCGCCTCCGCGATTCGGCGGCGATGGCCCTGTCGGGCGGCGAACGGCGCCGCGCCGAAATCGCGCGCGCGCTCGCGGCCAATCCCTCGATCATGCTGCTCGACGAGCCGTTCGCCGGCATCGATCCGCTGTCGATCAGCGACATCCGCGACCTCGTCGCCGATTTGAAGACGCGCGGCATCGGCGTGCTCATCACCGACCATAATGTGCGCGAGACACTCGACCTCGTCGACCGCGCCTGCATCATCTACGACGGCAAGGTGCTGCTTGCCGGCTCCCCGGCCGAACTCGTCGCCGATCCCGAGGTGCGCCGCCTCTACCTCGGCGAGGGTTTCTCCCTGTGATCGACTAGCCGCCGATGGCGCTCGGTCCGCGTCTCGATCTCCGCCAGTCGCAATCGCTGGTGATGACGCCGCAGCTCCAGCAGGCGATCAAGTTGCTGGCGCTGTCGAACCTCGAACTCGAAACCTATCTGGCAGAGGCGCTCGAAGGCAATCCGTTGCTCGATACGGCGTCGGTCGACAGCGAGGGCAGCGGCGTCAACGAACCCGCGGGCGACGCGCCCGCCGCCGAAGCCGCGTCGCTCGATGCCGATCAGGCGCTGTCCGCCGAGGGCGGGAGTGCGAACGACCTCGACGTCGACCTCGCCGCCGACAGTTTTCATCACGACAGCGCGAGCGACAATATCGGCCTGTCGGGCGGCGGCGAGGATATCGATTTCGACAGCTTCGCCGACCATGAAGGCACGCTGCACGACCATCTGCTCGCGCAGGTCGGCGAACGCTTCGGCGGGATCGAGGCGATCGTCGCGGGGCAGCTCGTCGCGCTGATCGACGAGACGGGCTATCTGCGCGCCGACCTTGCCGAACTCGCCGCACAACTCGGCGTGCCGCTGGCGCTGATCGAAACGGTGCTGGGCGTCGTCCAGACCTTCGACCCGTCGGGCGTGGGCGCGCGCGACCTCGCCGAATGTATCGCGATCCAGGCGCGCGAGGCCGACCGCTACGACCCCGCGATGGCCACGATGATCGCGCATCTCGATCTCGTCGCAAAGGGGGCTTTCCCGCAATTGAAGCGCATCTGCGGCGTCGACGACGAGGATCTCGCCGACATGATTCGCGAACTGCGCGGTTACGACCCAAAGCCGGGGCTGAAATATGGCGGCGAGGGGGCGCCGGCGGTGGTCCCAGACCTTTATATCCGCCAGACGGCAAAGGGCTGGGCGGTCGAGATCAACAACGGCACGCTGCCGCGGCTGCTCGTCAATCGCCGCTATTATACCGAACTGGCCGAGGGGGCGGCGGCGAAGAGCAGGGCGTGGCTGTCCGAACAGCTCGCCGGCGCCAACTGGCTCGTGCGCGCGCTCGACCAGCGCCAGCGCACGATCGTCAAGGTCGCGAGCGAGATCGTGAAGCAGCAGGAGGGGTTTTTCCTGAACGGCGTCGCGCATATGCGACCGCTGACGCTGCGGCAGGTCGCCGAAGCGATCGGCATGCACGAATCGACCGTCAGCCGCGTCACGAGCAACAAATATCTCAGCTGCGCGCGCGGATTGTTCGAACTCAAATATTTCTTCTCGTCGGGGATTTCGGCAACCCAGGGCGACGGCGCCGTGTCGGCCGAGGCGGTGAAGAGCCGGATCAGGGCGATGATCGAGAGCGAGGACGCCAAGGCGATCCTGTCGGACGAGACCATCGCGCAGAAGCTGTCGGCCGAAGGCCACGACATCGCGCGGCGCACAGTGGTCAAATATCGCGAGGCGATGGGCTATGGCTCGTCGGTGCAAAGGCGGCGGCAAAAGGCGCTGGCTGGGTAGATCGGCCCTCGTCATGCCGGACCTGATGCGGGGTCCACGACATGGCCGGGGCGATGGATGCCGGATCAAGTCCGGCATGACGAAATTTGGGGAGTGAACCGGTTGACTTTTCGCCCGCTTCCCCATAGTTGCGCCGCTTCGCGTTACCACGCCCAGATTTACGGAACAGACCCATGAAGATTCGCAACAGCCTGAAGTCGCTGAAGGACCGCCACCGGGATAATCGCGTTATCCGCCGCCGTGGCCGCACCTATGTGATCAACAAGACCAACCGCCGCTTCAAGGCGCGCCAGGGCTGATGGCCCTGTCGGGGCGCTTGCCGCCCCGCGCGCACAATGAAGTCAGCGTAACGCCGTCGGATGCTTCCGGCGGCGCTTTCGCGTGTCTGGAGTAGCCATGATTCGCCGGAGCGTGATCTTCGACGTCGGCCGCGTCCTCTTCGACTGGGACCTGCGCCATCTGTTCGTCAAGCTAATCGACGACAAGGATCGGCTCGAATGGTTCGTAACCCACGTCGTCACCCCCGAATGGCATTTTCAGCACGATGCCGGGCGCCCGCTCGCCGACATGCTGCCCGAACTCAAGGCCGCATTTCCGGGCCATGACGATCTGATCGACGCCTATGCGGCCCGGTTCAACGAGACGATCCCGGGGCCGATGCCGGGCAGCCTCGAACTGGTCGAGCGCCTCGATGCCGCAGGCGTGCCGCTGTTTGCGATCACCAATTTCGGACATGAATTCTGGGAAGCCTTCCGCCCGACCCAGCCCATCTTCGACCGCTTCCGCGATATTATCGTGTCGGGCACCGAAAAGCTGATGAAGCCCGATCCCGCGATCTACCTCCTTGCGATCGAGCGATTCGGTATCGATCCCGCGGGCGCGATCTTCATCGACGATGTGGCAGCGAATGTCGCGGGGGCCGAATCGGTCGGGATTGCCGCGCACCGGTTCATCGATACGCCGACGCTCGAGCGCGAGCTGGTGGCGCGGGGATATCTGGTGGATTGACCCGGATGAATGGTCGCGCCCTCGACTTCGAGCTCGACGGCGCTCGGTTATATCCGGGCGCTATGGCCGACATTATCGGTGAGTTGCGTGCACTTTTTGACGACCAGCCCCGGCATAGCGCGGGGATTCGTCTGCACGGCATCGAGGCTCTTCGGCCACTACTCGGGATCGAGGGACAGATAGGCACCGTCGCGGCGTCGATTATTGGCCCGAACAGCCGCGCGGTTCGCGCAATTCTGTTCGACAAGACCGCCGAGACCAACTGGTCGCTCGGCTGGCATCAGGATCGTACGATTTGCGTTCGCGAGCGGGTCGATATGGCAGGCTATGGACCGTGGACGGTCAAAAGCGGCATGCAGCATGTCGCGCCGCCCTTCGACCTCCTTTCGCGCATGGTAACGCTGCGCGTCCATCTCGACGATGTGTCTGAGAACAATGCCCCGCTGATGATCGTACCGGGATCGCACAAGCTCGGTCGCATCCCGGAGGTGGAGATCGACGCGGTGGTATCACGGCTCGGGCAGCAGCTATGCCTCGCCGAAACTGGCGACATATGGGCCTATGCGACCCCGATCGTCCACGGGTCGAAAGCTGCAACCCGTCCGGAACGCCGGCGCGTACTGCAGATCGATTTTTCGGGCGATGACCTGCCGGGCGACCTCGATTGGCTCGGCGTCTGACGCCGAGCTGACGTCCCTATTTCTCCACCCCCAGCTGCGTCAGCACAAAGGCGAATTCCTCGGCATCTTCGCGCAGCGCGCCCCAGCGGCCCGACTTGCCGGCGTGGCCCGCGCCCATGTTGGTGCGTAGCAGCAAGGTCGCATCGTTGGTGCGCGTCGCGCGCAGCTTCGCGACCCATTTGGCGGGCTCCCAATAGGTCACGCGCGGATCGTTGAGGCCTGCCGACACCAGCATGGGCGGATAGGCCTTCGCCGTCACATTGTCGTAGGGGCTGTAGCTCAGCATATAGTCGAACGCGGCCTTGTCGGTGATCGGATTGCCCCATTCGGGCCATTCGCCGGGGGTCAGCGGCAGCGTCTCGTCGACCATCGTGTTGATCACGTCGACGAAGGGGACGCCCGCAAGCACCGCGCCCCACAGCTCGGGCGCCTGATTATAGACCGCGCCCATCACCTGCCCGCCCGCCGAGCGGCCCTCGATCGAAATCTTGCCCGCGCTCGTATATTTCGCGGCAATCAGCCCCTTGGCGACGTCGATGAAATCGTTGAACGTATTCTTGCGCTCGGTCGTCTTGCCCGCGAGATACCAGGCGCGGCCGAGGTCGTCGCCGCCGCGGACATGTGCGATCGCATAGATCATGCCGCGATCGACGAGGCTCAAACGCGTCGTCGAAAAGCCCGGCGAGACACGGTAGCCGTAGGAACCATAGACATAGAGGTGCATCGCCGCGCTGCCGTCGCGCGGCGTGCCCTTTTTGTAGACGAGCGACACCGGGACCAGCGTGCCGTCGCGCGACGGCATGTGAACCAGTTCGGTTGCATAATCGTCATGATTATAACCGGAAGGAATCTCCTGGACCTTCAGCGTCTCGAGCTTGCCGTTCGCGAGGTCGTAATCGAACACCGTGTCGGGGGTGACCATCGATTCATAGTCGAGCCGCAGCTTGTCCTGATGATATTCGGGATTGTCGCCGAGCCCGGCGACATAAGTCGCCTCCGGGAATTTGATCCGGCCTGGGGTGAGCGGCGCGTCATATGCGCGGATATCGACCTGATCGACGCCCTTCTCGCGCGATTCGAGCACGAAATAGTCGCGAAAGATCGACAGGTCGGTGAGATAATTGTCGTCCGACCCGGGGATCAGCGTCGTCCACGTCCCCGGCGCCTTGATGTCGGCGGTTGCGACGCGGAAATTGGGATGCTCGTCGTTGGTGTGGATGTAGAGCGTGCCCTCGCGCTCGTCGACACTGTACTCGCGGCCCTTCTGGCGCGCCGAAACGAGCTGCATCGGCGCTTCGGGGTTGTCGGCGGGGAGCAGGTAAACCTCGCTCGTCTCGTTATCGCCCGTCGCGATCACGATATAATTGTCGGCAGCGGTCTTGCCGATCCCGACGCCGAAACCGATGTCGGGCTCCTTATAGAGCAATTTGTCTTGGCCGACCGGGGTGCCGAGCTTGTGCAGCCGGACATTGTCGGTGCGCCAATTCTCGTTCGCGAGGCCATAGAGGATCGCGTCGCCCGCCGACGTCCAGACGAGCGACGACAGGGTACCGGGAATCGTGTCGGGGAGCAGTTCGCCGGTTTCGAGGTTGCGGATGCGTGCCTCGAACCGTTCCGATCCATTATCGTCGAACGAATAGGCCATCAGCTTGCCGTCCGGGCTGACCGACACTTCGGCGAGGCGGAAATATTCCTTGCCCGCCGCCATCGCGACTTCGTCGAGGATCAGGACGGGCTCGCCGCCCGCGGCGGGCCGCCGATACCATTTCTTATACTCGGCGCCCTCTTCGAACTCGACCCAATAGACCCAGTCGCCGTCCTTCTGCGGCACCGACGAATCGGCTTCCTTGATCCGGCCCTTCATCTCCTGAAACAACGTTTCGACGAGCGCGGCGTGCGGCTTCATCGCGGCGTCGAAATAGGCATTTTCGGCTTTGACGTAATCGAGCACATCCTTGTCGTCGATCACCGGATAGCTCTCATCCTTCAGCCAGTGATACGGATCGGACAGCGTCTTGCCGTGCAGCGTCATCTCGTGCGGGCGCTTTTCCGCGACGGGCGCGGCGGGCAGGGCGGGGGTCGGGCTGGTCAATGCGGCGTCTTTCTCTTTGGCGAAAAGCGGGGGGGCAAGCAGGGGCGGCGATGCGACAAGCGGGGTGGCAATTGCTGCCAGAAACATCCAAATAGCGCGCATCACAAATCCCCCGCGGTGTCGCCCCCTGTGGGCGGGATCGGCCGATGTAGGAATAAGGAACGTCTGATGTCCAGCGCCATCCATGCAGAACGCCTTGCGCGCGTGCGCGCCGAACTCTCACGCCGCGGTCTCGACGGCTTTGTCGTGCCGATCAGCGACGAGCATATGAGCGAATATGTCGGCGACTATGCGCAGCGCATGGCCTGGCTGACCGGCTTCGGCGGCTCGGCGGGAACCGCCGCGGTGCTTCCCGAAAAGGCCGCAGTGTTCGTCGACGGGCGCTACACGGTGCAGGTGCGCGACCAGGTCGACGGAACTTTGTTCGACTATGTCGGCGTGCCGCAGTCGAGCGTCGCCGAATGGCTCGGCGTCAATGTGAGCGCGGGGCAGAAGGTCGGTTACGACCCGTGGCTGCACAGCATCGACTGGGCGCGGGGCCTCGCAAAGGCGCTGGCGGCGAAGGGGGCGGCCCTCGTCGCGGTGACGCCGAACCCGCTCGACGCGGCATGGGACGACCAGCCCGCGCCGAGCGATGCGGTCGTGACCGTCCACGACGCCGCGCTCGCGGGGCAAGGTGCGGTCGAAAAGCGCGAGATCATCGCCGACTGGCTGAAGGCGAACGGCCTCGACACCACGGTAATGACGGCGCTCGATTCGATCGCCTGGACCTTCAACATTCGCGGCACCGACGTCAGCCACACGCCGGTCGGGCTTTCCTTCGCGCTGCTCCACGCCGATGCGACCGCCGATCTGTTCATTGCGCCCGAAAAGCTGACCGACGCAGTGCGCGCGCATCTTGGCAACAGCGTACGGATCCACGATCGCACGGCGTTCGAAGCGGCGCTCGCGGACCTTGCGGGCAAGAAGGTGGCGGTCGATCCCGACCGCGCCGTCGCGGCGATCTTTACCGTGCTCGAAGCCGCCGGTGCGAAGATCGCCCGCCACCGCGATCCGGCGGTTCTGCCCAAGGCGATCAAGAACGACGCCGAATTGAGCGGCACGCGCGCGGCGCATGTCCGCGATGGCGCCGCGGTGTCGCGCTTCCTCAAATGGATGGAAGAGGTGGCGCCCGAGGGCGGGCTCGACGAACTGGGCGCTGCGGCGAAGCTGCGCGAGTTTCGCGAGGAGAGCGGGGTGCTGAGGGACCTGTCGTTCGACACGATTTCGGCCGCCGGTCCGAATGGCGCGCTGCCGCATTACAAGGTCGATGAGACGACCAACCGCGCCATCGAGACCGGTACGCTCTACCTCGTCGATTCGGGCGGCCAATATGCCGACGGCACGACCGACATCACGCGCACGATCGCGATCGGCACGCCGACCGCCGAAATGCGCCGCCGCTTCACGCAGGTGCTGAAAGGCCATATTGCGCTTGCGACCGCACGCTTCCCCAAGGGGACGCGCGGCAGCCAACTCGATATCCTGGCACGGCAATATCTGTGGGCCGACGGGGTCGATTATGCGCATGGCACCGGACACGGCGTCGGATCCTATCTGGCGGTGCACGAAGGGCCGCAGCGCATCGCCAAGCCCGCGGGAGGGCAGGCGGGAACCGAGGAGCCGCTGCACGCCGGCATGATCCTGTCGAACGAGCCTGGCTATTACAAAGCGGGCGCTTTCGGCATCCGCATCGAAAATCTGGTTGTCGTCACGCCGGTCCGCATCGCGGGCGCCGAAGAGGATATGCTGGGGTTCGAGACGATAACCTTTGCGCCGATCGCGCAAAACCTTGTCGATGTGTCGCTGTTGTCGGCGGCCGAGGCCGACTGGCTCGACGCCTATCATGCCGCGGTGCTGGAACAACTCGGCGCGGGAATGGCGGGCGAGGAGCGCGACTGGCTGGAAGCGGCCTGCGCACCGCTCGACCGCGCGCCTGCTGCGCTGGCCGCCTGAGCGCGCGCGCATGACCGAGCATCGCAGCGACGTCCCACTCACCGATTTCCGCGTGCAGGAGCGCGTTCGGGTGCGCTTCAACGAGATCGACGGCCAGAATATCGTCTTCAACGCCAATTATCTGGTCTATGCCGACATCGGCGTCACCGAATATTTCCGGTCATTGGGCGAGGGGCAGCCGGGACCCTATTTTCACCAATATGGTACAGACATTCGCGAGACGCATTGCGAAATCGACTATCATGCGCCCGCGCGTCTCGACGAGCTGATCACGATCGCGGCGCGAATCAGCCGTTTCGGCCGGACGAGCTTTACGGTCCATTGCGGCGTTTTCCGTGGAAATGAGCGGCTGACAGACATCGAGATCAGCTATGCGCATCTTGATACCGACAGCGGAAAGCCGACGCCGCTGCCGGGCAGTTTCATCGCCGAAGTACGGCGATTCGAAACCCGGACCCCGACGCAGGACTGAGCGGTTTCCGCTTTACGCCCAAGAAAAGGAACCGAATCCGCCCTCTCAACCAAAAAAGTCGAAAAAAAAGGGCCACCCGAGGGTGGCCCGTGAAAGTTTTGGGAGAGGATGCCTAAAAGGCAAGTGTGATATTGCACTGCACAATGAATGTTGCAACTGCGAAAAGAGCATCCGCACTTGCATTTTTTGCAATCGATAACGTTCCCAGCGATCGTCCGGCGCAATCGACCGATGTTCGCGGCCCCTCGCAAAATGGCGCGACATCGCCTAAACTGCCGCGATGAGGATGTTTCAAAAACCCGACATCGGCGGCGGCGTGTCCGATTTCTGGGCCTATATCCGCGAACCCCGGCCCCATCGATGGGCGATTTGGGGCGTCGCGCTGGCGCTGACCTGGCTCGTTTTCAATGGGGTCGAGCAATATCTGATCCCCTATGAAAAGCCGAAGGCCCAGATCATCTATTTCGAAAACTGGACCGCGAACCGCAGCGCCGCCGAGATTCGCGCCGACTGGGTCGCGCGCGCCAAGGAAACGACGCTGCAGAACGCAAAGAAGCGCGCCGAATATCAGCGCTTCGCCGACAGCCTTGGCATCGAATATGATTCGAGCGAAGCCGACAAGGTAACGCGCGAAACGCTGGGCGAGGAAGCGGCGGCGGCGGCGAAGAAAAAGCCCGAGCCGGTGCCGATCCGCTCGACGCTCGCCGAACGCGCCGCGCGCGGCGCGCAGCCCAAAACCGCCGACTGATCGCGGTGAAACGTTTGCCGACCGATGCCGACTGGATGGCGGCGGCGATCGCCCTGTCGCGGCGCGGCCGGCCGGCATCGGCGCCCAATCCCAATGTCGGTTGCCTGATCGTCAAGGACGGCAAGGTCGTTGGACGCGGCTGGACGCAGGCAGGCGGGCGTCCGCATGCCGAGGCGGCGGCGCTCGTCGCAGCGGGGGGCGCGGCATGCGGCGCGACCGCCTATGTCACGCTGGAACCCTGTGCGCACGCCAGCTCGCGCGGCCCGGCGTGCAGCGACCTGCTGATCGCCGCGGGCGTCGCGCGCGTCGTCATCGCCGCGCAGGACCCTGACCCGCGCACCGACGGCAGGGGCATCGCGAAATTGCAGGCGGCGGGGATCGAGGTGCTGTTCGATGTCCTGCCCGCCGAAGCGCGCGCCGCGATGGCGCCGTGGTGGACGCGGCAAGGCGAAGGCCGGCCGTTCGTCACGCTCAAGCTCGCGACCTCGCTCGACGGCTGCATCGCGCGCGCCGACGGGACGAGCCGCTGGATCACCGGCGAACGCGCGCGTGCGCACGGCCATCTCGAACGCGCGCGGCATCAGGCGATCCTCGTTGGGCGCGGAACGCTCGACGCCGACGCGCCACAACTCGACGTGCGCCTGCCGGGGCTCGAAGATCGCAGCCCGCAGAAATTACTTCTCACTCGCGGCACCGCCCCTAATGGCTGGACCGCCGTGGCGTCGCCCGACGCGGTGGACGATGTCGATTCGCTGCTCGTCGAGGGCGGCGCGGGTGCGGCGGCGGCCTTCCTCGCCGCCGACCGCGTCGACCGCCTGCTGCTTTATCGGGCGCCGATCCTGATCGGCGATGGCAAATCCGCGCTCGGCGATATCGGCCTCGCCGATCTGGCCGATGCGCACGGGCGCTGGCGGCTCGACGACAGCCGCATGCTTGGCAGCGACCGGCTCGACGTCTACGAGCGCATCAGGATCATTTGAGGACGCTTTATGTTCACCGGCATCATCACCGACATCGGCACCATCCGCAGCCGCGAGGATCGCGGCGACGCGCGGCTCGTCATCGGCACCGCCTACGACGTGGGGACGGTCGATCTCGGGGCTTCGATTGCCTGCTCGGGCGCATGCCTGACCGTCGTCGACAAGGGGGCCGACGGCGACGGCCACTGGTTCGCGATCGACGCGAGCGGCGAGACGATTGCGCGCACCGCGCCGGGAATGTGGGAGGCGGGCCGCCGCCTCAACCTCGAACGCGCGCTGAAGATCGGCGACGAGCTGGGGGGGCATATCGTCACGGGCCATGTCGACGATATCGGCCGCATCGTGTCGGTCGAGCCCGTCGGCGACAGCGTCACCGTCACCGTTGCGGCGCCCGCGTCGCTTGCGCCGCATATCGCGCCCAAGGGGTCGATCACCGTCGATGGGGTGTCGCTGACGGTCAATGAAGTGACCGATCTGCCGGACGGCGAGGCGCATTTCACGCTTAACATCATCCCGCACACGCAGGAGATGACGACGCTGGACGAAGCCGCGGCGGGGCGGCCGGTCAATCTGGAGATCGATATCCTCGCGCGTTACCTAGCACGGATGCAGGCGCGCCGCGCCTAGAGCTGCTACCGACCTTCGATCCAGTTAGCCGCCAGCTCGGGATCGGCGGCGAGCATCGAGCGGCGCATCGCGAGCCGCCCGATCCGCAGCAGTTCGGCTTTTCGTCGCGCGGGGGCGAGGTTGCAGTTTGCGGCTTCGCGTACGACTGCCGCACCATAGCGGTCGGCGATGATCAATCCCGAGCTTTCGGGGCGATAGTCCTCGGTTTCGAGGATCGCCGGGTCGAGACCGGAGGCGAGCGCCCAATAGAATCGGTCGCACCAGTCACAATAGTCGGGCCATTTGCCGTCGCCGTGCAGGTCGGCGCGGCTGACCTTGATCTCGACGATAGTGATATTTCCCTTGGCATCGATGGCGGTGAGGTCGGTGCGCCGCCCGTTGGGCAGCGTGACCTCCGGAATCGCGACCAGTCCCTGCTGTGCGAACAGCCGGCACACGCCGCGCGCGACATCGGCGGCGGTCAGCAGCTCGCTCATCGCTCAGCCGATCCTCAGAAGGGGACGTCGTCGTCCAGGTCGTCGTCGAACGGCGGGCGTCCGCCGGCCGCGCTGCCGCCGCCGCCCTGATTCCAGCCGCCGCCCGATCCGCCGCCGCCGGGGGAGCCGCCGCCCTGATCCCAGCCGCCGCCGCTCGACGAACCGCCGCCCCAGTCGCCGCCGCCGCGCGATCCGCCGCCGCCGCCGGGCGCGCCGTCGAGCATGGTCAGCGTGCCGCCCATGCCCGCGATCACCACCTCGGTCGTGTAGCGGTCGTTGCCGTCGCGGTCCTGCCACTTGCGGGTGCGAAGGCTGCCTTCGATATATACTTTCGAGCCTTTTTTGAGGTAACGTTCGACGACGCCGACCAGCCCTTCGCCGTTGATCACGACATTATGCCATTCGGTGCGCTCCTTGCGCTCGCCGGTCATCCGGTCCTTCCACTGTTCGCTGGTGGCGATGCGGATATTGGCGATCTTGCCGCCATTCTGGAACGATTTGATTTCCGGATCGGCGCCGAGGTTGCCGATCAAAATTACCTTGTTGACGCTGCCAGCCATCGCCGCTCCGCTCCGCTAGAAAGTTGGGAGGATCAGCCTAGGCCAAAGGCGACGGCTGTCCAGTAAGTGATTCCAGCAGCGGCATAGGCGAGCAGGAACAAATAGCCAACCATGAAGAGGGGCCATTTCCATCCATTGGTCTCGCGGCGGGTGATCGCGATCGTCGAGATGCACTGCGGCGCAAAGACGAACCAGGCCAGGAAGGCGAGCGCGGTCGCGAGACTCCACTTGCCTTGCAGCCGTTCGCCCAGCGTCTCGGCCATCGCTTCCTCGTCGCCATCGGCGTCAATCGCATTCGCGGTCGCCATCGCCGACACCGCGACCTCGCGCGCCGCCATCGCGGGGATCAGCGCGAGCGCAATGTCGTGGTTGAACCCGACCGGCGCGACGACGACTTCGAGCCCGCTCGCGATACGGCCCGCGACGCTATATTCGACCTGGCTTTCACCCTCGGGCGCTTGTGGAAAGGTGAGCAGCAGCCACAGGACGACGGTGGTCATCGCGATGATCGTGCCCGCGCGGCGCAGGAAGATCCACGCGCGCTGCCAGAGGCCGAGCGCGATGTCGCGCAGTTGCGGCATCTGGTAGCGCGGCATTTCCATCATGAAGCCCGCGCCCGCGCCCTTGGCGACCGTGCGGCGGAGAGCAAAGGCGACGACGAGTGCGCCGACGATGCCCGCGAGATAGAGGCCGAAAAGCACGAGCCCCTGTAGCCCGATGCCGGTGCCGCCGACGCCGCGGTTGGGGATGAAGGCCGCGATGATCAACGCATAGACCGGAAGCCGCGCCGAACAGGTCATCAGCGGCGCAATCAATATCGTCGTCAGCCGGTCCTTTTCGTCGGGGATTGCGCGCGTCGCCATGATGCCGGGGACCGCGCAGGCAAAGCTCGACAGGAGCGGGATGAAGCCGCGCCCCGACAGGCCGACCTTGCCCATCAGCCCGTCCATCAGGAAGGCGGCGCGTGTCATATAGCCCGACGCCTCGAGGAGCAGGATGAAGAGGAAGAGGATCAGGATCTGCGGCAGGAAGACGACGACCGCGCCGACGCCCGCGAGCAGGCCTTCGACGACGAGGTCGCGCAGGAAATTCTGCGGGATGTTGTCGACGACCCATGCCTGCATCGTCCCGACAAGGCTTTCGAGCGCGTCGGCGGGCGGCGCGGCCCAGGCATAGACCGCCTGGAACATCACGAACATCAGCGCGAGCAGGATGACCATGCCGAGGACCGGATGGAGCACGATATTGTCGACGCGCTGCGTCCAGCGGCGTACCGGCGTTTCGCTGACGATCGCGGCCTTCGCGATTGCGCGGGCGCGCTGGTGGAGCGCGGCGTCGTTGGCCGGCGGTGGCACCGCGCCGCGCGGCTGGTGCGACCGGATCGCGCCGTCGACCGCAGCAAGCAGCTCGGCGAGCCCGCGCCTCCGCACCGCGACGGTCGACACGACCGGCACGCCGAGCTCGCGCGACAGCCGCTCGGCATCGAGCGTCAACCCGTCGCGCGCGGCAAGGTCGACCATGTTGAGCGCGACGACGGTCGGCAGGCCGAGCGCGAGCAGTTCGAGCGCGAAGCAGAGATGGTTGTCGAGGTTCGCGGCGTCGAGCACGACGATCAGCGCGTCGGGGCGCGCCTCGCCTTCCTGCTTGCCGAGGATGACGTCGCGCGTCACCGCCTCGTCGAGGCTCGCGGGCGTCAGGCTGTAGGTGCCGGGCAGGTCGATCAGCGACAGCGGGCGCCCGTCGACGAAGCTCGCATGCCCCGCCTTCCGCTCGACGGTGACGCCGGGATAGTTCGCAATTTTCTGTCGCGCGCCGGTCAACGCGTTGAACAGGCTCGACTTGCCAGCATTGGGATTGCCGACGAGCGCGATCGAGGGGATGGCGCCGGTCATGCCACACCCGCCTGGTCGACGATGTCCTCGACGGTGATCGCGGCGGCCTGCCGCGCGCGGATGATCACCTTCATGCGTCCTACGGTGAGCGCGAGCGGGTCGCGCGAAAAGATGCTGCCGCGGTGGTGTGGCGTGACCTCGCACCCTTCGATCAGGCCGAATTCGCGGAGGCGCCGCCCCTCGTCATCGGACATCGCGGTCCAGTCGATACTTGCGATCCGTACCATCACGCCCAGCGGCGACTTGTCGAGAAAAGCAGTCATTTGCGAGCGATTATCAATAACAATCGACTCGCGCCAGCCCCTATCTTGGGTAATCAGCGCCCCGGATAGCGCAAGCGACCGATAAAGCGCGCGAGGCTTGGCCGTTCGCCGCTGCGCGCCGCGCGGCGATGCTTCCAGCTTTCGAAGCGCATCACCTGGCCGATCCGGCGCGCGAGGAAGGCGCGCGTGTCGGCGTGACCCTCGCTCTCGTCGTTCAGGAACACCGCCATCGTCGAGGCATAGACGGCGCCGAGAATCGCGCGTTTGCTGTAATGATTATAATCGGTCGCCGTATCGCCCGCGAGGCGCCACATATGGTCGGCGGCGCGCCAACCGAGCTTCGCGGCGTGCGGTGCGTTGGTCGGCAATGCGAGCAGCGCGAGCGCCCGGCGGAGCGATTCGCGGTGCGGGGCAAGCAGCTCGAGGCGCGTTTCGACGAGCGTTGTGATGCGGTCGCGGATCTTGAGCGCCGCAAGTTTTTCGGCGGGCCAGCGCGCGTCCATCGCCGCGTCGATATCGGCGAACCAGGCATCGACCATGTCGCGTCCGCCGCCGGGAAAGGCGAGCCGCGCAACATCGGGATCGACGCCGACGCGCGCCGCGCCGTCCGCCAGCGCGGCATCGCCGAACCCGTCGAAGGCGGCCGATGCGGCAATCAGCGGCGCGAGCGCTGCGCGAATCTCGTCGAGGGTGGGGTCGGCGGGAAGGGTCGAAGCCATGACGTTCAGATAGGCGCCGCGCGGCGGCTCGGCAACCTTATCAGCACCAGCGCCGCGCCGACCATCATGCCGCCGAAAATATCGACCGTGCCCAGCCGTTCGTCGAACATCAGCCAGCCGGCCAGCGCGGCGATCGCGGGCTGAACCAACAACGTCAGTCCGAGGACGAGCGGCGGGAAGCGCGGCAGCGACCAGATCATCAGCCCCTGGCCGACGACCTGACTGGTCAGCGCCAGCAGGATGAGGGGCGTCCAGTCGCGCGGCACGATCGTTTCGCCCAGCGCCAGCGCGGTGCCCAGCAGGACGGGGACGCAAACGACCGAGGCGACACCGAGCGCGGTCCACGGCGCGAGCGTACCGCGAACGCGCTGCATCAGGATGACGTAACAGGTGTAGAACAGGCCCGCGAGCAAGCTCAAAAGATCGCCGAGCAGATAGTCGGGCGACAGGTCATAGCTTTGCCCCATGAGCAGCGCGGACCCGGCGAAGGCAAGCAGCACGGCGACCGCCTGCCAGCCACGCGGCAGGGTGCGCGTCAGGAATATGCCCCACAGGACGAGCAGCAGGCTGGCGCAATTGCCGAACAGGGTGGCGTTGGCGACCTTGGTATGGAGGATGCCGATGTGCCAGGCCGAGAGGTCGAGCGCGAAAAAAATGCCCGCGACCGCAGCGACGAGCACCGCCGGGCGCGGCGGCGTGCGCCGGTCGCTTTCGCGCCATGCGAACAGCAGGATCAGCGGCAGCGCGATCGTCATACGCCAGAATGCCGACGCGGTCGGCCCCGTGTCGGCGAGGCGGACGAGCATCGCGCCGAGCGACAGCGCGACATTGCCGCCAAGCAGCGCGGCGAACGCCCAGCGGCCCGCCCCCTTGCCGGCGCGTTCGTCAATCCTGTCCATCTTCGCTGTCATTTAGATTTTCTTTTGCTACGTACCATTGTGCCGGCACCGCTGCGTCCATAGCTTCGCGGGCCATAGCGACGACCATCGGGGTCGCCCATGAAAAAGTGAAACGTGGAGGAAACATGGCCGTATCACTGTTCGATCCGATCAAATTGGGCGCGATCGACGCGTCGAACCGCATCATCATGGCGCCGCTGACGCGCGGCCGCGCCGGACCGGGCTTCGTCCCGAACGAACTCGCGCGCGACTATTATCGCCAGCGCGCCTCGGCGGGGCTGATCATCTCCGAAGCCACCGGCATTTCGCAGGAGGGCCTTGGCTGGCCGAACGCGCCGGGGCTGTGGACCGACGCGCAGGTCGAAGGCTGGAAACCGGTGACCGACGCCGTGCACGAAGCCGGCGGGCGGATCGTCGCCCAGCTCTGGCACATGGGCCGACTGGTCCATTCGGTGTTCAACGACGGCAAGCAGCCGGTGTCGGCGTCGGCGACGAAGGGCACCGGGCGCGCGCATACGCCGGTCGGGCGGCTCGACCTCGAAGAGGCGCGCCCGCTGCGCCTCGACGAAATTCCGCGCGTGATCGGCGATTATGTCAAGGCCGCCGAAAATGCGAAAAAGGCCGGGTTCGACGGGGTGCAGCTGCACGGCGCGAACGGCTATCTGATCGATCAGTTCCTGCGCGACGGATCGAACCTGCGCGACGACGATTATGGCGGTCCGGTCGAGAACCGCATCCGCCTGCTGCGCGAGGTGACCGAGGCGCTGATCGGCGTGTGGGGCAAGGACCGCGTCGCGGTGCGCCTGTCGCCCAATGGCGAGACGCAGGGCGTCGACGACAGCGCGCCCGAAAAGCTGTTCCCGGTCGCCGCCGCAGCGCTCGATGCGCTTGGCATCGCTTTCCTCGAGCTGCGCGAACCCGGTCCCGACGGCACCTTCGGCAAGACCGATGTGCCCAAGCAGTCGCCGGCGATCCGGCAGGCGTTCAAGGGCCCGCTGATCCTCAACAGCGACTATGACGTCGCGCTTGCCGAGGCAGCGCTGGAAAGCGGCGCGGCCGACGCGATCGCCTTCGGACGGCCCTTCATCGGCAACCCCGACCTGGTCGAACGTATCCGCAGCGGCGCCGAATGGGCCGCCGACAATCCGCAGACCTGGTATTCGCCGGGCCCCGTGGGCTACACCGATTATCCGGTGCTGGTGAACGCCTGACCCGGACGAGCCGCTCCCGGTTGTGCGGGGGCGGCGTCTAGCCCTTCTGGGTGATCGCCTTGTCGATCAGGCCGGCGCCGATCGGACCCAGGATATTGCCCCCGAAGCGGAACAGCAGGAATGCCGCGACAAGAAGCAGGATCGGGGCGATGAAAAGCGCTACGATCGCGGCGATCAGCGCGACGAAGAACAGCGTCATGAAACCGCCGGTCAATTCGCGCTGACCCTGCGAACCCAGTTCGATCGTGCGCGGGCCCTTCGCATCCCACCATTTGCTCGTGACGATCGTCTTGCGAGTGTCCGCGGTCGGCGGCGGGCGCGTGGGGTTTCTCGCCGGTCGATGCGCCGTGCCTCTCGGTTTCTGGCCCCACGGCTGCTTGCGGGTCATGTCGGCCAAGGCTGCCGCCATCCGTTCGTTCGGCAAGCGTGCCGGCTGGCGCTGGGGCTCCGGCGGGGCGATCACGGCCGGTGCGAATTCGGCCGCAGCCTGGCGCGATGCGGGCAGGATCCGCTCATTCCCTATCCGCCGGTCATGCTCGGCCATGCGCTCGGCCGCACTCGGCGGCGTCTGACCGGTGTCGGCGTCGATCACCACCAGCCGCCCGCCGCGTTCGACGACGGAAAAACGGCTGGGGGGTGGGCGATCAACCAATGCCGAATTGTTCCTTCAGAGCCAGCATCGCGAGCGCGGCCTTTGCTGCCTCGCCGCCCTTATCCTTGCGCGTCTTGTCGGCGCGCGCAAGCGCCTGTTCTTCATTCTCGACCGTCAATATGCCGTTGCCGATGGCGAGGCCGTCGAGCGTCAGCGCCATGATGCCGCGCGCGCTTTCGTTCGACACCACCTCGAAATGATAGGTTTCGCCGCGGATCACGACGCCGAGCGCGACATAGGCGTCAAAGCGCCCGGCATCGGCGGCCAGCGAAATCGCGGCGGGTATTTCGAGCGCGCCGGGGACGGTAACCGTCTCGTGGCTGTGCCCCTCGGCATCGAGCGCGCTGCGCACGCCGTCGAGCAGCATGTCGTTGAGGTGCGAATAGAAACGGGCTTCGACGATCAGGACATGCGCCATCAGGCTTCTCCGGGAATGGGGCGTTCGCCGACGATCGACAGGCCATAGCCTTCGAGGCCGACGATATTGCTGTGGGTGGGGGTGAGCAATTCCATCGCATGCACACCAAGGTCGGCAAGGATTTGCGCGCCGATCCCGTAAGTGCGCAGGTCCATGCCGCCCGAGGCGGGCGGAATCGCGTCGGCATCGGCCGATCCGGGCAGCGGGCGCATCAGCATCACGATCACGCCCGAACCCGCTTCGCCGATCGCGTCCATCGACCGCTGCAGGCGGCGCTTCTTCGGCCCGGGCCGGCCCATGATATCGTCGAAGATCGATACCGGATGCATTCGGACCAATGTTACGCCTTCGGGATCGACCGGCCCTTTTTGCAGCACCAGATTGACGCTGCCGTCGATCTTGTTGCGATAGGATTTGAGCCGCCAGTCGCCGCCATAATCCGATTCAAACGGTTCGTCGGCGACGCATTCGACCAGCCGGTCGGTGCGGTTGCGATAGGCGATGAGGTCGGCGATGGTGCCAATCTTCAGCCCGTGGCGCCGCGCAAAGGGGATCAGGTCGTCGAGCCGTGCCATCGTGCCATCGTCGTTCATGATCTCGCAGATCACGCCTGAAGGGTTGAGCCCGGCGAGGCGCGCAATATCGACCGACGCCTCGGTATGGCCCGCGCGCACGAGGACGCCGCCGTCGCGCGCGATCAGCGGGAAGATATGGCCGGGCGTGACGATATCGTCGCGGCCCTTGCCTGCGTCGATAGCCACGGCAACGGTACGCGCGCGATCCCCCGCCGAAATGCCCGTGGTCACGCCTTCGCGCGCCTCGATCGACGTCGTGAAGGCGGTTTCGTGGCGCGTGCCGTTGTTGCGGCTCATCAGTTCGAGCCCGAGCGTGTCGACGCGCGATTTGGTGAGGGTCAGGCAGACGAGGCCGCGGCCGTGCGTCGCCATGAAATTGATCGCGTCGGGGGTTGCCATCTGCGCCGGAATGACGAGATCGCCTTCATTCTCGCGATCCTCGTCGTCGACGAGGATGAACATGCGCCCGTTGCGCGCCTCGGCGATGATCTCTTCCGGCGTCGCCATCGGCGAGATGTCGCTGCCGGTGGCGAGCCAGTTTTCCAGCTTGCGCAGCGTTTCGGCGGTGGGGTTCCAGCCGGGCGATTCGAGGTCGCGCAGGCTGTTGGCATGCAGCCCCGCGGCGCGGGCAAGGCCCGAACGCGACATGGAACCGTCGTCGACGATAGCGCGGATGCGCTCGATGAGCTGTGTAGACATGATTTGCATGTCTCACATCATAATGTGATTGTCAATTCAGTTATCACATTGAACTGGTCAATTAGGCCCGATCTGCGGCCCGAAGTCGCGGATCGGCGCGTCGGGTTTGGTGTCGAGGATCGCCGTAATCTGTCCGGTCCGGTCGTCGCGCTTGGCATAATCACGCGCCGACATGCCGGCGACATGGTCGGTCTTGTCGGGGTCGGCGCGGTTGCGCACCAGAAACCGCACCATTGCGGCGTTCTTGGCCTGGACCGCCAGTATGAGCGCGGTTTCGCCGCGCCGGTTGGTCTGGTCCACCGGCGCCTTGCGCTCGATCATTTCCTGCGCGCCGTCGGTGAAGTTGAGCAGCGCCGCGTGCATCAGCGGGGTCATGCCCTGCCGGTCGCCGATCGAGGGATCGGCATCCTTGCTCAGCAGAAAGCGCAGCCAGGTGATGTCGCGCCGCTTGGTCACGATCGCGAGCGCGGTTTCGCCGGTGTCGGGATGGCGCGTGTTGACGAAGGAGGGGTCGTCCTTCAGCGCCTCGGTCGCCTTGGTTCCGTCGCGGTTGTCGACCGCCTGGAGGAAGGCGTAGCCGCCGCGGAATTGCGCGGCGGCCGGGCCATGGAGCATTCCCGCCGCGGCCAAGGCGGCGAGAAGGAAGGAGGCGAGACGAAACTCCGCGCGTCGAAACATGATAGGGCGACCCTTGAGGCGATTTGTCCATCGCGCACGCGACGACAAGAGTTGATTTTCGGCGGCCAGCCGACCAAGGCTGGCTGCATGATGAATATCGCAGATATCGGACAAAAGCTTGTCCGCGCAAGCCTGATCCTGCTTTTTGGCGCCGCGCTCGCGGCGTGCAACGCGCCGGGCGATGCGCCTTCGGCAAAGCCGCCGCTCGACGGTGCGCGCATCGGCGGCCCCTTCACCCTGACCGATCAGAATGGCAAGACGGTTCGCGACACGGATTTTGCGGGCCGCTATCGCCTTGTCTATTTCGGCTACAGCTTTTGCCCCGATATCTGTCCGGTCGACCTGCAAAAGCTGATGCGCGGGCTGTCGATGTTCGAAAAGGCCGATGGCGCGCGCGGCGCGAAGGTGCAGCCGCTGTTCGTCACTATCGACCCCGAACGCGACACACCCGAAGCGCTGAAACCCTTTGTCGCGCGTTACCATCCGCGGCTGCTCGGCCTCACCGGGACGCCCGAACAGATCGCCAGCGTCGCAAAGGCCTATGTCGTCACCTATAACAAGGTGCCGGGTTCGGCCCCAGACCGTTACCTGATGGCGCACAGCCAGCTGGCCTTTCTGATGGATCCGGACGGCAAGCCCGTCGCGCTGCTGCCGCTCGACGACCCTTCGTCTGACGTGGACGAAGGCGCGCCCGACAAGGTTGCGGCCGAGCTGGCGAAGTGGGTGAAATGATGGTCCGCGAGGCGCAACCCTTCTGGGAAGCGCCGCTGGCCAGCCTCGACGCCGGGCAATGGGAGGCTTTGTGCGACGGTTGCGGCAAATGCTGCCTGCACAAGCTCGAGGACGAGGATAGCGGCCGCATCTATCCGACCAACGTCGCGTGCCGCCTGCTCGACCTCTCGACCGCGCGCTGTAGCGATTACAAGCATCGCCGCCGTCATGTTCCCGATTGCCTGACGCTGACCAAGGCGAAGGTCGACGACCTTGAATGGCTGCCGCAAACCTGCGCCTATCGCCTGCGTGCCGGGGGCGAGGCGCTGCCCGCCTGGCATTATCTGGTCTGCGGCGACCGCGATGCCGTGCACCGCGCGGGCGAATCGATCGTCGGCTGGACGGTCGGCGAGGATGTGGCCGGGCCGCTGGAAAATCATCTTGTCGAACGCATCGTCTGACTTTGCGTCCGACGGACCGCACATCCGTGTGGGTGACGACGCCTGGCCGGTGCGTGTCGTGCGGCACGCGCAGTCGCGCCGCTATCGGCTCGTCTTCGACGGCGCGCGCGGCGAATTGCGGCTGATCGTCCCGCGGCGCGCCAGCGAGCGCGCGGCGCTCAAATGGGCGGACGAGCAGCAGGCGTGGCTGGCCGAACAGGTCGGCAAGGCGGTGTTGCCCGTCATCGTCGGCCCCGGCGCGGCGATCCCGTTCCGCGGCGTCGAGCGCCGTGTACAATGGACGGCCACTTTGCCGCGCGCGATACGGCTCGACGCGAACATATTGCATCTCGGCGGCCCGGCCGAGACAGTGGGGCGGCGCATCGAACGCTGGCTGAAGGCCGAGGCGCTCGACCTGATGGCGCGCGAAAGCCACGAAATTGCGGGGGCGGCAGGTCTGTCGGTCGGCCGTGTTCGCGTCGGCGACCCGCGCAGCCGCTGGGGCAGCTGCACGTCGGAAGGCGACCTGCGCTATAGCTGGCGGCTGGTGATGGCGCCCGATCATGTCCGCCGCGCGACGGTCGCGCACGAGGTCGCGCATCTTCGGCACATGGACCATGGCGCGGCGTTTCACGCGCTGGTCGACCGGCTGCACGACGGCGATGTCGCCGCGGCGCGCGGCTGGCTGCGGCGCGAAGGCCGGAGCCTCCACCGCTATCGCTTTACGGCCTAATATGCATCGCCAGGCTGGTTGCGCGCCGGGGATGTCCTGGCCGACGGCGGCGCGATCTTGGGCGGGGCGGGCGCCTTGGGCGCGGCGCCGTTCTTCGGTGCGCTGACGCTGTCGGCCGGGGCCCGGCGTCCCGTCTGCTCCTCGATCCACTGCTGGTTCAGGATCGGACCTTCGTCGGCGGGCGGCGGCACATCGCCGTCGTCCGGCACCGACGGGGCAGCGGGCAGCTCGATCGGCATGCCGTTCTCGTCGACGAAACCCTCTTCGCCCGGCTCGCCCAGATAGGCCTCGCCCTCGTCCTCGAGCTGCCATTCGGGCAGCACGACCTCGGTGTCGAATTGTTCGACCGGACGCCGGGCGACCGCGACGCGCATATAGTCGGCAAAGGCCCTCGCCGGCGCGCGGCCCCCCTGAAGCCCGCCGACGGCCTTCGCATCGTCGCGGCCCATCCACACGCCGGTGGTGATGCCGCTCGAAAAGCCCAGGAACCAGCCGTCCTTGTTGCTCGACGTTGTGCCGGTCTTGCCCGCGACGGGGCGGCCGATCTGCGCCGCCCTGCCGGTCCCGGTATTGACGGCGGTCTGGAGCAGGTCGGTGATCCCGGCGGCGACCCAAGTGTCGACCAGGACCTGCCCGCGTTCGGCGGGGCGCTGGTACAGCAGGCGCCCGTCGGCGGTCGTCACCTTGGTGATGCCGTAGGGCTGCACCGAAACGCCCTTGCGTGACACGGCGGCAAAGGCGGCGGTCATGTCGATCACGCGCACTTCGGCGCTGCCGAGCACCATCGACGGGTGCGTGTTGATCGGAGTGGTGATGCCGAAGCGGCGCGCCATATTGGCGACCGAGGAAAAGCCGACTTCGTCGCCGAGCTTTGCCGCCACCGTGTTGACCGAATAGGCAAAGGCGCTGCGCAGGTCCATTGTTCCCGCGAAGCGTCCCGACGAGTTGCGCGGGCTCCAGCCGTTGATCGTCACGGGTTCGTCGACGACCGGATCGTCGACCTTATACCCCGCCTCCAGCGCCGCCATATAGACGAACAGCTTCCACGCCGATCCCGGCTGGCGCAGCGCCTGCGTTGCGCGGTTATAGTTGGAGGCGACATAGTCGGTGCCGCCGACCATCGCGCGCACGGCACCGTCGCGGTCGAGCGAGACAAGCGCGCCCTGCACGCCGCGCGGGGTATTCGCCTGGATCGCCGCGGTCGCGGCGCGCTGCATGCCGAGATCGATGGTGGTATAGACGTCGAGCGCCTCGCTGCCCTCGTCGATCAGCATGTCGAGTTGTGGCAGCGCCCAGTCGCTGAAATAGCGCGCGCTGTTCTGCCCCGTTTCCTTCGCGAGCTGAACGTTGGCGGGCTCGGCGGCATCGGCCTGTGCCTGCGTGATGACGCCGGCATCGACCATGACGCTCAGCACCACACCGGCGCGGCCCAATGCGGCCTGCGCGTCGGCGGTCGGCGAATAGCGCGACGGCGCCTTGACCAATCCGGCCACCACCGCCGCTTCGGACAGCGACATTTCGGTCGCGCTATGCCCGAAAAAGCTGTTCGATGCAGCGTCGATGCCATAGCTGCCGCCGCCGAAATAGACCTTGTTCAGATAGAGTTCGAGGATCTCGTCCTTGGAGAATTTCCATTCGAGCGCGAGCGACAAGATCATTTCGCGCATCTTGCGAGCCCAAGTATAGCTGTTCGACAGGAAGATGTTGCGGGCGAGCTGCTGCGTGATCGTCGATGCGCCCTGCATGCGGCGCCCGGTGCCGTAATTCTGGGCCGCGAAAACCGCAGCGCGCGCCATCCCCACGGGATCGACGCCGGGGTGGTAGCGAAAGCGCCGGTCCTCGACCGCGACCATAGCATCCTGCATCACCTGCGGTGTTTCGCGCAGCGTCAGCCAGCGGCCGTAATTGGGGCCCAGCGACAGGAAGACGGTGCCGTCGGCGGCGCGGACGCGGATCGTCTGCCCCGCCGGCGATTTCTTGAGTTCCTCGAAACTCGGCATGCGCTGCACCGCGATGCCGACCGCCACGCCGAGCGCGACGAGGGCGACGACCGCAAGGCCGAGACCCCAGCGGAAAATGCGGCGCAGCCACACGCGCCAGCGCGGCGGGTCGCCGCCGGGCGTGCCGCTGCGCTTGCTGGACGATGACGATTTATTCGACGAAGCCTGCTGTCGTTCGCGGCGCAAAGCCAGTATTCCTTCCCTCGCGTCGCCCCTGATGCGTCAGTGGCGAAGGCCGTGTCAGCCTTCGCCGGTTGACGCCTCATCCGGCGAGCGGTCCGCGAAGTCAAGCGCCGCGCTGTTGATGCAATAACGCAGACCTTCGGGTCCGGGGCCGTCGGGAAAAACATGGCCGAGATGGCCTTCGCATTTGGCGCAGCGCACTTCGGTGCGGATCATGCCGTGGCTCATGTCGTGGTGTTCGGTCACGGCATGGTCGCCGGCGGGCGCGGTATAGCTCGGCCAGCCCGATCCGCTGTCATATTTGGTGCGACTGTCGAACAGGGGTTCGCCGCAGCCGGCGCAGCGATAGACGCCATCGCCCTTGTGGTCGGTATATTTGCCGGTGAAGGCGCGCTCGGTGCCGCCTTCGCGCAGCACATGATGCGCCATCGGGTCGAGCTCTTTGCGGGTGACGGGATCGGTCATGATAGATCTCCTTCGAGGGCGGGCCGCCGGGGCGGGCGCCGGTCATTGTCCGTAATATCGGTCGGTGGGCGCGCTGCCGCAAGGGGCGGAGGGAATCAGCCGCCGCGGATGCGCGTCGTTCGAGAGACTATTCGCACCAACGACGGAAAAAGTGACGCCGCCGCCGTCATCGCGCCCGCGCCGTGCCGGTTTTCGCCGAGCCGCCATACGAGGTTCGCGAGCGCGAAGGGGCGCGTCATGCGCGCCGCGAGCCTGCGCTGAAAGCCCGGTGACGCCGAGCCGCCGCCGTCGCGCCACGCCACCACGGCAGCGTCTGCGCTCGCGACGGCGAGCCCCATGCCCTCGCCAGCGAGGCTCGGGATGACCCCCGCCTGGTCGCCCAGCCGGAACAGGCCGGGCGCCGTCTCGGCCGTCCGCCAGCCATAGGGAACGTGGCCGATCGCATCGACGCCGCGCGATCCGTCCGCGTGCGCAAGGCGGTCGCCCAGATGCGGCAGGGCGTCGCCCAGCGCGCGGAGCAGCGCAGCCGGATCGCCGCCGGCTTCGTCGAGCCGCGATTTGTGGACCGCTAGGCATAAATTGCCGCTGCCGCCCTCTTGCTGCACGAGCCCCGCATAGCCCCGGTCGAACAGGTGCAGTTCGACTGCGTCGCCGACGAGCCGGTCGAGCGCCGGGTGGGGCGGCAAGCGTAGCCGCAGGCCCATAACAGGGTCGGTCCGCTGCCATTTGTCGGGTTCGCGTGGAAAGCCGCGAAAGCCATGCTTGCCCGCGGCGAGGAATATCGCGGGTGCCCGCAATATCGCGCCGTCGCGCGTCTGCACCGCGCCATTTTCGAGCATAGTTGCGTGGACGCCTCGTTCGAGGCCGGCCCCGGCGGCCATCGCCGCTGCCTGCAACGCGCCGTCGAGCGTTCGTCGCGACACGCCCATCGCTTCGCCCGGCAGCGGCGTTTCGCTTTGCCGCAGTCCCGCGAACAGCCGTACGCGCCGGACCGTCTGCCCGCTGAGCGCAGCGCGGTGGATCCCTAGCGCATCGAGCCGCGACAGCGTCTGCCAGCTCAGGAAACCGCCGCACAGCGCGTCGTCCGTTTCGCGCGCGCGTTCGAGCAGCAGCGCGCTTGCCCCCGCGCGGGTCAGCCCGATCGCTGCCGCCGACCCGGCCGGCCCGGCGCCGACCACGATCGCGTCGTTCACCGGATGCGCTCGACGCAAAGCCGGTAGGGAAAACTGCGAAAGATGCGGCAGCCGGGCGCCGCTTCGGGCAGTACTTCGTCCAGCATCGTCCGCCATTCGCTGCGGCGGAAGCTGCGCCCGACCGACAATTGCCCGTCGCGCCGGACGATCGGATCGACCCACGCCAATGCCGCGAGCAGCGGATAGCCGGCAAAGGGCAGACGTTGGCGGTGCAGGTCGTTGACCAGCCAAGCTCGCGCCGCCTCGCGCTCCATGAAGTGCAGGAACTCGCTACGCTGCGCGGGCGTCATATGATGGGTGACGAGGCTGGACAGGATGATGTCCCAGCCCTGTCCCGCGAGCGCGCGATAATCGCCGGTGATCAGCCGCGCCCGCCCGCCGAGCCGCACCGCTGCCACCGCCTCGCTCTTGCGATTGAGGTCGACGCCGACCAGATCGAGCGCGATTCCCCGCTTATCCCCCCAGCGTGCGATCCGCGCGAGCATGTCGCCCGCGCCAAACCCGACGTCGAGGATGCGCCAAGGCCGTTCGCCTACACCGCGCTTGCGCACCCGGTCGAGGAAGCCAAGCGTCGGGCGCGGCGCCATCGTCAGCCCGTTGATCCGCGAGAGATCGGCGAGCACCTTCGCATAGCGTTCGGGGGCTAGATCAGCGGCGTCCATCTCCTCTTCGCGTGCGATCGGGACACGCAGGCTGGCGAAGGGATTCATGCCCGGAACCGGATCGCTTCGGCGGCGAGGCCGGGGCCGAAGGCGATCGCGATCCCGTCGCCGCGCGCGCCGCGCGCCATCATTTCGGCGAGCACGAACAGGATCGTCGCCGACGACATGTTGCCGAAACGCGCGAGCACCGACCGGCTGTCGGCCAGCGCCCGCGGATCGGCGGCCAGCGCATGTTCGACCGCATCGAGTACCGACCGCCCCCCGGCGTGGACGGCGAGCAGCGGCGGCGCCTGCGTATCGCCGAACAACGCCTGTTGCACCCCGGACACGCCGAGCGCTTCGCGCAGCCGTCGGGGCACCTCGCCCGACAGCGTCATTTCGAAACCCTTGTCGCCGATGTCCCAGCGGATCAGCTCGGCGCTGTCGTCCAGCGCGAGGCTCCGCCCCTCGCCGAGTTCGAGCCCGTGCGGCGCGGCCGATACGATCCCCGCCGCCGCGCCGTCGCTGAACTGGAGCATCGCGAGCAGGGGCTCGGGCGCGTCGGCGAGGCTGAGGTGCAAGGTCGACAATTCGACGCTCACGACCAGCACGACCGCGCGGGGTTCGGAGCGCACGATATGCCGCGCGCTGCGCAAAGCAGTGACCCCGGCATAGCAACCCATGAAGCCGATCAGCACGCGCTCGACGGTGGCCGAAAGGCCGAGCCGCCGCGCGATGATCTGGTCGATCCCCGGCGCGACGAACCCGGTGCAGCTCGCGACGACAAGATGCGTGATGCGCGCCGGATCGAACGCGTCGCCAAGCGCGGTGATCGCCTGCATCGCCAGCTCGGGCGCGTGGCGCGCATAGGCGGCCATGCGCGCCGAGGTCGGTGGCAGGCCGGCGACGTCGTAAAAGCCGCCGGACGCCACGGGCGAGCCCCCGTCCGCAGTCGGGGGCAGAACCGAAAAGCGACGCTCGATTCCCGATCGCGCCGCCATGCGGGTGAAGATCGCGCGCATCCGTTCGTCGGCAATGCGCGGCGTTGCCCAGTCGATAAAGGCCTGATGGACGTCGTGGCCCGGCACCGCGGTGGCGAGGGCGTTCAATCGGGGGGCCGGCGGGGTGTCCATCGCGCACATGTGACCGAAAAGCCGGGCACTGGCCAGCGATTAGCGCGCGCGCCGATTTACGCGGGCTTAACCATGGCCGGGTTAGCGAAGGAGTGGTGAAACTGCGTCTTGCCCTTGGGGTCATGCTGGCCTGTGCCGGTGCGCCGGTTGCGGCCGCCCAGTGCCTGCTCTGCGGGCAGGGCAAGGATGGCGCGGTCGCGGCGCGCAGGGCCGAGGTGCCGCTGCGCGTCGACGTCGAAACCCAGCTCGACATGGGCCGCGTGGCGGTCGGCGCGATGGGCGGCGAGGTCGAGATCGATCCGATGTCGGGCGCGCGCCGGGTTCGCGGCGATGTCGTCGATCTGGGCGGTTTCGCGCTGGCCGGCGTCGTCACGGTGCGGGGCGAGCCGGGCGCGGACGTGCGGGTGATCCTGCCCGCGACGGTCGATCTTGAGGGCGGTTACGGGCGCACCGCGCGCGTGACCGGGCTCGCGACCGACCTGTCGGCGGCGCCGCGGCTCGGCCCTGACGGCCGTCTCGTCTTTCGCTTCGGCGGCCGGCTCCAGATCGACGGCGCCAGCGACGGTGACTATCGCGGGCGCATTCCCGTGACGGTGGAATATCAATAGGCAAGGCCGTCTTCGGGATGGCGAGCGGCGGCGCGCGGGTCCCATGTGAACCCCGGCGTACGCCGGGGCCCGCGAAAGATCAGGGGGCAACCGCGTTGGGCCCTTCGCCGCCATCGGCGATGAATTTTTCGAGCTGTTGTTCGAGCACCGGCAATGGCACCGACCCCAAAGCGAGGAAAGTGTCGTGGAACTTGCGCTGGTCGAATTTCGGCCCGAGTTTCGCCTCGGCGTCGGCGCGCAGCCGCCGGATCGTGATTTCGCCGAGCTTGTAGGCGAGCGCCTGTCCGGGCCAGCTGATATAGCGGTCGATCTCGGTCTCGACATCGTGCCGCGCGAGCGCGGTGTGGCTTGCCAGATAGTCGATCGCCTTGTCGCGGCTCCAGCCATAATGGTGGATGCCGGTGTCGACGACGAGCCGCGAGGCGCGCCACATCTCGAACGACAACCGCCCGAAATCCTCGTAGGGCGTGCGATAGATACCCATCTTGGTACCGAGCCATTCGGTGTAGAGTCCCCAGCCCTCACCATAGCCCGAGAAATAGGTCTGGCGGCGGAAGGCCGGCCATTTCGTCGTCTCGAGCGCCACCGCGGCCTGGAAGCTGTGTCCGGGCACGCATTCGTGGAGCGTCAGCGCGGGAATCTGGTACAGCGGGCGCGAGGGCAGGTCATAGGTGTTCATCAGGCACGCATCGAGCCCGCCGCGCCCCGAGGTGTAGGTCGGCGCGATCGCGTCGGGCACCGGCAGGATAGTGAAACGGTAACGCGGCAGGAAGCCGATCGTATATTTGAGCTGGCCGTCGGCGCGTTTCGCGACGAGCGCCGAGAAGGCGAGCAGTTCTTCGGGCGTTTTCGCATAAAATTGCGGATCGGTGCGCAGGAAGTGGATGAAGGCGGCGAGGTCGCCCTTGAAGCCCGCCTTGTCCTTGACCTCTTCCATCTCGGCGGTGATCCGCGCGACTTCCTTGAGGCCGATCTGGTGGATTTCTTCGGCGGTCAGCGCGGTCGTCGTATATTCGCGAATCTGCGCCTGATAGAAGGCCTTGCCGTCGGGCATCGCTTCGGCCGCCAGCGTCGTGCGCGCCTTCGGCAGATATTCGTCTTTGAAAAAGGTCAGCAGCTTCGCATAAGCGGGCGCGACGGTTTGCGAAATCAGCTGCCGCGCCTCGGCGCGCAGCCGTTCCTGGTCGGCGGCGGGGACCGCCGGGGGCATTTTCGCGAAGGCGCTGTAAAAGGGATTTTTCGCCGGATCGGTGTCGACATAGGCGGCGATCGTCGCGTCGCGTCCTTCGAGCGAGGCGCGCGGCACGCTGAAGCCGCGCTTGAGGCCCGCGCGCATATTGACGATCTGTTCGTCGAAATAGCGCGGGATGTCGCGCATCCGGCCGAGATAGCGTTGATATTCCTCGGTCGAGGGGAGCGTGTCGCGCGCGCTCAATCCCGACCAGAACTGGCTGTCGGCGTTGAAGGGCATTTCCCACGTCCGGTACTGACCCTCGGCGACGAAGGCTTCGAGGCTGGTGCGGAAGACCGCAGCGTTGATCTTTTCATTTTCGGAAAGCTGGTCGACTGGAATGGCGTCGAGCGCGGCGAGCGTCTTTTTCCAATAAGCCTGCCGCGCCGCCTGCGTGGCCGCATCGACGCGCGGCAGATGGTCGGCCGAGGCGGTGAAGGGCGGGTCGCCGACACGCCGCGCGAATTCCTTTTGCCGCCAAGCCCATTCGGTCTCGTAGAGCTCGCGAAGACGGGCGTCGGCGCTCCCCGGCAGGGCCGTTGCGGCCGAAGGGGCAGCCGCGGTCGCGGTATCGGCCATCGCGGGTGCGAGTGGCAGCAGGGCGAGGCTCGAAAGCAGGATCGTGCGGGTGAGCAATATTTATCTCCTCGTCGGAAAAATCAGGCCGCGGTTTCGGGATAGGGGTTCTTGCCACCGCCCGCGATCCACTCGTCGAGCACGCGTTCGAGCGTCGGCAGCGGCACCGAGCCCAGCCCGAGCAGCGTGTCATGGAACCAGCGCTGGTCGAAATTCGCGCCGAGCCTGGCCTCGGCCTCGGCGCGCTTGCGGCGGATCAGCATCTCGCCGAGCTTGTAGGCGAGCGCCTGCCCCGGATCGTTGATGTAGCGGTCGACCTCGATCGTGATTTCATGATCGGACAGGGCGGTGTGCGCCTTCATATAATCGAGCGCCTGCTGGCGCGTCCAACCTTTGTGGTGCAGCCCGGTGTCCACGACCAGCCGCGCGGCGCGCCACATCTCGTATGTTTCGCGCCCGAACTCATCGTAAGGCGTCTCGTAAATCCCCATCTGGATGCCGAGCCATTCGGTGTAGAGCCCCCAGCCTTCGCCGTAGCCCGAAAAATAGGTGGTGCGGCGGATCTGCGGCCGGTCGGGCGCCTCCAATGCGAGCGCGGCCTGAAAACTATGCCCCGGCGCGCATTCGTGCGCGGTCAGCGGCGGGATCGTGTAAAGCGGCCGCGCCGGCAGATTGTAGGTGTTCATCAGGCAGCTTTCGAGCCCGCCGTTGCCCCCCGTGGCGAAGGGCGCGATATTGTCGGGCGTCTGGCGGATCGTGAAGCGGTAGCGCGGCAGGCGCCCGACGAGGAATTTGAGCTGGCCGTTGATCCGGTTCGCGATATAGGCCGACTTCGCCATCAGTTCGTACGGCGTCTTGGCAGTGAACTGCGGATCGGTCTTCAGGAAATGCAGGAAGCCGGCAAAATCCCCCGTCCAGCCCGCTTCTTTCATCGTCGCCTGCATGTCGGCGTCGATCCTCGCCACTTCCTTCAGCCCGATAGCGTGGATCTGCTCGGGAGTCAGGTCAAGCGTCGTATATTGGCGGATTTTCGCGGCATAATAGGCCTTGCCGTCGGGCAACGCCTCGCCCGCGATCGCGGTGCGCGCGTTCGGGATATAGTCGTCGCGCACGAAGGCGCGCAGCCTGGCAAAGGCGGGCGCCGCGGCGGCGACCGCAGCGCGGCCCTCGGCAACCAGCGCGGCGCGTTCGCTTTCGGAGATATTGCCGGGGATCGCCGCGAAGGTGACGAACAGCGGATTCTTGTCGACGTCCGCCTCCGCCAGCGGCGCGATCGGGGCGTCGCGGCCGGCGAGCGAGACTTGCGGCTTGGTGAAGCCGCGCTTCAGGCCGGCGCGCATGTTGACGATCTGTTCGTCGATATAGCGCGGCATGTCGCCCAGCCGCTTGATATAATTGCGATAGGCCTGCGCATTCGGCAGTCCGCCGCGCGGGGCGATCCAGGTCCAGAAACCAAAGGGATCTTCGAACTCGCGATATGTCTGTTCGACGGCAAATTCCTCAAGCGCGGTCTTGAACACCTCGGCGTTGATCCGCTCTTCGGGCGACAGTTGGTCGAAGGGGATCTTGTTGAGCTCGGCAAGCGCCTTGGTCCAATAGGCGGCACGGCGCGCCTGACTCGCGGCATCGACGCGCGGCATCCGGTCGCTGCCCTCGCGTTCGCCGTCGGGGTCGAGCGCGAGCTCCTTGGTGCGCCACTGCCATTCGGCGTCATAGAGCGTCTTCAGCTGTGCGTCGGCCGACTGGGCGGCGGCGGGCTGCGGGAGGGCGGCGAGCATCAGCCCGAGCGTGACGAGCAATCGATAGCGTCTGTTCATTTTTGCGACCCCTTGTTCTTGGCGGATATCCTAGCGTCACGCCGTCGTTTCGGCCGAGGCGGGCGTGAAGATGCGGACGCCGAAGACGGGGCCGCAGCGTGTCGTGTCATTGGCTGGCTGGAAGCGGACGAGAACGCTGTCCTTGCCCTGGATCAGATCGGCAGGGATCGGATAGTCGACGGTAAAAAAATCGCCGGGGTGCGCGCCGTCGAGCGCCTGCGTCGCGATTTTTGTCCCGTCGATCAGGATGTCGAACAGCTTGTTGCGCTCCTCGCCCCAATAGGTCGCCTGCAACACCAGCGGACCCGGGCGTATCTTTGCGCGATATTCGAAAAAACCGAAGGTGCGCGCGTCGCGGCCGTGGCGTCCGCGATAGGTGACGGCATAGCTGTTTTTCGCGGTCAGCCCGTGATCGCGCTCGGGCTGCATCTCGCCAAGGTTCATCACGTCGACCGACCGGCGCGCGAGGTCCCGCTGCCGCGCCTGCTCGGCGGCAAAGGCGACCTGCTCGCGCGCCCAGCCGGCGTCGTCGAAACTTCTGAAATAGACCGCGGTGCGGCGGTCGCGCTGCTGGAAGAAGGGCGCGAAATGCAGGTCAGCGGGGCGCGCGATGCCGATGGTGCGGAACTTCCCCGCCGCCGCATCGACGGGTGCGAAGCCGGCGAGCAGGTCGGCGGCGACGAGCGCGGGCGCGGGTCCCTCGAACGGCTGGTCGGCGGGGCCGAGGTCGGCGGCGAGCACGACCGGGCCGTGGAGCAGCGCGACGATCGATGCATCGTCGTTCGTGCTTTCGCTGCGCAGCCGCATCGGCAGCGTCAGCGCGACACGGTCGCCCTTTGTCCAGCGGCGGCGGAGCACCGCATAATCGCCGGGGGTGCCCGCCGGCATGGGCGTGCCGTTCACCGTCAGGCTCGCGCCCTCGCACCAGCCCGGAATCCGCAGCGCTAGTGCGAAATCGCGCGGGCGATCGAGCGTTTCGAGTGTCAGGTCGATCCGCTCGCCGAAGGGGTAGGCGGTCTCCATCCGGAACCCGGCGCCCTGTTCCGCCCAATCGGCCGTCGAGGCGATGTAGAGATTGACCAGCAAAGTGTCGCCGCTCTGCCACCACACCGAATCGCCATGTTTGGCATGGCTTTCCATCCCCGACCCGACGCAGCACCAGAAATCGTCGAAGGGTTTCGAAAATTCGCGCGCCGACCCCGACATCAGCGGCACCATATAGGCGAACATGCCCGTCGCCGGGTCCTGATGTGCGAGGATGTGGTTGGTATGCGCGCGCTCATAATAATCGAACATCCGCGCATCGGGCCGCCAGCCATAGAGGTGGCGGGTGAGCTTGAGCATATTATAGCTGTTGCAACTCTCGCACGTCTGTTCGGTGATATGTTTCGATATCGTTCGCGGCGCGGGGAAATATTCGCGGTCGGCATTGCCGCCGATGACGTAGCTATAGTCCCGGACGACCGTTTCCCAGAAGAAGCGCGCCGCGTCGGCATCGCCCGGCTTGCCGGTCAGCTCGTGCAGCCGCGCGAGCCCGATGACCTTGGGGATTTGCGTATTGGCATGGATCCACGGCAGCGCGTCCCGGCCCTCGCTCAGCGGGTCCAGCACTTTGCGATGACGCAGCCGTTCGGCAAGGCGCAGCCAGCGCGGGTCTTTCGTGCGCGCGTGGAGTTCGGCAAAGCTTTCGTTGATGCCGCCATGCTCGCAATCGAGCACCTGCTGGACCTGATCGTCGTCCAGCGCGGCGAACACATCGTCGATATAGGCGCCGAGCGCGACCGCGACGGGCAGTGCCTTTTCATTGCCGCACAGCGTTGTGGCATCGAACAGGCCGGCGAATAATTTATGCCAATTATAGAAGGGGACCCAGCATCCGTTGAGGTCGAACCCCATCGAACGAATGTCGCCTCGCTTCAACTCGGCGAAGAGGAGCTTGCCGTCCTCGACGATATCGCCACGCTTGCGTGTGAAGCCCGCGACATAGCCGTCGCCGTGCGCCGCCTGCGCCGCTGCGAGTTCGCTCACGATATAGTCGGCGCGGCGCTTGCATTCGGTATCGCCCGTCTGGGCGTACATCAGCGACAGCGCGGTCAGGTAATGGCCGAGACTGTGTCCGGCGATCGTGTCGCTTTCCCACCCGCCATAGACCGCGCCCTTCGGCGCAAGCCCCGCGCTGGTTCGGAAATTATGGAGCAGCCGGTCGGGTTCGAGCGCGTGGAGATAGCTGCGATTGGCTTCCACCGCATCCAGAAACGGCGATTCGAGCAGCCGCACCGCCGACAGCGGCAGCGGCGCCGCGCGGGCGAAGGCGGTCCTTCCGAGCAGCGCGGCACGCGCGAATAGGGGGACAAGCGCCAGTGACGCGGTGCCCGCGAGCAGGGTACGGCGATCGATCGGCCTGTGATGCATCATGCTCCCCTGAATCTGCGCCCGCCTTGATGCCAGCATATTATATAGTATACGAATTACAAGCGGCGATGCAGGCCGACGGGAAATTTGCCGAAAGACGATCGATGAACGACGAATATATCAGGCTTTCGCTGGACGAGGTGGCGGCGTTGTCGCGCGACATCCTGTCGCATCACGGCCTCGCGCCCCAGCATGTCGAGGCGGTGACCGCGACGATCGTAGCCGGCGAACGCGACGAGTGCGCGAGCCACGGCATCTATCGTCTGCTTGTCTGCGCGAACACGCTGAAGACGGGCAAGGTGGTGAAGGACGCCGTGCCGGTCGTCCACGATATCGCGCCGGCATTGTTACGCGTCGATGCGGGCGGGGGGTTCGCGCAGGCCGCCTTCGCACGGGGCCTGCCGATGCTGGTCGACAAGGCGCGCACGAACGGCATCGCCGCGCTCGGCATCAACCATTGCGTCCATTTCGCCGCGCTCTGGCCCGAGGTCGAGGCGGTCGCCGCCGCGGGACTCGTCGCCTTCGCCTGCACCCCCAGCCATGCGTGGGTCGCCCCCGCCGGGGGCACCAAGCCCTTGTTCGGGACGAACCCCATTGCCTTTGGCTGGCCGCGCCCGGGCGCCTATCCCTATGTCTTCGATTTCGCGACGAGCGCGGTCGCGCGCGGCGAGATCGAACTCCACCGCCGCGCGGGCAAACCGATCCCCGAAGGCTGGGGAATCGATGCCGCGGGACGCCCTACGACCGATGCGAGGGCGGCGCTCGACGGCGCGATGCTGACTTTTGGCGGGCACAAGGGTTCGGCGCTCGCGACGATGGTCGAACTGATCGCGGGCCCGCTGATCGGCGACCTCACCAGCGCCGAGTCGATCGCGCTCGACGACGGCGCGGGCTCGTCGCCGATCGGCGGCGAGTTCATTCTCGCGATTGATCCTGCGGGCTTCCTCGGCGCCGAGGCGGCGCAGCATATCGAACGCGCCGAGGCGGTGTTCGACGCGATCGTCGGGCAGGGCGCGCGGCTGCCGTCGCTACGCCGTTTCGATGCGCGCGCGCGCAGCCTCGCGAACGGCGTGCAGGTGACGCGCCGGCTCTATGAGGATGTGCAGGCGCTGCTTGGCTAGCCGAACGGCCGGTCGATCGCGGTAGAGGGTTCGGTGAACCAGCGCGGGCCATCCTCGGCCATGTAGAAATGATCCTCCAGCCGGATACCGAAGCGGTCGGGGATGACGATCATCGGCTCGTTGGAAAAGCACATGCCGGGCGCGAGCGGGGTCGTGTCGCCGCGCACCAGATAGGCTGGTTCGTGGATCGACAGGCCGATGCCGTGGCCGGTGCGGTGCGGCAGGCCGGGCAGGCGGTAATCGGGACCGAACCCCGCCTCTTCGAGCACCGCGCGCGCCGCCGCGTCGACCGCCTCGCACGGCAAGCCGGGGCGTGCAGCGTCGAAGGCGGCCGCCTGCGCCTCCTTTTCGAGCGCCCAGACGCGCCGCTGTTCGTCGGTCGCATCCCCGAAGACATAGGTGCGCGTGATATCGGAATGATAGCCTTCGATGACGCAGCCGACATCGATCAGCACGACGTCGCCTTCCTGCAGCGCCGCATCGCCGGGAAGCCCGTGCGGGAAGGCTGTCGCGCGGCCGAACTGGACGATGCAGAAGCTGTTGCCGCCCGATGCCCCGATCTTGCGGTGCGCTTCGTCCAGAAAGCGCGTGACCTCGCTCGCGCGAATCCCGGGAGTCAGGATGCGCGCGGCGCGTCGATGCACTTCGAGCGTCATCGATTTCGCCTGCTGGAGAAGGGCCAGCTCGGCAGCCGATTTGTACGTCCGGCAGCCGTCGACGATCGGGCTGCCATCGACAAGGTCGAGCGACGGCCCGGCGCGGCGGATGCGGTCGACGAAGAGGAACGCCATCGCGGGATCGATCGCGAGCCGCGTCGCGCCGATCTCGCGCAGCGCACCGACAACGAGATCCGACGGGCTTTCATCCTCTTCCCACAGGCGCAGCTCGACCTCGACCTCGAGGTCGGCTTCGAGCGTGCCGAGTTCAAACGCGGGCGCGATGACGATTGGCTTGCCGCACATGGGGAGCAGCATCGCGACGAGTCGTTCGCTCGCGCCCCACGGGATGCCGGCGAAATAGCGCAGGCTCGCCCCCGCGCCGATCAGCAGCGCGTCGGCGCGGTTCGCGCGCATCAGCCGCCGCGCCTTTTCGATCCGCGCCTCGCGCTCGGTGGTGGCGATCGGCGCCGCGCGGTCCGCCCAGGGGGCGATGGCGGCAAGTTCCTGTGCGGCGGTTGATCCGCCAATTCCGCTGGTCATGTCAGGCTCCGAAACGGTTGAGGTCAAAGGGGGCAAGGTCGAAAGGCGGCGCTTCGCCGGCGACGAGCGCGGCGATGGCATCGCCCGTCGTCGGTGCGAGGGTCAGGCCGAGATGTTGGTGCCCGAATGCGTAGTAGAGGTTCGCCGCGCGGCCGCTTTGTCCGATCGCGGGAAGATAGTCGGGCAGCGTCGGCCGCGCGCCCATCCACTCGGCACCGGGCAGCGCGAAGGACAGGCCGAGCGCGGCGACATGGCGGCGCAGCCGCGCCCATTTGCGCGGATCGGCGGGGCTCGCGCTGCGGCCGAATTCGACGAAGCTTGCCGCGCGCAGCCCTGAACGGAAGCGGGTGACGATCATCGACCGGTCCTCGAACACCACCGGCGGCATGTCGCGCGGCCAGCCGGTCTCGGCCGACTGGATATGATAGCCGCGTTCGGCGATGATCGGCACGCGATGCCCGATCATTTCGAGCAGCGGCCCCGACGCCGCGCCGCCCGCGACGATCATCGCGTCGGCGGCATAGCGCGCGCCGTCGGCGGCGATGGCGATGGCGCGGCCGTCCTCGACCACCAGCCGGTCGATCCGCGCCTCGATTCGTATGCCACCGGCGGCGTCGAAGCCCGCGCGCATCGCGGCGCCGAGCGCATCGAGGTCGGCGATCTGCCCCGACCCCGCGATATGCACCGCGCCGGCAACCGGCGCTGAGGTCAGCGTCGCGAGTCGTTCGAGTTCGTCCGCGGTCGCGTCGCGCATCGACGCGCAGCCGGTATCCGCGGCGGCCCAGCGGGCGCGACCCTGCGCCGCGCTCGCCGCGCTTTCCCACATTATATAATGGCCGTCCTCGATCAGCAGGTCGGCGGCGCCGATTCCGCTGAGTATCCGGCGCCAGGCACCCATCGCATCGCCCATCGCGTCGGACAGTGCCGCGCAGCCGCGTGCGAATCGCACCGGACGCGTCGCTACGACCAGTCGCAGCGCAAACGGCAGCCACGCTGCGATATCCCGCAGCGGCAACGACAGCGCGCCGCCGCGCCAGAACAGGCGTCGCGGCATCGACCGGATCGTTGCGCGCGACGCGAGCGGTTCGATCTGTTCGATGGCGATATGGCCGGCATTGCCCCATGATGCCGCCGGGGCGAGCGGGGGCGAATCGATCAATATGGTGGGGATCTCACGTCTTTGCAGCGCGATGGCGGTAGCGAGGCCGATCACGCCGCCGCCGATAATGACAGCATTTTGCGGATCGGACGCGTGCGAAGGAAAATCATTTGGCATCTTGTATCATATACCGTATACGATCCGAAGCTTCAACGGAGGTAATGGATGAGCGTGATAAGGACACTGTGGGAAGGCGTATATCCCGCAGCTACCACCCAATTCGCCGAAGATCTTTCGGTCGATTATGATGCAACCCAGCGCGTGCAGAGCGCGCTCGTTGACGACGGCGTTACGGGGCTGATCATCCTCGGCACCTGCGGCGAGAATAATTCGCTCGAACCCGATGAGAAGCGCAATGTGCTGAAGGGCGCGGTCGAGTCGGTCGCGGGCCGCGTGCCCATCGTTGCCGGTGTGTCCGAATTGACCACCGCGCGCGCGGTCCAATATGCGAAGGATGCCGAGAAACTGGGAGCCGACGCGATCATGCTGCTCCCGGCGATGGTCTATGTACCGACGCCCGAAGAGTTGCAGGCGCATTTCCGCGCGGTGGCAGAGGCGACCGCGCTGCCGATCATGCTCTACAACAATCCCCCGGCCTACCGCGTCGACGTCGATTTCGCGACGCTCGAAGCGCTGCGCGACGTGCCCAATATCGTCGCAGTCAAGGAAAGCGCGCCCGATCCGCGCCGCTTCACCGACGTCTTCAACCGCTTCGGTGACCGCTACACGATGATGGCCGGGCTCGACGATGTCGCGCTCGAAGGCCTGTTCCTCGGCGCCAGCGGCTGGGTTTCGGGGCTGACGAGCGCTTTCCCGACCGAATCGGTCCGCCTGGTCGAGGCCTTTAACGAGGGGAAATATGACGAAGCGCGGGCCATCTATCGCTGGTTCATGCCCCTGCTCCACCTCGACGCCGAACATGATCTCGTCCAGTCGATCAAGCTTGCCGAAACGATCATGGGGCGCGGCTCCGAACGCGTGCGCCTGCCGCGTCTACCGCTCGCCGGCCAGCGCCGCAAGGATGTGATCGCGATGGTCGAACAATGCGCGGCGACGCAGCCGAGCAAACTGGCGGCCTGACCTGCCGGGGGACATCCATGCGCCACACATTCTTCTGCATCGACGGCCATACGGCCGGAAATCCGGTCCGGCTGGTCGCTGGCGGAGCGCCGCTCGTTCGTGGCGGGTCGATGGGTGAGCGGCGTCAGGATTTTCTCGACCGGTTTGACTGGATCCGGACGAGCCTGTGCTTCGAACCGCGCGGGCACGACATGATGTCCGGCGGCTTCCTCTACCCGCCAACACAGGCGGACAGCGACGTCGGCATATTGTTCATTGAAACCAGCGGCTGCCTGCCGATGTGCGGGCATGGGACGATCGGCCTTGTCACCTTCGGGCTCGAGAACGGGCTGATCGTTCCGCGGGTGCCTGGCCGATTGCGCGTCGAGGTGCCTGCCGGCATTATCGACATCGAATATGGAATCGAGGGCGACCGGGTCGCGTGGGTGCGTATCAGGAATGTGCCATCCTATCTCGCCGCCGAAGGCGTCGAAATCGACGTTCCCGGCTTTGGCCGGCTCAAGGTCGACGTCTCCTATGGCGGCAATTATTACGCGATCGTCGAACCGCAGGGCCCCTATATCGGGCTCGACGCGCTCGGTGCATCGCGGATCGTCGATTTGAGCCGCACCGTCCGCACGCTGATGCAGGCGGCGTACGAGCCGGTCCACCCGCTCGACCCGCGCATTCGCGGGGTCAGCCATGTGATGTGGACCGACCGGCCGAAAAGTGAGGGTGCCGACGGTCGCAACGCGGTCTTTTATGGCGAGCGCGCGATCGATCGCAGCCCGTGCGGCACCGGCACCTCGGCCCGGATGGCGCAGCTTGTGGCCAAAGAGCGGCTCAAGGTCGGCGACCGTTTTGTCCACGAAAGCTATATCGGCAGCCGCTTCATCGGGCGTGTCGAGGAAGCCGCGGCGCTCGGCAGCACCCCCGCCATTATTCCGTCGATCGAAGGATCGGCGATCGCGACCGGATTCAACACGATCTGGGTCGATCAAGCAGACAGCTTCTGGAATGGATTTTCGGTGCTATGAGGCATGAATGAGCCTCATCATCCGAAACCTCTCCGACCAGCTGGTGGACCTCGTCCGCGACCGCATCCTTTCGGGTGCCGTTTCCAGCGACCATGCCATCCGCCAGGACGCGCTCGCCGCCGAACTCGGGGTCAGCAAGATCCCGCTGCGCGAGGCGCTGGCGCGCCTCGAAGAAGAGGGGCTGGTCCGATCGCAGGCGAACCGCGGCTTCTTCGTTCGGCCCTTGAGCGCGGAAGAGGCGAGGGAAGTCTATGAGCTGCGCATCAAGCTGGAGCCCGAGGCGACCGCGCTCGCGGCGCTCCGCGCAACCGAGACCGACCATGTGCTTGCCATCGAAACGCTCAAGACGCTCGACCATGTCACCGACGAACATGGCGACGGGGTCGGCGCGTTCAACCGCGCGTTCCACCGCGCGCTGTTCCGCCCGTGCGGCCAGCCGATCACGGTCAGCATTCTCGAACGGCTGCAGGTGCTTTCCGAACGCTATGTGCGCGTCCACCTCGAACCCCTCGGCCGCGACGAACGCGCAAACGAGGAACATCACCAGCTGCTCGAAGCCTGGCTCGCGCGCGACGCCGGCCGGATCACGGCGCTGGTCGATGCGCATATCCGCAAGACGCTGGAGGATCTCAGGCAACAGCTCGTCGACGATTGACAGGGGCCGGCTGCCGTCGGCTCCGACACAAGGGAGGAACAGGTGGCAGCAGGAATTTTCGGGCCGATAAAGCCCATTACGGTGTCGCAGCAGGAAGCGGGGCATAGTTTGCGCGCCACGCTCAGCTGGCCGCATCTCGTGGCGCTCGGCGTGGGTGCGATCGTCGGGACCGGCATCTATACATTGACTGGCGTCGGCGCCGAACGCGCGGGTCCGGCGGTGATCCTCGCCTTCGCGATCGCCGGGGCGGTCTGCGCTTGCGCCGCGCTTGCCTATGCCGAACTCGCGACGATGATCCCCACGTCGGGGAGCGCATATACCTACACCTATTCGGTGCTCGGCGAGGCGCTGGCGTGGATCGTCGGGTGGAGCCTGATCCTCGAATATTCGCTCGCCTGTTCGACCGTCGCGGTCGGCTGGTCGGGCTATCTGGTCGGCTGGATCCAGTCGGCGGGAGTCCATCTGCCGCCGGCCCTGCTGTCGGGCCCGCACGCGGGGGGCATCGTCAACCTGCCCGCCGTGCTCGTCGCGCTGGGTGTTGCGGGCATGCTGATGGCGGGGACACGCGAAAGCGCGACGCTCAACATCATTCTCGTCATCATCAAGCTCGCGGCGCTGTCGATCTTTGTCGCCTTTGCGGCGCCCGCCTTCGACGCCGACAATCTCCAGCCCTTCATGCCCTATGGCTTTGCCAGCCATGTCGACGCGAGCGGCGCGACCAAAGGGGTGATGGCGGCCGCCGCGATCGTCTTTTTCGCCTTTTACGGTTTCGACGCGGTCGCGACCTCGGCCGAAGAAACGAAGAATCCCAAGCGCGACCTGACGATCGGCATCATCGGGTCGATGGCGGTCTGCACGCTCATCTACATGCTCGTCGCGATCAGCGCGGTCGGCGCGATGCATTATACGACGCTCGGCAATTCGCCCGAACCGCTCGCGCTCGTGCTGCGCACGCTCGGCCATCCGGTCGCCTCGCACCTCGTCGCGCTCGCCGCGCTGATCGCCTTGCCGTCGGTCATTCTTGTGATGATGTACGGGCAGAGCCGCGTTTTCTTCGTGATGAGCCGCGACGGCCTGCTGCCGCGCTCATTGAGCCGCGTGTCGGCGCGCACCGGCACACCGGTGTTCGTTACCGGCGTGACCGGCGTCTTCGTCGCCGCGGTCGCCGGCTTCTTCCGCCTCGACGAAATCGCCGAACTTGCCAATGCGGGAACACTGATCGCGTTCATTGCGGTCGGCGTCTGCCTGATGGTGCTGCGCCGGCGCGCGCCCGACTTGCCGCGTGTGTTCCGCTGTCCGGCTCCCTATCTGGTCGGCTCGCTCGCGGTGCTCGGCTGTCTCTACCTGTTGTTCAGCCTGCCGAGTATGACGTTGGTGCGCTTCCTTGGCTGGAACATTCTCGGCATTCTCGTCTATCTTGCTTACGGCCGCGCGCGCAGTCTCGCACGCCGCGACCAGCCCGTCGTCGGAATCTAACCGAAGGCGAAAGGCCCGCCCATGCCGAGGCACGGGCGGGCCGAGCGCGATTTTACACTGGGTGCATTATTAACGCAGGCCGGAGAATTTCACCCTCTGGACACGGCCGTAGCGGACGTCGCAGTTGAACTTGCCATTGTCATAATAGCCGCCTCGACCCCATCGGCCGCCATAGCCATCGCGGACGACGACACGGCCCTTGACGCGATAACCGTCGCGCTTGCGGTCGATGCTGGTGACTTCGGTCACGTCGGTGCGGCCGTAACGCCGGCTGCCACGTTCGACAGCGTTGACGCACTGGTTGACTGCGCTGCGACTGTTGCCATAGCGGTTATAGTTATAACCATAGCCGTAACGCGCATCGTTATAGCGGCCGCGATAGCGGTCGTCGTAGCGGTCGTAACGGTCGTTGTCACCGCTGGACAGGATCGCGGCGAGGCCGCCGATCACGACGGCGCCGGCGATGATTTCACCCGCGCTGATCCCGTCGCGGTCGTGCCGGTCGCGCGCGGCGGCGGGGGCGGCGCTCATCAGCATCGCGCCGGCGGTGGCCGCACCAATTGCGGCCTTGGTCAGCTTTGTCTTGATAGCCATGGTTCGGTCTCCTCAAAAAGCGCAGGCGGCGTGTCGCAGCCTGTTGAGGATGGTTTAGCCGACCGGCGGTGACGCCGTGCTGAACCCCGCGCTTATCTGGGGTTCAGTCTGGGTTTTGCTGGCGTTCATAAAAGAAAAGACCCCACGCCGGGGGCGGGGCCTTGCTTGCGATCCAGCTGGGTCAGCCGAAGCTGACGTCGACGACGCGCCCGTTCCGATAGCTGCAGCCAAAGCTCCGCACCTCGCCGCCGAGGCGCGAGGCGGTGCCGGTGACATACCAACCGCCGGCGGAGGCTTCGGTGCCGGTGATGCCGTCGACGCGCGCATCCTCGCCCATTTCGCCCTCGACCGCCCAGCTGCATGCGTCGGCCGCCCGCGCTTCCGCCTCGCCGCGGCCATAGGGGCCGGTCGCGCCGTCGTCGGCGCCGTCGGGTTGGTATCGCGGTACGTCCTGCCGCTCGTCACTACGGTATGGCGGGTCGTAGCGATAGTCGGGCGCCCGCTCGCGCCGGTCCTTGCTGGCGGCGCTGGCGATCGCCGCGATGGTCCCGATGATGAGCAGGCCGCCGAGGACGTCGCCGGTGCTGATCCGGTCATGATGGCGATAACCCCATCCGCCGTGGCGTCCGCGCGCTTCGGCGGGGGTGGCGGCGAACCCGACCGACGTCAGGACGATCGCTGCCGCGGTGGTGGCGCTGGTCAGTTTACGCATCGAGGACAACTCCCCTTCGGCGAGGCCCCGGACGGTCCGGCCCCGATATGTCAGGTCTAGGCCGGTCGTGCTTTCGCGCCGCTGAACCGTTGCGGATGTGCGGCAAGGCGAGTCTTGGAACGGGAAAGGCCCGTCGTCCTTTCAAACGACGGGCCTTCGACCGGATACAGGTGACCAGACCTATACGGGCATCAGCAAACGCAGCGCGGCTTGGGCTTCGGTTTCCACTTTTTCTTCGCGACATGGCGTTTGCGCACGGGCACCGTCTCATAATAGGTGCGAGTCGAAGTTTCGACGGTTTCGGTCACGACCGGCGCGCCGTTCGTGATGATCGTCGTGACGACGACGCCCGGCGTGTAATAGCCGTAGCCATAACCATAGCCGCCGTGGTGATAGGTCGTCGAATAGCCGCCGGAATGATGACCGCCCTGATAGTAGCCGCCGCGATATTGCTCGCGGCTGGCCAGCCACTCTTCGCAGTTCTTCTTGTCGGACGCATCGCCGATTGCGCCGCCGGCGATCGCGCCGACGCCGGCGCCGATCAGCGTGCCTTCGGTCCGGTTGCCGCGCCCGGCGATGCGGTTGCCGGCGATCCCCCCTACGAGCCCACCGACAACCGCGCCGCCCACTGTGCCCCCCCGGCCACAGCGGCGTTCCATGTCTTCGTGATAGCGGGGGTCGTACCCCCCGTAATAGGGATCGTAGGGCGGCGGCGGATACGCGGCGCCATGGCCTTCGACCGTGCCTTCGTAACGGCCGTCGTAGCGGCGGCCATCGGGCGCTTCATAGGTGCCGTCCCAGGTACCGGTCCAGCGGCCCTCGGCGTCATAGGTTCCGCGGACGGTACGATAATCGACTTCGCTCGGCACGCGGTCGGGGTAGCCGGTGTAGACGCGGACGTCGGGATCGGCCGGCACGCCATAGTCGAGCGCGGGTGTTTCGGCGCGGGCATGCCCCGCCAGCAACAACGACCCTGCGGCCACACCCAGCAACATGATGGTACGCATGCTAAACTCCCTGTTCGCCGGCCCGAACCGGTTGGTTAACAGCTTGTTAGCAAAATCGGCGCGGTTGGGCGAATCCGTTAACCCTGACGAATCTGTCCCGATTTGGCGCAAGGAGGACGTGGAGGCTCGGTCGATTCCGGTGGCGATCGCCTATTCACGCGTTCCGAACAGTGCCGTGCCGACACGCACATGCGTCGCGCCCAGCATCGCCGCGGTCTCGTAATCACCGCTCATGCCCATCGACCGCAGCGGCACGCCGTGCCGGTCGGCCAGTTCGTCAAGCAGCGCAAAATAAGGCGCGGGCTCCTGTGCCGCGGGCGGGATCGCCATCAGCCCTCCGACCATAAGCCCTGCCGCCTTCGCTTCGGTCAACAGCGCGGGCAGGTCGGAGACGGCGCAGCCGCCCTTCTGCTCTTCGTTGCCGATATTGACCTGCACGAACAGCTCCGGTTGCTTGCCGGCCTTGGCGCACGCTTTGGCAATGGCCTGGATCAGCGAGCTGCGGTCGACCGAATGGATCGCGTCGAACAACGCGACCGCTTCCTCGGCCTTGTTCGATTGCAGCTGGCCGATCAGGTGCAGCGTGACGCCGGGGGTCTCCGCGCGGAGCGCAGGCCATTTGGCGGCGGCTTCCTGCACGCGATTCTCGCCGAAATGGCGCTGCCCCGCGGCGATCAGCGGGCGAATGGCGTCTGGCTCGTGCGTTTTCGACACCGCGATCAGGCAGATGTCGTCCGCCTTGCGCTGCGCGCGCGTCGCCGCGTCGGCGATATTCGCCCGCACCTCTGCCAGCCGGTGTGCTGCTTCGCTCATCGTCCCGTTCCATCCTGCGCGTTGCGTGCGCTCGCGACGCGCCTATAGAAAGCGCGATGCGCGTGCGCCACCCCTCCTCCTTCGATTTCCCGCTCCAATGGCTGTTCAGCGACGAACGGGCGAAGACGGGTCTGCTCGCGCTTGCGGCGCTGCTCCCACCGGGAAGCGGCATCGTCCTGCGCCACGACCGCCTCGCGCGTGGTGCACGCTGGCGGCTGTTGCGCCGGCTGATGCGCACTGCAAGAGCGCGGCGATTGGTCGTTCTTCTCGCCGGCCTTCCCGCAGAGGCGCGGCGCGGGGGTGCCCATGGCGTCCATCTTCGGCACCAGCATGCCGCGCGCGCGAAGCAGGCGCGCAGACTTGGCCTGTTCGTCGCCATGCCCGTCCACAGCGCACGCGAGACGCGCCGGGCGCACCGGGCGGGGGCGGATGCCGTGTTCGTCTCCCCGCTGCATCCGACGCGCTCGCATCCCGGCGCACCCGTGCTGGGGCATGCTGCGTGGCTGCGCCTTGCGCGACGGTGGGGAACGGCCGCGGTGGCACTGGGCGGCATGACGTCGAAGCGCGCGCGGGTGTTGAGCCATGCGCGCGGATGCCGGACCGGATGGGCGGGGATCGATATCTGGGAAGAAAGGGCGGCGAAGCGCCGGGCGCGTCAGAAGCGGAAAGCCGTCCCGACATAGACCGCCTGGCTGTCGCGCCGCGAATCGGTCAGCGGCTCAACGCGGTCGTCGCTCTTGTACCGGACGCCCGCCGTCACATCGATATTCTTGGTGAGGCGATAGCTGCTGACGACATCGACGGCCTGGTCGCTGCCCGGCGCGGTGACGCGGTCGGTCGCGCCGCTCGGGTCGCTCGGCCGGTTGAGCATGCGGGTCGCGAAACGCGATTTCTTCTCTGCCTGTTCGGGCGCCCTTGCAACCGGCAGGTTGCGAAGGTCGGTACCGCGCGGCAGCGACGGCGTGACGAATTTTTCGAAGCCGACCGACGCGCCCAGATCATAGGCGACGGGCGTGATTGCGATCGGCGCGGTGCGGCCGGTCGGCAGCCCCGCCGTGCGCGCGCTACCCGAGGCGTCTTCGCGGGCGCGAATCACGACAGTGATCGCACGATTCTTGCGGCTTTCGTCGGTCAGCGCCGGCGTGAAGCTGAAGTTGCCGCGTTGCTCGGCCGATATTTTGGCGTAGCGCGCGATCAGGCGCGGATCGCCCGACGCGGGCGTGAACTGGCCGAGCAGGGTTTCGGACAGCGAGGTGTCGCGGATACGGTCGGAACGCGACATTGCCGCGAGCGCTGGCGGCAGCGCAAGCGACGTCACCGCCAAAGCGGTGAGACCTGCTTTCCAAAAATGTCGCGATGTCCGCGCCATTGCTCTGCGACTCCAACCCCAATCGACTCAGGAGATAGGCCCCCTGCCACAATATTTCCAGCGAATCCCGTCAATTTGTCGCAGCCGTTCCGCTTTTCGCCGAAATTGTTGCGCGATCAACACAGTCCGGAACGATTCTGACCAGAATCTGAACCGCCGCAGCGCGGAAATTGCCGTGCTTGCGGGGCGGCGACAAGGACGATAGAGACGCTGGCAATTCCGCCAAGCGTGGTCCGGTTTTCGTCCGGGCGTCGCCAAGTGATAAGGTGTTATCGGCATGTTCCAGCTTTCCGCCCCTGCCAGGCTCGGCGCTTCGTTCGGCCGTCCGGCCACGCTCGCGTTGCTCGGGCTCGCGGCGCTCGGCCTCTCGGCGTGCGGCGGCAAGGAGCGGCCGCGCGCCGACCTCGCCGCAAGCCAGGTGACGACGATCGGCGTGAACAGCTATTTGTGGCGCGCCTCGCTCGACGCCCTTTCGTTCATGCCGCTGCTCCAGGCCGATTCGGCGGGCGGCGTCGTCATCACCGACTGGTATGCGAACCCCGGCAACCCCGGCGAGCGGATGAAGGTCACCGTGTCGATCCTCGACCAGGACCTCCGCGCCGATGCACTGCGCGTCGCGGCGTCGCGCCAGGTGTCGCAGGGCGGGGCCTGGGTCGATTCGCCGGTGCAGGCGGCGACCGTGCAGAAGCTCGAGGAGATCATCCTCACCCGCGCCCGCGACCTGCGTCGCAGCGCCATCAGGGACTAATCCGGCGGCGCGGACGCGCGCCTGCCCATTGAGACTAACGGGGTAACCGACGAATGACCCGCGAACCGCGCTTTGGCGCCCTCGCTGCCGACGCCCGCTGGCAAAAGGCGTGGGAGGCGGCGAACAGCTTTGCCACGACCGATAGTGAGGATCGCCCCAAGGCTTATATTCTAGAGATGTTCCCCTATCCGTCCGGGCGTATCCATATGGGGCACGTCCGCAACTATGCGATGGGCGACGTGCTGGCGCGCTTCAAGCGGATGACTGGACACGATGTGCTGCATCCGATGGGCTGGGACGCCTTTGGCATGCCTGCCGAAAATGCCGCGATGGAAAAGGGTGTCCACCCCGGCGGCTGGACGCGCGATAATATCGCCGCGATGCGCGCGCAATTGAAGCGCCTGGGACTCGCGATCGACTGGAGCCGCGAACTCGCGACGTGCGAGCCCGATTATTACGGGCAGGAACAGGCGCTGTTCCTCGACCTGTTTGCCCATGGCCTCGTCACGCGCAAGGAAAGCTACGTCAACTGGGACCCGGTCGATATGACCGTGCTCGCGAACGAGCAGGTGATCGACGGCCGCGGCTGGCGTTCCGGCGCGCTGGTCGAAAAGAAGAAATTGTCGCAGTGGTTCCTGAAGATCACCGATTTCGCCGAGGAATTGCTCGAAGGGCTGGGGTCGCTCGACAACTGGCCCGACAAGGTCCGGCTGATGCAGGAAAACTGGATCGGCAAGTCGCAGGGGCTCGAGTTCAGCTTCAAGATGGCCGGCGGCGGGCCGGGGTTCGACGTCTTCACGACGCGCCCCGACACGCTTTACGGCGCGAGCTTCGCGGCGATCTCGCCCGATCACCCGCTCGCCGAGAAACTGGCAAAGGACGCACCGCGCCTTGCCGCCTTCATCGAGGAATGCCGCCGCCAGGGCACCGCCGCCGAGCAGATCGACACCGCTGAGAAGCTGGGTTTCGACACGGGTCTGTCGGTCGAGCATCCGCTCGATCCCAACTGGCACCTGCCCGTCTGGGTCGTGAACTATGTGCTGATGGATTATGGCACCGGCGCGATCTTCGGCTGCCCGGCGCACGACCAGCGCGACCTCGACTTCGCTCATAAATATGAGCTGCCCGTCCACCGCGTCATCACCGAGGGTGACGAGACCGCACAGCATTTCACCGGAACCGAAGCCTACACGGGGGCCGGTCGCCTCGTGAATAGTCACTTCCTCGACGGCATGACGATCGAGGAGGCGAAAGCCGCCGTCATCGCGCGCGCCGAGCATGAAGGCTGGGGCAAGGGCACGACCGTGTGGCGCCTGCGCGACTGGGGCGTCTCGCGGCAGCGCTATTGGGGCACCCCGATCCCGTTCATCCATTGCGCGGCGTGCGGAATGGTGCCGGTGCCGAAGAGCCAGCTCCCCGTCGTGCTGCCCGAGGACGCCGATTTCTCGGTCCCCGGCAATCCGCTCGACCGCCATCCGACGTGGAAACATGTCGCCTGCCCATCGTGCGGCGGCGAAGCAGTGCGCGAGACCGACACGCTCGATACCTTCGTCGATTCCTCCTGGTATTTCCTGCGCTTCGCCAGTGCGCCCTCGGACAAGCCCTTCGATCCCGAGGTGATCCGCCGCTGGCTGCCCGTCGATCAATATATCGGCGGCATCGAGCATGCGATCCTTCACCTGCTCTACGCGCGCTTCTGGACGCGCGCGCTCAACAAGCTCGGCATGATCGACATCAAGGAGCCCTTCGCCAGCCTGTTCACGCAGGGCATGGTGACGCACGAAACATACAGCCGTGCGCAGGGCGAAGGCCAACCGCCGGTCTTTTTCACGCCGGACGAGATCGAGCGCAGCGCCGACGGCGCGACGCTGGCCGCCGACGGCGCGCCGGTCGACATCGGCCGCGTGATCAAAATGTCGAAGTCGAAGAAGAATGTCGTCGATCCCGACGCGATCCTCGACCAATATGGCGCCGACGCCGCGCGCTGGTTCATGCTGTCCGACAGCCCACCCGAGCGCGACCTGCCGTGGAGCGAGGCGGGCATCGAGGGCGCATGGCGCTTCGTCCAGCGGTTGTGGCGCCTGTTCGGCGATACCGAAAATATCGGCGACGGCGGCGAGGACAAGGCGCTCGCACGCAAGCTGCACCAGACGATCGCGGGGGTCGCCGCCGACGTCGAAGCGCTCGGCTTCAACAAGGCGGTGGCGAAAATCCACGCGCTCGCGAACGACATCGAAAAGGCACCGCCCTCGGCGACCCGCGCCCAGGCGTGCCGCACCTTGATCCTGCTCGTTGCGCCGATGCTGCCGCACCTCGCCGAAGAGGCGTGGGCGGCGCTGCCGACAAGCCAGCGCACGACCGCGATGATCGCCGACGCCGCATGGCCCGTCGCCGATCCGGAACTGCTCGTCGATGACGAGGTGACAATTGCGATCCAGATGGCGGGCAAGCTGCGCGACACGATGACGATCGCCAAGGGCCTCGACAAGGCTTCGACCGAAGCCGCCGCGCTCGCGCGACCGCGCATCGTCGAATTGCTCGCGGGCGCGGCGCCCAAGAAGGTGATTGTGGTACCCGACCGTTTGGTGAATATCGTTCCGTAAATGGCATCCCGATTTCCGTTCGCATCGAGCGAAGTCGAGATGCTCATCGTTCGTTCGTGCCTTCGGGGTTTCTCGACTTCGCTCGACACGAACGGGATAAGGGTCAATATTGTTTAAGATGCGCAGCCTCCTCCTCTCCTCGCTCGTCGCCGCTTCGCTGATGCTCGGCGGTTGCGGGCTGCGGCCACTTTACGCGAACGGCAGCAAGGGGGCGGTGGCGACGGTGCTCGCCGACGTCGACGTCGCGCCGATCGAGGGGCATTCGGGCTGGCTCGTGCGCAACGCGCTGCGCGACCGGCTGGAGGCGGCACAGGGCGGGCACGGCGCGGGCAAGCGGCTGCGGCTCGATGTCCGGCTCGAGGATTCGATCACGGGTTTTGGCGTCCGTGCCGACGATGCGGTGACACGCGAACGGCGAACACTGCGCGCGCGCTACCAGCTCGTCGACGCGGCTTCGGGCGAAGTGGTGCTCGATGCAACGGCCTTCTCGGACGCGGGGATCGATGTGGTGGGCAGCGAATATGCAACGATCGCCGCCGAATCCTCGGCGCTCGAACGCCTCGCCTCGGCGGTCGCCGACCAGATCGTGACTCGGCTTGCGGTCTTCGCGAACCGCGGCGGCGCCGCCGCGGAACAGGCGACTCCGGCGCCCGCCACGAACCCCTAGCGGGTATGAAAACGGTCAAACCCGCCGACTTTGAACGCCAGTCGCGGCTCGATCCCGCCGTCCGCTTCGCGCTGCTCACGGGCCCCGACGAGGCGACGATGGAAGCCGTCGCGAGCCATTTGGTCGCGCTGGCGGGTCGGGACGCCGAACGTGTCGGCGTGACGGGGGCGCAACTGTCGCAAGATCCGTCGCTGCTCGCGGCGGAAGCCGCCTCGATGTCGCTGTTCTCGTCCGCGCGCGTCATCCGGCTCGAACTCGCGGGCAGCGGCGACGACAGCCTTGCCGCGGTCGAAGCGCTGCTCGCCGCCGAAACCGCGATCAACCCTGTGATCGCGACCGGCGCGTCGGTTACCGCCAAGTCGAAACTGGTCAAACTGGTCGAAGCGTCGGACCATGCCGTCGCCGCGATCTGCTATCAGCCCGACCGGCGTGCGCTGGTCGGCATCGCGATGGCGGCGGGCCAGGATCAGGGGCTGCGCATCGCTCATGCCGAGGCTCAGCTGCTCGTCGACCTTGTTTCGGGCGACCAAGCGCTGATGCGCCGCGAGATCGAGAAGATTGCACTCTATCTCGACGCCGCGCCCGACCGCCAGCGGCAGGTGACCGCCGCCGATATCGCCGCACTGGGCGCCGCGACGCACGAAGAGGATGTCAGCGAATGCATCAACGTCGCGCTGGGCGGCAAGGTGCGCGATCTTCCGGCGATGTTGACCACTGCTGCGGCTGTGGGCGTCGCCGAGATCCGTATTATCCGCGCGTTGGCGATCCGGGCGGCCGCACTTGCGCGCCTGCGCGCCGAAGTCGATGCCGGCGCGCATCCCGCGACGGTCGTCTCAGCACGCACGAGCGGCATTTTCTGGAAAGAGCGCGACGCGGTGACCGCACAGCTCCACATCTGGGATTCGCTGCGCATCGCGCGGTTGATGAGCCGGCTCCTCGATTGCGAACGTGCGCTCAAGGCATCGGGAACCGCGGGTGCCGTGCTCTTTCGCAAGCTGATGACCGACATCGCGCATCAGGCTGCACGGGCCCGGTAAGGTCGGCTTTTGACCGCAGCTAACCCCAAAGCCGCCATTGCCTCGCATCGACCCCAATCCGAAAGGCCTGCCGCGACAGTGCCCGGTCGCGGCAGGCCCGGTTCCCCTCCCGCAAGGAAGAGGGGGAGAGGTCGATCAGAACTGGCCGCGCAGCGTCACGCCATAGGTGCGCGGTTCGCCGGGGAAGCCGACGAACAATTTGTTCGCGGTCGCGGGGAAGCCCAGCGCCGCCGGGGCCGCGACCGATCGGAAGCTGTTCGATCCCTGTAGCGGCATGTCGGCGCCGATCTGGTAATAGCGCTTGTTGAACAGATTCTGTCCCCACAGCTCGATCCCCCAGCGGCGATCGCGGCCGTAAAGACCGATGCGGCCGTTAAAGACGGCGAAACCGTCCTGGATCTTTTCGACGTCGAGGTTCGATCCGGTGTTGGTGTCGCCCTGCAGGCGCGTGTCGAGATAGACGAGCGCGCTCATCCCCGACGAGCCGACCGGCGGCGTCCAACTGATCCCCGCCGTCGCGACATATTTGGCGGCGTTCGACACGCCGCGGCCGGGAAGCTGGAACAGCACCGGCGACAGCGGCCGCCCGCCGGTCCCCACAAGGTTGCGGCGATAGAGCGTGTCGACATAGGTCAGCCCCATATTGACCGACAGGTAGCGCGCGGGACGGATGAATGTCTCGATCTCGAACCCCTTGGCAACGACGCCGGGCTTCAGCCGGTCGGACGGGCAGGCTCCGGTGGCGGCGCTATTGTCGATCGGCCCGGTTCCCAGATCGTCCTTGCACGCCTGGATATTCGTCACTTCGAAATTGATACCGTTGAAGGTGTTGAGCTGGTAATTGCTATATTCCTGCCAAAAGGCGGCGAGGTTGACGTCGATCCCAGGTCCGTCCCATTTGACGCCGAATTCATAGGCATCGACCTTTTCGCTCGCGAACTGCAGGTCGCTCGCCTCGGGGCGTCCATTGCCCGACGTGTTCGCGGGCCGTGCCAGCGCCGCGACGCAGGCGGCATCCTGCGCATCGGACCCGGCGGTGGTGCTGCACGGCCGGTCGAGTGCCGAATAGTCGAGGTTGAAGCCCCCCGCCTTGTAGCCCTTCGATGCCGATCCATAGATCAGCCATGCCGGGTCGGGTTTCCAGCTGAGCACCGCGGTGCCCGTCCACTGGCCCTCGCTGAATTTCGTGCCCGGTGCGCCGCGCACGATGTCGGGCGCAGTGCCGTTGATCACGCAGGCGAGGCTGGCGAGCGCCTGCAACGACGAATTGACGATCGCGGGGCAGAGCGTGTTGGTGAAATTGGCGTCGCCCGCCAGCGTCTTCTTTTCGTGCGTATAGCGCGCGCCGACGGTCAGCGTCAGCACATCCTCGACGATGTCGAAGCTGTTGTGGGTGAACACGGCATAGTTGGTGCTGCGCTGCGCAAAGGTCGATCCATTGTTGCCCGTGCCGTTCAGCGGTGCGGCGCCGAGCAGCGCGGCGATCCCCTGGAAACCGGGGAAATTCGCCGCGGGCAGGTTCGAACAGGTCGCCGACGCGGGGTTCAGCAGCGCCGGTGCCAGCGTCGCCGCCGCCAGACAATTGGCGTAACGCTGGTAATCGGCTCCATATTTGATGTCGTCGTCGACATCGAGTTTCTCGGTGGCGTAATAGCCCCCGACGAGCCAATCGAGCCGCCCGTCGAAGGCTTCGCCCTGCAGCCGCAATTCCTGCGTGAACAGGCGGAAACGGCGGTCGAGGTCGGTGCGGCGCAAGATGTCGAGCGCGCTGTAATCGGCGTCCTGTCCCTGCGCATTCTTGTAGTCGCGATAGGCGGTGATCGAGGTCAGCGTCGCGCCGCCGAAATCCCAGTTGAGTTCACCCGAAACGCCCCAGTCCTTGGTATCCGACCGGTAGTCCACCCCGGGCGTCGTCGCCTGCTGGCGGATGAAGCTCGTCCCCTGCGACGGGACCTGGTGATTGGCGCCGAGCAATTGCAGCAGCGGGAGCAGCGTATTCGGTGAGGCGACGGGGAAACCGTCGGCGCCGCGCGTCAGGTTGCGAACGGGACCCAACAACACGCCGCCGCAGCAATTTTCCTTGCGCTCGCTATAGTCGGCGATCAGCCGCAACGTGATATTCTCCGTCGGTTCGAGCAACAACTGGCCTTTGGCCAGCCAGCGGTCGCGGTCGTTGATGTCGCCCTCGCCCAAGGTGACGTTTCGGATGAACCCGTCGCGTTGCTGCCACACGCCGTCGATCCGCACCGCGGCCTTGTCGCCCAGCGGGGCGTTGACCATGCCGTCGACGCGCCAATAATCATAATTGCCGTAGGACAGTGATCCCTTGGCGCCGAACGCCGACAGGTCGGGACCTTTGGTGACGATGTTGATCAGTCCCGCGGTCGAATTGCGGCCGAACAGCGTGCCCTGCGGGCCACGCAGCACTTCGACGCGTTCGATATCGCCGAGTTCGGACAGGCCGACGCCCGTGCGGCTGCGGTAGACGCCATCGATGAACAATCCGACCGAGCTTTCGAGGCCGGGGTTTTCGCCGACGGTGCCGATGCCGCGGATGCGCGCGGTGAAATTGACCTCGCTCGTAGCGCCCGACACGAGCAATGACGGCGCGACCTGCCCCAGCGCGCGCACGTCGGTCGCGCCGCTCTTTTCGAGCGTCTCGCCGGTGACCGCCGAGACGGCGATCGGCACGTCGGACAGCGCCTCGCTGCGGCGCGTCGCGGTAACGATGATGGTGCTGTCTTCGCTTTCGGCGCCGACGGCATCCTGCGCCATGGCCGGCGCCGCCGCCAGCGAGGCGACGAGCGACAGGCCGGCGGCGCCCGAGCGCAGCAGGCAAGCGGCACGATAGGCATGATGGTTCATGAACAGGCCCTCCTCTTCCTATTATATTTGAAGCGAAGGCTATCATGCTGCGGGCGTCTGTCACCACCGCGGCGCCATGCCGTAACGTCATTCCCGAAAGGGCGCGGCTTTTGTGCCACAGCTGTCAGAAGTGACGGGTTGACTTTGCCGGGCAAAAGAAAGGGGCGGGACATTGCCTGTCCCGCCCCCGGATTTAGCCGATGCGGCGGTTTTTAGAACTTGCCGCGCAGCGTCACGCCATAGGTTCTGGGTTCGGCAAGGAACTGCGAGAAGATCTGGCGGCCGCCCGGATATTGCGGGTCGGCAAAGGCCGTGCCCGATGACGTCGCGCCTTCCTGGAAGGGTGAGTTGAACGCGACCTGGGCATATTGTTTGTTGAAGATATTCTGCCCCCAGAATTCGATGCCCCATTTCTCGTCGGGGCCGCGAATACCGATGCGCGCGTTGAAGATCGCGTAACCGTCCTGCGCCTTTTGCGGGAACAGGTCCGATCCTGTATTATAGTCGCTGGTCATGCGGCCGTCGAGGTAGACGAGGCCCGAAAGTCCGCTGCTCCCGATATCGGGCGTCCAGGCGACGCTGCCGGTTGCGACCAGTTCAGGGGCGTTCGACAGATTGTTGCCGGGCAGCAGGCGCAGCGCCTGATCGAGCGGGGCGCCCGAATTATTGCCGACCAGCTGATCGCGATATTTGGTCTTCGCATAGGTCAGACCCGCGGTCATGCGGAAGTTGCGCGCCGGGACGAGCGAGGCTTCGAGCTCGAAGCCCTCCGAACGAACGCCATGGCTGACGTCGTCGGTAGGGCAGGCGCCAGTAGTGGCGGCTGCAGCATTATAGTTCGGCGCCCCGGCGAACTTGCTCTGGTCACGATCGCCGCCATTCAGGTCGCTGTCGCAGCCATTGACGTTCTGAACAAGGAAGACGGTGCCGTTGAACGTGTTGAGCTGGAAGCTCGAGAAGTCCGAGCGGAACAGCGTCAGGCCTAGGCTGAACGGGCCGGTCGCATATTTGGCACCGATTTCATAGCTGTCGACCTTTTCGGGGTCGAACTGCAGATTGCCGACCAGCGCCTGCGCTCCGCCGACCGCGCCGAAAGGCAGGATCGGCGATTTGAGCGCCGATCGGTCGAGGTTGAACCCGCCCGCCTTGTAACCGCGCGAATAGCTGGCATAGACCATCAGGTCGTCGACCGGCTTGTACGACAGGATTGCGGTGCCGGTCCATTCGTCCTCGCTCCGCTTGTCGCGGATCGACACATTGTTGAGCTCCGCGGTCGAATTGCCCTGACAGGCCAGGCCGATCAGCCCGCCCGCGACGGCGCGGGCCAGATTGTCAGCGGTCCCAGGGATTTCGGGCTGGGTCAGGTCGTCGAGCACGAGGCCCTGGACCGTGGTGCAGACAGTATTGTCGTTGGTGAAGGTCGCCGAGAACTTCTTCTTGTCGTTTGTGTAGCGGACGCCGAAGGTGAAATCGAGCTTGTCGGTGATGTGGAAGATATTGTGCGTGAACAGAGCCCAATTCTTGCCGTTCTGGCGATAGACGTCGTTGATGCTGCCAAGGTCGCTAAGCCCGTCGAGCGCGGTCAGCGCGGCGACGATATCCGGCCCCGATGCGCCGTTCGCGGCCGCAATCGCGGCTAGGCCGGGCACGCCGGGCGCCGCGAACGGCGCCACGCAGGCGGGGCTCGTCGGCGAATAGAGGCCCGACAGAGGTGTGCCCGAAATGAGGCGGCAGGCGGCGAAGCGGCCATAATCTTCACCGAAACGCAGATTGTCGCGCACGCGCAGCTTTTCGTCGGCATAGAAACCGCCAACGAGCCAGTCGAGCTTGCCGTCGAAGGCTTCGCCTTGCAGGCGCAGTTCCTGGGTAAAGGTGTGGAACTGGCGATAGGCGTCGGCATCGGGTGCGCGATAGAGGATGTCGACGGCGCCATAATCGACGTCGCCCGCCTGGCTCGACCGATATTCGCGGTACGCCGTGATTGAGGTCAGCGTCGCGCCGCCGAAATCATAATCGATCTGGCCCGAGAATCCGTAATCCTTGGTCTTGCCGGCAAAGCTGCGCCCCGGAGTGACCGAAATGTCGCGGCTATAGCCCTGGTTGAATGCCGACAGCGGCTGGCCAAGATCGGTGAGCACGCGGATGATATTGTTCGTGGTCGGCGTCGGCGTGCCGGTCGGGCTCGGGGTGTTGAGATTGCCGATATAGGGATTGACCGTCGGGCCGACATAGGTTGCCGCGCAGCATTCCTCGTCACGATAGGTATAATCGGCGATCAGTCGGACTGACAGCGCATCGGTCGGTTCGAACAGCAATTGCCCGCGCAGGAAATAGCGGTCGCGATTGTTGACGTCGCGGTCGTTGTTAACGTCGTTGTAGAAGCCGTCGCGCTTGACCCACACACCGTCGAGGCGCGCAGCGAGCGTGTCCCCGATCGGCCCGGTGACGCTGCCGCCCAGTCGCCAATAGTCATAATTGCCATAGGTGACCTCACCCGTGGCGCCGAACTGGAAATCGGGCTTTTTCGAATAAATGCTGATGAGGCCAGCGGACGAGTTGCGGCCGCCGAGCGTGCCCTGCGGGCCGCGCTGCACTTCGATGCGGTCGATTTCACCGAGTTCGTTGAGGCCGATGCCTGAACGCGAGCGATAGACGCCGTCGATGAACACGGGGACCGAGCTTTCGAGGCCGGGGTTGTCGCCGACCGTGCCGATGCCGCGGATACGCGCCGACCCATTGGCTTCCGAACCCGTCGACGACACGAGCAGCGACGGGGCCACCTGGTTCAGTTGGCGGATGTCGTTCGCCCCGCTGTTCTGGAGGGTTTCGGCGCTGACCGCCGAAATCGCGACTGGGACGTCGGACAGGAGCTGCGAACGGCCCTGCGCGGTGACGATGATCGGGGTATCATCGCTGTCGTCGGCCGCAGTGTCGGCGGGTGCATCCTGAGCGTAGGCGGGCGCCGCGATCGCGGCCATGGCGATCGATACGCCGAGGGCGCTGCTACGCAGAAAATGGGCAGCACGAAGGGAAGATGATTTCATATCGGGCACTCCTCTCAACATTTCATTATTTTCGTTGCACGGCAGAGCATAACTCAATTGCGCGCTCAATCCAGACAAAGCCCCGTATTTGCGTCGTTTTTGAAGAGGTGATGCTTTTTGGTCACACGCGGAAAAGCGCCTGTTCGGCGACGCTTAAGCGCCGGCGAGCCCGATGATGCGGCTTGCCGTAGCGTCATCGCTGCCGACGCCGGGACAGGGAAAGCAGAGCTGGCGTCCGCGTGCGACGAGCATCGCGCGATAGGCGCCGGAAAAATTCGCGGCGATCGCCGGGGCGTCGGCGGCTAGCCCCCCCGCAAGGCTCCCGAAAGCCGGCAGAATCAACCGGCGGTCGTCGCCGGCGAAGCAGGGACGCGACACTGGGCGGCCGCGCAGGCTGAGGCGCAATTTGGGATGGAAATGGCCCGATATTTCGGGGCGCGTCTCGCCACGTTCGCTCTGATGGCGGAAAACGATGCCGTCGACCACCAGTTCGTCGGCAATCTCCCCGCCCCAAGCGCCGCCGGTCAGCCCGTCGTGATTGCCCGCGATCCACAGCAGCTGCACCGACGCGGCCTGCCGGCGCAATCGGTCGGCCACCGCGGGGGCGATGCGTTCGGCGGCGCGGCGGTCGTGGAAACTGTCGCCAAGGCACCACAGCGCGCGGGCCCCCGTCGCGGCAACGAGCGCGGCGAGCCGGTCGAGCGTGTCGTGGCTGTCATAAGGGGGCAGCGGCTGGCCCAGCGACGCATACCAGCTGGCTTTTTCCAGATGCAGGTCCGCCACGACCAGCGCGGCATGTGCGGGCCAGAACAGCGCGCGATCGGCCAGCATCGCGAATTGCTGACCTGCGAAATCGAAGGGCACGGCGCCGGACATCCGCCCGCTATGGCAATGCCGCGTCGGCGCCGCAAGCGCTCTGGAGGGCTATCCGCCCCCGGCGGCCATGTTTGCGGCGAAGCGTTGCCCGGTTTGGCGATGCGCGCCATCGGGCAGGTCGAAAACGACGCGTTTGTTAGGGAAGTCGATCTCGACCCGGTCGAACAGCGACAGCGTATCCATGCCGAGCAGGATCGCGGGGCGTTCGTCGAGGCCCAGTGCGCGAAAGGCCTGGCTGTCGGCGAAACTGATCGGCAGGTCGTTGACGTCCATGCCGTTAAGGACGATACGTTTGATCGCGGTGCGCGTCGCCGCCACCGTTTCGCCGGTCACCGCCGACAGTTCGGTCGGTGTAAAGGGCAAGCGATTCTGGCGTGTACTGATGACGAGTTTCTGCAGCGCCATGTTGCCGATGCTCGTCTGGGCGCCGGTATCGACGATGACATCGACACGCTTCCCCCCCAGCCTAGCGTCCGACAGGATCAACCGCCCGGCCATGTTGCGCGCGGTGACGACGATCGCGTCGTCGTCGCGGATGATGGGCCGGGCCCGCCTGCGCGTTTCGAGGATCGACATGCTTTCCTTGCGGAAATCGATCAGCACCCGCCGCTCTTCGAGCATGTCGACGCCGATCAGTCCGGCGGCGCCGATATGGCGGCCGGAAAAGGCCGGCGCTTCGACCGCTGCGAGGTGGAGGTCGGACATTTGCAGCGCCGCGACGCGGAAACTCGGGACCATCGCCGACCCGCCGATCGTCGCGAGCCGAAGCTTCGCGCCCTCGGCCAGCCCGAGCCGCGCCGCCAGTTCGCGCGCGATGACGGTTCGTTCGGCGCCGGTGTCGACGAGAAAGGAGAAGGGCCCTTCGCCGCCGACCATGACCTTTACCGCCATGCGCCGCGTCGCGTCGAGGTCGAACGGCTGGATGATGGGGGTGATCGCCACCGGCGGGGCCAGCGTTTCGCCGGTCGGCGGGGGTGTGGCGGCCGGCGGCGTGGGCCGGTCGGCGGGCGCCGGCGTCGCGCCGAGCAGCGCGGGGGTGGCGAGCAGCAGCGCCCATGGGACGAACCGCTTGGTGGCTTGGGTCATCGCAGGCATCCTCGGTATATTTTGCCGCAATCTACGCCTCATCGGCTCTGGCAGCAAGCGGGACGCCGCTCAGCGGTCGGGAGCCATCGCGGCTTCGGCCAACGTGTCGGCGAGTTCGCCCAGCAGCGCGTCGTCGAGGTCCGACGCCGCGACATTTTCACGCCCGATCAGCACGAGCACCGGGATGGCGAGCGGGCTGATTCGGTCGAGCGCTCTGTGAAGCATCGTCCCCGCTGCGCGGTCGAGCAGGTCACCCAGCCGCGCGACGTCGGTCAGCCGCTCGCGCGCGTCGGCCCAAGCGGCTTCGAGCAGCAGATGGTCGGGTTCATATTTTCGGAGTACGTCGAAGATCAGGTCGGTCGAAAAGGTGACCTGCTTGCCCGTCTTGCGCTTGCCGGGATGCTGGCGCTCGATCAGCCCGCCGATTACCGCAACCTCGCGAAAGGCGCGTTTCAGAAGGTGTGAATTTTCGACCCATTCGACGAACTCATCGGACAGAATTTCGGCATCGAACAGATTTTCGGGATGCTCGACGGGACGCAGCGACCAGATCGCCAACGCATAGTCCGACGCGACGAAGCCCAAAGGCTGCATCCCCGCGCGCTCCATGCGCTTGGTGATCAGCATCCCGAGCGACTGATGTGCGTTCCAGCCCTCGAACGGATAGGCGACAAGGTAATGATGGCCCTCGTGCGGGAAGGTCTCGACCAGAAGTTCGCCGGGGCGCGGCAGCACCGATCTCAGCTGCTGCATCTCCAGCCAGAAACGGACGTCTTCGGGAAAGCGCGTCCAGCTCGACGAGTCGGCCAGGAAGCCGCGCACGCGGTCGGCGAGCCGCGTCGTCAGCGCCATGCGCGCGCCGACATAGGAGGGTATGCGCGCGGGCCGCGTCGTCGCGCGGACAAAAAGGTCGGTGTCGCGGATCGACTCGACCTCGAGGCTGAGCCCGGCAAAGGCGAAGGTATCGCCCGGAACCAATGTGCTTGCGAAATATTCCTCGACGCCGCCGAGGCGCCGGCCGTTCTTGAACCGCACGTCGAGCGTGGGCGCATCGACGATGATCCCCGCGTTCAGCCGGTGCTGCGCCGCAAGCTTCGGATGCGCGATCCGCCACCCGCCCCGTCCGTCGGGCGCAAGGCGGCGGAAACGGTCATAGCTTTTGAGCGCATAGCCGCCGTCGCGCACGAAGCCGAGCAGGCGCGCGAAGGTTTCGGGGTCGATCCACGCATAAGGCGCGGCGCTCCGGATTTCGGCGAGCAGCGTCTCTTCCCTGAACGGCGCGGCGCAGGCGAGCGCCATCACATGCTGCGCGAGCACGTCGAGCGCGCCGGCGCGGAAGCGGTCGGCGTCACGCTCGCCGGCATCGACCGCATCGAGCGCGGCTCGCGCTTCCAGATATTCGAAGCGGTTGCCCGGCACGATCAGCGCCCTGCTCGGCTCGTCGAGCCGGTGGTTGGCGCGCCCGATCCGCTGCAGCAGCCGCGAGCTTCCCTTGGGCGCGCCCATCTGGATCACGCAATCGACGTCGCCCCAGTCGAGCCCGAGGTCGAGGCTCGACGTCGCGACGAGCGCGCGCAATCGCCCTTCGGCCATCGCCGTTTCCGCCCGCTGCCGCGCCTCGCGGTCGAGGCTGCCGTGATGGATCGCGATCGGTAGCGACAGGTCGTTGACCTTCCACAGCTCCTGAAAAATCAGCTCGGCGAGCCCGCGCGTGTTGCAGAAGATGATCGTCGTGCGGTTCGCCGCGACCACCTCCATCACCTGATGCACCGCATAGCGCCCCGAATGACCCGCCCAGGGCACCGCACCTTCGGGCAGCAGGATCGCGATATCGGGATCGGCGCCGGCCTCGCCCTCGACCAATGTCACCGCGCGCGCATCGGCATCGGGCGCGAGCCAGCCGGCATATTGCACCGGATCGGCGATCGTCGCCGACAGGCCGACGCGGCGCAGCCCCGGCGCGATTCGCTGGAGCCGCGCCAGCGCAAGACTCAACAGGTCGCCGCGCTTGCCGGGCGCAAAGGCGTGAATCTCGTCGATCACCACGGTCTTCAAATCGGCGAACATCGTGAAACTATCGGGATAGGACAGCAGCAGCGACAGCGATTCGGGGGTGGTGAGCAGGATGTTGGGGGGGCGGCTCCGCTGCCGCGCCTTCTTGTCCGAACTTGTATCGCCGCTGCGGCTCTCGACGCTGATGTCCAGCATCATGTCGGCGATCGGGCCGAGGAGGTTGCGCTCGACGTCGGCCGCGAGCGCTTTCAGCGGCGATACATAGAGCGTGTGCAGCCGGTCGGAGGGATGTTCGGCAAGGTCGACGAGGCTCGGCAGGAAGCCCGACAAGGTCTTGCCCGCGCCCGTCGCCGCGACAAGCAAGGCATGCTCGCCGCGCTGCCCCGCCGCCAGCATATCGTTCTGGTGCCGGCGGAGGCGCCACCCGCGCGCGGCAAACCAGTCGGCAAAGGGGGCGGGGAGGGACATGCGGTCAACTTGGGGGGAGTATATCGCGCGCGCAATGTTTCTCTGATCGTCGGCTTTCGACTGGAGGCCAATGATTGAGATGTGAACCAAGCGAAAGCCGGGGCCTCGGAATTCCAACACCAACCTTGGATTTTCCGTACTGGGTCCCTGCTTGCGCCGGCTTCACGAGACGGCAGTTCCCAACATCACAGCAGCCGCTTCCCGCAATTCATGGCTCGATGACTGTCAGTAAGGGCTTTTGGGCGCAGTTCCGGGCCGCGTGAACAGCTTGCCGCGCTCGGCCCACAGCACGAGCAGCAGACCGATGGTCGCACAGCCCAGGAAGGCATAGGCCAGCGGCACGGTCGATCCGTCGTAAAGCTGCCCGATCAGCGCCCCCGCTGCGGCAGCGAGAAGCGTCTTGGCAAAGCTCTGGTACGACGAGGCGACGCCAGCCATATGGCCGAAATCCTCCATCGCGATCGAACCGAAATTGCTGCCGATGAAACCGATCAGGCCGACGTTGACCATCATCAGCACGGTGAACATCGCCAGCGTTTCGGCGCCGCTCAAAGCCGCGACGATCTGCGCGATCGATGTCGCCATGAAAGCGAAGACCGCGGTCTGCGACACGCGCCGCGCGCCGAACCGCTCGACGATGCGCGAGTTGGAAAAATTAGCGATCGCGATACCGATGGCCACGCAGGCGAAGATCAGCGGGAAGAGCGTCTGCGCATCGAACACTTCGGCGATGATTTGTTCGCTGCTGTTAAGATAGCCGAACAGCGCGCCCTGCATAACTCCCGACGCGACCATATAACCGGCCGCGCGGCGGTGACGCGTTACCGTGGCCCAACCTGCGACCATTGTCCGCCAGTCGAGCGGCCGGATGTCGGCAGGATCGAGCGTTTCGGGCAGCCGCCGCAGCCAGAGAAGCATCACGACGCCCATCACTGCGAGGACCAGGAAGATCCAGCGCCATCCCGCAATCGCCGCGACGCCCGCGCCGATCGTCGGCGCGATGATCGGCACGATCATGAAGACGAGGAAGATCAGCGACAGCCGTTTCGCCATCGCATCGCCCGCGAACAGGTCGCGGATAACGGCGACGACGATGACCCCCAGCGCGGCGCTGACCATCCCGTGCCCGAAACGCAGCGCCAGCAGCATCGAAAAGCTGGTCGCGAGGCCGCAGCCGATCGCGAAACAGACATAGGCGATCAGCGCCGGGACGAGCACGCCCTTGCGCCCGAAGCGGTCGGCCAAAGGGCCATAGAGAAGCGCGCCGAGCGCGGTGCCGAGCAGATAGGTCGAGATGACATATTGCCGGTCATTCGGGGTCCCGACGCCGAGCGCGCCGCCGATCGCGGGCAGCGCGGGCAGCATCGCGTCGATGGCAAGCGCATTGAGCGCCATGACCATCGCCATCATGAACACCATTTCGCGGTCGCCCGGCAGGCTGCGCTGAGGGGACTGGGCCGGTTTGTGCATCGCGGCAGCCTATGCGCCGATGATCTCGCTTTGGATAGCCCTTCGGACAGGAAAAGCTATGCGATCGAAGGGGCGTACGACGCAGCGCGTGATCGACGCTGTCCGCTAACGACCGGGCGGTGCCGTTCAAATTCTCGTCACCCTGAACTTGTTTCAAGGTCCATGGCCTGCCTTTTTCTTCGGCGCAGCGTCAAATCCGAGGTCAGGCCATGAATGCGGAAACGAGTTCAGCATGACGAAAGTTGGTGAAACCCAGCGGTCGCTCACCACCCCAAAGCCGACTGTGGAATTATCCCCGGCAATCCTCGATCACGCGGCCGATCTCCGACTGGACCGGCAGCGTCAGCGCGCCGCCGCCCGGCGCCTCGAGCGCGAAGCGGCCGCGGCTGAAGGCGATGCGGTCGAGCCGCGCGTCCCGGCTTGGCAGGGTTGCGCCGCCACTATCGAAGCGGATCTGGTCGGTTCCGGCGCTCGTCCGGAGGGTGACATGGCCCGCGAGCGCCGAGGTCAGGCGAATAGCGCTGCCGCTGCACATCATGCTGAGCACCGGGCTCGCGCTGCCCGTCGGGACAAAGGCCGCGGTCCGGCTGTTCGCGTCGTAGCGCCAGGCGCCGGCGTCGACCGCGCGATCTTCCCAGCCTGCGGTCGGGGTCGGGAGCGGCGCGGGGGCTGGTGCCGGTGCGACGGGGCGCGGGGCGGGCGGCGGTGGAGCTTCTGGTTGCGGAATCGCCGTGCAACCCGCCGCCGCCAGCATCAGCGTGCCGACGACGCCGTAGCGAAAAGCCCCAAGTCTGACGTTCATCCTCAAAATCCCTGCCAATCGATCACTTCTTCGAGTCCGGCGCGCGGCACCTGCCACCGGTTCACCGCCGCATCCTTGTCGGCATAGCCGATCGCGAGCCCGGTGAATAAGATCTGCCCTTCCTCCAGGCCGAGCGCGGCCCGGACCGTCTTGCCGTACATAGCCCAGCATTCCTGCGGACAGCTGGCAAGCCCGGCTTCGACGAGCAGCAGCATCACCGATTGCAGCCACATGCCCATGTCCGACCATTGTGGCGGACCCATGATGCGCGAACAATGCAGGAAAAGCATCACTGGTGCGCCGAACCCCCGGTAATTCTCCACGAACTGAGCGATCCGCCCGGCCTTGTCGTCGCGGGGAATGCCGAGCGCGCCATACAGCGCCTCGCCGACGCCGAAGCGGCGGGCTTCCCAGGGCTCGGTCAGGCCCTTGGGGTAGATGTCATATTCGGGTTCGTAACCGTCGCGGCCCATCGCGATTCGCGCTCCGACCGCGTCCTTCACCGCCGCCCAGCGGTCGCCGGTCACCACGGTCGCCTGCCAGGGCTGGAGATTGCCGCCCGACGGGGCGCGCTGCGCCGCGGCAAAGATGTCGCTGAGCAGCGCCGGGTCGACCGGCGTATCGGTAAAGGCGCGCACCGACCGGCGCGCGTGCAGAGCCTCGGTAACCGAGAGCGGATCAGTCGCTGGCATATTTATCCTCTCGCCTCTTGCCGAACAGCAGTTTGCGTTCGAGCCGGGCCTTCAACTGGCGGTAGTAGGAAAGGAGGAAGGCGTCATCCTCTTCGGCGACGGGGCGCCCGATCTTGGCGCGGATCGCATCGGCGACCTCGCGCATCGCGCGCGGGTCGCGCCCGCGCAACACGCGCTCGAGTTCCTGCAGTTCGAAAATGCCGTAAACTGAAAGTTCGGCTTCGGTGAAAAGCATCGCGTCGGCGGCGGCATCGACCCCGATATCTGGGTCGAGCTTGACGCGCTGCGCCATCACCACCCAGGTGCCGGCGATCAGGTCGCCCATTCGCATCCGGTCACGATTGAACAGCAAGAACAAGCTGAGCGTCAGCGACCAGACAAGGCCCGCGATGATCGTCCACGCCGATGCCATGTCTTCGGCCACCGCGACGCCCATCATCATCAGCGGCAGGAAGAGCTCGAGTTCACGGATCAGATTGCGTGCGACCACCGCGTCGGCGGTAAGTCGACCGCCGTCGCGCGCGACGACGCGAATGCCCATCAGCCTTTTTCCCGGCGTCGCCGCACGGGACCCGAGTTCGAAACCGATGAACCAGAAGGTCCGCAGCACGAAGGCGCCGAGCATCCAAATGACCACTGTCATGTCGGATTGCGACCCGACGCCGATCCAGATCATCAGCAGGGTGAAGAGGATCAGCGTCACAAGGATGAACATGACGTCGGTCATCAGCGCGCCAAGACGCAGCCCCGAACTCGCGATCTTCAGTTCGAGGTCGACGCCTTCGGGCGTGATGAACTGGCGAACTTTTTTGGCGCCGGCGTCACGATGCTTCGCATGGGTCGCGGCGACGGTCATGCCGCGTCCTCGCGCCGCGGAATGTAATAATAGGCGAGCCAGAACAGCAGCATCGACGACCCGATGGCATAGCGCAGCATCGTATCGGTGATGAGCTGGCGCCCGAATCCTTCGAGCAGCCCGGCTACGAACAGCATCACTATAACCCCGACCATCACCTTGCCCGCGGTTCGCCCCGCGTCAGCCGCGGCCTGCAATCGCCCTTGCGCGCCGGGAAAGACGACGGCGGCGCCGATGCGGAGCCCCGCGGCACCCGACAGCGCAGCGGCGAATAATTCGGTGGTGCCGTGAATGAACAGCCAGCCGCCGAAATCGAACCCCAGCCCCTTCGCTGAGAAAACTGCGACCATCGCGCCGAGGCCGATCCCCTGATAATATTCGAGCATCATCGTCGGCACGCCGAAGGCAAAGCCGAGCGCGAAGGACAGGATCGACACGCGGCTGTTGTGCGTGAACAAATAGGTCGCGAAGATGTGCAGGGCGCTTTCGCTCTCGTCGGCCGCAGCTTTGCCGTGGCCGATTGTCGACTGCAAGAATTCTGCGGTGGCGCGCGGGTCGCGTCCGCCCGACATGTCTTCGTCGACGAAGTTGAAATACCACTCGGGATTGTTAGCGACGAGCGAATAGCTGGTCATTGCGCCGAGCAGGATGATCAGCGCAATGACGATCGTTTCCTTCCACACCGATCGCACCGCGGCGGGCCAATCATAGAGGAAGAAGCGGCGGATCCGGCTCCAGCGGCTCTCGCGCACGCCATAGACGAGGAAATAGCCGCGAATCGACAGCGCCTCGAGATGATCGAGCAGTGCCTTGTCGAGGCTGGTCGCGCGCGCGATCGACAGCGACGACAATGTCGCGCGATAGAGCAGGGGCAGTTGCAGCAACTCGTCGCTGGTCAGCGCCTTCGCGCCCTTTTTCTCGAGCTTGCCGAGCAGCCAGTCGAAGGCGATCCAGTCGGCTTCGCGTTCGGCGCGGAACCGGCTGGTCGAAAAGCTCGGCGTTTCGATCGTGCGCGAGGGGGCTGCGGGAGGGGTCACAGGCTGCCTGCCCTTTTGATGCCGAGATAGGCTTCGACCGCGCTCGCTCCCATCGCGTCGGCGGGCACCTCGATGACGTCGGCGCCCAGCCGCTGGAGCCGCGCGATCACCAGCAGGCGATCGCGCAGCATCGCCGCCGCGACGTTCGCGCGGGTGACGTCGGCGCCGGTCTCGGGGCGGCGGCGTTCCTCGCTCTCGACCTCCTCGTCGCGGATCACGACGAACAGCAGCCGGTGTTTCTTGACCAGCCGCCCGGCCGCCCGGATCATCAGGGCGGCGCTCGTCGCGTCGGTAAATTCGGTAAACAGGATGATCAGCGAGCGGCGGTTGAGCTGCGCGCTCAGCGTGGTGAGCGCGAGGGTGAAATTGCTCTCGACATGCGCATAGTCGATCAGACTCGCAGCGCGTTGCAGCGCCGGGAAATCCTGCGTGTGCATATAGGCGGGGGTCAGCGTGTGCGGCTTGGCGGCGAAGGAGAACAGGCTGACCCGGTCGTTCATCTTCAGCCCAACATAGGCGAGTAGCAGTGCCGCCGACACCGCGCGGTCGACGCGCGGCATGTCGCCGACGGGTTCGGCCATCGTGCGCCCGCTGTCGATCGCCAGAACGACGCGATTGTCGCGCTCGACGCGATATTCCTTGGCGAGCAGCTTGACGTGGCGCGCCGACGCGTTCCAGTCGATCGCGCGCCGGTCCATCCCTGGCTGATATTCGGCGAGCGCTTCGAACTCGGTACCTTCGCCGCGCAGGCGCTGCTGGCGCAGCCCGAACCAGCTGTTGCGCTGGAACAGGCGGCTGCCCTCCTCGGTCACCGCGCGCAGGCTGGGGACGACATCGATCGCGCCGTCGATCGGAAATTTGCGCTGTTTCCAAAGCAGGCCGAGTGGACCCGCCCAGCGGACCCACAGCGCCTCGATCCGCGCTTGTCCGCGCCGCGACGCGGCGAGGGGGATGGTGCGCAGCAGCCGGTCGCCGGCGTCGGTCCGGCGCATGTCGCCGGCAAGGCGCCCGCCTTCCGCCAGTCGCTCGTCGAGCGCGAGCGCGATTTCGGCGCGCGGGGGAACCGCAGCACCGCCGGCGGCGAGCGACAGGTCGAAGCGGTCGCCGACGCCGACCTGATGCGGAAAGCGCGCGTCGAGACTGAGCTGGCGCGGGCTCGCTCCCGCGATGGCGTCGAGAAACAGGCACGCGATGATGACGGCGATCCAGCCGGGCGCGACGAGCCATAGTTCGGGCCGCACAAGCCCGAGCGCAAGCGCCATCGGGGCGCCCAGCAGCAGCAGATATATCGCCCGCCGCGTCGGATAGATCACCGCGGGACTTCCTCGCGTTCGAGCAGCGCCGCAACGACCTGCTCGACATTACGGCCCTCGATCTCGGCCGCCGCCGACAGGATGACGCGGTGGCGCAGCACCCCGGCGGCGAGGCGCTGGATATCGTCGGGGATCACATAGTCGCGCCCGTCGAGCGCCGCCGCGGCGCAGGCCGCGCGGGCGAGCAATGTCGCAGCGCGGGGGCTGGCGCCGCATTCGAGGTCGGCGCTCTCGCGCGTCGCGCGGACGAGGCGGACGATATAATCGACGATCTCCTCGGCGAGCCGGACCGTTCCGATCCTGTCGATCGCGGCTTCGATCGTCCGGCTATCGGCGACCTGCGCGACTCCGAAATCGCCGACCGCCGGGCTTTTGAAGCGGCCCCCATGGTCGGCGACGATGCGGCGTTCCTCGGCGGCGTCGGGATAATCGACGACGAGCTTGAACAGGAAGCGATCGAGCTGCGCCTCGGGCAGCGGATAGACGCCTTGCTGTTCGATCGGGTTCTGCGTCGCCAGCACGGTGAAGCGCGGGCTCATCGCGTGCGGTTCGCCATTGATCGTCACGCGCCGTTCCTGCATCGCCTCGAGCAGCGCCGCCTGCGTCTTGGGCGGGGTGCGGTTGATTTCGTCGGCGAGCAGCAACTCGGTGAAGATCGGGCCCTTGGTGAGCGTGAAGCTCGACGTCTGGAAGTTGAACAGGTTCGATCCCAAAATGTCGCCGGGCATCAGGTCGGGGGTGAACTGGATGCGCCCGAAATCGAGCCCCGTCGCGCGCGCGAAGGCTTGGGCGAGCAGGGTCTTTGCAGTTCCCGGCGGGCCTTCGAGCAACACATGGCCGCCCGCGAGCAGCGCGATGGTCACCATGCGGGTCAGCGGGCCCTGCCCGAACACGGCTTTCGCGACTTCGCCCTCGATCGCGGCGCCGAGTGCCCGCACGTCCTCGATATTAGCCGTCACGGAGTAGATCCTTCCTGATGTCGTGCAGCGCCTGTGCGCCCTCTAGAAATTCATGGGTGTTGCGCGCGAGCGGCAGGCGCTGCGCAAGGCTCGAAAAAAGCTCGCTGTCCTTGCGCAGATGCCGGTCGATCCACGCGTCAGTTTCGGCATCGCCCAGCCCGGCTGGGGCGTGCAGACGGCGTGCGATCGCGATGCGCTGGCTCTTCACAAAGGCGTCCGCCCCGTCGAGTTCGCGCCGCGCCTGCTTGATCAGATCGGCGCTGTTCGCGATCAGCGCGGCCTTCGACACCGGGATTGCGCGTCCGGGGCGGAGCGCCGGGCCAAAGCGCATCCACGCCTGCCACAGCGCCAGCAGTCCAGCCGCGATCAAGCAGAGCGTGATGCCGATGAAGGGCGGGACGAAGGCGAAACGCAGCAACGAGCGCCCGCTGCCGAAACCATTGAGCGTCAGGTCGAACGCCAGCGCGTCGGCTTCGGCATCCTCGGCGACGGAGTCGATCAGCATGGCGGCCGCCCGCGCGCTGTCGCGATCGGCAAAGGCGAGGTTGTTCAAAAGGTCGGGGTCGGACAGGATATAGATATTGTCGCGGCGATGCTTCGCAAGCAGCGCCCCGCCGTGGGGAAAGCCGACGAGCGTATCGAAATCGTCGGCGACGAGGATTTGCGAGCGAAGACCGCGGAGCGGGACCGACAGGCGGTGCCCGGCAACGGTCCCCGTCGCGGCGGCGCCCCGCGCATGGGGTTCGCTGGCGATCCGTTCGACGTTTCCAGCGATCGGGGGCAGCAGGCGGGGCGAGGGGGTCAATGGAAAGCCGCCCGCGGCCCAGCCGGGCTTTTCGGGATGCTTGCCCGTCTGCCATTTGGGCAAGACGATCAGCACCGGCCCGCCGCGACGCCCCTTGAGGATGCGGGCGATTTCGTCGGGTTTAGTCCGATGGGTCGGCGTCAGGACGAGCAGCTCGCGCCACTCGCCGTCGTAGAAGGGTGCCTCTTCGCTGCGCCGCAGTTCGACACTAGCCCCGGCGCGTTCGACCAAATCGACAATCCCGGCATAGCCCGGCGCGGCTTTCGACAGCGCGTGGCCGCCGCCGTCATTGCCGCTCGAAAGCTGGGGGCCGAGCGCGATCAGCGCCCAGAGCGCAATGAAGGCGATGACGCCGATCGCGACCAGCCCGGCCATCAGCCGGGGGTTGAACCCGTGATCGCTGGTGTCGGCGCCGCTCATGCCCGCGTCCAATTCTGCGGCACCGTCATTTCAGCATAGGCGGCGCGGCACCGGCTCCAAGCGTCGCTGTCGATCGCGCGGCCGCCGAACAGACTGATTTCGACTGCGCGCGCGATACGGCTGAACGCGTCGCGCGCAACCGAGGGCAGGTCGCGGGCTTCGGCGAGCTCGCGCGAGGTCATCGCGGGCTTCACCAGCCCCGGGCGCCGGCCCTCGATATCCTCGACGCTGCGATAGAGCAGCAGGTGGACCGCTTCGGCAAAGCGGCCCTCGGCGGCCAGCGCGTCGGCCTCGGCGAGCAGCGCGCGCGCCGCGCCCGCCTCGGCCAGCCCGAGGCCGTCCGGTCCCTCGTCACCTTCGGGCTTGCGACGGAAGCGAAGGGCGTCGACCCAGCGGGCGAAGCCAGGGATGAAGAAATAAAGCAGCAGCAATGCGATCATGGTCACCGCGATCCACAACAGCGGCGTGGCCGCCGGCGCGCTCCACCGGAAAAAACTGCCGATCGCCTCGGTCAGCGACTTCAGCCATTCGGGCACGTCGGGCGGCGGCGGTGGCGGGGGGAAGCCGGTCTGGATCTCGCCCCCCGCGATCGTCTGGCTATAGGCAGGATCGACCAGTTCGGGATCGACCAGCCATCCCGCACTCTGCGGGTCCGACGCGGTCGAGGCTTGTGCGATCCACAAGGATATCATGTTGAAATTGTGGTCCCGCCCCGGTCGTTCATCGGCAATGGTGGTAGCGCGAGCGGGTGAGGCAAGGCAAGAGATGCTTGCGCGCCGGGCGGCCCCGTTCTAGCGCGCGGCGAAATCGGCCGGTTCGTTACGCTCGTAACCAGCGCCGCGATACAGGAGAGACAGGTGGACGCGGCGCAAGCGGTACATGAAAAATTCCTCGCGGCGCTGGCGGCGGGACGCTTGCCCGGCCGGGCCGACGCGCCCGATCCGGCGGCAGCGGGCCTGTCGCGGGCAGAGGCGACCGACATCTTCCTGTCGCAGCTCACCAGCCGCCAGATGGACCGGCTTTCGCGCCACCTTCAGGCGCGCGGCGAGGGTTTCTACACGATCGGATCTTCGGGGCACGAGGGCAATGCCGCGGTCGCCGCGGCGCTGCGCGTTACCGACATGGCGTTCCTCCACTATCGCTCGAACGCCTTCCAGCTCCATCGCGCGCGCCAGCTTCCGGGCGGGACCCCGACATGGGATATGCTGCTGAGCTTCGCCGCCTCGTCCGAGGATTCGATTTCCGGCGGCCGGCACAAGGTCATCGGCTCGAAACCGCTCGCCATCCCGCCGCAAACCTCGACGATCGCCTCGCACCTTCCCAAGGCGGTCGGAGCGGCCTTCTCGATCGGGATTGCGCGGCGGCAAGGGATGAAGGATTTGCCGCTGCCCGACGATGCAGTGGTGCTGACAAGCTTCGGCGATGCCTCGGCGAACCATTCGACGGCGCAGGGGGCGTTCAACACCGCGGGTTGGGCGGCGTTCCAGGGTTCTCCCATGCCGCTGATCTTCCTGTGCGAGGACAATGGCATCGGCATTTCGACGCGCACCCCGACGGGCTGGATCGAGGCGCAGTTCCGCCACCGCGCGGGGCTGCACTATATCAAATGCGACGGCACCGACCTCGCCGCGGCCTATTCCGGCGCGAAGGAAGCCGCCGACTATGCGCGGCGCACGCGCAAGCCGGTATTCCTGCACATGGCAACGGTGCGGCTTTACGGTCACGCCGGTTCGGACGTGCAGGGCGCCTATCTTCCCAAGGCGCTGATCGAGGCCGACGAAGCGCGCGATCCGCTGCTGAAGGGCGCGGCGCTGATGGCCGAGCAGGGCTGGATGACGCCCGGCGAGATCGCCGAAGCCTATGAGAAGATCGGCGCGACGCTGGCGCGGCAGGCCGAGGCGGCGATCCTGCGGCCCAAGATCACGACGCCGGCGCAGGTGATGCAAAGCCTGATCCCGCCGAAGCGCGATTTGACGCGCGCGAACACGCCGTCGGACGAGGATCGCAAGGCGATGTTCGGCAGCGACGCGGGCCAGATGGACAAGCCGATGCATATGGCGCGGCTTCTCTCCTGGACGCTCGCCGACCTGATGCTTGCGCATAAGGAAATCGCCGTGATGGGCGAGGATGTCGGGCCCAAGGGCGGCGTCTACAACGTCACCGCCAAGCTCCACCAGCGCTTCGGCTTGTCGCGCGTGATCAACACGTTGCTCGACGAGCAGGCGATCCTCGGGCTTGCGATCGGCATGGCGCACAATGGGTTCGTGCCGATGCCCGAAATCCAGTTCCTTGCCTATGTCCATAATGCGGAGGACCAGATCCGCGGCGAGGCGGCGACATTGAGCTTCTTCTCCGACGGCCAATATACCAACCCGATGGTGATCCGCATCGCGGGGCTGGGGTATCAAAAGGGTTTCGGCGGTCACTTCCACAACGACAACAGCCTTGCAGTCTTCCGCGATATCCCCGGAGTGATTCTCGCGGTGCCGTCCAATGGCCGCGACGCGGTGGCGATGCTGCGCGAATGCGTGCGGCTGGCGCGCGAGGAACAGCGCGTCGTCGTCTTCGTCGAACCGATCGCGCTCTATATGACCCGCGACCTCCACGAAGAGGGCGACGGCCTGTGGACCAGCGTCTATGAGGCGCCGGGCGCGGGCGCTCCGATCGCCTTCGGCGACGTCGGCGTCCATGGCGATGGCTCCGACCTGGCGATCGTCACCTATGGCAATGGTTATTATCTCTCGCGCCAGGCCGAAAAATTGCTCGCTGCCGATGGGGTCAAGGCGCGCGTCATCGACCTGCGTTGGCTCGGCCCGGTCGACGAAGAGAAACTGGTGGCGGCCGTCGGCGATGCGAAACGCATCCTGATCGTCGACGAATGCCGCATCACCGGCTCGCAGAGCGAAGCGCTGATGGCGACCTTCGTCGAACGCACACCCGAGAAGAAGTTGAAGCGGATTGCCGCCGACGACAGCTTCATCCCGCTCGGCAAGGCGGCGACACTGACGCTGCCGAGCCGCGATTCGATCTATGCCGCCGCGAAGGAGCTTCTGGCATGAGCGCGCGCAAGACCGCGCTGGTCGTCGCGCCGGGGCGCGGAACCTATGGCAAGGGCGAACTCGGCAGTATCGGGCGGCTGCACGGCGCGCGCTTCGCGGCGCAGATCGCGAACTTCGATGCCCAGCGCCGCGACCGCGGCCAGTCGACCGTTACCGAGCTCGACGGCGCCGACCGCTTCAGCGTTTCGACGCATATGCGCGGCGATGTGGCGGCGCCGTTGATCTACTCTGCGACCGCACTCGACTGGCTCAGCATCGACCGCGACACGTTCGACGTAGTTGCCGTGGCGGGCAATTCGATGGGGTGGTACAGCGCGCTCGCGCTCGGCGGCGCGGTATCGATCGAAGATGGGTTCCGTATCGCGAACGCGATGGGGCTCAACAGCCAGACGCACGGCCCCGGCGGGCAGATATTGCTGCAGGTGGTCGATGAGGATTGGCGTCCGGTCGCCGACCTTCGCGAGAGGCTGTTCGACCTTGTCGCCGATATTGACGTTCGCGCGAACCACGCGCTCGCGTTGTCGATCGACCTCGCCGGGATGCTGGTGTTCGCGGGCAATGAGGAAGGCCTTGCCGCCTTGCTCGCCGAAGCGCCGCCGACGCCGGGGCGCGATCCGCTGCGCCTTGCGGGGCACGGACCCTTCCACACGCCGCTGATGTTCGGCAGCTCGGACAAGGCGAAGGCCGAACTGCCGCCGTCGCTGTTCGGACGTTCCGCGCTGCCGATGGTCGATGGCCGCGGCCATGTCTGGCGCTGCTTTTCGGCAGACCCCGCCGACCTGTGGGATTACAGCTTTGGGCACCAAATCCTCGCCCCTTATGATTTCGCGCTGTCGTTGCAGGTGGCGATGCGCGAATATGCGCCCGACGTCGTGATCCTGCCCGGCCCGGGCGACACGCTGGGCGGCGCGATCGCGCAGTCGCTGATCGGCATCGGCTGGCAGGGGATCGCGAGCAAGGCCGATTTCGCCGCGCGGCAGGCGGCCGACCCCGTGCTGCTGTCGATGGGCCGCGCCGAACAGCGCGAACTCGTTACCGGAACGCAATAGGGCCGACGGAAAGGAACATCTCCGCCGGCCCTGTCGGTTGCGCGGGGTCAGGTGGGGTTGACCCCGCGCGGATGAACGGCAGCGCCCATGGGGACCAACTCAAAGGCGGTGCGCCGTTCATCATCCTTATAGGGGCGTTGCAGCTGCGTCGGCCGGGGGGGCACCGCGATCATGCACCGAAACGGACCGGATTGGCCGGCGGCGCGTCGGCATATTCGGCGATGAAGCGCAGGCGCAGCAATTCTGCGACATTGCCCGCGCCCGCGCGGCGCATGATATTGGCGCGATGCACCTCGACCGTCCGCGGGCTGAGCGCGAGCTGCCGTGCGATTGCCTTGTTGCCGAGCCCGGCCGCGATGGCGTCCAATATGTCGCGTTCGCGCGGCGTCAGCGTCGCCAGCCGTTCTTCGGCCTCGCGATGCCGCGCCAGCCGGTCCTGCCGCAGACGCCAGTCGCCGAGCGACCGATCGATCGCCCGGCGGACAAGGCCAGGATCGAGCGGCGCGGGCAGCAGGTCCTGGGCTCCGCCGCGAAGGATCGCGCGCGATTCGGCGATATCGAGCCGGTCGGCGGCGACGAAGATCGTCGTTCCCGCGCGTCCCGCCACGCGCTCGAGCAGCGCCGCGCCGCTCATCCGGCCCGGCTGGCGCCAGTGAAAGAGCAGGAAGCCGCCGTCGCGGTCGGCGCCGGCATCGATCCAGTCGTCCGCGCTTGCAAAGCTGCGAACGATGCGCTCGCCGCCGCCCGCGAGCAGGCGAAAACAGGCTGCACGCTCGACCGGGTCGGGCAGGACGAGATGGATATGGCCCCCGGCGTCACTCACCGGGCAATGCTGCCGTGTGCGACGCGGCAGGCCCAGCGCAGGTCGATCGGTTTTCGCGCCGTTGCGGAAACAGTCGCCGCGCCTTGACCAAAATCGTATACGATGCAACTAAGGCGCTCCGCGCGGAATCGCCCGCCACCACGAAAACACCCAGGGCCGCCCGGCCCCATTCCTCCCCCGGAACGATGAAGGAAGATATTATGATTGCTGGTTCGATACTGATCGGCGCGGCCGAAGATAGCTCGGCGGAACGTTTTGCCGCGGTCGACCCCGCGACCGGCGAGGCGATGGCACCTAAGTTCGCTGCGGCCGATCCCGGACATGTCGACCGTGCCTGCGTGCTCGCCGACGCGGCCTTCGCCAGCTTTTCCGAAACCGCGCCCGGCGAACGCGCCGCCTTTCTGGAGGCGATCGCCGACGGGATCGCCGCGACCGGCGACGCGCTGATCGAGCGCGCGATGGCCGAGAGCGGCCTACCGCGCGCGCGGCTCGAAGGGGAACGCGGCCGCACGATCGGACAGCTCAGGATGTTCGCCGCTTTCGTGCGCGAGGGCGACTGGCTGCACGCGACAATCGACCCGGCGATGCCCGATCGCGCGCCGCTGCCGCGCCCCGACCTGCGCCGCCGCCATGTCGCGCTCGGCCCGGTGGCGGTGTTCGGCGCGAGCAATTTCCCGCTCGCCTTCTCGGTCGCCGGCGGCGACACGGCTTCGGCGTTTGCCGCCGGCTGCCCCGTCGTCGTCAAGGGCCACCCCGCGCACCCCGGAACGGGCGAACTGGTCGCGCGCGCGATCCGCGCGGCGGTCGAAAGCTGCGGCCTGCACGAAGGCGTCTTTTCCTATCTCCCCGGACCGTCGAACGCGCTCGGCGCCGCGCTCGTCGCGGATCCGCGGATCAGGGCGGTCGGTTTCACCGGGTCGCGCAGCGGCGGGCTGGCGCTGATGCGGATCGCCGCCGCGCGCGCCGAGCCGATCCCGGTCTATGCCGAAATGAGCAGCATCCACCCCGTCATCCTGCTTCCTGCCGCGTTGCAAAATCGCGCCGAAGCGCTGGGTGAGGCCTTTGCCCAGTCGCTGACGATGGGGGCGGGGCAATTTTGCACCAACCCCGGGCTGCTGGTCGCGATCGGCGGCTCCGAACTCGACCGCTTCGTCGCGGCGGCGGGCGCGGCGCTGGCGGGCATTGCCCCGGCGACGATGCTCACCCCCGCGATCCACGCAAGCTTTGAAAGCGGGGTCGCGGCACTCGACCGGCACGCGGGAACGCAGCTCGTCGCCCGCGGTGCCGACGGCCCCGGCGCCCGCGCAGCGCGCGGCGCGCTATTCGTCACCGACGCCGCCACCTTTCGCGCCGATGCCTCATTGGGTCATGAGGTATTCGGTTCGTCGGCGGTGATCGTGCGTTGCCGCGATGTCGACGAGGTAGCGGCGGTCGTCGCGGGACTAGAGGGCCAGCTCACCGCGACGCTCCAGCTCGACGCCGACGACGAGGTGCTGGCGGCGCGGCTGCTGCCGCAAATCGAACGCAAGGTGGGGCGTATCCTCGCCAATGGCTGGCCGACGGGGGTCGAAGTGTGTCGCGCGATGGTGCATGGCGGGCCTTATCCCGCGACATCCGACGGTCGCAGCACCTCGGTCGGCACGCTCGCGATCGAACGCTTCCTGCGTCCGGTCAGCTATCAGAACCTGCCCGAAAGCCTGCTGCCGGCGGCGCTGAAGCCGGCCAATCCGTGGCATATCGCGCGCTGCATCGACGGTGTGCGTGTCGCGGACAATTGAAGGGACATACCGGCCAAAAAAAGGGGGCGACCGTATCGCTACGGTCGCCCCAGTCGTCAGGATGACGGAAAATCTTACGGCGCGCCGGCGACTTCGGGCAGCGCGGGGTTGAATCCCGGGGGGTTGACCCCGCCGTCGGCGATGAACTGGTCGAGCCGCGCTTCGAGGACCGGCAGCGGCACCGAGCCCAGCGCAAGGATCGCGTCGTGGAAATGGCGCTGGTCGAACTTGTCGCCCAGCGCCGCTTCGGCCTCGGCGCGCTTGCGGCGCAGCAGCATCTCGCCGAGCTTATAGGCGAGCGCCTGTCCGGGCCAGGCGATATAACGGTCGATCTCGGTCGTGATCTCATGTTCGGACAAGGCGGTGTGGTCGCGCAGATATTGCTGGGCCTGTTCGCGGCTCCAGCCATAATGGTGGATGCCGGTATCGATGACGAGCCGCGACGCGCGCCACATTTCATAGGAAAGCCGCCCGAAATCCTCATAGGGCGTCTCGTACATGCCAAGCTTGCTGCCCATCCATTCCCAATAGAGCGCCCAGCCCTCGCCATAACCCGAAAAGCCGGTGGCGCGGCGGAAGGCGGGGCGGCGCGTCGCTTCCTCAGCCACCGCCGACTGGAAGCTGTGACCTGGATTGCATTCGTGGATGGTGAGCGCGGTCAGCGTGTAAAGCGGTCGCGACGGCAGGTCATAGGTGTTCATCCAGCAGGCTTCGAGCCCCCCGCGCCCGCCGGTATAGATCGGTGCCAGCGCCGGCGGCACCGGCAGGATCGCGAAGCGCCGCCGCGGCAAAAACCCGATCGTCTCGGGCAGCTTCGCGTCCATGCGTTTGGCCACATAGGAAGATTTGGCGAGCAATTCATAGGCCGTCTTGGGATAGAATTGCGGGTCGGTGCGCAGGAATTTCAGGAACGCCGGCATGTCGCCCTTGAACCCCGTGCTCGCCTTGACCTGCTCCATCTCGGCCTTGATCCGCGCGACTTCCTTGAGCCCCATCTGGTGGATTTGTTCGGGCGTCAGGTCGAGCGTCGTGAAGCCCTTGATCTGCGCCTGATAGAAAGCGGCGCCATCGGGCTCCTTCTCGGCAGCGAGCGTCGTGCGCGCTTTCGTCATATATTCATCGCGGACGAAGGCGTAGAGTTTTGCGTAGGCGGGCGCTACGGTTTCGCGGATCACCTTTTCGCCTTCGGCGCGCAGCGCCGCCTGCTCGGCCGCCGGGATCGTCGGCGGCATCTCCTTGAACGCGTCGTAAAAGGCGTTGCTCGTGTCGGCGGGCAGGTAGGGCTTGATCGTCGCATCGCGGCCCTGCACCGCGATCCGCGGCACGGTGAAGCCGCGCGCTAGGCCGCTACGCATATTCGCCGTCTGCTCTTCGAAGAAACGCGGGATGTCGCGCATCCGCGCGATATAGTTGCGATAGCCCTGTGCGGTCGCAAAGCCGCCGCTGCGCGGGTTGAGCCCCGACCAGAAGAAAGTGTCGGCGTTGAACGGCGCCTCGTAGGTCCTGAATTTGATGTCGTTCGCCATCGTTTCGATCGACTGGCGGAACACCGCGGCGTTGATCTTTTCCTCGGGCGACAGCTGGTCGGCCGGGATCGCGTCGAGTTCGGCGAGCGCTTTCGTCCAATAGTCGAGCCGCGCCTTTTGCGTCGCGGCATCGACCTTGGGCAGATGCGTCGGGCCGTCGCCGTCGCCGCCGCGACCGCGCAGCCCCTGTTCCTGCCGCCATTGCCATTCGCGTTCGTATAGCGCCTTAAGCCGGGCGTCGGCGCTCGCCGACGCGGGCGTCTGTGCGATCGCCGCCTGCGCGGTAAAGGCCGCGAGCGCCAGCGCGAGCGTCCGCGCCACCGAAATTCCGCTCATGTCATTCTCCCTTTGCCCGTTCGATTCAATCCGCGGTCCCTGCATTCTCGATCGCCATCGGGCCGGCGGGCAGGCCGCGCTCGGCCTTCGATTTCGCGACCATGTCGCGGATCTCGGCGCGCAGCTTCGCCGCATCATAGATGATGCCATCCTTGACCGTGTAGGCGATGCCGCCCACGCGCTCGACCTTGCCGGTCGCATCGTTGAGCTTCACCGTCCCGGTGCCGAACAGCAGCTTGAGGTTCGCCAGCGGATTGCCCTTCACGATGACAAGGTCGGCCTTGCGTCCGGCGCGAATCGTGCCGACTTGGTCGTCGTGGCCGAGCAGGCGCGCGCCCTGCTGCGTCGCGGCGTGGATCACCTCGAGCGGGCTGAAACCCGCCTCGCGCATCAGCTCCATTTCCTGGATATAGCCGAAGCCATAGAGGTTATAGATATAGCCCGCGTCGCTGCCGATAGTGACGCGGCCGCCGCGATTTTTGTAATCGTTCACAAAGCGCATCCAGCGCCGGTAATTGTCTTTCCACGCCATCTCATGCTCGGTGGTCCAGTCGAACCAGTAGGCGCCGTGGTTGACGCGGCTCGGGCGATAGAAATCCCAGAGGGCGGGCATCGTATAGTCGTCGTGCCAACTCGCGCGGCTCATGCGCATGAAATCCCGGCTCGTCAGGTAAGCGGTGAAGGTCGGGTCGAGCACGAACTTGCGTTCGAGCAGCGTGTCCATCACCTTGTTCCACGCGTCCGACCCAGGCTCGGCGGTCTGCGCCCACAGCCGCCCTGCCTCGCCGAAGCGCATCTGTTCGTCATTGTTGACAAAGTCGGTCGGAAAGGCCTGGATACGCTTGTCGGCAAACATCGCCTCGGGCAGCCCGTACCAATGCTCCATGCTTTCGAGCCCGGCTTCGGACGTGTTCATAACATTGGCATAGGCAACGAGTTGCTGGGCATGGTGCATCGTGCTGTGCAGCCCCTGCTTCTTCGTCTCGTCGATCGCGGCATAGAGCACGTCTTCGGGCGCTCCGCCGATGAACTTGATCCCGTCGGCGCCGCGCTTCTTTGCGTCCTGGATGACCGCGCGTGCGGTCGCGGCGTCGTTCACCGGCCCCCGGATCTGGTGGAACATCGGATAGATGTCGATGCGCGGCGCGACGATCTCGTTACGCTCGCTGCGGCGTTTGATGTCGACCAGCCACTCGATCGGATGCCCGCTGCCAAGGTCGCGGACCGACGTGATGCCGTGCGCCATCCACAGCTTCAATATATAGTCCGACGGCACGCCCTGCGCATCGCCCAGCGAATGAAGGTGGACGTGCGCATCGACGAAGCCCGGCAGGACATAATAGCCGGCGAGGTCGATTTCATGATCGCCGGGCGCGGCGCGCGCTGCGGGATCGATCGCGCCGGGGACGCCGATCGACTTCACCTGCGCGATGCGATCATTCTCGATCACGATGTCGAACGGACCCTGCGCGGGGGCGCCGGTGCCGTCGACCATGGTGACGTTGCGCAGCACGACGCGCTTGAACGGGCCGACACCTTGGGTGCGCGCCGGAATGACGTCGGCGGCGGCGGCCCCGGCCTTTGTCGGCGCAGCGAACGTGGCGGGCGGGGCGGCAACCATTGCGGCGGCGGCGAGCAGGGCGACGATGGGACGCGACTTTGAGATCATGGAATCGGGCCTTCGATCAACGGCAAAAGGAAGGCCGGCGGAGCGGTGAGCTTCCGCCGGCCGGGCGATCCTCAGAATTTCATGCGAACGCCGCCGAAATAGCGCCGGCCGAGCGTGTCATAGAGCGACACGTCAACATTGGCGTCGCCGACGAAGGTGGTGCCGAGGATCGGGGGCATTTTGTCGAACAGATTGTCGACGCCGGCGAAGAAAGTAAAATTATCGTCGATTTCGAACGTGCCCGTCATATCGAAATACCAGGTCGCCGGAGCCGATTTCACGATCGTCGTCACCGTCTTGTACGGCTTGAGCCCGCCTATCATCCGCGCTTGTCCACGGATGCCGATCGGGCCGCTGCTATAGGCGGCGCCAAGGTTCAGCTTGAAATCGGGGACGATGAAGCCGCCGGTCCCGATCGAACAGCCCGCGCCGTAAAAGCCGGCGCAATCCTGCGGCGCGACGGTGCTCAAAACCTGCGTCGAGCGTTCGAACAGCCAGCTCGCAACGCCTGTCAGGCGCAGGCTGGCGTCATCGCCGAGTGCCGCAGGAAGCCGGATCGTATAATCGCCCTGCACGTCGAGCCCGCGCACCTTGAGCTGGCCGATATTATTCTGGTTGGTGCGGACATAGTCGATCTGGCCGCTGGGCAGGCGGAACACCGACCGACAGGTCGGGCTCGCGGCGTTGAGGCCGGTGTAGCAGTCGTTCAGCGTTTGCTGCGCGTTGATCGTCGTGATCGCGCCCTTCACTTCGACGTTGAAATAGTCGACCGTGACGTTGAGCCGCGGGATGAACGGCGGCGAGATCACGGCGCCGATCGTATAGGTCTTCGACTTTTCCTCGGTCAGGTTGGGGTTGCCGCCGGTTTCCTGCGTCAGTCCCAGCGTTGCCTGCGTAAAGGTCGAGATGTCGGCGGCGGGAACCCCCTGCGCGACGCAGAAGTCGCGCAGCTGCTGGCTGCGCGGATCGGCGGCGGTCAGGTTCGGGCGGGCGCACGGATCGGTGCCCCCGGTAAAGCCCTGGCCGACTGCCGAGAATAGTTCGTTGATGTTCGGCGCGCGGATCGCGCTGTTATAGGCGCCGCGGATGCGGACCCAGCTGACCGGTGCCCATTCCCCGCCGGCCTTCCAGGTAAAGACGCCGCCGACGGTCGAATAGTCCGAATAGCGTGCGGCGCCTTCGATCGCGAGCGTGTCGAAGAAGGGCGTATCCGACAGGATGGGGATGCGGACTTCGCCGAACACTTCCTTGACGTCGAACGAACCCGACAGCGCGTTGCTCGACGCCGCGCCATATTCCTTGTTGAGGTCCATCGCGCTCGGCGTCGACTGATAGCTGTCCTTGCGATATTCGACGCCGACCGCGATCGCGACCGGCCCGGCGGGCAGGTCGAACAGCGTGCCGCTTAGCGACGCCCCGGCGACCTGGCGTTCGAAAATGTCGTTGCTGGTGCGCGTCGGGGTCAGATAGACGCCGGCTTCGGGCGTGATCGCACCGAGCCCGAAGATCGAAACGGGGACACAGCCCTGCACGCCCGACCGGCAGACGACGTCGCCCGACCCGTTAACGATCGAATCGAGCCCGAGGCTGAGGCGCGTCTGGTTGATCACGCCTTCCGAACGCGTGTCGGTGCGATTGCGCAGATATTGATAGAAGGCGTCCCAGCGCCAGCTCTGCTGCCCGATGTCGAAATCGCCCCGCAGCCCGGTCGTGATCGCATAGGACTGTCGCTCGAAGAAGCTGTCGCGCGTGCCGAGTTCGTCGGCGCGGCGGCCGCCGCCGACCACCGCGGCGGTGCCGTCGCCGTCGGGATCGAAAAGCGCAGCATTGTTGACGAAGAAGTCGCGCACCGCCGGTGACAGGCTGGCGCTGGTCGCATAGTTGGGCACGAGCAAAGTCGACGAGGCCGCCCCGGGGGTTACCGGCGTGAAGCTGTCGGGCGCCAGTTTCGAATTATTCTTCGCGTTGACGAAAAAGGCTTCGGCATAAGCGGTGATACGATCGGTAATGTCGTAGTGCGCGAGCGCCGAGAAATTGATGCGCTCAAGCGGGCGCTGGAGCAGGTTGAACGGCGCATAATTATAGGTGTCTTCGGGCTGGCAATAGGGCAGCGGCGTGCCGCCCTCGCCGAACCGGATACCGGTGATCGCAGTACAGGGGCCTGTCGGGGTCATGTTGACGCCAACCAGCGAATCGCGCTGCGCCTGACTCAGCGGAACGCGGGTTCCAGGGATGTTTCCCGACCCAGAATAGACGAGCGCGCCGTTGATTTCGGCCAGCGGCACGCGGCCGAACGGCCGGTCGGCCTGCGTGATCGGATCCTGCTTTGCCCAGGCACCCGAGATGGCGACATTGCCGCGCCCGCCGCCGACGTCGGCGCCGAAAGTGATGTCGATCTTTTTCGATGCGGCGTCGCCGCGGTCCGAAATGCCGGCCTGCGCCGACATCTGGAGTCCTTCGAAACTGTCGTCGAGGATGAAATTGACCGCGCCCGCGATCGCGTCGGACCCATAGACTGCCGAGGCGCCACCGGTGATCACCTCGACCCGCTTGATCAGCGCATCGGGAATGCTCGCAAGGTCGACCGACCCGTTCGCGTTGGCGGGAATGAAGCGGCGGCCATTGACCAAGGTCAGCGTCCGCGTTTCGCCGAGCCCGCGAAGGTTCGCGGTGAGCACGCCCGCGCCGCCGCCATTGTTGACGGTCGAGGTGTTGCCCGATGCGAGCTGCGGAAATTCGTTCATCGTCTTTTCGAGCGTGACGTTGCCCGACAGCTGGACGTCTTCCTGCCCGACGATCGTGATCGGGCTCGGTGCGGTCAGATCGGTGCGCTGCAGGCGCGACCCGGTGACGACGATGTCGGTGGGCGCTTCCGCCGCGGCTGCGGTGGCGCCATCCTGCGCGATGGCCGCGCCGGGCAGGGCGATCGTGGACAACAGGCTGGTGGCAAGAAGTATGCGGCGAAAACGCACCTGCGGATTGGTTTGATCGTAAGACATTTGGACGCTCCCTGTGTACGGCCTTTGGCCTGTCGTAGATGTCGTTCGCATCCGCCGGCGGCGGACGACGTCATTCTCTCCTGCATGCTTCCCCGGACGCCGCTCAGCTGCCTCTTTTCATGCGGGACGGGCGCGATGACTCGCGCTGCGACCCGGCTGGCCGGACGGCGAACATGTCGGAGCTTGTGGCGCCCCCGGCGGCCGCCGGATCGAAGGGCAGGCATGTCCCTTCGCCGTGCGCAGGGCGATGATGGGCTGGAACGCGCGCGGAAAGCCGACGCGCGGGGAAAGAGAAGGCGTGTGAAAGGAAACGGACGCTGACCCGCGAACGCGCGGCGCGACGCCGCATCGCCAGATCTTCGCGGTAGAGCATCACGACCCCCTTTTTGCTATTACCGTATACGAAATACGATATACTCAAACTTCTCAGAGTCAATGCCACAAGTTTCCCGGGAGGTTCCGATGGCCGCAACAGACTGTCTCAAGGCCGCATTTTCCAGCATGTTCCTGATGATTTGCGGGCTGGCAGCCGCCGGTCCGACCGGTGCCCAGCCGCCCGTCAGTGACCGCATCGCGATCACCGGCGTCACGCTGATCGATGGCACCGGCGCGCCGCCCAGACGCGGCATGACCGTCATCACCGAAAAGGAACGGATCGTGTCGATCGGCAAGGATGGCGGCGAGCCGGCCGGCGCGCACATCGTCGACGGGCGTGGGCGCTACCTGCTGCCGGGCTTCATCGACAGCAATGTCCATGTCTCGGTCTATGGCCAGCCGGCGCGCCGCGACACGTCCTTGAAATACGCCGACCGCGGCGAGGAACTCGCGCTTGAATTCGCGCAGCGCGCGCTGACCTATGGCGTGACGACGATGCGCGACAGCTACGGCGTGCTGCCGCCGATCCTCGCGGTTCGCGACCGGATCGACCGTGGCGAGGTCGTCGGCGCGCGGATTCAGGCGGCGGGCAATATCCTCGGCTGGGGCGGCCCGTTCTCGCTCACCTTCTCTCTCACCAAGGATTCGGAGCTGTCGCTGTTCCAGGAACAATGGAACGACCTGCTCGCGCAGGACATGGGCGAAGAGATCATGGACATGACGCCCGACGAGCTGCGCGTCGCAATGAATCGCTATCTCGACAAGGGGGTCGATTTCATAAAATATGGCGGGACCAGCCATTTCCTGCGTCCCGCGCTGATCGGCTTTTCGCCGCGCCAGCAGGCGGTGATCGTCGAGGAAGCGCACAAGCGCGGCAAACCAGTCGAAACGCACGCGACCAGCTCCGAAGGGCTGACCCTCGCGGTCGAGGCGGGGATCGACCTCATCCAACATCCCGAACTGACCAGCCGCGACCTGCCCGACGAACTGATCGCGCTGATCGTGCAGAAGGACGTGCTGTGCGGCATTCGCTCGAACTACATCACCGGCGAATATCGCCGGCAACATCTGGCGAAGCGTGCCGAGGCCGAAGCGCAGATCGCGAAAATGCCGCCTGCGACCACCAATGCCGAACGCTGGCGGCGGCTTGAGGCGATGGACGACAATCAGGACGTGCAGCGCCGCAACGCCGAACGGCTAATCAGGGCGGGATGCCGCGTCACCCCGGCGACCGACAGCTTCTACGGCGACGCGCCCGAATTTCGCCGCGCGCCCAAGGGTGACGAGGCCGAACCGGGAATTGGCACGATCCGCGCGATCGAGGGGCTCGTCGAGCTTGGCATGACGCCGATGCAGGCGATCGTCGCGGGCACCAAACATGGCGCCGCCGCCGCGCGGATGGAGCGCGAGATCGGCACGATCGAGACCGGCAAGATCGCCGATATGGTCTTGCTTTCCGCCGATCCGCTGGCCGATATCCGCAATATCGAAAAGGTCGATGCGGTGATCGCGCGCGGCCGGCTGGTCGATCGCGCGCGCCTGCCCGAAAACCCGCTGTTCCTGCGCAGGCCCTGAAGGATATGCCGATGATGACATGGTTGAAGATGCTGGCGGCGCTGCTGCTGTTCGCGGCGGCTATGCCCGCCTCCGCCCAGCCGAGCCGTGTCGACGATGCGGCCGCGAAAGCGGCGATTCTGAAAGTGGTCGCCGATATGGAGGCGGCGTGGAACCGCGGCGATTTCGCAGGCTATATGGCGGGCTTCCGCAACCCGGGCGTGATCTTCGTATCGGGCGGCAGGATCCAGGACGGCTGGCAGGGAACGCTCGACCATTACGTGCACGACTATGGCGGTTCACCCGAACGGCGCGGCACGCTCCATTTCTACGACATCGATGTCGATGTGCTGGCACCCGACGCCGCGCTGCTCATCAGCCATTATCGCCTCACGCGTTCCGAGCGCGCGCAACAGGGCATCAACACCCGCCTGTTCCGCAAGGTCGACGGCCGCTGGGTCATCGCGATGAACCATGTCTCGTCCTACGACCCGGCGGCGGCGCCCGCCGTGAAGTGACTCGCCTCAGCCGCCGCTCCGTGCAAGCAGGTCGACCAGGTCGGCCTTCCAATGGACCGCCCAGGTGTGCGTCCCGTGGCCGCGCGTCTCGTCGCTTTCGGCGATCAGGCGAAAACGCGCATTGGGCATGCGCTTCAGCGCCTCGGCGGGATAAGGCAGGTTGCGGGGATTGATGAAGTCGTCGGCCGAATTGATCCAGGTCATCGGCGCGGTGATTTTTTCCAGCCCCGGCCACGGATTGTACGTTCGCGACGATTCGAACTGATAGATCATGTCGTTGGCGTCGCGGCTCGCGATGTCGCGCTCGATCCTTTCGCGCGCATAGCTGGCTGCGGCCTCGCGGGTCGGGTAATTTTTCTGAAGGTTGAGCGGCGCGCCGCCCGCGATTACCGACAACGACGCCGCGGTGCGCAGGCCCAGCTTCGGCTGGCTTTTATACTCGCCGCCCATCCACGCCGGGTCGGACTTGATCCCGTCGATCAGCATCTGGCGCCACATGCGGTTCAGGCCCGCAATCTCGACCGGCTGGCACGCCAACGGCATCAGCGCCTGCGCGAAATCGGGATAGGTTTCGCCCCAGATGAAGCCGTGCATGCACCCCATCGACGTGCCCATGATCAGGCGCAGCTTCCGGATGCCCAGCCCCTGGGTCAGCATCCGGTACTGGAGTTCGACCATGTCGACATAATCATATCGCGGAAATTTCATCCGAAGCCCGTCGGACGGCTTCGACGATCCGCCGTGGCCGACATTGTCGGGCAGGATGATATAATAGCGGTCGATGTCGAGCGGCTGGCCGGGGCCATAGAGCTCTTCGGCGAATTGCGGCTGCAGAAATTGTTTGCCGCTGCCGCCGGTGCCGTGGAGCACCATCACCGCATTGTCGATCTCGCCCTTCGCATTGCGGCGCGGCGTGCCGAGTGTCGTATAATGGATTCGCACTGTCGGCATCACCTCGCCCGACCCGAAACGGAAATCGCGGATCGCGACATCGCCCTCTTCGGTCCGCCATTTGGGCGGGGTCGTCGTGAGGGCGGGTGCCGGCGGAGCGGCGCTTCCCGCCGCCGGTTGCATCGCCAGCAGCGCCAGGGTCAGAAACGTCATGGTCTTTCCTTCGGATGTCGCGCGATCCGCCTGCCGGCGACCGGCATTTCGGGGCGGACGGCGCCGCATATCGTATACTAAATGCATGGGCGGGCGCGTCAATCGGCGATGCGACAAATATGCGAAGTTGGTGACCCCTACGGGAATCGAACCCGTGTTTCAGCCGTGAGAGGGCCGCGTCCTGACCGCTAGACGAAGGGGCCTTGGGGTCGGTGATTTTGCGGAAGGGGGAGCCGACCGCTCCCTTGACCGATGGTGACCCCTACGGGACTCGAACCCGTGTTTTCGCCGTGAAAGGGCGACGTCCTAGACCGCTAGACGAAGGGGCCGTCTGATCGGTGAGCGGGCGCCTTAGACGGGCGTTCGGGTGCGGTCAAGCGCGGCGGCGCGGTCGTGCGCAAAAATGTTGCGTCTCCCCGTGCCGACCGGCCGACGATGCGCTGCTAATCGGCCCAGGCGGCATCCTCCAGATGCAGTTCGGCGGCGGGCCGGCTGCCCCAATCGTCGCGTTTTGCGCGGCCCGCGAGCCACAGCTTGCGCCCGCGGGCGTTGAGCAATGTCTGCCCCAGCTCGCTCTCGGCGCTGCGAAAGGCGACCGCCTTGAAGCGCGCGCCGTCGTCGCCCGACACGATCAGCCGGACATGGTCGGTCCCGACGATCCCCGATTCGACGATTCGCACCGGCCCGGTCGCGACGCGCGGCGCGGGCCAGCCGGCGCCGTAGGGGCCGGCGCTTTCGATCGCATCGCACCACAGGGGATTAATGCCCCTCGGCGCGAGCACCGCGTCGATCAGCAGCGACTTGTCGCCGCTCGCGCGCTCGACGTCGGCGGCGAGCCGTTCGTTCAGGAAGGCGCCAAGCGCGTCGACCTTATCGGCGGCGACGGTCAGCCCCGCCGCCATCGCATGCCCGCCGCCCGCGACGAGCAGGCCGCTCTCTTTCGCAGCAAGAATCGCGGCGCCGAGGTCGACGCCGCCAATCGAGCGTCCCGACCCCTTGCCCACGCCATCCTCGTCGAGCGCGATCACGATCGCGGGGCGGTGCAGCCTTTCCTTCAGCCGCCCGGCGACGATGCCGATCACGCCGGGGTGCCAGCCCTGACCCGCGACGATCGCGACGGGGGCGTTGCCGCACGCCGCGCTCGCGTCGATCGCCTGTTCGAGTACCGCGGCTTCGATCGCGCGCCGCTCTTCGTTCAGCCGGTTGAGCTCCTGCGCGATTTCGGCCGCTTCCTGCGGGTCCGAAGTCGTCAGCAGCCGCACGCCAAGGTCGGACTTGCCGACGCGCCCGCCGGCGTTGATCCGCGGGCCCAGCGCAAAACCCATGTCGCTCGCGCCCGGCGGTCTGGTCAGCCGCGCGGCATCCATCAGCGCCGCAAGGCCGATATTGCCGCGCCGCGCCATCACCTTGAGCCCCTGCGTCACGAGCGCGCGGTTGAACCCCGTCAGTCGCGCGACGTCGGCGACGGTGCCCAGCGCAACGAGGTCGAGCAGGTCGATCAGCGCGGGTTCGTAGCGGTTCGCGAAAAAGCCGCGCGTGCGCAACGTCCGGAGCAGCGCGGCGCCGAGCAGGAAGGCAACCCCGACCGCCGCCAGATTGCCGTGGATCGCCGCACCCGGTTCCTCGTCGAGCCGGTTGGGGTTCACCAGCGCGAGCGCGGCGGGCAGGATGGTCGCGCATTGGTGATGGTCGACGACGATCACCTCGACCCCGGCGGCATTGGCCTCGGCGATCGCGTCGAACGCCTGCGCGCCGCAATCGACGGTGACGATCAGCTTCGATCCTGCCTCGCCGATCCTGACCAGCGCGGCGCCCGACGGACCATAGCCTTCCATCAGCCGGTCGGGGATATAAGCGCCCGCCGGCAGCCCGAGCGCGCGCAGCAACCGCACAAGCAAAGCCGCCGACGTCGCGCCGTCGACGTCATAGTCGCCGAAGATGGTGACCGCTTCGCCTTTCTCGACCGCGTCGGCGAGCCGCGCGGCGGCGGTGTCCATATCGCGGAACAGCGACGGGTCGGGCATGAAACCGCGCAGCGTCGGCGTCCGCTGCCGGTCGAGGTCGTCGCGCGGCACTCCGCGCGCGAGCAGCAGTTGCGTAACGAGGTCGTCGGGCGCCAGATTCTCGGTCCCGGTGTCGGCGCTCATCCGCCGCCAGCGCCACGGCTGGCCGAGGATCGAGCGGGTGATGCCCAGCGCCGCGTCGGTCATCGCCGGCCCCTCGCCGCAAGGATGCGGTCGCGCAGGCCGCGGGCGGTTTCGATCGGGATCGCGGGAATTTCGTGGCTCGCCAGCGAGCTGCCGCCGGGAACGCCGAAGACGAGCGTTGCGAGGCCGAGCGGGCGGAGGATGAAATCGGTCTTGAGGTCGATGCTCTGCACCGATGCGTGCGGCAGCAGGGTCATCTTGGGTTTCCACAGCCCGCGGCGGATCGCGACCTGATCGTCCATGGCGGTCCAGCGATGGAAGCGCGCGCCGATCAGCGATCCCGCGCCGATCAACACTCCGCCAAGCGGGCCGAACCAGCCGAGCGGCTGTCCCAGTGAGACGGCGACTAGTCCGCCGGCAATCGCGGCGAGCGCGCCGACCAGTCCGCCGAGCGCGATGATGCGGTGGCTGTGCTGCCACGGTGCGTCGGCATCGGGCCGCGCGATCGCAACCTCGGCCAGCACCGGGTCGACCTCCTCCAGCTTGCCAAAGGGGACGACCTGATGGTCACGTTCCTTCTCGCCGTCGCTGGCAAGGCTTTGCAGGCGTAGTTCGTGCCAGCCGAAGCGCTGGCGAAACCACCCGGTGACCAGGATCGCCGCCTGCACGCGCTTCACCGGCACCGCGACGTCGGTGCGCGTTGTGAGGCCCCGCGTGCGGCGGAGCGCGCGCGGCTCGCGCGTCAGCCGGAACGCCCAGTTGGCGAAGACCATCGTTACGATTCCGCTCGCGAAACCGATCAGCAGCAGCGAGACGATGCCGCCCACCGCCGCGATCCAGCGGTGCGCGAGCAGCCATTGGTCGAGCCCGTAATCCTCGGCGATGTCGATCCAGTCCATCGGGTTGAAGATGTTGAAATCGAACGGCAGCAGGTTGTCGAAAAACTGCATGCCCGCGCCGACCACCGCCAGCGCGGCGAGCGAGAAATTGAACAGGCCGGCGATCAGCAGCCGCCCCGGCCCCATCGCGAAGAGCAGGCGGTCGTCGGCTGGCCCCGCCGCCTTGGGCGACTCGGAGGCATCGTCGGTGGCGGGCGCCGCGACCACGCCGCTGCGATGTGCGCGGATCGTCGTGCGCAGCGCCTGCGCGGCACCCAGCGCGATGGCGTCGAGGCTCGCGTCATTCTCCTTGCCCCCTGCGCCCGTTTCGAATCCGACCTTGGCGATGCCGAGCGCGCGCGAGACCAGCCCCTGTTCGATGCTGACGTCCTGGATGCGGTCGAACGGGATGGTGCGGTGCTGGCGCGAAAAGACGCCGCTTTCGATCACCACTTCGTCGTCGCCGACGAGGAAGCGGAAGCGCAGCCACTGGAACCAGGCCGCGGCGAGCGAGATGAGGAGAAAGGCGCCGATCGCAGGCACGATCCAGACCCAGTTGCCGGTAAAACCCAAAGCGGCGACGGCGGGCAGGAATTGCAGCGAGCGCGGCCCCAGCTCGACGACCGCGAGCGCCAGCGTCGCGGGGTGCAACCGCTGCCAGTCCGGCTCGGCTTCGACGGTCGGTATCGCGGCGGCTTCGCTCATGCGAAGTCGGTCTGGATATGGCGGCGGATCGTCTCGCGCATCGCGGCGGCGAGGTCGCTGCGCAGGCCGGGCAGCGTCACCGTGCTGTTGTGCGTCCCCGACGTGTGGACGATAAGGTGCGACAGCCCGAAGAGGCGCTCGACCGGCCCCTGCCCGACGTCGATATGCTGGACGCGCACAAAGGGCACGATTGTGTCGGTGCGGAACAGCCAGCCGCGCGCGACGCGGAGCTGTCCCTCGCCGATCTTGTACCCCCAGCGCTGCATGCGCCGCGACGGAAAGCTGACGATCATGATGATCGCGGTCAGCCAGGCGAGCGCGGTGATCAGCCCATAGGGCCCGTCGATATGGCGGATCAGCAGATAGTCGAAGATGCTCGCCGCGATCGCGAGCGGGATCAGGTTGAGCGCGGTCGTGATGCGGAGCACCTGCGCATAGGCAGGATCGACGTGGTCGAGCCCTTCGGCGGCGTTGATCGCCTCTGCGTCGAACGGGTCGGTCGGGTGCGCGGCGGCGGCGGTATCGGTCATCAGCCTGTCTTTAAAGATATCGCCGGCGACTGACACCTAGAATTCCGTTCGTGTCGAGCGAAGTCGAGACACCACAAGGGCGTGTGCCGACGACGGGCATCTCGACTTCGCTCGATGCGAGCGGATTGGACAGCTGGCTGCTCTAGGGGACAACTACATTGAAGCGCGCATCGGCGGGCGGGTGCAGCGCGAACCATGACAGGAACGCCGCGCGGTCGCCGTCGATGCGGATCGCGCCCGACTGCATCAGCGCCGGAAATTGTGCCTGTCCCAACATCACATCGTCTAGAGTCGCGCGGTTGACCATGATCGTCGCAGTCGCGGCTGGATCGGTCACGCCATAGCGTGGGAACTCGGTCCCGTCGGCGACGACCACCGCGACGGTTTCCTTGCTGTCGGGCAGCACGAACTGAAAGGTGCCGTTGATCGCGGCGCCCTTTTCGGCCTCGAATCGCGTCGCCAGCGCGTCGAAATAGACCGAGGTCGGTATTGCGCGGACGAAGCTGCTGCTGCGGCCCGAACTGACCTGGCGTTCGATCGTGCTGCCGCGCAGCGTCGCGGCGGCGGCCAGATAATAGTTGCGCCAGGCGCCCGATTCGGCCTGATAGCCGAGCTGGTCGTAGGCAGAGGCCAGCGCGGCGCGCGCGGGGCCATTGTCGGGCTGGGCAAAGACCAGCTTGTTCAGCATTTCGGCCGCCCAGCGATATTCGCCCTTCGCCATGGCCGCGTTGCCGGCGGCGAGCATCTTTTCGGCGCCCCCGGCAAGCGCGACATATTTGGCCGCGCTTTGCTCGGGCGGGAGCGGATTGAAATTGGCGGGGTTGCCGTCCCACCAGCCGAAATAGCGCTGGTAGGTCGCCTTCATATTATGATTGACCGTGCCATAATAATCGCGGGTCGAAAAATCGTGGCGCTGCACTGGGGCTTCGCTCGTCTGATCGGCCAGTTCGTGCAGCGTCGCGCCGCTGTTCGCCAGGAACAAGGTGCGGTCGTGGACGAAACGATAAAGAATGCGCTGATTGGTCAGGAAGCGCCGCGCTTCGGTCGAGCCCCAAGTCGGCCATTGGTGCGACGCCGCGACGATGTCGGTCTTGTCGCCCCAGCGTTGCAGCGCCGCATCGGCGATCTTGGCCCAGGCCAGGCCGTCGCGCACCTGCGCCCCGCGTAGGGTCAGCAGGTTGTGCATCGAATGGAAAAAGACGTCGGCGGTGTGCAGCAGGCGAAATTCGGGGACGTGAAAAATGAACTCGGACGGTGCTTCGGTCCCCCCCGCATCCATGAAATCAATCTCGATGCCATCGACCGACAGGGTTCCGCCTTCCTGCGCGACCGTTTCGGTGGGCTCCATATACCCGATGGTCCCCGCCGATAGCCCCGGCCCCAGGCCGGTATCGACCAGGCCTTGCGGGCCGGGGGGGATGATCGAACCGAACATATAGCTGGCCCGGCGGCTCATCGCGGTTCCCGCAAGCACATTTTCCGACGTCGCCTCGTCCGAAAAACCATGCGGCGCGATGATCCGGATCTTTTCGCGCGCGACCTGCTCTGCGGTGACGATGCCGCCCACCCCGCCGAAATGATCGCTGTGGCTGTGCGTAAACAGGACCGCGCGGATCGGGCGCTTCGCATCCTTCTTTTCGACCGTGTCGGTGAACAGGCGCCAGGCAGCCGCGGCGGTCTCTTCCGACAACAGCGGGTCGATGACGATCCACCCGGTCTTGCCGCGAATGATCGTCATCACCGACAGATCATAACCGCGCAATTGCCACACATGCCCCGGAACCAGCTCGAACAGCCCATGGATGGTGTTGAGCCGCGCTTGTCGCCATAGCGAAGGGTTGACCGTGTCGGGCGCCGTCTCCTGGTTCAGAAAGGCATAGGGCCGCAAATCCCAGACGATGCGGCCGTCAGCGGCGCGGATCAGGCCGCCCGGGATCTCGGCGAGCTTGCCGCGCGTGGCGTTATGCCAGCTTTGCGCACCATCCTGCGGCAACCGGGCCGCCAGTTCGGCATTCTTGCCCCGCGTGGCGGCGCTCGCCGCGTCCTGCGCATTCGCTATCGGCGTGCACAGCAGCAGCGCCATTCCCGTCCCTACGCCCATCCGGGCCCACGTCTGTCGCATCGCTCATCCCCATTTTCATTATGTACCGGGGTTGCGCCTTGCCTTCCCCCTTGGCAAGTCCCGACGCCGTTCACCCTGTCCGATGTTGCCCCATTTTATGCCCACAGATTGTAAACTGCTTATCATTTGGCACAGCCGTACCGGCGGCAGCGAAGCACTAGGGCGCGCCGCTGGCGAGGGCGCGGGGACGGGCGCACAGCTTGTCGCGGCGGCCGATGTCACGCCCGACGCGCTGCTCGCGGCGGCGGGCTACCTCTTCGTCGGCCCCGAAAATCTTGCCGCGCTGTCGGGCGCGATGAAGGAGATGTTCGATCGCTGCTATTATCCGTGTCTGGGGAAACTCGAGGGGCGCCCCTATGCCACGATCATCTGCGCGGGGTCCGACGGCGAGAACGCCCAGCGCCAGATCGACCGCATCGCGACCGGCTGGCGGCTGAAGCGTGTCGCGGACCCGCTGATCGTGAATACCGCCGCCCAGACCCCCGAAGCGATCCTCGCGCCCAAGACGATCGCCGAAGACAGACTCGCCGAAGCGCGCGACCTTGGCGCCGCGCTGGCCCAGGGCATCGCGGCGGGCATTTTCTGAATGGTGCGCGGGCCGGTTAAGCGGTCACCGGCGGCTTGGGGCTGTTAGCCGTCACAGTCAGCCCCCCTCGTCACCCCGGACTTGATCCGGGGTCCATGACTTCGACGCCGCGATGGATCCCGGATCAAGTCCGGGATGACGAGGCGTGGAATATCCTCCCTGTGGCGCAGCCATGGGGAGGTGGCAGCGCGAAACGCTGACGGAGGGGCCAATGGCACACCGTCGCAGCCCCTCCACCACCGCTTCGCGGCGGTCCCCCTCCCCACGGCTTTGCAACAGGGGGGTTTATGGCAACTACCGGTCGAAAGCCGTCAATGCGACCGATGCTCCCCGCGTACCCAGCGCACCGTGCCCGACGAGGCGCGCATCACGACCGTCTCGGTCGTCATCACACCGTCGCGGCGCCGCTTGACGCCGCGCAGCAGCGACCCGTCGGTGACGCCGGTCGCGGCGAAGATCACATCGCCCTTGGCCAGATCTTCGAGGTCGTATACGCGGTCGAGATCCTCGATACCCCATTTTTTCGCGCGCAGCCGCTCGTCGTCGTTGCGGAACAACAGGCGGCCCTTGAACTGGCCGCCGACGCAGCGCAGCGCCGCCGCGGCGAGCACGCCTTCGGGCGCGCCGCCGCTGCCCATATAGATGTCGATATTGGTTTCGGGGTTGGTCGTTGCGATCACCCCGGCGACATCGCCGTCGGGGATCAGCGCGACGCCGCAGCCCAGCTCACGCAGTTCGGCGATGATCGCCTCGTGGCGCGGGCGGTCGAGCACGCAGACGATGACCTGTTCGGGCTTGCAGCCCTTTTCGCGCGCCACCGCTTCGACATTCTCGCGTACGCTCTTGTCGAAATTGACCACGCCCGGCGAATATCCGGCGCCGACCGCCAACTTGTCCATATAGACGTCGGGGGCGTTGAGCAGGCAGCCTTCCTCCGCAATCGCGAGCACTGCAAGCGCATTGGGCCCGGCCTTGGCAGTGATCGTCGTGCCTTCCAGCGGGTCGACCGCAATATCGATCTTGGGGCCCTTGCCGGGGGCATTGCCGACCTTCTCGCCGATATAGAGCATCGGCGCCTCGTCGCGCTCGCCTTCGCCGATCACGATCGTGCCGTCCATATAAAGTGTGTTGAATGCCGTGCGCATCGCTTCGACCGCGGCCGCGTCGGCGGCTTTCTCATCGCCGCGGCCGATCAGCTTGGCGGCGGCGATTGCCGCGGCTTCGGTGACGCGCACCATCTCGAGCACGAGCACCCGGTCGAGGTTGCTGCTATTCGTCATGTCCGCACTCTCCGTCTTTGATCTTGCCTTGTCGCCCCGGTCGGGCATGGTGCGCGCCATATGGTCGCCCGCGCCGCTTGTCGAGAATACTTCGCCCGATTCGGGGTCGCTGTCGTCCTGTCGAGCGTCTTGGCCGTGACGGCCGGCGCACAGGTTCAGGGGCCCCCCGCGCCGAAACCGGCGCGCGACGCGGAAACCGCCGTCGCCAACGCCAAGGAACTGGTCGACCCGATCCGGCGCTGCCGCCCCGCCGACGACGGGTCGATTACTGTGTGCGGCACCGATACCGAACGCCATCGCTTGTCGCCCGAACTGCGCGCGATCGCGGGCGTGGGGCGGTCCACAAAGACCGCGATTCCCGACGCGCCGAAACTCAATCCCACGCCGCTCGACAAATTGCCGCACAACTGGATGTCACTCGGTGGGCGCTATGCGCCGGGTCCCGAATATAATGCGCTCTACGAAATGGCGAAGGAGCGCACCGATCCTGAAACGGGCAATCCGCCGCCGGCCGCCGACGAGCCCTAGGCGAACACCTCGGCCGGCGCGGCGGCGGGCCGCGCGGCGCGGTACAGCCCCGCGGGGACGAATATCTTTGCGAGGAAATAGGCAGCGAACAGCAGGACCCATGCGAAACTCATCGCGATTTCGAGCGCGGTGCCCGGAGCTTGTGCATTTTCCCAGATGACGGCTCCGTGCACAAGGATCAGCCCGCCGAGCGCGAGGCCGAAGACGACGCCGATCGTCAGCAGGATCGGCAGGCTCACGAGCAGGCCGACGCCCAAATAGATCAGGACAAGGACGATCAGATAGGCCGCGCCCGCGACCATCCCGTACATGATTTCCGTGCGCAGATTGAAGATCGGCTCGCTCGACAGCAACAGATAGGGGAAACAGGTCGCCAAGCGCCGTATAAGCGAGCGCGGTTTGCCGATGCTCGCTCGCCAGCATCCGCGCCTCGGCCAGCCCGCGCCTGATGCCCCCCCCGGTTCCCCTTCACCGGGGGAACAGCGGCGCGCACGATTTCAAGCGGCCGCTACAAGGCGAGGATCGGCATGTGCATCGGCGCGCCGACGACATGGTCCGACGCCGCGAGGGTGGCGAGCGCGGCGTGGATTGCGCGTGCCGGCCCCTCGTGGGTGACGAGCGCGATGACGACGCCGTCTTCGTCGTCGGCGCCGCGCTGGATGAAGCTTTCGATCGACACCCCCGCGTCGCGCATCGCCGCCGCGATCTCGGCGAGCACGCCGATGCGGTCCTCGACGATCAGGCGGACATAATGTTTGCCGACGCGCGCGCCGGCATCGGCGGCGGGGGCGTCGTCGAGCGCTTCGACCGGCATCGCGAAGGCAGGGCCATATTCGTCGCGCGCGATATCGATGATGTCGGCGACGATGGCCGAGGCGGTCGGCCCGGCGCCAGCGCCAGCGCCCTCGAAGAACAGGCGGCCGACGAAATTGCCCTCGGCGACCACCGCGTTCAAGGCACCGGGAACATAGGCGAGCGGATGGTCGGCGGGGACGAGGCACGGCTGGACATGCTGGTAAAGGCCGCCGTCGGCGTCGGCGCCATCGCGTTCAGCCATGCCGATCAGGCGAACGCGGTGGCCCAGGGCTTCGGCCTCGCGAATGTCCGCGGCAATCAGGTTCCGGATGCCGTTCGCATTCACCGCGCCGATGTCGAGTTTCGTCCCGAAGCACAGCGCGGCAAGGATCGACAGCTTGTGCGCGGCGTCGATCCCGTCGACGTCGAAGGTCGGATCGGCCTCGGCATAACCCTCCGCCTGCGCCGCGGCGAGCGCATCGGCGAAGCTCGCGCCGCTGCGCTCCATTTGCGTCAGGATATAATTGCAGGTGCCGTTGAGGATGCCATAGACGCGCGCGATCTGGTTTGCCGACGCGCCTTCGCGGATCGCCTTGATGACGGGAATGCCGCCCGCAACCGCCGCTTCATATTTCAGCGGTGTGTCCTTTTCCTCGGCGATCCGTGCGAGGTCGAGCCCGTGATGCGCAATCATCGCCTTGTTGGCGGTGACGAGCGCCTTACCCGCGGCGAGCGTATGACGCGCCAGCGTCAACGCCGGGCCGTCGGCGCCGCCGATCATCTCGACGACGACATCGACGTCGCCCGCGACGACCAGCGCGTCCATGTCGTCTTCCCAGCGATAGCGCGAAAGGTCGATGCCGCGATCCTTGTGCCGGTCGCGCGCCGACAGCGCGACGATCTCGATCGGGCGCCCCGCGCGCCGCGCGATCAGGTCGCGGTTCGCTTCGAGCAGCCGGACGACGCCGCCGCCGACGACGCCGATCCCCGCAAGCGCGACGCGCAGCGGCGGGCGGGGGGCGGTCGGGGCGATATGGGGCGACATGGCAGGGACTCCGTGTGGGGCAGGGGCGGAGCCGCGCTCCGCCGTCGCGAGCGCCCTATCGGCTTTTGCCGGCGAAACAAGGACGCTTTTCTGTTTTTTCTGCGCGAAAACGTGCGGGCTGGTGCCCCCTCCGGCGTCAGTCGGAGAATAATCAATCGACCGGGGGGTTGCGCGTCCGCGTGCATTCGCCGAGCGCGCCAAGGACGACGGCATAGTCGGCGGCCGCCTTGCGGCGATCCTCGGGCGCGGTGCCCGCCAGCTTGCCCAGCGGCAATTGCCGGGGAAGGCCGCACGCGAGCCGATACCAGGCAAGCGTGTCGCGCGCCGGCACCGACGCGCCATCGACGATCTCGCCAAACGCGGCGGACCAGCGCCGCGATCCGTCGGCGGCGGTCAGCACGGTAATCGATACCGGATCGCCCGTCCGCGTGTTGAGGAATAGCTGCGTCTCGCCTTCGCCGGGCAGCGTTCCGGGAACATGGAATCCGTTGGCGATGCCGGTGATTTCGGCGGGCGCGCCGGGCTTGACCGCTTCGGTCAGCACCGCGCGCAGCTGTGCCTCGGTCGCCGGATCCCACGACAATTGCGCGTCGGGGGCGATCAGCTGGACGCTGCCGGTGCTGCTGCTACCCGCCGCGGCACCCGGGACAGGGCGGGCGAACAGCAGGACGGGCTGTTTCTTCTTCAGCTTCGGCGGTTTGCCTTTGGCGTCGAGTGGCAGGTCGACCAGATAGGAGATTCGCGAGGCGAGCGGGCCCGCGCCGCGAATCAGGCTGACGACGTCGGCCTCGACATAGAATCGGGCAAAGCCCGCCGCGACGCCGGGCGCGCGATCGGGTTTCAGCGCGATCGCCTCATATATGCGGGCGTGCAGCGCGATCGGTGCGGCGGTCGCCAGATCGGCGATGTCGGCATAGCTATAGGGGGTTGCCGCGGAGGGGGGCGTGGCCGGCTGCATCGCCGAAACTTCAGGAATCCCTAGGCTCAGGGCCAGGAGGCCGGCAAGGGGGGCGGGGTGGGGGAGGCGCATGATCGATCCACTTTCCGTCTGTCTATGACACCGTTATCGGCGCCCAAATCCCTATCATGGGACATGGCACATTAACCGCTGATAAAGGGTTTGCGAATGTGCCGCCACCGCGATAGGACGGGCCCGAAGTGTCCGGCAAAAACATAATAAGCCGGATGCAGCGCCGTCGGGTCTCGCACAACGCATCGGAAATCATCCGGGCATTTGGCAACCGAACCCGTCGGCAGGGAATTGGTGTCAGGATGATCTAGCAAGGAGCGTCGTCCCTGAATGGCTTATGGTGATAATGTCGACCCTAAAAACAGGGTAGTGGCGATTGTCTTGGTTGGTCTGCTTACAGCGGTTCTGGGCTATGGCCTGGTCAACGGCTTGAATATCAGTATCGTCAAGAAAATTGCCGAAAAATTGGACGTGGTGGACGTGGAAGAGCCGCCGCCGCCGGAGGAGCCGCCGCCGCCGCCGCCGCCGGATAACAAGTTGCCGCCGCCGCCGCCGGTCGTGACGCCGCCGTCGCCGATTCCGCCGCCGGTCACGACCAATACGGTCCAGTCGGTGCCGAAGGCGCCGCCGACGCCGCCCCCGCCCGTCTATACGCCGCCGGCACCGCCGGCGCCGCCGCCGGCGCCCGATCTCAGCGCATCCGGTTCGCCGCGGGGCAACCCGGGGCGCTGGGCGACGAACGACGACTATCCGGCGCGCGCCATGCGCGAAGAGCGCGAAGGGACGACCGGTTTCCGCGTCACCTATGGTGCCGACGGCCGGATCACCAATTGTGATATCACGTCGTCGAGCGGCCATGCCGACCTCGATGCCGAAACGTGCAAGCTCATCACGCGCCGCGGCCGGTTCAATCCGGGCAAGGACCGTGCGGGCAACCCCACGGGCGGCACTTACAGCAATCGCATCCGTTGGACGATCCCGCGCTGATCGGCGCCGGGCACATTGTTCTCGAATTGATCGAATATTTTGAGAGGGAATTTCCTATATGTTTAATCTGATCGCAAATGCCGCCGCTGCGGCGCCGGCCGCCGCTCACGACGCGGGCCTCACCCTGATGCCCGCCGCCATGTGCGTGAAGGAAGAAGGCCAGAACCCCTATGGTCTCGTCCCCGCGCTGTGCGAAGGCGGCATCGTTTCGCAGCTGACCTTCCTCATCCTGCTGATCATGTTCGTCGGCACGCTCTACATCCTGTTCACCAAGCTGTTCGAACAGAATAAGGTGATGAACCAGGGCAAGGCCGTCGACACCAATTTCTGGCGCGCCGCGACGCTCGCCGATGGCGCTTCGAAGCTCGAAAAGAACAGCGCCTACCGCCAGGTCGTCGAAGACGGCCTGCGCGCCAACGAAGAACATAACAAGCTGACCGACCCCGTCGAAGCCCATGACTGGATGCACGGCACGCTCGAGCGTTCGCAGAACCACATCAACTCGAAGCTCAACGGCGGCCTCGCCTTCCTCGCGACCGTCGGTTCGACCGCACCGTTCATCGGTCTGTTCGGTACCGTTATCGGTATTCTCCGCGCACTCGTGAAGATCGGTGCGTCGGGTCAGGCGTCGATCGACACCGTCGCCGGTCCGGTCGGTGAAGCGCTCATCATGACCGCCATCGGTCTGATCGTCGCCGTTCCCGCGGTGCTCGCGTTCAACTGGCTGCAGAGCCGCAACAAGGCGATCGCCCGCCGTCTGTCGATCTTCTCGAACGACGTTCTCGGCTCGATCATGTCGAACGGCCAAGTCAAGCCGGCTTCGACCACCGTCGTCAAGACTGCCGCCCCGGCTGCGGCTCCGAAGAAGGCCTGATTTGGCTCCTGGATCCCCGCTTTTCGCTCGATGGTGAAGGGCGGGGTCCGCTGGACAGGGAAAGGCAAGCAAAGCGTGCCGATCCGACGTCCGTGACAGAAATTTTGTGACAGGATGCTAATCCTATGGCGATGAGTGTAGGCGACAAGGGCGGCGAAGACGCCCCGATGTCCGAAATCAACACGACCCCGCTCGTGGACATCATGCTTGTGTTGCTCATCATCTTCCTCATCACGGTTCCCGTGGTGTTGGAAACGGTGAACCTCAAGCTGCCCGACGTGGTCTTCGAACCGACGACGACGAAGCCCGAAAACGTGCTTCTGTCGATCCGTTCGGCCGACACCGACGGTGATGGCGAGCCCAATGCCGACAGCAGCGCTTGCGAAGTCTATTGGGGCCAGACCCCGGTCGATTCGCGCCAGTTGCTCGAACGCGGGCAAAAGAAGCTGGAACAACTGCTCGAAGATATCGGCGGTCCTCAGAACATCACCGAAGAAAACTTCCCCGAAGTACACATCCGCGGCGACGTCAATACGCCGTACCAGTGCATCGGCGGTGTGATCTACACGATGCAATATGCCGGCTTCCAGAAGATCGGGTTCATTTCCGAACCGGCTCCTGGCTCGGGCACGGTGGGCCGCCTCTAAGGCGGTCCGCGCAGTTATAAAGGAATAATCCTATGTCCATGGCCGTTGGAGATCGGGACGACAATGAACCGATGATGGACATGAACACGACGCCGCTTATCGACGTCATGCTCGTGCTCCTCATCATGTTCATCATCACCATCCCGGTCCAGACCCACGCGGTAAAGATCGACTTGCCGGTACCGAACAACAATCCCAGCAACGTCGATCCCGAAAAGAACAAGGTGATGATCGATGCCGCCGGCACGATCACCTGGAACGGGACACCGGTCGATCTGGCTCAGTTGGCGCAATATCTGGAACAGACCAAGGCGATGCCGGTCGAGCCCGAATTGCAGGTCCAGCCCGACCCCTATGCGCGGTATATCGTCGTCGACAATGTCATGGCGGTGATCAAGCGCAGCGGCGTCGGCAAGCTCGGCTTCGTCGGCAACGAACAATATGCCCGCGTCTTCTGATCTCTGATCGGGGCCGTCAGGCAAGAATGAGGGGCCGCGAACCGATTCGCGGCCCCTTTTTTGCGTCTGGAGGCGAGCAAAGTAAGTCGCCGCCTAGGCGTTAGCGCGTCAAGATCAGGACGAGCGACGACGCGCGCACCCTACCGCGGGCGCAGCCCCTTTTGCTCCATCCGCCACTTCGCCATTTCGATGCGATCCTGACCGAAAAAGGGTTCGCCCTCGAACACCAGGGTCGGCACGCCCCAATGGCCGGCGATTTCGAGCGCGACCTGATTGGCCGCGATCTCGGTGTCGAGCGCCGCTGCGTCGCCCTCCGCCTCGGCGTCGAGTTCGGCAAGGTCGAGCCCCGCGCGTTTCGCGGCATCCGCCAGATGCCCGCCCAGATGCCAGTCCTGCGCGCCGCCCCAGATCATCTGGCCGACCTCGTGGGCGAAGGGGACGCCCTTGCCGCGCCGCGCCGCCGCCTGTCCCATTCGCGTCAGCCGGTAGATATAGGGCTGCTCGGCCGCTATTTCGCGCGTTGCGATATTCTGCACGATTGGGTCTGGCCGGGGCGGGCCGAAGGGGATGCCGTGAAACTGGGCGACGCGGATCATGTCGCGCATTGTATAGCTCAGCCAATTGGGGTGATTGCGTTCGAAAAAGTCCGGCTGGCGCACTGCAAGCGGATAGACCGGACGCAGGTTGATCGCGACGTCATGGCTGGCCGCGAGCGCGCGGTAGCGCCCGACCGCCAGATAGCTGTACGGTGAACGAAAGGACCAGAAAAGGTCGGCGGTCAAAGTCATCCCCACATCCTGCCCAAAAACATGCCCCACGCAAGCAGTGTAAAGAAAATTTACACCATATTCGAGGCTGTTGGCAATCCCGCGCGGCGATTGAATATAATAGCAATAGCTATTATATCCTAGCATATGACCGAAACCATCGGATTCTTGCTGAATGACACCGCGCGCCTGTTCCGACGCGCGTTTAACGCGCGCGCGAAGGAAAGCGGGATCACCGCATTGCAATGGCGGCTCATCACATACCTCAAGCGCCACGAGGGAATCCGCCAAGGACCGCTCGCCGAACTGATCGAGGTCGAACCGATCACGCTGTCGCGGATGGTCGACCGCCTGGTCGAAGCCGGGCTGGTGGAGCGCCGCGCGGATCCCGCCGATCGCCGCGCCTGGCAGCTCTATCTGACGCCGCGCGCGGGCAAACTGCTTGGCGGTATCCGTCCCGCCGCCGAAGCGCTGACCGCCGAGGCGCTCGAAGGGCTGAACGCCGCCGAGGCCGAGCAGCTGATCGATCTCGTCGAGCGCGTTCGCGCCAATCTCTCCCGCCGCATATGCCAAAAAGAAGCCGCCTGATGGACCAGCTTTCGCCCTCGCGCCCAAATGCCGATAATGCAGCGGTGCCCAAAGCCGCGCCCAAGGCCGACCCACTGCCCACCCCTGCGCCTGCGGCCGAAGCCGCTTCAAGGGCGAGCTGGCGCACCCGCATCCTGATGTTCGGGCTGCCCGCGTTGCTTTTGGCGGGCGGCGTCGGCTGGTGGCTGACGAGCGGCGGCTCGGTGTCGACCGACAACGCCTATGTCCAGATGGACAAGGTATCGGTCGCCGCCGAGGTCGGTGGGCGGATTACCGAGGTCGCAGTGCGCGACGGGCAACAGGTCGCGAAGGGACAACTTCTCTTTCGAATCGACGGCGAGCCCTATGCGCTCGACGTCGCACAGGCGACCGCCGCGATCGACGCGGCCAGCGTCGAGGTCGGCAATTTGGCGGCGAGTGCGAACACTTCGAGCGTCGATATCGCCGCGGCGCGCGAGGACGTGAAGTTCGCGCAAGTCACCTTCGACCGGCAGGCGGCGCTGATGGAAAAGGGCTTCACGACCAAAGCCGCCTATGATGCCTCACGTCACGCGCTTGCCCAAGCGCGTGAGAGCGTCCGTCAGGCCGAAGCCGCAGCCGCCGAGGCGCGCGCCAAACTCGCCGCCGGGCCGTCGAGCGGCATCAACCCGCAGATCGAGGCGGCGCGCGTCCAGCGCTCGCAGGCAGAGGTGAACCTCGGTCGCACTACCGTCCGCGCGCCGAGCGCGGGCCGCGTCGCGCAGTCGGACCGGTTGCAGATCGGCCAGATGATGGTCGCCGGGCTGCCCGCGGTTACGCTCGTCGATACCGCGCACCCTTGGGTCGAAGCCAATTTCAAGGAAACCGACCTTGCCGACATGCGCGTCGGCCAGCGCGCGGAGATCAGCTTCGATGCCTATCCTGGAGTCAAGGTTCGCGGCCATGTGCTGACCATCGGCGCGGGTACGGGGAGCGAATTTTCGGTCCTGCCCGCGCAAAACGCGACCGGCAACTGGGTCAAGGTGACGCAGCGCGTCCCCGTTCGCATCGCCTTCGACGAAAAGCCCGCGCGCGCCATGATCGCGGGGCTGTCGGCCGACGTCAAAGTCTTCACGCGGTAAAACGAGCGTGGCGGGCAACGTCCTACCCCGTGGGCCATCGGCCGCGGCGCTGCCCGACGACGACAGCATCCCGCTGCACGAGGGCGTCCGTTATCGCGGCCTGCTGACCGTCGCCGTCATGGGCGCGTCGATCATGCAGATCCTCGACACGACGATTGCCAACGTCGCCATCCCGCACATGCAATCGGCGCTCGGCGCGACGAGCGAGACGGTGACCTGGGTGCTGACCAGTTATATCCTCGCCTCGGCAATCGCGATGCCGATCACCGGCTGGCTTGCCGACCGGATCGGGCGGCGCGAGCTGTTTCTCGGCGCTGTCGCGGGCTTCATCGTGGCATCGATGGCGTGCGGAGCCGCGCAGTCGCTCGAACAGATGGTTGCCTTCCGCTTTGTTCAGGGGATCAGCGCCGCCTTCATCGGCCCCCTCTCGCAATCGGTGATGCTCGACATCAACCCGCCCGAACGCCACGCGCGCGCGATGTCGATCTGGGGCATGGGGATCATGATCGGACCGATCCTTGGCCCCGTGCTCGGCGGCTGGCTGACCGAAAGCGTCAACTGGCGCTGGGTCTTCTACGTCAACCTGCCCGTCGGTCTTGTCACTTTCGCGATGATGTGGGCGCTGCTTCCCTCGACGCGTCGGACCGATCGCCGGTTCGACCTGTTCGGCTTCTCGATGCTCGCGCTGGGGCTCGCAGCATTGCAATTGATGCTCGATCGCGGCGCTCACCTCGACTGGTTCGATAGCATCGAGATCTGGATCGAGCTCGGGGTTGCGGTCGCGTGCCTCTGGATGTTCCTCGTCCATATGCTCACCGTGCGCGCACCTCTGTTCAACCGTTCGATGCTCGCCGACCGCAATCTCGTCACCGCGATGGGCTTCATGGTCGTGATCGGCGTCGTTATGTTCGCGTCGATGGCGCTGCTGCCGCCGATGCTCCAGAATCTGTTCGGCTGGCCGGTGATCGATACCGGCATCGTCCTCGCGCTGCGGGGAATCGGCATTTTGATGAGCATGTGGGTCGCGGGGCAATTGCTGGGCAGGATCGACGCGCGCTGGCTGGTCGGCACGGGCCTCCTGATCGCAGCCTATTCGCTGTGGCAGATGAGCCACTGGTCGCTCGCGATGGGGATGCAGCCGGTGATCGTCAGCGGGCTGGTGCAGGGGCTCGGCATGGGGCTGATCTTCATTCCGTTGAACACCATGGCGTTCGCGACGATCGCGCCGCAGCACCGCACCGACGGTTCGAGCCTGCTGAACCTGCTCCGCAGCATCGGCGCCTCGGTGGGCATTTCGGTCGTCACCACCTTGCTTGGCGCCAATATCCAGACGAGCCACGAGGATCTGGCCGCGCATGTCACCAACAGTTCGGTCGGCCTGCTCGACCCCTCTACCGCCGACCGGTTTGGCATCGCGGGCGACGCAGCGATGGTGATGGTCAATGCCGAGATCAACCGGCAGGCGGCGATGGTCGCCTATATCGACGACTTCTGGCTGATGATGTGGGTGACGCTGGCGTCGGTGCCGCTGGTGCTGCTGCTCCGATCGCCGAAGCCGGGCGCGCCGAAAGCCTCGGCGGCAGATATGGGGCATTAGCTCTTTGGCGGTGCGGTCGATGGCCGTCCGCTATTACGCTTCGATCGACTGCTTGAAACGCGCGAGCCGCGCGGTCGCCGCCGCGGCGTGCGGGCCGATCCAGCGGTCGTGGATGTCCTGGATCGGCATCGCGTTGAGATGGTTCCAGCGCTCGCGCCCGCGGCGTTCGGCGATGACGAGGCCGGCATCCTCCAGCACCTTCAGATGCTGCATTACCGTGCAGCGGTCGAGATGCATGAAGTTGCCGCAAAGCGTGCCCGTGGTCAGCGGCTGATCCTTGAGGTCGTCGAGAATCTGGCGGCGAATGTGGGACGACAGCGCCTTGAAAACCTTGTCATATTCTTCGTGGATTGACATGTTATAAATATATAACATAATAGCAAGGAATCAAGTGGAGATTGTCAATGGAACTGAAATTTCGAGTAGCCGCCCGGATCGCGAAGCCGGTGCACGAGGTGTTCGAAGCGGTCGCCGACCCCGCCCAGCTGTCGAACTATTTCACCACGGGCGGCGCGCAGGGCCGACTCGAGACGGGCGCGACGGTGGAGTGGGACTTCCATGACTTTCCCGGCGCCTTCCCCGTCTATGTCATCGAGGTCGTGGAGGATGAGAAGATCGTCCTCGAATGGCAGGCAAGCGAGGGCGAGGCACCGAATGTCGATGGCGGCGAACTGAAGGATGCCGATTACCGCACGCGCGTGACGATGCACTTCAAGGGTCTCGACGACGGCCGCACGCTGGTCGAGATCGCCGAAGAAGGCTGGCGCGAGAATCAGGGCGCGCTCGGCGCCTCCTATGGCAATTGCCAGGGCTGGTCGCAGATGCTCTGCGCGCTCAAGGCGTGGCTTGAACACGGCATCAACCTGCGCGAGGGCATGTACAAATAGCGCGCGTCAGTCGGGATATTCGAGGCGGAGCGGGCGCGAACCGATCGGGGCGCCGGTGTTGGCGTCGACGACGACGGGGCGGACGATTTCGCCCGTCGCGGCGTCGCGATGGCGGCTGAGCGCGCCCACGCCATTATATTTGCGCCCCCATGCGCCGATCGCCATCAGAATCGGCAGGAAGTCGCGCCCCGCCTCGGTGAGCAGATATTCGTCGCGCGGCGGCCGCTCGCTATAGCGGTTTTTCGCAATCAACCCCGCCTCGGCCAGCGCCGAAAGCCGCCGCGACAAAATGTTCGGCGCGATGCCGAGGCTGGTGCGCAATTGCTCGTAGCGCGTCAGCCCGCGCTCGATATCGCGCAGCACCAACATGCTCCAGCGGTCGCCGACGCGCATCAGCCCGCGGTCGACCGGGCAGGTGCCCAGATTATTTTCATCCATACCCATTGAAGTCATATGGGGAAGTAACTATCATTTTGCAAGCGACCCGATAAAGGGCCGCCCGTTAAGGAGAATGACGATGACGATTCCCAATGGAACGGCCCTGATCACGGGCGCCTCGACCGGCCTTGGCGCCGTTTATGCCGACCGCCTCGCGCGGCGCGGCCACGACCTGATTCTCGTTGCGCGCAACGGCGCCCAGATGGAGGAACTCGCGGCGAAGCTGCGCGCCGAATATGGCGTAGCGATCGACGTGATCGCCGCCGACCTCACCAAAGGCGACGATGTGACGCGGATCGAGCAACGCCTGATCGACGACGCGAACATCAGCCTGTTCGTCAATAATGCCGGCATGTCGCTCAACGGCGGTACGCTGGAAAACAGCCCGGCGGAGATCGAGACGATCGTCGCGCTCAACATCACCGCCGCGGCGCGGCTCGCGATCGCCGCGGGCAAGGCGTTCGGTGCACGCGGCACGGGTGCGATCGTCAACATCGCCTCGGTTCTCGCGCTTGCCCCCGAGCAGTTTGAGGGCGTGTACAGCGGATCGAAGGCGTTCCTGCTGAATTTAAGCCACGCGCTTGCCGCGAACGGCCGCGAAAAGGGCTTCCATGTCCAGGCGGTGCTTCCCGGCGCGACGCGCACCGAAATATGGGAACGGTCGGGCAAGGATGTCGACGCCTTACCGGCCGAGATGGTGATGAGCGCCGGCGACCTCGTCGATGCAGCGCTACTGGGGCTGGATCGCCGCGAGGAAGTGACGATCCCGCCGCTCGCCGACGAAGGCCAGTGGAAGGGTTATTACGCCGCACGGCTGGCGATGGGGCCGAACCTGTCGCGGCGCGATGTGGCGGAGCGGTATCGGGTGAACGAAGCGGCTTGAGGTAACTGGAGGGTGGCGATCGAACGCCGCCCCCCACCCCAAAGCCTTCTATGCATTCCGCGCCGTCAGCCCGCCGTCGACCGGAATCACTGCGCCGGTGATATAGCTCGCCGCCGGAAGCACGAGGCCGAGCGTCACATGCGCGACCTCTTCGGGCTCGCCGTAGCGGCGGAGCGCGGTGCGGCGCCGCGCGAAGACGACCTTGTCCTCCTCGGGCACCTTGTCGGTCATGCCGGTGCGGATCGGGCCGGGGCAGATGCAGTTGACCGTGATGCCATCCTTGCCAAGGTCGACTGCGAGGCCGCGCGTCAGGCCAGTGACGCCGGTCTTGGCGGCGACATAAGGCGTGTCGCCGGGGGTCGCGCCGAGGCCCTCGGTCGAGGCGATGTTGACGATGCGCGCGGCGTCGCTTTGGCGCAGCCAGGGCAGCGCGGCGCGGACCATGCGCTGGTGGGCGGTCAGCATTACCGCGAGCGCGCGGTGCCAGATCGCGTCATAGTCGTCCCCGGCGTCGAGCGGGGCGAAGCTCGAGACGCCGGCGTTGTTTATGAGGATGTCGATGCCGCCGAAATGCGCGGCGATCTCTGCGACGACGCGCTTGATCGCCTCGCCATCGGCGACGTCGAGCGCGACGGCCTTGGCGTTCGGCCCCGCCTCGGCGGCGACGGCTTCACAGGCGGCGAGGTCGAGGTCGGTGACCGCCACCTTCGCGCCTTCGCTGGCGAGCAGCAGCGCGGTGGCGCGGCCCATGCCGCTCGCGGCGCCGGTGACGATCGCGACGCGGCCCGCGACGGAGCGCGACAGCGTCAACGGAAGGGCGGCTCGTTGAACGCGCGCAATTTGCGGCTGTGGAGCTTGGCGCCCTCGTCGCGCATCGTCTCGCACGCGCGGATGCCGATCTGAAGATGTGCGGCGATCGCCTCTTCGTAGAAGCGGTTCGCCTGTCCGGGCAGCTTGAGTTCGCCGTGAAGCGGCTTGTCGCTGACGCAGAGCAAGGTGCCGTAGGGAACGCGGAAGCGATAGCCCTGCGCGGCGATGGTCGCGCTCTCCATGTCGATGCCGATCGCGCGCGATTGCGAGAAGCGCAGCGCGCTGTCGGTATAGCGCAACTCCCAGTTGCGGTCGTCGGTGGTGACGACGGTGCCGGTGCGCATGCGCTTCTTGAGGTCGGCGCCGCTGGTGCCGGAGACGGACTCGGCGGCGGTCGCGAGCGCGACCTGCACTTCGGCGATCGGCGGGATCGGGATTTCGGGCGGCAGCACGCTGTCGAGGATATGGTCGTCGCGCAGATAGGCGTGCGCGAGCACATAGTCGCCGATGCGCTGGCTGGGTCGCAGGCCGCCGCAGTGGCCGATCATCAGCCAGGCTTCGGGCCGTAGCACCGCGAGATGATCGCAGATCGTCTTGGCGTTCGACGGGCCGACGCCGATGTTGACGAGCGTGATGCCGCCGCCGTCGGGCGCGACCAAATGATAGGCGGGCATCTGGTGCCGCCGCCACGCGCTGTCGGCGACGAGCGCGCTGGCATTGACGCCGGGCTGGTCGACATAGAGGCCCGCCGCGCCAGCGAGCGCGGTATATTTGCCTTGGCCGACCTGCGATCCGGCCCAGGCGACGAATTCGTCGACGTAACGATGATAGTTGGTGAACAGGATATAGCGCTGGAAATGCTCGGGTGCGGTGCCGGTGTAATGGCGGAGGCGCGCGAGGCTGAAGTCGGTGCGCAGCGCGTCGAACAGCGCGAGCGGCTGCTGTTCGGTCGGGTCGGCGCCGAACAGGCCGTCGGCCAGCTCGTCGCCGATGTCGGCGAGCTCGGTCGTCGGAAAATGGCGCGCGAGTTCGAGCGGGGTGACACCCCCCATGTCCGACCCGTCGCTCGCGTCGAGCACATAGGGGAAGGGGATCTGCTGCCCGGTGCGCGTTACCTCGAGACTGATGTCGTAGTGGCGTGCGAGGAGCATCAACTGGTCGCGAAGATAGTCGGCGAACAGGTCGGGGCGCGTGACCGTGGTGACGAAGGTGCCCGCGCGCTCGAAGCGGCCGAAGGAGAGATTATGCCCTTTCTGCCCCTCGCGCTGTTCGCCCGTCGTTGTCAGGCGGATCGCCGGATAGTCGAACAGGCCTTTTGCCGCGGCGTCGGCCGGCGGCAGCGTGCGATCGCGGACATAGGCGGCGATCGCGGATTTGAGGTTGGTGACCGAAGTGCGAAAGCGATCCTGCAGCTCGGTAATGATGGCTTCGACGAGCGCGGAAGGATCGGCGGTGTTTTCGTCGGTCGATGATCTGGATGTCATCGCGTCGCTGTTGCACGAAATTATGACAAAAGAAAAGGGGGCGGCCCTTTGCGACGCCTCTCGATAAAAGGGAAGGCAGCGCGACAGCGCGCCGCCTTCCCTTCTGATCAGAGCTGCTCGAGCATATGGTCGGCGCTCGACACCTTGAATTCGCCGGGCGCTTCGACGTTGAGCTGTTCGACGACGCCGTCGTTGACGATCATCGAGAAGCGCTGGCCGCGCTTGCCCATGCCGAACGCCGTGCCGTCCATCGTCAGGCCGACGGCTTCGGCAAAGGCGCCATTGCCGTCGGCGAGCATGGTGACGCTGTCACCCGCACTGGCGCTCTTGCCCCATGCGCCCATGACGAAGGCGTCGTTAACCGCGGTGCAGACGATCTCGTCGACGCCCTTGGCTTTCAGTTCGTCGGCCTTGTCGACAAAGCCGGGCAGATGCTTGGCCGAACAGGTCGGGGTGAAAGCGCCGGGGACCGAGAAGAGCGCGACCTTGCGGCCCTTGAAATAATCGGCGGCGGTAACCTGTTCCGGCCCGTTTTCGGTGACCTTCACGAAGGTCGCGTCGGGCAGCTTGTCTCCGGTCTGGATCGTCATCGTCGGCATCCTTGTCTTGATGGGATTTGGGTCGCGCCGACATCGGGTGGCCCGACGCGGGAGTCAAGCGGCGACGGGGCGCACCGGGCATTTTGGTCGATGCCACATCCGGGTTTTGCAGTTTCCTCGTCTTTTCCCTTCCTCCGCAGGGGTGGGGAGGGCAGCTTGGCCTCCCGGCGCCAAGCCGCGTATCAACCGGGATTCGCTGCCTGCATCCCGGCGATCAGCGCATTGTCGATCTCCTTCGCGCGCTTGTATGCCGCGCGCTCGCGCAGGGCTGCGGCATAGGCTTCGAACGCCGGGCGCGAGGGGATGGTGCCGAACTGCAGCCCCCAATCGATCTGGCTGCCGACATAGACGTCGGCGGCGCTGAAGCGGTCGCCCGCGACAAAGGATTTACCCGCGACCGCACCCTCCAGCGCGTCGAGCGCCGTCGCAAGCGAGCCGAAGCCCGCCATGCGCTGCTGGTCGGTATCGGGTTCGATCCCGAAATGCTTTGCGGTGATCGCCTGCTCGACGGGCCCCGCGGTGAAGAAGAGCCAGCGATAATAATCGGCGCGGTCGGCGGGGTCGGGGGCCAGCGCGGCCTCGGGAAAAGCGTCGGCCAGATACGCGCAGATCGCGGCGCATTCGGTGACGGCCTTGCCGTTGTGCACGATCGCCGGAACCTTGCCCATCGGGTTTACGCTGAGATAGGCAGCGTCTTTCATCGTCGTGCCATAATCGAGAATGCGCGGTTCATAGGGCGCCCCGACCTCTTCGAGCATCCAGCGGACGATCTGGCCGCGCGACATCGGGTTGGTATAGAAAATCAGTCCTGCGGCCATCGCGCGTCTCCCACGGGTTTTCGATTCGGATTGGAACGTATCAGGAACATGGTTCGGTTGCCAGTGGGCTTGTTTTGTCGCCGTTCGCAGCTAAGGCAAGGTGATGAGCGACGAACGCATCTGGACCGCCGCCGTGCTGGTGATCGGCGACGAGATTCTCTCGGGCCGCACGCAGGACAAGAATGTATCGCAGATCGCGACCTGGCTCGACGTGCAGGGAATCAGGCTGCGCGAGGTGCGGATCGTCCCCGACGTCGAGGCGGAGATCGTCGATGCGCTGAACGCGATCCGCGCGCGCTACGATTATGTCTTCACCACCGGCGGCATCGGGCCGACGCACGACGACATCACCGTCGACGCGGTGGCGAAGGCGCTCGGCGTCGGTGTGATCGTCCATCCGCAAGCGCGCGCGATCCTCGAGGGCTATTATAGAGCGCGCGGCGGCGAATTGACCGAGGCGCGGCTGCGCATGGCGCGCACCCCCGAGGGCGCCGAGCTGATCCCCAACCGCATGTCGGGCGCGCCCGGCATCCGCATCGGGAACCTCTTCGTCATGGCGGGGGTGCCGCACATCACCGCGGGCATGCTCGACGCGCTGACCGGCGCGCTCGAAGGCGGCAAGCCGCTCGTCGCGCATACGATCGGCGCCTGGGCGCCCGAAAGCGAGATTGCCGACCTGCTACGCCTCGGCGAAAAGGAGCATCCGGGGGTCGCGATCGGCAGCTACCCCTTCTTCCGCGAGGGCAAGGTCGGCGCCAATTTCGTCATCCGCTCGGTCGACGGCGCCGAGGTTGCGGCGTGCGTGGCGAGGCTGGCCGCGGGTCTCGAAGCGCTCGGTTATGCGGTGACCGACGGCGGCATCTGATCGGCGGGCTGCGCGCGCGGCAGGCGGCGCAGCATGGCGATCGCGAGCAAGCCGAAGATCGCCGCGACGATAAAGGCCGCGCCCGGGAAATGCACCGGCGCCCCGTCGGCGGTGAAATACGCCATAGTCCCGGTAAGCAACAAAGGCGCGACGAGCTGGCCGAGCCCCATCGCCATCGCCGAAATCCCCTGGACTTCGCCCTGCGTCTCCGCCGTCGCGCGGCGCGACATCATCGCCATCAGCGACGGCTGCGCCGGTGCCTGCAACGCGACGGGTATCAAAAGCAGGAAGGCGCCGATCGTCGAGGTGGTGAAGGCGTACCCCACAAAGACCGCGACCGCGACGAGGATGCCGAGCGTCGCCGCGTCGCGTTCGCCGAATCGCGCGACCGCGGGCCCGACGACGAAGACCTGCCCCAATGCGATCATCACGCCAACGGCGGCGAGGCTCGCGCCGATCATCACCGGCGTCCAGCCGAGCTGTGCGATACAGTAAAAGCTCCACGTCATCGGATAAACGAGGCTCGCAATCTGCCACAGCACGAGCACCCCTGCGACGCCGTCCATGCCGGGCAACGCGCGCATCGTCTTCCACGCGCCGAGCGGATTGGCGCGGCGCCATTCGAAGGCGCGGCGGCGTTCGGGGGGCAGCGTTTCGGGGAAGATGAAGAGGCCGTAGAGCATGTTCGCCGCGGCAAGGATCGCGGCGGCGACGAACGGCGCGCGCGGGCTGATTTCCCCCAGAAAGCCGCCGATCGCCGGCCCGGCGACGAAGCCGATGCCGAACGCCGCACCGACGAAGCCGAAATTGCGAGCGCGCTCTTCGGGCGCGGTGATGTCGGCGATCGCCGCCTGCGCCGCGGCATAGCTGCCGCCGAAAATGCCCGACAGCGCGCGCGCGACGAACAGCCAGGGCAGAGTCTCGACGATCGTCAGCAGCGCGTAATCGATCGCGAGCCCGCCCAATGCGAGGAGCAGCACGCGCCGCCTCCCGAACCGGTCGGAAAGATTGCCGAGCACGGGCGAGGCAAGGAAGGTCGCGACCGCCATGACGAGCCCGATCCACGCGCCGACCTCGATCGCGTGGGGCAGGTCGATCTCGCCGACCTCCATCACAAGCTGCGGCAAGACCGGCATGATGATGCCGAATCCCACCGCGTCCATGAAGATTGTCGCGACGATGAAGGGGATGGTGCGCCGCGCTGTCACTTGTTCTTTCTCCCAACTGCCATTAGCGGCACCGATCCCCAAGCTATGCGTTGCCGATAGATGAAACTCGAAATCTCCGCCTCCCTAAATTACCGGCTGCCCGAGCCCGTCGACCTGATGTTGCAGATCGAGGCGGCGAACGGGCATGGCCAGCGTGTCATCGATGCTTCGCTCGACCTCGGCAAACCCGATTTCGTCGCGCGCGTTCCGGCGGCGGATGGTCTTTGCGAACCGATCTGGTTGCGTGCGTCGGGCAGCCTTCGCGCCGAATATCGCGCGCTGGTCGAAATCGACCGGCCCGACGCCGATTTTCGGGCGCTCGCGGCGGTTCCGCTCCACCGCCTGCCCGCCGAGGCGATCCCCTATCTCAACGAATCGCGTTATTGCCCGTCGAACAAATTCCATGCTTTTGTCGAGCGCCGCTTCGGCGACCATGAAGGCGGCGCGAAGATCGGCCGGATGCGCGACTGGATCGAAAGCCGCTTCACCTATGTCTCGGGGTCGAGCGATGCCGAAACCGGCGCGCTCGACAGCTTCGTCGAACGCCGCGGGGTGTGCCGCGACTATGCGCATGTGATGATCGCGCTGGCCCGCGCCGCGCATATCCCGGCGCGCATGGCGAGCGCCTATGCGCTGCGCGTCTCGCCTCAGGATTTCCATGCCGTCGCCGAAGTCTATCTCGATGGGGATTGGCACCTCGTCGATGCGACCGGCATGGCGCGCGCCTCGGAAACGGCTCGCATCTGCGTCGGCCGCGATGCCGCCGACATTTCTTTCCTCACCGCCTATCGCGATATTGCGTTCGTCGGCCAGTCGGTAAAGGTCGAGCGCCGCGCGAACGCGTGACATCCCGCCGCGCTTCGATCTTATCGCTAAAAGGTAAAGTGCGGCCCGGTGGCTGAAAAACTGGAGCGGGCGAAGGGATTCGAACCCTCGACCCCAACCTTGGCAAGGTTGTGCTCTACCCCTGAGCTACGCCCGCTCTGGCGGCTGGAAACCGGTCGGTTCCAGCGGGTGAGGCGGGCGATTAGCACCGGCTTTTGGACTCGGCAAGCCCTGTTTGCGCATTTTCTCCGAAGGGTTGGCATATCGCCCGAAAATCCCACATAAGCGGGACAAGGTGCCGTCCCGCCTTTGCGGGAGCGGCGGGAAATCAAGAACAGGAGCATCGTTCGTGGCCACTCTAGGTCTGAATCCGCAGGAAAAGGAAGCCGTCGAAGCGTTCCGCCGCGACGTCGTAGAACCGTCGATGAGCAGCCTCGTCATTCTCGATTTCTGGGCCGAATGGTGCGGTCCGTGCAAACAGCTCGGCCCCGTGCTCGAAAAGGTCGCCGCGGATTATGCCGACAAAGGCGTTGTGCTGGTGAAGGTCGACGTCGATGCGAATCGCTTCATCGCCGGGCAGTTCCAGGTCCAGTCGATCCCCACCGTCTATGCGATCTTCCAAGGTCAGCCGGTCGCCAATCTGACCAATGCGCGCACCGAAAGCCAGCTCAAGGCGATTCTCGACCAACTGCTCGCGCAGCTACCGATCGAGAGTGCCGCAAAGGATCTGGCGGTCGAGATCGCGCCGCTGGTCGACATGGGCGAAGCGGTGCTCGCCGAAGGCGATGGGGCCCGCGCGGCGAGCATCTTTGTGCAGATCCTCGAAATGGCGCCGGACAATGCCGCGGCGCACGGCGGGCTGGTGCGTGCGCTGGTGCTGGCGGACGATATCGATGGCGCGCAGGCCGCGCTCGCGGCGGTCCCTGCCGAGATTGCCGCAGATCCCGCGATTGCGCAGGCGCGCAGTGCCCTGGCGCTGGCCGCCGACGCGCCGGACGCGGACGAACTGGCCGATTTCGAGGCCGCCGTCGCGGCGAATCCCGACGATCACCAGGCGCGGTACGACCTCGCCAGCGCGCAGATCGGTGCCGGGCGGCGCGATGCCGCGGCCGATAATCTCCTCCATATCGTCGCCACCGACCGCGAATGGAACGAAGGCGCGGCGCGGGCCAAATTGCTGTCGCTGTTCGAGGCCGTCGGGCTCGAGGACCCATGGGTCGCCGCGCAGCGCCGCCGCCTGTCGCTGATTCTTTTCGGCTGATGAATACCGATGCGCCTTTGACCATTCAGCGGATCGCGATCTTTCCGCTGACCGGCGCGGTGCTGTTCCCCGGGCTGCACCTGCCGCTCCACATCTTCGAGCCGCGCTATTCGGCGATGGTTCAGGAGGTGCTGGCGCGCGACCGGCAGATCGGCATGATCCAGCCGCGCCAGCTGCCGGGCGAGGAAGACCGCGAACCGCCCGCGCTTTACGACGTCGGCTGCGTCGGGCGCATCATCGATGTCGAGGCGCTCGACGAAGGGCGATTCAACCTTGTGCTCGAAGGCGTGGCGCGCTTCCGCGTGCGCCGCGAACTCGACGTCACGACGCCGTTTCGGCAGGTCGAGGCCGAAATCGAGGTTGAACGCGACGAACGAGCGGTGCTTGCGAGCATCGAGCGCGCCAGCCTCGAGCGCGAGGCAAAGCGTTTCGCTGCGCGGCAGGGCTATGTCGTCGACTGGGATTCGGTCGGCCAGCTCGACGATGCGACGCTCGTCAACGGCATCGCACAGGTCGCGCCGTTCGACGCCGCCGCAAAGCAGGCCCTGCTCGAAGCGTCGCCGGTCGACGTTCGCGCCGAACTGGTCGTTCAGATGATGCAATTTTTCGGCCGTTTCGACAGCGATGACGGGCGCGCCACGCTGCAATAGCCGATCAGCCCGGCATCGCCGTTCCGGCGTGACGGACGATGTCGGCGATCGCGCGGCGGACGACATGGCGGTCGCTTTCGCGCAGCCGCTCGGCCGCGTCGGTCGCCATCAGCTGGCCCCGCACCAGCGCCTTTTCCGCTGCGACACGTTTTTCGACGCGGCTGTCGTCGTGCGACGCGCGCGCCAGCCCGGCGCGCCGCCGCGCCGCCCAGTCTTCCACCAGCCGATCGGCAGCGAGCTCTGCAAGCCCGTCGGCCGCCCCCCGTTCGGTGGATGCCTCGGCAGCCGGATCGACCAGCCACGCGTCGTCGCCGTCGTCGTGCAGGGCGTCGAGCGACACGATTGCGGTCACCTGCCGGCGCCCGGCGCAACGCTGGTCGCCGTGGAGCCGGTGGCGCAACGCCTGCAATTCGGCGCGGAGCTGCCAGTTGACATAGGTGGTGAAGCGTGCGCGCGCCGGATCATATCGCTCGGCCGCCCGGTGCAGGGCAATCGCGCACGCTTGCGCCGCATCCTCGGCAACGTCGGCGAGGCCGTAGGCGCGGGTGAAATAACGGATACGTGGGGCCGCCAGCGTGGCAACCCGCGCGAACATGCGGTCGGCGAGCGCGCTGGCGCGTGCGCCGGGGGCATTGTCGAGCGCGGTCCGCGCCTGGATATAATCGGTTACCGCCCGCTCGAGGGCATCGCTTTTTGCCGACATGGTCCAGTCCCATCCTGCCACGGCTCGTTGCCGCGAAGACAGGGATAGGCGGACATGCTTAGCGCGGCACTGCCGCAACCCTAGGTAGTAATACCTAGATTTCGGCGCCGGCGAGCAGGCGCGGCAGGTCGCCGGCCTCGCCGCGTGCCTCGTCCATGAAAAAGCGTTTAAGCATCGGCATGCGTTGCACCGCGCCAAGCCCGGTCCGCCGGACGGCGGCGGCGGTGCGCCCGGGAATGCCGAATAGCCGGGTGAGTCCGTCGGTCGCCAGGCTGACCATCATATTGTCGAGCCCGCGCCAGCGCTGGTAACGCGCGAGCAGCGCCGCATCGCCAAGGTCGAGCCCGAGCCGCGCGCCCTCGACGAGCACTTCGGTCAGCGCCGCGACGTCGCGCAGGCCAAGATTGAGCCCCTGTCCCGCGATCGGATGGATGCCGTGCGCGGCATCGCCGACGAGCGCGATGCGGTTTGCGACGATCGACGCGCTATGGTGGAAACCGAGCGGATAGGTCATGCGCGGCGCGACAAGTTCCATGGCGCCGAGCGCCCCGCCCGCCCGCTTTTCGAGCTCGGCGACAAAGCCGCGTTCTCCGAGCTTGGAAAAACCCGGCCCGTCCTTTTCGGATACCGTCCAGACGAAGGCCGAGCGGTGCCGGCCCTGCGGATCGTCGACCAGCGGCAACAGGGCAAACGGGCCCGACGGATAGAAGATTTCATGCGCGACATGGCCGTGCGGCTTTTCATGGGCGACCGCGCCGATCATCGCATGATGGTGATACGACCAGTTGGCGATGCTGAAACCCGCCGCGTCACGGGTCGGCGACCGACGGCCTTCGGCGACGATCAGCAGCGGGGCTGCCAGCTCGGTCCCGTCGGCAAGCGCCAGCGTTACGCCATGCGTATCGATATCGCGCGACACGACGGTCGCCGGCATCGTCAGGCGTATCAGTGGCGTTTCGGCGAGCGCGGCGGCGAGCGCAAGGCGCAGCTGCCGGTTTTCGACCATCGTACCAAGCGGTGGGTCGCCGTCGGCGGTCATGAAATCGAGTTCGCCGCCGCGCCCGCTGTCGGGCGCGCCGTCGCCCACCTTGATGGCGCGGATCGGGCAACCATGGTCGGCCAGGCGATCGGCGATGCCCAGCACCTCGAACATTTGCCACGTCGCGCTCGCGATCGCCGAGGCGCGGCCGTCGAAGCCGGACGCGATCGTCGCGACGGGATCGGCGGGGTCGACGACCTGCACCGACAGGCCGTGCCGGGCGAGGGCGAGGGCGAGGGTCTGGCCGACGAGGCCGCCACCCGAAATCAGGACATCGCTGCGCAGCGTTTCGCTCATGCCGATGCCCTAGCGTGAGGCAAGACGGTTGGAAAGGCCGCGGTCGCGCGCCGGGCCATGCTTGACGGCGACTCCGCCCCATGCGCATATCGCCGTGGTTAACTGACAGGGACCCGAAAAGAGCATGGCAAGCCGCAAGGCCGCACCCGCAAAGGCGGATTGGCGCACCGTTTTCCGCCAGAGCATCGCCCGATCGCTTGTGATCGCGGCGGCGGCTTTGCTCGGCCTGTTCACGCTGTTCCTCGCTCTCGCATTTCTGACCTATGACGCCACCGATTCGGCGTTTAATACCGCGGCGGGCGGTACGCCGACCAATTTGATGGGCACTGCCGGGGCGCGGTTTGCCGACATGGGGCTGTTCATCGGCGGCGCGCCGATCATATTGCTGGTCCCGCTGCTGGGCATCTTTGCCTGGCGGCTGTGGGCGTCGGTGCCGCAGCCTTATTGGCTGCGCCAGCTGATCTACGCCTTTGTCGGTATCCTGCTTGTCGGTCTCGGCGCGCAGTTGCTGATGCAGGACAGCAATGCCCAGCTGCCCGCCGGGTGGGGCGGAATCATCGCGTTGATCCTCGGCGGTGTTATCGACCCGCCGCTGACACGGGTCGGTGACCCGGCGGCTGCGCTGATCCGCATCGCCGCGATCCTGCTGCTGGTTGGAATCGGCCTCTGGCTCGCCTATCGCGCGTTACGGCTCGAAAAAGGCTGGGCCGCGCGGTTCAAACTGCCATCGGCCGAAGGCTCGCGGCGCGTTGTCGAACCCGCGCGGCCGGCAAGTGAAGAGGCCAGGGCGCCGAACCTGATGGAGCGTGTCGTACGGCCCCGCGCTGTCGCCGAACCGAGCGGGCGCGCGCCCCCCGAAATCGCCGACCCCGCCGAGCGTACGGCGCCATCGAAGCCCAAACCCAAGCCGCAGACCGAGCTGTTCACCAATTATCAGCTGCCGTCGATCGACCTTCTCGCCCCGCCGCCGCCGGGCCCCACGGGACAGATCGACAAGGCGGGGCTGGAACGCAACGCCCGCCTGCTCGAATCGGTGCTCGAAGATTTCCAGGTCAAGGGCGTCGTCACCGCGGTCCGTCCGGGCCCCGTCGTCACCATGTACGAACTCGAGCCCGCGCCGGGCACCAAGGCGAGCCGCGTCTCGAACCTGGCCGACGATATCGCGCGCAACATGTCGGCGCTGTCGGCGCGCATCGCGCCGATCCCCGGCCGGACGGTGATCGGCATCGAACTGCCCAACGCGCACCGCGAATCGGTCGTGCTGCACGAAATTATCGGCAGCGCGCTGTTCCAGGACCAGACCGGCGCGCTGCCGATCATCCTCGGCAAGAATATCAGCGGCGACGCGATGATCGCCGACCTTGCGCCGATGCCGCACCTGCTGATCGCGGGTACGACGGGTTCGGGCAAGTCGGTGGGTTTGAACGCGATGATCCTGTCGTTGCTCTATCGCCTCGGTCCCGACCAGGTGAAGATGATCATGATCGATCCGAAGATGCTCGAACTCAGCGTCTATGACGACATCCCGCACCTGCTCGCGCCCGTCGTTACCGAACCCAAGAAGGCGATCCGGGCGCTGAAATGGGCGGTCGAGCAGATGGAGGACCGGTACCGGATGATGTCCTCGCTGTCGGTACGCAACCTTGCCTCCTACAACGACAAGGTCCGCGGCGCGCTCGCGAAGGGCAAGTCGCTCGGCCGGCGGGTCCAGACGGGCTACGATCCCGACACCGGCCAGCCGGTCTATGAGGAAGAGACGCTCGATTACCAGCCACTGCCGCAGATCGTCGTCGTCGCCGACGAACTCGCCGATTTGATGATGACCGCGGGCAAGGAGGTCGAATTCCTGATCCAGCGGCTCGCGCAAAAGGCGCGCGCGGCGGGCATCCACCTGATCCTCGCGACGCAGCGCCCGTCGGTCGACGTCATCACCGGCGTCATCAAGGCGAACCTGCCGACACGCATCAGCTTCAACGTCACGTCGAAGATCGATAGCCGCACGATTCTCGGCGAAGCGGGCGCCGAACAGCTGCTTGGCAAGGGCGATATGCTCTATGTGCCCGGCGGCAAGCAGATCACGCGCATTCACGGCCCCTTCGTGTCCGACGACGAGGTGCGTGCGGTCGCCGATCACTGGAAGTCGCAGGGGCGTCCCGACTATATAGAAAGCGTCACCGAGGACCCCGAGGATGGCGGCTTCGCGATGGAGGGTGCGCCCGCGGGCGGCGACAGCGCCGAGGACCGGATGTATGCAAAGGCTTGCCAGATCGTCGTCGAAAGCCAGAAGGCATCGACGAGCTGGCTCCAACGGCAATTGCGGATCGGCTACAACAGCGCGGCGCGCCTGATCGAGCGGATGGAGGACGAAGGCTTGGTCAGTCCGCCCAACCATGTCGGTCGCCGCGACGTGCTGACCGACCAATATGGCCAGCAGCGCTGAGGCGGAACCTTTCCCGTCCCTGCGGCTTGAACAGCATCTAACCGCCGGGTTCAGCGCGGGTTCAATGCCTGCCTGCCATGGACGGGGCCGATCAATCAAGAATGAGAGCCAGATGAACCTGAACATCCCCCTTACGCGCCTCGCCGCTTTTGCGCTCGCTCCGGTCGCCGTCGCAGGCCTTGCGGTCGGCGCGCCCGCGATCGCCCAGTCGTCGTCGAGTGCGCTCGCATCGGTGCAGTCGCACCTGAAGTCGACCAATTCGATGACGGCGAATTTCGTCCAGACCGACCGCAACGGACAAAGGCTGAGCGGCCAGCTGACGCTCAAGCGTCCCGGCAAGATCCGCTTCCAATATCAAAAGGGCGTGCCGCTGCTGATCGTCGGCGACGGCAGTTCGCTGACGATGATCGATTATGAAGTGAAACAGGTGCAGCGCTGGCCGGTGAAAAATTCGCCTCTCGGCGCGCTGCTCGATCCCGACCGCGACCTGTCGAAATATGCCAGGATCCTGCCGACCGGCAATGACGACGTGCTGAGCGTCGAGGTCAAGGATCCGAAGCGCCCCGAATATGGGACGATCACGATGGTGTTCGTCCGCGACCGCGCGGCGCCTGGCGGGTTGCGCCTGCGCGGCTGGGTCGCGCTCGATTCGCAGAACAACCGTACGCGCATCGACCTCAGCAACCAGAAGTTCAATGTCGCCGTGGCCGATTCGGCCTTCAAATGGACGGACCCGCGTCCGAAACAACGCGGCCGCGTCGGCTGACAACGCCGCCCGACCGCCGCCCGAACAGCGCGCCGGACCCGAAAGCGGTTCGGCGCGTTTTTTCCAGACCAACGGACGCCCCGCATCGACGAACTGCCAGAACGGCGCCGTACCGGGCCTTTCGTTCAGCTTGGCGACAGGGAAGAGCGTCTATTTCAACTCTCGAAGGCGCCGACACGGCCCCGGGATTTGGGTTTCCCCCTGTTGCCCCATCCGGATCGCCAGGCACCTTCATTCAAGAGCGTGACGAACGCTGACCTTGAACCCCCGTTCCACCGCCCCTGGGACGGGGGTTTAATTTGTCCGGCGCTGTTTTGCTGCGGCCGCGGCAAGCGCATTGCGAACAACGTCACGCGCCGATAGAGCCACGCCATGACTCGCACCAGCATCGCATCGTGGAACATCAACAGCGTCCGCGCCCGCATCGGTATCGTCGAAAAATTCCTGCGCGAAGAAGCTCCCGACATCCTGTGCCTTCAGGAAACCAAGGTCGAATGCGGCCTGTTTCCGCCCGAAATGTTCCGGCGGCTGGGATATGAGCATATCGTCACCCACGGCCAGCGCATGCACCATGGCGTCGCGATCGTGAGCAAGGTGCCGTTGACCGAAGTGCGCAAATATGACTGGCAGGCAAATGGCGAAGCGCGTCACGTCGGGGTGACGCTGCCGTCGGGGGTCCGGCTCGACAATGTCTATATTCCGGCGGGCGGCGACGTTCCCGACCGCGAATTAAACCCCAAGTTCGGGCAGAAACTCGATTTTTTCGGCCGTATGACCGAATGGTCGGGGGCACTCAATGGCACCCCGACGGTGCTGACGGGCGACTTCAACGTCGCGCCGCTTGAAAGCGACGTCTGGAACCACAAGGCGCTGCTCGACGTCGTCAGCCACACCCCTATCGAGGTCGAAACGCTCGGGCGGCTTCAGGCGGCATCGAACTGGGTCGACCTCGGGCGCCATTTCATCGAGGCGCCGACGCCGCTCTTCACCTGGTGGAGTTACCGCGCAAAGGACTGGGAAGCGTCGAACCGCGGTCGCCGGCTCGACCATATGTGGGTGACGCCCGACCTGGTGCCGAAGGCGGTATCGCATCGCATCGTCCAGCCGGCGCGCAGCTGGGATCGGCCGTCGGATCACATCCCGCTGATTACCGAGTTCGACTTTTGAGCCATTTTGGCGCCCGGCAGGCTGCGCGCGCGATCGACGCGCTCCGCCGCGGCTGGCCGTTCCGCGTGGCGGGCGGCGACGGCGCGCTCGACCTGCTGGCGGTCGAAAGCGCGAGCGACGAGGCCTTGGCCGAATTTGCCGGCCGCGACGTCCTGCTTTCGGGCGAGCGCGCAGTCACGCTCAAGCTCACCAACCAGCGCGCCGCCGCGACGCCCGGCCCCGTGCGGCTCGCGGACGCAGGCAGCACCGTCGCCGCAGCGCTCGCGATCGCCGACCCGGCGCTCGATCTTGCGAACCCGCTCAAAGGTCCCTTCCGCACCCTCGCGACCGGCGGTGACGCGGCGGCGGCGGCGGCGATGACGATGGCCGGCCACGCCGGGCTGCTCCCCGCCTTTTTCGTGCGCGCCGCCGCAGGCGATGCTGAGACCGAATGCAGCGCGGGCGATGTCACCGCGCTGCTGGACCCCGCGCGGCTCGAGATCGCAGCGCGCGCACGCCTGCCCGTCGCTGCAAGCGAAACCGCCGAGATCGTCGCTTTCCGTTCGCCCGAGGAGGCTTCGGACCATGTCGCGCTGGTCATCGGAAAGCGCGACGCGAACCCGCCGGTGGTCCGGCTGCACAGCGAATGCCTGACCGGCGACGTGCTCGGCAGCCTGAAATGCGATTGCGGGCCGCAGCTTCATGCCGCGCTCCATGCGATGGCCGACGCGCCATGGGGCGTGCTCCTCTACCTGAGGCAGGAAGGCCGCGGGATCGGCCTCGTCAACAAGCTTCGCGCCTATGCGCTGCAGGATCAAGGTTATGACACGGTCGACGCAAACCTGCGGCTCGGCTTTCCGGTCGAGGCGCGCGATTTCGCGATTGCGGGCCGGATGCTCGAATTGCTGAACATTCCGCGCATCCGGCTGATGACGAACAATCCCGAAAAGGTCGCGCGGCTCGAAAAGGAGGGCGTCGAGGTCTTCGAGCGCCTGCCGCTCGCGCTGCCGACGAACAAATATAACGAGCAATATCTCGCGACGAAGCGGGATAGGACCGGGCACCAGCTCTAATCTGTCTGTTTCCGCTTGGCGGAAACACAGCGGCCCCGGCCCGCTCCCCCGCGCCGGCCCTCCCATTTCAGGATATGCTGTTGGGAGGCCGGGCGGGGAAGCGGGCCGGGGCCGTCGCTGCCGTCAGGCAGCAAAAAATCAATGCACGAAGCGTGCGACCACGTCGCGATAGCTGCGGCTGACCTTCACCTGCGCGCCCGAACCTAGCACGAGGAAGCATTCGCCGTTGGTGTGCGGCTTGACCTGTTTGACTTGGCTGAGGTTGACGATCGTCGAGCGGTGGACGCGCTGGAAATTGCGGGGGTCGAGCCGCTTTTCCAGATCCTTCATCGTCTCGCGCAGGATCAGGCTGTTGTCGGCGGTATAGATGCACATATAGTCGCCCGCGGCGTCGATGCGTTCGATGCTGTCGACGTCGACGCGGAAAATCTGGCCGCGATCCTTGATGTTGATCATCTTTTCGTAGCGGTCGGCGGCGTGCGCATCGGGCTGCGTCTCGGCGTCATAATCCTCCACCGCCTCGGGCGCGACTTCGGCAAGCACGGTCTTCAGCCGTTCGACTTCGGCCGCGCCGCGCTTTTCGGTAAGGCGCTGGCGGACGCGGTCGAGCGCATCGGCCAGCCGTTCGGGCTCGACCGGCTTGACCAGATAGTCGACCGCCTGCGCCTCGAACGCGCGGATCGCATGATCCGAATAGGCGGTGACGAAAACGACCAGCGGCGGTTCGACCTCCATCAGTCCCTGGATGACCGAAAAACCATCGAACCCGGGCATCTGGATATCCAGAAAGACCAGGTCGGGCTTGTGCGTCTTGATCTTGCGTATGGCCTCGCGACCGTTCTGGGCGGTATCGACGACTTCGACATCGCTGTGCGGTTCCAGCCGCAATTGCAGGCCTTGGGTCGCCAATTTTTCATCATCCACCAGGATGGTTCTGATCGTCATATTCTCTCGGTTCCAATCGTCATTTGCCCGTCGGGCTGGAACGGAAACTCGATAACCACCGTGAAGCCGCTCTCAGCGTCCACCTGGACGTCGAACCGGTGCTGGTCGCCGAAAGCCTGCGCCAACCGGTCTCTGATGTTGGCTAAACCCACGCCGGTCGATTCCGTTGCAACGCCCGTGGTGGGGTCCGTTGGTTCCGCTGACAATCCCGCGCCGGTATCGGACACGGTGATGCGAACATTTTGACCGGCCAGTTGTGCCGAAATCGTGATATCGGCACCATTCTCCTGCGGGGTCACCGCATATTTGATCGCATTTTCGATCAGCGGCTGGAGCAAAAGCGAAGGCAGCCTTGCGCGGGCGACGGCGGGGTCGATCGCAAAATGGGGCCTCAATCGCTCCTCGAAGCGCATTTTTTCGATATCGAGATACAGCTTCAGCGTCTCGACCTCCTGCGCCAGCGTTACCTGCGCGGTCGGCTCGTTGGCGAGTGTGTAGCGCAGGAAGGCGGACAGGCGCGAAAGCATCGCGTTCGCGGGCTCTGACTGTTTCAGCAACACGAGTGTCGAAATGCTGTTGAGCGTATTGAACAGGAAATGGGGATTGAGCTGGTAACGCAGCATCGCGAGCTGCGCCGACGCCGCCTGCGCCTCGAGCCGCAGGACACGGTCATTCTGTTCCTCGAGCTGGAGGAAATAGTTGATCGCGAAATAAAGCGCCGACCAGGCGCCGAGCGAGGTCGCGTCGATATAGAAGCTGCCGAGCAAAAGGCCCGTGAAGCCAAGCTCGCTCGCCGGATTCTGGATCTGCGCGACCCACGCATCGATGAACGCCCACAGCGCCGTCGCCAAGCCGGCCAGCCCGAAACTTACCCCCCACATCAAGATGGGGCGGCGGTTGATCAGCGCGCGATAACAGACCGACAGGATCAGCGTCAGCGAAAAGCCGGTGATCGCCGAAATCAGCATCGGGATCAGAAAGGTCAGCGGCTGACCGTTGGCAAGCCCCGACACCCCGCGCAGCCCAAGCCACGCGGCCCAGCCGAGGATTTGCAGATTCCAGAACGCCCGGACCTTGTTATCGAAAAAGGGCCCGGGCGAAGACAGTCGAAACAGCGGCATGGCGGTCCAGATTATGCGAAGATCGGCGACCGCGGTCGGAAACCGGCGCGGCCGGTCATTCCGCCGCGACCGGTGCCATCGCACCATCGCTGCGTATCCGCGCCTGGCCGAGCGGCTGCAACTCGGCGCGATGCTTCCACAGCAATTCCTTGTAACCGATCACCCGGCCATCGTGTGCGGTCAGGGTGACGGGGCCGATCGGCTGTTCGTCGCGGGCATCCACCAACACCGGGGTCGATGGGACGCCGGCGCCCCATTTTTCACCCCATTGGCGCAGCGCGATCATCGCGGGGAGCAGTTCGATCCCCTTTTCGGTGAGCTGGTAGCGAACCTTGCGCCGGTCCTCCGCCATCACTTCGCGCGCCATGATGCCATGATCGACCAGCCGCGACAGCCGGTTCGACAGGATGTTGCGCGCGATGTTCAGTTCCTGCTGGAATTCCTCGAAATGATGAACGCCGTTAAAGGCCGCGCGCAGGATCATGAACGACCATCGCTCCCCCATCGCTTCCAGCGCCAGCGGCAGGGCGCAATTGCCCCCGTTCATGTCGTTCAAGACTTCGCGTAATTTTCCCATGACCCATGCCCTAACGTAAAATCGTCCTGCGCGCCAAAAAAATATAGGACCTCCGTTGCATTTCGCAACCCAAACGCTAGGCCGCGATGGGCATCCCTCCGGGTGCATGAAAACAGGAGCTCCAGATGGCCGCAATTGAACTTTCTCCCCGCATCCGTTCGCTGTCGTTCGCCGGCGCCCTGACGGTCGGCAGCCTCGCATTCGGGGTGGCCGCCGCGGCGGCGCCGGGCGGCAGCTATTATCGCGCCGAACTCGCCGGTCCGGCTCAGGACGTGCGCTTTGTCGCGCGCGACGTCGTCTGGGCGTGCGAGGGCGCGGAATGCGTCGCCCGGCAGGGTACAAGCCGTCCGCTCGTCATGTGTTCGTCGCTCGCCAAGGCGGCCGGACCGGTCGTGAGCTTCGCCGCGGGCGAAAAGACGCTGGATGCCGATGCCCTTGCGCGCTGCAACGCTGCCGTGAAATAACCGGGCCGGTCGACCCGTCCGGTCAATGACGAACGGCGGCCGCCGCATTTTCGGATGCGGCGGCCCGTCGATGCGGCAGGTTCAGGCGGTGAGGCGATTGCGGAAAACGACCAGCGTCCAGCGGGCGAGCGCGGGCAATTGCGCCGCGACGTAGCGCGCGTCGGCGCGGAGGGCGCGTCGCACGAGATCCACACGCCACCGCCGGCTGCTGCGCAGCGCGAGGCCCAGCAGGATTTCGCTGCGGCTGCGTGCGGGCAGGGTATCGGGCAGGGCACGCTCGACGATTTCGGCGGTCAGCGCCTGGATCTGCTCGGCGCGTTGGCTTGTCAGGCTGCCGCCATGTTTGCGATAGAGGTAAAGATCTTCGTGCAGCGTGACGAATTTGAAACGCTGCGCGGCGCGAAGCCAGAAGTCATAATCCTCGACCCCGAACAATTGCGCGTCATAGCCGCCGAGCGCCTCGGTCACGCTTGCACGGTACAGGAAGCAGGCGCCGATATTATTGCCATAGAGCAGCCGTTCGACGGGTCCGATGCGCGATCGGCCGAGTTCGACGCCTTCGTCGTCGATCAGCGTGAAATCGGCGTGGACGATCTGGGCCTCGGGGTGCGCGTCGAGCGTGGCGACGAGGCGCGTCAACATCGGCGGCCGCAGCAGATTATCGTCCGATGTCCAACTATGCAGGCTACCCCGCGCCGCGGCAAAGCCATGGTTGAGCGCGGCGGGAAGACCGACGTTGGTGGCGAGCCGCAGCAATCGCACCCGCGGGTCGCGCGCTGCCGCCTTTGCCATGATCGCAGGCGACGCATCGCGCGAAGCATCGTCGACAAGGATCAGTTCGAAATCGGTGAAATCCTGCGCCAGGATCGAATCGATGGCGTCGTCCAGCCAGCGCGCGCCATTATGCACGGGCATCACCATCGACACCCGCGGCGGCGCTGTCGAATCGAGAGCTTCGGTCCCCATCGACCGGCAGTCCTAACCGCGGCGACCGATGCTTCCAATCGGCTTTACCAAAGTTGCCAACATATCGGTGTCGGGCGCAATCAAATTTCGCATTGCAATATAGGCAACATGAACGACATTGGGGATGATGTTGCGTCAGTATGAACTTGTCGAGCGCGTGCGCGCTTATGATCCCGACGTCGACGAGGCGCTGCTCAACCGCGCCTATGTCTTTACCGTGCAAAAGCATGGCAGCCAGAAACGCGCGTCGGGCGACCCCTATTTCAGCCATCCGGTCGAGGTCGCGGGAATCCTGACCGATCTCCACCTCGACAGCGAGACGATCGTCACCGCGCTGCTCCACGACACGCTAGAGGATACGCTGACCACTCCCGAAGAGATCGAGCGCCTGTTCGGCAGCGACGTCGGGCGGCTCGTCGACGGCGTGACCAAGCTCAGCAAGATCGAGGCGCAGACCGAGAATGAGCGCGCCGCGGAAAATCTGCGCAAATTCCTGCTCGCCATGTCGGACGACATCCGCGTGCTGCTCGTCAAGCTCGCCGACCGGCTGCACAATATGCGGACGCTGCATTTCATCAAGAATCCCGACAAAAGGCGGCGCATCGCCAAGGAGACGATGGATATCTACGCCCCGCTGGCCGAGCGGATCGGCATGTATGAATATATGCGCGAGATGCAGCTGCTCGCGTTCAGCGAACTCGAACCCGAAGCCTATGCGACGATCACCGGCCGGCTTGCGAAGCTGACCGCGGGCGGCAAGGACCAGGTCACCGCGATCAGCCGCGAATTCAAGGATTTGCTTGGCAAGAACGGGATCGACGCCGAGGTGTCGGGGCGCGAAAAACATCCCTATTCGATCTGGCGCAAGATGCAGGAACGCCACGTCAGCTTCGAGCAGGTGACCGACATCATTGCGTTCCGCATCGTCACGCCGACCGACGCCGATTGCTATGCCGCGCTGGGGCTGATCCATCGCAAATGGAAAATGGTCCCCGGCCGGTTCAAGGATTATATCTCCACCCCCAAGCGCAACGGCTATAAATCGCTGCACACGACGATCATGCATCAACAGAATATGCGGATCGAAATCCAGATCCGCAGCCTTGGCATGCACCAGCAGTCCGAATTCGGACTCGCCGCGCATTGGGCGTACAAGCAGGGCGGCTCGGCGCCCGACGGTCAGGCAGGCTGGATCCGCGACCTCATCGAAATCCTCGAACAGACGCACGATCCCGAGGAGTTTCTCGAGAATACGCGCATCGCAATGTATCAGGACCGCATCTTCGCCTTCACGCCGAAGGGCAGTCTGCACCAGCTGCCAAAGGGCGCGACGCCGGTCGATTTTGCCTATGCCGTCCACACGGGGCTCGGCGACCGGACGGTCGGCGCCAAGGTCAATGGGCGGCTCGTGCCGCTGCGCACCCAGCTGAGCAATGGCGACACGGTCGAAATCCTGTCCTCCGACAAACAGACGCCGCAGCCCGCATGGCTCGGCTTTTCGGTGACCGGCAAGGCGCGCGCGGCGATCCGGCGGCATGTGCGCTCGAAGGAAAAGGTCGAACTCGCCGCGCTCGGCCGCAAGATGTATGACGAAATGGTCGCGCGGCTGCCGAACAAGGTCGGCGACAAAGCGCGCGCCGCGGCGCGCGAACGCCTGAAGCTCGACGACGATACGGCGCTTTACGTCGCGATCGCCAAGCAGCGGCTCAATGACAATGCGGTCCTCGAGGCGCTCGTCCCCGGAATTACCGCCGAAATGAAAACCAAGCCCGGCAAGCTCGTACAGGGTGCGGCGGTGTCCATCGCGGGCCTCACCCCCGGCGTCGCCTACCAGCTTGCCGATTGTTGCCATCCGGTGCCGGGCGACCGCATCGTCGGCCTGTCGCGCCCGGACGAGGGGATCGAGGTGCATGTCATCGACTGTCCCCGGCTCGCCGACGGGATCGACGCCGACTGGATCGACCTGCGCTGGCAGGAGGATAGCGAAGGCGGCAACGCGCGGCTGTGCATCGTGATCCTGAACGAACCCGGCACGCTCGCCGAAATGTCGGGCATCCTCGCGGCGAATTCGGCGAATATCACCAATTTGCGGCTGTCGAACCGCGAAGGGGGGTTTCACACCTATGACGTTGTCGTCGAGGTGCGCGACGTTCAGCATGTGATGCGCATATTATCGGCGCTGCGCGCGTCGGACACGGTGGTGCAGGCCGAACGGCTTTAAGGGGTGTTCCTCCTGCTTCGGGCCGGCAAGCTGCCCTTTCTTCCTTTCCCTTTGTCAGCCCGGCCTTGATCCGCGCTCCACCGCGGCCCCGATTCCGCCCTCAGCCCGTGCGCCGCGCCAGGTAGACGCCGGCGATCATCAGCGCGATCCCGGCGACGCGCTTCAGGTCGATCGCCGAGCGCAGAGCGCCGAACAGCCCGAAATGGTCGATCGTCGCCGCGCTGACCAGCTGGCCGGCGAGGACGAAGAAGATCGCATTGCCGACGCCGAATTTGGGCGCGATGAACGTCACGGCGATGACGTAAAAGGCGACGAACAGCCCGCCGAAATAGAAATGGGCGGGGATGTCGGGGGTAAAGCGAACCTGGCCGACCGATCCGGTGAGCAGCGCGCCGGCCGCCGCGATCAGGAAGGCAAGGCCAAAGAGGATCATCGAGGCGGCCATCGGGGCGCCGAGCCGCGCGCCGAGCCCGCCGTTCAGGGCGGCGAGGATCGGGATCCCGACCCCGGTCAGGAACATGATCGTGGCGAAGGCGGGGGCGGCGTTGTTCGCGGTCATGGCTTTTGCGCTTTCGATTGGGATGTCTGCACCGCGCGATAGTCGAGAACGGGCAGCCCGCCGATCCCCCAATTTTCGAAATCGACCTCGTCGATATTGACCACGGTGGTCGCCGGGTTCTTGTCGAGCACGCGCCGAAGCAGGTCGGTGACGCCGGCGATCAACTCGGCCTTTTGCTCAGGCGTCGCGCCTTCGCGGGTAATGCGGATATTGACGTAAGGCATCATGCACCTCCTTCGGCTGGCCAGCCTGGCATGGCGGGAAAATTGGGCAGCGCGGCGATCCGGCGTGTCCAGGCGCCGATCGCGGGCCATTGCTCGAGATCGATCCCGCCGTCGGGCGCGAGCGCGAGGTAGGGACTTGCGGCGAGGTCGGCGATGGTCGGCCGGTTGCCGACGAGCCAGTCGGCCCCCGCCAGATGCGCCTCGACCACGGGCAGGATGCGGTCCGCGACGGCGGCCGCACGCGCGGTATCGACCGACCAGCCGAACAGGCGTTCGGCGCGGAGCAGCGCGGGGCCGTTGAAAATCTCGTTCGCCGCGTGCGACAGCCAGACCGTGATCGCGCCGCGTTCTTCGGGCGTGTGCCCGTCCCAGTCGCCGGGCCGGTGCCGCGCAGCGAGATAGGCGAGGATGGCCTGGCTGTCGCGCAATGTGAAATCGCCTTCGGCATAGACAGGGATCTGTCCCATCGGGTTGAGCGCGAGGAAGGCGTCGGTGCTGCGCGCGGCGGCATCGGTCGCCTGTTCATCCCATTCGAGGCCGAGGAAGGCGAGCGCCATCCGGACCTTGTGCGCATTGCCCGACATTTCGGATGCGTAGAGGCGAATCATCTTCAATCTCCCTCGGGGTTGGCGCGCAGGGCGGCCAGCTCGGCGCGCAGCTGGTTGAGTTCGGCCGCCATCGGCCTGATCGCGGCGGAAATTTCGGCCTCGGTGAAGCGCGGGGTGATATGCTGCGAGCAATTCCATTCCCAGCCGATCACGTCGATGAAAAAGGCGCGCTCGGGCGTCGCGCGATAGCCTTCGGACATCAGCCCGGTAACCGCGGCGGGATCGTCGGCGAGTTCGACGCTTACCGCATGGCCGACGAGTTTGAGCCGGTCCCTGTTCGGATAATCCATCAGGAAGAGCGAAACGCGGGCGTTTCCCTTGAGGTTCGCGGTGCTGATATATTGCTTGTTGCCGCGATAGTCGGCGAAACCGATGCGATTGCCGGCGATATGGCGCAGGAACCCTGCGGGGCCGCCGCGATGCTGCATATAGGGCCAGCCTTCGCTATTGACGCTCGCCATATAAAAGCTGTCGCGCGCCTCGATGAAGGCGATTTCCTTTTGCGTCAGCACGTCGGGGGTCCCGTCGGCGCCCGCATCCATTTTGACGTAGGAAGCGCGCGATCCGTGGCGCTCCTGCTCGGCCTTCACCGCATCGTCGAACATCGTATGCCGGTAATTTTGCGCCATCGTGCCGGACCTTTTCGTCAAGGAGCGAACGAAGGCGGTGGGAGAGGGGGGCGTGTCCTTCGTTCGCCTTGGGAGAGATAATGTGTTGCTCGCATGGCGATAATGAGGGAAAATCGAACAAGTTAATTCCGGAAAATGGAATAATCGTGGACCGATTGCTCACGCTCGAAATGTTCGTCGCGGTCGCGAACGAAGGCGGCTTTGCCGCGGCGGCGCGCAAGCTCGGCAGTTCGCCGCCCGCGGTGACGCGCGGGATCGCGGCCCTTGAAGCGCGGCTCGGCGCTGCGCTTTTTCATCGCTCGACGCGTGCGGTGGCGCTGACCGACGCGGGGACGGTTTTCCTCGGCCAGGCGCGGCGCATCCTGGCGGACCTGGCGGGCGCCGAGCGCGAGTTGCGCGGGGCGGAGGCCGAACCACGCGGGCAATTGCACCTGACCGCACCGGTCATGTTCGGCCGGCTGCATGTGCTGCCCGTGGTCGGCGAGTTGATCGGCCAGCATCGCGAGCTGATGGTGCGAATGATGCTGATCGACCGCAACGTCCGCATCGTGGAAGAGGGGATCGACGTCGCGGTGCGGATCGGTCCGCTGGCCGCGACAAGCCTGAAGGCGGTACGCATTGGCTGGGTGCGCCAGATGCTCGTCGCAAGCCCCGCCTATCTGGCGCGGCGCGGCGCGCCGGCGTCGGTCGCCGATCTTTCGGGGCACGATCTGATCGCGGCGATGGGGCCGCGCGCAGCGGGCGAATGGCAATTCGCGACGCAGCGCTGGCGCGTCGAGCCGCGCCCGCGGCTGGTGCTCAACACGGTCGACGGCATCCTGGCGGCGGCCGAGGCGGGGCTGGGGATCGCCAATCTGTTAAGCTATCAGCTGAGCGCGGCGATCGACGCCGGGCGCCTGATATCGTTGCTGCCCGACGACCAGCCGCCCGCGTTACCGGTCAATCTGCTCTTCGAACCTTCGCGCGCGGCACTGCCGGCGGTGCGCCTGTTGATCGCCGCGATGAAGGCCCGCATGCGGACGGCGGGGCTGGTTTGAGCGGTGCGGGAGCGACGGTTTTGAAGTGGATTCCAGACATTCGTCATCCCGGACTTGATCCGGAATCCATCGCAGCACCCAAGTCATGGGCCCCGGATCAAGTCCGGGGTGACGAGGATGAAGGACCGCAACCGCTCGCCAGCGGTCAGAACTGATACGCCAGGCCCGCGCCGAGCAGCCACTGGTCGGCGCTGCCCGCGTCCTTCACGATCGGCGAATCGGCGTAGCGATCGCCCATGCGGCCATATTGCGCGCCGCCGAGCAGGACGAAGCCCTTGCGAAGGTCGCCCGACAAGGCATAGGCGCCCGCCATGCCGAGCGTATATTTGCCGATCGTCGCCTTCCGGCCCGCGCCGCTGTAGACGGGCAGGCCGCTCGCCGCGCTGCCCAGCGGGTCGATGTCGAAATAATAGCGGCCGAAACCCTTGCCATAGACGTTGAACGACGCGGAAATGCCGACGAAGGCACGTTTCGAGAGCGGGGTGCCGTAATCGATCGTCGGCGACGCGGTCCAGCTGCCGTGCCGGCCCGAAATATCCTTGAGCGCGACGATGCGCAGGCCGAGCTGGTCGTAGGCGCTGGTGACGACGCCGGTCTTGGTGACGCCAGTGAACACGCCCATTTCGACCGCCATCTTGCGGTCGGGCAACAGGTCGACGCGCGGGTCCTTGACGCTGCCGGTGCGGTCGGCGCGCAGGCTGACGATGGGGCCGAATTTCCAGTCGATCTTTTGCCCGCGGCGATGGCGGATCAGGTCAACCTGGAAATTTGTCCCACGGGTCGAAAAGGAAAAGCCCTCGTACCGGCCGCGCAGGTAAAAGGCAGGCAGGATACGGCGGTCGTCGGAGCCGTTATAATCGGGGGCGCTGAGGATCCCGCCGGCAACCGCGATATAGTTGCGCGACCATTTGCGGCTTTCGTCGTCGTCGTCGTCGGTTCGCGCACCGGGAAGCAGGATATTGTCGTCGATGTCGCCGCTCTGCATATATCCGGCCGCGGGCGCTTCGGGCGCGCCCGGCAATTCCAAGCCGCCCGCTTCGGGCAGGTCATAGGACAAGGCACCGTCTTCGGCCGCCGCCGGTGCTGCCGTGAAGGCGGCCACTGCGATCAGGAAGAACAAGGGAATCGAACGCTTCGGGAGAGTCGGTCGGAAGAGCGGCATCAAATTGGACATATGCATCCTATGGTCTTGCCCCCTGTGCCCGGGGGTGTAGGTGATCGCCCTGATATTGCAAAGGCTTCGTCTTGCCGAACGGCGCTTTTCCTATCATCGTGCCTTTCATGCACCAGCAATCCCATGCCATACCCGGCGCCCTCGCTATTGGTTCCGTGCCGCTGGAACGATGCTGCCCCGTGCGGGCCGTCTTCGGCCTGAACATGGTCCGGGCCGCGACGCCGCAGCGAGCAGCGGCATGAGCCGCGCCCCGCGTTTCGCCGGCTATGCGCTGATGGCGCTCGCGGCTTTGCTGGCGGTGTTGATGCGGCGCGGCGCGATCGGCGATATCGGACCGTTTCCGGCGGCCGTGGTCGCGCTGCTCGTCGGGATGATCGGGGTCATGCTCGTCTTTACCGACCTGATGGTTCGCGGGCTTTATGCCCAGGTCGGCGCGGCGAAAGCGCGCGAGGAAGAGGGGCGGGACGGGAGGGACGGCTGACCCTTTTCGTTCGACACCCCATGCGCTTGGCAGTATGACCGCACGATGACCGACCGTCCGCATACGCCGCTGCTCGACACGGTGGATGTCCCCGCCGACCTCCGCAAGCTGAAGCCCGAAGACCTCCGCCAGTTCGCCGACGAGCTGCGCGCCGAGATGATCTCGGCCGTCGGCACCACGGGCGGGCATCTCGGTTCGGGCCTCGGCGTCGTCGAGCTGACGACCGCGCTTCATTATGTGTTCGACACGCCGCGCGACAAGATCGTGTGGGACGTCGGACACCAATGCTATCCGCACAAGATCATCACCGGGCGCCGCGACCGCATCCGGACGCTGCGCACCGGCGGCGGGCTGTCGGGTTTCACCAAGCGCAGCGAGAGCGAATATGACCCGTTCGGCGCCGCGCACAGCTCGACCTCGATCAGCGCGGCGCTCGGCTTTGCAATCGCCAACAAGCTGAAGGATGAGCCGGGGCGCGCGATCGCGGTGATCGGCGACGGGTCGATGTCGGCGGGCATGGCCTATGAGGCGATGAACAACGCCCAGCAGGCGGGCAACCGGCTGATCGTCATCCTCAACGACAATGACATGTCGATCGCGCCGCCGGTGGGCGGGCTTTCGGCCTATCTGGCGAAGCTCGTGTCGTCGCGGCCGTTCGTCGAACTGCGCGAGATTGCGCGCCGCTTCGCGCGCAAGCTGCCGCAGCCGCTGCACAAGGCGGCGAAAAAGACCGACGAATATGCGCGCGGCATGGCGATGGGCGGCACCTTGTTCGAGGAATTGGGCTTTTATTATGTCGGGCCGATCGACGGGCATAACCTCGAACATCTGATCCCCGTGCTCGAAAATGTCCGCGACAGCGAACATGGCCCGGTACTGATCCATGCGGTGACCAAGAAGGGCAAGGGCTATGCCCCCGCCGAAGCCGCCGCCGACAAATATCATGGCGTCCAGAAATTCGACGTCATCACCGGCGAGCAGGCGAAGGCGCCGCCGGGACCGCCCGCCTACCAGAATGTGTTCGGCGAAACTCTGGCCAAGCTCGCCGACAGCGACCCGCGCATCGTCGCGATCACTGCGGCGATGCCGTCGGGCACCGGCGTCGACAAATTCGCGAAGGCGCATCCGACACGCAGCTTCGACGTCGGCATCGCCGAACAGCATGCGGTCACCTTTGCGGCGGGGCTTGCGGCACAGGGGATGCGGCCATTCGCCGCCATCTATTCGACCTTCCTCCAGCGCGCCTACGACCAGGTCGTGCACGATGTCGCGATCCAGAACCTGCCGGTGCGCTTCGCGATCGACCGCGCGGGGCTGGTCGGCGCCGACGGATCGACGCATGCGGGCTCGTTCGACGTTACTTACTTGGCGACGCTGCCCAACATGGTGGTGATGGCGGCGGCCGACGAGGCCGAGCTCGTCCATATGACCTACACCGCCGCCGAATATGACGATGGCCCGATCGCCTTCCGCTATCCGCGCGGGGGCGGCACCGGCGTGCCGCTGCCCGAGGTTCCGCAGAAGCTGGAGATCGGCAAGGGGCGCGTCGTGCGCCAGGGCAAGACCGTCGCGATCCTGTCGCTCGGCACGCGGCTCGCCGAGGCGCTGAAGGCGGCCGACACGCTGGAAGCGCGCGGGCTTTCGACGAGCGTGATCGACCTGCGCTTCGCCAAACCGCTCGACGAGGACCTGATCCGCAAGACGCTGGCCGCGCACGAGGTGTGCGTGACGATCGAGGAGAATAGCATCGGCGGACTCGGCGCGCATGTGCTGACGCTCGCGAGCGACGAGGGGCTGATCGACGCGGGGCTGAAACTGCGCACGATGCGCCTGCCCGACGTCTTCCAGGACCAGGACAAGCCCGAGTTGCAATATGATGCCGCGGGGCTCAACGCGCCGCAGATCGTCGATTGCGTCCTGAAGGCGCTGCGGCACAACAGCGCGGGCGTCGAGGAGGCGGGCGCGCGGGCTTGAGTGGAAGCGCCGGCAAGAGGACAAGGAAAAGGGCGGCCTCGGCCGCCCTTTTTGTTTCGATCAGCGCAAACTCAGGCGCCCGGGATCGCCGCCGATGCGTCGCGGCCGTCGCCTTCGGGGGCGGCGAGGATGTCGCGGACGACGAGGCCCTTGTCGACAACTTGCGTGCCGGGGCTGCCGACTTCGCTGCGGATGCCCGGGTCGGCGCGTTCGCCGTCTGCGCTGCTGATGATCGCGGTTTCGTTGGCGCTGCGCGGGGCGGGGCCGCCGAACAGCGCGCGCAGCGTCTGTTCCGCGGTCGTTTCGCCGCCGGGGCGGACCGAGCCGGGCGCCGGCGGGGTCAGCGAAAAGTCGGGCGGCACGACGAGCGGCGCCTGGCGCGACACCATCATCTCGTCGGGGCGGTCGCGGCTGAACAGGCTGTTCGACCCGCAGGCCGACAGGGTGGTGGCGACGATCGAGGCTGCCAGGATGGCGGTGGTCCGGTTCACTTTAAACATACTCCCAATGCGCCCCGTTTACTCGGCGGACGGCCTAGCGTCCGCGGCTGGGGCCTTTTCGCCCAAGAGCAGCGCGCGCGCAACCAGCAAAAGCACGCCGAGCGTGATGCACGCATCGGCGACGTTGAAGATCATGAAGGGGCGGAAATCGCCGAAATGCAGGTCGGCAAAGTCGACGACATAGCCGAAGCGCACGCGGTCGACGATATTGCCGAGCGCGCCGCCGAGGATCATCGCGAGCGCGATCACATCGCCTTTCGCCTGTTCGCGCGTCATCCAGAAGGCGACCGCGGCGGCGACGATCCCGGTCACCGCGACGAGCGTCCAGCGCGTCGTGTCGGTGCAACTGGCGAACATCGACAGCGAAATCCCGCAATTCTCCGCCCAGGTCAGGTTGAAGAAGCTGGTGATCTCGATCTGCCCCTTGGGTTCGAGCGACAGCGGGACGGTGACGACCCATTTGGTGATCTGGTCGAGGATAAAGGCGACGGCGGCGAAAATCAGGCCGAAGCGCAGATAGGGGGAACGGGTTCTGCTCATGCCGCGGTCAATACCGTGTCGCAGCGATTGCACAAGCTGCCGTCCTCGGTGACTTCGGGCAGGTGGCGCCAGCAGCGGCCGCATTTGTGGTTTTCGGTGCGGGTGACGGTGAGTTCGTCGCCCGCGCGCGCGACCGAGACGATGAAGATTTCCTCGAGCGCCGCGGGATCGAGCGTCGGATCGGGGATCGCGACTTCGGCCTCAAGGCTCGACCGGATCGTCTTTTCGCGGCGATAAGGCTCGATCGCCTCGGTCACCGCCTCGCGCTGGGTGCGCACGCCAGACCATTTGCTCGCGAGCGCGGCGTCGTTCCATGCGGCGTCGACGCTCGGCCATTCGAGCAGATGCACGCTGCCCGCTTCGGGATAACGCGTGCCCCACACTTCCTCGGCGGTGAACACCAGCACCGGCGCGGCGTAGCGGACGAGCGCGTGGAACAGGGTGTCGAGCACGCTGCGGTACGCGCGGCGCGTATCGGTGCCGAGCGGGGCGGCGGGGCCGAGGTCGCAGTAGAGGACGTCCTTGCGGATATCGAAATAAAAGGCCGACAGATCCTCGTTGCAGAAATCGGCGAGCAGGCGCGAGTAGCTGTTAAAGTCGAAATCGTCGACCGCGCGGGCCATCTTTGCATCAAGGTCGGCGAGCAGGCTCAGCATATAGCGTTCGAGTTCGGGCATCGCCGCGACGTCGGTGATGCGTTCCCCTTCGCTGAACCCGTCGAGCGCGCCGAGCAGGTAGCGGAAGGTGTTCCTCAGCTTGCGATACTGGTCGGCGACGCCCTTCAGGATTTCGTCGCCGATGCGGTGGTCCTCGGTGAAATCGACGCTCAGCGCCCACAGGCGGATGATGTCGGCGCCGTTGGTTTCCATCACCTTGACGGGATCGGTCGTGTTGCCGAGCGACTTCGACTGTTTGAAGCCCTTGCTGTCCATCGTGAAGCCGTGCGTGAGGACGGCCTTATACGGTGCCTGCCCGCGCGTCCCGCAGCTTTCGAGCAAGGATGACTGGAACCAGCCGCGATGCTGGTCGCTGCCTTCGAGATAGAGATCCGCGCTGTGGGTGCCGCCGTCGTGGCGGACGAGCGCGGGCCATTTGCCGCTTTCGAGCACGAAGGCGTGGGTGCAGCCCGAATCGAACCAGACGTCGAGAATGTCAACGATACGTTCGTAGTCGGCGGCGTCATATTGATCGCCGAGATATTCCTGCGCGCGCGCATCGCTCCACGCATCGACGCCGCCCGCCTTCACCGCCGCGACGATGCGGTCGTTGACGGCGGGATCGTTGAGATAGACGCCGGTCTTGCGGTCGACGAAGAGCGTGATCGGCACGCCCCAAGCGCGCTGGCGGCTGAGCACCCAGTCGGGGCGATCCTTGACCATCGACCCGATGCGGTTGCGGCCCTTTTCGGGCACAAAGCGCGTGCGCTCGATCGCGTGCATCGCGGCCTGCCGCAAGGTCGGCGCGTCGCAGAGGCCTTCCTCATGCGGGTTGATCGCGCCGCCTTCGGATTCCCAGCGCTGCTCGCGCGGCGCCTTGGGCTCGATATGCGTCATGATCTTGTCCATCGGCACGAACCATTGCGGGGTGCAGCGATAGATGACCTTGGCCTTCGAACGCCAGCTATGCGGATAGCTGTGCTGGTAATCGGCCGAGGCCGCGAGCAGCGCGCCGGCTTCGCGCAGGTCGGTGCAGATCGGGCCGTCGGGGGCGTTGAATTTGGGGTTGATCACCGAACCTTGACCACCGAGCCAGCCCCAGTCCTCGCGATATTTGCCGTCGCCCTCGACCGCGAACACGGGGTCGATGCCGTTCGCCTTGCACAGGTCGAAATCATCCTCGCCATGGTCGGGCGACATATGGACAAGCCCGGTGCCGCTGTCGGTGGTGACGAAATCGCCCGCAAGGAACGGGCGCGGACGCGCGAAGAAGCCGCCGAGATGGTGCATCGGGTGGCGGGCTACCGCCCCCTCCAACTCGCTGCCAAGAAACAGGCCTTCGTCGCCGCCCGGATATCCTCCGAGCGGTTCGAAGTGCAGCCCATAATTGACGACCTCTCGATCATAACGGAACGCACGCTCCGCCACGTCTTCCCAAAGATCTTCCGCAATCACCCAAGCTCTCGCGACGCCGCCTTCGGCAACGATGCGATATTTTGCGGAGGGGCTGAAGGCGAGCGCCTGGTTTACCGGAATAGTCCAAGGTGTCGTGGTCCATATGACACCGTAAACGCCCCATCCCTTATCGATAAGTTCACTGATATCCGGGCAGTTGGGCGCTTCCGTGATCTCGAACGCCACATCGATCTGGGTCGAGACGATATCCTCATATTCGATCTCGGCCTCGGCGAGCGCGGTCTTTTCGACCGGCGACCACATCACCGGCTTGGCGCCGCGATAGAGCATGTCGTTCGCGGCGAATTTGAGCAGTTCGCGCACGATGGTGGCCTCGGCCTCATAATCCATCGTCAGATACGGATGGTCCCAGTCGCCGCCGATGCCGAGGCGCTTCAGCTGCTCGCGCTGGGTATCGACCCAATGCTGCGCATAGGCGCGGCATTCGGCGCGGAATTCCTCGACCGGAACCTCGTCCTTGTTGAGCTTTTTCTTGCGGTACTGCTCCTCGACCTTCCACTCGATCGGCAGGCCGTGGCAGTCCCAGCCGGGGACGTAAGGCGCGTCCTTGCCCTTCAGCGTCTGGGTGCGGACGACCATGTCCTTCAGGATATGGTTGAGCGCATGGCCGATGTGCATGTCGCCATTGGCATAGGGCGGGCCGTCGTGGAGGATGAACTGGTCGCGGCCTTGGCGCGCTTCGCGAATCTGGCCTTCGAGATTGCCCGCGAGCCATTTGGCAAGAATCAGCGGCTCTTTCTGCGGCAGGCCGGCCTTCATCGGGAAGTCGGTCTTGGGCAGGAAGACGGTGTCGCGGTAATCGCGCTGCTCGGGTGCGGGCGTATCGGTCATGGTGCGCGGCGCTTAGCGCAGATTCGGGCGGGAGCAAACCTTCCTCTCCCCTTGGGGGAGAGGGATATGGAAGCTTGGCAGCTGGCTGCCTAGCTGGAGCTGGGTGAGGGTATGCGGCGCTGCCGACCCTCACCCGCTGCGACTAAGCCAGCAAGCTTGCAAGTCTCGCTGCCCTCTCCCTAAATGGGAGAGGGGATTAGCGTTGCCGCGGCCGCAGCGCCGGGCCGACTTCGCGGATATCCTCGACCCAGATATAACCGTTGAAGCTGGCGGGCACTTTCGCGAGTTGCTGCGGGCTGGTCAGGCCTTCGTTCGACTTGCCCTTGTCATAAGGGCCAAAGACGATGATCCGTGCCCCGACGCTGTCCATGCGCGCGATCAGCCGGTCGGGCCAGCCCCAATAGGCCCATTGATAGTTGATCGGTATCGCGATCACGCCGTTCCGGCAGCTTTCGGGGACGATACCGGTCCAGCCCCAGGCCACATAATCTTTCGAGCAGGCGAGCGCCTCGCGCCCGAGGTCGAAGGACCAATTGTCGGGCATCAGCTCGCGCATCCGTTTCACTGGCCCTTCGGCGCCGTAAAAGGCGTCGCCGAGCTTGGCGCTGTCGCGGCCCGACGCTTTGAGGATCGCGAACAGCTGGTCGGCCTCGGCCGCGTCCTTCGACTTGAAGTTGAACAGGATCGGGTGGACCGGAAGCGCCGCCAGCCCTTCCTCGACGGTGGGCATCTTGCCCACGCCCTTGCCGCGCAGCGGGAAGGTCTTGCCGCTGTCGGCCGTATAGCCGTAACCGATGTCGAGCGCCTTCAATTGGGCGAGTGTCAGGTCGCGCGTCGCGCCCGTGCCGTCGGTGCGGCAATCGACGGTCCAGTCGTGGAACAGCACCATGCGCCCGTCCTTCGTCGGCGCGACGTCCACCTCGACCATCGCGGCGCCGTTGCCGACCGCCCAGCGCATCGAATCGGGGGTATTTTCGAACACCTCGTGCGTCGGCGGATAGGCATGGCGGGCGGTGCAGGTGTCGCGGCCGAAGGCGGCGCGCTTGTCGTAGAGATGATAGACGCCGCGGTGCGCGATGAGTTTCGGTTTGCCTTGCGGGTCGGGCGCGAGCCAGCTCGCGTTCGACAGGGTGAGCCAGGCGACGAGTGCGGCGAAGATCCAGAGCAGGATTTTGGTGCGCCGCTTCATCGGCTTTTTCGGCGGGCCCGCAAGGGCCACGGCCCAGTCGTCATCGTCGGTCATGATCCCCCCTAAACCCATTCCCTCTCCCTTGAGGGAGAGGAGTTATATCTTTGCCAGCAGTCGCTTCGCCTCGTCGCAATCCGCCGCGATCTGCGCCATCAGCGCGTCCATGCTGTCATATCTGGCCTCGGGCCGGATGAAGGCGTGGAAGGCGACGTCGATTTCCTGCCCATAGAGGTCGCCCGCAAAGTCGAAGAAATGCGGTTCGAGCAGTTCCTTCGGCGGGTCGAAGCTCGGGCGGATGCCGAGGTTCGCGGCGCCTTTGAGGATTCGTCCGTCGGGCAGCTTTCCGGTCACCGCGTAAATGCCGTATTTCGGCCGCAGGTAGTTGCCCATGTCGATGTTGGCGGTTGGAAAACCGAGCAGGCGGCCGTTCTTGTCGCCATGTTCGACGCGCCCGCGCACGGTAAAGGGGCGCGTGAGCAAGCGCGCGGCGGTGGCGCAGTCGCCCGCCTGCAGCGCCTCGCGGATGCGGCTCGACGAGATGACCTCCTCGGCATCGTCGACCGGCGCGACCATTTCGGTGAAAAAGCCGAGGCGGCGGGCGTGGTCGGCGAGCGTCACGACATCGCCGCCGCGTCCCTTGCCGAACACGAAATCGCTGCCGGTGACGACGCCCGCCGCGCCATAGCGATCGAGGAGGAGCCCGGTGATGAAATCCTCCGCGCTCGTCGCCGCGAGCGCGGCGTCGAAGGGCAAGACGAGCATCGCGTCGGCGCCTGCCGCGGCGAACAGTTCCTGGCGCTGGTCGAGCGTGGTCAGGCGAAAGGGCGGAACGTCGGGTTTGAAGAAGCGCACCGGATGCGGGTCGAAGGTCGCGACGATCGCGGGGCGCCCCTCGTCCTTCGCATGGCGCACTGCGCGGCCGACGACCGCCTGGTGCCCGGCGTGGAAACCGTCGAAATTGCCGAGCGCGATCACCCCGCCGCGCAGGGGCTCGTCGATGCGATTGTGGCCGTCGAGGCGGATCATGGCACCGCCGCGATGGAGGGGGGCGGGGTCAGGGGGACGAGCCCCGCCTTGAGCACGCGGATCGCGTTGCCGCCCATCGCGGCGCGAATTTCGTCGTCGCTGAAACCCGCGTCGATCAGCGCCTGCGTCACCTGCACCAGCTTTGACGTGTCGAAGCGCACCGTGGTGGCGCCGTCATAATCGCTGCCGAGCGCGACATGCTCGATGCCCACGAGGTCGCGGACATGCTTCATCGCCTTCGCGATGCTCGCGGGCGAGGTGTCGCATACCGCGGCGTCCCAATAGCCGATGCCGATCAGGCCGCCGGTCGCCGCGACGCCCCGGATCTGCGCGTCGCTGAGGTTGCGGTTGACCTTGCACGTCGCCTGCACGCCGCCGTGGCTGGAGACCACGGGGCGGCGCGCCATCTTTAATATGTCGGCGACGCAGGCGCTGGAGCAGTGCGCGATATCGACGATCATGCCCTTCGCCTCCATCTCGGAAACGACCTCCCGCCCGAACGGGGTGAGCCCGCCCTTCTTCAGCCCGTGCATCGAACCGGCTAGATCATTGTCGAAAAAATGCGTGAGCCCCCCCATGCGGAACCCCGCGGCGTAGAGCTTGTCGAGGTTGGCGATGTCGCCTTCGAGATTGTGGAGCCCCTCGACGCTGAGCATCGCGCCGACGGGCGGACGCGAGACGATGGTCCCGCTCTCCGTTTTTGACGTGCCTGCCGAGCGAGCGAACAACAAAGAGTCGATGTCTTTGGGCGCAGCAACCGGCCAAAGTTCGGTCCCCGATCTTTGGACCGCGCGGTGCAGCTTCTCGGCGTGCCAGAGCGAGCGTTCGAGCAGCGAGCTCCACGTCCGCACCGGCTGGAGCTGCGCGATCACAAGGCTGGTGATATTGTCGGTGTCGCCGCTGTTGGCGTCGTAATTCTGGCCCTTGGGCGACTTGGTCGTGCTCGCGAGCACCTGTAGCGCGACGTTGCCATCCTCCAGCCGCGGCAGGTCCATATGGCCGCGCTCGGCGCGGTCGAGGATATCGCGCTTCCACAACAGCGTGTCGCTGTGCAGGTCGACGATCGTCAGCGTCCGGTGCAGCGCCTGCGCGCGCGCGCTGACCGGCGGCAGCGGCTTGCCGTCGATCTGGTTCATTCCGCGTTCGATCATGCCCGGAGCGAGCGCGAAGAAGGCGAGCGCGGCGAGCGCGAGGATGAGCAGGATCGCGATCAGCCAGCGGCGCATGTCCTATTTCCTTGTCAGCGTGACGAAGCTGTACGCCGGGCGCCCGGCCTCGTCGGCGGGATGGTCCTCGCGCGCCGTCGCGCGCCAGTCGGCGGCGGGCGGATAATCGATGCTCGCGTCGCCTTTCGGTTCCAGCGCGACTTCGGTGAGTTCGATGCGGTCGGCGAGCGGCAGGAAGAGGCGATAAATTTCCGCGCCGCCGATCACCATCACATGCGGCGCGTTGGCGAGCTTCAGCGCGTCCTCGATCGTCGCGACCGGCTCGGCGCCCTCGTCCTGCCAGTCGGCGTCGCGGGTGAGGACGATGTGGCGGCGGCCCTCTAATATGGCGGGGAGGCTGTCGAAGGTCTTGCGCCCCATGATCATCGGACGGCCCATGGTGAGCTGTTTGAAACGGCGAAGGTCGGCGGGCAGGTGCCACGGCATCTTTCCGCCCACCCCGATCACGCCATTGGCTGCGCGGGCAAGGATCAGCGTAATCTCGGGGCGATTCATGCGGGAGAAGCTCCGACCCAGGTGGCGTGGCCGAGTTTGCGCCCCTCGCGCACCTCGGTCTTGCTGTAATGATGGACGCGGCAATTTTCGTCGGCGAGCAGCGCGGGGATGGCGGCGATATCGGCGCCGATCAGGTTGCGCATCGTGACCGGTAGCGCGGTGGTCGCGGTGCTGCCGAGCGGCAGGCCGGCGACCGCGCGGATATGGTTTTCGAACTGGCTCGTCACCGCGCCCTCGATCGTCCAATGGCCGCTGTTGTGGACGCGCGGCGCCATTTCGTTGAACACCGGCCCGGCTTCGGTGGCAAAAAATTCGCCCGTCAGCACCCCGACATAGTCGAGCTCGGCGGCGATGCGCGCCATCAGTTCGCGCGCTTCGGCCTGCTGGTCGGCGACGATTTGCGGCGGCGGCAGGCTGGAGGTGGCGAGAATGCCGGCCTTATGGACGTTGACCGAACTGTCCCAAAAGCGGATCTCGCCGTCGATGCCGCGCACGAGGATCACCGAAAATTCATGCGCGAAGGTGACGAAGCCTTCGAGCACCGCGGCGTGGCGGTCGATGCCGTCCCACGCGGCGTCGGCGTCGGCGGGCGTCATGATGCGCGCCTGCCCCTTGCCGTCATAGCCCATGCGCACCGTCTTGAGGATCGCGGGGGTGCCGATTGCTGCCAGCGCGGCATCGAGCGCGGCGCGGTCGGGCACAGCGGCGAAGGGGGCGGGGCAGCCGCCGAGGCCGGCGACGAACGTCTTTTCCTCGAGCCGGTCCTGCGCGATCTTCAGGCCCGCGACGCCGGGGCGGACCGCGACATGACCCGACAGGAAGCGCACCGTGTCGACCGGTACATTTTCGAATTCATAGGTGACGACGTCGCACGTCGCGGCGAAGGCGGCGAGGCGGGGTTCGTCGTCCCACGCGGCCTGGCTATGGTGTGCGGTGACCTCGGCCGCGACGCTTTCGGCGTCGGGGGCGTAGACATGGACCTTGTAGCCAAGCTGCGCGGCGGCAAGGCCGATCATCCGGCCGAGCTGTCCGCCGCCGAGGATGCCGATCGTCGAACCTGGAATCAACAAGCGGTCAGCCTTCGCGAACGGGGGTGGGGGCGACGCTGTTCGACTGCGCCGTGCGCCAGTCGTCGAGTTTTTGTGCCAGATCGGTGCTATTGTTCGCGAGCAGCGCGGCGGCGAAAAGCCCGGCGTTGGTCGCGCCCGCCTTGCCGATCGCGAAGGTCGCTACGGGCACGCCGCCGGGCATCTGGACGATCGAATAGAGGCTGTCGACGCCGCTGAGCGCCGCCGATTGGACGGGCACACCGAGCACCGGAACGCGTGTCATCGCCGCGACCATTCCGGGCAGGTGCGCGGCGCCGCCGGCACCGGCGATAATCGCCTTCAGACCGCGACCGGCCGCGCTTTTGGCGTAGTCGATGAGACGGTCGGGGGTGCGGTGCGCAGAGACGATCCGGACCTCGTGCGTGATACCGAATTCTTCGAGTATCTGGACCGCGTGCGCCATCGTCGGCCAGTCCGACTGGCTGCCCATGATCACACCGACTTGCGGCGAACTGTCGCCCATCACCCGTCCCTCCTGCGGGCAGCGATGAATCGCCGCCGCCTTCCCCCTAGCGACTGCGCAGCGCGCGGGCAACGGCGCCAATTATGCGTCCGCGCGTTTACCGATTGGTATCAAGTCGCGGCTAGGGTCGCCGGGCAATATCCACCGGCATGGGGCCGGGGAACGTGGGTTCGCATTCGGGGACGTTGAATGGACAGCGTAGGGGGGGCACGGATCGCGGTCGACCAGTTCGGCGCCGTTCCCGTAGACTCCATCGAGGACCAGCTGCGCGAAATACGCCGCGAACGCGACGCTTTGCGCCGCGAGAACCGCGTATTGAAGATCGCCGTCGCCGAACTCGAGCGCGTGTCCGAACGCGACACGCTGACCCCGCTGTTCAATCGCCGCTATTTCCTGACCGCGATCCATCACCGCATGGCGCGCTTCGAACGTCACGCCGAACGCGCCGCAGTCGTGTTCATCGACGTCAACCAGCTCAAATATATCAACGACAATTTCGGTCATGCGGCGGGCGATTTCGCGCTGATGGAAATCGCCAAACGGCTCGCGGCGTCGATCCGCGCGACCGATGTGGCGGCGCGCATCGGCGGCGACGAATTCGGCCTGATCCTCGACCAGTCGAGCGAGGCCGGCGCGCGCGCGCAGGTCGACCGATTGTGCGAGATTCTGAGTGCCGCCCCTGCCCAATATGACGGGCACGAGATCGCGCTGTCGGCCTGTTTCGGAATCGCGATGCTCCAGACCGGGATGACCGAATCGGACATATTGGCCGCCGCCGACCGCGACATGTATCGCAGCAAGCAGGGCCTCGGCGGTCTGCCGGGCCACCGCTAACCGCCGGTTAACTATAAAGGCGCATCGTCACCGCCAGGACAGGGGATGGACGATGCAAACCCAAACCGAACAATATCAGGACATTCAGAACCGGATCACCGGCCAGATCGGCGCGCTGGCGGAAGCCTTGCCGCACTGCGCGCTCGCGCAGCTTGTGCAGGGGATCGACGATATCCGCTGCCTTGCGCGCGACAATGGCTTTGCCGCGGTCGAGACATTGGCGAGCCATCTTGAATCGGCGGTCGCGGCCGGCGGCTATCGTGCCGCGATCCTGACCTATCTCGACGCGATGAGCGACGCCGCAGGCGCGCCGCAGGGGCCCTTGCCAACCGCGATACAGGAAGCCTGGCTGGCGTCCGTCGCGGTCCGGCTCGGGCATTGACGGCGGCCCGCTGACCATTCAAATCCGACGTCATGGATGCAATCATGCTTGCGCTGGTGGCGGTGCTGCTCGCCAATGCCGACGGGCGCAGCGGGATTGTCCTGTCGCGGCTGGTCAGCGCGCGCGGCGACCGGCGCGTCACTGTCGCAATCGCCTTTGGTGCCTTTCTGTCGAACGCGCTGGTCGCGGCGCTCGCGGGCGCAATCGCCAACCGGATGATCGGGCAGGGCGTGGCCGCCTTGCTCGTCGCGCTCGCGATGCTGTCGGCGGCGGCCGCGCTGCTGTGGCGCGGCAAGCCCGATGCGGAGCCGGTCGCCGGCGGCGATGCGCCGCCTGTCCTGCTCGCCGGGCAGTTGCTGGCGCGCCAGTTTGGCGACCGCAGCCATTTCCTTATCGGCTCGCTGGCGGCGACGAGCGGTGCGGGGCAATGGGCCGCGGCGGGCGGGCTCGTCGGGTGGACGCTGGCGATGCTGCCCTTTCTCGCTTTCGGTCCGGCGCTCGCTGAGCGGCGTGCGGCGCGCATCCTGTGCTGGTCGAGCGCGCTGGTCCTCGCGATATGGGGGATCCGCACTGGGCTCGGCGCCTTTGGATTAATCGGCTGAAAGGCATTTGATCAGTGGTTTCATCGTTTTTATCGATGAAGCTTACCCAAAGCTTCAATGGGAAAGCGGTCCGCGGCCTCGCTATATGGGCGGTGCAACAGAAAGGATGCTCCCATGTCCGAGAAAAACAACAACGCCCCTGCCGTCGCCGACGCGCTGAACGCGCTGCTCGCCGACAGTTTTGCGCTCTATCTCAAGACGAAAAATTACCACTGGCACGTCCAGGGCCCGCGTTTCCGCGAACTGCACCTGCTGTTCGATGAGCAGGCGGCACAGATTTTCGCGACGACCGACCTGATCGCCGAGCGCGTGCGCAAGAATGGCGCGCCGACGCTGCATTCGATCGGCGACGTCAGCCGCCGCGCCTCGATCCGCGACGACGATGCTGCGGGCGTCGATGCCGAAACGATGATCCGTAACCTTGCGGGCGACAACAAGATTCTGCTTGGGCAGTTGAAAGAAGTGAAGGCGGCGGCCGAAGCCGATGGCGATATCGCGACGAGCGGACTCGTCGATGGCTGGGCCGACGAAACGCAGCAACGCATCTGGTTCCTCGAGGCGACGCTGGGCTATTGAAGCGAAAGTTCGCCCCGGCGCCTCGCGTCGAAGTAGGGCAACTCCTCCCTGTCGCGTAGCGATGGGGAGGGGCTTTCGCAAAGCGCGCGGTGAATCGAGCGCGCGTGTGCGGAGCTTTTGTAGCTTAACCGCCCAGCTGGACGGTTCCGCCCTTGATCCAGCCCCAGCGGCACGGGCCCTGATATTCGCGGGCATTCTGCACCGACTTGCCGACGCCGCACATGTCGGGATCGGTCCCCGGCGCGGGAAACACGACGCCGAACCAGGCGTCGTCTTCGGCGGCCTCGCACAACGACACGCGGGTGCCGCCGCCCAGCCTTGCCTTCACCGCACGCGTTTCACCGGGCGCCCAATAGACGTCGGTGCCGCCGTCCCGCACGCGGCTGATGCTCGAACAGGCGGGCAGGCTCGGTCCCTCGGTGCCGATCATCACCGCGCGCGTTGCGAGCGGCTCGCCCGCCACAGCGGGGGCGTTGTCGGCGGGCGGCGGGGGCTGGCTGCATGCAGCGAGCGACAGGATCAGAATGGCGGAGAGGGGGGATGCGAGGCTTTGTTTCATGTCATCGAAACTAGCCGCCGCGAGGCGCGCGCGCAACGCCCGTCGCCCCGGGGCGGAGAGCCGCATTTTCGCTTGGGTTTTGCGGCCTTCGACCCTATATAATCGATATGACAGATACCCCCGAGAACAGCGCGCCCGAAAGCGCCGCCAAACAGCCCAACGCCAACGCTTACGGCGCCGATTCGATCAAGGTATTGAAGGGCCTCGACGCGGTGCGCAAACGGCCGGGCATGTATATCGGCGACACCGACGACGGGTCGGGCCTGCATCACATGGTGTTCGAGGTATCGGATAACGCTATCGACGAGGCGCTCGCGGGGCATTGCGACCTCGTCCTGATCACGCTCAACAGCGACGGATCGGTCAGCGTCGAGGACAATGGCCGCGGCATCCCCACCGGCATTCACGCCGAAGAAGGCATTTCGGCGGCAGAAGTCATCATGACCCAGCTCCACGCCGGCGGGAAGTTCGAGAACACCAGCGATGACAATGCGTACAAGGTGTCGGGCGGCCTGCACGGCGTCGGCGTCAGCGTCGTCAACGCACTCAGCGAATGGCTCGAACTCACGATCTGGCGCGACGGCGAAGAACATTGGATGCGCTTCGAACATGGCGATTCGGTCGCGCCGCTGAAGGTCAACGGTCCGGCCCCCGCGGGCAAGAAGGGCACGCGCGTGACCTTCATGGCCTCGACCGAGACGTTCAAGAATGTCACCGAATTCGATTTCGAAAAGCTCGAGCACCGCTACCGCGAACTTGCCTTTCTCAATTCGGGGGTGCGGATCAAGCTCGTCGACGCGCGCCACGCCGAGCATGAAACGCACGACCTTTTCTACGAGGGCGGGATCGCGGCGTTCGTCAAATATCTCGACCGCAACAAAAATGCGCTGCTGCCCGATCCGATCGCGATCAGCAGCGAGCGCGACGGCATCGGTATCGACGTCGCATTGGAGTGGAATGACAGCTATTATGAAAATGTCCTCTGCTTCACGAACAACATTCCGCAGCGCGACGGCGGCACGCACCTCGCGGCGTTCCGCGCCGCGCTGACGCGCACGCTCAACGGCTATGGCGAAAAATCGGGCCTGCTGAAGAAGGAAAAGGTTACGCTCACCGGTGAGGATATGCGCGAAGGATTGACCGCGATCGTCTCGGTCAAGCTGCCCGATCCCAAATTCTCGTCGCAGACCAAGGACAAGCTCGTCTCGTCGGAGGTCCGCCAACCGCTCGAAAGCCTGATGGCCGACCGGATGACCGAATGGCTCGAGGAAAATCCCGCTTATGCCAAGGCGGTGATCCAGAAGGTCATCGACGCCGCGGCGGCGCGTGAGGCCGCGAAAAAGGCGCGCGAACTGACGCGGCGCAAGGGCGCGATGGATATCGCCTCGCTCCCCGGCAAGCTTGCTGACTGCCAGGAACGCGATCCCGCCAAATGCGAACTCTTCCTCGTCGAGGGTGATTCGGCAGGCGGATCGGCCAAGCAGGGCCGCGACCGCCATGTTCAGGCGATCCTGCCGCTGAAGGGCAAGATCCTGAACGTCGAGCGCGCGCGCTTCGATCGCATTATTTCCTCCAAGGAAGTCGGCACGCTGATCCAGGCGCTCGGCACGGGGATCCGCGACGAGTTCAATCTCGAAAAGCTGCGCTATCACAAGATCGTGATCATGACCGACGCCGACGTCGACGGCGCGCATATCCGCACGCTGCTGCTCACCTTCTTCTATCGCCAGATGCCCGAAATCATAGAGGGCGGGCACCTCTACATCGCCCAGCCGCCGCTGTATAAGGTTGCGAAGGGGCGGAGCGAGGTCTATCTGAAGGACGATAGCGCGCTCGAAAATTACCTCGTCGACGCGGGCATCGACGCGCTGTTGCTCGAAACGCAGGGCGGCGCGCGCTCGGGCGCCGACCTGCGCTCGCTGATCGATCACGGCCGCCGGCTGCGCGCGTTGATGCGTTATGTGCCGCGTACCCTCAATCACGGGCTGGTCGAGGCGCTCGCGCTCACCGGCGCGCTCGATCCCGATCTCGATACCGCGGGGCGTCACAGCGCCGCCGCGACCGCCGCGACCTGGCTCAACGCCGCCGAACGCGCGCTGACCGGCGGCGCCGAAGCGGTCTGGACCGTCGAAGCGGTCGAAGGCGGCGGCTACACGCTCGAGCGGCGCTGGCGCGGGGTCAGCGATCATCACGCGATCGACGCGGGCTTCCTCGCCAGCCAGGAAGCGCGCCGGATGCACAAGCTCGCTGCCGAACAGGCCGACACCTATGCCCGCCCCGGCCGACTGGTGAAGTCGAGCGGCTCCACCGCCACCGCCGAAGTCGAAGCGGAGACGGCCGGCGGCGAAGAGGGCGACCTTCCTGCGGCGGCGAACGCCAAGGCCAACCCGGTGACGCGCCCGTCCGAACTGCTCGAGGCGATCTTTGCGCACAGCCGCAAGGGCCTTGCGATCAGCCGCTACAAGGGGCTAGGCGAGATGAATGCCGAACAGCTCTGGGAAACGACGCTCGATCCCGCCAACCGCTCGCTGCTCCGCGTCGAGGCCGAACAGGCCGATGTCGCGCATGAAATCTTCGAACGCCTGATGGGCGACGAGGTCGAACCGCGGCGCGACTTCATCCAGACGAATGCGCTGTCGGTGGCAAATCTCGACGTCTAAAAGCGCATCCGACCGCAATTTCGGTTCCGTTTAACGCGCGGCGGCTTGCCTTGGCAGGCCGCCGCTGCTTTTGGCCCTCCACCGAAAAGGGAGGATGTCATGCGGGTCTTTTCAGCCCTGTTGATACCGATGATGCTGTCGGTTTCGGCCGCCGCGCAGGACTTGGATGTGACGGACGAAACGGCCATCGAGGTCCCCGACTTCGCCGAAATCGACGGCGGAATGGCGAGCTATTACGGCAACGAACTCGCCGGCAATCGCACTGCAAGCGGCGAACGCTTCGACCCCGGCCAGCTCACCGCCGCGCACCGCACCTTGCCCTTTGGCAGCATGGTGCGCGTCACCAACATGTCGAACGGCGACAGCGTAATCGTCCGCATCAACGACCGTGGGCCCTTTTCGCGCGGCCGGGTGATCGACGTCAGCCAAGCCGCCGCGCGCGAAATCGGCATGCACCGCAGCGGCACCGCGCGCGTCAAGCTGGCGTTGCTCGCCGACGAGTGAGATATCGGCGGGTTGTCCGTTTTCGGCCGGAAATGGACGTTCGGACCCATCCTAACCCGTTCGCATCGGGCGGAGTCGAGATGCCCTTTGGGTCAGGCATCGCGTCGACGGGTCTCTCGACTTCGCTCGACACGTACGGACAGAGAGGTTCGTCGTCTGGCGAGTGGTTGCGGAGGTGATCTCCCCTCCCGGTTGCAGGAGGGGTCGGGGGTGGGCCGACGTCAGCTCATCACCCCAAAGCCGCCCCTAATCGAAAACCGACCAGCCCGCCGCATAGGCGAAATGTTCGAGCGCGACCGCACCCGCCAGCGACGTTCCCGCGTCGCCCAGCGCGGGCGACCAGACCGCGATCGATCCCTGCCCCGGCGCGATACAGAGGATGCCGCCGCCGACGCCGCTCTTGCCCGGCAGGCCGACGCGGAAGGCGAATTCGCCGCTGTTGTCATAATGGCCGCAGAGCATCATGATCGCGTTGATCCGCCGCGCGCGGTGCGGTTCGACGAGCTGCTCGCCGGTCACCGGATCGCGGCCTTCCATTGCGAGAAACAGCCCGGCGCGCGCAAGTTGGCGGCACGACATCGCGATCGCGCACTGGCGGAAATAGACGCTGACGACCGACTCGACCGGATTCGTCAGATTGCCGAAGGCGTCCATGAAATGCGCGAGGCTGCGATTGCGCGCGCCGGTTTCGGATTCGGAAAAAGCGACGTCGAAATCGATCCCGACGCTATCGTCGCCTGCACGGGCGCGCATGAAATCGACGATCTCGTCGATCGTCGCATCGCCGCTGCGCCCGTCGATCAGCCGGTCGGTCGTCGCGATTGCGCCTGCGTTGATCAACGGATTGCGCGGGATGCCCTGTTCGCTTTCGAGCTGGACGATCGAGTTGAACGCCGACCCCGACGGTTCGCGCCCGACGCTGTCCCATAGCGAGCTGCCGACGCGGCGAAGCGCCAGCGCCAATGTGAAGACCTTCGACACCGACTGGATCGAGAAGGGCTCGTCGGCGTCGCCCGACGCATGGACGGTGCCGTCGGGCAGTGCGAGCGCGAAGCCGAGCTTGTTCGGATCGACGTTGGCGAGCGCCGGAATATAGGCGGCGACGCGCCCTTGGCCCAGATGAGCCGCGGCGAGCTTCATCGCGTCTTCGATATGGCGTCCGATGTTGTCGGTCATCGGCTCCGCCTAGCATAATCGCGGCGCAACGCATGTATTTTCATTTTATTAGAAATATTCTATACAAGCGAAATTATATCATCGAATCGGGAAACGAGACATGGCCGATCATCCGCGTTCCAAGGGGCTTTCGAGTGCTGTCTGCTACAAGGATGCGAAAGCGGCGTTCCGCTGGTTGGAGGAGGCCTTCGGGTTCGAACCGACCTTCGTGCTGCTCGATGCCGATGGAAATCTGGCGCACAGCGAGATGGAATACGGAAATTCGTCGATCATGATCGGCAATGAATGGTCCGACGATCATCGAAGCCCCGCGAACCTTGGCGGCAAGAATACGCAGACGGTGCATGTCCAGTTGGGCCAGGGCGAGGATATCGACGCGCATTGCGAGAAGGCGCGCGCGGCGGGGGCGGACATCATCGCCGAACCCGAAACGCAATTCTATGGCGACCGCACCTACCGCGCGAAGGATTCCGAAGGGCATATCTGGACCTTTGGCGTGACGGTTGCGGAAAAGACGTCGGACGAATGGGACGCCGAGGGCGGCTTCATAACCAAGATGCGGCTCGACGATTGAGCGCCGCGGTCGACCGCACGCTCGCCGCGCTCGCCGACCCCGTCCGCCGCCGCGCGGTCGAACTGCTCGGGCAGCAGCCGCGCAGCGCGGGCGAGCTGGCGGGCGCCCTCGGGCTCGCGCCGCCGGCGATGAGCCGCCACCTGCGCGCGCTGAAGGACGGCGGACTGGTCGAGGACGGGCATCCCGATTTCGACGCGCGCGTGCGCATCTATAGTCTGAAGGACGGCGCGACCGACGGGCTGAAACAATGGCTGGCCGCGACCGAGGCGCTGTGGATGCACCAGCTCGCCGCGTTCAAGCACCATGTCGAGGGCGGCGTCGAGGGCGTGGACCAAGGATGAGCGCGGCGGTGATCGTCGCGCTGCGCGTCGCGGCGACGCCGCCAGCGGCCTTTACCGCCTTCACGTCCGACATCGGCAGATGGTGGAAAAGCCACCCGCTGTTCCAGCTTAGCCGCAAAGGCGACGGCGCGCTGCGCTTCGACCCCGCGGGCCCTGGCGGGCGGCTCGTCACGCGCTTCGACAACGGGGAGGAGTGGGAAATCGGGCCGGTACGGCACTGGTTACCCGGCGAGCGGCTGGCATTCGGCTGGCGGCTGCCGAGCTTCCAGGCCGAGCAGGCGACCGAGGTCGATGTGCGCTTCGAAGCGATCGGAGCCGAAACGCGCGTCACGGTCGAACATCGCGGCTGGGACGCCATCCCGCAGAGACATGTCGCGCGGCATGGCTTCGAACTGATGTTATTCCAGCAGCGGCTCGGGGAGCATTGGCGCGGGTTGCTGAAGGGGATGGAAGCGGGCTTCGAATGAAGGCCGGTTGTGGGGGTGGCGAGTCGGGCCCAACCGGAGAAAGCTTCGTTCGCGATTAAACCTGCACGGGCCGCCAATGCCCGCAATACTCGCCCGAACATAAAAAGGGCGGCCCGAAGCCGCCCTTTCCATTTGTCTGCCCGGCCGATCAGTCCTGATGCGGCTGGATATTCACCGCCGCGAACTTGCCGCGGTCGTCGACTTCGATGTCGAACGCGACGCGGTCGCCTTCGTCGAGCCCCGTCATGCCGGCGCGCTGCACCGCGCTGATGTGGACGAAGGCGTCGGCCTGTCCGTCGTCACGTGCGATAAAGCCGAAGCCCTTGGTCGTGTTGAAGAATTTGACGGTGCCCGACGTGCGCTCGCCGGTCAGCTGGCGACGGCCGCGCGCGCCGCCGGCGCCACCGGGGCCGCGATCGTCGCGACGCGGTGCGAATTCCTCGACCGGCATCGGCTCGCCTTCGATCTTGAGATCGATGGCCGACACCTTGCCGTTGCGCTCGACAAGCGTGAAGCCGAGCGGCTGGCCCGATGCCAAGCCCTGAAGTCCGGCCTGTTCGACCGCGCTGATGTGCACGAACACGTCTTCGCCGCCGTCGTCGCGAGCGACGAAACCGAAGCCCTTCGACGGGTTAAAGAATTTCACCGTGCCCTGGCCTTCGCCGACGACCTGCGCGGGCATGCCGCCGCCACGACCGCCGCCGAAGCCGCCGCGATCGCCACCGCCGAAGCCGCCACCGCGGTCCCCACCGCCGAAGCCGCCGCGATCGCGGTCGCCGAAGCCGCCGCGTCCGCCGCCGTAACTGTCACCACCATAGGGCGCCGGTTCAAAGCTGTCGAAATTGCCGAAATCGTCGCGCTTACCGCGCCCCCGCTGGCCGCGGCGATCCTTGTTGAAACTCATTGTCTAATAGTCGCTTTCGGTTCGTCCATCACCCATTCGACCGGCGCCTTGCGCCGGACGGGGACGCAGTTCACCATGGGCACAGACTCGCCCCGTGCCGCTAACGGCGCAATATATAGCCTATATGGGCGCGCTCTGCGAACAGAAAATTCAACGCTGCGAAGCCGGGTAACATGCGCTTTGCCACGGGGCGGCGGCGAGTGGGCGACGCCCGCGAAAACCAGTCATTGAGCGGCACGGCGGCTTGGCCTAAGGCGAAGCCATGACTGTCTATTTCCATGAAGAAGATTTGCCCGAGGGCGTGCTTGGCCCGGGCGCCGTCGCCGTCGATACCGAGACCATGGGTCTCAATCCGCTGCGCGACCGCCTGTGCCTCGTCCAGATCAGCGACGGGTCGGGCGACGAGCATCTCGTCCGCTTCAAGGCGGGCAGCGCCTATGACGCGCCGGTGCTGAAGGCGATATTGGCCGATCCCGCGCGGCTGAAGCTTTTCCACTTCGCGCGGTTCGACATCGCGGCGCTGCAACAGGCGCTCGGCATTGTCACCGCGCCGGTCTATTGCACCAAGATCGCCTCGAAGCTGATCCGCACCTATACCGACCGCCATGGGCTGAAGGAATTGGTGCGCGAACTGCTCGGGCAGGAGGTGTCGAAGCAGCAGCAGTCGAGCGACTGGGGCGCCGCCGAACTGTCCGACGCGCAGCGCGATTATGCGGCGAGCGACGTCCGCTTCCTCCACGCGATGAAAGAGATTCTTGACGCGCGGCTCGCGCGCGAGGGCCGCACTGGCCTCGCGCAGGCCTGTTTCGATTTCCTGCCGACACGCGCCGCGCTCGATCTGGCCGGCTGGCCCGAAACCGATATTTTCGCGCATAGTTGAGCCACCCGGAAGGTAGAGGATGTCCGAACGCGCCGACCTTGACCGCACGATGCGCCGCATGTGGGCGGCGAGCGGATCGAGCCACGACCGGGTGGTGCGCGTCCTGCGCTTCGGCCTGCCGCTCGTCATCGGCGTCGTCGCGGCGGTGCTGGTCTTTTCGCCCTTTACCCAGCGTGCCGAGATCAGCTTCCTGCTCGCCAAGGACAAGGTCGACATGGCGAGCGAACGGATGAAGGTGACGCGCGCCGAATATCGCGGCCAGGATGCGAAGGGCCAGCCCTTTGCCTTGCTTGCGGGCAGCGCAGTACAGAAAAGCTCGGCCGAACCGATCGTGCGGATGACCGACCTGTCGGGCGCGATCCGCCTCGACGACGGGCCGGCGACCATCGTCGCGCGCGACAGCGCCTATAATATGGATACCGAAAAGGTCGCGGTGCCGGGGCTGGTGCAGGTCAAAAGCGCGGGCGGGTACCGGATCGACGCGAGCAATGTCGCGGTCGATCTGAAAACGCGGACGCTGGTCGGCACCGGCGGCGTCGACGGCGCGCTCAACATCGGCCCCTTCTCGGCCGACGGGCTGTCCGCCGATCTCGACAAGCGGATCGTGCGCCTCGAAGGCAATGCGCGGCTGAGGATCAATCAGGGAGTGCTCAAATGAATCGGCTCTGGACGATGAAGGGCATCGCGCTTGCGGCGACGGGATTTGTCCTGACCAGCCTCGCGATCCTGTCGGCGGGCGGCGGCGATAGCGCCCGGGCGCAGGCGCTTGCGAATCACAACAGTAATGCGCCGGTCGATATGGCCGCGAACAGCATCGAGGTGCAGGATCGCGCCGACCGGGTCATCGTGTCGGGCAATGTCCGCATCACACAGGCCGGGCTGACGCTGACCGCACCGCGCATGACGATCGCCTATACGCGCGCGGGGGGAACCGACATCAACCGGCTCGACGCGACGGGCGGGGTCGTCGTGACGAAGGGCGACGAACGCGCGTCGGGCAATGTCGCCATATACGACCTCGACCGGCGGCTGATCACGATGGTCGGCAATGTCGAGCTGCGCCAGCGCGGCAACCAGCTGCGCGGCGGGCGTATGGTGATCGACCTTAACAGCGGCCGCGCGACGGTCGACGGGCGCGGCGCGGCGCGCGGCCCCGACGGCAATCCGGTGCAGGGCGGCACCGGCGGGCGCGTGACCGGGACCTTCACGGTACCGGAAAGAAAGCAGTAACCAGCACGCTTCACCGGACTGCAACCATGCGTCTTCACGATGGCGCGCGGGACCAGATCCACTTGCGGTGCCGGGGGGCGACGCCGCGCATAGAAAGCGAGCCCCGATGCGTCTTTCCCCCATCGTCCCGCCCCGGCGTCCCTTGTTCGGTCGTCGTCGGGAGCCGCCCGCGGCAATCGTGCCGACCCCGACATCCGAGGAACGGCGGCTGATCGATCGCATCATCGCGCGCGCGGGATATCGCGAATCGCGCTAACCGTTGGCGGAACGGCATCGGCGCCCTACATGGGGCGTCCATGCCACCCGACACCTCCACCTCTGCCGACGCCAGCCGTGAACCGCCCGTCCTTGCGACGCTGAGGCGCTTCCTTCCCTATCTGTGGCCCGCGGGGCAGCGCGAGGCGAAGCTGCGCATCGTCCTCGCCGGGCTGATCGTGCTCGCGTCGAAGGGCGTGCAGCTGTCGATGGGGTTCCTCTATGGCGCCGCCATCGACCGCATGGCGCCGGGGATGGAGGCGGGCGTGGCGCTCGCGATCGGGCTGGTGCTCGCTTATGCCGGCGCGCGCTTTGCCGGGGTGTTGTTCGACAATCTCCGCAATGTGGTGTTCGAACGCGTTGGGCAGGATGCGACGCGCGAACTCGCGATTACGACCTTCGGCCACCTCCACGCGCTGAGCCTACGCTTCCACCTCGCGCGGCGCACGGGCGAGGTGACGAAGGTGATCGAGCGCGGCACGAAGAGCATCGACACGATGCTCTATTTCCTGCTGTTCAACATCGCGCCGACGGTGATCGAACTCGCGGCGGTGCTGATCATTTTCTGGACCAGGTTCAGTTTCGGCCTGGCGAGCGCGACCGCGCTGATGGTGGTCGTCTATATCATCTTCACGCGCAAGGTGACCGACTGGCGCAACGCGCTGCGCACCCGGATGAACGACCTCGACACGTTGACGATCGGGCGCAGCGTCGACAGCCTCTTGAACTACGAAACGGTCAAATATTTCGGCGCCGAGGAACGCGAAGAAGCGCGCTACCGCGACGTCGCCGATCAATATGCGCGCGCCGCGGTGAAGAGCGAGAACAGCCTCGCCTGGCTCAACATCGGACAGAGCCTGATCACCAACGCCGCGCTCGCCGGGGCGATGGCCTATACGGTGTGGGGATGGTCGGTCGGCGAATATAAGGTCGGCGACGTGGTGTTGGTGAACACATTGCTCGCACAGCTTTTCCGCCCGCTCGACATGCTCGGCATGGTCTATCGCGTGATCCGCCAGGGGCTGATCGACATGGAGGCGATGTTCCGCCTGATCGACACCCCGCCCGAGATTTCGGATACGCCAGGTGCCGCACCGCTCGCGGTGAACGGCGCCGCGGTGGTGTTCGAGAATGTCGTGTTCGGCTACGAGCCCGACCGCACGATCCTGAACGGCGTGAGCTTCGCGGTCGGCGCGGGCGAGACGCTGGCGATCGTGGGGCCGTCGGGCGCGGGCAAGTCGACGATCGCGCGGCTGCTCTTCCGCTTCTACGACCCGCAGGGCGGGCGCATCCTGATCGACGATCAGGATATTTCCAAGGTCACGCAAAAGAGCCTGCGCGCCGAGATCGGCATCGTCCCGCAGGATACCGTGCTGTTCAACGATTCGATCGGGTACAACATCGCCTATGGCCGCGAGGGTGCGAGCGCCGAAGAGATTGCAGCAGCGGCCGAAGGCGCGGCGATCGACAGCTTCATCGCATTGCTGCCGCAAGGCTATGACACCGAGGTCGGCGAACGCGGGCTCAAGCTGTCGGGGGGCGAGAAGCAGCGCGTCGCGATCGCGCGCACCCTGCTCAAGAATCCGCCGCTGCTGATCCTCGACGAAGCGACGAGCGCGCTCGACAGCCGTACCGAAGCGGCGATCCAGGACACGCTCGACCGTATCGCGGCGCGTCGCACGACGCTGGTGATTGCGCACCGCCTGTCGACAGTGACGGGTGCCGACCGCATCATCGTGCTGGAAAAGGGCCGCGTTGCCGAAACGGGGACGCACGACCAGTTGCTCGCCATGCGCGGGCTTTATGCAGATATGTGGGTGCGGCAGCAGGCAGAGCGCGACGAGGGGACGGTCGAGGCCTGACCGTGCGCCAGCCCCGGCGTTTACATTTTTGTAAGTGATTTCCACCAATTGGACCTCCGGGGACCCGCCGGCATCATAAGCGGACGTTCGAGGCGAAAGGTGGGATTTTGATCAGGCTGGCGATGTGTATCGCGATCGACCACGATCCGTGGCTCGTCGCGCTGGCGGTCGCGATCTGCGGCGTCGGGGCCTTTGCGATCGTGCAAATGTTCGAACGCGCGCGCGAGGCGGCGCGCGCGCAGGGGATCGCCTGGGCGTTCCTCGTCGCGGTCGCTGCGAGCGCCACGATCTGGTGCACGCATTTCGTCGCGATGCTGGCGTTCGAGGCGAAGGCGCCCGTGACGCTCGACCCGGTGCTGACCGTCGCGTCGCTGATGGTCGCGATGGTCGGCTCCTTCATCGGCTTCGCGGTCGCGGCATGGGGCCGGGACGAGGTTTACGGCGCGATTGGCGGGGCATTGTTCGGCGGCGCGATTGCCGCGATGCACTTCACCGGAATGACCGCGTATCGCGTCGACGGAATCGTCGTGTGGGATGGAAACTATGTCGCCGCGGCAGTAATCAGCGGCATGGCGCTGGCCGCCGCCGCGCTCACGGTGCTGCGTACCAGCCGGGCGGTGCGGCACCGTGTGCCGCTGGCGACGCTGCTGATCGTGCTTGCAATCGCCTCGCTCCATTTTCTTGCGATGACCGCGATGCGGATCACGCCGATGGCGTTCGACGAGACACCGCTGCGTCCGTCGGAATTCAATGCGCTCGCGCTGGCGACGGTGCTCGTCGGCGGGATCGTGATAGCGGCGGGTGTCTTCGCTGCGATGCTCGACCGCCAGACGCGGTCGGAGGCGCTGCGCGAAATGACGCGTATGGCGATGAATGATGCGCTGACGGGCCTGCCCAACCGCACGGCCTTTCGCGCCGAACTGTCGCGGCAGATCGGCGCGGCGCTGGTGAGCGGCGAGCGCGTCGGCCTGTGCGCGATCGATCTCGACCGGTTCAAGGAAATCAACGACGTCCACGGCCACAAGGCGGGCGACGAGGTGCTCGCGCGGCTGGCGCAGCGGATGCGCGACGCGCTGGGGCATGGCGACTTCGTCGCGCGGCTGGGCGGCGACGAGTTTGTCGCGCTGACGCGCTTCACCGAACGCGCCCAACTGACCGCGTTCGCGGCGCGGCTCGATGCCGAACTCAAGGCGCCGCTGGTCTTTCCCGATTTCGAGGCGCGGCTCGGTGCGAGCATCGGCGTCGCGGTTTTTCCCGACGACGCCGCGAACGCCGAGATGCTGGCGAATAATGCCGACCTGGCGATGTACCGCGCCAAGTCCGACGCCGCGGCAGCCCCGTGCCATTACGACTGGCAGCTCGACGAGGCGATCCGCGACGGGCGCGAACTCGCTGCCGACCTGCGCGGCGCGATCGACCGCGACGAACTCGACGTCCATTATCAGGTCCAGACCTCGGTCACGACCGGCGAGGTCACCGGTTACGAAGCGCTGCTGCGCTGGAACCATCCGGTGCGCGGGCCGATCCCGCCCGTCGTCTTCATCCCGCTCGCCGAATCGAACGGCTTCATTCTCGCGCTCGGCGAATGGGTGCTGCGGCGCGCGTGCGCCGATGCGGTGGCGTGGCCGCACGGATCGAAGGTGGCGGTCAACGTATCGCCGCTCCAACTCGCGCATGTCGATCTGCCCCGGTTGTTCCATCAGGTCCTGCTCGACAGCGGATTGCCGCCGCGCCGGCTCGAGATCGAATTGACCGAAACCGCGATCATCGCCGATCGCGAGCGTGCGCTCCACGTGCTGCGCCAGATCAAGGCGCTGGGGATCGGGGTCGCGCTCGACGATTTCGGCACCGGCTATTCGTCGCTCGAGACGCTGCGCGCCTTTCCGTTCGACAAGATCAAGCTCGACCGCTTCTTTGCCGCCGAGCTCGAGGGCAATCTGCAATCGACCGCGATCCTGCGCGCGGTTCTCGCGCTCGGCAAAAGCCTGTCGATCCCGATCCTCGCCGAGGGGATCGAGACGCCGGAACAGCTCGACGTGCTGCGCCGCGAAGGCTGCGACGAGGCGCAGGGCTTCCTGATCGGGCGGCCGCGGCGCGGCGCGGCGCAGGATGGAGAGGTGTGCGCCGCCTGACAGCGCAAATTTGACGAATTTATTCCGTTCGGGTTGACCCTCCGCGCGTACGCCCTTTACGCGGGAGTTCATGCCGCACGATACGACGCTGATCGGAACCATCGCCGCCGGGCTCGGCGTCGCCTTCCTGATGGGGGCACTTGCGCACCGGCTGAAGATTTCGCCGATTGCGGGCTATCTCCTCGCGGGAATTCTCGTCGGTCCGTTCACGCCGGGCTTCGTCGCCGATACGGGGCTGGCGATGCAGCTCGCCGAGATCGGCGTCATCCTGCTCATGTTCGGGGTCGGGCTGCATTTCTCGCTGAAGGATCTGCTCGCGGTGCGCAGGATCGCGGTGCCGGGCGCCATTGCGCAGATCGCCGTGGCGACAGCGCTCGGCACGATGCTGGGCCTGTACCTCGGCTGGTCGGTCGAGGGGAGCGCGGTGTTCGGGCTGGCGCTGTCGGTCGCGTCGACCGTCGTGCTGCTCCGCGCGCTGCAGGCGCGCGACATGCTCGAGACCGAAAAGGGGCGGATCGCGGTCGGCTGGCTGATCGTCGAGGATCTGGTGATGGTGCTCGCGTTGGTGCTGTTGCCCGCAATGTTCGGCGGCCGCGGCGACGAAGCCGGTATCGGGGCGAACGGAGCCGGACTGCTGCAATCGGCCGGCATCGTGCTGCTCAAGGTCGTGGGCTTCGCCGCCTTCATGTTTCTGATCGCGCGGCGCGTGCTGCCGTGGGTGCTACACTGGGTCGCGCATTCGGGATCGCGCGAATTGTTCCGGCTCGCGGTGCTTGCGATCGCGCTGGGCGTGGCGTTCGGCGCGGCAGTGATTTTCGACGTGTCCTTTGCGCTCGGCGCCTTTTTTGCCGGCATGATCCTCGGCGAGACGCAATTGTCGCGACGCGCCGCCGAAGAGACGCTGCCGCTACGCGACGCATTCGCGGTATTGTTCTTCGTTTCGGTCGGGATGCTGTTCAATCCCGACGTGCTGACGCAGCAGCCGGGTCCGGTGCTGGCGACGGTCGCGATCATCGTCGTCGGCAAGTCGCTCGCGGCCTATGCGCTCGTTCGCGCCTTCGGCCACAAGTCGCAGACCGCGCTGACGGTATCGGTCAGCCTCGCGCAGATCGGCGAATTTTCCTTCATTCTCGCGGGGCTCGGCGTTGGCCTGAACGTGCTGCCCGAAACCGGGCGCGACCTGATCCTCGCGGGATCGATGCTGTCGATCCTCTTCAACCCGATCCTCTTTACGCTGGCGGTGAAACGCATTCGCGCCGACGAACCTGCCCCAAAGCAGCCGGAGGACGTCGCCGGGGAGGCGCCGGGGCCGTGTAATGCGGGGGTCGTGCTCATCGGCTATGGCCGCGTCGGCAGCCATATCGGCTCGCTGATCTGCGGGCGGGGCGAGGGGCTGACGGTGATCGAGGACCAGAAGGATATGGCGGCCGCGGCCAGGGACGCGGGCGCAACGGTGATCATCGGCGACGCGACCACGGAAAGCATCCTGCGGCAGGCGGGGATCGGCGAAGCCTCGACGCTGCTGATCGCTATCCCCGAGGGGATCGAGGCGGGCGCGATCGTGCGGCGCGCGCGCGCAATCAATCCGAAGCTGGTGATCGTGGCGCGCGCGCATTCGGACGAGGAGGTATCCGACCTGGTGCGGCGCGGCGCCGACCATGTCGTGATGGCGGAACGCGAGACGGCGGCACGGATGGCCGAACGGGCGATGCTCACGCTCGGTTAGGCTGTTTTTCGTCCCGTTTGTGTCGAGCGAAGTCGAGACACCCATGGAAATAGCGCCTGGCCGGGGGCACCTCGGCTTCCTGAGCGCCCGCCCGGCGGGCAGTCGAAGGGCTCGACGGGGCCGGAATAGTTGAGACCGGGCTTCCCCCGTCCACCCAAACTTCCTATCGCCACCTGCCATGTCCGCCGACGCACTCCTCCCGCTGCTCAAATCCACCTTCGGTTTCGATCATTTCCGCGGCCGTCAGGCCGACGTCGTCGGTCGCGTGATGGCGGGCGAGCGTACGCTCGCGGTGATGCCGACGGGGGCGGGCAAGTCGCTGACCTATCAGCTGCCCGCGGTCGCACTGGACGGCTGCGTTGTCGTCGTGTCGCCGCTGATCGCGCTGATGCACGACCAGCTGCGCGGCGCGCGCGCGGCGGGCATTCGCGCGGCAAGCCTGACCAGCGTCGACGCCGATTTTGCCGACACGCGGCAGGCGTATCGCGACGGCGCGCTCGACCTTCTCTACATCGCGCCCGAACGGGCGACGGGCGAGGGTTTCCGGTCGTTGATGGCGGCGCGGACGCCGGCGCTGTTCGCGATCGACGAAGCGCATTGCGTTTCGGAATGGGGGCATGATTTCCGCCCCGATTACCGGCTGCTCCGCCCGTTGCTCGACGCCTTTCCCGCAGTGCCTCGACTCGCGCTGACGGCGACCGCGGACAAGCACACGCGCGAGGATATTCTCGTTCAGCTCGGCATTCCAGCGGAGGGGCTGGTGCTCGCCGGGTTCGACCGACCCAATATCCGCTATCGCGTGACGCCGCGCGTGAGCCCGGCGAGGCAGCTCACCGACTTTATCGCCGCCAATCCGGGGCCTGGCATCGTCTATTGCCCGACGCGCGACGGGACCGAGCGGATGGCGGCGAAGCTGGCCGCCGCGACGGGGCGGCCAGTGGCCGCCTATCACGCGGGGCTCGACCCCGAACGGCGCGCGCAGGTGCAGCATGATTTCGTCGCGTCGGAGGACGGCATCGTCACCGCGACGGTCGCCTTCGGCATGGGGATCGACAAGCCCGACGTTCGCTTCGTCGCGCACGCGGGTCTCCCGAAATCGATCGAAAGCTATTATCAGGAAACCGGGCGCGCGGGGCGCGACGGCGACCCCGCCGAGGCGCTGATGCTGTGGGGCGCCGAGGATTTCGCACGCGCGCGGATGCGGCTCGGCGAGCTGCCCGAAGCGCGGCTTGCGGGCGAGCGGGCGCGGCTCAATTCGCTCGCGGCGCTGGTCGAGACGGTCGAATGCCGCCGCGCGCTGCTGCTCCGCCATTTCGGCGAAAATCCGCCCGAGCGCTGCGGAAATTGCGACAATTGCCTCGATCCGCCGCGCCAGGTCGACGCCACCGTCCTGGCCCAGAAACTGCTTTCGGCGGTCTATCGCACGGGCCAAAGCTATGGCGCGGGCCATGTCGAGGCGGTGCTGACCGGGCGGAGCGACGAGCGGATCGCGAGCCGCGGGCACGACAAATTATCGGTGTTCGGGATCGTCGCGGGCGAGGAAGCGCGGCTGATCAAACCGCTCGTCCGCACGCTCGTCGCGCGCGAGGCGCTCGAGACGACCGAACATGGCGGGCTGATGTTCGGCCCCGCGGGGCGCGCGGTGATGAAGGGCGAGACGCCGGTGCTGATGGCCGAGCCGCCGGTGAAGCGGACGCAAAGGGCTTCGCGGGCCGATCGGGCCGCTGCGAACCCGGTCGGCGACCCGTTGTTCGACGCGCTGCGCGCGATGCGGCGCGAACTCGCGGCCGAAGCGAATGTGCCGCCCTATGTAATCTTTCACGACGCGGTGTTGCGCGCGATGGCGAGCGAGCGGCCGGCGACGCGCAGCGCCCTCGCCGACATTCCCGGCGTCGGCGGCAAGAAACTCGATGCGTGGGGCGATGCGTTTTTGACCGTCATCCGGCAATATTGATTGTCCGGGTTCGATCGCTGACCGCCTGCGCGGGCGGCGATCGGTCGGGGGCTAACGCCCGCTCGCCATTCCAAAAGCCGCCACAGGGCCGTGGCCTCAAACCCGCGCGCGCTCGGTGATCGTCGCTTCGGCCTCCGGCACTGCGCGATAGGCATAGATCAGCAGGCCGAGCGCGATCGGGGCGACGCCGATCAGCGACAATATGCCGGTGCGCAGGTCGCCGACCGGCTTGCCGTCCACCATCGTGCCCGCCAGGTCCGAAATCTGCCCGACCATATAGGGACCGAACGACAGACCGACGAGCGTGGTGCCGAGGAAGAAGGCGGCGGTCGCCGTTCCGCGCATTCGCGGCAGCACCAGGTCCTGCGTCGTTGCCGCCGCCGCGCCGAGGGCGGCCGCGCCGAACAGTCCGGCGAGGAAGTTCATGGTATAAAAAAGCGTCGGATCGGGGGTCGTATAGCCGATCCAGATCGGCACGACCGGCGCGACGACCCCGAAAATGATCATCAGGATGCGGCCCGCCGGATTTTTGGCGCGCAGCGCGTCGGCGATGCGGCCCCCGATGATCACGCCGATGAAGCCGCTCGCCGCGCCATTTGCGCCGAGAATGAAGGCCAGCTCCTGCTTGGGTAGCCCCAGCACGATCTCGGCATAGGGCGCCGACCAGAAGGCGAGCGCATAGGCGGCGAGCGCGACGAGGCCGTAACCCAAGGTCGTGCAGATGAAGGCGGGGGTGCCCCAGATCAGCCGAAAGGTCCCAGGGTCGTGCGCGCGCAGCGTGCTCGCCCACGAGAATACGGCATAATAGCCGAGCGCGACCGCCATCCATTGCGCCTCGTTGGCGGTCAGCTCGATCATCCACCAGGCAAAGCCGGCGAGCGCCGCCGCGACGCCGATATTGATCGCGAGCGCCGCGGGGCCGCGTTTCCACGCGCCCCACAGCGTCAGCGGCGGCACGATCATCGACAGATCCCTGCCGAATTCCCGGAACGGCGTCGGCGATCCGTGCGTGGGGGCGCCGTCCATGGCGCCGCGCACGGGCTCGCGCAGGCTCGCGACCCACAGCGCAAGCAGCAGCCCCGGAATGCCGACGGCAAGGAACGCCGCCTGCCAGCCGACCAGCCCCAGCGGCCCGCCAGCGGGATAACTGCGGTTCCACCCCTCGACGATCAGCGCGCCGATGAACAGCGACACGCCGCCGCCAAGGTAGAGCCCCGACGAATAGATCGCGAGCGCGGTCGCTTTTTGCCGCTTCGGGAAATAGTCGGAGATCAGCGAGTAAGCGGTCGGGCTTGCGGTCGCTTCACCGACCCCGACTCCCATGCGCGCGAGCGTCAGGGTAAACTGGTTATAGGCGAGGCCCGAAAACGCGGTCATCGCCGACCACAGGGTCAGGCCGATCGACAGCAGCTTTACCCGGCTCCAGTTATCGGCCAGCCGGCCGAGTGGAATGCCGAACAGCGCATAGAAGACCGCAAAGGCGGCGCCGCCCAGAAAGCCCATGTCGCCGTCGGAGAGCTTGAGATCGGCCTTGATATCGACCGCGAGGATACTGATGATCTGCCGGTCGATGAAATTCAGGATATAGACGACGACGAGCACCGACAGGACGTACCAGCTGTATCCCGTGGCTTTCGGTTCGGCTGCCGGCGCACCGGGCATGACATTCTCGCTGGCGGTATCGGCCATCTGGCAACCCTCTCCTTGACCCTCTATCTCTTGTTCCCTCATGGCTAGCAGAGCCATGCGCCGGCGCAAGTTGAAAGTCGGTTCAACTTTATTCGGAGGCAAATCGAATGCGCGAAGACCGGGAAACCGCCAAACCCGCGATCCTCTTTCTCTGCCTCGGCAACATCTGCCGTTCGCCGCTTGCCGAGGGCGCCGCGCGGGCCGCCTTCGCCGCAGCGGGGATCGATGCGACGCTCGATTCGGCCGGCACGGGCGACTGGCACGTCGGACGCCCGCCCGATCGCCGCGCCCAGGCCGAGGCACGCCGCCGTGGCACCGACATATCGGCGCTGCGCGCGCGGCAATTGTCGGCTGCCGACTTCTATCGCTTCGACCTGATCCTCGCTGCCGATGAAAGCAATCTGCGCGACGCGCTGGCGATCCGCCCTGCGGATGCGACCGCCGACCTCCGGCTGATGCTCGACCTCATCCCCGGCCGCGGCGGCGAAGGCGTCGTCGACCCCTATTATGGCAAGGATGACGGCTTCGCCGCGACGTGGGCCGATGTCTCGGCGGTCGCCGCGGCGCTCGTCGCCGAATTTTCGTCCAACGGATAACGCGCCACGGGATGATAGCGCGAACCGCCATGTCCCAGCTCGCTTTCGTACAATATCACCTGGTCGAATCGGAAGGCCGGGCTGGCAAGGTCGCTGTTCAGCGCGAGGAACGGCGCGACCGGCCCGGCCCCCCGGTTCAGCCGCGCCAGCGTGATATGCGGGGTGAAGCTGCGCGTTTCCGGTCCGACGCCGACCCGCGCCAGCAGCTGGCCGACCTTGCGGTGCAGCGCCGCGAGCGGCGCGTGCGGCTCGACCCTCGCCCACACCATATGCGGCCGGCCCCGATGCTCGAACAGGTCGACCCCCGCGATCCGGGCCGTGACACAGGGGGCATGGAGCGCGCCGAGCGCGGCGGCGATATCTTCGGCCTGGTGCCGGTCGACCTCGCCGACGAAGCGCAATGTCAGGTGCAATTGGTCGTCGTCCTGCCAGCGTGCGCGCGCAATGCCTTGCATCGCGGCGGTCAGCAGGGCGCGAACCGGTCGCGGCGGACGCAGCGCGACGAACAGGCGGTGGGTGGTCATGGCAAGCCAGCATAAGGCGCGATGCGGGAAAGCGCGAGCCCGGGCGGCGGGGCGGGGCTCCGGACGCGCCAATGCGAGGGTTCCGATCCTAATATGTTGCCGGAATGTTGCTGGTGTCCGGTTTCGCTTGAAACGCGCGGGCAAACCCCCGATATTGTCGATACGGCCGGTATGGGCTGGCCGGTGATGGAGATGAAAAATGGCGAATTGGAACGACCCCAATATGGCGGCTTCCGGTTTCGGGGCCGGCGCGAACGCAATGGACCAGGCCGTCGATGCCGGTCTGCGGTCGTACATGCTGTCGGTTTACAATTATATGGGCTCGGGCGTGCTGCTGACCGGCATCGTCGCGATGCTGGCGTTTAACTCGGGCTTCACGGCCTCGATGATCGGCAGCCCGCTGATGTGGGTGGTGATGCTCGCGCCTCTGGCCTTCGTGCTGGTGCTGAGCTTCGGCATCAACAAGCTGTCGACCGGCGCCGCACAGGCGCTGTTCTGGGTCTATGCCGCGGTGATGGGTCTGTCGATGTCGACGATCTTCCTCGCGTTTACCGCGACCTCGATCGCGACGACCTTCTTCGCGACGGCGGCGGCTTTCCTCGGCCTCAGCCTCTACGGCTATACGACCAAGAAGGATCTGTCGGGTTTCGGCACCTTCCTGATCATGGGCGTCGTCGGCATCCTCGTCGCGCTGCTTATCAACATGTTCGTGCAATCGACCGCGCTCGGCCTCGCGATCAGCGTGATCGGCGTCCTGCTCTTCGCGGGCCTCACCGCCTATGACACGCAGAAGATCAAGAGCATGTATTTCTATGTCCGCGGGACCGACTTTGTCGGCAAGTCGGTGATCATGGGCGCGCTGACGCTCTATCTCGACTTCGTCAACATGTTCACCTTCCTGCTCAACCTCTTGGGCAGCCGCGAATAAGCGGACGGAAGAGGAACGGAAAAAGAAAACCCGGCGGAGCGATTCGCCGGGTTTTCTCTTGGGGTTTGGTCTGATCCGGACCTTGCGCGCCGGCAAGCGTCGGGTAGCCGCAGCCACGGCGGCTAACGATCTGAAGCGGACACTCCTCCTCCCTTGTGGCGAAGCTATGGGGGAGGCGGCAGCGCGAAGCGCTGACGGGCCGATCGCGCGAGGTCGCGGCCCCTCCACCACCGCTGCGCGGCGGTCCCGCTGGCGCTACGCGCCGTCTGCGGCTCCCCCATCGCTGCGCGACAGGGAGGATTGGCAGGAAGCGACCGGAAGCTGCCGCTAGAGATGGGAACCCCGGCGAAAGCCGGGGTCCCCGAATTGCTAGGGTCCTGACCCTCGACCAACCTTGCCTTTTTCCGTACTGGGCCCGGCGCTCGACGGGGTTCACGATAGGGCAGTAACCCCCTCCAAATCCGGGGCATGCAAAAAAGGTCTTTCCTACAATATCCGGCTATGCCAGCCTTCATTCCGGCTGTTTCATGTGATCGCAGCCCGCCGCGTCCCGCATCCCCGCGGCGGCCAATCGAGCGGCGCACAAGGCTGACCTTTACTGACCTTTGGACAGCGTCACAGACGGTGGCTGCGAGCCCATCCCAAAACGGACACCTTTCAATCGTGCTCCCACCTTCAAGCTTGTCAGCGGGTGCGCGGCGGGAGTAGATCGCCGTCATGAGCGATTTTCGTCCCCTGTCCGCCGACTTCAGCGTTGCCCCGCAAATCAGCCTCGAGGATGTGGCCGAGGCGAGGGCGATGGGTTTTGCGATGCTGATCAACAATCGCCCCGACGGCGAAGAGCCATCGGCGCCGCAGGGCGAGGATATTGCGCACGCCGCGGCAGCGGAAGGACTCGCTTATGCCGCGATCCCGATCGGCCATGCGGGGTTCAGCCATGCGCAGATCGATGCGCTCGACAAATTGCTCCACGATGCGACGGGACCGATCCTGGCCTATTGCCGGTCGGGGACACGCTCGACGCATCTCTGGGCGCTGGCGCGCGCCCGCGCCGGCGACGATGTTGGCGGCATCGTCGATGCGGCGGCGAAGGCGGGTTATGATTTGACAGGCCTCCGGCCGATGCTGGACGCGCTTTCGGGGGAAAAATGACCGCGGTAGCGATCCAGACGGGCGTGTCGCTCGTGACCGTGCTGCTCGTCGCCTGGCTGGTCGGCAAGATCGGGCTCGGCGCCGATCCGCGGATAGAGGACGAGGCGCATGCGATCCGCCTCGCCGAAGAGGCCGAGGCCGGCTTTCGCGGCATCGAGGTTGCGCGTGACCGTGCGGGTTTCGCCGCGATCGTGCAAAATGCCCAGGGGCGGATGCTGCTCGTGCGCGCGCACGGCAATTTCTTTGCGGCGCGACCGATCGACGCCAGCGTCATCGGGCGGCTCGACAAGGACTTCCTGACTTTGACGACGCCGGAGAAAACATTCGGCGCGGTGACGCTACAACTGGGGAAGGATGCGGGGATGTGGGCATCGCGGATGCGGAATATTGTCCGTGCCTGAGCTGCCCGATCCCGTCGTCTATGCGGTACCGGCTTTTATCTTGCTGCTGCTCGTCGAGATGATCGTCTCGCGGCGCGCCGACAGGAGCCGTTACGAGGCGCGCGATACGTTGACCTCGCTGCTCCTCGGTACGGGAAGCCAGGTCGCCGGCGCGCTCGTCGGCGCGGCGGTGATCGGCATGGCAGTGTGGGTCTATCAGTTCCGCCTCTTCGACATCGGGATCGCATTCAAGAGCTGGTGGTGGGCGTGGATTCTCTGCTTTTTCCTCGACGATCTAGCTTATTATGCCTTTCACCGCAGTGCGCATCGCGTGCGCTGGTTCTGGGCGAGCCATGTCATCCACCACAGCTCGCAACATTATAATCTGTCGACCGCGCTCAGGCAGACATGGACGGGCTTTTTCAGCCTCGGTTTCATCTTCCGCCTGCCCTTGTTCCTGATCGGCTTTCCGCCCACGATGGTCTTTTTCTGCGCCGGGCTGAACCTGATCTACCAATTCTGGATCCATACTGAGGCGATCAGGCGGCTGCCCAAATGGTTCGAGGCGGTGATGAACACGCCGTCGCACCACCGCGTCCATCATGGCGTGAACCCGCGCTATCTTGACGCCAACTATGCCGGGGTGTTTATCATCTGGGACAAGATGTTCGGCAGCTTCGTCGCCGAGCGCGACGACGAGCCGGTGCGTTACGGCATCGTCAAACAGCTCGGCAGCTTCAATATCCTCTGGGCCGCGGTGCACGAATGGGTCGGGATCGCGAAGGATGTGTGGCACGCGCCGTGGAAACACAAGCTATCCTATATGTGGCGCGAACCCGGCTGGAGCCACGACGGCAGCCGCGCGACGAGCGCGATGATCAAGGAGCGCTGGGCGGCGGGACGGCCGGTCGAGGAGCCAGCGGAATAATTTTCGCGGTCATGGCTTCGCTGCCCTCGCAAGGACAAGCTTTTGGCGACTTGCTTCGCCGTCTAATGACATTCATGTAAGCACCCGGGGCGACCGCCATGAGGCGGCGCGAGGGAGAGTCGCATGGATCAGTTCGACATCATCGTCATCGGCGGGGGCAGCGCGGGGAGCGCGGCGGCGGGGCGGCTTGCCGAGGATGGCAAGCGCAGTGTCTGCCTGGTCGAGGCGGGCGGCCGCAACGACAATATGCTGATCAAGACGCCGGGCTTCATGCCTTTCATCCGGAACAGCGCGAATTATAAATATGAGACGGTACCGCAAAAGGGGCTGAACGGGCGCACCGGATACCAGCCGCGCGGACGCGGGCTGGGCGGGTCGAGCGCGATCAACGCGATGGTCTATATCCGCGGCCATGCCTTCGATTACGACCAGTGGGCGGCGCTGGGCGCAACCGGGTGGAGCTATGCCGACGTGCTCCCCTATTTTAAACGCGCTGAGCATAACGAACGCGGCAGCGACAATTTTCACGGGATCGGCGGTCCGCTCAACGTCATGGACCAGCGTTGGCCCAATGTGACGAGCCGGCGCTTCGTCGAAAGCGCCGCGACGCTGCAACTGCCGCGCACGGCCGATTTCAACGGTGCGCAGCAAGAGGGCTTCGGCCTCTATCAGGTCACGCAGAAAGCGGGCGAACGCTGGTCGGCGGCGCGCGCCTATGTCGAGCCGCTGCGCGAGCATGGCAATTTCGCGGTGCGCACGGGGGCGCTGGTCGAGAAGATCGTCGTTACGGACGGTCGCGCGGCGGGCGTGGTGATCCGCCGCGGACGGGCTCGCGAAACGCTGCGCGCGCGCGGCGGCGTGATCCTGTCGGCGGGCGCGTTCGGTAGTCCGCAAATCCTGATGCTGTCGGGGATCGGGCCGGGTGCGCACCTGCGCGACAAGGGGATCGACATCGTCGCCGACCGCGCGGCGGTCGGCGACGATTTGCAGGACCATATTGATTATGTGTCGAGCTGGGAAACGCGCTCGGCCGACCCCTTCGGGGACAGTGCGGGCGGGACGTGGCGGATGCTGAAGGCGATCTTCGAGCATCGCCGGCAGCGCACGGGGATCCTGACCACCTGTTTCGCCGAGGCGGGCGGTTTCTGGAAATCGCGCCCCGACCTGCCGGCGCCCGACATCCAATATCATTTCGTGCCCGCGATGCTCGAGGATCATGGGCGCACCAAGGTGAAGGGGCACGGCTTTTCGTGCCACGCCTGCGTGCTGCGTCCCGAGAGTCGCGGCACGGTGCGGCTGGCATCGTCCGACGCGGCCGCGGCGCCCGCGATCGATCCGGGTTTCCTGACCGACGATCGCGATATCGCGACGCTCCGCGCGGGGGTGCGGATGATGCACCGGATCGCCGCCGCGCCCCCGCTGTCCGACTATGCGGGGGTCGACCGCCATCCGGTGAATATCGATGACGATGCGGCGCTCGACGCGCTGATCCGCAGCCGCGCCGACACCGTCTATCATCCGGTCGGGACGTGTCGGATGGGTAGCGACGCCGATGCGGTGGTCGATCCGGCGCTGAAGCTGAAGGGCCTCGATGGGCTATGGGTCGCCGATGCGAGCGTCATGCCGCGGCTGGTCAGCGGCAACACCAACGCGCCGAGCATAATGATCGGCGAACGCGCGGCCGATTTCGTAAGGGCGGCGTTGAACTGAACGGACCCGGCTTTCGCCGGTGATCATGCAGCGCCGGCGGCAACGGCGAGCAGGGCGCCGCTTTTCGTCAGGCCGTAACGGCTCGCCGGCGGCCGCTGGTCGAGGATTTCGCGCGTGACCAGCCCGTGTCGCCCGAGCGCGGTCAGCCCCTGCGACAGCGCGCGCGGAGTCGCGGGCGCGAGCAGGCGCGAGAGCGCGTTGAAGCGGTCGTGCCCCGCATGGATTCCGGCAACGAGCGGCAGGCCCCACCGCGTGGCGGCGCCCGGAGGCAGGCCGATCGCATCCTGCGCCCCGGCGATCGTCGCCGCGCGTCCCGCCGCCGCCTGACCCTTTTCGGTAAGGATATATTCGGGACGGAGCGGGTGGCCGTGACCGGGATTGCGCCGCACCCAGCCGACCGTCTGCGCGGCGTCGAGCGTACGCGTCAGGCTGTCGCGGGAGAGGCCGAGCCGGTGGATCATCTCGACGAACCGGGCGCCCTTATGGGCCGCCAAATCGGCGAGCAGCGGGATCAGCCAGCGATGGCTGCCGAGCTGGATGAGCAGGGGGTCGGGCGTAGTTGACCGCATTCGCAACTAACTATACAAACCGGACTATGGAAGCAAGCGACTTGGCCCGGTGATTCCCGCTGTGCCTGGCGCTTCGCAAAAACGGAAGGAATGACATGGCACTTCAGATCGGATCCGAACTCACCTGTTCGATGGGAGTGAAGGACATGACCGCGGCGATCGCATGGTATGAGCGCGTGATGTTGTGCGAGTTGCTCTACCGCGCCGACGAGATCGGCTGGTGCGAACTCAAGACCCCGATGGCGGGAGTGAATATCGGGCTGAGCCAGCTCGAGAGCGTGACGCAGGGCGGCGGCGCGACCAATGTGTTCGAAGTTGCCGATATCGACGCGGCGAAAGCGCATCTTGATGCCGAGGGCGTCCGGCAGGACGGCGACATCCAGCATATCCCGGGGCTGGTGAAGCTGATCACCTTCTACGATCCCGACGGCAACGCCTTCATGTTCTCGCAGTCCGAGATGGCGGCATGACATCGCTCTGGTGGGCCGTCGCGGTGCTCGTCGCACGGGCTTGGCCCGCCGAGCTTCCGTCGCTTGCCGCAAGGCATGGCCGCCGGGCCGAGGCCTTTGGCAAACCCGCGACGGCGACGCTCGACATCGGCCCGGCATCGGGCGCCGGCGCGACGCAGCTCGCCTATTGGTTGTCGATCGCCGGCGTGCCGGGCGCAACCTATTCGGCGGAAGGGATTTGCCGCTTCGACAGCAAGGGGGAGGCGTGCGCGGAAACTGGACCAACAGCCATGGTCGGACACGCCCGGCTGCGGGGCGTCTCGGAGCGCAAGAACGAGTTGCAAATTGGGGCAGCGCCGACCTCGAAATCGGCCGGTCGACCTATCGGCTGGAGACGCCCGACCGGTTGATCGTCAACGATTCGGTCCTGCGGGCCGACGGCGGTTGGCGCGTCTTTGCGTGCTGCACTATCGTCGCAACAAAAGCTGAAATCCGAGGATTTTGGAGTGCGCGCATGCTGCGCACAAAAAAAAGAGGGCCGGGACTTTCGTCCCGGCCCAGCCTTTCAGGCTCTCCCCTCCTGAAACTGTTGACGCAATGAATGCCACATTAATGTCATGTTGAAAAGGCCTAAATTTGCGGCAGCGCTGCCTGATTTTTGTGCATCGCAGCATGCAGCAAATGGGACCGGTCGACGCTTCGACCGGTCCCTGTTCCCCAATCTAGAAGGTCTTGCGCGCGGTGATGCCGAAGGTCCGCGGCTGGCCGACGGTATAGCCGAGCCGCGCCCGCCCGCCGCGTTCGCGGTCGAACGACAGCAGCGCATTTTCGTCGAAGAGATTGTTGACATAGGCGATCAGCGACAGGCCATTGTCGAAATCGACCCCGGCGCTGAGATTGACCAACTGGTAATCGGGTAGTTGCAGGTCGACCGTCGTCGCGGCATCGGCCGGGGCACCGCCGAACGGGAGGCCGTGGACGAAGGTCCGCGGGTTGTTTTCCTGATCCGCCGGTTGGGTATAGCGCGTGCCGACATGCTGGAACGATGCTGACACATACATGCTGGCGGCGTCGCCGATCGGCCATTCATAGCTGCCCGCTGCCGAAAGCTGGAACTTCGGTACCGACGGCAGGCGATTGCCTTCGCGAATGCCCGTCGTGGCGGCGAGAACCCCCGGCAGCGTCGAATCGAATTCGGCTTCGATCAGGCTGCCCGAAAGGCTGAGGTCGAGTCCGTCGGCCGGTTGCAGGCCCAGTTCGAATTCGACCCCCATCGAATGCGCCTTGGGCACGTTGAAGACGACGCGCGACGAACAGGTGCCGGCGTCGAGCGTCACCTGCAGATTCTTGATGTCGTTATAGAAGCCCGCGGCGTTGAAGGTGAAGCCGCGTCCCTGCGACTTCACGCCCAGTTCGTAATTCCACAGCGTTTCGTCGTCATAATCCTGGAACCCGCCGAACAGCGCTTCGTCCTCGTCCGAGCAGAGCGGCAGGTTGAGCGGATCGTTGACCCCGCCGAGGCGAAAGCCTTTCGACGCCTGCGCATTGATCGTCACATCGTCGCTGACGTCGTAAGACAGGAGGAGGCGCGGGGTGAAGCCGCTCGATTTGGTGCTGTCGGTGCGATTGTCGCCGTTGGCAAACAGGCCGCCCGAGACGAAGCTGCGCGTTTCCTTGAAGTCGTAATAGCGCCCGCCCGCGGTTGCGGTGAGCGCGTCGCTGATATCGTAGCTGACCTCGCCGAAGATCGCGAACTGCTTGATGTCGTAGGGCAGGAACGCATTGTACGGCGAATCGGGGCCGAAGCCGTTGGCGATGTCGGCGGCGGTGAGCGGCACGCCTCCGGGACCGCAATCGTCGGGGTCGGCATTACAGGCGTTGACGAAATATTGGTTGGTAAAGGCGTCGTAGCCGGGCGTCGGCAAGGTCTGGGTATAGACGCGATCGACTTTCGAATAAAAGCCGCCGACGACCCACTGGAACGGGCTGTCATTGTCCGACGCCAGCCGGACTTCCTGCGTCCATGTTTCGAGGTCGGTGGTGTCGACAAGGTTCGACGGCAACAGCACGCCCGCATCGGGGAAGCCGAGGTCGACCGACACCGAACCCGACAGTGCGCTTGCGTCGCGGCTGACGAGGATGTCGCGGTTGATATAGCTCGTCACCGAGGTGAGCTTCGCACCGCCGAGGCCGACGTTGATGTTGAGGTCGGCGATCAGCGTTTCGTCGTCGAAGCCTTCGCGCAGCAGCAGATATTGTTCGCGCTCGTCGAAGGTCACCTGCGGCCGCGTAGTCGTGAATTCATTGGCATAGAGATTGTAGACATCCTGCCGGTTGAAACCGTCGGCCTTGACCTTCTGATAGACGATGCGTGGGGTGATCGAGAAAGTGTCGGTCGGCTCGAAGGTCAGTGCAAGACGTCCGCCATAGCGTTCGCCGCTGTTGATATCTTCTTTCCCCGCCGGGCCGATCGCGTTGATGAAGCCGCCATAGCGAGTGTAATAGCCGACCGCGCGGAGCGCTGCATTGTCGCCCATCGGAATGTTGATCGCGCCCTTGAGGTGGCCGCCGAGGTCGTCGCCGTCGACGAGGTTCAGATTCGCCTCGACGCTGCCCTCTATCACCCCCATCTTCGGCTGGTTGGTGATGTAGCGGATCGTGCCGCCGACCGATCCCGAACCGAAGAGCGTGCCTTGCGGGCCGCGCAGCGTTTCGACGCGATTGAGATCGTAAAGGTCGATGTCGGGGGTGAAGAGCGAGAGCGAGATCACGCTTTCGTCGAGATAGACGCCGACCTGTTCCTTGACCCCCGGCTGGTCGCGCACGACCTGTCCTGCCGACACGCCGCGCACCGACACCTGGCTCTGTCCGGGGCCGAGATTCTGGACGGAAAGGCCTGCGACGTTGCGCGACAGGTCCTCGAGCGTCACGGCGCCCGATTTCTGGATATCCTCGGCGGTCTGGGCGTTGATCGAGAAGGGAATGTCCTGAAGATTGGCATCGCGCTTCGTCGCGGTGACGATGATGATATTGCCTTCGTCCTCGGTCGTGGCGTCCTGAGCAGCTGCCGGTACCGCGATCGTCAGCGCGAGCAGCGACAAGCTCGCGAGCATGGATGCACGTGAATGCATGATAATCCTCCTCCTGATGTGGCCAATCTTTTCGTTGGTCCGGGGCGAGGAGTGCGCCTCTTGTCATCAATTCGCAATGGGGGGTGAATCTTGCGCAATAAAATTGCTGCGACATGTTGCGCCCCGGCCACAGTGGATATCGCGGGCAAAAAAGGCCGGAGCAATGCCCCGGCCCGTGGCCGTTCGGGCCACAGTTCAAAAAAAGGCCGGAGCAATGCCCCGGCCAGTGGTTCGCAGGAGGAACCTAGTGAGGATCCCGCCGCCGCCGTTTGAAAGGAGAGAGAGCGTGCGGCGGCGGGTATCCTGTCTCGTCAATAATTATAGGCGCGCTCACCATGCTCGCCGAGGTCGAGCCCTTCGCGCTCCACCTCTGCCGAGACGCGCCCGCCGGTGACCAGCTTTGCGACATAGAAGGCGATGGCCGAACCGATGCCGGACCAGAGGATCGCGACGAGGACCGACTTGACCTGGATCCACAGCTGGCTGCCAAGGACATAATCGTCGCCCGCCGGACCGCCGAGCGCGGCGAGCATCGTCACCGCGGTGCCGACCGAGCCGATGATCCCGCCGAGGCCGTGGATGCCGAAGACGTCGAGCGAGTCGTCGAAACCGAGCTTCGGCTTCATCTTCATCACGAACCAGCAGCAGACAATGCCCGCGGCTGCGCCCAGCAGGATCGCGCCGAACGGACCCGAATTGCCCGCGGCCGGGGTGACCGCGACGAGGCCGGCGATCGCACCCGAACAGGCGCCGAGCAGCGAGCCCTTGTGACCGAGTGCGCGTTCGGTGAGCATCCAGAAGAGGACACCGGCGGCGGTGGCGGTGAAGGTGTTGATGAGGGCAAGGCCCGCCGAACCATTGGCTTCGAGCGCCGAACCGGCGTTGAAGCCGAACCAGCCCACCCAGAGGAGCCCGGTGCCGACGAGGGTCATCGTCAGCGAGTGCGGCGCCATGATGTCCTTCTGATACCCCGAACGCTTGCCGATGATCAGGCAGCCGACGAGCGCGGCGATACCCGCGTTGATGTGGACGACGGTGCCGCCCGCAAAATCGAGCGCGCCCCAGCCGAAGATCAGCCCGGTCGCTTCATCGGTGCCGCCCAGATACCAGACCATATGCGCGATCGGGTAATAGACGATGGTCAGCCAGATGATGGCGAACACCATCATCGCCGAGAATTTCATGCGCTCGACCAGCCCGCCGAGCACGAGTGCGACGGTGATGGCCGAAAAGGTCATCTGGAAGGCGATGAACACGAATTCGGGGATCACGACGCCGTCGGTGAAGGTCGCGACGGTCGAATCAGCGGTCACGCCGGCGAGGAAGGACTTGCCCGCGGAGATGAACTGGTTGGCGTCGCCGCCGAAGGCGAGGCTGTAGCCGAACATCACCCACATGATCATCGCGAGCGCGGCGACCGCCAGGATCTGCGTCAGGACCGACGCCATATTCTTGGTGCGAACGAGGCCGCCATAGAAAAGCGCGAGGCCGGGGACGATCATCGCCATGACGAGCACGGTCGCGGTCATCATCCAGGCGGTGTCGCCCTTGTCGGGCGTCGGCGCGGCAGCTTCGGCGACGGCGGGCGCCGCCTCTTGCGCCCAAGCGGGCAGCGCGGCGAACAGCGAAAGGCCCACGGCCCCGGCGCCCGCCGCAATCTTGTTTGCGAACGTCATAGTTTCCCCCTTCGTCATTTAGAGAGCCGCCTCGCCGGTCTCGCCGGTGCGGATGCGCACCGCCTGACCCACGTCGAGCACGAAAATCTTGCCATCACCGATCGAGCCGGTGCCGGCGCTTTGCTGCAGCGTTTCGACCACCCGCGGTGCAAGCGCGTCGTCGCAGACGAGCTCGATCTTCACCTTGGGCACCATGTTGGTGGCATATTCGGCGCCGCGATAGATTTCGGTCTGCCCCTTTTGCCGCCCGAAGCCTTTGACCTCGGTCACGGTCATGCCGGCGATGCCCAATCCGGTGAGCGCTTCGCGCACCTCGTCGAGCTTGAATGGTTTGATGATGGCCAGGATCAGCTTCATGACGCCCCCTTTTGCTAATGGCACCATGTTGCACTGCAACGGGCGTGCCAGATTGCGCGGAGCGCCTGAAAGTTAACATTTTGTGACGGTTTTGGCCCTCGCCACGCGCCTGATCGGTCGCCCAACGGGCAATGAAGGCAGCGCCATGCCTAAATTTTAGGCAAAGATTGCTATCTTGTTGCCCTGAACCTGGCCCAGACCGGCAGATGGTCGGACGCGCGCGCTGCAAGCGCGCTGCGGTGCACGCCCGCTTCGACCGCTTCGAGATCGGGGGTGGCGAAGATGCGGTCGAGCCGGGCGACGGGGCGACGGCTGTGAAAGCTGTGGCCGGTATCGACCGGACGGTGCTGCGCGCCGAAATCGGCAAGGCAACCGCCGCTCGCGCGCCATTCGTTGCAGTCGCCCATCAGGATGGTCGGCAGCACCTCGCCCTCGGCGACATGGTTCAGGATCGCGCGCGCCTGCTGGCGGCGGCGGAGCCCCGAAATATCGAGGTGCATGCCCACGACGCGGAGCCGCGTGTCGCCGATGCGCACGGTCGCCGCGACGGCGCCCCTCGGTTCGAGCGTCGGTAGATGGAGCGCGTGGCTTTCCTCGACCTCGGCGCCCTTGCGGACGAGCAGGGCATTGCCGTGCCAGCCAATCGCATAGGGGCGGCCGCTGAGCAGGTCGACGGGGACGTAATCGCTATGCTCTTCAAACATATGCGGGGGGATCGCGCTCGCGCGCGTGCCGAAACGCCGGTCGGCTTCCTGCAAAGCGACGATGTCGGCGTCGAGCTCGCCGAGCACCGAGAGCACCCGGCCGGGATCGCGGCGACGGTCGAGACCGACGCCCTTGCGCATATTGTAACTGGCGACCTTGATCATGACGTGCTTTTCAAGCGCTCAGGCCGCGTTTCCGTTCCCGCCGCCCTCGAATTCGGCGACCAGCGCCCGCGCTTCGGCAAGGTCTTCGTCGAGCACCATGATACGGACGGGAATGAGCAGGCCGACGCTTTCGGCGATGTTCATGCCCGCGTCGAAGCAGACGGCATGGACCCCCGCGCTCTCGAGCCGGCCGCGCAGCAATTCGGCCTCGGCGCCATTGGGAAGCCGGACAAGTTCAACGAGCGGCATCAGGCGTCGCCCGTTACGAAACGATCGGTCGGGCGCGTGGGGAGGCCGTCGATGCTTTTCGTGCGCTCCTTGAATTTTTCGACCCACAGGTCGCGGTCGGCCTGGCGGTGATATTTCTGCAGCGTGTCGCGTTCGTGCTGCAATTCCATCATCGGCACGCCCCAGCCGCAGCTTGTCTGGACGCTTTCGACATCGATCACGAAAATCTGCCGGGTGCCGGGGATCAGCCGGAAGTTGGCGGCGAGCGCGTCCCACTCGGCATCCTGCGGCAACACGGGACGCCCGCGGCCATAGATGCGCAGGATCAACGCGCTACGGTCGAAGGCGCAGAACATGATGGTGATACGCCCGTCAGCCGCGAGGTGCGCGTGCGTCTCGTTCCCCGATCCGCCGAGGTCGAGATAGGCGACCTGGGCGTCCGAAAGCACCTTGAAACTGTCGGCATAGCCTTTGGGGGACAGGTTGATGCGCGCATCGGCGGCGGCGGTCGCGGTGAAATAGACCGGCTGCCTTTCGATGAAGGCGATATGCTTGTCGGTCAGCGTGTCGGTGAATTCGGCCATGGATGTTCTCCGCTTCGCGCCCGCCCTATCACCAATTCTTGCCCTCTTCTATCGCGGCTTCCTCCTCGGGGCGCGTCGCCCGGCCGAGCGCGTCGTTGCGGTGCGGGAAGCGGCCGAAGCGATCGACGATGTCGAAATGCTTTTTGGCATAATCCTGGAAAATCGGATCGCCGAACTGGCCGAACAGGCGCAGCGATTCGCGCTGGTCGCCGATGTCCTCGCTGTGTTGGAAGGGCAGGCAGGCGAACTGGCGGCGCTCGTCGGGCCACGCCTTGTGCCACCCACGCGCCACGATGCCATGCGCGATCGCCCGAGCGAGGCTGTCGGTGGCGAAGGCGTCGGCGTGGCCGCGATAGATGTTGCGCGGCACTTGGTCGAACAGGATGGTCGCTGCGAGCGCGGTGTCGGGATCGGTCAGAAAGGTCTCGGAAGGTTGCGAGCGGAGGACCTCGTGCCAGCCTTCAGCTAAATCGCGGACCTCGGCATCGAAGTCCGGCCCGCCGCCGTACCAGTCGTCCATGCCATGGTCGTCGAACCAGAAGGCGAGCAGCTGCCGGGGCCAGTTGGCGGGAGGTGGGGGATCGCTTCTTCGGCCAAGATGGCGGCGTCCTGACCGCATCATCCCGGCCTTCGCCGGGATGATGAATATAGGATTCGGAACTGTGCGTTCATTCCGCCTTCGCGCGACGATAAGGGACGAACTCGCCGAGCGAGACGAAGCCGTTGTACATCCGGCTCGACCGATCGCGCAATTCGACCGTGTCGATACTGCACAACTCGCTGCCGATCGTCTTGGTGACGAGGATATCGTCATCGTCGAGCGATTGGGCGCCGCCTTGGGGCCGGTTGACCCAATAGGTGCTGCCGATCTTGTAAACGATCGCTGTCTTGTCGATGATCTGCGAGCTGTTGATGCTCGAAAGCGAAATGCATTTTTGAGGTTCGCCCGCGACGCGGCCTTCGAGCAGCTTGGCTAGCTGAGCTTCGGGTTCGAGCTTTTCGCGCGCGATGGCGGCGGGAGCGGCCGCGACGGCGGCCGCTGCGATGAGCGCCGGTATCAGATGACGCATGGTTAACTCCTGTCTTCATAATACCCTACCCATGCCTCTTATAGGCGCGGGCGGGTGAACAGCGGCTGACTCGCCTTGCGTTCAGCACGCCCCGTCGGGGAGTGGTATGCCGAGCGGCCCCTTGCACTTCTTTTTCTTTTTCGCTGGCTCGGTGGGATTGTTGTCGCTCGGCGCGCCCATGCCGCCGAAATCTGCGCCGATCATTAGCATCGTGTGCGACCGGAAGCGGACCTTGGCGGTCCAGTCGATGTTCCACGCCGCATTGCCCGCCGGTTTGGGCGGATAGGAAAAATTCGCCTCGGGCCCAAAGGCGTTCAAATTTCCGAACATCATTTCGCCCGACGCTTTCTTGACCTCCGCCGGAATCTGGCAGCTCGTCTGCGCGGGCGGCATGACGATCTTTTGCGTTACGAGCCTGCCGACAGTCGCGGGCGGCAGCCAGTCCCAGAGGCCGCCGCCGAACTGCTGCGACGCGCTGCTTGTCCACCATATCATGTCGCTGTTCCCGCCGCCGCGGTCCATCCCGCCGAAGGCCCAGGCAACATAGCCGGTCGCTGGCTGAAGCGCGTTCCAGCGAATCATTACCGACCCGTCGCCCTGCATCGCGGTCGATGCATTCAGCGCGGGCATATAATCCTGCGCCAGCGTGAAATTGATCTCGGGCCCGACATTACCGGCGATGCGGTGCGCGCCGATGAGCGAGCTGTCCTTCGGCACCGCCTTCGACGATTTGCCGTTCGGCCATCCGGCGTAGGAGGCGCTGTTCGACGCCATTACCTCGCGGATGCGTGGGACGGTCGAGGTGAAGAGGTTCGGCGGAACCTGCCCCGCCGCGACTTTTGCAAAATCGATCACAACGGGCTGCCCCGGTCCGGCCTTGGCGCCGCAGCCCCAATAGAGCAGCAGGCGGCCCTTCGGGCGTTCGAAATTGTCGGGCATTTCGTTGCCATCGTCGCGCGGGGCGGGCTTCCCCGGCTCGGGACCCCAGAGCGGCAGCGACGCACCGAGCTTCGCCTGCGGCTGGAAAAAATGGTCGGCGCGCACGGGCGGCTTGGTTGGCGGCTGGTTCGCCCCGAGGCGGAGTTCGATCGTGCGCGCCACCTGGTTGTCGGGGCCGCCGCCGAACATCATTCCCATCATCCCGCCGACACCGGGCTTGCGCCCGCCCGCGGTCATCGCAGCAAAGCCCGACGCGGTGGCGACGTCCATTTCATAGCGTTCCTTGGGCCCGGTGGTTTTTTGAGCCGAGCCCGGAACGGCGGCGAGCATCGCGGCGATGGCGGCGACGGAAACGAAACGCAGACTCGAACGCATGCAAACCTCCCTGTTGTGGGGGTGCCCCACGGATGATGCGACCGAATCTTCTTTCTATTTGGCTATCCTATATGCGCGAAGCAGGGGGACGCCAAGTGAGGGCGATCACAGGGCGATCGTCTTGAAGTTCGGCAAGTCCGCTTCGCGAACCGCGCGCGATGCCTTTGCGCGCATAAGCAGCGCAATCGGGATTGGCGTCTATCGCCGCTTGGGTCAGTCGCCGGAACCCGTCGTGGGACAGGATCAGGTGATGCGCCTCATCGATCGATGCCTGGAAGACCGAGCGTACGATCTTGACGAGTTCAAACCAATTCCCCGGTCTGTTCGCCAAATCGTTCCATGCCTTCCGGCTCTGAAACATGTCGTCGATAACGTCGAACGTCGGTAGTAGAAAGCGGCGGCGGCGGGCCAGTCACTCCTCGGATCAGGCCGTCCCGCCGACGGTCAGCCCACTGACCAGCAGCGTCGGCTGGCCGACGCCCGCAGGGACGCTCTGCCCGCCCTTCCCGCAGATGCCGATGCCTTCGTCGATCGCCATGTCGTTGCCGATGCCGGCGACCTTTGTGAGCACGCTGGGTCCGTCGCCGATCAGTGTCGCGCCCTTGATCGAGTCGCCCAATTTGCCATTCTCGATCTTGTATGCCTCGGTACAGGAAAAGACGAACTTCCCCGACACGATGTCGACCTGTCCGCCGCCGAAGCTTTTGGCGAAAATGCCGTTCTTGACGCGCGACAGAAGCTCGGCGGGATCGTCGTTGCCTCCCTTCATGAAGGTGTTGGTCATCCGCGGCATCGGCGCGTGCGCAAAACTTTCTCGCCGCCCGTTGCCGGTGGGTTCGACCCCCATCAGTCGCGCGTTGAGCCGGTCCTGCATATAGCCTTTGAGAATGCCGTCCTCGATCAGCACGGTCTCGCCCGTCGGCGTGCCTTCGTCGTCGATGCTGAGCGAGCCGCGACGGCCGCCGCCAACCGGGCTTTCCATCGCGCCGTCGTCGACCACCGTCACTCCCGGTGCGGCGACGCGCTCGCCGATCCGGCCTGAGAAAGCGCTGGTGCCTTTGCGGTTGAAATCGCCCTCTAGCCCGTGCCCTACCGCTTCGTGCAGCAGCACGCCAGGCCAGCCGGGGCCCAGCAGCACGGTGAACTCGCCCGCGGGCGCGTCGACCGCGCGCAGATTGACGAGCGCCTGGCTCAGCGCCTCGTCGATCGCGCGGTTCCAATGTGCAGGTTCGAAGAGATGATCGTACATGTAGCGCCCGCCGAGGCCGAAATAGCCGGTTTCGCGGCGGCCATTCTCCTCGACGACGATCGAGACGTTGAGGCGGACGAGCGGGCGGATGTCGGTCGCGAGGAAGCCGTCGGCGCGCACGATCTCGACCACCGACCAGCTCCCCGCGAGCGCGACCGAGACCTGCACGACGCGCGGATCGCGCGCGCGCGCGGCGGCGTCGATTTCCTGACAGAGCGCGACCTTCTTCGCGAAGGGGATGAGGTCGAGCGGATTCGCCTCTTCGTAAAGGTGGCGGTTGGTGCGAGGCGGCGGGCCGGCGGGCGCCTGTTTGGCGGGGTCGAGCAGCGCAAGCGTCTCGGCGGCGCGGCGGATCGCGCCCGCACTGACGTCGCTTGCATGGGCAAAGCCCGTCATCTCGCCCGACACGGCGCGCAGGCCGAAACCGGCGTCGGTCGAATAGTCGGCGGTTTTGAGGCGCCCGTCATCAAAGCCGAAGCTCTCGGTCGCGCGATATTGCAGGTAAAGCTCACCGTCGTCGGCCTTCGCGAGCGCTTCGCGTGCGAGCTTCTGCGCCAGATCGGGGTCGAGCGCGTCGGCCCGGTAGAGAAAGCGGCGGGGATCGGTCGGGCTTGTCATGGAGCCGATATAGGGGCGCCCGTGCCGCGGCGCCAGCGCTCAGAGATAATTGACGGTCAGCGTGAAGGTGCCGCTATAGTCGCCCGGGGGCTGGTTCGCCGGAACGGTCATCGTGCCGCCGATATAATAGGTCTGCACCCCGCTGGGCAGCAGGGTCGATCCAAGCAGCGCGATGCCGCCGCCGCTGGTGCTGGCGGCGCGGACAAGGCTGGCGGTCATCGGGGGCGCTCCGCCGCCGGCGCGCGTCAGCGTGACCGATGTGCTGCCAGAAATGAGGATCAGCAGGACGCCGCCCGTGCCTTGGAACACCGCGCGGCGGCCGTTGTTGCCGACGAGCGTCGTCCCGCCCGTCGCGCTGCGGGCGTTGGTGAGGGGGTTGATCGTCACCGTGCCGCCGCCTGGTCCGCTGAGGAGCGTACCAAAATCGAGATCCTCGGTCTTGATAAGCGTGTTGGGGCGCACGACGGCCGCATTGACGATGCCGTTCCTGTCGGCGGCATGCGCCACGCCGCACCATGTGGCGCTGGCCGCTGCCGCAGCAATAGTCAGGACGTGCAGCACGTCTCGGCAGTTTCTGGTCCCTTGTATCCCCACTGATTCCGCTCCTGTCTGGCACATTTATGCCAGAGGGACATGAGTTGTTGATGCAGAAGCTTGGTAAAGGGGCTGTTTACTTCCGGTCCGAACCTTAGCCCGGATCGGCGATCCCGGCGTTCAAACTTTATCGGCGATCCCGCCGATGAGGACGAAGCGCCGGTCGCAATATCCGCAATCGACGAAGCCTTCGTCGGTGTCGATTTCCAGCCACACGCGCGGATGGCCGAGGGCGGCGTTCGCAAGTCCGTCGCCGGTGCCGTCGCAGGCAATGCGGGTCTTGGGCGTGCGGATGGTTTCGGGTGCGGGCTGGGTCATCGACCGCGCCCATAGCAAGGCCGGAAACGCTCGGCAATCGGATCTGCGCGAAGACGGCAGGGCCGTGACGGCACCGGTGCAAGCGCCATATTAGCGCAAGTGGTCCCCCGGTGCCGTCTTCCCCCCACAGGAAGGCCTAAAGATAATTGAGCGTGATCGTGAAAGTGCCGCTGTAATCGCCCGGTGCCTGGTTGGCTCCGACTTCCAGCGTTGCGCCGACCGGGAAATTATAGTTGCCGAGCGACGAGGTAATGCGGAAGCGGGTCGGCGAGGTCGACAGGATCGCAGTCGGCGTGCTGCCGATTTCGAAAGTGCGCGCGCGCATTCGCGTACCGGGACCGGTCAGCCAGATACTGTTCGATCCCAGCGAAATATTGACTTGGCGGTTGAAACTACCGAGCCCGGCGAAGCGCGCGGGCTCGCCGCCGCCCCCGGCGAGCGTGACGCCGCCGGTGCGACTGCGCGATCCGTCGGGGCCGATCGTGACCGTTCCCGCGGTATTCGACGGGATGATGTCGCCGAAATCGAGATCGTTGACCTTGAAGAAGGAAAGCGGGCGAAGCACGATGGCTTCGGCCTCGCTCTGCGCATTGCCCTGCGCCAGCGCCAGCGCCGGCGAAGCGGCGACGGGAGCGATCAGGAGCGCAAAGGCGGTTAGGCCGCGCTGCACGGGCAGCGGGCAAGAGATGTGGCTGGTCCTCACGCATTTCGGTCTAGCGGCGAGTTTCCAATTTAGCGTTAATGTCGCGTTGACGAAAAATTAGCGGGCTTTCGCGGGCGGCGACGCGCGGCTATGGAGGCGGCCATGAGTGAAGCCGCCATCCGCATCGACGCCGTTTCCAAAATCTATTCGGGGGGCAAGCAGGCGCTCGACAATGTCAGTTTCGACGTCCCGCGCGGCCAGATTTTCGGGCTGCTCGGGCCAAACGGCGCCGGCAAGTCGACGCTGATCAACATCCTCGCCGGCCTCGTCAACAAGACGAGCGGATCGGCGAACATCTGGGGCTTCGACATCGACGCCGACCCGCGCAACGCCAAATATTCGATCGGCATCGTACCGCAGGAAATCGTCTTCGATCCCTTTTTCACGCCGTTCGAGACGCTGGAGAACCAGGCAGGGCTCTATGGCGTGCCGAAGGCCAAGCGCATTTCGGACGATCTGCTCGCGGCGGTCCACCTCACCGACAAGCGCGATGCCTATGCGCGTACCCTGTCCGGGGGCATGAAGCGGCGGTTGCTCGTCGCCAAGGCGATGGTCCATTCGCCGCCGATCATCGTGCTCGACGAGCCGACGGCAGGTGTCGATATCGAACTGCGCCAGCAGCTATGGGAATATGTGCAGTCCTTGAACGACCGCGGCGTCACGGTGGTGCTGACGACGCATTATCTGGAGGAGGCAGAGGAGCTCTGCGACCGGATTGCAATCATCAATCATGGCAAGCTGATCGCGAACAAGCCGACGCGCGAGTTGGTCGATATGGCACGCGAGAAGGTCGTTGTGGTGACGCTCGACGCCGATGTCACGGTGCTGCCGACGCATCCCGCCTTTGACAAGGTCGAGCGCGAGGGCGAGCGCGGATTGGCGATCAGCTACAACAAGGATCGCGCGAACGCGGGCGAGGTGCTTGCCGCGGTCAATGCCATGGGACACGGCATCGTCGATGTCTCGACGCGCGAGGCCGATCTGGAGGATGTGTTCCTGAACTTGACGCGGGCGGCGAATGGCTGAGTCTGTCGCCCACGATGTCATCATCGTCGGCTCGGGCGCCGCAGGGCTCACCGCTGCGATCGCGCTCGCCGATCATTGCAAAGTGCTCGTGCTGGCAAAAGGCGACCTAACCGGCGGATCGACCGCTTGGGCGCAGGGCGGGATCGCGGCAGTGCTCGACGCGGGCGACACCTTCGAAAACCATATCGAGGACACGATGATCGCTGGCGGCGGTTTGAACCGGCGCGAGACTGTCGAGTTCGTCGTCGAAAACGCCCCGGCGTCAATCGAGCGGTTGATCGAGATGGGCGTGCCGTTCAACAAGGAAGCCGAGGCGCTGCACCTGACGCGCGAAGGCGGGCATTCGCACCGCCGCATCGTCCATGTCGACGACGCGACCGGCTGGGCGGTGCAGGCGGCCTTGCTCAAGACTGCCGAAGCGCATCCGAGCATCACCTTGCTGCCCGGACAGGCGTGCATCGACTTGATCACCGGCCGCCACGAAGAGCGCTATTCGGGCTCGGGCCGGGTCTGGGGCGTCTATGCGCTTGACGAGAAGAGCGGCAAGGTCCGCGCGCATGTTGGCCGCGCGACGATCCTCGCGAGCGGCGGGGCGGGGCGCGTGTACCAGTTTTCCACGGCGCCAAGGGGTGCGACGGGCGATGGGATCGCGATGGCGTGGCGCGCTGGTTGCCGGGTCTCGAATATGGAGATGATGCAGTTCCATCCGACCTGTCTCTACAATCTCGACGTCAAGAATTTCCTGATCACCGAGGCGGTGCGCGGCGAGGGCGGCATATTGAAGCATCCCGTCACCGGGCATCGCTATATGCCCGACTATGACGCGCGCGCCGAACTCGCTCCGCGCGACGTCGTCGCGCGCGCGAACGACGACCAGATCAAGCGCTACGGCCTCGACTATGTCCACCTCGACATCAGCCATCAGGACCCCGATTTCGTCGCCGGGCATTTCCCGAACATATACGAGAAGCTGCTGACGCTCGGCATCGACATGACCAAGCGGCCAATCCCGGTGGTGCCCGCGCAGCATTATACGTGTGGCGGGATTTTGATCGACCTCGACGGGCGCACCGATCTGCCCGGGCTTTACGCGGCGGGCGAATGTACCGAGAGCGGGCTGCACGGCGCGAATCGCCTCGCGTCCAATTCGCTGCTCGAATGTTTCGTGTTCGGCGAGGCGGCGGCGAAGCATATCATCGCGCGCTGGAACGAACTCGACGCGCCGCCGCCGATCCGCCCGTGGGATGAAAGCCGCGTCACCGATTCGGACGAAGAGGTCGTGATCAAGCAGAACTGGACCGAGATCCGCCGCTTCATGTGGAATTATGTCGGCATCGTGCGTACCACGAAGCGTCTCGAACGCGCACAGCACCGGATCAAGATGCTGACCGACGAGGTCGGCGACTATTACGGCCATTTCCGCGTGACGACCGACCTGATCGAGCTGCGCAACCTGCTCCAGTGCGCCGAACTGATCGTGAAGAGCGCGCTGCACCGCAAGGAGAGCCGCGGGCTGCACTATACGCTCGATTATCCCGACATGTCGGGGCAAGCGGTTGATACGGTGCTCGTGCCCTAACCGCCCACGCCGAGCAATCGCCCGACGAAGATCAGCGCGATCGCGCCGATCACCGAGGCAAGGCAGCCGGCGCGGCTGAAATCGCGCTGCCCGCGCGACGTCACGAGCCCCGCGAGCAGCGAGCCGCCGATGCCGAGCAGGATCGTCGCGATCCAGCCCATCGCGACCGCGCCGGGATAGAAGAAGCGCGCAAGCGCACCGATGATGAGGCCCGAGAATATGGCGCCGATGATGTTGATCATGCGTTGAATCCTTCGTTGAGGAAGCGTTCGGCGAGCGCCGCATGCATCGCGGCGCCGCGCGCCATCACCTTTTCGTCGAGCACCATGTGGTTGCTGTGCAATCCGCAGCACTGGCGCCAGTCGCTCCCCGCCTCGCTCGCGCCGAGCCAGAACATCGCGCCGGGGACCTTTTCGAGGACATAGGAAAAATCCTCGGCGCCCATCACCGGATTCTCCATCGTCAGCCAGGCTTCCTCGCCGAAGGTCTGCTCGACTACCGACTGGCCGAAGGTCACGGCGCGCGCGTCGCAGACGGTGACGGGGAAGCCTTCCTCGATATGCACTTCGGCCGTGCAGCCATGCGCTTCGGCAATCGCGGGGGTAAGGCGCTTCAACTCGCGCGCGACCATCGCGCGGCGTTCGGGCGACAGCGTGCGGATCGTGCCCTGCATCTCGGCGGTTTCGGGAATAATATTGTTGGTCGTGCCTGCGGCGATCCTAGCGATGGTGACGACAGCGGGGTCGAAGACCGAGATGCGGCGCGTGACCATCGTCTGGATCGCGGTGACGATCGCGCAGGCGACGGGGATCGGATCGATTGCGTCCTGTGGCATGGATGCGTGCCCGCCGGCGCCCTTGATGGTGATCGAGAGGACATCCGATGAGGCTAGCAGCGGTCCCGCGCGCCCCGCGAAGATCCCGTGCGGCGCGTTGGGCATGATGTGGAGCGCGAAGGCGGCGTCGGGCAGCGGGTCGATGATCCCGTCATTCAGCATGAAGCGCGCGCCATGATGGCCTTCCTCGCCCGGCTGGAACATGAACATCACCGTTCCGGGCAGCCGATCGCGCGCAGCGCAGAGCAGCCTCGCCGCGCCGACGAGCATCGCGACATGCGTGTCGTGCCCGCACGCGTGCATCGCGCCGCTGATCTCGGAGGAAAAGTCGAGCCCGGTTTCTTCGAGCAAAGGCAGCGCGTCCATGTCGCCGCGCAGCAGTACGGTACGCCCGTTGGCGGGGCCGCGCAGGATCGCGACGAGGCCAGTGGTTGAGGGTCCCTCGCGAAACTCGAGCGGCAGGCCGGCGAGCGCGTCCTTGATCTTCGCGAGCGTCCTGGGGTTCTGCAGCCCGAGCTCGGGCTCGCGGTGGATCGCGCGGCGGAGATCGACGAGGTCGCCGAGGAGGATTTCGGCCTCGGCGGGCCAGCTATATGATGGTGTGTCCATCCGGCGACTGTGCCGCGAAGCCTGCACCGTGTCGAGGGACCTCGGAGAGTCCCGGACGCGTGCCCATCGTATCGGGTGTGCGAACGTTCCACACCAGCCCGAGTCGTCCGCAGAGGCGTATGAAGGTGTAGCCCCAGTCGCTCTGTCTCCGATGGAGACCGATGCGCGCCGATCCCGGATAGGCGTGATGATTATTGTGCCATGCCTCACCCATCGTCGGAATTGCGGCCCAAGGGACATCGAAGGCCTGCACGCCATGTGCGTCGACGGTCCAGTGCTGCGGGCCGCGATTGTGCGCGAGATGGCCGACGAGCCAGTGCCCGTGGTTCGCCACTGCGACGCGCGCCGCGACGCCCCACACGACCCAGCTCCAGCCGCCGATCGCGAAGAAGAGCAGGGCGACCGGCAACTGCTGCCAGCGCCATGTTGACTCCAGCCATCGATAGAAGGGGTCGCGGTCGAGTTCGGCGAAGTCGAAGCGTGGCGGCCGGTCGAGGTCGAGGCGGCAATAGATCTGCCACCAGGCGTCGCGCAGTATGTGCGTCTTGTGGGCGAGAAAGGGATGGCAGTCGGCCTGCCGCTGTGCCCAGTCGCGCGTGTCGTGCGCGCGGATGATGCCATAGGGACCGGCCATACCGACAAAGGCGCCGAACCAAACCAGCGTGCGCGTGAGCCAGCGCGGCGCGGCAAAGCTGCCGTGGATCATCATGCGGTGGTAGCCGACGCTGTGGCCGAGGAGCAGCGCCGCGCCGGTCGTCACGAAAAAGAGCAGGACCGCCGAGGGGGTGAAGACGAAAGGGCCCGCGCCCAGCGAAATGGCTGCCATGCCCCCGTTCCAGATGATACTCGGCGCATCGGCGCGCACACGCCCGGTCCGCGGATCGGGGCCTTCTTCGTCGATCAGGAAATTGACCGCATGGGGGTCTTGTTCGCTGCGCATCGCCCGGCTCCTTTGGAAAGAACATAAGTAATTACTTAAATAAATAATTGCTTGTCAAGGCCGCCATCGATCCCCATTTCGGGACTCATGGAACGGGTTTTTCAGGCATTGGCGTCGACGCCGCGGCGCAAGATTCTCGCCTATCTGGCGCACGCCGAGTTGAGCGCGGGCGACATCGCCGCGCGGTTCGAGATAAGCAAACCGGCGGTGTCACAACATCTGTCGGTGCTCGAAAATGCCGGACTGATCACCAGCGAAAAGCGCGGCCAGTTCGTCTTCTATCGCCTTTTGCCCGACGCGCTGACCAACGTGCTCAATGGTTATGTGCAGGAAGTCTGTCCGGTGTCGCGCCCGCTCAAGGCCGAATCGCGCGCGCTGGCCGACAAGCAGCGCGAAGAGGGTTAGCGTTTCCCGCCGAACAACTGCCGCCCCGCCAGATCGAGCATGATTTCTTCGCTGCCGCCGCCGATCGCGTTCACGCGGACCTCGCGGTAGATGCGCTCGACCTTGCTGCCGGTGATATAGGATGCGCCGCCGAGCACCTGCGCCGCCTCGCGTGCGACGCTCTCCAGCATGCGCGTTGCCTGCACCTTGAGCATCGCGAAGTCGGCGGGGCGGTCCTTGCCCTCCTTCACCTGCCAAGCGGCGAGGTCGACCCACGCCTGCGTCGCCTCGATCTGGCGCTCCATGTCGGCGAGCTTGATGCGGATCGACTGGTGGCCGACGAGCGGCTTGCCGAAGGTCTCGCGTTGCTGCGCCCATTCGGCGGCCTCCGCGAGCGCAACGCGGGCGTAGGCGCAGCAGCCCATCGCCATGCCGAGCCGCTCGCTGTTGAAATTGCGCATGATGCCGATGAAGCCGCCGTTTTCGGGGCCGATCAGATTTTCGGTAGGAACGCGCACACCCTCGAAATGGATCGCCGCGGTGTCGCTGCACCGCCAGCCCATCTTGTCGAGTCGTGTGCGCTCGACCCCCGGCGCATTCATGTCGATGAGGAGGAGCGAAATGCCGCCCGCGCCTGGCCCGCCGGTGCGCACCGCGCAGGTCAGCCAGTCGGCGCGCATGCCGCTGGTGATGAACATCTTGCCCCCGTTGACGATGTAGCTGTCGCCGTCCTTCGCGGCCGTCGTCTTGAGGTTTGCGACGTCGCTGCCGCCGCTCGCCTCGGTGATGCCGAGCGCGATGATCTTCTCGCCCGCGAGCACCGGCGGCGCGATGCGCTGTTTGAGCTCGTCCGAGCCGAGCGCGAGGACCGGCGGCAGGCCGATGCCGTGCGTCATCAGCGACGCGCCGAGCCCGCCAGCACCGACCGCGGCGAGTTCCTCGGTCAGGACGAGACCGTGGAAATTATCGAAGCCTTCCGCATGGCCGCCATAGCGTTCGGGATAGCGCAGCCCGAGGATTCCCGCTTCCGCCGCCTTCCTGTGAAGTTCGCGCGGCAGTTCGCCTTCGGTCTCCCAGCGGTCGATGTTGGGCGCGATCTCACGCGCGACGAAGCGGCGGACGCTCTGCGCCAGCGCCTCGTGAGTCTCGTCATAATAGGGCGAACGCGCGCGCCAGTCGTCGAAAGCTGTCATGGCGCGATGCTGCGCGGGGTTAACGCGCACGTCAAGTCGTGCGCATGTGGCGGAGACTTGCGCCGCGGCGCCAAGCACTTAAGGTCGCGTGCCATGAACAAGCCCGTCCTGCTCGCCGGCCTCGCCGCGCTCGCCCTTGTCTCCACCCCGGTCCTGGCGCAGAAAGCGCCCGAAGCCGTTGCCGAAGCCGCGCTTAGAAAAGCGCCGGTGTTCGATGGACATAATGACGTGCCGTGGGCGCTGCGCGGGCGCGAAGGCAATATGATCAACGATTTCGATTTCCGCGACACCAGCGACACCGCAAAGCCCGATGCGACCCCGCCCGAAATTGCGATGCACACCGACCTGATGCGGCTGCGCAAGGGCCATGTCGGCGCGCAATTCTGGTCGGTCTATGTGCCGAGCAACCCCGATGAGGCAGAGGCGGTGCAGCAGACGATCGAACAGATCGACGTGATGAAGCGGCTGGTGGCGCGCTATCCGGACGACCTTACGCTCGCCTCGACCGCGGCCGAATTCGAAAAGGCGATGAAGGCGGGCAAGATCGCCGGGATGCTCGGGATGGAGGGCGGCCATTCGATCGGCTCGTCGCTCGCCGTGCTGCGCCAGATGTACGATCTTGGCGCACGCTACATGACGCTGACCCATTCGAAGAATCTGAGCTGGGCCGACGCCGCGACCGACGCGCCCGCGCACGACGGGCTCACCGATTTCGGGCGTCAGGTCGTTCGCGAGATGAACCGCGTCGGGATGATCGTCGATCTGAGCCACGTCAGCGAAGCGACGATGAAGGACGCGCTCGAAACCTCGCACGCGCCGGTGATGTTCAGTCATTCGGGGGTGCGCGCGATCAATCCGCACCCGCGCAACGTCCCCGACAGCGTTCTGCCCGCAGTCAAGGCGAACGGCGGGATCGTGATGATTGTGCTATTGCCGGGCTTCCTCGACGCCGACGTGCGCGCGCAGGGGCTCGCGCGGACCGCCGAACAGGCGCGATTGAAGGCGATGTATCCGGGCGACCCCACGGCCGCCGATGCGGCGCTCAAGGCATGGGACGCGGCGAACCCGGCGCCCACGACCGATGTCGCCAAGGTGGCGGACCATATCGACCATCTCAAGAAGACGATCGGGGTCGATCATATCGGGCTCGGCGGCGATTATGACGGGATGGATTCGGCGCCCGTCGGCATGGAGGATGTGTCGGGTTATCCCGCGCTGTTCGTCGAACTGGCGAATCGCGGCTACACCCAGGCCGAGCTCGAGAAGATTGCCAGCGGCAATATGTTACGCGTGCTGAAGGCGGTCGAGGCTTATGCCGCGAGCCAGAAGGGGCAGCCGCCGATCGAAACGCCGGTCGCGAAATAGGGGATCAGGCGCTGCGGCGGAACGGCCAATCGGTCGCGCCGCTTGCCCACAGCGCCCACCAGATGATCAGCGGCTGCGCGGCGAGGCGCGGGCCGTGATACCACCAGTTGAGCCTCTCGCCGCCGATCGCGATATTGGCGAACGCGTGATGGAAATTGGCCGGCCAGACGCACAGGGCATAGAGCGCGAGGCCCCAGCCGGCGGCCTTCCGCGCCCATGGGATCATCAGCCCGATCGCGCCGGCAATTTCGGCGACGCCGGTTGCGGCAACGATCAGCCCGGGCGCGGGCACCCATGGCGGGGTGATCGCGAGAAAGGGTGCAGGCCGCACGAGATGGCTATAGCCCGCATAGCCATAGGCGAGCGCGAGTAGCCAGCGCAGCGCAGGGCGAAATCGTTCGCTCACCGTCCGATCGCGGCGAGCATCGCCTCCACGCTGGTGAATTTCTCGCGCGGATGGCCGTCGAGCGCGGCAGCAACCTCGGCCTCCTCGATCCGGCGCCAGTCGCGGAAGGTGACGGGCGCGATGTCGCGGCTGGCGAGCAGCGCGTCGAGACCGGCGCGGCCCGCCTTGCCCGCGCCGCGCCCGATATCCTCGAGCACCATTTCGCCGATGCGCGCGCCGTCGGGCTTGTTGGTGCCGATCGTCCCCGACGGCCCGCGCCGCGCCCAGCCGACCGCGTAGAGGCCGGGCAGGATGCGCCCCTCGTCGCTCGCGAAGCGGCCGCGGCCATGTTCGTAGGGCACCCCAGGGATCGGTGGGGTCTGGTATCCGATGCAACTGATCACGAGGCCCGCGTCGACCGCATAGGTTTCGCCCGTGCCATGGCTGCGGAGGTCGGCGTCGAGCGTCGTGCGCTCGACGATGACGCGCTGAACCTTGCCGTCCCCCTCGATCGCCACGGGCATCGCGAAGAAATCGAAGTCGATCGTCACGGGCTTGGCGACCGGATTGGCGGCAAACTGGCGGAGGTGGGTGACCGACTTGCGCATACCCGGCTCGAGCAGCGCATCGTCGCCTTCGCTGGGCAGGTCGGCGGGGTCAACACGCGGGCTCGCGCGGTCGAGATGGCCGAGTTCGCCGAGTTCCTTCGGCGTCATCGCGATCTGGTGCGGGCCGCGGCGACCGAGGATATGGATATGGCGCACCGCGCTGTGCGACAGCGCTTCGCGGGCATGCGCGACGATGTCGCTGCCGGCGAATTCCTGCGGAGTCTTGGCGAGGATACGCGCAACGTCCAATGCAACATTGCCGTTGCCGATCACCGCGACGCCCGGGGCTTCCAGCGGCGGATAGAGATCGGCGAAATCGGGATGGCCGTTATACCAGCCGACAAAGGCGGCGCTGCCGATCACGCCGGGAAGGTCGGCACCGGGGATGTCGAGCGGCCGGTCGTTCGGCGCGCCCGTCGCGAGCACAACCGCATCGTAGAGATATATCAGTTCGTCGATCATCACGTCGCTGCCGACCGAGACATGGCCGACGAAGCGGACATTGTCGGTGAGCGCGGTACCCTCGTAGCGGCGCGACACCGCCTTGATCGACTGGTGGTCGGGGGCGACGCCGGTGCGGATCAGGCCATAGGGGACGGGCAGGCGATCGATGACGTCGACCGCGATATCGTCGGCTTTCTGCAATGTTTCGGCGGTATAATAGCCCGCGGGACCCGACCCGACGATTGCGACATGACGCATCAGCCCACTCCTTGCGGGTGTCCTGCGCCGGGGCGCAGCCCCCTCTGTTGTTGGCGCGATGCTAGCGGCGAATTGCGTCAGGGCAAGCGGACTTGTTCGGGCCGTCCCAGCGGCCTTGACAGCAGCCGCTCGCAATCATATTGCGCCCGCCTCATTGCCCCGTCGTCTAATGGTAAGACTACGGATTCTGATTCCGTCTATTGAGGTTCGAATCCTCACGGGGCATCCATTTCCTCCTTTTCGATTCGCAACGATGAGCGCGGCGCTGCGCTCGAAATTCATCGCTCCTGCCTCCGCTGCGGAAGGAAGGAAGCCGGACAGGTAGGATGCTCGCCTGCTAATTCGTCGGCCATAGGGACAAACCGGAAAAACCCTTATGTTCATCATCCCTGTCGCGTCCGATTGACGGCTTCGCAATTCCGCCGCGGGTCGCGGCGCGGTCGGGAGATGGCCTGCGCGGGGAAGGGGGCGCAATCCGTCTTCGCCGTCCTTTGGGTGAAGGGCGCACCGCCCGTAAGATGCGAGAGCTGACCAGGGCGTTGTACCAAGCCGGCGCTTGCGCGCCAATGGTACATTGGCATTCGCATCTCTCGGGCCTGCACCGCGGTGCGGACGGCGCCTAGCTTTCCCACGACCGGACGCGATCCGCGCCCGCAGATAGGGAAAGGCAAGGCCATGAAGATCGTCGTGATCGGTGGAACGGGGCTCATCGGCTCCAAGGTCGTGAGCAAACTGGGCGAGCGCGAACACGAGGCGGTCGCGGCAGCGCCGAACACCGGCGTCAACACGCTGACCGGCGAAGGCCTGGCCGACGCGTTGGCCGGCGCCGATGTTGTCGTCGATCTCGCCAATTCGCCGACCTTCGACGAAGCCGCAATCGGCTTTTTCGAGACTGCCGGGCGCAATATCGCGGCGGCCGAAAAGGCCGCACGCATCCGCCATCATATCGCGCTGTCGGTTGTCGGCACCGAAAAAATGGGCGTAAGCCCCTATTTCCTTGCTAAGCAGGCGCAGGAAAAGCTGATCCGCGAAAGCGGCATTCCCTATACGATCGTCCACGCGACGCAGTTCATGGAATTTCTTCGCGGTATCGGCCAGTCGGCGGTCGTCGGCGACGAGGTTCATCTGTCGCACGCCTATATCCAGCCGATCGCGGCCGAGGATGTCGCCGACGCGGTGACGGCGGTCGCGCTGGCCGAGCCGGCCAACCGCATCGTCGAGATCGGCGGGCCTGAGAAATTCCACCTCGACGAGATTGTCGGCAAGGTGATGGCGTTCGACGGCGACACGCGCGCGATCGTGGCCGACCCCGAGGCGCGCTATTTCGGCCTGCGGCTCGAGGATGATTCGCTGATCCCTGGCCCCGACGCCAAGCTCGGTTCGACCCGTTTCGACTGGTGGCTTGAAAACGTCCCGCCCCCGCCGAAGAAATAAAAAGCGTCCGCAACCTTTGGGGAGAACATCATGCTCAAGACCATTTGCCTTTGGACGGCTGTCATCCTCGGCATCGGTGCCGAGGCGAACGGACTTTTCATGCTCTGGTCGCCAGGCGACTGGTATCTGGCGGTTCCGGGCGTCACGACCACCGGCCCCTTCAACCAGCATTTCATCCGCGACATCGGGCTGATCTTCCTCTTTGTGGGTACCGCGCTGCTCGTCGGGGCCTATCGCGCGGAGTATCGTGTGCTGCTGTGGACGACGGCCACGCTTTGGCTGTGGGGCCATGCGCTGTTCCATTTCTGGGAAGTGGCGGTCGGCATCTGCGGGGCCGACGCGCTGGCCCGCGACTTTCCTGCGGTCACCCTGCCCGCGATCCTGACCGCGCTGCTGTCGGTCTGGGCCATCGCCGACGCGCGCCGTCCGCCAGCCCCTGTTTGGGACGACATTCGATGAAATCTATTACTGCCCCTGGGCGTGTAGCCTTGTCGCCCATATTCGCGCTGCACGAGGCCGGCGTTCCGTTCGAGACCGAGATGTCGATATCCGGACGAAACTCACGGTGTGGATGAGCACCAGCCGCCCTTCCTCGTCCACGCGATAGAAGGTGTCCGCCGTCGAGCCTTCGGGCAGGTCGAGCTTGAAACAGCGCTTTTCGACATTGTTGATGACTTCGGCGTCCATGGTCGTTCACCTTGCACGAATGAGACGCAGACAATTTAGGCCGCGGATCCTTCGGCAACAGGGCCAAGCACTGTCGATATTCCGGTACCGTTGGCGCGGACGGGGGCGTCCCGCCGGCCGCCCGCCCAGTGTTCGGCGACGATCCTCAATTCGCGCCGGGCGCGGTCCAACGCCCTTTCGCGTTCGATTTCGCGGATGAATTGCAGCGGCTGTGCGTTGACGAACTGCGGCGCGGCGACGCCGATGAAGCCGAAAGCGGCGCGCAGCGCGGGGGTCAGCGCATCCATTGCGGCAAAAGGCGTGCCCGAACGAAGGTCGACGCCGCGCGTCGTCACGAACAGTATCTTCTTGTCGCCGAGCGTGCCGATATAACGCCCGTCGTCGGTCGCGAAATAGGTCAGCCCGCTCCGCACGATAACATCGACAAAGGCCTTGAACGCGGCGGGCATCGTCCAATTGTGCATCGGCATCGCGAACAGCAACGCATCAGCTGCGAGAAGGCGCCGGCACAGCGCGTCGGACGGCGCGAGCGCGGCGCGCATTTCGGCGGTCCGTTCTTCGTCCGGCGTGTAGGTCGCCGCCGTAAAGACTTCGGTCATCGGCGGTATCGTTTCGACCGCAAGGTCGAGATAGTCCACCGACAGCGCGGGAAGGCGAAGGCGCAATTGGTCGGTGAAATAGCGCGACAGCGCACGCGACTTCGACGTCGCACCCTTGGGGCTTGCATCGACATGCAGCAATTTCATCTTCCCTCTCCTCAGGCGGCGCGCGCGGGCGTGTGCGCAGCGGCCGGATCGTCGATCAAGGTGGCGAGCGCGTTGCACGCCTTGTCGAGCAGCTGGGGCCGGACATTGGTGACGCACAACAGCAGACCGGGACGCGCCACGGCCGGATCGGCGTGCCAGACCGACAAGGGACAGGGCGCGATGCCGAGGTTGGGCGCGCGCTGTGCCAGCGCAACGTCGTCGAAGCCGCGCGGCAGGTGCGCGACGATCGCAAGGCCCGCGAAGGCATCGACCGCGATCGACGGATCGAGCCGGGCGTGCAGGTCGTCGCGCCTTTGGCGATACAGCGCCTTCATGTGGCGCAGGTGACGCAGGAAATGTCCGTCGGCGAGGAAATCGGCCAGCGCCAGCTGGGTCGTCACATTCGGCGCGGGGTTCAGGCATCCCGCAATCTCGCCAAAGCGTTCGGCGAGACCCAGGGGGGCGACAACGAAGCCCAGCCCGAGCGACGGGCTGATCGTCTTGCCGAAGGTACCGATATGAATGACCCGCCCCGCGGGGTCGTCGGCGGCCATCGCCGGCGCGGCGCGCCCGCCGAGTTGAAGTTCGCTAAGATAATCGTCCTCGACGATCCACGCATCTTCGCGCGCCGCCCAGGCAAGCAACGCGCGACGCCGTTCGGGCGACAGGGTGACGCCCGTCGGCGCCTGCTGCCCCGGGGTGACGATCGCCAGCGCCGCGTCGGGCGCGGCGCGGATCCCGTGATCGACGCGAATGCCCTTCGCATCGACGGGTATCGGCACGGCTTTCAATCCCGCGAGGTCCAGCGCCATGCGCGTAACGGGATAGCCGGGATCTTCGACCCAAGCGGTCCGCCCCTGGACGCCCAGTGCGAGCAAGGTCAGGCTGAGGCCGTTCCTGTAGCCACTGGTGAGGATGATCTGGTCGGGGTGGCAGCAGATACCGCGCGTGATCGCAAGCTGCGCCGCGACCTGCGCGCGCAGTTCGGGTTCGCCGCGCGGGTCGGGCGGGCCGACGGGCGCCATCGCGTTGGCCCGCACCGCCCGCGCGCGAAGCCGGGCCCACAGCTTGTGTGGAAAGGCGTCCTGCGCGGGGACGCCCATTTGGAAGGGAAGCGGCTTGACCGAGAAGCCGCGTTCGAGGCTTTCGAGCGGGCGCCGGATGACGACCCGTTTGACCGCAGTCGGGCGCGGCGGCGCGCGTTCGGCGACGCGGGTGCCGGCGGCGCCTGCCGAATAGACGAGCAATTCGTCGGCGAGCGTTTCATAGGCCGCCTTGACCGTCCCGCGCGAAACGCCGAGTTGTGCGGCCATGTCGAGCCATGACGGGAGGCGCGTGCCGGGCCGCAAGCGGCCTTCGACGATCGCCGCGCGAAGCATGTTCGTGATCTGCACGGTAATCGGTGTCGGTTGCGACCGGTCGATGGTTATCGCGACCGGTCCTCCGTCCCATGGTGCACTCATCTCATCACCCCTTGGTACTGGCGAAACCTGTTTGGCGGGACGCAGGCTATGCCCCTGCCGCCGCCGCTGTCGAGACGGGGAGACCCTATGCGAAAGTAGGGGGTGGGCTGCCTTGCGGACTAGGGCTGCATGGCGTGGACGGCCCGGCTCGCGGCGTATTGGTACAATCGCCTTTTCAGCTCTCGCGTCTCAACGGCCGACGCGGCTTGGCCTAGGCTCCCCTTCATCGGCCAGCGCCGGGTGTGCGAGGAGCGTCAGAATGGAGAATGAAACCGCCGTCAGCCGCGAAAAGATCCTGCACGCGCAATACGAGGCGGCCGAACTCGAGCAGGATCTGATGTGCACCTATCTCTATGCCGCTTTCAGCCTGAAGGACGGCGGGGGCGAAGGGTTCTGCGCGGAGAAGCTCGAGGCGGTGGCGCGGTGGCGGCGCGTAATCCTCGACGTGGCGATCGACGAGATGAGCCATCTCGTCGCGGTGTGGAACGTCACCCCCGCGCTGGGCGGTGCCTCTCGGTTCGGACCGACAAACTTCCCGCTCGATCCCGGTTATTTGGCCGCGAATATCTTTGTGAAGCTCGCGCCGTTCGATGCGGCGGTCGTCCAGGATTTTATCGTTCTCGAACGGCCTGAAACATCGGACGGGCCGGACGGCGCGGGGTTTGCTCCCACCGCCGCGCCGGCCCGCACCCCCAACCCGCCGCCTGACACCCGCAGGCTACGACTACGCCACCATCGGTGCCTTCTACCGGACGATCGAGGCCGACCTGCGCGCGCTCGCCGCGCTGACCGAAATCTTCGAGGAGGGGGAGGGGGCGCCAGCGTATCGCGAGGGTTCGCATTTCCAGCGGTTCGTCGCGGTGCGGTCCTAAATGCGTCAGCCCGCGGACGCCAATCCCGATTTTGCGCCAGCGCATCCGGCGGCGGTCAACCCGGTGCTGCGCAAGCCGCCGCGGCCCGAAGGTCGCGTCTGGCTGGACGACCCCGATGCGGTGGCAACGGTCGATCTTGCCAAGGCAATTTGTGCGCTCGCGCTGCGCCTGCTCGCCGGGGCCTATACCGTGCCGCAGGCGCATCCCGACAAGGACCGGCGCGGCGGGGCAGAGTGGTTCGCAAGGGCAAAGGCTCTTGCTCCGCGAACCGCCGATTTGTATGATATCTGCCTCGCCCGCGCGGCGTTCCGAACCCCACAGATCTGAAGGCCCGGCCATGACCAGCACCGCCGCCAGCGAAGAAGCGCCGCTTGTCCTGATCGTCGATGACGACGCCGAGGTGCGGACGGCGATCAGCGAACTCATGCTGTCGGTCGGGATCGATTCGACCTGTTACGGATCGACGCGCGAACTGCTCGAATCGCCGCTGCTGGACCGCGCGGGCTGCCTTGTCCTCGACGTTCGCATGCCAGGGTCGAGCGGGCTCGACCTCCAGCAGCATCTCGCCGCAGCGGGCATTTCGAAGCCGATCGTCTTCCTGACCGGCCACGGTGACATCCCGATGTCGGTGCAGGCGATGAAGGCGGGCGCGGTCGATTTCCTGACGAAGCCGGTGCGCGACCAAACGCTGCTCGACGCTGTCGTTGCGGGGGTCGAGCGCGACGTCGCCGAGCGCGCGAGCGCGCGGATCATCCAGCAGCACGTCGAACGCTTCGCGACGCTGACCCCGCGCGAAGGCCAGGTGATGCGCGAGGTCGCGCGCGGGCGGCTGAACAAGCAGATCGCCTACGATCTCGGGATCACCGAGATTACGGTGAAGCTGCACCGCAGCAATGTGATGAGGAAAATGCAGGCTGCCTCGGTCGGCGAACTGATCCGCGCCTGGGAGAAATTGCCGGTCGCCCTGCGCGAAAACGGCGTGGCCTAGACTTTGGTATGGTTCCAATGCCTTACAAGCTCGGCAACTATGGCCCCGTTGACCAATCCGGTCGTGATGAAAAGGGCCGAACCGCTTGCCCCATATTCCTCTTGTCGCAATCGTGGACGACGATGAATCCATCCGCGAAGCGCTATGCGATTTGCTGATGGTGGCGGGGCTCGCCTGTCGCACCTTCGACGGCGCGCCCGCGTTCCTCGCCGATCGGGCCGCCCGCGGGGTCGATTGCCTTATTACCGATGTTCGCATGCCGGGGATGTCGGGGCTCGAACTGCTCGAACGCGTGCGGGCCGATGGCTCGAACCTCCCCGTCATCGTGCTGACCTCCGTCCTCGACCAGGGTGCCCGGGCGCGGGCGCTCGAGTTGGGCGCGCAGGCATGGCTGACCAAGCCGGTCGCCGATGACGCACTGCTCGATCAGCTGAAAGCGGCGATCGGCTCCGAACATTGGCCGGTTGAGCCCGGGCCGTGACCGCCGCCGCGTCCGACGAGCCGGCCCCGTCGGCGCCAACGGAGCCGCTCTACGTCGCGTCGCGGGCCTCTGAGCCCGATATCGCCGATTTTGCTTCCGAAAGCGTCATTATCTTCGACGTCGAAGGGGCGATCCAATATTGGAATCCCGCATCGGAGGCCCTTTATGGCTGGCCCGCGATCACGATGATCGGCCGCGGCATCGCCCATCTGACGACGCGCAGCGAGAATGAGCGCGAACATTGGCGGCTGTTGTTGCAGGAGGGGACCTGGCAGGGCGTGGTCAGCCGCCGCATGCCGTCGGGAATCCATGTCGTCGTCGATATCCGTCAATATGTCCGCTTCGCGCAGGACGGGACACCGCGCGACGTCATCGAATATGGTCGGCAATCGCCGGGCGACAATAGCATCGATAGCGCGGGGTGGCATATCCCCGACCGGTTGATGGCGGCCGGCTGGGAAGTCGACGTGTCGGGTGCGGAGGGGCTGATCGCCGAGATCGCCCAGCTTCGGCAGGACGCCGATGCCGACGAAAAGCTGTTGCATGCGCGCCACGTCGAACTGGTCGAGGCGGCGCGCATCGTCAATGTCAACGAACGCACGATGCGTCTCGTCGGGGGCAACCGCGGGCGCGACCTGATGATCGGCCAGCCCGTCGCCGGCTTCTGGCCGCTCGAAAGCCGCATGGTCGCCGGGCAGTTGTTCGCCGACGCCATGCTGGGTAAAGTCGATGGCGCCGCCTATCGGCGCCAGATGCCGTCCGACGGCATCCTGCGCGATCCGCTGGTGACGGTGTGGCGGGCGGAGAAGCCGGGACGGCTGTATGTCGCGGTCAACGGCACCGTCGACGACGACCGGTCCTATATTTACCTGCGCGCGAGCGAAGCGCGATATCGCAAGCTCGTCCACCATATGCCCGTCGCCTTGTGGCAGGTCGATGCCAGCCATATGGGACGGATATATAATGATGTCCGCGCAACGGGCGTGACCGATTTCGACGCCTATCTCGACGAGCATCCCGAACTTGTCGACCTCGCTGCGACGACGGTGCAGGTGACCGACGTCAACCGTGCCGCGGTGCAAATGCTCGGTGGCAGCGGCCCGCTCGATCTGATGCGGCCGGTCGGATATCTGTTCACCATCGCGCGCGACTCGCTTCGCAATGTGATGATCGGGCGCTTCAAGGGGCAGGAAAGCCACCATGAGGTGACGAAGATCGAGACCTTCGACGGCCGCGTGCGCGACGTGCGGATGTCGGTGACCTATCCCAAGCAGGTTGCTGAACTCGATGTCACCATCTTCAGCTTCGAGGATGTGACCGAGCACATGAGCATCGAGGCCGAATTGCGCCAGCTGCAGGCCGATTTCACCCATGCCGCGCGGATATCGACGCTCGGCGAACTGACGACCTCGATCGCGCACGAGGTCAACCAGCCGCTCGCCGCCATCGTGACCAATGCGGAAACGAGCCTGCGATGGCTGTCGCGCGCCGACCTCAATATCCAAAAGCTCCGCGAACTGACGACCCGCATCGCCGCAAGCGGACGGCGCGCGAGCGATATCGTGCAGCGAATCCGCGGGATGGCGGCGAAGCGCCAGCCCGAGCGCGTGGCGATCGACCTGAACGATGTCGCGCAGGAATCGCTGTTGTTCGTTCGTCACGAGATCGAGTCGCGCTCGATCCGTATCACGACCGACTTCGCGCGCGACCTGCCGCGTGCGGTTGGCGACCGCATCCAGCTTCAGCAGGTGATCGTGAATCTGCTCGTCAACGGGGTCCAAGCTGTCGAGGAGCGGGGCGAGGGCGAGCGTCAGCTATTCCTGCGCACCGGCGACGAGTCGGGGCAATTGATCCTGACGCTCCGCGACACGGGCAGCGGTATCCCCCCCGACGATGTCGAACGGATATTCCAGGGTTTTTTTACGACCAAGGAGAATGGAATGGGGATCGGCCTCGCGATCTGTCAGTCGATCGTGGCCGAACATGGTGGGTCCATCTCGGCATGCAACCATCCCGACGGCGGCGCCGAATTTCGCTTCGCCATCCCGATAGGTCCGGCCTGAAGGGCCGGAAGCCGCCGTTGAAAAAGATTTCGTCCGCCCGTGCATCCACCGGCACCCCTCATGCCGTCCAGTCACTGACCGGTCGCTGTGCCGGTCCCGGCGGCGACGTCGTCCGGCGGCTGATCGGCTCTCCCCGGTGCGGATCATCCTCGCTTGCCCGGCGTCGCCGCCTGCGGTTTCACCGGCCCTGCGCGGCGTGAGGGAGTGAGAGATTTTGGACCAACTGATAGCCACGGCGGCCACCGTCGCCGCGCCGGCGCCCGGCGCCGTCCCCGCAGACCGTCGCTGCCGCACTGGTCACGTTGTCGCCGCAGACGATCAATCCCGCGGACGTCGCCGCCTATATCGCTCCGCGCGACATCGCCGCTAACCTGCCCGCGCCGCCACCAACCACCGGGTCGCGGTGAGCACCCATTCTCGCGCGTGCCTCAGGCAGCGACGCCGACGATCTGGCGCAGGAGGCCTTCGTCGGCGCCTGGCAGCGGGCGGGGGATTTCCGGGGGCAGGGAAGCTATGCCGCGTGGGTCATGGGATCGGCTGGCGCCTGTTCCTCGACCAGCCGCGCGAGGGACTCGCGACGGGCGAGGCGCCGTCGATGCTACCGACCCGCGGCCAGCCAGCGACGCCGCGATCGATGCTGACCGCTTGCTCGCGGGGTTGTCGGTACAGGAACGCGCCGCGCTCTTCCTGTGTTTTGGCCATGGCTGTCGTACGGTGAGGCGGCCGGGATCATAGGTGCCGCTTGGCACGCTTAAATCGCTGATCTTGCGCGCCCACGCTTCTGGCGCAGTTTTGCGTTCGAGGTGCTGGCCATCGGCGCGCTGCTCGCGGCGATTTGGTTTCTGTCTTCGGCGCCGCTGCTGGCACCGCTGGCCGGCGCGTCGCATTGGCGCCTCGCGCCGCCGCTACTGCTCATCCTGCTGCTCTGGTTCGGGACGCAGCGCTGGCGGCAGGCCTGACCCTGCCGGGTCAGGCCGGGTCTTCGCCGTCGACGCCCTGATATTTGAGCTGAAGATAGCGTTCGCGCGTCGCGAGCTTGTCGAGTTCGCCCGCCGCTAGGCTGCGCGCGGCGCTGCCGATCTCGCTTTCGAGCATCTTGAGCCCGCCGACGAGCGTTTCGTCGGGGGTGCGCCCGGCATATGCTTCGCCGCGCAGCCCGGCGGGGATGCGCTGGTAGCCCGCGACGAGTTCGGGGAGGTCTTCGCCGACGAGCTTTCGGATATTGGCGGCTGCGGGGCTCGACGCGTCGAGCGTCTGGAGTTGCGGCGCGAGCAGGTCGAGCTGGACGCCGATCCCGTCGACGAGCTGGCGTGCCGGCGCGGGGAGCGCCGGGCGCTGCGCTTCGAGCCAGATTTCGGCGCGGCCGGCGAGTTGCTTAAGGTCGGTTTTCGGCAGATCTGCCTGACGCGGTTCGGGGAAGGGGGGGCGGCCGAACAGCACCGCGACGCCGACCAGCAGGACGAACAGCGCGAGCAGCCCGGTGAAGCCGAGCGGCTGGATCAGCGCCCCGAACAGCGCGGCGCCAAGCAGAACGACGCCGCCGGCGATCAACATCCGGCCAAGCTTCTTGAACAGATGCTGGCGGCGCAGCGCGACGCTCTTGGTGCCGATCGGGCGGCGGCGCTCGCGCGACCGTTCGATCGCCGATTCGGCCGACAGCCGGATCTTGTCGACTTCGCTCATCGTCATCGCGCGCCTTAGCCTTCGATCGACGCCAGCGGGCTGTCGGCACCGCCGACGCTCGCCTGCGCCTGGCTCGCCCCTTCGGCGCGCGCGATATAGCCCTTCGACTTCGCAACCTCGCCTTCGAGCGCGTTGACCGTGGTCTTCATGCTGTCGAGAGCCTTCAGCTTGAAGGTGTCGATCGCATCCATCGTGTCGTAGATATTCTGGAACGCACGGCTCAGCGTCTCCATCGGGATGGTGCTCGATGCCGCCTGTTCGTGGATGCGCGCCGTATTGTCCTTCAGCATCTTCGAAGTGCCGTCGATGATGTTCGCGGTCGTCGTGTTGAGCGCGGTGATCTGTTCGAGTACCAGCTTCTGGTTCGTCATCGCCTGCGCAACGGTGATCGCGGTCTTGAGCGCGCCGACGGTGGTGGTCGAAGCACGATCGACGCCCTTCACCAGCTCGACATTATTCTTTTTGACGAGGTCGAGCGCGAGATAGCCCTGCACCGTCACCGCCATTTGGGTCAGCAGGTCCTGCGTGCGCTGGCGGGCGTAGAAAAGGGCATTTTCGCGAAGGACCTTCGCCTTGGCGGGATCGGTGCCGTCGAGTTCGGCGGCCTTCATCTCAAGCTTGTCGTCGAGCGTCTGCGCGATGTGGATCATCTGTTCGAGCTTGCCCATCGCTTCCCACAGCTTGCGGCGTTCGACGTCGATCGCGGCATTGTCCATCAGCAGTTCGTCCTTGCCGTTCGACAGGGCGGTGAGGACGCCGCTGATATGCGTCTGGGCGCTACGGTATTGCGCGAAATAATTGGTGACGCTGCTGCCGAAAATCTTGTCGAGGAAGCCGCGTTTCGACAGCAGCTTGCCGTTCGCCGACGGATCGAGCCGCTCGACGGTGTTACGCAGCTCGATCAGGTTCATCCCGATGTCGCTGTCGCGGTCCATCGCCTTGATCGGCCGGTCGAGGAAGCGGTTCGAATGGCTCGCCGCCTCCAGCATTTCCTTGCGGCCCATGTTGGTAATCTGGTCGACCTTTTGCCCAAAGGCGGGCGAATTGACGTCCTGCGCGACGAGGTCGTCGATGAAGCCGTCGACGCGCTCTTCGAGTTTGGATTTCTGCTCGGTCGACAGCGGGACAAGCCCCGCTGCCTTTTCGGGGGCGACGGACGGCACAGGCTCGGGCGGCGTCAGTTTCAAATCGTCGGTTACGGTCGCCGTTGCGGTCACTTCGCTCATTTGTCTTCCTTCCACCCCGATGCCGCATATCCATATGGCATGCGAGCCTGTATTGTTCAAGCACTACACCCGTTAGGCGCGCTTGAGTACGGGTGCGATCCACGCCGACAGGATCAGCTGTGCCATATGATAGACGAGGATCGGGACCAGCACCATGCCGGCGATGGCGGGCGCGAACAGCGTTGCCGCCAGCGGCGCGCCCACCGCAATGCTTTTCTGCGCGCCCGAAAAGAGCAATGTGATGCGGTCGGGCCGTGCGAGGCCGAGCAGCCGGCCGAATAGCCACGCACCGCCGAACGACAGCGCGAGTAGCGCGGCCACCAGCGCGAGGACGATGCCGACCTCGCGCCCATCGAGCAATTGCCAGATCCCGGCGACCACGGCCGCCGAAAAGGCGACATAGACGGCGACCGCGATCGCGGTCCGGTCCATCAGGGTCGCAAGGCCGCGGTGCGCGAGTACCCACGGCCTGAGCCAGCGCTGGACGATCTGCCCGGCGATGAAAGGCAGCAGCATTATGGCGACGATGCGCAGCGCCCCCTCCCCACGGATCGCCCCCGCGCTCCCGGCCAGCGCGGCGAACAACAGCGGCGAGGCGATCACGCCGGTCAGGTTGAGCAGTGCCGCGGCAACGACGCTGGCCGCGACATTGCCGCCGGCGAGGCTCGACGCCGCGGTCGCCGACTGGACGGTCGAGGGCAGGATGCCGAGGAAGAGGAAGCCGAGGGCAAGCGGAGCGGGAAGGAAGGGGGCGGCCGCAAGCTGCGCGCCGAGCCCGAGCAGCGCCATGGCGCCGAAGCAGAACAGGAAGGCGCCGCCCTGCAATGTCCAGTTGCGGATGCCGTGCAGCACTTCGTCGCGCGGCAGGCGGACGCCGTTCAGGAAAAACAGCAGGACGATCGCGGCCGTGGATACGGCCTGCGCGATCGGCACCGCCGGGCCGCGCACCGGCAGCAGGCTGGCGATCAGGATCGTCGCGAGCAGGATGGGGACGAAGCGGTCGGGAAAGATGCGCCCAAGCATGGGGCGAGCGATGGCGGTGCCGCACACGCTTGGCAAGAGCGTACGAAACGATAGACCGGCGCGATGGCCGATATGCTGATTCTCGCCGCGCTGCCCGAAGAGGCCGAAGTGTTGTTCCCCGGCGCCGGGGTGCGAACCGACGGGCCGCTTGGCGTGCGCCGGATCGACGCGCACGGCCGCGCGCTGGTCGTCGCGACCTGCGGGCTCGGCAAAGTCAACGCAGCGCTCGCGGCGGGCCTGCTCGGCGCCGATGCCGACCTGCTGCTGATGACCGGCACCTGCGGATCGCTCGGCGCTGCGCCCGGCGCCTATTGGCTGACCGAGGCGCTGCAGCATGATTATGGCGCGAACGAACCCGGTCGTTTCCGTCGCTATCGCGCCGGCGACTGGCCGATGGGCGAGCCCGGCGAGGCGCATTTTTCGGCGATGCCCGATCCGGGGCTCGGCCTGCCGCATGCGCGCATCGCGAGCGGCGACAGTTTCGTCGCCTGTCCTACGGCGGCGGCGGACCTGAAGGCGCTCGGCGCGACCCTCGTCGATATGGAGGTCGGCGCTGTGGCGCAGGCCGCGATGCGGATGGGCAAGCCGTGGGCGGCGATCAAGGCGGTAACCGACGAGGCGAACGATGCGAGCGGCGGCGATTTCCAGGCGAACCTGCGCCGCGCCGCGCGGGCCGCCGCGCAAGAGGTCGAGCGGCTGGTCGCGATGCTGTGATGCGCCGGCTCATCGTCGGCCTGATTGCGGCCTTGCTGCTGCTGCTGCTGTTCGTAGCGACGCCGATCCGCCATCACTTCGCGCCGCGCGACGCCGACCTGTTCGCAGAATGGCGCGGAGGTGCCGCCAGGGCCGACGTTGCGGCGATCGAGGCCTATTTGAAGGGCGAAGGCGTCGGCGGCGTGCTGCAAATCGCCGATATCCTGCGCAGCGATGCGCGCTGGCGCCGCTGCGAAGCCGCCGAACCGTTCGCCGTGCCGCCGCGGCGCCTGTGGCCCGCGATGGTGCCGACGCTGCGCTATGTCCGCGACCATGTCGTCCCCGCGGTCGGCCCGGTGCGCTTCGCGGTCGGGCTCGGCATCTATAATGCCACGCGCTTCCACATCGATACGGCGGGCTATCGCCGCTGGGGCGCCGACTATCGCGGCGCGACCTCGCCCTGGGCCTGACGCTTCCTGATCTCGGCAATCATGTTGCGCCGCAGCACCACTTCTGTTAGGGGCGCGGCGTTTCGCGGCGCTCCGGGCGCTGCCCTCTCCAAAAGGCTTATTTCCGCATGTCTTTGCGCAATATTGCGATTATCGCACACGTCGACCATGGCAAGACGACCCTCGTCGACCAGCTGTTCCGCCAGTCGGGCACCTTCCGCGACAACCAGCGTGTCGAAGAAAGAGCCATGGATTCCAATGACTTGGAAAAGGAGCGCGGGATCACGATTCTGGCGAAATGCACCTCGGTCGAATGGGGCGAAGGCGCCGGACAGACGCGCATCAACATCGTCGACACGCCGGGCCACGCCGACTTCGGCGGCGAGGTCGAGCGCATCCTGTCGATGGTCGACGGCGTCATCCTGCTCGTCGATGCGGCCGAGGGCCCGATGCCGCAGACCAAGTTCGTCACCGGCAAGGCGCTCGCACTGGGCCTGAAGCCCATCGTCGTCGTCAACAAGATCGACCGCAGCGACGCGCGCGCGGCCGAAGTGCTCGACGAAGTGTTCGAGCTGTTCCTGACCTTGGAAGCCAATGACGAACAGCTCGACTTCCCGATCCTCTATGCCTCGGGCCGCGGCGGCTATGCGTCGGAAAGCCCCGACGCGCGCGAGGGCGATTTGACCCCGCTGTTCGAGACGATCGTCCGTCACGTGCCCTCGCCGGGGCTCGACGAAGACGCGCCCTTCACCTTCCTCGCGACCCTGCTCGACCGCGACAATTTCATCGGCCGCATCCTGACCGGGCGCGTCCAGTCGGGCACGGTCAAGGTCAACCAGCCGATCCACGCGCTCGACATGGACGGCAAGGTCATCGAGACCGGTCGCGCGTCGAAGCTGCTCGCGTTCCGCGGGCTCGACCGCGTGCCGGTCGAGGAAGCGCGCGCGGGCGACATCGTCGCGATCGCGGGCCTCGCGCAGGCGACCGTCGCGAACACCATCGCCGACACCAGCGTCAGCGAGCCGATCGCCGCGCAGCCGATCGACCCGCCGACGCTGTCGATGCGCTTTGCCGTCAACGACAGCCCGATGGCCGGCCGCGAGGGCAGCAAGGTCACGAGCCGCATGATCCGCGACCGCCTGTTCCGCGAAGCCGAAACCAATGTCGCGATCCGCATTACCGAAAGCGCCGACAAGGACAGCTTCGAAGTCGCGGGCCGCGGCGAGCTTCAGCTCGGCGTGCTCATCGAAACGATGCGCCGCGAAGGCTTCGAACTCGGGATCAGCCGCCCCAAGGTGCTGTACCAGACCGACGAGAGCGGCCAGCGCACCGAACCCTATGAAACCGTCGTCATCGACGTCGACGACGAACATTCGGGCACGGTCGTCGAGAAGATGCAGATCCGCAAAGCCGACCTCACCGACATGCGCCCGTCGGGCGGCGGCAAGACGCGCATCACCTTCAGCGGCCCGTCGCGCGGCCTGATCGGTTATCACGGCGAATTCCTGTCCGACACGCGCGGCACCGGCATCATGAACCGATTGTTCGAGAAATATGGCCCGTACAAGGGTGTGATCGAGGGCCGCAAGAACGGCGTCCTCATCTCGAACGGCAATGGCGAGGCGGTTGCTTATGCCCTGGGCCCGCTCGAAGAGCGCGGCATCCTGTTCGTCTCGCCCGGCGAGGCGCTGTACGAGGGCATGATCATCGGCGAGAATGCCAAGCCCGACGATCTCGAGGTCAATCCGATGAAGTCGAAGCAGCTCACGAACTTCCGTTCGACGGGCAAGGACGATGCGATCCGCCTGACCCCGCCGCGCCGCATGACACTCGAACAGGCGATCGCCTATATCGACGATGACGAGATGGTCGAGGTGACGCCGAAGAACATCCGCATCCGCAAGGCGCTGCTCGACCCGCATGAGCGGAAGAAGGCGAGCCGCAAGAAGGAAGCGGCGTAAGACCAATGGGGCGGCCAGCGATGGTCGCCCCTTTCTTTTTGATAGCTTGTCCCAGTCGTTTTCCCGCCTTCGTCATCCCGGGCTTGACCCGGGATCCATTGCAGCGCTGAAGTCATGGACCCCGGATCAAGTCCGGGGTGACGAAGGAAGAGGGAGGCGAGAGGCCATGCGAGGAACGACGCTGTGACCCGCCTCATCCTGTTCAACAAGCCGTACGGCGTCCTGTCGCAATTCACCGACCGCGGCAGCGAAACGGCGCGCGCGACCTTGTCCGACTATATCGACGTGCCGGGCGTCTATCCCGCCGGGCGGCTGGACCGCGACAGCGAGGGCTTGCTGATCCTGACCGACGACGGCGCGCTGCAGGCGCGGATTTCGTCGCCGAAGCACAAGATGCCCAAAACCTATCTTGCGCAGGTCGAGGGCGAGCCGGGCGACGCCGCGCTGGCGGCGCTCGCCCGCGGCGTCACGCTGAACGACGGCCCCACGCGCCCCGCGACCGTCCGCCGCATCGACCCGCCGCCGCTCTGGGACCGCGACCCGCCGGTGCGCTACCGCAAGAGCGTGCCCGACGCGTGGATCGAACTCACCATCACCGAAGGCCGCAACCGCCAGGTGCGGCGGATGACGGCGGCGGTGGGGTTTCCGACGCTGCGGCTGGTGCGGTGGCGGATCGGGGAGTGGGAGATTGGGGATTTGGCGGTGGGGGTGTGGCGGGAGGTTGGGTGAGGAGTTGCGCTCCACAGTTCAGAAACTCTGCGCCAATCAAAAAGAGATCATCGACAGTTTTAAAAGTGCGGTGCACAATCAGATAGTGGACTGCATTTGTGAAGGCTCAAAAGATGTCAGCAAAGCAAGAAAATGGCACTGGCGACGGAGCGGCCGCCGAGGCCAGTCCTGTGGATATGCCGAACCAAGTCTCGATTGTGCCGGACAGTAAAGATGCCCCAAAGAGAGGAGCGTTGGTTGTCCCACCTAAGAGCACAGATATGGGACCAGAACGCAGCGACTTGCCTGGAACGCCAATTGTGCGCCCCCAAATGGCTCGAACGACCCATACAAAAATGGTTTTGAAGAATAGGCGGTTTGACGATTTGAATGCCAACAAGGCGACCTTTGTAGATTGTGATTTTTCATATTGTGTATTTGAACGCGCGTATCTCCGATCTGGCACATTTCGAAATTGTAATTTTGTTGGATGTCAATTTTACGACTCAAATCTTCGTGGTGCATCATTCTATAGCTGCGATTTCCGTTTCGCTACGTTTCATCGAACACTTTTGGAGCCGAAGGAGATTTTGGCAAACCTCCCCCTCGAACCAAACTTGCGTCGAGATTCTCTACAAAATTTGAGGTCGAATGCAGTGGAGATAGGAGATTATAAATCTCAGCGCCTCTATGTATTGAGTGAGATTGAGGCGAGGGCCGACCACCTGACTCGTGCATTCAGCGGTTCGGAATCGTACTATCGGGAAAAATACGGCACCGTCCTCGACAAGCTCCGGGCAGGAGTGGAGCTTGGGACATTGCGACTAGGCGGGGCGATTTGGGGGCACGGTGAAAAGCCTCTGCTGATTGCTGTAAGCGCTACTGTTCTTATTCTTGCCATGACTCTGTTTAATTTTTGGTCCGTTATCCCTCGCGTCGGATGGGAAGAAACCGGATCTGGCCTTCAAATTCTTCGTTATAGTATAGATCAATTTTTGGATGCTCAACCAAATCCCAATTTTCGAGGTTTTTTGATAGTTGATTACTGTCTAATTGCTATGCGATATCTTTATATCGGCTTGTTTATATCAGTGTTGCTTAAATGGCTCTCTCACCGCTGATGGGAGACCTGATAGGCGTATATGTGTTTGGCTCGGTTGCGAGAGGTGAGCGTGACGAGCGTAGTGACTTAGACCTCTTGGCAGTCGTCGAGGACGGAAAAGGTAAGGTCGATGAAAGAGAGGTGCTAGCTTTTGTTCCGAGGGATTGTCGAGAACTGGAGGCTTCGATTTCATGGTACGGCAGGAAACGGCTGAGGCAGATGTTCGCGAATGGTGAACTGTTCGCATGGCATCTGCATGGCGAGGCGAAGCCAATCTTCGAATTTGAGCCTGTCCTAGCCTCCTTTGGGCAGCCTTCGCGATATGTCGATGCTGTTGAGGATATTGCCTCATTCCGAAAGGTGCTCTCTGGTATCCCCGAGCAAATCCAAATGGCCCCCGATAATGCTTCATACGAGTTGGGCTTAGTTTATGTCTGCCTCCGCAATATCTGTATGTCAGCGTCAGCTGTTCTAAATGATAAGCCCGATTTTTCTCGATACTCCCCTTTCAATTTGCGCGGGTTCAAACACGTGCCGCTGAGTGTAGGAGAGTATGATGCAGCCATGGCATGTCGTATGGCTGGCCAGCGTGGTATGGCCCCGCCATCCGTGATGGATCTGCCATCCGCTAACTCGATATTCTCGCGCATCGAGCCTTGGTTGAGCGACCTTCAGGAGCAATTGGAGAACAGAAAATGAATGAACAAGCTTCCCGCCGCACCCGTTTTGAAGAGCGGGTTCGAGTAGAAAGGATGTTTCTTTCTCCGGTGAACCGCGTTTTTGGCACGGTGGCGCCACTCGCTGGAATGACGGGCGATGCCATTGAATCATGGGAAAGTCGGGCTTCGGCAACGGGTTCCGAACGAAATATCCAGCAGATTTCGAAATTGTTGCGCGAAGCTTCTCGTCGGGCAGAACTGTTAGCTGACAACTCGCGGGACGTCTTTGAGCGCGATAAAAATGTTGGCCCTGACGGATTAGCTGAGATTTTTCGGATGCTAGAGTTGGAGCTTGCGTAGTCAGTAGAGCAATTAATCCTCCAAAATTCCGTCTGTTTTCTTAAACGTTCTCCTTCGCCGCGATCCCGAGTGATCTATCGACCCGTGCCGTAGTGATGGGAACAAACCATAAACAAGCCCCTTTCCTACATTCCTCCGCCACGTCATACCCTGTCCGGTTTGGCTAACAGGAGGACGCATCATGCAGAACCGCACCCCCATTGCGAAGGAGGCGCGGCCGCCGCTGCCCGACTTTACGCCGGTGCCGCGCAAATACCGGCACGACGGGTGGACGCCCGAGCGGCAGAAGGCTTTTATCGCGGCGCTCGCCGATACGGGGTCGGTCAGCCGCGCGGCGGCGATGGTCAATATGGCGCAGACGAATTGCTATACGCTGCGCCGCGCGCCGGGGGCGGAGAGCTTTCGGCGGGCGTGGGAGGCGGCGCTCGATTTCGGGGTCGCGCGGCTGAAGGACATTGCGTTCGAACGCGCGATCGACGGCTATCTGGTGCCCGTCTTTGTCGCCGGCAAGCTGATGGGGTTCCGGCGGCGGCACAATGATGCGTTGCTGATGTTCTGCCTGCGCCATTATGGGCAGGACGCGGCGGGCAAGCGGACGACGATCAACTATTTCTCGACGCGGGCCAGCGCGGGGGCGGGCGCTGCGGTCGCGGGTGCCTCGACCGCCTCGACAGGCACGGGACAGGCTTTGCTCGACACGAACGGACATCAAGGTGGGGCCGCGGGCGCGGTGGCCGAAGCCTCGACGACGACGGTGCGGACGGTGATCCATGGTGCCGCGGCGGCGGGTGCGGGCGATCCGGTGGGGGCGCAGGACGCGGCGGCGGCGCTGCTGGGCGGGTTCGACGGGGTGGCGCTCGACGCACAGGCGCAGGCCGAGATCGACGCGGCGCTGCACGCGCTCGCCGAACGGCGACGCGCGCTGATCGCTGCGGCGGACGAGGGCGGGCCCGAGGCGATCGCCACGCAGCTCGACGATCCGGGGGTCGCGCTGGTGCAGCTGCGCGAGCATGACGCGCCCTATCATGGGCCGCTGCAGATGTACGAGGGCGCGCCGGGGGATGCCGAACCGGTGCAGCGCTTTGCGGGCGAGGCCGATTGGGTGAGCGCGGGGGGCGATATTCCCGAGGGCTATCTGGCGTGGATCGAGGCGGCGGAGGCGCGCGGCGAGCCGGTGCCGGCGGTGCCCTTGACCCCGGCCTTGGGCGACGGGGTGGCCGGGGTGAAGACGGTGCCGTCGTGGCGGCAGCGGCGGAAGGCGAAGGCGGCGCAGGGGGATGGCGCGGCGGAATGATCCCCCCGTCGCGCTTTGGCCGGCAGGCCGGCCGGCCGTCCAGGGCCAGCCGCCTTCGGGTTGCGATGGGGAGGGGGGTGCCCTGCGGCCCGGGGGCCGCAGGGGGAGGGGTCACTTGGTCGTGTAGCCGCCGTTGACGAGGATCGTCTGGCCGGTCATCCACCAGCCGTCCGACACGAGCATGCGGATCCACGGCACGATATCTTCGATGTCGGTGAGCCCAGTTTTCGAAAAGGGCGAGAGCGCCGCCGCCGATTTGTGATAGGCGACCGCATCGTCGCCTTCGGCGGGGTAGAAGAAGGGGGTGTCCATCGGCCCCGGTCCGATCGCGGTGACCGAAATGCCGCGCTCGCCGAACTCCTTCGACGCGGCGCGGGTGAAATGTTCGACCGGCGCCTTGGTCCCGGCATAAGCGGCGTAGAAGGGCGTATAGGCACCGAGCAGCGAGGTGACGAGCGTACATACCTTGCCATTGTCGTTCACATGCTTGCCCGCCTCTTTCAGGAAGAAGAAGGCGGTTTTCGAATTGACCGCGGTCATTTCGTCATATTCGTCCTCGCCGATCTCGGTGAAGGGCTTTTTGAGAACCTTGCCGACGGTGTTGATCGCGATGTCGGGGCGGCCGATGGCGGCAATCGTGTCGGCGAACAGCTTTTCGACCGCTCCCGCCGAGGTGAGGTCGGCCTGGAATGCCACGGCTTCGGCGCCCGCCGCGCGGACTGCGGCCAGCGTGGCTTCGGTTTCGGGGGCGGAAGCGGGGCTGTTGTAATGGATCGCGATCGCCTTTGCGCCGTGCGCAGCGAGGTCGCGCGCGATCAGCCCGCCCAGATTCTTGCCGCCGCCGGCGATGAGCACGGTCTTACCCTTGATGCTGTGATCGGCCATACTGGTCTCCTTGGCTGTTGTTTTTCCAAGGCTAAGCGCCTTTCGCCTTGCCCGCTTTCAAATTCCGGCACAGATTCGGAAAAATCGTCATGGCGAGTCGTGGGGGCTTGCAAGGTGGGTGATTGAACGAAGCCGCAACCATATGGGATGGCATCCGCCCGCGATCGCCGCGCGACGTCGTCGCCCGGCATCAGGCGCAGATCGGCCGGCTGGGCGTGCTGGCCGCCACCGAAAATCTGGCTTCGCCGACCGACTGGGCCTTTGAGGAAGCGCATCATGTCGTTGTCCTCCATCTCGGCGGGCGGCTCGACCGGATGGACTGCGAATTTTCGGTCGGACCGTCGGGACCGGCGATGCCGGCGCGCGGCGATATATGGATGATCCCCGCCGCGTGCCGCTATGCCGCGCTGGCGCAAGGCGAACGGGCGGAGTTCGTCGAACTCAGCGTGCCGACGGCGCTGCTCGCCGATGCGCCGCTGGCGGCGCGCGTGAAGCATCGCGACGAGTTTCTCTTTCGCGCGGGCGCGCGCCTTGCCGGGCTTGTTCGCGGGCCGGACGACGATCTGGCGCGGATGGCGGCGCACGAGGCCGGCGACGCGATCGAGCGGCATCTGCGGACCCATTACGGGTACCGCGAGCGGGGCGCGCGCCACCGGGCGCTGTCGGCATCGGAGCGCAACCGGCTGGCCGATGCGGTGCGCGGGCAGCTCGATGCCGAGCATAGTCTGGCCGCGCTCGCAGCGCTGGTCGGCATGGAGGTGCGGCGCTTTACCGATGCGTTTCACGACGCCTTCGGCCTGTCGCCCTGGCAATATGTGATGCGCGCGCGGCTCGACGAGGCGGCGCGGCGGCTGTGGCATGGCGCGGAGCCGGTGACCGAGGTGGCGCTGGCGACGGGTTTTGCCTCGCCCAGCCATTTCGCGACCGCCTTTGCCCGGCGCTTCGGGGTGCCGCCGTCGCGCTATCGGGCTGCGGCCCGATAGCGCGGTCGGCGACCCGCCGGATCAGAACTTCAGCCGCGCGCCGACATAGAATATGCGGCCATTGTCATAGATCGCGCGCGGACGGTCGCGGGTACCCGAATATTGCTCGATCTTCTCGTTGGTCAGGTTCACCGCGTCGGCGGTGAGCGCGATATTGTCGGTGATGTTGACGCTGACCGAGGCGTCGAGCGACGACAATGCGGCCTGGTTGAGCGGCGCCGCGCGGTCGATGTCGATGAAGAATTTCGACCGGTAATTATACGAGAGTCGGGCACTGACGAGGTCGTTCTCATAATAGCCCGTCAGGTTGAGCGAATGTTTCGAATTGCCCGGAATCGGGTCGCCATTGTTCGCCTTGGCGTCCGAGTAAGTGTAATTGACCACCGCGCCGAAGCCGCCCCCGATCGGGCGCGACACCTGGAATTCGAAGCCCTGGTTGCGCCCGCCGTCGCCGTTGCTGCGCCGGTTGATCTGATAGGGGCAGTCGAACAGGTTCGGGTTGCCGCCACCCGCCGCGACGCAGCCTGCGGGCTCGGACCCCGGCACGAAGACGCCCGGCAATATTTCGGTCGAGGTCGTGTTGACGATGTAGGACTGGATATCCTTGTAGAAGGCGGCGAGCGCGACGATCGTCTCGCGGTCGGGATAGAATTCGATCGACAGGTCGTACTGGTTGGCGCGGTACGGATCGAGGTTCGGATCGCCGCCGCGCCCGGTGAGCAGGGTGCCGTTGAGGTCGACGCCGGGGGTGATGTCGACGAAGTCGGGGCGCGTCACCGTCTTGCCCGCGGCGAAGCGCAGCACGACCTGGTCCGACAGGTCGACGGACAGGTTCGCGCTCGGCAGGATGTCGGTGTAGGAGCGCTTGGCGCGCGAGGGGGTGAAGCCGCCGAACGGGTTGGTGAATTCGGGGTTCGCACCGCCGATGGTGAAGCCGTCCGACGTCTGCTTCGTTTCGATCACCCGCACGCCGACATTGCCGCGCCAGCCGTCGCCGCCGAATTTGGCAAGGCCGTACCCGCCCCAAGCCTTTTCGTTGATCGAGTAAGTGTTGCCGGGGACGAGGAAGCGGTCGTTGGAGGGGGACGTCGACGCGCCATAGATGGCGCGCAGCTTCGCGGGATCGACGCGCCAATAATCGCGGAGCGTGCCGGGCGCGGCGATATTGCCCAGAAAGTCGCCGGGCATGCCGCCGCCGGTCGCGAAATCGGCCGCGGTGCACGGCGCCCCGTCGCAGCGGAGGCCCGGCGTAAAGACGCCGCCGTTGGTCGCGAAGCGTTCGGCGGCGCGGTCGTGGTCGGTATATTTGAGCCCGAATTTGAGCGCGGTGAGCGGCCCCCATTCGACCTCTTTCTCGACGTCGAGATAGACATATTTTTCTTCATCGTCGTTGGTCACCGACTGGATGCGGCCGAAATCGGGGTGGATGCCCGCGGGGTCGAGCGGATCGGGGTTCGCGAAGCTGACTTCGGGGCGGCCGCTGGTTAGGTCGTAGCCGAAGGCGCCGGGGCCGGCGAATTCGATGAAATTCTCATTGCTCGTGTCGCCGTTCGCCTTGGTCCAGCCGGCCTTGAAATGCACCGAGAGGCTGTCGGTCGGGCGATAGGTCAGGTCGAAATCGGCGGAGACGGTCTTCGCGACCGCTTGCCGGTCGATCGCGTCATAGACGACGCCGAAACCGGTGGTGCCGCCATTGGCCGAGGCGATATCGCCCGACACGGCGACGCCGCCCTGCACCACGGCATTGCTGATCGTGCCGCCGCCGGCGAGCGCCTGTTCGCCCCATGCGATATAATTCTGGTTGAAGTTGTCGGCGTTGAAGCGGGAATAGAGGCCCGTGATGTTGACTTCGAGCTGATCCGACGGGCGGAACTGGATGCCGATATTGGCGCCATAGCGTTCGCGCGTCTGTTCGAACAAGGTCGAGCCGATCAGCGTCGGGACGAGCGCGTCGCCGCCGCCGACGGGGAAGGAGCGGTAGCCGAAGATTTCGAGCCCGTCGCGGCGCGTGCGGCGCTTCTGGTAGATCGCGCCGACGAGGACGCCGAACGTCTCGTCGGCGTTTTTCCAGCTGACGAGCCCCGACAATTGCGGGTCGAATTTTTCCGACAGGTCCGAATAGGCGCCCTGCACCGAGGCGGAGAGGGTGAGCGGGTCGAGGTCGAGCGGGCTCCGCGTGATGACGTTGATCGTGCCGCCGACACCGCCTTCCTCGACGTCGGCCTGCGGGCTCTTGTAAACTTCGAGGCGGCCGATGATTTCGGCGGGCAGGGTGAGGTAGTTGAAACTGCGCGTCGAAGCGACCTGATCGAGGATGAACCAATCGGCGGTCGCGACGCTGTGGCCGTTGAGGAGGGTCTTGTTAAGGTTCGGAGCGGTGCCGCGGAGCGACACGCGCTCGCCTTCGCCGAACTCGCGGTTGACGACGATGCCGGGGACGCGCTGAAGCGCCTCGGCGACATTCTTGTCGGGGAATTTGCCGACATCCTCGGCGGTGACGACATCGGCGATGACGGACAGGTCCCGCTTGGCGTCGATTGCTTCGCGCAGCGATCCGCGGATGCCGGTGACAATGATTTCGCTTTCGGCCGTAGCGGCGTCGGCGGCGGACGCGGCGGTCTGCGCCTGGGCGGTCGAAGCGGCGAGAAGCATCGTACCAATGCTCGCCGAAGCCAGCCAATATCGGATATTGGTCATGTCAAATTCCCTCCTCGTGGATGCCAATCAGCTATACCTGCTGATTTAGCGCGGAATTTATACGGACCAATCCTCGGGTCAATCTCGTTTCGTCGCGAAATTAGACCCGTTCAAGCGGTTGAATAGCTATTTTTGGTTATATATTGGTTCCATTAGAATGCTTATTAGATTTCTAACCAATTTGCGGTCGCGACTCAATGATCGGGAAGGCGCTGGCTGGCGAAGCCCCAACCTTTGAGGTCGGCGCCGGCGGCGCGTTCGAGCAGCGCGTCGGCGTCTTCGATCGTCCATTGTCCCGCGTTTTCGACATCGGCCAGCGCGTCCCAGCCGATCGGGACCGCGACCGGGGCGTGTTCGCGCGCGCGCGCCGCATAGGGCATGATCGCGGTGCTGCCCCGCTGGTTGCGGAGCCAGTCGATGAAGATCTTGCCCTTGCGCTTCGCCTTGCTCATCGTCGCGACATAGCGGTCGGGTTCGGCGAGGCTCAGCGCCTCGGCGAAGCGTTTCGCGAAACCCTTGTGCGCGTCCCAGCCGTGGCCTGGATCGAGCGGCACGACGACATGCACGCCCTTGCCGCCCGAGAGCATCGCGAAGCTGACGAGGCCGATATCGGCGAGCTGGCGGCGGATGTCGGTTGCGGCCTTTTTCACATCGGCAAAATCGAGTCCTTCGTCGGGGTCGAGGTCGAACACCATGCGGTCGGGCTTTTCGAGCGCACCGACATGGCTGCCCCAGCCGTGGAATTCGATCGTGCCCATCTGGACGCACGCGAGGATGCCGTCGGCATCTTCGACATAGAGATAATCCTCATGCCCCCCGTCCTTCTCGCGGATCGGGACATGGTGGACATGCTCGCCGAAGCTGCCCGAGTCGTGCTTCTGGAAAAAGCATTTCTTCGCGCGCCCCTGCGGGCAGCGAACGAGGCTGATCGGGCGGCGCGCCATGTGCGGGAGCATCAGCGGGGCGAGTGCGGCATAATAGTCGGCGAGGTCGCCCTTGGTCGCCTTCGCTTCGGGGAAGATGACGCGATCGCGGCTGCTGATCTTTACGTCGCTTGCCGCCTGGGGTGCTGGCTGCTGGGTTTCGGGGGTCACCTGTTTCGCCTCCTTGTCGCTGCGCAGGCCGAGAAAGCTGGCGTGGCGCACCGATCCGCTCGCGGTAAATTCGGCGAAGGCGATTTCGGCGACGAGATCGGGCCTGAGCCAATGCGCCTTGCGCGCGGCCGCCGCATCGACGTCGACCGGCGGCGTCTTGCGTTCGAGGCGCGCGAATGTCTTCGCGAGCGCGGCCATTGTGTCGGCGTCGAAGCCGGTGCCGACATTGCCCTTGTAGACGAGCTCGCCCTTTTCATGCTGCGCGAGGAGGAGCGAGGCGAAGGGGCGCGCCCTGGCCGACGAGGGGTTCCAGCCGACGATGACGAACTCCTGCCGCCGCGTGCATTTGACCTTCACCCAATTCTTCGAGCGCCGGCCCGAATAGGCCGCGTCGGCACGTTTCGAAATGATTCCCTCCTGCCCGGCATCGCACATTGCGGCGTAGAGCGTTTCGCCCGCGCCGATGACATGATCGGCGACCGCGACCGGGGGCTGCGCGTCGCAAAGCAGGGCCTCGAGCCGTTCCTTGCGTTCGAGGTTGCCGAGCTTGGCGAGGCTTTTGCCGTCCAGTTCGAGGAGGTCGAAGGCGAAGAAGTGAAGGTCGGTCGCGTCGTCCTGCGCGCCGTGGCCGCGTTTGAGCACCGCCTGGAGCGAGGAAAAGTCGGGGTTGCCGTCCTTGCCATAAGCGACGATCTCGCCGTCGATCAGCGACGGCGGCAGGTCGAGCGCGGCGATGTGCCGCACGAGCGGGGCGAATTTGTCGGTCCAGTCGAGGCCATTGCGCGTGAAGACGCGCACCTCTGCTCCGGCGGCGGCGATCTGGGCGCGATAGCCGTCATATTTGATCTCGTGGAACCAGCCGTTGCCCGACGGCACCGCATCGACGAGCGTCGCGAGCTGAAGCGGACGGAATTTGGGCGGTTTGCGCGTCCTTACGCCTTGGGGCTTCGCCTTGGCGACCTTTTTGTTGTGCGCTGCCGCATCGGCCATCTTCTTTGCAAAGGCCTCGCCCTTCGCGCCCTTCAGCGATTGCTCGCCGCCTTCGTCGCCGGCGATTTCGGCCATGGTGCGGCCGGTGAGGACACTCGTGAGCTGGCGTCCGACGAGGTCGTCGGTGCCGCCTGCAAAGGCGTCGTCGATCTTGCGGAGCAGCCAGTTCTCGCGCTTCTCGCCGGGACGCGGCTTCATGCGGACGAGCAGCCATTCGCCCTTCATGCGCTCGCCGTCGAGGATGAAGTGGAGATGGCCTTTCTCGATATCCTTCGCGCTCTTGCCTTCGACGGGCGCCCAGGTGCCTGTGTCCCACAGCATCACGCTGCCGCCGCCATATTCGCCCTTGGGGATCACGCCTTCGAAATCGGCGTAGCTCATCGGGTGATCCTCGGTGCGCACCGCGAGGCGCTTGTCGGCGGGGTCGGCGCTCGGGCCCCTGGTCACCGCCCAGCTTTTCAGAACGCCATCGACTTCGAGCCGGAAGTCGTAATGCAGCCGCGTCGCGTCATGCTTCTGAACGACGAAACGGTTGCCCTCCTTATCTCTTTTGGCGGCCTTCCGAACCTTGCCCGCCGGCTCAGGGGTCAGCTCGAAATCGCGCTTGGCGTTATATTGGGCGAGGGGGTCAGCGCGCGGCATTCCCATCTTCCTTGAGGCTTTCCTCTGCCTCGGGCAGTCGGCGTTCGACGAAGCGCAGAAGGATGAGTAGCACGAGCGCAAGCCCGGCGGCGATGCATACCACCGCGAAATAGCCCGCGCCGCTTGCGATGCCGATCGCCGCGGTCAGCCAGATATGCGCCGCGGTGGTGAGGTTGCGCACCTCGCTGCCCTTCACGATGATCAGCCCCGCCGCGATGATGCCGATGGCGGCCGCCATGCCCTCGATCACGCGGAGCGGGTCGATCGACGATTCCACACCGCCGAGCTGGTGATAGAGGGCGATCGCGACGACGGTCATCAGCGACGAACTGAGCGCGACCATCCCGTGCGTGCGTAGCCCGGCGTCATAGCCCTTGAGCTCGCGGTCGAGCCCGAGCAGCAGGCCGACAAAGGTCGCGACGCCGAGGCGCAGGAGCACCTGCGCGTCGATCGTTTCCCACCAGAGCGCGGCGTTCAGTTCCATCAGGCGCGCTTGCGTTCGGCGGTCTTTTTGGCCGGGGCCTTTTTCGCGGGCGTTGTCTTCGCCTTGCTTGCCGCCGCCTTTTTCTTGCCGTCGACCGATGCTTTCAAGGCCGCCATCAGGTCGATGACGTTCGATCCGCCGCCGACCGGGCCGGGTTCCTCGACGTCCTCGATCACGCGTTTACCCTTGGCCTTCGCCTTTTTGGCGACCACGCGCTTGATCGCATCGACATAATGATTGTGATAATCCGACGCGTCGAACTTGCCCGACTTCTTTTCGATCAGCGTTTCGGCGAGGTCGAGCAGGTCGGCGTCGGGTTTGCTGCTGCCGACATCGCGGAAATAATTGGCCGCCTTGTTCACCTCGTCGGCGTAGCGCAGCACTTCGAGGACGAGCCCCTTGCCGCACGGACGGAGGCCGACGAGCTGTTCCTGCCCGCGCACCGACAATTGGCCGAGGCCGACCTTCTTCGTGCGTTTCAGCGCTTCGCGCAGGACGATATAGGCCTCTTCGGCGAGTTCGTCGGCGGGGACGACATAATAGGGTTTGGCATAATAGAGGATGTCGATGTCGCTCGCGTCGACGAACTGGAGCAGCTCCAGAGTGCGCTTGCTTTCGAGCTTGACCGCCTCGATCTCCTCCTCGTCGAGCAGGACGTAATTGCCCTTCGAAGTTTCATACCCCTTGACGATGTCGTCGGTGTCGATCGGCCCGATGCCGGGCACGACCTTTTCATATTTGACCGGCTTGCCGCTCGGCTCGTGGATCTGCCGGAAGCTGATCGCGGCGCCCGATTTGGTCGCGGCGTAGATTTCGACGGGGATCGACACCAGCGCGAGCCGGATCTGTCCCTTCCAATAGGCGCGTGCGGCCATGATACTCCCTTTCGCTTTCCCCATTCGGAGTCGGAGTCCAAATGTCCGGCGCGGCGAGGGGTTCCTTAGGGCAGGGTTGGATATCCCTCCCCATGTCTTCGGCGCAGGGAGGATGGGATGGGATCAGAAGTCGATCGATGCCGATGCCTTGAAGGTGCGCGGGGTGCCCTGCAGCAACTGGGTGCCGAACGAACTGAACGCCGACGCCCAATAACGCTTGTTCGCGACATTATCGACGCCGAAGCGCAGCGTCAGTGCGTTGTCGCCGACGACCGCGACGTAGCGAGCGCCAAGATCGAAGCGCGTCCATGATTCGAGTTCGAGCGTGTTCGCCTGGTTCGCCGACTGCTTGCCGGTGTGGACGACGCGGCCGGTCAGCGTCAGCGCGGGCACGAAGGGCAGGTCCCATTCGACATTGGCGTTCGCGGTCCATTCGGGAATGCCCGGGGCGTCGTTGCCCTGATTTGTGGCGCCGGGCGTCCGGCGCAGCTTCGGATCGTTGACGGCGACGCCGCCGATGAGGCGGAGGCCCTGAACCGGCTCGCCGTCGAGGGTAAATTCGACGCCGCGGTTGCGCTGCACCCCGAAGGGCCCGAAGATCAGCTCGCCCGGTGCCGCCGGATTGACGCGGTAGTCCGAGTTCGGGCGATCGATCTGGAACCAGGCGAGCGCGGCGTTGAAGCGGCCGAAGCTGAACTTGCCGCCGACCTCATATTGCACCGAGGCATAGGGCGGCAGCACCTCGCCGCCGTTGGTCACGATGATGTCGGCGCCGCCGCCGGGATCGGCGACCGCCGTCGGCGCGGTCTGGCCCTGCTCGAGCCCCTCGATGCGATTGGCGTAGAGCGAGAGTCCTTCGAGGGGCTTGACCACCAGCCCGGCGACAGGGGTCACGGCGTCCTTTTGGTAGGAGCTGGTGAGGTCGCCCGCCTCGACGCCCGGGCTGTCGCTATAGGCATAGCCCTTGGTGCTGATCTGCTGGAGGCGGAGGCCGCCGGTCAGCAGGATGCGATCGTCCCAGAAACCGATCGTGTTCGACGCGAACAGGCTGGCGACGCGCGTGCGGCCGATCGGGAAGGGATCGTCGATATTGCCGCCGACGAAGCCGCTCGCCGGCCGCGGCACATCGACGGGGTCATAGAGATTGCTGGCGAAGGTGCCCGAGAAGAAATCATAGGCGTTGCGGTTGACCTGCCAGCTTGCGGCGCCGCCGAAGTTGATCTCGTGGCTGATGCCGCCGGCTTCGAGGTTGACGCGCAGCCCGGCGACGGCGGACTCATTATTGTCGGTGCGCGGCACATAGGAGCCGCCGCCGCTGCCGGCGCCGGTCGCCGGGTCGAGCAGGGTGAAGGAACTGGTGATCTGATCCTCGCGCCCGTCGCGCGCGCCGACCCGGGCATAGAGCAGCGCATTGTCGGCGATGTCATATTCGAGGCTGAGCGAACCGAAGACGTCCTCGGTCTCGATCGCTGCCCAGGGCTGGGCATAGTTGACGTCGGCGCGCGGCGGCGCGGGGATGGCGGTGCTGACGGTGATCTTGGGCCGCCAGTTCGACTGGCGCAGCCGCTGGTAATTGACGTTCAGCGAGGCGCGGAAGGCGCCGCCGTCATAATCGACGGTGCCGCCGACCGCGTAGGAGGAATGGAATTCATCGTCGATCGCGATGTCGCCGCGGCGCGCCAACCCGTTGAGGCGGACGCCCCACGCGTCATTGTCGCCGAAGCGGCGCGCGACGTCGAACGAACCGGCGAATTGCGAATCGCCGACGAAACCCAGCGTGACGCGCGACAGGTCGCGCTCGGCGCGCTTGGGGATCAGGTTGACGCTGCCGCCAATGCCGCCGCCGCTGGGCGCCGCGCCGTTGAGGAAGGCGCTGGCGCCACCGATCACCTGAACCGACGAAAAAAGCTCGGGCACGACGAGCTGGCGCGGGGTGACGCCATAAAGGCCGTCGAAGCCGACATCGTCCGAACTGAGCGCAAAGCCGCGGATCACGAAGACCTCGCCCGAGATGCCGAAGCCCAGCGTGGTGCGGATCGTCGGGTCGTTCTCCAGCACTTCGCCGAGCGTATCGGGCTGCTGGTTGAGGATCAGCGCTTCGTTATAGCTGCGGATATTGAACGGGACATCCTCGGCCGCCTTGGTGCCGAAGACGCCGACATTGCCCCCCGCGGTGACTTCGGTCCGGTTACTCCGCTGCGCGGTGACGAGGATATCTTCGGCGGTGCTGTCTTGCGCCATGGCCGGCGCGCACAGCGCGAACGCAGCACTCGCTGCGGAGAGGCCGAGCGCGGTGCGGAAGGTCGGTCTGGTCACGGATGTTCCCCTTGTAAGCGCGGGCTTTCTCCGCGCGTGACGTGATTCAGGTGCGGCGGGCGCGCATCGCCCAGCCGACGGCTAAAACAGGTATCGAAAGCGCCCCCCACGCCGCGGCATCGCGCAGCCCGTCGCCGGTCAGCGCGACGACAAGCCCCGCGATGCTGACGAGCGCGAGCAGCAGCGGCACGGCGAAGATCGCGCGGAGGCCGTTCGCCTTCCTCATTCGGCCGGGATCAGCGTTCCGCCGCTCTCGACCTCGCGCACCAGCGCGTCGGTGCCGAAGCGGCGCTTGCCTAGCCAGAGATAGAGGCCCGAGCCGAGCACGATCATCGTGAAGAGGGTGAGGACCGCCCAGAGCAGCTTGAGCGGCAGCCCGCCATAGTCGCCGAAGTGGAGCGGTTGCGACAGCGCGAGCACCTTCACATACCAGGGCATCGGCCGCGCGTCGGTGAACGCGCCCGTCTCGGCATCGATCAGCGCCGTGGTGAGCAAGCGCTCTGTGAGCGGCGTGTCGCCCTGAAAGAAGACCGCATAATGATGTTTGCTGCTGAACGCGCCGCCGGGGAAGGCGATGAACTGCGGATTGTTGCCGGGGATTTCCTTGCGCGCCGCGGCCATCGCCTTGTCGATCGATCCGTAACGCTCGGGCGCCACCGCGCCCTTCCCGGCATAGGCGCGCGTCATCTCTGCCAGTTCGGTCATCTGCCAATATTGGAAAATCGGGGTCGCCAGTGCGTTGATGACGCCGGTCGCGCCGACGACGGTCATCCACGCGAGCGCGACGATGCCGAGCAGATTGTGATAGTCGAGCCATTTCACGCGGCGGCTGCGCGAGGTGCGCAGCGTACCGAAGTCGAGCTTTTTCATGAAGGGGGCGTAAAGTATGACCCCCGAGACGATCGCGATCACGAAGAGCAGCCCCATCAGCCCGAGGAAGAGCATGCCCGGCAGGCCGAGGAACATGTCGGTGTGGAGCTGGAGCAGGACGTGCATCACGCCGCTTTCGTCGACGGTCGAGGTCGCCTTGCCGGTCGAGCGGTCGAGGATCTGGATCGTCATGTCGGCTGCGGGCGAGTCGGGGCGCGGCGCGGTGGTGACCGTCATCGACGGCTGCTCATTGTCGAACGCCATGAACACGGGGACTTCGCCCGGGCGCGCGGCGAGGGCCGTGGCGAGCATGTCGTCGAGCGGTTTGAGGCCGGGCGCTTCGCCCGACGATGCGACCTCCGGCAGGCCATAGGCCGGCGCATCTCCGGCCAGTTCGTCGATCTCGTGATGGAAGATCAGCGGTAGCCCGGTGACGCACAGCATCAGCAAAAAGGCGGTGCAGACGATGCTCGTCCATTTGTGGATGAGGAAACATGTCCGGATGGTCGCGCGATGCATGGGCAAAGGTTGCTGCTATTGCGAAGGAAAATCAATAGCGCCCTATGGCTTGCAACCCCGGTTGGCAACCGGATTTGCATGCGGGATGCCATCGTTCGGGCCAGCTATGCCATTGATCGGGCCAAGGGTGCGGAGGCGGCCCGATGGGACGATTCACTTTCCTTTCACGCCGGGCCGCTTAAGATGCGGGCCGGGGGACCGCTCGCATCGTTGGAGGCGCTATGGCCTTGAGCCGCGAGATGCAGCGACTGCGCGCCGAACATGCGGCGCTCGTCGCGCTGTCGCGGATCATCCTCGCCATGACCGAGGCGAGACACCCGCCGCCTGCGAGCGAGTTGACGTCGGCGCGCGGTGCGCTTCGCGAGGCGCTGGTCCGGCACCTGAAATGCGAAGACTGGATATTATACCCGCGGCTGATGGCGTCGGGCGATCCTGGCCTGATGCGGACCACGCGCGCGTTCGAACTGGAAATGGGAAATCTGTCGGCGGATTATGTCGCCTATGACGAGATGTGGAGCGGCGCGCGGGTCGCGGCGGACTGGCCCGGTTTCTGCCGCGAGACGCGACGCATATTCGAACAGCTCGCGATGCGGATCGAGCGCGAGGAGCGCGAGCTTTATCCGCTGGCCGACACACTCCATAGTGCCGCTGCGGCGCTCGACCTCCCGGTCAGGGCCGGATCGACAATTTCCAGCTGAGCGCCACGCGCCAGTCCTGACCGAACCCCGCGACCGGCTGTTTCCAGGCATCGGTGAATTCGAGCCCGATGGTGGCATTTTCGGCATAGGACAGGCGCACCCCGCCGCCCCAGCTGCCGAGGCGGAAATCGCTCCGGGGGATCGCCGTCCGTTCGAGCAGGGTGATGTCGGCGTAGTCGGCGAAAGTGTAGATCTCGCTTTTGGCAAGCTTGCCGCCGCGCAGCGGCCGCCATGCGACTTCGCCGAAGGTCGCGACACCGCGGTCGCCGTTGACCAGCCCGTCGTCGAAGGCGCGGCCGAAGCTGGCGCCGCCAACGCTGAAGCGCTGCGCGGCGGGCAGCCGGTCGCGGGTCCAGCGCCCCGTTGCTGCGAACCGCACGACGGCGACCTTGCCGATCGCCTGGTTCGCCTCGACGCTGGCATCGGCATAGAGGAAGCCCGCCTCGCCCGCGCCCGGATCGACACGCGCCCCCGCGATGTCGAGCCCCTTGGCGCCGCCGATCCGCGCGCCGATGACAGTGCGGTCCTCGGTGAGGCGAAAGGCGAGGCTGCCGCTCGCGGTCCAGGTTTTTTCGGCGGCGATCGTCGATCCGAACAGCGCATTCTTGGAATCGAGATAGTCGATCCGCGCCGAGGCGATCAGATTGCGCCGCGTCGCGCGGATCAGCGGATGGGTGACGCCGGCGCCGGCGCTCCACGCCTCGCCGTCGATCGCGGGGCCTTTCGGCCGGGTGCGCAGCGCCGCCGCAGTCAGTTCGAAGCGGGTGCCGTCGGCGCCGATCGGGGTTGAGTGGTTCGCCGCAATATAGAGCAAAGATTTGAGATTGAGCGCCGCGGCGCCGGTCAGCCGCGTTTCGTCGCCGCTGCGCAGCAGGCTGGTTCCGCGCGCATTGGCTTCGACGATCCCGTCGTCGACGAACGGGCTGGTACGCGTCGTGAAGCCGAGGCCGATGGTTGGCTTTTTCGCGTCGAGCGCGAGGTCGAGTGCGACCGCACCGGGCTCGCTACCGAGCGCGAGCGTCGGGGTGACGGTGACGCCGGGGACGTCGCCGATATTGCCGAGCGCGCGTTCGAAGCGGGCGCGCGGTAAGGGTTGCTGGCTGCGCAGCGGTGCGGCCATTTTTTCGATCAGCGGCGCGGGGCCGCCTTCCTTTTCGCCGCTGAGCGTGACCGCGCCGACATGGCCTTCGGCCGAGGCGACGGTGACAACGCCCTCCGACAAATCCTGTTCGGGAATGACGAGGGTGAAAAGCGCGACGCTCGACCGGTTGTAGGCGCGCGTCATCGCGGCGGCGAGTTTGGCAAGATTGTCCGCGGATGCGCGCTTGCCGACGAAGCGCTGCGCCGCGCGGGCGACATTGGCGGGAACGCCGGCGCCGACGAACCGGATTTCGCGGATCGTCACGTCGGGGCGCGCGCCGAGGTCGACCTTGCCGAAGGACAGGCTGTTCGTTTCGGGATCGGGGAGCGGCTCGCGTTCGCTCGAACCGGGAGCAAGCGGCGGGCGCCCGTCGAGCGGCGTTGCCGCCGGCTGGGCGGCGAGCGCCGCGGCGGGAAGGAACAGGGTTCCTGCCGCCGCGGCACAGGCTTTGCGCCACATACACATGGGCGGTATCAGTTGCCGCCCTTGGGGTTGAGACCACCAAGCAGTGTCCCGACGGTGTCGGTAACGCCGGTGACGAGGCCGGTCACGGGAAGGGCAGCGGGGCCGCCGGTCGTGCCGCCGCCCGCCGTTCCGTTCGTCACCTGTCCGAGCGCGCCGGTCGCCGTCGCGACGACATTGCCCACGAGCGTCGTTGGCGATCCGGCGGCACGGCCGGGAGTCCCGCCGGCCAGGCCGCCGGTGACGCCGCCGAGCAGATTGCCGCCGGTGCCGGGTTGCAGGGTGACGAGCTGGCCGGCCGATCCGACGCCGACGGTCAGCAGGCTGCCGTTCTTCTGGCCGGGCGACAGGATGCTCGCGCCGATCAGCGGCGAGGCATCGGGGCTGCCCAGCGCGATTGCCTTGCCGATCGTCGCGGTCACGAGTTGGCCGGGGGCGGCGGTCAGGCCGTCGACAAGATATTGCTGGCCATTGCCGGTCCGGACGAGGGCCACGCCCGTCGCTTTGACGACGCCGATGACGGTGCCGACGAGATTGGCGCCGCCCGGCACCTTGCCATCGACTGCATTGGCGAGCAGCAGCCCCTTGTCGGCGACGACGTTGACGAGGCCGCCCGTCTTGACGAGCACCCCGCCGATCACCGGATTGCCGTTTTGCGAGTCGCCGGTGTTCGCGAGCAGGCCGGTGCCGGCGACGCCGCCGGGGCCGACAAGGCCGCCGACCGCGAGCGCGCCGGCGTCGCCGAGGCCGAGACCGCTGCCGGCGGGGCCGGCGGGGCCGGTTGGACCCGCGGGCCCTGCAGGACCAGCCGGCCCGGTCGCGCCAGTGGGGCCGGCCGGGCCTGCGGGCCCGGTCGCGCCCGTCGCTCCGCCGGGACCGACGCTGCCGACGCGGTAGCTGCCCGACGATTCGCAGGCGGCGAGGGTCAGGCACGCCGGGATCAAAAGCAGGCAGGCCGGGCGAAATTCAAGACGGGGCAAGCGCATGAAATCTCTCCTTGATTCTGGGGTCCTCCCCCGAACCATAAGAAGAGCCAGTCAAAATTAGTTCCGTTGTTTCAATTGGTTAATCTTCAGCAACCCTGTTTGGAAGCCATTATACCAGCCGGATGAAGGCAATTTCGCCGCTGCGGCACTTTTTTCCGCTTAACCCTCTTTTTCGGGATGCCGTGCCCGAATTGCGACAAAAAGAGCGCAGCCGCGATGGCCCGCGACGGTAGTGGTGCTGCCGCCGATACTTCATCATTCCGTCATCGACGCGCCACGCTTCCGCCGCCGCAAAGCAATATCGCATCCCTAAAGCCCCCGCGACCCCGGGCCATTTCGGTGCCGGGTCAAGGGGATTTCACGCCATGACCTATCAGTTCAGGAACCGCCTGCAGGCCGGGGCCGCCGCGATTGCCATGCTGGCCGCGACCCCGGTCCTTGCCGACGAGGCGGCCGTCGAGGCCGCCGATGCGGCGGGCATCGACGATGTCGGGGAGATCGTCGTGCTCGGGCGCGGGCAGGCGCGGCAGGTGCAGGAACTCGGCGCCGCCGATATCGCGCTCGAAGTGTCGGGGATCAGCCCCTTGAAGGCCATCGACAAGCTGCCGGGGGTCAATTTCCAGGCGGCCGACCCGTTCGGCGCCTATGAATGGTCGGCGCGCATCTCGATCCGTGGTTTTTCGCAGAACCAGCTGGGCTTCACGCTCGACGGCATTCCGCTCGGCGACATGAATTACGGCAACCATAACGGCCTCCACATCAGCCGCGCGATCATCAGCGAAAATGTCGGCCGCGTCGAAGTGGCGCAGGGCGCGGGCTCGCTGGCGGCGGCATCGACGAGCAACCTTGGCGGTACGATCGAATTTTTCTCGCGCGAGCCGGCCGATATGTTCGGGCTCGAGGCGTCGGGCACCTATGGCAGCGAAGACACCAAGCGTGCCTTCGTCCGCCTCGACAGCGGCGACATCCTGTCGGGCGGACCGCGCCTGTCGCTGAGCTATGCTTGGGCTGATGCCGACAAGTGGAAGGGCGACGGCGCCCAGCGCCAGCATCAGGCCAATGCGCGCATTGTCCAGCCGGTCGGCGACGGGCAGTTCTTCGGCTTCGTCAACTATTCGGACCGCCGCGAGAACGACTATCAGGACATGAGCGCCGACATGATCGGCCGCCTCGGCTATGGCTGGGACAATTACGCCAAAAACTGGAATCTCGCGGTCGACGTCGCCAAAATCTATCAGAACCAGCTCGCGCAGAATGGCGGGGCCCCGCTGCCTTATCCGTCGGCGGGGCTGGTCTTTCCCGCGCCGGTCGCGACGGTCGACGACGCTTATTATGACGCCGCGGGCCTGCGCAAGGACTGGCTTGCCGGCGTCGGGGTCGATGCGCCGCTGAACGACTATTGGACGATGAAGGTCACCGGCTATTATCACGGCAACAAGGGGCGCGGGATGTGGTTTACCCCCTATGTCACCACCCCCGGCGGTGCGCCGATCACGATCCGCACCACCGAATATGAGATCGAACGCTATGGCATCGTCGCCACCAGCCTGTTCACGCTCGGCGCCAACACGATCGAACTCGGCACGTGGTACGAGGACAACGACTTCAACCAGGCGCGCCGCTTCTATGGCCTCGCCGACACCGCCGGCGCGCCGAGCCGCAGCAGCCTGAAATTCCCGAACGATCCGCTGGCGACCCAGTGGGAATTCGATTTCAACACGCAGACGCTGCAATATCATGTGCAGGATACGCTCGACCTCGGCCGATTCCAGCTCAATGCCGGATGGAAAGGGCTGCGCGTCACCAATATCGCGACGCCGGTGGTCAGCGGTGGCCTCGCCTCGGGCCGGACCGAGGCGAAGGACTGGTTTCTGCCGCAGGCCGGCCTGCTCTATCGCCTGAACGACGATAACGAGCTATTCGCGAGCTATACCGAGAATATGCGCGCGTTCGAATCGTCGGCGACCGGCGGCCCGTTCGCCACCACGCAGGCGGGTTTCGACGCGCTCGACCTGAAGCCCGAAACCTCGACTACCTATGAATTGGGTTTCCGGACCAAGTCGTCACGATTCCAGGCGGTGATCGCGGGCTATTATGTCGACTTCAAGGACCGCATCATCGCCTTTGCCAACGGGTCCGGGATCCAGGGCAACCCGGCGATTCTCAGCAATGTCGGCGATGTGCGCTCGTGGGGCGTCGAGGCGGCGGGAACGGTCCGCGTCACCCCCGAACTGTCGCTCTTCGCCTCCTACGCCTGGAACGACTCCGAATATCGGGACGACGTGGTGACCGCCGCGAATGTCGTCGTTGCAGCAACCGCAGGGAAAACGGTGGTCAATTCGCCGAGGCATCTCGCCAAGGGCGAAATCACCTGGGACAATGGCGATTTCTTTGCGCGCGTCGGCGCCAATTACACGTCGAAACGCTATTATTCCTATGAAAATGACGCCGAAGTCGGCGGCTTCATCATCGTCGACGCGAGCATCGGATACCGGCTGAACGATCGCATTTCGATCCAGGCGAATGCGACCAACCTGTTCGACAAGGAATATGTCTCGACGATCGGCACCAACGGTTTTGCCAACAGCGGTGATGCGCAGACCCTGCTCGCCGGCGCGCCGCAGCAGTTCTTCGTGACGCTGAAGGCGGGTTTCTGAACCTCTGCAGGGGCGGTGCCGGGCCCGGTGCCGCCTCTCAATGATTGACGATCATGGCGCGGTCCAGCTAGGGCCGCGCCATCATTTTTTGGGAAATAAGTTCATGACCGATACGCCCCCCGATCATCTGTCGACCAATCCGCGCTCGCCGCATTTCGACATGGAGGTGCTGCAGCGCGGCATCGGAATCCGCTTCAAGGGCAAGGAGCGCACCGACGTCGAGGAATATTCGATCTCCGAAGGCTGGATCCGCGTCGCGGCCGGCAAATCGAAGGACCGTTTCGGTCAGCCGATGACGATCAAGCTGTCGGGCGAGGTCGAGGCCTGGTTCGAGGACAAGGACGACGAAGGCGAAGCGCCCGCGGCCGATTGACGCCCGCCGTCCCCTGACGGGCCAAGGCGTTCGAGACCCGTCGATCTCTCATAAATGGGAAACCACCCGGAGCGGCGGACCGCCCCGAGTGGCTTCGTCGCTCGCCGAGCCCGAGGGGGGGGGGAGGGCTCAGTTGCCGAGCGAAGCAACGACCATTTCGAGGTCGTTGCCGGGTTTCCAATCATTCTGTGCCCACACGGGCGCTTTGAAGCTGGGGGCGGAGTTCGGAGCGCCCGCATCGCCATTGGCGTAAATGAAGCCCTGCACCGGGTTGGCGCGCAGGCCGAGGTCGGCGATCGGGGCGTACCACACGCGGACCATGCTCCAGTCGCCGGCATCGCTGACGTCGACGACGCGGACGTCGCGCTCGATCTGTCCGCGGCGGCCGTTGATCGGCGACCAATTGGCATGGTCGATCAGGATTTCGCGGTCGCTGACGACCTTTTTCACCACAGCGACATGGCCCATGGGCATGCCGCGGGTGCCGGCGAACGCCATGACCGCACCCTTGCGCGGTTCGGCCCCGCGTTCATAGCTGCCGGCGGCCTGCGACCACCAGGTCTTCGCATTGCCGCGAATTTCGACGCCCGATTCGGCGCGAGCGAAGGGAACGCATTGCAGATAGTCGCGGGCCGCGGCGGGAACGCTCGCGATCAGGCCGGTGATGGTCATCACGGACGCGACGGCGGCTGCCAGATAGCGACGATAGAGCATGAGATGCGACCCCCGATGGCTTGTCTTCAAGCGTTGGAGCGTCTTTGCTATGGCTGGCGCCGGCGACCAACAGCCTAGCGACGAATTGCGCCTGCCGTGCGGTGGGCGGGGGAACCTTTTGTTAAGTCCTTCCATTCGTCGCCCCGAGACTTCGCTCCGTCGCGTCAGGCGGCAACGGTCGCGATATCGTCGGGACGGCGGAACAGGGTCAGCACGTCCGCGGCAGGCATCGGGCGTCCATAATAATAGCCCTGGATGTTGCTGCAGCCGAAGCTGCGCAGCGTTTCGACCTCGAGTTCCGTTTCGGCACCCTCGGCGGTGGTGGACATGCCGAGGCTGTCGGCCAGGGCGACGACGGCGCGAATGATCGCAATCGATTCGATGCTGCCTTTGGCGGCCCCGACGACGAAACTGCGGTCGACCTTGATCGTCGAAAATTGCGTCTTGCGCAGATAGCCGAGCGACGAATAGCCGGTGCCGAAATCGTCGAGCGACAAGCGAATGCCGAGCCCGATCAACTGGTCGAGCAGCTGCGCCGCGCCGCCGCCGTCGCGCAGGAAGACGCTTTCGGTAACTTCGATCTCAAGCCGCTGCGGCGACAGCCCGCTTTGCGCCAGCGCCGAGACGACGACCGAGGCGAAACTCGGGTCGGTCAGCTGGTCGGCCGAGACGTTGATCGCGACCTTCAGGTTTGAGGGCCATTTCATCGCTTCATGGCATGCCGTGCGCAGCACCCATTCGCCGATCGGCGAAATGAGGCGCGCATCCTCGGCAAGCGGGATGAAACGCGCGGGCGATACATTGCCGAGCCTCTGGTTGTTCCAGCGGATCAACGCCTCGAAGCCGTTGAGCGTGCCGTCGGCGGCGGTTACCACCGGCTGGTAGTAGAGTTCGAATTCGCCGCGTTCGAGCGCGCCGCGCAGTTCCTGTTCCATCACGCGCCGTTCCTCGGCCTGCGCGTGCAGCGATGCGACATAGGCGGCGACGACGTTGCCGCCCTTGTCCTTCGACTTGTAAAGCGCGAGGTCGGCGTTGCGCGTCAGCGTTTCGACCGTCGCGCCGTCGGTCGGGCCGATCGCGAAACCGACGCTCGCCCCGACGAACAGCTGGTGGTTGTCGACCACATAGGGCCGACTGATCGTCGTAATGATCCGCTGCGCGAGTTCCTCCGCCGTTTCGGCCGAGGGCAAATTATGGAGCACGACGGCAAATTCGTCGCCGCCAAGGCGGCCGCACGTCATCCCGCGTTCCATCAGCCCCTTGAGCCGCGCCGCGACCTGCGCCAGCAATTTGTCGCCGACGGGGTGGCCCAGCGTATCATTGACCGCCTTGAACCGGTCGAGGTCGATCATCAGCAGAGCGCAACGCGACTTGGCGTCGATCGCATGCGCCATCGCACGCGCCAGATCCTCGTTCAGGCTGAGGCGGTTGGGTAGACCCGTGAGATTGTCGAACCGCGCCATCTTGGCGATCTGCTCGGCGCTCGCACGCTGTTCGGTCACGTCGGATCCGACGCCGCGAAAGCCGAGAAACTTCCCCGTCTCGTCGAGGCGGGGCGAGGCGGACAACTCCCACCAGCGCGGAGCGCCGTCGATCGTCACCGGAACGATCAGGTTGGAAAAGCTTTCGCGCCGTTTCATGCGTTCGGCCATGTCGTGCAGGCTCTTCGGAAAGAGACCTGTTTCCCACGCATCGCCCGACAAGGCCTGGAGCAGTGGAATGCCCTCCAGCCCTTCGGCCGTGCCGCCGAGCGCATAGGCGAGGCGCGGCGAGACATGAATCAGGCGGCGGCTGTTGTCGGTCTGCCACAGCCAGTCGGCCGAGGTTTCCTCGAATTCGCGGAGCAGCAGGCTGACCGTTTCGGTCTTTTCGTGCAGCACCTCTTCGGCGCGGCGAAAGCGGATATGGCTTTGCGCGAAGCGGACGCAAAAGGCGCAGAGCAGCAGCCCCGCGACGAGCGCCACGCCCGCCAGTTGGGGTGCGTCGGCACGGACGAGAGCGACTGCGGCCGACAGGGTTACTGGACCGATGAACAGCACGCAGGCCAGCGGAACGCTGTGCGCGACGATCGCCAGCGTCACCATCATCAGCACGGCGATCGTCCACATCGACAGCACATGGTCGAGCGTCGGGGTTGGTCCCTGCAACCAGAAGGGCGACCCCCAGAGAAGCGCGGAATAGAGCGCATGCCGCGTGCAGAGCCGATATTCGGCGACGCCCGAAAGCTTGGGGTCGCCGAGCGGCAGGTCCCGGAACTTTCGGTGCGACCAGAGACCGAAAATCAGCGCAGAGGCCAGCCAGCCGCCCGCGATCGGCAGCGGCACGCCGAGGATCATGGTCAACGCCGCGACCAGCGCCATGCCCATGCCCATCACAAGGCGCAGCGACCCGCGGCCGCGAAGCGGCGCGAGTTGGAGCTGGCGGAGGTTGCCGATGTCTTCGCCCTGCGGGCCCAGCCCCAACAGGGTCCGCGCAGGAATCACTTCGGCAGCTATCGGGTCGGTCAACAGGCTCTTCACCTGCTCCGTTTAGCGCGCGGGTATTACCCGAAGGTAACTACCCGTCTGTTCCTGCGCGAATTTCTGTCCCGCCCGGGGACAATGATCGGGATCGGGCGGAACGGCGGTTGGGGGTGGTGAGCGGACGTTGAGATTGTGAACTGATTTCCCTTCCCGCTTGCGGGAGGGGAATCAACGGCCGCCTCCGGCCGGTTCCGGACGCGCCCGGTCCTAGGCCGCTATCGCTAAGGGCTGGATTTCGCCGGCCAGATATTGCGCGCGCGCCTTCGACCGGCTCAATTTGCCCGAACTCGTGCGCGGCAGTGTGCGGGGCGGGATCAGTTCGATCAGACAGTTCATGCCCGTGATCGCACGCACGCGGTCGCGGATCGTTTCGCGCAACGCGAGCCGTTCGGCCTCGTCGCTGGTGCGGCACTGGACGAGCACGGCAGGGGTTTCCTCGCCGCCCGGCGTCGTGATCGCAAAGGCCGCGATGTCGCCCGACTTGAAGCCCGGCAATTGCTCGACCGCCCATTCGATGTCCTGCGGCCAGTGATTCTTGCCGTTGATGATGATCATATCCTTGGCGCGGCCGACGATATAAATGTAACCGTCTGACAAATAGCCCATATCCCCGGTGTCGAGCCAGCCGTCGACCATGCAGGCGGCGGTCGATTCGGGGTCGCGGTAATAGCCGGTCATCAGTGAGGGGCCGGTACACCACACCTTGCCGACCGTCTGGTCGGGCAGGGGATTGCCGGCTTCGTCGCGGACCTCGATTGTCATGTCTTTCACCGCTTTGCCGCAGTTGACGATCGCGCGGTAGCGGGTCGGACGGCCGCTGTCGTTCGCGGCGCCCGACAATTCGGTTTCCTCGACCAGTTCGACGACGATGCCTTCGCCCGGCGGCATGATGCTGACCGCGAGCGTCGCCTCGGCAAGGCCGTAGCTCGGCAAGAAGGCGCTCGCCTTGAAGCCCGCGTCGGCAAAGGCATCGACGAAGCTCTGCATCACATCGGGGCGGATCATGTCGGCGCCATTGCCCGCGACGCGCCAGCGCGACAGGTCGAACCGGTCGGCGACATGGCTCTGGCTCGAGATGCGGCGCGCGCAGATGTCATAGCCGAAGGTCGGCGAATAGCTGAGCGTCGTGCCGCTGTTGCGGCTTATCAGGTCGAGCCAGGCAAGCGGGCGGCGGGCGAAATCCTCGGTCTTGAGGTAGTCGACCGACACCTGGTTCGCGACCGGCGAGAGCAGGCAACCGACGAGGCCCATGTCGTGATACCAAGGAAGCCAGCTGATGCAGCGATCGCTGTCCCGCAGTTCCATGCCGTGCGAATGCGCCGAGAGATTGTTAAGCAGCGCGCCATGCGTCACCGCGACGCCGTGCGGGAAGCGCGTCGAGCCGCTGCTGTACTGAAGGTAGCAGGTTTCGTCGGTCTTTTGCCTGGGCAGATCGGCGACGGGGGCGGCGCGTTCGGCAAAGGCGCTCCAATCGATCGGCGTGACGCCGCGCTGCTCGGCCGCTTCGACCGCCATCGCGGCGATTTCGGGCGGGAAAAACAGCATCTTGGGGTCGCAGCTGGTGAGCTGGACGACGAGCTGGCCGACATAGCTATCGCGCCCGCCGAAGCTGGTGGGCAGCGGCAGCGGCACCGGCCAGGCGCCGGCATAGATGGTGCCGAAGAAAAGCGCGGCGAATTCGGCACCGGTTTCGGCGATCAGCGCGATGCGGTCGTTCGGCTGCACACCTGCGGCGATCAGGCGGTAAGCGGTCGCCAGCGCGTCGGCCCTGAGCTCGCTATAGGGATAGGGGCGTACCAAACGCCCGCGCGGATCGTGGAAATTGAGCCCGCGCACGCCGCTGGCGGCATAGTCGAGCGCTTCGCCCACGGTGGCGAAGTCGGAAAAGCGGCGCGGCTGCACGCATTCGGTCGGAGTCGGCACGAGCGCGTCGGCCGAAGCAGGTTCGATATCGGTCATAGGGGCTGCGACATCCCGCGATAGAGGCCGCGCGGCAACAAGCATGTCATCTTTTTGAGCCATGTCAGCGTGCGCGAACCTTATTGTTTGAACAAATCGCCCATTTCCGGGCTTTGATGTCCCGATATGGCGGTGTTGATCGTTCTCAATCGGGCCCGACTGTGGCACAAACATGGCATGTCGCGCCGTTCTGCACCGTCCGACCGTTCGAAAAGGCCGCTCGGCGCAGCGCGGCTCGACGAACTGGCACTGGCCTATGTCGCGCGATTCGCGACGAGTCGCGCCAAACTGACGCGTTATCTCGCCCGAAAAATACGCGAATCCGAATGGATAGACGATGTCGACGCCATGACGGCGTGCGAAGCGGTCGCCGATCGGATGGAGAAATTGCGCTACCTTGACGACCGGCAATATGCCGCGATGCGCGCCGGGGCGATGACGCGGCGCGGGCTGGGCGTACGGCGCGTGAAGGCGCAGCTTTATAGCGACGGTATCGCGGAAAAAGACAGCGGCGAGGCGATCGAGGCGGCCGAAGGTGCTGCCACATCGGCGGCCATCGGTTTCGCGCGGCGGCGGCGGCTCGGGCCCTTCGCCGTCAACGCCATCGACGATCCAAAACAGCGCGAGCGGCAAATCGCCGCTTTTTTGCGCGCCGGACACAGCATGGCGATCGCGCGCCGCATCCTTCGCGTCCCGCCGGGGGACGAGGCGGCACTGGCGGCGCTGGACGACGAAGCGGCGCTCGATTAGGGCACGACAAGCTGTTGCCGGGATAAGGATCTGCCGATGCGCGCCATATTGACCGCCCTTGCCCTGTCGTTTGCCTTGCCGATCGCGGCGTGCAGCAGCGCTCCTGCCGAGCAGGCCGAAACCGCGGCCACCATCCCCGTGACGATCGAGATGGCGGGCAAGGCGCACCGGTTCGACGTCGAGGTCGCGCGCACCGCCGCCGAGCAGGATCGCGGGTTGATGTTCCGTACCGGCCTGCCCGAGCGCGGCGGGATGATCTTTCCCTTCGAAAAGCCGCAGATCGGCAGTTTCTGGATGAAGAACACGCTGATTCCGCTCGATATGATCTTCATTCGTGCCGACGGCAGCATCGACCGTATCGCCGAAAATACCATCCCCGAATCGCTCGAACCGGTGGTCAGCGGGGGCGAGGTGAGCGCGGTTCTCGAACTCGCGGGCGGCACCGCGGCCCGGCTCGGTATCGATGAGAGTGCCAAGGTGACGTGGAAAGACCGATAAAGCGGCAGAAAGAGCCGGCCAGCGCGGTTTGCCGCTTGCGAAGCGCCTTGGCTTGCCTGTAAACGCCGCAGCCATGAGCATTTTGGGCAAGATTTTCACCTGGTGGGACGGCGCGACCGTCGGCACGCTGCTGAACAGTTGGAGCACGGGCGAGAAGGTCGGCGAGGACAGTCTCGGAAACGGATATTTCCGCGCCAAAAAGGGCGGCCGCCGCTGGGTGATCTATAATGGATCGAACGACGCGAGCCGCGTGCCGCCCGAATGGCACGGCTGGCTGCACGGCACGTTCGACGACTTGCCGACCGACATCCTGCCCGCGCCGCGCGCGTGGGAAAAGGAACCGAGCGCGAACCTGACCGGCAGCACGGGCGCCTATCGCCCCGCCGGCGCGCTCGAACGCGGCGGCCACCGGGCCGCGGCGACCGGCGACTACGAGGCCTGGCGGCCCGGCGCCGACTGAGCTTCAGTGCGGCCGCAACCCCTCCGTATCGCGCTCCTGACGCTTGTCGCGGCGACCGCGCTGGCCGCGTGCGACCGGACGCCGACCAAAAGCGGCGGCAGCGACAAGGCGCCCCAGATCGCCAAATCCGAACGTGTGCCGCAGGAAATCGGCGGGATCGAAGGCGCGACGCCAATGGCCGAGCGCGTTGCCGTCGTCGGCCTGCTCAACAAGCGCAACGGCCTCGTCCGCGAACTCGAGATGAAGCCCGGCGACGCGGCTCGGGTCGGGCGCGCGATCGTCCGCCTGCGCGCTTGTGAACAGACCGCGCCGTGGGAAGATCCGCCCGAAACCGGCGCCTTCGTCCAGCTGACGGTGCAGGATCAGCGCGACGACAAATGGTATCGCGTCTTTTCCGGCTGGATTTTCCGCGAGCGGCCCGACCGTAATGTGATCGAGCATCCGATCTATGACGTCTTCGTCAAAAGCTGTGCGATGACATATCCGGGCGGCGAACCCGTCGCGCGGTCGGCGCCGAAATCGGGTGCCGCGCCCAAGGCGTCGAGCGCGCGCCAGTCGCCCGCGACGAACGGCGGCGAAGGCACCGCCGCGCCGGCGCCGCCAGCCGTTCCGGCGCCAGCTGCGACGCCCAAGGCGGCGCCGTCGTCCCCCGCCAACACCGAATAGAGCCGCGCGAGATAGTCGGCCTGGCGGATTTCGATCGCGCCCAGGCTCGCGAGGTGCGGAGTGAGGAACTGGCAGTCGAGCAGTTTCCAGCCGCCCGCGATCAGCCTTGCGACGAGATGCGCGAGCGCGACTTTCGATGCGTCGCGCTCGCGGCTGACCATCGATTCGCCGAAAAAGGCGCGACCGAGCGTGACGCCGTAGAGCCCGCCCGCGAGCTCGCCATCGAGCCAGCATTCGACGCTGTGCGCGTGGCCGATCTGGAACAGGCGATCGTAGCTCGCCTTGATCACGGGATTGATCCACGTCGTCGGACGGTCGTCGGCCGGCGCGGCACAGAGCGCGACCATTTCGGCGAAGGCGGTGTCGGTGGTGACGCGGAACCGGTCAGAGACGATCACCTTCTTCAGGCTGTGCGACAGGTGGAAGCCGTCGAGCGGCAGGATCGCGCGCAGCCGCGGCTCGACCCAATGGACCGACGGGTCGTCCGCCCCGTCCGCCATCGGGAAAATGCCCTGCGCATAGGCGCTCAGCAGCAGCGCCGGATCTATGGACTCAAAATGTTTCAGCTCGCGGGCTTCACGAATTTCAGCGTCATGCGGTCCGATTCGCCGATCGCGACATATTTGGCGCGGTCGGTTTCGCCTTCGCGCAGCACCGGCGGCAGCGTCCAGACGCCCTTTGCATAATCCTTCGTGTCGTTGGGATTGGCGTTGATCTCGCTCTTGCCCGCGAGTTGGAAACCGGCGGCTTCGGCAAAGGCGATGATCGAACTTTCCTTCATATAGCCCGATTTTTCTTCCTTCGCGGCATCGTCGCTCTCGTTCAGCCGATGCTCGACGACGCCGAGCGTGCCGCCGGGTTTGAGCATCGCGAAAATCTGGTTGAACGCGTTCGCGGTGTTGTCGGCGCCGTCGAAACGCCAGTTGTGGACGTTGCGGAAGGTCAGGACAACATTGGCGCTGCCGTCGGGCACCTTGGGGTTGGCGCCGGCATTGGGGAATTCGGCGAGCTTTACCGCGCCATAGGTGGCGGCGTCGGCAGCCTGCTTTTCCTTGAGCCGGTTGAGCCCGCGGTCCCATGGCGCCGCAGCGTAGAGCGTCCCGCCGCCCGATTTGGCGAGGGGAGCAAGGATTTCGGTGTACCAGCCGCCGCCGGGCCACAGCTCGACCACCGTGTCGCCGGGCTTTACGCCGAAGAAAGCAAGCGTTTCGGCGGGGTAGCGATATTTGTCGCGCGCGACATTTGCGGGCGTGCGGGTCGGGGCCGCGACGGCCGCGGCGATCGCCTGACCTTGATGGGCGGCATGACCGGCATGGCCGTCATGCTGCATCGCTGCGGCGGGGACGGCGATTGCGATGGTGGCACTTGCAACTATCGACAGCGGACGCATATGGGGCACCTCTCTCCAGGGGAAGGCCCCTGTTTGCGAAGGGATGCGCGGCAATGCAAGTGTCGATGCTGTCGGTGGGGGTCGGAGCCGCGATGCTATTCTGCTTCGCGGAGGTCGCCAACTGGCGCCGCAACAACCGCCGCGACGTCGACGACGTCGGCTTCATGCCGTGGCGCGGGATCGCGCTCGCGGCCGCCGCCGTCGCCCTGTTCGCAACGGCGTTCTGGCTGGGTGGGCTCTAGACCTTTACAGGCAGGCTTCGAGATAGGGCTGGTCGAAGCCGTACTGGCGCGCCTTTTCGAGCGTATAGGGACGCAGGCCCATCGAACGGTATTCGCCGACGATCTTGCCATCCTTGTCCTCGTCGAGATATTCGAACTTGAACAATTCCTGGGTGACGATGACGTCCCCTTCCATCCCGATCACCTCGGTGACGTTGGTGACGCGGCGCGAACCGTCGCGCAGGCGCTTGATCTGGACGATCAGGTCGACCGAGTCGGCGATCTGTTTCGAGATCGCTTCCTTCGGGATCTTGATGTCGCCCATCAGCACCATATTTTCCATACGGCCGAGGCATTCGCGCGGGCTGTTCGAGTGGAGTGTACACATCGAACCGTCGTGACCCGTGTTCATCGCAGCGAGAAGGTCGAAACATTCCGCGCCGCGAACCTCACCCATGATGATGCGGTCGGGACGCATACGCAGCGCGTTCTTGACGAGGTCGCCCATATGGATCGCACCATTGCCTTCGAGGTTCGCGGGGCGCGTTTCGAGCGGCAGCCAGTGCGGCTGCTGCAGGCGAAGTTCGGCGGCATCCTCGATCGTCAGCACGCGCTCGCCGGGGTCGATCATCTTCGACAGCGCGTTGAGCATGGTGGTTTTACCCGAACCCGTACCGCCCGAGATCACGATATTGAAACGGCTGGCGCCCGCGATCTTCAATGCGGTACACATTTTCTGACTCATCGCGCCCCACTGACAGAGCATGTCGAGCGTGATCGGCTTGGCCGAGAATTTACGAATCGAGATCGCGGTGCCGCGCAAGGACAACGGCGGCACGATCACGTTGACGCGGCTGCCGTCCTTCAAACGGGCGTCGGCGAGCGGCGTCGTCTGGTCGACGCGGCGGCCGACCATGTTGCAGATGCGCTGCGCGATCTGGAACAGATGCTGTTCGTCGCGGAACTGGATCGGCGCGATGACGAGTTGGCCTTTGCGCTCGACATAGGTCTGGTACGGCCCGTTGACCATGATGTCGCTGATGTCCGGGTCGGACAGCAGTTCTTCGAGCGGACCGAAACCGAGCAATTCGTCGACGAGCACCTTTTCGAGCGCGAACTGTTCGCGGCGATTGAGCGTGATTCGCAGCTCGGCGAGCACTTCGAGGATGATCGGGCGGAATTCCTCGGTCAACTCGTCCTTGCTGAGCGTTGCCGCCGCCTCCGGGTCGACGCGTTCGAGCAGGCGCGGCAGCACCTGTTCCTTGATCTTGTGGACGCTGGCCTCGAAACCCTGTGCTTTTTCAGGCTCGGCCATCTCGGCGGTCGAACGCTGGTTAAGTCGCTCCATTGCCTCGTCTTCGGGCGACAGGTTCGAGGGGATCGAGGGCGGCAGAGGTGCCTCGACGGGCGTGTCGAGCGCAGGAAATTGCGAGCCGCCACCCATTCCCGGGCCAGTCTGCATCGGCTTCGCAACGCCAAAGGCGGGGCGGCCAGCGGTTCCGGGTCGGCGTCCGAATGCACTCATGTCTTTGTCCTGCCTCAAATCAACCGTCGTGGAGCGCGTCGCCCATTTGGCGAAACCCCCCATCCGACACGGTGAATAAAGTGGAAACTTTGACATTGTCCTAATGCGACGGGACGGGGAATAGGCGGGGAAGGCGGTTTTGCGCCACGCCGGTGGCTGTTTTGGGGAAGCTGCCCTACGCAATGACGAAGTCATGCGATACGCAGCGAGCGCAATCGGCCGAAACTCGACAGGGTCCCGAACTGAAAAAGCCCGCCTCCTTCCGGAAGCGGGCCTGTTGTGCGTTGTGGCTTGCGCTCAGCGGGCGATATGCTCGGCGAGCACGGTGAGGCCGGCTTCGTTCACCTCGGCGAAGCCGCCCTCGACCTCGATCACCTCGGGCGCGGCGCCTGCGGACGCATAGATCGTCAGCGGGCCGTTGCGCAGCGTCGCCATGAAGGGGGCGTGGCCTTCGAGCACCGAGAAATCGCCCTCGGTCCCCGGCACGGTGACCATATGGACGTCGGCGGTCCGCTCGAGGCGGGCGGGGGTGACGAGTTCGAACTTCAGGGCCATTGATCTGTCCTTTGACCCCTCCCGCTTGGGGAGGGGCACAGGTTATTACGCTTCTTCGGCGAGCTTCGCGGCCTTGGCGACCGCTTCGTCGATGCCGCCGACCATGTAGAAGGCCGCTTCGGGCAGGTGGTCATATTCGCCGTCGACGACAGCCTTGAACGACTTCACCGTTTCCTCGATCGGCACGAACTTGCCGGGGATGCCGGTGAAGACTTCGGCGACGTGGAACGGCTGCGACAGGAAGCGCTGGATCTTGCGCGCGCGGGCGACAACCAGCTTATCTTCTTCCGAAAGCTCGTCCATGCCGAGGATCGCGATGATGTCCTGCAGCGACTTGTATTTCTGCAGCGTTTCCTGAACGCGGCGGGCGGTTTCATAATGTTCCTGGCCGACGGTCGCGGCGGTGAGCACGCGGCTCGTCGAGTCGAGCGGGTCGACCGCGGGATAGATGCCGAGTTCCGAAATCGCGCGGCTCAGCGTCGTCGTCGCGTCCAAGTGGGCGAACGAGGTTGCGGGAGCGGGGTCGGTCAAGTCGTCCGCGGGGACGTAAATGGCCTGCACCGAGGTGATCGAGCCCTTGGTGGTCGAGGTGATGCGTTCCTGCAGCGCGCCCATGTCGGTCGACAGCGTCGGCTGGTAACCCACGGCCGAAGGAATACGGCCGAGCAGCGCCGACACTTCCGAACCCGCCTGCGTGAAGCGGAAGATGTTGTCGACGAAGAACAGAACGTCCTGGCCTTCCTGGTCGCGGAAATATTCGGCCATGGTCAGGCCCGACAGCGCGACGCGGGCGCGGGCGCCCGGGGGCTCGTTCATCTGGCCGAACACCAGCGCCACCTTCGACCCGTCGGGGGTCGGGTTGCCGTCGGCGTCCTTCGCGATAACGCCGGCGTCGAGGAATTCGTGATACAGGTCGTTGCCTTCGCGGGTACGTTCACCGACGCCCGCGAACACCGACACGCCGCCGTGGCCCTTGGCGATGTTGTTGATCAGTTCCTGGATGAGAACGGTCTTGCCGACGCCGGCGCCGCCGAACAGGCCGATCTTGCCGCCCTTGGCATAGGGGGCGATCAGGTCGATGACCTTGATGCCGGTGACGAGGATCGCGGCTTCGGTCGACTGGTCGACGAATTCGGGAGCCTTGGCGTGGATCGGCGCGGTCATGCCGGCGTTCACCGGGCCGCGCTCGTCGATCGGGTCGCCGATGACGTTGAGGATGCGGCCGAGCGTCTGCGGACCGACGGGGACCGAGATCTGGGCGCCGGTGTCGGTGACGGGCTGGCCGCGGGTCAGTCCGTCGGTCGCGTCCATCGCGATCGTGCGGACGGTGTTTTCGCCGAGGTGCTGCGCGACTTCGAGGACGAGGCGGTTGCCGTTGTTATCGGTTTCGAGCGCATTCAGGATTGCGGGCAGCTCGCCCGTGAACTGGACGTCGACGACGGCGCCGATGACCTGTGCGACGCGGCCGGTCGCGGTGCCGGTGCTCGCGGCCTTGGGGGCAGCGGCCTTCTTCGGCGCGGCGGCCTTAGGAGCTGCCGCCTTCTTGGCGGGAGCCTTCTTTTCAGGGGCGGGTGCGGTTGCCATTGTCTTCTTCCTTGCTGGGATAGCTTACAGCGCTTCCGCGCCTGCAATGATTTCGATGAGTTCGGTGGTGATCGCCGCCTGACGCGTGCGGTTGTAAACGATGGTCAGCTTGTTGATCAGGTCGCCCGCGTTGCGCGTCGCATTGTCCATCGCGGTCATCGACGCGCCCTGTTCGGATGCGGCGTTTTCAAGGAGGCCCTTGAAGATCTGGATGGTAACATTGCGCGGCAACAGATCGGCGAGGATCGCTTCCTCGTCGGGTTCGTACTCGACCGCTGCACCGCTGGATGCAGGGACGTCGGCGGGCGGCGGAACCGGGATCATCTGCTGCCCGGTCGCGATCTGGAGCAGCGCCGAACGGAACTTCGAATAGAAAAGATGCGCGACGTCGAAGGCGCCCGCTTCGTAAAGCTCCATCACCTTTGCCGAGATGTCGCTCGCCTGTTCGAAGCCGATGTCGCGGATGCCGGTGGTCTCATACTGTTCGATGATCTGGCCGGGGAAGAGGCGCGCGATCACCGGGCGGCCCTTGCGACCGACGAGGTAGAAGAGAACCTTCTTGCCCTCGGCCTGCAGTTCGAGCGCCTTGTCGCGCGCGGCCTTGACGATGTTCGAGTTGAACGCGCCGGCAAGGCCGCGGTCGCTGTTGAGCACGACGAGCAGGTGCGTGTCGCTCTTGCCCGTGCCCGACAACAGCTTCGGCGCCGAATCCGACGCGCCGACCTTTGACGCGAGGCTGGCGACGACGCCTTCGAGCCGCTCGGCGTAAGGACGCGCGGCTTCGGCGGCGGCCTGCGCCTTGCGCAGCTTGGCGGCGGCGACCATCTTCTTGGCCTTGGTGATCTTCTGGGTCGATTTGACCGAGACGATCCGCCCTTTGAGTTCCTTAAGCGATGCCATTACGGCCCCTCTTGTTCGTCAGCCCGGCGCGGGTGGCCGGGCTCACGGTAACTTGGCTTACGCGAAAATCTTGGCGAAGGCGTCGAGTGCGGCGACCAGACCCTTCTTGGCATCGTCGCCAAGGTCCTTGGTGTCGCGGATCGTCTTCAGCACATCGGCGTGATCGCTGCGCAGATAGGCGAGCATCGCCTGTTCGTAGCGCGACACGTCGGTCGTCGCGACATTGTCGAGATAGCCGTTGGTGCCGGCGAAGATCGACGCGGTCTGTTCCTCGAACGGCATCGGCTGGAACTGCGGCTGCTTGAGCAGCTGCGTCAGGCGCGCGCCGCGGTTGAGCAGCTTCTGCGTCGAGGCATCGAGGTCCGAACCGAACTGTGCGAAAGCTTCCATTTCGCGATACTGCGCGAGCTCGAGCTTGATCGAGCCCGACACCTTCTTCATCGCCTTGGTCTGCGCGGCCGAGCCGACGCGCGACACCGACAGGCCGACGTTGATCGCCGGGCGGATACCCGCGTTGAACAGGTTGGTTTCGAGGAAGATCTGGCCGTCGGTGATCGAAATCACGTTGGTCGGGATGTACGCCGAAACGTCGCCCGCCTGCGTTTCGATGATCGGCAGCGCGGTGAGCGAGCCCGAACCATTGTCGCTGTTCATCTTCGCGGCGCGCTCGAGCAGGCGGCTGTGCAGATAGAAAACGTCGCCGGGATAGGCTTCGCGGCCCGGCGGGCGGCGCAGCAGCAGCGACATCTGGCGATAGGCGACGGCCTGCTTCGACAGATCGTCATAGACGATCACGGCGTGCATGCCGTTGTCGCGGAAAAATTCGCCCATCGTGCAGCCGGTGTAGGGCGCGAGGAACTGCAGCGGAGCGGGCTCCGACGCGGTCGCGGCGACGACGATCGAATATTCCATCGCGCCATTTTCTTCGAGCTGGCGGACGATCTGCGCGACGGTCGAACGCTTCTGGCCGACCGCGACATAGATGCAGTACAGCTTCTTCGATTCATCGTCGCCGGCGTTCGCCTGCTTCTGGTTGATGAAGGTGTCGATCGCGACGGCGGTCTTGCCGGTCTGGCGGTCGCCGATGATCAGTTCGCGCTGGCCGCGGCCGACGGGGACGAGCGCGTCGAGCGCCTTGAGGCCGGTCTGGACGGGTTCGTGGACCGAGGTGCGCGGGATGATGCCCGGCGCCTTGACCTCGACGCGCATGCGCTTGTCGGCCTTGATCGGGCCCTTGCCGTCGATCGGGTTGCCGAGGCCATCGACGACGCGGCCGAGCAGGCCCTTGCCGACGGGGACGTCGACGATCGTGCCGGTGCGCTTGACGGTGTCGCCTTCCTTGATCTCGGCGTCGCTGCCGAAGATCACGATGCCGACATTGTCGGCTTCGAGGTTGAGCGCCATGCCCTGCACGCCATTGGCGAATTCGACCATTTCACCGGCCTGGACATTGTCGAGGCCGTGGACGCGGGCGATGCCGTCGCCGACCGAGAGCACCGAACCGATTTCGCTGACCGTGGCTTCGGTCCCGAAATTGGCGATCTGGTCCTTGATGACCTTGCTGATTTCAGCGGCGCGGATTTCCATTATTCAGCCTTTCATCGGGGCATTTTGGCGTAGGGCGTTCAGCCCTTCATCGCCTGGGCGAAACTGTTGAGACGGGTACGGATGCTGCCGTCGATCAGCTGGCTGCCCAGCTGGACGACGAGGCCGCCAAGGATGGCGGGATCGACGGTCGCCGCGACGGTGACGTCGCGGCCGACACGGGATTTGAGGTTCGCGGTCAGCTCCTTGAGCTGCGCGGGCGTCAGCGGGTGCGCGCTGGTGACCTTGGCGGTCACTTCGCCGCGGTGATCGGCGACGATCGCGTCAAAGGCGTCGATCATCTTGGGCAGATCGGCGAGGCGGCGGTTCTCGGCGAGCACGCCGAGGAATTTGGCGGTCAGCGAATCGAGCTGCATCGCCTTGGCGACCGCAGCGATGGCGTTCGCGGCGTCGGTGCGGCCGACGACCGGGCTGGCGATCAGGTTCGCGAGGTCGGCCGAATCGGCGATGCCGGTTTTCAGCGTCGCGAGGCTCTTCTGCACCGCGTCGATGGCGTTCGATTCGCGCGCCAGATCGAACAGCGCGCTGGCATAGCGGCCCGCGAGGCCCGCCGTGATGTTGCCCTGAATGCCGCCGGAATTCTCCACGCGCGAAAGTCCTTTTCTTCGATCCCGAGGGGGATGGCTGCGCGGATTTGCCCGGCATCCGAAAATGCCCCCCGCTGCAAAGTCGGGGCGCGCGTAGCAACGATTGTGCCGCAATGCAAGGCGGGGGTGGCCCTAGTTGCAGGCAGATGCGGGAATCGAGTTTGCGACGCTTCGCCGAAGTTCCGAAAGTCGCTTTTGAAGAGCGTCATTTGCGGCGCCGGTCGAACCGTCGCGTGCGGGCGGTGCCGATTTCCAAGCCTTCTCGAGTTCGGTGACTTGATCGAGGTTGCAGACGTCGGGCGAGTCTTGCGATCCGGTGACATAGTAGGTCGCCGTACAGGCCCGCTCGCCGAGTTCGGGGTAGCAGGTATAGGAGCCGGCCAGCGGCGCCGAGGATTCGCCAAATCCTCCGGTTTCCAATCCGGCGGTCGCAGTTTTCAGGGCCTCGTCGACTTTCGAACTATCATGTCCCGCAAATTTGCAGAGGCAGGACTGCCGGGCGAGCCTTTCGATTTTTGGATCGATCGCCGTCGCCCTGCCTTCACTGGAGGACCCGGATCCGGACGGGGAGGCACAACTGCCCGCGAGAACAGCGACGGCGATCAGCAACAAGGCTGTTCGGTGTGCTTGCATTCACATTCCCCCCTCATAAACAGAGGGGCCAATAGCAAGGAGCGGACAATGGGCGAGATGATCCGGATGACGATGGACGACGGCGCCGAAATCGCCGTCTATCACGCCAACCCCGATGGCGAGCGCCGCGGTGGGCTGGTGCTGATCCAGGAAATCTTCGGCGTCACCGACCATATCCGCGAGCTGGCGGACGAATATGCCGCCGACGGCTATGAGGTGCTGGCCCCCGCGCTTTTCGACCGCGAGCATCCGGGGTTCGAAAGCGACTATTCGGGGCCGCAGTTCGAGCGCGCGGTCGAACTCGCGCGCAAGCTGCACCCGTTCGAACAGAGCCTGAAGGACGCGCAGACGTGCATCGACGCGCTCAAAGGAAAAGGCCCCGTCTTCATCACCGGCTATTGCTACGGCGGCTCGGTCGCGTGGCGGATGGCGCAGATCAGCCCCGACCTCGCCGCGGCGAGTGCCTATTATGGCAGCCTGGTGCCGACGACGTTCAAGGACGAGCCGCCACGCTGCGCGACGATCGCACATTTCGGACGCTATGACGCAGGTATCCCGATGGAAGGGGTCGAGGCGCTGATCGCAAGGGATCATCCGACCGCGCAGATCTTCGTCTATGACGCGAACCATGGGTTCAACAGCGACCGGCGCAAGGATTATCACGAAGCATCGAGCGAGCTTGCGCGCGACCGCACGTTGATGTTGTTCAAGGCATGCGGGGGGTGAGGCTCGGGGGCCGGCTGCGATCGGGTGGCCGGGCTCGGCTGACGGTCAGTTGCCGGCGGCACGCTCGATCGCTGCGCCACCCGCCGGCTGGCAGCGATAGACCAGCCGTTCGTTGGGGCTGGCGGGAAGCGCGCTGCGGATCGCATCCTGTTGCGCCGCGAGCCCCGCGAGCGCGTCGGGGTCGGCGGTGCAGCTCTTGAGCGTGACTGCCGCGCGCGTCTCGCGTGCCTTCGCCATCGTTTCGGCATCGAGCAGATAGCGGTCGACGCGATAGTCGCGTCCCGCCGAATCGATCGACGCGACGGTCACGGTCGCCTCCTCATTGGGCACGAGGATGCGCTGCCAGCGGTCGTCGGCCCCCCTTGTATATTGCGTGCGGCCGTTGACGCAGCCGTCCTTGCCGATCGTGATCGGCACGTCGGTCGTCGCCGACACGGTGATGCGGCTGCGGTCGGGCCGGATGGTGCAGAGGAAATTGCCTTGCGCGAGCGCGGGCGCGGCGACGCTTGTCGCCTTGGCGGCTTCTTCGCCGATTTCGGCGTGGGCGTCGGGGCGCGTCACGAACAGCACGGCCGCGCCGATCATCAGCACGGCGCCCGCACCGCCGGCGATCTTGGCGTTCCGGATATTCTTCTGGCTATGGAAAAGCAGCGCGGCGCCCGCGGCGAGCGCGCCGATCACGAAGAAGACGCCCGCGAGCGCGATACGGTTTTCGCGCGAGGCGAGCGCATCCTCTTCGGCGCGCGCCTGCTTCAATTCGCGGTCGAGCCGGGCGGCGGCTTCCTTCGCGGCGTCGGCCTGTTCGCGCGCGCGCGCTTCGGCATCCATCGCCGCGCGGTCGCGCGCGTCGGCCTCGGCCATCGACAGGCACGGCGTGCCGACACTGGCATATTCCTGCCCCGCGTCGGTCAGAAAGCGCGTCAACTCGCGCCCGGCAATCGCAAAGGCAAAGGGCGAATCTCCGTCGTCGGCGCGCGTGATCGCAGTATTGATCCCGGCGATGCGCCCGCACTGGTCGACCAGCGGGCCGCCCGAATTGCCGCGCGATATCTTTGCCGTGTGGATCAGCATCGCAACCCCGTCGACCGCCTGCATGTTCGACATATTGCCCTCGCTGCGCGTCGGGCTGCGCGGGGTGATATAATCATTGGCGCTGCGCGCGGTCGCCAGGTCGACATTGCCCGGATAGCCCAATGCCACGACATCGGCGCCCGAATCGAGCGGGCCGGTGTAGACGGCGGCGGGGGGCAGGCGCCCTTCGGTGATCTCGACGAGCGCGAGGTCGCGCGCGGTGTCGATCGCGACCAGCTTGCCCGCGTAGCTTTTCTGCCCTTCGGACGGGACGACGCCGAGCGCGACATTGCCCGGATATTTGGCGGCCGATTCGACGACATGCGCGTTGGTGACGATCCGGGTGGGCGAGATGGCGATGCCGCTGCCATGACCGAAACCGACGACCTCGCCATCGACCATCGCGACGGTGACGACGCGCACGACGCTGCGCGACGCGGCGCTGATATCGTCGGCGGCGCGCGCCGGCAGCGAAAGGGCAAAAAGGGCGAGCAGTAGCGCGAAGAGGCGGGTCATGCCGCGCACACTAGTCGCCCGAACTTTGAACGCAAGCATCGGGACGCGGTGCGAATCGCGCTGTGGCATTCGTCTTTCGACCGACGAGAAAGGATGTTCCCAATGACCTATCTGATCGAGGGGCTTTGCCCCGATGGCTTCGCCCCGCTGTTCGCGCTCGACGACGCGGGCCTCGCCGCGATCAACGCGCGGCGCGTCACCGCGACCGCCGACCACGGTTTCCCGTGCCGCATCAGCCTCGAGGATGCAAAGGCCGGCGAGGAGCTGATCCTGCTCCATCACACCAGCCACGATGTCGAAACGCCGTATCGCAGCGCTTATGCGATTTACGTCCGGCCGGGCGTGGAAGCCGCGACCTATCGCGACGAACCGCCGCCGGTGTTCGCGGGCCGCCCGCTGGCGCTGCGCGCTTTCGACGCTGACGGAATGCTGCGGACCGCGAGGCTGGCGGGGCCGGGTGAGGCCGACGGCGCGATCCGCGATCTGTTCGAGGATGAGGGCATCGCCTATATCGATGCGCACAATGCCGCGCACGGTTGCTTTGCCGCGCGCATCGAAAGGGATGCCGCATGAGCCGCGACCTGATGACCGACGACGATCGCTGGGCGGCTGTGCTGCGCCGCGACCGCGCGCTCGACGGGCGCTTCGTCACCGGCGTGCTCACCACCGGCATCTATTGCCGGCCGAGTTGTGCCGCGCGGCATCCGCTGCGCGAGAATGTGCGCTTTTTCCAGGATGGCGCGGCGGCGCGCGAAACCGGGCTGCGCCCGTGCAAACGCTGCCTGCCCGACGATGTCGCGCGCGACGACCGGGCGGTGATCAAGGCGATCGCGGCGATCAAGGACAGCGAAGAGCCGCTTGCGCTCGCCGACCTTGCCTGCCGCACCGGTTATTCGCCGACGCATTTCCAGCGCGTCTTCACCCGCCACACCGGCCTGTCGCCCGCGGCCTATGCCCGCGCGCTGCGCGAAGAGCGCGCACGGGCTGCGCTGAGCGACGGCAATCGCGTGACCGACGCGATTTACGACGCGGGCTTTTCGGGTCCGTCGCGCTTCTACGAGAATATGGAGGGACGCATGGGCATGACGGCGTCGGCGTGGGTGGGTGGCGGCAAGGGGGCGACGATCCACTGGGCGGTGGTACCGACCAGCCTGGGCGAGATGCTCGTCGCGGCGACCGAAAAGGGTGTGTGCCGCCTGTCGTTCGACGAGGGCCGCGCGGCTCTGGAAAAACGCTTCCCGGCGGCGACGCTGGTCGAAGGGGGCGCGGAATTCGCAGCGTTGCTGAAACAGGTCGTGGAGGCGGTGGAAGCGCCGACGGGCGGCTTCGACCATATTCCGATCGACGTGAAGGGCACTGCCTTTCAGGAAGCGGTGTGGCGCGAGCTGCGCAAGATACCCGCAGGCGAGACGCGCAGCTATGCCGACATCGCCGCAGCCGTAGGCAAGCCCAAGGCGGTGCGCGCGGCGGGGAGCGCCAATGGCGCGAACAATGTCGCGGTGCTGATCCCGTGCCACCGCGTCGTGCGCAGCGACGGGGCGCTCGGCGGCTATGCCTATGGGTTGCCGATCAAGGAAGAATTGCTGAAGCGCGAAGGGCGCTGAGCCGAACAGGCGCCGGGCCGTGCGAAAGGCGGCCCGGCGCTGTCGGTTCGTGACGCGATGCGGTCAGCTGTCTTCCTTGTCCTGGTCGGCAAAGATGCTCGCCATCGTCGCGCGGGCGGCGTCGATCTGTCCGGCGTCGATTTCATCGACCAGCTTGGCGACCTTGTTCGCCTTTTCCCGCTTGTGGCTCGAAAAGGCGAGCGGGGCGAGCACCGACCGGGCCAGCTTGCCCTTGTTTTCGTTGAGCAGCTGGCGGGCGAGGACCATGCGATAGCCATCGTCGTAGGACGAATATTCGAACACGCTTTCGAGCGCGATGATCGCGGGTTCGGGAATCGGCTCCTTCGCTTCGTAGAAGGACATATAATAGCCGATCGCCGCGCGCGGATCCTTGGGATCGAGGCGGTAGGCCTCGGCAAAGGATTGGCGCGCCGTTGCATAGAGCGCCGGGTTCTTCTCTTCGTCAGCGCGCGTCATGAACAGGCCGCCCATCAGGATATGCGCGTCTTCCGACTGCGGATCGAGCGCGAGCGCACGCTTCAATGCCGCCTCGGCCTTCGCAAACTCCTGCGCGTCGTTATAGGCTTCGGCCGTCATCAATTGCACGGCCAGATTGTCCGGATATTTCGCGTCCATTCCGTCGACATCGTCGGCCACGGAGCGCGCCTCGCGCTCGGTCACGCCGCGCTCGCTGAGGATATGCGCAGAGATCACGGCCTCTTCGCCCGGCGTAAGGCGACGGATATCGACCTTGGGCGCGACATAATTGGTCGGCCGGACGTCGAGTGTCGGGAACGGACCGCTTTTATATTTGCGCAATTCGCCCTGCAGCTTGTCGAGGTCGCCGAACACGCGCTGCGCTGCGGCCAGGCTGTCTTCGCCGGCGTTGAGCGCCTTCAGATATTGCGCCAGCTGGCCCTGCCGTTCCTTGTTGAAATTCAGATAATGCGCGATCATCCAGCCGAAGGAGTAGGATTGGTAATATTCCTGTCCATCGAGCCGCTTGTTGTGATCGAAGAGGCGCGTCAGCCGGATGCCCGGCAGTTCGAACAGGTCGTCGCCGCGATGCTGCGGGACGTTGCCGACCCGGAACGCGCCGTTGTCGAGCAGTTCGAGCGTGCCGTAAAGTTCGGCAAAGCCCTCGACATACCAGTGCGGATAGGCGGTGCTGAATTTCTGCAGCATGAAATGATGGACATATTCATGGAACAGCACGCCCTCGGCCGTCATTGCGGTTTTCTGCCGCAACTCCCGCTGGCGCAGATTGCGGCTGAACCGGTCGGTCTCGCTTTCGTTCGCCGGAACGAACGAAACGGCGGCGCCAGCGCGCGGGATATAGAACCCCGCGACCGTGGCGCTGCCGGCCAGGCGGCCGATATCGTCGGTGTCGCCGAAGCGATAGACGCGCACCTTGTTCGACCGGCCGATATCCGCCCCCGGAATCGGAAGCCCCTGCATATAGCGGAGCGCATTGTCGAAGCGTTCGAGCCGCGAGGCAAAACGCTCGACATCTTCCTTACTGCTTTCGGACGTAATGATGAAATGGCTTGTCTCGGCTTCCCACCATTCGGCGTGGGCTGTGCTGCTCAAGGCAAGGAGCGCAGCGACAAGGCCGCCGCGCAAAGCGGTTCTGAGATATGCGATCATTTGTTTTCCCCGGTAAATTTTCGCAAGGGCGACTATACCGACCGCGGCCGAGGCATCAACTGGTTGCGCATGTTCCTATTTCCGCCGCCATCCCCCAGCGCATCTGACAAGGAGAAGAGAGAATGACCGATAAAATTGCCGCCTTTCGCGCGCTGCACGTCCCTGGCGATCCGCTGATCCTCGTCAACATCTGGGACGCGGGCAGCGCGAAAGCGGTCGCCGCGGCCGGCGCCAGGGCGATCGCGACGGGCAGCTTCGGCGTCGCCGGCGCGCAGGGTCGTGCCGACGGCGAGGATTTTCCGATCGCCGACGTGTTCGAGAACCTCGACCGCATCCTTGCGATCACCGACCTGCCGGTGACCATCGACATGGAATCGGGCTATGGCGCCGATGCGGCGGCGGTGGGCGCCTCGGTGGCGCACGCGAAGGACGCGGGCGCGGCGGGGATCAACATGGAGGACCGGTTGCCGGGCGTGACGGAATTGCTGCCGGTCGCCGAAGCCGTCGCGCGCTATCGTGCCGCCGCCGATACCGGCATTTTCGTCAATGCGCGCTGCGATATGTTCCGCGGGGCGGACGCGGCGAAGGACGGTGATGCGCTGGTCGCGGCGACGCTCGACCGCGCGCGCGCCTACGCCGATGCGGGGGCGGGATCGCTGTTCGTGCCCTTCCTGCTCGATCCGAAATGCATCGGGGCAATCTGCGCGGCGTCACCGCTGCCGGTCAACATCCTGCGCGGCAAGGGCGGGCCGACGCACAAGGAACTCGCGGGTCTCGGCGTCGCGCGGATCAGCCACGGCCACCAGCCGTGGGCGGCGGCGATGGCGTGGCTTTCGGCGCAGGCGGAGCAGGTGCTGGGCGGCGGCGAACCCGATTATTGACCGGGCCTATTCGGCGGCGCCCGGCGCCCGCCTGCCCTCGCGCTGGTCGCGCAGCCGCAGCAATTGTTCGAGGAACGGCCGCGCCTGCGCGCCCATATGCGGGTCGAACGCGATCGACTGGGCGAGCCGGATCGCCGATGTGAAGCGACCCCGGTTGGCGAGCGCGAAGGCATGGGCAACGCGTATCTCGATATTTTCGGGGGCAAGCCGGAACGCCTGTTCGAGCCCGTCGACCGCGATGTCGGGCGGCGCCTCGCCCTGATCGATGAAGCTCTGGAAATAGACGTAGAGCGGCAGCGGATCGTCGGGATCGGTCCGGTTCGCAAGGGCGATGGGCTCGCGCGCCTTTTGCCAGCCGGCATCGTCATAATCGCCCTTTTGCTCGAGTTCGTGCATCAGCAGTTCGCCGAGCAGGACGTTGGCGCGGACATGATCGGGGTCGATCGCGATCGCGCGGTCGAGTGCGCTTCGTACCGTGGCGAGGTCGCGGCTTTCCTTGTCGAGCGCCCATTCGGCGGCCGCATATTCGAACCAGACCGCCGCGTCGCCCGCATGGGCCGATGCCAGCGTCCGAAGGCCGTCGCGGGCGGCGCGGGCATCGTCCGCCGAGCGGGCGTTCAGCCGCGCGAGCCGCAGCGGGATCGCGGCATCCTCGCCCGGGGGCAGGGCGGTCACGGCGATCCGGGTGGGAACGGGGATCGCGTCGCGCGTGATGCGATAATTGAGCGGGCGCCGGAGATAGGCGGCGAGATCCTTGTCGAGCCGGTCGAGGTCGCCGAACACCTGGCGCGCCGCCTGTTCGGCTTCGATCCCCGCATTGATCGCACGGGCATAGGCGACGAGTTGCCCGTCGCGCGGCGTATCGTGGAACAACATATGCGTCAAAAGCCAGGCGCGCCCATAATAGACATCGACCTGGCCGACCGTCTTCAGCGAATGGGGGTCGGTCGCAAGAAGCGTCTCGACCGGTATCTGCGGCAATTCCACAAGGCCATATTGCCGGCCATAGGCGGGTTTGCCGATCAGTGCCTTGCCATTCTTGTCGAAATCGATCGTCGAATAATATTCGGCAAACCCCTCGATAATCCACGCCGGATAGGCGCCGGTGCGATAGCGCTTCATGAAATGATGCGCATATTCGTGGAACAGCGTTTCCTGCGATGCCGAGGTGCCGCGCGAGCGCCCGCCATTCTCCCGGTGCGACACCGCGAAGCTGCCGTCGCGATCGGTCCGGTAGAAGCCGACGAAGGACGCGGACCGCGACCCGGTGTAGAGCTTTGCGACCTCGCCGGTCGAACCCAGCAGATAGATGGGCAGGCGATTGGCTTCGCCCTGTTCCTTGACCTCGAGCAGCAGGCGTAGCGCGACGTCGAACCGCTGAAGCGTCGCCGCGAACTCGCGCAGCGATTTTTCGCTGCCTTCGCTGTAGATGATGAAACTGTCGGTTTCCGCGCGCATCCAGCGCGCATCGGCCGCAGTTGCGACAAGTGCCGCGACCATTGCGGCCGCTGCTGCCCAAATCCTGATCATGAAAGCTCCCCCGGCTTTATTGTTTCCATGCTGACAGCACGGCGCCGAGGTGTAAAGTCCTGCCTTTCAGACGAAACTATAAGGGTCGATGTCGATCGCGAGCCGTGCCTTGGTCGACCATTCGACGCTGTCCACCCACGCGCGGATCGTCCCTTGCAGGTCGAAGCTGCGCGGCGCGTGGAGCAAGAGGCGGAAGCGGTGGCGGCCGCGCAGCATTGCGAGGGGCGCCGGCGCGGGCCCGTAGACGGCGAGCCCTTCGGCTACCGGCGCCTTCGCTCCCAGTCGCTGCGCCTGCCCGCGCGCGACCTCGATATCCTCCGACGAGATGACGAGCGCGGCGAAGCGGCCATAGGGCGGCGCGCCGGCGAATTTGCGCGCGGCGGCCTCGGCCGCGTAAAAACCGTCGCGGTCGTTTGCGACGAGTGCCGCCATCACCGGCGCCTCCGGCACGCGCGTCTGGATCAGCACCTCCCCCGGCTTGACCCCGCGCCCCGCGCGCCCCGCGACCTGCGCGATCTGCTGAAAGGTACGTTCGGAGGCGCGGAGGTCGCCGCCGTCGAGCCCGAGGTCGGCGTCTACGACGCCGACGAGCGTGAGGTTGGGGAAATGATAGCCCTTGGTGACGAGCTGGGTGCCGATGATGATGTCGACGAGGCCGCCTTCGACATTGTCGACGAACTCGGCGGCCTTGGCGGGCGACCAGAGCGTGTCCGAGGTGACGATAGCGGTGCGCGCTTCGGGGAAGCGCAGCGCCACCTCGTCGGCGACGCGCTCGACCCCGGGGCCGCACGCAACAAGACTGTCCTCGTCGTCGCATTCGGGGCAGAGCCGCGGCGGCGGCATCACGTGGCCGCAATGATGGCAGGCGAGGCGGTGGACGAGGCGGTGCTCGACCATCCACGCGGTGCAGTTGGGGCACTGGATGCGGTGGCCGCACGTCCGGCACAAGGTCAGCGGCGCGAAGCCGCGGCGGTTGAGGAACAGCAGGCTCTGCTCACCCTTTTGGAGCCGGTCGGCGAGCGCGTCGACGAGCGGCGGCGCGAGCCAGCGGCCGCGGTCGGGCGGGTCCTGCCGCATGTCGATCGCCGCAAGGTCGGGCAGCGTCGCGCCGCCGAAGCGCGCGGGCAGCTGGATATGGCGATAGCGGCCGGCCTCGACCATTGCGAGGCTTTCGAGCGCGGGGGTCGCGCTCGCGAGGATGACCGGCAGCCCTTCGAAATGGCCGCGCATCACTCCGACGTCGCGCGCGTGATAATGGACCCCGTCCTCCTGCTTGAAGCTCGTCTCATGCGCCTCGTCGACGACGATCACGCCGAGATTGGCGTAAGGGAGGAACAGTGCCGAGCGCGCGCCGACGACGATCTTCGCTTCGCCCGCGGCGATGCTGTGCCAGGCGCGGCGGCGCTCGGTCGAGCGCAGTCCCGAATGCCAGGCGACGGGCTCGCAGCCGAAGCGCGCGGCAAAGCGCGTCAGCATCGGTTCGGTCAGCGCGATTTCGGGGAGGAGGACGAGCGCTTGCTTGCCCGCGCCGATCGCGGCGGCGATCGCTTCCATATAGACTTCGGTCTTCCCCGATCCGGTGACGCCGTCGAGGAGCAGCGTTTCGAATTGCGCCGCCGCGACCGCGTCGCGAAGCTGCCGTGCCGCTGCCGTCTGTTCCGCCGACAGGTCGGGTGGAGCAAAGGTGGAATCGGGCTGCGGATAGGGCTGGTCGGCCGACACGCTCACTGCTTCGAGCGCGCCCGTCTGGACGAGCCCGCGGATCACCGCCTCGCTGACTTCGGCCATCGCGGCGAGTTCGCGCACGATGCCCTGCCGCCGGCCGATCTTTTCGAGCGCGACGGTGCGCTGCGGGGTCATACGGGCGGGGAGTTCGCCGGTGGCGCGATATTCGACGATCGGCCGCCGCGCATCGGCGAAGGCTGCGCCGGGCAGTACCATGCGCAGCACCGATCCCGGCGGCGCCAGATAATAATCGCTCGTCCATTCGATCAGGCGGCGGAGAGGCGCCGCGATTGGCGGCACGGCCACCACTTCGAAGAGGTTGCGCAGCCGGTTGTCGCCGACGGGTTCCGGCGCGCCGAACGCGCTGTCCTCCCACACCACGCCGCCCATCTTGCGCGGGCCGAGCGGCACGACGACGACGCTGCCGAGCGGCGCTTCGCTGCCCTGCGGAACGCGATAATCGAGCGGGCCGAGAGCGGCGGTCAAAAGGAGGACGCGGGCGCGGGTCATGGGCTGCGCAGGATATAGGGCGGCGGGTAAAATAGGAAAGCGCCTAGGGTGGCAGTGTCGGCTAGTGACCGATAGTTGCCCTAAATCCTCCCTGTGGCGAAGCCATGGGGAGGTGGCAGCGCGAAGCGCTGATGGAGAGGCTTAACGCGGCCCCTCCACCTCCCGATCGCTTCGACCCCGGATCAAGTCCGGGGTGACGAGGGGGGAGCTGGCTGTGACGGCTAACCACCCCGAAGCTGACGCGGCCCAGCGCGACTAGACCGATGCCAGCGCCGCTGTCGTTGCCGGTGGCTTCGCCGGCTTCGGCCGCCGGAACCAGAAACTCCACACCGCGAAGCTCCCGAGCAGCGTCAGCGCGAGGCCCGAGATCGTCATCACGATCCGCCACGTCCAGCCGCCGACCTTCGACGCGTGGATAGGGAAAGCCTTGTTGAACGCCTGGGCGCCGGACGGCATTGCGAGAGCGTCGCGCGCGCCAAGCAGTTTGCCGCTCGCCGCGTCGAACCACAGGGTCGAGCGACCGTTGGGGAGCCATTCCGCCTGTTGTCGCATGCGCAGGCTGATCGGATCGCCCGTCTTGCGCGGCAGGCTGAGGATGCGGAATTCGGCGTCGGGAAAACGGCGCCGCGCTTCAGCCAGCATCGCCGCATAATCGGGTTTTGTGGCGAGCGGGCCGCCCTTGTATTTCGGCGGTTCGATGGCCTTCGCGGCCTCGGCGGGCGAGCCGAAGGGCGCGATCATCATCATCGCGAAGGGGCGGAAGATCATCATCGTGCCGGTGACGATCGAGATCAGCAGCAAGGGCGCGACGACGATGCCGAGGTCGCGGTGGTGCATGAGGATCGACGGGCGCGACAGGCGCTTCGGCCACAGGCGAAGCTGGAATGTCCGCCGCGTGCGCCACCACAGGACGACGCCGCTGATCACGAAGAACAGCCCGCACAGCCCCGCGATGCCGATCACCCATTCGCCGCTGTCGCCGGCGAACAGGTGATGGTGGAAGTCGAAGATCCAGAGTTCGGGCCGTTCCCACTGGCTCGGCCAGCGCGTCGCGATCTCGCCCGACTGGCTGGCGTAGGCGCCCGCGCCCTCTCCAAAACGTAGTTGGTGCAGCCCGAAGCGCTCGTCGGCAAAGATGATGCCCTGCGCGCCCGGCGTCGCCATCAGCTTTTCGGTGGTCGCAGCGACCGTCGCGAGGTCGCCGCGCAGCGCATCGCCCGTGCCCGGCACGCCGATCCACAGATGCTCGTAGAGCAGGATCGTGCCCGACAGGCCGAGCAGCGCGAGCAGGAGGCCGATCAGGCCCCCCGTCCAGCGGTGTAGCGTGTCGAGCAGCTTCATCATTTAAAAGCGATAGTCCCAGCCGAGCGTGAAGGTCCTGCCGCGCCCCGCGAAGTTGAAGAAATTGTCGGTCGGGCGCTGGGTGTCGCTTGCGTAACTGATATATTGCTTGTCGAACAGGTTCGACACCGCGAAGCTGATCCCCCCGATGCTGGTCTGATAGCGGACGATCGCGTCGGTGAGGTTGTACCCTTCGAAATCGTTGCGCGCATCCCGGTTCGGGCCGCGGAAGGTGCGCGCCAGGTAGAATTGCGTCTGCACGCGCGCCGAGACAGGGCCCTTCGCGTAGGCCGCGGCCAGGTTCAGCCGGTCGGGCGAGATATTCGCGCCGTCGAGATCGGTTTCGACCACGCCGTCCTCGTCGTCGTCGAACCGGCCGGTGATATGCGCATAGCCCGCCGAGAGCGTGAGCCCGTCGACCGGCATCCTGACCGCGAGATTGATCTCCAGCCCCTCGATCTCGACGCGCTGGCGCTGCACGTCGAAAATTCCGTCGGGGCGCGCGATGAGCAACTGGCCCTTCTTGCTCGACGACCAGAAATAGGTGGCGCTGGCATCGAGCGGGCCGCGCTTGACCTCGACCCCCAGTTCGCGGTTGTTCGAGACGATCGGCGAGATATCGAGGAAATTGTCGATGTCGGTTCCCGCCGTGCGCACCGCGCGGGTGATGCGGCCGACGTCGGGGACGGTATAGCCCTCGGCATAGCTCGCATAGGCGCGAATGCCGGGGACCGGCTCGACGATCACGCCGCCGTTCAGCAGCACATCGTCGAAAGTCGGGCTGCCGCCGGCGACGGCAACACCGCCGTAGGTCGATTCATCGGTGCCGTCGAAGGTGGTCGACGCGAGCGTGCGATAATCGTCGATCGTGATCTTCACATTTTCATAGCGCACGCCGCCCGCGAGCCGGACAAGACCGTTCGCCAGCTTGAGGTTCGCCTGGCCGAAGGGCGCAAGGCTGCGGAAATCGGTCGGCGGCACCCAGGCGCGGTCGGTCGCGATCAGCCTTTGCTCGGTCGAATCCCACAGCGCGTCGAACCCCGCGATCAGCGTCAGCGCATCGAGCCCCGGCACCGTCCGTTCATAGCTCAGCTTGCCGCCATATTTGCGGCTGCGGTTCTGCGACTGGTCGAACAAGGTGCCGCGCGGCGCGATCGCCGGATCCTGGAAGGTCGCGATCGGGTTGGGTTCGCCGCCGAAGGTGTCGCGGCTGCGGTTCCAGAAAATCTGGCTGATGAAATTGCCGCCGCCAAGGTCGGTATCGGTGAGCGACAGCGCGACGCTTTCGGTGCGCCCCGTCGCGGGGACGCCCGGCGGGATGCCCGGTTCCGCGCTCGTCGGCACGCCGCCGAGCTTGTTGCCCGCGACCGCGGCATAATCGCCGTCGCCTTCGAGTTCGAAGCGGCTGGCGATCAGGTCGAGCCGCATCGTGTCGGTCACCGCGTAACCGAAGCGGCCGAACAGCGAGAGCGTTTCCGAATCCTGCGTTTCGCCCTGCGTCAGGTTGATCCCGACGGGCCGGCCTTCGCCGTCGAAAAAGACGCCGCGCCGTTCCCAGGCGGCGCCGACCGACGCATCGAAGCGCCCGGCCTTATATTGGACCAGCCCCGCGACCTTGCCGCCCATGCCCTCGTCGGAGAAATCATTATCGGCGGTTGCCTGGAGCAGCGCGCGGCCCGACACGCCCTCTTCGGCCGGTGCACCGACGGTGACCTGGTTGACGATGCCGCCGGTGCCGCCGACCCCCTGCAACGCGTTCGACCCGAAGATCAGCTCGACCCGGTCGACGAAAAAGCCGTCGATCGTGAAGCCGTCGCGGCTGCCGTCGCGCAGCGGGGTCGATTGAGGGATACCGTTGATCGCGTAAAGCGGCGATCGGCCGCGCAGCGTCTCGCCCGCGCCCGAGAGCTTCTGGCGCGTCGGCGAGAAGCTGGGCGAGAGCGTCGCGACCGCGTCGGTGACCGACCCCGAGATCGCGATCTGCTGGTCGAGCACATCCTTGTCGATCACATCGATCGTCAGCGGCAGCGCATTCGGCGGCAGGATCGTGCGCGCCGCGGTGACGATGATCGTGCCTTCGTCCTCCGCCGTGTCAGCGGGCGTCATATCCTGCGCGAACGCGGGCGAGGACAGCGCCGTGCAAGCGAGCGCGGCGAGAGCGAATGTGCGGTTCATCTAAAACTCCTGTTCGGAGCGCGCGCTAGTGCGACACATTCGCAAAAGCAAGAGGAAAGGCAATCCTGTATCGACCAAGGGACAGGGGACAGCCTCGTCAAAGCGCGCTATCATCTTAGCAATGCGGGAAAAGGAACTACGCTTCGCCCTGATCTGTTACGGCGGCATCAGCCTTGCCGTATATATGCACGGCATCACCAAGGAGATTTGGCGGCTCGCCGCAGCCTCGCGCGCCTTTCACGACCGCGCAGCGATGGACGGGTCGGGCGGCGTCTACCGCGACCTGCTCGCCGCGATCGCCGAGCGGGCCAATATCAAGCTGCGTGTCCTTCCCGACATTATCGCGGGGGCGAGCGCGGGCGGGATCAACGGCATCTTCCTCGCGCGCGGGCTCGCGACGGGCAAGTCGCTCGATCCGCTGACCGAACTGTGGCTGGACGACGCCGACGTCGACAGCCTGCTCGACCCCGACGCGCGGCCCTTGTCGGCGATGACGAAATTCTGGGCGGTGCCGATCGCCGGCTGGGCGATGAAGCGGCGCGGCAATGCGATCGACCGCACCGTCGGCGAGGGCGCGCAGGACGAGGTGCGGGCGAAGCTGTCGCGGTTCGTGCGCGCGCGCTGGTTCGAACCGCCCTTTGGCGGCGAGACGTTCACCAACCTGCTTCTGGACGCCTTCGACGCGATGGACGCGGGCACGCACGGCCCGCCGCTCGTTCCGGCCGCGCAGCCCATCGACCTGATCGTGTCGGTGACCGATTTTGCCGGGCACAAGGAACAGCTGACGCTCAACAGCCCGCCGCGCGTGACCGAGCAGGAGCATCGGTTGGTCATGCGATTCCGGCAGGACGGCCGCGCGGGCAAGCGGCTCGACGACGTGCCGGGGCTCGTCGCTGCGGCGCGCGCGACCGCAAGTTTTCCCGGCGCCTTCCCGCCCTTCACGCTGCGCGAGCTCGACACCGCGCTCGAAAAGCGCGGCGCCCGCTGGCCCGGCCGCGACGCCTTCATCCGCGCGCAGCTGCCGCGCGTTCCCGATGCCGACCCCGCCGACCGCGTGCTCATCGACGGGTCGGTGCTCGCGAATGCACCCTTCCGGCCGGCGATCGCGGCGCTCAAGCAGCGTCCGGCGCGGCGCGAGATCGACCGGCGCTTCATCTATATCGATCCCAAGCCCGACTATAAGTCGATCAGCATCGGCAGGCCGGGGGAACCCGACGAACAGGGCCAGCTTCCCGGCTTCCTGCCGACGATCCTTGGCTCGCTCTCGGCGATTCCGCGCGAACAGCCGATCCGCGAGAATATCGAGATGATCGAAGGCATGTCGCGCCGCATCCGCCGCATGCAGCACATCATCGACGCGATGAAGGTCGAGGTCGAGGAACAGGTCGCGGCGCTGTTCGGTACGACCTTCTTCCTCGACACGCCGACCCCGGCGCGGCTCGCGAAATGGCGCGCGAAGGCGCAGGACCAGGCGGCGGCGCGCGCAGGCTTTGCCTTTGCGCCTTATGGACATTTGAAGCTGTCGGCGGTGATCGACGAAATCGCGAACATCGTCGACCGGCTCGTCCCGCCCGAGGGGCCGGTGCATGTGATCAACCGCCGCATCGCGATGTGGACCGAGGCGCGCGCGCGGGGGCTCGACCGGATATCGGGCAAGAAGGGCGCGGGCGCGAGCAGCGATGCGATCGAGTTTTTCCGCACCCACGACCTCGGGTTCCGCATTCGCCGCCTGCGCTTCCTTGCGCGCGAACTCGATGCGTCGGTCGAGGCGACGCGCGAGCGGCGCGACCCGGTGTGCGAGGAAATGCGCGAGACGATCTTCGCCGCGCTCGGCCAATATCTCGAGCGCGAGGGTGACGCGTGGCTCGCCGAACTCGACGTGCCGGCCGATACCGAACCCGGACAGTGGATCGACGCGATCGCCGCGCGCCGCGACCTTGTCGCGCTCGATGCCGAAACCGACGAGGTGATCGCGGCGGCGCTTGCGAAGCTTCCCAAGGACGACCGGCGCACGATGCTCTTCGCCTATCTGGGCTATCCCTTTTACGACATCGCGACGTTGCCGCTCTTGCAGGGCGAGGGGTTCGACGAATTCGACCCGATCAAGATCGACCGCATTTCGCCGTCGGACGCCACCGCGATTCGCACCGGCGGCGCGGCGGCGATGCTGAAAGGCGTGGAATTCAACAGCTTCGGCGCCTTTTTCAGCCGCGCGTATCGCGAGAACGACTATTTGTGGGGTCGCCTCCACGGCGCCGACCGGCTGATCGATATCGTCGCGAGCAGCGTCACGGGCGAGGGCGCGTTCGCGGCGGAAGAGTTGACGGCGATCAAACGCCGCGCGTTCCACGCGATCCTCGACGAGGAGGAGGGGCGGTTGCCCAAGGTACAGGCGCTGATCGACGAAATCCGGGGCGAGGTCGGCTGACTCGACTCGTCAGTCCCGCTTTCGCGGGCGTGACGAAAAAGCATGTCGGGATAAACGATCAATCTGTCAGATCGTCCCACATTTCCTTGATGCGGCCGAAAAAGCCCTGGCTTGCGGGGCATTCCTCGCCCGTCTCGGTCTCGCGGAATTCGCAGAGCAATTCCTTCTGCCGCGCGGTGAGCCGCGTCGGCGTTTCGACGTCGATCTGGATGACGAGGTCGCCGTGGCCGCGACCGTTCAGGACCGGCATGCCCGCGCCGCGCTGGCGGAGCTGCTTGCCCGACTGGATGCCCGCCGGGATATTGATGTCGTGTTTCTTGCCGTCGAGCCCCGGAATGCTGATTTCCCCGCCGAGCGCGGCGGTGGTGAAGCTGATCGGCGCGCGGGTGAACAGCGTTGTGCCCTCGCGCTCGAAAACCTTGTGCCGCGCCATGTGCAGGAAGATGTAGAGGTCGCCCGGCGCCGCGCCGCGCGCGCCGCTCTCGCCCTCGCCAGACAGGCGGATGCGCGTGCCTTCGTCGACCCCGGCGGGGATGTTGACGGTCAGCGTCTTGCGCCGGTCGACGCGGCCTTCGCCGTGGCATGAATTGCAGGGGTCGGCGATGACCTCGCCCGCGCCCTGGCAGGTCGGGCAGGTGCGCTCGACCACGAAGAAGCCCTGCTGCGCGCGCACCTTGCCGTGACCGGCGCAGGTCGAGCAGCGGTTGGTCCGTGTGCCGGGCTTGGCGCCCGATCCGTCGCACGTCTCGCAGCGCGCCGCGACGTCGACCTGAATCTCGCGCGTAACGCCAGTGAATGCGTCCTCGAGCCGGATTTCCATGTCGTAGCGCAGGTCCGCCCCGCGCGCGGGGCCGCGCTGCTGGCGTCCGCCACCGAAGGCCGATCCGAAGATCGATTCGAAAATATCGCCGATGTCACCGAAATCGGCGCCATTGCCGCCGCCGAAACCGCCCGCGCCGCCATTGACGCCAGCTTTGCCGAAGCGGTCGTAGGCCGCGCGCTTCTGCGGGTCCTTCAGGCAGTCATAGGCTTCGCTGATCGCCTTGAAGCGCGCTTCGCTGTCGCCGCACCCCGGATTCTTGTCGGGGTGATATTTCATGGCGAGCTTGCGGTAGCTCGCCTTCAGCGCCGCCTCGTCGGCGGTGCGTTCGACTTCGAGAAGTTCGTAATAGTCGATGTCGAGAGACATAGGTCAAAGGCCCCCTCAACCCCGCCGCACCCCAAGGTGCGGCGGGGAGAGTTTCATTCTTACTTCTTGTCGTCTTCGACTTCCGAGAATTCGGCATCGACGACGTCTTCGTCGGTCTTGGCCGAATCGGCTTCGTCGGCGCCGGGGGACGCGGCCGACTGCTGCTCCTTCTCGTAGATCGCCTGGCCGAGCTTCATCGCGACCTGCGCGAGCGCGCCGGCCTTTTCGGTCATCGCGGCGGCGTCGCCGCCCTCGACCGCGGTCTTGGCTTCGGCGATCGCGGCCTCGATCTCGGACTTCAGCGCGGCATCGACCTTGTCGCCATGTTCGGCGATCTGGCGTTCGGTCGAGTGGATCAGGCTTTCGGCGTTGTTCTTCGCTTCGGCCGCTTCACGGCGCTGCTTATCCTCTTCGGCGAACTGCTCGGCGTCCTTGACCATCTGGTCGATGTCCGCGTCGCTGAGCCCGCCCGAGGCCTGGATCTTGATCTGCTGTTCCTTGCCGGTGCCCTTGTCCTTGGCATGGACCGACACGATGCCATTGGCGTCGATGTCGAACGTCACCTCGATCTGCGGCACGCCGCGCGGCGCGGGCGGGATGCCGACGAGGTCGAACTGACCGAGCAGCTTGTTATCCTGCGCCATTTCGCGCTCGCCCTGGAACACGCGGATCGTCACCGCCGACTGGTTATCGTCGGCGGTCGAATAGACCTGGCTCTTCTTGGTCGGGATCGTCGTGTTGCGGTCGATCATCTTGGTCATGATGCCGCCCAGCGTCTCGATGCCCAGCGAGAGCGGGGTCACGTCGAGCAGCAACACGTCCTTGACGTCACCCTGCAGCACGCCCGCCTGGATCGCGGCACCGATCGCGACGACTTCGTCGGGGTTGACGCCGGTATGGGGTTCCTTGCCGAAGAAATCCTTCACCACGTCGCGGACGCGCGGCATGCGCGTCATGCCGCCGACGAGGACGACCTCGTCGATCTCGCTGGCGCTGACGCCGGCGTCCTTGATCGCCTTCTTGCAGGGTTCGAGCGTACGCTTCACCAGCTCTTCGACCAGCTTTTCGAGGTCCGAACGCGTGATCGTCTTCACAAGGTGCTTCGGCCCGTTGGCGTCGGCGGTGATGAAGGGCAGGTTGACTTCGGTCGTCGCGGCCGACGACAGTTCGATCTTCGCCTTTTCGGCGGCTTCCTTCAGGCGCTGGAGCGCCAGCTTGTCACCGCGCAGGTCGATGCCTTCGTCCTTCTTGAAACCGTCGGCGAGATATTCGACCAGCTTGCTGTCGAAATCCTCGCCGCCGAGGAAGGTGTCGCCGTTGGTCGACTTCACTTCGAACACGCCATCGCCGACTTCGAGGATCGAGATGTCGAACGTGCCGCCGCCAAGGTCATAGACCGCGATCGTCTTGTTCTCGGTCTTGTCGAGGCCATAGGCGAGCGCGGCCGCGGTCGGCTCGTTGATGATCCGCAGCACTTCGAGGCCCGCGATCTTGCCGGCGTCCTTGGTCGCCTGACGCTGCGCGTCGTTGAAGTAGGCGGGAACGGTGATGACCGCCTGCTCGACTTTTTCGCCCAGATAGGCTTCGGCGGTTTCCTTCATCTTCTGGAGGATGAACGCGCTGATCTGCGACGGCGAATAATCTTCGCCGCCTGCCTTGACCCACGCGTCGCCGTTGGCGCCCTTGACGATGGTATAGGGGACGAGTTCCATGTCCTTCTTGGTCATGGGATCGTCAAAACGGCGGCCGATCAGGCGCTTCACCGCAAATATCGTGTTTTCGGGGTTGGTGACCGCCTGCCGCTTCGCCGGCTGGCCGATCAGGCGCTCGCCATCCTTGGCAAAGGCGACGATCGAGGGGGTCGTGCGCGTGCCTTCGACATTTTCGATAACCTTGGGTTTTCCGCCTTCCATCACCGCGACGCAGCTGTTCGTGGTGCCGAGGTCGATCCCGATCACTTTGGCCATTGATAATAGGTCCTTGTTGCTTCTCCGGCGCCCTGAAAAGGCACGCCGTTCGTTGAGTCCCATGGGGTTTGATGGGGGCGATATAGGTGCGCTAATCCTTGGCACAAGGGTTTTGACCGCCTATCTGGAATCCGGAAATATCGCGCTTTTACGGAGTCCTCCCAAAATGAAACCCTTTGCCCTTGCCACCCTTGCCGCCACTGCGCTCAGCCTGACCGGGTGCGGCGAAAATCTGGGCGCCGGAAAGCCGCTCAACGTCGTCAGCGGGCATATCGTGATGGGGGCGACGCCGGATCGTCCGGCGGTTGGCTATTTCCGCGTCCAGGGCGGACCCCAGCCGGTCGAACTCGTCGCGGTGACCTCCGATCTCGCGCAGCGGGTCGAGATGCACGAAAGCGTCAAGGAAAACGGCATGATGACGATGAAGCCGCTGCTCCGCGCCGAGGTTCCGGCGAAGGGCGAGCTGGTGTTCAAACAGGGCGGCAAGCATTTGATGATCTGGGGCATCAACGGTGCTGCGGTGCGCGCGGGCAAGCTGCCGATGGCGTTCGTCTTCACCAACAATAATAATGAGCGCATCCTCTTCGACATGGTGATCAAGCCCGCCGAAGGCGCGACCGCCACCGAGCATGGCGCGATGGATCATGGTTCGATGGAAAAGGGCACCGAAACGGCGGCGCCGGACGCCGCGAAGAAATAAGCATCGGTGCCGCGTCCCTCGCGACCGCTGACGCCGGGCGAAACCGCGCTCGCCCGGAGCGTGTTCGGCGAGGCCATCACCTATGAGCGGGTGCGCATCTGCCCCCACAAATGGATATTCTTCCAGCCGCGCCATGTCGCGATGGCGCCGATGGGCAGCATCCATTTCAACCCGCACGGCGATCTTTATTGCGACGATTTCAGCGCCGCGTCACAGCGGCTCCAGGGATTGTTCATCCACGAAATGACGCATGTGTGGCAGGCGCAGACGCGCGGCCGCTGGTATCTGGTGCTGATGCGCCACCCGTTCGCGACCTATGGCTACAGCCTCAAACCCGGCTGGCCGCTGACCCGCTACGGACTCGAGCAACAGGCCGAGATCGTGCGGCATTACTGGCTGCTGACGCAAGGCGTCGTCGTGGGTGGTGCGCCGGGGATCGAGGCGTATCGTGCGATGCTGCCCGGGGCGTGGAGCGCCGGGTGAGGTCTCGGTTCGACCGGGGCTGCCGTTTCAGTTCTAATGACGAATATGGGGTCTCCAAAGCAGACGAATGCAAATTCGCCTGAAAAAGGCCTTTCCTACAATATCCGGCTATGCCAGCCTTCGTCCCGGCTCTTTCCTCGGGTGGATAAACGGTGGTGATGGTCCCGCTTGCGCGTGAGGCCGCGGCAGGGTTTGCGTTATGCGTTCGGCGATCCTCCCGGTCCCGAACGGGCGGCGCAGAGGGCTGACTTTTACTGACCTTTGGAAATTCATGCCGCCATGGCGAAAGACGGTATGACGGATGTCCACCCCCAACCGGCGCCCGTCCATTCCCCAATTATCCGCTAGCCAAGTCCCCGGCGTTCGTCCTATGTTCCCTGTATGGATGGAAGTTCGCTCGTTGTCGCCCTTATCGCTCTCGCCATCGGCGCGCTGATCGGCTGGCTGTTCGCCGGCCGGCAAGCGGGCGGGCTCAAGGCCCAGCGCGACGGGCTTTCGGAACGCTTCAAGAGCGCGGTGACCGACCTCGCGGCCGAGGCCGAGGCGCGCAAGGCGGCGGATATCCGGCTTGCGGCGGTGCTCAGCGAACAAAAAGCGCGCGACGCAGCGCACGAAGCGCAAATCGCCCAGCTCAAGGACGCACAGGCGGCGCTCACCGCGCAATTCCGCGAGGTCGGGCAGGCGATGCTCGATAGCGCGCAAAAGACGTTTCTCGAACGCGCCGACCAGCGCTTCAAACAGAGCGAGGAGACGGCGGGGCAGAATCTCAAGGCGCTCCTGTCGCCGGTGCACGAACGGCTGCAGAAATATGAGGAGGCGGTCGGCAAGGTCGAGGCCGAGCGCCGCGACGCCTTCGGCATGCTGCACGGCCAGATCGCGGCGATGCGCGAGGGGACCGAGCGCGTGTCGAGCGAGGCGGCAAAGCTCGTCAACGCGCTGCGCAACGCGCCCAAGGCGCGCGGGCGCTGGGGCGAGCAGCAGCTTCGCAACGTGCTCGAAAGCTGCGGGCTCTCCGAACATGCCGATTTCCAGACCGAGGTGAGCGTTGCCGATGGCGAAGGCGGGCGGCTGCGCCCCGACGTCGTGGTGAAAGTGCCGGGCGGGCAGAGCCTCGTCATCGACGCCAAGGTTTCGCTCAACGCCTATCAGGACGCCTTCGGTGCGGTCGACGACGGAGAAAAGACGGCCCACCTTGCGGCGCATGCCGCGGCGATGAAGGCGCATGTCAACGCGCTGGGGGCCAAGGCCTATTGGAACCAGTTTGCCGATACCCCCGACTATGTCGTGATGTTCGTCCCCGGCGAACATTTCCTCGCGGCGGCGCTCGACCATGATCACGAGCTTTGGGACTATGCGTTCGAGCGCAAGGTGCTGCTCGCGACTCCGACCAATCTCATCGCGATCGCGCGCACCGTCGCGGCGGTGTGGCGGCAGGAAAAGCTGGCGGGGCAGGCGCGCGAGATCGCCGCGCTGGGGAAAGAACTTTACGCGCGCATGTCGGTGATGGGCGCGCATATCGCGCGCGTCGGCAGGAATCTCGATCAGGCGACCGGCGCCTACAACGCCTTCGTCGGCAGTTTCGAAAGCCAAGTGCTGACGCAGGCCAAGCGCTTCGAGGCGCTCGACGTCGAAACGGGCGGCAAGGAGATTCCGTCGCTTCCCGTCGCCGAACAGGCGGCACGTCCGCTCGCGAAGCTGGCCCCGGCGCCCGCGGCGGTCAACGACGCGGGGGAATAGGTCCATCTTGCAAAACCGCCGGCATCGAGCGAAGTCGAGATGTGGTAAGGTTCAACGAAACCGGCGTGTCTCGACTGTGCTCGACACGAACGGAGCAGCGATTGTCTAGATCGCCCGCTTCAGCACCGCGGTCTGCCCGTCGGCGCCGGTCAGGAGCAGCGTTCCGTCGGCGGGAAAACTGAGGCTCACCGGGCCGCGCATCAGCGCGAAGAAGGTGTTTTCCTGCGTCATTCCCGCGCCGGGACACGCCATTTCGGTCGCCGTCAACGGTCCTGCTGTCAGCGTCCGGTCTTTATGCTCGTAAGATCCCGAAAAGCGGTTGCAGCCCGCGCTGCCGCTCAACCGTTCGCCCTCGAAGACGAGCGAAGTCGGGCGATCGGCCGCGACGGGCAGGCCGCCGATCGAAACGAAGGTCCAGTTGGTTCCCGCCAGCTCGCTCGGCGGCAGGATTGCGCCGCCGCAACCCGTCACCGTCTTGCCGTCGGCAATGACCGTCACCGTGTCGGCATAGCGACGGTCGCTCATCCCGTCGCTGCATTCGCCATGCGTCACATCTACCGTCAGCCGCGTCGTGACATAGCGTTCGCCGTTGAGGCCCGCCTTGGCGCCGGGATTGGGAACCATGATCTTGGTCTCGCCATAATCGCCGTCGTAGTTGAGCCGCGACGGCGTAATCTCGAGCGTCCAGCCCGGCTCGGTGCCGAGCGCCATATAGGCCTTGCGTGGTTCGCCGGGGCCGCGGGGCATGTCGCCGGCGGGGGCACAGGCGGCGATGGCAGCAAAGGCGGGCAGGGCAATGAGGAGTGGAGTGCGGATCATCGAATGGACCTTTCCTCTTCGTCATCCCGGACTTGGTCCGGATCCGTCCGGCGTCTGCTTATCGGCCGAAAGGAAGAATGGATGCTGAATCAAGTTCAGCATGACGAAGTCTATAGCAGTTTGCCGGGCGAAACTATCGCCGCTGGTTCAGCACTTCATAGGCCATCACCGCGGTCGCGACCGCGGCGTTGAGGCTGTCGGCCTTGCCCATCATCGGCATCTTCACGCGCACGTCGGCGGCGGCGGCATAATCGGCGGGCATCCCCTGCGATTCATTGCCGGTCAGGATGAAGGTCGGCGCGGCATAGCGAACGGCCTGATAATCCTCCGTATCGTTGCCGAGCCAGGTTGCGACGAGCTGGCCCGATCCGCGACGGAGCCAGGGCAGAAACTCCTCCCAGCGCGCGATCACCAGCTTTTGCGTGAAAATCGCGCCCATGCTCGCGCGCACCGCCTCGACCGCATAGGGATCGGTGCTGTCGTCGAGCAGAATCAGCCCGCCCGCGCCGACCGCATCGCCGGTGCGCAGTATCGTGCCGAGGTTACCGGGATCGCGCAGCCGTTCGGCGACGAGCCAGATCGGCGCCGCATCGCGGTCGAGATCGGCGAGCGTCGTTTTCGGTTCGACATAGATGCCGACCACGGTTTGCGGATTGTCCTTGCCCGACAGCTTCGAAAGGATTGCGGGCGTGGTGTCGATCACCTCGCCGCCCGCCGCCATCGTCGCATCGGCCAGCGCCTTCGCCAACGGATGCGCCGCGCCCTCGGGACCAAGAAACAACCATTGCGGCAGCACACCCGCCTCGCGCGCTTCGGTCGCGATGCGCAGCCCTTCCGCGAGGAAAAGCCCCTCGGCCCGGCGATGACGTTTTTCGCGCAGCAACCGCATCCGCTTGATCAACGGGTTCGACAGACTTTCGATTTGGGAACGGCGACCGCTCGCCATGGGCTCAATCCTCGCCGAAGCTGTCCTTGACCAGCCCGACGAGCTTCAAGAGCGCCGCATCGGCACCGTCGCCCCGGGTATGGATCGTGATCGAGTCGCCCTTGGCGGCGCCGAGCATCATCAATCCCATGATCGAGGTGCCGTTGACGCGCGATCCACCTTTTTCGACCTCGACCGACACGGTTTCGGGAAGGCGGCTGACGAAGGTGACGAACTTGGCGCTGGCGCGCGCGTGCAACCCGCGCTGGTTGGTGATTTCGACGGTCTCGCTATTTTCGGTCAAGGGCCTACTCCCAGCATTTCCGACGCGACCGAGATATATTTCTGCCCCGCTTCCTTCGCCGCGATCACCGCGGCGCGAAGCTCCATCGCCTTGCGCGCGCTTTCAAGCCGGATCAGCATCGGCAGGTTGACCCCCGCGATCACTTCGGTCCGGCCCGATTCGAGCAAGCTGATGGCGAGGTTCGACGGTGTGCCGCCGAACAGGTCGGTCAGCATCACAACCCCGCGCCCCTCATCGACCTCGCGGATCGCATCCGCGATTTCCTTGCGGCGCATTTCCATATTGTCGTTGGGACCAATACATACGGTCGCGACGGCGCGCTGCGGACCGACCACATGCTCCATCGCGCGGACCATTTCCTCGGCAAGGCGGCCGTGCGTCACCAGCACCATTCCCAAAAGCGGCAGAGCCTTATCGTTCGGCATGCAGTCGTCGACCCTTATGTGTTGCCGCCGGACGCGGACGCCGCGGGCGGGGGCTTGCCCTCAAGCCCATCTTGCGGGGCGGAGTCAAGGTTGCGGTGGGTGACCGTCGGCGCATGACCCGCCGCACGAAGCGTTTGCGCCACGCGGTCCGCGACATGGACCGAGCGATGCCGGCCGCCCGTACAGCCAAACGCAATGGTGACATAGCTTTTGCCCTCGGCGCGGTAGCGCGGCAACAAGGTCAGCAGCAGTGCCTCGATCTGCGATATGCTGCTTTCATAGGCGGGATCGGCGATAACATAGGCCGCCACCGCGGGGTCGAGTCCCGTTCCCGGACGGAGCTTCGGATCCCAATGCGGGTTGCGCAGATAGCGCATGTCGAACACCAGGTCTGCGTTGCGCGGCAGCCCGCGCGCAAAACCGAAGCTCAATATCGTCAGCACCGGCTCCTCGGTATGGGTATCGCCAAAGCGCTGGCGCACCTCCTGCTGTAAGTCGTTACTGCTGTAATTGGTCGTATCGACGACATGCTCGGCCCAGCGCCGCAGCGACTCCATCATCTCGCGTTCACGCGCGATGCCGTCGGCGGCGGGGCGATCCTCGGCGAGCGGGTGGCGCCGCCGCGTTTCCGAAAAGCGCCGTTCGAGTTCGGCACCGGCGCAGTCGATGAACAGCGTCTGGACATCGCGGCCGCCGGCCTCACGCAGCGCCTTGATCTGCTTGACCAGGCCGGCGGGCTTGAAACCGCGGCTACGGCTGTCGATCCCGACCGCCAGCGGGCGCGTCGCCTCGCTGTCCTTGGTCGGCGCAACGATCAGCGCCTCGAGCAGCGCGAGCGGCAGATTGTCGACGACCTCCCAGTCCAGATCCTCGAGCACCTTGAGCACCGTCGACTTGCCGGCCCCCGACAGGCCGGTGACGAGCAGCAGGCGCGGTTCGGCCCCATCGGTCATGGACAGCGCTTCATTCGCCGCCGCCCAGCCGGTCGAGCGCGAGCAGGATTTTGATCGGGGCGGACGCTTCGAACGCGGACAGCATCAGCAATGGCATGGCGTGGCCGGCGACAGTTTCGGCCTGTCCTTCGGACGGCATGCGTTCATAGCGTTCGGCAAGGCGCACCGCGAGCGCGAGCGAGATCGGGGCGGTCCACGACTGTTCGACGATGCCGAGCCCGCGGACCTCGATCTTGCCGGCGAGTTCGGCGGGGGGGCTGCACCACAGGTGGCTGCGTTCGAACCAGATGTCGCAGCGGTCGTCGGCCACAAGCCGCGCGCCGCGGTCGATCAATCGCAGTGCGAGGTCGGACTTCCCCTGACCAGAGAGGCCGAGCAGCAGGACGCCGCGACTGCCCACGGCGACGCAGCTTGCGTGGATGTTGATGATGTCGGGTCTGGTCCGGCTCGGCAGCATAGACGACGCTTACCGGCGACGAAGCGGGGCGGCAAGGCGATAGGCGGATCGGGTCAGGCCGAATCTGCCCCGCCTTCGCGCGCGGGAAGCGTGATCAGCAGGCTGCCCCCCCGCCTGCCGTCGTCGCGGTCCTTGGCGTTAATCGTCCCGCTATGGCCCTCGACGATCGTCCGCGCGATTGCGAGGCCGAGTCCGCTGTGGCGGCCAAAGGCTTCGCTGGCGGGCCGTTCGCTGTGAAAACGGCGGAAAATGGCCTCGCGTTGCGCTGGATCGATACCTGGACCGTCGTCTTCGACCTTCACATGCACTTCGTCGCCGAGGCGGGTTGCCGAGATGCAGACGAGGCCGGAGGGGGGGGAGAAGCTGATGGCATTGTCGATGACATTGTCGATCGCGCGTTCGAGCCGGTGACCGTCGCCCATCACCATCGTCGTGCCCTTGCGCGGGCGCGCGAAGGCGATGCGGGGTTGCGATGGGTCGGCATCGTCGGCACGCGCCGCGCGCGACGCGAGCATCGATTCGATCATGATGCCGACGTCGATCGGTTCGAACAGGGTGCGCGACAACTGGGCGTCGACGCGGCTCGCCTCGCTGATGTCGTTGACCAGCCGGTCGAGCCGGCGCACATCCTCGTCGGCGATGGCGAGAAGCTGCGCGCGCTGCTCGTCGCTCTGGACGCGGCCCAGCCCCTCGATCGCCGAACGCACCGAGGCGATCGGGTTCTTGAGTTCGTGCGTGACGTCTGCGGCGAAATGCTCCCCGGCGTCGATGCGTTCGCGCAGCGCCTGCGTCATGTCGGACAGTGCACGGGCGAGCGTGCCGATCTCGTCGCGGCGGCTCGGCAGGCGCGGTACGACGACCTCGCGCGCGCGGCCAAGCCGGACGCGCACCGCAGCCCGCGCGAGGCGGCGCAGCGGCCGGACGATCGTGCGCGCGAGAAATAGCGAAAGCAGCACCGAGGCAAGCAGCACGACGAAGAGGACAATCGCGATGCGGAAGCGTTCGGCGCGGACGGTGCGCGTGATGTCGCGCGCGTTGAGTGTCATCAACACCGTCTGCGGTGTTTCGATATCGACGACACGCGCAGCGCTGAGCAGCGGGGTGCGTTCGGGGGCGTATCGGAAGCGGCTCGTCGCGATGTCGCCGGTCTGCGCTTCCATCACTTCGGGCCATGCACGGGCGTTGTCCACCGCCGGTTCGGTGAAATCGGGGTAGCTCGGCGCGCCGACGATCCAGTCGATGCCGCGGTCCATGGCGCGCGCGGCATCGCGTTTCCACGGCTGCAGATCGGGGTCGCGCAGCGTATAGGTCGCGGGTCCGCTTTCGAAACTGTCGGAGATGCGCGTGCCGTCGGCGGCATAGAAACGCAGCCGCGATTCGGTCGCCGCGGCAAATTCGTCGATCAGCCGCGCGCGCTGGTCGGGGCGCGCCGCCTCGAGCGCGCGGTCGAGCATAGCGAGTTGGTCCTTCATCACCTCGATGCGCGTGTCGACGAGTCGGCTGCGATAGGTGTCGAGATAATAAAAGCCGCCGGCGAGCAGGGCGATCGCAAGGATATTGACCGCGAGGATGCGCGTCGTCAGCGACCAGCGCGCGGACCAGACGAGCGGCGATTCCTCCTGCTCGGCAATGCTCGCGTCGGGTTTCAGGGCGGCGGGATCCGGCATGTCAGGCCTCGTCGGCAAAGCGATATCCCGCGCCATAAAGGGTTGCGATCGCGTCGAATTCAGGGTCGACCTCGCGGAACTTGCGCCGCAGCCGCTTTATATGGCTGTCGATCGTGCGGTCGTCGATATAGACATCCTCCTGATAGGCGGCGTCCATCAGCTGGTTGCGGCTGCGCACGATCCCCGGGCGCCCTGCCAGCGTTTCAAGGATCAGGAATTCGGTGACCGTCAGCGTAACGTCCTTGCCGTCCCAACTGACCTTGTGACGCGCCGGATCCATGCTGAGCCGTCCGCGCGTGATCGGTTCGGCGACGGGTTCGTCGTCGGCGCCGGGCGCCTGCCGATTGAGCTCGACGCGGCGCAGGATCGCGCGGATGCGCGCGATCACGAGGCGCTGCGAAAAGGGTTTGGCGATATAATCGTCGGCGCCCATCGCAAGGCCGAGCGCCTCATCGATCTCGTCGTCCTTGCTGGTAAGGAAGATGACGGGAAGCTGGCTCTTTTCACGCAGCCGACGCAGCAGTTCGAGCCCGTCCATCCGCGGCATCTTGATATCGAAGACGGCAAGGTCGGGCGGATTGTCGATCAGCGGCTTCAGCGCCGCCTCGCCGTCCGAATAGACGCGCGTGACGAAACCCTCCGCTTGCAGGGCGATCGACAAGGATTGCAGGATATTGCGGTCGTCGTCGACCAGCGCGATGGTTGCCGTCATGCTCTTTCCGTTGGGGCCGACCTGACGAGCAATTAGCCGATAAGCCCCGTCGCGACAACCGCGGGTAGCGCGACCGCTTCACAGTCATACGCCCGTCGCAAGCGAGGCAAGACGGCGCTTTAATCTTTTGACCTTGCCCCGCATCGCCGCTAACGCGACCGGGATTTCGGAATCGAAGCCCCGTCGGCACCCCATATTCATGCGGGCCCATCGCTTTCGCATGACATGTCTTGCATACCTATGCAAAAATGCGAACGGGACAGAGGAAAGGCGAAGAGAATGACGAAGCTTGTGATCGGCACCGACACCGTCGAGACCAAGGCGGATGTGGCCGAAAACCTGGGCGCGTCGGCGCTGATCGAGGATGCGGTGCGCCACGACGAAGGCCTGCTGGCCAAAGATGGCCCGCTCGTCGTCGCGACGGGCAAGCACACTGGGCGCAGCGCCAAGGACAAGTTCATCGTCCAGGACGACGAGACGCAGGACACGATCTGGTGGGGCAAGACAAACGTCCCCATGACCCCCGACCGTTTCGCTGCCCTGAAAGCCGATTTCTTTGCGCACCTTGCCGAGCGCCCGCGCCTTTATCGCCAGCAGCTGTTCGGCGGATCGCAGCCCGAACATCGCGTCGCGGTGCAGGTCATCACCGAGTTCGCCTGGCACAGCCAGTTTATCCGCACTTTGCTTTGCCGCCCCACTCCGGCAGAACTGGCGTCCTTCGCCGCCGAATATACGATCGTCGACCTGCCGAGCTTCCGCGCCGACCCAGCGAAGCATGGCACGCGCAGCGAAACGGTGATCGCGGTGAACTTCACCGAAAAGCTGATCCTGATCGGCGGTACGCAATATGCGGGCGAGATGAAAAAGTCGGTGTTCGGCATCCTCAACTATCTGCTTCCGGTGAAGGGCGTGATGCCGATGCACTGTTCGGCGAACATCGGCGCGAACGGCGACACCGCAGTCTTTTTCGGCCTCAGCGGCACCGGCAAGACCACTTTGTCGGCCGATGCGTCGCGCACACTGATCGGCGACGACGAGCATGGCTGGTCGGACACCGCCGTCTTTAATTTCGAGGGCGGCTGCTACGCCAAGATGATCCGCCTCTCGCCCGAAGCCGAGCCGGAGATATATGCCACCACCAAGCGTTTCGGCACCGTGCTCGAAAATGTCGTGATGGATGCCGAGACGCGCGAACTCGATTTCGACGACGCGAGCCTCGCCGAGAACAGCCGCGGTTCCTACCCGATCGATTTCATTCCGAACACGTCGGAACAGAATATGGGCCCGGTGCCGACGAACATCATCATGCTGACCGCCGATGCCTATGGCGTGCTACCCCCGATCGCGAAGCTGACCCCCGACCAGGCGATGTACCACTTCCTTTCGGGCTATACAGCGCGCGTCGCGGGGACCGAGATCGGCGTGACCGAGCCCGAGGCGACCTTCTCGACCTGCTTCGGCGCGCCCTTCATGCCGCGCCACCCGTCGGTCTATGGCAATCTGCTGAAAGAGCGCATCGCCAAGGGCGGCGTCCAGTGCTGGCTCGTCAACACCGGCTGGACCGGCGGCATGGCGACAATGGACGGTATCAAGCGCATGCCGATCAAGGCGACCCGCACGCTGCTCAACGCCGCGCTCGACGGCAGCCTGAACGACGCCGAATTCCGCAAGGACCCGAACTTCGGCTTCATGGTCCCCGTCGCCGTTCCGGGCGTCGATCCGGCGCTGCTCGACCCGCGCGAAGCCTGGGCCGACAAGGCGGCATACGACCGCACGGCGCAAACGCTCGTCGGCCAGTTCGTCGACAATTTCGCACAATTCGCCGACTACGTCGATGAAGGCGTCCGCCAGGCCGCGCCGCAGGCTGCCGTCGCTGCTTGATTGACCCGGATCGCTTCCGGGTGCTCCTCCACCCGGAAGGACCGGACCAATGACCACCGACTACCGCCCGCGCCTGTTCGAGCGCGACGAAGATATCCGCGCGATCGGCTCCGGTCTTCTCGCGCGCACCCTGCCGCGCGAGGCTTGGACGCACGAGGCGCATCTCGCCGCGTGCCTCTGGCTGCTCAGCGAGCGCCCCGACGTCAATGTCGATGCCGAGATCGCGACAATCATCCGCCGCTTCAACGAGAGTGTCGGCGGCGTGAACGATGACACACAGGGCTACCATGACAGCATCACGCGCGCGTATGTTGCCGGTGTTCGGGCGTTCCTGTCGCAGACCCCCGAAACAAGGTTGGCGGAGCGCGTCAACGCGCTGCTGCTGTCGGACATCGGGGGCCGCGACTGGCCGCTGCGATTTTACAGCCGCGAACTGCTTTTCTCGGTGCCGGCGCGGCGTGGCTTCGTCGAGCCCGATCTGGCGCCGCTGCCCTGATCCTCGGCCAATGCTCGCAGTGAATTGGGACCGCGATAGCGACACATTAGCCGCGGCTTGCTGTCGCTGGGGTCAGGACCGAGCTGCCCCCTAATAAAGATGCCCCGGTTTGGCTGATTTCAGTCCAAGATTCATATCCGAGGTCGCCCAAGAGCAGCCGCGAGCTTTGCACGACGATATGAATCTGTCGTGTTTCGGTGGGCAGCCTCCGGCGTTGGCGTTGCTGTCGAAAGCGACGGTGCGCCGTCTGTCGAGATGCCACTCCGCATCAGCTCTTCGCACCCTTCACATATTCGGCGACATTTTGCGCGAGCACGTCGAGCGGAACATTGCCGCCCTTGACCACGACATCGTCGAAATCGCGGAGGTCGTATTTCGCGCCCATCGCCTTTTGCGCTAGGCCGCGCTGGCGCACGATCTCGCTGTGTCCGACCTTGTAGCCGCACGCCTGCCCGGCCCAGCTGCAATAGCGGTCGACCTCGCTCGCGACTTCGAGCGGATTCGAGCCATTTTCCCGCACGAAAAACTCGACGCCCTGCTCGCGCGTCCAGCGTTTGGCATGGAGGCCGGTGTCGACGACGAGGCGGCACGCGCGGAACGCCAGCGACTGGAGATAGCCGAGCCGTCCGACCTCGAAATCGTCGTAGAGGCCAAGCTCGTCGGCAAGCTGCTCGGCATAGAGCGCCCACCCTTCGGAATAGGCGTTGAAAGCCAGCATCGTGCGGATCAGCGGCATCTGGTTGGCATATTCGCCCTGCCACACATGCCCGGGGATCGCTTCGTGCATCGTCAGGTCGGGAAGCGAATATTTGCTGTGCAGTTCGGTGGTGCGCAGGTTGATCCAGAATTTGCCCGGCACCGTGCCGTCGATCGACCCCGCACCGCCATAGGCCGCGGGCGCGCCAGGCTCCTCGGCGAGCGGCAGGCGCTTCACCTCGACATTGCCCTTGACCAGGGTGCGGAAGGCGCGCGGCAACTCAGCGCGGATTTTGCCGAGCCAGGTCTGGATATAGGCGTGGATTTCGGCGCGGCCGGCATCATTGTCGGGGAATTTGAAGCGCGGATCCTTGGCGAGTGCATTCATCCGGTCGCCGACCGAACCCTGCGTATAGCCCAGTTTCTTCAGGATCGGGTCCATCCGTCCGTGCAGTTCGGCCAGCTCGTCGCGGCCCATCTGGTGGACCTCTTCGGGCGTCATCCGTGTCGTTGTCGAGGCGCGGAGGCCCCACGCATACCATTCGTCGCCGCCGGGGCGTGCCCACATACCCGCGTCCATCGTCGCTCTGGGCAGCTGCGCCTTTAGTTCGGTAAGCTGGCGTTCGAGTGCTGCGGCTACCGGGCCCTGCACGATCTTCGCCGAACGCGCGTTCCAGTCGCCCGCGATCTTCGCCTCGCTGGTGCGGCGGACGAGGCTTTCGACCATCGATCCGCCGGCTTTGGCGTCGGCGATCGTCGCTTCCATCTGCTTGACCGCCTTGTCGATCAGGAAGGCGGGGGCAATCAAGCCTTGGCCGGCTGCCGCCTTCAACCGGTCGGTCTCGCCGTCGAGCACGCCGGGAAAGGCATTGAGGCGCGAGAGATAGGCTTCGGCATCGGCCGACGTCTTCACCGGATGATCGCTGTCGAGGAATTTGGGGACGTCGAGATAGGCGCCGACATTCTGGATCACGACATAGGGCGTGTTCCGCCAGCCCCCGACCGCAACATCGCCATAGGGCAGGGCAAAGCCGTCGAGCGCGACGCCATAGGCGCTTTCGATGACGGCAAGGCTGGTGCGCGTGCTGTGGTCGAGCCCGGCCTTGTCGAGCGCGCGCACGCGCGCGATGTCCGCCTTCAGCGTGTTGGCGACGGTCTTTTGTCCCGCCGCCGACCGGTCGCCGAGCTTGCCGCGTTCGGCGGCGCGCGCGCCGGTGTCGATGCCGAGCGAGGTGGCGCCCTCGGGCGACAGCGCGAGCAGGTTGTCAGCGATCGATGTGAGCAGGGTCTGCGCGCCCGTCTTGGCGGGCGATTGCAGCGCGACGGCGGGGCCCGCGATGGCAAGGCTGGCGGTGCCGGCGCCGAGCCCAGCGAGCGTCCGGCGGCGGTTGACGGGGGTGAAAAGCGGATTGAACATGCGGCGGCTCCCTGCGACTTGTTTCTGTTGAAACCTGTCTAGGGACGCGCGCGTCGCGGTCAACGAAAAGGGGCCGGGAAAGCCTGCGCACTCCCGGCCCCTCGTCGAAATTTATCGGCTTTTTGTCAGTCGGTAAGGTCGACTGGGACCTTGCCGCCGTTGGCGGCCAGCTCGCGCATCACGGCCTTGTGCAGCCAGATATTCATCTCGGCGCTGCCGTTGAGTTCGCCGGTATAGCCGAGTTCCTGCGCCAGCTCCTTGCGGTCGGCGAGGCTCGAATCGATGCCGAGCAGCTTCATCAGGTCGACGATCGACGTGCGCCAGTTGAGTTCCTGTCCGGCGTTCGCCGCCTCGGCTGTAAGGATCGCATCGACATCGACCGGAGCGGCGGTGGCGGACGCCATCGCCTGCTTCGCGGCGTCGAGCGCGCTGCCGACGGGGCTGGGGGCTACGGGCGCCGCGGGTTCCGCAGCGACCGCCTTCTTGCCGAAGATGGCGTCCTTTATCTTGCCGAAAATGCTCATTGTCTTGGCTCCCACTAGATGCGGCCCGGCCCGAGGGGCGAGTCGAACGGCCGCAGGCTAGGACTATGCATTTGAAAATGACAGCCAAATGAACGGCTCGCCCGCGGCCTGAACCTTGCTATACTTGCTTCGCGGGTACGGTTCGCACCGTGCCCGAGTGGGAGTATGACAGCATGAACCTGACCGACATATTGGCGCAAGCCGGCGGCATCGAATCGATGGCGAAGGAATTGGGCATTCCGCCTGCGATCGCGAAGCAGGGCGCCGACGCGCTGCTTCCCGCGATCCTCGGCGGGTTCAAGAAGCAGGCGCAATCGGGCGGCGGGATCGAGGGGCTCGGCGGTCTGATCGGCCAGCTCGGCGGTGGCGGGCTGCTCGATTCGGTGCTGGGGCCGCAGCCGACGCCGGTCGGACAGGGCAACGACGTGCTCGGGCAGATTTTCGGGTCGAAGGACGTCAGCCGGACGGTCGCCGGACAGGCGGCGACGCAGACCGGGATCGATTCGGGCATCCTCAAACAGATGCTGCCGTTCCTTGCGATGATGGTCGCGGGCTATCTGGCGAAGCAGGGCGGGCAGGGCAGCGCGAGCGGCGGGCTTTCGGGAGGTCTGGGCGGGATGCTCGGCAATGTGCTCGGCGGCGTGATGGGTGGCGGTGCGGCGCCTTCCGCTGGCGGTTTCGGCGGCGGATTGGGCGGCCTGGGCAAGATGCTCGACATGGACGGCGACGGCAATCCGCTCGACGACATCATGGGCATGGTGAACAAGATGCGGGGGTAAGCGACGTCCCCTCCCGCAAGCGGGAGGGGTGCGCTCACGCCGCCATCAGGCGCAATTCCTCGCGGAAATCCTCGTCCACCCCGATGCGGCTTCGCATCGGGGTGACACCAGCATCGGCATCGGCCTCGCCTTCCTCGAACAGCGCGCATGCCGCTTCGCCGCCGCGCGCCAGGCTGTAGCGCTGAGCGACCTTGCCGGTGGGTTTAAAGCCCAGCTTGCGCAGCACCGCGCCCGACGCCGGATTGTCGAGGAAATGGCCCGCCGACAGCCGGGGCAGGTTCATCGCGCGCGCGATGTGGAGCAACTGGCGCCCCGCCTCGGTCGCGAAACCGAGACCCCAATAGGGACGGGCGATCCAGTACCCCATTTCGAGATCACCTTCCGGGCTCGGCGAAATGCCGCAGCCGCCGACGAGGCGCGGTGCGCCGCCGGTACGGGCGAATATCAGGAAACGCGGCTGGTCGGGGTCGAGCGGCTTCGCCAGAAACTCTTGCGCCTGTTCTTCGCCGTAGGGCCAAGGTACGGTCGCGAGGTTGCGGACCACCGCCTCTTCGCCGATGGCATGGGCGAGCGCGGGAGCATCTTCCAGCCAGCCGGGCCGCAGCAACAGTCTTTCGGTACGCGCGAACATGTCTTCTAACTCCCAATGCCTGTCGCCTTGGCGCCAGATGGTGACGCTTTGACGACATTCGATATGGAGGGAGATGGATGGCCCCGTTTTCGCGCCCGTTCGCGGCAAGCGACGGATTTCGGGCAAGAAAAAAGGGAGTCCGGGGTGACCCGTCTCCCTCTTTTCGAACCTTGTTTCCGCTTGGGGCGGAAAGGACAGCTCCGGGTCATCCCTTGGATGGACGACCCTTTGGCGATCGTCCTTATTCGGCGGCTTCGGCCATCATGTCGACCGATACATATTTGCGGCCGAGCTTGCCGTCATGGAATCGGACGCGGCCGTCCGCGGTCGCGAACAGCGTGTGGTCCTTACCCATGCCAACATTGACACCCGGGTAAACCTTGGTGCCGCGCTGGCGCACGATAATGTTGCCGCCGATCACTTCCTGACCGCCGAACTTCTTCACGCCAAGGCGGCGGCCGGCTGAGTCGCGACCGTTGCGCGAAGAACCGCCTGCTTTCTTATGTGCCATGACTGATGCTCCTTAATTCGTTCGAGGGGCCGAGCCGCGTTGCCGCGCTCAGGCGTCCTTCTTGGGGGCTGCTTTCTTGGCAGCGGGCTTCTTTTCGATCGCTTCGGCCTTGGGTGCAGCGTCCTTCTTGGGAGCGGCGGCCTTCTTCGGCGCAGCTTCCTTCTTCGGAGCTTCCTGGGCGGGAGCAGCCTTGGCTTCGGCGGCGGGCGCGGTTTCGGCCTTCGGAGCGGCTTCCTTCTTCGGCGCGGCCTTCTTGGCGTCGCCGACGGCGAGGATGCGCAGCAGCGTCAGCGACTGGCGATGACCGTTGCGGCGACGATAATTGTGCCGACGGCGCTTCTTGAAGACGATGACCTTTTCGCCGCGCGTCTGGGCGATGATCTCGGCCGAAACGACGAGGCCTTCGGCGCTCTTCACTTCGCCGCCGTCGCCGGCCAGCAGGATGTCGCCGAGCGACACGGTATCGCCAGCTTCCCCGTCGATCTTCTCAACGGCGATCTTGTCTCCAGCGGCGACGCGATATTGCTTGCCGCCCGTGCGCACGATTGCGAACATGGTCTTCCATCCAATCAGAAACTAAAACACCCGCGCTGCCAGTCACCCGCCGAAGCAGGCGATTTTTCCGGCATGCGGGAAAGTCAGCGCCACTAGCGAGCCAGGGGCGTGCTGTCAACCGCATATTTCCGCGCTTTTTGCGGTTTTGTCGCGGGCGGAGCGATCGGACGGCGCCGTGCCCCGATTCGCGCTTGCTGCCCGGGCTTGCCGCCCATATCAGGAGCCATGATGAAGCGCGCCCTTTTTTTATTGCCCCTGTCGGCTGCCGCATCGCTGTCGCTCGCCGCCTGCGCGTCGGCGCAGAACGGCGTCGCGCCCTCGCTCGCAAAGCGCCCGGTCGAGGGGCGATTCGACGTGGCGCCGCCCGCGGTGGTCGTCGCGCCGCCGGGGCCGCTGCCCGCCGACCTGGCGGGGCGCCTCGCGCGGTGGGAGGCCGATGGCGCGGCGGGCCAGCAGGGCTTCGCCGCCGAACGCGATTCCACCGCGGCGCTCGTGTCCGCCGCGGCGGGCGCCCCCGTCGCCAGCGAACGCTGGGTTGTCGCGCAGCAGGCGATCTCGCGCCTGATCGCCACACGCGCGCCGCTCACCGGCGCGCTCGCGGATATCGACCGGCTCTATCTCGAACGCAGCGTCGACGAAGCGATCGACGGCCTGCCCGACATTTATGCGCTGCGCGACCGGCTTGCCGATCTTGTATCGACGCAGGACGCGGTGATCGAGGCTTTGAGCAGCCAGTTGCCGGGGCAATAGGGCGTCCCGCATTCGTTACCCCGACACCCCGACTTGATCCGGGGTCCATTCGCGGGCCGATGCGATCGACGCGGGATCCAGTCCGGCATGACAATCATGACAATGACGTGGGGATCGCCCTACTGATTCAGCCCGTGCTTCTTCAGTGCGTGGCGAATCTGGTCGTAGCTCAGGCCCAGCGCTTCGGCCGCGACTTTCTGGTTAAAGCGGCAGCGTGCCATCGTGTCGGACAATATCTGCCGTTCATAGGCATCGACCGCTGCGCGCAGGTCGCTCACCGGGCCCGAGAGCGGGGCGGTGGCGCCGGTCGCCGCCGACGCGCTCGCGGTCGTCGCGGGCGTCTCTGCCTTCGCTGCCGCCTCGCGCACCGCCGGCTGCCAGGGGCTCGCAAAGGGATCGAATGTCAGCGCGTCGACAGGCTTTTCGGGATCGGCCCAGCGATAGATGGCGCGCTCGATGACATTGCGCAGTTCGCGGACATTGCCGGGCCAGTCATGCCCTTCCATCGCCGCGAGCGCGCGCGGGCCGAAGCCCGGCCACTCCTCCCAACCGAGCACCGCTGCCATGCGCTGCCCGAAATAGGTCGCGAGCACTTCGATGTCGCCTTCGCGCGCACGCAGCGGGGGCAGGGTGATGACCTCGAACGACAGCCGGTCGAGCAGGTCGGCCCGGAACCGGTTTTCCTCGACCAGCGCGGGCAGATGCTCGTTGGTCGCTGCGACGATGCGCACATCGACGCGGATCGGGCGCGACGATCCGACGCGCGTAACCTCGCCATATTCGACCGCGCGGAGCAGCCGTTCCTGCGCACCCATCGACAGGGTCGCGAGTTCATCAAGGAAGAGCGTGCCGCCATCAGCCTCTTCGAAACGCCCGGCGCGGCTGCGCGTCGCGCCCGTGAAGGCGCCCGCCTCATGCCCGAAGAGTTCGCTCTCGATCAGCGTTTCGGGCATCGCGGCGCAGTTCATGATGACATAGGGGCGATCCCAGCGCGCCGACAGGCGGTGCAGGCGCTCGGCGATCAATTCCTTGCCCGTCCCGCGTTCGCCGATCACCAGCACCGGGCGGTCGAGCGCGGCGGCGAGGCTGGTGCGTTCGACCGCGTCCTGAAAGGTTGCCGACTGACCGATGAATTGCGTTTCGCGCTCCATTCCCAATCATTGGCAAAATTTCCCGTTGAGTGGCAAGCTAAATCGATATTGGGGGCCTTTTAAGCGTGAAATTTGGCGCTTTTCCGCCGCTTTGTGCAATTGGCACGCCTCCTGCAATGATTTCGATGAACCGGCGCAGATCGTGCCGGTGCAGCGAAAAGCAGAGGAGGGTTGTCCCATGAAGTCGATGTTTGCCCAAGCCGCCACCTTCGTGCTCAGCACGGCAGGCGCGTTGGCCATCCTCGTCGGCGTGATCGACCAGCCGCAAGCCGCCGCCAGCATCACCGGCACCCCTGCCGGCCCGCTGGTCGCCGCTGTCATGTCCCCGGCGGTCGGGCCCCTGGTCTGACCGGCACTGGTGCCGGGGCACTCTCCCCCCTTGCCCCGCCCCGGCACCAGCCTTTTTTCTGAGAACAGACACAGTCTCAAGATTTTCGACAGGAGTTTCAAAATGGGTATTTTCTCACGAACCCGCGACATCATCGCCGCCAACGTCACCGACCTGCTCGACCGGGCCGAAGATCCGGAAAAGATGATCCGCCAGATCATCTTCGAAATGAACGAAACGCTCGTCGAAGTCCGCGCTTCCGCCGCCCGCACGATCGCGGACCAGAAGGAAATGCGCCGCCACGTCGCCAAGCTCGAAAGCCTGCAGGACAGCTGGAAGGAAAAGGCCGAACTCGCGCTGTCGAAGGACCGCGAAGACCTTGCCACCGCCGCGCTTGTCGAAAAGCAGAAGGCGGGCGACATGGCCGAGAAGCTGAAGGCCGAGATCGCGGTCCTCGACGACGCGCTGACTGGTTACGAGGGCGACATCGCCAAGTTGCAAAAGAAGCTTTCGGAAGCGCGCGCGCGCCAGTCGAGCGTCGTCAACCGCCTCGAAAGCGCCGAGAACCGTTACAAGCTGCGCGAGATGACCAACGGCGACCGGGTCGAAGACGCCTTCTCGCGCTTCGAGATCCTCGAACGCCGCGTCGACGAAGCCGAAGGCCGCGCCGATGCGCTGAACCTCGGCTACAAAAAGTCGCTCGACGAAGAGATCGCCGAGTTGCAGGCCGCCGACAAGGTCGCCGACGAACTCGCCGCGCTGAAGGCCGCGCAGGGCAAGAAATAAGGAGCCGGACCGATGGAAGACATCATCATCGTCCCGATCGTCATCGGAACGCTCTTCCTCGGACTGCCCTGGCTGATTCTCCACTACATCACCAAGTGGAAACAGGCCAAGACGCTGACCGGAGAAGATGAACAGCTGCTCGACGAACTATATGATACGGCTCGCAGGCTCGAGAATCGTCTTCATACTGTCGAACGCATCATCAGCGCCGACCATCCCGACTTCCGCCCCGCGGTGCGTAGCGATGAAGACCTGGCGCAACTCGAAAATATGACCAGGAGGAACTGAGATGTCTGCCAGCCGCACGAAATTCTACCTCGACAAACAGAACGCCAAATGGAGCGGCGTGTGCGCCGGGATCGCGGACTATAGCGGTATCGACGTCCTCTGGGTCCGCGTCGGCGCGGTGCTACTGACGCTGATGGGCGGGTTCCCCTGGACGCTGATCGCATACTGGATGGTCGCCTGGATGGGCACGCCCAAACCCTTCGCGCTCTACGGCTCGAACGAAGAAGCGAAATTCTGGCAGGGCGTGCGATCGAACCCCAGCGCGTCGACCCGCGACATCCGCTCGCGTTTCCGCGACATCGATCGCCGGCTGGCCGACATCGAACAATATTATACCAGCCACAACCGCCGCCTCGCCGACGAGATCGACGCGCTTCGGTAAAGCGGAGCGCTGAGCGGAGCGCCCCGGCGGGCAAAGGCAACAGGGAGACAGAAAATGAATTTCGGTGGTACAGGTTTCGTCCTCGCCATTATCGCATTGTCGATCGGCGGCTGGATGTTCACCACCTGGATCCGTGCCAAGCACGGCTATCCGGTTGAAAATGAATGGGGCGGTACGGTTCATCGATCCGACCCCGACGCTGATCGAAAAATCGCGCTGCTCACCGACGACAATGCCAAGCTGGCGGATCAGGTCAGCCGGCTGGAGGAACGGATTTCGGTGCTCGAACGCATTGCGACCGAAAACCACGGACAGGCGGCGCAGCTCGCCGACCAGATCGACCGCCTGCGCTGAGAGGATTTGAGACGATGAATGCCGATCTTGCAAATGCCCTTGCTCCCGCTGCCACCATCATCGGCCTGTTCGGGGTCGGCGGCTGGGTTTTTACCACTTGGCTGCGCGTCAAACACGGCTATCCGCTCGAAAACAGCTGGGGCAAGGCGGTCTATCCGAAGACCAGCGACGAGGCGATGGAACGCGTCAAGCTGATCAGCCAGGAAAATGCCCAGCTGCGCGCCGAACTCGGTTCGGTGAAGGATCGCCTCGCGGTGGTCGAGCGCATCGTCACCGACGAGGGCCACCGGCTGAGCCACGAGATCGAGGCGCTGCGGCGCCCGGCGAACTGAGGAGAGCAACCATGGAAGCCATCGTCATCCTCCTGATCGTTGTCGGACTGCCCGTGACCCTCGGCATCGGCTACGCCGCTTATGAGCGCCATCTGAAGTTCAAGGAACGTCAGTTCAAAGCGATCACCAACGAAACTGCCGAAAAGGCCGCGCAATATGCGGCGCACACCGAACGGCTGGAGGCGCGCGTCCGCGTTCTCGAGCGCATCGTTACCGACAAGGGAATTGATGTCGCCGACGAGATCGAAAAGCTGCGCGACGCCCCGCTCAACTGACAAGAAAAAGAGAGACAGGAAAGGAACCTCCCCATGGGCCCGTTTGAAATGGTCATCGGCATCGTCCTCATCGTGACGATCGGCAGCATCGTCCGCGCCAAGCACGGAATCCGCCGCGACCACCACGGCAACGACTATGTCGCCGGAAACGACGCCGAGACCAAGGCGCTGCAGGCCGAGATCCGCGCGCTGAAGGAGCGCATCCAGGTGCTCGAACGCATCGCCACCGACAACAACCGCGCCGTCACGCTCGACCAGGAAATCGAGAGACTGCGCGACAGCAGCAAAATCTGAACGCCGGCAAAGGAGCAACGCTCATGGCTTTCATAACCCCCGATTTCACCACCGCCGCCGTCGCTCTGAGCGGGCTCAGCATCGTCAGTCTGGTCGCGCTGCGCGGCTGGCGCGACTGGATCCAGCTGAAGCGCGAGGAACTCGCTGCGGGGCACGCGCCGCTCGCGCAGGACCCGGCGGTACCGCACGCGGGTTCGCGGATCGAGATCGCCGACCTCAAGGAACGGCTGCGCAAACTGGAAGCGATCGCGGCGGGGGTCGACCTCTAAACGTCCCTCCGTCCGACGCGGCACCGGCCCGCTCCGCTGTCAGTTGCCTTCCGTCCGGCGGCTGACAGCGGAGCGGGCCGATGTCGTTTCAGGCCCTTCCAACTTGGCGGCATCTGTGCGAGGGGCCCGCCCATGCGCAGCCTCGACGACATTTTCGAAGAATATGATTTTCTCGACGGCGACGATCGTTATCGCCTGCTCATCGAGCTCGGGCGCGAGCTGGAGCCGATGCCCGAAGCGCTCAAGACCGACGCGACGCTCGTGCGCGGCTGTTCGGCGAGCGTCTGGGTCTATCCCGTGCCGCGCGAAGACGGGCAGCTCCATTTCCTCGCCGACAGCAATGCCGCGATCACCAAGGGCATCGTCGCGCTCGTCCTCGCCGCGGTGCAGGACAAACCGGCGAACGCGGTCGCGGCGATGGATGTCGCTGCCGCGCTCGCGCCCTTCGACCTCACGCGCCAGCTGTCGTCGAACCGCACGCAGGGCGTCCCCAACATGATCGCGCTCGTCCAGGACACAGCCCGCCGTATCGCCGCCGGCTGAGCGTCGTAGGCGGCTTCACCCGGTCGCCCTCGCATTTTGGGTAAGCTCATAAAAAAGGGCGCGGGAGTTTCCTCCCGCGCCCTGTTTCGTTCATTTGTCCTGCGATTAGAATTCGTACGACACGCCGATCTTCAGGCGCCACACCGACGACGACACGTTGATCTGGTTATCGTCGTTATAAGGATCGACGCCGTTGAAGCCGCTGATGATATACTGACCCGTCGCCGTATCGACACCGCCGGTTGCGATATCCTGCAGCCCCGCGAAGTTGCGGCGCTTCTGGACGTTCCAGTCGCTGTCGAGGAAGTTCAGGAAATTGTCCATCGTAGCATAGAGTTTGACCTTGTCGTTCCGACCGAACAGGCGGCCCGGCCCCGGCAGCTCCTGCGAGAAGCTGAGGTCGACGTCGAAATACCAGTCGTTCGAGCAGGTATTGCGCGGAATCGTGCGGCCAAGATATTTCTTGGCGCAGCCAAGGCCGCTGGTGAAGGCGACCAGGTCACGCACTGCGTCCATGTTCGACGAAGCCGAAAGATTGGGATCGTCGATGCCCGTGGGCAGATAGAGCAGCGCATTCTCGAAGCCCGAGGCGCTGTCGTTAAACACGCCGCCCCCGGTGAAGGTCAGGCTGTACGGACGGCCCGACCGCGCGACGAAGGTAACCGCAAGGCGCGTCGACAGCTCGTTGAAAAACTCCTCGCGGAAGGCGAGGCGCGTCGAGATATTGTGCTTGCTGCTGTAGAAACCGCGCGCGGCGCCCGGATTCTGGCGGTCGAACGCCGCGACGAGGTCGTAGTTCGAACCCGCCGTCGAGTTGTACATGCTCCGGCGGTCCTGCGCGTCGGTATAGGCATAGCCGATATTGAAATCGACATTGCCATTTTCGGTGAACAGCCCGCCGTCGAAGGTCTTCGACAGGATGATCGACGCGTTGTGGCTGCGATAGCCCGCGCTGTTGGTCAGCTGCAGTTCGTCGTCGCGGCTGGTGTTGAAGCAGACGGCGTTGACATTCTGCCAGACCGGCGCGGGGTTAAGCCCGACCAGTTCGGCCGTGCAGCCGGCGTTATTGGCATCGATCGCACGATAGATCGGACGACCATCGACGGTATATCCGTTGATCCCGAGCGCCGGGTTCACGGTCTGCGACAGGTCGACCAGCGTGAACGGGTTGCGATATTTGCTGTAGATATAGTCGAGGTTGAGGTTCCAGCCGCTGAAGAAGCCCGACGGGGCGAAATTCAGCTCCGAGGTGAAGCCGATGTTGGCGCGCAGAACCGACGGCATCTTGATGTTCGGGCTGATCGACTGCGTATCGCCGCGGCCCGCAGCCGCGTTGTTCGACGCCGACTGCTGGAAGCATCCCGGAACGCCATTAAACTGGCCCCCGGTGACGACGTCAATCTGCCCATTGGCATCCTTCAGCGGCGTGCACAGCGCGTCGTTGGTCGTTCCCGTCGCGAAGCCGCGGCCGTCGTTCTGGAAGGCGTTGCCGAACCAGACGAGCGGATCGCCGCCCGAGAAGATGCCGACGCCGGCGGTCAGTTTCGGCCGGCCGAACACGGCGAAATCGTCCATGTCATAGGTCAGCGCGAGGCGCGGCATGACGATCGGGTCGAGGTTGCTAAAGGCGGTGGTGTTCGAGAAGCCGTAACGCTGGAGGAACAATGGATTGGCGTTGGGCTGACCGCCCGAATACCAGTCCGCGCGTACGCCGACCACCGCCTTCAGGCGATCGGTGACTTCCCAGTCGTCCTGCGCGAAGATCGAATAGGTCGTGCGCTTGAACGCCGCCGCCGCGTCGCGGACATTGCCCGTCGCGGTGAAATTGCCCTCGGCGCCCACCGCGTCGCCGGCCGCGATCTGCGATGCGGTCGGGTTGGTCGTGCTACCGCCCGAGAGCAGCCCCTCGCGCAGATCGTCGATGTTCTCGAAATAGAGCGTGCCGGTGGCGTTCTGGACGAACAGGTTGAACAGGTCGGCCTGATTCATTTCGAAGCCGACCTTCAGCGAATGCGCGCCCTGCTCGAGCTTGGCAACGGCGCGATAAGCATTGACCGTCGTCCGCAAGTCGTTTGCGGCGCGCGAGAAGCCCGGTCCGGCAAGGATCTGGCCGAAGCTGCTGCCGTCGGCGCTTTCGACGCCGACGATGATGCGCGGGATCGGGTTGTCCGACTGCGCTTCGCCGCCGCCGATCGGATCCTGACGGTCGGTGATCTTCGAACGCGAATAGCGCAGTTCGGTCGAGAAATTATCGGTCCACTGCGAATAGAGACGTCCCGAATAATAATCCGACTTGGTGCCGCTGAGATAGAAGGTGTTGAGGCCCGTGACGCGCGGGTTGCTCGACGAGGTGCTGAAATCGTCGGGGCGGGTCGTCGCTTCTTCGAGCCGCTGATAGGTCAGCTCGAGACGGTGATCGTCGTTGATCTGCCAGTCGAGGCGGCCGAAATAACGGTCATTCTCGAACGGGCGGCTGCGGACCAGCGGACCGGTGTCGATGCCGTAGACGCTGCTCAGGATATCCGAGACTTCGTTGAAGGCCTCGACCGGCACGCCTTCCAGTTCGTTGGCATAGCCCGCGCCGGCCGGACCGTCGTCCTGCGACTGGCCGGCTTCCTGATGTTCATAGGCGCCGAAGAAGAAGAGACGGTCCTTGATGATCGGGCCGCTCAGCCACGCGCCCCAGCGCTTTTCGGTTTCGATCGGCGCGACCGGCTGGCCCTTGACCTTGTCGCCGCGCATGCCGTTGTCGCCATATTCGAAGAAGCCACCGAAATGATAGTCATTGGTGCCCGACTTGGTCACGACGTTGATCGCGCAGCCGGTGAACGAACCATAGTCGACGTCGAAGGGCGCGAACTGCACCTGCGTTTCGCGGACCGCGTCATAGGGAATCGGGGTCGAGCTGCGCGACGAGAAACCCGTGTCGTTCAGACCGTAAATATCGCCCTGGCTGATGCCGTCGACGGTGAAGGCGTTGCCGCGGTCGTTGCCCCCGAGGCACGAGATGCGGTCCTGGCCCGAACCGCCATCATCGCGGTCGAGGCTGACGCGCGGGTCGAGGCGGATGATGTCGCGGACGTCGCGGTTGAACGAGGGCGCGCTGGCGAGGACTTCGCTGGTGAAGCTGGTGCCGGGGCCGACTTCGAGCTGCGTCACGCGGACGCGGCTGCCGGTGACGACGATTTCGCCGCCGCCCGAAGTGAGCGCGAAGGTCAGGTCGGTGCTGCCCTGCAGCGTGGTGTAGATATCCTGGAGCGACTGGCCTTCATAGCTGTCGGCGTTGACGCTGACCGTGTAAGGGCCGCCGGTCGTAAGGCCGGTGGTCGAGAAGCGGCCATCGGCGCCCGTGGTGATCGTGCGCGCGGCGCCGGTGCGGGTGTCGGTGATGACGACCGTCGCGCCGCCGATCGCGGCGCCGCTGTCGTCGTTGACCTGGCCCTGGATGCCGGTCGTGATTTGCTGCGCCTGGGCGGGCGCCGCGACAACGGTCGCGACGCTGATAGCCATCAGGCTAGCCGCGATCGAATAACGAAGTTTCATGTCAGGATGTCCCCTATTGGTGCGTTCGGCAGGCACGCGAGCGGGGCGCGCCAAGACCTGCGAGCGCCCCTGAAGCCCGCATGTGGCACGATTGTGACAGCAATTGTGACAGTGCAAGCGGCGAGCCGTGCGCCGTTCAAAGAGGACTCGAAAAAGCCTGAATTTGCGTGACGCGCCCGATTTTATCCACAGGCGCGGTTTCGTTTTTCCGAGCTACTGTTGCTGCAATGCAACATAAAAGTCGCGCGCCGAATGCGCGCGACTCGGGTCAGGCGGCGTCGCCGGCCGCTTCCTTCGTTTTGTCGGCGTAGACGCGCACGGGATCCTTGCGGCCTTCGACGACATCCTTGTCGACGACGATCTCGACCACATCGGTGAGGTCGGGCAGGTCGAACATCGTGTCGAGCAGGATCGCCTCGACGATCGAGCGCAGCCCGCGCGCGCCGGTCTTGCGTTCGATCGCCTTCTTGGCGACCGCGACCAGCGCATCGTCGGTGAAGGTCAGCGACACGTCTTCGAGGTCGAACAGTTTCTTATATTGTTTCACGAGCGCGTTCTTGGGCTCGCCGAGGATCTTGACGAGCGCGTCGATGTCGAGATCCTCGAGCGTCGCGATGACCGGCAGGCGGCCGACAAATTCGGGAATCAGGCCGAATTTCAGCAGGTCTTCGGGCTCGATATTCTTGAGCACTTCGCCCTGGCGGCGCTCGTCGGGACCGGCGACATGCGCGCCGAAACCGATCGACTTGCCCTGCAGGCGGTCGCCGATGATCTTTTCGAGCCCGCTGAATGCGCCGCCCGCGATGAACAGGATGTTGGTCGTGTCGACCTGCAGGAATTCCTGCTGCGGATGCTTGCGCCCGCCCTGCGGCGGGACGCTCGCGGTCGTGCCTTCCATCAGCTTGAGCAAAGCCTGCTGCACGCCTTCGCCCGACACGTCGCGGGTGATCGACGGATTTTCGGCTTTGCGCGAGATTTTATCGATCTCGTCGATGTAGACGATGCCGCGCTGCGCCTTTTCGACATTATAGTCGCTGGCCTGGAGCAGCTTCAGGATGATATTTTCGACATCCTCGCCGACATAGCCCGCCTCGGTCAGCGTCGTCGCGTCGGCCATGGTGAAGGGCACGTCGAGGAATCGCGCGAGCGTCTGCGCGAGCAGCGTCTTGCCGCTGCCCGTCGGGCCGACGAGCAGGATATTCGACTTCGCCAGTTCGACATCTTCGCCGCGGCCGCTGTTCGCAAGGCGCTTGTAATGGTTGTGGACCGCCACCGACAGGACGCGCTTCGCCTTGTTCTGGCCGATCACATAGGAATCGAGATGCTGGCAGATTTCGAGCGGCGTCGGCACCGCGCCGTCCTTGCGCGCGGCGATCCCGCCCTTGATCTCTTCGCGGATGATGTCGTTGCACAGCTCGACGCATTCGTCGCAAATGAAAACGGTCGGGCCGGCAATCAGCTTGCGGACTTCGTGCTGCGACTTGCCGCAGAAGGAGCAGTAAAGGGTGCTCTTGCTGTCCGAGCCACTCAATTTCGTCATATAACTTCCTATGGAGAGCTCAAAAGGGGCTCTGCCGTCCTTATCCTAGCCCCCGGTCACCCAATTACAATATGGCAATTGGGTGACATGGGAGCAATGTTCCGCCTAGCGCCAACGGGCCAAGCGGATGTCAACAAACGCGGTTACCGGGGCTTGCGCTGGTGGGCGCGCCGGCTCGCTGCTCCATCAGGGCGTCGGGCCTTCGCTCACATCCTTGGGCGCCTCGTCGCCGGGCAGGCCGGGACGGCGGTCGTAGACATGGTCGACGATCCCGAATTCCTTCGCCTCATCGGCTTCGAGGAAAGTATCGCGGTCCATCGCCTTTTCGATCTCTTTTAGCGACTTGCCGGTATATTTGACGTACAGGTCGTTCATCCGTTTGCGGATGCGCAGGATTTCCTTCGCCTGGATCTCGATATCCGACGCCATGCCGCGCGCGCCGCCCGAGGGCTGGTGGACCATTACGCGCGCGTTGGTTAGCGCGACGCGCATGCCGGGCTCGCCCGCCGCGAGCAGGAAGCTGCCCATCGACGCGGCTTGACCGATGCAGACGGTGCCGACCCGGGGGCGGATATATTGCATCGTGTCATGGATCGCCATGCCCGCCGTAACGACACCCCCCGGCGAGTTGATGTACATATAGATGTCCTTCTTCGGATTTTCCGATTCGAGGAACAGCAGCTGGGCGACGATCAACGAGGCCATATTGTCCTCGACCTCGCCGGTGACGAAGACGATCCGTTCGCGCAGCAGGCGGGAGAAGATATCGAAGCTGCGTTCGCCGCGGCTTGTCTGTTCGACGACGACGGGAACAAGGGCAGCGAGCGGGTCGATCATTGGAAATTCGTCCTTCATTCTAGAGGCGCCCTGCCGAGAACCGGCGGGCTGGCCCCTTCGCCGTCTTACATCGTCGCCAAACGGACCTGTTTCAAGAGGGCAAAAAGAAGGGGCGGGAAAGCCCCGCCCCATTGTCTCGTATCGAAGCGATCAGTCGCCTTCGCCCGGTTCGGGCGAGAAATATTTGTCGAACTTGCCCTCGACACCTTTGAATTCGTCGGCGTCCGCAGGGGTTTCCTTCTTGACCGTGATGTTCGGCCATTCGGCGCTGAACTTGCTGTTCACCTCGAGCCATTTTTCGAGGCCGCTCTCGGTGTCGGGCAGGATCGCTTCGGCGGGGCATTCGGGTTCGCACACACCGCAGTCGATGCATTCGTTCGGGTTGATGACGAGCATATTCTCGCCCTCGTAGAAACAGTCGACGGGGCACACCTCGACGCAGTCCATATATTTGCACCGGACGCAGGCATCGGTGACGACATAGGTCATGGGTTCAGCTCCCTTTGTCGGCGGCACCCTTGCCGTCCGACATCTATCGGACCCGCCTCTATTCCGCGCGGACGCGGCACGTCAACGCAAAGCGACAGTTGCGAATCACTCTCAGTCGATACGCAAAAGCCGACGGTTTCGAGCGACAGTTTTTCCTCTCGCGCCGATAGTTCATCTGGGGGCGGCAGGCGCTTCCGCCTCAAGGCGGAGGTAACAGGCTTGCACCTCGGGTGCGGGGCCGCGGCGCTGCGGCAGCGAGAGCAGGCGGATCACCTCGATCCGCTCGCCGACGGGGAGTACCAGGGTCGATCCGGCATGCACCGCTGCGGATGAGCGCGTGACGCGCCGCCCGTCGAGCCGGATATGCCCTGCCTCGACCATTGCCTGCGCGATGCTGCGCGAGCGGGCAAAGCGCAGGAACCACAGCAGCTTGTCGAGCCGGATGCTTCCTGCGGCCCCCGGGCTTGCCATCAGTCCTCGCGGCCTTCAGCGAGCAGCGCCGCCAGCCCGGCAAAGGGGCTGTTCGGAGAGGGGCCGCGGCGCGCAGGACGCTTGTTACGCAGTGGCGGCGGGGCTGCGGGGGCGGGGCGCGGCGGCTTGCCGCGCTTGCCCTTCGCCTGGGGCGTGCCCTTGGCCGCGTGCCCAGGCGCGCGCTTCGTCTCGCGGTTCGCGGGCGCCTGCCTTGGCTGGTCCGCGCGCCGCGCCTGTCCTTTCCGGCGTTGGCGCTTTTCGGCCGCCTTGCGCAGCCCAGACCAGCGCCAGCGTTGCAGCGCGGGTTCGCCGATGGCCCGGAATCCGAAGCTGCCCAGCAGCGCGCGGCGCGTCTCTTCGTCGAGGCCGAGCGAGGTCGCGAGCGCCGGATCGATCACGAAACCGGGCGGCGGCGCGCCGTGCACCTCCTCGCCATGATCGTCATGATGATGGTCGTCGCCGCCCGCCACTGGCGAGGTCGGCGGCGCCGCGGCCTGCATCCGCGCCGCATGCGCCTGCCGCGCGAGCTTTTCGGCCATGTCGATGCGCAGCCAGCCACTGGCGCAGCGGCGAAAGCCGGCGACGGCCAAGCCTGCCTGGCTGCCGTTCTTTTGCAGCACCGCACCGTGCGGGGGTAGCGGGGGCACCGGCGCACCCTGCTGCGCCGCAATCAGCGCCGCGCGCCAGCGTACCGCCTCGGGCTTCAGCAGCAGCGGATGGAAGATGTCGAGCGACCCGATGGTGAAGCCAAGCTTGCGCAGCTGCGGCCGTTCCTCGGGTGTCAACGCCCCGAGCTGATCCTCGACCGCCGCGCGCGCGATCATGCCGCTGGTATCGGTCAGCGCCGCGAGCAGCGCGCGCACCCGCGGTGGGGTGAAAAGGTCGCTCGCTGCTTCTCCCATCGCCGCGAGCGGCGCGGCGTGGCGCGCCAACTGTTCGGCGACAAAACGTTGTAACCGCTCGGAAATTGCCTGTACCTGCGCGGGTTCGAGGCGGCGGAGCGAGGGATCGATCTGGATCGCCGGCTGCACCAGCGTCGGCCCGCGCGCGAGGGTGGCGACGACATGGCCGTGCCAGGCGAGCCGCGGCGCTGTTTCCGCTTCGGCGATCAGCGACAGCATCTTGTCGTCGCCTTCGGCCAGTGCAGTCGCGCGGCGCGCAAGTTCGGCGCGAAGATGCTTTTCGGCGGCGGCGAGGAGCAACCGGTGGTCGCTCGCCTTGGCGACGGGGTCGACCTTGAATTGAAAACCCTTGAGCGTACCGATCGCCTCGCCATCGACCGCAACGGTACCGTCGGCGCCGACCGCGACGGGCAGCGCGGCGTGGCGCTGTCCAGCATCGCGCAGCAGCAGCGCGAGGCGGCGGTCGACGAAGCGCTGGGCCAGCGCCGCATGCAGCGCGTCGGACAGGCGCGATTCGAGCAGCTGCGCCCGCTCGGTCCATCCCGCCGCATCGGCGATCCAGTCGCCGCGCTGCGCGATGAAGCAAAGCGTGCGCACCGCAGCGATACGGCTCGCAAGCTGGTCGATGTCGCCCTCGACATCGTCGAGCCGCGCAAGGCGTCGCGCGAACCAGTCGGGATCGATCATCCCGTTGCCGTTCGTGCGCCACTGCCACAGCTTGAACACGGTGCGGCTGTGATGCTCGGCGCCCAATTGTTCGAAATCGGGGAGGCCGCACACGTCCCACAGCCGCTGCACGGCGTCGAAATCGCCGCCGCGTGCGCGCACTTCCATGTCGCCCGTCAGATGCCGCAGCACCGCGATATCGACTGCCTCGGGCGCTGGGCGCAGCATCGGCTGGTCCGGCGGCTGGGCCAGGTCGGCGAGCAGCTGGTCGAGCGAGTCGAAGCGCGGGGTCGGGTTGCGCCAGAACAGGCTGGACAGCGGCGGGAAATGATGACCCTCGATCGCCGCGATTTCCTCGGGCGTGAAACCGCCCTGCGGCAGGCCGACGGTGCCGAAACTGCCGTCCTGCTGGTGTCGCCCGGCGCGGCCCGCGATCTGCGCCATTTCGGAAATTGTCAGGCGGCGGAGGCGCCGCCCGTCGAATTTCTGCAAGCTGGCGAAGGCGACATGCTGGACGTCGAGATTCAGCCCCATGCCGATCGCGTCGGTGGCGACCAGATAATCGACCTCGCCCGCCTCGAACATCGCGACCTGGGCATTGCGCGTCTTGGGGCTGAGCGCGCCCATCACAACAGCGGCGCCGCCCGAAAATCGGCGCAGCATCTCGGCGATCGCGTAAACCTCTTCGGCTGAAAAGGCGACGATCGCCGATCGTTTGGGCAGGCGCGACAGCTTCGACGATCCGGCATAGCTCAGTGTCGAAAAGCGCGGGCGGGTAATGATTTCGGCGCTGGGGACCAGCCCTTTGACCAGTCCCCTGATGCTCGCCGACCCGAGGATCATCGTCTCCTCGCGCCCGCGTGCGCGCAGCAGGCGATCGGTGAAGACATGGCCGCGTTCGGGGTCGGCGCCGAGCTGTGCCTCGTCGATCCCCACGAAAGCGACATCGCGCGTCACCGGCAGCGCTTCCATCGTGCCGAGCAGATAGCGCGCGTCGGGCGGCATGATCCGCTCTTCGCCGGTGACAAGCGCGACCTGCGCCGCACCCTTGATCGCGACGACGCGGTCATAGACCTCGCGCGCGAGCAGGCGCAGCGGAAAGCCGATCATGCCGCTGGACCGGGCGGTCAGGCGTTCGACCGCCAAATGGGTTTTGCCGGTGTTCGTGGGGCCAAGGACAGCCTTGACCGGCTGGGAAGAGGGTGGTGTCATTATCTTGCCCGCCAAGCTGGCATGAGCGCAGCCGCGGCGCAACAGCCGATCGTCGAACGAGAGGGGCGAGGCGGCTTTTTCGCTGGCGCTTGCATAATATCCCAACCCCGACACGATTCGCCGCAACGCCTTTCGACAAACCCGCCATTAAATTGACTTTAACGACCTTTCTTTACAGACAAACGCGTGAAAACATCATTCGGCGGCCGGGGTTACGGGAGGCTTGCCGGGCGGGGGTTGCAACTTGTTTCAGCGTCATGAACCCATCGCGGGGATGTCCGGCAATGCGGCCGCGCTTGCCATGTCGCAAGCGATCCCGCTGCGGCGCGCCGATTCGGACGCCGAACCGCGGCTCGGCTGGCGCGACCGGCTGGCCGGGCTCGACCTTGTTCCCGACCTTGGCGACAATATCGGTTCGGGTGAATGGTGGCGCGGCCTGGCCACATTAACCCTGCTTTGCGGGACGGCGATCGCCACCTTCCCGGGAATCAAGCCCTTCGCGGTCGGGGGGACGCCGGCGCTCGACGCCGCCGATTTCAACGAAGCGCGTGCACAGATGATCGTGCCGCTGGCGTTCGGCGGCGACACCGGACGCCATATGGCGGCGACCGACGCGGTCCGTCCCCTGACCCAGACGCCCGAACGGCCGCAAATCGAATTGACCGCCACGCTGGGCCGCGGCGACAGTTTCGCGCGCCTGCTCGAACGGTCGGGTGTCGGCAGCAGCGAAGCGCAAGCATTGGCGAATCAGGTCTCGGGCGCGGTCCCGCTCGCCGATATTGCGCCGGGCACGCGCATCGACCTGATCCTCGGCCGCCGCGCCGCGCGCACGATGCCCCGCCCGGTCGAGGCGCTGGCGATGCGGGCGCGTTTCGACCTTCGGATCGAGATGGAACGGCAGGGCGGGCAATTGGTGATGCGGCGTATCCCGATCGCCGTTGATACGACGCCGCTGCGTATCCGCGGCCGGGTCGGCGACAGCCTGTACCGCTCGGCACGCGCCGCGGGCGCGCCCGCGCAAGCGATCCAGTCGTACCTGCGCGTCGTCGGCAAGCAGATCTCGGTTGGCAGCGACATCCGCGCGAGCGACGAATTCGACATCATCGTCGATTACCGCCGCGCCGAAACGGGCGAAAGCGAAACCGGCAAGCTGCTCTATGCGGGTCTGATCCGAAACGGAAAACCGAAACTCTCGATGCTCGAATGGACCGTCGACGGCCGGACCCAATGGTTTGAGGCGTCGGGGGTCGGCGAACAGCGCGGCGGCATGGTACGCCCTACGAACGGCCGCGTGACCTCGACCTTCGGGATGCGGCGCCATCCGATCCTCGGATATAAGCGCATGCACAGCGGCATCGATTTCGGAGGCGGCTATGGCGCGCCAATTTATGCGGTCACCGACGGCGTGGTGACGATCGCCGGCCGCCATGGCGGTTTCGGCAATTATGTGAAGCTCAATCATGGCGGCGGGCTTGGCACGGGATATGGCCATATGAGCCGCATCGCGGTGCGCCCAGGACAGCGCGTCAATCGCGGCCAGGTAATCGGCTATATCGGCTCGACCGGCCTCTCGACCGGCCCGCACCTTCATTACGAACTGTATCGCAACGGCCGCGCAGTCAATCCGGCATCGGTGACCTTCGTTACGCGCGCGCTGCTCGAGGGCAAGGCGCTCGCCGATTTCCGCGCCCGTATCCGCGCGCTGACATCGGTCGCGCCGGGCGCCGCGCTGACCCCGATCGCGCCGAAACAGGTCGAGGGGCCGCAACTCGGCAGCCTCGCCGACGTCGCCTCGAAACGCGCCGAGGGCGGGATCTGATCGCGCTCAAGGTGCGGCAATATCCATTTGCCCGGCGGCGAAGCGCGGCTATGCACGCCGCATGACCCAAGCCGCCTTTCCCGACCTGCGCCTGCGCCGCACCCGCCGCACCGGCTGGAGCCGCGCGATGGTGCGCGAAACGCATCTTTCGCCCGCGAACCTCATCTGGCCGCTGTTTGTGTGCGACGGGTCTGGTGCCGAGGAACCGGTCGCGAGCCTGCCCGGCGTATCGCGCTGGTCGGTCGACCGGATCGTCGAGCGCGCGAAAGACGCGGTTGCCGCGGGCATCCCGTGCCTCGCGCTCTTTCCCTATACGCAGCCCGACCGGCGCAGCATGGACGGCGGCGAAGCGCTCAATCCCGACAACCTCATGTGCCGCGCAGTCGCGGCGATCAAGGATGCGCTCGGCGACGATATCGGCGTGCTCACCGACGTCGCGCTCGACCCCTATACCAGCCATGGGCAGGACGGGCTGATCGACGCGGGCGGCTATGTGCTCAACGACCCGACGGTCGAGGTGCTTGTCGGGCAGGCGCTCAATCAGGCGCGCGCCGGCGCCGATATCATCGCGCCGAGCGATATGATGGACGGCCGCATCGGCGCAATCCGGCAGGCGCTGGAGGCCGAAGGTTTCGGCCATATCCAGATCATGAGCTATGCCGCCAAATATGCGTCGGCCTTCTACGGTCCGTTTCGCGACGCGGTGGGCTCGCGCGGGCTGCTGAAAGGCGACAAGAAAACCTATCAGATGGACCCCGCGAACAGCGAGGAAGCGCTGCGCGAAGTCGCGCAGGATCTGGCCGAGGGCGCCGACAGCGTGATGGTGAAGCCGGGGCTGCCCTATCTCGACATCGTCGCCGCAGTGAAGGCGAATTTCGCCGTGCCGGTCTATGCCTATCAGGTGTCGGGCGAATATGCGATGATCGAGGCTGCCGCGGCCGCCGGCGCGGGCGACCGCGACGCGCTCGTCCTGGAAACCCTGCTCGCCTTCCGCCGCGCGGGTGCGGCGGGCGTGCTCAGCTATCATGCGCTGCACGCTGCGCGGCTGCTCGGCGCATGATCCTGACCGAACGGTTGGCGATGCGATCGTGGCGCGACGAGGATATTGCGCCTTTTCAGGCGATCTGCAGCAACCCGGAGGTCATGGCGACCCTTGGGCCTCCGCTCGATATGGCGGCGACGGAGGCGCTGATCGAACGGGTCAAGGCGCGCGAAGCCGAACATGGACATACGTTCTGGGCGCTGGAACGCCGCGAAGATGCGCGCCTGATCGGTTGGTGCGGCGTCATTCGCGGCGACATGGCGCCGGTGGCGGACAAGGCCGAGATCGGCTGGCGGCTCGCGCGCGACTGTTGGGGCGCCGGTTTTGCAAGCGAGGCCGCGCGCGGCGCGGTAGCGTGGAGCTTTGCAAATCTGCCCGACGATGAAATCCGTGCGATCACCTGGCGGGGCAATGTCCGCAGCCGCGCGGTGATGGAACGGCTCGGCATGCAATATTGCCCCGACCTCGACTTCGATCACCCGAAACTTGCCGGGGGCGATCCGCTTCGCCCTCACGTCACCTATTCCCTCTCACGTTTGGCATGGGAAACCGCATGACCGCAACCGCATCGCCGCGTCGCTGGCTTTTCGTGCTGACCATATTGGTCGGCAGCTTCCTGCTCTTTCAGGTGCAGCCGATGGTAGCGCGGATGGTGTTGCCGCGGTTGGGTGGGGCGCCGGCCGTGTGGAACAGCGCGATGCTCGTCTATCAGGCGCTGCTGCTCGGCGGCTATGCCTATGCGCACTGGCTCGGCCGCTTCGCGGTGCGAAAACAGGCGATCATCCACCTCGCGCTGTTCCTCGTCGCGGCGCTGTGGCTTCCGATCGGCATCGCGCAGCTCGCGCCGCCCGCGGCGGGGCAAGAGGCGCTGTGGGTGCCGCTGCTGCTGCTCGCATCGATCGGTCCCGTCTTCTTCGCCGTGTCGGCGCAGGCGCCGCTGATGCAGCGCTGGTTCGCCGCCGACAGCCGCGCTGGCGATCCCTATTATCTTTATGCCGCGTCGAATCTCGGCAGCTTCGCGGGGTTGATCAGCTACCCGGCCTTCGTCGAGCCGACCTTGCCGCTCGCGGCGCAAAGCTGGGGCTGGACGGCCGGCTATGCGCTGCTCGTGCTGCTCGTCGCGGCCAGCGCGGCGGCGCGCTGGCACGGCCCCGCCGAAACCGCGAACCATGGCGCCGATGCCGGGGATGCACCGCGCCCGACCTGGCGGCGCCAGGTCCATTGGCTGCTGATCGCCGCGGTCCCCTCGGGGCTGATGCTGTCGACGACGACACACCTCACCACGGACATCGTCGCGATGCCGCTGCTCTGGGTGCTGCCGCTGGGCCTCTATCTTTTGAGCTTCGTGATCGCCTTCTCGACGATGGAGCGGCCGACGCAGATCATCACCCTGATCGCACCGGTGGTCTTGCTCGCGGTTGGCGGGCTGGGGCTACTGAGTTCGGGCGGCGGGTCGATGACGATCGCCCTCGCCAGCCTTGCGATGCTGTTCGTGATCGCGACCGCGCTGCACGGCTATCTCTATCATCTTCGCCCCGCGGCGCAGCATCTGACGCTCTTCTATCTCATCATGTCGGCGGGCGGCGTGCTCGGCGGGCTGTTTGCGGCGCTGGTCGCACCGCTGCTGTTCGACTGGGTGTACGAACATCCGATCCTGATCCTTGCCGCAGCGGCGTTGCTGCCGCTGCCCGCGCTGTTCCCGTGGGATAAATGGCTGAAGCTCGAACAGCGGACGGTCCGCCTGGTCCTCCTGCTCCTGATCGCCGTCGCGATGTTTGCGGCGCGCAGCATGATGGGCAACTGGACGGGACGGATCGACGGCGCGACCGCGGCGTGGGGGCTGACGATCTTCGCGATCGGTATCCTCGTCATCGGCTGGCGCTGGGCGTTCGTGCCGGTGCTGGCGCTGCTGATGATCGGTGTCGGCGGCTGGGACACGATCCAGGAAAGCTTCACGGGATCGCGCGTGCGCAGCTATTTCGGCGTCTACACGGTCACCGACTATCCGGCGTCGAACCAGCGCCGGCTGGCGCATGGGACGACGCTGCACGGGTTGCAGCGCACCGATGCCGAACACCGGCGCGACCCCACCACCTATTATGGCCATGAATCGGGCGTGGGCCTGACCCTCGACAAGGCCGAAGCGCTGGCCGGGCCAAACGCATCGATCGGGATCGTCGGGCTGGGGGCGGGGACGCTCGCCTGCTACCGGAAACCGGGACAGCAATGGACGATTTTCGAGATCGATCCCGCGATGGTCGAAATCGCGCGCGACCCCTCGAAATTCACCTTCCTGTCCGACTGCGCGGGGAACACCCCGATCGTCCTCGGCGACGCGCGGCTTCAGATCGCGAAGCAGCCGGCGGGACGGTTCGATATCATAGTTATCGACGCCTTTTCGTCCGACGCGATCCCGCTTCACCTGCTCACCAAGGAAGCGATCGGCATCTATCGGCGCGCGATGAAACCCGACGGCATCCTCCTCATTCATATTTCGAACCGTTTTTTCGGGCTGGAACCGGTGCTGGCCGAAGAAGCGCGGGCGCGTGGCTGGACGGCGGCAATCCGTATGGACCCCGGCCCGGCCGACGATGAATTCGGCGACCTGGCGGGATCGAACTGGGTCGCGCTGACCGCGACGCCGCAACGGATGCAACAATTGACCGGCGGCATCCGTCCGCGCACCGAGGCGTCGGAGGACGGCGCGTGGGTGCCGCTCGAATCGCGGCGGAATTTCGAGCGCTGGACCGACAATTATGCTTCGACGCTGCCGGTCCTGCTGTGGGACCATATCATCGGGAAACGTGACGAATGACCTATACCGACGTCAGCATCATCAGCGTCAATGGCAAGACGCCGCAGATCGACCCCAGCGCCTTCATCGCGCCCGGCTGCCGGATCATCGGTGACGTGCGCGTGGGGCCCGACGTCAGCATCTGGTATAATTGCGTGTTGCGTGCCGATGTCAGCCAAATCGTCGTCGGTGCGCGGTCGAACATCCAGGACGGCAGTATCGTCCACTGCGACGGCCCGATGCCGCATCGGCCCGAGGGCTTTCCGACGATCATTGGAGAGGATGTGCTGATAGGCCATATGGCGATGGTCCACGGCTGCACGTTGGCCGACCGGGCCTTCGTCGGGCTTAAGGCAACGGTGATGAACGGCTGCCGCATCGGTAGCGACGCGATGCTCGCCGCGGGCGCGCTGCTGACCGAGAATAAGGAAATTCCGGACCGCGAGCTCTGGGCGGGCGCGCCCGCGCGGCGAGTTCGCGAGATCGACGATGCCCAGGCCGCGGGGATGCAGATGGGCGTCGCGCATTATGTGCTGAACGGCCGCATGCACAAGGCGGCGATCGAGCAAGGCTAAACCTAACCCGTTCGCATTGAGCGAAGTCGAGATGCCCTCGCTTGGCGCTATGGCGAGGGGTGTCTCGACTTCGCTCGACACGAACGGGAACAAAAAGGGGGCGCCCCGCTTTTCCGGAGCGCCCCCTTTTTAATCTTGCTGGCCGACTTAGCTGAAGTTCACCATTGCATAGAGCATCGGGATCGACAGCAGGGTGTTGGTCCGCGAAAAGATCATCGCGGTCCGCGCGGCTTTCGCCTTCGTCGCATCGTCAGCCTCGACGATGCCCAGCGCCTTCTTCTGGTTCGGCCAGATCAGGAACCACACGTTGAACGCCATGATTAAGCCCAGCCACATGCCGACGCCGATCAGCTTGTACGGGTCCTGAAGCCCGAGCGCGGGCGCCAGATATCGGGCGTGGCCGGCGATGGCGAGACCGAGCAGCACGGTCAGCAGCGCCGCCCAGCGAAACCAGAACAGTGCGGCGGGCGCGATATGTTTCGACACCGCCGGTTTCAGTTCAGCCGGGATTTTCGGCATCGTCGGCATCTGGACGAAGTTGAAATAGTAAAGCAGGCCGATCCAGAGCACGCCGAAGAAGGTATGCAGCCAGCGCATGATCGCATTGCCTGCGGCGATGCCGTCCTCGAAGTTCTGGCCGTTCAGGCACAGCATCAGGACGATCGCCAGCACCAGGCCGGTGCCAAGTATCGCATGCAGATTTCCGAAAAATTTGTCCATGGCAATTCCCCCTGTTTATCGCGGCGCCGCGTGCGACCCGGAGCCGGTGATGCAGCTATGCCAGTCCAAGTGGGAAATGCATCACTTTTCGTCGGCGGCTGCGTCCTCGGGCACGGCAAGACCGTTCTTCAGCATCACGGGAACCTGGCTCAACGTGAAAAGGAAGGAGAGGGCGGTGACGCCCCAGACCTTGATCGTGAGCCACAGGTCGAAGCTCATCTGCTTCGCCTGTATCAGCTCGTACATCACGTGGTTGGCGATACCGAGCGCGGCGAAGAAAATCCCCCAGTTGCGCGACAGGAGCAGCCAGCCGCGCTCGGTCAGCCCCTCGAGCGCCGATTGCAGAAGATATTTGAGCATTGGCTTCTTGAACCAGTAACCGCCGAGCAGCAGCGCGGCAAAGGCGGCATAGATGATCGTCGGCTTCATCACGATGAAGCGTTCGTCATGGAACCAGATGGTCAGCGCACCGAAGCCGAGAACGAGAATGCTCGACATCCACAGCATCGGCGAAATCTTGCCGAGCTTCCATTTCGATACCGTCATCGCAATGACGATCGCGACCATGAAGGCGACCGTGCCCTTTATCGCCGCGGTGGTCGCTGCGAAGGCGCCTTCGCCCCCGGAGGAGAATTTATAGGCGAGGAAGAATATGAGCAGCGGCCCGAAGTCGATCGCGAAGTTGAGCCAGCCATGCTTCGCCGGTGGCGGCGCGGGAACCGCTTCGGGGCCCGAGGGAAGCACGTCGCTCATCTGATATTTCCTGCAATGATACCCGCAATCTCGTCGGCATCGAACGGACGAAGATCGTCGATGGTTTCGCCGATGCCGATCGCGTGGATGGGGAGCCCGTGGCGTTCGGCCGCAGACACGAGCACGCCGCCGCGCGCGGTGCCGTCGAGTTTGGTCATGACCAGCCCGGTGACGCCCGCGACCTCGCGGAACACGTCGATCTGCGACAGCGCATTCTGACCCGTCGTCGCGTCGAGGACGAGCACGACGTCGTGCGGGGCGGCAGGGTTGAGCCGGCCGAGCACGCGCTTGATTTTCGCCAGCTCGTCCATCAGCTCGCGCTTGTTCTGTAGCCGGCCGGCAGTGTCGACGATCAGCACATCGATGCCGGTCGCGGTCGCCTGTTTCACCGCATCGAACACAATGCCCGCGCTGTCGCCGCCCTCGGCCCCCGCCATGACCGGTACGCCCAGCCGTTCTGCCCAGACCTTGAGCTGGCCGATCGCTGCGGCGCGGAAGGTGTCGCCCGCGACCAGCATCACGCCATAATCCTGTTCCTGAAACAGATGCGCGAGCTTGGCGATCGTCGTTGTCTTGCCCGATCCGTTGACCCCGATCACGAGGATGACCTGCGGGCGCGGAAAGGCGTCGATGTCGAGCGGCTCGGCGACGGGGCGCAGCACTGCGGCGATTTCGTCGGCGACGACCCGGCGCAGTTCCTCGGTGCCGTTCGCGGCGATGTCGCGCCGCTCGGACAGGCGATCGCGGATGCGCGCGGCCATTGCGGGGCCGAGGTCGGCGGTGATCAGCGCCTCCTCGATCCGGTCGAGATCATCCTCGTCGAGCCGCGCCTTGCCGGTCAGCCCGGCCAGATTCTCGCCGAGCCGTTCGGAGGTGCGGCGAAATCCGCCGAGCAGCCTTTCGCTCCAGCTTTTGCCGGTCATGCGGCGATGTCCTTTTCTTGCATGGGGGCTGCGACCATGCGGTCGCCGTCGCGCGCGCTTAGGCGCACATCGATGATGGTGCCGGGTGCCGCGGCGGCGGCCAGCATCACGGCAGCGAAATTTTCGGCGTGGCCGGTCACGCCGTCGCGCTCGACGAGCATCGACGCGCTGTGCCCGATCTGGGCATCGAGCCAGTTCTGCCGCCGCCGGGCATTGGCCTCGCGCAGCGTCGCGGCGCGCGCGCGCGCGCGCGCGCGGCCGACCTGCGGCATCCGCGCGGCGGGGGTTCCGGCGCGCGGGCTGTACGGAAAGATATGGCCGAAGACGATGTCGCAATCGTCGATCATCGCCAGCGAGTTTGCGAACATCGCGTCGCTCTCGGTCGGGAAGCCCGCGATCAGGTCGGCGCCGATTGCGATGTCGGCGCGCGCGGCCTTCAGCCGTTCGACCAGACGCACCGCATCGGCACGGCGATGGCGCCGCTTCATGCGCGTCAGCACCATATCGTCGCCCGCCTGCAACGACAGATGGACGTGCGGCATCACGCGCGGTTCCTGCGTCAGCAGCGCGAAGAGCGCATCGTCGATACGGTCAGGATCGAGTGACGAGAGGCGAAGGCGCTCGACGGGCAGCGTCAGCAGCGCCTCGACCAGCGCCGCAAGACTGGTGCCGCTGTCGTCGCCATAGCTCGCGAGATCGACCCCGGTCAGGATGATTTCGCGCTGGCCGCGGGCGAGTGCGGTGCGGGCGGAGGCAAGAACATCCTCCACCGTTGCCGACCGCGCCGTCCCGCGCGCGAGCACCGTCGCGCAAAAGGTGCAGCTGTGCGAGCAGCCCGTCTGCACGCCGAGAAAGGCGCGCGCATGGTCGGCGCCCGAGAGGGCAGGTTGATAAGGACGGCCGTTGGCGTTCCGCATTCTCTTCGGGTCCGACAGGCTCAGGGCGAACGATTCTGCCGATGTACCCCCCTTAAATCCGGTTCGTGCCGAGCTTGTCGAAGCACTGTTTTTTTCTTGGGGGGCGTAGCTGGCAACCAACCCCTTGGCATCGTTGCGCACCACCCGTGCACCCATTTCAGCAAAGCGCCCGGCCTCGAGCTCTGCCGCGCATCCCGTCACCACGACCTCGGCGCCGGGCCGTTCGCGCATACTCCGGCGCACCGCTTGCCGCGCCTGCCGCACGGCTTCGTCGGTCACGGCGCAGCTGTTGAAGACGATCATGTCCCCCGCGCCCGCCCCGTTGACGGCCAAGCGAATCGCCTCGCCCTCGGCGATGTTGAGCCGGCAACCGAAATTGACGACCTGCGGGCGGCCGGCGGTGGCAGCACTCATCCGAACTGCGCCCAGTCGGTCTCGCCCTCGTAAACGCGCGTCGCGGCGCCGCTCATCACGATCGGCTCGCCCGGCGCCCATCGGATGACGAGGTCGCCGCCCGGCAGCGAAACCGTGACCGGCGACTGGACGAGCCCGGCCCGGATCGCGGCGACCGCGGTTGCGCACGCGCCCGTGCCGCACGCTTGCGTCAACCCCACGCCGCGTTCCCAGACGCGCAATTGCAGCTGGTTCTCGCCGTCGAGGCTCGCAACATTTACGTTGACGCGCTCGGGAAAAAGCGGGTCGGTCTCGATCCGCGGGCCGAGTTCACCCAGCGCAACCGCATCGGCCTCGGGAACGAAAAAGACGATGTGCGGATTGCCGACATTGACCCCGGCGCCATGCTCCAGCTCGTCCCACGCGACGGGCATATCGCGCGTGTCCATCGGCATCGCGAGCGGGATATGTTCCCAGTCGAACACGGGTTCGCCCAGCGTGACTTCGGCGCCGCCATCGGCGGGCGTTACGCGCAGCATGCCGCCCAGCGTTTCGATCACCGCGGGCTTGCCGATCAGCGTCGCGACGCAGCGTGTCGCATTGCCGCACGCCTCGACTTCGCCACCGTCGGCGTTGAAGATGCGCATCTTCACGTCCGCGCTCGCCGAGGGTTCGAGCAGGATCAGCTGGTCGCACCCGATGCCGTGGCGGCGGTCGGCGATCGCATGCGCGCGCGCGGGCGTCATCTCGACGGCCTTTTCGCGCGCGTCGATCACGACAAAGTCGTTGCCGAGGCCGTGCATCTTGGTGAAGCGGTCTGCCATAGTCCGCGCATGTAAGGGCGCGCGGTCGCGAAGTCTAGCGACGCGGCGGCGTCAGGCACTCTTGCGCAGCGGCGTTTCCTCGCTCGTATCCGGGCCGGCGGGCGGCACCATCGGCGCGCGGAGCAGTCCGCGCTCGGCGAGCAGGCGGTCGGTGTCGGCGGCCGATGCGGCGCGCCCGAAATACCAACCCTGGCCTTTGGAGCAGCCAAGCCGCGTCAGTTCGATCGCGGTCGCCTCGTCCTCGACGCCCTCGGCGGTGATCGGCATGGCAAGGCTTTCGCCCAGCCGCACAATCGCGACGACGATGGCTTGCGCGTCGGGGCTGCCGCGCATCGCCGCGATGAAGCTGCGGTCGATCTTGATCCGGTCGAAGGGCAGCGCGCGCAGGTGCGACAGCGAGCTGTAGCCGGTACCGAAATCGTCGAGGCTCAAGGACACGCCCTGATTCTTGAGGCTGGTGACGATCGAGCGGACGAGCGGCAGATTTTCGAACAGCGAGCTTTCGGTAATCTCGACTTCCAACTGCGCGGCAGGGAAACCCGTTTCGACGAGCAGTTTCGTCAGCTTCTGGCTGAACCAGGGATCCTTCAATTGCTGGGGCGAGATATTCACCGCGAGCATGATCGACGGGTCCCAGCGTTTCGCGATCTCCATCGCATCGCGGATCACCTGCAACGACAATTCGCCGATTATTCCGCTTTCTTCGGCAACGGGGATGAAGCGCTCGGGCGGGATCATGCCATATTCGGGGGAGTCCCAGCGCATCAGCATCTCGAAGCCAAGCAACCGTCCGCTCGCAATATCGACCTGCGGTTCGAAATGCGGCGCGAATTCCCCGCGCGGCATACCTTCGCGGATGCCGGTCTCGATCTGGTTGCGGACCTGCACAGCCATTTCCATGCCGGGTTCGAACCAGATATGGCGGTTCCGTCCCTCGTCCTTGCAATGATACATCGCGATGTCGGCCTGGCGGACCATTGTTTCCATCGTGACGCTGGCATCGCTTGCAAGCGATATGCCGAGCGAGGCGCCGATGCGGATTTGCTGGCCGTCGTGGTTCACCGAATTGTCGAGCGCCGTCACCAGTTCGGCCGCCAGCGCGTCGATATCCGCGCGCGCGGCGGGGTCGAACGCCAGCATGGCTACAAATTCGTCGCCGCCCAGCCGCGCCTTGGTGGCGTTGGGCGGCAGGATGGCCGAGATGCGTTCGGCGGCGACCTGCAGCACGCGGTCGCCGGCGGCATGGCCGTGGATATCGTTGACGGTCTTGAAATGATCGAGATCGAGCAGGAACAGCGCGACCTGCCGTTTGTCGGCGATCGCGCTCGCGATCTGCCGCTGCCCTGTCGCAAGCAGGGCGCGCCGGTTAAGAAAACCGGTCAGCGGATCGGTATCGGCGAGGTAGCGCGCACGCTGTTCGGCTTCGGTCTTCTCGCGAATTTCGCGATTGAGATCCTCATACCGGCGCCAGCCGAACAGGATCAGCGCCACATTGAGTACCAGCGCCGCAGCGAGCGCCTGATCGGGGCCTCCGCCCAGCCCGCTCAGCGTCTGGACGATCGCCCTCATCACATTGCTGCCCGTCCCGACGAACAGGAGGATTGCCGCGACGACGATGCCGCCGGCGATGATTTCACGCCTGGCTCCCTCGCTGCGGTCCAGCTGCTTCGACGTCACGCTCATATGAAATTCCCCACCATCGCGCCTTGATGCGCGCAAAGCAGTGAAATTTGCGTTAAGTGAGGCGTCGTGGCGCTTGCTTGCCAAGAAGCGGTTTTTTGTGTAGAGGCCGCCGCGTTCGCGCGCATCTTGCGCACGGATTATCGATGTCCGCGACGGAAAACCTGTCCACGGATAGCCGCTGGTTGGCGAGGTTTCGCTCACCGGCGTCTTTTGCGTTGCGGGCCTCGAAAGCAAGGATTTGAGGCGCATGTTCGACAGTCTGAGCAATCGGCTTGGCGATGTTTTCGGGAAGCTCCGCGGCCGCGGCGCGCTGACCGAGGCCGATGTGCGCGCGGCCATGCGCGAAGTGCGAATCGCCCTCCTCGAAGCCGACGTTGCGCTACCCGTCGTGCGAAGCTTCGTCGATCAGGTCACCGAACTCGCGATCGGCCAGAATGTGCTCCGCTCGGTCACGCCGGGGCAGCAGGTGGTCAAGATCGTCAGCGATGCGCTGACCGAAATGCTGGGTTCGGAAACCGCAGAGCTCGACCTTGCCGTCACCCCGCCCGCCGTCATCATGATGGTCGGCCTGCAGGGCTCGGGCAAGACGACCACGACCGCGAAGATCGCGAAGCGGCTGAAGGACAAGGAACGCAAGAAGGTGCTGATGGCGTCGCTCGACGTCAATCGCCCGGCGGCGCAGGAACAACTCGCGGTTCTGGGGCAGCAGATCGACGTTGCGACGCTGCCGATCGTCGCGGGGCAGCAGCCGGTCGAGATTGCGCAGCGCGCCATGCAGGCAGCGAAGCTGCAAGGCTATGATGTGCTGATGCTCGACACCGCGGGCCGCCTCCACGTCGACCAGCAGCTGATGGACGAGATGCAGGCGGTGTCGCGTACGGCCAGCCCCGCCGAAACGCTGCTGGTCGTCGACAGCCTGACCGGCCAGGACGCGGTGCAGGTCGCGCAGCGCTTCACCGACCAGGTGCCGCTCACCGGCGTCGTCCTCACCCGCATGGACGGCGACGCGCGCGGCGGTGCCGCGCTCTCGATGCGCGCGGTGACCGGCAAGCCGATCAAATTTGCGGGGACGGGCGAGAAGCTCGACGGACTCGAACTCTTCCAGCCCTCGCGCATCGCGGGCCGCATCCTGGGCATGGGCGACGTCGTCAGCCTAGTCGAACGCGCCGCCGAAACGATCCAGGCCGAAGAGGCCGAGGCGATGGCGGCGAAGATGGCCAAGGGTCAGTTCGACCTCAACGACCTGCGCACCCAATTGAACCAGATGCGCCGCATGGGCGGCCTCGGCGCGCTCGCCGGCATGATCCCCGGTATCAAGAAGGCGCAGGCGGCGATGGCGCAGGGCGGCGCCGACGACAAGATGCTCGTGCATTTCGACGCGATCATGGGGTCGATGACGCCCAAGGAGCGCGCGAAGCCCGAACTCATTAATGCGAAGCGCAAGATCCGCATCGCCAACGGGTCGGGCACGACGGTGCAACAGGTGAACAAGGTGCTGAAGATGCATCAGGAAATGTCCACCGCGATGAAGAAAATCCGCAAGATGGGCGGGCTCAAGGGCCTCGGCGCGCTGTTCGGGCGTGGCGGCGGCATCCCGGGGATGCCCGGGCTTGGCGGTGGTGGAATGGGCGGCGGTGGTTTGCCCGGCCTCGGTGGTGGCGGCATGCCGCCGGATCTCGCCAACCTGCTCAATAAAAAGAAATGATTTAACCCGAATTTTTGAGTTCAAAACGAAAAGGAATTACGCATGGCTACCTCCATTCGCCTCGCACGCGGCGGTTCGAAAAAGCGTCCCTATTACAAGATCGTCGTCGCCGATTCGCGCAGCCCGCGCGATGGCCGCTTCATCGAACGTATCGGCAGCTACAATCCGCTGCTCGCCAAGGACAGCCCGGAACGCGTCAAGCTCGACGCCGACCGCGCGAAGCATTGGCTGAGCGTCGGCGCCCAGCCGAGCGACCGCGTCGCCCGCTTCCTCGACGCCGCGGGCATCAAGGAGCGCGCCGCGCGCAACAACCCGAACAAGGCCGTCCCGGGCGAAAAGGCCAAGGAACGCGCCGAAGAAAAGGCGCAGAAGCTGGCTGATGCCGAAGAAGCCGCAGCCGCCGCTGCCGCCACCCCGGCACCCGAACCCGAAGCTGCTGAAGAAGCCGCTCCTGCGGCCGAAGAAGCTGCGGCACCCGAAGCCGCTGAATCGGACGCTACCGGTTCGGTGAAGACCGAGGAAACCGCCGAAGCCGTTGCCGACGCCGTCGCCGACGAAACCCCCGCCGACGCGACCGCCGAAGACGCGGCTGCGATCGCCGAGGAAGTCGCCGAAGGCGGTCCGGTTGCACCCGAAGCCGAAGAAAAGGCCGAAGGCTAAGCCCTTATGAACGCCGATCGTCCCGTCACCCTCGCCGCCATCGCCGGCGCGCACGGGGTGCGGGGCGAGGTGCGTTTGAAGCTGTTTGGCGAAGGCGCGGAGGCTCTCCGCGCCTTTTCCGTTTTCGACGCGGGCGACCGCAAGCTCACGCTGAAATCGGTGCGTCCCGCCAATCAGGGCGCGGTCGCGACCTTCGCCGAAATCACCGACCGCGGCGCCGCCGAGGCGTTGCGCGGCACCATTCTCACCGTCCCGCGCTCTGCGCTGCCCGCCTTGGCCGAGGACGAATATTATCACCATGACCTGATCGGCCTGCCATGCGTATCGACCGACGGCACGGCGATCGGCCATGTCGCCGCGGTCGAGAATTTCGGCGCGGGCGATATCCTCGAGATCGAGAAGCCCGACGGCAAGCGCTTCATGGTGCCGATGATCGCGAAGGCGGTGCCGGCGTGGAGCGATGCGGGCGTGACCGTCAACGCGGCGTTCGTCGAGTAACGTCGGTTGGGGGTGGGCTCGCAGCCGCCGTCTGTGACGCTGTCCAAAGGTCAGTAAAGGTCAGCCTTGTGCGCCGCCCGATTTGACGCCGCGGGGATGCGGGACGCACCCGGCCGCGATCGATCGTGCCGAACGATGGGCAACCGCCTTTATCTACCGTATGAAAGAGCCGGGATGAAGGCTGGCATAGCCGGATATTGTAGGAAAGGGCTTTTTTGCAGGCGCCGGCTTTGGGGCGGGGAGCCGCCATACCCCATATTCGTCATCCCCGCGAAGGCGGGAACCCAGCGCCCGCGTAGGCTCGCTCCACACTGGGTTCCCGCTTTCGCGGGAATGACGAAGCTATCAGAACCGAAGCGACCGGTCGTTACCGGAAGAAACAGTTGGTGCCCGCGAACAGCGCGTCGATCTTCGCCGCGTCGGGCGGGGCGAAGATGCCGCCGATGACCCTGTCGCCCGTGCCGATGCTGAATTCCTCGCCGAGCGTGCTGTCTTCGAGGTCGACGATCGGAACCGATTCCTCAGCCTCGGTACGCGTTGTACCTACCGCGATTCCGCTCATCGTCGAATAGCTATCGGCGCCGGGTTCGTTGCCGAGGAACCAACCAACGAACTTCCCGTCCTGAAAATTCAATGTCATCGCGTCGTAACGGGTGAATTCCATCGCGCCGGCGCCGCATTCCGCATTCGCGCTGCGATCATCCTCCTTGCCGGCGACATTGGCGAGCGCGGCTTCCGCTTGCACCCGCGGTACGCCGAAGGCGAGAAGGCTGGTCCTGCCGCTCGTCTTGTCGATGAAGCGCAGCCCTTCGCCGTCGAGACCGACCGCCGTCGTCGCGGCGTTCGGCCCATCGGCCTTTGCCTCGGGCATTTGGGGCGCGGCGGGATCCGCGTCCGCAGGCGCTTTTTCGGCGGCCGGTTTACACGCGGCCAGCAAGCCGATCATCGCGAGGGTTTTGAACTTGCGCATGTCTGTCTCCTGCCGCCGGCTCCCGTCCGGACCATCATGACCAATATCGCACCCAGCGTGGCCAGCGCCATATCCTTTTGCGGGTCCCAGATGTCGCCCTGCTGGCCGTTGTAGCGGTTGGCCGTCTCACCCGCCGCGACGACGGTGAGCAGCCATTCGAAGATTTCGTAGAGGCACGAGACGGCGAGAACCCAGCCCAGCACGCCGACCGTCGCTCCGCGTGTCCCGAGCCCGCCCCAACGCCTTGCGGCTTCGGCGACCGGGATCACCGAGAGCGCGCCGAAAGCGAAATGGACGAGGCGGTCATAATGGTTGCGCGTCCAGCCGAAGGCGTCGGAGAAGCCCGCGCCTGTTAGCGCGCGCGCCCAGTCGTCATAAGGGACATTGCTGTAGGCATAGCGTCCGCCAAGCGTATGCAGCGCCATAAAGGCCACGATACACGCGACCGAGGCGGTCGAAAGCGGCCAGCGGCGCAGCAGCCAGGGCGCGGCCACGATCAGCAGCATCGTCGGGATATGCTGGAGCAGCGCGACCTCGGGATAGGGCTGGTCGACTTGCGCGGCGAGCAGCAGCGCGAGGAGCAAGCCGATCAGCCAGCGCTGCGCGGGCGGGATCGCGGCGATCACCAGCGCAGCGACATGCAGCTGAGCCCGGCATCGACATGCGCGATCTGATCGGTCGGCAGCGGACGAATCGCGATGCCGCGCGCCGTGAGCAAGGCATGGGTCGCAGTCCAGCTATCGCCAACGAGGATGGTATCGCGGACACGAAGAATATTGGCGGCAGGCTCTTCGCCCGGCGGGGTCGTCACGACCTCCAGACCATCGAATTGCGGACAACCGGCGAGCGCGGGAACAACCAGAATCGTGCCTTGGTCGATCAGCCCGCAACCGGTCTTGAAGTGGAGGACGCCGCGCGGCGTTTCGGCGATTTCGGCGCGGTAGCCGATTTCGCCGAGCAGATCGGCGACTTCGGCGGCGCCCGCACGGTCGGTGCGCGCCGACAGGCCGATGATCACGCGGTCGGCGAGGCGCAATATGTCGCCGCCGTCGGCGAAGCCCGGACCGGTCATTTCGAGGAGATTGGTGTGATGGGCAGCGAGAGCCTCGCGGATATGCGCAACCTCGCCCGCGCGGGTCGGCGCGCCGGGGCGGAGCAGGATCGCAGCATCGGGAAAGGTCAGCGCGACGTCTTCGGTGAAGAGCGCGTCAGGGAACTCCTCGATCGGTTCGAGGACCTCGACCGGGAGGCCGATGTCGCGCAGCGACCCGACATAGGCCCGATGCTCGGCGAGAAGGCCGCTGAAATCGGGATCGGGGCCGCCGCCGGCGCGGATGCCGTTCACAGCCGAACGCGCAGGCGCCCGGCAGAGAGCGTGGGTGAAGGCATAGGGGCTGGTCATGCCAGCGGCATAGCCTGAATGCCTGGATATCGCCAAGGCGATACTCCCCGTGCCCCCGGCATGGGGAGGTGGCAGCCTCGAAGAGGCTGACGGAGGGGCTTTTGACGCCAGGTCGCGGCCCCTCCACCATTCGCTTCGCGAACGGTCCCCTCCCCATCGCTTCGCGACAGAGAGGATTAGCTTTAGCCCTTCTTCAGATGCCTGCGTCCCAACAGCTCGGCGATCTGCACCGCGTTCAGCGCCGCGCCCTTGCGGAGGTTGTCGCTGACGCACCAGAGGTTGAGGCCGTTTTCGACCGTCGGGTCTTCGCGGACGCGCGACACGAAGGTCGCAAAGTCGCCGACGCATTCGACGGGGGTGGTGTAGCCGCCATCCTCCCGCTTGTCGTGGAGCACGACGCCCGGCGCCTCGCGCAGGATGCGCTGTGCATCCTCGGCCGACAGTTCCTCTTCGGTCTCGATGTTGATCGCTTCGGAGTGGCCGACGAAGACCGGGACGCGGACGCAGGTCGCGGTGACCTTGACCTTCGGATCGAGGATCTTCTTGGTCTCGACGACCATCTTCCATTCTTCCTTGGTCGAACCGTCGTCGAGGAATTTGTCGATGTGCGGGATGACGTTGAAGGCGATCTGCTTGGTGAACTTCTGCACGTCCTTTTCGTCGCCGACGAAGATCTGGCGCGTCTGGTTCCACAGCTCGTCCATGCCCGCCTTGCCCGCGCCCGACACCGACTGATAGGTCGAGACGACGACGCGCTTGATCGTCGCGGCATCATGCAGTGGCTTCAGCGCGACGACCATTTGCGCGGTCGAGCAGTTCGGGTTCGCGATGATATTCTTCGCGGTGTAGCCGTCGATCGCCTCGGGGTTTACCTCGGGCACGATCAGCGGCACATCGGGGTCCATGCGGTAGAGCGACGAGTTGTCGATCACGACGCAGCCCGCCGCGGCGGCCTTGGGCGCGTGGATCGCGGTCGCGTCGCTGCCGATCGCGAAAATCGCCATGTCCCAACCCGACCAGTCGAAATTTTCGATATTCTGGCACTTTACGGTCTTGCCCGTATCGCCGATTTCGATCTCGTCGCCCTGGCTGCGCGAGGATGCGACCGCCGCCAGTTCGTCGTAGGGAAATTCGCGCTCGGCGAGAATGGCGAGCACTTCGCGCCCGACATTGCCCGTGGCTCCGGCGACAACGATACGATAACCCATTTACTCACTCCTCAGTGCAAAAATTCGGTTGAAACTCTGGTCAGACTTTCCAGCGGAAATGGCCGGTCAGCGGGTGGTCGAACAGCGCGTCCTCCTCGCGCGTGCCGCCTCCGATATTGTGGAGAACGAGCGGAACGCCCGTGGTATCCTTGCGATCGGATACGATGCCGGTGTGTGGCATCCGCCCGCCGACCAACTGCGTGAAGATATCGCCGGGGCGCCAATCGGCGGGATTGTCGGTGACGGGGAGCGAAGCCCCCTGCCGCCGCCAGAAGGTCGAAAGGTTGGGAACGCGGCGATGATCGATATTTCGGTCGGGGCGACCCAGACCCCAATTCTTCGGATAGGCCCCAAAATTGGCACGCATGTCGGCATTTACAAGGGCCTGGAGGTCGGCGCCGAGCGCATCGCGGAAGGCGCGGATCACAACGTCGGTGCACACGCCTTTCGCACGGTCGACGTCGCCGTTCGGAAAGCGCAGCACGGTATAGGCGGGGTCATAGGTCAGGGTGACGCCGACCTGTCGCCGCGCCGCATTTACGATGCGCTGCGCATTGGTGAGCGCCATCGCCTCGCCCGACACGCCAAAGGCGAGCACCGCGCCAAGGAAGGCGCGCCGCGTCGGCTGGAACGGGAGGGGGAACGCTTGCATCAAATTCGCTTTGCCCAAAAGAAAACGACCGGCTCTGCCTGTTGGCGGAACCGGTCGTTTTTGAAAGCTGTTTCGGCTTTGGATGAGAGAAGCTCTCCTTAGCCTTCGCCGGCTTCCGACCGGTAATCGCGACGTTCCGCAATACGTGCCGATTTACCAGTGCGCCCACGCAGATAGTAAAGCTTCGCACGACGGACGGCGCCCTTGCGGACGACGGTAATGCTGTCGATGTTGGGCGAATAGAGCGGGAAGACGCGCTCGACACCTTCGCCGAACGACATTTTGCGCACGGTGAAGTTGGAGCCCATGCCCTTGTTCGAGCGGGCGATGCACACGCCTTCGAAATTCTGGACGCGGGTGCGTTCGCCTTCGACCACCTTCACGCCGACCTTCAGCGTATCGCCGGGACGAAATTCGGGGATCGCCTTGCCAGCCTTGGCAATTTCTTCGGCTTCGATCGTCTGGATGAGGTTCATATCCTCGAGTCCTCTTCTATTCGCCGCGCGCCAGAGGCAGGTCGGTCCCGAGCATCGACATGACGCTCCCAAAGGTCCGGCCTGCGTAACCGTGTCTATCGGCAAAGCCCCCCGATCGCAGCACTTCGGGAACCCTGCGCCCCGTCCGGCAGACCGGCCGGGGATAAGCGGGTGCGGACGCGCGCAATGAATGCGATTCGCCCGGTTCCGCCTGAAGCCGCGGCCACTACGCCGGAAAGCGACGAAATGCAAGCGGTTGCGGCCGCGGACGAGGGGGTGATTTAAACGGCCCTTAACCAAAATCGCCCATGGAGGGCACCGGAGGGACCGATGCCTTATGTGACCGCCATCAAGCCGCTGGCAATCCGCGTTTTCGCGCCTGCCGATGGCGCCGCGCTGGCTGCCTTCCTCAACTGGGCGCTGTGCTGGCTGCTGCTGCCCAACCTCGCTTTCCTGCCGATCACGATCATGGGCGGGCCGATGCGCGCGCCCGAAATCTGGCTGTGCGGCGCGGTCGGCCTTGTGGCGAGCCGGTTCGGATATTGGGTTCGCCTCACCACCTTCTTCGCGCTGCTGGTCTATCTGACGCTGGTTTTCATCGCGAGCATGTTCAACATGCACGTCAGCATGATCCTGTCGGTGGTCGCGCTCGTGCTCGACATTCGGCCCGCCGCCTCGCCCGAATATCTGACCGGCGGCGCGCTGCTCATCCTCGTCCTCGCGCTGGCCGCGCGCCAGCTTGGCCGGCCGGGCAAGCTGCGCGGCCTGCAATGGATCGCCGCGGCCGCCGCGCTGACCTACACGCTGGCAACGGCCGACTATGTCCGCGCCCGCGACAATGCGACCGCGTACAACCGGCTCGCCCCCGCCGCCGCGCCCTTCTCCTCGGCGACGCAGCAGGCCGGCTTTCTGACACTGGCCGATGGTAAAAGGCATGTGATGATCGTCGTTGTCGAGGCGATGGGACTGCCGACCGAACCTGCGTTGCGCACGCGCCTCGATGCCATCTGGACGCGCGCGGAACTCGCCGAACGGTTCGACATCAGCCGGGGCAGCACGACCTTCTATAATTCGACGACCAAGGGCGAAATCCGCGAATTGTGCGGGCGCTGGGGCGATTATACGGAGATCGTCGCGGCCGAGCCCGATTGCCTGCCCGCGACGCTCGCGCGCCGCGGTTATGCGACGCATGCCTATCATGGCTTTTCCCGGGCCTTTTTCGACCGCGACCGCTGGTATCCGCTGATCGGGTTCGAGCGGACGAGTTTTCGCGACGCGATCGAGGCGCGCGGCGCCGGCCATTGTCCCAATGTCTTTCCGGGCGCGTGCGACCGCGACATCCCGCGGCTGATCGGGCGCGACCTTGCCGCGGCGAAGCGACCGCAATTCGTCTATTGGCTGACGCTCAATTCGCACCTGCCGGTGGTCGCCAATGCCGAACTGCGCACTGAGGATTGCCGCCAGCTGGGTCCCGCCCTCGACGCCGACTATCCGCAGGTGTGCCGGCTCTTCGCGGTATGGGACGACACGGCGGCGGCGCTCGCCGCGATGACACACCAGCCCGGCTTTCCGCCGACCGACATCCTGATCGTGGGCGACCATATGCCGCCCTTTACCCAGCAGGCGAGCCGGATGAAGTTCGACAGCACGAAGGTGCCGTGGGTGTTGCTGCGTTATCGCCCGTCGCGCGCGGCGACATAGGCGGCCCACAGGTCGGGGCGGCGCGCCTTTGTATCGCGCTCGGCGCGCTCGCGGCGCCAGGCGGCGATCTTCTTATGGTTGCCCGAACGCAGGACATCGGGGATGTCATGCCCTTCCCAGCTGACCGGCCGGGTATAGTGCGGATATTCGAGCAACCCCTGTTCGAAGGATTCGTCGTCGCCGCTGGCCGACGCCCCCATTACGCCGGGCAGCAGGCGAATACAGGCGTCAAGCAGGAGCAGCGCCGCCATCTCGCCGCCCGACAGGATGATGTCGCCCATCGACACTTCCTCGATAGGCCGCGCGTCGAATATGCGCTCGTCGAATCCCTCGAACCGTCCGCAGAGAATGATTGCGCCCGGACCGGCCGCGAGCTGGCGCACGCGCGCCTGCGCAATCGGCGTACCCCGCGGGGTCATCGCAAGGACCGGCAGCCCGGGATGTGCGGTGGCCGCATGGTCGATCGCGGCCGCCAGAACGTCGGCCTTGAGCACCATGCCCGCCCCGCCGCCCGCCGGCGTATCGTCGACGGTGCGGTGCTTGTCGGTCGCAAAGTCGCGGATCTGCACCGGCGCGCAGTGCCAGGTCCCGCTTTCGAGCGCGCGTCCTGCCATGCTGTGCCCCAGCGGCCCGGGGAACATGTCGGGATAGAGGGTGAGGGGGACGGCGGTGAAGGTCATTCAATCGAACACTTTGGCATTGTGGAGCTTCCGGTCCCGGCGGACAAGAATTCTATGGAAAATCAACGAAATCAAGAATGCGCAACCGATAAACAACGCGACGTTGTCCCACTGGATGTGGGTGACATTGTCGCCCCATACGCGCACAACCATCGGAAAAACCACCGAAAGGATCGTGGCACCCGCCGCAACCAAGAGAGACGCCGTCCAAAATTTCTGTTTGTTCAGGCGAAACAAGACCCACGTCACGACGAGCGGGGCAGCGATCCAAAAGATCGTGACGACAAGTCCCTTTAGATTTACTAGCGGAACAGAAAATTCGATTGCCCCAACTCCTTATTCCAACATTGCGCTCCCATGGCGTTAAAAGTCATGGCAGCGGCTTCCATAGCGCCCCGGGCAGGATGTGGCGATCCTTGCCGATCTCGGCGTGCAGCCATTCGCGGAAGCGTTCGATCTTGCGCACCCCGACGCGGTTCTCGCGGTGGACGAGCCACATGCCCGATGATTCCGAGACATAGAGCGTGTCGAAGGGCTGCACCATGCGCCCGCTCGCGAGTTCGCCCTGCCAATAGAGCGGGGTCATCATCGCGACGCCGAACCCCGCCTGCACCGCGCTCGCTTCCTGCAACTGGCTGTCGAGCTCGATTCCGCGCCGCGACGGCACCGGCGGCGTTTCGACCCCGGCAAGGGCGAACCATTCGGCCCACCAGCTGTCGTTCGGCGCGAGCCGCTGGACGCGCAGCAGGTCGGCGGGCTCGCGGATATCATGTTCGGCGATAAACGCCGGCGAGGCGATCGGCGCCAGATATTGGCGCATCAGGAAATCGGCGCGCAGCCCCGGCCAGACGCCCTTGCCGATGCGGATCGCGACGTCGACGTTCGAGGCGTCGAAATCGACGAGCGCGTTGCTCATCGCCATGCGCACCGCCAGTTCGGGGTAGAGGAGCTGGAAGCTGCCGATGCGCGCGCTGAGCCAAGTGCCGCCAAAGCTGGTCGCGGCGTTGATCGTCAGCACATCGGCTTCATCGCTGCCGAGCGCGGCAAAGGCGTCACCCATTGTCGCAAAAGCGTTGCTGATCGCGGGCAGCAGCCGCAGCCCCGTTTCGGACAGCCGCACGCGGCCTTTCTCGCGCACGAAGAGCGCGCGGCCAAGCCGGTCCTCCAATTGGCGGACTTGATAACTTACCGCCGCCTGCGTCAGCCCCAGCTCTTCGGCAGCGCGCGAGAAATTCTGCAAGCGACCGGCGGCTTCGAAGGTGCGTATCGCGGCAAGCGGCGGCAGGCGGGCCATGCCACCTTATAAGCCAGCCTTATACTATGGTCTACGCCTTTTGTTGGCGGCGCGACGCCAAAGCGCGCATTTAGGACACACCGAAGCGAAAGGAAATGAGCGATGAAAGACGAGCAGTTCATGCGCGTTTGGAATGACGATCATGATCATTTCAGCGCCGATATCACCCGCGCCATCAAATGGCTGGTCGAACCCTTTCGCCGCATGGGCGAATATATGGGACCGGCCAGCGCGCCGGGCGAGGACAGTTTCTTCACCCGCGCCGCCGCGCGTTGCGGCATCAACCCCCGCCGCGCGCACTGAAATCCCTGCCCCCTTCTCAAAAGGTCCAGGGTGAAACGGGGTGGAGCCGTCCCTTGCAAGGCTCCACCCCGTTAATTTTTCAGGCGACGACATCATCGTGCGAATGGCAACGGAAGTCCGCTCACCACCCCTTGCGGTCACGGCCGCATATCCGCCGCCGAATTCAAACCCCTCCGCCGCTTCTGTTACCGTGCCGTGCATGTCCAGCTTCGTCCCCTGCGCGCCGCTCAATGTGCCCAAGCCGTTCGGCGAGCAGATATGGATCGTCGACCGCCCCGAAATCCGCATGGATTATGGCCCTACCTCGATACCCTGCGGCAAAGAGGCTGGACCCTTTCGGCCTGTCGCGGCATTGTAGCAATATGGAGACCGTTGCCACCTGGTTTACCGGCCAATTGCTGCTCGCGCTGCCCGGCATCGGCGATCCGCGCTTCGAGCATTCGGTCATCGCGATAATCAGCCATGACGAAGAGGGCGCGATGGGGATCGGCATCGCCGACCCGATCGCGGGCATGACCGTCGGTGCGGTGCTCGACCAGTTGGAGATCGAGCATGAGAAGCCGCTCGATCAGCCCGTGTTCCTGGGCGGACCCGTCGAGCCGTCGCGCGGCTTCGTGCTGCACAGCCGGGATTGGGGCGGCGAGGCTGCGGTGCAGGTTAGCGACCGCTGGATGGTGTCGAGCTCGCACGACATATTGCGCGCGATCGGCGAGGGGCGCGGTCCATCGCACTGGCTGGTTGCTTTGGGTTATGCCGGCTGGTCGCCGGGACAGCTCGAAAGCGAAATGGTGCGCCATGGCTGGCATGTGACGCCGGGAAGCGATGCGCTGTTGTTCGAAACGCCGCCTGCCGAACGTTGGCAGGCGGCGTTCGCCGAAGCGGGAGTGGACGCCCGCTTGTTGACCACCGAAGGCGGCGAGGCGTAGGGTTTTGCCTCAGCGCGCGAGCGCGAGCAGCGGTTTGCCCTGGTCAAGGTTCGCACGCGCGGCGCGTGCGGCCCAGCGCGAATCCATGTAGCGGCCGCTGGCGAGTTCGACATCATAGCGGATCGGGCTGCCGATCGCTGCGTCATAGGCGGCGGCGGCATCGGCGGTGCGACCCAGCCGGGCATAAGCGGTGCCAAGATTGATCAGCCGCGAGGGATCGCGGGCGTCGAGGGTCGTGGCGCCGGTCAGCTTGTCAATAGCGGCCTGATTCTCGCCGGCCTTGAGCTCGGCATAGGCGACCGGCAGCACCTCCGAATCGGCTTGCGGCGCCGTCACGACGACGATCGATTGCGCCGCGGCAGGGGTCGCAAAGGCAAGAGCGACGAGCGGCAGCAGAAAATTTTTCATCCTTGTATCTCCCGAAAACTTGAGCCGATTTTCTCGCGTGTCCGAAAAATTGTCAATATTTTCGGGACTTTGTAACACTGCTGTCACAAAGTCGAATTAAGCTGATCGCAGGGCGCATTATAAGTCAGATTTTTCAGAATCTTGGCTTTCGCGGCTTCATGTCACAATCGGCCGCGCCCGATTGTCACAATTGATGCGCGCAAAAATTATTTTTGCGGACGGTGCGTTTTCGCGCCGTCGATTCGTTTGTCGGGCGCTGCCGACGGGCGGTGCGCCGGGTACGATATAAAGAAAAGTTTATATTTGATCGGCGGGGGTGTTTCGGCTAGGGCGCGTAAGATAATTACGCAGTTTTCGTGGCCGCTCGCCTGCGGTCGTATATGCCAAAATGGAGACTCCCCCGTGGCCACTCTCGCCGCCGACGCCCGTGACTATGTCGTTGCCGACATCAGCCTCGCCGATTTCGGGCGCAAGGAAATCAACATCGCCGAAACCGAAATGCCGGGCCTGATGGCGCTGCGCGCCGAATATGGCGCGGCGCAGCCGCTGAAGGGCGCGCGCATCACGGGGTCGCTGCACATGACGATCCAGACCGCGGTGCTGATCGAAACGCTGACCGCATTGGGTGCCGAAGTCCGCTGGGCGACGTGCAACATCTTTTCGACGCAGGACCACGCCGCCGCCGCGATCGCCGCGACGGGCGTGCCCGTGTTCGCGGTGAAGGGCGAGAGCCTTGCCGATTATTGGGACTATGTCGGCCGCATCTTCGACTGGGGTGTCGAGGATGGCACGACCTGCAACCTGATCCTCGACGACGGCGGCGACGCCACGATGTTCGCGCTGTGGGGCGCGAAACTCGAGGCGGGCGAGACGATGCCGGCGCCCGAGAATGAGGAAGAGGTCGAAATGCAGCGCGCGCTGAAGGCATTCGTTGCCGCCAATCCGGGCTACCTCACCAAAACCGTCAAGGCGATCAAGGGCGTTTCGGAAGAAACAACGACCGGCGTCCACCGCCTGTATCACATCGCCAAGAAGGGCGAGCTGCCCTTCCCCGCGATCAACGTCAACGACAGCGTCACCAAGTCGAAGTTCGATAATCTTTACGGCTGTAAAGAGTCGCTCGTCGATGCGATCCGCCGCGGCACCGACGTGATGCTCGCGGGCAAGGTCGCGACCGTCGCGGGCTTCGGCGACGTCGGCAAGGGCAGCGCGCAGAGCCTCCGCAACGGCGGCGCACGCGTGCTCGTGACCGAAATCGACCCGATCTGCGCGCTGCAGGCTGCGATGGAAGGGTTCGAGGTCGTGTCGATGGACGAGGCCGTCAAGCGCTCCGACATCTTTGTCACCGCAACCGGCAATGCCGACGTCATCACCGCCGAACATATGGCCGCGATGAAAAATATGGCGATCGTCTGCAACATCGGCCACTTCGACAGCGAGATCCAGATCGCGGCGCTCGCCAACTACAAGTGGACCGAAGTGAAGCCGCAGGTCGATCTGGTCGAATTCCCCGACGGCAAGCAGATCATCATCCTGTCGAAGGGCCGCCTCGTGAACCTCGGCAATGCGACGGGCCACCCGTCGTTCGTGATGTCGGCGAGCTTCACCAACCAGACGCTTGCGCAGATCGAGCTTTGGACCCGCAGCGAGCAGTATAAGAACGACGTCTATGTCCTGCCCAAGCATCTCGACGAAAAGGTCGCGGCGCTGCACCTCGAAAAGCTGGGCGTGCATCTGTCGAAGCTGACGCAGAAGCAGGCCGACTATATCGGCGTGCCGGTCGAAGGGCCGTTCAAGCCCGACCATTACCGGTACTGATTTCGTCGCCTGACGGCGAAGCGGGCCGGTGCCGGCAGCGTTTCCGCATCGCGGAAACTCGGACGAAAATGTGGACGGCGCGCTCATCGGAAGATGTAGCGCGCCGTTTCGCGCTGACATGCGATTGAAACATGTCTTCATCGCCTTTAGGGCAAGCGATCATGTGCGCGGGACTTCCGGACAGAAGAGGGCTTGAGGCGGGATGAGCGACGCGCTTTCGCCGCCGCTCTTGTTCGCGCTTGGCCTGTTCGCGGCGCTGTGGCTGCTCGCGGGACTTTGGGCGGTCGGGCGCGGAATCGCGATGCAGCGGCGTTCGGCGTTCGTCGCCGGCCAGGCCGAACGGCTCGCAAGCCTGGTCGAAGCCTCGCCGCAGCTTCCGGTCATCGTGCGCGCCGACTGGCGGATCGAAGCGAGCGAGCGGCTCGGCCGCTGGCTCGGGCTTGAGCAGGGGCCGCGGAATTTCGACGAATTGCGCGGGCTCGGCAGCGGCCTCGGCCCAGACGCCCATGACGCGCTGCGTCAGGCGATTCTCGGCGCGCAGCGCGGGGCGAAACCCTTTGTCCTCAGCCTTAAACCCGAAGCGAGCAGGCGGACGATCATCGTGCATGGCGCCGCTGCGCCGCAGGCGGTGGGCGGGGCTGGTAGCGTCCTTCTGTGGCTGAGTGATGCAACCGAGGGGCAGCAGGCGCTGGCGCATGCGCGACAGGAACGCGACGAGGCGATGGCGGCGTTCGAGGCGCTGTCGGGCCTGATCGAGGCGGCACCCTTCCCCATGTGGTTCCGCGATACCGACCTTCAGTTGGCGCTGGTCAATGGCGCCTATGTCCGCGCGGTCGAAGCCAAGGGGCCGGCTGCGGTGATCGATGGCGGCATCGAATTGTGCGAAACCGTCGCCGGTGTCAGTGCGGCGGAGGCCGCCGAGACCGCCCGCGCCGCGGGGACCGCGCAGGTCCGTACCATTCCCGTGACGATCGAAGGCGAGCGACGGATCATGCGCGTCGTCGACGTTCCGCTGGCTCCCAAGGGTGGCCGTGCGATCGGGATCGCGGGCTATGCGATCGATATCCAGGAACTCGAAACCGAGCGCGGGGCGCATCGTCGTTTCGTCGATACGCAGCGCGAACTACTCGATCGGCTATCGGCCGCGGTTGCGCAATTCGGCCCCGACCAGAGCCTTGTCTTTGCAAACCAGCCGTTCCGCCGGCTGTTCGGCCTGTCGGCGGAAGATGTGTCGGAGGCGCGGCCCTTCGCACGGCTGCTCGATGCGTGGCGCGAGCGCGGGCGGATTCCGGAAGTTCGCAACTATCCCGAATGGCGGCAGACGCATGTCGACTGGTTCGCGCAGCCGGGCGCGAGCGAGGAGGACTGGTTGCTGCGCGACGGAACCCACCTGCATGTCGTCGCGCAGCCGACGCCCGACGGTGGGCTGTTGCTGATCGCCGAGGACAAGACAGAACAGGTGCAACTGGCCGGCGCGCGCGATACGCTGCTGCGCGTTCGCACCGCGACTTTCGACAATCTGTTCGAGGCGGTTGCGGTGTTCGCGCCCGACGGACGGCTTCATCTGTGGAACCAGCGCTTCCGCCGGCTGTGGGGCATCGACGAACCGACGCTGGCCGCGCATCCGCGCGTCGATGCTCTGATGGGCGGGCTTGCCGACCGGCTGGTCAAGCCGAACCAGATCAGCATCGTGCAGGAAGTCATCCGCGCCGCCACATTGGAACGGCAGCAACGCGGCGGCGAAATCGGTTTTGCCGATGGACGCTATTTCGATTTCGCCTCGATACCGTTGCCCGACGGCAACGCGCTTCTCATCATGCTCGACATCACGGCGAGCCGCCGGGTCGAAGGCGCGCTGCGCGAACGTAACGAGGCGCTTGAGACGGCGGACAAGGTCAAGACCGCGTTCCTGTCGCGGATGAGTTACGAGCTGCGCACGCCGCTTACATCGATCGGCGGTTTCGGCGAGATGTTGCAGGCGGGTTATGCTGGCAAGCTCGACGACCAGCAGCGCTCCTATGTCGATGCGATCATGGATTCGGTCGCAGTGCTATCCCGCCAGATCGACAACGTACTCGACCTCGCGCAGGGCGAGGCGGGGACGCTGGCGATCGAGCGCGCTCCGGTCGATGTGAAAACGCTGCTCGAAAACGCCCTCGCCGATGCGAAGCCGCTCGCGACGAGCGAGAAGGTCGAACTCGTGGGCAATATCGCCGCCGACCTGGGGCGGATCGAGGGCGACGCCCCTCGCTTGTCGCGGCTCGTCGCCGGGTTGCTCGACAATGCGATACGCTTCACCGCGCCTTCGCGCAAATCGGGTGGGCGCGTGCTGCTGCACGCCGAAGGCGATGCGGAGAGGGTCGATATCGTCGTGTCGGATAATGGTCCCGGCATGCCCGACACAGTGGTTGCGGTGACGCGGGGGACGCAGGCCGGAACACAGACAGGCGGCATCGGCCTCGCGCTCGCGAGGCAGCTCGTCGCAGCGCATGGCGGGACGATGGACGTGGTAAGCGAGCAGGGGCAGGGGACGCTCGTGCGGATCAGCCTGCCGCGCGGCGCATGACCGGCTTTTCGATGGGCTATGATCTGCCGGCTGCCGAGCGGATCGGCGCGGCGATCGGCGCGGCGTTGATCGCCGGCGACGTCGTGCTGTTGGCGGGCGACCTCGGCGCGGGCAAGACGACGCTGGCGCGCGCGATGCTGAAGGCGCGGGGGCTCGCCGGCGAAGCTCCGAGCCCCACCTTCGCGATCGTCCAGCCCTATGCGCCGCCCGAGGTCGACCTGCCCATCGCGCACGTCGATCTCTATCGCATCGAGGATCCGGACGAGCTGATCGAACTGGGGCTTGACGACTATCTTTACGATGGCGCCTTGCTGATCGAATGGCCCGAGCGGCTGGGCGATGAAGGATGGCCCGGTGCGCTGAGCCTCAGCATTTCGGGCGACGGCGACGCGCGCGTCTTGACAGCCGATGTGCCGGCGGCTTGGGGAGCACGATGGCCTCTTCGATGATTCCGCCCGCGCATGCGCCCGCCTTTCTTGCCGCGCATGGCTGGGGCGATGCCCAAATCTTGCCGCTGGCGGGCGACGCGTCCTTTCGCCGCTATTTCCGCGTCGTCGACAAGGACCGTCGGGCGGTGCTGATGGATGCGCCGCCGCCGCACGAGGACCCTCGGCCGTTCATCGCGGTTGCCGAATTTCTGTGCGCGCAGGGGCTCAATGCGCCGACGATTCTCGCGCGCGACCTTGCGCAAGGCCTGTTGCTGATCGAGGATTTCGGCGACGTGCGGCTGCGCGAAACGGTCGACGAAGCGCTGCACAAGGAGGCGGACTATTATGCCGGGGTGACCGACCTGCTGGTCCACCTCCACGCTCGGCCGCCGATGGACGGACTGCCGGCGCACGGGCTCGAGCAATGGCTCGACGAGGTGCTGCTGTTCATCGACTGGTATTGCCCGGCGCTCGGCATCGACGTCGATCGCGATGCGTTCCGCGCGGCGTGGGCGGCGGCGTTGGCGCCGGTCGAGCAGGACGGGCTGCCGCGCGTCACCGTGCTCCGCGATTTCCACGCCGAAAATATCATGCTGGTCGAGGGGCAGAACGGCATCGCGCATTATGGCCTGCTCGATTTTCAGGACGCGCTGGTGGGGCATCCCGCCTACGACCTGGCCTCGGTGCTCGAGGATGCTCGCCGCGATGTGAACCCCGCGGTCGAGGCGGCTATGCTCGCGCGTTACATCCAAGCGACCGGACGGGATATCGAGTCCGCCTATTGGGCGCTCGCCGCGCAGCGCAATACTCGCATCCTCGGCGTCTTCGTCCGCCTGTGGAAGCGCGACAACAAGCCGCACTACAAAAATTTCCAGCCGCGCATGTGGGGGCTGCTCGAACGCGACCTCGCCCATCCGGCGCTTGTCCCCGTTCGGCAATGGTTTGACGCCAATATCCCGTTCGCGAAGCGGGCGGAGATATGGAAAGCGATGGTTTTGTGAGCGCGAAGATCGAAAGCGCGATGGTGATGGCGGCGGGCATCGGCAAGCGCATGCGCCCGCTCACCGCCACGCGGCCCAAGCCGTTGGTGCGCGTCGCGGGAAAGGCGCTGATCGACCATAGTCTCGACCGGATCGAGGCAGCGGGCGTCGGGCATGTCGTCGTCAACGTCCATTATCTGGCGGATGCGCTCGAAGCGCATCTCGCGGCACAGAAGCGCAGTTTCACTATCGCGATTTCGGACGAGCGGGGGCAGCTGCTCGAAACCGGGGGCGGGATGGTCAAGGCGCTGCCGCAGCTGAAGGGCGACCCGATCCTGATCGCCAACAGCGATAATATCTGGATCGACGGGCCCGAAGACAGCATCCGGCATCTCGCGCGGCACTGGGACGGAACGAAGATGGATGCGTTGCTGCTGCTGATCCGGCAGGCGAGTGCGACGGGGCACAGCGGACGCGGCGATTTCCACATGGACGGCCACGGCAAGCTGTCGCGCCGCAAGCCGGGGCGGATTGCACCCTTCGTCTACACTGGCATCCAGCTGATCTCGCCGCGCCTGCTCGATGGGGCGCCCGAGGGGGCGTTTTCGACCAATATCCTGTGGGATCGCGCGATCGCGGCGGGGCGGCTCTATGGCGTGTCGCACATGGGCCAGTGGTTCGACGTGGGTACTCCGGCGAGCATCGCGCCGACCGAAGCCGCGCTGACGGATGGCTGACGCCAAGCCCACCGTCTTTTCGATTCCCGTCCAACGGGCCTTCGCCGATGCGCTCGCGGCGGGGCTGATCGACCGCCATGCCGACGGCGCGCTGGGGCTTGCGCAGGGCCTCATCCTGCTGCCGAGCAACCGCGCGCGGAGCGCGGTGCAGGCGGCGTTCGTGCGCGCGGGTGGTGCAGGACTCTTGATGCCCCGGCTTGTCGTGATCGGCGATGCCGACCTCGACGAATCGGTCGCGCTGGCGCTCGATCCGATCGACGAGATCGACGCGATCCCCCCCGCGATCGATGCGTTGAAACGGCGCCTGATGCTCGCGGAGCTGATAGAGAAGCATCATCCGCCGGGCGAGGATCCGATCACCGGTGCCGCGGCGTTCCAGCTCGCGGAGGGGCTGGGGCGCGTGATCGACCAGTTGCACTATGAGGAGGTCGCGCCGGCGCGGCTCGCCGACATCGAAAGCGCGCTCGGTGACCTTGCCGGGCATTGGCAGGCTTCGTGGCGGCGACTGTCGCTGCTCGTCGAACAATGGCCGGCGATGCTTGCAGCGACCGGGCATATCGACCGCGCCGACCGCCGCAACCGGCTGCTCGCACGGGTCGCACGGGGATGGCGCGCCGCACCGCCCGCGCGGTTCGTCGTCGCTGCGGGGATCACCACCGCCGCGCCCGCAATCGCACGGCTCCTGCGAACGGTTGCCGATCTGCCGCAGGGTCTGGTCGTGCTGCCCGGGGTCGACCTGGGCATGGCGGACGACGAATGGCGGGTGCTGGGGCCGGTGCAGGCCGATCCCGACAAGCCTCTTGAGCGTCCGCTGGAAACGCACCCCCAATATCATCTGAAGCTGCTGCTCGGCCGGATGGGAGTGTCGCGCGGCGAAGTGTTGGCGTGGGATGCGACTTCGCCGTTTGACGGCCCCGAAGCGCGCGAGGCCTTTACATCGCTGCTCTTTGCGCCTGCCGCCTATACCGCGCGCTGGCAGCAGGCGGGCGACCTTGGTACGGGCGTCGCGGGGGTTTGCGCCGCCACGTTCGCCGACGACGGGCAGGAGGCGCAAGGGATCGCGCTGATCATGCGCCACGCGCTCGAAACGCCCGCGCGCACCGCTGCATTGGTGACCCCCGACCGGGCGCTGGCGACGCGCGTAGCGGCGGCACTCGCGCGCTGGGACGTGACGGTCGACGACAGCGCGGGGCAGCCGCTCGGCCAGACGCCGCCGGGGGCGCTGCTGCTTGCACTCGCCGAGTTCGCTGCGGCCTTCGACCCGGTGCGGCTCGTCGCGCTGCTGGGGCATCCGCTGGTGCGCGCGGGCGAGGCGCGCCTCGGCTGGCTCGATCAGGTGCGGCGGCTTGACCTGGTGCTGCGCGGGCCCGGGCTGGTGCCGGGATGGGATGGCGTGACGATGCGGATCGCCGAACGCGCGGCCGACGCGAAAGCGCATGGTCATGCGGAGGCGCAGGCGATCGTCGATTGGTGGGCAGAGTTCGCCGCGGGCTTGCGCGCGGCGCTCGCGCCCTTCGCTGCTGCTGCGCCTGTGCCGCCCGCCGTGCTGCTCGGCGCATTGCAAGCGGCGCTCGACTGGCTGACGGGCGCGGGGGCATGGACCGGCCACGCCGGCCGCGCGCTGTCCGAATTATTCGACCGCTGGGCGTTGGCGAAGGACGCAGGTCCGGCGCTGGTCACGCCCGGTGACGTCCCGGCGATGCTCGCCGACCTCCTCGCCGGCGAAAGCGTCCGTCCGCCTTATGGCGGCCATCCACGCCTGTTCATATGGGGTCTGCTCGAAGCACGGTTGCAGCGTGCCGACCTGATGATCCTCGGCGGGCTCGACGAAGGCCGCTGGCCGCAACAACAGAGCCCCGATCCCTGGCTCGCGCCGGGGATCCGCCGGATGCTGGGGCTTGCGGCGCCCGAACGCCAGCAGGGCGCGGCGGCGCATGATTTCGCGGGCGCTTTCGCGGCGCGCGAGGTGGTCGTCACGCGCGCGCTGCGCAGCGGCGGGGATCCCGCGGTGGCGTCGCGCTTCTGGTTGCGGCTTGCCGCACTCGCCGGCGAACTGCCCGAAGCCCGCCTCGACGGGGCAAGCGTCACCGCACTCGCGGCGGCGCTCGACGTCCCGCCGGGGCCGGCCGTGCCCGCGCCGATGCCGCGCCCGCGCCCGCCTGCCGGAGCGCGGCCGGATCATATCAGCGTCACCGGCGTCGACCTGCTCGCGAAGGATCCTTATGCATTTTACGCAGGACGCATATTGCGGCTTTCAGTCCTCGACCCGCTCAGCGCCGGCCCCGATCCGCGCTGGCTCGGCACGCGCGTCCACGCATTCATGGAGAATTGGCAGCGGGCGGGCGCCACGCCCGCAGCGCTGGAAGCCGAACTAGCCCGCCTGCGTGACGATCCGGCGCTTGACGCGCTCGCACGCGCCTTCTGGTTTCCGCGGATCGAGCCGGCGCTGCGCTGGGCGGCGGGGCGGGTGTGGGCCGCGCGCGCGGAGGGGCGGGAGCCCATCGCGGCCGAAGCGTCGGGCATGCACGAACTGGGCGGTATCCGCTTGACAGGCAAGGCCGATCGTATCGACCGGCTGGGGAACGGCAGCCTCGCGATCGTCGATTACAAGACCGGGGCCGCACCAAGCGGGAGCGCCGCCGCCGAGGGGCTCGACAATCAGCTTGGCCTGCTTGGCCTGATGGCAGAAATGGGCAAGATGGACGGCGTCGCGCCGGGGTCGATCGATGCGCTCGAATATTGGAGCCTCAAAGCCGATCGCGCCAAGGGGATCGACGGAAGCGTGACGCCGACACATGGCTCGCGGCGCGAACTCAAGACCGCGGAGGATGCGGTAAGGCGCGCCTACGACGCATTCGCCGATCTCACCGCCGCTTATCTGCTCGGCGACGAGGTGTTCGCGCCGGGAGACAATGCGAAGCGTTTCACCGATTATGACCAGTTGATGCGCCGCGACGAATGGTTCGGACGGGGGAATGACGCGGCAGGAGATGCGCCATGACGCGGCTCCATGACCTCGATCCCGCGCAGCGGGCGGCGGCGGAGCCGCATGAGCATGTGTGGCTCGGCGCATCGGCCGGAACCGGCAAGACGCAGGTGTTGTCGGCGCGCGTGTTGCGGCTGATGCTTGCGGGAATCGCGCCCGATGCGATCCTGTGCATCACCTTTACCAAGGCGGGCGCCGCCGAAATGGCGCACCGCATTCACGAACGGCTGGCGCTCTGGGTGCGGATGAGCGACGGCGACCTTCGGATCGATCTCAACGCGCTCGGCGCCGACTGGCAGGAGCCCGGCATCCTCGACCGCGCGCGGTCGCTGTTCGCCACGGTGATCGATAGCGCCGCCGGCACGATCCGGGTGCAGACAATCCACAGCTTTTGCCAGACCCTGCTCGCAAGCTTTCCGCTCGAGGCGAAAATCCTGCCCGGCTTCCGCGCGCTCGAAGAGGGCGAAGCCGCCGAGTTGCAGCGACAGGTGCTCGCCAAGCTGCTCGCCGAACCCGGTGCCGAGGGCGACGCGATGCGCGCGCAGGCGGCAATGCTGTCGCGGCGGATGGGCCAGGACGCGGCGATGGCGTTCCTGACGCGCTGCGCCCACGCCTTTGCCGCGCCGTTCGAAACGCGCATCCTGCCCCCGCGCGCGTCCGATCTGCGTGCGGCGCTGGCGCTGCCCGATGGCGATGCCGAAGCGTGGCTGGTGGGCAAACTGGCGGCGGGCGCGATTGCCGAGGCGCCGATCCGAGCGGTTGCGGCGAGCGGAGGGGCTTGGGGCACCAAGACCGGACTCGGGTGCGCCGACGTCATGCAGCGGTGGCTGGCAGCCGACCCGGCGGGGCGAAGCGCGATGCTTGGCGAACTGCTTGGCTGTTTCCTTACAGGTAAGGGCGAGTTGCGCGCGGACTTCGCGGGCGACAAAGGCCGGATGACCGACTGTGCCGACAGTGCTGTGCAGATCGTCGAAGCCGCGCAGCAACTGCTCGAGACGGTCACGGCGATGCGTGTCGCCGACGACCTTGCCGCAGCGTGGGATTTGGGAAGCCGCTTTGCCGAAACCTACGCGCTGGCGAAGCGCGAGGGCGGGCTGGCCGATTTCGACGACCTGATCTCGATCGCGGGGGCGCTGCTCCGCCTCGGTCAATTCGGCGAATGGGTGCGTTTCAAGCTCGACCAGCGCACCGATCATATCCTCGTCGACGAAGCGCAGGATACAAACACACGCCAGTGGGCGATCGTCGCGGCGCTCGCGGGAGAATTTTTTGCGGGTGCGGGTGCGAAGGAAGAGCGTGTCCGCACCCTGTTCACCGTGGGCGACCGCAAGCAGGCGATCTTTGGCTTCCAGGGCACCGATCCCGCGGCCTTCGCGGCGGCGCGCATGGTATTCGGCCAACGCGCCGCCGACGGCGGGCAGCCCTTTGCCGAAGTCGATCTGGTCACCAACTACCGCTCCAGTCCCGCGGTGCTCGAAATCGTCGACGCGTGGCTTGCGCACGGCGGCACCGGATTGATGGGGCTGGCGAGCGACGAACCGCCGCATCTTCCCTTCCGCAGCGCGCACCCCGGCCGCGTCGAACTGTGGCAGCCGCTGCCTGTCGGCAAAGCCCTCGCGGCGGGGGAGAGCGAGGACACGGCCGACGACGACGCGAGCGAAGGCGGCGATCCGCTCGCGCCCGCAAACGACCCCGCCAGCCTCCGGCTGTCGCGCGCGATCGCGGACGAGGTTCGCGACTGGATCGAGCATGGCAAGGACGGGCGCAGCGTCGCACCGGGCGATATATTGATCCTCGTCCGCCGCCGCCGCGACCTTGCAGCGCGGATCGTTGCGCGACTGCAATCGCTTGGCGTGCCCGTCGCGGGGGTCGATCGCTTCGCGCTGACGCAGCCGCTCGGCGTTCAGGACCTGCTTGCAGCCATGCGCTTTGCGATCCAGCCGCTCGACGACCTCAACCTTGCGGCGCTGCTCGTGTCGCCACTGATCGGCTGGTCGCAGGACGATCTGTTCGGTTTTGCGCACGGGCGCGGCAAGCGCGCGCTGTGGGAGCAACTGCGCGCCCGCGAGGCCGAGGTGCCTGCGGAAACGATGGCGGCGCTGCGCCACCTCCTCGGCATGGCCGATCTGACGACGCCCTATCGTTTCCTCGATCGCATACTGTCGGGGCCGATGCAGGGGCGGCGGCGGCTCTACGCGCGGCTGGGGCGCGAAGCGCGCGATCCGATCGACGAACTTTTAAACCAGGCGCTTGCGTTCGAACGGCTGCATACCCCTTCGCTGCTCGCTTTCCTGAGCGAGGTCGAGGCGAGCCGCGCCGATATCAAGCGACAAACCGAAGCACGCAGCGATGTCGTGCGCGTGATGACGGTGCACGGGTCAAAGGGTTTGCAGGCGCCGATCGTCATCCTCGCCGACGCGACCGACGATCCGGTGCAGCGGCAACGCGGATTCGACCTGTCGCTGGAGGGTTGGGACAGGCTGCCGGTTTTCGGCCTGCCGGCGGAGGAGCGGCATGGACGAGTCGCGGCGGCGCACGACTCCAAGGCCGCGGCGGAGATCCAGGAACATTGGCGGCTGCTGTATGTTGCGATGACGCGTGCCGAGGAACTGCTGGTGGTCGCCGGCATCACGAAAAAGGAAGATCGCTCGCTACCCGAGCTTTGCTGGCACGCGGCGGTCGACGGCGTGATGGACGCCATGGGGCTCGGCTGGCAGGATGCCGGGCCGCGCTGGGGACAAAAGCGCGTTCATCAGGTCAATGCAAAGACGTGGGCGCGTCAGCGGACGAAGCCGGTTGCAGCGACCGCGGAAATTGCGATCCCCGACTGGGCTGGGCGACCGGCGCCCGAAGAAGCGCGCCCACCGCGCCCGCTCGCCCCCTCCGCTCTCGGCGAGGACGATGTCGCGTCGCCGCCGCAGGGCGGTGAACGCGCGGCGGCGGTCGAGCGGGGCCTGCTGCTTCACGCGCTATTCGAGCGGCTGCCCGCCGTCCGGTCAGAACGCCGCCGCGCCGCCGCGATGCACTGGCTGTCGACACAGGCTGCGGCGCTCGGCGAGAGTGCGCGTTCGGCGATGGTCGATGAAGTGCTGACGGTGCTCGACGATCCCGCGCACGCGGCGCTGTTCGGGATCGGCAGCCTCGCCGAGGTGCCGCTGTCGGCGGTGGTCGACGGCGTCGTCGTCGCAGGGATCGTCGACCGGTTACTGGTGACCGACGATGCGGTGACGGTGATCGACTACAAGACGGGGCGGCACGTCCCGGCGAACGGCGCCGAGGTCGCGTCCGCCTATCTGCGTCAGATGGCGGCCTATCGCGACGCGCTCCGGGTGATCTTTCCGGGGCGGCGCGTCGAGGCGGCCTTGCTCTATACCGCGGCGCCGCGGCTGATCCGCCTCGGCGATGCCTTGCTCGACGCCCACAAGCCGGGCTTGCTGGCAGCCAAGGCGAATTTGCGGGGCTCGGCCCTTGAGCCGGAGGCGCCGACGCCCTAGCTTGGTGGCAACAGCGTTTCAGGAGTTCTGATTATGGGTACCAAAGCCATTACCGACGACAGCTTTCAGGCCGACGTGCTCGACAGCGATACGCCCGTGCTTGTCGATTTCTGGGCCGAATGGTGCGGCCCGTGCAAGATGATCGGCCCGTCGCTCGAGGAAATCGCCGACGAACTGGGTGAAAAGGTCGTGATCGCGAAGCTGAACATCGATGACCATCCGAACGCCCCCGCCAAATATGGCGTGCGCGGTATCCCGACGATGATCCTGTTCAAAAATGGCGAGATCGCAGACACCAAGGTCGGCGCGGCGCCGAAGAGTGCGCTGAAGGGCTGGCTTGAAGGCGCGCTGTAATGGTGTGAACCCCGGCGAAAGCCGGGGCCATTTACGGTGCCGCATGGCCCCGGCTTTCGCCGGGGTTCCCATAAGCTAGCTCCGATAATCGGCGTTGATGCTGATGTAGCCGTGGGTCAGGTCGCAGGTCCAGACCGTCGCCCGGCCTTCGCCGAGGCCGAGGTCGGCGCCGACGCGAATGTCCCGACCCTTGAGATGCGCCGCGACCGGCGCTTCGTCATAGCCGTCGACAGGCAGACCGTCCTTCGCGACCCAATGATCGCCAAAGCGGATCGCGAGCCGGTCGCGGTCGGCGGGTTCGCCCGCCTTGCCCACCGCCATCACGACGCGGCCCCAATTGGCGTCCTCGCCCGCGATTGCGGTTTTCACGAGGGGCGAGTTGGCGATCGCGAGCGCGACGCGTTTGGCGCTGCCGTCGTTCACCGCGCCGTTCACTTGGATTTCGATGAATTTCGACGCGCCCTCGCCGTCGCGCACTACCTGTTGCGCGAGATCGAGCGCGACCTGCCGGATCGCGGCGTACAGTGCGTCGGCGCCCGGATCGTCGCGCGTGGTGAGCGTCGCATTTGCCGCCTGCCCCGTCGCGAACAGCAGCACCGTGTCGCTGGTCGATGTGTCGCTGTCTACGGTGATGCTGTTGAAGCTGCCGTCGGTCGCTTCGCTCAGCATATCCTGCAGCAGCGCCGGCGCGACCGCGGCGTCGGTGAAAAGATAGCCGAGCATCGTCGCCATGTCGGGGGCGATCATGCCCGATCCCTTGACGATCCCCGCGACCTGGATGGTCTTGCCACCGACGATCGCACTGGCGGCCGATCCCTTCGCAAAGGTATCGGTCGTGCCGATCGTCTCGGCGGCGGTTTCCCACGAACAAAGCTCGGCGGTGAGTGCGGTTTCGACGCCCGCGCGCGCCTTTTCCTTGGGCAACGGCACGCCGATGACGCCGGTCGAACTGACGAAGACCTCGCTCGCTTCGCAGCCGAGGTGAACGGCGACCTGCTCCATGATCTGTTCGACCGCCTCGCGGCCGCGATAGCCGGTGAAGGCGTTGCTGTTGCCCGCGTTGACGATCAGCGCGCGGCCCTTGCCACCCTTCACCTGCTCGCGGCCGAGTTCGACTTCGGACGAGCAGCAGACATTGCGCGTGAAGACGCCCGCGACCGTCGTCCCCGGCGACAGTTCGACATAAGTCAGATCGCAGCGATCCCAATCCTTGTAACGCGCGCGCGCGACGCGGCGCGTCACCCCGGCGATGTCGGGGAGGGCAGGAAAGGCGGCGGGGGCGAGCGGGGAGCGGGCGGTCATGATGCGTTCGCGCATAACGGCAGTTCGCTCAAAGCAAAACCCCTGCCGTAAACGGGAGGGGCTCGATCCTGCCTGTCGCGAAACGATGGGGAGGTGGCGGTCGCGATGCGGCTGACGGAGGGGCGGGTAGAGCGCGGCCCCTCCCACCACTCGTTTTATGCGGGTCGTCCCCCTCCCCATGGCCTGCGGCCACAGGGAGGAATATGGCTTACGCCGGGATGCCGCTGATCGACTTCACTTCCATGAAGTCCTTAAGGCCGAACACACCGCCTTCGCGCCCATTGCCCGACGCCTTGTATCCGCCGAACGCCGCGCCCGGTCCGGGACCCCAGGCATTGACGGCGACCATGCCGGCGCGCAGCTTGGGCGCGATTTCAGCGGCCTTGGCGGGATCGCCCGAAACGACGGCCGACAGGCCATATTCGGTATCGTTCGCGATATCGACCGCCTGGTCGAGCGTGTCGTAGGCCATGATCGTCGCGACCGGCCCGAACACCTCTTCCTTCGCGATACGCATGTCGGGGGTGACGCCCGAAAAGACGGTCGGCTTGATATAATAGCCGCGGTTGACGTTGCTCGGCAGGCCGGTGCCGCCGGTTTCGAGCGTCGCGCCTTCGTCGATTGCCGACTGGATCAGGCCCTGGATCTTGTCGAACTGTGCCTTGTTGACGACGGGGCCGATATGACCGCCTTCACTCATCGGGTCGCCGACCTGGGTGCCGTCGAACATCGCCTTGATCACACCGACCGCTTCGGCTTCGCGCTCTTTCTGGACGAGAATGCGCGTCGGCGCGATGCAGCTCTGCCCCGTGTTGACGAGCACGCCCTGCACCGTGGGCGGCAGCACCGCTTCGAAATCGGCGTCGGGCAGGACGATGTTCGGCGATTTGCCGCCGAGTTCCTGATGGACGCGCTTTACGGTGTCTGCCGCCGCCTTGGCGACGAGGATGCCCGCGCGGGTCGAGCCGGTAAAGCTCACCATTTCGATGCCGGGGTGCGCGCTGATCGCATTGCCGACGGTCGGACCGTCGCCCTGCACGAGGTTGAACACGCCCGGCGGGACGCCTGCGGCGTCGAGGATCTCGGCGAAGATCACCGCATTGCCTGGGCATTCTTCCGACGGCTTCAGCACCATCGTGTTGCCCGCGGCGAGCGCGGGGGCAACTTTGAGTGCGATCTGGTTGAGGGGCCAGTTCCACGGCGTGATCATGCCGACGACGCCGATCGGTTCATAGGCGATCATGCCCGCGGCATATTTTTCGGTGAAGCTGAAATCTTTCAGCGCGGCGATCGTGCCGAGGAAGCCGCCGATGCCGGCGCCGACCTGCGCGGTGCCCGCGAAGCTGACCGGCGCGCCCATTTCGGAGGCCATCGACTTGGCGAGGTCGGGTGCGCGCTTCTTATACTCTTCGACGATGCGGTTCAGTAGGTCGAGACGTTCCTCGCGCGTCGTCTGCGAGAAGCTTTTGAAGGCCTCTTTCGCCGCGGCGACCGCATCATCGACGTCGGCGGCGGTGCCGAGCACGACGGTCGAGGCCGCCTCCTCGGTCGCCGGGTTGATGACATCGTGGAGCTTGCCGCCCTTCGAATCGACCCAGCGGCCGCCGATATAATGTTGTTTGAGGTGCGTTTCGGTGCTCATGTCCTGTCTCCCATCGGCGGTGAATCCGTCTCGGATTGCCACCTAATCACTGTGGCGGATGAATCAAGCGAGGCCAACTGCCAAACGCGGCAGTTTAGCGCTTTTCAGCAGAAAGGCGTGACATCAGGATGGCAGCACGCGTCGCTTGCCGCGTGATGCTGGGGATGTCGACCGTTTCCTCGGGGCCGTGATCGCCCGTCGAATAGGCGCCAAGTCCGGCGAGGCTGTCGACGTGCGGCGCGACGAAACTGATGTCGGCGGCGCCGCGCTTTAATGGATCGAGCGCGGCCATTTCGGCCAGTCCGAGGTCGCGGTTGACGGCGTTGAGCCGGATCAGCAACGCGCGGTTGCCATCGGTGGGCGCCATCGCCGGATAGCCGCCGGGGTCGAAAGCGAGCGTGGCCCCGGTGCCGGGGGCGTGATCGGCAACGATCGCGGCCATCTTTTCCTTCACCCGCGCCGCCTGCTCGCCCGACAGCGTGCGCAGGTCGCCGCGCGCAATCGCGGTGGCGGCGATGATGTTGGTCTTGCCGTTCGCGCTTGCGCGAATCTTGCCCTCGTCGAGCGACACCTGCTCGCCGCCCGCGATCAGCCCGACGTTGAAGGTCAGGTTCGGTTCGGGCAGCTCGGTGCGAAAGCGGTGGATGATGCGCGCGAGTTCATAGATCGCGCCGTCGCCGGAATCGGCGCTGAAAATGCCCGAACTGTGTCCCGTCTTGCCCGTTGCGGTGACTTGCCAGCTTTCTGACGAGCGCCGGGCGATCGAGCTCATGTCGGCGCCGCCATCGCGGACCAGCCCCTCGAACCCCAGCGCGACGTCGACACGCTTGCCCGCGGCGATCAGGTCGGCGCGCGCTGTATCGACCGGGTCGCCCGCATCTTCCTCGTCGCCGGTCATATGAAATTCGATGTTCGCGCCCTTCAGCGTTCCCGCCTTGTGCATCGCGCGCAGCGCCGCGACGACGACGACCATTCCGCCCTTGTCGTCGCCGGCGCCCGGACCTTTCGCCTTGTCGCCCATGCGCTCGAAGCGCTGGAACGGCGAATCAGGTTCGAATACCGTATCGAGATGCGCGATGAGGAGCAGGCGCTTGGTGTCGGGCCTGCCGGCGTGCGTCGCGATCAGATGTCCGGCGCGGCCGGTTTCGTGCATCGGTTTCCATTCGACTTTGAAACCAAGGGGTTCGAGTTCGGCGCGCATCATCGCACCGACCTTTTCGACCCCTGCGAGGTTGAGCGAGCCGCTGTTCTGGTTGACCAGCTTTTCGAGCAGCGCGACGCTGCGCTCGCTTTCGGCTGCGACGGTGTGCACCATGCTGCTTTCCGCCTTGCTGAGCTTTGCCTCGGCGGTGGGCGCGAGGGCGAGCTGGAGGACGACGAGCGCGGCGAAGGGCAATGATTTCATGGGGGGCTCCTCTGAACGCCTCCCTTCTGCCGTCTTGGGCGTGCCCCGGCAACCTCTCCCGTCCGGCCAGGATACCGAGGCAGCGATCAGCTTCCTTGCCGCACCATGAAAATATCGCCGCCGAGACTGACTATGAACAGATTGCCCGCGCTGTCCTCGCCAAAGGAGGCGATCGAGTTCAGCGTCCCCGCGTCGGGCGCGAAATCCTCGTTCCGCAGCGCGAAACGCGACGACGCGAGCGTCTGTCCGGGGATGAAACCGGCAAAGGGAATCGTCCAGATATTGTCCGAAACGAAGTCCGCGAAGACATATTGACCCTGAAGCGAGGTGACCGGGCCGCGATAGACATAGCCGCCGGTAATCGACTTGCCCTGTCGCGGGCCGTCGCCATGGCCATATTCGGCGACCGGATCGGTCAGCCCGCCGGGCGGCGTGCCGCTATAGGGCTGGGTGCCTTCCCTGAAGCGCCAGCCGAAATTGAGGCCCGGCTGGGTGGTCGTCACCATATCGATTTCTTCGACGGCACCCTGACCGACGTCGCCGATGATCAGCGTCGATCCCGAGAAGGAAAAACGGAACGGATTGCGCAGGCCGAGCGCGTAGACATAGCGGTCGCCTCCACCGGCGAGATAGGGATTGCCCGGCGCGGGCGCCAGGAAACCCTCGTCGCTGGGAACCGATGCACCCGCATAGGGGTCTTCGACCACGCGGATACGCAATATTTTGCCGAGCCGCGAATTGGGATTCTGGGCATTGTTGCCGGGATCGCCCACGCCCCCGCCATCACCCACCCCGACATAGAGCAAGCCGTCGGGACCAAAGGCCATCGCGCCGCCATTATGGTTATTCGCCCCGGGATGCGGAACCGTCAGCCTCGCCAATATACGCGGCGATCCGGAGAGGCTGCCATATTCGCGAATCTCGATGTCGCCGGCGGCATTGGTGCAATAGATCATGAAGCGATCCGCATTCGCCGGGTTGGGCAGTAGCGCCATGCCGAGCAGGCCGCGCTCGCCATCGGTAGACAGGTCGCCGATCGTGAAGAGCAGCGTCTTTGCGCCGGTCGACGGGGTCAGGCGATAGACCCTCCCGGCTTTCTCGAGCACATAGACGTCGCTGCTGCCCGGAATGCCGAGAAGGAAAGTCGGTTGGTTGAATCCGCTACCGACGCGCTGGACCGATATGCCTTCCTTCGAGTTGGTCACCGTGACATTGACCGTCTGGCTGACGGCCGTTCTGCCGTCGCTGACGTTCAACCGCACCGAATAGACATTGTCGCCGTCGGCATCGCCCGGAAGGTCATAGTCGGGCGCCGCATTGAAACGCAGTGCGCCCGCGGCAGTGATCGAAAAGTGCGCCGCGTCGGCGCCGCCGTCGATGGTGAAGGTCAGCGCGTCGCCGTTGGGATCGGTGGCCGCTGCCTGATAGGCCGCAACGCCGTTTTCGGCGACGCTCGCGGTCTGGAGCGAGGTGAATGCCGGCGGGGCGTTCGCTTCGGGCGACGTTCCGCCATCGCCCCCTCCGCAGCCGGTCAGAAGCAGCGGAGAAAGAAAAATGGCGCGTATCCGCATGATGCAGAACCCCTTTTGCGATCTTGATCGCGGCAAGGTGGCATTTGCGGACCACCCGCGCAACCGCGCTGTTCGTGGGCGCGCGTCAGGCCGCTTCGTCGACCTGTTCGAAATCGTCGAGCTTGTTCAGCGCATCGCGCGCGATCCGCCTCAGCGCGGATCTGTTGACCTGCAGACCCTTCGCGCCGTCGCCGCTCAGTTCGTCGATGGCGAACGCCACGCGGGTCCGATCCGGGGCCAATTCCTCGAACGTGAACTTCAGCCCCGTTTCGAGCGCGCCATCGTCGACGCTGTAGATCAGATGCGCCTCGCGCGGGATTTCCATGGCGACCGCGATCTTGATCTTATAGGCCTCGGGCCGTTCCTCCGGCACCATCTTCTCGAACCCCGGTTCGCCTTTTTTGGTGACGAGTTCATAGAGCCGCGTCGATCCGCCGTTGGTGACGAGCGGCAGGCCCGCGAACATGCTGTCGTCGCCGAACATCCGGGCGAACACCTCTTCGCGTGGCGCGGCAACGGTGTGCGTCTGGTTCGCCAGCTCGACCATCTTGCCGCAGCCGGTGGCAAGAAACAGCGCCGCGACCGGGATCATCATTCGGAACATCGGACATACCCCCGCTTGTAGACGCGGCCGCTTTTAGCCGCGCGGGCTTACCAAAGCGTAAGCGGTAGGGAGGGTGTGCGCCCCGCAGGCGCGCAATCACGGCCGACGTAAACATGGCCGCGAGGGCCCATGCAAAAAGGGCGCCCGGTTCCCCCGAACCGGACGCCCCCTTGGCGTCGCTGATCGCGTGCGATCAGGCGCTGTAGTACATGTCGAATTCGACCGGGCTCGGCGTCTGTTCGAAATTGTAAACCTCGGCCCACTTCAGTTCGATATAGGCTTCGATCTGGTCCTTCGAGAACACGTCGCCCTTGAGCAGGAAGTCGTGGTCGGCGGCGAGGCTGTCGAGCGCTTCGCGCAAGCTTCCGCAGACGGTCGGCACTTCGGCCAGTTCTTCGGGCGGCAGGTCGTAGAGATTCTTGTCCATCGCGTCGCCGGGGTGAATCTTGTTCTGGATGCCGTCGAGCCCCGCCATCAGCAGCGCCGAATAGCAAAGATAGGGGTTCGCCATCGCGTCGGGGAAACGGAATTCGACGCGCTTCGCCTTGGCGCCAGCGCCATAGGGGATGCGGCACGAAGCCGAGCGGTTGCGCGACGAATAGGCGAGCAGAACCGGCGCTTCGAAACCCGGGACGAGGCGCTTGTAGCTGTTCGTGGTCGGGTTGGTGAAGGCATTGAGCGCCTTGGCGTGCTTGATCACGCCGCCGATGAAATAAAGACACATGTCGCTGAGGCCGGCATAGCCATTGCCCGCGAAGAGCGGCTTGCCCTTTTCCCAGATCGAGATGTGCGTGTGCATGCCGCTGCCATTATCGTCCTTGATCGGCTTGGGCATGAAGGTCGCGGTCTTGCCATAAGCATGCGCGACCTGGTGCACGACATATTTATAGATCTGCATGCGGTCGGCGGTCTGCGTCAGCGTACCGAAGGTCAGGCCGAGCTCGTGCTGCGCCGCGGCGACTTCATGGTGATGCTTGTCGCAGGGCAGGCCCATTTCGAGCATCGTCGACACCATCTCGGCGCGGATGTCGACCGCGCTGTCGACCGGCGCGACGGGGAAATAGCCGCCCTTGGCGCGCGGACGGTGACCGAGGTTGCCGCCCTCATAGCTGCGGCCCGTGTTCGTCGGCAGTTCGATATCGTCGATTTCGAAACCCGACTTGTTGTAGCCGGTTTCGAAACGAACGTCGTCGAACATGAAGAATTCGGCTTCGGGGCCGACATAGACGGTGTCGCCGATGCCGGTCGAGGCGACATAGGCTTCGGCGCGCTTGGCGGTGGTGCGGGGGTCGCGGGCATAGCCTTCGCCGGTCGAGGGCTCGACGATGTCGCAGAACATGACGAGCATCGGAGTGGCCGAGAAGGGATCGTCATAGACGGCGTCGAGGTCGGGTTTCAGGATCATGTCCGACTCGTTGATCGCCTTCCAACCCTCGATCGACGAGCCGTCGAACATCAGGCCGTCCTCGAGCGAATCCTCGTCGATGACGCCGGCGCACATGGTCAGGTGCTGCCATTTACCCTTGGGGTCGGTGAAGCGCAGGTCGACCCACTCGATGTCGTTATCCTTGATCCGCGCGATGATATCCTTGGGCTTCGTAGCCATCGTCTATGCTTCCTTCTTGCGAAATGGTCCGGCGTGCCGGGGGTTTTCGGGTTTTCGAAAATTGCGAAAGATCAGAGTGCGTCCTCGTTGCGCTCGCCGGTGCGAATGCGGAGCGCCGTTTCCACGGGGATGACGAAGATCTTGCCATCGCCAATGCGGCCGGTCTGCGCTGCGGCGGCGATCGCCTCCACGACGCGTTCGGCCATCGAGTCCTCGACGATGACTTCCAGTTTCACCTTGGGCAGAAAGTCGACGACATATTCCGCGCCGCGGTAGAGTTCGGTGTGACCCTTCTGCCGTCCGAACCCCTTGGCCTCGGTGACGGTAATCCCGCTGACACCGACTTCGTGCAGCGCTTCCTTCACTTCGTCGAGCTTGAACGGCTTGATGATCGCCTCAATCTTCTTCACGCTTTTCGTCCCCCTTTGGGCTGGCCGCCGCTCCTTGCGCGTCAAGCCGGATCAGGCCTGCCTGGTTCGGTCTGCCGTCGAGTCGGTGCGATGTCCCGCCATCTTGCACCAATCAAAAGCCGTGCCAATTGGCGAATCGCGGGGATTTGGTAAGAATTTTGAAACGAAATGGCGCCGTTGCCCAAGCTGTGAGCAACGGCGTTGTTTCGGTGCTTAAAATTTGGGCAATCAGCGTCCCATCGGCGCCGACGCCTCGGGCAGATTGGCCTTGGTCCAGTTCGACCGGTCGATGACATATGCGCGCAGCGCCTCGGCATCGGCGGGTGTGAGCACGCGTGCAAAACTGACCATTCCGCGATCCTTGAGCGCGCCATCCAAGATCACCGATTTCCACGCATCGGCATTGGTGAGCGTACCCGAGACGCGCAGGTCGGGGGTGAAGCCGTTGCCGATCGCGCTGTCGCCGTGGCAGACGATGCAATAGCGACCGAAATGCGCCTTGCCCGCGGCGATTTGCGCCGGCGTGCCGAACTGGGGCGGCGGGTTCCACGCCAGCGCCGCCGAAACCGGCGGGGCGGGAAGCTGCATCGTGCCGCCGATCTTCATCACGACGAGGCGCGGAATGTTGGGCACCTTGCGCGTCACGCCGCCGGCGACCCCGGCAACGAGTGGGAAGGCGCCGCCCTTGCTCGTCTGGAAGGCGACATATTGCACGCCGCCGACGCGGAAGGTCGAGGGCGCGCTGACGATCCCCGATTGCATGTCGAGGTCGAGCAATTGCTTGCCGGTGTCGGCGGCATAGGCACGGAAGCGCCCGGTGCTGGTGCCCTGGAAGACGAGATTGCCGGCCGTCGTCATCGTGCCGCCGTTCCACGCCGCGGGATGATCGACCGCCCAGGCGACCTTGCCGGTCCGCGGGTCGAAGGCGACGAGGCGCCCGGTGGTTGCGGCGACCGCGGCGCGATAGGCGGCCTTGTCGTCGGGCATCATCGTTGCGGTCAACGAGGAGCCGATGTTGAAGCCGACGACCTTGCGCTTGTCGAGCTCGGTCATGTCCTGAAGATAACCCTGGGGGATCTGCTGCGCGGGGATATAAACGAAGCCGGTTGCCGGGTTGAAGCTCATCGGATGCCAGTTGTGTGCGCCCAATGCGCCGGGGATGGCGATGAAGGGTTTGCCCGTCCTGTAGAAGCGTGCCTCGGGATTTTCGATCGGGCGGCCCGTGGCGAGGTCATAGCCGGTCGCCCAATTGATCCCGTCGACGAAGGGCTTGGCATCGATCAGCTTGCCGTTTGTGCGGTCGATGGTGAAGAAGAAGCCGTTTTTCGGTGCGTGATACAACACTTTGGTCGGCGTGCCGTTCACCGCCTGCTCGGCGAGGATGATCGGCTGGGTCGCGGTATAGTCCCACGTCTCGGCCGGCGTTTCCTGATAATGCCATTTATATTTGCCCGTCGTCGCCTCGAGCGCGACGATCGACGAGAGGAACCAGTTGTCGCCTTCGCCGTTCGAGCGCGTGCCATGGTTCCACGGGTTGCCATTGCCGACGCCGAGGTAGATCTGGTCAAGATCCTTGTCGTAGACGATCGCGTCCCAAACGGTGCCGCCGCCGCCCGAGGTCTGCCATTCGCCCGTGTCGGACCATGTGGCGTTCGCCTTGCTGGCGAAAATATCGTCGGATGCCGCCCCGTCCTTTGCCTTGGTCGGATTGGGTGCGGTGTAGAAGCGCCAGCGTTCCTTGCCGGTGTCGGCGTCATAAGCGGTGACATAGCCGCGCACCCCGAATTCGGCGCCGCCGTTGCCGATCAGCACCATGTCCTTCACGACGCGCGGAGCGCCGGTGATCGTATAGGGTTTCGAGGTGTCGAAGGTCTGGGTCGACCAGAGTTCCTTGCCGGTCTTTTTGTCGAGTGCGATCAGGCGACCGTCGAGCGCGCCGACGAAGACCTTGTCGCCCCACACGGCGACGCCGCGGTTGACGACGTCGCAGCAGGCCGAAACCGCCCGCTCGCCCGGCACCTTGGGGTCGAACTTCCATAGCGACTTGCCCGTCGCGGCGTCCCATGCACTGACCTTTGACCAAGCGTGCGTCACATACATCACGCCATCGACGACGACCGGGGTCGCCTCCTGCCCGCGCGCGTCGTCGAGATCGGCAGTCCACGCGATGCCGAGCTCGCCCACATTCCGGTCGTTGATGTCGGTGAGCGGGCTGAAACGCTGTTCGTCGTAGCTGTAGCCGATCGCGCCCCAATCGTCGCCGTTACCCCCGGTTTTGAGCAGGGTCTCGCTGGCTTTCTCTGCGTCGTCGAGCGACGCGCTGCCCGAGAGGCTCTCATTCTTCGATGCGTTGCATGAAGCCAATACCAGTGCCGCACAGCCCAGCAGCGCAGTCGAAAAGACCCGTTTCGCCATCCCTTGCTCTCCCGTTTTGACGCCTATCTTGACGTTAACGTCAAGTCTGCGCGCGAAGGCGCGAGGGTGCAAGCGGGAAAATGGGGGGCGGCGAGAGGGGGATCGCTTATCCTCCCCCTTGTTGGGGGAGGCAGCGAGACTTGCCAGCTCGATGGCAAGTCGCGGCGGTGGGGGGGGGGGGGGCGGTCTGAGGCGATCGCGTGATGGCGCGCCGCCACCCTCAACCAACTTCGCCTAATGCGTTCGGCTTAAGGCTTCATATCCTTCTCCCATCGAGAGGGAAGGAGGCTCAGTTCCAAGGCGGCGCGTTCAGACCCTTGGGGCTGGCGGTGAAAATCTCGCAGCCGGTCTCGGTGATCCCGATGCTGTGCTCGAACTGCGCCGAGAGCGAGCGGTCGCGCGTCACCGCGGTCCAGCCGTCGGCCAGCATCTTCACTGCAAATTTGCCGGTGTTGATCATTGGCTCGATCGTGAAGAACATGCCGGGGCGCAGCTCCGGCCCGGTGCCGGGGCGTCCCGCGTGGACCACTTCGGGCGCATCGTGGAACATCTGGCCGAGCCCGTGGCCACAGAAATCGCGCACGACCGAATAGCGGTGGCGCTCGGCGTGGCTCTGGATCGCATGCGCGACGTCGCCCATGCGGTTGCCGGGCTTTGCCTGCTCGATGCCGAGCATCAGGCATTCATAGGTGACTTCGACGAGGCGCTTTGCCTTGATCGGAGCATCGCCGACCAGATACATGCGGCTGGTGTCGCCGTGCCAGCCGTCGACGATGCTGGTGACGTCGATATTGACGATATCGCCCTCGCGCACCGGCTTGTCGTCGGGGATACCGTGGCACACGACATGGTTGATGCTCGTGCAGCAGCTGTGCGTGAAGCCGCGATAGCCGAGTGTCGCGGGGATACCGCCGCCGTCGAGCATCATCGTGCGGACAAGGTCGTCGATTGCGGCGGTGGTCACGCCCGGCTGGACGAAGGGAACCAGCGCATCGAGGATTTCAGCCGACAGCCGCCCCGCCTTGCGCATGCCAACAAAGCCCGCTTCGTCGTGCAGCTTGATCGTGCCGTCGCGCACGGGAGTGGGGCTCGCCGCATCGCCGGCGGTTACGGAGACATAGTCGTACATGGGAAGCGATATAGGCGATGTGGCGCCGAATTGCGAGGGCAGTAAGCCCCTCCCGCTTGCGGGAGGGGTTTGGGGGGGGGGGCAAGCACCGTCGCGGCGCCCACCCCGTTGCGACTAGCGGGCAGGCCCGCGAGTCTCGCTGCCCCTCCCGCCTGCGGGAGGGGAGCTAGTTACTCCGCCGCCTTCTTCGCCTTGTCGGGCTTCGCCTTGCCCTTGCCCGCCTTCGGCGCGGCGGGGGTGATTTCGAAGGCCAGCGGATTGCCGACATGGGCGTCCTCGCCGGTCTTCATCTTCACCTTGACCTCGCCGCCATGGACCAGCTTGCCGAACAGCAGTTCCTCGGCGAGCGGCTGCTTGATCTTCTCCTGGATCAGGCGGCCCATCGGGCGCGCGCCATAGAGCTTGTCATAGCCCTTGCCGGTCAGCCATTCGCGCGCCGCATCGTCCAGCTGGATGTGGACGTTGCGGTCGGCGAGTTGCAGTTCGAGTTCGAGGATGAACTTGTCGACGACGCGCGCGACAACCTCGGGCGGCAAATAGCCGAAAGGTACGATCGCATCGAGGCGGTTGCGGAATTCGGGGGTGAACATGCGCTTCACCGCCTCTTCCTGCACATCCTCGCGCGTCGACTGGCCGAAACCGATCGATTCGCGCGCCATGTCGCTGGCGCCCGCATTGGTCGTCATGATCAGGATGACGTTGCGGAAATCGACCGTCTTGCCGTGGTGATCGGTCAGGCGGCCGTTGTCCATCACCTGCAGCAAGATGTTGAACAGGTCGGGATGCGCCTTTTCGATCTCGTCGAGCAGCAGCACGCAATGCGGATTCTGGTCGATCGCATCGGTGAGCAGCCCGCCCTGATCATAACCGACATAGCCCGGCGGTGCGCCGATCAGGCGCGACACGCTGTGCCGCTCCATATATTCGCTCATGTCGAAGCGCTGGAGCGGGATGCCCATGATCGAAGCCAATTGCTTTGCGACCTCGGTCTTGCCGACGCCGGTCGGGCCCGAGAAGAGATAGTTGCCGATCGGCTTTTCGGGATCGCGCAGGCCCGCGCGGCTCAGCTTGATCGCCGACGACAGCACTTCGATCGCGGTGTTCTGGCCGAACACGACGCGCTTCAGGTCGGTTTCGAGGCTGGCGAGCGTCGCCTTGTCGTCGGTCGATACCGACTTGGGCGGGATGCGCGCCATTGTCGCGATCACCGCTTCGATTTCTTTCGCGGTGATCGTCTTCTTGCGCTTCGACGGAGCGACGAGCATCTGCATCGCGCCGACTTCGTCGATCACGTCGATCGCCTTGTCGGGCAATTTGCGGTCGTTGATGTAGCGCGCCGACAGGTCGACCGCGGCGTTGATCGCATCCGGCGTATAACGAACCTGATGATGCGCCTCGAATGCGCTGCGCAGCCCCGCGAGGATCTTTTTCGTATCTTCGAGCGTCGGTTCGACCACGTCGATTTTCTGGAAGCGGCGCAGCAGCGCCCGGTCCTTTTCGAAATGGTTGCGGAACTCCTTGTACGTCGTCGAGCCGATGCAGCGGATCACGCCGCCCGACAGCGCGGGCTTGAGCAGGTTCGACGCATCCATCGCGCCGCCGCTCGTCGCGCCCGCACCGATGACGGTGTGGATCTCGTCGATGAACAGGATCGCGTGCGGCAGGCCTTCGAGCTCGGTCACAACCTGTTTCAACCGCTCCTCGAAATCGCCGCGGTAGCGCGTGCCCGCGAGTAGCGCGCCCATGTCGAGCGAATAGATGACCGCGGGCAGCAGCACCTCGGGCACGTCGCCCTCGATGATCTTGCGCGCGAGGCCTTCGGCGATCGCGGTCTTGCCGACGCCGGGGTCGCCCACATAGAGCGGGTTGTTCTTGCTGCGGCGGCAGAGGATCTGGATCGTGCGATCGACCTCGGCATTGCGGCCGATCAGCGGGTCGACCTTGCCGACCTTCGCCTTTTCGTTGAGGTTGACGGTGAACTGGTCGAGCGCGGTTTCCTTCTTGTTCTTGGCGCTGTCCTTGTCCTTCGTCTCTTCCTTTTCCTCGGGTTCGGCCTGCGGCGAAGGCTTGCCGCCCTTGCCGACGCCGTGGCTCAAATAGGAGACCGCGTCGAGGCGCGTCAGGTCCTGCTGTTGGAGGAAATAGACCGCGTAGCTTTCGCGTTCGGAGAAGAGTGCGACGAGGACGTTGGCGCCCGTCACCTCATCCTTGCCCGACGACTGGACGTGCAGGATCGCGCGCTGGACGACGCGCTGGAATCCGCTGGTCGGGGAGGGGTCGCTGTGCCCCTCGACCTTCAGGCTGTCGAGTTCGGTATCGAGATAGTGGACGACCGCCGATTGCAGGTCGTCGGTCGCGACGCCGCACGCGCGCATCACTTCGGCGGCATGATCGTCGTCGATCAGCGCGAAGAGCAGATGTTCGAGCGTCGCATATTCGTGGTGACGCTCCGAAGCGGCCTTCAGCGCATTGTGTAGTGTCTTTTCGAGGCTTTCCGAAAAGGACGGCATGGTCTTCATCTCCTTGCGGGGACCAGGCCGGGGAGATGGCGGCCCCCTTGGAAACATAACGTGGCGATGCCGCCGCCCCACCGCAAGGGAAAAGCGGTCGGCTTTGTGAAATTACGATGACGGGGTTGTATTATGGATAACGTAGCGTTGATTCCCGCGCTACCTTTCGGAGTAGCTGATCGCTGCAGAGCCGTTGGTGTAATTTTCGATGATGATGAATCGGGCGATTTTTGCTCGCCCGCGAGCCGCGCCTTCAAATACGTCGCCCTTGGCACCATCTCTGTCGCCGCCGGTAATCCTGACGAAACGGTTTTGCTTGACCATATCGCGCGCAATGCCGGCAATTTGTTCGTATCCGGCGCCAACATAATCCAGCGTGCAGCGTTTTTCGGCCGGGTCGTATGAAACAGTCAGATTTCCTTTGCCGCCATCGCCTTTGAACCACAAGCTACGGCCAGGGGCGAGTGGAGCGGTGGCTTCGAAGCCCAACTTCGACAGTTCTTCGGTCGGTGGCGCCGCTTCGGTTCCGATCAGGCGGGGGCACAAATAGAAAGCGCCATTTACGGTTGTGTGAATCGGCGATTCCGGAGCTACCTGCGCATGTGCGGATGCAGGCAACAATAGCAACATCGGCACGTAGGCGAATGGCCGCCCTATCTGTGGAAACTCCACCTACCCCTCCCCGGAAAGACATCGTTTCCTTGGGGCAATTTGAAAGTGAATGATAGTTCAATAAAATCATTCAAATGCGGCCGGCTGTTCCGACGTTAATTCTCACCCGCCCGATCGACCATATCCATGAAGTCGCGCGCCAGATCGCGCTCGCCCTCATCCTTGAACGCGACGTCGAGGTCGGGCGCGACACCGAGCATATACATCAGCGCCCACAGCGCGAAGCGGCGGCCGGGGTTCGTCTCCAGCCCGAAGTCGACGCGCATGCGTTCGGTGCCCGCGGCGTGCGCCTCGGGATGGATCGCCGCGATGTCGGCGGTGCCGAAATAGCGTCGGAGCTGGTCGTCGAAATCCATGCGCGCCCTTTTGGCGCGTTAGCGCCGATTGGCAAGGTCGCATGGCAAAATCAGGCGATCCGAAGGCCCGCCCGGTTGTCTTTGCCCAAGCGCCCCGATAGGGCGGCCAGCGTGAAGACCAGCATCGACATCGGGACGGACGGCACGGGGCAGGGCGTGCGCATCGACGTGCAGGAGCTGCTCGCAACGCGCCTGCTCGTCCAGGGCAATTCGGGGTCGGGCAAGTCGCACCTTTTGCGCCGTATCCTCGAGGAAAGCGCCGAACTGGTGCAGCAGATCGTGATCGATCCCGAGGGCGATTTCGTCACGCTCGCTGACGCGTACAGCCATGTCGTGATCAACGGCGGCGACTATAATGAGCGGGAGATTGCGGCGATGGGCGCGCGCATCCGCGAACATCGCGCGTCGATCATCCTCAGTCTCGAATCGCTCGATATCGAGGCGCAGATGACCTGCGCCGCGGCGTTCCTCAACGCACTGTTCGATGCGCCGCGTGAACATTGGTTTCCGGCGCTGGTCGTGGTCGACGAGGCGCAGATGTTCGCGCCGAGCGTCGCGGGCGACGTCGCCGACAATGTCCGCCGCGCGAGCCTGTCGGCGATGACGAACCTGATGTGCCGCGGGCGCAAGCGCGGCCTTGCCGGCGCGATCGCGACGCAGCGGCTGGCGAAGCTCGCGAAGAATGTCGCTGCGGAGGCCAGCAACTTCCTGATGGGGCGCACCTTCCTCGACATTGACATGGCGCGCGCCGCCGACCTGCTCGGCATGGAGCGGCGGCAGGCCGAGGCGATCCGCGACCTCGAGCGCGGGCATTTCCTCGGGCTCGGTCCCGCGATCTCGCGGCGACCGATCGCGGTGCGGATCGGGTCGACGCAGACCTCGACGCGGCTGGGCACGCACGGGTTGATGCCGCTGCCGTCGGCGGGGGGAGAGGACATGCGCTCGATGCTCTTCACCGAATTGGAAGCGCCCGCCCAACCCCGCTTCTTCGCGCCCGAACCCGAGCCCGTAGCAGCGAGCGAAGTGCTGGAGCGGATCGCGGCGAGCGAGGGGCTGCACGAGGATCTCGACGCCCCGCCCGTGCTCGATATTCTCGAGGCGGTAGAGGAAGCCGAGCAGAGCGATGCCGTGGTGATCAAGACGTTGCAGGAGATGCTGTCGGACCCCGACTGCGCCTTCCAGCCCGAATCCTTCCTCTATCAGGATTTTTCGGTGCGCTGCCGGATGCAGAAACTGAAGAAGGTGCCGCTCGACCTTGCCGCCTTTCGCCGCCGTTTCGCGCTGGCCAAAGGGGGCGTGTTCGATCCTGCCGAGCCGCGCTGGCGCGAGGCGCTGATCGTCGCCGACCGGTTGCCGCACGACATGTTCGCGCCCTTCCTGCAGATCGCGCGCGCGGCGATGGACGGCGAGCCCTGTCCGGACGACGAGATTCTCGGCCGCGCCTATGGCAGCCGCTCGCCCGGACGCATCCGGCGGCTGGTCGAATATATGGAAAAGCAGGGGGTGATCGTCGTGCGCGCCGATTTCGGCGGGCGACGCTCGATCGGTATTCCCGAATTGGGGCTCAGCACCGAGGCGGAGTAATCAGCCCTTACGGAACAGCGCTTCGGCGGCGGCCTTCTGGCTCGTGGCGGCGGCGCGATGCGCCTTGATGCGTGCAATTTCGCCTTCCAGCGCGGCGATGCGGTCGTCGAGTTCGTCGACCGACAGCGGATCGAGCGGCTGTTTGACGAGCGCCGTCAGAACATCGTCGCGGCGGCGGGGAAGGTCGTCATCGTCCATGGCGTATCCTTTTGGTCCCTGTTGCCAATTTGGGCGCGCGACTGTTGACCCGTGTCGCAGCGCTGTCAATAAGGCGGGGCAGGGGATGGGGAATGACAGGACCAGTGGGGGATTTTCCGAAGTGACCAGCTTGCCATCGAGCATGACCGCCATCGCCATCAGCGCGCCGGGCGGGCCAGACGTCTTGCAGCCGGAGACGCGGCCAGTGCCGCAGCCGGCGCCGGGCGAGGCGCTGATACGCGTCGCCGCTGCGGGTGTGAACCGCCCCGATGTGCTGCAGCGCATGGGCCATTATCCGCCGCCGCCGGGCGCGTCCGACCTGCCGGGACTGGAAATTGCCGGGACTGTCGTCGCCGTCGGACCGGGCGGCGATCCGGAGCTTCTGGGGCAGGCGGTTTGCGCGCTCGTCGCGGGCGGGGGCTATGCCGAATATTGCGTCGCACCAGTCGGCAGCTGCCTGCCGGTGCCGGTGGGCTTTTCGATGGCCGAGGCCGCGGCGCTCCCCGAAACCGTGTTCACGGTATGGCACAATCTGTTCGAGCGCGGCTATGTTCGCGGGGGTGAAACGGTATTGGTCCACGGCGGCACCAGTGGCATCGGCACGACCGCGATCGGTCTCTGCAAATTGTTCGATATCAAGATCATCGTGACCTGTGGCAGCGCGGACAAATGCGCCGCCGCGACCGCGCTCGGCGCCGACCTCGCCATCGATTATTCGAGCGCGGACTATGTCGAGGCGGTGAAAGACTTTACTGGCGACAAAGGCGTCGACGTCGTGCTCGATATGGTCGGCGGCGATTATCTGCCGCGCAACCTCGCCTGTCTGACCGAGGACGGGCGGCACGTGACGATCGCATTCCAGCGCGGAATGAAGGTCGAAATCGACATCGCCGACGTGATGCGCCGCCGGCTGACGCTGACGGGTTCGACGCTGCGCGCGCGGAGCGCGGAGTTCAAGGCGCTGCTTGCCGACGAAATCCATCGTACTTTGTGGCCTCGCCTTGCCGACGGTGGGTGGAGGCCTGCAATGGATCAGGCCTTCCCTCTCGTCGAAGCCGCCGCGGCGCATACGCGCATGCAGGCAGGCGCGCATGTGGGAAAGATCGTGCTCATGGTGGGATGAGCCGAGGGAACGGCTTGCCATTTTCGACGGTTAGCCATGCGGGGGCAATCAAAAGGATAAATTCTCCCGATGAATATGCGCAGTTTGTTTCTTCCCGCCACCGCTCTTTCGCTTGCCCTCGCCGCCTGTTCGCAGCCCGCCGAAACCGACAAAACGCCGACCGCTTCCCACGACGGCGAGGTCGCTGTCGATGGCAAGGCGGCCAATATGCCGCCGCCCGCGATCAAGCCGACCGACGTCCCGACGCGCGGCGGCGACGGCTCGCCGATCGAGCTCGCCGCGTTGACCGAAGCGGATGTCGGCGGCGCCAAGCTGAAGGGGGAACTCGCCTGCATCTTCGCCGATGCAGAGGGCGCGCGGCCGATCCTGCTCGCGCAGGGCGACGTCGCGTCGCAGGACCCGTCGCGCGGAATCGTCAAGGTGGGCGACACGGTCGAACCGATATCGGCCAATGGCGGCTTCGACGCGATGGCGAAGGGCACCAAATTCTTCGCCAAGGGGCTCGAGCTTCGCGTCGCGCTTGTCGGTCCGGCGGCGGGCGGAGGCGAATCGCCGCCGCGCCCGGCGACGCTGACCGCCGACCGCGCCGACGGCGCGCAGCGCGTCTTCGCGGGGCTGTGGCAGTGCGGTCCGTAAGCGCCGCTGGCGCTTGGGCGCAGCCTGAGCGGCGCCCGAGCGCCCTTCGCGCTTGCTCCACCGGCCAAACGGGTCTACATCAACCGCCGAACGGCCGCCCCGCGAGGGGCGGCCCTTATTATTTCCGCTTGGAGTGTTTCGCCATGGCCAACGCCAATCCGACCCCGCTGATGCCGCACGCGACCGCCGCCTGGCTGGTCGACAACACCGGTCTGACCTTTGCCCAGATCGCCGAATATTGCGGCATCCACATCCTCGAAGTGCAGGCCATCGCCGACGAGACCGCCGCGACCAAATATACCGGCCGCGACCCTGTCCGCGCGCACGAGTTGTCGATGGAGGAAATCGAAAAGGGCCAGAAGGACCCGAACTACAAGCTCAAGATGAGCGTGCAGGCGCAGGATACGATCCGCCGCACGCGCGGCCCGCGCTATACCCCGGTCAGCAAGCGGCAGGACAAGCCCGACGGCATCGCGTGGATCCTGAAGAACCATCCCGAAGTGTCGGACGGCGCGATCGGCAAGCTGATCGGCACTACGCGCAACACCATCGGCGCAATTCGCGACCGCAGCCACTGGAACAGCGCGAACATCGTGCCCAAGGATCCGGTAACGCTCGGCCTCTGCTCGCAGCGCGAACTCGACGCGCTCGTTGCCAAGGCCGCGAAGAAGGCCGGAATCAAGGCGCCCGAGGACAGCCGGTTCGAGGGTGACCGCGAGGCGTTGCTCGAAGAACTACGCGCCGAACGCACCGCAGCCGCCGAAGCGCGTGCGGCCGAGGAAGCCGAAGCCGACGGCGAAGCCTGACGTCGTGGCGGCGGCGCGCGATGAGGATCATATCCCGGCGGCCAGCGGGTCGCCGGACGCTTCGCTGACCCAGGACGACAGCTTCACCGCGACCAGTCACGCGGGCCTGACCTATCCGTGGGGCGACGCGGCGCCGGGGGCGGGCGAAACGATCCGCATCGCGAACGGGATCAGCTGGGCGCGCATCCCGATGCCGGGCTCGCTCGGCCATATCAACAGCTGGCTGCTCGACGACGCCGACGACCGGGGGGACGGTATCGCGGTGGTCGATACCGGCATCTGCCTGACGATGTGTTCCGACGCGTGGAAGGCGCTCTATGCCGGTGCGCTCGACGGCAAGCGCATCACCCGCGTCATCGGCACCCACCTGCACCCCGACCATATCGGCCTCGCCGGCTGGATCGCGAAGAAACAGCAAGTGAAGTTGTGGATGACGCGCGGCGAGATGCTGACCGCGCGGGCGATCATCGCCGATTCCTCCGACACCGCACCCGACGAGGTGCTCGCCCAGTCGCGCGCCGCGGGCTGGGACGAAGATGCGATCGAAGCCCAGCGTTCGCACGGCTGGAACATGTTCCGGCGCATGATTTTCGCCCTGCCGCGCTCCTATGTGCGGATCCGCGACGGCGAGACGCTCGACATGGGGACGCACCGATGGCGCGTCGTGACCGGGTCGGGACATAGCCCCGAACATGCGTGCCTGTGGAACGAGCGCGAGGGCGTGCTCGTGTCGGGCGATCAGGTGCTGCCGCGGATCAGTTCGAACGTGTCGGTCAACATCACCGAACCCGATGCCGATCCACTCGGCGAATGGCTGGCGTCGATCGACAAGCTGATCGCGACGATACCAGCCGACGTCATCGTGTGTCCCGCGCATGGCGAGCCGTTCGAGGGGCTGCACGTCCGGTTGATGGCGCTGCGCGACGAGCATCGGATGCGGCTCTATAACCTCGCCGAAGCCGCGGCGAAGGCGCCGATGCGCGCGGTCGACGCCTTTCCACTGCTCTTCAACCGCCCGATCGGGGAGCATAACCGCGGCCTCGCGACGGGCGAGGCGCTCGCGCATCTTAAACGGCTCGAGGTCGAAGGGCGGGTGCAGCGCGAGGATCGCGGCGGCGTCTGGTGGTATCACGGCGTCGCATGATGCGGCGGTAGAAGACGCGGCTCGGGGTAAGTCTGAATATTGCCATCCCCTCGTCATTCCCGATTTGATCCGCGATCCGCGGCGCTGAAATCAGGAGCCCGGATCGGGTCCGGGATGACGATGATCGACAGAGCCGCTTGCGACCTGTTGCCGTCATCCCGACCTTAAGGTTGATGGCAGTCCGATTGCCCGGTGCAAACCATGCGGGCGCAAGCGAATTTCGCGAAATCGGTGAGGGCTCCCATCTTATGTAAAGCGCGCTTCCTGGCCACGACGTCGCACGACCGACCCCATCGCTCATCGGTCCCGCAAAATTTGGGACTGTCGTCGAACCGATCATCGTTTGCACCCGCGCGCGAATCCGGCTGCCGACCGAAATCATCGAGAAGATCGGACTCGACGCCGGGAGCCAGCCAATCGAGTCTATGTTGCGGACATTGAGCCTTCCAGGCCTTATCCCATCCGACGCCCGCGCGCCTGATCAATGCCGTCTCGACTTCGTTCGTCGTCGGAGCCGGGGATGCAGTCGAACTGCCACACCCGGCGAGAGCCGCCGCAACGGCGAAGACCAACAACCTGACCGCCACTGCTTTCGTCGCCTGCGAATGCCGCAACGCCCGGCTTTCAGATGCCGTCGACATCACGTAGCATAGGCGTCGCGCAATTCGCGCTTCAGCACCTTCCCGATCGGGCTGCGCGGCAATTCGTCCACCACAGCAATGGCGCTCAGGCGCTGGGTCTTTCCAACCTTGGCGTTGCAGTCGGCGCGGATATTTTCCGCATCGGCGCCGGGTTTCAGCACGACGAACGCCACCGGCGTCTCGCCCCACTCTTCGCTCGGCATGCCGACAACGGCGGCTTCGACGACGCGGTCGTCGGCGATCAATATGGCTTCGAGGTCGCTCGGGAAGATGTTGAAGCCGCCCGAAATGATCATGTCCTTCGCGCGGTCCATCAGCGTCAGGAACCCGTCTTCGTCGATCCGCCCGATGTCTCCGTGGCGATAGAAGAGATTTCCTTCCGCATCGTACCAGTGCATCGCCTTGGTCGCGTCGGGGCGGTTGTTATATCCGGTCATCATCGCTGGGCTGCGGCCGACGACTTCGCCCACCGAACCCTGCGGCAATTCCTTGCCCTCTTCGTCGATCACCTTTGCGATATGCCCCGGCGCGGGCTTGCCGACGGTGTGAAGCTTGTCGGGAAATTGATGCGCCTCGAGGATGAACGCCGCGCCGCCCTCGGTCATCCCGTAAATTTCGACCAGCCCGCCGGGCCAGCGTTGCAGGACATCGGCCTTCAGGGCCGCCGGGAAAGGCGCCGAAGTGCAATATTTGACCACGAAACTCGACAGGTCGAAATCGCCGAAATCGTCGAGCGCCATGATCCGGCGATATTGCACCGGCACCAGCATGCAATTTGTCGCACGCTCGCGCGCCGCGAGTTCGAGAAAGCCACGCGCGTCGAATTTCTTCATCAGCACGACCTGCCCGCCCGACCCGACCGTCGGCAGGAAGCTCGCCATCGTCGTGTTCGAATAAAGCGGCGTCGACAGGATCGTCACCGCATTGGGGCCATAGGCCGGGGCGCCGCGCAGGATATGCTGCCAGCGCATCGCATGGCTGTGGACGATGCCCTTTGGCGTTCCCGTCGTCCCCGACGAATAGATGATGTTAAACCCGTCCTCGGGCCGGATATCGACCGGCGCCGGCCTGGCACCCGCCAATGACAGCCAGGCATCGAGCGGCGTTCCCGCGTCGCCGCCGTCCATCGCGATCAGCTCGCTCGCGGTGATCATTTGCCCTTCAAGGCTCGCCTTGGCCGCGCCGTCGAGGAACAGGTGGCGCGCGCCGGTGTCGGCGATCATCGCCGCCATTTGCTCGCCGGTCGCGCTGTTGGTGACGAGCCCTGCGACGCCGCCCGCGCGCAGCGTGCCCAGGATCACCGCCATCTGTTCGACGCTGTTCAGTCCAGCAATCGCCGTGCGGTCCCCTTTCCGGAAACCGTCCTGCTGGAGGCGCGCGGCGATTCGGTCGGTCAATTGGTCCAGTTCGGACCAGCTCAGCCGCCGCACCGGGTCGGCAGCCGCTACGGCATCGGGGCGCTCCGCCGCATGGGCGCGAACAAGGTCGGACAGGGTGGCGAAATCGCCATCAAGCATTTCGATACTGGTCATGGCCTAGGGTTAGCACAGCCGAAAGGCGGTGCAATGCCGGTGGGGCGGCGAGGCGACAGGATGTTGCGTCGGCGACGGGGGTCGGGAATGGCATCAGCGGATCGCGCCGGGCAGGACGACAGGACGTTGCTCGTCGCCATATATCATCCGTGGACGGCGCGGGCCGAGCAGCTTTGCCTTGCCATCGAAGCCGTGGGTTGCCGCGTTCAAATCCTGCCGCCGCAGGCGAATGGCCTCCGCCCCTGGGTCGATGCCTGTTTCGACCTGCTCCTGATCAACCCCTTTCTCGATTGGCAGGAGCCCTTTCAATTCGTTCGCCTCGCGCGGTCGATCGCCGGACGGCGGCCGTTGATCGTGGTGTCGGATCGCGATTCGCTCGACGACCGGATGGTGGCGCTCTGCGCCGGGGCTGACGATGCCGTCGGCTGGACCGGCAATCTGCCCGAAGTGCAGGCCCGGGTCGCCAGCCTGTTGCGACGCAGTCGCATCGCTGCCGGCCAGCTCGGAGAGGGCGAATTGCGCATCGACCTGATCGATCGCCGCGTCGAACGCGCGGGGCGGTTGATCCGCCTGCCGCTTCGCGAATTCGACCTGCTCGCCAATCTTGCGCGCGTGCCCGATCGGCCGCTGTCGCGCGATGCGCTGCTCCGTGCGGTGTGGCGGCTCGATTTCGATCCCGGCACCAACCGGGTCGAGGTGCATATGTCGCGGTTGCGTGCCAAGGTCGACCGGGGGTTCGCCTGGCCCATGCTGCACACGGTCAAGGGCGTGGGATATACGCTCCGCTCGCGCCCGGAAACCTCTTCGCTTTGACGGGAGACGGCTTTGGGGTGGTCAGTTGCCGTACCCGATATTCGTCATCCTCGCGAAAGCGGGAACTCGGTAGCGGTTAGCCGGCGCACGCGCCCGATCCCCGCTTTCGCGGGGATGACGACGTCGGGAGAAGGGCCGCACCCGGTCAGCCCGGTTTACGGAAGCGCAATGCGAATTGGTCGGTCTTGCCACGGATTTCCTTGTCGAAGACATTGGCGCTACGCGGATCGTCGGGGCGGCGGTAAAGGTCGCTTTCGGCTTCCAGCTCGAAACCCGCGCTGGTCAGCGCGGCGACGACCGCATCCTTGTCAATGCGGTGCAGGCTGTCGGACAAGGTCGTGCCGCTGCCGTCGGCCGCGCTATGGTCGACGACGACGAGCGTGCCGCCGGGTTTCAGCGCCGCGAACAAGGCCGCACTCGCCTTGTCGCCCGTCCCCTCGGGAAAGGGCTTCAGATAGAGATCGTGGAAATTCTGCACGGTGATGATCGTGTCGAGCGGCTCGGGAAAGGCGGGTGCGGCGAAGGGCCCCGCCACGGCATCGACATTGGCATAGGCGGCGTCCACCGCGGCCTGGTCGTCGCCATATTGTTTCTTGAAGGCGATGAATTCGGCGGGCTGGAAGCCATAGACCTTGCCCGCCGGGCCGACCGCGGCGGCGAGCAGGCGCGTGACATAGCCGCCGCCCATGACGAAATCGCCGACCTTTTCGTCCGGGGCAATCTGCGCAAAGGCGAGCAGGTCGGCGGGTTTGCGCGCGGCGTCGCGCTCGCGGTCGGCGGCAGGGCGCGCGGGGTCGGCGAGCGCGGCCTTGTAGCTGACGGTGCTTTCCTTGGCGGCAAGTGGGGTCGCCGAAATGGCGAGGAGGACGGCGAGGGTAAGCGGACGGATCATGGCATCGACTCCCTTTGGTGTATCGTGCGAGTATAACAGCATTGCGCCGCCTTCGCCCGATTATTTGCATCTCGCGAATTTGATGATAGGTTTTTCTGTGAAACTAAAAAATCGGGAGACGGACATGCATGATCTGGTGATTCGCGGCGGCACCGTCGTCGATGGCTCGGGCGGCGCGCCCTTTGTCGCGGACGTCGCGATCGATGGCGACCGGATCGTCGCCGTGGGCGAGAAGCTTGGCGCTGGCCGCGAGGAAATCGACGCGACCGGCAAGATCGTCACCCCCGGCTTCGTCGACGTCCACACGCACTATGACGGCCAGGCGACGTGGGACTCCGAAATGGCGCCGTCGAGCTGGCACGGCGTCACCACGGTCGTGATGGGCAATTGCGGCGTCGGCTTCGCGCCCGCCAAGCCCGATCGCCACGACTGGCTGATTTCGCTGATGGAAGGCGTCGAGGACATCCCCGGCACCGCATTGGCCGAGGGCATGACGTGGGACTGGGAAACCTTCCCCGAATATATGGATGCGCTCGAAAAGCTGCCGCGCACCGTCGATGTCGCGTGCCACGTCCCGCACGGCGCAGTGCGTGCCTATGTGCTCGGCGACCGCGAAAAGCCCGGCGCGATCCCGACCGAGGCCGACATCGCCGAAATGTCGCGGATCGTCGAAGAAGGCGTGCGTGCCGGCGCGCTCGGTTTCTCGACCAGCCGCACCGTGCTCCACAAGTCGGTCGATGGCGAGCTCGTCCCCGGTACCACCGCGACCGCCGAGGAGTTGATCGCGATCGGCCGCGCGATGGGGCGCGTCGGTTATGGCGTGTTCGAAATGGCGAGCGACCTGAAGCGCGAGTGGAACGAGTTTCAGTGGATGGGCGATTTGAGCCGCGAAACCGGGCTGCCGGTGACCTTCGCCGCGCTCCAGTCGATCGCCAAGGAACTGCCGCTCGAGGAGCAGATCGAGGAAATGCGGCGCCAGAATGCGAGCGGCGCGAACATCGTCGCGCAGATCGCGCTGCGCGGCAACGGCGTGATCATGGCGTGGCAGGGAACGGTGCATCCCTTCCGCTTCAAGCCCGCTTGGGAAGAGATCATCGACCTGCCGTGGGAAGAGCAGCTCGCAAAACTCAGGGATCCGGCGTTCAAGGCCCGGATGATCGAGGAAGAAAATATCTGGCCCGAAAGCGACATCATCGACTTTCTGAAAGTCGTCGCACTGGGCTGGCCGGTCCAGTTCGAAATGGACCCCGATTTCAATTACGAGCCCAAGATGGACGAAAGCATCATGGCGCGCGCTGCGGCGGCGGGGGCCTCGCCGGCCGAATATGCTTATGACCTGCTCATGAAGGACGACGGCAAGGGCTTCATCTATTTCCCGATTTTGAATTATCGCGATGGCAACCTCAATTTCCTTGAGGATTTGCAGGCCGCCGACGACACGGTGAACAGCCTGTCCGATGGCGGCGCGCATTGCGGGACGATCTGCGACGCGGCTTCGCCGACCTTCATGCTCCAACATTGGGTGCGCGACCGCAAAGGCCAACGTATCGCGCTCGAACATGCGGTCAAGCGCCAGTGCCGCGATACCGCGATGCTCTATGGCCTCGAAGATCGCGGCGTCCTCGCGCCGGGCTATCTCGCCGACCTCAATGTCATCGACATGGATGCGCTCAAGCTCGGCAAGCCGTGGCTCGCCTTCGACCTGCCCGCGGGCGGCAAGCGTCTGCTGCAAAAGGCCGACGGCTATGTCGCGACGGTGAAATCGGGGGTCGTCACCTTCAGGGACGGCGCGATGCAGGGGCCGACCCCCGGCGGCGTGATCCGCGGGCCGCAGCGCGTCGAAATGGCGATGGCGGCGGAATAGGCCGCTCCCCGGAACGGGCGGCGGCGCGGTTCAACCCAGCGCCGCCGCTGTCTTTTCGACGTCCGCGACGCTGCTGTAGGCGTGGAACGACAGGCGCAGGATCGACCCGCGAAAGTCGGCGTGTAACTGGTGCCGGTCGAGCGCCTCGGCAACACGCGGCTGGCCGGCGCCGGTGTCGATGCACAGCGTGCCGCCGATCTCGCCCGTCGGCCAGCGCCATTGCGGCGTCCTTGGTTCAAGCGCCTCGCGTAACATTGCTTGCAGCGCCCGGTTGTGCGCGCGAACCGCATCGACGCCAACCGCGGCGATCTCGCCGATCCCTGCGGCCGACAGCACGAACGGCGCGACATCGGGCGTGCCGCCCCACCAGCGCCGCGCGTCGGGGGCGTAACGGAAATCGTGGATATTCATCTCGAAAGGATTTTCGTGGCTCCACCAGCCACGCTCCATCGGATCGAGCGCGGTGCGGTCGTGGGGTGCAACCCACAGCCACGCCGCGCCGGGGCCGCCGCACAGCCATTTGACGCTGGTGCCGAGCACCGCGTCGATGCCCCATGCGGCCGGGGCGACGGGCACCACGCCGACCGATTGCGCGCAGTCCGCAATGCACCGGGCGCCGGCTGCCCTCGCCGCCGAAGCGATGGCAGCGATATCGGTCAGCGCGCCGCTGTTCGAGCTGACATGCATCGCGATGACGAGCGCGACATCGTCGCCCAGCGCCGCCGTCCAGTTTTCGGGGTCGCGGACGTCGGAATCGCGCGGTAGGTAACGCGTCTTCCACCCCACCGCCGCGAGTCCGCTCGCGAGATAGCCGATCGTCGGAAAGGCGCTCGGCGCGAGCAGGATCGTCCGCCGGTCGGTCGCCTGTCCCAGCGCCGAGATGTAGCGCGATAGCGCCGCGGTGACGTTGGTCGCGGGGCAGAGATCTTGTGCCTCGACGCCGATCAGCCCGGCGAGCTCGGCGCGCCATGCGCCGATCGCCTCCAGCCAATGCGGCCAGGCCTCGCCCGCCTCGCGCCAGGGCGTCAGCAGCCGGTCGCGGAGCAGCGCTTCGGCGGCACGCGGCTGGCAGCCGACGCTATGGCTCTTGAGATAGGTGACGCCGGGCGGCAGATGGAAGCGGTCGCGGATCGCTTCCGCCAGCAGCGCGCCACTCACAGCCCGCTGCCGTGTCCGGCGGGGGAGGGATTGCTAATGCTGTCGCGCTTGACGCCATATTCGGCGCCCCAGCGGTCGGTCATGTCGGCGCGAATGTCCCACAGCTCGGGGAAGAATCGGTGCCGCGCGCCCGCGTTGAGCAGTTCGACCGGGCGGCCCTTCAGCGATTTCGACCCCATCCCGATCGACCGGTGGATCAGGTAGATGTGATGCGCGCGGAAGATCTGGAACAGTTCGTCGAACTCGATCAGCGCCTCGGCCACCATATAAGCCTCGTCATGCTTGTAGCCGGTGTCGTAAACGTCGGCGACGCTGCGCCCCGCGGGGTCGAGATAGGCGGCCTTGTACCGCGCCCACAATGGCTGCGGCAGTGTCAGGAGCAGCTGGAAGCCCGGGCTTTCCTGCCCCGATCCGTTGCCGAGCTGGAGCCGGATCGACTGATAATCGAAGGGACTCATCGTTTCGAGCAGCGCGAGCTGGTCGGTCATCATCCGCATGATGCGGTTCACGCGGTCGAACAACGTCAGCACGCGCATCGTCTCGCCCGCAGCCATATGGCCGTCGATTTCGACGAGAGTGAAAGCCATCAGCTTCATCCACAGTTCCTCGACCTGGTGGACGATCTGGAACTGCAATTCGTCGGGAGTGCAAAGATCGGCGAGCGGCTTCTGGCAGTCGAGCAAGCGGTCGACCGCGAGGTAGACGCCATAATCCTTCATCTCGGGCGTCTCGATACGGCGATGGGTTTCGGTCTTGTCGAGCATGATCTGCTCCTGGTGAATTGGTTGCAGGGATAATCGGCGGCGCAACGATGCGCCGGTTCCTATCCGTGCGGGGCGACCCCCGCCGGCGGGCGGCGGGGCGAGCCCGCCTGGCCGAGCCACAGGAGCGGTACGCCGCCGGTCATGGCGCCAGCAGGTCCGCCGGCAGCGTGGGCTCGCCGAGGATCAGCGCCATGCGGCGCCAGATTTCGTCGCGGTCCGGTGCGCCGCGTTCGATGAAATCGCGAACAATCTCTTCGCCGAGACCATAGTTGATCACATAGCTGCGATATCGGTCTGTAAAGGCCGTCATCTGTTCGGCGCGCGCCGCCGACACAAGCAGATATTTCCGGGTGAGCGCGACCGCCGCCGCCCGGTCGATTTGCCCGTCGAGATACTGCTGCGCGATCGTTAGCCGCGCGCCCTGCAAAGCCTTCATCGCGTCGAGCAACTGCCAGTAGCGGTCATCGGCGGGCGGCGCGATTTCGGCGAGCGGCATCAGGATGTCGCGTTCGGTGTCGGGCCGCGTCTTGTCGGGAAAGGCGAGATCGATGCCATAGTTGGCCGTGCCTTCGGCGATCAGGCTTTGCGGGCTGTAGAGCGGATAGACGCTGAACTCGATCCAGCCGCGGCCGCGCACCAGCTGTTCCTCGATCTTCATGTTCAGCAGGTGGTGGCCCGGATAGCCTTCGTGGCAACCAAGATCGAGCGCGCGCGACAGGCGGATCGGCAGGTCGGTGTTGACCTGGATGATGCTGTGATAGCCGCCCATGTAATAATTATAGCCGCTCCAGCTTTTGCCGGTGACGAACTGGAGGTCGAAGCTTTCGCCCTCGGGCATTGCGACATGGGTCGCGGTTCGGCCGCGGCATCGCGCGATGGCGGCGTCGAACACCTTCTGCAGCCGGTCGGCGGGGATGGTGAAGCGATCGAGATAGGCTTCGACCCGTTCCGCGAGCGGTTTGTCGCCGGGAAGCATCGCCGCGACGGTCGCGAGCGGCGCGTCATAGGCAGTGAGCGGTTTCAGTTCGGGGCGGACACCGAACAGCCGTTCGGATTCATCGGCGAACGAAAATCGCACGCCCTGCATCATTTCCAGCCGCGTTTCCGCCGCGCGCAACTGCGCGGCCAGGAAGGCGGCGCGGCGGCGTTCGATCGGATCGGTGAGACCGGGCATCGCCACCCTGATCTTTTCGGCCAGCCGCCGCGTGGCCAGCAACAGTGCGTCCTTGTCGCGCGGTTTTGCCGTCGCGGTTTCGAACAGCTGTTTCGGGCCATAATAAGCGTCGATATAGCCCTTTTCGTGCGTCCCGACCTCAAGGCTCAACGCGACATAGGCGGCGGCGACCTCGCCGATCGCCTGTCCTGCCTGGCTTGCCGCCGCCGGATCGACCGCGGGGCGCGGTTCGGGCCAGCCGGACTGTCCGTCGGTACGCCGCACGTCGACGACGGGAACCTCGGGGGCCGATACCGGCGGCGCGATTTCGGGAGCGGCCGCGGGCGCACGCTCGCGCGCCTTGCGTTCGGCGACCGTGCGCTTCATTTCGGGGTCGAGCGCATAACAGCCGGACAGCGCCAGGCTCGCGCCCAGCATCGCCCCGGTCAGCCGCACGCGCCGTCGCATCAGGCCGGCCGCTCGCCCGCGGGCGTCTCGCTGTCGCAGATGTCGCGCACGTCGCCATCGGAATTGATTTCGGCATCGGACGCGCCTTCGATCGCGTCATGCTGCGAATGGGCAGGGGCAAAGCGCAGCACCGCAAAGCCGGCCAGCGCCGCCGCCAGCGATCCCATCAAGATACCGATCTTCGCTTCCTCGACGAGCGTCGGATCGCCGGGGAAGGCGAGCCCGCCGATAAACAGACTCATCGTGAAGCCGATACCGCACAGCATGGCGACGCCGTAGATCTGGAGCCAGGTCGCGCCGCGCAGCTTGCCCGCGATGCCAAGTTTGACCGACAGCCAGACGCTGCCGAAAATGCCGATCTGCTTGCCGAAGAACAGCCCCGCCGCGATACCGAGCGGCAGCGGCGCAAAAATCTGTTCGGCGGTCAATCCGCCGACATCGACTCCGGCATTGGCGAAACCGAACAGCGGCACGATCGCAAAGGCGACCCACGGATGCAGCGCATGTTCGAGCCGGTGCAGCGGCGAGGTCGCGCTGTCGGGCGCGCCGGGCGTGTGTTCGAAGGGGATCATCATCGCGGCGAGCACGCCCGCGATCGTCGCATGGACGCCCGACAGCAGCATCGCATACCAGAGGAGGAGGAACATCAGCAGGTAGAGGATGAGGCTTTTCACCCCTGCGCGGTTCATCGCGAACATGAGGGCAAGGACCGCCGCGGCGGCACCGAGGGCGACCATGTTGATCTCCGCGGTGTAGAAAAGCGCGATGATCGCGACCGCACCCATATCGTCGACGATTGCGACCGTGACGAGGAAAAGCTTAAGCGACGTCGGCGCGCGCTTTCCGAGCAGTGCGAGCACCCCCATCGCAAAGGCGATGTCGGTCGCCGCCGGGATCGCCCAACCCTGCGCGAGCCCCGGCTCTTTCCCCGCGAAGAGCATGTAGAGCGCGGCCGGCACCGCCATGCCCGCCGCCGCGGCGATGAAGGGCAGCCGTCGCCGGTCCCAGCTCGCGAGTCGGCCGTCGACGAACTCGCGCTTGATCTCCAGCCCGACGAGCAGGAAAAATATCGCCATCAATCCGTCGTTGATCCACAGATGGACCGTCATCGGGCCCAGCTTGTCGGTCAGCACCGGACCGGTTACTGCGTGGATGGCATGTTCATAGGTTTCGCCAAGCGACGAATTGGCGACAATCATCGCCAAAATGGCTGCGAAAATCAGCAATATGCCTCCCGCACTTTCGCTCTCGAGAAAGTCGCGCAGCGCTGAACGGGGCGGAAAACTGCGGTTCACGATCGGCCAATTCCCTTGTGACGATGAAGGATGGCGGGTTCCTATCGACAAGCGCCGCGCTTTACAAATTTGCCTTGCGGATTACCCCTTTGCCAAGGGGCATTGGGCCGCGAGGGGGGCGGGCTGGCAGGTGGAGCTTTCGACTGCATGGCTGGAATGGCTGGTCCACGGGGCCGGCCACGAACTGATGCTGTTTGCATCGGTCGGCATCCTGTTGATCGGACTCGACGATTTGCTGTTCGACGCTTGTTGGCTGGCGATCGGCCGGTCGCGCCCGGCCGATCGTTCCGCTACGTCGCCGATCGCTGGCGCGCTCGCGATATTCGTGCCCGCGTGGGACGAGGCGCGTGTCTTGCCGGCGATGCTGCGCCGGACGCTCGCCACTTGGGCGGACGAGGACTTCATCCTTTATGTCGGATGTTATCCTAACGACGCAGCGACGCTTTTCGCCATTTCCCCCTTGATCGCGCGCGACCCGCGGCTGCGCCTCGTCATCCACGAGGCAGAAGGCCCGACGACCAAGGGAGACAATCTCAACCGGCTGTGGGCGGCCCTTTGTAACGATGAGCGCGCTGGCGACATGCGCTTTGCCGCGGTCGTCCTCCACGATGCCGAAGATCATGTCCATCCCGACGAACTTGCGCTGTATCGCATCGGCCTTGCCGACAATGCGATGGTGCAAATTCCGGTGGTCCCCTGGCTCGTGCGCGGGGCGCATTGGGTCGGCGGTCATTATGGCGACGAATTTGCCGAAGCGCATGGCAAGGAACTGGTCGTGCGGTCGCGCCTGCGAATGCCGCTGCCGTCGGCCGGCGTGGGCTGCGCGCTCGCGCGCAATACGCTGGCGTTGCTCGCGATCGAACGTGGGGGCGATCCGTTTCGCCGCGACAGCCTGACCGAAGATTATGAGATCGGGATGCTCCTTGGGACCTATGGCCTTGGCTCGCAATTCCTGCAGGCCATCGGCCCGACCGGCACTCCCATTGTATCGCGGGGTCTTTTCCCCGACAGCATCGACGCCGCGGTGCGGCAGAAGGCGCGCTGGATCGCGGGAATCGCGCTTGCGGGCTGGGACCATCTGGGCTGGCCCGGATCGCGGAACGGCGATTCCGGGCGGTCCGCGGGACAGGGCTGGCTTGCGCGCTGGATGCTCTGGCGCGACCGGCGTGCGCCGCTTGCCGCGCTGATCCTGCTGGCGGCCTATGCGGGATCGATCGTCATGGCGATCGGCTGGGCCGGCCGGATGCTGCTGGGGTGGGAGCCGGTCGTGGTCGGCGATGGCCTGCGCCTTCTCCTCGCGCTCAATGCGGTGCTGCTGCTTTGGCGGCTCGGCATGCGCAGCCATTTTACCGCGCGCTGGTACGGCTGGAGGCAGGGTTGCCTGGCGCTGCCGCGCGCCTTTGTCGCAAATATCATCGCGATGCTCGCGGCGAGGCGCGCGGTGGCGATCTATTGGCGCATCCTGCGGTCGGGCGAGGTCGTGTGGGACAAGACCGATCACATGGAAAGCGACATCGCCGCGCAGCCTGCCGCGCTGCCGGTGTCGAGGCGATGATGGTGCGCCGGTCCGCGATGCGGCGCGAAGCGGGGGCGCTGCGGTTCCTGATCCTGTGTTTGGGCGGCTGGATTTCCTTGCGTGTCCTGATGGCCTGGAACCCGGCGGTGCCGCCGCCGCCCGCTGCGGTGACGAACCCCTGGTCGATGCCCCCTCCCTTCGCGGCGAGCGGCGTCTCGCCGATCGCCGGGCGGACGAAGGGCGCCGGGGTTGCGCCTCCCGCGGTGCCTGCGCCGCAAGGCAAACGTCCCATGGGCATGATGGCGCTGCTGCGAGCGGATACGGGATTCGCTTTGGGCGAGGCGGGAATGGAAGCGCGCCCGTCCGGGCCGACGGGCGGAGGTTTCGGTGCGGACCGGCACAGTCTTCGCCTTGCGCTGATGGCGCGCTTATTGCCCGCGATTTCGGCGCGCGCAGGACGATCGGCCGTCGCGACCGGCGAACCCATGTGGCAACACGCGCCGGTCGCCGCGCACGCCGAACCGGGGCAGGGCAAGCCATTCTGGATTCGCCGTCAACTCGCCGGATGGTCGCTTGGCGGGTGGGCCTATGTGCATGGCGGCGACCAGCCGTCGCCCGAAGGCATTGCGGCGGCCAGCCAGCTTGGGGGCAGTCAGGCCGGACTGCGGCTGGCCTATGGCTTTGGCGATACCGGCCGTGTGCGGGCCTATGGCCGGGCGACGATGGCGATACGCCGGACCGAACAGCGTGAGGTTGCGCTTGGGCTTGCCTTTGCGCCATTGCCGCGGTTTCCGGTCGACCTGGCTGTCGAACGCAGGATCGCGGCCGGGCAAGAAGGGCGGAGCGCGTTCGCCGTGATGGTCAGCGGCGGCGTGGGCGACGTTTCGCTGCCCGGCGGCTTCCGGCTCGATGCCTATGGGCAGGCGGGCGTCGTCGGCGCGCGGCGGCGCGACGGTTTCGTCGACGGTGCGGTCGTGGTCGACCGCCGCCTCGGCCCCGATGACGATGCGCCGTTGCGCCTCGGCGCGCTGGCGGCGGGTGCCGCACAGCCCGGCGCCGCGCGCGTCGATGTGGGCCCGCGACTGACGCTTCGCCTTCCCGATATCGGCGAAGGGAGCCGGGTGGCGCTCGACTGGCGGCAGCGCGTCGCGGGCGACGCGCGTCCCGAAAGCGGGCTGGCCCTGACGCTCGCCACCGACTTCTGACCCGCGAAGAAAATAGCCGCAGCAACGATTCCCCGCTTCGACAAAATCGTCTAGGGTCCTGGAATCGGTGCCGCTCGGCGCCGCCTAGGTCGTCCGGAGCCCATGGATCTTTACCTCCCCGTCGCCAATTTGTCGGTCAACGCGCTGGTCATCGTGCTGCTTGGCGGCGGCGTCGGATTCCTGTCGGGCATGTTCGGTGTCGGCGGCGGTTTCCTGACCACGCCGCTGCTGATCTTTTACGGCATTCCGCCCACGGTCGCGGCGGCATCGGCCGCGACGCAGGTGACGGGCGCCAGCGTGTCGGGCGCGCTCGCGCATCTCGAGCGCGGCGGGGTCGACCTGCGCATGGGCTGGGTGCTCGTCGCCGGGGGGCTGCTCGGCTCGCTGCTTGGCGCCGCCTTGTTCGAACTGCTCGCCGCCTGGGGGCAGATCGATACCGTGATCAACATCCTGTATGTCGCGTTGCTCGGGTCCGTCGGCGGGCTGATGGCGCGCGAGGCATGGACGGCGTTGCGCGCGGCCCGCGCGGGCCTCCCCGCGCCGGCCCGCAAACGGCGCCATCATCCGATGGTCGCCAACCTGCCGATGCGCTGGCGCTTCTATCGGTCGGGGCTTTATATCTCGCCGCTCGCGCCGCTCTTGCTGGGCATGGCGGTCGGTGTTCTGACGATGCTGCTGGGTGTCGGCGGCGGCTTCATCATGGTTCCCGCGATGCTCTATCTGCTGGGCATGGGGACGCAGGTGGTCGTGGGCACCTCGCTGTTCCAGATTCTGTTCGTGACCATCGCGACGACGATGGTTCACGCGATGACGACGGGCGCGGTCGATATCGTGCTTGCGGGGCTGCTGCTGCTCGGCAGCGTCACCGGCGCGCAATTCGGCGCCCGCTTCGCGCAAAAGGTGAAGCCCGAATATCTACGCATGGCGCTCGCCGCGATCGTGTTGCTTGTCGCGCTGCGCATGGCGGTCGATCTGTTCATCCGTCCCGATGAAATCTACACGGTCCAATGATTATTGCGCGCGCCTTGATCGTCGGGCTCGCGCTGGCGCTGCTCCCGGCGACCGCCGTGCACGCCGCCGATCCGCGGCTGGTCCCCGACGTGTCGAGCCGCGCGATCGATATCCAGTACAGCTTTACGGGCGAGGAACTGCTGCTGTTCGGCGCGATCCTCTATCCCGGCCAGCGGCTTCCCAACGACCGCGCCGATATCGTCGTCGTGCTGAAGGGGCCGGTGCGGCCGATCATCCTGCGCGAAAAGCGTCGCGTCGCGGGAATATGGGTCAATGCGAACAGCCTGCGCCTGCGCACCTCGCCCGGATTTTACGCGATCGGTTCGTCGCGTCCCATCGACAAGATCGTCGACGAACGCACTGCCGCCATCTTTGAACTCGGGCTCGCCAACCTGTCGATGTCGCCCAGCGGATTTTCCGAAGCGAAGAAACTCGAACGGTTCGAGGCGGGACTCGCCGACCTCTATCGCCGGATCGGGCTGTTCTACGAAAATCCCGCGGCGGTCGAGATCACCGAAGGCGTCCTTTATCGTGCCCGCATTCCCGTTCCGGCGCGCGTTCCCGTCGGCACCTATCGCGCGGAAACCTATCTGATCAGCCGGGGCCGCGTGCTTGCAGTCGCCTCGCGCGATGTCCAGATCCGCAAGGCCGGTTTCGAACGTTTCGTCGCGCTAGCGGCGGAGCGCCACGGCTTTCTCTATGGGCTGAGCGCGGTGCTTCTGTCGCTCGTGCTCGGTTATGGCGCATCGGCCATATTCCGCCGCCGCTGACCGCCTTCAGCCAATATTTACCCTCAGCTGCGATACCGGGCCCGGGGACCATGATAGGCGGGGCAAATTGATGGATATGCAGGGCGGCGGATTGAGCGCCGGGGATTCGACAGCGGTACAGCATGTTCGGCTCGCGGGTGGGGGCATCGCCGCGCCGGTCGCGCCGGTCGCGCCCGCCACCGTGCATCATCGCGACGACCTGATGATCGGCGAAGTGATCGATATTTCGGGTTCGGCGTCGCGTATCCTGCTCGATGCCGAGACGATCGGCAAATTGTCGTCGTCCAGCGATGCCGCCGTGGCGATGGCGGGACAGGTCGGCGCGCAGGTCAAGATACGGGTCGGCAATGTCTGGCTGATCGCGAGTATCCGCGACCAGCAACTCCACGAACGCGGCGAAGGCCTGATCGTCGCGACAATCGATTTCCTCGGCGAAGGCGAAGAGGAAAAGATCACCGGGCGTATCCATAATTTCCGGCGCGGCGTGACGCGCTATCCGATTCCGGGTAGCCAGGTTTTCGCCGCCACCAGCGCCGATCTCAAACAGATATACGCCGCCGACGAGCGCGCGCATGTCGAAATCGGCACCGTCTATCCGACCAAGGACATCCGCGGTTCGCTCTATGTCGATGCGATGCTCGGCAAACATTTTGCGCTGCTCGGTTCGACGGGTACGGGTAAATCGACCAGCGCCGCGCTGATCCTCCACAAGATCTGCGAAATGGCGCCGCAGGGCCATATCGTGATGATCGACCCGCACGGCGAATATTCGGCCGCTTTCAAGGGCACCGGCGCGCTGTTCGACGTCGACAATCTGGCGATGCCCTATTGGCTGATGAATTTCGAGGAACATTGCGAGGTCTTCATCACGGCGGAGGGCCGCGATCGACAGGCCGACTGCGACGTGCTCGCACGTTGCCTGCTGCAGGCGCGTACCAAGAACCGGCTCGCCGAAGGCATGAGCAAGATCACGGTCGATTCGCCGATCCCCTATCTGCTCTCCGACCTGCTCAACATCCTGCAGAACGAGATGGGCAAGCTCGACAAGGCCACCTCTTCGGCGCCGTTCATGCGCATCAAGGGCAAGATCGAGGAAATGCGCGCCGACCCGCGCTATAATTTCATGTTCTCGGGCATGCTCGTTGCCGACACCATGGCGAATTTCCTCGGAAAGATTTTCCGCCTGCCGTCGGACGGCCGGCCCATCTCCATCATCGACGTGTCGGGCGTCCCGTCGGATATCACGGGAGTTGTCGTCGCGGTGCTGTCGCGCCTGACCTTCGACTATGCGATCTGGTCGCGCGGCGAACCGCAGCGTCCGATCCTGCTCGTCTGCGAAGAAGCGCATCGCTACATCCCGTCGAAGGACGTCGGGGGGGGACAGGCGGTGCGCAAGATCCTGGAGCGGATCGCCAAGGAAGGCCGTAAATATGGCGTTTCGCTGGGGCTCATCACCCAGCGCCCGTCGGATCTTGCCGAAGGCGTGCTGTCGCAGTGCGGCACGATCATCTCGATGCGCCTCAACAACGAGCGCGACCAGCATTTCGTGAAGGCGGCTATGCCCGAAGGCGCGCGCGGGTTCATCGATTCGATCCCGGCGCTGCGCAACCGCGAGTGCATCGTCTGCGGCGAGGGCGTGTCGATCCCGATCCGCGTCTATCTCGACACGCTGGAAGAGGAAAAGCGGCCGGCGTCGAGCGATCCTCTCTTTTCGAAGCTGTGGCGCGAAACCGGCGGCGAGGTCGAAATCGTGGAGCGTGTCGTCAAGCGCTGGCGCAGCCAGGGGCGTTAAGCCCCTCCGTCAGCGCTTCGCGCTGCCACCTCCCCATGGCTTCGCCAGAGGGAGGATCTTACGTCCGCAACCGGTCGAAACCGGCCGTTCCAACTGGCTGCGCGGTTAGCCTTTCGGCAGTTCCCAAAGCTCGATCGGATTGCCTTCGGGGTCGTGCACGCGCGCGAAGCGGCCGATCGCCGGATCATCCCAGTCGGCCTTGGTGATGATTTCATCGCCGGCCTCGCGAAACGGGGCCAGCACGGCGTCGAGATCATCGACGCGCAGGTTGATCATGAACTGGCGGTCGGCAGCGAAATAGTCGGTGTCGGCCTTGAAGGGCGAAAAGACCAGCGGGCCCGCTGAGACGTTCCAGACCCACTGGTTCGGCGGCACGCTGTCGTCCGCGCTGCACCCGCCGCCAACGCCCAGCCGGTCGCGATACCATGCGGCGAGCGCCGCGGGGTCGTGCGCCCGGAAAAACAGTCCCCCGATGCCTTTGACATGTCCCATGATGGCCTCCCGTGAAGATATCGGAAGCCTAGGCCGAAAGGCTCAGCCTTTCCACTCTCCGCTCTTGCTGAATTCTTCACGGATCTGGCCCGACTGGTTGAGCCGCGGGTCGGTGTAGGTCGGCGCGGCGGCCGGCGGCGGGGTGGGCGCGGGTGGTGCGGCGGGCGCCATCGCCCCGGGCAGCGGTGCCGGGCCGGCGTCGGGCAGCGGCGCGGCGGGGCCGGTGAGAGCGGCAACCGGGCCCGCGCCGGGCGGAAGCCCCTGACCCTTCAGGATCGCAAGCTGCTGCGCGATCGGCAGATAGGGGCCGGGTACCGGCTCGCGGCCCGGATAGGGCGCGCGAAACGCGTCGGGCATCCCCCAGCGCCCGCGCCAGCGGTGAAAGATATGCGCGCCGACAATGTTGGTCATCACCAGGCTCTTGCCCCAGCGCGGCCAGATTGCCTGCGTGTGATAATGGGTGGCAAGCCCGACCTTTGGAAAGACGAATCCGCCAAGCGCGGCCGAGGCGACGCGGCTCGCGCGCAGCCAGTTCCGCCGTTCGGGCGCGCGCGCCATCGCACCGTCGCAGCTGAAGGTGAACTGGCACACGCCGGCGCGCTGCGATCCCTGGAAAACGACGCCGCATATTGTGTTCGGAAAGCTTGGGTGGCGGACGCGGTTGACGACCGTCTGTGCGACGCCGCGCATCCCGTCGTCGGTTTCCGACGCGGCTTCATAATAGATGGCGGCGGTCAGGCAATAATGCGCGCGCTCGCGGTCGAGCGCGGTCAGTCCGCGGAAAATATAGGGTTTTGCGGGCGGGCCCACAAAGGCCTCCTCGCGCAGAAGCGCGGGATCGGCCGGGGGCATCGCGGTCGCGTCGCCATAGCCCACGCTGGCCGGATCGGGCAGCGTCGGATCGATCTTCAGCGCCGTCTCATAATCCTCGGCATTCATGATCGCCCAGCGTTCGGGGTCATAAGCCTTGAAATCGAGCGGGACCGACACGCTGTAAGGCCCAAAGACCGCCGGCGCGCGAAGCTGTCCGCTCGACAGCAGGAAGGCGAGACAGGCGACCGCGACCACCGCGATAATCGCCGCCCAGAAGGCGCGCCCCGGCCCCACCGGCTTTTCCGGTATCGGGTCGCGCCACGTCGATCGGGCGGTCAGGGTCAGTTCGGGCTTCATGCGTTCGTTACATTTCCATGGGTGCTCCCCGCGCGATTCGCGCAGGACGGGCCAGCCCGCCTTATACGCGGAAACGCCAACAAAATGTTGCACGGCAGATCTGGCGATCCGCCGCCGATGCCATTCCCCCTTGCCGACTCGCCGCCACGCGCCTATATGCGGCCCTACTTCTTGACATGGTTAGCCAGTTGGGACGTCGGGGCCGCGGGCCGCGGCGGCTATACCCACATGCTTTCCGGTCATCCGGATTGGGAAGATAGCTTGGTCGATTTCGACTCCCTCAACGCGATCATCGCACCCGAAGCCGAAGCGATGGGCCTTGCGCTCGTGCGCGTCGCCTTTTTCGGCGGCGAGAGCGATCCGACCTTGCAGGTAATGGCCGAACGCCCCGACACGCGTCAGCTGACGATCGAAGATTGCGCCGACCTGTCGCGCCGTATTTCGGAGAAGCTCGACGCACTCGAAGAGGCGGGTAAGGACCCGATCGAGATCGCCTACCGGCTCGAGGTGTCGTCGCCCGGCATCGACCGGCCGCTGACGCGCCGCGCCGACTTCGCCGACTGGGCGGGGCATGAGGCGAAAGTGGCGCTCAAGGAAAAGCTGGACGGGCGCCAGCGCTTCAACGGCATGCTCGTCGGTATCGACGGCGATGTCGTGATGATTTCGGATAAGGAAGGGGTGGAACACAGGCTGCCGTTCGACGCGATCGATACTGCAAAGCTGGTTCTCACCGACAAATTGATTGCCGCAACCGTCCCGCTCTCGGTCGAGGGTGCCGACGAAATGGAAGAAGAAGGACAGGACTGATGGCCACTGCCATTTCCGCCAACAAGGCCGAGCTGCTCGCGATTGCCAACAGCGTCGCCAGCGAGAAGATGATCGACAAGGCCATCGTCATCGAGGCCATCGAGGAAGCGATCCAGCGCGCCGCGCGCGCGCGTTATGGTGCCGAGAACGACATTCGGGCCAAGCTCGACGCGCAGACCGGCGACCTTCGCTTGTGGCGCGTCGTCGAGGTGGTCGAGCAGGTCGAGGATTATTTCAAGCAGGTCGATCTGGCCGCGGGCCAGAAATTGCAGAAGGACGCGAAAATCGGCGACTTCATCGTCGATCCGCTGCCCGCGGTCGATCTGGGCCGCATCGACGCGCAGTCGGCGAAGCAGGTGATCTTCCAAAAGGTCCGCGAGGCCGATCGCGAGCGCCAGTACGCCGAATTCAAGGACCGCGCGGGCGAGATCATCACCGGCGTCGTGAAATCGGTCGAATTCGGCCATATCGTCGTCAACCTCGGCCGCGCCGAGGGCGTCATCCGCCGCGACCAGCAGATTCCGCGCGAACTGATGCGTGTCGGCGACCGCGTCCGCGCGCTGATCCTGTCGGTGCGCAGCGAAACGCGCGGCCCGCAGATTTTTCTCAGCCGCGCGCACCCCGACTTCATGAAAAAGCTGTTCGCGCAGGAAGTGCCCGAAATCTACGATGGCATCATCGAGATCAAGGCCGCCGCCCGCGATCCGGGCAGCCGCGCCAAGATCGGCGTGATCAGCTATGACGGCAGCATCGACCCCGTCGGCGCGTGCGTCGGCATGAAGGGCAGCCGCGTTCAGGCAGTCGTCCAGGAAATGCAGGGTGAAAAGATCGACATCATCCCCTGGTCGGAAGATACGGCGACCTTCGTCGTCAACGCGCTCCAGCCCGCGACGGTGCAGCGCGTGGTTATCGACGAGGATGACAGCCGCATCGAAGTCGTCGTTCCCGACGACCAGTTGAGCCTTGCCATTGGTCGCCGCGGCCAGAATGTCCGTCTCGCGAGCCAGCTGACCGGCAGCCAGATCGACATCATGACCGAGGCCGACGCGAGCGAGAAGCGCCAGCGCGAATTCGTCGAGCGCTCGACGATGTTCCAGGAAGAACTCGACGTCGACGAAACGCTCGCGCAGCTGCTCGTTGCCGAAGGCTTCGGCGAACTCGAGGAAGTCGCCTATGTCGGCATCGACGAGCTCGCGAGCATCGAAGGGTTCGACGAGGAGCTGGCGCAGGAACTGCAAAGCCGCGCCTCCGAAGGACTCGAACGCCGCGAGGAAGCGTCGCGTCAGGAACGCCGCGAACTGGGCGTCGAGGATGCGCTGGCCGATATCCCGCACCTCACCGAAGCGATGCTCGTCGTGCTCGGCAAGGCAGGGATCAAGACGCTCGACGACCTCGCCGACCTTGCGACCGACGAACTCATCGCCAAGAAGCGCCAGGACAACCGCCGCGGTCCGGCGCGCAGCGAGCGCGCCGAGGACAAGGGCGGCGTTCTGGGCGAATATGGCCTGAGCGAAGAGCAGGGTAACGAGATCATCATGGCGGCGCGTGCGCACTGGTTCGACGATGAGCCCGAAGCGGCTGCCCCTGCCGAAGCTGGGCCCGCGGCGGAGCCGCAAACCGGGGAGGCCGCCGATGCGGACCCCGCGCAATGATCAGCTGACCGAAACCGACCGCGCAAAGGGGCGCGGCCAGCATGTGCCCGAGCGGCGCTGCGTAGTCACCGGCGATGTTTTGCCGGCGGAGCGGCTCGTGCGCCTTGCGCTCGGCCCCGACGGCAGCATCGCCCCCGATGTGCTAGGCAAGGCGCCGGGCCGCGGCGCGTGGATCGGCGTGTCGCGCGCCGAGCTTGAGGCTGCGCAAACCAAGGGCAAGCTGAAAGGCGGGCTCGCGCGCGCGCTGCACGAAAGCCATATCGCGATCCCCGACGATCTCGGAGCGCGTATCGAGGCGCAGCTCAAGCGCGCGACGCTCGACCGGCTCGGCCTGGAATCGCGCTCGGGCACGCTGATCAGCGGCAATGAAAAGATCGAAACGGCGGCGCGCAAGGGGCAGGTTCGCCTGCTTCTCCACGCCAGCGACGCGGGCGAAGACGGCCGCAAGAAACTGGCGCAGGCGTGGCGCGTCGGCGACGATGCCGAAGGGTCGGGACGCGAGGGGATGGTCTTGCCGGTGGACCGCGGCACCCTATCTATGGCATTGGGCCGCGAGAATGCGGTGCATCTGGCGATTACCGACGCCCGCGCTGCGGACAGGGTGCTGGCGCATTTGAGCCGCTGGCAGTTTTTCACAGGATGGAGTAGGGACGCGGCCAACCGCGATTCCGATCCGCACGCCCCGCCGCCCGCCGGCGAGGAAAAAACAGGGACGGCGCCAGCTGGCACCGCCGCTTCGGACGCGTTTTGAAGGAATGATGTTTTTCGATGAGTGACGAACAGGACAAGCCGACCCTTACCCGCAAGCCCCTGGGGCTGAAGCGGACGGTCGAGGCCGGACAGGTGCAGCAGCAATTCAGCCATGGCCGTCGCAACACGGTGGTGGTCGAGGTGAAGCGTCGCCGCGTGATCGGCCGTCCGGGCGAAGCCGCGCCGGCACCCGAGGCCGAAGACGTCGAGGCCGCTCCGGCGCCGGCGCCTGCCCCCACCCCTGCGCCCGCTCCGAAGCCGGCCGCGCCGAGGGCGAGCGAGAATGACAGCCTGATGACGCGTCAGGAACGTCAGGCGCAGCTGCTCCGCGAGGCCGAAGAGGCGCGTATGGCGGCGCTCGAGGAAAATCGCCGTCGCGACGAAGCCGCGCGCGCCCGCGCCGCCGAAGAAGAAAAGGCCCGCGCCGAAGCGCGTCAGGAACAGGCCGCCGCCAAGGAGGCCGAGCCGGCTCCCGCCGCGCCTACCGCCGCCGAACCCGCCGCCGAAGCGCCGGCGGCCGAAGCGCGCGACGAGGCGGCGCCTGCTGCGCCGCGTCCGGCCGCGAGCGCGGCTCCGGCTCCGCGCCGCTTTACCCCGGTCGAGGCGCCGAAACGTCCCGAACCGAAGCGCCCCGAGCCCAAGGCCGCCCGCGGCACCGACAATCGCCGCCAGTCGGGCAAGCTGACCGTCACGCGTGCACTTAACGAGGATGAGGGCGCGCGGGCGCGCAGCCTGGCCGCCTTGAAGCGCGCGCGCGAAAAGGAAAAGCGTTCGCACATGACCTCGTCGGGGCCGCGCGAAAAGCAGGTCCGCGAAGTCGTCGTGCCCGACAGCATCACGGTGCAGGAACTGGCGAACCGCATGGCCGAAAAGGGCGCCGACCTGGTCAAGGCGCTGTTCAAGATGGGTATGCCGGTGACCGTCAACCAGACGATCGACCAGGATACCGCCGAGCTGCTCGTCACCGAATTCGGGCACGAGATCAAGCGCGTCAGCGAAGCCGATATCGACATCCGCCACGACGAGGATGTCGACGACGCCGCGCAGCTCAAGCCGCGCGCGCCGGTAGTCACGATCATGGGCCATGTCGATCACGGCAAGACGAGCCTGCTCGACGCGTTGCGCGGCGCCAATGTCGTCGCGGGCGAAGCCGGCGGCATCACCCAGCATATCGGCGCCTATCAGGTGAAGGCGAAGGACGGCAGCCTTATCACCTTCCTCGATACGCCGGGCCACGAAGCCTTTACCGAGATGCGCCAGCGCGGTGCCAACGTGACCGACATCGTGATCCTGGTGGTGGCGGCCGACGACGGCCTCAAGCCGCAGTCGATCGAGGCGATCAGCCATGCGAAGGCGGCGGGCGTGCCGATCATCGTCGCGATCAACAAGATCGACAAGGAAGGCGCCAACCCGCAGCGCGTCCGCGAACGCCTGCTCGAACACGAGCTGGTGGTCGAGGAAATGGGCGGCGACGTCCAGAATGTCGAAGTGTCGGCGCTGAAGAAGACCGGTCTCGACAAGCTGCTCGATGCGATCGCGTTGCAGGCCGAGATCATGGAGCTGAAGGCCAACCCCGATCGCAACGCCGAAGGCACGGTGATCGAGGCGAAGCTCGACAAGGGCCGCGGCCCGGTCGCGACGATCCTCGTGCGCCGCGGCACGCTCAACGTGGGCGACATCTTCGTCTGCGGCGCCGAAAGCGGCCGCGTCCGGGCGCTCGTCGACGATCACGGCAAGCAGATCAAGGCCGCCGGACCGTCGATGCCGGTCGAGGTCCTCGGCCTCGGCGGCGTGCCGATGGCGGGGGATACGCTCACGGTCGTCGAGAATGAGGCGCGCGCGCGCGAAGTCGCCGCCTATCGCCAGGAACAGGCGCTCAAGAAGCGGACGGCGCAGGCGCCGGTCAGCCTCGAGGGCATGTTCTCGGCGCTCGCCGACAAGGCCAAGGTGATTGAATATCCGGTGGTCATCAAGGGCGACGTGCAGGGCAGCGTCGAAGCGATCGTCAACGCGCTCAACCGCCTGTCGACCGACGAAATCCGCGTCCGCGTGCTCCAGTCGGGCGCCGGCGCGATCACCGAGAGCGACGTGACGCTGGCGGCTGCCACCGGCGCGCCGATCATCGGCTTCAACGTCCGTCCGAACGCCAAGGCGCGCGAGATCGCGAACCGCGAAAAAGTGCGCTTCATGTATTATGACGTCATCTATCACCTGACCGCCGACGTGGCGAAGGAGATGGCGGGCGAGCTGGGTCCGGAACGCATCGAAAATGTCGTCGGCCGCGCCGAGGTCAAGGATGTCTTCCCGGCCGGCAAGCGCGACAAGGCTGCCGGTCTGCTCGTGCTTGAAGGTTCGATCCGCAAGGGGCTCCACGCGCGCCTCACGCGCGACGACGTCATCGTCTCGGCGACGACCATCGCGTCGCTTCGCCGCTTCAAGGACGACGTCGCCGAAGTGCGCGCCGGCCTGGAGTGCGGTGTCGTGCTCGCCGATACGAACGACATCAAGCCGGGCGACCATCTCGAAGTCTTCGAGGTCGAGCTGCGCGAACGTACGCTATAACTATGCCATCCCTGCACCCCCGCCGGCGCGGGGGTGCAGGAGGAATTGACCGATGCGCCACAAGGAACAATCCGAAGGCCCCTCCGTCCGCGTCCTGCGCGTGGGCGAACAGGTGCGCCATGTGCTGAGCGAGATCCTCGCGCGCGGCGACGTGCACGACGATGTGCTGGCCACGCACCCGGTCAGCGTAACCGAAGTGCGCATGTCGCCCGACCTCCGCCACGCGACCGTGTTCGTGAAGCCCCTGCTCGGCAAGGATGAGGAGGCGGTGCTGAAGGCTCTCCGCACCAACACCGCCTATCTGCAGCGCGAGGTCGCGCACCGCATCCGCATGAAATATGCCGCAAAGCTCAAATTCCTCGCCGACGAAAGCTTCGATGAGGCGAGCCATATCGACCAATTGCTGCGCGATCCGAAGGTGGCGCGGGATCTCGCGGCGCCGGACAGCGAGGACAACGCCTGATGTCCGTTTGTGTCGAGCGAAGTCGAGGCAGGCTGGCACTGCGCTAGGCTGCGACGCATCTCGACTTCGCTCGATGTGAATGGGTCAGATTTTGGACTTGGATGATTTGATCCCCGCCGCCGCTTCCAGTTCGACCAGCGCTTCCTCCAGATAGTCGATCATCCGCTGTGCATGCGGCACGCTGCGGCGGCACGCGGTGATGCCGAAGTCGATATTCTTGAAGTTCGAGACCTGCGTGATGTTCATCGCCATGCCGTCGACCGGGATGCTCGCGGGATACATGCCGTCAAGCCGCGCGCCGTTCCAGTACATCTGCTCGCGCGGGCCGGGAACGTTCGAGATCGTCACCGAATAGGCCGGGAATCTGTCGGCGGTGCGCGTCAGCGCGGTGAGCATCATCGGGAAGCTGGTGATCGCGGTATAGAGCTGGATCTGCGCCGCGGTCATCGCGCGCAGCTGCGCCTTTGCCGAATTCATAGACTCCTGGATCATCGCCATGCGCGTCGCCGGATCGTCGATGTGCGTCGCGAGGTTCGCGGTGACCGAGGCGACCGAATTGCTCGAATCGATATCGTCCTTCGGGCGGATCGACACGGGCGCCATGGCTTTGAGCGGCTTGTCGGGGAGTTCGTTCAGCGATTGCAGATATTTGCGCATCGCGCCCGCGCACATGCCGAGCACCGCGTCGTTGATCGTTCCGTCATAGGCCTTGCCCACCGCGCGCACGCGTTCCAGCGACCAGCTTTGCGCGACGAAGCGGCGGGCGCCGGTGATGTTGCGGTTGAAACTGGTACGCGGCACGCCCGCAAAGGGGGTGACCAGCCCGTCGCCGCCGATGCTGAACATCGCGGCGAGATATTGGTTCATCGCCTTGGTCACCCCGACGCTGTTGCCCCATTGCTCCTTCAGGAAGTCGCCGATCGCCTTGATGTCGGTCAGGTTCGGGCGCGCAGGCTTTTTGGCGGGTGGGAAGAGACGCTTGTACGCTTCATAGGCCTCGACCGAGAGCGGCGACGCGGCGCGGCGTTCCTTGGGATCGGCCGACAGCATCGAATTATAGAAATGGATGCTCGCCGCGCCGTCCATCAGCGCGTGGTGGACCTTTTTGAAGGTCGCGATCTGGCGGTTGGGCAGGCCGGAGATCAGCGTGATCTCCCACAAGGGCCGGGTGCGGTCCAGAAGCCCCGAATGGAGCCGCGAGGCGAGCTCGAACATCTCGCGATAGCGCCCCGGCTTCGGCAGCGCCGCGGCGCGGACATGGTAATGCATGTCGATGTCGCGGTCGGGTTCAAGGCGGATCGGACCATATTGGCCGAGCGGGGTCAGCTTCAGCACCTCGCTGAACGGCCGCCTGAGGCCCTCCGACTGGCGGAGCAGCGCGAGTTGTTCGTTCAGCCATTCGGTCTCGTCGACCCCGTCGGGCAGCGTGTAAAGATTGATGCCGCCGATGTGCATCGGCATTTCGCGGCTCTCCCCCCACAGGAACATTGCGTCGGTTACCGGCATCAGGCGCATCGCAGCTCTCCCCACTGTTTATGCTGCTTCTTTTGCCGCGCAGCATGACAGGGGGCGGGATCGTGTCAAGCGGCGGCCGGCTCGTGTGGATAATAGTTGACATTGGCAACTATTTGCTCGACGAAGCGGGCATGATGCAATCAACAACTTCTTGTCCCAACCCGGCGATCGCGCCCGCCGTCGCCGCCTTGCGACGTTTCAACCGATTCTATACCCGCCGGATGGGCGCGCTCGATCCGCATTATATGGGTAGCGAGCTGTCGCTGATCGAAGCGCGCATATTCTATGAGATCGCGGTCGGCGAACCCGTTCTTGCCAAACGGATTCAGGAAGATCTGGGGGTCGATCCGGGCTATCTGAGCCGTATTGTGGGCAAGTTCACGCGGAGTGGATGGATCGCGCGTGGGCGCGGCACCGACGGACGCGAGCGGCCCATCGCCTTGACGGACGCGGGCAGGGCGGCCTTTGCGGCGCTCGATGCCCGCACCTTTGAAGAGACCGCGCGGCTCCTCGAGGGGCTATCGGAACAGGAGGTCGCGGGGCTGAGTGCCGCCGTCGATTGGATCGCCGACCGACTGGGTAACGCTAAAGGGCAGGCATATAATATCCGGACTTGGGGGGTCGGCGACATGGGCATGGTCACCGCGCGACAAGCGATCCTGTATGATCAGGCCTATGGCTGGGGGCCGCCCATGGAGGCTCTGATCGGCGAGATCGCCGCCAGCTTCATCCGCAATTTCCGGCCGGGACGCGAGCAATGCTGGATCGCCGAGCGGGCGGGACGGATGCTCGGTTCGGTCTTTCTGGTCGCCGAGGGCGAGCACGTGGCGCGGCTGCGACTGCTCTATGTCGAGCCTGAGGCGCGGGGGCTCGGGATCGGCGGCGACCTTGTCACGCGCTGCGTCGAATTCGCCCGCGCCGCAGGGTATCGCGAGATTGTGCTGTGGACGCATGCCGTTTTGACCAGCGCCCGTAAAATCTATGCGGCGCAGGGATTCGAGGTCGAGTCGGTGGAAACGCATGACGATTTCGGCAAACCCGAAGTGAGCGAAAGCTGGCGGCTGCGGCTTCGCGATTGAACGGGGTGGAACCACGTCCGTATTGATCCTAAGCATCGGCGCATGGCGAAGCTCTATTTCTATTATGCCAGCATGAACGCCGGCAAATCGACGACGCTGTTGCAGGCGGATTTCAACTATCGCGAGCGCGGCATGGAAACGATGCTGTGGACCGCCGCGCTCGACGATCGTTATGGTGTCGGGCAGGTGACGAGCCGTATCGGGCTGATGGCCGAGGCCCATAAATTCGACCCCGACAGCGACCTGTTCGCATCGGCGAGCGATGAGAACAGGCAGCGCCCGCTCGCTTGTGTGCTCGTGGATGAGGCGCAATTCCTGTCGCGGGAGCAGGTGCTCGGGCTCGCCCGGCTCGCCGACGAAGTCGATGTTCCGGTGCTCTGCTATGGCTTGCGTACCGATTTTTCGGCCGAGCTTTTCCCCGGATCGGCGGCGCTGCTCGGCATCGCCGACGCGCTCGTCGAACTGAAGGCGGTGTGCGAATGCGGGCGCAAGGCGACGATGAACCTGCGCGTCGATGAGGCGGGCCGCGCGGTGGTCGAGGGCGCGCAGACCGAGATCGGCGGCAACGACCGCTATGTCGCGATGTGCCGGCGGCATTTCATGGCGAAACGGCGCGAGGCGGCGACGTCGCTGATGCCGGCCTGATCCGGGCGCCGGTCCCGCGCGCTGTATTTTCGCGAAAGGAGAAACCATGCGTAATTTCGTGTCGCTGAGCCTCGCCGCCGCGCTGCTTGCTGTGTCGCCCGTGCAGGCGACCCCGGCTTCGCAGCCGGAGGCGGTGCTCAAGACCAAGGGCTATCGCGCGGCGGTCGAGATTCTCGACCGCGATCACGACCGGATGGTCGAGGAGATCGTCAAGCTGACCGAAATCCCCGCGCCGCCGTTCAAGGAAGCGGCGCGCGCCGCCGCCTATCGCGACATGCTCATGGACGCGGGGCTCGAAGATGTCGAAATCGACGCGGCAGGTAATGCGATGGGCGTCTATCGCGGCACCGGCCCGGCGGGCGGTCCCGCGGTGATGATCGCAGCGCACCTCGACACCGTCTTTCCCGAAGGCACGCCGGTCAAGGTCCGCCGCGAAGGCACACGCCTTCACGCTCCCGGCATCGGCGACGATACGCGCGGCCTTGCGGTGCTGCTCGCCTATGCCCGCGCGATGAAGGAAAGCGGCGTCAAGGTGAAACGGGACGTCATCTTTGTCGGCAATGTCGGCGAAGAGGGGCCCGGCGACCTGCGCGGCGTTCGCTACCTTTTGACCAAGGGGAAATATAAGGATCGGGTGAAGGCCTTTTTCTCGATGGACGGGACCGACCCATCGCGCATCGTCACCGGCGGCGTCGGGTCGAAACGCTATCGCATCACCTGGAAGGGGCCGGGTGGTCACAGCTATGGCGCCTTCGGGCTCGTCAATCCGATGGCGGCGATGAGCCAGGCGGTTGTCGATTTCTACAAGATCCCGGTCCCCGCGACACCCAAGACGACCTATTCGGCCAGCGTGGCAGCGGGCGGCACCTCGGTCAATTCGATCCCGAACGAGGCCTATATGGAGTTCGACATGCGCTCGGTGAGCCCGGCCGAACTCGCCAAGCTCGAACAAGCCTTCCTTGCGGTCGTCCAAAAGAGCGTCGAAGTCGAAAATGCGGCGCGTTCGGTGAACGAAGGGCCGATCACTGCCGATATCAAGGTGATCGGCGATCGTCCCGCGGGCGAGACCGCGGCAACCCAGCCGATCGTGCTGGGCGCCCATGCCATTATCCGCGCGAACGGCCTCGAACCGAAAGCCTCCTTCTCGTCGACCGATTCGAACCTGCCGATGAGCCTCGGCATTCCGGCGGTGACGATCGGGTCGGGCGGCGAGGGCGGGCGGGCGCACGCCCTCGAAGAGTGGATCGACGTCGAAAAGACCAAGAGCCTGAGCGGCGCGATGATCGGCCTCGGCATGCTGCTCGCGACCGCCGGGGTCCAGTGATGCGCGACGCGCTGTATGTCGAACTCGCCGACGGCGACCTGCGCCTCGCCAAGCTGGAGGAGACGCACCGCGAGGCGTTGCGCGTCGCCTGCTTCGCCGACCCCGACATCTGGCCGATCTATTCGTCGAGTTTCGATCCCGATCATTTCGATGCGAGCTTTACGGCGCTGCTCGCCCACGACAGCCGGATGCCCTATGCCATTTTCGGTGGCGAGACGCTCGTCGGGATGACCGCATGGCTGCGCCCGGACTGGTCGGCGCAGACGATCGAGATCGGCAACAGCTTCATCCATCCCGCCGCGCGCGGAACGGGCTTCAACGGGCGGCTGAAAAATCTGATGATCGACCATGCGTTCGCGGTCGGCATCCGTCGCATCGAATTTCGCATCGACGAGCGCAACAAACGCAGCCAGGCGGCGGTCGCGAAGCTCGGCTGTACCAAGGAAGGCGTGCTGCGCTCTGAACGCATCACCTGGACCGGCCATGTCCGCGATACGGGACTCTGGTCGTTGCTCGCGAAGGAGTGGGAGGGGCGGGCGGAGCGCTGAACGAGATGCTTTTGCGGGAAAATTCATCTATGCTCAGGCATCCCGCACCGCCGCAATCGAAGGATGGAGCATGAAACCACAATTGTTACTCTCGCTCGCGCTGCTCGCGATTCCTTCGGGGGCGGTGGCGGAAGAGCCGGCTAAGGAACCGCGACCGCTCGGCGTCGAGGCGGCGATCATTTTCCCCGGCAACAGCTCGATTCGCAGCTGGAAGGCGGATCGCGACCGCGGAATATGGATTCAGGACCGGCGCCGGAACTGGTTTTATGGGACCTTTATCGGGACATGTCCCAGCCTCAGCTTCGCGCAGGCCTTCGGCGTCGAGACGCGCGGCGCCGGTCGGCTCGACCGTCTGGCGTCGATCATCGTCCGGGGTGACAGCTGCCCGCTGAACTCGTTCGTCACCTCCGCGCCGCCGCCATCGAAGGAAGAAAGCGAGGCGGCGCGCAAAGCCGAAGAGGCCGCGCAAAATTGACAAACGGCATGGCGGCGCCCTAGCGGCGCTGCGATGAACGGCTGGATCATATTGGATAAACCCGTCGGCCTCGGCTCGACCCAGGCGGTCGGCGCGGTCAAGCGTGTGTGCCGCGAGGCGGGGCTGGGCAAGGTCAAGGTCGGCCATGGCGGGACGCTCGATCCGCTGGCATCGGGGGTGTTGCCGATCGCGCTCGGCGAGGCGACGAAGCTGTGCGGGCGGATGCTCGACGCGAGCAAGACTTACGACTTCACCATCGCTTTCGGAACCGAGACCGAGGGACTCGATGCCGAGGGCGAGATTGTCGCGACGAGCGATGTGCGGCCGACGCTGGCCGACGTCGAGGCGGTGCTGCCGCGCTTCACCGGGCCGATCGAGCAGGTTCCGCCGGCCTATTCGGCGATCAAGATCGACGGCCAGCGCGCCTATGACCGCGCGCGCAAGGGCGAGGCGGTCGAGATGAAGGCGCGGCGGGTAACCGTCCATTCTCTTCATCGTGCCGGACTCGATCCGGCATCTGTTGCCGCGGGCGCCGAATGGACCCCGGATCAAGTCCGGGGTGACGAAAGTAGGGATGCACTGGAATCCATCACCCTCACCGCGCATGTCTCGAAGGGCACCTATATCCGCTCCCTTGCGCGCGACATCGCGCGCGCGGCCGGCAGCGTCGGGCATGTCGCGATGCTTCGGCGGACCAAGGCGGGGCCCTTTGCGCTCGAACAGGCGATTTTGCTGGACAAATTGAACGCTTTCGGCCAAGGCGCCGCGCAATCAGAGATTATTCTGCCGCTCGAGGCAGGGCTGGTCGACATCCCGGCTCTGAACCTTTCCCCGGAAGCGGCAGGGGCGATCCGACAGGGTCGCGTCTGGACCGGGGGTAGCACGGATGACGGGCTCTATTGGGGAAGGGACAGCGATATGCGTCCCGTTGCCCTGATCGAAGCTTTGGCGGGAACGCTGAAAGTCGTCCGGGGCTTCAATCTGTAACAAGGATGTTCGAGGAAAAGAACTATGTCGATTACCGCCGAGCGCAAAGCCGAAGTCATCAAGGACAATGCCCGCGAAAAGGGCGACACCGGTTCGCCGGAAGTCCAGGTCGCGATCCTGACCGACCGCATCAATACGCTGACCGATCACTTCAAGGCGCACCACAAGGACAACCACAGCCGCCGCGGTCTTTTGATGATGGTCAACAAGCGCCGCAGCCTCCTCGACTATCTTAAAAAGAAGGACGAGGCCCGCTATCAGGCGCTGATCGCGAAGCTGGGTCTTCGTAAATAAGAGTTTCTGGCGGCCCCGGACTTCCGGGGCCGCTGTCATATTGGTCCCGCGCAATCGCGCCGGGCCGCAGGGCCGTTTCCGCATCCGGCGGGACCGCCATAGGGCAGACCGATGCCCTGAACCGCCCCGGGCCGGACTGCCCGGACACAGAGGCCCCGCCCGGCATAGGGCCCGGCGGGCGAAGGAAACCACATGTTTGACGTGAAAAAAGTATCGATCGAGTGGGGCGGCGAAACGCTGACGCTCGAAACGGGCAAGGTTGCCCGCCAGGCCGACGGCGCCGTGATGGCGACGCTGGGCGAAACGGTCGTCCTGTGCGCCGTGACCGCCGCCAAGTCGGTGAAGGACGGGCAAGACTTCTTCCCGCTCACCGTCCATTATCAGGAAAAATATTCGGCCGCCGGCCGCATCCCGGGCGGCTTCTTCAAGCGCGAACGCGGCGCGACCGAAAAGGAAACTTTGGTCAGCCGCCTGATCGACCGCCCGATCCGCCCGCTGTTCCCCGAAGGTTTCTACAACGAAATCAACGCCATCGCCCAGGTGCTGAGCTATGACGGCCACAATGAGCCCGACATCCTTGCAATGGTCGCCGCGTCCGCAGCTCTCACGATCTCGGGCGTGCCCTTCATGGGGCCGATCGGCGCCGCGCGCGTCGGTTATGTCGATGGCGAATATATCCTGAACCCGACCGACGCGCAGGTTGCCGAAGGCGATCTCGATCTGGTCGTCGCCGCGACCTACGACGCGGTGATGATGGTCGAATCCGAAGCCAATGAGCTGTCGGAAGAGATCATGCTCGGCGCCGTGCTGTTCGCGCATGACGCATGCAAGGAAGTCGTCAAGGCGATCGTCAAGCTGGCCGAACAGGCTGCCAAGGAGCCTTGGGAAATCGCATCGTCGGACGACAATGCGGCGCTCAAGGACAAGCTCAAGAAGCTGATCGGCAAGGACATTGCCGCCGCCTACAAGCTGACCGACAAGTCGGCGCGCTCGAACGCGCTCAACGAAGCGCGCGCGAAGGCGAAGGAACAGTTCACCGCCGACGGGCTCGAACCACAGCAGGTGATGGCGGGCATCAAGCTCACCAAGAAGCTCGAAGCCGAAATCGTCCGCGGCGCGATCCTGAAGGACGGCAAGCGCATCGACGGCCGCACGACGACGCAGATTCGTCCGATCGTCGCCGAAACGCATTTCCTGCCGCGCGCGCACGGCTCGGCGCTGTTCACCCGCGGCGAGACGCAGACGATCGCGACCTGCACCCTTGGCACCAAGGATGCGGAGCAGATGATCGACGGCCTCAACGGCCTGTCGTACCAGAACTTCATGCTGCACTATAACTTCCCGCCCTATTCGGTCGGCGAAGTTGGCCGCTTCGGCGCGCCGGGCCGCCGCGAAGTCGGCCACGGCAAGCTCGCGTGGCGCGCGCTGCACCCCGTGCTGCCGACCAAGGACGAGTTCCCCTATACGATCCGCCTCACCAGCGACATCACCGAGTCGAACGGCTCGTCGTCGATGGCGTCGGTTTGCGGCGGCAGCCTTGCGATGATGGACGCCGGCGTGCCGATCGCGCGCCCCGTTTCGGGCATCGCGATGGGCCTGATCCTCGAAGGCAAGGATTATGCGATCCTGTCGGACATCCTGGGCGACGAGGATCACCTTGGCGACATGGACTTCAAGGTCGCGGGCACGTCCGAAGGCATCACCACGATGCAGATGGACATCAAGATCGCGGGCATCACGAAGGAAATCTTCGAAGCCGCGCTGACGCAGGCGAAGGAAGGCCGCGCGCACATCCTCGGTGAGATGAACAAGGCGCTCGGCGAAACCCGCAGCGAATTGTCGGCGCACGCGCCGCGCATCGAGACGATGCAGATCGACAAGGCGAAGATCCGCGACGTCATCGGCACCGGCGGCAAGGTGATCCGCGAGATCGTCGCGACCACCGGCGCCAAGGTCGACATCGACGACGAAGGCCTGATCAAGATCTCGTCGAGCGACCTCGACCAGATCGAAGCCGCGCGCAAGTGGATCGCCGGCATCGTCGAGGAAGCCGAAGTCGGCAAAATCTATGACGGCAAGGTTGTCAACCTTGTCGATTTCGGTGCGTTCGTCAATTTCATGGGCGGCAAGGACGGCCTGGTCCACGTCAGCGAAATCAAGAATGAGCGCGTCGAAAAGGTCGCCGACGTCCTCGCCGAAGGCCAGGAAGTCAAGGTCAAGGTGCTCGAGATCGATCCGCGTGGCAAGGTCCGCCTGTCGATGCGCGTCGTCGATCAGGAAACCGGCGAGGAACTCGAAGACACCCGCCCGGCACGCGAACCCCGCGAACCGCGCGGCGATCGCGGACCGCGCCGTGACGGCGGCGACCGCGGTCGTGGCGGCCGCGACCGTGGCCCGCGCCGCGACGGTGAAGGCCGGAGCGACCGCGGCCCGCGCCGCGAGCGCAGCGAAGACGGTCCGGAAGACCAGGGCCATGTGCCCGACTTCCTGAAGGACTAAGTCCTTCCGCTGGCGGACAAGAGAAGGGGCTGCCGAGAGGCGGCCCTTTTTTGCTGCGATGGAATGGCGGCTGTGGGGTGGGGTGGGAAGCGGACGGTAAAATCCTCCTTGTCGCCAAGCGATGGGGAGGGGGACCGCCGCCGCAAGCGGTGATGGAGGGGCGGCGACGTCGCGCCATCAGCCCCTCCGTCAGCGCTTCGCGCTGCCACCTCCCCATGGCTTCGCCACAGGGAGGACTAGGGACCGCAACCGGTGGTTTCCCGCTATAGGGAAAGGGCTGCAGCGCATCGCTCTCCTTTCAGCATCGCAGGCAAATCAGCCGAATAGCCGCTCGGCATATTCGGTTCGCAGTCTGGTCCAATTGTCCCAGTGCGGTTCGGCCCGCGTCCCGTGTACCCGCGCTTCGAGGACGTCGAGATGCGCGTGCCAGCCGGCGCTGACATTGAGCCGCACTTCGGGGTCCTCGATCCGCTGGTGGACGATCGTCAGCAGCACTTCGTCGCCCTTTTCCTCGAGCGTGAAGGTCACGCCCCCGGTGCTGCCCCAGCTGATCGACAACAGGTGCGGCGCATCGATCCGGGTGACCTCGCATGTCATCCTATGTTCGTCGCCGAACCCATCGGGCCTCTGTCCCGGCGGGTCGGTGAGTTCGTCGTTGCGCCACACGAGTTCGACCGGCGCGCCGGCCTTTTCTTCCATCGCGCCCGCAGCAAGCCACTGACGCCGCAGGTCGCTATCGGTCAGATAGGCCCACACCCGTTCGACTGGGCCGGGCAGCAAGCGCGCGATCGTCAGCGTCGCGGGTTCGGTGAGTGTGCCGTAGCGGTCCTGGTCAAGCATCGTCGTCATCGTCATTCTCCTTCTTTCCCGGGGAGGGGTTTCTGGGGGGAGGGGGCGCCGCCTTTTCCGTGCGCAGGATTTTTTCGAGCAGGTCGAGGCGATCGGTCCAGAAGCGGCGATAGATGCCGATCCACTGGTCGGCGAGCATCAGCGGCGCGGGATCGAGGCTGCACATATGCGTCCGGCCGCGGATGTCGCGGCGGACGAGGCCGGCGGCTTCGAGTACCTTGATATGTTTCGACGCCGCGGCGAGCGACATGGCGAAGGGTTCGGCGAGTTCGCCCACGCTGCGTTCGCCGCTGGCAAGTTCGCCGAGCATTGCGCGGCGCGTCGTATCGCCGAGCGCGTGGAAGATCGTATCGAGGGCGTGCGAATCATATTCAACCATAAAGTTGAATATGACGTCCCTTTTTTCATTGTCAACCGATTGGTTGAATTATCGCGTCCGGACCCCGCCGATCCGGTTCCCCGCATCCTCGCGGTAAAGCGTCCAGTCGGCGGGGCATGTGTTCACGGCCTTGGGCAGTCCCTGCATGCCCTCGGTTACCCAGCAGTCGTTGAAGATCGAACAATAGCAGGCCCGGACCTCGAGTTTCCATCGTTCCTTGTTGAATGTCTGCCAGACTTTGTCCGAGGCAGGCGTATAGGGAAAACTGACGAACTCGATGGTTTCGCCGGGCCGCACCGCGATTCCGGTCGAAGGCGACGTCGAAAAGCGCAAGGGGGGCGCGTCGCTTTCCGTGCAGCATGTTCTGAGCAGATCGACCGGAGTGGTTATCGGTTTCCCCTCATAGCGGATTTCGATAGGGCCGAGGATCGCAGGGCCCACACCGTTGTTCGTCAGCGTTAGCGCGATGTCGCGATTGCCCTGTTCGTCCCCGTTGCTCGTCCCGAAAGTGACGAAGGGCATAACCCCTCCGGTCTGCATCTTTTGCGTCGCATCGGCCTGGACGAAGGCGAAATAGGCCAGCGCGAGCGAGGCGATGAGCGCCGGCAACCCGATCAGGAAATGCAGGGTGGTGATCAACGGCAGATAACGCAGGAGTCGCGATCCGACCTCGGCGGGGGACGGAGCGGACGTGGGTGCGGTATCGGGCGCGGTGTCGCGGTTCGGCGTCTCGGTCATTATTTTCCTCTTCGCTTCCGGTCCTGCTCGTGCCTACCGGGCCGCGCCGCATTTTCCAATGTGAGCTTGCCGTCAAACAGCCGATGCGGTGCAATCGGGGTCGCCAGCGCTGCGCATTATTGTTTATGTATCGGCCATGCTGACGATCTTCTCCGCGTTCGCCCCCATGCTCGCCCTTGCTGCGCAGGCCACCGCCTCGCCGCCGCAGGCCACGCAATTGCCGCCGCCCGTCCCGCCGGTGCCCGCTCCCGTCCTGCCGGCGGTCCAAGCAGATACGCGGCCATATGTCGCGCTCGTCACCGACCTTGGCACCATCACGCTGCGGATCGAGAACAAACGCGCGCCGATCACCAGCGCTAATTTCCTGCGTTATGTCGATACGAAGCGGATGGACGGGTTCAAATTCTATCGCTCGACGCGAAGCTGGGGGCCGGCGAACCAGTTGATCCAGGCGGGCAACCGCGGCGATGCGCGCAAGAATTTCCCGCCGATCGCGCACGAGCCGACGAAGGCGACGGGACTTACCAACTGCAAGGGCGCGCTGTCGATGGCGCGGCTCAATCCCGGCGATGCGACAACCGATTTCTTCCTGCTATTGTCGGATATCAAGGGTTTCGACAGTGATGCCCCTGGCGGCGACGGCGCCGGTTTTGCGGTGTTCGGCGAAGTCGTGGCGGGCGCCGACGTTGCCGAAGCGATCTTCAATGCGCCGATTTCGCCCACCGCGGGCGAAGGCGTGATGGCCGGCCAGATGATCGAGCCGCAGGTGACGATCAAGACGGCGCGCCGCGTGTCAACACCGGCAAATGCCCCGCAAGGCTGTGTCGTCAAAACGCCGTAAAGCTGCGCCGAACCCCCATCATTTATTTTGCGTTCATCTGCGCTGTGGCTATACCGCGCGCATGACTCGCTTTGACCCTTCGCGCGCGACCGTGCGCCTGCTCGCCGCCGCACTGATGATCACGCCCCTGGCGGCCTGTGCCGGCGGCGGCGGGGTCAAGAAGGATACACGGTACGTCGCGCGCGACGTGAACACGCTGTATCGCGCGGCGCAGGACCGGCTCGACCGCAAGCAATATGGCTTGGCGGCCGCGCTGTTCGACGAGGTAGAGCGCCAGCATCCCTATTCGCCCTGGGCGCGCCGCGCGCAGTTGATGAGCAGCTTCAGCTATTATATGGACCGCGAATATACCCCGGCGATCGAAGCGGCGCAGCGGTTCCTTGCGATTCACCCGGGCAACAAGGACGCGCCCTACGCCTATTATCTGATCGGCCTTTCCTATTATGAGCAGATCAGCGACGTCACCCGCGACCAGAAGATCACCCAGCAGGCGCAGAACGCGCTCGGCGAAGTGATCCGACGTTATCCCGACAGCCGTTATGCGGCCGACGCGCGGCTCAAGATCGATCTCGTGCGCGACCATCTCGCGGGCAAGGAAATGGAAATCGGCCGTTTTTACCAGCGCAGTTCGAACTGGCTCGCTGCGTCGATCCGCTTCCGCGAGGTCGTCGACAAATATCAGACGACGAGCCACGCGCCCGAAGCGCTGTATCGCCTGACCGAATCTTATCTCGCGCTCGGTATTCCCGCCGAAGCCAAGAAGTCGGCCGCCGTACTCGGTGCCAACTATCCCGGCAACGAATGGTATGAGCGCGCGTACAAACTGATGCAGAGGTACGCCCCCAGCGCCTGATACTGCGCATAGATTCTGTCTTTGTTCTGCGGTAAGGGCGGGGCATGCTGACGGCGCTTTCTATCGCCAATATCGTGCTGATCGAACGGCTCGACCTCGATTTCGAGGCCGGGCTGGGCGTGCTGACGGGCGAGACAGGGGCGGGCAAGTCGATCCTGCTCGACGCGCTGGGATTGGCGCTCGGCATGCGCGCCGACAGCGCGCTCGTGCGGCAGGGTAGCGACAAGGCGCAGGTGACCGCCAGTTTCGCCGCGCCGGCGCCCGGCACGCCGCTGGCGGTGCTGCTTGCGGACAACGACATTGCGCTGGAGGCGGGCGAACCGCTGTTGATCCGCCGGACACTTAAGGCCGACGGCGGCAGCCGCGCCTTTCTGAACGACCAGCCCTGCTCGGCGGCATTGCTGCGCGAAGTCGGGGGGCATCTCGTCGAGATCCACGGCCAGCACGACGACCGCGGCCTGCTCGCGCCCGCAGGGCACCGCGCGCTCCTCGACGCCTATGCGCGCGCCGACACCGGCGCGGTCGCGGCGGCACATGCCGCGTGGCGCGCGGCGGAGGACAAGCTCGCCGTCGCGCACGCTGCCATTTCGGAGGCCGAGCGCGACCGCGAATGGCTCGACCATTGCGTTGCCGAACTGCAGGCGCTCGCGCCCCAGCCGGGTGAGGAAGCTGAACTCGCCGAAGCGCGCGCCGCGATGCAGAAGGGCGAACGGCTGGCCGGCGATATGGGCGCGATCATGGAAGCGTTCGAGGGCAGCGACAGCGGCCCGGCGCAACTGCGCGCCGCGGCGCGGCGGCTCGACCGGCTCGCCGGCGATCATCCGTTGCTCGCCGAGGCGCTGGCCGGCCTCGACCGCGCGATCATTGAGGCTGACGAGGCCGAGACGAAGCTCCACGAGGCCGCGCGCGCGATGGAATATGACCCAGAACGGCTCGAGGCGACCGAGACGCGGCTGTTCGAACTTAGGGCCATGGCGCGGAAGCATAATGTTCAGCCCGACGAACTCGCCGAACTGACGGGCACGCTCGCCGCGCGGCTCGACGCGATCGAGGGCGGCAGCGCGGGGCTCGCCATGCTCGAGGCCGCGGTGGCGGAGACCGCCGCAGCCTATACCCATGCCGCGACTGCGCTCTCGGACCAGCGCGCAAAGGCTGCGATCCGGCTCGACGCTGCTGTCGCGGGCGAACTCATGCCGCTGAAACTCGACGCTGCGCGTTTCCGGACGCTCGTCGAACGGCTGCCCGCCGATCGCTGGGGGCCGGAGGGCATGGACCGCATCGAATTCCTCATCTCGACCAATCCCGGCGCGCCCTTCGCGCCACTCGCCAAGATCGCCTCGGGCGGCGAATTGTCGCGCTTCATCCTCGCGCTGAAGGTCGCGCTCGCCGAAGAGGGCGGCGCCGACACGATCGTCTTCGACGAAATCGACCGCGGCGTCGGCGGCGCGGTGGCGAGCGCGATCGGCGAGCGGCTGGCGCGGCTTGCGGACGCGGGCAAGCAATTGCTCGCGGTGACGCATAGCCCGCAGGTGGCGGCGAAAGGCGCCGTGCATTTCGTCATCGCCAAATCGAGCGAGGGCGTCGTGACGCGTACAACCGTCCGGATGCTCAACGATGCCGGGCGCCGCGAGGAAATCGCGCGCATGCTGTCGGGCGCCGAGGTGACCGAGGAAGCGCGCGCGCAGGCCGAGCGGTTGCTGGAGGTGGCGACTTGACGCCCGCTCATCCGCTCGACCGTCCGGTCTGGAGCATGCTCACAGGCCGGCAGGCGCATCTCGCCGAAGGCGACGCACGCGCGGTGCGAATCGACCGCGGTTACGGCGTTTTTGGTGCCGCCGCGGACGCCGGCGCCGAGGCGCAGGCGGCGCTCGCCGCACTCGTGCCCGACGACGGCGAGATTTGGATCGTCGAGGGTGAGCGCTGGCCCGTGCCCGGCGGCACGCGCGAGGTGAAGCGCGCTCTACTCGCGCAGATGGTCGCCGACGGGGCGCCGCCCGCGCCGCGCGCAGGCGAATCGGAAATCATTGTGCTCGGTGAAACGGACGCCGCCGAGATGGCAGCGCTCGCCGATCATGCGAAGCCGGGCCCCTGGGGCGCGAGGACGCATCGCTATGGTCCCTTTTTCGGCATCCGCGAGCAGGGACGCCTGCTCGCGATGGCGGGACAACGCATACTCGTCCCGGGCATGGCCGAGGTCAGCGGCGTCGCGACGTGGGAGGATTGCCGTGGCCGCGGCCTCGCGCGGACGTTGATCGGCCATGTGATGCGCGCGATGGTGGCGCGTGGCGAGACGCCGTTCCTGCACAGCTATGCCGACAATGCGGGCGCGATCGCGCTTTATAAATCGCTCGGCTTCCGCATCCGGCGAGAGGTGCATGTGCTGGCGATCGCGAAATGAACCGGCGCACGCATCTTGCCGCGATGCTGGCGATGGCGGCGGCGCTGCTCCCCGCGACCAAACTCCGGGCCCTAGAGGCGAAGATGGAAGTAACCGATCCGCAATATGGCCTGCTCGGTCAGATGATGGCGCGGCCGGGACAGCGCGCCGAACGTGTCGCGATCCTGTCCGATCCCGACGCGATCTGGATCGTCAAGCTGTGGGACAGCAAGGCGGCGCACGCCGCCTCGCTAAAGCTCCCCGCGGTGCAGACGGCGATCGCCAAAGGGCGCCCGCTTATTGCAGGATTTGGTACTCGCGCCGAGTTCAGGCCGGTGGCAAAGACCGGCCGATGACCGAAATCGAATCCATGTCCGAAGCCGAGGCCGCCAACGAACTGATGCGGCTGGCAAAGCAGATCGCCCACCACAACAAACTCTATCATGCCGAGGATTCGCCCGAGATTTCGGACGCCGATTATGACGCGCTCGTTCGCCGCAATAATGCGATCGAGGCGGCTTTCCCGCATCTGATCCGCGCCGATAGCCCGAACCGGCTCGTCGGCGCCGCGGTCGAGGCGTCGCCGCTCGCGAAGGTGACGCATGCGGTACGGATGATGAGCCTCGACAACGCCTTTTCGGGTGAGGATGTCGAGGAATTCGCTGCGCGCGTCCGGCGCTTCCTCAATCTCGGCACCGACGCGGCGGTTGCGATGACGGCCGAGGATAAGATCGACGGCCTCTCCTGCTCGCTTCGCTACGAAAAAGGCAAGCTGGTGCAGGCGGCGACGCGGGGCGACGGCAGCGTCGGCGAGGATGTCACCGCGAACGTCTGCCATATCGCCGATATTCCGCAGGAACTGAAAGGCGCCGCCCCCGATGTTTTCGAAATTCGCGGCGAGGTCTATATGGCCAAGGCCGATTTCACAGCATTGAATGCGCGCCTGCTTGCCGAGGCCGAAGACCCGGAAAAGGCGCGCCAGTTCGCGAACCCGCGCAATGCCGCCGCAGGCTCGTTGCGTCAGAAGGACGCAAGCGTGACCGCGTCACGCCCGCTACGTTTTCTAGCGCACGGCTGGGGCGAGGTCAGCGCGCTGCCTGCCGAGACGCAATTCGACGTGATGCAGGCTATCGAGCGCTGGGGCGTGCCGGTGTCGCCGCTGCTCCGGCGTCTCGAAAGCGTCGAGGCCGTGCTTGCGCACTACCGGAAGATCGAGGGCGAGCGCGCCGAGTTGCCCTATGATATCGATGGCGTCGTCTACAAGATCGACCGCCTCGACTGGCAACAACGGCTGGGGTTTGTCGCCAAGGCGCCGCGCTGGGCCATCGCCCATAAATTCCCTGCCGAGCGCGCGCAGACGACTTTGGAAGCGATCGACATCCAGGTCGGCCGGACCGGAAAGCTGACCCCCGTCGGGCGGCTCAAGCCGGTTACGGTCGGCGGCGTCGTCGTGTCGAACGTCACGCTCCACAACCGCGACGAGATCGGTCGGTTGGGCGTGCGCCCCGGCGACCGCGTCGTCATCCAGCGGGCGGGCGACGTGATCCCGCAGGTGGTCAAGAATCTGACTCGCGACGAGGATCGCGCGTCGTTCGTCTTCCCCGACCATTGCCCCGTGTGCGACAGCGAAGCCGTCGCCGAGGAGGGCGAGGTCGACGTGCGCTGCACCGGCGGCCTCATCTGTAACGCGCAGAAGTTCGAGCGCCTGCGCCACTTCGTCAGCCGCGGCGCGCTCGACATCGAGGGGCTGGGCGAAAAGAGCATCGCGGAGTTTCTGGAACTCGGCTGGCTCGACAAGGGTCCGGCCGATATCTTTCGCCTGAAGACCCACCGCGACGAGTTGCTCGGGCGCGAGGGGTGGAAGGAAAAATCGGTCGACAATCTGTTCGCCGCAATCGAAGCGAAGCGCGCGCCCGACGCCGCGCGCCTGCTATTCGGGCTCGGCATCCGCCACGTCGGTGCCGTGACCGCCCGCGACCTGCTCAAGGGGCTGGGCGACATCCGGTGCCTTCCCGAAAAGGCCGCCGAAATTCATGCCTATCTGGAGAAAAATCCGCGCACCGAAGGCGAATCGGACGGCAAATATACGGCCCGCCGTGTCGAAGCGTTCAAGGCGATCCTCGAAGTGCGCGCCGACGGAATCGGCATCGCGGTCGGTGAAGCGCTTTCCGATTTCTTCCACGAACCGCACAACCGCGACCTGTGGGACGATCTTCTGTCCGAAGTCGCGCCACCGCTCTACATCGTCGAAACGCGCGAGAGTGAGGTGTCGGGCATGACCATCGTGTTTACCGGTAAGCTCGAAACGATGAGCCGCGATGAGGCGAAGGCGCAGGCGGAAGCGCTCGGCGCAAAAGCGGCCGGCAGCGTCAGTGCCAAGACCGACTTGGTGGTTGCAGGACCGGGGGCGGGATCGAAGCTCAAGCAGGCGAGCGCGCTCGGTATCCGCGTGATCGATGAGGCCGAATGGGCGAAGATTGTCGAGATGGCGGGATAAGATGTCCGCGCCTTCATTCGTCACCCCGGACTTGATCCAGGGCCCATGGCGTCGGAGTAGGAATGGATGCCGGATCACGCCCGGCATGACGAAAATGGAGTTAGCGTGACAACGAGCCGTGCGCGCCGTCACAGAACGCGGGGCCGAAATGCTGTGAGGGGCCGACATGGCAAAGCTTGACTATCTTCAGAATCTGATGCGCGATCTTGAATCGCATACCGAGGTGCGGCGCTTCGGCAGCGGCTGGCTGTCGGGCTTTTTCGGGTTGCTCTTCGCGATCGCGGGCTTTTTTATGGTCGTCGCGCTGCGGTTCCCCGACTGGTTCGCGACGCCCGAGCTGGAAATCGTCAAGGACTGGAGTGGCTTCCGCGGGGTTGTCCACGCGGTTCTGCTTGTCAGCTACGGACTCTCCCTGCTCAGCCTGCTGCTGCGCCCCCGGAAAGTGCTCGGGCTCTCCGCGCTGATGATCGGGCTCGCGGCGATTCTCGTTGGCGGCGCCAACGTCCAGCCGCAGGAGACGCGCGACTGGGGCATTTTCTTCGGGCTCGACTTCTTCGTCGTAAACCTGCTCGTGACCGGCTTCATGTTCGCGCCATTGGAACGCGCTTTCCCGCATCGCCGGACCCAAAGATTGTTCCGCACAGAATGGCGCGAGGATCTCTTCTACTATCTCGTCAGCACGATGTTCGTGCAGGTGTTGGGCTTCCTCGCCCTTGCGCCCTCGACGATCATTAACGAGAATACGGGCAATTGGGAGGCGTTTCGCGCTGGGGTCGCTTCGCTGCCGTGGATTGCCCAGTTCGTGATCGTGCTCGTCGCGTCGGACATGGCGCAATATTTCTTTCACCGTAGCTTCCACCGCTACCCCTTTCTCTGGGGCTTCCACGCGGTGCACCACAGCGCCAAGTCGATGGACTGGCTCGCGGGATCGCGGATGCATTTCGTCGAGATCATCCTCTTGCGCTCGATCACGTCGCTGCCGCTCTTCACGCTCGGCTTCGTTCCCTCGGTGATGCAGGCCTATATTGGCTTCGTCTATGTCTGGTCGTCGCTGCTTCACGCCAATGTCGGCGGCAATTTCAACCGGCTGGGGCACTGGATCGCGACCCCGCGCTTTCACCATTGGCATCACGGCTTGGAGCGCGAGGCGTTCGACGTCAATTTCGCGATCCACTTCCCGTGGATCGACAAGTGCTTCGGCACCTTTCATCTGCCCAAAGACCGCTGGCCCGAAAATTACGGCATCCCCGAGGATGTGCCGAAACATTATTGGGGTCAGTTTCTCTATCCTTGGACGCGCACTGGCAAGAAGACCGACGAGAAGCCGGCGGAATAGGTCGGACCGGCGAGGCAATCTGTCCGCTTGTCAGCCGCTCGGCCGCGCCGTAAGACGCGGCGCGTGGGGATTTTCGCCGCCTTTCGCCGTCCGGGCCTATTTCTGCTGTTGCCGCTGATCCTCGCGCTCGCGGCGCGGGTGCTTGTCGCGCCGGGCTGGATGATCGAAAGCGACGCGGGCGGGTCGATAACCGTCCGCATCTGTTCGGACCCCACCAATCCCGGCGGAACGATGACGATCACGTTCGAGAAATCGGGCGAAAAGGCAGGTAGCCACGATGCGGGCAACGCGCAGCAGCATTGCCCGTGGGGTGCGCTCGCCAATGCGCCGATCGTTCCTGACCTGCCGACGCTCGCCGCGGCGCCAGCCATCGCCGACCCCGCGCCTGTCGCTTTGCCGTCGCTCGGCTTCGCGCCGGGGATCGCATCGCCGCTCCCGCCGAGTACCGGACCACCTCGCTTCGCCTGATCCAGCCTGAACTGCCACCTGCGCACCGTGCGGCGTGGCGCCATGCCTGTTTCCGGAGAAGTATATCAATGATCAAATCCGCTTATCGCGGAGCGCCCTTGCTGGCGCTCGTCACCTGTCTTTCGACCGCTCCTGTTCATGCCGAAGAGGCGAACTCGACGATTATCGTCACCGCGCCGCAGCTCACGAACGAAGCCGAAGGGCGCGCCGCAAAAACCGCCGGCGGCACCGACATCGTCGGGCATCAGGACTATGCCGACAAATCGATCGTCAGCCTGCGCGACACATTGGCGTTTTCGCCCGGCGTCTATCTTCAGCCGCGCTATGGGCAGGAAGTCCGCATCTCGATCCGCGGTTCGGGCCTGTCGCGCGGCTTCCACATGCGCGGGCTCACGCTGCTGCAGGACGGCGTGCCGACCAATCTTGCCGACGACAATGGCGATTTCCAGGAGCTTGAGCCGATCTTCTTCGATCATCTCGAGGTCTATCGCGGCGGTAATGCGCTGCGTTTCGGGTCGGGAACGCTCGGCGGCGCGATCAACGGCGTCACACCGACCGGCCGCACTGCGGAGGGCTTCTACCTTCGCGGCGATGTGGGCAGCTTCGACAGCTACCGCGGGCTCATCTCGACGGGCGTCGCGGGCGAGCGCGTCGATGCGTGGGCGGCGGTTGGCGCCGACACGTCGGATGGCGACCGCGACCATGCGAAGCGTAGGAGCTTCCGCTTTCACGGCAATGTCGGGATGCAGTTCAGCGATGTTCTGTCGAACCGGCTCTATGTCAGCTTCAACAACATCAATCAGGAAATCCCGGGCGCATTGACTCGCACACAGGCGCTTACCTCGGCGCGCATGGCGAGTGGCGGAGCGGTCACGCTCGACCAGGCACGCGACGTCGATTCGCTGCGCATCCAGAACCGCACGCGCCTCGACTGGGGCGCGCTAACGCTCGACGTCGGTGCTTTCTTCAACGTCAAGTCGCTCTATCACCCGATCTTCGAGCTGATCGATCACGAGAGTGCCGATCGCGGCGGCTTTTTCCGCTTCGACTATGCGGGCGACGTTGTCGAGGCGACCGTCGGCGGCGAATTGCGGGTCGGCGACATCCGCTCGAAACGCTTCGTCAATCTTGCCGGCAAGCGGGGCACGCTCCGCTTCAACGCCGATCAGGACGCGCGCGCTGCGACGCTTTATGGGGAAGTACGCCTGAAGCCGGTGGAGCGGCTGTCGCTGATCGCGGGCGGCATCTACGCCGACGGCAGGCGCAAACAGGTCATCAATTTCAACGCCGCCGCACCGGCACAGAATGGCACCGTCGGTCGCGCCGACTTCGACGCCTTCTCGCCCAAGTTCGGCCTGCTGTTCGAACCCGCAGCGGACGTCCAGCTTTACGCCAATTACAACCGCTCCGCCGAATTCCCCGGTTTCAACGAGCTGGCGCAGATCGCAAGCTTCGTCGCACTCGATCCGCAGCGTGCCTGGACCGCCGAGATCGGAACGCGTGGCCGCGCCGGGTCGGCGAGCTGGGACCTCACCTACTATCGTAGCGACATCAAGGGCGAGCTGCTCCAGTTCAACGTCGGCCCGACGATCCCGGCGTCGACTTTCAACGCAGGTCGTACCCGCCACGAAGGTGTCGAGGCCGCTTTGCAGTTCGATGTCGCCGATTGGCTTCGGCTGCGGCAGGTCTATACCTACAGCAACTTTCGCTTCCGGGGCGATGCCGACTATGGCGACAATCGCCTGCCGGTCGTGCCGAAGCATGTCTATCGCGCCGAGATCAGGATCGGGTCCGATACGCTCCACATCGCGCCCAACCTCGAATGGGTCCCCGATGGGCCTTTCGCCGATTACCATAACCGCGTTTCGACACCCGACTATGCGCTGATCGGCGTAACCGGCGGCGCGACGATCGCCGACGGAATCGACGCCTTTGTCGATGTTCGCAATGTCACGGGTAAAAAGGCACTCGGCGACATCAGCGCGGCGGTCACGGTCACCGATATGTCGGCGATTTATTACCCCGTCGAACGCCGCGCGATTTCCGCCGGTATCCGCGCGCGCTTTTAAGGAGTGGGGGAATGACCGACAGCAATCGCATTCCGCTCTATCGCACGATCTGGCGCTGGCATTTCTATGCCGGGCTGTTCGTCATCCCCTTCTTGCTTGTCCTGTCGGCGACGGGCGCGGCCTATCTGTTCAAGCCCGAGCTCGACCGGTGGGAGGAGCGCGCCTGGCGCGGTCTGCCCACTATGGGCGCGGTCGACGCCGATGCGCAGGTGACCGCGGCGCTCGCCGATTTTCCGGGCGCCAGCTTCCACTATTATCGCATACCCCAGGCGCCCGGCGATGCCGCGGTCGTCCATCTTGGGCTGACGAACGGCACGATGCGCGACGTCGCGGTCTCGCCGCAGGGCCGCGTGATCGGCGCGGCCGACCCCGACGCGCGCCTGTCGGCGTGGCTCGCCAGAATCCACGGAAGCCTCCTGATCGGCCGCGCCGGCGGCCTGCTCGTCGAGCTAGCGGCAAGCTGGGCGATCGTGATGATCCTGACCGGCCTTTACCTATGGTGGCCACGCGGGCGCGGCGCGGCCGGCGTGCTCTGGCCGCGCTTGTCGCTCGGCGGCCGCACCGCGCTGCGCGATCTCCACGCCGTTACGGGATTCTGGGTCGCCGGCTTCGCGCTGGTCCTGCTCTTCACCGCGCTGCCGTGGACCGATGTATGGGCCAGCGGCTTCCGCGCCGTGCGCGCCGAAATGGGCTGGGTGTCGGGGGTGCAGGACTGGAAAGGCGGTGCGAACCCCCATTCCGCGCACGATCATCGCGCGATGGCCGCCGCGCAGCCAGCCGCGCCACCGCCGCGCGCGCGGCTCGACTATATCGTACTGCGCGCCCGCGGCGAGCATATGCCCGCCCCCGCGATCATCCAGCCGCCGGGCGCGCCCAATGCCTTCGGGCCACCCAACGGCAATGTCTGGACGCTGACCACGCTCACGCAGAACCGGCCGCAGGTGCGCAAGGTCAGCTACGACCCGGAAACCAGCCTGGAAGTTGCGCGCAGCGGCTTTGCCGACAAGCATGTCATCGACCGCGCCGTCGGCTATGGCATCGCCTGGCATGAGGGGCAGCTGTTCGGCTTCGCCAACCAGCTGATCGGGGTTGTCACGGCGCTCGCGCTCTTCGCGCTCGCGATCTCGGGCTTTCTAATGTGGCGCCGCCGCAAGCCCGACGACGCGCTCGGCGCGCCGCCCCCGGCGCGCGGCACCGCGCGGCTGCGCGGCGTCGCGGCGATCATCCTGCTGCTCGCGGCGCTACTGCCCTTGCTCGCAGCCTCGCTGATCCTGCTCTGGATCGTCGAGCGCCTGCTGCTACCACACCTCCCGCGTGCGGCGCGCTGGCTCGGCGTCGCGGCCTAGGTCGTAACCGCTGCCGTCCCCGGCGCCATCGGCGCGGCGCCAGGGATTCGCGCATCCATGTCCCTGTTCTCGGGAAAGATCGGCCATAGCAGCTGCTGTCCCAAGGTTGCAGGCGGCAGATTTTCGACGCCATAGCTTTTCGGATAGTGGCGCGTGATTTTCGCGGTGCCGAACAAGACGTCCCAGAAGAAGAGCAGATTCCCGAAATTGCCCTTGTAGTTCACCGCTGGATCGTCGGCGTGGCGGCCATGGTGCGCATGGTGGGTCGCGGGGGTGCTGATCGAGCGTTCGACGACCCACATCAGCGGCGACAGCGCCTTGATCCGGTAGAGGGGCGCATCCCATGCGACATCGCTGTGCGCGCCGATGATCACCGCCATCTTGACCACCAGATAGCCCGCATAGAACCAGCCGAGCCCGAGATAGACGAGTACGCCCGCCAACCAGATGCTCGGCATCATCGCATAATAAATGATGTTGTTCCGGTACACGAGCCGCACGCTCATGTAGCGCGCATTGTGGTGCGCGCGGTGGAGGTTGTAGAGCCACGCGAAGCTGTGGCTCGCGCGGTGCCACCAATATTGCATCATATCCTCGAAGACGAGGAACAGCGCGAGCGCCGCAAGGAACGGCACATTCGCCAGCGCGCCCTCATATTGCGGAAAGAAGCGGTGCCCGAGCGCGCCGACGATCAGCAGGATCGTCGGCTGCGTGACGATCAGCAGCGTGAAGGTGCTGATCACCTCGATGATCCCGTCGTGCCGCGATTGCTCGCCCTTTGCGAACAGGCGCGTGCGGATCAACTCGATGAGGCAGAAGCCGAGAAAGATCGCCGCAACGATTGCGCTCGACTGGGCGGTGGTCAGGTGCATCCTCAATCTCCCGTTGCGGCCGCGCCGCTTGTCTTTGATCGCGTCGTGCCGCAAAAGCGGCGACAGAAATGCAAAGATCTTATCAATTGGCGCTCGCCGAGCGCACGCGCCTCGCAGGCGAGGAACGCGACCGCCTGCTTGCGGCGCGCGAGCCGCGCGGTTTCGCCGACGGCCAGTTCGTCCAGCATCAGGGGGACCCCGGCGACGCCTTCTGGGCGGTGATCGAGGGGAATGTTCTTGTCGGCCGCTATGCCGAGGACGGAGCCTTCACCGCCTTCGCGGTGCTCGGGCCCGGCGATATTTTCGGCGAGCTCGCCTTCTTTACCGGCTTGGAACGCCAAGTCGATGCGATCGCCAGCGGCCCTGCGCGGCTGGTCGCGATCGATCGCTCGCTGCTCCGCCGGCTGATGCAGGAGGATGTCGGCTGGGCCGAGCTGTTGCTGCGCAGCCTCGGGCGCCAGCTTGCGGTGTCGCTCGACATCATCGACGCCGAGCGGCGGCTGCCGACCGCCGAGCGATTGCGACACCTGCTCGCGGCGATGGCCGCCGACGCGCCTGACGGTTGTACGGTCGCGGCGACGCAACAGCAGCTCGCCGACCTGCTCGGCGTATCGCGCGTGACGCTCGGCGCCGCGCTCCGTTCCCTCGAGGCGCGCGGGGAGCTCGCCTGCGGCTACCGCCATATCAGGCTGCGCGCGCCGCTTTCGCCGGGTGGGTGAGGGCGCTATAGCTTGCCGATGGCCCGTTTTCTTCACCTGTTCGCGCTGCTCTTGGCTTTGTTGCTGACGCCCGCGGCGATCGCACGGGAGCACGGGCCGGTAGTGCTCGCGGCGGCGAGCCTGCAGGAATCGCTCACCGAAGCCGCCAACGCCTGGGCCGCCAAAGGACACGCCAAACCCGTCATCTCCTTCGCGGCGTCGTCGGCGCTCGCGCGGCAGGTGATCGCGGGCGCGCCCGCCGACCTTTTCGTTTCGGCCGACGAGCCGTGGATGGATGCGGTAGCGAAAGCGGGGATGATCCGGGCGGGCACGCGCGCGATCTTGCTCGGCAACCGGCTGGTGCTGGTCGCTCCCGCCGCGAGCCGCGCGAAGCTCACGATCATGCGCGGCTTTCCGCTCACGCGGGCGCTCGGCACCCGCCGCCTCGCGCTCGCCGATCCAGACGCGGTGCCCGCGGGCAAATATGCGAAGGCCGCGCTCACCCGGCTTGGTGTGTGGCCGGGGGTCGCGGCGAAGGTCGCTCCCGCCGAAAATGTCCGCGCCGCGTTGGCGCTCGTCGAGCGCGGCGCCGCGCCCTTTGGTATCGTTTACGCAACGGACGCGCACGCGTCGAAAGCCGTCCGCGTCGTCGGCACTTTCCCTGCGACCAGCGATCCCCCGATCCGCTATCCGGTTGCGCTGCTCAAGGCATCGCGGCACCGGGAGGCGGCTGCCTTCCGCGCTTTCCTCTTTTCGAAACAGGGTCGCGCGATCTTCGCCCGCCACGGCTTTTCGGCTTCCTGATGCTGTCGCCCGAAGAGTGGGGGATCGTCGCGCTGTCGCTGAAGGTCGGCGGCGTCGCCGTGCTCGCCACGCTTCCCATTGCCTTCGGTCTCGCGTGGGTGCTCGCGCGTTACCGCTTTCCCGGCCGCGTGATCCTCGACGGGCTCGTCCACCTGCCGCTCGTCTTGCCGCCCGTCGTCACCGGCTGGCTGTTGCTCATTGCCTTCGGTCCATTGGGCCCCGCCGGCCGCTGGCTCGAAAGCTGGTTCGGCGCGACCCTGATGTTCCGCTGGACGGGCGCCGCGCTTGCGGCCGCGATCATGGCATTGCCGCTGATGGTGCGCGCGATGCGGCTGTCGATCGAGGGGATCGACCGGCGGCTCGAGGGTGCGGCTAGGACGCTTGGCGCGAGTCCATGGCATAGTTTCTGGAGCGTCAGCCTCCCGCTCGCGCTTCCCGGCATCCTCGCCGCGCTCGTGCTCGGTTTCGCGCGCTCGATCGGCGAGTTCGGCGCGACGATCACCTTCGTCTCGAACATCCCCGGCGAAACGCGCACCTTACCGCTTGCCATCTATTCGGCGCTGCAGGTGCCGGGCGGCGAAGCGATGGTGACGCGGCTCGCTCTGCTCTCGGTTTTGCTGTCGCTCGGCGCGCTAATCCTCTCCGAATGGCTCGCGCGCCGGACGCATGGCGGAAGGCAGCGGCATGGCGATTGATATCGACGTCGAAAAGCGGCGCGGCGACCGCGTCATCGCCGTTCGCTTCTCCGCCGGGCCGGGGCTGACCGCGCTGTTCGGCCCCTCGGGCGCGGGCAAGACGAGCATACTCGCGATGGTCGCGGGGCTGCTGCGGCCCGACCGCGGCCATATCCGCATCGGCGAGCGGACGCTGTTCGGCGACGGCATCGACCTGCCGCCCGAGGTGCGCCGCGTCGGCTATGTTTTTCAGGATGGCCGGTTGTTCCCGCATCGCCGCGTCCGCGCGAACCTGACCTATGGTTACGACCTTGCCGAACCCGCCGATCGCTGGATGACGCTCGACGAGGCGACGCTGTTCCTCGGCATCGACCACCTCCTTGACCGTTGGCCGTACACGCTTTCGGGCGGCGAGGCGCAGCGCGTCGCGATCGGGCGCGCGCTGCTCGCGGGGCCCGAAATCCTGCTGATGGACGAACCCTTGTCGTCGCTCGACGCCGCGCGGCGCGGCGACATCATGACGGTGATCGAGCGGATTCGCGACGAGCTTAAACTGCCGATCCTCTATGTCAGCCACGACCGCGCCGAGGTCGATCGCCTCGCGACGAGGGTCGTGGAGATCGGCGAATAAGTTTCGCTTGAAACCATTTTGATGGTAGAAGCTGTCCTATGGAAAGCCAGTTTGCCCACGTCCATGATAAGCCGCCGCCGGGCGCCGCGCCCGATTGGACGATTCCACAGCGTTGGGACGCCTTCACCGCAGACGAGCATGCGATGTGGGACCGCCTCTTCGCGCGCCAGTCGGACATGCTTCCCGGCCGCGCGTCCGACGCCTTCCTGCGCGGTATCGACGTACTCCGCCTCGAAAAGCCGGGGATTCCCGACTATCGCGAGCTCAATGCGCGCCTGACGGCGGCGACAGGGTGGCAGGTCGTCGCGGTGCCGGGGCTTGTCCCCGACGATGTCTTCTTCGATCATCTCGCGAACCGGCGCTTTCCTGCGGGCAACTTCATCCGCGCGCCCGAACAGCTTGACTATCTGCAGGAACCCGACGTTTTCCACGACGTCTTCGGCCATGTCCCGATGCTCGCCGATCCGGTGTTCGCCGATTATATGGTGGCTTATGGCGAAGGCGGGCTGCGCAGCCTGAAATTCGACGCATTGAAACAGCTCGCGCGGCTTTACTGGTATACGGTCGAATTCGGCCTGATCCGCGACGCGGGCGGCCTGCGCATCTATGGCGCGGGGATCGTCTCCTCCTTTGCCGAGAGCGTATTTGCGCTCGACAGCGATAGCCCGAACCGCATCGGTTTCGACCTGGCGCGGGTGATGCGCACCGATTACCGGATCGACGATTTCCAGCAGAATTATTTCGTCATCGACAGCCTCGACCAGCTGCTCGACACGACGGTCAACACCGATTTTGCGCCGCTCTATGCCGCCAATGCCGCGCTGCCGCCGATCCCGATCGCCGATATCCTGCCCGAGGATGCGGTCATTACCCGCGGCACGCAGGACTATGCGTCGGCGAAGGCCTGACCCCTACCAGCTCCCGAAGCTCGCGTCCGCGGGGTCCGAGCGGTGGAAGGCGCGTTCCTTGCGGCGCCAGCCGTAACGGCGGCGCTTGACGAGCAGCAGGCACGGCCATTCGGCGCTGCCGCCGCGCGCGGCAAGGCGGAAGCCCTGCGCGCGCCAGGCGGCGAGGACGGGCTCCATCTGGCGCGCGATCAGCCCGGCAAGGATCGCATGACCGCCGGGCGCGGTCACGGCGGCGATATCGGGGGCGAGCGTGATCAGCGGCCCGGCGAGGATGTTGGCGATGACAAGGTCATAGGGCGCGCGGTGGCGGATCGCGGGATGGTCGGTCCCCGGCGCGACCGCAAGCGCCAGCCGCCCGCCGCCGCGCCCCAGCGGCACGCCGTTGATCGCGGCATTGTCGCGCGTCACGACAATGCTCGCGGGGTCGATGTCCGACGCGATCGTCCGCGCGCGCGGCCACAGCGCCATCGCGGCAAAGGCGAGCAGCCCGGTGCCGGTACCGATGTCGGCGATGTTGCGCGGGGCGGCGCCTTGCCGCGCCAGCCGGTCGAGCATGGCGAGGCACCCCGCGGTGGTGTCGTGCCCGCCGGTCCCGAACGCCTGGCTCGCGTCGATCAGGAAGGCGGTGGTGCCCGCGGGCACGCGGTCCGCGTGGCTGCTCGTATGGACGAAAAACCGCCCCGCGCGCACGGGTTCGAGCCCCTGCTGCGACAGCGTGACCCAATCCTCCTCGGGCAATCGCTCGACGGTGGGTTTCACCCCCTTGGCGCTCGGCACGAACGACTGGAGCAGCGCGAGCAACGCCGCGCCGGGCCGATCGTCGAGATAGGCGTCGAGCTGCCAGCGCCCCGCATCCTCGTCGATCTCGCGCGTCACGACGACGGGGGCTTCGGACAGCGCGTCGAGTTCGGGGATTTCGCCCGACAGCGCCTCGGCCTCGGCGCGGGTGCAGGGGAGCGAAACGATCCAGCTCATGCGATGCCATCCCCCCTGCCATCCCCCCTGCCGCGCGGCGGGTGGTGGAGCGGCGGGCGCGTTATTGCCCCTCCGTCAGCCGCGCCGCGGCTGCCACCTCCCCATGGCTGCGCCACAGGGAGGATTAACGGGTCCGCGGCCGCGGCGTCAGCGGACATAGCTCGCGCCATTGACGTCGAGCACCGCGCCGGTCATCGACGCGGGGGCGTCCGTCGCGCACCAGCGCGCCATTTCGCCGACTTCGCCCGGCATCGCGACGCGCCCCAGCGGAATGTCGGCGAGCAATTTGTCGCCGCCGCGGCTTGCCAGATAGTCGTCGGCCATGCCCGTCATCGTGAAGCCGGGGCAGATGGCAAAGGCGAGGATGCCGTCCTTTGCATAAGCGCGCGCGATCGTCTTGGTCATCGCGACCATCCCCGCTTTCGACGCCGCATAATGCCAGTGCGCCGGGCTGTCGCCGCGATACGCCGCGCGGCTCGCGATATTGACGATGCGCCCGCCCGATCCGCGCGCCTGCCAGTGCCGCACCGCGTGGCGGCAGAGCTGCGCGCTCGCGGTCAGATTGACCTGCATCGTGCGGTTCCAGCCCGCCAGCCAGTCGGCGTCGGCGGCATCGGCCGGGTTCGCCTCGAACACCCCGGCATTGTTCACCAGCCCGTCGATGCGTCCGTCCAGCCGGTCGAGGCTCGATTGCCACAGCCGGTCGGGGGTGGCGGGGTCGGCAAGGTCGCCGTCGGCGCTCGACAGCGCGACGACGCGCGCGCCGCCGCCCGCCAGCGCCGCGGCGATCGCGGCGCCGATACCGCGGCTGGCGCCGGTGATCAGGATATGCGTGCTCATGCCCCCCGCCTTAGGCAGCGCCGCGGGGCTTGCCAAGCGGGCTGAGGGCGGGGTGGGGGGCAGGGGCCGCGTCCCGACCCCGGCCTTGTCCAACGGCGCTGAACATCCAAAGGTCAGTAAAGGTCAGCCCAATGGCGATCCCCTGACCGTCGGTCCGGCCGGTCGGTGCGGCGCGAAGGAAGGAGTGCTGCTCATCGGCCAGTTTGAAGCATGGCGGAATAATGTAGGAAAGCATTTTTTTTTGCGGGCGGGGCCGTGGAACTAGAGAAACCCGGCGTCATTCGACCGCCGTCTGGAACGCCCGCGCCTCGACCAGCGGTTCGCGGGTGCGCAGCGTCACCGCCTTGCGGTTCTCGATCCGGTCGAAGGCGAGCGGAAAGGGCGGAGCGGCGAAGCTGTCTCCTCGAAGTCAGTTTCTCAATATTACTCAATCATGCTCCCGACCACACGCGCCCATATACAGCCCGCGCCCCGTATCCTCATAGACTTGGCTCATTTCCGCCATGCCCTTCTCGGCTTCCTCGAATTACGGTGACAGGTACAACGACCCCTAATCTCAGTTGTCAGTTTACGGCGGGCGTGTGACCATATTCGGCGTAGAGTTCGAGTAACCGTTCCGCGCTGATACCCTCCTGCTGGGCAGTCGCCAATTCATGCGCGTTTTCGTCCAGGCTGATCGCCGGTCGTTGTCGGCCCAACTGCGGATAGACCCAGCAGCCTTGATTGAGCGTTTCGGGAAAACCTTTAAGGCTGTTCGCGAACCAGCCCCACCACGGCCCCAAGTCGCGGTATTTGCCGTCGTCGAAGCCGTCGACATAGCGGTCGAAATTCTCGCGCGAGAGCGTCGACCAGACACCGTAGCCGAATTTTTCGGGCATGCCGTGAACGGGGATGTCGAAAACGCAGCGGACGAAAAAATGTTCGCCGCCGATGACGCAGAAATCTTCGGACAGGAAATCGCCGTCGAGGCGTAGCGCACTGTTGGGTTCGAGCTCCTCGGCCTTGCCCCAATGATCGGGAGCGAGCGCCCCGATGTCGAACATGCCTTCATGCTCGACATCGCAGTTCGCGCATTTCCAGCGGGCGGATTGCAGGATTTCGCGCGCGGACGGCTTGCGCCGTCCGAACAGCTTTCCGAAAATGCCGCGTTCGGCCATCTGCTCTGTCTCCGAAGGGTCCGATTATGAGTGTCTTGGCAGCGGGCCGCTTTCGGGGTCGATCTGATCATCCAAGCCCTCTTTGCGCAAGCGCTCGATCCAGTCGGGCTTGCAGGCGTGGACGCGGATGCAGTCGACTTCGCCGACCCGCATCGCTTCCATCATCCGCTCGAACTCCTCGTCGGTTTCGGGCTGGCGCTGGACGTAGCAATGCGGGACGTCGTCATCCTCCAGCCAAGCGAGCAAGTCGGGGGCGACATCTTCCCAAACGCCGCAGCTGATGCAGCAGCCGTCCTCGACATAGAAGGGGCCGGGGACATTCGCGGGATGCGGGGGGAGACGGGTTGCGGTGGGCATCACGCCGCTACCGAGGAGCGCCTCCCATCGATCCCGCACCCAGCGAAACATCAGTCGTGTTCGCGGCCACCCGCCCCCATATACAGTTCGCTGCCCGTTTCTTTGAACAGCTCGCTCATCTGCTTCATGCCTGCTTCGAATTACGGTGACAGCTTACTTAACCCCCAAACTCACGCGGCCCTCGCTGCAGGCGCACCTCTAAGCAACCCTTCGGTGCTCAAATCCTCGTCCACGTCGGGCCAGTGGATGCCATAGCCGCCGCCGCATTTTTCCCAATGCGCGCGCTGTTCGGGGGTGGCGGCAGCGAGGCGCGGATACCAGGCGAGCGGGACGGAGATGGTGCGGCCGTCCATCAGGTCCACAATCAGGCGGTGTTCGTCGAAGCGGACGTCGAGGACGCGCTCGTCGGTTACCTTAGCCGAAATATTCATGCCACTTCTCCACGAACATCGTGCGATGCTCGGCTGTCATTGCGATGATGCCAGAAATCTCGTGCGCGCGAAAGCCCCGGCTTTTCGCCACTTCGAGGCTGTCGAGCCAGATTTTGATCGTCGCCTCGCCGCAGTCGATGTGCACGTGCGGCGGCTCGTTCGGTTCGTGGCTGTAGAAGTAGAAACGAAAGCCGTTCAGGCGGAGAAGGGTTGGCATGGGGTGTCATCCTTTATCCGCCCGATGGGTATCAGTCGTGTTCGCGGCCACCCGCGCCCATATAGAGTTCGCTGCCCGTTTCCTTGAACAGCTCGCTCATCTGCTTCATGCCTGCTTCGGCGTCCTGCGGGTCGAGCGTCGCGGCCCCTCCGTCAGCCGTTCCGGCTGCCACCTCCCCATCGCGGCGCGACAGGGAGGAGCTATCGCCCAGCACGCCGTTGGGGTTATTGGCCGCAAACTCGCGCACCTCTTGCGAAATCTTCATCGAACAGAATTTCGGCCCGCACATGCTGCAGAAATGCGCGGTCTTGGCGCCTTCCGCTGGCAGCGTCTGGTCGTGATATTGCTCCGCCGTGTCGGGGTCGAGGCTCAGGTTGAACTGGTCGCGCCAGCGGAATTCGAAGCGCGCTTTGCTTAGCGCGTCGTCGCGGACCTGCGCCGCGGGATGGCCTTTCGCGAGGTCGGCGGCGTGGGCGGCGAGCTTGTAGGTGACGACGCCGACCTTCACATCGTCGCGGTCGGGGAGGCCGAGATGCTCCTTCGGCGTGACGTAGCAGAGCATCGCGGTGCCGTACCAGCCGATCATCGCGGCGCCGATGCCGCTGGTGATATGGTCGTAGCCCGGCGCAATGTCGGTGGTCAGCGGCCCGAGCGTGTAGAAGGGCGCCTCGCCGCACGCCTCGAGCTGCTTGTCCATATTCTCCTTGATCTTGTGCATCGGGACATGCCCCGGACCCTCGATCATCACCTGCACATCCTGGTCCCACGCGCGCTTGGTGAGCTCGCCCAAGGTGTAGAGCTCGGCGAACTGCGCTTCGTCATTCGCGTCGGCGATGCTGCCGGGGCGGAGGCCGTCGCCGAGGGAGTAGGCGATGTCATAGGCCTTCATGATCTCGGTAATCTCGTCGAAGCGTTCGTAGAGGAAGCTTTCCTTGTGATGCGCGAGGCACCACTTCGCCATGATGCTGCCGCCGCGGCTGACGATGCCGGTGACGCGCTTCGCGGCGAGGGGGACGTAAGGCAGGCGGACGCCGGCATGGATGGTGAAATAGTCGACGCCCTGTTCGGCCTGTTCGATCAGCGTGTCGCGGAAGATTTCCCAGCTCAGCTCCTCGGCGATGCCGCCGACCTTTTCGAGCGCCTGATAGATGGGGACGGTGCCGATCGGGACGGGCGAGTTGCGCAGGATCCATTCGCGCGTGTCGTGGATGTTGCGGCCGGTCGAGAGGTCCATGACGGTATCGGCGCCCCAGCGGATCGACCAGACCATCTTGTCGACTTCGGCAGCCACGTCGGACGCGACCGCGCTGTTGCCGATATTGGCGTTGATCTTGACGAGGAAATTGCGGCCGATCGCCATCGGCTCGCTTTCGGGGTGGTTGATATTGTTGGGGATGATCGCGCGGCCGCGCGCGACTTCGTCGCGGACGAATTCGGGGGTGACATAGTCGGGGATGCTGGCGCCCCAGTCCTGCCCGTCGCGGACATATTCGGCGAGGCGTTCGCGGCCGAGATTTTCGCGGGTCGCGACATATTCCATCTCGGGCGTGATGATGCCGCGGCGGGCATAGTGCATCTGGCTGACGTTCGCGCCGGGCTTCGCGCGCAGCACCGTCTTGCGGACATTGGGGAAGGCGGGGACGCCGCCCGAACGGTCGGGGCCGAGCTGGCCGTTATCCTCGGGCCGGACTTCGCGCTGAGCGACTTCCTCGACGTCGCCGCGCGCGCGGATCCAGCTTGCGCGCAGTTCGGGGAGGCCCTGCGCGATGTCGATCTTCGCATCGGGGTCGGTGTAGGGGCCGCTGGTGTCGTAGACGCGGACGCTGGGTTCGCCGCTGTGCGGATCGAGGTCGATCTCGCGCATCGCGACGCGGATGCCGCTGCCGGTGGGGGAGGCGACATGGACCTTGCGGCTGCCACGGATGGGGCCGGTGGTGACGCCGATGGGTTCGGCTTGTTTCACGTCGAGGCGGGAATCGATGTCGGCCATGTGCAGTCGCTCCATTGTTCGGAGCGAGAATAGGGATTCCGCCTGGGGAATACCGACCCTCCCTCCGCCGGTATTACCCGGATCAGGTTCAACGGGTCGCGGCTTGTTCCGCTCTCAACCTGTTTCTGCACACAGGCTCCCCGGGGATGGGGAGGGTTATAGGAACGAGTGGCGCGCGAGGCCACCCCCTATCTTGTCGATCGCGGCTGCGCCGCGATGCGGGGGAGGGGGTTTACGCGACGCGGCGGCTGAAGTCGCTTGCCGCCCTTTCCAGCTGTTGCAACCGGTCGCCCATCCTGGCGAACTCGTCGCTCAGCGTGCTGATCTCGCCGGCGACCATGCCCGAATCGTTGCGGATGCTGGCGATGGTCGACGACATCGAGTCGGCGGCGAGCGCGGTTTCGTCGACCGCGGCGGTGATCGAGGTGACGGTCTGCGCCTGCGCGTCCATCGCGTCGCGGATGCGCTGTGCCGACCGCTGCACCTCGACGATCGTCGCCTGGATCGACTGGTTCGCCGACACCGACCCGCGCGTCGCCTGCTGGATCGCGGCGATCTTGCCCGCAATATCGTCGGTCGCGCGCGCGGTTTCGTTGGCGAGGCTCTTCACTTCCTGCGCGACGACGGCAAAGCCGCGGCCCGATTCGCCGGCGCGCGCCGCCTCGATCGTCGCGTTCAATGCGAGAAGGTTGGTCTGCCCCGCGATCTCGCGGATCAGGCCCAGAATCGATTCGATCGATTCGGCGTGATGCGACAGCGCTTCGGACATGGCGACGGCTTCGCCCGCCTGTTCGGAGGCGCGCGTCGCGACCGTGGCCGAGGCTTCGACCTCGCTGCGCGCATCCTCGATCGCGCGGATCAGCCCGGCGGCGGTCGAGGCGGCCTCGCGCATCGCCATCGCCGATTGTTCGGACGCGGCGGCGACTTCGCTTGTCTTGGCGATCATACCCTTGGCCGCCTGGTCGGCCGAGGCCGCCTGCCGCGCAAGCTGTTCGCGCACGCCGTCGGTATCCTGCACCAGCGACGCGATCGAGCGGTCGAAATCGCCCGCCAGCGCCTGCCGCTCGCTCGAAAAGACCGCGCGGTCGAGCTTGGCCGCATAACGCTGCATGATGTCGAATTCGAGCAGCGCGAGCCGGTTGATCGCGCTCGTCAGGCGCGCGAGGCGCTCGGCATCGCCGATGCACGCCTCGACGACATATTCGATGGTGAGACGCTGGCTTTCGGCGATGCACGACATGACCGATGCGAGCGGCAGTTTCACGCGCCGCGCCATATGCGTGTTCTGGCACGCGATCGTCGCGACCTCCTGCCCCGCGGCGTCGGCATATTTGGTGAAGGTGTGGCGCGCGCTGCCGCGGACATAGCTGTCGTAAAGCTCGCCCTCGACCTTGCGCTCGACGCCGGGCAACTGGTTGAATGCGTCCCAATAGGCGCGCGCGACTGCGTCCTCGCGGCCCGCGATGATCGCGTGGATTTCCGCACCGCTGGCCGTGAGCCGGCCGTCGAGGTCGTAATAGGGAAAACGCTCCGACATCAAAATCGGGTCGATCTGCTGCTTATGAATCGGATTGTCCTTCACCATGATCCTGCTTCCCTGATCACCCAAAGACGTGCGGGTCTGTCGTCCGCATTCATCCTGCCAAACTGGTGAACGGGATATGCGATGAAGTGGTAAATTCGCCGTTAACCGGCGAATGCGACCGGATATCCCTCGAACGCCTTGATCGTGCGCAGCGCAAAGGCGCTGTGCATCGCCGCGACGCCGGGCAGGCGCGACAGGCAGTGGCGGTGCAGCCGGTCGAAATCGGCAACGTTGCGCGCCGCGACGCGGAGGCGATAGTCCGACGCGCCCGACAGGAGTTGGCACTCCAATATCTCGTCGAAACTTTTGACCGCGCTTTCGAAGGCGGTGAGCGCCTCTTCGCTCTGCGAGGTCAGGCTGATGTCGACGAACACGTCGAGCCCGAGGCCGATGCGATCGGGAGCCAGTCGCGCGGCATAGCCAGTGATGATCCCCGCCGCCTCGAGCGCGCGGACGCGGCGGTGGCACGCCGATGCCGACAGCCCGACGATCTCGCCCAGTTCGGCGGCCGGCTTGGGCCCCTCGCGTTGCAGCAGGTGAAGCAGCTTTGCGTCGATGCGGTCAATCATATTGCGCGATCAGCCCATATGGCGCGAAAATATCGCGCACTTGTGCAAAATCAAAGGAGCATATGCAAGCACCTCGCACGCGATTCCTGCTAAAAGCGCCGACAAGATTTCGGCGGTCCTGTCGATCGCCGACAACATTCATATGCGGAGAGCGACCATGATCATCGGCACCCCGAAGGAAATCAAGAATCACGAATATCGCGTCGGCCTGACCCCCGAAAGCGCGCGCGAACTCGTCGTTCACGGCCACCGCGTGCTGGTGCAGACCGGCGCCGGCGAGGGCATCGGCGCGCACGACCGCTTCTACGTCGAGGCGGGCGCCGAGATCGTGGCGGCCGCCGAGGACATCTTCGCGACCTGCGAGATGGTCGTGAAGGTCAAAGAGCCGCAGCCGGTCGAGCGCGCGATGCTGCGCGAGGGGCAAATCCTCTACACCTATCTCCACCTCGCCCCCGATCCCGACCAGACGCGCGACCTGATGAAGTCGGGCGCGGTGTGCATCGCCTATGAAACCGTCACCAGCCCGCACGGCGGCCTGCCGCTCCTGAAGCCGATGAGCCAGGTCGCGGGCCGCATGTCGATCCAGGCCGGCGCGACCGCGCTCGAAAAAGCGCATGGCGGCCGCGGCGTGCTCTTGGGCGGCGTTCCGGGCGTCGCGCCGGGCAAGATCTGCGTGATCGGCGGCGGCGTCGTCGGTTTCAACGCGGCGCAGATGGCGGCGGGGCTCGGCGCCGATGTCACCATCCTCGACCGCGATCCCGAGGTGCTCGAACGCGTCGGCACCTTTTTCGAAGCGCGGGCGAAGACGCGCTTCTCGAACCGCGCGAACCTCGCCGAATGCGTCGCCGAGGCCGACCTTGTCATCGGCGCGGTGCTGATCCCCGGCGCCGAGGCGCCGAAGCTTGTCACGCGCGAGATGCTCGGCACGATGCGTCCGGGTTCGGTGCTCGTCGACGTCGCGATCGATCAGGGCGGCTGTTTCGAGACGAGCCACGCGACGACGCACGCCGACCCGACCTATATCGTCGACGGCATCGTCCATTATGCGGTGGCGAACATGCCGGGCGCGGTGGCGCGGACCAGCACCTATGCGCTCAACAACGTCACCCTGCCGCACGCGCTGCGCATCGCCGACCTCGGCTGGAAGGAAGCTTTGCGACGCGACATGCATCTTGCGCAGGGTTTGAACGTTTGGAATGGTAAGGTGACGTTCGAAGCCGTAGCGGAGGCGATCGGAACCGATTATGTGCCTGTCGATCGGGCACTCGCCTGACAACAAGGACCCGTAAAGACGATGACTGACCAAGTGCCGCCGCCCCCGCCCGCTCAGGACGATGAAACGGAAGAAGAAAATGAAGTGCTGCGCGCCGCGCGCGAAACGCAGCAGCAGCGCGAGGCCGCCGAAGCCACCGAGGCGGCCGACAAGGACGCGGGCAAGGCCAGACGCGGCTGGAAGACTGCGGCCGCCGCGGGGCTCGGCATCGGGTCGGCGGCGGTGATCGCGGCACTGCTTTACGCGAACCGCGGCAAGATCAAGTGAGATATTCCCCGCGCATCGCGTGCGCGGGGATCGAAGCGAGGGGCTCCAGGAAGGGCGGAGCCCGAATGGGTGGTTGCGGCCGCCTATATTTGTGCGCGCGTGATGGCGGCTTTGGGCGGGGAGGGGGACCGCCGCGTAGCGGTGGTGGAGGGGGCCGCGAGCTCGCGCCATCAGCCCCTCCGTCAGCGCTTCGCGCTGCCACCTCCCCATGGCTTCGCCACAGGGAGGATCGAGGACCGCAACCGGTCGATAGCTGCCCTGCGTGCACTGCGGCGGAAGCCGGGGTCCGGCGCGGGAAAACGCAAGGTTGGTCTGGCAATTCCGGGCCCCGGCTTTCGCCGGGGTTTACATCCCTAGCGAGCGCAACCGGGCGAAGCCCGCCAATCGGTTCAAGCTGGCGGTTCGGCGAGGTCGAGCCGCGCCGCGCGCTCGAATATCTGGGTCAGCACCGGTTCGGTATCGGCGACGCGCATCGCGACGTGGAACTCGACCGGGGCGAGCGCGGGCATCGCGGCGATTTGGACCAGCGTCCCGCGCGCGACCTCGCCGCGGACCATCGGCTGCGGAAAAATGCCGATGCCGCCGCCCGCCCTGGCGATGTCGATCATCGTGCGCGCATTGTTGCAGAGGTTGAGCGACTTTTGCGCGATGCGCGACGCCGCGATCGCCTCACGCATCCGGCCGTGGATCGGCGAATGGCTGGCGAGCGACCAGACCGGCAGCGCCGCCGCGCCGCCCGCGAAAGCCGACGCGACCGCGGGGCTCGCGAGCCACACCAGTTCGACCTCGCCGATCGGGCTGGTCTTGAGCGCGGGGTGCGCGATCGGTCCGGCGGCGAAGGCCATGTCGGTGCGGCCGGTGAGCAGCTGCTGGATCAGGTTCGCGGTGAGGTCGATTTCGATCTCGAGCCCGACCTGGGGCATATCGGCCTTGAGTTCGGCGACGAAGGCCGGAAGGCAGCTTGCCGCCGCGATCTCGCCCGCACCGATCCGCACCACCCCGCTCGCCTCGCCATAGCCGCCGCTGCCGAGCAGCGCATATTGCATGTCGCGGAGCAAGGGGTCGCAGTCGCGCACCAGCTTGCGCCCCGCCGCGGTCAGCGTCATCGCGCGGCCTTCGCGGCGGAAGAGCGGGGTGCCGAGCCTTTGTTCGAGTTCGCGCATCCGCGCCGAGACCGTCGGCTGCGTCGTGTTGAGCCGCTCGGCCGCCGCCGAAAAGGTACCGAGCCGATCGATCCACAGCAGCGTTTCGAGATGATAGAGCGCGACGCGATTAATAGACATTATCTATGTATAATCCAAAAATCGAACAATTAGAATTGATGGATCAAATGGGCCAATGTCGCGCCCGACATCCCGGCAAGGAGGCCCCTTTCATGGCGAACAAGCAATATTCCGACGCAGCAGCCGCGCTCGACGGCCTCCTCTTCGACGGCATGCAGATTTGCGCGGGCGGGTTCGGCCTGTGCGGCATTCCCGAACGGCTGATCGACGCGATCCGCGACGCCGGCACGAAGGACCTCACCATCGCGAGCAACAATGCCGGAATCGACGGCGAGGGCCTTGGCAAGCTGCTCCGCACGAAGCAGGTCAAAAAGATGATCTCGTCTTACGTTGGCGAGAACAAGGAGTTCGAGCGGCAATATCTGGCGGGCGAGCTCGAGGTCGAATTCTGCCCCCAAGGCACGCTCGCCGAACGCTGCCGTGCGGGCGGCGCGGGCATCCCCGGTTTCTATACCAAGACAGGCGTCGGCACGCTCGTTGCCGAGGGCAAGGAAGTGAAGAATTTCGACGGACAGGATTATATCCTCGAACGCGGCATCTTTGCCGACCTGGCGATCATCAAGGGGTGGAAGGCCGACGAGAGCGGCAACCTCATCTTCCGCAAGACCGCGCGCAACTTCAACCAGCCCATGGCAACCGCGGCGAGGATCTGCGTCGCCGAGGTCGAGGAAATCGTGCCCACGGGCAGCCTCGACCCCGACTGTATCCACCTGCCCGGCATCTATGTGAAGCGCATGATCGTCGGCGCGCCCTATGACAAGAAGATCGAGTTCCGCACTACGCGCCCGCGCGAGGCGGCGTGATGCGTAGCGTCGCCATCGTAAGCGCGCTGCTGCTGGCGGGCTGCGCAAGTACGACGCCAGGGGTGGCGACGGCGCCGACCGCACCCGTTGGTCCGGTCGAAACTCCCAAACCGCCGGCCCGGCTGCAATATCTCTATGGCTCGCCCGAGGCGGCGGTCGCGGTGCGCGCAACCAACGCGCGGATCGCCGATTATGGCGCGTGGCGGATCAAGCAGCGGCCGAAGGATAGCGTTGTGCTGGCGCCCGGCGCGACGATGGATGCGCCCGCGTTCGAGCCGTGCGGGGACAAACCCTTCGCGGCGGTGTTCGACGCCGACGAGACGCTGATCTGGAACCTCGGCCCGATGCGTTACTTCGCCGAGAAGGGAACCCCCTTCGACGTGAAGGTCTGGGACCAGTGGGAAAAAACCGGCGCGGGCAAGGCGCTCGCGATGCCCGGCAGCGTCGAGATGGTAACCAGGCTCCGCGCCGCGGGCATCGCCGTCATCGCGAACACCAACCGCAGCGCCGCCAATGCAAAAGGCAGCGAAGATACGCTGCGCGCCGCCGGACTCGGCGAGTTCAAGCATGGCGAAACGCTGTTCCTGATGGGCGACGATGCCGGCGGGTCGAGCAAGGACGACCGCCGCGCCACGATCGCATCGAAATATTGCGTGATCCTGATGGCAGGCGACCAGCTCGGCGATTTCAGCCAGCAGTTCAACGCCCGGGACCTGCCCGCCGCGCGGCGCATGGCGCTCGCGACGAGCGCCGCCGCAAACGCATTGTGGGACAAGGGCTGGTTCCTTTTCCCCAACCCCGTCTACGGCCCTTGGGAAAAACTGGGCTGGGACGATGTTTTCCCTGCTGCGAGCAACTGGACACCCGAGTGAGCACGGAGGCGAACACCCCGGACCGTGAATTGATGGAGCGCGTGCAGACGATCCCGAACGCGGCCAGCAGTCTGCAGGCAGCCTTTGCGGAGATGGAGATCGGGACGGCGATCGACCAGTTGAATAATCTCGTCACGCATTATTCGACCGAACTGCGCCGCGTCGAGGGTGTGTTCGTCGCGCTGTTGCTGCCCGCTGCGGTAGCGCTGATCGTCGCGCAGGTGCGGCCCGCTGACGTCGATCCCGCGCGCGCCGGCCTCATCGGATTTTTTGCCGTCTACGCGATTCTCATCTTCGTCGATCTCTGGTCGGCGGAGCGCCGCCTGTCGCACGCGCGCGATCTGCGCTCGGTCCTCTTTCACTATCGAAACGACACCGGCGTCGAGCATTTGAAGACGGTCGCAGCCAGGGCCGATGACGCTGTATTCGCCGCGCGCTATGCCTATGTGCAGACATGCGCCGAGCGACCCTATCTGTTGGGCGCGCGCATCAAGCCTGTCGTGGGCTTGGCCGGCGCCTTTCTGATCTGGCTGATTGTTCGAGGAGGGGGTGTATGACGGTTCAAGAATGCCTCGAAAAGTGCCGGACGCGATGTTTCGCCGCCTCGCCCGCAGGGCTGATGCCGCCGCTGACCGACATGGAGGCGCTGGCGCGCTATCAGGAGGCGGCGATGGCGCTGATCGCGGCGCATGAAAACCTGCAGCAATGGATGGTGGGCGACGGAATGAATCCGGCCGACCCTGTCCATGTCATCGCGATCGCTGCGGCGGCGGCGAGCGAAACCGTACCCGCCGGCGAAGCGATCGCCACCGAATTTTGACGAGGAGATAATGGAGTGAGCTGGACGCGTGATGACATGGCGGCGCGCGCCGCGAAGGAGCTGCAGGATGGCTATTACGTCAACCTCGGCATCGGCATCCCGACGCTGGTGGCGAACCATATCCCTGCGGGGATGACGGTGACGCTCCAGTCCGAGAACGGCATGCTCGGCATCGGCCCCTTCCCCTATGAGGGCGAGGAGGATGCCGACCTGATCAACGCGGGCAAGCAGACGATCAGCGAACTGCCGCAATCGGCCTATTTCAGCTCGTCCGACAGTTTCGCGATGATCCGCGGCGGGCACATCGACCTGACCGTATTGGGCGCGATGGAGATCGCCGAAAATGGCGACATCGCCAACTGGATGATCCCCGGCAAGATGATCAAGGGCATGGGCGGCGCGATGGACCTCGTCGCCGGGGTCAAGAAGATCATCGTCGTGATGGAGCATAATGCCAAGGACGGCAGCCCCAAGTTCATCCCCGCGTGTACGCTGCCGCTCACCGGCCAGAATGTCGTCGACATGATCATCACCGACCTCGCGGTGTTCAAGCGCGACGATCATGACAGCCCGTTCCGGCTGATCGAACTGGCGCCGGGGGTCACCGCCGAAGAAGTCGCTGAAAAGACGACGGCGCATTATATTTTCCCGGGGTGACGACCGGGCGAGTCGCGGCTAAGACAGCCAACCTATAACAAGGTCGCAACCCGTCGCGAGGTCATGAAACGCGTTTTTGTCATCCTGATCGCCGTCGTCACCCTGGCGTTGACGGGCTGGTTCGGCGTTCGATTTGCGGGGGGCAGCCACACGCTTGCCAGCGTTCCGATTCCGATCAAGGCCGCGGAAAACCTGCCCGACACGCCAGCCGAATGGCGCGGGCGGATCGATTATAAACTGCTCGATCGGCAATTGTCGGATCTTGCCCGGCGGCCCGAAATGGCGGGGCTGGCCGTCGCGGTGGTCGAAGACGGCGAATTGCGCTTCGTACGCACCTATGGCGTCGCCGATGCCTCCACCGGTGCGCCCGTGACGCCGCACACTTTGTTTCGCTGGGCATCGGTTTCCAAGACCGCGACGGGCGTGCTCGCGGCGGCGCTGGCGCGCGAGGGCCGCGTCGATCTCGACCGGCCGCTTGCCCGCTCCCGCACGACGCTGCGCCTGCCCGGCGGCGGCGAAGCGCGGGTTACGCTCGAAGATCTGCTCGCGCAGCGCACCGGCCTCACCAAAAACGCCTATGACGAAAAGCTGGAGGACGGGCAGAGCCCCGAACTGCTGCGCGCCAGCCTCGCGCTCGCGCCGCTGCAATGCGACCCCGGCACGTGCCATACCTATCAGAATATCGCCTTCGACGCGGCGAACGAAATATTGGGCGAGGCGGCGGAAAAGCCGTTCGCCGAAACCGTCGAGGACCGGTTTTTTCTTCCCCTCGGCATGGTCAGCGCGGGCTATGGGATGGACCGGCTGACGGGCGCGAAAGACTGGGCGAAACCGCACCGCGGCGCGCATGTCCGCCCGGTCAAGGAGGCCTATTGGCGCGTTCCCGCCGCCGCGGGCGTCGAAAGCGATATCGTCGATTTCGCGACGTGGATGCGCGCGATGATGGGCGCCCGCCCCGATGTGCTGCCCGGCCCGGTGCTCGAACTGGCGCACCGACCGCGCGTCGGCACCGCGCGCCTTTACGGCGGTGCGCTGCGGCAGGCGACCGATGACGCGTCCTATGCCCTTGGCTGGCGCAATTTCACTTATGCCGGACACCGGCTCGCCGGCCATTCGGGCGCGGTCGCGGGATATCGCGCGACGATGATCTTCGAACCCGCGACGCGAACGGGCGTCGTCGCGCTGTGGAACAGCGATTGGGGTTTTCCCTTTCGCATCCCCTTCGCGGCGATCGACAGCTATCACAAGCGCGCCGATGCGCGCTGGCTCGACCTCGGCGAATTGCCGCCGGTGACGGGCGGCGCGGCCGCAGCGGGCCCCGTTACCGTGAATTTGAAGGAATAACGGCCCCTGTGTATCAGGCGCGCATCCGAACTCGAGGGGAGAATCATCGATGCGGGTGCTGCTGACCGGTTCCTCTGGCTGGCTCGGGCGCTACCTCGCGCCGTTGCTCGCCCGGAACGGCCATGACGTTACCGGGTTCGATGTCGTTCCCGGCGCGCATACCGAGGTTATCGGCACCGTAGCCGACCGCCCGCTCATCGATCGGACGATGGGTGCGCATGGGATCGAGGCGATCGTCCACGCCGGCGCGCTGCACAAGCCCGACATCGCGCGCTATCCGCGGCAGGCGTTCGTCGACGTCAATGTGACGGGCACGCTGAACCTGCTCGAAGCGGCGGTCGCGGCGGGGAACGACCGCTTCCTCTTCACCTCGACCACCTCGCTGATGGTGCGCGCCGATGTTCGCGCGGGCGCGGGCGAAGCGGGCGCGTGGTGGATGGACGAGGATTTCGCGCCCGTGGAACCGCGCAACATCTATGGCATCACCAAGCTCGCCGCAGAACAGGCGTGCCGGCTGTTTCACCGCGAGCATGGCATCGACGTGGCGATCCTGCGCACCGGTCGCTTCTTTCCCGAGGATGACGACACGCATGCGGTGCCGAGCGGCGAGAATCTCAAGGCCAATGAACTGCTCAATCGCCGCCTGACGGTCGAGGATGCCGCGGCGGCGCATCTCGCGGCGCTCGAGGCCGCATCCGCGATCGGATGCGACACCTTCATCCTGTCGGCCCCGCCGCCCTTCGCGCGCGCGGACGCCGAAGAACTCGCCCGCGACGCGCGCGCGGTGATCGCGCGCCATTACCCCGACGCCGCCGAACTTTATGCGGCCAAAGGCTGGGTGCTCCCCCAGATCATCGACCGCGTCTACGACCCGTCGCGCGCCGAACGCCGCTTCGGATGGCGCGCGCGGACCGATTTCGGCAGCGTGCTCGCGGCGCTCCGCGACCGCACCGGCCTGCCCTTCGCGCACGACCCCGACTACACCTCGCCCATCATCGCTCAGGAGCGCGACGCATGTATGTGCTGATCACCGCCAACCGCAATTATTCGAGCTGGTCGCTGCGCCCGTGGATGCTGATGAAGGGACTCGGTATCGCGTTCGAGGACCGGATCGAGCCCTTTGCCCGGCCGGTGAATTATGAGGCGTTCCGCAGCTTCTCACCCACCGGACAGGTCCCCGCGCTCCTCCACGAAGGGAGGACGATTTACGACTCGCTGGGGATCGCGCTCTATCTCGCCGACCGGCACGACGGCGTATGGCCCACCGACCCGGACGCGCGGGCCTGGGCGCAATGTGCGACGGCAGAAATGCACAGCGGCTTTTCGGCGCTGCGGAACGATTGCACGATGAACGTCGGCGTGCGCGTGACGCCGAAGCCGATGTCGGATGCGCTGAAGGCCAATGTCGCGCGCCTCCGCGAGTTGTTCGAGGATGGGTTGGCGAAGTTTGGCGGCCCTTGGCTCGCGGGTAACAATTTCTCGGCGGTCGATGCCTTCTTTGCGCCCGTCGCCTTCCGCATCCGTACCTATGGCCTCGACGTCGGCGCCGGGCAGGCATGGGTCGACCATATGCTCGCGCATCCGGCGATGCTCGAATGGGATCGGCAGGCACTGCTCGAAACCTGGCGCGAGGAAGGCCACGAAGCCGAACTGGCAGCGGCGGGGGTGGTTACGGCGGATTACCGCACCGCTTAATCGGCGAGCGCCTCGCGCACCACCGCCACGCCCGCCTCGCGCTGCACCTTGAGTTCCGCCTTCAGCTTCGCGGGGTCGCGCGCGAACACGAAGCCGAAGCTGACCCCGCCTTCCTTGCCGATCGTCGCATGGTGGAGCTTGTGCGCCTGCACCAGCCGCTTCGCATAGCCACGCCGCGGAACCCATTTGAAATAGCGCTGGTGGACGAGGCCGTCGTGGACCAGCGTGTAGATGATCCCGTAGAACAGGATCCCGAGGCCGATCCATGTCCCCGGCTCCCACGCACCGCCGCCCATGATCATGGGGCTGCCAAGCGCGAACATCGAGATGCTCATCGCGGCGCCGAAGATCGCGAACAAGTCGTTCTTTTCCAGCTTCCTGTCGTGCGGCTCGTGATGGTCGCGGTGCCAGGCCCAGCCAAAGCCGTGCATGATATATTTGTGGCTCGCCCACGCGACGAATTCCATCGCCACGACGGTCGCGAGGATGAGGGCGAGAATGGCGAGGATCGACATGGGGGGATTATAGGCGCGCTGCGTACGCGAAGCCACATCCCGCTTGTCGACACGATTGCGACCGAAAATTGCGTTTTTGATCGCCACCGGCTTGCAAAGTTATGCTGCAGGCGTAAGTGAGCCGCATGACTCGGCCCCGCACCCTTTACGAGAAAATCTGGGACGCGCATGTCGTCGAACAGCGCCCCGACGGTACCTGCCTGATCTTCATCGACCGCCATCTCGTCCATGAAGTCACCAGCCCGCAGGCGTTCGCGGGGCTTCGCGCGAACGGTCGCACGGTGCGCCGCCCCGATCTGACGCTCGCGGTGCCCGACCATAATGTGCCGACGACCGCGCGGCTCGACGCGGCGGGCAATCGGCTGCCGATCGCCGACCCCGAAAGCGCGGCGCAATTGGCAGCGCTCGAAAAGAACGCCCCCGAATATGGCATCCGCTATATCGACGCGGTCGCGCCCGAACAGGGCATCGTCCATGTCGTCGGCCCCGAGCAGGGCTTTTCGCTGCCCGGCACGACGATCGTCTGCGGCGACAGCCATACCGCCTGCCACGGCGGCATCGGCGCGCTGGCCTTCGGGATCGGGACGAGCGAGGTGGAACATGTGCTCGCGACGCAGACGCTGTTGCTCCAGCCGTCGAAGACGATGGAAGTGCGCGTCGAGGGCGAAGTCGGCCCCGGCGTCACTGCGAAGGACATCATCCTCCACATAACGGGAACGATCGGCGCTGCGGGCGGCACCGGCCATGTCATCGAATATACCGGCAGCGCGATCCGCGCGCTCAGCGTCGAGGGCCGGCTGACCGTCAGCAATATGGCGATCGAGGGCGGCGCGCGCGCCGGGCTGATCGCGCCCGATGAGACGACGTTCGAATATCTGAAGGGCCGACCCTATGCGCCGAAAGGCGCCGACTGGGACGCGGCGGTCGCCTGGTGGAAGAGCCTCACGACCGACCCCGGCGCCACCTACGACAAGGTCGTGGTGATCGACGCCGCCGACATCGCGCCGAGCGTGACCTGGGGCACCAGCCCCGAGGATGTCGTGCCGATCACCGGCGTCGTTCCCGACCCCGCCAGCTTCGCCGACCCGTCGAAGCAGGTCGCGGCCGCCAAGTCGCTCGCCTACATGGGCCTCGAACCCGGCACGCGGATGCAGGACGTCAGCATCGAGAATATCTTCATCGGCAGCTGCACCAACAGCCGCATCGAGGACATGCGCGCCGCCGCCGCGATCGTGAAGGGCCGCAAGAAGGCCGACAATGTGAAATGGGCGATCGTCGTCCCGGGCTCCGGCCTCGTGAAAGCGCAGGCCGAGGCCGAGGGGCTCGACCGCATCTTCACCGAGGCCGGCCTCGAATGGCGCGAGCCGGGCTGTTCGGCGTGCCTCGCGATGAATCCCGACAAGGTGTCCGCGGGCGAACGCTGCGCCTCGACGAGCAACCGCAATTTCGTCGGCCGCCAAGGCCCCGGCAGCCGCACCCATCTGGTCAGCCCCGCAATGGCGGCGGCGGCGGCCGTGACGGGCAAGCTCACCGACGTGCGGGAGCTGATGGCATGAACGTACGGAAGAGGGAACCGAAACGCATGATCGGGAAAGCCGTTGTATCGATCGCGGCGGCGCTGGCGCTTGCCGCCCCCGCGCTGGCACAGGACAAGCCCGCACCGGCAAAGCTCAGCCTGACCCGGCTCGATTGCGGGACGGTGCGCGTCAACCGGCTGAACGCCTTTTCGGATACAGCGGCCTATCCGGGGCAAAGCCGCGACCTGACGGTCGGTTGCTACCTGATCCGCCACGGCGACCAGCTGATGCTGTGGGACCTTGGCCTGCCGGCCGCGCTGAAGGACGCGGCGTTCAACAGCGACGGCGACATGTCGGCGACGGTGCGCAAAAGCCTGGTCGAACAGCTCGCCGAACTGGGCATCAAGCCTGCGGACATCGACGTCGTTGGCATCAGCCATTTTCACTTCGACCATATCGGCCAGCTTCCCGATTTTCCGGCCGCGAAGCTCTATATCGGCAAGCGCGACTGGGACTGGCTGATCGACAGCGGCCGCCCGGCGTGGGTCAATCCCGAACCCTTTACGCACTGGATCAACGGGGGTGGCACCGTCGAACCGGTCGAACGCGACAAGGACATATTCGGCGACGGCCGCATCGTGATGCTCGACATGCCGGGGCACACACCCGGCCACCACACGCTGCTCGTGCGGCTCGCGGGCACTGGTCCGGTGCTGCTCAGCGGCGACCAGGCGCATTTTCAGGAGAATTACGACAGCGACGGCGTCCCGGAGTTCAACACCGACCGCGCCGAAACGCTCGCCTCGTTCGACCGGTTCAAGGGGTTGGCGAAAAATCTGGGCGCGACGGTCATCATCCAGCACGAGCCGCGCGACGTCGCGAAGCTGCCGCCCTTTCCCAAGCCGGCCGAATGACATGACGCCGCTCAATCAGGTCGAGGGCCGCGCGATCCCGCTGGGCCTTAAAAATGTCGATACCGACGTCATTATCCCCGCGCATTGGCTGAAGACCACGACGCGCGAGGGCATGGGGCGCGGCGCATTCGAGTCGATCCGCAAGGACCCCGACAATCTGTTCGACCGCGCCGAATTCAAAGGCGCGCCGATCCTGATTGCGGGCGACAATTTCGGTTGCGGATCGAGCCGCGAACACGCCGCCTGGGCATTGGGCGACCTGGGTATCCGCGTCGTGATCGCGCCGAGCTATTCGGACATTTTCTCGGGCAATGCGGTCAAGAATGGCATCCTGCCCGTCGTTTTGCCGCAGGCGGCGATCGATCGCCTGATGGAAGTCGCAGCGACCGATCCCGTGCATGTAGACCTTGAGCACCAGACGGTGACGACGCAGTTTCAGGACCGCTTCACCTTCGAGATCGATCCGTTCCGCAAGATGTGCCTGATCGAAGGGCTCGACGAGATTTCGCTGACGGAAAAGAGCGATGCGGCGATCGGCGATTATGAAAAGCAACTCGACGCCGAGCGTCCGTGGATGCGACCCGCAGCTTAACAGCAAAAAGAGGAGAAGATGATGAAGGCTCTCTTGTCGACCGCAACCGGCGGCCCCGAAACGCTCCAGCTTGGCGAACTGCCGCGCCCGACCGCCGGCAAGGGCCAGATCGTGATCGATGTGCGGGCCTGCGCGGTCAATTTTCCTGATACGTTGATCATCGAGGATAAATATCAGTTCAAGCCCGAACGCCCCTTCGCGCCCGGGGGCGAAGTGGCGGGGCTTGTCGCGGAAGTTGGCGAAGGCGTCACCGATTTCAAGGTCGGCGACCGCGTGATCGCGGGCTGCGGCAACGGCGGCATGTCGGAGGCGGTCGCGGTTTCGGTCCACAATGTCTATCATCTGCCCGAAGGCCATGACTTCGCCGAAGGCGCCTCCTTGCTGATGACCTATGGCACCAGCATCCACGCGCTCGTCGATCGTGGCCATATCCAGGAAGGCGATACCCTGCTCGTGCTCGGCGCGTCGGGCGGGGTCGGCATCGCCGCGGTCGAACTCGGCAAGGCATTCGGCGCGCGCGTCGTCGCGGGCGTGTCGAGCGAGGAGAAGGCCGAGATCGCGCGTGAGGCCGGCGCCGACGAAGTCATCGTCTATGGCCGCCAGCCGTTCGACAAGGACCAGTCGAAGGCGCTCGCGAACAAGTTCAAGGAAGCGGTCGGCCCGAACGGCGCCAATGTCATCTATGACGCGGTCGGCGGCGATTATGCCGAGCCCGCGCTGCGCTCGATCGCGTGGGAGGGGCGCTATCTCGTCGTCGGCTTCCCCGCCGGGATCCCGCGCCTGCCGCTCAACCTGACGTTGCTCAAAAGCTGCGACGTCGCGGGTGTGTTCTGGGGCGCCTTCGTGATGCGCGAACCCGCGCGCAACCGTGCGAATATCGCGCGGCTGTTCCAGCTGTGGGAGCAGGGCAAGATCAAGCCGCGCGTCACCGGCACATATGCGCTCGCGGACGGCGGCAAGGCGATCGCGAAGCTCGGCGACCGCAGCGCGGTCGGCAAGCTGGTCGTCACCATCTGAAATACCGCCCCGACCCCGCGCTGACCGACGCGCTGCGCGCGCTGGCGGCGTCGGGGCGGATCGAGGTGCGCGTGACGCCCGGCGCGAGCCGCGACGACGTGAAGATCGCGGACGGCCGGGTACAGCTTCGCGTCACCGCGCCGCCGGCCGATGGCGCGGCGAACGATGCGGTCATCCGGCTGCTCGCCGCCGCGCTCGACCGTCCGCCGCGCCACCTGACGCTGCTGCGCGGCGCGACGGCGCGGATCAAATTGATCGGGGTTGCTAACGCTTCGTCGCATTTCGGGCGGTCCGGTTAACGCTTTGGCAGGAGCTGGCGGCTATATCCGGCAGCAGGACTAGCTGGGGCCAGGGTGCATCGATGGCGACTCGCCGACCGACAGTGACGGGCAATCGTAACGAGAGTATCGCGAACATCTCGCGGACGCGCCGTGCGCAGCTCGTCGCCGAATTCGAAGGCGAGCTGGGCATCGATTATAAGGCGCGTGCTGCCGCCGCCGAAGCCGAACGCCGCTGGCAGTCGCGCAAGACCTTCATCGTCTGGACGGTCGCGCTGATCTTTTTCACCGTCGCGTGCCAGAAGCTGTGGACGATCGGGCAAAAGGTCGATGTGCCTTTTGCCGACGTCAACCCGATTCACGACTTTTTCGGAGAATAAAGGTTCGCCCGATCAATCGACCGGGCTTCTCCGACAGGAATCCGATCGACAATCTGCTCGGCAAGGGTGACGCGCCCGCGCGGTGGCCCGAGGGCCCCGCGACGGACTTCCAATCGTTCCAGAAAAACGCAGTTAGTAAACGCGCGCCTTCGGCTTGATATAGTCGACGTCGTCCGACAGCGTATATTCGTGGACCGGGCGATAATCGAGGCGGACACCGCCGCCCTTGCCGCCCCAGCCGTCGAACCACGCCACGGTGTGCTTCATCCACGTCGCGTCGTCGCGATTCGGGAAATCCTCGTGCGCGTGGGCGCCGCGGCTTTCCTTGCGATTGAACGCCGAGTGCATCGTCACCGTCGCCTGGCTGATGAGGTTGTCGAGCTCGAGCGTTTCGATGAGGTCGGTGTTCCAGATCAGGCTGCGGTCGGTGACATGGACGTCGTTCATGCGGCTGTAGGTCTTGGTGAGCTTTTCCTTGCCCTCCGCCATCAGCTCGTCGGTGCGGAACACCGCCGCGTGCTGCGACATCGCGCGCTGCATCTCGGTCCGGATTTCCGCGGTCGGCGAACCACCGTTGGCATTGCGGAAATGGTCGAGCCGCGCGAGCGCGAGGTCGGCGCTGTCCTTGGGCAGCGGCGCCTGCGCGGCGCCGGGGGTCAGGATTTCCTTGAGGCGATGCCCCGTCGCGCGGCCGAAGACGACAAGGTCGATCAGGCTGTTCGAGCCGAGACGGTTCGCGCCATGGACCGACACGCACGCGGCTTCACCGACCGCGAACAGGCCGGGGACGACGGTGTCGGGGCCGTCCTTGCCGAGCGTGACGACTTCGCCATGATAGTTACAGGGAATGCCGCCCATATTGTAATGGACCGTCGGCACGACCGGGAGCGGCTGGCGCGTCAGGTCGACGCCCGCGAAAATCTTGCCGCTCTCGGTGATCCCCGGCAGGCGCTCGGCGAGAACCGCGGGATCGATATGGTCGAGGTGCAGGTAGATATGGTCGCCATGGGGACCGACGCCGCGGCCTTCGCGGATTTCGAGCGCCATCGACCGCGAGACGACGTCGCGCGACGCCAGATCCTTCGCCGACGGGGCATAGCGTTCCATGAACCGCTCGCCTTCCGAATTGGTGAGATAGCCGCCTTCGCCGCGCGCACCCTCGGTGATGAGCACGCCCGCACCGTAAATTCCGGTCGGGTGGAACTGGACGAATTCCATGTCCTGCAAGGGAAGCCCCGCGCGCAGCACCATGCCGCCGCCGTCGCCGGTGCAGGTGTGCGCCGAGGTCGCAGTGAAATAGCAACGGCCATAGCCGCCGGTCGCCAGCACGACAGCCTGCGACCGGAAGCGGTGGATGCTGCCATCCTCCATGCAGAGCGCGATGACGCCGCGGCAGACCTTGCCGTCGGGGCCGTCTTCCATGATCAGGTCGAGCGCGAAATATTCGACGAAGAAGTCCGCGTCATATTTCAGCGACTGCTGATAGAGCGCGTGGAGCATCGCGTGGCCGGTGCGGTCGGCCGCGGCGCAGGTGCGCTGCACCGGCGGGCCTTCGCCCATATTCTGCATATGGCCGCCGAACGGGCGCTGGTAGATGGTGCCGTCGGCATTGCGGCTGAACGGCACGCCCGCATGTTCGAGTTCATAGACCGCGTTCGGAGCCTCGCGCACCATATATTCGATCGCGTCCTGGTCGCCGAGCCAGTCGGAGCCCTTGACGGTGTCGTACATATGCCATTGCCAATGGTCGGGCGAATTGTTGCCGAGCGACGCGGCGATGCCGCCCTGCGCCGCGACCGTGTGGCTGCGCGTCGGGAACACCTTGGTGATGCACGCGGTCTTGAGCCCGGCTTCGGCGCTGCCCATCGTGGCGCGCAGGCCGGAGCCGCCGGCGCCGACGACGACGGTGTCATAGATATGGTCGATGATCTTGTAGGCGTCGGTCATCTTACATGCCCCCCGGAGCAAGCCCGGCGGCGGGCGCAAGCGCGATGCGGACGATGGCGAAAATGCCATAGGCGGCGCCGCCGATCGCGTAGAAGTTCAACAGGACGAGCGACAGCAATTTGGTCGCTTCGCCGTGGACATAATCCTCGATCATCACCTGAAGCCCCAAACGCAGGTGCCAGAAGACGCTGACCGTCATCAGGATCAGCGCCAGCGCGACGGTCGGGTTCGACGCCCAGCGCAGCACCGCCGCATGATCGGTCATCGGCAGGCGCAGGAACGACACGAAGAGGAAGCCGACGAGCAGGATGTTGCCGAGCGCGGTCAGGCGCTGTTGCAGCCAGTGGGCCGAACCATGGTGCGACGAGCCGAGCCCGCGCACGCGGCCGAGACGCGTTCCGTTACCCATTGAGCGTCTCCGCAAAGATATAGAGCCACACCGCGATCGTCGCGGTGATCGAGCCGACGAAGACGAGGATCGACCAGAGCTTGTTGGTCTTGAGCTCATAGCCCGCGCCCGCGTCGAGGACGAAGTGGCGAAGGCCCGAGAAAAGATGCTGGAAAAAGGCCCAGGTCAGGCCGATCAGCACGATTTTGCCGACAAGGTTGGTGACCATGTGGAAGGTGCCGGCATCGGGGCTGGGATCGTGCCACACGCAGGCGATGAAGGCGTTATAGGCGTCGGGCCCCGCGGCGATCGCGCCGAGCCACCAGAGGAACATCAGCCCACCGACGATCGCGAGACCGTCGCCGGAAACACGGTGAAAGATCGAGACCGCCATCGCGGGCCCCCATTTATACACCTGCAAATGCGGGGAGCGCGGACGCGCACTCGGTTCGTTGCCAGCCATATCAGCCCTGTCTTGACTCTAAACGGTCGATGCGGTGCCGGTTAAGCCTTCCCGCCACGATATGCAATTGCTTAGGAGCATAGGGGATTAAATCCTTTGCCGGACGGCGACGGCGATGCTTTCCTTGCTCCAACGGTTCACGAGATGGCAGCTTGCCACCCCGAAACCCCCGTCCTTCGTGCGGTCGAACAGAGCAACCGTCAGGGCAATGGCATGCCCAGCGCCGCCGACAGGTCGGCGAGCGCCTGGTCGCCGCTCGTCACCTTGATCGCGTGCATGCCGAGCTGGCTCGCGGGTTTGCAGTTGATGCCCAGGTCGTCGAGATAGACGCAATTCGTGGGCCGGGCGCCGAGTGCCTCGCACATCATTTCGTAAATCCGCGGGTCGGGCTTGCGCACGCCGACCTTGCTCGATTCGATCACATGGTCAAAGCGCGCCATGATCGCCGCGACTTCGGCGGCGAGCGCTTCGCTTCGCGCCATGCCCGCGCCTTTGCCGCTGGGCACGTTGTTGGTGATGCACGCGATGCCGAATCCGCTCGCTTTCAGCGTATCGAGTGCCGCGACCATCGCGGGACGCACTGCCCCCGCCAGCACCGCGAGCACCGCTTCGCCCTCGAGTTCGTGCCCCATCGCCCTCGCCTCGGCCGCAAATAGTACATCGAACGCCGCGGCGTCGATCTCGGCGCGTTCGAAGCGCGCCCAGGCGTTGCTGTCGGGGTCGGCGGCGTTGACGCGGCGCACGAAGTCGCGCGGCAACCCGCGCGCTTCTTCGAGGCGGTTGAAGGCTTCGAAGGGCGAGGCGGTGATGACGCCGCCGAAGTCGAAGATGACATGCGTGTATCGGGACATGCGCGGGCTAGAGCGCAGATTGACGTTAACGTCAACTGCGGCGATCAGGGTTCGACAATGATTCCGGCCCTGGGGTCGGCGCGGCCCGAAAGCATCTCGTGATAAGCCGCCAGCGCCGCGTCGCCGCCGCCACGCTTGTCGATCGACGCCAGCCGCGGGGCGATGTCCATGAAGGCGAGCCAGGCCGCGGCAATCTTCTGCCCGAACGCCGCACCGCCCCAGTCGGCGATGCGTTTCTGGCTGCGGCCGGGCGCGAAAAAGCCTTGCCGCTCGGGCCCGGGAAGCGCGGCTCCGCCTGCGTCGGCATCCCAGTGCGACTTGCCGACGATGATCGAGGCCTTGAGGTTGTTCCCGAAATGGCTGTGCACGACGCGCGTGACCGCGCCATTGCCCGCCATGTCGACCAATGCCGACAGCGTAGCGGGGTTGAGCGTAAGGATGTCGTCGTAGGCGATGACGCGGTCGTAAATGCGCTGCGCATCGAGGGCGGCGACATGGGCCTTGCTGGTAAGGCCGACGGTTTCGGGGCGGTGTCCGGCGCGCCGCGCGAGCGAGAAGCCGAGCCCGATCGCGGTCTTGCTCGATGCGCTCGCGATCAGGATCTGGCTCGCCCCATAATCGCCCTCATCCTCGAACTGGTCGGCGATCAGCCAGCCGGTCAGGAAGAGCGGGCGGAAGACCGGCCAATAATCATGGTCGGCTGCGCGGTAATCGGCCAGCGCTTCGATCCGCTGATAATTGTTGTAGATGGGGGGCAGGGTGGTGCGGCGCGGGGTGACGTCGGTGAAGCCGCCCGGACCCGCCTTGCCGACGCTCAGTACCGCGCCCTCCGCCATCGGATAATAGCCATAGAAGCGATCACCGACCGCAATGCCGTCGACATTGCTTTCGGTCACCGTCGCAAAGCCCCACACCGGCAGTCGGCCGGGCGCGCCTCGCTCGGCGAAGAAATCCCAATAGCCCTGGTCGTTTCCGAACAGCCCCGCGGGCTTGCCGAACACCGCATAGGTGATGTTGTTCGCGGTCATCGCATAGCTGTCGAGGCGAACGCGAACCTGTCCGTGTGCCAGCGGCGCGCCTTCGTCGGCGGTCAATGTGGCTTGCGTGATATCATCGCGATCGATGTCGATCGCCCAGCTCTTTGCGCTCATTTCGGACCCCTCCGATTGATGATCCCGCGGACGCGGGGTCGACAGTCATACAGATGACGGCGTCCCTGACAATCGCGGCCCGACGCGCATCCGGTCCCGGCGGCGGCGCGGATCAGCCGACAGTCGTTCCGAGCAGCGACCCGATCGCGATCGTCGCGGCCATGGCACAGGCGCCCCAGAAGGTGACGCGAAGGACGGGACGCAGCATCGGCGCATTGCCTGCCCGCGCGCCGAGCGCGCCGAGGACCGCGAGGAAGATAAGCGACGCGCCCGATACCGTGAAAGGCAGCGTGTCGCCCTGGTCGACCAGCACCGTCGCCAGCGGCAGCGCCGCGCCGGTCGCGAAGCTCGCCGCCGAAGCCGCCGCAGCCTGCACCGGCCGCGCCGCCGTCACGTCGGTCATGCCCAGTTCGTCGCGCAGATGCGTGTCGAGCGCATTATGCGCCGTGAGTTGCACCGCGACCTGTTCGGCGAGCGAGCGATCGAGCCCGCGCTGCTCGTAAATCTGCGTCAACTCCTCCAGCTCGAACTCGGGATCGGTGGCGAGGTGACGTTTCTCCAGCTCGACGTCGGCTTTCTCTGCGTCACCCTGCGAGCTCACCGACACATATTCGCCCGCCGCCATCGACATTGCACCTGCGACGAGCCCCGCGGTGCCGGTGACGAGGATCGACGATTGCGACGCGCCCGCCGCGGCGACCCCGGCGATCAGGCTGGCGGTCGAGACGATCCCGTCGTTGGCGCCGAGGATCGCGGCGCGCAGCCAGCCGACTCGCGTGACGGCGTGGGTTTCCTCGTGCATGCGGCGCCCTTCAATATTGCAGCTGCAGCCCGGGCCGCGCCCAGCGCGTCTTCACCAGCCGCCCTGTGCCCGACAGGGTGATATAAGCATCCTGCCGGTCGGGCCCGCCGAAAGCGATATTGGTGGTGAAAATGTCATCGGTCGCGACGAACTCGACCAATTCTCCTTGCGGCGAGACGACGCTGATCCCGCATTCGCCGATCGTCGCGACGCAGATATTGCCGTTCGCCTCCATCGCGAGGCTGTCGAAGAATTTATAGCCCGCCGGGCGATAGAGCGGGATGCCAGGGCCGCCGGGGCCCGCCGCGTCGTCGACCTTGCCGGGGGCGACGATGTTGAACTGGGTCAGGCGGCAGGTATAGGTTTCGGCGGCATAGAGCCTGGTCCCGTCGGGCGATATGCCGATGCCGTTGGGGTTGTAACTCGGGAAAATCACCTCCTCGATGAAGCTGCCGTCAGCCTTGGCGTAAAAAATGCCGACGATGTCGTGGCAGCGCGCGGCATAATCGACCTTGCCATGATCGGTGAACCAGAAGCCGCCGTGCGCATCGAACATGATGTCGTTGGGGCCGCGCAGGACGACGCCATGGTCGCCCGACTTGTAGAGGATTTCGACTTCGCCCGTCTCGATGTCGATGCGCTCGATCCGTCCGCCCGAATAGTCGTCGGCGATGCCGTGGGGGGCGAGGTAGCCGTTCGATTCGACATAGTTGAACCCGCCATTGTTGCAGCAATAAAGCTTGCCATCCGGACCGATGGCGAGGCCGTTGGGGCCGCCGCCAGGTTCGGCAATGACCTCCTTCTTTCCGCCGGGCCAGCAGCGCGTGATCCGCTTCGCCTCGATCTCGACGATAATGACGCTGCCGTCGTCCATTACGACCGGCGCTTCGGGAAAGCGCAATCCGTCGGCGATCAGTTCAAACTCGGCCATCCTCGTCTCCCTTGCTTGTCTGTCCTGGCTGTGCTTTGCGGCCATCATGCCCGTTCGCACGCTCTTCGCCACCAATTTTTACGAGGCCGATATCGGCTCGCCCGCCCTGCTCGACGAGCTGGAGGCAAGCAGCCGCCTGTTCGCCGAAGAGGATGGCGCGGGGAAGGCGTGGAGCCGCGAGCATGGCTATAGGGGATATACCAGTTACGCGAGCCTTGGCGACCTGCCCGAGCGCGATCCGGCCTTTTACGACCTGAAGAAACTCCTCGACAAGCAAGTGAAGGCCTTTGCCCAGGCGTGTCATTTCGACCTCGCCAAGCCGCTCAAGCTCGACAGCCTGTGGGTCAATATATTGAAACCCGGCGGCACCCACAGCGGCCATATTCACCCGCACAGCATCGTGTCGGGCACCTTCTATGTCGCCGTCCCGCCGGGATCGGGCGCGCTCAAGCTCGAGGATCCCCGCCTGCCGATGCTGATGGCGGCGCCGGGGCGCACCGACGATGCGCCCGATCATCTCCATCCCTTCATCTACGCCGAACCCGCCGCAGGTCGCGTTTTCCTGTGGGAAAGCTGGCTGCGGCACGAGGTGATGCCGCATTCGGGCAAGGGCGAACGGATCAGCATCAGCTTTAACTATCGCTGAGGCGGCCTATATGGGGCGCATCTGACCAACCCCCATCCGTTTGTGTCGAGCGAAGTCGAGACACGCCGCGCTGCGCGAGAGGCATTTCGACTTCGCTGTGATGCTAATGGACCAGTTAGGAAGTCCTCCCATGACCGACACCGCGACCTACGACGCCGACCTCCAGCTCTTCATCGATGGCGCATGGCGGAGCGGCGAGGGGCGCGATGCGCGGCCGGTCTATAACCCCGCGACCGCGGGCACGATCGCCGAGCTGCCGGTCGCGACCGCCGCCGACCTCGACGAAGCGCTTGCTGCCGCGACACGCGGCTGGCCGGTGTGGCGCGCGAAGACCCCCGACGAGCGCGCCGCGCTGATGCACAAGGCCGCCGGACTGATCCGCGAGCGGGTCGACCATATCGCTACCTTGCTGACGCTCGAACAGGGCAAGCCGATCGGCGAGGCGCGCGGCGAAGTGCTCTCGGCCGCGGGACTGTTCGATTATTTCGCCGAACAGGGCAAACGTATCGAGGGCCGCGTCCTCCAGCGCCCGCTCGGCCAGCGCGCCATGGTGACGAAGCATCCGGTCGGTCCTGTCGCGGGCTTCAGCCCGTGGAATTTCCCGGTCAACCTGATGGTCAAGAAAATCGCGCCCGCGCTCGCCGCGGGCTGCGTCGTCATCGCCAAGGCGCCCGAGGAAACGCCGGGCTGCACCAGCGCGGTGATGCGCTGCATCGCCGACGCGGGCATTCCCGGCGACGTCGTCCAGCTCGTCTATGGCGATCCCGACATGATCAGCCGCCACCTGCTCGCCAGCCCGGTGATCCGCAAGGTCAGCTTCACCGGCTCGACCGCGGTGGGCAAGCATCTGATGCGGCTCGCCGCCGACGGGGTGAAGCGGATCACGATGGAACTCGGCGGCCACGCCCCGGTGCTGATCTTCGACGATTGCGATCTCGAAGCGACGCTCGACAGGGTCGTGTGGCAGAAGTTCCGCAACGCGGGTCAGGTCTGCATCTCGCCGACGCGCTTCTATGTGCAGCAGGGCATCTACGACGCCTTTGTGAAGGGTTTTGCCGAGCGCACGGCGAAGGTGAAGGTCGGCAGCGGCCTCGACGCCGACACGCAGATGGGCCCGCTTGCCAACGCGCGCCGCATCCCCGCACTGGAAGCGCTGGTCGCCGATGCCAAGGCCAAAGGTGCGCGTGTGATCGCGGGCGGCGAAGCGACCGGCAACGGCTATTTCTTCCAGCCGACCGCGATCGCCGACGTGCCGATCGATGCCGACGCGATGGTCAACGAACCCTTCGGCCCGATGGCGCTGATCCGCCCGTTCGGTTCGGAAGAGGAAGCGCTGGAGCAGGCAAACCGGCTCCCCTACGGCCTCGCCGCCTTCGCCTTCACCGAGAATGGCCGCCGCATCAACCGCATCGTCGACAGCATCGAAAGCGGCATGGTCGGCGTGAACAGCTTCGTGATCTCGGCGCTCGACACGCCGTTCGGCGGGATCAAGGAATCGGGCTTTGGCAGCGAGAGCGGACCCGAGGGGCTCGACGGCTATCTGGTGACGAAGGCGGTTCACATCTATTGAACCGCCTCCCAACCCGTTCGTGCTGAGCTGGTCGACGCACTGTCCTTTTCGTCGACGTCCCCTTCGTCACTCCGGACTTGATCCGGGATCCAGGACGACGAGGCGGCTATGGATCCCGGATCAAGTCCGGGATGACGATGAAATAAAGGATCGCGTTACTTGTCAGCGACCTCAAATCCTCCCTGTCACGAAGCCATGGGGAGGGGGACCGCTCGCGTAGCGAGGGGGTGGAGGGGCCGCGACGTTGCGCCATTAGCCCCTCCGGCAGCCCTGCGGGCTGCCACCTCCCCATGCCTGCGGCACAGGGAGGATCGAACGTCCGCAACCGGTCGTTTGCGGACATCACGCCACCGCGACGCTAGTCCCGCTCCAACGCCACAAAATCGCGCGCCATCGGCGCCAGATGCGCGCCGCCGTCGACGAAGATCGTCTGCCCCGTGACCGCCTCGGCGCGCGCCAGATAGACGACGGCATCGGCGATCTGCCCCGGCGTCGGCAGCGCGCCCAGCGGCATAAGCTTCGCCAATCGCTCGACCTGCGCCGCCGAATAATCGTCGGTCGCCATCGTCAGTCCCGGTGCGACGGCATTGACGCGCGCGCGGCTTCCGAACGCCACCGCCAGCGTTTGCGTCGCCTGCCACAGCGCCGATTTCGACAGGCTGTAGGCGATCTGGTCGGGCACCGGATGGGCAACGCGCTGATCGACGATATTGACGATCGCGGGGCGCCGCCCTTCGCTCGCCGCGACGAGTGCCTTTGCCAGCATGACCGGGGCGTGATGATTGACCTGCATCATTTCGGCCAGCGCATCGGCGGTCAGGTCGGCCCATTCGCCCTCGGCGAACAGCGCGGCGTTGTTGACGAGCAGGTCGGGCGCGCGGCCGAATTTTTCGATCACCGCCGGGATCAGCGCATCGACCACCGCCGGGTCGGCTAGGTCGGCGGCGAAACGATGGCTGATCGCGCCCGTCTCTGCAAGCGCTTCGGCAAGCACCGGGTCCGCTTCGCCGGGACTGCGCTTGTGGATCGCCAGCGCATAGCCTTCGCGCGCAAGCCGCGCGGCAATCGCGGCGCCGACGCGGTGGAGCCCGCCCGTGACGAGAGCGAGCTTCCGGGTCATTTGCGGGTCCGCCGCATGGTGATGCCGATCTCTTCGCCTTCCTCGGCGATCGCGAGCTTGACGATCTTGACCTCGACCTCTTCGATCTTTTCGTCCTGCAGGAACAGCGTGTCGATGATATGGTCGGCGACGCTTTCGATCAGCACGAAATGGACGTCCTTGGGAATGCCCTCAGTCGCCGCGAATTTGAGGTGCATGTAATTTTTCGAGCGGCTGAGCGGCGTCGTCGGCTCGTAATGATCGGCCATCGCCAGCTTCGCCCGCACCGAGATGCGCAGCGGCTGCGGCAAATGCGTTTCTTCGGAATAGATGCCGGTCAATACGTCGACGGTCAGCCCGGTCACTTCCAACCACAATATATCGGTCACAAGAAAATCCTGTCGAACGGGCGCGACATTCGGCTTTCCATCGCCGTGCCCTCACCCTAAAGCGCCGCCGCATTAGCGAAAGGGTGCGCGTTGGTCGAGTTACTTCCATTGTCCGATATCGAGCCGCAGGCGGTCGAGGCGCTTCTCGACGCTGCTTTCGGTCCGGATCGCTTTGGACGAACCGCCTATCGCATCCGCGAAGGCATCGATGCGGTGCGCGCCTTGAGCTTCGCCGCGGTCGAGGATGGCGCGCTGATCGGCACGATCCAGTGCTGGCCCGTCGCGCACCGTACGGCAAACGGCACCGCGACGCCGCTGGTGATGGTCGGGCCGGTCGCGGTGCGCCCCGACGTCCAGCGCGGTGGCCACGGCCGTTTGCTGATGGCGCATATGCTGGAGGCCGCCGAGCACGAGGCCGACGGCGCGCTGATGATGATCGGCGACCCCGAATATTACGGACGTTTCTTCGGCTTTGCCGCCGATGCGACGGGGGCGTGGGATTTGCCCGGCCCGTATGAGAAGCGCCGCCTGCTCGCGCGGGCGGTCAACGGGCACGTCCTGCCGACGGGCGCGGGACGGATCGGGCCGCGCTGAGCGGGCTTGGGGTTGCGCGCTCCGCCCTTCCGCCTATGTCGGATGGATGGTCAGCCCCGCACCCTCGCTTCCAAAGGACTTCGCCCAGCTTTCGCTGGCCGAGGCGGCCGAGCTGCTCGCCGCGCGCAAGCTGCCGCCGGTCGAAAGCTGGCACCCCGAACGCAGCGGCGACAGCGCGATGGAGATTCGCGCCGATGGCAGCTGGTATCACGAGGGCGGTCGCATCAACCGGCCTGCGATGGTACGGCTCTTCTCGACGATCCTGCGGCGCGAACCCGACGGCAGCCACGTCCTTGTCACCCCGGCCGAGAAGCTGGCGATCACCGTCGAGGACACCCCGTTCCGCGCGGTCGAGATGAAGAGCGAGGGCAAGGGTGAAGCGCGCAGGCTCGTCTTCCGGCTCGATACCGACGACCTTGTGATGGCGGGAGCGGACCACCCCCTGAGTTTCGGTGACGATCCCGACCACCCCGACCCGCGACTCCACGTCCGCGGTGCGATCGGCAACGGGCTGGAGGCCCGCATCGACCGCGCGCTCTATTACGAACTTGTTGAAATGGCGCTGGCTGCGGGCGAAGAAGTGCCCGCGATCTGGTCGAACGGTGTCCGTTTTCCCCTGGTGGATCGCTGATGCTTTCCGAAAAGCTGCGCGACGCGCTCGATAATCTGCTTCCCGACGCAGGCGAGGACGAAGCCTATCTCGGCACGCCGACGCTGCGCGATGCCGCGGTGCTGATCGCCTTTACCGACAGGGCCGACCCCGGCGTCATCCTGACGCAGCGACCGCAATGGTTGCGCAGCCATGCCGGGCAGGTCGCCTTCCCCGGGGGCAAGATCGATCCGGGCGACCGCGACGCAATCGACGCGGCGCTGCGCGAGGCCGAGGAAGAAATCGGGCTCAATCGCCGCGACGTGATGATCGCGGGCGCGACCGAACCCTACCAGTCGGGCAGCGGCTATCGGATCACCCCGGTGCTCGGCGTCATCCCCCCCGACCTGGCGTTCGATCCCAATCCCGACGAGGTCGAGGACTGGTTCGAGGTACCGCTCGACATCCTGTTCGATCCTGCCAATTATGCGCGCCAGCATGCGAATTTTCAGGGGCACGACCGCCATTATTACGACATGGACTGGCAGGGACGGCGGATCTGGGGCGTGACGGCGGGGATCATCATCAATCTGGCGCGGCGCCTGCCCGCGGGGTGGCACCGGTGACGACGCTGCCCGAAGCGCCTTGGCGCGACCGCGCCGGGCTGCGGCGGATCGTCGCGGCGCTGACCGCCGATGGCGGCGCCGTGCGGCTGGTGGGTGGCGCGGTGCGCGACACATTGCTCGGCCTGCCGGTCGCCGACATCGATCTTGCGACGCCCTTGTTGCCGGAGGAGGTGACGCGGCGGCTCGCCGCGGCGAATATCAAGGTGATTCCGACGGGGATCGCGCACGGCACCGTCACCGCGATCGCGAGCGGCGACCATCATGAAATCACGACGCTGCGGCGCGATGTCGAAACCGACGGGCGCCGGGCAACGGTCGCCTTTGCCGACGACTGGCGCGACGATGCGGCGCGGCGCGACTTCACGATCAACGCGCTTTATGCCGATCCCGACAGCGGCGCGATCGACGACTGGTTCGACGGGATCGACGATCTGCGGAACGGGTGCGTGCGCTTCATCGGCGACGCCGCGACACGGATCGCCGAAGATCATTTGCGCATCCTGCGCTTCTATCGCTTTGCCGCGCGTTTCGGTCGCGGCCCGCTGGAACCGGCCAGCCATGCGGCGGTGATCGCGGCACGCCAGTCGCTGAAAAGCCTGTCGCGCGAACGGATCGCCGACGAACTGCTCAAGCTATTATCGCTGCCCGACCCGCGCGCCATTGTCGGCCAGATGGCGGCGGACGGCATTTTCGAGGTGCTGCTGCCCGAACTGGACCCCGCATTTGCCGGGGGGCTCGATCGCCTGCTTTCCAATGAGACGGCCGCGGGCGCCACGCCGGGACCGCTGCGCCGCCTGTCGGTGCTGCTTCCCGCCGACGCCGCGGTCGCCGAGCAGGTGGCGAGCCGGCTGCGCCTGTCGACGCGGCAGCGTAAGCATCTGGCCGCGATCGCCGCACGTCGCGGCGACGTCGACCGTCCGGCTCGGCAGCTTGCGCACGCCATCGGGATCGACGCGGCGCGCGATGTCCACCTGATTGCGGGCCGCCCCGACGCGGTGCAGGCGCTCGCGGGCTGGCAGGTGCCGTTGCTGCCGGTGAAAGGTGGCGACATCGTCGCGCGCGGGGTTGCCGCCGGCCCCGACGTGGCGCGCATATTGAAAGCGGTCGAAGCCCAATGGGTGGCGGAGGATTTTCCCGATGCGGCGCGCGTCGCCGAGCTGGTCGATCAGAAGATCGGGCGTACCAGCGACTGACGCCAGTAATCGAGCGCGGCCTTGCTATCCATCGGCCGCGCAAACAGGAACCCCTGTCCGAAGTCGCAGCCGAGCGCCGACAGCAACCTTGCCTGATCGGTGGTTTCGACGCCCTCGGCGGTGGTGCGCATGCCGAGCACTTCGGCGAGGCTCTGGATCGTTCGCACGATGGCGACCTTGTCGCGGTCGTCGACCATATGTTCGACGAAACTGCGATCGATCTTGAGCACGTCGATCGGCAGGCGCTGCAAATAGGCGAGGTTCGAATAGCCGGTGCCGAAATCGTCCATCGCGACGCGAGCGTGCAGCGCTTTGAGTTCGCTGAGCACCGACAGCGCAAGGTCGGGATCGCCGATGATTGCGCTTTCGGTGAGTTCGATCATCAGCCGTTCGCCACCGATGCGGTGTTTTTCGAGCGCGTTTCGCACCACCCCCGCGACATCGTCGCGGACCAGTTGGATCGCCGAAACATTGACCGAGAAATAGGCGTTGACGATCTCGCCGCCATTCTGGGCGTCCCATTCGGCGAGCGTCGCCGCCGCCTTGCTGACCGCCCATTGGCCGAGCGGGACGATCAGCCCCGAATCCTCGGCGATCGGGATGAATTCGGCGGGCGAGACCGAATGGCCACTGCTGTGGTCCCAGCGCGCGAGCGCCTCGAAACCCGCGACGCGCCCGCTCGACATTTCGATCAGCGGCTGGAAGGCAAGGTGGAGCCGGTCTTCCTCGATCGCGTTGCGCAGTTCGGTTTCGAGCCCGAACCTGTTGTCGGAAAGCATAGCCGCTTCGGGTTCGTAGATTTCGATGCGGTCGGTCTGCTTCGCGCGTTTCAGGGCAATCTGGGCATGGCGAATCTGATCGGCGACATCGGTGTCAGCTGTGGGTTGGATCGCGCAGCCGAGCGCGCAGTCGACGCTGACTTTCAATTCACCGATGCGGAAGGGGTGGTCGAAACAGCCGCGGATGCGCCGCGCCATTTCGCGCACGTCGGCGCGGCCGCCGGTGACCCGCGACGAAATGGCGAATTCGTCGCCGCCCGTGCGCCCCAATATGTCGCCGCTGCGCAGGCTCGATTTCAGCCGGCGGGCAACGGTGATGATCAGTTCGTCGCCCGCCATCGGACCGATATGTTCGTTGATCCGTGAAAAGCGCGCAAGGTCGAGCAGCAGGATCGCATGATCGGCGCCGGCGCCTCCGGCCAGCGTGCGCTGCTCGACCAGTTCCTCGAACCCTGCGCGATTGGGAAGGCCGGTCAGGCTGTCGGACACAAGTTCGCGGCGCAGGTTGCGCTCCGTCATCATTTCCTGCGTGCGATCGATCAGCGTCAGCAGGAACAGCCCTTCGTCGCCCGCTTCGGTGGGCAGCGGGCCGATCGATCCGCGCAGGTCGCGCGCCGCCGGACCTTCGCCCAGCTGGCATGAAAATTCCTGGGCTTCGTCGGACCGTTTGGCGGCGCGTTCGATCGCGCGGAGCATTTCGATCGGCGCATCGACGCCCACCGGCGACAATTTCAACCGGTCGAAGGCGGCATTGCTGGCATGGAGGCGAAAATTGCCACGACCCAGCGGGCGGATAAGCGCCGCCGGGACCGGCAGCGCATCGATCCATCCGACAAACAGCGAGGGCCGGTCTTCACCGGTTCGATCAATAGGCATGACAGCGGGTTTTAAGCGACCTTTCCCCATTGGTCCTTGCGTAATTGCCGGGGGGTAAAGAAGCTGTTTACGGCAACAACAAAATAAGGTCAGTCGAAGCGGTTATTGCGCGGAAAGCCGGTCGGCGGCATCCGGCCGGCCGCGCCGCGCGCGACGCGCCATGGCGCAAGGTCGGTTTCGGTCCGCGTGCGGCCGGTATCGCCGCCCATCGCCCAGCTCAGACCGTCGGCAAAGACAAAGCTGATCGCGTCGGACAGGCCACCGTCACGATAGCGTTGCAGCATCACCCCCTGACCGCGCGCCATCACCGGCACTTCGGCGAGCGGGAAAACGACGAGTTTCCGGTTCTCGCCCACCGCAGCGACGCTGTCGTCGCCCGGCGCGATCGGGCGGACGACCGCCAGGACGGCCTTGGGTTTGAGGTTGACGACGCCCCGCCCCTTGCGCGTTTCGGCGACCACTTCGGACATTTGCGCGACGAAACCGTGCCCGCTCGACGATGCGAGCAACAGCCGGCCCTCGGCACTGGCCGGGAACAGCGCGACGATCCGCGCGTCGGGGTCGATGTCGACCATCAACCGCAACGGTTCGCCGAACCCGCGCCCGCCGGGCAATTTGTCGGCGCCGACGGTGAAGAAGCGCCCGTCGCTCGCCGCGACCAACAGCTTGTCGGTCGTCTGCGCGTGCGCCGCGAACAGCAGCTCGTCGCCTTCCTTGAATTTGAACTCGGCCCACTGGTCCGCCGCAACATGGCCGCGCTGGGCGCGAATCCAGCCGCGTTTCGAGAGGATTACCGTCACCGGCTCCTTCTCGATCATCGCGTCGAGCGGGATTTCGCGCGTCGGCGCGGCTTCGGCGATCGTCGTGCGCCGCGCGCCGAGCCGGGTTTCGAGGCCATAGACGTCACGCAGCTTTTCGAGGTCCTTGCGCAGCCGCGTCTTCTGCCGCGCGGGGCTTTCGACCAGCTTTGCGAGCTCCTCGCGCTCGGCGGTCAGATCGGCCTGCTCGCGCTTGAGCTCCATTTCCTCGAGCCGGCGCAAGCTGCGCAGCCGCATGTTGAGGATCGCCTCGGCCTGCCGGTCGGTGAGGATGAATTCCGCGATCATCACCGGTTTGGGCTCGTCCTCGGTTCGGATGATCTCGATGATCCGGTCGAGGTTGAGGAAGGCGATGATATAGCCCGCGACCAGCTCCAAACGGTCGTCGATCTTGTTGATGCGGTGCTGCGCACGGCGGACGAGGACGATGATCTGGTGCTGTAGCCATTCGGTGAGCAGCTGTTTCAGCCCCATCACCTTCGGCGTGCGGGTCGCATCGAGGACGTTGAGGTTGAGCGCGAAGCGGCTTTCGAGGTCGGTCAGCCGGAACAGGCTGTCCTTCAGTACCTCGGGATCGACGTTGCGGCTCTTGGGTTCGAGGACGACGCGCAAATCCTCGGCGCTTTCGTCGCGGACATCCTCCAGGATCGGCAATTTCTTGTCGGCGATCAGCTGCGCGATCTGTTCGATCAGCTTGCCCTTGGCGACGCCGTAAGGAATTTCGCTGATGACGAGCTGCCAGGTGCCGCCGGGCAGCTTCTCGATGCCGCTGTCTTCCCAGCTGCCATCGGCAGTCTTGCCGGTCGAGAAACGCGCGCGGACGCGAAAGCCGCCGCGGCCCGTTTCATAGGCGTGGGCTATCGTCTCGGGGCTGTCGACGACGATGCCGCCGGTCGGGAAATCGGGGCCCTTCACATGGTCGAGCAATTCGGCGAGCTCGGCGTTCGGCTTTTCGATCAGCAAGAGCGCGGCGCCGATCACCTCGGCGGCATTGTGCGGCGGGATGTTCGTTGCCATGCCGACCGCGATCCCGCTCGCGCCATTGGCGAGCAGGTTCGGGAACAGTCCCGGCATGATCTCGGGCTCTTCATCCTCGCCATTATAGGTCGGGCGGAAATCGACCGTGCCCTCGTCGAGCCCCTGCATCAGGTCGATCGCGACGCGCGTCAGCCGCGCCTCGGTATAGCGGTAGGCCGCGGCATTATCGCCATCGATATTGCCGAAATTGCCCTGACCGTCGACGAGCGGGTAACGCAGCGAGAAATCCTGCGCGAGGCGGACCATCGCGTCGTAGACCGCGGTATCGCCGTGCGGGTGGAATTTGCCGATGACGTCGCCGACGACGCGCGCCGATTTTTTATAACCCTGCGAAGGATCGAGCCGCATCGCACGCATCGCCCAGAGCAGGCGGCGATGCACCGGTTTCAACCCGTCGCGCAGGTCGGGCAGCGAGCGCGCGGTGATCGTCGAGAGCGCATAGACGAGATAACGTTCGGACAGCGCGCTGTCGAACGGGGTATCGATCATGCCGGGGACGGGTTCTGGATTGTCGGGATCGTCGGTGGTGCTGGCCATTGTCCGCAGCCGATAGCAAGGCTGATGCGCCAAGGCAAAGGCTTGCGTCGACGCCCAGCGACACTAGCTTGGTCTTTCCACTGAGGGAGGGTCGGCATTTTGAGCGAAACCACTGGCGCCGTTCGCAAAGGCATCTGGTCGCGCGCGAAGGAAATGGCGCTTCAAGCGCCGCCCGAGCGCAATCGCTACGTCGATTTCCTGCGGGCGCTGTCGATCCTCGCGGTTGTCGTCGGCCATTGGCTGGTTGCCGCGCCCTATATGAAGGACGGCGCGGTCGAGGGCGGGCATCTGCTCGGTATCCTGCCGTGGACGCAGTGGCTGACCTGGGGATTCCAGGTAATGCCGCTCTTCTTCCTCGTCGGCGGTTTCTCGAACGGCATGTCGTGGGCGGCGACGCGGCGCAAGGGCGACAGTTACGAAAGCTGGTACAGCGGGCGGCTGCAACGGCTGATCAACCCGGTGCTGCCCTTGTTCCTGATCTGGACATTCGTCGCGATGTTCGGAACCCTGGCGGGGATCGAGCGCGGGGTGGTCGCGATGGCGGCGCAGCTCGCGCTGATCCCGGTATGGTTCCTGTCGGTCTATCTGATGGTCGCGGCGGTCGTGCCGCTGACGTGGCGCGCGTGGCGGCGCTGGGGCTTCGGTTCCTTCTGGGCGCTCGTCGCGGGCGCCGTCGCGATCGACGTCGCGGCGCTGCGTTTCGACGTTCCTTACGTCAATTTCCTCAACTTCGCCTTTGTCTGGCTCGCGATCCACCAGCTCGGCTTTGCGTGGAGCGAGGGGCGGTTGGCGCCGCGCAAGGCGCTGTTGTGGGGCATCGGCGGGCTGGCCGCGCTGGCGCTGCTCGTCGGGCTTGGCCCCTATCCGGTGGCGATGATCGGCGTACCGGGATCGGATCTCAGCAATTCGATGCCGCCGACACTTGCCCTGCTCGCCCTCGGCATCGCACAGGCGGGCTTCGCGCTCGCGCTCGAACCCGCGGGGCGACGGATGCTCGGCAATATCCGCATCTGGACCAGCGTCGTGCTCGTCAACGGGATGATCATGACGATCTACCTCTGGCACCTCACCGCCTTCGTACTCGTCATGGTTGCGGCGTGGCTGCTCGGCGGGGTGGGGCTCGACGTCGCGCCGGGCAGCGCGGCGTGGTGGCTCGCGCGGCCGGTCTGGTTCCTGCTCTACATCGCGGCGCTCTTTCCGCTGATCATGGCCTTCGCGCGCTATGAAAGCGCGAGCAAGGATAGCGGCGCGGTGCCGCACTGGCGGTTGATCGCAGGGCTCGTGCTGATTTGCGCGGGGCTCGGGGCGACGGCAGCGATCAGTATCGCGAGCCCCTTGGGGGTGACCGGCGTGCGGCTCTGGCTCGTTGCGCTGCCATTCGTGGGGGCGGCGGTGGCGCAGTTCGGTCCAGTGCATCGGTTGACGCAATCGCGGACTTGAAGGTCGGCTTTCGCCGGGTTTCACCTCGACAAGGGCCGCAACCCCATCCTCGTCAGTTCCAGCGCAACGCTCGCTTTACCCCCCACGCCCCAGCCGCTCGACAAGGAAGTCGACGAACACGCGCACCCGCGCAGGGGTGTTCGCGCCGCCCGCGAACACCGCATGGATCACCTCGATATCGCCGGGATTATATTCTTCGAGGATCGGGACGAGCGCACCGCTTGCGATCTGGTCGGCGATGCTGAACGCGCCGACGCGCGCGATGCCGACGCCCGCCGCCGCCAATTGCCCCAGCGTTTCGCCATTATTCGCCTCGATATTGCCTTTGACCGACAGCGCATACTGCCGCGCGCCGTCGCGAAACGGCCACACCGGTTCGGCGCGGCGGAAATTGAAGTTGAGGCAATTATGATCGTGCAGCTCCTCGGGCACGCGCGGCGTGCCGTGCGCCGCCAGATAGGCGGGCGAGGCAACGATCACGCGGCGGCTTTCGCCGAGCTTGCGCGCGGTGAGCGGGCTGTCGGCGAGCGGGCCGAAACGGATTGCGATATCGGCCTGCCCCGCCGCGATATCGACGAGCCGGTCGGCGAGGCTGATATCGACGAGGATATGCGGATAGAGCGCCACGAACTCGCCGATCAGCGGCACGATGGTCAGCCGCCCGTGCGCCTGCGCCGCGCTGACGCGCAGCCGCCCGCGCGGCGCGCCCTGATCGGCGATCGCCTGTTCGGCATCGCCGAGGTCGGCAAGGATGCGCCGCGCCGCGCGCAGATAGGCCTCGCCCTCGGGGGTCAGGGTCAGCGCGCGGGTCGAGCGCAGGAGCAGCCGCACCCCCAGCCGCGCCTCGATCCGGTCGATCGTGCGGCTCACCGCCGACGGTGTGAGCCCCAGGCAGCGCCCGGCGGCCGAAAAACTCCCTTCGGCGACCGTCGCGGCAAAGACTTCCATCGACCGTGCGCGGTCGCCGCTTCCATCCATCTTTGCGTTCATTTCAAAAATCCTTCGCTTTGCGCGACGCTACTCCGGCCATGCACGCGCGTCCATCTATGCGTTCGACACGCAATCGAAAGGGTGGATCATGGAATATCGCCAATTGGGATCGTCGGGGCTGCGCGTTCCGGCCTTGAGCTTCGGAACCGGCACCTTCGGCGGGCAGGGGCCATTGTTCAGCGCGTGGGGGACGAGCGACGCCGCCGAGGCGCGGCGCCTGATCGACATCAGCCTCGACGCCGGGGTGACGTTGTTCGACACCGCCGACGTCTATTCGAACGGCGCTTCGGAAGAGATTTTGGGCGAAGCGATCAAGGGCCGCCGCGACGCGGTGCTGATCTCGACCAAGACCGGGCTGCCGATGGGCGACGGGCCGCAGGATTGGGGCGCCTCGCGCAGCCGGCTGATCGGCGCGGTCGAGGATGCGCTCCGCCGGCTCGGCACCGACCATATCGACCTGCTCCAGCTCCACGCCTTCGACGCCTCGACCCCGGTCGACGAGCTGATGGACACGCTCGCGACGCTCATCGCCGCGGGCAAGCTGCGTTATGCCGGCGTCTCGAACTATCCGGGCTGGCAGCTGATGAAGGCGCAGGCGGCGGCCGACCGGCTCGGCACGCCGCGCTTCGTCGCGCACCAGGTCTATTATTCGCTGATCGGCCGCGCATATGAAGCCGATTTGATGCCGCTCGCCGCCGACCAGGGGATCGGCGCGCTCGTCTGGAGCCCGCTCGGCTGGGGACGCCTCACCGGCAAGATTGGGCGCGGGCGCCCGCTCCCTGCGGGCAGCCGCCTCCACGAAACCGAACAGTTCGCGCCGCCGGTGACCGAAGATCTGCTCTACCGTGTGATCGACGCGCTGGAAGCTGTCGCCGCCGAAACCGACAAGACGGTGCCGCAGGTCGCGATCAACTGGCTGCTCCGGCGGCCGACCGTGTCGTCGGTGATCATCGGTGCGCGGAACGAGGAACAGCTTCGCCAGAATCTCGGCGCGGTCGGCTGGGCGCTCAGCGCCGAACAAGTGGCGACACTCGACGCCGCGAGCGACGTGCTGCCGCCCTATCCGCACACGCCGTACCGGCAACAGGCGGGCTTCGCGCGCCTGAACCCGCCGCTCGTCTGATCGGAAGAACCGACATGAAAATCAACTTTCCCCTCCTGGCGCTCGCAACCGGCGCCTTCGGCATCGGCATCACCGAATTTGCCCCGATGGGGCTGCTCCCCGACATGGCCCAGGGGCTGGGCGTCTCGATCCCCGCCGCCGGGCTGCTCGTGTCGGCCTATGCGCTCGGCGTCATGCTCGGCGCGCCGCTGATGACGCTCGCCACCGCGCGGATGAACCGCCGCACCTTGCTGATCGGCCTGATGGCGATCTTCACGCTCGGCAATTTCCTCTCCGCCGTCGCGGGCGACTACACGACGCTGATGGTCGCGCGCGTGATCACGTCGCTTAATCATGGCGCCTTTTTCGGCGTCGGATCGGTCGTCGCGGCGAGCCTCGTCGCGGCCGAAAAGCGCGCTAGCGCGGTCGCGGCGATGTTCATGGGACTGACGCTCGCCAATGTCATCGGCGTGCCGCTCGCGCCGTGGGTCGGCGAGGCGTTCGGCTGGCGCACCGCGTTCGGAGCGATCGCCGTCTGGGGGCTGATCACCATGGCGGCGCTGCGTTTCGCGCTGCCCGACATCGGCCGCGACGCGGGCGGCAACATGCTCGCCGAACTCGGCGTGCTGAAGCGCCGGGAGGTGCTGATCGCGCTCGCTTTAACCGCGATTGGATCGTCGGCGATGTTCACCGTCTTCACCTATATCGCGCCGATCCTGCGCGATGCGGCGGGGGCAGGGACCTTGTTCGTCACCGCGATGCTTGTCGTCTACGGGCTCGGGCTCACCGCGGGCAACTGGCTCGGCGGCCTGTTCGCCGACAAGTCGATCGACCGCACTTTGATCGTCTCGCTCGCCGGGCTCGCCGCGACGCTCGTCGTCTTTGCGGGCGCGATGTTCCAGCCGTTCGCGGCGGCGGTCACCATCTTCGTCTGGGGCGTCGCGACCTTCGCCATCGTTCCCCCGCTCCAGATGCGCGTGATGGAAGCGGCGTCCGACGCGCCCAATCTGGCCTCGGCGGTCAACATCGGCGCCTTCAACCTGGGCAACGCCGTCGGCGCCGCGGTTGGCGGCGGGGTGATCGGCCTCGGGCTCGGCTATCCGGCGGTGTCGTTCGCGGGGGCGGCAATGGCGGTGGCCGGGCTCGCGATCGTGCTCGCGACGCGGACGCAAAAGGCACCCGCGCTGGCCAAAGCCTGATGATTGCCATTTCTGCAGCGGGTCCTATGCAATCGGCGGCATGAAGACCCCGATTCTCGCAGTCCTGACGGGCAAGGCTCGCCCCTTTCGCGGTGACGAACCGAGCGCGATCGGCAAGCTGCCGGTCGCCGAAGCGGTCGCGGTCGATGCGATGGGGCTCGCCGGCGACGAACAGGCCGACCGCAGCGTCCATGGCGGCATCGACAAGGCGGTCCACCATTATCCCGCCGACCATTATGACTGGTGGCGCGGCCAGCTCGGCGCCGCCCCGCTGCTCGATGCGGCGGGCGCGTTCGGCGAGAATATCTCGACCATCGGGCTCGACGAAAACAGCGTCTTCCTCGGCGACCGCTTCCGCCTCGGCAGCGCGCTCGTCGAAGTGACGCAGGCGCGCCAGCCGTGCTGGAAACTCGACCATCGCTTCGGAACGAAGGGCGTGATGGCGGGGGTCGTCAGGTCGCGGCGCTCGGGCTGGTATTACCGCGTGCTCGAACCCGGCACGGTGCGCGCCGGCGACGATCTCGATCTGGTCGACCGGCCATATCCCGACTGGCCGCTCGCCTCGCTCTTCGGCCTGCTGATCGGGGGCGAGGCGAAAGATCGCATCGCCGATCTCCGCGCGCTCCGCGACGTGCCAGCGCTCGCCGAAACCTGGAAAATCCGCCGCGCCAAGCTCGCCGAACAGTTCGGCGCCGATTAGGCGGTGGTCCCCGACTCCGCCGATCCGCTATTCACACGGCCTTCGAAATAGTCCGGATCGGCCAGCCGCGCTTCGGCAACGAACCGCTCGGCATGCGCGGCAAGGCGCGCCACCTCGTCGACGCTGAAATGCAGGCCCAGCTTGCTGCGCCGCCAGAGGATATCGTCGGTCGTCCGCGCCCATTCGCGCGTCACCATCCAGCGGACTTCGGCGACGCTGAGCCCGTGCGCGATCTCGCCGCCCAATGCGTCCCAGCCGGTCGCGCCCGCCAGCCAGCGGCGCGCGTCGGTGCCATAGGCCTGCGCGATACGATCGACCGTCGCGGCGGGCAGGAAGGGGTAGGCGAGCCTATATTCGGCGTTCAGCGCCGCGGCGCCATCGGTCGCGAAATCGCCGCCGGGCAGCGGCGCTTTCGCCGTCCAATGCCTGTTTGCGAGCGCGTCGATGTGCCCGGCGAGTTCGTCGACGGCCTCTTCGGCCACATGGCGATAGCTGGTGATCTTGCCGCCATAGATGGTGAGCAAGGGCGCGCCCTCGTCCATATCGACGTCGATGCGGTATCCGCGCGTCGCTGCCTCGGGGCGCCCCGATCCATCCTCGACCAGTGGCCGCACGCCCGAATAGGTCCACACGACATCGGCGGGGGTGACGGGCGCGCGGAAATAGAGGCTCGCGCCTTCGCACAGATAGGCGATTTCCTCGTCGTTCGCCCTGGCTTCGCTCGCCGGACCCTCATGATCCTGATCGGTCGTCCCGATCAGTGTGAAGTCGCGTTCGTAGGGGATAGAAAAGAAGATGCGCCCGTCGGGCAGCTGGAAGAAATAGGCATAGTCGTGCTCGAACAGCTTGCGCACGACGATATGCGACCCGCGAACCAGCCGCATCTGGTGGTCGGGTTCGGCATCGGCGCGCTTCAGCAGGTCGAGCACAGCCGGGCCTGCCGCATTGACGACGCTGCGCCCGGTAAAGCGATATTGATGCCCCTGGTCGTCGCGCGCATCGACGATCCACAGCCCGTCCTCGCAGCGCAGCATCTCGGCGCGCGTGCGTGTGCGGACGCGCGCGCCGCGATCGGCGGCGTCGCGTGCGTTGAGCGCGACAAGTCGCGCATCGTCGACCCAGCCGTCCGAATATTCGAAGCCCTTGACATATTGCGGCTGGAGCGGTCCGCCGGCGGAGTGGCGGCGAAGGTCGATAGACCGCGTCGCGGGCAGCTTCTTGCGGCCGCCGATATGATCGTAAAGAAACAGCCCGAGCCGCAGCAGCCAGCGCGGGCGAAGCCCGTCGCGATAGGGTAGGACGAAGCGCAGCGGCCGGATGATATGCGGCGCGATGCCCCAGAGGATCTCGCGTTCCTTCAGCGCCTCGCGCACCAGGCCGAACTCATAATGTTCGAGGTAGCGCAGCCCGCCGTGGATCAGCTTGGTCGATTTCGACGATGTCCCTTCGGCAAGGTCGTTCGCTTCGAGCAGCAACACGCGCGCCCCGCGCCCGGCGGCATCGCGTGCCACGCCCGCCCCATTGACACCGCCGCCGACGACGATGACATCATAGGGCTGTACGCTATCGGGCATGCGAATCCCTATGGCAGCGTTGTCCGATTTTCCAAGGGGCGACATCGTATGCGGCTTACGTATGCGCGTTGCATTCGCGGGGTGCATCCGCCAATTCCGAAAAACTATCCAAGGGGACTATAGTGAGCGTGAAAGTCGAAACCCTGATCCTGTTCGGCGCAACGGGCGACCTCGCGCAGCGCATGCTCTTTCCCTCGCTCTACAATCTCCACGTCGACGGCCTGCTCGAAGATGCGCTGACGATCCTCGCGTCGGGGCGTTCGAAGATGGATCGTGCGGCGTGTCACCAGATGGTGCGCGAGGCGCTGACCGAGCATCTTCCCGAAGACCGGCTCGACGACGGCGCGATTGCAGGCTTCCTCGATCGCGTCGATTATTGTCCGGTCGATGCCGGCGCGGGTACGGGCTATGACGAACTTGCGGCGCAGCTCGGCGACCGGCTCGGCCGCCCGATCGGCGCCTATCTCTCGACCCCGCCGTCGATGTTCGGCCCGATCGCGCAAGGCCTCAAGGCCGCGAATATCGCGTGCGCCGAATGCCGCATCGCGATGGAAAAGCCGATCGGTCACGACCTCGCCTCGTCGCGCGAGGTGAATGCCGAGGTCGGCGACGCCTTTGCCGAGGACCGGGTGTTCCGCATCGACCATTATCTGGGCAAGGAAACGGTCCAGAACCTGCTCGCGCTGCGCTTCGCCAACATGCTCTTCGAACCGCTGTGGAACGCGCAGGCGATCGACCATGTCCAGATCACCGTCGCCGAGACGGTCGGGCTCGAAGGCCGCGTTTCCTATTATGACGGCGTCGGCGCGCTGAAGGACATGGTGCAGAACCATATGCTCCAGCTGCTCGCGATCATCGCGATGGAGCCGCCCGCGAGCGTTTCGTCGACCGCGGTGCGCGACGAAAAGGTCAAGCTGCTGCGGAGCCTGCGCAAGATGAGCGCCGACGATGTGAAGGCGCACAGCGTGAAGGGGCAATATAGCAGCGGCGCGGTCAATGGCGGCGCGGTCGCGGGCTATGCCGACGAGCTTGGCAATCCGTCGAACACCGAAACCTTCGTCGCGCTGAAGGCCTATATCGACAATTGGCGCTGGAAGGGTGTGCCCTTCTACCTGCGCACGGGCAAACGCATGCCGCAGCGCAAGTCCGAAGTTCTGATCCAGTTCAAGCCGGTGCCGCACAATATCTTTGCGCGCGTCGGCGCGGGCAAGCTCGATGCAAACAGCATGATCATCAACCTCCAGCCCGAGGAAAATATCCGGGTCAAGGTGATGGCGAAACAGCCCGGCCTCGACCGCGACGGGGTAAAGCTGAAAGAGGTGACGATGGACGTCTCACTATCGCACAGCTTCGCCGGCGAGCGGCGACGGATCGCCTATGAGCGCCTGCTGCTCGATTTTATCGAGGGCGACCAGACGTTGTTCGTGCGCCGCGACGAAGTCGAGGCGCAGTGGCAGTGGATCGATTCGATCCGCGACGCCTGGGCGGCGGTCGACATGGCGCCGCAGACTTACACCGCGGGAAGCTGGGGGCCGAGTTCCTCGATCGCGCTGATCGAACGTGACGGAGCGAGCTGGCATGACTGATCTGAACCCCGTAATCGCCAAGGTTACCGACCGCATTATCGCGCGGAGTGCTCCGCGCCGTGCCGCCTATCTCGAGCTGATGGATCGCCAGCGCGAGGCCGGAACCAACCGCGGCAACCTGTCGTGCGGGAACCTCGCGCATGGCTTCGCGGCCTCGGGCGAGGACAAGCCCGCGATCCGCACCGGCGCGGCGATGAACATCGGCATCGTCACCAGCTACAACGACATGCTCTCGGCGCATCAGCCCTATGGCCGCTATCCCGAGCAGATCAAGCTGTTCGCGCGCGAAGTCGGCGTCACCGCGCAGGTCGCGGGCGGCGTCCCGGCGATGTGCGACGGGGTGACGCAGGGGCAGGCGGGCATGGATCTGTCGCTGTTCAGCCGCGACAATATCGCGCAGGGGACGGTGATTGCCCTCAGCCATGCGATGTTCGAGGGTGCGCTGTTGCTCGGCATCTGCGACAAGATCGTTCCCGGCCTGCTGATCGGCGCGCTGCGGTTTGGGCATCTGCCGCAGATATTGATTCCCGCCGGGCCGATGCCCTCGGGCCTCGCGAACAAGGAAAAGCAGCGCGTCCGCCAGCTCTATGCCGAGGGTAAGGCAACCCGCGACGAACTGCTCGAAGCCGAGGCTGCGAGCTATCACGGCGCGGGCACCTGCACCTTCTATGGCACCGCGAACTCGAACCAGATGATGATGGAACTGATGGGGCTGCATATCCCCGGCAGCGCCTTCACCAATCCCGGCACCAAGTTGCGTCAGGAACTGACGCGCGCTGCGACGCACCGGATCGCCGAGATCGGCTGGGACGGCGGCGATTATCGCCCGCTGGCGCGCTGCATCGACGAAAAGGCGATCGTCAACGCCGCGATCGGCCTGCTGGCGACCGGCGGCTCGACCAACCATGCGATCCACTTGCCCGCGATCGCGCGCGCCGCCGGGATCGTCATCGACTGGCAGGATTTTGACGAGCTGAGCCATGCGGTGCCGTTGCTCGCGCGCGTCTATCCGAACGGCGCGGGCGACGTGAACAATTTCCACGCCGCGGGCGGCATCGGCTATGTCGTGCGCGAACTGCTCGCCGCCGGATTGCTTCACGGCGACGTACTGACCGTCGGCGGGACGATGGCCGATTATGGCTATGAGCCGGTCCTGCAAGATGTGATCGCCGGCGAAAGCCGGGGCCCAGTCCCATCGTCCGCAGACAGGCCCCCGCTTTCGCCGGGAATCACATCGCTGGCATGGCGACCCGCTCCCGAAATTTCGCGCGACGATACGATGCTGCGCCCTGTGGCCGCGCCCTTCTCGCCCGACGGTGGGATGCGCCTGCTCGCGGGTAATCTCGGCCGCGCGATCATCAAGACCAGCGCGGTCGCCGAGGATCGCTGGACGATCGAGGCGCCGTGCCGGATCTTCGACGACCAGAATCAGGTACTGACCGCGTTCAAGGCGGGCGACCTCGACCGCGACCTCGTCGTCGTCGTCCGTTTCCAGGGGCCGCGCGCCAACGGCATGCCCGAACTGCACAAGCTGACCCCGGCCTTGGGCGTGTTGCAGGACAAGGGTTACCGCGTCGCTTTGCTCACCGACGGCCGCATGTCGGGCGCCAGCGGCAAGGTGCCCGCGGTGATCCATCTGTCGCCCGAGGCGCTGCCCGGCCCCGACGGGATCAGCGGCCCGCTCGCCTATCTTCAGGACGGCGACATCGTCCGTATTTGCGCGGTGAACGGTGAAGTCGTGGCGCTCGTCGACGAAGCCGGATGGGCCGCGCGCCAGCCCGCCGCCGCGCCTCCGCCGGCGGTTGGCGTCGGCCGCGAACTGTTCGCCCTGTTTCGTCACCACGCCGACGAAGCCGAAAAGGGCGGGTCGGCCGTTCTTGCTGCCATGGAGTCCGTCATTTGAGCCAGTCCATCGACCAGATCATGCGCCTCGCACCCGTCATCCCGGTGATCGTCATCGATCGCGTCGAGGATGCGGTGCCGATGGCCGACGCGCTCGTCGCGGGGGGGCTCCGCGTCCTCGAAGTGACGATGCGCACCCCCGCCGCGCTCGATGCGATCCGGGCGATGAAGGCGGTGCCCGGCGCGGTGGTCGGCGCGGGAACGGTGCTCAATCCCGCGATGCTGAAGGACGCGATCGATGCAGGCTCCGAATTCATCGTCTCGCCGGGTCTGACGGACAAGCTGGGCGAGGCCGCCGTTGCCAGCGGCATTCCCTTCCTGCCCGGCACCGCCAACGCCGGCGACATCATGCGCGGGATGGACCTTGGTCTCGAGCGTTTCAAATTCTTCCCTGCGGCGACGAGCGGCGGCATTCCGGCGCTGAAGGCGCTCGCGGGCCCCTTCGGCAACGCGCGCTTCTGCCCGACGGGGGGGATCAGCGCCGCGACCGCCCCCGAATGGCTCGCGCTCGAAGCGGTGCTGTGCGTCGGCGGCAGCTGGGTCGTCCCGTCGGGGCCGCTCGATCCGGTCCGGATCGAGGCGCTGGCGCGCGAGGCGTCCGCACTTTCGCGCCATTGATTAACCCCATTTTACCTGTCATCGTGCAGGGATAAGCGGCAACATAGCCGCCGTGGGGAGATGTGCGTGCCAAGACCGCAGCCGCATTTGGAAGAAGTTCTGAGTTCCGAACCCGGGCCGCACATCGCCGCGCTCTTCGATTTCGACGGCACGATCATCTCGGGCTATTCCGCGACCGCGATGCTGCGCGAGAAATTCCAGCGCCGCGAAATGTCGGTCGAGGAAATCGCCGAGACCGCGCAGGTCGTCGCGCAGCACAGCCTGGGCACCATCGGCTTTTCGGGGCTGATGTCTGGCGCCGCCAAGTTCATGAAGGGCGTCGAGGAGCAAAGCTTCATCGAATTCGGCGAGGAACTTTACAAAAAACATATCGCTCGGAAAATCTATCCCGAGACGCGCGCGATCATCGAGGCGCATCAGGCAAAGGGGCACCGCGTCGCGATCATCTCGTCGGCGACGATCTACCAGATCGAACCGACCGCGCGCGACCTCGGCATCACCGACATCAAATGTTCGGCCTACGAAATCGAAGACGGCGTCTTCACCGGGGAAATCATCCGCCCGCTCTGCTTCGGCGAGGGCAAGGTGCTCGCCGCCGAAGAACTCGCCGCCGAATATGGCCTCGATCTCGACCAGAGCTTTTTCTATTCGGACAGCGACGACGATATCGAACTGCTCGAACGCGTCGGCAAGCCGCGCCCGCTCAACCCGAACATGAAATTGAAGGCCATCGCCGACGAACATGGCTGGCCCGTCCAGCGGTTCGCAAGCCGCGGCACGCCGTCGTGGATCGATTATACGCGCACCATCTATGCCACCGGCTCGCTCGTCGGCGCCTTCGCCGCGGGCCTGCCGATCTGGGCGCTCACCCGCTCGCAGCGCGAGGCGGCGAATTTCTCGATCGGCCTCTTCGGCGATTTCGCGACGGCGATCACCGGGGTCGAGCTCGAGGTCGAGGATGAAAAGCACCTCTGGTCGTCGCGCCCGTGCGTCTTCATCTTCAACCACCAGAGCAAGGCGGACGTGATGATCCTTGCCAAGCTTATCCGCCGCGACATGGGCGGGGTGGGCAAGAAGGAGATCAAGGACATCCCCATCCTCGGCAAGCTGATGGAATGGGGCGGCACCGTCTTCGTCGACCGCGCCGACGGCAAGAGCGCGATCAAGGCAATGGAGCCGCTGGTCGACGCGATCCAGAAAGAGGGCAAGTCGATCTGCATCGCCCCCGAGGGCACGCGCAGCCTGACGCCAAAGCTCGAACCCTTCAAGAAGGGCGCCTTCCACCTCGCGATGCAGGCCGGGGTGCCGGTCGTCCCGATCGTGATCCATAACGCGACCGACGTCGCGCCGAAGAACGAGTTTGTGATGCGCCCCGCGACGGTGCGCGTGACGGTGCTGCCGCCGGTCGATACGTCCAAATGGACCCCGAGGACGATCAATCATCATGTCCGCAATGTGCGGAACATGTTCCTGCGTACGCTCGGGCAGCCCGAGGAAAGCGTGGCGGAATCGGTCGCGACCGAAACGCCTCCCACGGCAAAGCCTGAAAAGCCGAAGGCAAAGAAGGCGACGGGGAAGAAGCCCGCCCCAAAGAAAAAGGCGCCGGCGGAAAAGCCGGCCGCCCGCAAGGGAAAGACCGGCTAAGCGGTGGCCGACGGAACGCCCCGCAACCCGATCGCGGCGGAGCAGGCGGCCGACCGGCTTTACATCATCGACGCGCGCAACGGAGTCGAACGGCGCCTGTTGCTCGACTGGATTCATGCGACGAGTGGCGATGACGAGCCCGCCTGGGCGAGCCTCGATATCGAGGACGGCGACCATGCGCTGCCCGTCGATGTGTTGCAGGCGCGGCTTGGCGGTGCCTCGTCGCGGCTGGTCGTGCCGCTGCGCGTGGCGTGGCGCATCCCGGGTTTCGACAAGGACCGCGCGCTCAAATTCCGTCACCTGATCTTCGGCGATCCGCGCCACCCGGGGCCGCTTCGCGCGCGTGCGATCCTGATCCGCGATCGCCGCCGCGCGCAGATACTGGTGGGCGAGGCGGCGACGCTCGACGCGCTCCGGACGCGCTTTTGCGCGCAGACCGGCGGCGGCGACGGCGCAGGCGAGGGCAGCCCGGAATTTGCGCGCTTCGTCGCGCGTCAGGCGGCGCTTGCGCTCGACGTGGCCGAGCGCGGCATTCGGGGAACGCGTTACAAGGTGCCCCGCTTCGTCGCCGATGGCCTGCGCACCAGCCCCAAATTCCGCGCCGCGCTCGCCGATCTGGCCGAGGCCACCGGCCGCCCCGTCGCCGACCTTTACCGCGAGGCGCGCCCGTTGATGAAGGAGGTGATCGCGCGGCCGTCGGCGCTGTTCCTCGATCTGCGCGCGCGGCTCGATCGCATGATGTTCGGCGGTTACGCGCCCGAGATGGAGATCGACGCCGCCGAACTTGCGAAACTCCGCAATATCCTCCGCGAGCATCCCACCGCGATCCTGTTCACGCACAAAACCTATATCGACGGCGCGACGCCCAGCCGGCTGACCTATGAAAAGGACATGCCGATGCTGCACAGCTTTGGCGGCGCCAATCTCGACTTCGCGGTGATGGGCGAGTTCTTCCGTCGCTCGGGGATGATCTTCATCCGCCGCAGCTTCCAGGACCAGGCGGTCTACAAGCTCGTGCTGCGCCACTATATCGCCTGGCTGCTCGCCAAGCGCTTTCCGTTGAGCTGGGCGTTCGAGGGGACACGCTCGCGGCTCGGCAAGCTGATGCCGCCCAAATACGGCCTGATGAAATATGTGCTCGACGCGGCGCACGCCACGGGGACGCGCGGCGTGCATTTCGTCCCCTTCGTCACCAGTTTCGACCTGATCCGCGACGTCGAGGAATATGCCGCCGAACAGACCGGGCGGAACAAAAAGCCCGAAAGCCTGTCGTGGTTCATCGGATATATGAAGAGCCTGAAGGAGCCGTCGGGGCGTATCCGCCTCGACATCGGCGAGCCCGTCGTGATCGAGGACGCACCCGGCCCCGACGATCGGCGCGCGCTCGAACAGATCGCCTTTGCGGTGGCGGTCGAGGCCAACCGCGTCACCCCGCTTACCGTCACCTCGGTGATGTGCCTGATCCTGCTCGGCATGGCGCCGCGCGGTGCGACCTCGGCCGAATTGTTGGGGGCGATCGGCGCGGTGACCGACTGGGCGCGCGCGCGTGGCATCAGGCTCAGCAAGGAACTCGAAGGCGGCGACGATGGGGCGCTGTCGGCGACCGTCGATACGCTGGTCGCGAGCGGGCTGCTCGCGCGCTACGAAGCGGGCCGCGAGACGATCTATTCGATCGACCCCGCCAAGCATCCGATGGCGAGCTATTATCGCAACATCATCGCGCATCATTTCCTCGACCGCGCGATGATCGAACTCGCGCTCGTCGAACTGCGCGATGCCGACAGCGGCGACGCGACCACCGCCTTCTGGGCGAGGATCGACCGGCTGCGCGACCTGTTCAAATTCGAATTTTTCTATCCGCCGCGGGGCGAGCATCTCGCCGCGATCGAAGCCGAGCTTTCGCGCATCGACCCCGTCTGGGACCGGCGGCTCGCGAGCGGCGACCGCGGCATTGCGCAGCTGCTGCGCCGCTGCCAGCCGGTCGTCGGCCACGCGATCCTGTTGCCCTTTGCCGAGGCCTATTCGGTTGTCGCCGAACAGCTTGCGCGCGCGAACCCCGGCGACATGGTCGACGAAACGGCGCTGCTCGATGCCGCACTGGTCGAGGGGCGGCAGGCCTATCTGCTCCGCCGGATCAGCAGCGAGGCGGCGATCGGCAAATTGCTCTTCGCCAACGGCCTGTCGCTGATACGCCATATGGGGCTCGCCGAGGAGGCGACGCCGGACACGCTCGCCGCGCGCCGCGCGCTGCTGATGGAACTGCGCGGGCTTGCCAACATCATGGAAACGATGCGGCTTTCGACCGTCGCGCTCGCGGACCGGCTGCCGGAGGTTGGCAATGAACGAGTGTAGCCTTCGCTCGTCATTCCCGCGAAAGCGGGAACCCAGCAGCAACGCTGGCTCGCTCGGTTCCCGCTTTCGCGGGAATGACGAAATTTTTGATTTCGACAGGAACTGAACATGCTCAAACAGCTCAGCGCGCAGGACGCCCAGTTCCTCTATACGCAAACCGCGAACAACCTGACGCATATCATGGGGGTCTATATCTACGACCCCTCGACCGCGCCCGGCGGCTTCGTGCGCTTCAAGGACATCATCCGCCACGTCGAAAGCCGGGTCGACACGTCGCCGCTGTTCAAACGACGCCTCCACCGGCTGCCCTTCGACATCGACCATCCCTATTGGGTCGAGGACGAGCATTTCGATATCGAGGCGCATATGAGCCACGCGCGGCTGCCCGAACCCGGCGACTGGCGGCAATTCTGCATCGCGGTCGCACGCTGGTTTTCAAAGCCGATGGACATGAATCGTCCGCTCTGGGATATTTATATCATCGAGGGGCTCGATCGCATTCCCGGCATACCCAAGGGCAGCTTCGCGATGCTCCACCGGGTCCATCATGCCGCGGTCGATGGCGCATCGGGGGCGCACGCCTTCATTGCGATGAGCGACATCGACGCGAAAGGCACCCCCGCCATTCGCGAACCGCCGCCGATCGAGGAATTGGGCAAGGCGCCGTCGAGCGCCGAAACGCTGTCGCGTGCCTGGTCGGCTTCGATGCAGTCGCCGGTCAAGTTCATGAACGCGCTGATGAAGATGTCGCCCGCGATCGTCGCCTCGGCGCGCAAGTCGATCGCCGAAGGCGGGATGACCGCAGGGGTTCCCGAAACGCGCTTCAACGTGCCCGTCGGCCCGCACAAGATGTTCGATGCGACGACGGTCGCGCTGGCCGACGTGGCAGAGATCCGCAAGAAGGTGCCTGGCGCGACGGTCAACGACGTCGTGCTCGCCACGGTCGGCGGCGCGCTGCGCAAATATCTCGCCAAGCACAAGGAATTGCCGAAAGAGAGCCTTGTCGCGGTCGCGCCGGTCAATCTGCGCGGCAAGGGCGGCAAGGCGGCGACGCCGGGCAATCAGGTGTCGGCGATGAGCGTGCCGATCCGCACCGACATTGCCGATCCGCTCGAACGGCTCGCCGCGGTGCGCGACTATACGGTCGAGGCAAAGGAAGCGAAGGCCGGCGTCAGCGCCCGGATCATGACCGACCTGTCGCAGCATATTCCCGGTGCGACGATGGCGGCGGTGGCGCGGCTGGTCACCAGCGAGCGTTTTGCGGTGCGCGGGACCAACCTCTTCATCTCCAACGTCCCCGGTGCGCAGGTGCCGCTCTACCTTGCGGGTGCCAAACTCGTGCAGCAGCACGGCATGGCGCCGCTCGCGAACAATATGGGGCTGTTCGTCGCGACCCCCAGCTACAACGGTCGCATCGCCTTCTCGCTCATTTCGGAACGCGCGATCATGCCCGACATCGCCTTTTTCCGCGAATGCATCGACGAAAGTTTCGCCGATTTGATGGTGGCGCCGCCGGAACCTGCAAGACCGAAAGCCGTTACGGTAAAGTCGAAAGCGGCGCCCAAACCCAAGGCGAAGGTGAAAGCCGCGCCGAAACCTGCCGCGAAGATCAGGGTGAAACCGGTTGCAAAAAAGAACGCAACCGGCAAGAATCCGAAAAAATAACGATGCTCTCGCAGGATTACCGAATGCTTTTCACCCCGACGCTCAGCGCCGACCGCGACCTTGTGACCGCGCCCGACTATGCCGCCTGGACCCGGGCAGCACAGGAGCATGACAAGAAATCGGGAATGCAGGCGTGGCGCGATACCGACGAAAGCAAGCATTTCGACTATAAGGCGATCCGCGCCCGGCTCGCAAAGCTGCGCAAGCTGTCGGCGGCGGGTGACGTCAAGGGCCTGCTCTTCGTCCTCAACGAGGGCATCCACGGCAATATCGACGGCATGGGGCACGAGCGGCTGTATCAAAAGGCGCGCTTCGGCACGAAAAGGCTGGTCGAGGATTATGTCGCCGAGGTCGTCGCATCCTTGGACAAGATCGCCGCAGCACGCAGCATCGGCCGCGAGGAAAAGCGCGATTTCTTCCGCCGCGCGCAGCATTGTTACGGCCGATCGGCGCTGTTGCTGTCGGGATCGGGCAGCTTCCTTTTCTTTCACATCGGCGTCGTGAAGGCGCTGTGGGAAGAGGGCGTGCTGCCTTCGATCATGTCGGGCGCGAGCGGCGGGTCGATCGTCGCCGCGGTCGTCTGCACGCGCAAGAATGTCGATATCGGCGCCTTCCTCGAAAGCGACCGCCTCGCCAATCCCGACCGCGATCCCGAGGGACGCCGCCTCGCCTCCGACCAAGTTCGCGAGCGGCTCGCGGACCTCATCCCCGACCTGACCTTTCAGGAAGCCTATGAGGTCAGCGGGCGGCATCTCAACGTCTCGGTCGCGCCCGCCGAAAAGCATCAGAATGGCCGGCTCTTGAACGCGATCACCGCGCCCAATGTGCTGATCCGCGAAGCCGTGCTGGCGTCGTGCGCGGTTCCGGGCGTCTTTCCGCCGGTCATGCTGATGGCGCGCGACGATGCGGGCGAGCGCGTTCCCTACCAGCCCGACCGGCGCTGGGTCGACGGGTCGGTGACGCACGATATCCCGACCAAACGGCTCGAACGCCTGTACGGCGTCAATCACCATATCGTCAGCCAGGCGAACCCGATCGCGCTGCCCTTCGCCACCGACACGCGCAAGCAGATGGCGCCGATCGAGGCGATCCAGCATGCGTCGATGACGACCTTCAAGGCATGGCTCAACGCCAATATGGTGATTTTCCAGAAGCCGCTCGAACTGATCCCGCCGCTGAACAGCATCGCCAATATGGCGCGATCGGTGATCAATCAGGAATATACCGGCGACATCAACATCATCCGCCCGCCCAAATTCTGGTCGCCGGCGAAGATATTGTCGGACCTCGGTCAGGACGACATCGACGAGCTCATCGACACCGGCATGCGCACCGCCTGGCCGAAGATCGAAATGGTACGCACCCAGACCGCGATCAGCCGCGCGCTCGAAGCGATACTGGCAAAGATCGACAAGGCGGGCGACGACGGCCCGGGGCACCGCAGCGGCGCGCTGCAAAAGGCGGTTCGCTGACCATGGCGGCCGGCGCCGTCATCCTGCCCGCCGAATCCGCCGGGGCGGGCGCGCGGCTGCGCGTCACCCACTGGCTTCCCGACGGCCGCCCGCGCGCCATCGTCCTGCTCGCGCACGGCTATGCCGAACATGCCGGGCGCTACGCCCATGTCGCGACGCGGCTGACCGACGCCGGCTACGCGATGTACGCCGTCGATCATTGGGGGCATGGCCAATCGGATGGGGAGGGCGGCTATGTCCCGCGCTTTTCGGCCTTTCTCGACGGGATGAGCGAACTGCTGACGCTCGTCGAAATCAACCATGGCGACACGCCGCGCCTGCTGCTTGGGCACAGCATGGGCGGGCTGATCGCGACCCTGTTCCTTGTCGAGCGGCAGCAGGCGTTCGTTGCCGCCGCGCTTTCGGGTCCCGCGATCCTGCCTGCCGAACCGCCATCGCGCTTCACCGTCTGGATCAGCCGCTTTCTCTCGCGCTTCTTTCCCCGCCTTGGCGTGCTGTCGCTCGATGCAAGCGGCGTCAGCCGCGATCCGCAAGTCGTCGCCGCCTATCGGGCCGACCCGCTCGTCTACGGCGGCAAGATCGGGGCGCGGCTCGGCAAGGAATTCATGGACGCGATGGCGGCGGCGCAGGCCGATGCGTCGAAAATCCGCCTGCCGATCCTCATCCAGCATGGCGCGGCCGACCGGCTGACCGCGCCCGCCGGTTCGCGCTACCTGTTCGACAACGTCGGCTCGACCGACAAGCGCCTCGAAATCTATCCCGGCCTGTTCCACGAAATCTACAACGAGCCCGAGCGCGATGCCGTGCTCGATGACCTTATCGGCTGGTTCGACGCGCATGTGAAAGGCCCCGCTGCGGCATGAGAATCCTGCTTGTCCTCATCTTCGCGCCGCTGATTGCGCTCGCGCTCATGTATTTCGTCTTTCCCGGCCGCCTCGTCGCGATCGGGCGCGCGCTGCTGCGGCGGCGCGGCGGGATGGTGCAGAAGAGCGTCGTCGTCGACGGTCGCACCTGGCCCTATCTGGAGGGCGGCGATCGGTCGAAACCCTTGCTTCTCCTCGTTCACGGCTTTGCGGGCGACAAGGATAACTGGTCGATGATCGCGCCCTATCTGACGCGCGACTATCATGTCATCGCGCCCGACCTGCCGGGGTTTGGCGAGAATGAGCGCAACCCCGACCTCGCCTATGATTTGCAGGCGCAGACCGCGCGGTTGAAAGCCTTTGCCGACACGCTCGGCCTATGTCGCCCGCATGTCGGCGGCAACAGCATGGGCGGCTGGATCGCACTGCGCTACGCGATCGACTATCCGGACGCGCTCGCCAGTCTGATCCTGCTCGACAATGCCGGCGTCAACGGCGCCAACGAAAGCACGCTTCAGAAACAGGCGGCGAACGAGGATTATAATCCGCTCGTCCTCGCCAATCTGGAAGACGCCGACCGGCTGGTTGCGATGGTCGTCCACAAGCCGCCCTATATTCCGTCGCGGCTGAAGCCGGTGCTTTATGCCGACGGCCTCAAATATCGCGACCAGCTCGACACGATCTTCTGGGTAATCGCGACCGAGGGGCGCGACCATCCGCTCAACGACCGGCTCGGTGAGGTGAAGGTGCCGACGCTGATCATCTGGGGCCGTCACGACCGGCTGATCGACGTCAGCTGCGTCCCCGTTCTCGAAGCGGGCATCGCGGGCAGCGAGAGCCACATCTTCGAACATGTCGGCCATGTTCCGATGATCGAGGATCCAAAAGCGACCGCGGCGGTGATGAAGGCGTTTCTGGCCAAGCATTAATCCTCCCTGTCGCGCAGCGATGGGGAGGTGGCAGCGCGAAGCGGTGACGGAGGGGCTTTGGCGCTGCCGTCGCGGCCCCTCCACCACTCGCTGCGCGAGCGGTCCCCCTCCCCATGGCTTCGCCACAGGGAGGATCGCAAGCTTGCCAACCCGCCATTCCCCCGCCACTCTCCCCAAAAACAGGGGAGAGACATATGCGCCTGAAGGTCGGCCTGCTCGGTGGGGGCAGCTGGGGGACGACGGTCGCATCGGTGGTGTCACGCAACGCGCCGATCACGCTCTGGGCGCGCGACGCCGAGACGGTCGACGGCATCAACGCCGACAACGAGAACCGCAAATATCTGCCCGGCATCAGGCTGCCTGCCGCGCTGCGTGCGACGCTGGATATGGCCGAGGCGGTCGCGGGCGCCGATGTGCTCGTCATGGGTGTCCCCTCGCACAGCTTTCGCGCCGTGCTCGAAGAGGCGAAGCAGCATCTTCGTCCGTGGGTTCCGGTGATCAGCCTGACCAAGGGGCTCGAACTCGCTTCGGGCAAGCGCATGACCGAACTGATCGAGGACGTCTTGCCCGGCCACCCCGTCGGCGTGCTCACCGGCCCCAACCTCGCGCGCGAGATCATGACGGGGCAGGCAGCAGCGAGCGTGCTGTCGATGGAGGACGAGATCGTCGTGCGCGCGCTCCAGCCGGTTTTCCACTCCGGCCTGTTCCGCGTCTACACCAACACCGACCTCTTGGGCTGCGAACTCGGCGGGGTGCTCAAGAATATCATCGCGATCGCGGTCGGCATGGGCGACGGGCTCGGCGCGGGCGACAATACAAGGTCGGCGCTGATGACGCGCGGACTGGCCGAGATCACGCGGCTCGGCGTCGCGATGGGCGGCCGCCCCGAAACCTTCGCGGGCCTCACCGGCATGGGCGACCTGATCGCGACCTGCACCAGCCCCCTGTCGCGCAACCGGCATGTCGGCGTCGAACTCGGCAAGGGGCGCCCGATCGAGGAGATCATCGCAGGCATGAACATGGTCGCCGAGGGAGTGAAGAGCGCACCCACGGTGATCGCGCTTGCCGAACGCCATGGCCTCGACATGCCGATCGCGCGCGACGTCTATGATGTAACGCAGGGAAAACGCAGCGCGCAGGAGGTGTTCCGCGGCCTCTTACGGTCGGCTGTCGGCGACGAAGCGCATCCCGGCTGAGCGTTTTTCGGGCAATTCCGCCGCGACCCGTGACATTTCGTCGATCAGTCGGGAAGAAAAGCAGGCCATGCTTCGTTGACTCCCTGACCCGCCCGCCAGCGGGCAGGAAATCAGGAGATGGACGATGAAAAAATGGACCACCCTCGCCGCAATTCTGGCTCTTCCCGCCACCGTCGCCGTGGCTGCCGTTCCCTATGACGCGATGCCGCCGGGGTTCGAGGCGCCGCATATCCGCACCGCCCCGATCGCAGGCGTCGTCAACCAGCAATGGTATAATTACAAGGCCGACATCCTCGAAGCCGAGAAGGAACTCACCAGCGACCTTCGCCGCGCCACCGACCGCGAGGACCGCTGGGACGCGTGGGACGAATGGACGGTCGAAGTCGTCGATGCCGACAAGGATTATGTGAAGGAAATGCGCAAGAAGGGCTATCGCGCCGGTCGCGTGACGGTCGGCAGCTAAGCCGCGCGAATTTTCCCGGAGCGCTCTCGGGTCGCAGGGAAGGGCGGGTGTCATGGGGCACCCGCCTTTTCTTGTTTTCAGGATTTCGCCTCCGCCAGCAGCGCCTTCGCCTCGGCACCCTGCCAGTCGATCGCGCCGATGACGCGCCAGATCTCGCGCCCCTCGGCGTCGTAATAGATGCTCGTCGGCAGCGCGCTGTTCGCGGCGTCGAGCAGGCCGTTCTCGGGGTCGAGATAGGGTTGCAGCGCGGTCAGCCCGGCCTTCTGGAACCAGGGGTCGACGACTTCGGCGCCCTGCAAATCCTGTGCGACCGCGATCACCGTCATCCGGTCCTTGCTGCTCGCCGCGAGCGCATCGAGCGTCGGCATTTCAGCGACGCACGGCGCGCACCAGGTCGCCCACAGATTGACGAGCAGCGGCTTGCCGCGGAAGGCGGCGAGCGACACCGCTGCGTCGTCGGGACCGCTGAAGGCGGCCTGGGGCGCGGCTTCGCCCTTGTGGCTGCGGTCGATCATATATTCGAACGCGCCGACGCCCTTCGCTTGGCCCGCCGAAACATTTGCTTGGCCTTGCGCGGCTTGCTCGCTGCCTGCCTTTTGCCTATCGCAGCCCGCGACCGATCCGGCCAGAGCTAGGGCGAGGATCAACAGCGACGGATTTGGAACGCGGCGAATGGCGAATACTCCGAACAGCAACAGCATGTGGGGCGGCCGCTTCGGTGGCGGACCCGCCGCGATCATGCAAGAGATTAACGCGTCGATCCCCGTCGACAAGCGCCTGTGGGAAGAAGATGTCGCCGCCAGCCGCGCGCACGCCGCGATGCTCGGCGCGACCGGAATCATCGACGCCGGAGACGCCGTGGTCATCGACCGCGGCCTCGCGCAGATCGCGGAGGAATTCGCGCGCGATGGCGTGCCGGTCGACCTCAGCCTCGAAGACATCCACATGACCGTCGAATCGCGGCTGAAGGAACTCGTCGGCGAAGCCGCCGGGCGGCTCCACACCGCGCGCTCGCGCAACGATCAGGTCGCGACCGACTTCCGCCTGTGGACGCGCACCGCCTGCGAACGGATCGACGCGGGGCTTGCGGCGATCCAGGCGGCGCTGCTGACGCGCGCCGAAGACCATGCGGGCAGCATCATGCCCGGTTTCACCCATTTGCAGGTCGCGCAGCCGGTCACGCTCGGCCATCACCTCCTCGCCTATGTCGAAATGTTCGGCCGCGACCGCTCGCGCTTTGCCGACGCGCGCCGCCGCCTCAACGAATCGCCGCTCGGCGCGGCGGCGCTTGCCGGCACCAGCTTCCCGCTCGACCGCGCCGCGACCGCGTCGGCGCTCGGTTTCGACCGCCCCATGGCCAACAGCATCGATGCGGTGTCCGACCGCGACTTCGCGCTCGAATTTTGCGCGTCGGCGTCGATCGCCGCGATTCACCTGTCGCGCCTCGCCGAGGAAATCGTGATCTGGGCGAGCCAACCCTTCGGGTTTATCAGCCTGCCCGATGCCTGGTCGACGGGCAGTTCGATCATGCCGCAGAAGCGCAATCCCGACGCCGCCGAACTGGTGCGCGGGCGCGCGGGGATGCTGCTTGGCGCGTTCCAGCGGCTCGCGGTGATCGTGAAGGGGCTGCCGCTCACTTATTCGAAGGATTTGCAGGACGACAAGGAAACGGTCTTCGGCGCCTTCGACGCGCTCGCGCTGTCGCTCGCCGCGATGACCGGCATGGTCGAAACGCTGGCTTTCCGCACCGACCGGATGCGCGCGCTCGCCGCGTCGGGTTATTCGACTGCGACCGATCTTGCCGACTGGCTGGTACGCGAAAACGGCCTGCCGTTCCGCGAGGCGCATCATGTCGTCGGCGCCTGCGTCAAGCGCGCCGAGGAACTGGGCGTCGAACTGTCGGCGCTGCCGGCGGAGGATGCCGCCGCGATCCATGCTGCGGTCACGCCCGATGTCCTCGCCGCGCTGACCGTCGAGGCATCGGTCGCCAGCCGCACCAGCTATGGCGGAACCGCGCCCGAACGGGTAAGACAGGCGATCGCCGCGGCGCGCGCCGCGCTGGAAGGACAGGATTGATGTCGACCAAGCGCCTCGTCATACCCGGCCTTGCCGTCGTCGCCCTGCTCGGGGCGTGCGGCAGCAAGGTAGATTTGAAGCCCGTTGCAGGCCAGCCTGCGGCTGCCATTCCCGTCGGCGCGACCCGCGCCCCGACCACGGAGGAGCTCACGACGCCTGACGCGCAGGCCCGGCCCGCGCGCAGCGACGAACTTCTCAAACGGTCCGAACGCCGCGAAGCCGACGATTTTGACTTGCCGCCTCCGGGCTGAGTCAACCGAATTTATCTGATCCGTTCGTGTCGAGCGAAGTCGAGACACCCATCGCTGTAGCTCCGTTCACAGGGGCATCTCGACTTCGCTCGATGCGAACGGGACCATAGGACTAGGATTTCCTTGAATGGACCATTTTGACTATCGTGACGGCGTTCTCCACGCCGAAGACATCCCCTTGCCGCGCATTGCCGAAGAAATCGGCACCCCCGTCTATGTCTATTCGCGCGCAACGCTCGAACGCCATGCGCAGGTGTTCCGCGACGCACTGAAGGACATTCCCAGAAAGCACATCGCTTTCGCGATCAAGTGCAACCCCAACCTTGGCGTGCTGCGCGTGCTGGCACGGCAGGGCTATGGCGCAGATGTCGTCTCGGGCGGCGAGCTCGAACGCGCGCTTGCGGCGGGCATGGCGCCCGAAGACATCGTCTTTTCGGGCGTCGGCAAGACGCGCGCCGAACTGGCGCTGGGGCTCGACCGCGGGATCGGCCAGTTCAACATCGAGCATGAGCCCGAGGGCGTGGCGCTTGCCGAAATCGCTGCGCGCAAGGAAATGACGGCGCGCGCGGTGCTGCGCGTCAATCCCGACGTCGATGCGGGCACCCACGCCAAGATCTCGACCGGCAAGGCCGAAAACAAGTTCGGCGTCGGCATCGACGTCGCGCCCGAAATCTTCGGCCGGCTCGCGGGGCTGCCGGGGCTCCAGATGCGCGGCATCGCGCTGCACATCGGCAGCCAGCTGACCAGTCTCGATCCGCTTGAGGCCGCATTCGAACGCGTCGGCCGCCTCGTCGCCGACCTCCGCGCCGCGGGGCACAGCATCACCCATGTCGACCTCGGCGGCGGTCTCGGCGTCCCGTACAAGCCCGACGACAATCCGCCGAGCCCGGCCGAATATGGCGCGATGGTCGCGCGCGTGACCAAGGATTGGGACGTCACCTTGATGTTCGAACCGGGCCGCGTGATCGCGGGCAATACCGGCGTGCTGCTGACCGAGGTCCTGTGGGTCAAGCCCGGCGCGACCAACCCCTTCGTCATCGTCGATGCGGCGATGAACGACCTCGCGCGCCCGGCGCTCTACGATGCATATCACGACTTCGTCGCGGTCCGGCCCACGGGCGAAAAAATGACCGCCTCGATCGTCGGCCCGGTGTGCGAAACCGGCGACACCTTCGCGCGCGACCGCACGACCGACAAGGTCGAGGCGGGCGACCTTGCAGTGTTCCGCACCGCGGGCGCCTATGGCGCGACGATGGCGTCGACCTACAACAGCCGCAGCCTGGTGCCCGAGGTGCTCGTCGATGGCGAGCGCTATATCGTCGTCGCCGACCGCATCGCCGCGGGAACGATCATGGCCGCCGAGCGCGTCCCCGACTGGATCGACTGAGCATGGAACAGCTCCCCGTCTTCCTGAACCTCCGCGGCCGCACGGTCGTGCTGGTCGGGGAGGGGGAGGCTGCCGATGCGAAGGCGCGGCTCATTGCGCGCGCCGGCGGGCGGATCGTGTCGGCATGGGAAAAGGGCGCGACGCTGGCCTTCGTTGCGCTCGACGAAGACGCCGCGGCGCGCGCCGCCGCCGCCGATCTTCGTGCGCGCGGCCTGCTCGTCAACGTCGTCGACCGCCCCGACCTCTGCGATTTCACCACCCCCGCGATCGTCGACCGCGCGCCCGTCACCATCGCCATCGGCACCGGCGGCGCGTCGGCGGGGCTTGCGAAAGCCGTCCGCCAGCGTATCGAGGCGCTGCTTCCTGCGACGCTCGGCGATCTTGCCAGCGCACTTTACGCTGCGCGCGCCGCGATGAAGGCGCGCTGGCCCGCCGCCGCCGACCGCCGCCGCGCGATCGACGCCGCGCTGGCAAAGGGCGGCGCGCTCGATCCGCTGGCCGATGCCGCGGCGGACCGCGTGGAGGAATGGCTCGCCGCTTCCGCGCCGCCGTCGCCCTCGCGCCTCGAAACCATCTCTTTGACCAGCGCCGACCCCGACGAACTCACCCTCCGCGCCGCGCGCCTTCTGGGCGAAGCCGACCATATCTTTCACACGCCGGCCATCCCCGCCGCGATCCTCGGCCGCGCCCGCGCCGACGCGGTGCGGCACGTCGCCGACGAGCCGCCCGCAGACACGCCCGCCGGCCTCTCGCTCTGGCTCGACATAGAGCGCGGCGGCTAGCGACCGGAAGCGGGCGCTATTCCTCCCCATGCCTCCGGCACAGGGAGGACCTTTCTTTTCTCGTCACCCCGGACTTGATCCGGGGTCCATGACTTCGGCGCTGCGATGGATCCCGGATCAGGTCCGCGATGACGAGGTCGCCGGCCCACAACTCGCAGTCGCCCGGCGCGATTACGATAAGTTAATTCGGCGATCGCGGCGCGCCCTCTTACGCCCGGGCTGCGGCCCCGTTGCCGTGGACTGACAGAGGAGGGTAATATGGATCTGCCGTCGATCGATATCGACAGCGTGCCGCTGCTGGAAACCGCAGTCGGCCTGTTCGGGTCGCTGCTCGGCGAGAGCGCGTCGTCCGGACCCTCGGTGTTCGAGATCGCGGTCACCATCGCGCTCATCGTCAACGACTGACCCGTTGCGGCGGCGGGGTGGCGGCGTCCGACCGGCGCCGGCCCGTCTTCCGTCCGGCTTGCATCATGCCTCGCGCGCCATCCCGCCACGACCATTTCCCGCGCTTCGATGCAGAGCGCCGCGCCGGTCTGCGCCGCGCGGCCGCCGATGCGGCGGCGGTCTGGCGCGCCGCCGACAGCGCGCCGGGCGGGCTGGTCGCCGCGATGGATGCGCTTGCGGACGCCCCAGCCGATGTCGCGGTCGAACGCCTGCTGCCCTGGCTGGATGATATCGGCTGGCTTCGCGCGCGCCTCGACGCCGCACTCGCCTTGCTCGCCGCCGATCCCTTTGCGCGGCCGCCGCTGCGCCCTGTCGGCCAGGGCGGCGGGGCGGGCGGGCTGATCCTCGCCGAACGCGGCGCGATCCGCCTGACGCTCCAGCTGACGCCTTTCGCGCCCGCCAAGTCTCCGCCCGCGCCCGCCGCCTCGCTCGTCTTCGTCCCCGGCCGCGCCACATACCGCGTCCTCGCCGCCGGCGGCGCGCTTCTTTGCCCCTATCGCGTCGCGGTCGGCGCGGGCGAAGCGGCGGGGGGCTTTACCGCCGCCGCCGCCGCAACTTGCCGCGCCGGGCCGCCGCGACCGCTGGTGGAGGGCGCGATCCTGCACCTCGACACCGCGCGGCAGGGCTTCACCCTCGCCGCTGCGCGCGGCGACGTGCTGCTGCTCGAACTCGCGGTCCAGCCGCCGTCCCCGCTGCCGGTCCGCAGCTATGACGTCGCGAGCGGCCGCCTCGTCCATGTCAGCGCGTCGCGCCGCGGCGCCAGCTTTCGCGGCGTCGCGCTGACGCTGCTCCGCCAGCTTGGCCGCACCGACGCCGCGCCGCTGTTCGCGGCCGAGACGCAGGCCGGCGATTTCGCCGCGCGCTGGCACGCGATGCGCGAGTTGGTCGCGCTCAATCCCGCCGCGGCGCATCCCCTGCTCGCGGCGATGGCCGCGCGCGACCCGCATGCCGAGGTGCGCCGCGCGGCGGCGGCGACGCTGGCGCTCTTTCCGCCTTCCGGTGAGACGGGGCGGAAGGGGGGCGGAGGGCCGGGGCCTTGCACAAGCCCGGCGCCCTCCGCCCCTTATCGCCGCGACGACGCGCCGCCGTGCCGCGCCTGATCGATCCGCCAGGCACCCCCGCGCTCGACCTTGCCGAAGTCGCCGCGCGCCTCGATGAAAGCGGCGTCGACCTCGCGGGCGAAGACAGCATCGCGCAATGCGCCGCGCTCCTCGCCGGGCTTCAGCGCAACCGCCATTTTCTTGCCGACCGCGTCATCGCGGCGCTCAAGGCGAGCTATGCCGAGCAACTCGAAATCAACCGTTATTCGGCGCAGGTCTTCCTCCTGCACCGCAGCCCGCGCGGCTATTACCTCCGCGCCAACCTCTGGCCCGCCGCGCGCGACGCGGTCTATGCCGCCAGCGGCCCCGCCGCCTTCTCCTACGGCGTGCCGCACGACCATAATTTCCATTTCCTCACCGCCGGCTATTTCGGCCCCGGCTATGTCAGCGACTATTATGAGTATGATGCGGAGCAGGTCGACGGCCGCCTCGACGAGCCGCTGAACCTGCAATTCGTCGAACGCAGCCAGCTCAGCGAAGGCCGGATGCTCCTCTACCGCGCCCACCGCGACATCCACAGCCAGCTCCCGCCGGCAAGCCTCTCGGTCAGCCTCAACATCATGGACGAGGGCGAACATATCCCCTGGCGCGACCAATATATCGTCGATCTGGGCCAAGAAGCGGACAAAGGCGGCACGATCGCGAAGCGCCCGACGCTGACCAGCGGCGAAATGCTGCTTCGCTGCGCGGTCCACCTGACCGACAATGCCAGCGACATCGCCGACCATTTCGCACGGGCGCACCCCGTCCCCCGCGTCCGCGCAAACGCCATCGCCGCGCTCGCGGCGGTGGAGGCGGGCGCGGGCCGGGCGACGGTGCTGGAACGCGGGATGCGCGATGTGCACGCGCGGGTCAGGGACGATTGCCGACGGTGGCTGGCAGAATGATCCTCCCTGTGGCAAAGCCATGGGGAGGTGGCAGCGCGAAGCGCTGACGGAGGGGCTTTGGAGCACCGTCGCCGCCCCGCCGCCATGCGTTTCAGGGTCCCCTCCCCATGCTTGCGGCGCAGGGAGGATTTCTGGTTCACACCAGCTTTCGTTCAATTGTTGAAACGCTTGCCCCTTGGCGCTCGAATCCGCTTCGTCTAGCGTTGCTGCCGAAAGGACGGGGGCGGCCATGCGACTGAGTTGGGACGAGATCAAACGCCGCGCCAAGGCGTTTAGCGAAGAATGGCACGACGCCCATTATGAAAAGGGCGAGACGCAAAGCTTCTACAACGACTTTTTCGACATTTTCGGCATCAAGCGCCGCACCGTCGCCGTCTATGAACAGCGCGTCAAACTGCTCGACAACAAACATGGCTTCATGGACCTGTTCTGGCCGCGCACGCTGCTCATCGAACAGAAATCGAGTCGCCTCGACCTCGGCAGGGCGCAGGGACAGGCGCTGACCTATATCGACGGCATCCACCCGACCGAACAGCCGCGCTGGGTGCTGGCCTGCGATTTTCAGAACTGGAACCTGCTCGACCTCGAAAGCGGAACCGAGCTGAAATTCCATCTCAAAGACCTGCACAAGCATATCACCGCCTTCGACTTCATGCTCGGGCGGCGCGTCAGTTTCGAAAATCAGGCGGGGGTGACGATCAAGGCGGCGGAGCTGATGGGCAAGCTCCACGACGCGCTGGAGGATGCGGGCTATACCGGCCACGACCTCGAACAATTTCTTGTCCGAATCCTCTTCTGTCTCTTCGCCGACGACACCGGCATTTTTCAGCCGAAGGATATTTTCCTTCAGCTGATCGACAACGACACGCGCCCCGACGGCAGCGACACCGGGCTGGTGCTCAGCCAGCTGTTCGACGTGCTCGACACGCCAGAGGGTCAGCGACAAAAGGGGCTGTCGGGCGAACTCGACGCCTTTCCCTATGTGAACGGTCAGCTCTTTGCCGGTCGCCTGCGGATTCCACAATTCGACCAAAAGATGCGCGATCATCTGCTCGATGCGGCGCGCCACGACTGGTCGGGGGTTTCGCCCGCCATTTTCGGTTCGCTCTTTCAATCGGTGATGGACGCAAAGGAGCGCCGGGCAAAAGGCGCGCACTACACCACCGAAGCGAACATATTGAAGGTCATCGGCCCGCTCTTCCTCGACGATCTGAAGGACGAGCTGGAAAAGCTGAAGGCGCGGCGTACCGGCAAGGAAAAGGCGCTGATCGAATTTCAGCACAAGCTGACGCGCCTGACCTTCCTCGACCCGGCCTGCGGTTGCGGCAATTTTCTCGTCATCGCCTATCGCGAGTTGCGCCGTCTCGAACTCGACTGCCTGAAATCCCTCTACGGCGATCAGAATATCGACGCCGCGCTTTTAAGCCGCGTCACCGTCGATCAATTTTACGGCATCGAATATGAAGAATTTCCCGCGCGTATCGCCGAAGTTGCGATGTGGATGATGGATCATATCGCCAACAACGAACTCAACGAGGCGTTCCGTACCAACTATGCCCGCATCCCCCTGACCGGCGGCGCGACAATCCTCCACGGCGACGCGCTCGAGGTTGATTGGGCCGACCTGCTGCCGCCCGAAAGATGCAGCTACATCATGGGCAACCCGCCTTTTGTCGGGCAGAGCTACCAGACGCCATTCCAACGCGGGCAGATGGCGCGGATAATCAATGCGCCATCGGGACGCGCTGGCTCACTCGATTATGTCACGGCTTGGTTTATCAAGGCCGGGCAGTATATTCAGTCGAACAAGCGCATCCGGTTTGCGTTCGTTTCGACCAATTCGATCACCCAAGGTGAACAGGTCGCACAGTTATGGCCGATCCTCTTCGACCGATACGGTCTAGAAATCACATTTGCTCATCGCACCTTTAACTGGGGGAGCGAAGCGCGGGGCAAGGCACATGTCCATGTCGTCATCATTGGGCTGGTGCACCGCGACCATGAACCTGTCGAAAAGCGGCTGTTCAGCTATCCCAACATCAACGGTGATCCCCTTGAGAGTCGGCATGGCGCTCTCACGGCATATCTATTCGACGGCAAAGGCGTCGCTAACACGCACTTGGTCGTACGCGATCAGAGAAAGCCTCTGTGCGATGTTACGCCGATGCGTATGGGCAGTAAGATAGTTGACAATGGAATATACCTGTTCAGCCCGAGCGAACGTGATCGTTTCCTAGAAGCGGAGCCGGGGGCGGCTCATCTTATGATTCCGATAGTAGGGTCTCAGGAATACATAAGGGGAGAAAGCCGGTGGATATTGATGCCTAGCTATGCTTCTCCGGCCGACCTTAAGCGGCTGCCTATGGTTTTGGAGCGTGTGAAGGCGGTTCGAGAATACCGCGCAGCTAGCAGAAAGGAGGCCACGAGGAAATTGGCGGCGTTTCCGATGGAATTTGAAGTTACGACTATCCCGAACAGTCCATATCTCGCTATCCCAAAAGTAAGCGGCGAACGAAGAGATTATATTCCAATCGGTTGGCTTGAACCTCCTACGCTGCCAAGTCAGTTGCTACAGGTGGTGTTGGATGCCGATCAGTGGACATTTGGAGTCTTAACTTCCAAGATGCACATGGCCTGGATGGCTCACGTTGGTGGGCGGCTTAAGAGTGACTATCAATATAGCATCGGCGTAGTTTACAACACCTTCCCTTGGCCCGACCCCACCCCCGCGCAGCGCACCAAGATTAAAGCGCTCGCGCAGGCAGTGCTCGACGCGCGCGCCGCGCATCCAACGTCCAGCCTCGCCGACCTTTACGATCCCGACACCATGCCGGGCAATTTGCGTAAAGCCCATGCCGCGCTCGATCTGGCGGTCGATAAACTCTATCGGTCCGCGCCCTTCGCCTCCGACCGCGACCGCGTCGAACATCTGTTCGGCCGCTACGAAGCGCTGGTAAACCCGCTCGAACGCGAGGCGGCGAAACAGAATAAGCGCGTGGCGCGCAAGGCCGCGAAACAGGGCTGACGCCGCGCTGTGCACGCCCGCCTACCTTCCTCGTCATGCTGAACTTGTTTCAGCAGCCATGGTCGGCCCGGTCCTTCAGCGGGTCGTTTGACGAGAGCGCGACCCATGGACCCTGAAACAATTTCGGGGTGACGTTAGAGCAGGGCGACCGGCGCCGCGCGGCCCACCGGCGCTTCTCCGCGCGCGCCCGCACCTCCACGAAAAACCGCTTTCCTACATTATCCCGCCATGCCAGCGTCGCGGCCTTCGCTCTTTGACTCGTCCGATTCCGCTCCCGCCGCGACGCCTGCGCGCGCCGCCGCACCGGACGGGCGCGGCGATGCGATGCGCACAGGGCTGACTTTCCCTGACCTTTGGATCGACGCCGCGCCGCCTTTCGTGGCCGACCTCGCGCCGCTCTTGCCTATCCCTCGCCGCTTAAAGCCACAAAGGACACAATCCCGGCCCGCGCATGCGGGGCTTTTGTGGCTTTAAGACCCTGCTGACAGCGCCGCAAACCCCTGCTAGTGCGCCGCGCATGACCACGCCCTTGTCCCATATCCGCAATTTTTCGATCATCGCGCACATCGACCATGGCAAGTCGACGCTCGCCGACCGGCTGATCCAGTTCACCGGGGGGCTCACCGCGCGCGAAATGTCGGCGCAAGTCCTTGATAATATGGATATCGAGAAGGAGCGCGGCATCACGATCAAGGCGCAGACGGTGCGCCTGAAGTACACCGCGAAGGACGGCGAAACCTACGAGCTCAACCTGATGGACACGCCGGGGCACGTCGACTTCGCTTATGAAGTGTCGCGCTCGCTCGCGGCGTGCGAGGGCGCGCTGCTCGTCGTCGACGCGGCGCAGGGGGTGGAGGCGCAGACGCTCGCCAACGTCTATCAGTCGATCGAGCATGATCATGAAATCGTGCCGGTCATCAACAAGATCGACCTGCCCGCCGCCGACGTCGACAAGGTGAAGGCCGAGATCGAGGATATCATCGGGCTGCCCGCCGACGACGCGGTGCTCGCCAGCGCGAAGTCGGGGATCGGCATCGAGGAATGCCTCGAAGCGATCGTGACGAAGATCCCGCCGCCGAAGGGCGACGCCGCGGCGCCGCTCGTCGCGATGCTCGTCGACAGCTGGTACGATCCCTATCTCGGTGTCGTCATCCTCGTCCGCGTGATCGACGGGGTGCTCAAAAAAGGCCAGCAGATCAAGTTCATGCAGGCGGGCACCACCCATTTGATCGACCGGGTCGGCTGTTTCACGCCGAAGCGCGAGGAACTGACCGAGATCGGTCCGGGCGAGATCGGCTTTATCACCGCGCAGATCAAGGACGTCGCGCAGGCGCGCGTCGGCGACACGGTGACCGACGCGAAAAAGCCCGCCGCGGCGCCGCTGCCGGGGTTCAAGGAAGTCCAGCCGGTCGTCTTTTGCGGCCTCTTCCCGACCGACGCCAACGACTTTGAAAAGCTGCGCGAAAGCATCCAGAAGCTCCGCCTCAACGACGCGAGCTTCTCGTTCGAAATGGAAAGCTCGGCCGCGCTCGGTTTCGGCTTCCGCTGCGGCTTCCTGGGGCTCCTCCACCTCGAAATCATCCAGGAGCGGCTGACGCGCGAGTACGACCTCGACCTGATCACCACCGCGCCGTCGGTGGTCTACAAGCTGAAGCTCGGCCACACCAAGAACGAGGCGGCGAAGGAGATCGAGCTCCACAACCCCGCCGACATGCCCGACCCGAACCGCATCGACGAGATCGAGGAGCCGTGGATCGAGGCGGTGATCTACGTTCCCGACGATTATCTCGGCCCGATCCTGAAGCTGTGCCAGGACCGCCGCGGGGTGCAGAAGAACCTGACCTATGTCGGCGGCCGCGCGCAGATCACCTATGAACTGCCGCTCAACGAAGTGGTGTTCGACTTCTACGACCGGCTGAAGAGCATTTCGCGCGGCTATGCCTCGTTCGACTATCACCAGATCGGCCACCGCCCCGGCGACCTCGTCAAGATGAGCATCCTCGTCAACAACGAGCCGGTCGATGCGCTGAGCATGATCGTCCATCGCGGCAGCGCCGAAAGCCGCGGCCGCGGCATGTGCGAGCGGCTGAAGGACCTGATCCCGCGCCACATGTTCAAGATCCCGATCCAGGCGGCCATCGGCGGCAAGGTGATCGCCCGCGAGACCATCGCCGCGCTGCGCAAGGATGTGACCGCGAAATGCTATGGCGGCGACGCCACCCGCAAGAAAAAGCTCCTCGAAAAGCAGAAAGAGGGCAAGAAGCGGATGCGCGAATATGGCAATGTGAACATTCCGCAGGAAGCCTTCATCGCTGCGCTCCGCATGGGCGACGACGCCTGACCGGCTTGATGCTCTAGGCCGGCGGCGGCGCGAATTGCCAGCGTCGCCGGTCTTGCCTATCCTGCGTGCCGCAGGAGGCCGCGATGACCGGGACGACGGACAGGCAAGCGGGAGCGCCCGCGCAGGCAGCGGCCGGGCGGCTGGGCGATATCGCGGTGCACAGCGTGCTGAATGACGGGACGCAGGTGTGTCTGCGCACGATCACCCCCGACGACGAGGCGCTGCTGCGCGAAGGGGTCGCAAAGCTGTCCTCCGAGTCGCGCTACCTGCGCTTTTTCTCGCCGGCGCCGATGTTGCCCGACGCGGTGATCGAACGGCTGGTCGATGTCGACGGGCACGATCATATCGCCTGGGGCGCGATCTGCAGCGAATGTCCGGGCTGGCCCGCGATCGGCGCGGTGCATGCGGTGCGCCATCGCGGCGGCCCGAACGGCGAGAGCCGCGTAGGGGAATATTCGGTCGCGGTGCTGGACGCCTTCCACGGCAAGGGACTGGCGCGGATGATGACCGCAGCGCTGTTCGTCCAGTGCCTCGCCGAGGGACTGACCGAACTCGACGTTCACACCCTGTCCGAAAATCGCGCCGCGATCGCGCTCGTCCACGCGCTCGGTGCCAAATGGACGGGCGAGAGCGCGGGCGTGGCCGAATATACGGTCGACGTTGCCGGGGCGCTCGAGGCATTGCGCGCCGATCGCGCCCAGCGCGGTATCCAGGACGTACTGGCGCAGCTCGGCGCCTGACGAATGGCTGGTCCTCCCCGCCGCCGCGGGTCGCAGACGGCGGCAGGGAGGTGAGGGGGCAAGGGTGACCTCGCCGCCCCGAAATTGGGATTAGCGCGCGCGGCGCGGCGCAGCGGTGACGCGGGTCACAGCGTGGCGACCGTTCCGGGCATGCAAAAAGGGCGCCGGAGCTTGGCTCCGGCGCCCTTTGGCGATCCCGGAAGAGGGATTATTTGGTTTGCGTGTCGCCGACGCCGGTTTCGGACGGGGCGATCTCGCCATTGTCGTCCATCGCGTTGGCCTTTTCCTCGCCCATTTCCTCGACCTTGTCGGCCTTCTCTTCCATTGCTTCCTTGGCGGGGCCTTCGGGCATGGTGTCAGCCTGATCGTCGATCGCGTCGGCTTGGGCTTCGGCCTGGTCCTCGACCTTGTCGGCGGCCGGGCTCTGGCAGGCGCCGAGCGAGAGGGCCGAGGCGGCGGTGAGGGCGATAATCATCTTGCGCATGTCGAGTTCTCTCCAAAAATTGACTCAGCCGCTTAACGCGGGATGAACGGGAGAGTTGCAAAGAAAACGTCATCCTATTGAAAACAGCAGCGCTTTCTTCGGGTTTCGGACGCTGTCCGCTGTTCGAAGACAAAAAAGAGGGCGCCCGAAGCGCCCTCTCTCGTCCTGGTCCGGTCCCGCGGCTCAGAAGCGCTGTTGGCGCTCGTAGAGGTCGCGATAATGCTGGATGCGCGTTACACGCAGTCCGGGCATGCCGCTGCGGTCGATCGACCGCTGCCAGCTGGCAAATTCCTCGAGGGTCAGCCCGTAGCGTTCGCACGCCTCGTCGACGGACAGCAGTCCGCCGTTGACGGCCGCAACAACCTCCGCTTTGCGGCGAACGACCCAGCGGGTCGTCGATGCGGGCGGCAAGGTGTCCAGCGTCAGCGGTTCGCCCAAGGGGCCGATGACCTGTGCGGGCCGGATTTTCTGATTCTCGATCATAGTCATTCCATATTTGCATCGTCGGAGGGGGGTGGTTCCGACGATTTTTGATCTAGGCCAGAGGGATTCAACATCGACTGAAGCCCTCTGGTAAACAGGTCATTCATAGTTTCCGGCAGGGCGTTCACCTCGTCCGACAGATCGAGGAAGCGAACGACGCGTGGCGCCGTTTGTTCCGTCGTCCGGCGCGCGCCGCCCAGAATTCGACGCAGGGCGTTAAGCGTTGCAGCGTGCGATTCGCGCACCGCCTGCGCTCGCACCAGCCGCGCCGTCGGCAGCATCGCCTGACGCGCCCCGGACACGGCCATGATGATGTCGAAGGCGGGCTTCGACATTCTCGTGGCACCGGGCAGGCGCGGAAATTCTGACGGGGCGACGTTCATGATGCCGGTTTAGCGCAGAGGACCTAAAGTCCCGTAAATGCCCGTTTCAGTCCCTGTTAGCGAAGCTTAACCCCCGTCAATATCTTGACGTGCATGGCGGAAAAGCTGGTATTTCGAGGCCCGAATCCCTAGATGGCGCCGATCATGATCGATATGATTTCCTCCCCCGCCGGACTTGCCCGGGCCGATTTTCAGCTGCCCATGCCGCTGAAAGACAGGCGAATCGTCGTCGCGATGTCGGGCGGAGTCGACTCGAGCGTCGTTGCCGCGCTCGCGGCGCGGTCGGGCGCCGAGGTCATTGGCGTGACGCTGCAACTCTACGATCATGGAGCGAAGGCGAAGCGCATCGGCGCCTGCTGTGCCGGTCAAGATATTCGCGACGCGCGCGCGGTCGCCGACCGGCTGGGCTTCGCGCACCATGTCTATGACCATGAAAGCCGTTTCCGCGACACGGTGATCGACCAGTTCGCCGACGAATATCTGAGCGGACGGACACCGATCCCCTGCGTGCGCTGTAATATGGGGGTGAAATTCACCGACCTGTTCCGCCTTGCGAAAGAGCTTGGCGCCGATTGCCTTGCGACCGGCCATTATGTCCGGCGCGTGATGGGGCCCGCGGGCTCCGAACTGCACCGCGCGATCGACCCGGCGCGGGACCAGAGCTATTTCCTGTTCGCGACGACGCAGGACCAGCTCGATTTTCTGCGCTTTCCATTGGGAGGCCTCGAAAAGAGCGTGGTGCGCGAGATCGCGCGCGACCTGGGGCTTGGCGTCGCGAGCAAGCCCGACAGCCAGGACATTTGTTTCGTTCCCGACGGCGATTATGCCACGCTGGTCAGGAAGCTGCGCCCCGAAGCCGACGACCGGGGCGCGATCGTCCATGTCGACGGCAGCGTGCTCGGGGCGCACAAGGGGCTAATCCATTATACGGTCGGCCAGCGCCGCGGGATCGAGATCGGCGGTCGGGCCGAACCGCTTTACGTGGTGCGGCTCGATGCGGAAAAGAAGGAAGTGATCGTCGGGCCGCGGCGCGCGCTTGCCGTGTCAGGGGCGCGGCTGGGCGAGGCAAACTGGCTAGCGGCGGTCGAGGGGCGCGACGTGCTGGCGAAGGTGCGCAGCATGGCGAAGCCGGTACCGGCGACGATCGCGGGCGACCGGCTGATCTTTGCCGAAGCCGAATATGGCGTCGCGCCGGGACAGGCGGCGGTGCTCTACGATACCGCCGACAATTCACGCGTGCTCGGCGGCGGCTGGATCGAAGAGACGTTCGCTTCCTCCGGTCTTTGAAGCGGAAGAGATTGAACTTTCTCCCCCGATGGCGCAGCTTGCGGCAAACCGGGAGAAAAATGATGGTCGATATGGTCTTGCGCGGCGCCGTCCTGCTGTGGGCGGCATTTTTTGGCATCGTGGGCGCGCGCGGGTTGATCGATCCAGCGAGCTATACCGAGACTTTCGGCTTTACGATCAGCGGGGTCGCGATCAACACCCTGCGCGCCGATCTGTCGTCCTTCTTTCTTGTATCGGCGGGCGCGGCGGCGCTCGGCGCATTGGTCCCGGCGTGGGTACGCGCGTTGCTGGTGCCCGCGGCGCTTTACGGCACCGCGCTGGCCGGGCGGCTGTTCGGAGCCGCGAGCGGTGATCCGGTCAATTCGGGGATCGTGCAGGGCATGATCGTCGAGGCCTTGTCGGTGCTGCTGATGATCGGCGGTTGGTGGGTGCTGTCGCGGCCGGCGCCGGTGGCTCCGGTCGATGGAACGGCCAATGCAGGTCATTAACTCGGCAGATCGTCGATTTTCGGCCGGACGTGGCCGATAGAGATATGAACCCCGGCGAAAGCCGGGGCCAACAAGCGGCGGATCCGGACCGTTGCTTGTCTTTTTTAGCATTATATGAGTTACTGAGTGCCGGGTCGCTTCCATTTTCCTTTGGGCGGGGAGGAAGCCTGTGGCAGACGGTGACGATAAGAGGGTGCGTTCGGACCGGCGTGCGGGCGACCGACGCAAGGCCGAAGATCCCGGTTACAATGGGCCGGATCGCCGCAAGGGCGACCGGCGAACGGGCAAGGATCGCCGTGCAGCCGATTGAGCACGGCGCGCCGCGCCGGCAGGAGATCGGCTTTGACTGAACCGCGGGTTCCGCGCCTGAGCGTCGATATCGTATCCGACGTGATGTGCCCGTGGTGCATCATCGGCTGGCTGAAATTCCGTCAGGTCATGGATTATTTCGCCGGACGACTGGATTTTCGCATTCAGTGGCATCCCTTCGAGCTCAATCCCGACATGCCGCCGGAGGGCGAGGATGCGGGCAGCCATGTCATGCGCAAATATGGCATTGGCCCCGAGCAGAGCCGCGCCAATACGGGGCGGCTCGCCAGTCTCGCCGGCGAGCTGGGCTTTGCCTTCAACCGCGGTCCCGATTTCCGCATGCGCAACAGTTTCGACGCGCACCGCCTGCTGACGTGGGCCGGCGCGATAGAGGAGCCCGAGCAGGAGGGGCCTACCGGGGTGCAGACGGCATTGAAGCTGGCGCTATTCGCCGCGCATTTTACCGACAATCGCGATGTCAGCGACCATGGCGTATTGGCGGATGTCGCAGCATCGGTCGGGCTCGACCGCGACCGCGCGGTGGGGATCCTTGCGTCGGGCGAGTTCGGCGACATGGTGCGCACCGAGGAAGCCTATTGGGCCGACCAGAATATCACCGGCGTGCCCGCCTTCATTCTGGGCGGTCGGATGCTGATTCCTGGCGCGCAAGATCCGGAGGCGTTCATCCGCGTAATCGAGAATAAGGTGCTCGCCGCGACCGTCTGAGGAACGGCACGACGAAGCTGTGCGTTTTCCGGCCATCCCCTGAAAGGAGCTGGCCATGATCGACGATCCCCGCATACCCCCCGCAGCAGATGCCCCAGAAGCCCGCAACCGCGAGCAGGATGACGAGAGCGCGCAGGCACAAAGCGTCGCCGAGGCGGCGCGGCGCGAGACGCGCCTGGAGGATAGTGCCAAGAAGCCGAGCGGCGACGCGAGCGACGATGTGCAGGATCTGGTCGATCATATGCGCCAGATGGAACGATCGGGCCGGATCGACATGGACGCTTATCGCGGCGAGCGCAGCGACGATGACGAGGATGACGAATTGGGGCCAGGCGGAGTGGACGACGACGAGCCGCGCGGCGCGCCCTGATCGATCGACATAGGGTCTGAAACGGTGCCGGAGCGAATGCGATTGCCGAGCCTTGGCTGCCATTGCGGAGATGCCTCGTTGGGATTTTGCTAAGCCCTAAACGCTAGGGTCGGGATATGTCCGGCCCCGATTTCCACCATAAGCCGCGGCGTGCAGCGCGCCGCCGCAAGCCCATCCAGCGTCGCCGGCCCGTGCGATCCAACCTGTGGCTGGCGCCGGCCATGATGGTCGCGTTCGTCGCTGCGCTTTCGACTTTCCTGCGGTTTCCGGAGGAGACCGACGCCGTCGTTGCTCCCGTCGCGGCGCTCTTCGCGTCAGAGGATGGCGCGGCGCCCCATGGGCCGATTCGCGATGGATTGTCGGCCCATTTCACCTTTTGCCACAGCGGCGGCGGCAGCAATTGCGTCGTCGATGGCGACACCTTCTGGTTCGCGGACGAAAAATACCGGATCGCGGACATCGACACCCCCGAAACCCATCCCGCGCGCTGCGCCGAAGAGGCGGCGCTGGGCGGCGCGGCAACCGAGCGCCTGCAGCAATGGCTGAACGCCGGTGCCTTCAGCCTCGAAAGCGCCGGGCGCGACAGCGACCGTTACGGGCGCAAATTGCGGATCGTCACGCGCGGCGGCGACAGCGTCGGATCGCTGCTCATCGGCGAAGGGCTGGCGCGGCCGTGGGAGGGCCGACGGCGCCCTTGGTGCACTGGCGCTTCCTAGTCGCGCGGTTCGCCGTCCTCGCGTTCGATATCCGTCTCTTCGCGTTCGCTTTCGGTGTCCGTTCCATCGGCGACCGCGGCGGCGGCGTCGGCGGCTTCGATCATCTCTTCGGCGCTCTCGGCGTCCGCCGGGTCGGGCGCGGGGGGCAGTTCGCCGCGCAGCGGCGGGTTCGGCCCCGCAAGCTGGCGGTCGATGTCCGCGGCGACCAGCTGTGCGACGGGATCGTCGCCCAGCGCGGCGAGTTCGTCGCGGCGCTCGACCAGCGCGTCGGCGCGTTCCGCTTCGGGCAGTTTGGCGATGTCGATGTAAAAGCGTACGAGCTGCAACCAGGGCGCGTCGTCGGTCAGCACGTCTTCGGCCCAGCGGCTGAATGCGCCGCCCGCCGCGCGCCAGCCGCCATCCTGCCGGTCGAGGAAGAAGAGGACGCGCGACCCGCGCGGGAAGACATAGCGGATGCACGCCCCGGCGAAGCTCTGCGGATGCGCTTCGCCGAGTTCATAGGGATTGCTGAGTGGCGTTCCGGTCCCCGTCGCGATCATCCCGGGCAATGCCACCGGCCCCGTCGGCATCGCGCCCTTGAGCGTCTCGGCCGGTTCGACCGTGACCATCTGCTCTTCGCTGCTGCCGGGCGCGAAATCGCCGTCGGTCACGGTGCCGAGCAGGATCAGGCCCGCGCTCTCGACGAGTGCGAGGTTCGTCGGCACCCGATAGTCCGGCGCGACCGAGCAGGCGAAAGCCGGAAAGGGCGCAGCGACAAGCAGGGGCGCGGCGAGCAGGGCAAAATAACGCATTGGCGAAGTCTATCGCCGCGTCGCACGCTTGGAAAGCGGGCGCAGCTTTGGGGCGGCCCGTCTCGACCTATGGAGCCGACTCGCTTTCGATGCGTATGATGGCGAGGCTCCCCTTTTCCGGAGCGCAAGGAGACTTACGATGGCAGGGCATGACCATAGCGCGATCAAGGAACACATGAATGTCATCGGCGCCGACGGCGTCCATATCGGCACCGTCGACCATCTCGACGGCGAGCGCATCAAGCTGACCAAGGCCGACAGCGTCGATGGCAAGCATCACTATCTACCCGCCGGCCTTGTAGCAGCGGTCGAGGGCGACACCGTCCGCCTTTCGGCCAATGCGGCCAATGCGATCGACCTGTTCGAAGAGGCTGAATAGCGAACAATAGAGGACCGGCGACGTCATCCGGCGCGCCGGCACCGAAACTGGTCCGCTCCCCCTCCGGGGCGGGCCATTTTCTTGGCCTCGGCACCCTCGGCAGAACGGCGAAAGGGAGCCGGCATCCCGGCTCCCTCCCCGATCGCTGGTGCGATGCGGTCTGCTGAGCGGAGACCTCCCTTGCTGCAAGGGGCGGTCACCGCTGTTCATACCCGGCGCTATTCGGCCGCCGCCGTCGTCCGCGCCTCGATCTCCGCGCGCGACAATTTGGTGACGAGGCCATGCGACGACCCGACCGCCCCATGATAGATGGCGGCGAGCGGGATATTATAGAGCGCGCCGTCGCGCACGACGATGGCGGTATCGCCATCGATGCCCTGAACGGTGCCGATGCTCTGACCGTCGGTCGAATGGATTTGGACGCCAGGGCGGACCTGTTCGCGGGTGGCGAGGGTGAGGTTGGCGGCATCGGCCGCTTTGCCGTCGACGGTGTCCGCAGGCGGCGCGGGACCGGCGGCGGGTTGCGCCAGCGCGGGCGCTGCGACTAGGGCGAGCGCGATAAGGGCGGGTACTTTGCGCATGTCGGTCTCCATCGTCGGGCATCAATCCGATGCATCGAGGGAGAAACCGGCGGCGCGCCCGCGCGTTTCCGGTCTCCCGCGTGATTGCGGCGGACGGCGGCGTGCGCGCGACGAGTGGCCGGTCCTTGACCCTAGTGCGGGTCTTGACGCGACGACGTGGCGATCAGCTTGTTGAGCGTCGCGAGGCGCTGGCGCGCCGCGGTCCAGTCGCGTTCGGGATGCGCCTGGATCTGTTCGAGGAGGTGGCGCACCTCCTTGCGGCGGTCGCCTTCGGTTACGGCCTGCATGGGCTTTCTCCTTTCGCGTGCACTATAGCAAGGATGAAGCAGGTGCGGCACCGGCTTGCCGCGCGTACGGCCCGGTTAGTCCTTTCGGGGTACGGTGACGGCGACGGGCCCCTCGGGGTCGACGGCGCCCCGGCAGTCGGTCGCCTTGCCCGGCCGCGTCATATAGAGTTCGCCCGCTTCGCGCAGGCTGACGACCTGGTTGCCGCTGAAGACGACTATCCAGAAGCCCGGCGCGGTGTCATAATGCGGGTCGGGTTTATAGACCGGCATCAGCATGCCGTCGTCGCCTGCATAGCGATGCAGCTCCCAACGTTCGCGCTCGACCATCGCCACGTAAAGTGCGGCGTTCTTGCGGTCGCGGTCGTCGATGCGGTGCAGCGCGGTCAGCCGCATCGGCCACTTGTCCGGCTTGCCATTGTGCGTGCGCAGCTCCGCGAGCAGCGCGTCCCACTCGGCCCCCTGAACGCGCCCGAGCGCGTCGGTCGTCACCTGCATGCCGAGCAGGAGGTCGGTGAGTTCGCGGCGTTCGGCGGTCGCGAGCCGCGCGAGCACCCCCGCGAGCACCCCGCACGCACGCTCGGCCTTGTGCGGCGGCGGGGTGTAGATCGAGGTCGCGGCGGCAGGCGGCGCAAGCGCGGCGAGGACGAGCGCGGCGGCGGTGATGCGAGGGCTGGACATGCGGCGGCTCTCCCCTGGTGACATTCGCGCCCGGTCAGTCGGGCAGGCGGAAGTCGAGTTCGAAACGCGCGCGCGCACCGGCGCTGGCGCGGCCGTCGGCGAGCGTCGCGGGCGCGCGCCGCGCGATATATTGATATTCGCCGGCGTCCGAAAAATGGGACATATTCTCGGCCGGTACGACGTCGAGCGTGCGGCAGACGATCGATCGGTCGTCCTGCACCTGGCATTCGACGAGGACCTTTGCCTCCTTGCGCGCCGCCATCGCGCGGATCGGATATTCAACCCAGTCGGTGCGCGCGAGCGGAGCGATTTGCTGCCGGTCGACGAGTGGCCCGCGGTCCCAGTCGATGGGCGCAAGCGGCGCGCCGTCGTAATGGTAGCGATATTCGACGCGGCGGGGTCGGGGCCGGCGGTCGGTCAGTTCGGGAAAGACCGGAAACACCGGCCGGGGCACGCGGGCGAAATCGAGCGCGAACACGTCGAATTGGGAATAGGCGTGCAGATTGTCCGGCGCGCAATTGTCGGCGACCTCGCCCGATGGTTTGATCCAGCAGGCGACGACGACGTCGAGCGGCTTGCCCGCCTGCTTGCCCAGCCGGTGCGCAAGGTAGCGGCGCTGCGCGACCGTCGGCGACGGAACCGGCGCGGTCGCGGGATCGAGCCGATAGGTTTCGATCGAAATCCGGCCCGCGGGGCTGAAATGCCGTTCGGTCACGGGGTCGGGCAGCGGGGGCGGAGCGGAGGGCGCCTGAGTCGCACCGGCCGACGCGGCGAAAGCGGCGCCGATCGCCGCGACGATGGTGCAATGGCGCGACATCATGCGGTTATTCTCCCCTGTCCGATGGGTGCGCGCTGCGGCGCGGCGTGTCAAGGCGGGGTCGGCGGCAAAGGGCGGGGCGAGCAGGTCGGTCAGCGCCGCGGACTGGCGCGGGGCGGGCGCGCTTCCTATGTAGGCGCGCGATGACAGGCGGGTTTAGCAGACAGATCGTGATCGGCCGGCTGAAGGCGAAGCCGCTGCTGGCGGGGCAATTGCTGTGTGCGCTCGCCGCGACGGCGCTGATCGTGCGGCAGGCGAGCATGGCATGGGGCGACGGCGCGGACGCGGTGCTGCGCATGCTGCTGTTCGGCAATCTGCTCGCCACCGCCGCGATCGCCGCGGCGCTGCTTGGCTTTGCGGCTTTCTTTCGCGCGTGGCGGCGGCGCGATGCCTTTATCTGGCACGACGGCGCGCGGCTGTATCGCGGCGCATCGGACAGTTGGCCGCTGCCGCTGATCCGCGACGTCGTGATGGCGAAGAACGACCTTGGCATCGCGTCGCTGCGGCTGGTCGTCGACGACGACAGCGAGGTGACGCGCGAACTGGTCAAGCTCTATCTGCTCGCCGATTCGCCCGAGGCGGTGCGCGGCGGGGTGATGTTCGCGGTCGCGGGGCTGCGCGGGTTTCCGGCGGGTTCGGCGATGAATTGAGGGGGTGGCCCCCCACGCGCAGCGCCGCCAAAGGTCAGTAAAGGTCAGCCCAACGGCGCCGCCGCGCCGCCAAAGGTCAGTAAAGGTCAGCCCAATGGCGCGGCGGCGCGGCCAAAGGTCAGTAAAGGTCAGCCCCGTCATCTGCCGCGTCGCCCGCCGCTGCGACGGGGGCCGGGGCGGCCGGCACTGCCAGCAACTCCTCACGATCCTCGCGATACCAGGGCGGTAATTGGCCGTCGCACTGATCGGCGATGTCGAGCGCCATCGCAAGGTCATCGGGCGCCATCAGCGCTTCGGGCGCGGCGGGCGGCGCGGGATGGAGGTGGACCAAAGCCTCGGCCACCGGGGTGGACACGGGCGTGCGCCCGGACGCGCTCGCGCCGCGCGCCGCGGCATCGCGGAAACAATCGGGGCCATAGGCGCGCAGCAGGAACATCAGCAGCCGGTCGCTCTGGCGGAGGCGGCGGCCGACGCGGTGGCCGTCGCGGTCGAACACCGGCTCGTCGGTACCGACGAGCGCGCGTTCGAAGGCGGCGTCGAGCAATTTCTTCGACGCCGCGTCGATCGCCGCCGACCAGGCGCGGTCGAACGCTTCGGCGCCCGGAGACCGGCGCAGGCGATAGGCGGTCGATTCGGACATGCCGACAGCCCGCGCGGCGGATGCGACCGAGCCGCAATCGGCGAGCGCCTCGATAAAGGCGCGCTGCTTGTCGGGCGACCAGCCGTCCTTGCGGCGCTTTTTCAGCACCGGCACCCAGTCGTAGTCGGCGGGGTCATGGCCGTGCGCATCGAGCGCGGGGGTGGGGTCGGGGGCGGGGGCGAGGTCCGCGCCGGGCGCGGGGATGGGGGCGATGTGGCTCATCTGCCAGTTTGGAGCATAGGCGGATAATGTAGGAAAGGGGTTTTTGGGGTGGGGTGTGCGAAATAGGATTTTGGGGGGTGCGGGCGGCGGCGATGGAAGGCGTCTTTTGCGACGGTGCGCGGAAGGCGACTAACGATCCCTACAACTTAAAGACGTTTTCCCGATGCCACGCGAGGAAGCTCGGATGTGGACGGAGCGCCGGATCGAGCGGTTCGATCGCCTTCCGGTCGGACCGGAGCAGCCGTTTGAGACTATCGATATCGTTGACGTGGCGTGAGACGAGGACCGAGAGGTCGTCGTCCAAGGAAATCAAGCCGCGGTCGAACATCCAGTGTGCGGTGCCTGATAGGGCGAGGCCGTTGTTAACACTGTCAGGACCATTGGCGGCCACAGGACGAATATGCGCGGCGGCGACTTCGGCGCGTCCGCCGCCGTTAATGAATTTAAGGCCGGTCATTGCGCAGCGCTTGTCGTAGGCGGCGAGCACGGCGGTACGGAAGACGCGGTCGCGAACGATGCGCGAGGTCAGGCTTTCGGTGCGAACACGCTCCTGCTCGAAGCGGAATGGGCGCGGGTTGTCGCGAAGCGAGGGCGGGAATGGAGTGGCCGGATCGCCAATGCGGGGCAGGGTGTTTTCATCGTCGCCGAGGCCAAGGTCGATGATGCGAACAAAGTCGCGCTGGCTAAGCGGGCGGACGGCCGCTTGAGCATTGGCCAAATCTCTTTCGACAAGTTCGCCATCGATCGTTCGCGGAACATTGTGCGCAAAGTCGAGATAGGTGTCGGGTTTGATCAGCGCGAGATAATGGCCGTCGCGCGTCGGATCGGGGACGATGCGTTCGACCCAGGCAACGGCATAGAAGCCCCGGCCGCCAGCCTTGACCGGCTCATAATAGACGGCCCAATCGCCTTCAAACTGGCTGGCGCGCGACAGATAGACTTTGGGGAATTGATATTGCCCATAGGGTTCGTCGGCATAATGCGTATCGCGGCGATGGACGAAAACCCCGGGCATTGAGATGTGGTTAGCCGATGGGCCTTGGCTAGGCGACGACTAATTGGGGATTATTGCACCTTGCTTGCTGATTGGCGAGGCAAGCCATCAACAACGATTAACTCGGGTGCGGATCCTTTGGCACTAATCTGCTTATCTCTAAGGGCGTTGAGCTTTTTAAGCTTGCCGCCAAGATGCCCGACGTTCACGACCACGTAGTAGCTTGCTATGGGATTTTCGGCATCATTATAAATATTAAGTTGCTTTTCGAAGCCTTTTACGACCTGAGTGTTCGAGGATAACTTAATTTCTATGAGAATTCTGGTTCTTATCCCCGAAGAAAATTTGAAATCAACAGGGCCTCTACCTGTATCCGCTTCCGGTGTTACGTCCAAATTGTAAGCCTTGCAGTAGGAGAGCGCCATTGCATAGAATAGTCTCTGACAAGACTTTTCTATTCGTGGTTGAAGGCAATGTTGATCTGCGTACAATTCTCTCCATAAGTCTCTTTTTTCGACTAGGAATATAAACTGATCAAGAATGTCCTTAACAAGAGAAACGGCCGATTTTTCATCTATTTTCTTGGGACTATCTATATCAAATGGATATTTTTTTGAAATTTCTTCGCCGATTTTTCGCCATACGATTTCACCAAGGGGATCGGCGGCAAAATCATATGGTTTACCATCATGGCCGTGAAGCATGTCTAGCAAGGACCCGAACGCACTTGGGGTGGATAAGGCCCAATTTTTTAAGATGCTTTTGCTTTCTAGCGTCTTCTTCGACCACAAATGTGCCACAGCCGTGTTGAGCGTATCTCTGAATTCTTCATTTTCAGAAGCGACATTTTGAACTTCAGCCCAGCATGTCGCGATCGGTAGATCTCTCAGAATGTCTTTTGGTAAGAGGATGACAGGGACGTCATCGTCAGGCTGGAGCATGTTCAAAGCGAATTTTGCTGAATGCTTCGTTCCGTTGGCCAGTTTGATACTGAAATCTTGAGCGGGTATCCCGAGCTTTTGGATAATTCTCTGGTTGAAGTCAGCAATATGGCTAAACGCAATATTGGTGAACATGTCTCCAATCAAATCTGGTCCAAAATTCTCTTCGAATAATCCCATAGCCATAAACAGATCGGGATCGTCGATCCCCATTCGGACGACATCTCGGCCCGTACGTACCAATTGTTCGGTCATTTTAGGTCCTGTACCTCGACCGGATATCGAGGCGGCGCCATAGCCCAAGCAAGTCCCCTTGATTTCGGGGAAAGATAGTTGCTTAAATGCCGTTCGCCATACCATGTCGCCTTCTTCTCTTATGCCGTGAAGAAGAGTCATCACCCTTTCGAAATATCGATCAAAAGATGCTCTGGCATCCCGCATCTCCTTGTATTCGCTGCGTTCAAGCAGAAGCGGATCCGGGAACAGCAAGGTGTCGACATTGAGCGTTGGGTCAAATACTCCAAGGCGAGAAAGTTCGCTCTCAGGTATGTTGAACCGTTTTGAGAATAGCTCGGGATGGACCGAAGATTTGCTCATTTGCGGTGCCTATCGTTTTAAAGCTAGCACTCGCTTTTTGAAATGTTCAATTGTCGAGAAAGTCAATACTTTAAACCGAAAATCCGCCCGCGTTGCGCCGGTTCGAGCTCGCCGCCAGCACCTTCTTGCCCTGCGGGGTCAGCGCCCATTTGGCGCCCTGTTTCACCACCAGTCCCAGCGCGGTGAGTTCGTCGCGCACGGGATCGCTGGGGAGTTGGGGGCGGCGGTTTGACAGGCCTTCGAGCGTGGCGCGCTGCGGCTGGCTGAGGATGATGAGTTTGGGTTTTTTCTCTTCGGTCATTTTGGCCTCTGACTTCTTGTTATCGGTTGTGGGGTGGCGCCTGTGCCCTCCCCGCGGCGACTAGGGAGCAAGCTCCCAAGTCTCGTGGTCGGAGCCACGGGTCTCCGACCACCCCTCCCGCAAGCGGGAGGGGTTTGGCATCGCTTACTCGGCGGCAATCCCTGCCTTGGCGAACATGTCTTCGCCGTCATTTTCGGCGTCGCCGGCGGGGGCCGCGTCGTCGCCGGTCTTGGCCTTTTTGCGGTTGTCGAAGCTCGACCAGACGGTGTTCCAGTCGCCGCGCGTCGCGCCCTTGCTGTACTCGGTCGCGCGCGTTTCGAAGAAATTGGCGTGCTCGACGCCGTTCAGCAGCGGGGCGAGCCAGGGGAGCGGGTGTTCGTCGATCATGTAGATCGGCTGGAAGCCCAGCTGGCCGAGGCGCCAGTCGGCGATGTAGCGGATATAGCGCTTGATCTCCTTCGGCGTCATGCCGGGGACGGGGCCTTGTTCGAAGGCGAGGTCGATGAACGCATCCTCGAGCCGCACCGTTTTCTGGCAGGTGTCGATGATGTCTTCCTTCACCGCCTTGGTCAGGCAGCCGCGTTCCTTGGTGAAGGTGTGGAACAGCTTGATGATGCCTTCGCAGTGGAGGCTTTCGTCGCGGATCGACCAGCTGACGATCTGGCCCATGCCCTTCATCTTGTTGAAGCGCGGGAAGTTCATCAGCATCGCGAAGCTGGCGAAGAGCTGGAGGCCCTCGGTAAAGCCGCCGAACATCGCGAGCGTGCGCGCGATATCCTCGTCATTTTCGACCCCGAAGGTGCCCATATAGTCGTGCTTGGCGCGCATCTCGTCATATTCGAGGAACATGCCATATTCGCTTTCGGGCATGCCGATGGTGTCGAGCAAATGGCTGTACGCCGCGATATGCACCGTTTCCATGTTGCTGAACGCGGTCAGCATCATCTTGATCTCGGTCGGCTTGAACACGCTGCCATATTTTTCGTGGTAGCAATCCTGCACCTCGATATCGGCCTGGGTGAAGAAGCGGAAAATCTGCGTGAGCAAATTGCGTTCGTGGTCGCTGATCTTTTGCGCCCAGTCGCGGCAATCCTCGCCCAGCGGCACTTCCTCGGGAACCCAGTGGATCTGCTGCTGGCGCTTCCAGAAATCGAACGCCCAGGGATATTCGAAGGGCTTGTAGGTCTTGCGGGCTTCTAGAAGGGGCATCTACTTACTCCACTGCGTCGTTCGAGCGCGCTTGCGCCGGAAATGATTGATCCAGGACCATGCCACCGCGACGATACCAATCGTCGGAAGAGACCAAAGCCAGATAAACAAACCTATTTCGACTGCGCCCCCGGAAAGCAGGTCGGGACTGCAGTTGAACTGCTTAAAGAAACCTATGGGCCGTCGACCCTCGTGATCACAATTTCCAGGCCAAACCGCCATTATGCTCAGCGTAGAACCAATGGCGATATAGGCCAGTGTGGCACCCATCAGGGTCCAGAATTTTCGCCCGCCGAGCGTTTCGTGGCTTTCACGCAGCTGCGTGATGCCAAAAGCGTCGGCGAGGAAACTCTTTACTGACAAGCCAGACACTCGTCGTAATCGGTGCTGCCCGCGAGTTCGAACTTCGCCGCCTCGGGGGTGTTGTCGGCCTCGACCCCGCCCGCGAAGCCGGCGCGCTGCACCGATTTCGAGCGGAGATAGTAAAGCGATTTGATGCCGAGTTCCCACGCGCGATAGTGGAGCATGAGCAGGTCCCATTTCTCGACGTCCGCCGGGATGAACAGGTTCAGCGAGGCGGCCTGGTCGATGTACGGCGTGCGGTCGGCGGCGAGTTCGAGCAGCCAGCGCTGGTCGATCTCGAAGCTCGTCTTGTAGCAGTCCTTTTCATCCTGCGTCAGGAAGTCGAGGTGCTGGACGCTGCCGCCGCGTTCGAGGATCGAGTTCCAGATCGCGTCGCTGTTCTTCGCCTTGTCGACCAGAAGCGCTTCGAGATGCGGGTTCTTGATCGAGAAGCTGCCCGAGAGCGTCTTGTGCGTGTAGATGTTCGCGGGGATCGGCTCGATGCACGCGCTGGTGCCGCCGCAGATGATGCTGATCGACGCGGTCGGCGCGATCGCCATCTTGCAGCTGAAACGCTCCATCACCCCCTGATCGGCGGCGTCGGGGCAGGGGCCGCGCTCATTGGCGAGCAGCATCGAGGCGGCGTCGACCTGCGCGCGGATATGTTTGAAGACGCGCAGGTTCGACGATTTCGCCATCGCGCCCTCGAAGGGAAGCCCGCGGGCCTGAAGGAAGCTGTGGAAGCCCATGACGCCGAGGCCGACCGAGCGTTCGCGGCTGGCGCTATATTTGGCGCGCGCCATTTCGGGCGGGGCGCGGTCGATATAATCCTGCAGGACATTGTCGAGCATGCGCATGACATCCTCGATGAAGCGCTTGTCGCCGTTCCATTCGTCCCAGGTTTCAAGGTTGAGCGACGAGAGGCAGCAGACCGCGGTGCGATCGTTGCCGAGATGGTCGCGGCCGGTGGGCAGGGTGATTTCGGAGCAGAGGTTCGAGGTGGTGACCTTGAGCCCGAGATCGCGATGATGCTTGGGCATCATGCGGTTCACCTGGTCGATGAAGATGATGTAGGGCTCGCCGGTCGCGAGGCGCGTTTCGACGAGCTTCTGGAACAGGCTGCGCGCGTCGACGGTGGCGCGGACGCTCTGATCCTTGGGGCTGCGCAGGTTGAATTCGGTGCCGTCGCGGACGGCCTCCATGAATTCGTCGGTGATGAGGACGCCGTGGTGGAGGTTCAATGCCTTGCGGTTGAAATCGCCCGAGGGTTTGCGGACCTCGAGAAACTCTTCGATCTCGGGGTGCGAGATGTCGAGGTAGCAGGCGGCCGAACCGCGGCGGAGCGAGCCCTGCGAAATCGCGAGAGTGAGCGAGTCCATCACGCGGACGAAGGGGATGATGCCGCTGGTCTTGCCGTTGAGGCCCACGGGTTCGCCGATGCCGCGCACCGCGCCCCAATAGGTGCCGATGCCGCCGCCGCGGCTCGCGAGCCAGACATTCTCGTTCCACGTGCCGACGATGCCTTCGAGGCTGTCGTCGACCGAGTTCAGATAGCAGCTGATCGGCAGGCCGCGGCCGGTGCCGCCGTTCGAGAGAACGGGGGTAGCGGGCATGAACCAGAGCTTCGAGATATAATCGTAGAGGCGCTGGGCATGATCCTGATCGTCGGCATAGGCGTCGGCGACGCGCGCGAAGAGGTCCTGATAGGATTCGCCGGGGAGGAGATAGCGGTCCTGCAGCGTTTCCTTGCCGAAATCGGTGAGAAGGGCGTCGCGGCTGGCGTCGGTTACGATCGCAAAGCGGCGCGCGTGGACCTTCGGCTCGCTTGCGTCGTTGAGCTTCGCGGGCGCCGAATCACCCTTCGCTTCGCCCTTCGATTCGGGGGTCGCCGGAGCGTCATTCTTCGTCAGTTCCACCGTCGCCACGTCGCTCGTCTCCACCCGTTCGCTTTCCCGAAAATCCATCTTATTCGCCCCCGATCTGAACGCGCACATGGTGCGCTTTGTTCCTGTCTTGTTCGACTCAGGGCGAAGCCCCGGTCTTAGCATCTAAACCTGTCCGCGTGGGCACTTTTTTTGGCCGCAAAAAGGGTTTTCCCGTGCCCATATGCGATGGACGACGGAAATCCGCCACTTACAGCCTGATACAATTTATTGGGGTGCCCCCGTGGTTGACCCACCACCTATAGTGCCACGTCGGCGCGACGATGCAAGACGGTAAATGACAGTTCGGGGACTCGACTCGTCGATATTTTGATTCGCCTCGTCGCGGCGAATTCCCGCTTGGGGGAGAAGGAGCAAGGCATTCCGCGGGTTTTGCGCGAAGAATGGCGCGAAGGGCAAAGGCTCCCGTTCCGCGACCACGAGGCGCGGGCGCGGCGGTGGCCTCGACAGCCTTCCCCCGAGCGGCCGCTATCGACGCGGAGACGATCATCGCGAGCCGGTACCGGCAAAAAGAAAGGGCCCCGGCAATGCCGGAGCCCTATTCTTCATTTTGTTTCGGATTAAGCCTGACCGCCGCCGTTGCCGGAGCCGCCGCCGCCCATCCACCTGTAGAACCAACCCATTGGATGTCTCCTAAGATGCACTGCATGCACTGCCCACGAAGAACAGTTAATGAGCCGTATACCTTAATTAGTAAGGTAAATCGAGTCTTAACTATAAGGATTGCTGCCAATCTGGCACTATGCGGTGCGGTTCTGGGGGGACGCTGAAAGAGTTGCGGCCAGTTCCGAAAACAACTGTGGTTTTCCAAGATGATAGCCTTGGCCCACATCGCAGCCGAGCTGGCCGAGCAGCGTCATGGTTTCGGCATCCTCGATGCCTTCGGCGACCGCGACGGCGCCGAGGCGGTGCGCCAGATCGATCGTCGATTTGACGACTTCGAGGTTCCGCTGCGAATCGCGCATCGTCATCACGAATCGCTTGTCGATCTTGATTTCGTCGGCCTCGACCTCGGTCAGATATTCGAGGTTGGACTGGCCGGTGCCATAATCGTCGATCGACAGGCGGATGCCCGTCCGGCGCAGCTGCGCGAGCGTCTGGCGCGCCTGGCGGCTGTTTTCGATCTGCGCGGTTTCGGTGATCTCGATCGTCAGCGCCTCGGGCGGCAGGTGATGCGCGGTCAGCATGACGCGGATCGTGCCGACAAGGTCGCTGTGATCGAGCAGGGTCGCCGACAGGTTGACCGACATGTTGATCGGCATGCCGCGGTCGCGCAGCTGCGCCGCCGAACGGATCGCCTGGTCCATCACGAAGAGGGTGAGGCGATAGATGTCCTGGCTCTTTTCGGCCTGCACGATGAATTCGTCGGGCGGGATCGGCCCGCGCGTCGGGTGCGTCCAGCGCGCGAGTGCCTCGACCCCGACGAGCTGCCGCGTCGCGATCTGATATTGCGGCTGGAAGGCGACCCAGATGTCGCCGCCGGTCAGCGCATCTTCGAGCTGCGAGTGGAAGGAGAGCTGCCAGCCGGCGTCCTCCTTCTGGCGCGAGGTATATTTGGTCCACAGCGACCGCGTGCGAATCGCGCGTTCGGCGGCGACGAGCGCGGCGGCGAGGCGCTGCGCGTTCGATCCTTCGAACTCGTCGTTGACCCCGAAAGCGATCGCGACGTCGACGCGCAGCTCGCCGATCGTCAGCGGCGCGTTGAACAGCGCGGCGAGGCCCGCGAGCTGCCCCTCGATCTGGCTGTGCTGATAATAGGGTACGAGCCAGGCGAAAGTGCCGTCGAGATCGTGGTGAAGCGTCGTTCCCTGCGACGCGAGCTGGAGGCGGCGCGTGACCTGTTCGACGAGCTTGCCGATGCCGTCGCCGGGAATGAAGGCGGCCAGATCCTCGAAATTGACGACCTTTGCCGCGATCACGGTCGCGCTGCCGAACGACGCCTGCGAACGCAGCGCTTCGAAATTGGGCAGGCCCGACACGGGATTTTCCCGCTGGGCCGAAGAGCGGCGGCGGTTGCGCGACACGTTGGCGGTGATCGCGGCGATCAGGAAACAGGCGGCCCCGACCTGAATGGTGACCAGCGACAGGCTGCTCACGAGTTTCGCCGTGATCAGCGCAAAGGTGAGGCCGATGGCGACCAGCCCGTAGCGTCGGCCATTTTGCCAAGCGAGCGCCGCCAGCGAGGCGACAAAGGCCAGGGCGAGCGCCGGAAGCCAGCCGATATCGACCGGCTCGCCTCGCTTGAGCGCTTCGCTGGCGATCAAGTGGATATAGGCGCCATGGACCTTGTCGTGGCCCGGCAGATAATGCTGGTCGGGCGATGCGGCCGATGTGGGCGCGAAAATCACGTCCTTGCCGCGGAGCAGGTTCGGGTCGAGCTTGCCCGACATGATGTCGATCGCGCTATATTGCGTGATCGTATCGGGGTCGTACGAGAGGTCGAGCGCGAAATTGGCCGGGTGGTCAATCGGCCGATTGGCAAGGATCGACGCAAAGCTGGGAAGGAGCCGACCGTCGGCCCGCACCGCGAGCGGGACCTTCCACACCTGCCAGAATTCATATTCCCAACCGATGAAACCCTGAACGGCCTGCCGGCCGAAGCCGCGATCGGGCCACAGCGGCATGTTCGCGGTGTTTCCCGCAAAGCTGGCCGACGGCACGGCCAGTACGATACGCGGGCCCATATGGCGCACGGCGGCGGCAAATTGGGGAAAATCGCGATCCCGCACCCGTCGTTCATAGGAAAAGTCGATGAACAGCCGCCGGGCCGGCGACGCATCAATCGCACGGACGAGGCGTCGGTGGTGATTGATGTCGAAATCGCGGCCGCCGATCGCCTGCAGCGTCTTGTCGTCGAGCGCCACGATCACAGTATCGCCCGAAACCGGTCGCGCGGCGATGCGACTGATCGCCATCGAAATCACCCTGTCCGGCAATTCGCCCGCGCCGCTGATGCCGACAATCACGCTGAGAATCAGCGAGAGCGAGATTGTCCGCCAGCTGATAATCCTCCTGTTGTCCACTAACGGCACGCGCACGTCTCCAGCAATTGCCGGTCGCGTCTAATCCCGGATGGTTATCATCGCGTTAATTATGAACGAAAGCCTACGCCGCGCGAACGGGCACACGGCGCAGGATTCGAGTCGATTCAGGCGATCGCGGGCAGCGGTTCGAGCGCCGCGTCGCCGGCGAGCGCCGATGCCGCGAGCCCCGTCGCTGCGGGCACGATCTGTTGCAGGTAAAAGCGCGTCGAGGCGATTTTCGCTTCGAGAAAGGCGGCGTCGTCCTTCCCCTCGTCGAGCGCGGTCTTCGCCGCCTTGTGCTGGAGCGCCATCAGCCAGCCGCAGGTCGCCGTCGCAAGCATGGTAAGATAGGGGTAGCTGCCCGCGAGCCGGTCGGCCGTGTTGGCGCCGACCATCCAGTCGGTGACCGCGCGGCACGCATCGACGAGCTGCTGCAACTCGGGATAATCGGCCGCGCCGTGCGCGATATCGTCTATCAGGGAGCGGATGAGGTCGCCGCCCGCCATGCCGAGCTTGCGCCCGACCAGGTCGGCGGCCTGGATGCCGTTGGTACCTTCGTAGATCGGCGCGATGCGCGCGTCGCGATAATGCTGCGCGGCGCCGGTTTCCTCGATGAAGCCCATGCCGCCATGCACCTGCACGCCAAGGCTCGCGACCTCGCAGCCGATGTCGGTCGCATGCGCCTTGACGAGCGGGATCAGTACCTCGGCGCGCATTGCGGCCGCTTCGTCGCCCAGCTTGCCGAAATCGATCTGCGCCGCGGCATAATAGGTCAGCGCGCGCGCGGCCTCGGTCTGCGCGCGCATCCGCCACAGCATGCGGCGAACATCGGGGTGCTGGTCGATCGTCACCGGGGTGCGGTCGGGCGAGCCCGCGAGCGCCGACTGGACGCGCTCGGCGGCGAAGCGCTGCGCCTGCTGCGTCGCGCGCTCGCCGATCTGGATGCCCTGACAGCCGATCATCAGCCGCGCATTGTTCATCATCACGAACATCGCGCGCATCCCGCCCATTTCGTCGCCGACGATCTCGCCGAGACAATCTTCGTCTTCGCCATAGACCATCACCGCGGTCGGCGACCCGTGAATGCCGAGCTTATGCTCGATCGAGGCACAGTGGACGCCATTGCTGATCGTCGGATTGCCCGCTTCGTCGAGGCGATATTTGGGGACGAGGAAGAGCGAGATACCGCGCGTCCCCTCGGGCGCGCCGGGGGTGCGGGCGAGGACGAGGTGGACGATATTGTCGGTGAGGTCGTGCTCGCCGAAGGTAATGAAGATCTTTTGCCCCCTGATCTTGTAGAGGCCGGCGTTCGGTCCATCGGTAACCTTTTCCGCTGTCGAGCGCAGCGCGCCGACGTCGCTGCCGGCGGCGGGCTCGGTCAGGTTCATCGTGCCGTTCCATTCGCCGGTGACGAGCTTGGGCAGCCAGGTTTGGCGCTGTTCCTCGGTGCCATAGGCCATCAGCGCGTGGATCGCACCGGGGGTGAGGATGCTGCATAGCGAAAAGCCCATGTTCGCGCTGCCGAGCGCCTCGATCACCACGGTCGCGAGGGTGAAGGGCAGGTCCTGCCCGCCATAGGCGCCGGGGCCGTCGATGCTGCCCCAGCCCGCTTCGACGAACTGCCTGTACGCCTGTTTGAAGCCGGGCGGCATCGTGACGTTGCCATCCTGCCATTTGGGGTTCTGGACGTCGCCGACGCGGTTGAGCGGCGCATAGACCTCGGCGGCGAACTCGCCGATTCCGGTGACGATCGCCTCGACCATGTCGGGGGTCGCGGCAGCAAAGCGGTCATGCTGCGCCATAGCGTCGATGCGCGCGATATGGTCGAGAACGAAGAGCTGTTCGGTCGTAGGCGGCGTATAGGTCATGGTTGCGGTTCTTTGCTGGTGAATATCGTTGCGCGGGCGCTATAGCGCGGCATGGCCCAAGGCTCAAAGTCCACACTTGTTCGCGCGTTCGATAATGCTTCCATCGCCGACGCGGCCGCGGCGATCGCGGCGGGGCAGCCGGTCGCGGTTCCGACCGAGACGGTCTATGGCCTAGCCGCCGATGCGAGGAACCCGCAAGCGGTCGCGCGCATCTATGCCGCGAAGGGCAGGCCCGACTTCAACCCCCTGATCGTGCATGTGCCGACGCTCGCCATGGCCGAGACGTTGGGCCAGTTCGGAACCGCCGAGCGCGCGCTTGCGACACGCTTCTGGCCGGGACCGCTGACGCTGGTGGTGCCGCGCACGCCGGGCTGTCCGGTCGCGAGCGTGGCGACCGCGGGGCTCGATACGATTGCGCTCCGCGTGCCGGGGCATCGCGCGATGCAGGCGTTGCTCGCCGCGTCGGGCGCGCCGCTCGCGGCGCCGAGCGCCAATGCGAGCGGGCGGGTGAGCCCGACGAAGGCAAGCCATGTGATCGCGAGCCTTGACGGGCGGATTGCGCTGGTAATTGACGACGGGCCGACGAGCGCGGGGGTAGAGTCGACCATCGCCCGCGTAGAGGACGGCGCGGTCGAGGTGCTGCGGCCGGGGCCGGTGACCGCGGCGATGCTGGCGGAGGCGAGCGGGCTGGCCGTGACGGGCGTGAAAGGGGCGGAGATCGTCGCGCCGGGGATGCTCGCGAGCCATTATGCGCCGGGCAAGCCGGTGCGGCTCGGCGCGCGCGATTTCGCGGCGGACGAATATGGCATCGGCTTCGGAGCGGTTCGGGGCGATTACGACCTCAGCGCGCGCGGCGACCTGACCGAGGCGGCGGCGCGCCTGTTCGATGCGCTGCACGCGGGGGCAGCAAGCACGAAGGCAAAGATCGCGGTGGCGGCGATCCCGGCCGAAGGGCTGGGCGCGGCGATCAACGACCGGCTGGCGCGCGCGGCGGTCTAGGCCGCTGCCGGTTCGATCGGGTCGCCATGGGGTGCCTTGCGCGCGACGATCAGGCAGGCGGCGACGATCAGACAGGCGCCGGCGACGGTCGGCAGCGTGACCGCCTCGTCATAGAAATACCAGCCGAACAGCATCGCCCAGAGAAAGCCGGTATATTCGGTCGTCGCGAGGATCTGCGTCTCGGCGCGGGCATAGGCCCAGCTCAAGAGCAGCAGCGAGGTCGTCGCTAGGATCGCGGCGCCGACGATGTTCGGCGCTTGTGCGGTGTCGGGGACGGCGAGGAACCAGGGCGCGCCGAGCGCAAGAATCGCCGCGACGAAGAAATTCTGGAAGAAGGCGATTTCCATCGGTTCGGCCATCTTCGCCTGCCGCCGCGCGAGGATGAGATTGTAGGCGTAGAAGATGGCGGAGAGGAACACCGCGCCGACCGCGAGGAGCGCCTCGTCCGAATAGTCGCTGCCGCCGAGCTTGCCCGCGACGATCACAAGCACCCCGCACAGGCCGAGCGCCGAGGCGGCGACCGAGCGGGGGCCGATTTTCTCGCCCAGAAAGATCGCTGCCATATAGAGCGCCATGAGCGGCGCGACGAAGGCGAGCGCGATGGCTTCGGCCATCGGCAGGCGCGCGAGGGCCCAGAAGAAGCTGAGCGCCATGCCCGCGACGAACAGCGAGCGCCATGCGTGGATCTGCATCGTCGCCTTGCCCGGCCATCGGGGACGGCTCGCGAAATAGAGGAGTCCGCTCAGCAGCGCGCCGGTGCCAGTGCGCCAGAGAACGGCGTTATAGGCGCCGAGCTCGATCGACAGCCCCTTCATCAGCACGTCCATCGCCGAAAAGGTCGCGATGCCAGCGCACGCGATCAGGAAGGGGATGCCGGGAGAGGCCGAATCGGGACGCATGGAGGCGCCTTAGCGGAAGGTCGCCTGTCCCGCGCCGTCAATGTTCAGCTTCTGGCCCGAGCAATAGCTGTTCGCGCCCGAGACGAACCAGACCACCGCCGCCGCCACATCGGCGGGGACGGCGACGCGGCCGAAGGGCATTTTGGTGTCGAGGTGGTGGATGTCGGCGTTGCCGGTGATCGCGCGCGACAGTTTTTCGCCCATGTCGCTGACGGTGAGCGCGGGGGCGACGATGTTGACGCGTACGCCGTTCGCCAGTTCCTCCTTCGCGAGCGTCAGCGCCAAGGCCTCCCCTGCTGCCTTCGCCATCGTATAGGGCGCCCCGTTCGGCGAGTTCACATAGGTCGCGATGCTCGAAATGACGATGATGTCGCTGCGCTTGTGCTGGCGGAGCTGCGGCAGCGCGAGACGCGACAGGCGGTGCGGGCCGGCGGCGTGGACGGCGAAGAGCTTGTCGACCTCGGCGGGGTCGGTGTCGGCGACCGCGAGCCCGCGGCTCGCGATGCCGGCGTTGTTGACGAGGATCGACAGGGGGCCGAAATCGGCCTCGACCGCGGCGATCATCGCGGCGCAGGCGGCCTCGTCGGTGACCGATGCCTGATAAGCCTTCGCCCTGCGGCCGAGCGCCTCAATCGCGGCGACGGTTTCGGCGGCGGCTTCTTCGCCGCGGGTGTAGTTCACCGCGACGTCGGCGCCCGCTTCGGCAAGCCCGATCGCGATGCCGCGGCCGATGCCGCGCGAAGCGCCGGTGACGAGCGCGACGCGCCCCGCAAGGTTCATCTCGGCCATATCGCTCTCCCTAGTCGATCAGTTCGTTATAGATGTCGTCATCGCTGCGGCTCGCGGCGTTGCGCCATTTGGGCGCGGCCTTGCGATTGAGCACGCTGCCGTTTGCGTCGAGGATCGCGACCGTCGGCGTGCCCTTGATCCGGAAATCGAAGCGTTCGGGAACGTCGGGGTTGCGCCCCTGGCCGCGCACATGCGGCATGCCGATGTCCGCATAGACGATCTCGTAGCGGGCGCGGACGGGCGCGAAGCGGTCGGTCGCGAGCAGGTTCGCGAGCCAGGCGCTGTCGTGGCAGCCGTTCGTTCCCATGACGAGCAGGACGCGCTTGCCCGAATTGCGCGCCGCTGCGAGCGCGGCGTCGACCTGCGCGACCGGATCGGCGGCGGGATCGAAGGCGTCGGTCTTGTAGGGATCGGCGACACCGGGAATCATGCGCGTTTCGCTGGCCGCAACGGGCGCGGGGGAGAGCAGTGCTGCGGCGAGAGCAAGGGCGACCGTGCGGTTCATGCACCGACGATAGGTTTTGCATGACGTTTCCGTCAACGTAAGATAGCCTGATCCCCATGAGCTGGAAAAAAGAAGTGGATGAACTCGCCGCGCGCCGCGCGATGGCCGAGAAGATGGGCGGCGAGGAAAAGGTCGCGCGCCAGCACGGGCGCGGCAAGATGGACGCGCGGGCGCGGCTCGCGGGGATCGTCGACGAAGGCAGCTTTCGCGAGATCGGCAAGATTGCGGGACGCGGAAAATATGGCGCCGATGGCGAACTCGAGGACCTCGCCGCGTCCAATTTCATCTTCGGGCGCGCGAATATCGACGGGCGGCCGGTCGTCGCCTCGGCCGACGATTTCACCGTGCGCGGCGGCGCGGCCGATGCGGCGCTGCACAGGAAGTTCGTCCTGTGCGAGGCAATGGCGCACGAATATCGCCTGCCGCTGATCCGCATGATCGACGGCACCGGCGGCGGCGGGTCGGTCAAGACGCTGGAGGATATGGGCTATACCTATATCCCGCACGTTCCCGGCTGGGACGAGATCATCGCGAATCTCGACACGGTGCCGGTGGTCGCGCTGGCGCTGGGGCCGACCGCGGGGCTGGGCGCGGCGCGGGTGGTCGCGAGCCATTACAGCGTGATGGTGCGCGGGCTGTCGCAGCTCTTTGCGGCGGGCCCGGCAGTCGCAGCGGCGATCGGCGATACATTGGACCGCGAGGAACTGGGCGGGGTCGATGTCCATACGCGCAACGGCGTGGTCGATGACGAGGTGGCGTCGGAGGCCGCGGCGTTCGCGGCGGCGCGGCGCTTCCTGTCGTACCTGCCCTCGTCGATCCACGACCGCGCGCTCAGGATTGAATGCAGCGATCCGGCGGGGCGCCGCGACGAGGCCTTGCTGTCGGTCGTGCCGCGCGAGGCGAAGCAGGTCTATTCGATGCGTCGCATCGCGAATGCGGTGTTCGATGCGGGCAGCGTCTTCGAAATGGGCGCGCGCTGGGGCCGCGCGGTTATCACGGCGTTCGCGCGGCTCGACGGCTATCCGGTCGCGGTGCTGGCGAGCGATCCCTCCTACCTCGGCGGATCGTGGGACGCGAAGACGAGCGAGAAGGCCGAGCGCTTCGTCAAGATGGCCGACCAGTTCCGGCTGCCGATCGTCCACCTCGTCGACAATCCGGGGTTCATGATCGGCGGCGAGGCCGAGCGCACGGGGACGATCCGCTATGGCGTGCAGGCGATGAACGCGATCTATCGGGCGACCGTACCGCTGGCGTCGGTGGTGGTGCGGCGCGCTTACGGGATCGCGGGGAGCGCGATGTCGAACGCCGAGCGTTTCCAATATCGCTTTGCCTGGCCATCGGGCGATTGGGGCAGCCTGCCGATCGAGGGCGGGGTCGAAGTCGCCTACAAGAGCGAGCTGGAGGCCGCCGAGGACCCCGTCGCGCATTTGGCGGCGATCCGCGAGCGGTTGAACCGCGTGCGCTCCCCGTTCCGCACAGCGGAAAAATTCGGGGTCGAGGATATTATCGACCCGCGCGATACGCGGCCTTTGCTTTGCGAATTTGCCGAGCTCGCCTGGCGGGTATTGAAATAGTCCACCCCCGTCGTCATCCCGGACCCGTCGACTGGCTCAGGACAAGCTTGATCCGGGATCCATTTGGGCGATGGTGTATGGATGCCGGATCAAGTCCCGGACGACGAGGGGGCGGGATGAGCACAGGCACGACTACCGCACGCCATCTCGGCATGGATTGGCTCAGGATCGGCGCCTTCGCGCTGTTGATCCTCTACCATATCGGCATGTATTTCGTGCCGTGGGGCTGGCACGTGAAGATTGCGCAGCCGATCGATTGGGTGCAACTGCCGATGCTCGCGACGAACGGCTGGCGACTGCCCTTGCTGTTCCTCGTCTCGGGTTATGCGAGCGCGGCGCTGTTTGCGAAACTCGGCGCGAGCGGAGCCTTTATCCGCTCGCGTAGCGCGCGGCTGCTGATCCCCCTCGCTTTCGGCATTCTTGTTGTGATCCCGCCGCAGCCATGGATCGAGCTGGTCACGCAGCATGGCTATGCGAAGAGCCTTGGGACCTTCTGGGTCGGCGACTATTTCCGCTTCGGTACATTGGATGGCATCGTGCTGCCGACCTGGCAGCATTTGTGGTTCGTCGTCTATCTATGGATTTATACCATGATCGCGGGGGCGATCCTCGCGTGGGTGCCGGCGATGGCGCGCGCGCAGATCGCCGACGGCGTCGCGCGGTTGCTCGGCGGCTGGCGGCTGCTCGCCCTGCCGCTCCTCTGGTGGCTACTCCTGCTCGCGCTGTTTCCGGACCATGACGAAACACACGCGCTGTTCGACGACGGGCCGTCGCACCTCCACTATCTGATGCCCTTTTTCATCGGCTGGTTGCTCCGCGTCAGGCCGGCGATGTTCGACGCGGTGGCGCGTTGGTGGCGCGCCGCGCTGGTGGTGTCGGTCGCCGCCTTCGCGGTCGTCGGGGCGATATTGTGCCAGTGGCTCAGCGGTGCGCAGCCGACCGAATGGGGCCGGGCGGCCTTCGACATCGCGCATCAGGCGCAGGGCTGGACGACTATCGTCGCGCTCGTCGGGATCGCCGACCGCTACTGGAACCGCGATCATCCGAAGCGCGCGATGCTCGCCGAGGCGGTCTTCCCCTTTTACATCGTCCACCAGACGATCATCGTCGTCATAGGCTGGTGGCTGTTGCGTGCGGAGATCGCGGCGCTGCCGTCTTTCCTGATCCTGATTGCGGCGACGGCGACCGGATGCTGGCTTTTCTATGCGATGGGGCGCAGCATCGGCTGGCTGCGGCCGCTGATTGGATTGCAGCGCAATAGGGGAGAGCGGGAATGGGTGCGTTGAAAGGCATAATGGCGATCGTCGGCGTGGCGATGATCCTCGTCGGAGGGCTATGGGCGTTGCAGGGGCTCGATATCGTGCGCTGGCCGGCGAGCAGCTTCATGCTGGGCGACACGGTATGGACGCGCAACGGCGTCGTGACGATGGTGGTCGGGGCGGTGCTGGTCTGGTTTGCGCGCAAGACGTGATTTTCGACTACATATGTAGTTGATCTGTATTGCTGAAGTGATACACTTCGATCCGCCGGGAGCTGGATTGGAGACTGGAATGATTCGTTCATCGCATATTTTGCCCGCCTTGTTGCTCGCCGCCGGAATGGCCGCGGCCTCCTTGCTCGCGCCGCCGCCCGCGCTCGCGGCCGAAGAGGCGGGTGCCGACGCGATTGCCGATAAATATGCCGCGTTGCTCGAGCGCGACTATCTCTATCCCGAAACGGGCAAGCGCTATGCCGATGCGATCCGCGCCGCGATCGTTGCGGGCCGCTACAGGGGGCTCTCGGGCGAGGCACTCGGCACCGCGATCGACAGCGACGTAAATGCGGTGTCGCCCGACGGGCATTTGCGGCTGCGCGTTCCCGAAGCGGCGGCGGACGCGGCGGCGCTCACACCCGGCGCCGCCGCGCCGGTACGCCGCCCGCCCAAGGTGCCGGTCGAGCAGGCGGGATGGATCGCGCCGGGAATCGCCTTCGTGCGCTTCAACGTCTTTCCGATGGACGACGCAGTGACGGCACAGGCGGCGAAATTCATGGCCGACCACGCCGATGCCAACGCGATCATCTTCGACATCCGCACACACAATGGCGGCGGGCTCGACCAGATGGACGTCATCTTTCCCTGGTTGTTCGGCAAGGAAACGCGGCTCGTCACGATGGCGACGCGGGCGTCGGTCGATGCCGAGGGCGGATCGCCGATTGCGGGTATCGCCTCGATGCGGATGGTCAAGGGCGACGCGGGCATGGTCGCGCGCGAGCATTGGGCGACGCCGAACGCCGACAAACGGCTGCGCGATGCCAAGGTCTATGTGCTGACATCGGGCGCGAGCGCGTCGGCGGCCGAGCATTTCGCGCTCGCGATGAAGCATACGGGACGCGGCACGCTGATCGGTGCGCCGACGGCGGGCGCCAACCATTTCGGGCGCGGCGAGGATCTGGGCGGGGGCTATGGCGCCTTCATTCCGGTCGGGCGCACCTATGACCCGGTGACGGGCAAGGATTGGGAGGGCGAGGGGGTCCTGCCCGACATCGCGGTGGCGCCGGCCGACGCGCTGGTGCGCGCGCTCACCGAACTCGGCGTCGCGCCCGCCGAGGCGAAGACGCTGTCGGATGCACATATGCCGAGCTGGCCGATGGAACGGCGCAAGCCGCGCGGGGCGAAGGCTTCAGGCGGCTGAGTCGGCGAGGCTGGCGAGCGCCTCGCCGTCCACCCGCATCACCGTCCATTCGTCCATCAACCTGGCACCGAGGCTCCGGTAGAAACCGATCGAGGGCGTGTTCCAGTCGAGCACCGACCATTCGAGGCGGGCGCAGTCACGTTCCACGCAAAGCCTGGCGAGATGCGAGAGCAACGCCTTGCCCAGCCCCGACCCGCGCGCTTCGGGGCGCACGAACAGATCTTCGAGATAGATGCCGGGGCGTCCCTCGAAGGTCGAGAAATTGTGGAAGAAGAGCGCGAACCCCTGCGGGTTCCCGTCGATCTCGCCGATCACGACTTCGGCATAGGGGCGCGGGCCGAACAGATTGGCGGCGAGCTTCGCCTCGTCGAAACGAACCTCGTGCGACAGCTTTTCATAGTCGGCGAGGTCGCGGATGAACTGTGCGATCGACGGCAGGTCGGCGGGCGCGGCGGGGGGGATCTTGAGAGTCATGGCCGCGCTCTGTCGGGTCGGGCGTGCGCTGTCAATTTTTGGGCGGTTGCTTCCGTTCCCCCTGCTCCGTTATCCCCGCGAAAGCGGGGCCCCGGGACCCGCGCAGGCTTGATCCTGCATTGGGGTCCCGCTTTCCCCGGCATACCATTGTTATAGCTCGCTGGAATTGGCCATTTGAAGTTCTTGCGAGGATAAAGAGCGGCCTTCTCGTCCAAAGGGTCGCGAACATCATCGGCAAGCTCGTCATTCGCGCACGCGCGATCGTCTCGGCCGACGGTCGCGCCCGATTCACGTTCGGCGCACTCGCGACTTTGCGCGCGCAGGCACCAAATATCGGCAATAATTTCGATTGGACGAACGGACGATCCAGAGCTGTTCAATCGGGCGCGTCACTCGCAGGAGCCTATCATCAGCACGACGATAAATGCGAGGCCGGCTTGCGCACCGGCCGCTGATGGTCAGTTTACTGCCATGGAGCAGGCTGCGTCCGGTTTTTTGACCGGCATTGTGAGAGTGAATCGCGTTTCCTCGTCGCTGGACGACACACTCATCTTGCCGCCGTGCGCTATGGCAATTTCATTGACGATGAAGAGCCCGAGGCCCAAGCCCTTCGCTCCGCCCGTGACCAGCCCCCTCTCGAAGGGCTGAAACAGCTTTATGTGCATGTGCTCGGGGATGGGGTTGCCATGATTGGCGACGGACAGCTGTAAAAGCTCGCCTTCAATTCGGGATTCGAGTTTGATCGGCCTTTCGCGATCTCCATATTTGACGGCGTTGGACAGCAGATTCGAAGCCAGCTGACCTATCCGGTCGGGATCACATTCCACCTCGTCGAGATCGTCGAGAGCGCAGACAATCTTGTGCGCGGGTGCAATTGTCTGAATTTCGTGGAGAACCTGACGCAGCATCGCTTCCAGCTTTGGCTGATCAGGGTAATCGAGTTGAATACCCGTCCCCAGCCTGCCCATCGCAAAGTCCAGTACATCGTCGATCAAGTCGTTGGCCCTCGAAATGCTCGCCTGCATTTCGTTGAGGATCAACTCGCGTCTTTCGGCGGGCGGCTGTTTACCGAGCAGCCGAATGCCCGCTCCGACCGCCGCCAGCGGATTGCGCAGGTCATGTCCGAGCACTGCGATGAACTGGTCCCGCAATTCGAGCTGGTCATGCTCGGTCTTGAATCGCTCTTCAGCCCTTATCTTTGCCTCGATCAACGAGCGCTCGAACGTCCTGCGCTCGACTGCCTTGAACAAGGTCAGCCGCGTGAACAGGTGCTCGCCGCTCGGACCACGCTTTTCTCGTGCATTGCCGATAACCGGAATCTTCTCTCCGTGCGCGTTCTGAAGGTCGAGGGCAATTTCGTGCACCTCATTCTGAAGTCGCAGCATGGGGGCGAGATGGGTCTCGAAAGCAATCTTGCCGCCAAAGGAAAGGATGTCATGTATGGATTCGCCCACAAGCTCGTCGGGCGAGCGCAGCACCCAGTCCGCCAGCGTCCGATTGATCTTGGCAATGCACGCGCGCGGCGTGATGGAAACATATCCACACGGGGCCGCGTCGTAGAGGTCCAGTAAATCTTCAGCGGGAAGGGGCGAGGAAGTCACGTATCGCTCTCGTTACTTCTTCGGGGGCGCTGAGGTTCGGGCAATGGCCGGTCGCATCGAGCAAGATATATTCGCTGTGGGGGACTTTGGCGTGCACATATTCGCCCACCGCCTCGGGTGCGATGATGTCCTGTTGGCATTGCAGAACCAGGGTTCTTACAGGGATTTTGGGAAGGTCTTCGCGATTGTCGGAATAGAATGTGACCCCGGCAAACTCGCGAGCGATCTCGGGGTCGGTCGCGCAAAAGGACTTTGTGAGCCGATCGCCCAGCTCGGGCCTGTCAGCATTCCCCATAATCTGGGGGGCAAGAGCGGCAGACCAGCCAAGATGATTTTCCTCGAGAAAAATCAGAAGCTCGTCAATCTGCTCGCGTGTAAATCCTCCAGTGTAATCCCCATCGTCGATGTATCGCGGCGAAGGTCCGACCATGACAAGCTCGCTGAACATTTGCGGACGGGCGATCGCTGCTAGGGCGCCGATCATGGAACTGACCGAGTGCCCGACTATCACGGCGTCGCTTAGGTCCAGCGCTTCGCCAATTTCGACAAGATCCTGTGCATAGCCAGCCAGCGAGGCGTATTTTCGGGAGTCGTAGGCCGTGAGATCGGATTCACCCGCCCCGACATGGTCGAACAATATGGTACGATAATCTTCCTCGAACTGGGTGGAGACATCGGTCCACATATGCTTGTCGCATCCGAAACCGTGGGCAAAGACAAGCGCTCGGCTCCCCTTGCCATGCAGCGTCACATTGTTGCGGACTAAGACATCCTGTTTTTCCATATGGTCCGGCTCTATCGTTGATCGCGAGGCTTGCCAAATTGTATTAGCCGGGGAAGCTGTTTGACCTCCTCAATAACGAGATCAGAGGTTGCCGCGCTCAAATATCTGATCCTAGATCATTTTCGTCTGATATCGGCCGCTCTGACCGCGCAGCCATATTTCGCTTTCAAACAGCCAGTCCGAGCGGGAGCCGCGCGGCTCGTCCGGTACATGTGGCTCGGTCGTAGGCTAGGGTCCTGACCTAAGGCTCTTGGTTCTCTTGCGGCCGCTCCATCCACGCGGACATCAAATGGCGCCTCACGGTGCATCAATAGATCACATTCGGAGCCTCCCGCATATGCATGTTCCACGAGCAGGGTTTTTGCGGAGGAAATAATTTAGCTATAAATATCAATAAGATAGAAAATCCATATCGCCATCTTGACAAAGCGAAAAAATACTTCGAATACTAACTATTATCAACGAACAGCCAGTCTATGGCGTTGGGGGGGGCATATGTTGCGAAAAGAGGTTTCCACGCTTGCGATCGCAGGCGCGATGCTGATGATGGCCGGTACTGCGCAGGCTCAATCGACGGACTCCACCTCCCATACGAACGATCCGGCCGCCGACTCGGAGGGCCGAGACAGCGGGGGCGATATCGTCGTGACCGCAATGCGCCGAGAAACCTCGCTTCAAGATGTCCCGGCCGCAATTGCGGCCTTGTCATCAGCTCAGATGGAAAAATCGGGCATCACCGACAGCGGCGGTTTGCAATATCAGGTGCCCGGCCTGATGATTGCCAAGGATGCGGGCCAGCAAGCGCAGATCTACATCCGGGGCGTCGGCAACAATCTGCAGGGCATCTCCGCCGGGAACAGCGTCGCGACCTATGTTGACGGGGTCTATATTCCGAACAGCATCCAGGTATTCCAGGAGTTCAACGACGTTGATCGTGTCGAAGTGCTCAAGGGTCCGCAGGCGACGCTTTACGGCCGCAACGCGACTGGCGGTGCGATCAACATCATTTCGTCGGACCCGAGCTTCACGCCAAGCGGCAAGGGCGACATCTCGTTCGGCAATTTCAATGCCTTCACCGCGCGCGCATCAATAAACGCGCCCTTGATCGACGACACCTTGGCGCTTCGCGTCTCGGTCCAGTCGGCCTATCACAAAGGCTATAATGAGAATGTCTATCTTGGCCAGCGTATGCAGGGCCAGAGTTCGACGGGTGCCCGCGCGGCGTTGCGTTGGAAGGTTACGCCCGATTTCGAGGCGATCCTTCGCGCCGACTACAGCAATTCGAACAACACCGACTATCTGAAAATCCGCAACCCCAAATCATGGTGGTATCTGATCTCGCCGGTGGATCAATATGTCGATGACCCGCGCAAGGTGATGGGCGACGTCGGAGCATCGCAACCCATCGAGAATGACGGCCAGTCGCTCCATCTTCGGTGGGACACGGGCCTCGGTACGGTCAAGTCGGTGACCAGCCGCCGCCATTTCGATTCCGGCCCGACTTCTCTCGATCTCGACCAGGTCGCCTTGCCTCCTGGAATCGTGAACGGCCGTCCTTATCAGGGGTCCTATCTGGCTGACGTCACTACCTCGACTTCCTATTATCATGAGACTTATCTGGCGACCGACACGTCGAAGCCGTTGCGAGCGATCGTGGGATTCAATTATTTCCACGAGGATGCCCGGGAGTTTCAATATCAATATGCGGGCAGCCTCTCGTCCTACGACAGATACGGAAAAACCGACGCCTATTCGGCGTTCATCGATGCTAGTTTGGACGTAACGCCACGGTTCACGATCAGCGCGGGCCTGCGCTATTCAGATGAAAAGCGCGACTATCGCCAGCTCCGCATCATCCCGGCAGTGCCCTGGGTAGCCAATAAGGCAAGCTGGGACAGTTTTTCGCCGCGCGTCGGTGTCGAGTTTCGTCCGGCGGATGATGTGCTGCTTTACGCAAACGCGACCAGCGGCTTCAAAAGCGGAGGCTTTAATCTCCAAAATCCGCTGAACCCTTTCAAGCCGGAGAAAATCTGGTCTTACGAAGGAGGTGTCAAGGCGAGCCTGTTCGATCGCAAGCTGCGGACCAGCTTGTCGGGGTTCTACTACAGCTACAAGGACATTCAGGTTTCGCAGACGCTGTCCAATCTCCAGCGCGTCGTTACCAACGCGGGAACGGCTAAAATCTGGGGTTTCGATGCCGAAGGAAGCTTGGCGGCCACGCCGAACCTGCGACTGACATTCGGCCTGTCGCTGCTCCACAGCGAATATGGTTCGGCGATCCTTTGCGATTCGGTGATCGGCCCGTGTAATTCGCCGAACGCGCCTGCGTTAGTCAACGTGAAGGGCAACCGATTGCCGCGCGCGCCGGGAACAACCGGCAGTATCGCTGTGGATTACACGGTCCCGAACGAAGTGGCGGGCGGCGAAGTGTCGCTGCACCTGGACGCCGCTTATCGGTCGCGCACTTATTGGACGCCTTTTGAATTCAAAGTGCATTCGGTCGACCCGCAATGGATGACCAACGCGCAGATCCGCTATGACCGCAATAGCTGGTATGTCGCCGGTTTCGTCCACAATATCTTTGACGTACTTTATGTTTCCAACGGCATCGGTACGGGCAAATTGTCGACCCCGGGCGGGCTGATCGGCGAACCGGCGGTGTTCGATCGCTATGCTGCGCCTCGAACGTACGGGATCCGGGTCGGTTTCAGCTACTAGGGGCGGCGGAATGGACGCTCAGCCGCAGCCGCCTCGCGCCGCGCCCGCGACCAGGGAGGAATATCCCTCCCCCCTGGTCGCTTGGAGTGCCGTCGCCGTGCTGTTCATCCTCGGTGCGGTCGCGTTCCTCGACCGCCAGATCATCTCGCTGATGGTTGATGACATCCGCAGCGACCTCGCGATTTCGGATTTCCAGATCAGCCTCCTGCAAGGCTTCTCCTTTGCTTTATGCTATGCGGTGATGGGGCTGCCGCTGGGTTGGCTGGTCGATCGCTTTCCGCGCCGCCAGATTATTTTCGTCGGGGTGATCGCCTGGGCAATCGCTGCCGCCGCTTGCGGCCTCGCGCGCAATTTCTGGCAGCTTCTGTTCGCACGCTTCGGCGTGGGGCTGGGGGAGGCGGCCTTGGCACCCGCCGCCTATTCGATGATGAGCGACCTATTTCCGCGCGAGCGATTGACCACCGCCATGTCGGTTTTCGCCATCGGCTCGATCTTCGGGCAGGCGATCGCTTTCGCGATCGGCGGGCTGGTCATCGGAATGGCGCTCAGCGCAGAGGGCAACCTGTCCTTGCCGCTGATCGGCGACGTCAGGCCCTGGCAATTTGTATTCATCGTCACCGGCTTGCCCGGCGTTGCTTTCGCCCTGCTTGTTTTCCTGTTTCCCGAACCGGCGCGGCGCGGACTACGGGGCACCGGCAAGGCGGGCTTCGGCGAGGCGTTTCGCTTCATCGCCGAGCGCGGCCGTTTCTTTACCTGCCATTTTTTGGGATATGGGGCGATTGCAGCAATAGCTTATGGCACCATCGCTTGGGTTCCCGCACATCTGATGCGCGGTTTTGGCTGGTCGGTGACGCAAACCGGGTTCACCATGGCTGCGTTGACAGCGATTGCCGGCTCATCGGGCCTGCTCGGCATGGGCATGTTTGTTGATAGCCAGATGGCGCGCGGGGTGCGCGATGCCCATTTCCGTTTCGCGGTATGGCTGTCGCTGATCATCGCAGTTTGCGGCGCGATCGGTTTTGCGGCTTCCAGCGTCGCGCTGTTCTTCCTTTTTTATACGGTGTTCAAGCTGCTCGTTCCGATCGGCGGCATGGCGTCGGCATCGGTCCAGATCGTCACTCCCAACGAACTGCGCGGCACTGTTTCGGCTATCTATCTGTTCGTGGTCACGCTGCTCGGAGCGGGGACCGGCCCTACCGTGGTCGCGACCTTTACCGAGCTGGTCTTTCAGGATTCCGCGAAAGTGGGGCTGGCCATGGCGCTAACCTGCGTCATCCTTGGCCTGTTCGCCGCAGCCTGCTTCGCGCTCGGCCGCCGGCAAATGCGTGAAGCGGTGGAGATGGCGGAAAGCTGGGCGTGAACAAAGCTCCCAGCTTTGCGGCGTTCGCATCCTCCCGACTGCTCGTCGTCGGCGGCAGCTCGGGTATCGGTCTCGCGACCGCGCGGATCGCCGCGGCGCACGGCGCGTTTGTGACCGTTACCGGACGCTCCCCTGATCGCGTCAAGGCGGCGGTGGCAAGCATCTCCGCAGATACGGCGAGCGCTTCCTTTGACATGACCGACGAAGCGGAGGTGGAGGCATTTTTCGCGACCCACCCCCCTTTCGATCATATCGTCGTCACCGCCGCTGCGATCCGGTCCGCCCCAGTGCGCGCTCTGTCCCTCGACACGGCGCGTTCTACCTTTGCATCGAAATTCTGGGGCCCTTATTTGATTGCCCGTTTCGCGCGGCTGACGGATGGTGGGTCGCTGAGTTTGATCTCGGGCGCAGCTGCGCGGCGACCACGTGCAGGTCGTGGACCCGTTGCGGCGGCCTGCGCGGCGGTCGAGGCGTTGACCAAGGTGCTTGCGGTCGAACTGGCTCCGGTGCGTGTCAATTGCATTGCGCCCGGCCTGGTCGATACGCCGATGCTGCGCGCCGCGTACGACCCGAACACGCCCATACCTCCGCAACCTGTCCGGCGCGCGGCGCTTCCCGAAGGGATAGCATTCCAGATTCTCGCCTGTGCGGCCAACCCATATATGACCGGGTCAATCATAGACCTGGATGGCGGCCTGTCGGTGATGTGAATTCCTGCAGCGATACGAAAAGGACGATGAATGACATTCAAGGGCAAGGTCGCGCTAATAACCGGAGCCGCATCGGGGATCGGCCGGGCGACGGCAATCGCCTTCGCCGATGCCGGGGCCGCCGTCGCGCTGCTTGATCGGGACGAAACAGGGCTCGGTGCGGTCGAACGGTCGATCCAGAATTTGGGGGGCGAGGCGCTGGCCTTCGCATGCGATTTGACGGACCCTGGCACCGCGAAAGCGGCGGTCGACGCTGTCGAAAAGCGATGGTCGCGCCTCGATTGCGCGGTCAATGCGGCGGGTGTCGAAGGAAGAACCTGCGAATTGCTCGAAGAGGACGATGCTCTCTACGATCATACCATGGACATTAATCTGCGCGCGATGTGGCATTGCATGCGAGCGCAGATTCCCCCGATGCTGGCCAATCCAAATGGAGGCAGCATCGTCAACATCTCCTCGGGCGCTGGTCTTGTCGGCTCCAAGCGTTCGGCGGTGTATAGCATGTCCAAACACGCAGTCATCGGCCTCACCCGGAGCGCCGCTTTGCAATATGCCAAGCGGGGCGTCCGCATCAATGCGGTGTGCCCCGCCGGAGTGCAAACGCCGATGGCGGAACGCATAATCGCTACCTATGACGGAAGTGCTCCCTCGGGAGGCGGGGCTTTCTATCCCTTAGGCAGATCCAGCACGGCTGAAGAAATCGCGTCGGGAATATTGTGGCTAAGTTCGCCGGGAGCCGCATCGGCCGTCGGGACCGCGTTGACCATAGATGCCGGGTTCACCGCGGCCTGAGACAAAGGCAATCGTGGCGGTCCGAATAAGGCCAGCGGTCGTACCGAACGCCCGCGAACTGCAATGTCCAGAGTGGGAGGGGCATTCCGTGAGTGTTTCGCGACCGTCACTGTCACGATGGGATCGGTGCTGCGCATCGCTGAAGAGGCGCAACGAGGTCGAGCAATGCGCGTGGGCATGACTTTCCCACCCCCTCAAGCCATCCTTCTCATCGCCATGGTTAACCGCCCCACCTCCCAGATTAAAAAGTATTCCTTAACCATTCCTGCTTTTACTCGTTTGAAATTATTTGATTTATATGCGGCTTGCAGGCAGGAGAAAGTCCGTGACGATCGTATCGATTTCTCCGCCTCGCACTCTTCGGCCACACTGCCGTTTGGTCAGTCGCAGGCAGGGAGCAAATCGAGTGGGCATGTCCCGAGACTTGAAGCCAGCCGGGCGGCAAACACGGGCGTCGTGCCGCCAGCGTATCGAGCGTCTTTTTCCAAAATTATGCGGGCACGGCTGACACCGGCCAGATGAACGCGATAATCCTGTAATCGGAGGTCAATGTGAGCGAGCGTACCGGGAAAATCGAAAAGCGCCGCTCCAAAGACACCGCGATTCGTCTATTGTGTGGCGCTTCACTTTCCGCGCTTGTCGCGCTTGGCATTCCATCGATCGCGCGCGCGCAGAATCAGGATCGTTATTGGGATCCCAACAAGACATCGGTCGGGACCGGCGGCAGCGACAGCTGGGACATTACCAATTCCATCTGGAGTTCCAGTAGCGACGGCGTCAGCGGCCCCTATGGCGCCTGGGACAATGCCGCGCTGGACAACGCCATCTTCGCCGGCACCGCAGGAACGGTCACCCTGAGCGGGCCGATTACCGTGCACAATCTCACATTTCAGACCAACGGCTATTCGCTCACCGGTGGCAGCCTCACGCTCGGCGGCACGGCCCCGATCATTTCGGTGACGACCGGCACGACGACGATCGGAACCTCCATTACTAGCGCCGGCGGCTGGACCAAGGCGGGAGGCGGTAATTTGACGCTGAACGGCGCCAACAGCTTTGGCGGCGGTATCGACATCACCGGCGGCGGATGGTTGTCGCTGAATGCGGCCAACAGCTTCACCGGGACGATCAACGCCACTGGCGGCCACCTGGGCATCGGCGCGATCGGCGATGCGGCGTTGGGCAGTGCCGCCAACCAGATCAATCTTGGCAGCGGTCGCACCTTCTCGGCGAGCGGTACGATATCGGCGAGTCGCACGATTAATCTGACAGGCGGCATCGCCAGTATCAGCGGCGGCGGACTGGGGGCCGCGTTCTACACGGGCGCGGGCGGCCTGAATGTGGCGAACGGCATCGCGCTAACCAACAACGCCAACAATTATCAGGGGCAAACTCAATTCACGGGCGTGCCGGGTTGGGGCGGCAACAACAATTATTTCAGTTCGATCGGTAATTTGGGCGAGGCAAGCGCGCTGGGTGCGCCCACCACTGTGGCGAATGGTACCATCTTGCTGGGGCCGGGCTGTTGCCAGGCATTGGGCAGTTCGAACCTCATCTATACCGGCACTGGCAACAGCTCCGACCGCAACTGGAACTTGCGGCCCGGAAATTATGCGGGCGGAGCGTTTCTGTACAATAATGGCAGCGGGGCGCTAACCCTGACGGGCGACATCTCGGTCACAGGCGGCTCACGTTCCTTTGGCTTCGGCGCCAATTCGGCCGACCTGAATCTGCTGGGGGTCATCAGCAGCAATTCGGGTCGCAGCGCTTCGTTCAGTGCCGGCGGCGGCCAGACGCTCCGATTGGGGATCGCCAACACCTTCTCGGGCACCGCGAGCATCAGCGGGGCCGGCATGGTCGAGGCCGCGCTGCTCTCTAACGCAGGCGTCGCCGGCTCGCTCGGTACCGGCGCAATCGCCATTAGTGGCGGCAATCTTTCCTATGTCGGTGCAGGCGAAGCGACCAGCAAGAGCTTTACCATCTCCAATGGTTCGCTCAACAACAACGGCGCGGGGGCGCTGACGCTAAGCGGGACGATGGGCATCGGCGGCACGGCGACCCTGGGAGGCAGCTTCACTGGGGCCGACAACATCGTCTCTGGCGTGATTTCGGGCAGTGGAAATCTGCGCAGCAACGGCGCGGGAACCTGGGTGATTTCGGGCGTCAACACCTACACCGGACAGACCATCGTCGATTCCGGCATTTTGCGCGCGGGCACCGCCAATGCTTTTGGCGCGTCCACGACGGCGCAGGTCAATGGCGGCACGCTGGACCTCAACGATTTCGACAAGAGCTTCAACACGCTGACCGGCACCGGGGGCACGGTTGACCTAGGCAGCGCCAACCTGACGCTGCAGGCGGCGGCGGGCACCACGGCGACCTACGCCGGCAACATTACCGGCAGTGGCGGGCTGACCAAGCTCGGCGCGAGCACGCAGACGCTGACCGGCGCCAACAGCTACACCGGCGCCACGATGATCGGCGGCGGCACGCTGGCGCTCGACTTCCGTCCCGCGGGCGGACCGGCGAGCGACATCATTTCCGGCGCGTCCACGCTCAACATGGCGGGCGGCGTGCTCAACATCTTCGGCGCGGCGAGTGAGAATAATACGCAGACCTTCAACGGCCTGAACATCACCGGAAGCAACAACAGCATCACCGCCACATCCGGCAGTGGGGGCAGCTTGACCGTCAATCTGGGCGCGATCAACCGCACCGGCGGGCTGATGAACTTCAACCTGCCCGCGGGCGGAAACATTACCACAACCAACACATCGCTCGGGGGCTGGGCCACGGTCAATGGCACCGATTATGCCAAGGTGGTGGGCGGCAATATCCTAGCCTTCACCGACGCCGACTATACCGACAAAGATAATGCCGCCAACTGGCTGGATAATGAGTATATCACCGATGTCGCCGGTTTCTTCGGCACGGTGACCGGCACGAAGCAACTGGCCGGCCTGCGCTATACGCGGCCGGTGTCCTCCACGGTGAACGTCGATACCGGCGAGACGCTGGGCGTGGACGGCGCCATCATTGTCGCGCCGACGGTTGCGGGCGGGAACCAGTTGATCACCGGCGGCAGGCTGACCGGCGCCAACGGCGGCGACCTCGGCGTGCAGCAGAACAGCACCGGCAATTTCACCATCGCATCGCAGATCGTCGATAACGGAACGCCAATGGGCTTCGTCAAGGCCGGCACCGGCCTGGTGACGCTGTCCAACAGCAACAACAGCTACACCGGCGCCACCCGCGTTGCACAGGGCACGCTGTCGGTGGTGAGCATCGGCAATGGAGGGGCGGCGAGCAGCATCGGCGCGTCCTCGTCTGCGTCGTCCAATCTGTCGCTGGAAGGCGCAACGCTGACCTACACCGGCGCGGGGGACATCAGCGACCGAGGTTTCACCTTCGCCAAATCCGGCGCGATCCTGAGCAGCGGCGTCCAAGTGACCAACGCCAACGCCAACCTCGTCTTGAGCGGCCTCGTCACCAGTCCCGACGGCGCGGATTTCATCAAAAGCGGAGCCGGGACGCTGACGCTGGCCAACGGGGCAAACGACTTCACCGGGGTCGTGACGGTCAACGGCGGTCTGTTGGGCGCGACCACGCTGGCCGATGGCGGGCAGGCGAGCAGCATCGGCGCGGGCAGCAGCGCGTCGAGCAGCCTCGTTCTCAACGGTGGCGGGCTGCAATATACGGGCGGCACGACCACGACCAACCGCGGCTTCACCCTGGGCGCAAGTGGCGGCATCGTCGATGTGTCCACGGCAACCACGACTCTGACGAACAGCGGCATTTTGGCCGGCACCGGTCGCTTGACGAAAAACGGTGCCGGCACGCTGGTGCTGAGCGGCGCCAATACCTACACCGGCGGCAATACAGTCAACAGCGGCGTCCTGCGCGCGGGAGCGGCAAATGCACTGGGCGGCGGTGGGCCAATGACGCTTGCCGATACGGCCGGCGTACTGCTTGACCTCAACAATTACGACACAATCGTCGGCGCGCTCAATGGTGGCGGCGCGAATGGCGGCAATATTACGCTCGGTTCGGCAACGTTGCGGATCAACGGCGGCAACGGCGTTTATTCGGGCGTGATCAGCGGCAGCGGCGGCATCTGGCGAACCGGCGGCGGCACGCAGACTTTCAACGGCTGTAACCACAGCTATACCGGCGCCACCACCCTGCAGGGCGCCACCATCACGACCGACTGCCTGGCCAACGGCGGGCAAGCCAGCGGTATCGGCGCTTCCAGCAGTGCGTCGGCCAACCTCGTATTCAATAGCGGCGCCTTGAACTACACCGGTGGGACCATCGACATCGACCGCGGGTTCAATCTTGTGGGCTACGGTGTCATCAATGTGGTCAACGGCACCACGCTCGGCTTCAGCGGTCAGGTCATCGGCGGCGGCGAGTTGTACAAGGACAACGCCGGCACGATGGTTTTGTCCGGCAACAACAGCTACACCAATAACACCCGCGTAAGAGGCGGCATCTTGCGCGCCGGATCGGCCACGGCCTTCGGCACCACCAATTCCTTCTGGCTGGACAATACCGCCGGGGTATTGCTGGACATGAACAACTTCGACGCCAATGCGGGCGCCCTGATCGGTGGGGGAAGCCTGGGCGGCAACATCGCGATGGGCACGGGCACGCTGACAATCAGGAATGGCCTGGGTCAGACATACGCCGGTGCGATCAGTGGCTCCGGCAGCTTGATCAAGAATGGAACTGGCACTCAAATCTTGTCCGGCTGCAATAGCAGTTACACGGGCGCGACGGCAATCAATGCCGGCGTATTGACGGTCAGCTGCCTTGAAAATGGAGGCGTGAACAGCGCGATCGGCGCATCCGACGCCGCGCCGGCCAATCTGACCATCAACGGCACGTTGCGGTATGTCGGCGGCGGCAGTAGCACCGACCGCCAGTTCACTCTGGGCACCAGCGGCGGCACGCTGGATGCGTCGGGCACCGGCATCGTCGAATTCACCAATACCGCTCCGGTGACGCTGGCCGGGACGAATATTGCCCGCACGCTGACGCTGACCGGCACCAACACGGGCGCCAATCTGTTGGCCGCGCGGCTGGACAACAACGGCAGCGGTGTCTCCCGGCTCACCAAGACCGGCACGGGCACGTGGCGCCTGACGAACCAGGCAAGCAGCTATACCGGCGCAACCACGATCAGCGGCGGCATATTGATCGTCGACAAGCTGAGCGATGGCGGCATCGCGAGCAGCATCGGCGCGTCGAGCGACGCGGCCAATAATCTGGTGATCGGCAACGGATCCACGCTGCGCTATGTCGGCACCGGCGACAGCACCGACCGCCGGTTCACGCTCGATACCGGCGTCACCTATATCCAGTCGTCGGGAACCGGTGCGCTTGTTTTCCGAAACACCGGCACGGTCGGTCTCACCGGCACCAACGCGGCGCGCACGATCGCGCTGGGCGGCACCAACACCGACCTTAACACAATGGGCGGCGCAATTGCCGACAACGGCACCGGCAAGACGACGCTGGCCAAGAATGACAGCGGCACCTGGGTACTGACGGGCAATAACAGTTTCACCGGCAACACCGTCATCAACGACGGCAATCTGATGATCGGTAACGGCGGCACGACCGGCAATGCCGGCGCGGGCAACGTCATCGTCGATTCGGCGACATCGACACTGTCGCTCAACCGCAGCGACAGCTTCACGTTCAGCGGCACGTTGAGCGGTCCCGGCACGCTGGCGCAGATTGGCACCGGTACCAGCATCCTGACCTCGCAACTCAACGATATCGGCGCGACCACGATCAGCGCCGGGACGCTGCAGATCGGTGACGGGACGTCGGGTGCGCTGACGACGCCCACGCTGGCGATGACCGGCAATTCAGCGCTCGTCGTCAACGGCACGTTACAGGCCGCCGCCGGGGCACAGACGCTCATTAGCGGCGATACGGGCAGCCAGAACGTGACATTGGGCAATGGCGTCACCATGCGCGCGGCGGGCAACCTGGGCGACGGGGCGGATCGCATCGAATTGTTCGGCACCGTGAACACGGGCGGCGGCACATTGTCGCTGGGTACGGGCGACGATGCGCTGGTCCTGCACGATGGGGCGGGCATTGCCGCGGCCTTCATCGAGGGCGGGGCGGGGTCGGACCTGTTGCAGGTGGTCAACGCCGCCGCGATGACGGTCGACGCCGCCAACGTCAACGGCTTCGAGCGGCTGGAGAAGCAGGCGGCGGGCGTGCTGACGCTCACCGGCAACCATAGCTATAGCGACGGCACGACGATCGCTGCGGGCACGCTGCGCATCGGCAATGGCGGCGCGTCGGGCACGCTGGCGGGCGATGTCGTCAATAACGCCCTGCTGGAGTTCAACCGTTCGGGCACACTTGGCGTCGCGGGTGTGATTTCGGGGACGGGCGCGGTTCGGCAGATCGGTTCGGGCACGACGGTTCTGACGGGCACGAACAGCTATCAGGGCGGGACGAGCATCACGGCGGGCACGCTTCAGGTGTCGAGCGACGCCAATCTGGGCGCGGCGAGCGGGGGGCTGACGCTGAGCGGCGGCCGGCTGAACACGACGGCGAGTTTCACATCGGGCCGGGCGGTCGCTCTGGCGGGCGCGGGCCATTTTGCAACCGACGCTGGAACCACGCTGACCCTGACCGGCGCGGTGTCGGGGCCTGGAACGCTGACCAAGAGCGGCACGGGGACGCTGACGCTGGCAGCGGCCAATGGCTATACGGGGCTGACCACGATCAGCGCGGGAACGCTGCAGATCGGCAATGGCGGCACGACCGGCAGCATCGCGGGCAATGTGCTCAACAACAGCGCGCTGGTGTTCAACCGCTCGGGTACGCTGACGATGGGCGGGGCGATCATCGGCGGCGGGTCGGTGACGCAGGCGGGGCCGGGCACGACGATCCTCACCGGCAACAACAGCTATGCCGGCCCGACGAGCGTGAATTCAGGGACCCTGCTGGTCAATGGCAACCAGTCCGGCGCGACGAACTTGACCAGCGTGGCTTCGGGGGCGACGATAGGCGGCACCGGGACCATCGGCGGCAATGTGACTATCGCCGACGGTGGTACGCTCGCGGCGGGATCGAATGGCGTCGGCGCGCTCACGATCAACGGCAATCTAGCGCTCGGCAATGCCTCGCTGGTCGATTTCGAGTTCGGGCAGGCGAACGTGCCGGGCGGTCCACTCAACGATCTGGTCAATGTCGGCGGCAACCTGACGCTCGACGGCGTGGTCAATGTGACGCAGACGCCGGG
>NZ_JACHDA010000002.1 GCF_014207235.1 Sphingopyxis sp. JAI128 | reverse complement strand
CCGACAAATCCCCGCGACCCATGACTGCTCCTCAAAAAGCAGTCTTGAATCAGACGCAGCCCGCTTTGGGAATCCCTTTTGTCAACACGGCCTAGCGATTCAGCCTGTGGAGCAGCACAACTTCTCGTGCTCCTCCCGTCTTGCCTCGAGACGTCGCATGCCATTTGCGGTTTGGAACCGCCCGCCACAGCCGGCCGTCTTCTTGTTCTCCAAGCGCCGATAGCTTGACCTCTTCCCATCCCGCCTCGGCCGCGACCGAGAGGTATCGCGCCAACTGCCATTCGGGTTCAGCGAATGCCACAACTTGGACAAGTGTCGTTTGGTTGTCAGCGATATTTGCTAGAGAACGAAGGCCTGCATCGAGTTGCGAAAAGTATGTCGGCAAGCCTGGCTTACTCCGCCCACCCATGGTGTAATAGGTCTCACCAGAGCCATCGAGCGCTTTCGCGATGAAAAAGGGTGCCGGCGACTCCTTCCGGCCGTCTACTTGCCAACGATGGTAGAGGACATGAACGCCAGGGTAAGGCGGACTGGTCACGATGAGACGCGGGGCGCCTGCTTTGATAACAGCAGCATCCTCGTCGACGCCGATGATAGACCTGTTCAGCACTTGCGGCGGGAGTACGCGATGATCTTCCACGGCGTGATATAGCTGCACCGCGCCCCGCGCTATGATCCCCGCGCTACATTCCAACATCGCTCGGAATTCGTCGGTCGTCGGAAGCTTTTTTCGGCCATCCAACGCCCAGTGGGCCGTGCGCAATACGGCGCAACGAGCCAGTGCCTCATGGGACGGATCGTCAAGTTGCTCGATCGCTCCTACCGCTTGTGCGATGGCCTTCCGAAGACGCCAGCGGTTCTTGCTACCTAAGTTGCGAAAGTATCCTAGCTGAGCCCAATCGTCGAACGACGGCTCGGGTAAATTCATATGAATTTTCGATGCCACGGTCCGGACGGTGGCTTCGAAGCGTTCTGCGTCGGTCGGATTGAGACTTACCAGCTTCGTCCGCGTGACGAATTCAGCTAAGGTACTAATATCACTTCCGATAGCTTTGCGACCGCGAGCAAAGGCCTCGACGAGCGTCGTGCCGCCGCCCACATACGGGTCAAACACGAGATCGCCTGGGCGCGTGAAGGTTTCGATAATCTGCCCAACCATTTGCGGAGAGAAGCGGGCGGGATAGTTATAATGGCAATGTGTCAGTCCCTCGACCGGCTTCGCGTCCCGAGCTCCGGCAATCAATGCCAATTGGGCATCATGGTCGAGCGGCAGCAGGGGCGCCATAACGGGTGCCGGTATGGGTTGAATTATCGCTGCAGAGCGGACGGTCGGGGTCATCGGCTGCGGTTCATGAGGCATCGGCATGGCTTTCCGGCTCGAGGTCTCTTTCAACTGCGTCGGTCATATAACGTAACACCTGCAGTGCGACTTGAGGAACATCCCGTATTATCTGTATCACTTGTGTATCAGATAGATCGGTTGCGATGGGATCGACGCCGCTCGATAGCCGATGTATCCGTTGCCAGAGGTCGTGCCGCGTTGCTGGAACGGCGCCGCCTCCCTGCTTTCGGATGCGATTAATCCTGAGTCGAGTGACGCCCAATCGGCGGGCGGCCTCGGACTCATTGTGCCCTGCCTGCCGGACAACGGCCTCGATTGCCTGCAGCAGAGCGGAATCCTGTTCAACCTTCGGCATATGTATCGTTTGTATCGATAAATGGAGTTAGATGCAACAAAAGATACAGGCATTTGAACCAGCCCGCACTGGCCGCTCTCTTTATGCGCTGTAAAATCAATGAAAGGGTTACGATGACTGCCGACCAAAGCCTGAAATCGTCGATGCAAGCGTCTCCCTGATTCGGGCTGCGCTTCCCGAAAGTGCGTGGCGCGCGCGGCGCTTGATCGTCTTTCGGTCATCCGCATTTGGCACGGTCGGTCAGATTTCCTCCGGCGTTTGTCCGACTGCGCCGCTCGCCAGCTGCACTTGTACGCGACTTTATGTGACCCCTCTGAATCGAACTTGGCTTACCCCACGCGAAAAGATGGAAGCGCAAGAACGCGCACTGCTGTAGTAAGCGCGAAGGTGGCATCGCGGCGGAGATGTTCTTCGAGATTAACTTGCGTATCCAAAACGCGTCGCGTCAAATTTGACGGATCGTTGATATCCCGAAAATGGGTCAGCGGATTTCGCAACTCGCATAGCCGTCGCAAATCCTTGGCCAGCTCGTTGGATATAGTGCCGCGGGCGATCGAACGCTTGATCGTCTCGGAAAAGCTGATCTTCGGCGGTAACGACTGTGCATCAAATCGAAGCAACAAGTTGCCGGCCAAAATATTCTCAACCAGCGCCTGCGCCAGCAGTATGGTAGCTACGAGGTTTCCGTGGATGAAGCTTGAACGAAGCTCCGCCCATGCTGCAAACTTCGTTTCTCCGCCGGGCATGAGCGTGCCGCCAGACCCAAGTGACGAACATAGATCATCGAGCATCCGAAAGCGCCCGACCTTTTCAGCGAAGTCGCTTTCCAGATCGGCCAGCAGCCACTGGGCAAAGCCAACATCGCCTATGGGCGAAAACAGATCGCCGCTGTTCGTCATATCTTCGACCATCGCTATAGGACCTTATGATGCGGCGCACCTTTCGCTTGATATCCGCCATGAGGAACGCGTGTCGCTCATGTGCAAGTCAATTCTGGAGGCGTATTTGATGCTCATGGCCCGAATAACCTGCCGAGGCGATAGATGTCGTCGGCCTTGCGCGGAATCGATTGTCTTCATTCCCGTTGCGGGATGGTTCGATCTGATTATGGTGCGCGGCAATGGGGGAAAATTATCCGCAATATTCGCAGGAGCGCTCAGGCTCCTGTGCTTCGCCCGAGGGCGTCGCCGCGTCCCCTGGCGCCGCGCTTCCGGCAGTGCCGGTTCCGACCGATTCTGTCCCGGCGAAACTCTACCCCGGCCTATTGATCGCCGCGCGTGAGCTCAAAGCGACGGTCGTTAATATCCATAAGGAAGTGCGGCGCCGCTGCGCGGCGGCGCAGGCGGCCTGACGGGCGGGGGCCGGGGAGGGGCAATGGACGAGAAGGCGTTCAGCGATTATCTGAACTGGAAGGGCGCGACTGCGACCTCCGCGCAGGACACGCGCATTCGCGCCGTGCGAAAGATCGAAGACAATCTTGCCGGGCTCGGCTTCGCGCATCCCGATCTCGATGCGGCGTTCGCCGCCGACGGGTTCGCGGCGCTCCGCGCGCGCCTTCGCGCGATCCGCGCCGACGCTTCGGAAGGCGGCGAGGATTTTCGTATCCTGATGCCGCAGTCGGACAAGCCCGACAACCGCCTTGCCAATTACAGCAACTGGCTCGCCGACTATGGCCGCGCACTCGTCTGGCGCGACGGCGAGGAGGTGCCCGAGCGCTTCGCCGCGGGGATGGAGAAACTGCGCTTCGACTTTCTCGCGCGCATGCCCGACTTCGAACGCTTCTCCGACGAGGAAGGCAGCTTCTACGAGCAGGAAACCGGCTACAAGCGCGCGGCGCGCGGCAGCTTCCTGATCGCCTCGGCCGATCCCGACGCTTCCGCCGAGGAACGCGGGCGCGGCGTATACAAGTCGCTGCTCATGACCACGCGCCAGGGCCTGCCGCTCGGCTGGCGGACGCAGAGCGCTATCGGCAACGCTGGTGCCGATGTCCAGCGCGGCTTCTACGAAACGGTCGCGCGCCTTGCGCGGCTCGATGGCGACGCGCTCGCCGAACTCGAAGGCTGCGCGCGCGAGCTCGAAGCCTTGCAAGCTCTCGGCGTCGAGACCTTGAAACGCGGTGAAATTCTGAACATCGCCCTCTCGGTGTTCGGCACCACTAACCCGCACGATGGCTGCTGGTTCAAGGCGCGCACCTTCGACCGTCTCGGCAAGCTACTTCTTGGCCGGCGTCTGTTCACCGCGCCGCGCTTCGAGCTCGCCGATTTCGAAGAGTTTCAGGGGCTTGTGTCCCGAATGCGCGAAACGCTCGAGGATTGGGGCTGGTCCCCCGAATCGCTGATGGATGTTCAAGGCTTCATCTGGGTGGCCATGTCGGAGGATGAGGAAATGGCGAACGACGATCTCACACGCGAAGCGGTCGAGGCGGCGATGAGCGAATGCGAGGCGATCGGGCTCGACGCCTTCCTCGTCAAGTATGGCTTCGGCAAGCCGCGCGATTACTGGACCCGGCGCGTGCCCGGCGGTAGGCCGCTTCCCGCCAAGGCGACCGTCGGCGCGGCCTACGGCTTCATGCCTGGCGGCCGCTCGAAGAGCGCGAAAGAATTCCACGGCGGCTACGGCGAGCAGGCGGCGAACAGCATATTGAAGCGGCTCGGCTTCGAGATCATCGGCAAGGAGACCGGCGTGGAGGATGTAGCCGATATGATGATCGACGATCCGGAAACCGAGCATCGGCCGACCAATCTCATCCTCTACGGGCCGCCGGGGACCGGCAAAACCTTCCGGACCGCAGTCGAGGCGGTGCGGCTTTGCGGCGAGCCCGTCCCTGCCGATCGGTCCGAGCTCATGGCAAGCTATCGGCGTCTGAGCGAAGCCAAGCGGATCGAGTTCGTCACCTTCCACCAGTCGATGAGCTACGAGGATTTCGTCGAAGGCAAACAGCCCGTCACCGGTGCGGATGGCGATGAAAGCGGCGGGGCGGGGGGCTTTCGCCTCGAAACCTTTCCTGGCATCTTCCGCCGCATCGCACGCCGCGCCGAAACCAGCCTGGGGTCGTCGCGCGGCCCCGACGCCGTCCGCGTCGGCGAGCGGCAGGTCTTCAAAATGTCGATCGGCGAGGCCGCCAATCCCGAAGACGCCCATTTGTTCGAGGAGGCGATCACCGAAGGCCATACGCTGCTCGGCTTCGGCGACATCGACTGGAGCGACGAGAAATATGCCGCACGCGAGGCGATTATGGCCGCGCGGCGCGAACGCGGCGACAGCGACGAAGAGCTGTCCCCGCTGTCGGGCCGCGTCCAGATGCCCTTCATCTTCCGCAACTGGATGCGCAAAGACGATCTCATCATCGTCTCGAAAGGCAACAGCCTCTTTCGTGCGATCGGCGTCGTCGAGGGAGATTATGAATATCGCCCGCGCCCCGAAGGCAGCTACGCCCACCGCCGGAAGGTCAAATGGCTGTGGACCGACCGCGAAGGCGTGCCCGTCAGCGAAATCTACCGGCGCAAGTTCAGCATGCGCAGCGTCTATCTGCTGACCAAAGCCGACCTCGATATCCCGGCGCTCGAACGCTATCTCAACAGCCAGCAATCTGACGCTGCGGCTACCGGTACCCCCGACCAGTTCGTGCTCGTCATCGACGAGATCAACCGCGCCAATATCTCCAAGGTTTTCGGCGAACTCATCACGCTGCTCGAACCGGATAAAAGGCTCGGCCAGCCGAACGAGCTCAAGGTCCGCCTGCCTTACTCGGAAGACGAGTTCGGCGTGCCGTCGAACCTCCATATCGTCGGCACGATGAACACCGCCGACCGTTCGATCGCGCTGCTCGATACGGCGCTCCGGCGGCGCTTCGATTTTCTGGAGATGATGCCAGACCCTGCGGTTCTTTCCGAAGCCGCTCTGGCGAGCGGGGTCGACCTGCCGCGGCTGCTCCGCATCCTCAACGAGCGCATCGAATATCTGTTCGACCGCGAGCATCAGGTCGGTCATGCCTATTTCATCGGCTGCCGCTCGCGCGCCGATGTCGACGAGCGCATGCGCGGGCGCGTGATCCCGCTGCTCACGGAATATTTCTACGAGGACTGGACCAAAGTCGCCGCGATCCTCGGCGATCCGAAGGGCGAGCGCTTCCTGTCGCGCCACGAGCTCAAGGCCCCCGCCTGCCTCGACGAGGATGGCGATATGCCGCCGCGCTGGCGCTGGTCGGTGCGCGAAACCTTCGCGCCCGACGCCTATTCCGGCCTCGCGTGATCCGCCGCACGCTCCTCGAATGGCAGTCGATCGCCTATGGCGACGACGAGACGAAGCAAATTCCCGCCTGGGCGGCGGACCGTCTCGTCGCGGCGGCGCGCAAGTCCCCGCTCGGCGGCGAAAGCGGTGGGCGCATTCTTGCTCATGGTCGTAGTGCGCTCCGCGCGCAACAGGTCGTCGGCATCGTGGCGGCGAACAATTGCGTGCTTGAGATATTGCCCAAGATCGATGTCGACGCGGAGGGCGACGAGGCGGCGCACGGTCTGATCCGCAGGACGCTCGTCCATCTGCTCGCGGTCGTGATGGATCTCGACATCGACGGCGGCGCCTTCGCCGAGCTCGGCTGGCAAAAGGATAGTCTCCTCGAAATCCTGATCCGGCTCTTCAGCCTTAAGCTGATCGATGCGCTCCGCCAGGGCATGCCGCGCCACTATATCGAGCGCGAGGAGGAGCTCGCGACGCTGCGCGGCCGCCTCGACGTGCGTCGTCAGTTCACGCGGCTCGCAGCAAATCCGTCGCGGCTCGCCTGCCGCTTCGACGAGCTCTCCCCCGATATCGCGCTCAATCGGATCATGCGCGCTGCGATCGAGCGGTTGCGCCGGATCTCGCGGAGCGGGGACAATCAGCGACGGCTCGTCGAGCTCGCCTTCGCATATGCCGATATCGCGCCCGTTTCGCCGCAGGCGCTACGCTGGGACGATGTCCGTCTCGACCGCACCAATGCGCGCTGGAAAGATTTGATCGCGCTCGCGCGGCTCCTCCTCGGCGAGCGCTTCCAGACCACGTCGATGGGCGAACAGGCGGGCTTTTCGCTGCTCTTCGAAATGAACACGCTCTTCGAAGAATACATCGGCCGCATGCTTCGCCGGGCGCTCGCCGGCTCCGAGCTCTCGGTCCACCTGCAAGGCGGGCGCCTCTATTGTCTGGAAGCCGACGAAGATGGCCGGCGAACCTTCCAGACTCGGCCCGACATTCTCATCAAGCGCGGCGCCGAAATCGTCCACATCGTCGACACCAAATGGAAGGGCATCGGGACGCGGATCGACGACCCCAAGCGCGGGGTCTCCCAATCCGACGTCTATCAGATGATGGCCTATGGCGAGCTCTACGATTGCAGCGCGCTGACCTTGCTTTATCCGCATCATGGCGCGCTCGATGGCGCAGCGGGCGCGCTCGGTCGTCATCGCGTCGGGTCGACGGCGCGGTTCCTCCATATGGCGAGCGTCGATATCACCGACCACCGAACGGTCGCCGCGCAGCTCTCCGCCTTGCTGCCTTGAACGGCAAGCCATGTCGTGTCTCTAGTTCGCTTCGGGGTCCGACCCTTGCCGGCTCGCCGCCTGATCGCTCGCGTTGGTGGACCCGGCTCTGCGCCGCTTGCCCAGCGCCTCGTCGATCTGCCGGCGAAGATCGGCCATGTAGCCGAGACCGTCCGTTGCGCGCATCGCCTTGCGCACCGGCCTTTCGCCGAGCCGTTCGAACAACCGTATCGCGTGGCCGGCCGCATCGGGGCGCTCACGCGCCGACTCCGCGAGTTTCCATAAAAGAACGCCAAGATTGGCGCCATTTTCGGCCTCGACGAGACGGCCGAGAATCGCTTTTCGCCGTTCGAGGTCGCCTTCGTCATCGACGTCGCCCTGCGCGGAGCCCGCGTAATAAAGGAGTGCGAGCCGGGCCTTTTCGTTGTCGCTGCCGGCGATTTCGAGGGCCAGCCGGAGCAACTGCTGCCCGGGGTCGTCCGACGGCATCACTTCGTATAACATACCCTCGACCGCGAGCGCGATCTGGTGCGCAAGCTCTGGCTCCTTCCGGTAGAGCGCCTCTATGTGCACGATGATTGTACGATAGATTCCGGCATCGAGGCGATGAGCGCCCGACGCACCGAGCAGGTAGACGCGGTCATGATGCGTGTCTGCGCCGGTGATCAGATCGACGAGAACTCGCTCCTGCTCGGCTTCCGGTAACAGCGTAATCGCGCTCCAGTAATCATCCGTATCGACATGCGCCCAAAGCGCCGCCAGTCGGCTTTGCCGAAGCTCGTCCGGACGAGCCTGCAGCGCTGCGATCAAGACCAGCGCTTCGAGCTCCGGCGTGTCCGCGCGCGGCATCAGCCGGTCGACCGCGAACAGGATGTCGTCGGCGCTCGGCGCCGAGACCCGTCCCAACGCTTCCTTCGCCGACAAATGGTGCAGGCGCATCACCAGTTCCGCGCTCGATGCCGCGGCTGCCTGTTCGCTCCCGATAAACCGGAGCGCTGCACCCGGTACGGTTTGGGCGGCGAGCGGACGACGCGCTTCCTCGGCGACGGGAAAGCCTACACGCCGAAGCAATGAGCCTGGGGCGGCGTCAGCCCCAGCTCCCCGGCTAGCGCCGCCCCGTCGCGGGAGCCCGGGCCCGGTCCCCCCTCTCATCCGGACCGGCTCCTGCGACACCATCCTCTTTCGGACAGGAGTCCGGATCGCTCGCGGTGTCGGCCGCTGCCGACCGCGATCCGGGCGGGCAGCTGCGCAAGGACGATCGCGTCGGCCGGGCGAATCGCGAGGGGGACGTCAGCCCGCACCGGCTGACGGGCGCGGTCTCGCCCTATATGCTGAGCGCTGGGAGCATCATCGCCGCGAGCCTGATCACCGGCCTCGACTCCGACTTGCCCGGGCTTGTGACTGCGCAGGTTACCGAGAATGCCTATGACAGCGTGACGGGACGGACGCTGCTGATTCCGCAAGGGTCGCGCCTGATCGGGCGCTATGACAGCGTCGTGGCCTTCGGGCAAAGCCGCGCGCTGGTTGTCTGGCAGCGCATCATCCTTCCCGACGGCGCCTCGATCCAGATCGACAATGTGCCGGCGACGGATACGCAGGGCTATGCCGGTTTATCGGACCGCATCGACCGCCACAGCTGGCAACTGCTCAAGGGCGTCGCGCTTTCCACGCTGCTCGGGGTGGGAACCGAGATCGGGCTTGGAAGTGCCGAGAGCGATCTCGTGCGCGCGCTTCGCGAAGCCGCGCAGCAGAATGGGGCGCGGGCGGGTGACCAGATCGTCGGGCACTCGCTCGGTGTTCAGCCGACCTTGCGGATTCGGCCCGGCTGGCCGCTGCGTATCGTCGTCCACAAGGACATGGTGCTGGCGCCATGGCGGGGCGGGGAGACGGTCGATGGCTGAACTGAAGCTTCCCCGGCTTCCTGACCGGACCCCCGTCCGACTGACGATCAGCGTCATGCCCGAACTCCATGCGGCGCTCGTCGACTATGCGGCTGCATACCGCGAGGCTTACGGCAAGGAGGAACCAGTGAGCGACCTGGTCACCGCCATGCTCGAATCCTTCCTCGCCAGCGACCGCGCCTTTGCCCGCGGCAGATCGAGATGAGCGCGGGCAGGCCTCACGCGCCCGCGTCTTCCGGTCCTCATTGCGGAACAGCCATCGACGCACCTGCGCTCGAGCCGATCTGCGTCCGGATCGCGGTAGCGGTAAAGCTCACCGGCATCGGCCGCTCGACAATCTATGAGCTTATCGCCGCCGGCGAGATCGAGACGGTCAAGGTGGGGCGCTCGACCTTCATCCGGTATGACAGCCTGAAACGACTGTTTGAAAAGCACTAATAGTCCTGACCGGATGGAGGTTTCGCCAGTCGTCTCCGACAAAAATCGACATGGATGACATTCCCGATTTCGCGCAGTCCGTCGAGATGGTCGGACCACCATTGCGCCATTCGCACCCGCTCGTCCCAATAGCTTGCACGATTATAGGCAGCGCGGACCGGGTCGGGATCGCAATGCGCCATCGCCCGCTCGATGGCATCCGCCTGCCAGAGGCCCGATTCGTTGAGCAACGTGCTCGCCATCGCGCGGAACCCGTGGGCGGTCATCTCGTCGCCTTCGTAGCCGAGCCTGCGCAGCGCGTTGTTGAGATTATTCTCGCAGATCGGCTGCTGCCAATTGTGCAGGGCAGGGAAAAGGAAGCGTCCCTGATTGCCGATCGCCCGCAATCGAGTGAGAAGGGCGAGTGCCTGTTTCGACAGGGGCACGGCATGTGGTCGTCGCATCTTCGTCCGGGCCGCCGGTATGGTCCAGACCGCCTCCTCGAAATCGATGTCGTTCCATTCGGCGGTGCGCAGTTCCCCCGGCCGCAGGAAAACATGCGGCGCCAGCTGCAGCGCGATCCGCGTTTCTTCCCGTCCGGCATATCGGTCGATCGCCCTGAGCAGTTCGCCAATGTGCCGCGGATCGAGGATTGCGGCGCGGTGGGTCACCTTCGGGACAAGTAATGCGCCGCGGAGCACCTCGGCATGATTATGCTCCGCGCGGAGGGTCGCGATCGCGTAACGGAAGATGCGTCCGGCAAAGCCCCGCGTCCGGATAGCGGTCTCATGGTGGCCGCGGCACTCAATCGCCTTGAGCGCCAAGAGCAGGTCGTGCGGTGATACACCGCCGATCGGCATGTCACCGATCTGCGGGTCGAGCAGATCGCGAAACCAGCGGAGCTTGGCAAGGGTGGCCGGCGCTTTTCCTTCTGCCTCCATCTTGGCGATATACTCGTCCGCGACGGCGCGAAATGTCGCCTTGCAGGCCGCGATGGCTTCGAGGTTCCGGTTTCTCCTCGCGACGGCGGGATCGATCCCGGCCGCGAGCTGGTCACGGACATCGAAGCATTTTGCCCGGGCCGCTCTTAGTCCGACGTTCGGATATTTGCCGAACTACAGCCTCTGCTCCCGACCGTAAAGCCGGTATCGGAAGCGCCATAGGCGCGAACCATTGGGCTGGATCAGCAGGAATAGCCCATTCCCGTCATAGACCTTGTACGGCTTTGGGCGCGGGCGGAGCGACTGGATCTGGCTGACGGTCAACATCGACATCACCTCAACTGTTGGTTGACGATGGTCGGATGCTGCGCTCCCTGACTAACGCGAGCAAGAGTTCGCAGCCCGTGCCAAACAGACTGATAAAATCGTGTAATTTCAAGGAGTTCGATGGTGCCGCTTACAGGACTCGAACCTGTGACCCCATCATTACGAATGATGTGCTCTACCAACTGAGCTAAAGCGGCAACGAGGGGCGCCACTAGCAGCGCCGCCGTGCGATGACAAGCATCGTGTGGCAATTGTTTTCGGGCGGCGAGACCCTCGCTTCTCAAGCCGAAAGGGTTTGATTCTTGGCGTCGATCGGGGGGATATCGGCCGCCCCAGAGACTCTTCCCCCCAATCCATCCGGAGCCGCGCGCGATGTCGCAATCCTTCAGCCGACAGGAATTCTACGACCTCGTCTGGTCGAAACCGATGACGCAGCTCGCCAAGCAATTCTTCCTTTCGGACGTAGCGCTGCACAAGATCTGCAAGAAGCACGATATTCCCAAGCCTCCGCTCGGGTGGTGGGCGAAGAAACACGCGGGGAAGCCGGTCGAGCAGACGCCCCTGCCGCCGGCAAAGGAGGGAGCCGCTGCAAAGATCAGCATCATGAGCGGCGAGCTGCGCAAAGAGTCGGAAGCCATGTCCGCCGTCCGCGAGCAGGCGCGCATCGCGGCATCGGGGATTGATAGCGAGGCCGTGGTGCCCGCACATCGGATCGTCACGGCCACCGCTGCGAAGCTTCGAAAGGCGAAACCCGGAGCCGATTCCATCCTCGTCGCGGCGCGCGGCAGCGGTATCATTCATACGTTGATCGACACGGGATCGATTGACCGGTTCGAACTGATACTCAACCGGATCGTCGCCGCTGCGGCGGCGCTCGGCATTACGCTCAAGGCGGCAGAGAAGGGAGCGGCCTTCCTCTGCGACGGCGAGGCCATCGGCTTTGCGGTGACCGAACTCACGCGGCGCGAGAAACATGTGCTTACCGAGAAAGAGCAGAAGGAGCACGATGCGTGGCAGAAGAAGCAAGAGCGATACTGGGCTAAGCGCAGAACGCCCCGCGGCTGGGATGACGATGACGACTATGGTTTCGAATTCGCACCGCGCTTTCCTGAGTGGGATTATCATCCCACCGGGCAGCTCTCGTTCGAACTCGATCAGCATTATTTCTGGGACGCCAGCCCGCGACGGTCGTTTCGCGACGCCAAGGTCCAGCGCCTGGAATTGATCGCCGGCGATATTGCTGTGGGGGTCGCGGTCTATGCTGCGGCGATGAAAGCCGACAGGCTCCGGCGCGACGAAGAAGCGCGGCGCCGGGATGAGGAGCAGCGAAATCGGGAGCGGGCGGCGCGCGCCGAGCATATTCAGAAGCGCCGGGTGAGCGAACTGGGCAAGGTTTTGGAGGAGCTTGCGGCGCTCGAGCGCCTGCGCGGCCTCGTCTCGACATTGCGTTCCCAGCTTGGAGGCGAGTCAGAAGGCCGAGTCGGCGCGTTTGTAGAATTCGCCGACGCGCGGCTCGCGGCACGCGAAGAGGCCTTGTCGGCAGATGGGCTCGCCAGACGCTTCGAAAGCGATCGGATTTTCGGCGACGATGACGATCATGATTTCCACCCCTCACGCTATTATCTTTGATGCCAATGTGACGGTGCTGGGCGACGTCCGAATCGAACCTGATTCCGCATCGAATTCGTCGATCGGTAATCCAATTTCTCCAGTAAGAGAGGCCGTAGGGTGTCGGGTAGCTCGAGGTCTCCTATGTGCAATATTCCGGTGGTTCAGCTCCTTGGATTATATGCGTGAAGTGCATCTTTAATATATTTCAGGCCTATAATTCAAGGCGCTGGGAGTGAGCGGACTTGTATCCGAAGGTGCAGGGTGGGCGGAATCCAAGCTTCACTCAGTGATGCTGTTTCATACCCTCTAGGGACTAATCAGAGATTATACCCCATGGGGAATAATTGGAATGTATACCCTTCAAGGCATATTGTCATTTTATCCCTCATAGGGTATGGATGCTTGGAAAGGCTTTCCTATGACCCAACTTGTCCGCTCCCCCAAACAGCTTGGCACGCTCATTAACAATGCACGGATAAGCCGCAAACTCACTCAGCAGGCTCTGGCGGACCTTGTCGGGACCGGGCAGAAAACTGTTTCGCGGATCGAAGGAGGTCACCCGGGGACCAAGCTCGAAACCCTGTTCGGCATCATCGCGGCGCTCGATCTCGACCTGAAACTTGCGCCGCGCAGTAAAGGCGGTTCCGATCTCGGCGAGATTTTCTGAGATGGCGCGCCGCAAGACCCACGCGCCGCTGAACGTGCTGATCAACAATCGCCTAGTCGGCCGGCTCGAAAAGGAACCGAGCGGCGCGGTCTCCTTTCAGTACGACCAAAGCTGGCTCGATTGGCCGCACGCTTTTGCAGTATCGTTATCGCTGCCTCTGCGTCGGGCCGCCTACCGAGGAGCGCTGGTCATTGCCGTGTTTGACAATCTTCTGCCGGACAGCGCTGAAATACGCCGCCGTGTCGCTGAACGAACCGGAGCAGAAGGCACGGATCCTTATAGCCTGCTGGCCAGAATTGGTCGGGATTGCGTCGGCGCCATGCAATTCCTCCCCGATGGCGAGGCCGTTGATGCAGGCGGTGGAATAGACGGCGAACCGCTCGACGACGAGGATATCGGCAGGCTTCTCGGCGACCTCAAGGGTGCACCGCTCGGGATCGATCCGGACGCAGGGTTCAGAATTTCGATCGCCGGCGCCCAAGAAAAGACCGCGCTCCTGCGACACGACGGCAAGTGGTTGCGGCCGGTCGGCACGACGCCGACGACCCATATCTTCAAGCCTCAACTCGGTACGATCCCGACTTCGACCGGCATGATCGACATGACCGGGAGTGTCGACAATGAGCATTATTGCCTCGCCCTGCTCGGCGCTTTCGGGTTGTCCGTCGCGCGCACCGAAATCGCTACCTTCGGCGAGCGCCGCGTCCTCGTGGTCGAACGTTTCGACCGACAATGGCTTTCCGATGGCAGATTGCTACGCGTACCGCAGGAGGACTGTTGCCAGGCGCTCGGTGTGCCTTCGACGCAGAAATATCAGAGCGAGGGCGGGCCAAGTGCGGCCGACATCATCCGCCTTCTCGCTGCCAGTGACGATCCATTGGCGGATCAGAAGGCGTTCCTGACCGCACAGATCGTCTTCTGGTTGATCGGCGCGACCGACGGACATGCGAAGAACTTCAGCCTTTCCCTGCGCCCAGGCGGCGGATTCCAACTCACCCCATTTTATGACGTGCTTTCCGTGCAGACTGCTGTCGATCGCGGGCAACTTGGCCAGAAAAGCTTTCGGCTCGCCATGTCAGCCGGCAACAGCCGTCATTATCGCATGAGCGAGATACTCGGCCGACACTTTGTGCAGACAGCCAAAGCCGCCGGCCTAGGTCCTACGGCCGTCAGGCAGGTCCTTGTCGAAATCGGCGAAAAGGCGACAGCCGCAGCCGACGTCGCTCGCCGTGCAATGCCCGATGATTTCACTGACGACATTCACGACAGCATTCGAAATGCGATTGCCGCTCGAATGCCGAGATTGGACACGGCGTTTGCCGAACTCGGCTGATCTGAGGGTGAGCCAGTTTCCCTAAGTAGAATCCTGCTGGGCAGGCGTAATGGAAAGTGAAGCAGCGGGCTAGGCGAGGGTCATCCTCGCGATTGCCTGTCCCGATCGGTTTGCCACGGCATGACGTCCCGAATCGGCAGTCCGAAGTCTGCGAACCGAGCTTTTGGGACTCGAACCTCCCCTGCAAAAAGTCCTAGGGTATCGGAGAGGGTATCCTTCGAACAGAAGGGGGTAAAAAGTGGCAGTTTTCTTGGTCTTGTAGGCTATTTTCGAGTCCTCTTCGGGCACCACGGACCCTTCGAGCATCCCGCGATCGGAAAAATTCTCGAAATATGATTTTTGGGATACGCCGGAGGTCCACGGGGCCGCTGGGTGCATGTCGCCGACCGGGGATGCCGCATCGCACCCCGACGAGACGGGTGCGGACGTTCCATGCTGTCCATGAAACCGGACCGTCGAGGGCGGGCGGCGGGGCAGTCTGCATCGCCATGGCGTTTCTTGCGTAATGGCGCTTGTTTTCGCAAAGCCGCGCGGTTAGCGGCGCGCCTCGTTGCCGCTTTAGCTCAGTTGGTAGAGCACATCATTCGTAACGATGGGGCCACAGGTTCGAGTCCTGAGTGCCACCATCTTCTCCTAAATCGCGAAAATACTTGGCCGGGCGACTTTTCGAGCGGGCGGCATTCGATGTCAGTGCCTTGTCAAATGCTGCGCCAGCGCCGCCGCGATGAAGTCGTTGAACAGGCGGACGCGCAGCGGCGGAAACCGGCCGAACGCGTGGAGCGCCTGCACCGGAACGGGCGCGAGCCGCATCGCGGGCCATATGTCGATCAGCCGCCCTGCGGCGAGATCGTCGGCCACTGCGACCCGCAGCAATTGTGCGATGCCGACGCCGTTCAGTGCCGCGATCCGCATCGCCTGTCCCGAATCGGTATCGAGCGCGCCTTTGGTCTCCAGCCTGGTCCCGTCGGAAAAGACGATCGGGAAAGCGCGCGAACCGAGCAGATAGCGGATATGCGATGCCTTCGCGAGGTCGTCCAGCGAAGCGGGATCCCCGGCGCGCTCGACATAGGCGGGCGATGCCACGAGCGTGAGTGACAGCTTGCCGAGCGGCCGGGTGATCCAGTCGGGCGGCGTCGCCTCGCCGGCGCGCAGCGCGACGTCATAGCCCTCTCGAACCAGATCGACGTGCCGGTCGGTAATGCTGATCTCCAGGGCTATGTCGGGATATAGCGCGACAAAGTCCCGCGTCAGCGCATCGACGAGGATCGGACCCAAAATCCCGGGCAGGCTGACGCGCAGGCGGCCGCGCGCGTTGCTCGCGTCGCGGAGGACTTCGTCGGCGTCGTCCAGCGCCTGGAGCAAGGGCGCGATACGCTCATAATAGGCCGCGCCGTCGGCAGTCATCGACAGCGAGCGCGTCGACCTCAGAAAAAGCTTGATGCCGAGCTGGCGCTCGAGCCGCTCGACGCTTTTCGACACCGCCGAGGGGGTCGAGCCGGCCAGCCGGGCGGCGGCACTGAACGAACCCGCCTCGACGGTGCGGACGAAGGCCAGAAGCCCGGTGGCCTGTTCCAAACCCTTCATTCGATAGTTTTTGGCAAAAATGATGTGCTGTTGTCCACCCTTATTGGCCGCCGAGGAATAGCCACATCGCGGCGACCCACAATGAAAGGAAATGACGATGTCCCGTCTCAAAGGAAAGGTGGCCGTGATTACCGGCGGCAACAGCGGTATCGGCCTCGCCACCGCGAAGCTTTTTGCCGAAGAAGGCGCGCAGGTCGTGATCACCGGCCGACGCGAGCAGGTTATAGACGACGCCGTGCGGGAAATCGGCGCCGGTGCCGTCGGCATCCGGGGCGATTCCGCCGATCCCGCCCACCACCGCGAACTTGCCGCCTTCGTCGGCAAACGCTTCGACGGGGCCGACATCTATGTCGCGAACGCCGGCGTCATCACGATCACGGACTCGCAGAATGTGTCCGAAGCCGAATATGACCAGCAGTTCGCAATCAACGCGCGCGGCACATTTTTCGGCGTGCAAAGCATGGCGCCGGTGCTGCGCGACGGCAGCTCGATCATCTGTGTCGGTTCGCTCGCGAGCGACAAGGTGCTCGACGGGCATCCCGTCTATGCCGGGACGAAGGCTGCGATCGGCGCGTTCGCCCGTGCCTGGCCGCTCGAGTTCAAGAGCCGCGGCATCCGCGTCAATATGCTGAGCCCCGGTCCGACGGATACCGCGATCATCGAAAAACTCGGCGTGCCCCCGGAAGACCGCGAGGGTTTCGAAGCGATGATGGCGGGCGCCATCCCGCTGGGACGCTTTGGCCGCCCCCAGGAACTGGCGCAAGCCGCGCTCTTCCTCGCCTCGGACGCGAGCAGCTTCGTGACCGGCATCAATCTTCGCGTCGACGGTGGCATGGCGCTGCTTTGATCGGCCGTCTCCACCGGAAGGAAAAATCATGACCCAATCCCCCATCGATCCCGCGATCGAAACGCTGATCCACGACATCGTCCATATTGGCAGCGCCTATGACGTCGATGGAATGGAGCCGCTCTACACCGCCGACCAGAGCTTTCTTGTGCTCGGCGGCGACGGCGAGGTGCGGCGCGTCAGCCGCGCGGATTCCTTCGCCGAGTTTCGATCCCGCCGCGACGCCGGCGAACGGCCGTTGTCGACCGAGCACCGCGTCCTGCATATCGAACAGCAGGGCAATCATGCCACCGCAATACTCTATCGCCGGATGAGCCCGGATTTGCCACCTGCGATGTACGAGCTTCGGCTGCGGAATGACGAAGGGGCATGGCAGGTCGCGGGGGAGACGGTGACACCCTGGCCCGGCGGTATCGAGGGCAGCTTGCTGCCGGCGCGGACGCGCCCGGCCTGAACGCCGGGTCGAGGCGGCGGCGAAAATCGTTCGCGGATCGCCGGACTCCCGAAATCCCGCCGTCGCTGTTCGACCATGGGATAGGTCCGGCCGGTCCTTTGCATGGTGCACAAAAATGTTGCGGAGGGGCAATAGGGGTTCGTTCGGATTGTCGGGTCGGGCACGGACATGTTTCCGCACTATCCAGTCAGGGGATCGAAGATGACGATATTGGAAGAATTCATGATCGATCGTCGGTCGTTTGTCGTTGTCGGGGGCGGCACGGCGATCGCGGCTGTCCTGCCCTGGCCCGATGCAAGTTTCGGTGTATCTTTCCCTTCCGCAAACCAAGGAGTCCATCCGATGAATTTCATTACGGCAGCCGACGGCGTGCAGATTTTTTACAAGGATTGGGGGCCGCGCGACGCGCAGCCGCTCGTTTTTCATCACGGCTGGCCTCTGACCGCCGACGAATGGGACAATCAAATGCTGTTCTTCCTGTCGCAGGGCTATCGCGTGATCGCGCACGACCGGCGCGGACACGGCCGATCGACCCAGACCGACACCGGAAACGACATGGACACCTATGCCGCCGACGTTGCGGCGCTGGTCGCCGAGCTGGGTCTGAAGGATGCGGTGCATATCGGCCATTCGACCGGCGGCGGTGAAGCGGCTCATTATGTTGCGCGCGCCAAGCCGGGCACGGTCTCGAAACTGGTCCTGGTCGGCGCTGTCCCGCCGGTGATGGTCAAGAAGTCGAGCAACCCCGGCGGCCTGCCGATTGAGGTATTCGACGGTTTTCGCCAGGCGCTCGCGGCCGATCGCTCGCAATTCTATCTCGATATCGCCTCGGGGCCCTTTTACGGCTTCAACCGCGACGGCGCGAAGATCAGCAAGGGCCTGATCCAGAATTGGTGGCGCCAGGGCATGGTGGGCAGCGCCAAGGCGCATTATGACTGCATCAGGGCCTTTTCGGAAACCGACTTCACCGACGATCTGAAAAAAATCCAGGTGCCGACGCTGGTCATGCACGGCACCGACGATCAGGTCGTCCCCTATGCGGACTCGGCGCCCTTGTCGGCGAAGCTGCTCGCGAAGGGCGTGCTCAAAACCTATGACGGCTATCCGCACGGGATGGCGGCGACCAACGCCGACGAGATCAACGCGGACATGCTCGCCTTCATTCGCGGATAAGGGCCTGGCCGGAGCGCGAAGATTGCCGCTCCGGCCAACCTCGATCCCGATCGGTCGCGAAGTGCTGGCCGCTCCCATCTTTTTCTGTTGAACATTCATTTTGATCGTCGCGGTCGGGGCGGCCGGCGTCATTTCATGGATATCGGCGTGGGCCGGGGCATGGCGTGGACCGACGTTCCAGGCCCCAAGGTGATCGGGGCCGAAGGGGCGGGCCGGGTGGTCGCGGTCGGCGAGGGCGTTACGGACTTTGCAATAGGCGACCGTGTCGCCTGGGGCTACGCCCCCCCGAAGCCATGCGGAACGGGTCGAGGTGCCCGAGGGCGCGCTGGGTTGACCGCGAGCCACTTCGCCACCGATTTTTATCCCGTGCAGCCGGGGATGCGTCGGGGAGTGCGACTGGGGGCGTCCGGACAGCCTGCATTCACTGCCGCAGGAAGCGCCCCAGGATTTCGCGCGCGCCATCGCCGATACCGACCGGATGGCAGGACGCTAATGTCCCAAGCTCCCTCCGTCGGCGCCTCGTCGACAAGATATTCCCACCGGATGTGGGTTCGCGCTATTGCGCAGCGGGCCGCAGCGTAGGTTGAGGGATAACGCAGCGGCGTGCGTATCCGGGTCTGGAAGGAATGGCGAAGCCGATGGACGACGAATTGCGAATCCTGGCGGGTGCGGCGACGCCGGCCGCGCTCGACGCGCTCGACGACCGCGTCCTGGATGCGCTCGCGGCGCGGCGGCGCGAGGCCGCGCTGCTCAATCGCATGATGGCGGTTGCGGCGTTTGTTTCGCTGGGCGGCGGTGTTGTCGCGGGGAGCAGTTTTTCCACGGCGGCCGTCGCGGCCAGCCCGATGACCCCGCTCGCGCCCGCAACCCCACTGGATTCGCATTCATGATGTCGCTGCGACGCTTGCTCGTGGTGGGCCTGATCGCTTTTCTGGCGGCGCTCGCCGGCGTGTTCCTCGGCCGCGCGCTGGTCGATGCGCCACGCGCGAACGAGACCGAATTGCACGCGCTGCTGCACAAGGAATTGGAACTTTCGCCCGGACAGCAGCGCAAGCTCGATCCTGTCGAGGCGCGATTCAAGGCGCGGCGCGAGGTGCTGGAGCGTGAGATGCGTGCGGCCAATATCGAGCTTGCCCGGGCAATCGAGGCCGAGCATGGCTATGGTCCGCGGGTCACTGTGGCGATCGACCATATGCACAAGGTCATGGGCGACATGCAGAAGGAAACGCTCCAGCACCTGTTCGCGATGCGCGACATACTCGATCGCGATCAGGCTGCGGATTTCGACAAGGTCGTGGCCGGGGCGCTCACCGCCGACGCGCGGTGAGACGCGATCTTTCGCAATGTAGCGACGGCGAACTCGCCGCGCTTGCCGGGGGCGGAGCGGAGCATGCCTATCGTGCGCTGCTGGCGCGCCACAAGGCGCCGGTGTTTCGCCTGATCAGCGCGCATGTCGCCGACGCCGACGAAGCGATGGATTTGACGCAGGAAACATTCGTCGCCGCCTTCGCGGCGATCGCGCGCTACGATCGCGAACGGCCTTTTCGTGTCTGGATTTCGCGCATCGCGATCAATAAATGCCGCGACTGGGCGCGGCGCCGCGCAGTACGCGCCTTTTTCGCGCGTGCCCTGCCGCTCGACAGCGCGCAGCATGTGGCGAGCGACGCGCCGGCGCCCGATGCGGAAGCGGCCGACCGTGCCCAACTGGCACGCGTCCGCGCCGCGATGGCCGCGCTGCCGCGCAATCTGCGCGAGGTTTTGATATTGCGCGGCGTCGAGCAACTCAGCCAGTCGGAAGCGGCCGAATTGCTGCGCATCAGCGAAAAGACGGTCGAAACGCGGCTGTACCGCGGGCGCGCCAAATTGCGGTCGCTGCTCGCCTCGCCCGGAGAATAGCGGGCGGCGGTCAAAACATCCGATTGCGGCGAGGGGCGATCCGTGGCGCTGCGTAAGAGAGACAAGCAATCCTAAACAATCGGGAAGATCATGCAGATAGACAGGCGCCGTTTCGTCGGCGGGGCGTTGGGCGGCGGCGCGGCGGCGGCGCTCGCGCCGTGGTTCCCGGCTTGGGCGCAGCCGGTATCGGCCGGCATCGCGTCGACACTGCCGACCGTGTCGGGGAGCGACATCACCCTGCGCATCGCGCGCCAGACGGTGCGGATCGACGGCAAGGCCAGCCGCGCGATCGGGATCAACGGCACAGTGCCGGCGCCGCTCGTGCGGCTGAAGGAAGGACAGACCGCGCGCCTGACCGTGGTCAACGACCTCGACGAGGATAGTTCGATCCACTGGCACGGGTTGATCCTGCCCTTTCACATGGACGGCGTGCCGGGGGTCAGTTTTCCAGGCATCAAGCCGAAATCGACCTTCGTCTATGAATTCCCCGTCGTCCAGTCGGGGACCTATTGGTACCACAGCCATTCGGGGTTGCAGGAACAGCTCGGTCATTACGGGCCGATCGTCATCGACCCCGCGGACGCCGACCCGATCGGATACGACCGCGAGCATGTCATCCTGCTGTCGGATCACAGCCGGCTGTCGCCCGAGGAAATCTTCCGCAAGCTCAAGGTCGATCCCGGCCATTTCAACAGGCAACGCCAGACGCTCGGCGGGCTGCTAGCGGGCAAGGACCAGCCGCTCAAGGATCGCATCGAGTGGGGTGCGATGCGGATGGACCCGGCCGACATCGCCGACGTCAGCGGTTCGACATACAGTTTCCTCGTCAACGGCCATGGTCCGCGCGACAACTGGACCGGTCTCTTCCGTCCTGGCGAGCGCGTGCGATTGCGCGTCATCAACGCCTCGGCGATGTCGATCTTCAACCTTCGTATCCCGGGGCTGCGCATGACGGTCGTGCAGGCCGACGGTCTCAACATCGTGCCGACCCAAATCGACGAATTCCAGATCGCAGTTGCCGAAACCTATGACGTGATCGTCAACCCGGTCGAGGATCGCGCCTATTCGATCGTTGCCGAGGCGAACGACCGCTCGGGCATGGCGCGCGCGACGCTGACGCCGCGTACGGGCCTGGTCGCCGAGGTGCCGCCGCTCCGCGAACGTCCGCTCGCGACGATGCAGGATATGGGAATGGGCGCGATGGTGAGCGGCGGCGATGCGTCGTGCGCGCCCGAACATGCGGCCATGGACCACTGCGTCCTCCCGCCCGCCGACGACGCAGCGGCGGATCATGCCGCCATGGGTCATGGTTCGGGCGGCATGAACCACAGCATGCGCGACTTCAGCGTCGCGCCGCAGGTAAAGCGCGATCCGGGCGTCCAGACGATATCGCCGATGCCGGTCGAACGCATGGGGGAGCCAGGGCAGGGGCTGAAAAATGCGCTGCACAAGGTGTTGACCTATCACGACCTTGTCGCGCTCGACCGCAATCCCGACGTGCGCGCCGCGTCGCGCTCGATCGACATCCATCTGACGGGGAACATGGAGCGCTTCATGTGGTCGTTCGACGGGGTAAAGATGTCCGACCATCACGAACCCATCCCCTTCACGCTGGGCGAGCGCGTGCGGATCAATTTGATCAACGACTCCATGATGAGTCACCCCATCCACCTGCACGGCCATTTTTTCGAACTGGTGACGGGGAAGGGCGATCGCTCGCCGCGCAAGCATACGGTGCTCGTCCAGCCGGGCGGCACGGCGAGCTTCGACTTTACCGCCGATGCGCTGGGCGACTGGGCGTTTCACTGTCACCTCCTCTATCATATGCATGCCGGCATGATGCGCGTCGTCAGCGTCCGCCCGAAGGGCGCCGCCGCATGACCCGGCGCGCGCTGTTCCTCGCGGGCATCGCGTCGCTTGCCGTCGCGGTGCCCGCTGCGGCGCAGACGATGGATCATTCGGCGCATGGTTCGCACTCCGCGCAACAGCGCGAGGCCGATGCCCCGGCCTGCACCCCCGAACATGCCAGCATGGGGCATTGCACGCCGATGTCGGCTCCAGCACACGATATGGAGGCGATCTTCGAAACTGCGGGGAAGAGCGGCACCGACCTGCCGCCGGGCGATGCCCCCGCGCCGCCGCCGCCGACCGAATGGTATGCCGATCGCATCTTCCCCGCGGCTGCGATGGAGCATTCGCGCCACGAAATGATGAAGGAAAATGGCGCGCAGCAGCTTGGCTTCGTCAGCCTGAACCTCGCTGAATATCAGGCGCGCAAGGGCCGCGATGGTTTCCGCTGGGAAGGCGAGGCCTGGTACGGCGGCGACATCAACCGGCTGACATTGAAAAGCGAAGGCGAGACGGTGTTCGGCGAAGGCGTTGAAAACGGCGAGGTGCAGGCGCTCTACAGCCGTGCGATCGGGCCTTATTTCAACGCGCAGGCGGGCGTGCGCCAGGATTTCGGGCGCGGGCCCGACCGCAGCTATGCGACGCTCGGCTTCGAGGGGCTTGCGCCCTATTGGTTCGAGGTCGAGGGTGCGCTGTTCCTGTCGACCAAGGGCGACCTGCTCGCCCGGGTCGATGCCAGCTACGACCAGCGGATCACGCAGAGGCTGATCCTGCAGCCGAGGGTGGAGGCGAATTTCGCGTGGCAGGACGTGCCCGAAAGCGGCATCGGTTCGGGGCTTTCCGATATCGAACTCGGCCTTCGGCTCCGCTACGAGATCGTCCGCGAATTCGCGCCCTATGTGGGGGTCGAATGGGCGCGCAAGGTCGGCGACACCGCAGGCTTCGCTCGGTTGGCGGGCGAGAATCCGGAGGGCACATTCTTGGTCATGGGCATCAAGGCCTGGTTCTGACGGCGCTGACCGCCCACCGATAAGGGCGTCGATCTTTTCGCTCCCGCCTGCTGGGGAAGGGGGGGCGAAAGGATGCGGGTGTTCGATTTCTTCGCCTTTCTGGCGATCATCATCCTGGGCATCTTGCTCCTCGATACGCGAGGCCGGCTGAAGCGGGCCGAAAAGACACTGGCCGAAGCCGCGAAACGGATCGGCGCGTTGCAGCGGCATGCGGGCGTCGAGATAGCCGACCGCCCCCCGCCCCCCGCCCCCCGCCTGTCGCAGACGTCACAGCGGACCGGGATATCCTTCAATCCCCGTCAACCTGTCGGCGCGCTTCGAGGATCTGTTCGGCAAGACGCTGCCGATACGGCGGGCGGGATCACCCTCGCCATCGATCCGAAACTTTTCTTTCGACCAGCCAAACAAGCGCCCGCTTGCCTCGCCTGAGGTCCCGTGCAAGGGCCGCGTGACGGGCGAGGCAGGAGGCAAAGGCAATGCAGTTCGACGTCGTGATCGTGGGTGCGGGGCATGGCGGTGCGCAGGTGGCGGTGATGCTGCGTACGCAAAAGTTCACCGGGACCATTGCGATCATCGGTGAAGAGCCAGAACTGCCCTATGAGCGCCCGCCCTTGTCGAAGGAATATTTTGCGGGCGAAAAGGAATTCGAGCGCATCCAGCTGCGCCCCGCCAAATATTGGGACGAGCGCGAAGTCGCGATGCTGCTGGGTCGGCGCGTCGTCAGCGTCGATCCCGCGGCGCACATCGTCACCACCGATGGCGGCGAGACGATCGGCTACGGCAAGCTGGTCTGGGCGACCGGCGGAGCGCCGCGCATGTTGCCGGTTCCCGGCGGCGACCTGCCCGGCGTGCAGGGCGTGCGCACCCGCGCCGATGCCGATGCAATGAAGGCGGCGTCGGAGACAGCAAAGCAGATCGTCGTGATCGGCGGCGGCTATATCGGACTCGAGGCGGCGGCGGTGCTGACCAAGGCGGGCAAGAAGGTCGTGCTGTTGGAAGCGCAGGACCGCGTGCTTGCGCGCGTTGCGGGCGAGGATTTGTCGCGCTTCTATGAAAGGGAGCACCGCGAGCATGGCGTCGACCTCCGCCTCGGCGTCTGCGTCGAGGCGATCGAGGGCGACGATCATGTCACCGGCGTTCGCCTGTCGGACGGCGAGGTGATCGCCGCCGATCTCGTCATCGTCGGTATCGGAATCGTTCCGGCGATCGAGCCGTTGGTCGCGGCGGGCGCCGATTGCGCCAACGGCGTGCGCGTCGATCCATTGTGCAAGACCAGCCTGACCGACGTCTATGCGATCGGCGACTGCGCGGCGCACGCCAACGAGTTTGCCGAGGGCGCTGAAATCAGGCTTGAATCGGTGCAGAATGCCAATGACCAGGCGAATGTCGTTGCGAAGGGCATCGTCGGCGACGAGGCGCCCTATCATGCGATTCCCTGGTTCTGGTCGAACCAATATGACCTGAAGCTCCAGACCGCGGGGCTATCGACCGGCCATGATCAGGCCGTGCTGCGCGGCGATCCCGCGACGCGCAACTTCTCGGTCGTCTACCTCAAGGCGGGCAAGGTCATCGCGATCGACTGCGTCAACAGGGCCAAGGACTATGTCCAGGGCCGCATGATCGTCACCGCAGGACTGCGCGCGACCGCCGAGCAACTTGCAGACACCGAGACACCGCTCAAGGCGTTGCTCCCCGCCTGACCTTTCTGCAGGACCTGGTCGGTTATGCCGCGGGGCGATCGGGCGCGGGCGGCGAGGTGTCCGGCAGGGCAGCGCCATCGCCCAGCGCACCTTTCAATGTCGCCTTGATGTTGCGAAGCAGGCGGCGCAGCGCGACGATGACCACGACGGCGGCGATCGCCATCAATATCGCGACGACGACCGCGAGCGGCGGGTAGGCGATGGCAAGCGCGAGAAGGCCGCCGGTCGCAACGTCTTCGCCGGTCGATATTGCTGCATTGCTGAACGGTTCGGGGCTGACATTGACGACCGCGCGCGTCGTTGCTTTTGCGCCGTGACTGAGCAACGCGCCGCCGCCGCCGAGAAGGAAGGTGATGACCTGCCAGGCCGGGTCGGATGAATCGACCAGCGCGAGCGCGAGCAGAGCGCCGCCGAGCGGCCGGACGATGCTGTGGATCATGTCCCACGCCGAATCGACCCACGCGACCTTGTCGGCGAAAAACTCCGCCAGCGTGCCGACCGCCGCAACCCCGAGCACCCACGGGCTCGCCAGAACCTGCAACGCGGCTAGATGTTCGGGAAGCGGCAGCCAGCCGAAATGCATCGCGGTGCCCGTCGTCAGTATCGTGAGGTAAAGCCGCCACCCGGCAAGGAGACTGAGGCTGCCGGCGACGCCCAGAATCTCGATGATTCCCAATATCCTGCTCCCGTCCAGTCCTGGCTGTATCTTGCACCCGCCCGCGCCGTCCGGCAATGCCGGGATGACAAGGCTTCGCGGCAGGGTTATCGCCGGCCTATGACACGCGCCGATCCGCCGTCCGCTTCACCTGCCGTTTTGCCCGATGGGGCTGTTCCCGCGGCGACCCTCGTCATCATGCGCCCGTCGGATAGTGGCGGCCCCGATGAAATCCTGATGGTCAAAAGGTCGGCCGCGATGGCCTTCGCCGCGGGGGCCGTCGTTTTTCCAGGGGGGCGCGTCGACCCCGACGATTATCTGGTGGCGCGCCGCCACGCGCCCGATCTCGACGAGGCCGACGGAGCGGCGCGTGTTGCCGCGGTGCGCGAGACGCTGGAGGAAACGGGGCTGGCCGTCGGCTGGCCCGGTCTGAAGGAAGACGATGCCGCCGACATTCGGCGCGCGCTGCTCGCAGGAGAGTTGATGTCCGATCTGCTCGCGGCGCGCGGCGACCGAATCGCTATCGAAACGCTCGTGCCCTTTGCGCGCTGGTGCCCGAATTTCAAGGAAGCGCGGACATTCGACACGCGCTTCTATGCCATCGCGGCGCCCCCCCACAGCCATGAGCTGACGGTGGAAGAAGCCGAACACAGCCATATCTTCTGGGCCAGCGCAAAAGAAACGCTGTCGATGGCCGATCGGGGCGAAGTGTCGGTCATCTTTCCCACCCGCCGCAACCTCGAGCGCCTTGCCCTCAGTGCCGATTTTTCGTCCTTTTCCGAATATTCTTCGCGGTTTCCGGTCGATCTGATCACGCCCTGGATCGAGGAGCGCGACGGCCAGTCGTGGCTCTGCATCCCAGAGCATCTCGGATACCCCGTGACGAGGGAGTCTTTCGACCGCGTTCGGCGGGGTTGAAATGGGTTCGATCGCGCAACTTTTTTGTCTGTTTGCAAATTGCTAAGATTTACGATGTTAGGCAAAACGTCGTTGCAATTGCGAACTGCTGTGCCTAAGAGGGCGATGCAGAAGCAGATCGGGGATTATTCTCCGATGTGATTCGACAAGACTATCCAGTGGACGGAGAATAAGATGAACCTGCTTAAGAAGGCTGCGATCTCCCTCGCAGCGACCTCGATGGTTGTGGCGCCCGTGGCGGCGTCGGCGGCTCCTGCAGCCAGTGCAGTTTCGACTGTTGACGGCCAGAGCGAACTCGAAGGCAGCACCAGCTGGATCATCGCTGTTCTCGCTCTCGCTGCCATCATCGGCGGCATCATCATCGCGTCGGACAACAACGACGACACCCCGACCAGCCCGTAATTTCGGCTGATCGAGACTGATACCAAAGGGCTCCGAGCTACGCTCGGGGCCTTTTGCGCGTCTGGCCCCTTCGCCCCGTCGATGACCATCCTGTGCTTGCATTGACGCAAAGCCCCGGTCCGATGTGCTTCGGGCCTGATCCTAAAGCGCGATATTCCGGACGGCGCGCGATCGGGCCAGCGGGATCGATTGACGGGCACGATCGCGTGGGACCGGATCAACCGGCGCCAGGAGGACATGGTAGCCGCTGTCGCCCGTTACGGCGCCTGCGTCGGCAAGCACGCTGCCCCAGGGATCGACGGCAAGGCTGTGGCCGTAGGTCTGCCGTCCGTCGGCGTGGGTCCCCGCCTGCGCCGCGGCGACGATATGGCATCCGGTCTCGATCGCACGGGCGCGCAGGAGCACATGCCAGTGCGCCTCGCCCGTCGAGACAGTAAAGGCGGCTGGAACGGCGATGATGGTCGCGCCACGCTCGACGAGCGCGCGGAACAATTCTGGAAATCGCAGGTCGTAACAGATGGTGAGGCCGAGCCGCCCTAGCGGCGTTTCGACGACGTCGATCGACGCTCCGCCGGCATAGGCGGCGGATTCCTGCCAGTTCTCGCCCGACGGCAGCGTGACGTCGAACATGTGGATCTTGTCGTAACGGGCACGGATGCTGCCGTCAGCGGCGATGACATGGCTGCGGTTGACCCGCAGTTCGCCGTCGTCCGCCAGCAGCGGTATCGATCCCGAATGGAGCCACAGTCGATGCTTCTGCGCCAGCGTTTGCAGCGCGGCAGGCCAGGGGCTGTCGGCCTCGCGGGTGATGTGCGCGCCCGAGCGCGCGCGGTCGCGGTCGAGCAGCAGGGACATTTCGGGCAGGAACACCATGGCCGCGCCGCCGGCCGCCGCCTCGGCCATCGCACGGTCGATGGTTGTCAGATTGGCGGCGGGATCGATTCCGCTCGTCATCTGCACCAGTGCGGCGAGCGGGGAAGAGGGCGAGGATCCGGCTATGCTGTCCATCGCGTATGGCTAAGCGCCTGTCGCGCCGAGGACAAGCGCCGCGCGACAGTTCAGTGGCCAGCAAGGTTCGAACGCGATAAGATGAGCCATGTTTCATCTCCCCGCATGCGCGTCGTTTCGTCCCGCCCGATCCCTTCTTTTTGCCGGAGCGGCTGCGATTTTCTCGCTCGCGGCCGTTGCGAGCCAGGCGCAGGACAGCGCGCCGCCTGCCGCGCAAAGCGACGCCCGAAATGGCGACTGGCTCTATGCCGGCAGCGACATTCCGCGCGACAAGGCGTGGAAATTCGGCGTGTTGCCGAACGGCGTCCGCTATGCCGTGCGAAACAATGGTGTTCCGCCGGGTCAGGTGTCGATCCGTGTGCGGATGGACGTCGGCTCGATGTTCGAAACCGATCGGGAACGCGGCTATGCGCATCTTCTCGAGCATCTGACCTTTCGCGGCTCGGTCCATATTCCCGACGGCGAAGCGAAGCGCATCTGGCAACGTTTCGGCGTGACGTTCGGCAGCGATTCGAACGCACAGACGACTCCGACGCAGACAGTCTATCAGCTCGACCTGCCCAGCGTTACGCCTGCGAACCTCGACGAGAGCATGAAATTGCTGGCGGGCATGGTGCGCGAACCGCGCATTTCCGAAGCCGCGGTGACTGCCGAACGCGGGGTCGTGATGTCCGAACTGCGCGAATCCGATGGTCCGCAAAAACGTATCGGTGACCGCACGACGGCGCATCTGTTCGCCGGCCAGCTGCTCGGCGATCGTTCGCCGATCGGGACGAATGAATCGCTCGCGGCGGCGCGGGCCGATACGGTGAAGGCATTTCACGATCGCTGGTATCGTCCGGACCGCGCCGTCGTCGTTATCTCGGGCGATGGCGATCCCGCCGAATTCGAGCGGCTCGTGGCGAAATATTATGGCGACTGGAAAGCCGATGGTCCCGCGCCGCAACAGCCGGATTTCGGCAAACCCGACCCCAAGGCGCGGGTGGCGACGGTCATCGTGGAACCCAACCAACCGGTGTCGATCACGCTCGCCATGATCCGTCCATGGAAAAAGCGCGTCGATACGATCGAAAATACCCGGCGGCTCTATCTGGAATATCTGGCGCAGGCGCTCGTCAACCGGCGCCTTGAAAACCGGGCGCGCGAGGGCGGCAGCTACTTGCTCGCGGGTGTTTCGCAGGAATATATCAGCCGCAGCGCCGATGTGACCTCCGCCGTGATCTCGCCGATCGGCGATTGGAAAGTCGCGCTGGCGGACGTTCGCGGCGTCATCGCCGATGCGGTGACGACGGCGCCTTCGCAGGCCGATATCGATCGCGAGGCGAACGAGATCGAAGTCGCACTGCGCAAGGAGCTGGAAAATGCGCGCAACGAACCTGGCGCGCGGCTGGCGGACGATCTGGTCCGGTCGGTGGACATAAACGAGGTCGTATCGACGCCGCAAGGCCAGGTCGACATGTTCGCCGCGATCCGGGCTTCGGCCACGCCGCACGTCATGCTCGAAATCAGCAAGGCGATTTTCAGCGCGCCGGTTTCGCGCATCGTGCTGACGACGCCGACCCCCATCGCGGGCGGCGAGGGGGCTTTGCTCGCGGCGCTGGCCGCACCCGCGAAGGTACGCGATGACCGGTTGGCTGCGCTGACCGCCGACTGGAGCCAGCTTCCGCCGATCGGCAAGCCGGGCACGATCGTGTCGACGAACGCTACGGCGGGCCTGATGGCCGAACGGCTCGAGTTCGCCAATGGTGTCACGGTTTTGATTTCGGATAACCGGATCGAACCGGGAAAGGTTCGCGTCAACGTTCGCTTCGGCACCGGCAATCGCAGCGTCGCGGCGGACGCGCCGAACCTGCTGTGGACCGGCGATTATGCGCTCAATGCCAGCGGCATCGGGCCGTGGGGGCTGCGCGAAATCGAACAGGTCACCAACGGGCGGCAGATCCAGATGAATTTTTCGGTCGAGGACGATGCCTTTGAATTTTCTGCGGAAAGCAAGCCCGCCGACCTGGCCGACCAGATGAAGCTGATTGCCGCGAAGCTCGCCTTTCCCCGGTGGGACGCGACCGCGGTCGAACGGCTCCGCGTCGGCTATCTGACGGGCTATGACCTCAATGACGCGACGCCCAATGCGGTGATCGATCGCAACCTCAAGGGGTGGCTGACGAATAATGACGCGCGCTGGACCGCGCCCGACAGGGCGGAGATCAGCGCCCTGACGCCTGCCGCTTTCCGCGCTTTCTGGGAACCGCGGCTGGCGTCGGGGCCGATCGAGGTGCAGTTGTTCGGCGATCTTTCGTCGGTCGATTACCGGAAGATTTTGTCCGAAACCGTCGGAGCGCTCCCCGCGCGCAAGCCGATTGCGCCGCCGTCGGGGCAGGCGGTCGCCTTTGCGGAGCATAATATCGCCCCCGACGTGGCTTATCACCGGGGCGACAAGGGGCAGGCCGCCGCGATAACCGCGTGGCCGACGGGCGCAGGCACCGCCAATTCGCGCGATGCGCGCGGGATGGAAATATTGGCTGCGATCTTCAACGACCGGCTTTTCGACCGGCTACGGGCCGAACAGGGCGCAAGCTACGGTCCGATCGTCGACAGCCATTGGCCCACCGGATTCGATAATAGCGGAGGCTATCTGCTCGTCGGAAGCCTGCTCGCGCCGAAGGATATCGACCGCTTCTATGCCACGGCACGCGAGATCGCGGCGGACCTTGTCGCGAACCCGGTGGGCGCCGATGAGTTGGCGCGCAATGCCGGTCCGATCTTTGAACAGGTCGCGCGGGCGACGACGGGCAATGCCTATTGGATGCTTCTGCTCGAAGGCGCGACGCGCGATCCGAAGGTGACGCAAGCGGCCCTGTCGATCGGAAAGGACATCAGCGGCGTGACGCCTGCCGATATCCAGCGGCTGGCGCGCCAATATCTGACGCCCGACCGCCAGTGGTCGCTGGCGATCCTGCCTAAAGGCATGACGCTGGCCGATGTGTCGGCGTTGGGAGCGGTCTCCGCAGGTCAGCCATTGGCGCTAACCGCCGCCGCAGGCGGGCGGTAGAATCTAGCCGTCGCTATCCGCAACGGGTTGGCGGGTGCGACGGATGCGCGGTTCCTGATCCAGCTTGCCCTTCGTCATGATGTCGTGCCGCATCTTTGCGCGGACATCGTGGATCGACGCGATGACCGGTCCCATCGCGACGCCAAGGTCGATCAGCACCGCTTCGGCCAGTTGCAACGAGCTTTCGAGCGTTTCGGGCACGGCGTCGCTCGCCCCCGCCTGATAGAGAGCGGCGGCATGATCGGCATCGCGCGCCCGGCTGATGATCGGCAAGTCCGGGTATTTCTGTCGCAACTGGCGCGTCATGCGAAGCTGCTGCACCGGATCATCCATGGTCAGCACGATCGCATCGGCGCTTTCGACTCCCAGCTTGTCGAGGCTGCCCGGACGCGCGACATCGGCAAAGCGGACCGAAAAGCCGTCGCGCCGGGCAAGCGCGACCGTGTCAATGTCGGCATCGACGGCGATATAGGGGCGGCCATGGTCGCGCAACAGTTCGGCAACGGTGTGCCCGACGCGGCCGAACCCGACGATCACGGTCCGCGCGGCGGCGGCTTCGTCCTGAGGCGTGTCGTCGCTCCGCATCTCGATCCGCCGGGCGATATCATGGCCGACCCGCGCAAGCAGCGGGGTAATCGTCAGGCCAATCGCGGTGACGAGCTGCCAGAAGCTGGCGGTTTCGGGGTCGATGAGCCGCGCGCCGAGGGCGGCGGTGAGCACGATCAACGTCGTTTCAGACGGGCTCGACATCAGCAGGCCGACTTCGGCGGCGGTGCCGCGCCGTGCGCCGGAAAAGCGCAGCAGCGCCGCGGTGACGATCGCCTTGATCGCGACGACCCCGACGACCGCGGCGATCAGTTGCGGCCATTGTTCGGCGATCATCTTGAGGTTGAGCCCCATGCCGACGCTGATCAGGAACACCCCGAGCGCGAGGCCTTTGAACGGGGCGGTGATCGCTTCGACCTCCTCGTGATATTCGGTTTCGGCGATCATCAGCCCGGCGAGCAGCGCCCCGACGATCGGCGACAGGCCAATCGCCGCGGTCGCCATCGCGGCAACGATGACGACGAGCAGGCTGGCGGCAAGGAACAGTTCGGGGTCCTTGGCGCGCGCCGCCTGCGCAAAGATGCGCGGCAGCAGCAACCAGCCGGCGACCGCCAGGATCGCAACAACCAACGCGCCCTGCCACAATGTCGTCAGCAGCAATTCGGCATTGTCGCCCGCGACATTGGGCGCGAAGGCGCCGAGGATGAAGATGATCGGGACGATCGCAAGGTCCTCGAACAATAGCATCGAAAAGGAGGCGCGGCCGACCGCCGATTTGGTTCCCGCCATCGGCAGCACGAGAGCGGTCGAGGACAGCGCGAGCGCGATGCCGAGGCCGAAGGCCGCGGGCGTCGACAGGCCGCCGAGCAACCACAGGCCACCGCCGAGGATCGCGCCGCTGAGCAACAGTTCGGCCGCGCCGACCCCGAACACGAGTTTCCGCAATTGCCACAGGCGGCGGAATGACAGTTCGAGTCCGATCGAGAAAAGCAGCAGGATGATCCCGAATTCGGCAAAGAGCGCGATATCCTCGATCGAGGCGATCGTGACATGCTTCAGCCAGGGATAGTCGGTGGCCAGCATCCCGAGCCCCGACGGACCGACAAGCAGCCCGACGAGGATGAAGCCGATTACAGGCGTGATGCGGAACCGCGCGAAGGCCGGAATGACGACGCCCGCCGCGCCGAGAACCACGAGCGCGTTGCCGATAGCGGAGGTTTCTGTTTCGGATACCATAAGGGCCGACCTTATGCAGGCCGGCCCCGATTGGCTAGAGAGCTATCTCAACGAATTTGCTTGTTAAGCGCCCATCTTCTTGTCGAGATTTTCGACGATCGCCTCGAAGAAGCCTTCGGTGGTCAGCCAGTTCTGGTCGGGACCGATCAGCAGCGCGAGATCCTTGGTCATCTTGCCGCTCTCGACCGTCGCGACGCAGACCTTTTCGAGATCGTCGGCAAATTTCACCAGCGCGGCATTGTCGTCGAGCTTGCCGCGGTGCTTGAGGCCGCCGGTCCAGGCAAAGATCGACGCGATCGGGTTGGTCGAGGTCGCCTTACCCTGCTGGTGCATACGGTAATGGCGGGTGACGGTGCCGTGCGCGGCTTCGGATTCGACCGTCTGCCCGTCGGGGGTCATCAGGACGCTCGTCATCAGGCCGAGCGAGCCGAAGCCCTGCGCGACGGTGTCCGACTGGACGTCGCCGTCGTAGTTCTTGCAGGCCCAGACGAACTTGCCGCTCCACTTGAGCGCCGAGGCGACCATATCGTCGATCAGGCGGTGTTCGTAGACGATACCAAGCGCGTCGAACTGCGCCTTGAATTCAGCCTGGAATACTTCTTCGAAAATATCCTTGAAGCGCCCGTCATAGGCTTTGAGGATCGTGTTCTTGGTCGACAGATACACCGGCCATTCGCGGGCGAGGCCGTAGTTCAGGCTGGCGCGCGCGAAATCGCGGATCGAATCGTCGAGATTGTACATGCCCATCGCGACGCCGGCCGAGGGGAACTGGAACACTTCCTCGTCGATCAGCGTGCCGTCCTCTCCCTCGAACACCAGACGCAGCTTGCCGGGACCGGGGATACGGAAGTCGGTCGCCTTATACTGGTCGCCGAAGGCGTGGCGGCCGACGACGATCGGGTCGGTCCAGCCGGGGACGAGGCGCGGGACATTCTTCATCACGATCGGTTCGCGGAACACGACGCCGCCCAGGATGTTGCGGATCGTGCCGTTCGGCGACTTCCACATCTTTTTCAGGCCGAATTCCTCTACGCGCGCCTCGTCGGGGGTGATCGTTGCGCATTTGACGCCGACGCCATATTTCTTGATCGCGTTTGCAGCCTCGACGGTGATCTTGTCGTCGGTGCGGTCGCGTTCCTCGATACCGAGGTCGTAATAATGAAGATCGACATCAAGGTAGGGGAGGATCAGCCGTTCGCGGATCCATTGCCAGATGATCCGGGTCATTTCGTCGCCGTCGAGTTCGACGACTGGGTTGGCTACCTTGATCTTGCCCATGCTTTCAGCCTTTTCCTTGGGGAGTCGGAGTTGCAGCGGGCCTTAGGCAAAGCGGGACGATTGATCAACCGCCCCGTCGTTCCGGTGCAGGCAACGATCGCGCAGCCTTATCCATTGTCAGTATAGGAGCGGCACCCTAGAAGGCTGGTCATGTCCAATATCATATCATCGAACCGGCCTGGCGGCGGCATCAAATGGCAATGGCCCTCGGTTCATCCCGAAGGGCGCAAGTTCCTGTTGATCGCGGCAATCGTGACGCTCTGCTTCTGGCTGCTCGGCTGGGAAATTCTCGGCTGGCTCATGCTCGGCCTGACCATCTGGGTCGGCGCCTTCTTTCGCGACCCAGCGCGCGTGACGCCGCTCGGCAGCGAGCTGGTTATCGCCCCCGCCGATGGCTTGATCACCCAGATTGCCGAGGTTCCGCCGCCCCCCGAGATCGCGGGTGCCGACGGGCTGGGTGCCGCCCCGATGCTGCGCGTGTCGATTTTCATGAGCGTGTTCGACGTCCATATCAACCGGACGCCGATCGCCGGGGTGCTGCGCAAGCTCGTCTATATCCCGGGCAAGTTCGTGAACGCCGACCTCGACAAGGCAAGCGAGGAAAATGAACGCCAGCATTTCGTCGTCGAACGCCCCGACGGCGTGCGCATCGGTTTCACGCAGATCGCAGGTCTCGTGGCGCGGCGTATCATGCCCTTCGTGACCATGGGCAACGAACTCACCCCCGGCCAGCGCGTCGGTCTCATTCGGTTCGGCAGCCGGGTCGACGTCTATCTGCCCGCCGGCACGGCGCCGCAGGTGCTGCTCGGCCAGCGGACGCTGGCGGGTGAGACGGTGATCGCGCGGATCGGTACGGCCGAGATGATCGAAGGCATCGGACAGTAAGGATGGCGGATCAGGGCCCGGTTCCACGCGACGCCGAGCATCGTCGCATTGGCGGCATTCCGCTGCGCGCCTTTGCGCCCAATGCAATCACGTTGCTGGCGCTGTGTTCGGGGTTGACCGGCGTTCGTTTCGCGATCGATGGCGAGTGGGCGGCCGCGATCACGATGATCATCGTTGCGGGCGTGCTCGACGGGATGGACGGGCGGATCGCGCGCCTGCTGCGTGCGCAAAGCAAATTCGGTGCCGAGCTGGATTCTCTCTCCGACGTCATCGCCTTTGGCGTGGCGCCGGCGATGATTCTGTTCTTCTGGTCGCTCGACGAAGCGCCGAAATTCGGGTGGACCGCCGCGCTCGCGCTCGCCGTGTGCTGCGCGCTTCGCCTCGCGCGCTTCAATTCGCGCATGGATGCCGAATTTCAGCCGCACAAGTCGGCGGGATTCAACACGGGTATTCCCGCACCGGCGGGCGCAGGCATGTCGTTCGTGCCCCTATATCTGTGGCTGACGACGGGCAACGACCTGTTTCGCGAATGGTATGTCGTGATGCCGTGGGCGCTGGGCATCGCGATGCTGATGATCTCGGCTATTCCTACCTATAGCTGGGCGTCGATCCGGCTACGCCGGTCGTGGCGCCTGTTCGCCCTCGCGGGGGTCGGCCTTTTCGGCGCTGCGCTCGTCACCGCACCGTGGCTAACGCTGCTTGCGGTCTGCGCACTCTATGCCGCAACCTTGCCCTTTGGGCTAGCAAGCTATGCAAAGGTCAGGCGGCGCGGCTAAGCGCCGGTTGCAGGGGGAGGGAGGCACGAACCCGGAGGGGTGCGTCGCGGCGCGCCGGGGCGTGGCGAAGCGTCAGTTTCCGTGGTGCGGGATCGGGTTGCGACGCGGCGCCGACGGGGAAGGCCCCTTCGCCGAGCAGCGCCGAAAGAATCGCATTTTCGTTATGCTTGAGCATGGCCAGGATCACCGTGACACCGATCCCGGCGGCGAGGGCAAAGAGGAGGGCGGCAGCGACCTGAACCATGATCTTGTCCTTTCGGCCTTCTTGTGCGAAAGCTTTTGTTAACCAGCGACGGTTTCTATGGTCTTTTTGTTCCATGTTCCCGTTTTGTTCTCAAGTCATTTGCGACGAACCGAGTCGCTTTGTCGCCGAATTGAGGCACGCTCGTCGCGGGCGTCGATAGCAAAGACGGGCCGCAAACCCCTTGCTTTTGACGCCAAGGCCCGCTAACGGCCCGCCCATTCCACATGGAAGGCGCACATAACCGGTGCCGGGATCGTCCGCTTGCGGACCCCGGTTCTTGCTTTCCAGAGGACCAACCGGAAGGAGAAAGACTATGGCGGCACCTGTCGTCACGATGCAGAATCTTATCGAGGCTGGCGCCCACTTCGGCCACCAGACCCACCGCTGGAACCCGCGCATGAAGCCGTATATCTTCGGTGCGCGCAACGGCATTCACATCCTCGACCTGTCGCAGACCGTGCCGCTCTTCGCGCGCGCGCTCGACTTCATCGCCTCGACCTCGGCCGCGGGCGGCAAGGTGCTGTTCGTCGGCACCAAGCGCCAGGCGCAGGGGCCGATCGCCGACGCGGCCCGCGCGTCGGGCCAGCATTTCGTCAACCACCGCTGGCTGGGCGGCATGCTCACCAACTGGAAAACGATCTCGAACTCGATCAAGCGCCTCAAGATGCTTGAGGAACAGCTTTCGGGCGACACCTCGGGTCTCACCAAGAAGGAAGTGCTCAACAAGACGCGCGAACGCGACAAGCTGGAACTCAGCCTGGGCGGCATCCGCGACATGGGCGGCATTCCCGACGTGATGTTCGTGATCGACGCGAACAAGGAAGAACTGGCGATCAAGGAAGCCAACGTCCTTGGTATCCCCGTCGTCGCGATCCTCGATTCGAACGTCTCGCCCGACGGCATCGCTTTTCCGGTTCCGGCGAACGATGACGCGGCGCGCGCCATCCGCCTCTATTGTGATGCGGTCGCCCAGGCGGCGACCCGTGGCGGCCAGCAGGCCCGTGCGAACCGCGGCGAAGATCTGGGCGCCGCTGTCGAGCCGACCGCCGAACCGGTGCTCGAGGAAGCTGCCGCTCCGGTGACCGAGGACGAACAGGTCCCGGCCGAAGCTGCCGCCGAAACCGAACGTCAGAGCGACGCATAAGCGTCCTTTAGCATGATGGGACGGTGCGGCGACAAACCCGCGCCGTCCCGGTCATCACTTTGACTTATCACGCCGCCATGCGCGCGGCGGACAGCGGGCCCAACGCGAGCCTGCTGCTTTTGGAAAGGAACATCGCATGGCTGAAATCACGGCCGCTCTCGTCAAGGAACTGCGCGACCGCACGGGCGCAGGCATGATGGACTGCAAGAAAGCGCTCGCCGAAAACAACGGCGATATCGAAGCGTCGATCGACTGGCTTCGCACCAAGGGCCTCGCCGCCGCCGCCAAGAAGGCCGGCCGCGTCGCCGCCGAAGGCCTGGTCGGCGTCGCCACCGACGGTGGCCGCGGCGCCGTCGTCGAAGTGAACAGCGAGACCGACTTCGTCGGCAAGAACGAGCAGTTCCAGGAATTCGTTCGGGACGTAACGCAGGTCGCGCTCGCCGGCAGCATCACCGATATCGAAGCGCTGGGCGCCGCCGGCTATCCGGGCGGGGGCACTGTCGCCGAAAAGCTGACCAGCAACATCGCGACGATCGGTGAGAACCAGTCGCTGCGCCGCGCTGCGATCCTGTCGGTCGCCTCGGGCGTTGTGACCGGCTATGTCCACAATGCCGTCGCCCCCGGCATGGGCAAGATCGGCGTGCTCGTTGCGCTCGAATCGACCGCCGGCGCCGACGTTCTCGAACCGCTCGGAAAGCAGCTCGCGATGCACGTCGCCGCCGCCAACCCGCTGGCGCTGAACGGCGACGATCTGGATGCCGACCTCGTCGCGCGCGAACGCGCGATTGCCGAGGAAAAGGCGGCCCAGTCGGGCAAGCCCGCCGAAATCGTTTCAAAGATGGTCGACGGCGCGATCGCCAAGTATCGCAAGGAAAATGCGTTGCTGTCGCAATTGTTCGTGATGGACGGCAAGACCCCGGTCGCCGAAGTCGTGGCCGCCGCCGGCAAGGATGTCGGTGCGACGATCACGCTGAAGAGCTTCGTCCGTTTCCAGCTCGGCGAAGGCATCGAGAAGGAAGAAAGCGACTTCGCGGCGGAAGTCGCGGCGGCCGCCGGCGTCTGATTGCCAATTCCTCCCTGTGGCGAAGCCATGGGGAGGTGGCAGCGGCGTAGCCGCTGACGGAGGGGCGATGGCCAGCGTCGCTGTGCCCCTCCACCACCGCTTCGCGGCGGTCCCCCTCCCCACGGCTTTGCCGCAGGGAGGATGGCGCGGCAGTCCGCTTGGCAATGGCGTGCGCCTTCACTAGGGTGCGCGCCATTCGTTTATGTAGTTCCCCAGCGAGGTTTCCCAGCATGGCATTGCCCGACATGAAACGCATCCTGCTGAAATTGTCCGGCGAGGCGCTGATGGGGTCGGGCGCCTTTGGCATCGACCCCGAAACGGTCGCGAGCATGGCGGCGGAGGTCAAGGAAGCGAAGGATCGCGGGCTTGAAATCTGCCTGGTCATCGGCGGCGGCAATATTTTTCGCGGCATGGCGGGCGCGGCCAAGGGCATGGACCGCGCGCAGGCCGATTATATGGGAATGCTCGCGACGGTGATGAACGCGCTGGCGATGCAGAACGCGCTCGAGCAGCTTGGCGTCCAGACGCGCGTCCAGTCGGCGATCGAGATGGACAAGGTGTGCGAGCCGGTGATCCGCCGCCGCGCCGAACGCCACCTCGAAAAAGGCCGCGTCGTGATCTTCGCCGCCGGCGTCGGCGCCCCCTATTTCACCACCGACAGCGGCGCCGCGTTGCGCGCCGCCGAAATGACATGCGACGCATTGCTCAAGGGCACCAGCGTCGACGGCGTCTATAATGCCGATCCGAAGCAGGATCCCAATGCGGTTCGTTACGACACGCTGGGCTATGACCGCGTGCTCGCCGACAATTTGAAAGTGATGGATGCGAGCGCGGTGGCGCTTTGCCGCGACAATCATATCCCGATCGTGGTGTTCAACATTCGCGAACCCGGCAATCTGGCGCGCGTCCTGGCGGGCGAGGGCGTTTCGACCGTCGTCAGCGACGCCGCCGGCAACGCATAAGAGAGGAAATACAGATGGCGAAATATGACAAGGCCGACCTCGAACGTCGCATGCACGGCGCGGTCGAATCGCTGAAGAGCGACCTCGCGGGTCTGCGCACCGGCCGCGCGCACACCGCTTTGCTCGATCCGGTGACGGTCGAGGTTTACGGCAGCCACATGCCGCTCAATCAGGTCGCCTCGGTCAGCGCCCCCGAACCGCGCATGCTGTCGGTGCAGGTGTGGGACAAGACGAACGTGGGCCCGGTCGACAAGGCGATCCGTTCGGCGGGGCTCGGCCTCAACCCGATCGTAGACGGCCAGATGCTGCGCCTTCCGATTCCCGAAATGACGCAGGAGCGCCGCAAGGAATTGTCGAAACTCGCCGGTCAATATGCCGAAAAGGCGCGCGTCGCGGTCCGCAACGTCCGCCGCGACGGCATGGACAATCTGAAAACCGACGAGAATAAAAAGGAAATCAGCGAAGACGAGCGCAAGCGCCATGAAGGCGAGGTGCAAAAGCTGACCGACGCAACGATCGCCGAGATCGACGCCGCCGCCGCCGCGAAGGAAAAGGAAATCCTGGGCTAGTGCCGCTTAGCGATCTGATTTTTCCTGAAGAGTTCCGTATGACGGGCCCGGTCGATGGCTGACGCTCATCACGGCGCACGTCATGTCGCCATCATCATGGATGGCAATGGCCGCTGGGCGAAAAAACGCATGCTGCCCCGCGTCGCGGGACACCGCGCAGGCGTGGAAGCCGTGCGGACCATCGTGCGCGCCGCGGGCGACCTCGGCATCGAGGCGATGACGCTTTACGCTTTCAGTTCCGAAAATTGGAAACGGCCCGAGGAAGAGGTCAGCGACCTGATGTCGCTGATGAAGCGTTTCATTCTCTCCGACCTCGACGAATTCGCCGCCAATGATGTGAAGCTGAAAGTCATCGGCAATTGGCGCGCGCTGGCGCCCGATGTCGTCGCGCTGATCGACAAGGCGCTCGAACGCACCGCGGGGAACAAGCGCACGACGCTGGCGGTTGCATTGAATTATGGCGCGCAGGATGAACTGGTCCGCGCCGCGACCGCGGCGGCGGCGGCGGGAGCGATTACGCCGGAGGCGATCGAGGCGAACCTCGACACCGCCGACATGCCGCCGCTCGACCTGCTCATCCGCACCTCGGGCGAGGTGCGGCTGTCGAATTTTCTGCTGTGGCAATCGGCCTATGCCGAACTTTATTTCACCGATATTTTATGGCCGGATTTCAAACCGGCCGATCTGAAAGCGGCGCTCGACCATTTCGCGCGGCGCGACCGCCGTTACGGGGGACTTTAAAACATGGTGGCAGCGGTGAAATCGGATTTCTGGGTGCGGGCCGGGTCGGCGATCATATTGTTCGCGATTGCGGGCGCCGCGCTGTGGTTTGGCGGCATCGCCTTCGGCCTGCTGCTGCTCGTCGGCGGCGCGCTGGTGCTGGTCGAATGGTTTCAGCTGGTAAAGGCGATGACGATCGGCGGCGGCGCCCGGACGGGCCTCAACATCCTTGGCCCCATCCTCATTCTGGGTTCGATGGCGGGACTATGGTTCGTTCGCGATCATCTGGGGGTGACGGGGGCATTCTGGGTGTTCGGGATGGTGTGGGCGACCGATATCGGCGCCTATTTTGCGGGGCGCGCCTTTGGCGGCGCGCGGCTTGCGCCCGCCATCAGTCCGTCGAAAACCTGGTCGGGACTGTTTGGCGGCATGGTCGCCGCGTTGATCGCCAGCGCGACGATCGGCGACCGTGCGGGTATTGTCGGGGTGCCGCTGTGGATCGGCCTGTTCATGGGCCTTCTCGCCCAGCTCGGCGATCTGGCGCAGAGCTGGATGAAGCGGCGCGCGGCGGTCAAGGATTCGGGCAAGCTGATCCCCGGCCACGGCGGGTTGTTCGACCGCGTCGACGGGCTGCTGCCGGTGGCGCTGCTGCTCGGCGCGCTCGCTTTTGCCGGACATATTGCGGTGCGGGCGGCCGGCTGAGATGGCGCATCGCCGCCTTTCGCTGTTCGGCGCCACCGGATCGGTCGGGCAATCGACCCTCGACCTCGTCCGCCGCGCTGGCGCTGACTGGCAGCTCAGCGTGCTCACGGCGAACAGCGATGTCGCCGAACTGGCGCGGCTGGCGCGCGAATTTCGTCCCGACATCGCGGTAATCGCCGACGAAGCCCGCCATGGCGAACTGCGCGACGCACTGGCGGATACCGGCATCGCGGTCGCGGCGGGCGCCGATGCGCTGGTCGAAGCGGCGGCGCGCCCCGCCGACCTGGTGATGGCGGCAATCGTCGGCTGCGCGGGTTTGGCGCCGACGATGGCGGCGCTGGAGGCAGGGCATGACGTCGCGCTCGCCAACAAGGAAGCGCTGGTGTCGGCCGGCGACCTGATGACCGCTGCGGCGCGCAAGTCGGGCGCGATGATCCTGCCCGTCGACAGCGAGCATAATGCGATCTTTCAATGCCTGGCCGGCGGGCGGATCGACCAGGTGCGCCGCATCATCCTGACCGCGAGCGGCGGGCCGTTCCGGACAATGGCCGCCGCCGACATGGCGCGGGTCACGCCGGCGCAGGCGGTCGCGCATCCCACCTGGTCGATGGGGGCAAAGATCAGCGTCGATTCGGCGACGATGATGAACAAGGGCCTCGAACTGATCGAGGCGCATCATCTGTTCCCTGTCGGGCTCGACCGCATCGAAATTCTGGTCCACCCGCAATCGGTGATCCACAGCCTGGTCGAATATATTGATTGCTCGACCCTCGCGCAGCTGGGCTCGCCCGACATGCGTATTCCCATCGCCTCGGCGCTCGCCTGGCCGCAGCGGATGGCGACGCCCTGTACGCCGCTTGACCTCGCCAGCATCGCGCGGCTCGATTTCGAGGTGCCCGACGAGGCGCGCTTCCCCGCGACCGCGCTCTGCCGTGCCGCGATCGCCGAGGGCGGCGCGCGCCCTGCACAGCTCAACGCCGCGAACGAAGTCGCGGTCGCCGCTTTCCTGGCTGGTCGCATTTCCTTTACGGCGATCGTCGATACCGTTCGCCGCGTGATCGACGCCGATGCACCGGCGGCGCCGGCGTCGCTTCAGGACATATTCAGCGTCGATGCGGCATCGCGTGCGGCTGCGCAAAGCTTTGTGGACCAATATGAACATGCCTGACATTCCGCTTTGGCTCTATCCCGTCGCATTCCTCGCGGTGCTCGGCCCGCTCGTGTTCGTGCACGAATATGGCCATTATATCGTCGGGCGCTGGTGCGGGGTGAAGGCGGACACCTTTTCGATCGGTTTCGGCCGCAGGATTCTCGGCTGGACCGACAAGCGCGGGACCGAATGGAAGATCGGCTGGCTGCCGCTTGGCGGCTATGTCCAGTTCGCGGGCGACCGCGACGCGGTCAGCCAGCCCGACGCCGACTGGCAGCAACTGCCCGCCGAACAGCGGTCGCATACTTTTCCGGCGCAGCCGGTGTGGAAGCGCGCCTTGATCGTCCTCGCGGGGCCGATGACCAACTTCCTGTTCGCGATTGCCATCTTTGCGGCCCTGTTCATGACATATGGCATTCCCCAGACCCCGCCGGTGATCGCCGCGGTCCAGCCGCATAGCGCGGCGCAGGAAGCGGGGCTCCGCGTTGGCGATCGCATCGTGTCGATCAATGGGCGGTCGATGGACATTTTCGAGGATATTCCGATGGCGGTTGCCACCGATCTTGGCAAGCCGGCGGCTCTCGCGATCGAGCGTGGCGGCGAACGTCTCGATATCACGCTGCGGCCGCGGATGATCACAGAAACCGACGGGTTCGGTAACAAGGTCGAAAGGGCAGTCATCGGTGTCCGTTCGGGCGCACCGGTCTATACCGCCGTAGGGCCTTTAATGGCGCTTCAAAGCGGCGCGGCGCAAACATGGGCACTCGTGCGACTGACCGGCGATATATTGGGTCAGTTCGTTACCGGCCAGCGTTCGGTCAAGGAAATGGGCGGACCCATCCGGATTGCAAAGCAGTCCGGCGAGATGGCGACGCTCGGCATTTCGACGCTGATCTTCTTCACCGCCTTCATTTCCATCAATCTGGGGTTCATCAACCTCTTGCCATTGCCAATGCTCGATGGCGGTCATCTGGTCTTCTACGCCTATGAGGCGATCCGGCGGCGCCCCGCGCCCCCCGAAGCGCAGGAATGGGCGTTCCGATTCGGTTTTGCGGCGATCGTCACGCTGATGCTGGTCGTGACTTTCAACGATTTGGGCTCAATTGGCGTGTGGGACGGGATCGCCCGCTTGATTGGCTAGCGAGTCTGGGGCAGGGAGTGGCGCGCGAACCCGCGGTCAGGCGGGTTTGTCGCTTTTGAGTTATTTTTTCGGGATGAACAGCGTGGCTTCACACAAATTCTCGGCGCGGACCCAGCTGTCGGCCTTCCTCATGGCAGGTACGATGCTCAGCGCGCCGGTGATGGCGCAGCAGGTTGTGCCGCCGACGGTCCCGGCTCCCGCGCCCGAAGCCGCGCCGACGGCAGCGACCATCCAGTCGATCACTGTCGTCGGCAACCAGCGGCTCGAGGCACAGACGATCCTTTCGTACCTGCGCCTGCGCGTCGGTCAGACCTACGACCGCGCCACGCTTGACCAGGCGCTCAAGGATCTGGCCTCGACCGAGCTGTTCAAGGATTTCCAGATCACCGACAATGCGGGCGCGCTGCAAATCCAGGTCACCGAAAATCCGGTGATCAACCGCGTCATCCTCGAAGGTAACAAGCGCCTGAAGGAAGACAAGATCCGGCCCGAGATTAAACTTGCCCCGCGCCAGATATTCACCCGTTCGAAAGTTCGCGCGGACGTCGCGCGCATCATCGAGCTGTACAAGCGGCAAGGCCGCTTCGCCGCGACGGTCGAGCCGAAAATGGTTTCGCTCGATCAGAATCGCGTCGATGTCGTCTTCGAAATCAACGAAGGGCCGAAGTCGAAGGTCCGCCAGATCAACATCATCGGCAACGAGAAGTTCAGCGACGGCGATCTCAAGGACGAGATGGCGACCAAGGAATCGGGACTGCTGACGATCCTGTCGTCGAACACCAGCTATGACCCCGACCGCCTGGCCTATGACCAGCAGAAGCTGCGCCTGTTCTACCTGCAGAACGGCTATGCCGATTTCCGCGTGATCTCGGCGGTCGCCGAGCTTACCAGCAACAAGCAGGATTTCATCATCACCTATGTCGTCGAGGAAGGCGAACGCTACAAGTTCGGCGACGTCGACGTGAAGAGCGAGCTGCGCGACTTCCAGCCCGAGATGCTGAAGAAGTTGCTGCCGATGAAGACCGGCGACTGGTACGATGCAAAGCTGGTCGAGGACACGGTCGAGAGCCTCAGCGAGACCGCGGGCCTGTTCGGCTATGCGTTCGCCGACATCAATCCCGAATTCCGCCGCGACGCCGACACGCGGACGATGCAGATCACCTTCAACGTCGGCGAAAGCCCGCGGACCTATGTCGAGCGCATCGACGTCAACGGCAATACGCTGACCCACGACAAGGTGGTGCGCCGCGAGTTTCGCCTGAACGAAGGTGATGCCTTCAACAGCTTTGGCATCAAGCGCACCGAAAACCGCCTGAACAGCCTCGGTTACTTCCAGGAGAATCTGGAAATCGAGCGCAAGGAGGGGAGCGCGCCCGACCGCATCGTCCTCGAAACCAATGTCGAGGAAAAGCCGACCGGCGAGCTGTCGCTGTCGGCCGGCTTCTCGTCGATCGAGAATTTCCTGCTCCAGGCGTCGATCCGCCAGCGCAACTTCCGCGGCCTCGGCCAGCAGCTCCAGGCATCGGTCAATTATTCGAGCTATTCGAAATCGATCGAACTCGGCTTTACCGAACCCTATCTGTTCGACCGCAACATCTCGGTCGGCGGCAGCGTCTATCGCCGCGACCTCAATTCGTTCAACTTCATAAACAATGATCGCCGCACGACCTTCCAGCAGGTCACGACCGGCTTCCAGCTCAACGCGGGCGTGCCGCTGACCGAGTTCATGTCCTTCTTCGCGCGTTACAGCCTGAATTACGACGATGTGACGCTCGACCGCGACCTTTATTATTTCGGCGGCCAGTGCGACCCCTTCGTCGCGGGCCGCTATCTTTGCGACGCGATCGGCACGCGGACCACGTCGCTGGTGGGCTATACGCTTGCCTATGACGACCGCGACAACCGCCTGCGCCCGACCCGTGGCCAGTCGCTGTCGCTCAGCCAGGATTTTGCGGGCCTTGGCGGCAGCGTCAAATATGTCCGCACCCGGCTCAACGCGTCGAAGCACTTCAACCTCGGCAGCCGCTTCATCCTGAACCTGTCGGCCGAAGGCGGCTATATCTACCCGTTCGGGGGGCGCCCGACGCCGACCAGCGACAAGGTCCGCCTGACCGACCGCTTCTTCCTCGGCGAACCGCAGATGCGCGGCTTCGACATTCGCGGTGTCGGTCCACGTGTCATCCGCTACGGCGTCGACAACACCGACCCCACAAACCCCGTCGTCATTACCGATACCGATGGCAATCGCGGGCAGATCGACGATGCGCTCGGCGGCCGCGCCTATTATCTCGGCCGGATCGAGCTCGACATCCCGCTGGGCACCGGCGCCAAGGAATTGGGGCTGCGGCCGTCGATCTTCCTCGATATCGGGTCGGTATTCAGCGTGAAGCGCCCGACGCTGACCACGCTCGCCAACTTCCTCGATCCCTCCGACGGGCTTACCAAGAATCTGTGCCGCAATGCGGCCACGGGCAGCGTCAATTTTGCCCGGCAAGGGTTGGTCGATCACGATAACAATCCCGACACACCGGCAATTCCGGGCGGCGCGTATAATTCGTGCGAAGCGTTCGAGGGGACGACGTCGAATCTGCCGCCGTTCGAGGAGCGCTTCTTCGGCGATACCTGGCTTCCGCGCGTTTCGATCGGCGCCGGGGTCAACTGGAACTCTCCGTTCGGTCCCTTCCGGATCGACTTCGCTTACGCCCTTCGCAAAGAAGAGGGCGATGATACCAAACGCTTCTCATTCAATGTAGGAACCCAATTCTGATGAAGAAAATATTTGTCGCCTCGGCTCTCGCCGTTGCTGCCGTGTCGGTTTCGCCCATGTTCGCCGCCCCGGCGGCGGCCCAATCGACGAAGGGCTCGGCGGTCGCCGACCTCGAGGCCGCGGTCGCCCAGTCGAACGCCTACAAGACGGCGCTGACCCAGATCGGCACCACCTACAAGGCGCAGATCGACCAGGTCGAAACGCGCAGCCAGACGCTGGAAGCCGAACTGAACGTTCTGCGCGCAAAGGCCAATGAGGAAGCAAAGAAGACGCCGCGCAACCAGGCGGCGGTCGATGCCGCGATCAAGGCGTTCCAGGACAAATCGACGGCGGCGCAGCGCGAACTCAGCCAGCTGTCGCAGCCTTACGACCTCGCGCGGACCTATGCGATCGACCAGATCAGCGTTCGTCTCGACGAAGCCGTCAAGGCCGGCATGACCAAGCGCAAGGTCGACCTGCTGCTCAGCTATAATCCGCAGATCGTTCTGGCGGCCGAAAAGAATGTCGACATCACCGACGCGATCGTCGCCGAACTGAACACGCTTGTGCCGAACGTCCAGATCGTTCCGCCCGCCGGCTATCAGCCCGGCCAGCTGATGCAGCAGAAGAATCAGGCTGCGGCCAATGCGGCACGCGCCGCGGCGCCGGCGACTCCGGCCGCCGGCACCGCGCCGACCACGCGCTAAGCGCCATGACGGACGGGGAAAAGGGGGCAGGGGCGCTGGGCCCGGTGGACATCCGCCGGATCCTGACGCTGCTGCCGCATCGTTATCCGATGCTGCTCGTCGATCGGGTGGAATCGATGGTGAAGGACACCTCGATCCACGCGGTCAAGGCGGTGACGATGAACGAGCCCTTTTTCCAAGGGCATTTCCCCGGCCGGCCGATCATGCCCGGCGTGCTTATCGTCGAGGCGCTGGCGCAGGCCGGCGGCATTCTTGCGATCGAATCGCTGGGTCTCGGCGGGTCGGGCAAGCTCGTTTATTTCATGGGTATCGACGGGGTGAAGTTCCGGAAGCCCGTCGAACCGGGCGTCCTGCTCGACCTGCACGTCACCATCCTTCAGGCAAAGCGGAATATCTGCAAGTTCGAGGGCAGGGCGATGCTGGACGGCCAGCTCGCGACCGAATGCCAGTTCACCGCGATGATCGCCGATCCGCCGAGCGATTAAGCGACACGTCTCCGCTTCGTCATCCCGGACTTGATCCGGGTGTGGTTTCACATTTGAAGTGCAACATGCCGCAATCGCCTGCCTGCTAGCGGGCGGCGGCGGTGTCGGGGGAGTCGCAGACGGCGCGTAGCGCAGCGGGACCGACGCGAAGCAGTGGTGGAGAGGCGCGACGGTTGCGTCAATGCCGCCGTCAGTGCTTCGCGCTGCCACCTCCCCATGGTTTCGCCACAGGGAGGATCTATGCCCGCTTCCGGTCGATACTTGCCCTGCGACCGCTTCCGGTCGAAACCTGCCAACCCGCCGTCTGCTCATTCCGGATATCGGATCGCCAGCCTGTCCGCCGCCGCGACGGCTGCCGCCCGCGCGTCGTCGGTGGTGCCGCCCGCGACCTTTGCCAGTGCCACCCCCATGCGGCGATACGGCCGCGTGACGGGTTTGCCGAAGAGGCGCGCGTCAATGGAGGTTTCGGCGTTCGGCGGCGTCAGGGCCTGGGCGAGGCCGGTGATCGCGAAATCACTTGCGTCGCGGTCGGCGAGCAGCACGGCGCTGGCGCTGGGTTGCGGCACGTCGATGAGCGGAATCGGCAATCCCAGAATCGCGCGCGCGTGCAGGTCGAATTCGGACAGGTCCTGCGAGATCAGCGTGACCATGCCGGTGTCGTGCGGACGCGGCGACAGTTCGGAGAAGATCACCTCGTCGCCCTTCACGAAAAATTCGACGCCGAAGATGCCGTGACCGCCGAGCGCATCGACGACCTTTGTCGCCATATCCTGAGCACTTGCCAGCGCCGCGTCCGACATTGCGGCGGGCTGCCAGCTTTCGCGATAGTCGCCGCGTGCCTGCCGGTGGCCGACGGGCGGGCAAAAGCTGACGCCATCCTTGTGTCGGACGGTGAGCAGGGTGATTTCATAGTCGAAGTCGATGAAGGCCTCGGCGATCACGCGCAGCCGGTCGCCGCGCATGCCGGCGGCGGCATAATCCCACGCGGCGTCGATGCCCGCGGCGTCCTTCACGGTACTCTGGCCCTTGCCCGACGATGACATCACGGGTTTGACGACCAGCGGGAGGCCGATGCGTGCCGCAGCGGCGGCCAGTTCCTCGCGGCTCGTGGCATATTCGAAGGTCGAGGTCTTGAGACTCAGTTCGCTCGCCGCGAGGTCGCGGATCGCATCGCGGTTCATCGTGAGCTGGGCGGCGCGTGCCGAGGGGACGATGTGGAATCCTTCGGCCTCGAGTTCGGCCAGTACCTCGGTCCGGATCGCTTCGATCTCGGGCACGACATGGTCGGGGCGGTGCTTTTCGACCGTGGCGCGCAGCGCATCGCCGTCGAGCATCGAAAAGACTTCGCAGTCGTCGGCGACCTGCATCGCGGGCGCACCGGCATAGCTGTCGCAAGCGATCACATGCGCGCCGAGGCGTTTCACCGAAATAACGAACTCGCGGCCAAGCTCGCCCGAGCCGAGAAGGAGGATTTTTGCGGTCGGGGTCATGACAAACTTTCCATCGAGGTTGGGCGCAAGATTCGGGACGACCCGCTCGGTCCGCCTTGCCATATGAAGTTCGTCGCCAAAGTGCGACAGCAAATGACAGGATTTCAGGCATGACCCACCATTGCAAAACCATCTGGTCGCCGGTCGGCGAGTTGACGCTGGTCGCCGACGCGGCCGGGTTGGCCGCGATATTGTGGGAGGACGACCCGCCGGGCCGCGTGCCGCTGGGGCCGCTGGTCCCTGCGACCGGCCATCCGCTGCTGTGCGAAACCGCACGCCAGCTTGGCGAATATTTTGCCGGCGCGCGGACGATGTTCGACCTGCCACTGTCTTTTGCGGGAAGCGATTTTCAGCGGCGCGTGTGGCGCGCGCTGCTCACCATCCCCTTCGGCGAGACGCGGAGCTACGGCGAAATTGCACGCCAGCTCGGCAATCCCGCGGGATCGCGCGCGGTTGGTGCCGCCAATGGCCGCAATCCCATATCGATCATCGCGCCGTGCCACCGCGTCGTCGGATCGACGGGCAAGCTTACCGGGTTTGCAGGCGGGCTGGACGCGAAGGAATTTCTGCTCGACCTGGAACGGCAGGCTTTGCGGGGCCGCAGCGCGCCGGATACAATGCTTCGCACCGCGACGCATATGTGATAGCCTTCGTCCAACGCTGCGTAACAACCATGAGGTTGATTATGACGGACGATTGGCGAGTGGATGACCTGGCGCTGTGCATCAGCCGGCACGAGCGCTACCCGCCCGAAGTGCGTCCGGGCGCAGTTTTCACGGTGCGCACGGTGTGGACCGACATGCCCGACCTTGTTGGCGGAACGTCGGGCACCGCGTTGAAATTTCGCGATGTCCCCGACCTGGGCCCGCGCGCCGCCTATTGCGCGCGCCGTTTCCGCAAGATTACGCCGGGCGCGCCCGACGATTTCGACAGCGAAGTGATCGATTTGCTCATGGGAGCAAAGGATATCTGCCGCTGATCGCGGTTTTGCGCGATATTGGTCCTTTAATCGATTGAGACGATAAGTGTGCCCGGAAAATTGGGGTTGAGTGCGTGCGTCCGTCCTTATAGCTGGCCCCTGCAAACATTTTTGCAGTGCAGCAAACAAAGGAAACACTCTCCCATGGGTATCATTGGAAGCTCGATCAAACCGTTCAACGCCACTTCGTACCACCAGGGCAAGTTCGTCCCCGTGACCGACGCCGACACCAAGGGCAAGTGGGCGGTTTTCTTCTTTTATCCGGCCGACTTCACCTTCGTCTGCCCGACCGAACTCGAAGATCTGGCCGACCAGTATGAAACGCTGAAGGGCCTGGGCGTCGAAGTCTATGCCGTGTCGACCGATACGCATTTCAGCCACAAGGCATGGCACGACAGCTCGCCGGCGATCGGCAAGATCAACTATCATATGCTGGGCGACCAGAACCACGTCCTCGCCAACAATTTCGGCGTGCTGCGCGAAGATTCGGGCCTTGCCGACCGCGCGACCTTCGTCGTCGATCCTGACGGCGTGATCCAGGTGATGGAAATCACCTGCGAGGGCGTCGGCCGCAACGCCGAGGAACTGGTCCGCAAGATCAAGGCTGCGGTCTATGTCCGCGCCAACCCCGGTCAGGTGTGCCCGGCGAAGTGGGAAGAGGGCGCCGAAACGCTCGCTCCCTCGATCGAGCTCGTCGGCAAGATCTAAGCCGGCCATTTGTGAGGACCGGGCGGGCAGCGCTCGCCCGGTCTTCGCTCCCCTGAAAATATAAGATTCTGACGTCGCTCGCTGCGGCGAATCCTTGCCCCTGTCCGAAAGGCTCTCCCCATGCCGATGCTCGACGCCAACACGACCGCCCAGCTCAAATCCTATCTCGGCAACCTCCGCCGCCCGATCGAGCTCGTCGCGAGCCTCGACGCCTCGCCCAAGTCGGACGAGATGCGCGCGCTGGTCGAAGAGGTTGCAGCACAGTCGGATCTTGTCACCGCGCGCTTCGACGGCGACGATGCGCGCCGGCCGTCCTTCGCGATCCGCGGCGATGAAGGCCGTGCCCAAGCGGCGTTCGCGGGCCTGCCGATGGGACATGAATTCACCTCGCTGATCCTCGCGCTGCTCCACGTCGGCGGCCATCCGCCCAAGGAAGAGGCCGAACTGCTCGACGCGGTGTGCGCACTCGAGGGCGATTTCACCTTCGAAACCTTCTTTTCGCTGTCGTGCCAGAATTGCCCCGACGTCGTGCAGGCGCTCAACATCATGGCGGCGCTCAACCCCAATATCCGCCACACCGCGATCGACGGCGCGCTGTTCCAGGACGAGGTCGAGCGACGGCAGGTGATGGCGGTGCCCGCAGTGTTCCTGAACGGCGAACCCTTCGGGCAGGGCCGCATGGACCTCGCGCAGATCGTCGCGAAGCTCGACACCGGCGCGGTCGCCCGCGCGGCCGAGAAGATCGCCGCAAAGGAGCCGTTCGACGTGCTCGTCGTCGGCGGGGGGCCCGGCGGGGCGGCGGCGGCGATCTATGCCGCGCGCAAGGGTATCCGCACCGGCATCGTCGCCGAACGCTTCGGTGGGCAAGTGCTCGACACGCTGGGGATCGAGAATTTCGTCTCCGTCCAGCACACCGAGGGACCGAAACTCGCCGCGCAGCTCGAAGCGCATGTGAAGGATTATGACGTCGACGTCATGAACGTGCAGGAAGCGGCCGAGTTGATCCCGGGCGGCGCGAACGGCCTGCACGAAGTGAAGCTGAAGAGCGGCGCGAGCGTCAAGGGCAAGACGGTAATCCTGTCGACCGGCGCGCGCTGGCGCCAGATGGGCGTCCCCGGCGAGGCCGAATATCGCAACAAGGGTGTCGCTTACTGTCCGCACTGCGACGGCCCCTTGTTCAAGGGCAAGCGCGTCGCGGTGATCGGCGGCGGCAATTCGGGGGTCGAGGCGGCGATCGACCTCGCGGGGCTCGTCGCGCATGTGACGCTGATCGAGTTCGACGCGCAGCTTCGTGCCGACGCGGTACTCCAGACCAAGCTCAAGAGCCTGCCCAACGTCACGGTCATCACGTCGGCGCTCACCACCGAGGTGCTCGGCAATGGCGAGAAGGTCGTCGGCCTGCGCTATCGCGACCGCAACAAGGATGCGGAGCATCTCGTCGAGTTGGAGGGCATCTTCGTCCAGATCGGCCTGATTCCGAACACCGAATGGCTGGGCGATGCGGTGGCGCTCAGCGATCGCGGCGAGATCGAGGTCGACGCGCGCGGCGCGACGAGCCAGCCGGGCATTTTCGCCGCGGGCGATGTGACGACGGTGCCGTACAAGCAGATCGTCATCGCGATGGGCGAAGGCTCAAAGGCGTCGCTCTCGGCCTTCGATCACCTGATCCGGTCGGGCCTTTGACGCGCCGCGCGATCTTCAGCTCTCCGGCCATGTCTCCGTGTCATGGTCGGGATGCTGGTGGTTGCTTGCCTTGATCGCACCGACATAAGCGGCCATCGTTTCCTCGGTCGTGCCCTCGGCCTCGATCGGCAAATCCTCGAACAGTGATAGCTGGCCTTCAAGGCCGAACTGCACGCGCGGCGGGAACTGCGCCGGGTCGTCGAACGAGCCGGTGGTCAGGTTGATATGCTTGCTCTCGTGATAATCATAGGCGAGCGGGGTCCCGCAGTCGCGGCAATAGCCGCGCGCGGCCTTGTCCGAACTGGCGAACCACGCGGGCGTGCCGCGCGTCCAGGCGATCGCGTCGCGCGGGACGCCGATCAACGCGATGAAGAAATTGCCCGCCGCCTTCTGGCACATGCGGCAATGGCAGATATGCGACGTGTCGAGCACCGCGGTGACATGATAACGCACCGCGCCGCACTGGCAGCCGCCCGATGCCTCGACGTCAATGCGCGTAGGGCTGTTCATCCTGCATCATTCCCACTCAATTCAGGTCTCTTGTAACATAATGAAATTGAATAGGAAAATTTCATTCCATCCGAAATGGCCGACAGCGAGGCCGGAAGATTTCTACGCTCATGAAATCATAGAATATTTTGGTTGCTTTTCCTTATTTCGCCTTCGACCGCAATCGGTATCAATCGAAAATTTCTAGCTGTTTAGTCCCGGTATGCGATGGTGTGGCTCCATATCGAAGATATCTGGTTTGGATTTCCAGAGCTCGTCGATGGCGTCATAAGGGCGTCCTGAAGCGCAGTGCCTTCGACTGCTTGGCGAAGTTGCAAGCGACCAACCCGTCACCGACATGGCGGCGCAGTTCGTTGATCGATGTGTAATGGAAGGATTTGACGGTGGCGTCCTTGATGGTTGCACCGTCCGTTCGGCCTGGCCGTTGGTCCATGGGTCACAGGGTTTTGGTGAGCCGATGCTCGATGCCGTGCTGCTCGCGAAGATACGGCCCATCCATCCCAGCGCGCCACCCTGGTCGCGCTAACGAACTGCACGCCGTTGTCGGTCAGGATGGTGTGATCTTGTAGGGAACCGTCTTGATCGACACGCGCAGGAAGGCTGCCGCGGCGAGCTTGGTCGCCCGTCGATAGATGTGGGCGAACACCAGCTTCGAGGTGCGGTCTACCGCGACAAGAGGAAGCCTTTGCCGCCTTCGTATCGAGCGACTGCCGACTGTCTTGCCATGCCCTTTGTATCTCGGCGCTGATAGCTCGGCGTGTAAAATGCCCGCAGCTAAAGCAATTCAAACACGTCGTAGCGGACGGCGCCGCCGATGCTGGCGCCAAGACCAACGGCGACGATGTCGTTTAGCCACAGGTAACGCTCGTCGCCGGTTTCAAACATCGGGGTTGTGCGAAAATAGACTTCGGCTTTTTCCTCAGGAGTCCGGGGGCCGCCGTTGCGAGCATGTTTATGCGCCGCTGAAAGCGGACGCAGCACCCCGCGGTAGGAGACATATATCAGCGCGCCATCATTTGTTTCCATCGTGATGCGCGCGTCGAGCCGTAGCGTGTCACTGTCGTCGATCGTTGCCCAGTCGCCGCCGCTGGGCATAATCCGGCCATGTAGTCGTTCGCCCTCGACTTCGCCGCCCGTCAACGCGGCGATCATCCGGCGCCCGAAATGTGCCTTGCCGATCATCTGCTGCGGTTCGGTGAAGGTCGCCGTGTAGGAACAGAGATAGCTGAAATGGGGGGATTCCATAGGTCATCCTTCCAAAAAGGTGGAGAGCGCGACAACGTGAAGCAGCTGCCGCGCCCGCACGTCAGATCTTGAACGCCACGGTCACGCCATAGGTGCGCGGCGGCGCATAGGGCGTGAGGATCTGACGAAAGGCACCGAAATAGGTGACATAGGTTGGTGTAAGCTCGTCGGTCAGATTCTTGCCCCACAGCGACAATTCCCAACGATCGTTGGGGCCCGACAGCGAAAGGCGCGCGTCCAGGTTTTCGTGGCTCGGCCAGAGCTGCTGCGGAATGTTCGACGCCTCGAAATAGGCATCGTCGACCCAGCTGTAATCCACGCGAAGCTTCGCCGACAGCTCGCCGATCGGTGTTTCAAACTGTCCACCGATGTTGAACTTGTTCTTCGGGGAGCGGGGCACGCGGTTGCCCGTATAGTTCAGACCCGGAATCGAATATTCGGTGAATTTCGCCTCGAGATAGGCATAACTGCCGTCTATCTGGAAGCCATCGAACGGCCGCGCAACGGCTTCGATCTCGATGCCCTTGATCCGCGCCTTTGCGGCATTGCTGACGACGACACAGCACAGCGGGATGAGCTGCGAGACTTGGAGGTCCGAATAGTCGGTCCGGAATGCGGCGACATTGAGCCGCAGGCGGCGATCAAGCCAGTCGGTTTTCGCGCCAACCTCATAGCCCCAGGCGAATTCGGGGTCATAGGGTGTCGAAGCGCCCGACGCGGTACCCGACAACCCCTGAAATCCGCCGCTCTTGTAACCGCGCGCGACCGAGGCATAGAGGAGCACGTCGTCGGTTGCCTTCCAGTTGAGCGCAAAGCGCGGTGTGAAGGCCTTCCAGCTCTTTTTTCCAGTGACGTCGTAGCCGCCGATTGACCCCAGTGGTGGGGGCAGGCCTGGGCCGCTGTCTGCCTTGAACCCGGCGAAGCGACCGCTTTTGCGTTCCCACGTCATGCGCGCGCCTACGGTCGCGGTCAACGACGGCACAATCTCGAAATCGACCTGACCGAAAACTGCGACGCTGCGCGCATTCACCGACTGCGGATAGATACCGGTGCCCGATCCGGCCGGGGTCGGGAAATCCTGAATTTGCCCTTCAACGCGGTCGTTGTTCTCCTTAAGGAAATAGGCGCCGGTCTGCCCTTTCAGACGTCCGTCCCAAGCGTCGAATGCAAACCGCAGTTCCTGACTGAACTGGCTGTTATCTTCTTCGCCGAAACTCGTCGATTCGATTTGTGCCGGCGGATTGATTGGATTGCTGAAGAAGGGGGTAACGAAATTGAACTTTACTTTACGCAGCGCGGTTAGCGAAGTCAGCGTCCCGGAAGGCAGTTCCAGATTGACTTCGGCCGAATAGGTCTGGATCGTGCGTTTTACTTCGCCGTCGATATAGGCGTTGACCACGCGGGGGTCGGGGTTGATGCCGACGCAGTGAATGCCGCCGTTAAAGCTGGTGTCGCAATCATTGTGGCGCGGATTACCCCGCTGATCCTGATGCGCGATGTCGGCACGCAATATGATGTCCAGTGTATCGGTGGGCACGAAGCGTAGCGCAATGCGGCCTGTGGTCAGATTGAGGTCGTTGACGTCATTGCCCGTCGTTTCATTATATTCGAACCCGTCACGCTGCTTGTGCGACAAGCCTGCCGACAGATAGATATTGTCGGTCAGCGCCATATTGCCGCGCGCGGAGACCCCCAAGCGATTGTAGTTTCCGTAGGTAGCGTCAAAAAAGAAACTTGTATCGTCAGTTGGCTTGCGACTGATGAACTGGACGAGACCGCCGATCGCATTCTTGCCGAATAACGTCCCCTGCGGCCCGCGCAGCACCTCGACGCGTTCGAGGTCCAGCGCATCAAGGTCCGGGGTACCGCCTCGGCCCGCATAAACTCCGTCGATAAAGACCACTACGGACGGATCGCCGCCGGCGTTCTGGCTGATGCCCGGCGGGCTACCGATACCGCGCATCGAGAAATTGGTGTTAACCGGGTCGACCGCGCTGACCGCAAGGCCGGGGGTGCGGATCGCGATATCCTGCACCGTCTCGATGCTGTTGTCGCGAAGCTGTTCGGCGCCGAACGCGGTGACCGAGATCGGGACGTCTTGAAGCCTCTGCTCTTGCCGCTGCGCGGTGACAATAATGTCTCCGCTCGTGGGGGCGGCGTCTTGTGCCGCAGCTGTCGCGGGCATGATGGCGGCGGCCGCGCTGGCCATGAACAGGGCGGACTGCTTCCTGCCGAAATTTGTCATATCGCGTCTCCCAACACGTTGTTTTGTGGTTTGCACCGATCATGCTTGACCCGGCCACGAAATTACTTAGTATCCTAAGTAGTTGATTTAATATATCAGGCCGACTTGCTATGCAAGAGCGGGCTGCTTTCGGGAGAGCGGGAGCGATGGTGGAAGAGGGCGCGCGTGGCGGGCTGAACGTCAATGCGGATGCGGGGGCTCCGAAATGGCCGCGTCCCATTTATCGCTGGTACGTCGTTGCGGTCCTGTTGGTCGCGTATACATTGTCCTTCGTCGACCGGATGATCCTCAGCCTGCTGGTCGCGCCGATCCGTGCCGCACTCGACATTTCGGATACGCAGGTCAGCCTGCTGATCGGGCTCGCCTTTGCACTTTTCTATACGTTGCTTGGGCTCCCAATCGCTTGGATTGCCGACCGCTGGAACCGGCGGAACCTCATCGTCGTCGGAGTGGCGCTATGGAGCGTGATGACTGCCGGTTGCGGCTTTGCCGGAAGTTATGCGACGCTGTTCCTTGCGCGCATGGGGGTCGGCGTTGGGGAGGCCGCGCTTTCGCCTGCTGCCTATTCGATGCTGAGCGACACTTTCCCGCGCGACCGGCTCGCACGCGCGATGGCGGTCTATTCCATCGGTGTACCACTTGGTTCGGGCGTGGCGTTGGTCCTGGGCTCGTTCGTCGTGCAGGCGGTCCTCGCGGCGCCGATGGTTGATATGCCGCTCATCGGTCCGGTCGAGGCGTGGCGCACGATTTTCATCTGGGTAGCGGCTCCGGGGCTGCTCGTATGCCTGCTGCTGCTGACGATACGCGAGCCGCTTCGACAGGGTCTTCAAGGGACGTCGGCGAGCGGAGATGCTGTTTCGGCACCGGGCTTTCTGGCGCATTTGGTGAACCAGCGAGCCGCGCTCGGGTCGTTGTTCGCGGCGATGTCGCTGATCGGGCTTGTTATGTACGGCGTCATTGCGTGGGTGCCGACTTTCTTCGCCCGGACCTATGGGATGGACGTGTCGCAGGCCGGCCTGTGGTTCGGCGTCATCATGGCGACGGGCGGCGCCGCGGGCCTGGTGGCCGGCGGAACGCTGGCCGACCGACAGTTCGCCAAAGGGGTTGCCGATGCACATCTGCGGGTGATGCGGTTGTCGATCCTGCTCGGCGGTCCACCGTTACTCGCGGCGGCATTAATGCCCAGCGCGACTCTTGCCTTCACAATGCTCGCAATCGCCTTTCCCATGCTAACGATGCATGGAGTCGGAACGGTAGCGCTTCAGTTCATAACGCCGAACGAGTACCGCGCCCGCGTCACCGCGCTTTATTTTTTCGTCGTCAATCTTGTCGGGCTTGGCTTCGGCCCGATGATGATGGCTCTGCTCACTGATCATATGTTCGGCGACGATAGCGCCCTACGCTATTCGATCGCCATCGTGACGGCGATCGCGCTGCCCCTTGCGGGGATCATCCTGACCTTCGGCTTCTCAGCCTTTGCCCGCGAGTTGGCAAAATCGGGCGACCCAAATTCCTGAATCGCTTTGCTGGCGTTATCACAAAATCGGGCGAGCAGTGGAGACGCGGATGACCGCTGGCCTGCTGATTGCCTGTCCGCCTTCGCAGATCCCTTACGGAAAGTAATGTTGAACTGCTCCATCACCGCGATCGTGTCGCGCATCACCTGGTCGTCGGTTGTCGCGGGAGAACCGGATTGTCGCATGGCGGGGTATCGAAGCTCATTCCTTCATGGACACCCTTCGACGGGTCTGATCTCGGCATGACCTCGAATGGGGTGCACATCGGCGGAGGATCGTCGCCCGCATATTTTGCCGCGCGAGCGTGAACATGCATGTCGATGATCGGCTCTCGCGCCTCTTGCGCCAAGGCTGGGCCTGCCATCAGCGCAGTCATGATGAGTAGTCGGCGCATTGGCCCTCCCTTCGCTACGGACTCCACAAACATCTGCAGCAGATGAAGCACGCTTTATGGTCGATTGTCTAACCTGGCACAGGCGGAACAAGGCGTTGGCTCGCGCAAGGTCCGCTAACAGCGTCAACTTCGCTCAACCGGACTGCCAGCCTTCGGCCAATCTCGATCAGCGGTCCGAAGACGGATCTGCCGATCGGGATGGGGGGCTTTATTCCGGCACGTCGTCAAGCGGTGTCGAACTGCGCGCGCGCCGCATCGGCGATCGGATGCAGCACCGCTTCGTCGAGCGGTCCGACGAGGCTGTAGCCGAGTCCATCCTTCGCCCAACTTACCAATGCCAGATCGCCTCTGTTCTCCAGCCGCATCGGGGCTTCCTTGTCGATCTTCATGTTACGCGACAGCAGCGCGAGGCGCGTGCCTTCACCATTGTCGAAAATGTAGAGGACAGCGGGCCCGTGTGGAGTAGGCACCAAGCGTCCGCCAATGAACTCAAAACCAGACGCCGAGAGGTCGGGAATCGACACCGGCCGTTGCAGGCGGTTCGAGGCCCATTTGACCAGCTGTGGTGCGTCGGCGGCGGGGATTTCGACGGGACGGCCCAAGTCACCGGCATAAACGGCATAGCTGTCGCTCGCTTCGCTGGCGAGCGCAGCAATTCCCGCTCGCGGCGGATATTGTGCGTCCCGCAGACCCCAGCCGCCGGCGCCGCCCGCAATCAACAGCAATATGGCGGCGGCGACGTGCCAAGGTCCGCTGCGCCGGTCGTACGAGGACCTATTCCGACGCTCCCACTGACGCAGCACGTTCAGCTCGGCGGGTACGGGTTCCTCGACAATAGGCTGTAACGCGGCGCGCAGCGTGTCGCGCACACGGATATCCGCAGCGACGCGCTCGGCGACGCCCGGATGCGCTGCGAGCCAGGCTTCGACTTCGGTGTGGCGCCGCGCATCGAGCGCATTGTCGATAAAAGCCTGCAAATCATCCTCGGTGATCGGACGAGCGGCGGTCATTTCACTCTCCTCAGATGCGGGATGGCCGCCTCGCGGCCGGCAAGATCCTCGCGCAGCCGGGTTCGCGCGCGCGATAGCCGCGACATCACGGTCCCGATCGGCACGTCAAGCGCCTTGGCCGTGTCGGCGTAGCTCAGATCCTCGACCCCGACGAGAAGTAGCACGGCACGCTGGTCGTGGGGCAGACGCCCTAGCGCCTCCAGCATGTCCTGATGATGGAGGGCCGCTTCCTGGTCGGCAGCTTGCGCCATCGCAACGGGGCTCGCCCCCTCGATCGGGAGGTGATGGCCGCGCCGGGCATCCTGCCGCAGCCGGTTCATCGCGAGATTGTGGAGGATCGTAAACAGCCAGCTGCGCGCATCGCCATCGCCGCGCCGCTGGTGCCATCGTCCCACCGCGCGCTCCAGACTATCCTGCACCAGATCGTCGGCCGCGGCATGGTCCCGCAGCAGCGCGCGGGCATAGCGCCGCAGCCGGGGAATCACTGGCTCGATCAGGAGCATCATGTCGTCGGGACCGGTCAGGGTTGCTGGACCTGAATGATCGGCCCCGGTGTCTCGGTCCTGCCTTCGCGGATGGCGAGCCAGCGGCGCGAAGCCGGAACCTGGTTCTGCACGACCTGGCGTATCGGGCCCGTCGCGTTGACAATCGCGGCGCCCGCCGGATTGGCTATGAAGTCCGCGATCGGTTCGGCGTCGCCGCTGCCATCGGGATTTTGAACAAGAACGAGCTGATAGGGGCGCTTGGGCGTCAGACCCGTCACCGCGGCCTGCAGGATCTGGATCAGGCCCTGGTCGAAAAGCGTAACGCTCGTCTGGGTTTTTCCGCCGGTGCCGAGCGACAGGCGGACGGTCTGCGAGGCGGTGCCGAGGGGCACGAGATTATGGGTTCCCCCACCGTCGGGCACCGCGCCGGCGACATATCCGATCGCCTGCGGTGCCTGTCCGATCGGAATCGTTCCGATTACGCTGTGGGTTGCTGTATCGATCACGGCCAGCGCATCGTCATTCTCCAGCCCGACATATAGGCGCCGTCCGTCGCCCGACGGCCAGACGCCGTGCGGCAGCCGACCGACGGGGATCGAAGCCACTTTCCGGAAATTGTCGGTGCGGTAAACTTGTACTTCGTTCAGCCCGCCTACGGTTACATAGGCAAACAGACCTTGGCTAGTACGCGCAAAATTGACGTGATTGGTGATCGGTCCGCTATCGATGAGGCGGATCTGTGCGAAGGGCGGCTTCGCATCGATGATGACGGTCTTGCCGATATCCTTGAGCGTGTACCACACCTGCCGTCCGTCGGGCGTGGCGGCGATATTCGGGCAGAAGGGACTGGGCTGCGCGACACTGGCGATTTTTGTATGGCTGGCGACGTCGAACACGACCAGTTCGGGATTGAAGGAGGAACAGACGTAACCGTATTTTCCGTCGGGCGAGAAGATTGTCATCCCGGGTCCCCCCGGTGTCTGCAGCCGCTGCTTTTCCTGATAGGTTATGGGGTCGAGTACCGCGATATAGTCTTCGCCGCGGACTGTCACCCACACTTCCTTGCCGTCAGGAGTGAAAAACGCCTCATGCGGGCTGCGTCCGACGTAGGTCGTGTGCTTGACGCTGTTCGTGGCGGTGTCGATGAAGGTCACCGAATTCGACCCGATGGAGACGACCGCAAGCGTCTTGCCGTCGGGCGAGAAACCGAGACCGTGGACGAGGAGCTGTCCCTTGTAGAGCGGACTGAAATTGGCGGGCTGCGTATCTCCGAGACGAATGACCCCGAGCAATTTGCCGTCGACCGGATCGCTGACGGAGACGGTGTTCGAAAATTGCTCGGCGGCATAAACGCGGTCGCGATGGCTCGCAGGCGCTTCGCGTCCCCAGGGCGCCTGACCCGGGGACTGGGCGCTGGCGGGCGAGGCGAGGAGGGCGATGCCGGCGATGCCGGAGAGAAGCAGCGGGCGCATTATTTCAATGGTCCTTATGGTCGGGAAGCGGGCTGGAGCGGTGCTGGCTGGGTCGGCGCGGGCGCGGATGGCGGCAGCGGGTCACCGATCGCCAGCCGCATCGCGGCAATTTCCTGCTGCTGCTCGATGATGATTTCCTGGGCGATACGCTTGAGCTGCGAGTCGGTGCCATATTGGATTTGCGCCACGGCCATGTCGATCGCACCCTGATGGTGCGGTATCATCATCGCGACGAAATCCCGGTCGGCGTCGCCCGTCGAGGGAACGTGCATATCGGCCATCATTCGGTCCATCGCCAGGTCCATTGCGCGAGCGAAATCCGATTGCGGGACCGCCGCGTGCGCGGCAGCGCCGAGCAGCGCAGCAGCGGTCAGGGATATCCTTCGTCCTGTCATCTTATCCTCGTTTCGGTGGAACGAGAGTTAGACAGCGGTGGGTGCTGTATTATTCCCCGATCCGGAAAAGATTTCCGGACAGCGCGTTTTCGTGCCTGCGCAGCGAAGGCATTGAAGTCTCGGAGTGGTGCACATCGACGGCTCTTGTTGCTTGGGCGGCGGACTGTGCGACCCCATGATCGATGTGATGGCAATCGCCATTCGGTTCGCTAGAGTGTCTGTTCAGCTCTCACGCCAGGAACCAATGACATCGACGCCGATCACGCTCCCGAAGCCGTTGCCGCTATCGAACTTATCCCGACAATCCTGGACACGGTGTGCCGCCTGACCGGAATGGGTTTTGCCGCGGTCGCATGCGTGTCCGACACGCGTTGGATCGCTTGCAGTGTAAAGGACGAGATCGCCTTCGGACTGGCGCCGGGCAGTGAGCTAGAACTCGAAAGCACCATCTGCCACGAGATTCGTCAGAGCCAGCAAGCGGTGGTCATTTCCGACGCTGCGGCAGATCCCCATTATAGCGGACATCACACGCCAGCCCGCTACGGCTTTCGAAGCTATATCTCCTTCCCCATCCTCCTTCCCGGCGGGCGCTTTTTCGGGACGCTGTGCGCGATCGACCCCGAGCCGCGCGATCTTGAGCGCGCCGAAGTGCAGAATGCCTTTCGTATGTTCGCCGATCTCATCGGTTTCCATCTCGACGCGAGCGATATGTTGCAGACGGCGCGCGCCGACCTCGGGCGCGAGCGCGAGACCGGCATTCAGCGCGAACAGTTCATCGCTGTTCTCGGGCACGACTTGCGCAATCCGATTGCTGCCCTCGATGCCGGGGTATCGATACTTCGAAGAGGACAGTCGCCGGAACGCGCTGAATTCGTCTTGGGGGCGATGCAGGCGACGATCGACCGGATGAACATGATGGTCGGCAGCATCCTCGATTTTGCGCGCGGGCGATTGGTCGGCGATATGCCGCTTCGGCTCGAGCCCGTCGCCGTCGGAAAGTTGGTCGCTCAAATTGCCGCCGAACTCATGGTCGCCCATCCGGAACGGGCGATCGATCTCGACTGCCGGGTGTCGTTGCCGCTGCTGTGTGATGCGCAAAGGATCGGACAGCTGACGTCGAACCTTCTGAGCAATGCCCTGACGCATGGCACGAGCGATCAACCCATTTCAGTCGTGTGCGAAGACGACGCGGACGAATTCCGGCTATCGGTTTCGAACCGCGGTGCCGAAATACCGCCGGACGTTCGCGAGAGGCTGTTTCTGCCCTTTGAACAAGGGGGGAGCCATGCCTCGGCCGGGGGCCTTGGCCTCGGTCTGTACATCGCCTCGACGATCGCAGCCGCGCACGGCGGCTGCATCGATGTTGCATCGTCGCCCGATCAAACCTGTTTCACCTTCCGGATGACCATTGGGAATGCAGCGAACTGAGCGTCAGGAAATCCCCGGGAAAAGCGATCGTCTGCCTTTCACCATGGCCGCTTTGGAAGCTGCCCGGCGGTTCGCGGCCATCTACGAAGATAGGTCCAGAAAGCAGGTCGCATTGCGCAGGCACGCAAAATTCGCGACGCAGCAAAGGGCCACAGTGGCTCCAGAAGCCCGCATGCCGATGTGGGGCGGGCCGGACGATTTGCGCGGCGGGTATCGACGTCAGATCGCAAATACGCGAGACGGCGCTTTGTCGACTCCCTGATTCGGCGCATCGTTCTACCGATGCGCCGGAGAAGCGAACCCCAGGCTCAAATAGGCCGATCGGCGGTCGCTTTTATTATCTCAAGTGCCTTGCTCAACGCCACATCGCCCGACGCGTCAACGGGCGGCGGTTCGATCGGAAAGTCGGGTGTTACCCCTGCTACCTCGGCGTTCCCGTTGGGTCGGACGAAGTGACTCTTAGGATAGGTGACGACTATCCCGGTAAGAGGCAGAGTGAAATGCTGAACCGACGCATAGTTGGAGGCAACGTCCGCCGTCTCTTCCCCCAGCACTTTGCCGAACCCGTAATCCTGCACGAGCGCTGCAACCGACGCGGCGTTCGAATAGCTGTGGCGATTAATGAGCAGCCAGACGCGACCATGGAAGCGCGGCTCGGCCCGCGGCGCCACTATGGGGAGTTCATATGTGTAGCGTGTACCGTTTGGCTGTTTTTCCTCGGCGTCGATCTGCCGCAGGAAATCAGGATCGATCGGCACTCCGGCAACGCGTTGGCGGGAATAGTCGGCCTTGGTTGCCGCGCTGGCTTTCAACGTGAAGGACGATGCAAAACGGAAGGGCCGATCGGCAAACCAGGCGATCATCGGATCGCTGAAGCTGTTGTCCCCGCCTGGATTGTTGCGTAGGTCGATCAGCAGATCGGTAGCGCCACTGGCAATAAGCTTGCTGAAACTGGCGTCGATGAAGGTCCGGAATGCCGATGCTTCATACGAGGGTGCCGGGCCTTCGTTTGATTGCTCGGTGTTGAAAAAAGGCCCAGGCCGCAGATAGGCAATGCCTGGCTCTAGAACCTTGTACTCCCGGTCAGAGAATTCGACCAGTTGTTCTGGGCCCGGGAACTTCGCCGTCAATGCTTTTCGCTGGTCAAGTGTCACGGCTTTCACGGACACCGTCTTCATTGTGCTGCCCACTCTAGCGGTCACGGACAGTGAATCCAAAGGACCGCGATCGAGCCAAAGCAGGACCGGAAAGCTTTCCTCCATTTGCGCGTAGGCCATGTAGGGGCGTTCCGCGGAGACATAGCCGGAGAGCCGCTCGAGCACCTGGCGGATTGGCACACCATCAATTGAGACGATCTCGGCGCCGGCCCGGAGCGAACCACCCTGATCGGCGGTCTGCGTGAGCAGCACACGATCACCGTCGACCCGGATGAAGATCGGCAATATTTTTCCGCCGCCCCGCAGCTGACTGACGAACGCAATTACCGGGGCATCGATACGCGCGTGACCAATCCGCCCATAGGCGACGAACTTCTGGAACAGGATGGCGACTGCGACCGGGTCCATTGGCGCTTCGATAGTCGCCAACAAGCTGCGATAATGCGTGTCATATTCCGCTTTGGAACGATGCGCGTACAGATTGAAATGGGCCTCCTGAAGCGTCTGGTATAACAGGGCAAAATCGGATCGAACCGCTCGTGCTGATAGCGCCGCAGCGGAGGCGTGCGGGCTTGACGCCTCTTTCGCTGAAGCCTCGAAGCCGGGAGACAGCAGACTGGACATCACGAGGACGGTGGCCATGACACGTTTCATGGGCATTTTATCACCACTAAAAGATTTACCTGGCAAGGCGATATCGGGCCTCGAACATCCGCTTCTTCCCTTTTCCAACCCAGGGTCCTGACCCTGCCTGGTCGAAAAATGCCCTCATCAAGATCTTCCGGTCGGACAAAGGTAGCCTACGGTTCTGGCCTTTGCCGCCATGGGTGTGAAAACCTATTGGGCCGATAAAAAATTCGAAACGACGCCGCTGGCCGCGCGCGATATCGCCCTCCCGGTAATTGTTTCATGTTGTCGTTGCAAAACCGGAGCGACTGGCCAATTCCGAACGATCGGTTCAAACCCCTCAAACGTCGGCCGACAAATTGGGACCCAAATGAACTTGGCAGAACATGACCGCAACACGGCAAGGTGCAGCGCATGCGTGATCGCCGCTCAGATCCGCCTTGAGCCCAGGATCGGTCGAACGAGTGCTTGAGGCCCCGCCTCCGCACGCGATCGGTGCCATATTGCTGACCGTCGCAATGTTTTACGGTTTCATTTCGGGCCGCGTCCGCATTGAAATCATCTCGCTTTTAACGCTCAGCATCATTGCGCTCGGCCTCTACATCGCTCCGCTGCCCGGCCATGCGCCAACCGACGGCCTAAAACTCGCCTTCGAGGGTTTTGGCCATTACGCCCTCGTCACGATTTGCGCGTTGATGATCATGGGACGCGGCCTCGTCACCACCGGGGCGCTGGAACCGGCGGCGCGAACGCTGACCAAGGTTTGGCGTTTCAACCGCCAACTCGGCCTGCTGGTGACGCTGTTGCTGGCCATGTTCATGAGCATGATGGTGAACGATACCCCGGTCATCGTGCTCTTGCTCCCTATCCTCGTATCTCTGGCGGCTCGCGGAGGAATGCCGGCCTCGCAGACGTTGATTCCGGTCAACAGCGCCGTGCTGATCGGCGGTATGGCGACGACCATCGGCACATCGACCAACCTCCTTGTGGTTGGGATCGCCACGGATATGGGATTGCCCCCGATGGGTGTGTTCCACTTCACCCCGATCGTTTTGATGGCAGCCGTCGTCGCCATTCCCTTCATCTGGCTGGTAATGCCGCGCCTGCTGCCCGATAATTCGCCCGCCAGCGGCCATGAGCCGCGGCGCTTTCGCGCGACGCTGCGGCTTGGCGAACGCTCGGCCGTGATCGGTAAATCGATCGACGCGGTCAGGACGCTTCTGCCCGATGACGTCCGGCTCGATGGTCCTGTCGATCAACAGTTGGTCGCGGGTGCAAGGCTGGGCGTTTTAGCCACACAGGAAGCATTGGAAGAAGCGGTGCGGGTGCTCGGGGCCCATGCGGCGCCGCCGTGGCTGATGGAGCGGCTCGAGGCGGATTATGGCCGAACCGGCGAAGATCTTTCGGTCGTTGAGCTCGCGATCGCGGCCGACTCCAATCTGATCGGCAAGCGCACGACCAATGCGGGGGTCGCCGAGGGCTATAATGTGGCGATCCTCGGCATCCAGTTCGCGGAGCGCCTGCCGGGCGCGAGGGGCGAATTGAACTCCAATTCGCCGATGTCCGAAGGCGATATTCTTCTCGTCGCCGGAACCGTGGAGAATATTCAGGTTCTCGCACGCGCCGAGAATCTGTTGATACTCGAGGGCATGAAGGAGATGCCGCGCACGGCGAAAGCGCCGCTCGCGCTGGCGATCATGGCGGCTGCGGTCATACCGGCAAGCATCGGCCTGGTTCCGATCGCAATCTCGTCGCTGGGCGGCGCCATCCTGATGTTTGTCACGGGCTGCGTCAAATTCGATCGCGTCGGGCGCGCGCTGTCCGCGAAGGTCATCGTACTGATCGCCGCGAGCATCGCGATCGGCAAGATCGTGCTCGACAGCGGTGCGGCGGAGTGGCTCAGTCAGCTGATCGCGCTCGGGCTACAGTTCCTGCCCGCGGCGGGCGTGCTCGCGACGGTCATGCTGTTCGTCACGCTGCTCACCAATTTTGCTTCGAACGCGACGGCAGCGGCCGTGGGCACCCCAATCGCGTTCAGCCTCGCGCAGCAGCTTGGCATTCCCGTCGAGCCGCTGGTGCTGGCGGTGCTGTTCGGGTGCAACCTCTGCTATGCAACCCCGGTCGCCTATCAGACCAACATGCTCATAATGTCGGCCGGCGAGTATAAGTTCGGCGATTATACGCGAACGGGCCTGCCGCTGGTGGCTCTGATGATCGTCACCCTCTCGGCCCTACTCGTGTTCCGATACGATCTCCATTAAGCTTCGTAGGCTGTTCGTTCGCGACGGAGCCGGACTTCAACGATTGGAAGCTGAATGACCCCTATGCCCGACGCTCAAACCTTGTTTCTCGTTTATGCTGACGTTGCGGCCTCTTCTGAAGGGCCGGTACATCTGCCCGGGGATGCTTTCATGCTCGCCGACACTCTTTTTCTTGTCCGAAGTGATCTGACGCGCTCGGAGCTTTATCATCAGGTCAAACTTGGCCTGCCAACCGACGCGGCCCTGCTGGTCGCGCCGCTCGCCGATGCGCCAAAATTCAGACGCCTGCACCGCGGCGCGCTGAAGTGGCTGCGCGAGAGTAACGACTGACCCTTGTTTTCCGCTGAAGCGAAACCCTCCCGGTTGCGGTGCATTGGGATGATGGGGCTCGTGCGAAAGGGATATCATGATCTTCGACACTTGGGACGGCGTATTTCGCGTATTGCTGATGGGCGCTGCCTCCTACATCGCGCTGATCGGCATATTGCGCCTGAGCGGAAAACGCACTTTGGCCAAGATGAGTGCTTTCGATCTGGTGGTCACCGTTGCGCTCGGATCGACGCTCGCCACCATCTTGCTCAGCCGCGACGTGGCGCTTCTCGAAGGCATGATGGCCTTGCTGACGCTGGTCGCGCTGCAATTTACGATCGCTGCCCTCTCGGTCCGCTGGCGCTTTGCCGAGCGACTGGCAAAATCCGATCCGCAACCGCTGCTGACGGATGGCGTGATCGACGCCGAAGCCTTGAAGCGCGAGCGCGTCACCCAAAATGAGGTCCTCTGCGCGATCCGAAGCCATGGCTTTGGTGATATCGCCGATATCGCTAGCGTGGTGCTCGAAACAGATGGCAGCTTCAGCGTCGTCTCCCGCGACCGTGCGGGCGCGCGATCCGCATTGCCCACCGCCCGCAGCCGCGCGCCATGAGCGCCGAAGACCGTACCGATCTTGCCGAAAACCGGACGGAGCTGGCCGAAGACCGCACCGTTTTGGCGCATGAGCGCAGCTTCGCGGGCTGGGTGCGCACCGGGATGGCGGCGGTCGGAATCGGCCTTGGTTTCAACGCGCTTTTCCGGACCATGGAGCCAAGCTGGCTGCCAAAGGCCATCGCCACCGGCTTTTTGCTGGTTGCGATATATGTCTTTGTTTCGGCTGAGCGCCGCGCACGCAGCATCATCGGAAGGCTCGAATCCCATAATGTGGCCGTTCTAAAACCGATGCGTATTCGGCTGCTCGCCTGGGCGCTGGTTAGCGCAACGGCGGCGCTCGCCGCCGCGCTCTGGATTGTCGCTCAGACCTGATCGCCAGCGCGTGCGGATGGCCTAATCTTACTCCCGGCTCCCCTTGGCAGAGGTTTTAACGCGCCTCGATCCAGTCGGCGCGGCGCTCGAGGCGGCTCTTGTCCTGCGCGCTGGCCAGAGCAGCAGTCGCCCGGTCAAGGGCAAGGCACGCATGATGGCGAGCGCAGTTGGAATAAAGAGGGATATTGGCCTCAGCCAGCGCTTCGAGCACGAAATGAAGGCGCATCTGAACCTCGATCAAGGCAGCGCCGTCGCCCGCGATCGGATTGAAAAAATCGTCGAACAGCTCGCTCGTCTCGAGGTCGTGGCATGCAACCGTTCGAAACGGGGCGGCCGCTGATCGGCGTGTGGGTCGGAATAGGCCTGCCGGATCCGCAAGCCTGCGCCCATCACCTCGATCGCCAGCATAATGGTTCGCAACAGCGTTTGCGACCCGGAGCGCATGAGATGTGACAGTGGTGGTCAATCAAAAGAAGCACAACTGTCACCGATCTGTCCCAGAATTGTCGCTGCCCAAATCTAGATGCGCCGCAACATTCAGGGGAACCCATATGCGAAACAAACTTTGCCTCGCCGGTGTCAGTGCTCTTGCGCTGCTCACATCCACGCCAGTTCTCGCTCAGGATTTGGCGCCTGCCGACGAAGGCGAAGCGATCGTCGTCACGGGGCAGCGCGCGCAGCAGGAGCGCGCGATCGAGATCAAGCGCAATGCTGTCGGTATCATGGACGTCGTCGCGGCCGACGAGATCGGGCAGCTTCCCGATCGAAACGTCGCCGAGGTAATCGAGCGGCTGCCGGGCGTCGGCGTACAATATGACCAGGGCGAAGGGCGTTATGTCGCGATCCGCGGTATTCCGTCGGACCTCAACAATTATACCGTCAACGGCTTTGAACTGGGCAACCCGGACGGCAATACGCGCCGCCTGCCTCTCGACATCGTCTCGGGCCAGTTACTCAACCGCGTCGAGGTGAGCAAAGCGAAGAGCGCCGACCTCGACGCGCAGGGCATAGGCGGCACGATTAACCTCGTGACCCAGACGGCGTTCGACTTCGCCGAGCCGTTCATTCTCTCCGCGAACGCGCAGGTCGGATACCAGACGCTCAACGAGAAATATCCGATCCGCGGTGACGCGAGCGTCGGCGGCCGTTTCGGCAGCGACGAGCAATTCGGGATCCTGATCGGCGGCAGCTATTCGAAGCGCAATTTCCAGAGCTTCGGCATCTTTCCCGACGATTGGGCACCGTTCCCCGGTGCGGCGCGCGGAGGGATGCCGGTCAATATCAAATATACCGACTATCAGCTCGAGCGCGAACGCATTGGCGGCATCGCCTCGCTCGACTGGCGTCCGGGCGACACCACCCACCTGTGGGCGCGCGGCCTCTACAGCAAGTTCACCGAGAATGAATATCGGCAGCGCTTCCGTCTCGATTTCGCGACGCAGGCGCAACGGGACAATGGGACGGTAACATTGAACCCCGATGGCTTGACCGGCGTATCGACGGTGACCGAACAGCGATCGGAGCTGCGGCTTGAATATAAGGAGAAATCCGTTCTTGTCGGCATGATCGGCGGTAAGACCGAGGCGAACGACTGGACCTTTGATTATGGTCTGGCACATTCACACAATGAGGTCGTCGAGCCGAACCAGCTGTGGCAGTTCCGCGGCAATCCGGGGACGGTCGATTTCGACTTCTCCGACAAATTGTTCAGCGCGGCGCCGCGTACCCCGCTGTCGGCGGACAATCTGGGATTCCGCCAATATACGGTGCAGGATGAAAGCGGCGACGAATATATCTGGACCGGCCGGCTCGATGTGACGCGAAAGCTCGGCTTTGGCGACGAAAGCTGGCTCAAGGTCGGCGGCAAATATCGCGCGACCAACAAGGATTTCGATTCGAACAACGGCATCTATACGCGCGGCGGAAATGCCGCGACGCGCTTTACGTTAGGCCAGTTCGGACTTCAGGGTGCCGACGTGATCTCATACGCCGGCGGCGGGCGCGAATATCTGATCACCCCGGTGATCGACGCCGGTCTGGTCGATGCCTTTACCGCCGACCCGGCCAATGCCGCCTATTTCGTGCTCGACGAAACTTCGACGCTCGCCAATGCGACCTTGAGCGATATCGACCTCGGCGAAAATATCGCCGCCGGCTATGCGATGGCAAACCTCGATTTCGGGGCAGTCACCGTGACGCCGGGCATTCGCGTCGAACGCACCGACCTGACGATCCGCGGGTTCCAGCTCGAGAATGAAACCGACGTCGTCGCGGTGAACGCGAAGCGCAGTTCCACCAATTGGCTGCCCAGCCTGATCGTGCGGATCGAGCCCAATGACGAAGTCATCGTCCGGCTCGCCTATACGCGCAGCGTCGGCCGCCCCAATTATTCGGACCTGACGCCGGGCGGCGAGATCGGCTATGAACAGAATGACGACGGGACGTTCGATGGATCGGTGTCGCTCGGCAACCCGAACCTCGAACCCTATATCGCCGACGCGCTCGACGCCTCGGCCGAATGGTATTTCGCTAAAGGCGGGCTGTTTTCGGTCGGCGTCTTCGCGAAGTTCGTCAAGAACCCGGTCTATACGCAAAGCTTCACCCTGCTCGATACCAGCTATGGCGGGCGCGACTATGCCGTGCTCGGCTTCTCGCAAAAGGCGAACGGGACGAGCGCCGACATCATCGGGCTAGAGCTCGCCTATCGTCAGCAATTCGACTTCCTTCCCGGCTTCCTCTCGGGCTTCGGGGTCGAAGCGAACATGACGCTGATCGATTCGAAGCTGAAGGTGCCGGGCCGCGCCGATCCCGCAGCATTCCCCGAGCAGTCGAACCTGCTCTACGGCGCGCAGCTGTTCTATCAGAAAGGGCCGGTAGAAGCGTCGATCGCCTATCACAACACCGGCAGCGCGCTGATCTCGCTCGGCGCCGACATGCTCGGCGATCAATATAATGACGATCTGCGCCGACTCGACGCCAAGGCTTCGTTCGCCGTGACGGATAACGTCAGTCTGTTCGTCGAAGGGCAGAATCTGACCGACGAGCCAACACGCCAATATCAGGGCGAACGCCGCGACTGGATCACCCAGAACGAACGCTATGGCCGGACCTTCTACGTCGGCGCGTCGGTGCGCTTCTGATGCTCGCCGCAGCGCTCTTGACGCTTTCGACGATCGCGGCGCCCGAGGCCGATCAGGGCGTCGCGGCGGATCGCGCCCATGTCTACGCCATCGATAATTATGCGATCGGAAAATATGACAAGGCAACGGGTAAGCGCGTCGCCGGATGGGAGGGCGATCCGAAGCTGTTTCCGCATCTCAACAGCTGCGCGGTGGTCAAGGCCGAGCTTGTTTGCGCCGCGTCCAACTATCCGAAAGTGCCGATGGCGAGCAGCGTCGAGATTTTCGATGCGAAGGCCCTCCGTCATATCCGCACGATCAGCCTTGGCCGGATGTATGGATCGCTTACGGTAATGGACTGGTATGACGGCAGTTGGTGGGCGGTCTTCGCCAATTACGACGACCGCGGCGGCGAGCCGGGCCGCGACCACCGCTTCACGACACTGGTCCGTATGGATGCCTCGTTCCGCCCGCTCGAATCCTGGCTGTTCCCCGATGCTGTGCTCGCGCGCTTCGCGCCAAAAAGCTGCTCGGGTTTCGCCTGGGGCGCCGACGGACTGATGTATGCGAGCGGGCACGACCGGCCCGAAATCTACGCGCTGCGATTGCCAAAGGCGGGCGCGACGCTGGAGCTGGTCGCGACCTTGCAGGTGCCGACCGAAGGACAAGCGATCGACTGGGACCCGGTCGAACCACGCCTGCTGTGGTCGATCGACCGGCGCGCCAACCAGTTGCATTCGACGCGCATCCCGCCGCTCTGAAGTCGGTGCGCGAAGGAGGAGCGGTTTTGCTCAAATCTGGCCGATTGCCGACCGACAGCGTTCGAGCGGCGAACTTGGAGAAGCAGCCGACGCCGTCAGCCCGTCCGTCAAATGGGAAGGCTGTCCATCGATAGTCGCCGATTTATATCGGCAACAAATTAAATTTTTTCAGATATTTGGAACTCGAAGCTACGCGGAAATCTTGCGTATTTTCGTGCCCGAATCATTCCCACTCGATTGTTCAATATGGCTTAAGATATTGGAAAATAACAATAAAATAATATTTTGTCCCAAATCACCGATCCAAGATCCGTCAAAAATCTATACTTTTGAAAATAAAGGAAAAATCCTTAGATTTTGCGATGTCTCGAATTCGAAGTCATTCGGCTACGTTCGAACCTCGCGCTTTCACAATCGGGACTTAGCCCAAGACTGCCGTCCGATGAATACCGTCAGTTTGGCCAGCTGCCGGTTTGATGGACACTGCGGAACGTGGTGGCACCGTGCGCTACCGTCTTCTCGCCGTTGATCAGGTGCAAGTTGGAGCGCGGCTTGGGAATCCGACGGCCGCCGGGTGTAGATCGGCGCCGAGGCGAGACCCCTCAGCCTCCTGGCGTAGAGCGATGAAATAACTTAGAAATGTCTGAACAAATAGTGTCACCATCGGCGCCGATCGGGACCCCATTCCGCTGGGAAGTCCGGCGCCTTTACAATGGTTTGATCGATACGCCCCGCGGTTCCGCATCGGCGCGGATCCACAGCCTGAGATGAAAAACCGTGTCGCGGCATCGATATCCGAAACGACGATCTTTACGAAGGAGAGCGGCCTATCCGGTTTCGCTGGTTTCGATGGCATGGCTCATTTGGAACCTCCTCCATCGCGCGGGCGCATCAGGCTTTCCTGTGTCACCGTGGCGATCAGCTGCCCGTCGCGGGCGAAGAAGTGGCCGAGATTCAATCCACGCGCATGTCCGGACCAGGGGCTGCTGGTGGCATAGAGCAGCCAATCGTTGAAGTCAGGCGTTGCGTGAAACCACATGGCGTGGTCCAGGCTGGCCGCCTGCACACGGTTGCTGCCGGGCCCGATGCCATGCGGAAGCAATGCGTTGCGCAAGAACATCATGTCCGAAGCATAAGCGAGCAATGCCCTTTGCATGACCGGGTCTGCGGGTGCGGCCTGCCGCATACGCATCCAAGTGCCGGTTCGTGCTTCGCGCGGGCGGTTACTGAACAGCGCGCCGGGATCGAGCGGAACGATCTCTATGGGCCGCTTCTCCAAACGACCGAAAACGGGTGAAGCAGCGGCATCGCGGTGTTTTTCGCTCCACTGGTCCAGGGCCTGCAGCGCCGCTTCGATATCCAGCGACAGTGGCGCCTCGATCTGGTGAGAAAACCCTGTTTCGGGCCGATGGAACGATGCCGTCATGCTGAAGATCAGCTGGTCTCGCTGTCGCGCGTCGATGCGGCGCGTGGCAAAGCTGCGCCCGTCGGACAGGGTGGAGACCGAATAGCTTGCAGGGTCAGCGGCAACCCCTGCCTTCAGGAAATGTGCGTGCAGTGAATGTACCAGCTTTCCATCCTGCTCTTCTCCCGCAGCGGCGAGCACTGCCTGTGCGACGGCTTGGCCGCCGAACATGCGTGGCCCCATGGCAGGGCCCGGACCGCCGGACCATTCCCCCTCTGATCGGCGTTGCGGCCGCAACAGGTCGTGTATCAACTCTGTGATCTCCTCCTCGATTGCAAGCATACCGAATATTCAAATAGACAAATTTCTGCAAGGGCGCCTGCGATGCGGGCGGCGCAGAAGGCGAATAATTTCCTCTATCTAAGCGGTAAATGGCGCAACGGACATAAGCCGAGAGACGCGTCGACGCACTGAGGGATATCAAACCCATATTTCAACTGTATTGACACGCTCACAAATAGAGATGATGATATCTGCATCATGAGGAGAATTGTGATGGTCTATTCAAAGGGAAGAATCATCAACGACGCAGACGCGCACACGATGGAGACGCAGGACTGGCTTGCCCCCTATGTCGATGACGCGTTCAGGGACCGATATTCGCAGGTCTATTCGAACAAGGATGGCGGCGAGCGGATCATCAAGATGATCGATCTGGCCAAGGCCCGCAAGGCCGATCCGGTCGCGCGCGCCAAGGCGCTGGAAAACCCGATCGAGGGGGCGAAGGGCTGGCTGGGCTATGGTGGTTTCGACAAGGAAGAGCGGATCGAGGCACTGGACTGGTTGGGTTTCAAGAAGCAGTTGGTGTTCCCCACTTTCGGCCTGGGGGCGATTACACGGGCGGAAACCGACGACCAGCGCTATGCCGCCGCGCGCGCGTTGAATATGGCGCAGCAGGATTTCTGCAACGCCGATCCGCGACTGGATTGCGTGGCATTTGCGCCGCTGGACGATCCCGCTCGCGCGATCGAGGAAGCGCGTCGGGCGATTGCCAATGGTGCAGCGGCCATCATGTTCTCGGCGGGCCCGGCGGGCGATAAGAGCCCGGGCCACGCCGATTTCGACCCCTTTTGGCAATTGTTGCAGGACAATAATATTCCCTTCATGCTGCACATCGGCCCCGGTACGAAAACGCAGCCATCCCGGTTCAAGAACAATGGCCGCGAACGCGCACCCGATCTGCATGGCGGAGGTGAGAATCTGCGCTTCCCCGATTTTCTATGTCTTTGGTATGCGCCGCAGGAATTCCTGACCGCGATGATCTATGATGGCGTCTTCCAGCGTTTTCCCGATTTGCGCGGCGGGGTCATCGAAAGCGGGGCCGGATGGGTGCCGGAATTTCTGCGTATGCTCGATCATGGCTGGCATTCGTTCAACAAGACCGATCCCTATCTGCAGTCGATGGACATAATGCCTTCGGAATATATTCGTCGGGCCGTGCGATTTACGCCATTTCCGAACGAGGATGTGGGTCGGATGATCCGTGACAGCTCGCCCGAGCTCTACATGTTCTCGAGCGACTATCCGCACCCTGAGGGGACCCGCGATCCGCTGGGGAAGTTCGAGGCCTCGCTCGCGGACTTTGACGAGGAGGTCCAAGACATGTTCTTCCGCACCAATTATGATCATATGATGTGCCGTGATGCGGCATATGTAGCGGTCGCGGCGGAGTAAGGGTTGGGCAGGCCGCTGCCAGGTAGCAGCGGTCTTCGCATCGGGCAAAGCGCGCGGCGGACGTCGGCGCAGTCCTGCTGACCTTTTCACAGACGCCGGGCAGGGGCGCTATTGACGCCGCGCTCCCCAAACTGCTTGCTCTGCGCGGCTTCGTCGATCATCTGCAAAGAAACGACTGGATTTTTCGCTTCGGCCTCGGAGCAGGGCGGCTTGTCAACGCGTAAAGAACAGACCAATGGACTGGGATATGGTGGCGGCGGGCGTTGAAACCGGAAGGCGCGAGCAGGTTCTGGCTGTGACCGAACGGCTGGTGCTGGCACGCGGCTCGCTGAACATCTCGCTGAACGCGATCGCCGAGGAGATGGGGGTCAGTCGCAGCCTGCTCTATGTCTATTTCGAGAGCGTTCCCCAGATCATCGATGCGCTGTTTGTCGAACAGGCCCGACAGCTTGACCGGCTGGTGACGCAGATACGGGAAGAGCATCAGGATTTTCGTCCGCGCATGCTCGGGCTGCTTCGCGGATATCTGCAACATCTTGCAGCGCATGGGCATCTGATCCAGCTTGTGTTGCGCGAACGCCATCAGGACAGCCCGTTGCAGCAGGAAAGCACGCGGTTGTTCCGCAGGATTCTGTTGATCGTTGCACGTGATATATCGCGCGAGCTGCAACTTTCGCCGCGCGCGGCCTTTGTGACGCTGGAGCTTTTGGCGGCGATACCAGAGGCGCTCGCACGAATGTTGCGATCCGGTGCGACGCAAGAGGCGGTCGCTCTGGCCACCAGTGAAAGGCTGATCGGGGCGGCGTTGGAGGCCATGGCCGTGCGCGAGGTCTAATATCCTTCAGTCAGCGCCGTCGGCCAGTCGTTCGTCACTGGCAACGCCGGCCATGATGATCGAAAGGCAAAGCTGTTCGACCATGGCAAAGGGTGCGCGCCGCGCCGCAACAATTCCCCCGGCCTTGAGCGAAACCGCCGTGAGTGCGGTGGTCGATGCGCGGGCGCTCGCTTCATCCATCGCGCCCGACCCCGTCAGTCGGTCGATGATCGGCGCGCGGGCGCTTTTAGCAGCCATTTTCCGTTCCTCACGCAGCGCGTCCCGGACCTCCGGCGTCCGGAGTAGCATCTGCAGGAGAGTCCCATGTTCCGCGGCTTCGTGGAGATAGCCGATCGTCGAGAGCATGATGATCGTACGGCGGTCGGCATTGCGTGCCACGTGGCGTACGCGGGCGGCCTCCTGTCTGGCGATCTCCTGACGGGCCATGGCCACCAACAGATGGATACGTCCGCCGAAGCAGTTGTGAACCTGGGTATCGCTGATGCCTATCGTCTGCCCCAGGCGGCGCATGGTGAGAGCCGACAGGCCTTCCTCAAGCGCGATTTTTCTCGCGGCGGCGATGATCTGTTTTCGACGGCTGGCGGCGTCGAGCCGGGTACGCAGGCCCGGTGATTGCCGCGTCTGACGCGACCCGAAAGCGACGACCTCACTCAGCCCAGGCGGCGGCGGAGGCAGGTCCGGGGCCGGTTCGCGCGACGGCGGATTACGTGTCCAGTGCGAGCGGCTGGGGCGCGGAATGTTCAACCGGTCGCAAATCTTGGCAAGGCCATTGCCGGTCATGCCGTAGCGTCCCGCCACAGCCCCGATCGGTTCCGCCCAGATCTGGCGAAAGAGCAGTTCGCGGGTCAGTTCCATGACCCGGTCATAGCGACGGGCAAGGCCGCATGTCTACCGACAAGGTCGATCGGACGCCGCGTTCCTCAGAAAGTTGGCGTCATACCTAAACCTCAAAATGCTATATTGTTAGATTGTAAATTTCAGGATAGGCTTCATCCTCAGGGATGAGGATGATAAAAATGAGTCGAGATGTTGCAGCCGCTGCTGGCGCTGTTTTATTCACAATTTTGCCGGTTTCTGGCTCAGCGCAGATGCCGCCGACAATCGACCCGGCGGTGGTCCGGGTTGCCAATGGGACGCTGTCCGGTTCTCAGGAAAATGGCGTACTTGTCTTTCGAGGTGTGCCTTATGCGGCGCCGCCCACGGGTGAGCTGCGGTGGCGGTCACCGCAGCCGGTGGCGGACTGGCCAGGGGCTCGCGCGGCATCCGCGCATGAGGCGCCCTGTGTCCAACCGGTCGACCTGGATACGACGAAGGCCAATTTCGGGGGCGTGAACGGCGCGCAATCGGAAGATTGTCTCTATCTTACCATCCATGCGCCGAAGGCCGCCAAGGGCGCGCCGGTGATCATCTGGTTCCACGGCGGCGCGTTCTTCCTGGGTGCGGGCCATTTGGGATCCTACGACGGAACCGCCAATGCCCGGCAGGGCGTGATTACGGTGAGCGTTAACTACCGCCTTGGTTCGATGGCGAATTTCCTCCACCCGGCGCTGGAGGCCGAGGCGACGGCCGCGGGCGGGGCGCGGGCCAAGGAACCGCGCGGCAATTATGCATTGCAGGATAGTGTGGCGGCGTTGCAATGGGTGCGCGCCAACATCGGGGCATTTGGCGGCGATCCGGCCAATGTGACCATCGCGGGCCAGTCCGCAGGCGGGGGCATTGTCACTAACCTGCTTTCGCTGCCCGCGGCCAAGGGCCTGTTTGCCAAAGCCATCGTCCAGTCCGGCAGTCTGTTGATGCCCGATCGCGATCCGGACGCTGCAAAAGATATGGCCGTCAAAGCGCTTTCGACCATCGGTATAGGCGAGAATGTCAAAGCCCAGGATCTCAGGGGCATTTCGTCGCAGACCTTTGCGGCATCGAGCGCGCTGCGCAGCGGTTTTTTCTTTACCAGCGACCCGGCCTATAAGCCGCGCCCTACGATCGCGGCGCTGAAGGACGGCACCGAATATGACGTGCCGCTGCTCGTCGGTGCGAATAAGGGCGAGAAGGGATTTGCGGCGGCCCGGACGTTCGCCGGGCTGGCTGGCGACAGCGGCGCCCCCGCCTTCCTCTATCGCTTCGACCATGTCCCGGCGTTCCGGGGCGCCGAATGGAAAGCGGGCCCCATTCACTCGGCGGAACTGATGTTCGCTTTCGATTCCATCGACCTGTCGCCTTGGGGCGGATCAAAGGCCGATGCGACCGACCGCGCCGTCGCAAAGCAGATGAACGCCTGTTGGGTGGCCTTCGCTCGGCAACCGACCGGCGCGCGTACGCTCGATTGCGGCAATGGCTTTGCATGGAAGCCTTTTGGGCGGGCAGGCGAAACGGCGGTCTTCGCCAGCACCGGACCGGTCATGACCAGCGGACTCGACATGCCTGACGGGCCCGCAGACGGGAATTGAGGTGACGCGAAAGCAACGGTGGAGGTTTTGATAACGACCTGAAAAAACACAGATATCAATAAAATGGGGAGAGAGAGAATGTCTAGAAAGACCGGTTTTATGCTGGGGGCTGCGGTTGTCCTGCCGTTGGCGATCTTGACTGGCGGAACGGCGAAAGCCCAGGAATCCGAAGCACAGAGCAGCGAAGAGGCGCGCGAGCTTGAGCGTCAGATCGTGGTCACTGGTAGTTACATTCCCGGCGCTGCCGAGAGCGATTCTCTTCCCGTCGATGTCTATACGGTAGACGAACTGTCCGAGCGCGGTATCGATAGCCCGCTCGAGCTTATTCGCACGCTGCCGTCGGTCGGAATAACGCTGGGCGAATCCAATCAATACGCCGCGGGCGGCAGCCAGGGCGTCGGATCGATCAACCTGCGCGGGCTCGGCCGCGAGCGCACGCTCGTGTTGATGAACGGTCGCCGCTTTTTCCCCGAACCGGGAGACGGCGCTTCCGACACCAATCTTATCCCGATGTTTGCGCTGCAACGGGTCGAAGTGCTGAAGGATGGTGCATCGACAACCTATGGTTCGGACGCGATCGCCGGGGTGGCCAACTTTGTCACTCGCCGCAACTTCACCGGGGTAGAAGTATCGGGCAATTATCAGTTCGTGAAGGGATCAAAGGGTAATTATCAGGTCAGTATTCTAGCCGGGCATGATTTCGGAGCGGCCAATTTGATGGTCGGTTTTGGCTATCAGCACCGATCGGAATTGAGCACGCGTGATCGCAATTTCACGAATGTGCCCTATGCGCAGAACCCGTCCGGTTGGTCGTTCCTGAACGACGTCGGCACCTACATCCCCAAGCTTGGTCCCATCACACAAGGCGTAGCGGGCCGCAGTCTGGGGCTGGGGGTCGATGGCCAGCTGGGCGATGCCTGCACCGCGCTAGGCGGCCTTAACGGTACGTTTCCATCCGGCGCGTCGGTATTCCCCGTATGCCGCTATTCCTTCATTCCCTTCGTTAATCTGATCGAGGAAGAAAATCGCTATCAGGGTTTTGCGCAGCTTGAAGTGGATCTGTCGGACACGTTGCGCTTCGTCGCCGATGCCCTGTATTCGCACACCGATGTGCCGAACCTCGGCTATTCGCCCAGCTATCCGCCCACTTCGGGGCCGCGTGGTCCAGGGTCGTCGCAAGCGTTCTTTGTTCCCCGAGCCAATCCCGGCTTCAATACGTTCCTGGCGCAGACTTTTGCACCGGGAAGCCCGGCCAATGCGGCGGGATATGCCAGCATCCTGTTTTTCCGTCCGTTCGGTTTGACGGGCAACCCGCTGGATCCTGAAGGGTCAGGCCAAGGCGCAGCGTATAACAACGCCTGGCGGCTCACGGGCGGATTCGAAAAGGAGTTCAGCTCGAATTTCAGGGCAGAGCTTTACGGCACCTTCCTGCGCAGTCATCGCACCGCCTATTCGTTCGATATTCTGGGCGGGCGCTTGCAGAACGCGCTCAACGGTCTTGGTGGACCGAACTGCACCGGGAATACGCCCGGAGCCAACGGCTGTCTCTACTTCAACCCCTTCGTCAATTCGCGCCCCGGTAATCCCGCACTGGGGCTGGAAAACCCGCTCTTCGTGCCGGGCATGGAAAACAGCCCTGAACTTGTAAACTGGATGCGCGCCCGAAACGGCACCAAGGCCTATGAAGAGCAGCGGATCGTCGACCTTGTATTCAGCGGATCGGCCAATCTGGGTATAGAAGTCGATTATGCGTTCGGCGCGCAGTACCGCAGCTCGCGGTTCGTCAGCCGGGCGATCAATAGCTTCAGCGATCCGACGGCGTCTCCTTGTGCGATCGAAGGGAGCCGCAGCTGTTTGGACGACCCCACCGATCTTGACTTCCCGACGGGGCCGTTCATCTTCCTCGGCCAATATCCGACCGCTGACAACAGCCAGAGCGTGTACGCTTTTTTTGCCGAGGCGAAAATCGTTCCGTTCACCGGGTTCGAGCTGAACGGTGCGGTGCGCTACGAAGATTATGGCGGGGCGGTCGGGGCGACCTTCAATCCAAAGCTCAATGCGCGCTGGCAGGTGACCGACTGGTTCGCGCTGCGCGGTTCGGTCGGTGACACCTTCCGTGGACCGCTGCCAAGCGATCTTTCGCTGACCGGGCCAAGCGCGGTGGCTGGCATCAATGTTCTCGGGAACAACTTCAAGGCGATTGATTCCAGCGGCAATCCCAATCTGAAGCCGGAAACAGCGCTCACCTACAATATCGGTGCCATCGTCGATACGGGGGGTTTCTCCTTCACGGCTGATTATTGGACCTACAAGTTCAAGGGACGTTTTACGGACCTTCCGGTGCAGGCGATCGCCGCTCTGGTCGCACCTGGGGGCAGCGATGGACAGCAGCCGGTCAACTGCGCCAGCCCCTTTGTGCAGTTCGTGGTGTTCGAAGGCGGTGTCTGCAATGCCGGTACAATCGGTCTGGATATTGCCCGTATCCGCCGCCAGCTAGTCAATGGGCCGGATTCAACGGTCAGCGGTCTGGATTTCGGCCTGAACTATCGGGGGGAATTCGGTGGAGTGAAACTGAACGTCGGCGTGAACGCGACGCACGTGATGAAATATACCTTCTCTGACTTCACCTTTGAAGGCCTGACGTTCAGCGAAGGATATGATGCGGCCGGCTTTGCCAACTATGACCGCGCGCCCGGTACGGTTTCCAAATGGAGGGGTAATGCCTTTGCCTCGCTGGGATTCGGTCCGTTCACGGCCACGTACAACATGCTGTATATCGACGGCGTCACCGATAACCGCTGCCAGCCCGATCTGCCCTGTGCTTCGACGCCGGAGTTCGGCGGCACCGACTTCGGGCGTAAGATAGGCAGCTTCACCCAGCATGACTTTCTGCTGTCGGCCAATGTGGAAACCGGAGGGCTGGATCTGCAGATCACGGCGGGCGTCGAGAATATCTTCGACACCGACCCGCCGGAGGCGCGGCTGGAGTACAGCTATGATCCGTATATCGGCAATGCGCTCGGTCGCACCTTCCGGCTGAGCACCAAGGTTCGCTTCTAGTCTTAACGAAGAGTGGGTAGCGGCCTTGCATCCGGCCGTTTGCAAACTCCGTCGGGGGCGGATGACCTTGGGTCACTCGCCCCCATTTTCAACAGGGAGATATCTGACATGGCCGGGATTGGTACCAAAATTTTATGTGGGGGCATGTTGATATGGGCGATGCCCGCGCAGTTGCTGGCGCAGATCGCTACGCCCGTTGTGCAGACGGACAAGGGCAAGGTGCAGGGCGTTAAGCAGGGGGAGGTCGATGCCTTTCTGGGCATCCCTTATGCCGCCCCGCCGCTTGGCGAGCGGCGCTTCAAACGACCGGAGCCGATGGCGACATGGACCGGCATAGCGGATGCCACAGGCCCGGGCGCGCCATGCATGCAGCTCTACTCCGCCAGCGGGCCGAATGAATCGGCGCTCACGCGGCAGATCCAGACAATCTTTCCCACCGCCACCGAGGCCAAGAACGATAATGAAGACTGTCTGTTCCTGAATGTGTGGACGCCCGACGCCACCAAGGGCAAGCGCCCGGTCATGGTGTGGTTTCATGGCGGGGGCTATGCCTATGGATCGGGCAATTGGCCGGCCTACAACGGCCGCAATCTCGCGCAAAAGGGCGATGTCGTGGTAGTCACCGTCAATCATCGGCTCAACGCCTTCGGCTATCTGAATCTCGCGCAGAAATTTGGCGCGGAATTTGCCGAAAGCGGCAATGTCGGCAATCTCGATCTGGTGCGGTCGCTCGAATGGGTACGTGACAATATCGCGGCCTTTGGCGGCGATCCCGGCAATGTCACGATCATGGGCGAATCCGGCGGGGGTTCCAAGGTGAGCCACCTGATGGCGATGCCCGCAGCGGCGGGGCTGTTCCATAAGGCAATCGTCCAGTCCGGACCAGGCGTGGTGAGCGGCAAGCCCGACGAGGCAGCGGCCTATGCCGGGAGCATCCTGAAACAGGCCGGGATCGAGACGGTGGAGCAATTGCGGACCGTTCGTGCCGACCAACTGGTCGATGCGGTGCGCAAGGCAACGCCAGCAGGCGCCGAAACCGGCCGCGGACCGCAGTTTCAGCCGATTGCCGATGGCCGTATTGTTCCGCGCGATCCCTTCATGGTGGGCGCGCCGGCACAATCGCGCGATATTCCCCTGATGATCGGCTATAATAAAACCGAGATGACGATGTTCCTGGCATCGCAGCCGTGGTTCGGCCGGATCGACGAGGCGACGATGACGGCAATGGCTGGGATGGCGGGACCGGGCGGCGTCGCTGCGGTCGAAGCCTATCGCAAGATGTACCCCGACTATTCGCCGACGCATATCGCCAGCATGGCGATGGGTACGCGGTTTGTGCGCGGCACTTTCCTGATGGCCGATCAGCAGGCAAAGACGGCAAGGGCGCCAGTTTTTGTTTATCGGCTTACATGGGAAACGCCGGTTGGCAGTGGCATTCTGCGTTCGCCGCACACGCTCGACATTCCGCTGATGTTCAACAATGCGAAGGAGAGCACATCGCTGGTTGGCGAGGGTGCGGACGCGGCGACGATGGCCGCGATGATGAGCGATGCCTGGATTGCCTTTGCCCGTACCGGCAAGCCTGCCAGCAGCCTTTTGCCCGAATGGACGCCCTACACGCCGGACAAGCGCATGGTGATGGAACTGGATTTGAAGCCCGGAATGGCGAATGATCCCGAGGCCGAAATCCGCAAGCTGCCTCGCTAGAATAGACTGCAACCTGTTCGCACGGGAGTGAAATGTCCCGGCAGCGCCATGTGCGGCCGGGACATCCACCTTCAATCGAACGTGCGACCTTCGGCGGCGCACTTGCGCAGATAGTCGCTCACCGGCAGGCCGTGCCGATCCAGACCGGCGACAATGGTTTCCAGGCCGATGGTCGATGCCCAGAACATCGGGCCGCCGGTGTAGATCGGCCATCCATAGCCGTTGATCCACACCACGTCGATATCGCTCGCGCGCTGCGCGATCTTCTCGTCGAGGATCTTGGCCCCTTCGTTCACCATGGGGTAGAGCAGCCGTTCGCGGATTTCGTCCTTGCCGACTTCGCGCTGGGTGTGTCCGGCTTTGGCCGCGAAATCAGCGATGATGGCGCGGACCTCGTCGGACGGCGTGCGCTGGCGCGCGCTGTCATAGTCATAGAAACCCTTGCCCGCCTTCTGGCCAAAGCGCCCCGCTGCACATAGCGCCTCGCGCACCGTCGTGACCTTGGCCGGATCGCGATGCCAGCCAATGTCCAGACCGGCGAGGTCGCCCATCTGAAAAGGCCCCATCGGAAAGCCGAATTCGAGCAGGACATCGTCGACGTCCCAATAGCTTGCGCCTTCCATGATCAACTTGTTGGCCTGCTCCTGCCGCTTTGACAGCATGCGGTTGCCGATGAAGCCGGCGCAGACGCCCGACACGGCGGCCACCTTGCCGATCGTGCGCGCCAGCTTCATCGCAGTGGCCAGCACATCGCCGCGCGTCTGCGCGCCGCGCACGACCTCGAGCAGCTTCATCACATTTGCTGGCGAAAAGAAGTGCAGCCCCAGAACATGGCCAGGACGCTGCGTGGCGGTGGCAATTTCATCGATGCTCAGATAGCTGGTGTTGGACGCCAAAATGGCACCCGGCTTCGTCACTTCGTCAAGCCGCGCAAAGACCTGCTTCTTCACGTCCATGTTCTCGTAGACCGCCTCGATTACCAGATCGCAATCCGCAAGGTCGGCATAGTCGAGCGTTGGCGTCAGCAGGTCCATCGCTGCATCGACCTGTGCCATGGTCATGCGGCCCCGTTTCGCCGAGGCCTCATAATTGCGCCGCATCACTGCCGTGCCGCGATCCAGTGCTTCCTGCTGCATTTCCAACAGGATCACCGGGATGCCGGCCGAGAGGAAGTTCATCGCGATCCCGCCGCCCATGGTCCCCGCCCCGATCACGCCCACCGCGCGGATTGGCAAAAGCGGCGTATCAGCAGGCAGATCGGCGATCTTCTGCGCGGCGCGCTCGGCGAAGAAATAGTGCCGCATCGCCTTTGATTGTGTTCCGGTCATCAGGCCTACAAACAGTTCGCGCTCCTTCTTCACGCCTTCCGCAAATGGGAGTTCGGCTGCAGCCCTTACCGCGGCAATCGCCGCATTGGGCGCATCGAGGCCCCGCATGGCGCGCCCTTGGGTGACGCGAAATTCGTCGAAGATTGCGGGATCGCGCACGCCGTCCTGATTGGCGGTGCCTTGGCTGGTGCGCGGCACCGGTTGGCCCGCTTTGGAGCGCGCGAAGGCGATGGCTTCAGCCTCAAGCGAGGAATCGCCGGTCAGCAGGTCCAGCAGACCGATGTCCAGCGCGTCGCGCGCGGAAATGGGGTTGCCGAGCACCACGAGCGGCAGCGCGGCCTTGGCTCCGACCAGGCGGGGCAGGCGTTGCGTACCGCCAGCACCGGGGATCAGGCCCAGCTTCACTTCGGGCAGGCCGAGCTTTGCCTTCGGCACCGCCAGGCGATAATGGCACGCCAGCGCCAGTTCGCACCCGCCGCCGAGCGCGGTCCCGTGAATGGCGGCGACCACCGGCTTGTCGCTAGCTTCTATCCGGTCCAGCACTTGTGGAAGGCTGGGCCCCTGCGGCGGCTTTCCGAATTCGGTGATATCGGCCCCGGCAAAGAAGGTCTGGCCATCGCAGCGGATGACCATTGCCTCTATGTCAGGATCGGCCAGGCCCTTCGCGATGGCATCGGCAAGGCCCGCGCGCACAGCCTGGCCCAGCGCGTTGACGGGCGGGTTGTCCGATACAATCACAAGCACATTGCCGTCGCGTTCGGTTCGAATGGGTGACGTCATCAATCCTCCTCCATATTTGGCTGCGGCCCCGTCCGGCTTCATGCCGCCGCGGAATGTCAGCGCAGCGCGATTGCTTTTTTTGCAAATCATCGCAGGCCATACCCAGCATTCGTTTTGATGCCAAGGATACATTATAAGATGCGGCATATATCATACCTTAAATTCAGAAATATAGGTGCCTCCCTTGCCATGTGACGCTGCTTCTGGCTTAATCTCCGGAACAAAAGAATCATTGGGAAAGGATTGCATCGATCATGCGTGACGCCGTCATTGTCTCCACTGCGCGGACTCCGCTGGCCAAAGCCATCAGAGGCGCCTTCAATGCCACCCATCCGGTTCAACTGGGCGCATGGTCGGTGGCCGCCGCGATTGAGCGGGCAGGGGTTTCGGGCGAGGATGTGGAGGATGTGATCATCGGCGCGGCCAGCCAGGGCGGCGCGCAGGGTTTCAACATGGGGCGGCAGATCGCGCTGCGGGCCGGGCTGCCGGTGGACGTGGCGGGCATGACGATCGACCGCCAGTGTTCATCGGGCCTGATGGCCATCGCCACCGCGGCCAAACAGGTCATCGTCGACCGCATGGACATCTGCGTCGCCGGCGGGGTGGAATCGATCACCGCGCTGCGGACCGCAACGGGCAGCGCGCCTTGGCGGGACGAAGAACTGCTTCGGATGCATCCCGATATTTTCATGCCGATGATCGGCACCGCCGAAGTGGTCGCTCGTCGCTATGGCATCAGCCGGGAAGCGCAGGACGCCTATTCGTTGCAGTCGCAGCAGCGCACCGCCGCAGCGCAGCAGGCGGGCAGGCTTGCGGATGAGGTCATCGCCATTTCCACCACGATGCAGGTCAAGGATAAACAGACCGGCGACGTCACGAATCAGGATGTGACGATCAGCATGGACGATTGCAATCGTCCCGATACGACGGCGGAAGGCCTGGCGCGGCTGGAGCCGGTGATGGGGCCGGGACATACGGTCACCGCGGGCAACGCCAGCCAGCTTGCCGATGGCTCGGCCGCAATGGTGCTGATGGAAGCGGATGTGGCCAAAGCGCGCGGGCTTGCGCCGCTGGGGCGCTATGTGGGCATGGCGGTGGCCGGCACCAAGCCGGACGAAATGGGCATCGGTCCGGTCTTTGCCATCCCGCGCCTGCTCAAGCGATTCGGGCTTTCGATCGACGATATCGGCCTGTGGGAGCTGAACGAGGCCTTTGCCGTGCAGCTGCTCTACTGCCGCGATACTCTGGGCATTCCTGACGACCGGCTCAACGTCAACGGCGGGTCGATTTCCATCGGGCACCCGTTCGGCATGACCGGTGCGCGCTGCGTGGGCCATGCGCTGATCGAAGGTAAACGGCGTGGCGTGCGTTACATAGTCGTGACCATGTGCATCGGCGGCGGCATGGGTGCTGCCGGTCTGTTCGAGGTGCTTTGATATGACGATGCAGGAGAAAATGTCGGTGGCGCAGGCGGAATGGGCGCCGCCGCCGGGCTGGCCGGTGATCAGCCGTGAGCGCTGCCGCGAAATTCTGACCGCGCCTGACCAGCGCTTCGAGATGGAGACCGTCGACATTTGTGGTGTACCCACGCGGGTCTGGAAGAACGCACCGCCCAATCTGCGCGCGGTTGCAATGCTTGGGCAGATGCATGGCGAGCGGGTCTTCACCATCTATGAGGATGAGCGCGTTACGTTCGACGCCTGGTTTCGCGCGGTGGCGACGCTGGCGCACGCGCTCAAGGCGCGTGGTATCGGCAAGGGCGACCGCCTGGCGCTGGCCATGCGCAACCTGCCCGAATGGCCGGTGGCATTCTTTGCGGCGGTGACGATTGGTGCAATCTGCGTACCGCTCAATGCCTGGTGGACCGGGCCGGAGCTGGCCTATGGCCTTGCAGATTCCGGTGCGCGCGTGCTGATCTGCGATAACGAGCGCTGGGAGCGGATCGCCCCTCATCGTAAAGACTGCCCCGATTTGGGCGTGGTGATGGTCGCGCGCAACGTTGGGGAGTTTGCGGACGCGATTCCTCTCGAGAGTATCCTCGGCACTCCCAATGCCTATGCCGCGCTGCCTTTGCAGGCGCTGCCCGATGTCGAGATTGCACCCGATGACGATGCGACCATCTTCTATACCAGCGGCACTACCGGCAAGCCCAAGGGAGCACTGGGGACGCATCGCAATCTGTGCACGAACATATTGTCCAGCGGATATAATGCCGCTTGTGCGGTGATGCGGCGGGGCGAGGCATTGCCCGAACCCCGGCCCAAGGTAACCCTGACGGTCATTCCGCTGTTCCATGTCACCGCCTGTTCGGCCGGGCTGATCGGTAACGTCGCGGCTGGCAACACGATGATCTTCATGCACAAATGGGATGCGGTGAGGGCCTTCCAGATCATCGAGCGCGAGAAGGTCAACAGCACCGGCGGCGTTCCGACCATTGCGTGGCAGATGATCGAGCACCCCGAGCGAAAAAATTATGACCTCTCGAGCATCGAGGCGATTGCTTATGGCGGGGCACCATCCGCGCCCGAACTGGTCCGAAAAATCCGCGAAGTGTTCGGCGCATTGCCCGGCAACGGCTGGGGCATGACCGAGACCATGGCGACCGTCACCGGCCATTCGAGCGAGGATTACCTTAACCGCCCCGACAGCTGCGGTCCGCCCGTGGCGGTGGCAGATCTGAAGATCATGGATGAGGGCGGCGTGAACGAACTGGCGGTGGGAGAGGTCGGCGAGCTGTGGGCGCGCGGGCCAATGGTGGTGAAGGGATATTGGAACAACCCCGAAGCCACCGCGGCGACCTTCGTCGATGGCTGGGTGAGGACCGGGGATCTCGCGCGGCTGGATGATGAGGGTTTTTGCTATATCGTCGATCGTGCCAAGGACATGATCATTCGCGGCGGCGAGAATATCTATTCTTCGGAAGTGGAAAACATACTCTACAATCATCCGGCGGTGACGGACGCTGCGCTCGTCGGGCTGCCGCACCCGCAGCTTGGCGAAGAACCGGCAGCCGTGGTGCATCTCGCCCCCGGAACCAGCGCGACCGAGGCCGAGCTGCAGCAATGGGTCGCCGCCAGCCTTGCCCGGTTCAAGGTGCCGGTGCGGATTGTCTTTTCTGCCGAGACCTTGCCGCGCAACGCCAATGGCAAAATCCTGAAAAAGGAGCTCTCCACCCTGTTTTGAACCGCGGTCCCTTGAGTCATGGCGTTCGGAAAATAGCTGGTGTAACGCGATCATTGTCGGAGGGAACGGTGGCAGAAACGGGCAAAAGTACCAAGCGGTTCGGGGAGAAACGGCAGGCAATCGTGCATGCGGCATCCGTGCTGGTGAACGAGGTCGGCGTGCAGGCCACGACCCTCTCGGATGTGGCCCGCGCCATCGGGCTCAACGCAACCAGCATCACCTATTATTTCTCGCGTAAGGACCAGCTGATCGTTGCGGTCTATGAAGAGACGCTCGACCGGATGGACCGGATGGCGTCCGAAGCGCTGGCCGAGCCAAATCCGGAGGACAGGCTGCGCAAATACGTCGCCCAGCACGTTGCGCTGCGCACCCGGATCCGCAACGGTGAGCGCGGGCTATTAACCGCGCTGTCGGAAATTCGCTCACTCGATACCGAAACGCAAAAGCCGTTACTGGAACGCTACCGGCAGGTGGTGGAGAAGGTCCGCAGTTTTTTTGGCGAACCCGTCAGCGCGGAGCAGCAGGCGTTGTTCTCGGCTCGCGCGCATGTTCTGCTAGAGGCGATGATGTGGTGGCCGGTCTGGTCGTTGCGCTATTCCTCGCTCGATTTCCCGCGTGTGGAGGAGCGCATGGTCGACATCCTAGCCCATGGCCTTCCAGCGGTGCGGGGCGAGTGGCGACCATCCCGTCTTGAAGTGCGCCATTGGCGAAGCGCCAGCGAGGTGCCGAGCCAGAATGATGAGTTTCTGCGCGCGGCGACGATCATGATCAATCGGCTGGGTTATCGCGGGGCTTCGGTCAACCGGATTGCCGAATCGATCAACGTGACCAAAGGCAGCTTTTATCACCATCACGAGGCCAAGGACGAGCTGGTGCTGGCCTGCTTCAACAATAGCCATAACCGGCTTTCGGCCACGCAGATGGCGGGGCAAAATGCCAATGGCGACTATTGGGGACGGCTTTCCAGCGTGCTCTACGAATTGCTGCGCTTGCAGTTCTTCGACACCATGCCACTGCTTCGCACAACCGCGCTGCAGGCGCTCAACAGCGAACACAAGGCTGATGTGGTCACCCGTTCGAACCGGCTGGCGCGGCGCTTCGCCGGCTTCCTGATCGATGGCATTGCCGATGGCTCGGTGCGGCCGATCGACCCGTTGGTGGCCAGCCAGATCATCATGTCCACCCTCAACGCCGCCTATGAGGCCCGGCGCTGGGCGGAACGGTTCGCCGATGGAGATGAGGCGATTTCGGCATATGCCTCGACCCTGTTTTCCGGGCTGCTCGATCCGGTGTGAATTTGCACTAGTCTTGTGGCCGGTTGCGCGGTTCGCGCACCTTGAACATCATGCCCAGCAGCGCAAAGCTGACCGCGCCGATCAGCACGGCAAAAAGCGGCGCGAAGCCCGCCATTGCCACAAGTAGCCCAGCCAACACCGGGCCAATGGCGGATATCGCCCCCTCCACGGTGGTCGCCATCGCGAGCCGCATCGCGATATCCTCTGTTTCGCCGAATTCCAGAACCATCGTGGTCGATGCCAGCATCCAGCCCGCACCGCCAATTCCCAGCAGCATGAAGGCGGCATAGATGGGCAGGGCCGTATGGCCCAACATCAGCGTGATCATGCCGGCGAGCATACTGCACAGCGACAGAAGATAAACCAGTTTGAACCCGTAGCGGTCGCCCAGCGGGCCCCAGACGACATTCGAAACCGTGTCGGAAGCCAGGAACACGAAACTCAGCGCGCCTACCAGCGCGCCATCGAGACCAAGTCTGCTCCCGGCATAAACTGTCCAGAAGGGGCCGCCGACCCGTACCATGGTGGCCAGGCTCTGCACCACGAGAAAGGCCGAAAAATCACGATTTTGCAGCAATAGGGGAAATTCGCGGACGCGGTCACGCATCCGCATTTGCGGCCGGGCGATGGCCGCGGCGGGTTCGCGAATCAGGGCTTTCAGGACGAAGAGGCCCATGCTGGTCAGGATGAACGCCATCAGAAATGTGGTCGCATACCCATTGCCCAGCCATTCATCGGCAATGACGTAGTTCCCGGCAAACCATGCCAGTACGGCGGCGATCAGGCCGCCAGCGAAATTACGATAGCCTTGCAGCCGTCCGCGCTTGCGGATCGGGATCAGCTTGCTCATCAGCATCTGAAAAGCCACGCGCTGCGCTCCGGTGAAAAAGCCGAGTAGCAGAAAGCTGACAAAGGTCGCCGCGAGCAGGATGTCGCCGGTCAAAAACCACCCCGACAGCGCCAGGCAGAGGATCATCAGTCGCATGAGCGACCCGACCTTGATGGCATAGGGCAGAATATGGCTGCGATGTTCGATCCGCGAACCGCTGGCGATGGGGCTGATCGTCGCGCCAAGCTGCAGCATCGCCGCGCCCAGCCCAACCGCAGCAGTGCTGCCGGTGAGCATCAGCAGATAGGCCGGGATGATCGTCGGCGCATAGATTAACCGGAACCCGGTCATGCCCAGCACGCCATGGATGAAGTTGGCGCGATAGTTGCCCGACAGATTCTCATCCATGAAGCGCGCATGATCGTCCCGCGCACGTTGCCATGCGCTGGCCGTCATGCTCAGCCCATCGGGGTCTTCAATGGGGTCCAATTGTTCAGTACCCTGAAATTTTCGCGAACCTGTCTTTTAAAAAGCTTGTGCTGCCCCAGCTGGATTCCAGCACGCGGGCCCGCTTCAGATAGAAGCCGATGTCATATTCGTCGGTCATGCCGATGCCGCCGTGCAATTGCACGCCTTCGCGGCTGATGATGTGCAACACTCGGTTGGCCTCGGCCTTCGCAATGGTTGCCGCCTGCGCCACCATCATCCCGGCGTCGAGCGCCTGCAACCCGCCCTCGACCGCCGAACGCATCATGGCAAGCTCGCCGAACAGATCCGCCATGCGGTGCTGCAGCGCCTGAAACGAGCTGAGCGCCTGATTGAACTGCACCCGCTGCTTGAGATAGTCGAGGGTGGTATCGAACACCGCCTGCGCCATGCCCAACATTTCGCAGGCGGTGAGGATACGGGCCCGGTCGAGCAGTTGATCGAGCAGGTCTTCCGGACCAGCAGCCAGCTTCTCGGCCGATGCGCCTTCGAACATGACCAGCGCGTGCGAACGCATGTCGGCCAGATGCCGCGTCGCCACCCTCACCGAGCCTGCGTTCTCGGCGCTGTCGGCTTCGACCACATAAAGTCCGTCCGCCGCCGCTACCACGAACAGGGCCGCATCGTGCGCCTCGTGCACAAAGGCCTTGGTGCCGGTCAGCCGGCCATTCGCCACGGTCGTCGCCAGCCGGTGTGGGGCGTGGTGGGGGCCTTCGTCGATAGCAAGCGTGCCGATCACCGCGCCGCTGGCTAGTTGCGGCAGCCATTTTGCCTTTTGCTCGTCGCTGCCGCCCAGCATGATGGCGGCGGCGGTCAGCGTCGTTGCCATCAGCGGGCTGGCGGTGACCGTCTTGCCCATTTCCTCGAAGATCATCCCCGCCGAGAGCCAGCCAAAATCAGTACCCCCGAACGCTTCCGGAATGATCACCCCGGTCCAGCCCATCTGCGCCATCGTGGCATAGGTCGCCAGATCATAGGCCCGGGGCTCGCCGCTTGCGCGCACGGCGCGGAACTTCGCCACCGGGCTTTCATTCACTACCCATTCGCGCGCCATGTCGCGCAGCATTTCCTGTTCTTCGCTGAGAACCGCCATATTCTATCCCGTCGTTCTATTGGTGATCGAGCATACCAAGCACCCGCTTGGCGATGATGTTGTTCTGGATCTCGGTCGATCCGCCGTAGATCGTGGTGGCCTTGCCGAACAGCCAGGCGCGCACGCCCGCAAGCTCCGTCTCGGAAAACCCTTCACCTTCCCAGCCCAACCCTTGCAGGCCCATGATCCCGATGATCAGTTCGGACCGTTCCTGGCCCAGCTTGGTCCCCAGCTTCTTGAGGACCGAACTGATCTCCGAAACGCCGCCCTGTGCCTTGCTTTCCTCTGCCGCACGGCGCGCGGTGAGGAGGAATGCTCCCCAGCGGATCTCGAAATCGGCGATGCGGTCGCGGAGCACCTTGTCGGCAAGGGCACCGCTGGCATCGGTTTCGTGGTATTTCTTCGCCAGATCGGGGAGCCTTTGCCCCGTCATCCGCCCCGTAGAGCCGCCACCGGAAAGGTTGGTGCGTTCGTGCTGCAGCAGACGCTTGCCAATGGTCCAGCCTTCGCCTTCGCGCCCGACCAGATTTTCCTTGGGCACCTTCACATCGGTGAAGAAGGTCTCGCAGAACGGGCTGAGGCCGCTGATCATGCGGATCGGGCGCACTTCCACCCCCGGCGCGCGCATGTCGATCAGCAGGAAACTGATACCCTTGTGCTTGTCGCTCCGATCGGTGCGGACGAGGCAGAAGCATTTGTCCGCCCATTGCCCGCCGCTGGTCCAAGTCTTTTGACCATTGACCAGATAATGATCGCCCTTGTCCTCGGCCGTGGTCTGCAGGTTGGCAAGGTCTGACCCGGCATTGGGTTCGGAATAGCCTTGGCACCAACGTATTTCGCCGCGGCAGATTGGCGGGATATGCTCCTGCTTCTGCTGTTCGTTGCCATATTCCAGCAACGTTGGACCGAACATCATCACGCCCATGCCGCCAATCGGGTTATAGGCACCGGCGCGGGTCAGCTCTTCGCTGAGGATCGCCGCCTGCTTGCGGCTGAGCCCGCCGCCACCATAAGCGGTCGGCCAGGTTGGCGTGCCCCAGCCACGGCTGCCCATCGACTCGCGCCAGCGGCGCTGGGGCTCGGTCTCGCGCAGGTCGCTCTCGATCCCCGCCATCGGATTGCCCTTGCCCTTCAGTTCGGGCGGGAAATGGTCGGTCAGAAACTGGCACACTTCCTGGCGGAAGGCGTCGGTCGCTGCGTCTTTGTCAGTCATCGGCCGGGTGGCCATAGCGTGCTCCTCGCAAAATTTTCCCGTGCCGCAATCGGTGCGGGGAGGGATCGACAATGGGTTCAGTCTGGCAATTCAAGCCCCCTGGCCGCTCGCTTCCTCGCGGCGACGCAACTCCTCGATGTTGGCGGCGTGCGAGGCCCGGTCGATCCCATAGGACAACAGGAAGCCCGCTCCGCCAATGTAGAGGACGACCAGCAGCGGGACATAAAGCTTGGCCAGCAGAAGCGGCAGATCAGGATCGAGCGTTGCCGGATTGGCGCCGGGGGCAATGCCGACGAGGGTGAGAAGAATCCCGGCGGCAAACACGCCAAGCCCCGATGTTGATTTCTGCATCAAGGTATTTGCGGCAAAGAACAGCCCTTCCGACCGGCGGCCGGTAGCGATCTGACTCTCTTCGACCACATCACCGATCATCGCATGGACCAGCACCGCCGAGGAAATGCCGCACATCTGAAAGATTGTGGCAAACAGGAATATCGCAGGAACCAGCAGGGGGTCGCCGTTCTCAAAGAAAAGGCCGTTGATCCGCAACAGATAGGGCAGGCTGGCCAGCAATACCGCGATCACCGACAGCCAGAGCGCCGCATTGCGCTTGCCGAACTTGCGCGACACCCATGGTGCAAAAAACAGGCCCAGAGCAGCGCCTACAAGCGAATCGACGGTAAGGATGGCCAGCTGCGCCGAATTCAACTCCCACAGATATGTGCCGAAATAGATGCTGAGCGCCGAAGTCATGCCCACGGATGTGTATTTGAGCACCCCGAAGGCGAGCAGCGCCAGAAAGCTTCGGTGTGAAAAGGTTTGCCGCATATCCTTCAACGTCGCGAGCACGCCGATCTTCGGTTGACGCGGCGGGGGCCTGAAATATTTGACCCGGTGCAGTGTGCCGAAGCTGGAAATCAGGATCGCCCCCAGCATGACCGATGAGCCGACCATTGCGAAAGTGTGATAGCCCGCAGGGTTGAGCTGCCCCACCGGATAGTCCGCAGTTGGGGCCAGGAATACCATCAGGGTGAGGAAGGCCATGCAGACCCCGCCCAGATAGGCGAAGAAATAGCGAAAGCTGGCGATGCTGGTGCGCTCGTCATAGTCGCTGGTCAGTTCCGGGGCGAGCGCAGAGCTGGGGATTTCAAAGAAGGTGATGAAGGTCCGCACCAGGCAGCCGACCACAACCAGATACCAGAATGTTTCGATCTCGCTCATCCCCGCGGGCGGGAAGAACAGGAACAGCATGCTGAGCGAGGCCGGGATGGCCGACAGGATCATCATCGGATGACGGCGACCCCAGCGCGTTCGCAACTGGTCCGACCACTGGCCGACGACAGGATCGGAAATGGCATCGACCACGAGTGCGACCAGAATGGCCAGCGATACCAGATCGGCACGGATGCCGATGACCTGATTATAATATAGCAGCAGAAACGAGCGGAAAGCGACGTCCTTGATGCCGTAACCGATCGATCCAACGCCATAGAAGATCTTGGTGAGCAGGCCAAGCCTTGGTGCCAATATGTCCGTTACCACTAGATCGCTCCTCCGGTGTTGGCGGCCGCTCCGGCCGAGGCTTGGGCGATGGTGTCGCCATATTGGGCAAAGGCCTTTTCGCGGCGTGCGAGCAGGGAATAATCCGGGAACATCGGGTCGGACACGTCGCGATAGTCCTGCAGATGCTGCCGGGCGACGGTGACCTTGTGAACCTCGGTCGGCCCGTCGGCGATTCCCATCACCATTGCGCCGATGACGCTGCCCGCGAACGGCATCTCGTTCGACACCCCAAGCGAGCCATGGAGGTGCACGCAGCGGGTTGCGATGTTGTGATAGACTTGGGGCATCAGCGCCTTGATCGCGGCGATGTCTTTGCGGACCCTGCGATAGTCCTGATATTTATCGATCATCCAAGCGGTCTTGAGCACGAACAGCTTGAACTGTTCGAGTTCGATATAGCTGTCGGCAATCTGCATCTGCACGGCTTGGAAATCGCCGATGGCGCCGTTGCGGGTCTTGCGGCTGACGGCACGGCGGCTCATCGCATCGAGCAGGCGGCGGCAATTGCCGACCGTACGCATGGCATGATGCACGCGCCCTCCGCCCAGCCGGACCTGCGAAATGGTAAATGCGCCACCCTGTTCGCCCAGCAGGTGATCGGCAGGCAGCTTGACACCGGTATAGCGGATATAGCTTTCCGAACCGTCCTGCTGCCCGAAGACGCCGACATTGCGCACGATTTCAACGCCCGGCGTGTCGATAGGGACGATGAACATGCTCTGTCGCTTGTGGCGCGGAGCTTCGGGATCGGTCACCGCCATGACGATCAGGAAATCCGCCCAGCGTCCGTTGGTGGTGAACCATTTTTCACCGTCAATGATCCAATGCGTGCCGTCGAACCGCGCCCGCGTGACGAAACCGGTGGGGTCGGATCCGCCCTGTGGCTCTGTCATCGAAAAGGCCGAGACGATTTCGTTGGCGAGCAGCGGCCGAAGATACCGCTCCTTCTGTTGCGGCGTACCGTAATGGGCAAGAATCTCTGCGTTGCCGGTATCGGGCGCCTGGCAGCCGAAGACCACCGGGGCAAATGAGGCCCCGCCAAGAATCTCATTCATCAAGCCGAGTTTGACTTGGCCATAGCCCTGGCCGCCCAGTTCCGGCCCAAGGTGGCAGGCCCACAGCCCTTGGTCCTGAACTGCACGCTGCAACGGCCGGACAAGCGCATTTCTGGAGGGATTACGCACGTCATAAGGGTGGATTCCGAGCAGGCTGAGCGGCTCGACCTCGTCTGCGACGAATTCCTCCATCCAGTCCAGCTTTTGCTGGAAATCCGGGTCGGTCTCGAAATCCCAGGCCACCGGCACTCTCCCATTCTATGCGTTTTCGCATTTCCTGATTCTTAGCATACCCAGTTTTTAGAACACGGCAAGCGGTCCTTGGTTCGTCCAGCGCGCAATCTTGGAATGCGATTGCCCAAATCGTCCCCTGGCTAGGGTCAGGACTCATTGATCAGAGCCGGAAGATGACGGTTGCGGCGAGTGCCACGGCGGAGAAAAAGGCCTTCGGGCACCGATCGTAGCGCGTGGCGACGCGTCTCCAGTCCTTGAGCCGACCGAACATGATCTCGATGCGGTTGCGGCGTTTGTAGCGGCGCGTGTCGTATTTGACGGTCTTGCTGCATATTTTTCGGCCCGGGATGCAGGGCGTGATGCCCTTTTCCTGCAATGCGCCGCGGAACCAGTCGGCGTCATAGCCCCGGTCGGCGAGCATCCATTGCGCTTTGGGCAAACTGTCGAGCAAAGCTACCGCGCCAGTGTAATCGCTGACCTGGCCAGCGGTCATGAAGAAGCTGATGGGACGACCATTCGCTCGGTCACGGCATGCAGCTTGGTGTTCATGCCGCCTTTCGTACGGCCGATCAGGCGTCCCGGCCCCCCTTTTTTACCCGCAGGCTCGACGCCGTGCGGTGGGCCTTCAAATAGGTCGCGTCGATCATGATCGTCTTGCGATCGGGAGCCTGCGGTGTCGCCAAGCCCTCCATCATGCGGATGAAGATGCCTTTGTCGCTCCACCGCTTCCAGCGATTATAGAGCGTCTTTGCCGGGCCATATTCCCTCGGCGCATCGCGCCACCTCAGCCCATTGCGGTTGACGAAGATGATGCCGCTCAAAACACGCCTATCATCAACGCGCTCGCGGCCATGGCTCTTCCGAAAATAGGGCTGAAGACGCGCCATCTGCTCGTCTGTCAGCCAGAATAAATCGCTCAAATTCAGGCTTCTTCGCGGTCGCCTGAATCACAGCCATCTCCGCAAATCAATGGGTCCTGGCCCGAAAAAGCACTGCTTTTCCGGCATTTAGCGCGCGAAAAATACCGTCAAGCGCTGATCTCTCCCTGACGGTATCGACGATTTCAGAAAGAAACAAGGCCAGCCAAGGTCGTCAGGCCGTCCGTCAAATGGGAAGGCTGCCCACCGATAGTCACCGACAGATATCGACAACAAATTAAATTTTTTCAATCGGTTGAAGTGCGAATCTGACCGGAAATATGCAGCAATTCCGTGCCCCGAATCATTCCCACTCGATCGTGCCCGGCGGCTTCGAAGTGTAATCATATACCACGCGGTTGATGCCCTGCACCTCGTTGATGATCCGCGTCGCGCAGCGGCTGAGGAAGCTCGCGTCGAAGGGGTAGATGTCGGCGGTCATGCCGTCGGTCGAGGTCACGGCACGCAGTGCGCAGACATGGTCGTAGGTCCGGCCGTCGCCCATCACGCCGACGGTCTTGACGGGCAGCAGCACCGCGAAGGCCTGCCAGATCGCGTCATAGAGGCCGGCATTGCGGATCTCTTCCAGATAGACCGCATCGGCCTTGCGGAGGATGTCGCAGCGCTCTTTCGAAACTTCGCCCGGAATGCGAATCGCCAAGCCAGGGCCGGGGAAGGGGTGGCGCCCGACGAAGATGTCGGGAAGGCCGAGCTCCTTGCCGAGCAGGCGGACCTCGTCCTTGAACAGTTCGCGCAGCGGCTCGACGAGCTTCATGTTCATGCGTTCGGGCAGGCCGCCGACATTGTGGTGGCTCTTGATCGTGACGCTCGGCCCACCGGTGAAGCTGACGCTCTCGATGACGTCGGGATAGAGCGTCCCCTGCGCAAGGAAGTCGGCGCCGCCGATCTTCTTCGCTTCTTCCTCGAAAACATTGATGAATTCGGCGCCGATGAACTTGCGCTTCTTTTCGGGGTCGGTGACCCCGGCGAGGCCCGCCATGAAGCGCTCTTCGGCATCCACGACCACCAGCGGGATATTATAATGGTCGCGGAACAGGCGCTCGACCTGCTCGCGCTCGTTCATGCGGAGCAGGCCGTGGTCGACGAAGACGCAGGTGAGCTGTTCGCCGATCGCTTCGTGGATCAGCACTGCCGCGACCGCGCTGTCGACGCCGCCCGACAGGCCGCACAGGACGCGCTGGTCGCCGACCTGCGCGCGGATCTCGGCGATCTTGGTGGCGCGGAACTCGGCCATCGTCCAGTCGCCGCTGCACCCGCAGACGTGGCGGACGAAATTGGCGATCAGCTTGGCGCCGTCGGGCGTATGGACGACCTCGGGGTGAAACTGCGTGCCATAGTAACGGCGATCGTCGTCGGCGATCAGCGCGAAGGGCGCGCCGTCGCTGATCGCGACGATACGGAAGCCGGGGGCGAATTGCGTCACGCGGTCGCCGTGGCTCATCCACACCTGATGCCGCTCGCCGACCTCCCACAATCCGTCGAACAGCACGCAAGGTTCGGTGACGGTCAGGAAGGCGCGGCCGAATTCGCCGTCGCGTTCCCCATCGATACCGCCGGGTTCGACCTGCCCGCCGAGCTGCTGGCTCATCACCTGCTGGCCGTAACAGATGCCGAGGATCGGAAGCCCGCTGTCGAACACCGACTGCGGCGCGCGCGGGCTGCCGCTCGCGGGGACCGATGCGGGCGATCCCGACAGGATCACGCCCTTTGGCTGCATCCTCTCGAGCGCGGCCTCGGCGGCGCTGAACGGAACGATCTCGCTATAGACGCCGGCCTCGCGGACGCGGCGGGCGATGAGCTGGGTGACCTGCGATCCGAAGTCGATGATCAGGATCGATTCAGGGGCGGCGGAGGAGTCGGGAGTCGGCATGGGTGGCCGATAAGGAAGAGCGGCGATGCTGTCCAGCGGTCGATATGGTCGGTTGGTGGAACGGGCATGGCCCCGACACATTGTTGCGACAATTGCGACATAGGTGAACGTCGGACAAAGAGCGGTGTCAGCAGGCGTTAAGCCCTGTCATGCCAAGTAAAAATGAAGACAGAAAAGAAACAAAGGTTCTCCCCCATGAACGATAAGCGCCTGTCCATCTCCGTTCGCGCCGCCTTGCTTGCCGCCGGTGCTTCGTTCGCCTTGCCGGTCGCTGCGCAAGCGCCGGTCGGCCCGCCCGCCGCCTCGGCCGTCGCCGAGCAACCGGCCGAACCCGCTCTCGCCGCGCCCGAGACGGTCGAGGATGCCTATGACGATTATAGCGAGGACGAAATCATCGTCACCGCGCCGCGCCTTGCGGGGCAACTCGATACCGACATCAAGGCCGAAGCCGAGCTCGATGAGGCGGCGATCGCCAGCTATGGCGTGTCGAACGTGTCCGAACTGCTCGATGCGCTCGCGCCGCAGACGCGCTCGGGCCGCGGGCGCGGCAGCGGCCGTCCGATCATCCTCATCAACGGACGTCGCATCGGCGGGTTCGGCGAGGTGCGCAACCTGCCTCCCGAAGCGATCGCGAAGGTCGAAATTTTTCCCGAGGAAGTCGCGCTCCAATATGGCTATTCGGCCGACGAGCGCGTCGTCAACATGGTGCTCAAGCCCGATTTCCGCCAGATTGCGGTCGAGGCCGAGGGCGGCATTCCGACGCAGGGCGGCCGGTTCCAGAGCGAGATAGAGCCCAGTTTCCTGGCGATCACCGACAGCGGCCGGATCAATATCAACACCGGCTGGGAACATAAGTCGATGCTGATCGAGAGCGAGCGGAACCTCGATTATGGAGGCGATGACGATCAGGCAGCCGAAGCGCCGGCGCGCAGCCTGCTTTCGGCCTCCGACGAATATCGCATCGACGCGACGGTCCAGCGCAGCCTGAACAAGGTCACCGACGCGTCGGTCAATGTGCGCTTCGATCAGACCGACACGCGCGCGCTGCTCGGGCCGGGGCTCGGCGGTGTCGGCGATCCGCTCGAACGCGACAGCCGCGCGCGCAATCTCACATCGACGGCCAGCGTCAACGGCATGCTCGGCGACTGGCGCTGGTCGGTGTCGGGCAATTACGCCGATGCCGACCAACGGACCTTCACCGACCGCATCAGCGGCGCGCGCGACCGGTTCGACAGCAGCCAGCAGACGTTCGGCGGCAATGCGAACCTGTCGGGCACGGTGACCGAAGGCTGGGCGGGGCCGATCCGCCTGTCGATAACGGGCAGCTATTCGGGTCTGCGCTTCGACAGCCGCTCCGAAAATGCGAGCGGCGTCACGACGACCGACCTCGCGCGCGACCTGCCGGGCGTCTTCGGATCGCTCACGGTGCCGCTGCTCGACCCCGAATATGAAGTCGGCAAAATCGGCCGCGTCTCGCTGACGCTGAGCGGGCAGGTGCAAAACCCGAGCGATTTCGAGGCGCTCAAAAGCTGGGGCGCGAACCTCAACTGGGGGGTGACCGACAATCTCTCGCTGCTCGCGAGCTTCAATCAGGACGAGGCGGCACCGGGCATCCAGCAGCTCGGCGCCGCGCCGCTGGTGACGCCCGCCGTGACCTATTATGATTTTGCGACCGGCCAGACGGTGCAGATCACGACGACGACGGGCGGCAATCCCTTCCTGCTCGCCGAACAGCGCCGCGACCTGAAATTGGGGCTCAACTGGTCGCCGCCGATGGTCGAAGGGCTCAATTTCTCGATCAATTACAACCGCAACAAAAGCTATGACACGGCGAACAGCCTGCCGTTGCTGACCCCCGAGATCGAGGCAGCTTTCCCCGATCGCGTCACGCGCGATGCCAACGGCGTCTTGCTGGCGATCGACCAGCGGCCGGTCAATTTCGACCGCGCCGAAAATTCGCAGATCCGCTGGGGCCTCAATTTCGGCAAGAGCTTTGGCCAGCAACAGCAGCGCGGCCCCGGCGGCGGGCGTCCCGACGGTGCGGGCGCCCGTGAAGGAGGGGGCGGCCCCGGCGCGGGGCGTCAGCGCGGCGGAGGAGGCGGTCCGCGCATGGGCGGGCGCGGCGGTCCGGGTGGACGGTTCGGCGGTCCGCAGGGCGGGCGCTGGCAGGTGTCGCTCTATCACACGATCAAGCTGACCGACACGGTGCTGATCCGCCCTGGCGTCCCCGAACTCGACCTGCTCGACGGTTCGGCGACGGGCGGCGGCGGCGGCAGCAACCGTCACCTGTTCGAACTCGATGGCGGTCTGTTCAACAAGGGCGTGGGCGTGCGGCTCAGCGCCAAATATGACAGCGGCAGCACGGTGACTGGCGGCACGGCGGGCGATCTAAAGTTCGGCGACCTCGCAACGTTCAACCTGCGCTTCTTCGTCGATTTCAACCAGAAGCCGAAACTGACCGAAGACTTGCCGTTCCTCAAGGGATCGCGCCTGCGGCTGTCGATCGACAATGTCTTCGATGCGCAGCGCAAGATCACCGATGCGAACGGGGTCGTGCCGCTCAATTATCAGCCCGGATATATCGATCCGCTCGGCCGCTATATCGAGCTGGAGTGGCGCAAGACCTTCTAGGCAGCAACGCCCGCGATGCCGGCCTTGGCATCGGGGGCGGGTTCGGAGGGAACGAAGGTCAGCGCCTTCGCGAACTGCGCCGTACAGCTGGGCCAGCTGTAGCGTGCCCCGAGCGTCGCCGCGTCGGCGCGGTCGCACGCCAGCGCCGCGTCGATCGCCCGGCCGAGATCCTCGTCGAGCGCGCCGGCACCGCCCGTCACGATATCGCCCGGTCCCGGCACCGGATAGGCGGCGACCGGCGTGCCGCAGCTCAGCGCCTCGATGACGACAAGGCCGAAGGTGTCGGTACGGCTGGGAAAGACGAAGACGTCGGCGCCCGCATAGGCGGCGGCGAGCGTTTCGCCGCCAAGCTTGCCAAGGAAGATCGTGGCCGGGTGCCGGGCCTGCAATTCGGCGAGCGCGGGGCCGTCGCCGACGACGACCTTCGTTCCGGGCCGCTCGCAATCGAGGAAGGCGCCGATGTTCTTTTCGACCGCCACGCGGCCGACGTAGAGCTGGATCGGCCGCGCAAGACCGGCATAGGCGGGATGCGGGGCGCGGTCGGGACGGAACAGCTCGTGGTCGACCCCGCGTTCCCACATCATCGTCTGGGTCAGGCCCTGCTCGGCGAGCTCGCGCGCAAGGCTGCGTGTCGCGACCATGATATGCCGCGCGGGGCGGTGGAACCAGCGGATGAAGCGCCAGACCGTGGCGGGCGAAAGTGGCAACCGCGCTGCGACATATTCCGGAAAGCGCGTGTGATAGGCGGTGGTGAACGGGAATTTATTGCGAATGCACCAGCGCCGCGCGGCCATGCCGAGCGGCCCTTCGGTCGAGATATGGATCGCCTGCGGAGCAAAGGCGCGGATACGCCGCCCGACAGCACGCCGGCCGGCAAAGGCGAGGCGGATTTCGGGGTAGGACGGGCAAGGGATCGAACGGAAGAGGTCGGGCGAGATCACCCCCACGTCATGCCCCGCCGCCTTGAGTTCGCCGATCGTCGCCTGGAGCGTGCGGACGACGCCGTTGACCTGCGGCTCCCACGCGTCGGTGACGATCAGGACTCTCATGCCGCGGCGGGCAGCTTGAGCGGAGCCGGGGTGGCGCGCGCCGCGACTTCCTGCGCCCAATGGAGGATTTCCATCCGTCCGTCATGATGCTCGACGAGCGCGGTGCAGCCTTCGACCCAGTCGCCGTCGTTATAATATTCGGTGCCCTCGATCTCGCGCATCTCGGCGCTGTGGATGTGGCCGCACACCACGCCGTCGACCCCGCGCGAGCGCGCGGCGTGCGCGACGACTTCCTCGTAACGCCCGATGAACTGGACGGCGTTCTTGACCTTGTGCTTGGCGACCATCGACAGCGACCAATAGGGCAGGCCGAAGGCGCTGCGGATGCGGTTCACGACCACATTGCACTTCATCAGCGCGGTGTAGGCGGCGTCGCCGACGAAGGCGAGCCAGCGGTGCGCGAGCATCACGGCGTCGAACTCGTCGCCGTGGACGACCAGCAATTTGCGGCCGTCGGCGGTCTCGTGGATCGCCTCGCGGCGGATCTCGACGCCGCCGAAATCGAAGCCGTCGAACGGCTTGACCATTTCGTCGTGGTTGCCGGGGACATAGACGACGCGCGTGCCGCGCTTCGCGCGCTTGAGTACGCGCCAGACGACGTCATTATGCTCGGGCGGCCAGAAATGCCGCTTCTTGAGGCGCCAGCCGTCGATGATGTCGCCGACAAGATAGAGCGTCTCGCAATCGACATGGTCGAAAAAATCAATCAGCAGCGGCGCGTTGCAGCCGCGCGTGCCGAGGTGGATGTCGCTGACCCACACGGCGCGATAATTGCGGCGCTCGCCGATCACGCGCTCGGGAATATGCGGGTCGGTGGTGAAGGGGTCGGGAAAACGGGCGGGGATCGGCAGGGTGGAAATCGATGCCATGTCGCACTCCGAAAGCAGCCTCTAGCTGCTCCCGGCGTAGACACGCGAAATGTTACAGCGTGCGGCCCAAACTGGCGACAGTTTGAAGAAAGTTCGAAGTCGGTTCGGTGACGTTGCCTATTTGACACATATTCTATTAACCATGATCCAATCAGGTTCGCCGGATCACCAAATTCCTGATTTCGCTCATATCTTCCATCGCGAAGCGCACGCCTTCGCGGCCGAGGCCGCTGTCCTTCACCCCGCCATAGGGCATATTGTCGACGCGGTAGGAAGAGACGTCGTTGACGACGATGCCGCCGACGTCGAGATCGTCCCACGCCTCCAGTATCTTGTGGATATCGCGGGTGAAGATGCCGGCCTGCAGCCCGAACTTGCTGTCGTTGACCTCGGCCATCGCCTCGTCCCATTCGCTGAACTTCGACAGGACGACGACCGGGCCGAAGGCTTCCTCGACCACGACATCGGTATCGCGCGGGACATTTTCGAGCAACGCCGCCTCGAGCATATTGCCATCGCAGCCGCCGCCCGCGAGCAGCGTCGCGCCCGCGGCAACCGCGCCGTCGATCCAGCCCTTGAGCCGCTGCGCTTCCTTCTCCGAAATCATCGGGCCGATGAAGGTATCGCGCAGCTTCGGATCGCCCGATTTCAGCGTCTTGACCTTCGCAGTGAGCATATCGCGGAACTTGTCATAGATATCCGCGTGAATGATCGCGCGCTGGACGTGGATGCAGCTTTGCCCCGACTGATAATATCCGCCGAAGATGATCCGCGCGAGCGCATGATCCAAGTCGGCATCCTTGTCGACGATCACCGCGGCATTGCCGCCGAGTTCGAGCACGACCTTCTTCTTGCCCGCTTTGGCCTTCAGCTCCCAGCCGACGCCGGGCGAGCCGGTGAAGCTCAATAATTTCAGCCGCTCGTCGGTCGTGAACAGGTCGGCGCCCGCGCGGCTTGCCGGCAATATGCTGAATGCGCCTTCGGGCAGGATATCGCACTCGGCGAGCACCTCGCCCATGATGATCGCGCCGAGCGGCGTCAGCGACGCGGGCTTCATCACAAAGGGGCAACCCATTGCGATGGCCGGCGCGATCTTGTGCGCGGCGAGGTTGAGCGGGAAGTTGAACGGCGAGATGAAACTGCACGGGCCGATCGGCACGCGCTTCCACATCCCCATATAGCCCTTGGCGCGCGCCGAAATGTCGAGCGGCTGCACCTCGCCATAATTGCGGGTGGCTTCCTCGGCGGCGATGCGGAACGTATCGATCAGGCGCGTGACCTCGCCCTCGCTGTCGGCGATCGGCTTGCCCGCCTCGACGCACAGCGCATAAGCCAGTTCGTCGAACCGCTCCTGGAACCGGGCGACGCAATGGCTGAGCACGTCGCGCTTCTCGAAACTCGCCAGCTTTGCCATCGGCTCGGCGGCACGGACGGCGCCGGCGATCGCCTCGTCGATGACGTCGGGGGTCGCCAGCGCGGTGCGGAACGCGACTTCGCCCGTGAACTTGTCGATCACCTCGAGGTCGGTGTTCGGCTGCACCGCCTTGTTGTTGAGATAGAGCGGGTAGACGTCTTTGAGTTTCATATCATTCTCCCCCCTCCCGCTTGCGGGAGGGGTTTGGGTGTTTGTGCACGGGGGGTGCGGTTGCCCACCCCGCTGCGACTAGCGAGCATGCTCGCAAGCCTCGCTGCCCCTCGCGCAGGCGGGAGGGGAGCCGGAATCAGAGCTCCTTCGACAGCCTCTTGATATCGTTGTTCAAAATCTGGTCGTTCTCCGAATAATCGACCGGGCAGTCGATCAAATGCACCCCCGGCGTATCGCGCGTGTGCGCAAGCAATTCCTTGAGGTGCGCCGCGCTTTCGACGCGGTGGCCGTGCGCGCCATAGCTTGCGGCATATTTGACGAAATCGGGGTTGCCATACGTCAGGCCCCAATCCTTGAAGCCCATATTCGCCTGTTTCCAGCGGATCATGCCATAGCTGTTGTCGTTGAGGATCAGCACGGTGAGGTTGAGGCCAAGGCGCACCGCGGTCTCCATCTCCTGGCTGTTCATCATGAAACCGCCGTCGCCGCAAATCGCCATGACCTTGCGGTTCGGATACAGCATCGCCGACATCATCGCGCTCGGCAGCCCCGCGCCCATCGTCGCGAGCGCATTGTCGAGCAGCACCGTGTTCGGCTTGCAGGCGGTATAGCCGCGCGCGAACCAGATTTTGTAGACGCCATTGTCGAGGCAGATGATGCCGTCGTCGGGCATCGCGTCGCGCACCGACTGCACCAGATGCGGCGGGAAGATCGGGAAACGCTCGTCCTTCGCCAGCGGCGCGGTATGCTCGACCTCGGCCTTGCGATAGGCGAGCAGATGATCGAATTTCCAGCCGCCGTTGGGGACGATGTCCTCCTTCATCTGCCACACCGCGTTGGCGATATCGCCGATCACCTCGATATCGGGGAAATAGACGGGATCGACCTCGGCGGTCTTGGTCGAGACATGAATGACGGTGGGCCCGCCGCGCTGCATGAAAAAGGGCGGCTTTTCGATCACGTCGTGGCCAAGGTTGACGATACAGTCCGATGCCTCGACCGCGCGATGGACGAAATCGCCCGAAGACAGCGCCGCGCAGCCGAGGAATTTCGGGTGCCGCTCGTCGATCACGCCCTTGCCGAGTTGCGTCGTCAGAAAGGGAATCCCCGTCTTTTCGATGAATTGCAGCAACATGCGGCTGGTCATCGTACGGTTCGCGCCCGCGCCGATGACGAGCACCGGCGAGGTCGCATTTTCGAGCGCCTTCACCGCTTCGCGGATCGATTTGCTGTCGGCGTTCGGACGGCGTGAATGGCTGCGCTTCAGCGGCAGGCTGTCGGTATGTTCGTCGGCGATATCCTCGGGCAGCTCGATATGCACCGCGCCGGGCTTTTCCTCTTCGGCGAGGCGGAAGGCCTCGCGCACGCGGCTCGGGATATTGTCCGACGACGCCATCTGGTGCGTATATTTGGTGATCGGCCCCATCATCGCGACGACGTCGAGGATCTGGAAGCGGCCCTGTTTCGATTTCTTGATCGGCTTTTGCCCGGTGATCATCATCATCGGCATGCCGCCAAGCTGCGCATAGGCCGCCGCGGTGACGAAATTGGTCGCGCCGGGGCCAAGCGTCGCAAGACACACGCCGGTCTTGCCCGTATGCCGCCCATAGGTCGCGGCCATGAAGCCCGCCCCCTGTTCGTGGCGCGTCAGGATCAGCTTGATCTTGGTCGAGCGCGACAGGCTGTCGAGGAAATCGAGATTCTCCTCGCCCGGAACGCCGAATATATATTCGACGCCCTCTTCCTCCAGACATTCGATGAACAGGTCGGATGCTTTTTTCATGTGACAGTCGCCCCCTCAGCCACGCACCCCAGTGGTGCGGCCCCAGATCATGCCGGCGACCCTTCAGCATGTTGTCGTTGCAACGGCGCTCGTCGTCAGGCCGCGAGTCCCTGCTGCTTCAGACAGGATTTGTAACGAGCGGGGAGGGGGTTGTCACGCGGGGCGTCTTTGCCTGAATGTATGGAGATTTGCGCAGAGATCGCAGAGGGGAAAGGGATTTATCGAAAAGTTCGAAAAACTGCGCAATTTTACTTGGAATCGGCGTTGAGAGCGTCGTTCGCCGGCGCGTGCGGCGGCGCTTAAAGCGACAAAGGATACGCAGGCGCGCGCCGCAAATATCTTCTTTGTGGCGTTAAGCGAGTTCGGGTGCGGAGCCGTCGCTCGGGGGCGTCTGGTTCAGGAGACGGGGAGCGGCATGGCGCATGAGCCGAGGCTAGCGCGGGGCGATCGTGTAGGACAAGAGGTTTTCGACGGTGGAGGCGAGTTCAGAGCCGAAGTCGGCTATCACCGTAGCTCTGTAATTCGCGTCCATGTAAAGCGATACTTGACAAATTTCATGTAATGTGACACTTTCCATTCGTGGAGATCGAAAGCATCAGCCATAAAGCGCTGCGGCGGTTCGTCGAGACGGGCAAGCCGAAGGGCCTGTCGGGCGATCTGATCGATCGTCTCTCCAGGATGGTGAACTTCATCATCGCTGCAGAGACGATCGACGAACTCGGAACGCCGCCCAACTACGGCCTGCACCCCCTGACGGGGGACCGGGCCGGGACATGGGCAATGACCGTCACGCGCAACTGGCGGATGACATTCTCGATCGACGACCAGGGGGCGATTATCGACCTGGGTTTGGAGGATTATCACTGATGGCTATCAAGGTTCACCCCTCTTTCGCGATCCATGCCGGCGAGTGGCTGAAGACCGAGATCGTCGAAGCGCATGGCGTATCGATCAATGACGTGGCGGAGGCGTTCGGCGTCAGCCGCCAGTCGGTGAGCGCCGTACTCAATGGCCGCGCGGCGCTGACCGCCGATATGGCCATTCGTTTTGAGAAGGCCTTTGGCGTGAAGGCTGAGACGCTGCTGCGGATGCATTCGCGCTATGAACTCGCCAAGGCGAGAGAGCATGAAGCCGACCTCGTCGTGAAGCGGCTGATTGCTGCCTGAGCCTTGGCGGCGCGCGCAATTGCCTTGCTTCAAATCTTGGTATCGAATTCAGGGGCTGGGTAAAATGTCTCCGTAACTTCCAATTCCAGCGCGCAAGGACGTTGCTGGCGTGACGCGCGCGCGGTATGTGTCCGCGATGCAGTTCCCAATGTTTACTGACTTGGGCAGCCTCGCTGAGGACCTTGCGCGCAGAGGTGCAAATCCGAAAGTTAGGGCGGCGATCATGATGGCCTGGCGGGCTCAGTCATGCTTGGGAGACTTGAGGCAAGCCGAAGAGAGCGTCCGAGTCTTGCGGGCGACCACCGCTCAGCCGCGCCGAAGTGGCGATCCGGAACCTATGATCATCGAGCGAGCGCTAATGTCGGCTTCGATCATGCATTACGCGCGTGCGACGTCAACGAGCGGGCAAAAGGATGAGCGAGGTTCAATTCAGTTGGAGCGAAACCGGCTCACGTCCGAAGAATGGGAAGATCACTCAAAGATTATCGACGTGCGTAATCAAGCCCTAGCTCACGTCTATTCGGGTCGCACTGCTGGCGATCATACGTGGCATCGCGACATCTTTTTCGCCGTCGAAACTCCCAACGGCACATGGGCCGCTGCGTCGGCCTCGAACCAGACAAGTTACCATGAAGCGACATTAGGGCGGCTGGAGCGTATGCTGCCGATAGCGATCCGCGAAGTTAAGGCGAAGTTTCAAAAGCGAATTGCTGCCGTGTCCACGATGCTGAACCGAGAAATTGAGATCGCTCACTTCCGCAAACATGCCTTCGACCCATTGGCCATATTCGGCTCTGAAGAAACGGTGCGTGCGATAATCCAAGGGCGGCAGTTCGGAGAGACTTCCATTTGGGTCAACGAGCACACGCCTCGGGCGCCGAGCGGAACTTAGCACTACTTTGGCAGAAGTCTGATTTTAGGGATTCCCATTTGGGTTGATCGGTGATTCATAGCGAGCCGACGTTGGAATTACGGTGGAATTACGGTGACAGTTTACTTAACCCCCAAATATAATCCACAGGCAAGCATTCACAGCAATTCCGATACCCCGGCCACCGAAGCGCACTCAATCCACGTCGAACAATCCCGCCAATTGCTCGACCATCGTGCCGCCCAATTGCTCGGCATCCATGATCGTCACCGCGCGGCTGTAGTATCGCGTCACATCATGCCCGATTCCGATCGCGCACAGCTCGACTGGCGAGCGGTTTTCGATCCATTCGATGACCTGCCGCAGATGCTGGTCGAGATAGGCGCCGTGGTTGACCGACAAGGTGCTGTCGTCGACCGGCGCGCCGTCCGAAATCACCATCAATATCTTGCGTTCCTCGGGCCGGCCGATGATCCGCTGGTGCGCCCACATCAGCGCCTCGCCGTCGATATTCTCTTTCAACAGCCCTTCGCGCATCATCAGCCCCAGTGATTTGCGCGCGCGGCGATAGGGTTCGTCGGCGGGTTTGTAGATGATGTGGCGCAGGTCGTTGAGGCGGCCGGGGTGCGGCGGGCGTCCGGCGGCGAGCCAGTCCTCGCGGCTTTGCCCGCCCTTCCACGTCCGCGTGGTGAAACCCAGGATTTCGGTCTTCACACCGCAGCGTTCGAGCGTGCGCGCGAGGATGTCGGCGCTGATCGCGGCGATGCTGATCGGCCGGCCGCGCATCGATCCGCTGTTGTCGATGAGGAGGGTGACGACGGTATCGCGAAAGTCGGTGTCGCGTTCTACCTTGTACGACAACGAGCTGCCGGGCGAGACGATGACGCGCGCGAGCCGCGCGGCGTCGAGCTGGCCTTCCTCCTGGTCGAAATCCCACGCGCGGTTCTGCTGCGCCATCAACCGGCGCTGAAGCCGGTTCGCCAGCTTGGTCACGGCGCCCTGCAGATGCGTCATCTGCTGGTCGAGATAGGCGCGCAGTCGCGTCAGCTCGTCGGCGTCGCACAGCTCGGTCGCTGCGATAATCTCGTCATGCTTTTCGGTGAAACGCAGATAGTTGAAATCGGGAATGTCGCTCGGCAGGCGGTTGGGGCGCACCGGGAGCATGCCTTCATCGCCTTCGCCGCCCATTTCGGGCTCGCCGTCGGCTTCCATTTCCTGCGCGTCGGGGTCGCTGTCGCCGTCGTCGGCCTGGTCGCCCGCCATTTCGGCGCGCGCGTCGACCTGGCTCTCGCCGGCGCCGCCGTCTTCGCTTTCCTGCTCTTCCTGACTCTCTTCGGTTTCGCTTTCGTCCTGCTCGCCGCCGTCCTCGCTGCCCTCCTCGAGCGGCTCGTCGCTCTGGATCAGGTCGAGGTGGCGGAGCGCGAGTTTGGCGGTTTCGGCGAAGGCGGCCTGGTCGTCGAGCAGCATCGACAATGCGGTGAGGTCGCCGCCCGCCTCGTTGGTGATCCATTCGCGCACCAGCGACAGGCCGGTCTCGGTACCTTGCGGCGCCTGTTCGCCGGTCAGCGCCTCGCGCAACATCAATTCGAGCGCGCTCGACATCGGGACATCGGCCCGATCCTGCGCGCGGCTGATCGGGTCCGAGCGCATCCGCATCGCAAGACTGGCGCGAAGGTTGCCGCGCATGCCGTCCATATGGCGCGCGCCGAGCGCCTCGATCCGCGCGCGCTCCATCGCGTCGAACGCGGCGGCGGCGAGCGGTTCGGCGGGGCGTGCCGCAGCGTGCAGTTTTTCGCTGTGATGCTTCATGCGCAGCGCATAGCTGTCGGCAAATCCGCGCGCTTCGGCGACCTGATCGGCGGGCAGCGTGCGCGACGGCGTGGGCACCTTGATCGCCTTGCCGATCTGGGCCGGGGCGTCGGCGGTAAAGCCGACCTCGACCTCGGCATCGCGGGTTACCGCGCGCGCGACGCTCGACAGCGCAGCCTTGAAATCGTCGAGGGGAGATTGGGCGGTCATCGAGTCGGCTCTAACCAGCTTTGGGTGTCGAAGAAATCCCTTTCATCGTCACCCCGGACTTGATCCGGGGTCCATTTTGCCGGCGAAGCCATGAACCCCGGGTCAAGTCCGGGGTGACGAAGAGGGAATGAATGCGGCCATAGCTAAGCTCGCTTGACCTTGCACGAGTGCGGGCGCATCCGCGATGCATGGTCTCCCCCATGAAACGCCCGTGGATTGTCATCGCCTGCGCGGCCTTCATCGTCACGCTGGCGATGGGCGTGCGCCAGTCGTTCGGGTTGTTCCTGCCGCAGATGAGCGCCGACATCGGCATCAGCCGCTCCGATTTCGGCCTCGCGATGGCGCTCCAGAACCTGCTGTTCGGGCTCGTCCAGCCGTTCGTCGGCGCGCTGGCCGACAAGCATGGCGCCGGGCGCGTCGTGCTCGGCGGGGCGCTGCTCTATGCGCTCGGGCTGATCGGTGCGGCGTTCGCGACCGATGCGATCGGGCTCCATATCAGCTTCGGCATCTTCATCGGCATGGCGCAGTCGGCGACGACCTTCGTTGTCGTGCTCGGCGCGGTCGGGCGCGTCGTCAGCCCTGAAAAGCGCAGCAGCGCCTTCGGCATCGTCACCGCGGGCGGATCGCTCGGCCAATTTCTTGTCGTACCGCTGGCGTCGATGCTGCTGCGCGACATCGGCTATCACGAAACGCTGTGGATCATGGCGGGGCTCGTCGCGCTGTGCGGCCTGCTCGCGATCGGCGTGGCGGGGCGCACCGACAGCGGCGCGAGCCTGACCCTGGAGGTCGAGCAGACCGCGCGCGAGGCGCTGCGTGAGGCCGCCGTCCACCGCGGTTACTGGCTGCTCAATGCGGGCTTTTTCGTTTGCGGTTTCCATATCGCCTTCATCGCGACGCATCTGCCCGCCTACCTCGACGACAAGGGGCTGGGGATCGAGATCGGGGCGCAGGTGCTCGCCCTCGTCGGGCTGTTCAACATCCTCGGTTCGTACGTTTTCGGGCGGGCAGGCGATCTGCTGCGCCAGAAATATGTGCTGTCGGCGCTCTACACCGCGCGTTCGGCGGTGATCGCGCTCTTTCTTTTCCTGCCGCTGACCCATTGGACCGCGCTTGCCTTTGCCGGCGCGATGGGGTTCCTGTGGCTCGGAACCGTGCCGCTCACCAGCGGCATCGTCGGGCGCATCTTCGGCATCCGCTATCTCTCGATGCTCTACGGTGTCGTGTTCCTCAGCCATCAGCTCGGCAGCTTTTTCGGCGCCTATACCGCCGGGCTGATCTTCGATGCGACGGGCAGCTATAATATCGCGTGGGGATTCTCGATCGCGCTCGGCCTGTTCGCGGGGCTCGTCCACCTGCCGATCGCCGACGCGCCGGTCAGCCGGCCCCAACGGGCATGAAGGTCGCGCGGCAGGACTGGATTGCGCTGGCGCTGTTCGGGCTGGTCGCGGCAGGCGGCCTCTGGCTCTGGACGGGTGAGGGGCTGGTGGTCTGGCTTGCCAATTTCGCCATCATGTGCGGTTTCTAGCGACTCACCGCGGCTCTTCCACTTCGGGCGTCCGCTGACAGATTGAATCGTCGCCGTCCTTCGGCACCGCGGGATCGGGCATCAGGCGGAACACATGCGCCCACTCGGTCGCGACCCGCTCGGGGCGTGTGCGTCTGTTCGCGACCACGTCGATGAAATCGCGGCACGCCACTGCGCTGCGCAGGAAATTGCTGTGACCCGTCGGTCCGCGCGATACGTCGGTGGTGTCGACGACCGTGAGGCCGGGGCGCGACGCGGGATAGCAACGTTCGGGCAGCCCTTTGGCTTTCAGATCCGCGGCCTCGAACGGGTCGAAACAATAGGGCGAGCCAAGCCGCGGATAGCCGTGGATCGCGCGCGAAGCGGCAAGCGCCTTGTCGGCGCGCGAGGTGTAAATCGTGATCCGCCGGTCGTTGGCGACACGCCGCGCCGACAGCACCTCGTCCTCGATGTCGCGTTCAAAGGTTTCGCGGTCGATGTCGGGCGAGGCAAGGATGATGTTCGAGATATTGCTGCTGTCGGCGTTGCTCGACGTGCGATCGACATAGGAAATCGCCGGTATCACCAGCCGCGCGCCGAGCGAGTGCGAGACGACGACGATCTCCTTGACCCACGGCTGTTCGGCCAGCGACTGCAGGAAGTCGCGGAAATTGCGGACGTCGTGATACATGTTCGTTTCGTCGACGACATAGCTCAAAAGCTTGCCCTGCGACGGCCAGCTATATTCGACGATCGGTCCGTCGAAACCGGTCATGCGCGCGATCTGCGCCGCATCATTCGACGTGGTCGAGAAATTCTCGCGGTAACCGTGAACATAGAGCAATACGCGCCCCTGCTTGCGGTCGGTTTCGGCCTGCAACGCCCGCCACCAGTCGGCGGACGTCTGGAAGGCAAGCGGCGGCAGGAAGCGCGTCTTCTTGCCGACGACGACCTCGCGCGGCGCGTTGAAGCGGCCATAGCGGATGCGGTCGCCGCGGTGGGGGAGCAATTCGATCTCGCTGGTGCGGCAGTCGGGCAAGCGGCTCGTTGCAAAGAAATAGGGCAGTGCCTCGCCATCGACGACGGCCCCCGGCTGCGCGGCGCAACGCGGGTCGGCGACATAATCGGCGTGGCGTATCTTGCCATAATCGACCGCCGCGATGCTGCAGCCGGAAAGCGTCAGCGCGGCGCCGAACGCCACCGTCAGGTGGCGCAGCCGCATCATTTGCCGGTCACGCTTTCGGGCAAATCCTCGCCGAACACGCGCTGATAATATTCGGCGACGATCATTCGCTCGGCCTCGTCGCACTTGTTGAGGAAGCTCAAACGGAACGCGAAGCCGATATTGTTGAAGATCGCGGTGTTCTGCGCCCAGCTGATCACCGTGCGCGGCGACATCACGGTCGAGATGTCGCCGTTTATGAAGCCCTGCCGCGTCAAATCCGCAACCTTCACCATATTGGCAACCGTCGTGTCGTCGGTGTCGGGCACCTTGGCGAGGATGATCGCGCTTTCGGTCGCCGCGGGCAGATAGTTCAGCGTGACGACGATGTTCCAGCGGTCCATCTGGCCCTGGTTGATCTGCTGCGTGCCGTGATACAGCCCGCTCGTGTCGCCCAGCCCGACGGTGTTCGCGGTCGAGAAGAGGCGGAAGTGCGGGTTCGGGCGGATCACGCGGTTCTGGTCGAGCAGGGTCAGCTTGCCCTCGGTTTCCAGCACGCGCTGGATCACGAACATCACATCGGGACGCCCGGCGTCATATTCGTCGAAAACGAGCGCGGTCGGGGTCTGCAGCGCCCAGGGGAGCAGGCCTTCGCGAAATTCGGTGACCTGCTGGCCGTCGCGCAGCACGATCGCGTCGCGGCCGACCAGGTCGATACGGCTGATATGCGCGTCGAGGTTGACGCGGATGCACGGCCATTTGAGGCGGGCGGCAACCTGTTCGATATGCGTCGACTTGCCCGTGCCGTGATAGCCCTGCACCATCACGCGGCGGTTATATTTGAAGCCGGCGAGGATCGCGAGCGTCGTGTCGCCGTCGAAGACATAAGCAGGGTCGAGGTCGGGGACGCGCTCGTCGGCCTCGCTGAACGCCGGCACCTTCATGTCGATATCGACCCCGAAGACCTCGCGCGCATCGACCTCGGTATCGGGCGCTGCCAGCAGCGTCGAGCCGTGGTGGTCGGGAAGGCTGTTCGGGATATCGGTCATGGCAAAGTCCAGCAAGCAAACGGGGAGAGTCGCCGCGCGGCGGCGCTTCGCCGTCGCGGTATCGTCATGGGTTGCGGCTTGCAACGCCTTTCGTGGCGATATTCTAAAGGAGGCCCAGCGCCTTCATCACCGCCGACTGGTCGTAATAGGGGCGTTCGCAGACGATCTTGTCGCCGCCCGGCGCGAATTCGAAGCTCGCGGCCATCCGAATGCGGAACGCCTTGCCCGTCGGCTCGATCGTGCGCAGGCCGAGCTTGAGCGGCCCCAGATGCGTGCCGGTCAGCCAGAATTCGACGAGCACCGTATTCGTGCCCGCGTCGGCGGCGATCGCGATAACCTCGTTCGACTGGTCGGGAAAGGGCTCGCGCGACGACGCGAAATAGGAGCGGACTGCCGCCTCGCCATCGAAGATCGTGCCGGGGCCCATCAGTTCGTAGCGCGGATGGTCGAAGGTCGCGAGAACGCCGTCCCAGTCGCGCGTGATCTCGAGCGCCATGTGGCGGCGCACCACCGCGATCCGTGCTTCGTTCAGGTCGCTCATTGCGCCTCTCCTATGCGAACGCCTTGCTCTTCCTCAGCAATTGATAGGCTTCGACTACCGCACCCAGCCTTGTTTCGAAACTGCGATCGCCGCCATTCCGGTCGGGATGATATTTGCGGACGAGTTCGCTGTAGCGCCGGCGCAGCGCCGCGCGGTCGGCATCGGCGGGCAACGCCATCAACTGCATCGCGTCCTGCTCCTCGCGCGACAGGCCGGGGGTCGCCGCCTCGCGCCGCGCCGCATCCATCCGCTGGCGAAAGCGCGCGCCAAGCGCATCCATCGGGTCCTTGAAATCGGCCCAGCGCGGCGGCAGGTCGGCGCTGCCCGCGGGGCGGAAGGTGCGGCTTTCGGTTTCCCATCCGGCGGTCGGCGATTGCGCCGCCATGATCTGGTCGGCGCTCATTCCCTCGAAGAAATTATAGCCCGCGTTGAATTCGCGCACATGGTCGAGGCACAGCCAGCGGTACGGCGGCGGCCCGTCGGGCGATCGGTGCGAAGAGACCGGCGCGCGAAATTCGCCCGCCTCGCGGCAGCCGGGCGCGGCGCAGCGCTCCTCGCGCGGGACGCGGCCATGAAATCGGGATGGGCGGGCAGAGGACGGCACGAGGGGCTTTCGGAATCGAGAGTGGAGAGCTTTGGAAGGCCTTATAATTTGGCGACGAAAGGCTTATGGTCAAGTCCATGAGCAACAAAGGCCCCGTACAGCAAGAGATGGAAAGCCTGCTCGCCGCAGCCTTTCCCGACGCGAATTTCACCCTCAGCAACGACAGCGCCAGCCATCATGGCCATGCGGGCGACGACGGATCGGGCGAATCGCATTTCAGCCTGACCATCGAGTGGGCGGGCTTTGCCGGCATGAACCGCGTCGCGCGCCAGCGGACGGTGAACAAGGCGCTCGGCGACCTGCCGGGCCAGCGCGTTCACGCGCTGGCGATCAAGGCCATGGCGCCGGGCGAATGACGATGGCCGACAAGGTCAATCTCGCCGACGCCTTCTCGAAAATCCCCGATGCCTGGAACCCGCGCGTCGCGGGCGACATCAATGATTTCCAGGTCAAGCTGGTCAAGCTCGACGGCAAGTTCGACTGGCATCATCATGTACAGGAGGATGAACTCTTCCTCGTCGTCGCCGGCCGGATGAAGATGGCGTTTCGCGACCGCGACGTGATCGTCGAGCCCGGCGAATTCATCATCGTGCCGCACGGCGTCGAACATTGTCCCGAGGCGCTGGACGGCGAATGCCATGTCCTGCTGCTCGAACCCGGTTCGACGCTCAACACCGGCAATGTCGAAACCGGAAAGACCCGAAAGACGCTGGAAAGGCTCGACTGATGTTCACCGTCATCACTCCCTCGACCCACGATATCGGCGCGTTCGACGTGCGCCGCACGCTGCCGAACAAGGCCCGCACGATGGTCGGCCCCTTCATCTTCGTCGATCAGTTCGGCCCCGCGCATTTCGATATCGGGCAGGGCATGGACGTTCGCCCGCACCCCCATATCAACCTGTCGACGGTCACCTATTTGTTCGAGGGCGCGATCGACCATCGCGACAGCCTCGGCACCTGCGCGACGATCCGACCCGGCGCGTGCAACCTGATGACCGCGGGACGCGGCATCGTCCATTCGGAGCGCACGCCGCAGGCCGAACGTGCGACGGGATCGGGCATTTCGGGCATGCAGACCTGGCTTGCGCTCCCCGATGGCAAGGAAGAGATCGACGCGGCGTTCGAACATGTCCCGGCCGACCGATTGCCGCTCGTCGAGGATGGCAGTGTGTCGGCGCGCGTGATCATGGGCAGCTTGTGGGGCGCGACCGCGCCGACCACGCAGCACAGCGCGACCATCTACGCCGACATTTTGATGAATGCCGGGGCGGCCTTGCCGATCGATGCCGAGGCCGACGAACGCGCGCTACTGGTGGCGATCGGAGACGCGACCCTCGATGGCGAAGCGCTCGACCGCTACAGCCTCTATATCCTGAAACCCGGACAGGCGATGACGCTCCGCGCAACCAGCGACGCGCGTGTGATGCTGCTCGGCGGCGAAGCGTTCACGACCCCGCGCCATGTCTGGTGGAATTTCGTGAGCTCCTCGCGCGACCGCATCAACGAAGCGAAGCAGGAATGGAAGGACCGCAAATTCCCGCTCGTCCCCGGCGACAGCGAGGAATTCATCCCGATCCCCGAAGTGCCCAAGACGGTGAGCTATCCGTGAGCGGCTGCTGACCGCCGGTCGTTGCCATTGGTCCTCCCGGTGGCGGAGCCATGGGGAGGTGGCAGCGCAAAGCGCTGACGGAGGGGCCGACGGCGCGAGGTCGCGGCCCCTCCACCACCGCTGCGCGGCGGTCCCGCTGGCGCCAAGCGCCGTCTGCGACTCCCCATCGCTACGCGGCAGGGAGGATATTCTTCCTCGTCATCGTCTGGCATCCATGCCCAAGCCGACGTCCGGTACGCAAAAAAAGGCACCCATCCGGCCGGGGCCAAATGAGTGCCAAGATGAAGGTCTCAAGTCCTCGTCAGAGGATGAGCTCTTCTGGGTCGCAGGGGGGGATTATGCCCCCGCGGCGATTCGCGATTGGATGGAAACGCCAAATCGACGGGACAGTAATTAGGGTCAGGTCTCGGAGACGAGCGGGCTGACCTTGCCGGCAAGCTGCTTGCGGCCCTTGGTCGTCGCCTCGGTATAGGTCGTCGGCTTGCCGAGCTGGCCGGGCGTTGCGCCGGCAAAGCGTTTGATCTCGCGGATCAGGTGCGATTGGTCGTAAAAGGCATCTCCGAGCTGCGCCGAGTCCAGCCCTTCGCCGCGGGCGAGCGCCGACGCCGCGCGCACGGCGCGATATTTGCGTGCCAGCATTCGTGGCGACAGGCCGTAATAATGTTTCGTCATCCGTTCGACCGAGCGGATCGACATACCCGTCGCCTCGACCAGTTCGGGCACTTGCGGCGAGGGCGATGCGGTCAGCCAGCCGTCGACGGTGCGGATGAACCACATCGGGGCGGGTTCGTTGCGCTTGAGCACCTCGCGCGCGAAATTATTGCCGATGACAAGCATCTCCTCGACGCTGGCGGCTTTTTCCAGCGCGGCGGCGACCTCCTCGATCCACGGGCCGAACAGGTCGGCGGCATCCATCGCGCGATCGGTGAGCTTGTCGGCGTCGTCGCCCATCAGCGCCGCCCAGCCGGCGGGCAGCATGCCGAACCCGAACATCTGCGTCGGACAGTTGCTGATCGCGCGCACGCGGCCGCTAGTCGGTCCGACGATATTGGACCGGCATACGTTCGAGCTGTGGCCGTCGGCAAAGATATATTCGCCGTCGGCAGCGGTCACGAAGCGGAATTGCGGGCGGTCCGCGCGCTCATATTCGTCGAATCGCGGCATGTTGACGCGCGCGAAGTAAAAACTCGACACCATTTCCGCCAGGTCGGCTTCGGGCGGAAAATAATGAAGCTCGAACGGCGTAACGCCGTCCCCGCCCGACGGCGAAGAGTTTGCTTGCGACATGGACCCAGACCCCCGACAGCCTTTCCCCGGCTGCCTTCTTATCGGGAAATCATTTGCCTTTCGGACGCGCGCGTCAAGCGCCAATCATCAATTTTCTTAACCCTTCTGCGCGGCGATCCAGCTGTCGACGCGGCGTTCCAAAATGTCGAGCGGCACCGGCCCCGTTTCGAGAACGACATCGTGGAAGCTGCGGAAATCGAATTTGTCGCCGAGCGCCGTCTGCGCGCGGCCGCGCAGTTCCATGATCTTGAGCTTGCCGATCAGATAAGCGGTCGCCTGCCCGGGGTAGACGATATAGCGCTCGATCGCCTTTTCGATGTCGCCGTCGGGATTCGGCGTATTGTCCTTCAGATACTGGATTGCCCGTTCGCGGCTCCAGCGCTTGTCGTGGATGCCGGTGTCGACGACGAGCCGGCACGCGCGCCACAGCTCCATGCCGAGGCGACCGAAATCGCTGTAGGGATCGGTATAGAAGCCCATGTCCTTGCCGAGTTCCTCGGTATAGAGGCCCCAGCCTTCGGTGTAGGCGGTGAAGCCGCCGAAGCGGCGGAAGGGCGGCAATCCGGTGAGTTCGGTCTGCACCGCGCGCTGGAGGTGGTGCCCCGGCACGCCCTCATGATAGGCGAGCGCCTCGAGCTCGGTCTTCGACATGTCGCGAAGGTCGTAGAGGTTCACATAATAAATGCCGGGGCGCGACCCGTCGGGCGAGGGCGACGAATAAAAGGCCTTGCCCGCCGATTTCTCGCGAAACGCCTCGACCGCCTTCACTTGTAGATGCGCCTTGGGCAGCGTGTTGAAAAAGGCGGGCAGGCGCGCCTCCATCGCCTTCACCTTGGCGTCGACGTCGGCCAGATACGCCTCACGGGTCGTATAATAATATTGCGGGCTCGTGCGCAGATGCTCGAAAAATTGCTGAAGCGTGCCCTTGAAGCCGACCTTCGCCATGATCGCCTTCATCTCGCCGTGGATGCGCGCGACTTCGGCGAGGCCGAGGTCGTGAATCTCGGCCGCGGTCATGTCGGTCGTCGTGTAATTGGCGAGCAGCGCTTCATAATAGGCCTTGCCGTCCGGCAGGCGCCAGATGCCGTCCTCGGTCGGCGCGCTCGTCTGCTGGCGCTGCATTTCGGCAAGCAAGCGGCCATAGGCGGGGCCCGCGCTTTCCGCCCATGCGGTCTTGGCCGACGCGATCAGGCGGGTCTTTTCGGCCGGATCGATGGCCAGCTTGCCGACCTTCGCGCCGATATCCTCGATCACCGCATTGTCGGGGCCCTGCAAGTTGCCGATGTCGGAAATGACATAGGCATAGACCCATTTGGGCGGCTGGATGCCATTGGCCGCGCGTTCCGCCGACTGCGCCGACAGGGCATCGAGCACGGGGCCCAGCCCGCGGATACGCGCGATATAGGCCTCGGCTTCGGCGATGTCGGCGACGCGGTGGATGTTGATGAGAAAGGCGGGCATCTGGCTCTGCGCGCCGTTCATCTGGTCGAAGATATAGCCATGTTTGCGGAAGGGGAACAATCGGTCGGCGCGCGCCGCCTGCGTGTTGAACAATTCGAACGACAGCGCTTCGTCGGGGGTCAGTTCCGCCGGGTCATAGCTCCCGCGCATCGCCGCGGCCGTCGCCTGCAGCAGCTTGTGGCTCGCGACTTCGGTTTCGTCCGACACATCGCGCCATTTCCCGTAATCGCCGTCGCGAATCCCGCGCCGCGCCTTGGTTTCGGGCGACAGCGACAATTGCGCGGCGTCGTAATTGTCGAAGAATTGCGCCAAGTTCGCCCCCGCGGGCGCCGCCTCGGGGGCTGGCGCCGCAGCCACGGTCGCGGGCGCGTCCTGCACGGCGGCCGGCGCGCAGCCCGCGGCGGCGAGAAGGACGATCCCGGTGGACAGGCGGGCGAGGATGCGAAGGTGCGACACGATTTTCTCCCGGATTTTCCGACGGCTTTTGCTGACCGGCCGGGGCTTGCCATAGCGCTTCGGCGCGCGCAATGGCGTGGGGCATGTCGCTCTTCGCTTCCCTGACCGACGCCGCCTATGCGCTCGTCCGCCCGATCGTCCACGCCACCGATGGCGAGGCGGCGCACAATCTGACGCTGAGCGCGCTCGAACCGCTGCCGCGCGCGCGCCAAGCGCTGACCAGCCCGATCCTCGCGACCGAACTCGCCGGTATACGCTTTCCCAACCCCGTCGGGCTCGCGCCCGGCTTCGACAAGGATGCGCGCGTCGCCGCGGTGATGCCGCGTTTCGGTTTCGGCTTCGTCGAGGTGGGGACGCTGACGCCGCTGCCGCAGGAGGGCAATCCGCGCCCGCGCCTGTTCCGGCTGGTCGAGGACGGAGCGGTGATCAACCGGATGGGATTCAACAACGGCGGACAGGCCGCGGCGGCCGAACGCATCGCGCGGCTGCGCGCGTGCGGCATCGCGGTGCCGCTGGGCATCAACATCGGCGCCAACAAGGACAGCGCCGACCGCATCGCCGATTATGCGAAGGGCACCGCGGCGATGGCGCCGCTCGCCGATTATCTGACGGTCAATATCAGTTCGCCCAATACCCCGGGGCTGCGCGCGCTGCAGGACAAGGGCGCGCTCGAGGCATTGCTCGACGGCGTCGCCGCGGCACAGCCGGCGGGCGCCGCCAAACCCGTGTTTCTGAAGGTCGCGCCCGACCTCGAACCCGCCGACATCGACGATATCGTCGCGGTGGCGATGGGCAAGGGGCTCGCGGCGGTCATCGTGTCGAACACGACGATCGTGCGGCCCGCGCTCGCGTCGCGCCACGCCGCCGAAGCCGGCGGTCTCTCGGGCGCGCCGCTCGCCCGACTCGCGCTCCAGCGGGTCCGCGATTTCCATGGCGCAAGCGGCGGGAAATTGCCGTTGATCGCCGCCGGCGGGATCGCATCGGCCGAACAGGCGTGGGACCGGATTCGCGCGGGCGCCAGTCTGGTCCAGCTCTATTCGGCGATGGTCTATGCCGGGCCCGGGCTGGCGGCGCGGATCGCGCGCGGGCTGGAGGATCTTGCGGTGCGCGACGGCTTCACGCGCGTCGCCGACGCGGTGGGGACGGCGCAGTAACAATCCTCCCTCTGGCCGCAGGCCAGGGGGAAGGGGACCGTTCGCGAGGCGAATGGTGGAGGGGCCTGCAACGTCGGCGCAATCGCCCCCCGTCGGCGGCTGCGCCAGGGGCGTAATTTACCCCGGGCGCCTGCAACGCCGTCAAAGGGCCGCTGCCACCTCCCCACCGCTGCGCGACAGCGAGGAACAGGGACGGGGTTGCACCAACTCCTCCCCCGCGCCAATGTCGCGCGCATGACCAAGAGATTCCTCGCCGCTTTCGCCCTTTTCCTGACGGCTTTCCCCTCGCTCGCTGCGGCGCAGGGCGTGACCTCTTCGGCGGATTCGCGCGCGACCGAGGCGGGGCGCGAGATTTTGCATCAGGGCGGAACCGCCGCCGACGCCGCCGTGGCGATGGTGGCGGTGCTGACGCTGGTCGAACCGCAATCGAGCGGGATCGGCGGCGGCGGCCTCATGGTCTATCACCACGCCGCCGATGGCAGCATTTCGACGATCGATGGCCGCGAGACGGCACCGGCGGCGGCCAAGCCCGATCGCTTCCTTGGCGCCGACGGCAAACCGCGCCCCTATATGGATGTCATTCCCGGCGGCCTTTCGGTCGGGGTGCCGGGCAATATGCGCCTCATGGAAATGGCGCAAAAAAAATGGGGCAAGCTCGAATGGAAGGCGCTGTTCCAGCCGGCGATCAAGCTGGCCGAGGAAGGGTTTGAAGTCACCCCGGCGCTCTACGGCTGGCTCAGCCGGTTCGAACCGACGTGGAAGGATTTTCCCGCCGCGCGCGCAATCTATTATATCGACGGAAAACCCGCGCCGGTCGGCACGCGCCTCAAGAATCCCGCCTATGCCGCGCTGCTCCGCGACATCGCGGCGCGCGGACCCGATGCTTTCTACAGCGGCGCGAACGCCCGCGCGATCAGCGATGCGGTCGCAAAATCGCCGCGCAACGCGGCAGTGCTGACGGCGAACGACCTCGCCGCCTACAAGGCGAAGGAACGCCCGGCGGTCTGCACGACCTATCGTATCTACAAGGTTTGCGGCATGGGGCCGCCCTCGTCGGGCGCGACCACCGTTTTCGGCATCCTCGGCATGATCGAGGGGTGGGACATGAAAGCGATGGGCAAGGACAATCCGATGAGCTGGCACCTGCTCGCCGAAGCGATGCAGCTCAGCTACGCCGACCGCGCCGCCTATCTCGGCGACGCCGACTTCGTCGACGTCCCCGTGCAGGGTCTGCTCGACAAGACCTATCTCGGCCAGCGCCGCCAGCTCATCTCGCCCTATCGCGCCGCGGGCCGCTACGAACCCGGCACCCCGCCGGGCGCCAAGCCGCGCGCGGCGGCACCGCCGGTGCCCGAACTGGGGACCACCCATTTCGTCGTCGCCGACCGGACGGGCAATGTCGTCTCGATGACCTCGACCGTCGAAAGCATCTTCGGCAGCCATTTGATCGCGAACGGCTATTTCCTGAACAACGAACTGACCGATTTCGACCATGCACCCACGATGGACGGCGTCCCGACCGCGAACCGGGTTCAGGCGGGCAAGCGGCCGCTATCCTCCATGTCGCCGACGATCGTTTACGGTCCCGATGGCAAGGTCGTGCTCGCGGTCGGCTCGGCGGGCGGCAAGCGCATCATCATGCACGTGACCAAGGTGCTGGTCGGTGTGCTCGACTGGGGTCTCGATGCCCAATCGGCGATGGAGCTTCCCAATCTGTTTTTCGGCCGCGACGGCGTGATTATCGAGGATAATGATGCGGGCAAGGCGATTGCCGCGAAGATGAAACCCTTTGGCTACAGCATCACGCCGACCGATCTCGGGTCGAAACTCAACGCGATCGAACGCGTCGGCGAAGGCTGGCGGGGCGCGGCCGACCCGCGGGGGCCCGGCACCTCGGCCGTGGATGGCGCGCCGCCGCAGGGCTAAACCGGTAACGACGACGAAAAGAGACAATGAACACTCCCTGGAGAGAGGCAGAATGAAGCTCGAAAACCCCCATCTCGACCAGTTCCCAAGTCTGGTCGCGATGTTCTTCGACCGCGCGGGGCGGGGCGGCGAGGATCCCTTCCTGTGGCGCAAGGCCGACCGTGCCTGGCAGCCGCTGAGCTGGCGGCAGGTCGCGAACCAGGTCGCGGCGCTCGCACATAATCTGCGCGAACTGGGGCTCAGGGAAGGCGACCGGGTGGTGCTGGTCAGCGAGAACAGGCCCGAATGGTGCATCGCCGACCTTGGCATCATGGCCGCGGGCTGCATTACCGTTCCGACCTATACGACCAATACCGAACGCGACCATCAGCATATCCTCGACAACAGCGGCGCAAAGGCGGTGATCGTGTCGAGCGCGAAGCTTGCGCGGACGCTGATGCCCGCGGTCATGCGGTCCGACGCGCATATCGTCATCACGATGGAAAGCCTGCGCGTCGGTCAGCAGGGCGAGGTGTCGGTGCACGACTGGGCGCCACTGGTCGAGGGCGGCGAGGCTTATGTCGAGGAAACCAAGGCGCGCGGGCTGGGGGTCAAGCGCGAGGACACCGCCTGCCTCATCTACACCAGCGGCACCGGCGGCGCGCCGCGCGGCGTGATGCAGCATCATGGCGCGATCCTGCACAATGCGGCGGGCGCGGCCGAAGTGCTGGTCAACGATTTCGGCATCGGCGACGAAGAGGTGTTCCTGTCGTTCCTGCCCTTGAGCCACGCCTATGAACATTCCGGTGGCCAGTTCCTGCCGATCATGGTCGGCGCGCAAATCTATTACAGCGAGGGGCTCGAAAAGCTCGTTTCGAACATCGAAGAGACGCGCCCGACGATCATGGTCGTCGTGCCGCGCCTGTTCGAGGTGATCCGCGCGCGCATGATCAAGTCGGTCGAAAAACAGGGCAAGATCGCGAACTGGATGCTGAACCAGGCGCTGCGCGTCGGCGAAAAGGACTATGAACGCCGCATGGGGCTGCTCGACCGGCCGGTCGATCTGATCCTCGACAAATTGTTCCGGCCCAAGATCGGCAAGCGCTTCGGCGGCCGGATGAAGGCGCTGGTGTCGGGCGGCGCGCCGCTCAATCCCGAAATCGGGGTCTTCTTTCACTCGATCGGGCTCACCCTGCTGCAAGGCTATGGTCAGACCGAGGCGGGGCCGGTGATCAGCTGCAACCGCCCGAGCGCGGGGATCAAGATGGACACCGTCGGCCCGCCGCTGATGAACACCGAGGTGAAGATCGCCGACGACGGCGAGATTCTCGTTCGCGGCGAACTCGTCATGAAGGGGTATTGGCGCAACCAGGCCGAGACGGAGCGGGTGCTTGTCGACGGTTGGCTCCACACGGGCGACATCGGACATATCGACGAGGCGGGCCGCATCGTCATCACCGACCGCAAAAAGGATCTGATCGTCAACGACAAGGGCGACAATGTCTCGCCGCAGCGCGTCGAGGGCATGCTGACGCTCCAGCCCGAAATCCTGCAGGCGATGGTCTATGGCGACAAGCGCCCGCACCTCGTCGGCATTCTCGTCCCCGATCCCGAATGGACGGCCGAATGGGCCGAGGCCGAAGGACTGCCCAAGGAGCTCAAGCTGCTCCGCGAGCATGAGAAATTCCGTGCCGCGATCCGCGCCGCGGTCGACCGCGTCAACGGCCAGCTATCGGTGATCGAGAAGGTGCGCAAATTCGATTTCGCCGACGAAGCCTTCACCATCGAAAATGAGCAGATGACGCCCTCGATGAAGATCCGGCGGCATATCCTGAAACAGGTTTATGCGGACAAGATCGCGGCGCTGTACAAGGCCTGACTCAAATTCCGTTCGGGTCGAACGGGATCCGATAGTGACTGCATTTCTATGGCAGGCGGGGTTGCGACCCGAAGAGCTCGGCGCAAACCGGTCCCCGCCTGCGGCTGAACCGGTGGTTCAGCCTTTGTCCCCCGCCGGTTTGCGATAGGGGACAAATTCGCCAAACACGCACGTCGGGCCGCGGATTCCGCTCGACCGGTCGACAAGGTGAAAGAAATCGCCGCTGCACGTCGACGATCCGAATTGCCGCACGACCATGATGTCGCTGTCGCGGGCGAGGCCCGGGCAACTGCTCTTCAGGTCGTTGCGATAAACAAGGTTGCCGCCCGAACGATAGAGCAGGATGCTGTCGGACACGCGGATCATATCGGTGCTGCGATAGCTGGGCAGGCATTTGATCGGTTCGCCGGGGACCTTGCCGGCGAGCTGCTTGTCGAGCCGTTCGGCCTGTTTGGGGGTGAGTGCGGCTGCACCCGGTTCGGCCGAGCCGGACGGCGCGCAGCTGACCACCAGTGGCGCGGCCGCGATCAGCAGCGCGCCCCCCATCAGGTTCAGCTTGACCATGAAAATGCTCCTTGAGTCGGATCGGGATAGCAAAGGCGTATGAACGCGCGCTGAAGCGTGGACATCAGGCGGCATCTTTCAGCGCTCGGATACGGCCAAGTTCGGCGGCGCTCGGCGCGCGGAGGAAGGGGTTGGTCGCGCGCTCCTCTCCGATGCTTGTCGGCACCGTCGCCTCGCCCGCGGCGCGCGCGGCTTCGACCGCCGCCAGCCGCGCGGCCAGCGCCTCATTGTCCGGATCGACCGTCACCGCAAAGCGCGCGTTCGAAAGCGTATATTCGTGCGCGCAATAGACCTGCGTCGCCTCGTCGAGCGTCGCGAGCTTCCGCATATTGGCGAACATCTGCTCGGCGGTGCCCTCGAACAACCGGCCGCACCCCATCGCGAACATCGTGTCGCCGACGAAGATCGCTAGATCATCGGCGAAATGATAGGCGATGTGCCCCGCGGTGTGTGCGGGGACGTCCCAGACGTCGGCGACGTGTTCGCCGAGCTTGACCTTGTCGCCGCCCTTCACCTGCACGTCGAGCGTCGGGATGCGTGCATATTCTGCGGCGGGGCCGGTGATCGTGCAACCGGTGGCTTCCCGGATCGCGGCATTGCCGCCGGTGTGATCGGGGTGCCAGTGGGTATTCCAGATATCGGTGATCGTCCAGCCGCGTTCCGCCGCCGCCGCCAGCACGGGATCGGCGACCGCGGGGTCGACCACCATCGTCGCCCCGCTGACGGGATCGTGGACCAGCCAGACATAATTGTCGCTGAGGACGGGAATACGGACGATTTCCAGCGCAGCCATGATGTCTCCTTTCCAGCGTCTCGCACCTTCAAGACGGAGCGGGCGCCAGCGGGCCTTGGTCGAGGGTCAACGCGCAAGGGCGTCATAGCCCCGTTCGTTGAACTCGATCAGGCAGAATCCGTTGCCGAAGGGATCGGCGAACATCGCCTGTCTGCCATAGGGCAGGTCCAATGTCTCGCCCTCCTGCACGGCGCCCGCCGCAACGGCGCGCCGGATCGCATCGTCGAGATCGCCGACCGAAAAGTCGGGGTGGACCGGCGTCCAGTGCCGGCCGTAACGGCGGAAATCGCCACCGCCGGGGCCGATCGCCGAGCCGGCGGGCTTGGCGATCAGATAGAGGGATATTTCGCAGCCGGTCAGTTCGAGAATGTCGTCGTCGAACCGCCGCGCCGCGGTCAGCCCCAGCGCGCTGGTATAGAAAAGCTCGCCAGCGACAAGGTCGGGCACGTCGATATTGATCAACAGGCCCGGCATCCTCGCGGTTTCTACCAGGCGCCGGTGTTGGGCATCGAGGCCCAGGGTTCCTGCGGCGGCAGATGGCCGTCCTGCAACAGTTCGACCGAAATGCCGTCGGGCGAGCGCACGAACGCCATATGCCCGTCGCGCGGCGGGCGGTTGATCGTCACCCCGGCATCCATCAACCGCTGGCAGGTCGCATAGATATCGTCGACCCGGTAGGCGAGATGCCCGAAATTGCGCCCGCCGCTATATTGCTCGGGCGCGCTGCCGTCCTCGGGCGGCCAGTTATAGGTCAGCTCGACCTCGGCCACATCGCCCTGTCCGGGGGCAGCGAGGAAGATCAGAGTGAAGCGGCCGGCTTCGTTATCGAAACGGCGTGTCTCCTCGAGCCCGATCAGCTTGAAGAAATCGACGGTGGCTTGCGGATCCGACACGCGGATCATCGTGTGAAGATATTTGATCATGGCGTCATATTAGGCGCGAAGCGGGCGCGCTTCAAACGCTTCGAACAGGAATAGGAATTCGTCGGGCACGGGCGCGGGCGCGCCCTGCGCCTTGGCGACATGGACATAGACGAGCTGCCCGTCGGCGCGCAGATCGTCTTTGCCCGCGCCGTGTAGCTCGAACACATAGGTCATCGAACTGGTGCCGACGCGCGCCACGCGCACGCAAATCTCGATTTCCTCGTCGAGCAGGATCGGCGCGCGATAATTGACCTCGGCGCGCGCGACGTGGAATTCGGGGCTGCTATGCGCCGGCCAGCGATCATAGACGCCGACTCCGCGCCAATATTCGGTGATGCCGATGTCGAAATATTCGAGATAGCGGCTGTTGAACACCACCGCCTGCGCGTCGATTTCGGCATAGCGGATGCGCTTCCTGACGCTGAATTTGAAATCGCTGCGAGCCATGATGTTCCTCTAGTTGGTGGCAAGCCGCGCGACCGTGTCGATCAGCAGCGCGATATCGGTGTCGCGCGACAGGCGGTGGTCGCCGCCCTTGATCAGCGTTACCTGCACATCCTCGCTTGCAAGCGCGACCGACAGGCGCAGGCTGATCTCGGGCGGCACGTCGCCATCCTCTTGGCCATGAAGCAGGCGCACGGGGCAGGTGAGGAGGATTTCGGTATCGAGCAGCCGGTTCGCTTCGCCCGATTGGAAAAATCCGCGCGCGGTGACATAGGGCTGATCGCTGTAGGGCGTTTCCTCGACCAACGCGCCTTCCGCAAGGATGATCGCCTTTTCGTCCTCGCTGAAACCCCAGTCGGTGAAATCGGGCGCGGCGGCGATGCCGACAAGGCCTGCGACGCGCCCCGTCCCGTCGCGCTGGACAAGCGCCAGTGCCGCGAGCAGCATCAGCCAGCCGCCCATCGACGATCCGACGATCACGACGGGGCCTTGGGTGTTGGCGTCGATCAGATCGAGCACGTCCCCCCGCCAGTCGAGCAGGGTCTGGTCGGCGAACAGTCCGTCCGACTGCCCGCATCCCGCATAGTCAAGCAGCAGGCAGCTTTGCCCTTCGGCCACCGCCCAGTCGAACAGCGCGGTCGCCTTGCCCCCCGCCATGTCGGACATATAGCCGGGCAGGAAGACGATCGTCGAACCAGCGCCCGGCGTGTGGCGATAGGCGAGCCGGGGGCGGCCGGGACGGTCCAGATAAGCTGGGGCAGCGGAATCATTCACGAAGCTCGGCCCTCATTTCCCGCCCGATGCGAACGGCATATCGTGCGTGGACGAACGCACCGCGATCAGATGACCCAGTCGATCGTGCTCATCTGCATCACGGCCTGCCCTTTGGCACGCCGCTTTTCGACCATGATGTGGTTGAGCCGCTGGATCGTGTCGCTGCCTGTCGTGATGCACCAACCGGGCACCACGGCATGAACGAGCGCGCACAGGCCGCCCCAGATCATCGTGACGCCGAATTTCGACGCAACGCCGAAATGCTCGATATAATTTTCATCGACGCTCTTGGGGTGATCGACGAACAGGCGCTTGAACATGGGGACGGCTCCTTTGCGGCTGCGGCCGCCCTAGCGGGGCGGGGGCGGGGGGGCAAGGTTGCCGGTCAGCCGCGCAAGAAAATCTCTTCGATCCGCATGTCGAACAGTTCTGCGATGCGAAAGGCGAGGGGAAGCGACGGGTCATATTTACCGGTCTCGATCGCATTGACCGACTGGCGCGACACCTCGAGTCGATCGGCGAGGTCCTGCTGGCTCCAGTCGCGCTCCGCGCGGAGGACCTTCAATCGGTTCTTCATGTCCGGCCCGTGCGCCGTTCGGCCGACGTCATGACCATCTGGCCCAGTCCCAGGCCAATCGCCCAGACCGGCACCACCCACCAGGCGGGGACATGCGGAGCGACGCCGAAGGTTTCCAGAAAGCCCCATAGCGTTCCGGCCAGAAGGACAAGCGCGAGGCCGATCAGGGCGGCGCTGGTCTGTCGATATCGCAGATATTCATCCTCTTCCTCGACCACATAGCGCGCCAGCGTCCACACGAAGAAGATCATCGGCACCGAAGGCAGGACGGCGATCCCCCACAGCAGGGCGCCTTGCGGGTGAAGATAGTTGCGAACGGTCATCGCTATGCCCAGACACAGGACATAACCGAGGGACCAGATCAACATGCGCCGATTATATCGCCGTGTCGCCGGCGACAGCGCGCCTGCGGCGGCTTGCCGATTGTTCGCCGCCTTTGTCAGTGGAAAAAGAAACAGCGTCGCCGCTGCGACAAACGGTAGCGACCGCCAGCCGCCCAGAAGGCCGCGATGCTCAGCAAAGGCGATAGCGCACATCGCCAGCGCAAAGGCCGCCGCCCAGAAGCCAGGTTGGCGACCCGAGAAGCCCTTTCCAACATTTTTCGTCTTCTCGGCCATGTCAAACATCCTTATCTGATAGACAAGGTAGCTTTACATATTCGCCGCTACGAAGTCAACCGACGTTGACATAATGACAAGCTCGCTAGCAGAAAGCGACCGCCCTACTTCGTCAACCGGCTCGACCAGCCGACGCGCGCCAGCGTCTCGTCGGGATCGGACAGCGCGAACTCGTACATGCCCCACGGCTTGTGCGTCGGCGCCTTCACCGGGCCGAGGATCGCTTCGCGCACCCGTTCGGCCAATTCGTCGACGCGCTCGGAGTACAGATACAGGCCGAACGGGTTCTCGTCGCGCTCGGGCCATGTAGGTTGCGACTCGTTGGTCAGGTGAAGCTGCCAGCCCTTGCCATCCTCGAGTAGGCGATAGCTGCCATAGTCGCTGACAATCGACAGGCCGAGCTTTTCATAGAAAGCGGTGCTGGTGGCAGGGGGCATCGACCACGACCCCAGCCTAGCCTGCCGGGTGCGATTTTCCAGCCATATGTGCCACAACTCAACCGATGCTGCTTCTATCTCCCGCCTCTTGACATTCGCCGCCCATGCCATGCAGTCGCGCCGCACGCACAAAGCGACGCAGACGGGAATAATGGTTTGTCCGAAAACGTGAATTACCGACCGGATATCGATGGCCTGCGTACGGTCGCTGTGGGGCTGGTCCTAGGATATCATTTTTTCCCAAACCATATCAAAGCGGGCTTCATCGGGGTCGATGTCTTTTTCGTCATCTCCGGCTACCTCATTTCGACGATCATCCTCGGGCAGATGAACCGCGGAACGTGGGGATATCTCCATTTCTATACCCGCCGGATCAACCGGATTTTTCCGGCGCTCGTCGTGGTTCTTGGATTCAACGCGGCGCTCGGCTGGTACAGCTTGGTGCCGAACGAGTTCGAGCAACTGGGCAAGCACATCGCCGCCAGCGCAGCTTTTGTTGCAAATTTCGCCTTTTGGGGAGAGGCGGGCTATTTCGACAGCGCCGCCGATACAAAGCCGCTGCTCCACCTCTGGAGCCTCGCGATCGAGGAGCAGTTCTATATTGTCTGGCCCTTGATTCTGGCTTTCGCGTCGCGGCGCCGGTTTATCTGGATTGTCGGTCTCCTCGCGCTCGGTTCGCTTGTCTACAGCCCCTACGCGACTTTCCAGGACCCCACGGCTGCCTATTATTCGCCACTGTCCCGCTTTTTTTTGAACTCGCGATAGGCGGGATGTTGGCATATTGGCGTCTGCAAGGCGGCGGCTTCGGACGTCGGACAGGGAATCGGCTGGCCTTTGCCGGCGTCGCCATGCTTCTCGCCGGCGTCTTGCTCATAACCGACGCCAGCCCTTTTCCCGGCCTTTACGCTTTGCTGCCGACGCTTGGCACCGCGGCGCTGATCGCGGCGGGGTCGGCGGCATTGCCGAACCGGCTCCTCGCGTTCCCCCCGATGATCTGGATCGGGCTCATCAGCTATCCCCTCTATCTCTGGCATTGGAGCTTGCTCGTCTGGGCAAAGACGCTGGTCATGACCAGTTCGCTTGGGGCCATCCATCGTATCGGGCTCGTTGGCCTCTCCATCATTCTGGCGTGGATGACATATCTTCTGTTCGAACGGCCGATCCGGCGCAGAAACACCGGGGCGATCGCGCTGATCCTGGCAGGCGTCATGACGGCGATCGGCGTCGCAGGGCTGTTGTTCTGGACCGGACCGGTATCCAACCGTCTCGACCGGCCGGACCTCGAACGGGTCGTTCGCGCCGTCAATGATTGGGAATATCCGTCGCGGGACATGACGGTCCAGAAAAGTTTTCTGGACTACACCTTCTATCGCAAGAAAGGGCGCGCGGACGATGCGGTGCTTTTCGTGGGCGATTCGAACATGGAGCAATATGCGCCGCGCGTCTCGTTCCTGATCGACGGCAACCCGGGAAGCCCCAGCGCGATTTTTGCAACGAAAGGCGGGTGTCACTTCGCTTCGCCTGAGCTGGGCCGCGCAGCAACGCGACTGCGCCGGGAAGTTGGCGGAAATCGACCGTTTGGTGCGGCTGGATGAGGTCAAGGCCGTTGTGATTGCCCAGCAGTGGGTCAATCTTCGGTCGTTGCTCACCGACCCAAATGCTGCGGCTTCCTTCGAAAGATTTCTGAAGACGATCCCGGCGGGCAAGCAGAAATTCATCGTCCTCAGCATCCCGACGGGGGAGGGCTTTGGACCTCGCGACCTTTTGACCGGCTCGCGGCTCGGCGACCTTCGATACAGCCCCGCGGAATACCGCGACGGCCGCAAGGCGCGCGATGGACTGGTGGAGCTGAATCGCCTCATACGGCGGATAGCCGCACGGCAGGGCGCCATCGTGATCGACCCGTTCGAGACATTATGTTCGGGAATTTCGTGCCGGGTGGCGGACGCCGACGGCAACCCCGCATATCTCGACGAATCCCATCTCAATGCCTCCTTCGTGCGCAGATACGCTACCTATATCGACCAAACGATCACGGGCCCGGCAGGAGAGTGATGGGGGACAGCCCGCGGCTGTTCGTCGTTGCCAGCCTGGTTGTGAATCCGCCCCTTGCCGCCCATATCGCATGCTGGCAAAGGGGCGCTGTTTTACCCCGCAAGAAAGGCCCCTTTTTCGATGTCCGAGATGATCCGTGTCACCCTTCCCGATGGCTCTGCCCGTGAAGTCGTGCGCGGGACTACCGCGGCCGAGATCGCGGCCGATATCGGAGCCGGCCTCGCGAAGGCAGCGCTCGCCGCGAAGGTCAACGGCGAACTGCGCGATATCATGCGGCCGCTTGAGGCGGACACGAACCTCGCGCTGGTGACGAGCCGCGACGAGGCCGATGCGCTCGAACTGGTGCGCCACGATTATGCGCATGTGTTGGCGGAGGCGGTGCAGAACCTGTTTCCAGGCACGCAGATCACCTTTGGCCCGTCGACAAACGACGGCTTCTATTACGACTTCGCGCCGACCGCCGAGCATGGCCCGTTCCGCGACGAGGAATTGCCGCTGATCGAGGAAGAGATGCGGCGGATCATCGCCGCCGACCTCCCCCTCACGCGCGAAGTGTGGGAACGCGACGCGCTGATCGCGAAATGGCAGGCGGACGGCGAGACGTTCAAGGCCGAATGGGCCGCCGAACTGCCGCAGGGCGAAGAACTCACTGTCTATCGCAGCGGTGAGGGCTGGATGGACATGTGCCGCGGTCCGCACCTCGCCTCGACAGGCAAGCTCGACCCTGCGGCGTTCAAACTCACGCGCGTGTCGGGCGCCTATTGGCGCGGCGACCAGAAGAATGCGCAGCTCTCGCGCATCTATGGCACCGGCTGGCTCAACAAAAAGCAGCTCGCCGAACATCTCGTCCGGCTGGAAGAGGCGGCAAAGCGCGACCATCGCCGGCTGGGGCAGGAGATGGACCTGTTCCACCTCCAGCAGGAAGCGCATGGCTCGGTCTTCTGGCACCCCAACGGCTTCCGCGTCTGGCGCGAGCTGGAGGCCTATATGCGCCGCGCGATCGACGGCGCGGGCTATCAGGAGGTCAAGACGCCGCAGGTGATGGACGCGCGCCAGTGGGAACAGTCGGGCCATTGGGGCAAATATCGCGAGAATATGTTCGTCATCCCCGACGAGGTGCCGAACACCGAGGACGAAGGGCCGATCGTCTCCGACGCCGCCGAATGGATGGCGCTCAAGCCGATGAACTGCCCCGCGCATGTGCTGATCTTCCGCCAGGGCATGAAGTCCTATCGCGACCTGCCGCTGCGCCTTTACGAAAACGGCTGCTGCCACCGCAACGAACCGCATGGCGCGCTCCACGGGTTGATGCGCGTGCGCCAGTTCACGCAGGACGATGCGCATATCTTCTGCCGCGAGGACCAGATCGTCGAGGAGGTGCGCAATTTCTGCGCGCTTGCCGATCGCATCTACAAGGATTTCGGCTTCACCTATGCGATCAAGCTCGCGCTGCGCCCCGAAAAGCGCTTCGGCAGCGAAGAGATGTGGGACAAGTCGGAGGACGAACTGCGCAATGCCGTGGTCGAGGCGGGGCTCGCGACCGAACAATATGGCTGGGAAGAACTGCCGGGCGAGGGTGCCTTCTATGCGCCCAAGCTCGAATGGCACCTGACCGACGCGATCGGCCGGACGTGGCAGGTCGGCACGATCCAGTCCGACCGCGTGCTGCCCGACCGGCTCGACGCGTCGTACATCGGCGAGGATGGCGAGCGCCACCGCCCGGTGATGCTCCATCGCGCGATCTTCGGCAGCTACGAACGCTTCATCGGCATTTTGATCGAGCATTTTGCGGGCCGCTTCCCGACCTGGCTCGCGCCGGTGCAGGCGGTGGTCGCGACGATCGTCAGCGACGCCGACGATTATGCGAAGGATGCCCTCGATCAGCTCGTCGCCGCAGGCATCCGCGCCGACAGCGACCTGCGCAACGAGAAGATCAATTACAAGGTCCGCGAGCACAGTCTCGCCAAGGTCCCCCATCTGCTCGTCGTCGGCAAGCGCGAGGCCGAGGAGGGCACCGTCGCGATCCGCACGCTGGGGCAGGATGGCCAGCGCGTCATGCCGCTCGCCGAGGCGATCGCGATGCTGAAGACTGAGGCGACGCCGCCCGACCTGCGCGATTGAGCGTGACGAAGAAGCGTCGCCCGCGCCGCTGGCTGCGCTGGCTGTTGTTGCTGGCGGTTATCGGCGCGGCGCTTCTCGCAAAGGGATATTGGAACGCGGCGCGCGATCCGCTGATCCGTACCGCGACCGTGGATGTCGGCGACTGGCCGGCGGGACAGCCGCCGGTCAAAATCCTGCTGATCTCGGACACGCATGTCGCGGGCCCCGACATGCCGCCCGCGCGGCTGGCGCGGATCGTCGGCAACCTCAACCGGCTAAAGCCCGACCTCGTCCTGATCGCGGGCGACCTTGTCAGCGAAAAGCGCAGCGCGACGCATATCTATACGCCGGCCGAGGTCGTCGCGCCGCTCGGCGGGCTGAAGGCGCCGCTCGGCGTCGTCGTCGCGCCGGGAAATCACGACCACTGGTTCCGGCGCGACGCGCTGCGCGGCGAGCTCGAAAAACGCGGGCTTCGCGTGTTGCAGAATGAAGTGATCGCGGTGGGTCCGCTGATCGTCGGCGGGGTCGACGACGATTATTCGGGGCACGACGATGTGCCCGCGACGTTCGCGGCGATGGACCGGTTGGGCCCCGGCGTACCGCTGCTGCTGACGCACAGCCCTGACGTCGTCCCCGACCTGCCGCGGCCGGTTGCCGCGGTGTTCGCCGGTCACACCCATTGCGGCCAGATCCGCTTTCCCTTCATCGGCGCACTGACCTATGTCTCGCGCTACGGCGACCGCTTTGCGTGCGGCGATATCGACGATGCGGGCCAGCGCGTCTTTGTCGGCGCCGGGCTCGGGACCAGCATCCTGCCGCTTCGCTTCAATACCCCGCCCGACGCGTGGCTGGTGACGCTGAAACCGAAAGCGCCGCCGCGATGACCGGCTTAGAGCATCTCGTCGGGCTTGCGCCGCCGACCGTCGCGGGCGCGGCGGCAATGACGTTCGGCGCGGCTTATGTGCGCGGGCTGACGGGGTTCGGCATGGCGATCATCCTCGTGCCGCTGCTCGGGCTGATCGTCGCGCCGGGGGAGGCGGTGGTGCTCGGCATCTTGCTGCAATTGCTGATCGGACCCGTGGGGCTGAAAGTGATATTGGCCGACGCCGACCGCAGCACGTCGGTCCCGATCGCGCTGCTTGCCATGCTCGCGACGCCCGCCGGCATGGTCGCGCTGGACGCAACAAGGCCCGACGTCGCCCGCTTGCTGATTACGCTGATCGCCGTCGGCGCCTTCGTCGCGGTCCTGTTGCCCAAACAGCCCGAGGGGCACCGGCCGGGGCGCTTCGCGATCGCGGGGACGGGGATCGTATCGGGCATCCTCACCGGCTTCGCCGCGATGCCCGGGCCGCCGGTCGTGCCCTTCTATCTTCGCCGCCATCTTGAGCCCAAGGTTGCGCGCGCATCGATGATGCTGATCTTCTTTGCAACCGCGATCGCGGGGACGCTCGCGGCGCTGTGGGTGGGGATCGCGACGACGCGGCTTGTCGTCCTGTCGCTGATCCTCTTCCCGCCGATGTGGTTCGGCAACCGTGTCGGCGGGCGCCATTTCGGCAGCGTCGCGCCGCATGTGTGGCAGGCGATGGTTGCGGTCGTTCTGGGCGTCGCGGCGGTTTCGGCGGTGGTGCGGATCCTGAACTAGAGGCTGCGCAGCGCCTGCGCGGGTTTCGCCGAAAGCAAGGGCCAGCTTCCCGCGATGCCGATCAGGAATGACAGGCCCGCGCCGCCGAGGAGGGTCAGCCCGACGATCAGCGGATCGGGCGCGAAGTCGAACTCGAACAGCTGCGTCACCACATACCAGGCGCCGGCAAGCCCCAGCCCAAGCGCCAGCCCCGCGAGGATGGCGGCCAGCACCGCATATTCCATGCCCTGCGCGCCCAAAATCTGCCCGCGCGTCGCGCCGAGCAGCTTCAGGATCACGCTGTCGTAGACGCGCCGCTCGCGGCTCGCCGCGATCGCCCCGATCAGCACCGCGATGCCGGCGAGGATCGCGATGCTCGCCGCCGCGGCGATCGCCTGGCTCATCTGGGTCAGCAGGGTGGTGACCTGGCTCACCACATCGCGCACGGCGATCAACGAGGCGGAAGGAAAGGCGCGCGGGATGCTACGCGACAGCGCGGTTTCGGCCTCGGGCCCCACCGCGACCGTCGCGACCATATTGTGCGGCGCCGCGTCGAAGGTACCGGGCGAGAAGACGAGCACATAGTTCAGCCCGAAATTGTCCCAGTTGACGGTGCGGAATGAGGCGACCTTCGCCTGCACCTCGACCCCCAGCACATTGACCGACAGCGTATCGCCGAGCTTGAGCCCGAGCGACGTCGCGACCTCCTGCTCGACGCTGACCAGCGGCGGCCCCTTGTAATCGGACGCCCACCATGCGCCGCCGACGAGCTCGCTGCCGTTGGGAAGGAGAGGGCTATAGGTCAGCCCGCGGTCGCCGCGCAGCACCCATGCGCCCTCGGGCAGTTCGGCGAGCTCGTCGACGCGCTGGCCGCGAAATTCGGTGACGCTGCCGCGCAGTGCGGGGATCATGTTGATCTCGGCCTTCGCATCGGCGTCCGTCACCATCGTGCGAAAGCGTGTCGCCTCGGTGCGCGGCACGTCGAGCACGAAAAAGCTCGGCGCGCGCTGCGGCACGGTCGAGCGGATTTCGGCGGTGATGCTCGTCTGGGTCGCCGCGAGCGTCACGAACAGGGTGAGCCCCAGTCCCAGCGCGACGACGAGCGCGCCCGTCGCCGCGCCGGGACGGTGGAGGTTTGCGAGCGCGAGGCGGAACAATGGGCGCTGGGGTCGCGGCAGGCGGCTCGCGGTGCGACGCACCAGCCAGCCAAGCCCGACGAGGATTAGCAGCAGGCCGATCGCGGCGCCGATGAAGCCCAATGCGAACAGCGGCTCGCGCGCGGTGCCGACCGCCAGCGCGATGATTGCCGTGAGCGCCGCCGCCACCGCGATCACCGTCTGCCGGTCGATCCGCGCCGCGCCGCTGACCGTTGCGCGGTAGAGGCCGGCGGCGGGAACATGGCGCGTCGCTGCGAGCGGAGGCAGGGCAAAGGCGATCGCGATGAGCAGGCCATAGGCCGCGCTGACGGCGAGCGGCAGCGGATAGATGGCGATGCCGGGCTTGACCGGCAGCACGTCGCCCGCGATCCAGCCGATGATCGCGGGGGCGAGCGCTCCCACGATCAGCCCGGCGATAATGGAGACCGCTGCGACCGCGAGAATTTGCAGGCCATAGATGCGCGCGACGGTGCCGCTGTCGGCACCGAGCACTTTCAGCGTCGCGAGACCGGGGCGCTTGCCGGCAAGATAGCTCGCGACGCCGTTCCCGACGCCGATCCCCGCGATCACCAGCGCCGCCAGCCCGACAAGCGACAGGAACTGCCCCATGCGCTCGATGAAGCGCCGCGTGCCGGGGGCACCATTGCTGCTGTCGGTGATGTCCCAGCCCGCGTCGGGAAATTCCGCGGTCAGCGCCTTGCCGACCGCTTCGGGGTTCGCGTCCCCCGGCAGGCGGACGCGATATTTGCTTTCGTAGAGACTGCCGGGCTGGATCAGCTGTGTCGCGGGTAGGTCGCCAAGCCCGATGATCGCAACGGGACCGAGCGTGAAGCCTTCGCCCAGCCGGTCGGGTTCCTCGGCGATCACGCCGTCGATCAGAAAGCCTTTTTCGCCGAACTTTACGCGTTCGCCAACCTTCAGGTCGAGCCGCGAGGCGAGGTCCTTGCCGATCCAGATTGCGCCCGGGGGCGGCGGGCCTTGGCGCGCGCCGCTCTCAAGCCGCATCGTGCCATAGAGCGGATAGGCGCCATCGACCGCCTTCAGCTCGGACAGCAAGGCCTCGCCGTCGGGATCGTTTGCCATCGCGCGCAGTCGCACAGTGGCCGAGGGCGTGCCGACGCGGCGGAAGCCCGCCATTTCTTCCGCGGTGGCCTCGCGCTGCGGCAGGCTGAATTCGATGTCGCCGCCAAGGATCGTCTGCCCGCGGACTTCGAGCTCGGATGTGATGCCGCGCGTCAGGCTGCCGATCGCGGCGAGCGTCGCGACGCCGAGGAACAAGCAAACCGCGAGCAGGCGCAGACCCCGGATGCGCGCCGCAAGGTCGCGCCGCGCGATCCGCCAGAGCGTGGCGAACGGCAACATCACCAAATCCTCCCTGTCGCGAAGCGATGGGGAAGGGGACTGTCTGCGAAGCAGATGGTGGAGGGGCCGCGACGCCAGCGCCATAGCTCCTCCGTCAGCGGCCGCGCGGCTGCCGCCTCCCTATGGCTGCGCCACAGGGAGGATGGTTTGGCCACGCTCACGCCCGTTTCTCGATCCGCCCATCGTGCATCACGACAACCCGGTCGCAATGCTCGGCCAGTTCGGGGTCGTGCGTAATGATCAGCAAGGTGGCATCCAACGCGGCACGGCGCGCGAAAATCAGCTCGATGATCGCATGCCCCGTCGCGGTGTCGAGGTTCCCGGTCGGTTCATCGGCAAAGATGATCGCGGGACTGCTTGCCATCGCGCGCGCAATCGCGACACGCTGCTGCTCGCCGCCCGACAGCTGCGCGGGATAGTGGGTGAGCCGATGCCCGAGCCCGACGGCTTCGAGTTCGGCGGCGGCGCGGCCGAAGGGGTCGGCGATCCCCGCGAGTTCGAGCGGCACCGCGACATTTTCGAGCGCGGTCATTGTCGGGAGCAGGTGAAAAGCCTGGAGCACGATGCCGATGCGGCCGCGCCTCGCGCGCGCCAGATCATCCTCGTCCATCGCCGCAAAATCGAGCCCCGCGACATGGATGCTGCCGCCATTGGCGCGCTCGAGCCCCGCCAGCACCGCCATCAGCGAGCTTTTGCCCGATCCCGACGGGCCAAGCAGCGCGACCGAGGTGCCGGCTTCGACCTCGAGGTCGACGCCGCGTAAAATTTCGACGGGGGCCTTGTCGCTTCCCAGCGTGAGCGTCACATTATGGGCGGCGATCGCCACGCCTGGCGATTGTCGTTGGGCGTCGGGCAAGGAGAGGACCCTTTGAAATGAGAACGGCCGGATGGCGCTCTTCTGCGATATATGGTTGCGCGATCGCGCTTTGCCAACCGCTCGCCGCATGCGGGTCGGCGGAGGCGCCACCCGCGTCGACGAACGACACTGCGGCCGCGCCCGGGACGGCGGCGATCCCAGCCGATGCGCCGCTCGTCATCGCTTTCGGCGACAGCCTCTACGCCGGTTACCAGCTTGGTCCGAAAGAAGGTCTTGCGCCGCAGTTGCAGGCCGCGCTTGCCGATGACGGCGTCGTCGCGCGCGTGCAGAATGCCGGCGTGTCGGGCGACACCACCGCCGCCGGCCGCCAGCGGCTGACCTATGTGCTCGACAATGCGAAGACGAAGCCGGCACTCGTCCTGCTCGGGCTCGGCGGCAACGACATGCTGCGCGGCATCGGCCCCGACCAGACGCGCGCCAATCTCGACGCGATGCTTGCAGAGCTGAAAAAGCGCGAGATTCCGGTTCTGCTCACCGGTATGATGGCGGCGCCCAATCTCGGCAGCGATTATGCGGGCAGGTTCAATCCCATCTATCCCGACCTCGCGTCGAAATATGATGTGAGTTTCTATCCCTTCATCCTCGACAATGTCGTCACCGACAAGGCGCTGATGCTCGGCGACAATCTCCATCCCAATGCGAAGGGCGTGAAGGTCGTGGCCGAGGGGCTGGCGCCGCTCGTCGAACAGGCGCTGCCTGACGCCGACTAGCTGCCGCGCGGCCCGAACAGGATGATCGCCGCGCCGGCAAGGCACACTGCAGCACCGATCGCATCCCAGCGGTCGGGCTTCGCCCCCTCGACCGCCCACAGCCACAGCAGCGCCGACACGATATAGACCCCGCCATAGGCGGCGTAGGTCCGCCCTGCATGTTCGGCATCGACCAGCGTGAGCAGGTAAGCGAACAGCGCGAGCGCCGTCATTCCCGGCACGACCCACCACATCGGCTTGTCCAGCCGCAGCCACGCCCAGAAGGCGAAGCAGCCAGCGATTTCGGCGAGTGCCGCCCCGATATATGCCACAGCCGTCATCGGCGCACGGTGCCGGGATCGCGGGCAAAAGAAAAGGGGTGACCCGACGGGGCCGCCCCTCTCTTTTCGTCTCGCTGTTCCGAATGGATCAGAAAGCGAAGCCGACGCCAACGACGAAGGTGTCGAAGTCACCGAAATTGTCGATGAACTGGTGACGATATTCGCCCTTGGCATAGACATTCTGGGTCAGCTTGTGCTGGTAGCCGGCACCGACGTACGGATCGTCGACGTCGCCGAAGGTGTAGCCGCCGGTGACATAGAGCTTGCCGTTGGCGCCGACCTTGGCGCCGGCGCGGCCGCCGGCCGAGAACTGGACGTTCGCACCGTCGACAAGAACCTTGTCGCCCGCGATTTCGGCACCGACGAACGCCGAGCTGCCGAGGTCGAAGTCATAACCGGCGGCGGCGCCGAGCGTGGCTTCGTCCTGGCCGTTGCCGGTGATCAGGCCGCCGCGAACTTCCACATGACCTTCGCCACCGGGGGCTGCGAGGGCGGGGGTTGCGACGACGGCCGAGAGGAGAGCGGCAGCAACTGCGAATTTTTTCATTTTTTCGTTCCTTCATTCAAACACGGCCACGCCCTTTGGGTCGCGGTCCGGCCCCTAAATGGCGTCCGCGCCTGTCGCGTCAATGAACGGGGCGTTCAGAATGTGACAATTTTCTGACCTGTGTTATTTTTACCACACAGTATAGAATAGCTATGCAAGAACGAACCTGCGGGAGCGGCAGATTTCCGACGATTTTTATAAGGGAGAAATCGGCGCGCGAAGGACGATCAGCCGAGCGCGGCCTGTTTTTCCTCGGCGATACGGTCGAGTTCGGCGCGCGTCGGCTTGGTCGCGGCGCTCTTCAATTGCCCGCACGCCGCCATGATGTCGCGCCCGCGCGGGGTGCGCACCGGGGCCGATATGCCCGCCTTGAAAATCAGGTTGCTGAACGCGCGCACGCGCTCGGGGGTCGAACATTCATAGGGTGCGCCGGGCCATGGATTGAACGGGATCAGATTGACCTTGGCGGGCAGCTTGTACTGCTTGATCAGCCGGACGAGCTCGCGCGCATCCTCGTCGCTGTCATTCTTGTCCTTCAGCATCACATATTCGAAGGTGATGCGCCGCGCATTGTTCGCGCCGGGATAGTCGGCGCACGCCTGCAGCAATTCCTCGATGCCATATTTGCGGTTGAGCGGCACGATCTCGTCGCGGATTTCCTTGGTCACCGCGTGGAGCGAAACCGCAAGATTGACCCCGATCTCGTCGCCCGCGCGCGCCATCATCGGCACCACCCCGCTCGTCGACAAAGTGATCCGTCGCTTCGACAGTGCGAGCCCGTCGCCGTCCATCACGATCTTGAGCGCGCCCTTGACCTCGTCGAAATTATACAGCGGTTCGCCCATGCCCATCATCACGATGTTGGTGAGCATCCGGCCGTCGGCGGTATAATGGCCGGCATCGTCGTCGGCGTCATCGTCTTCGGGATCGGGACCAAATCCCGCCATCGTTCCCTTCGGCCATTCGCCGAGCGCGTCGCGCGCGAGCAGCACCTGCCCGACGATCTCGCCCGCACCGAGATTGCGCACCAGCCGCATCGTCCCGGTGTGGCAGAAGCGGCAGTTCAGCGTGCAGCCGACCTGGCTCGAAACACAGAGCGTTCCCCGATCGGCGTCGGGGATGAACACCATTTCATATTCCTGGCCGTCGGCGGCGGCGAGCAACCATTTGCGCGTGCCGTCGCCCGACACCTGCGCCTCGCGCACCGTCGGCCGCCCGATGATGAAGCGATCGGTCAGCCAGGGACGCATCGTCTTGGCGATGTCGGTCATCGCCTCGAAATCGGTGACGCCGCGGTGATAAATCCAGTGCCAGATCTGCTTGGCGCGCAGCTTCGCCGCCTTGGCGTCGAGCCCGGCCTCGACGAGGACGCCGCCGATCGCGTCGCGCGTCAGCCCGACAAGGTCGATGCGGTTGCCGCCGCGCAGCGGGACGGTGCCCGTCGTCAGGGGATCGATATGGCCGGGAATCTGCATGATGCGCGGCGATATAGTGGGAGAGGGCGAAAAGCGCAATTGCGGCCATTGATCCTCCCTGTCGCGTCGCGATGGGGGAGTCGCAGACGGCGCGTAGCGCCAGCGGGCCGCCCCGCAAGGGTGGTGGAGGGGCCGCGTCACAGCCCCTCCGTCAGCGCTTCGCGCTGCCACCCCCCATGGTTTCGCCACAGGGAGGATTGGATCTTTTACAGCGATTTCAGCATTGCCAGCACCTGCGGCACCGTGCCGTTCGCCTCGGCATTGCGCAGCGGCAGGACATTCTGCACGAGGATTTCCTCCGGCGTTGGCGTCTGCGCAAACAGCGTCATCACCTCGTCGGCGAAATCGTCGAGCGGCATATAGCCCTCGCGTGTCGACTGGCCCGGGGTCAGGTCGGTGCGCACCGCGGGCGGCGCCAGTTCGATCACCTCGATCTTGCCTCCCAGTTGGATGCGCAGCGCGACCGAATAGCTGTGCATCGCCGCCTTGGTCGCCGAATAGGTCGGCGCCTTGGGCAGCGGTACGAATGCCAGGCCGGACGTGACATTGACGATCGCACTGTCCGCCTGCGCCGCCAGATGATCGACCAGCGCGTCGGTTAGCCGGATCGGACCGAGGATGTTGGTGATGACGGTTGCCTGGGCATGCGACAGGTCGCGTTTTGCGCCGGCATCCTCGGCGGCCATGATACCGGCGTTGTTCACGAGGATATTGAGGTTCGGAAATTTCGCCACGACCTCTTTCGCGAAAGTCGCGATCGCATCAGCGTCGGTCACGTCGAGCGCCATCGCCGACATGTTCGCCCGTCCGGCGATCGCCGCGTCGAGTTTGGCCGCATTGCGCCCGGTGACGATGACCATGTTGCCGGCGTCGTGCCAACGCTGCGCGAGTGCCAGCCCGATGCCCGAACCGCCGCCGGTGACGAGGATGGTGTTGCCTGTGGTTTTCATGGATTGCCTCCTTTGGGGGTGGTGAGAGGACCTAGATATCCCTATACTTTCCAAAAGAAAGTAGGCACCCGGAAGTGCCATAGTTACCCAAAAGAGAGATTTGGATTTTCCGCCATGCCGACGCCCCAAAAAATTGCCTATGATCCGAACGTGCCGGTCGATCCGCGCGTCGAAACGCTCGTCAACGAACTCATCGGTCGAGTTGCCGACAAATGGACCCTGCTCGTTCTCGAAGAGTTGGAGGACCATGGAACCTGCCGCTTCACCGAATTGTCGCGCCGCGTGCCCGGCATCAGCCAGAAGATGTTGACGCAGACGCTGCGCGCGATGGAGCGCGACGGCCTGGTGGTGCGCACCGTCCATCCGGTCGTCCCGCCCAAGGTCGAATATTGCCTGACCGACCTCGGACATAGTTTGGGCGAAGCCTTTTGCGGCGTGTGGGTGTGGGCAGAGGCCAATCTGGAAAGGGTAGCGCGGGCGCGAATGGCGTTCGACGCGCGGGATTGAGGAAAGATTTGCGCCGGCAGCTTCCGACCGGTTGCGTCCTTAATCCTCCCCATGGCTGCGCCACAGGGAGGATATTCCACCCATCGTCATCCCGGACTTGATCCGGGATCCATCGCGGCGTCGAAGTCATGGACCCCGGATCAAGTCCGGGGTGACGAGGGGGGCTGACTGTGACGGCTCACCACCCCCGCAGCCGCCGAAGTCCGGCTCGACGCCACCGGCGAGGGGCATGGGACGGCACATAATCCACAAGAAAAGCCGGGACCGTGATCGTGCCCGAATCACGATCCCGGCTTTGGCGAACCCTGCAACTTGGGTCCGCCGGTCACTTGCGGAACGAACTGACCCGGATCGGCTGGTCGCGCGTCGCGCTGGCGATCACGACGTCGGCCTGCGCCGACGCGAGGGCGCGCGTATCGCGGCGGCATTGTCGCACGTCATTCTTGCCCGCGATGTCGAAATCGGGCGCCGTGCCGCACACCTCGACGACGGCGCGCCAGATGCGGCGGTCGAGCGCCCTCGTGCCGGCCTCGGTCCGAAGGTCGAGGTCCTTGTGTGTCACGGCGACGCTCGAATTTGCGGGCGCGGTTTGTGCCGCTACGGGCTGGCCGACCGTTGCGGCAGCAAGGGCGGCGAGGATCAGAAGCTTTTGCATCTCGTGTCTCCATCGTCCGGCTGAGGAGGGGAGGAAGCCGGTGACACAGGGATAAGGGATCGGCAGGTGCGGCGGGAGCAACGAGTTTGCCCGACCATTCTGCAAAATTGCAGAATGAGCGCCCGCGCATTATGTCGCACAAGGCGTCATGTATGATTGGAACGACCTGAAGGCCTTTCTGGCCGTCGCCGAAACCGGCAGCACGCTGTCGGCGGCGCAATCGATGCGCGTCAGCCAGACCACCGTCGCGCGCCGTATCGCGGCGCTCGAGGACGCTACGGGGCTCAACCTGTTCGAACGCCGGCAGGCCGGCTACGCATTGACCCCGGTGGGCGAGGCGATGATGGCGAGCGCGATGGCGGTGCGCGATGCCGCTGACCGTTTCGGCGAGGCCGCGGGCGCGCGATCGCGCGACGCCGGGGGAACGGTCAGCCTGACGACGATGGAAATCTTTGCGGTGACGATCCTGCCGCCGATCCTGCGCGACCTGCGCGTCGCGCATCCGGGCATCCACATCCAGCTCGATACGGCAGACGAGCCGCGCGACCTTGCGGCCGGCGCGGCGGACATCGCGATCCGCAGCAGCAAGCAGCCGAGCGGCGGCGGCCTCGTCGGGCGGCGCATCGCGGACAATCCGTGGACCGTCTATTGCAGCCGCGACTATGCCGATTTGCACGGCATCCCGCACACGCGTGAGGAACTTGCCACGCACCCCTTCATCGGCGGCGGCGGCTATGTCTGGGAACCCTATCAGGCGTGGCTGCGGCAATATCGGCTCGAAGAGTCGGTGGTGATGAAATATGACACCGGCACCGGGCTGCTGGCGGGCGTGCGCTCGGGCATGGGGCTCACGATCCTGCCCGCCTTCATCGCCGACCGCGAACCCGATTTGATCCGCTGCATCCCACCCAAGGCTGAAGATACGACGGGGCTGTGGCTGCTCACCCATGAACGGCTGCGCCACGTTCCCCGCGTCCGGCTCGTGCTCGATTTCCTCGCCGCCGAATTGACGAAGCTCGCCCGGACTTAGGCGGCCAAGGCTGCCTCGACCGCTGCATCGACGTGCAGTGCCAGCGTGTCGAACAACGGGACGGGGCTGTCCGCCTCGCCGACCAGCAGCATGATTTCGGTGCAGCCGAGGACGATCGCCTCGGCGCCGCCGGCGACCAGCGCGGCGATGATCCGGCGATATTCGGCGCGCGACGCGTCGCGGATCACGCCTTGCACCAGCTCGTCATAGATGATGCCATGGACGATCGCGCGATCGGCATCGCCGGGGATCATCGCCTCGATCCCCGCGGCTGCCATCCGCGCGGTATAGAAAGGCTTTTCCATCGTGAAAGCCGTGCCGAGCAGGCCAACGCGCGCGAATCCCGCCGCCTTGATCGCGGCGATGGCCGGGTCGGCGATGTGCAGCAGCGGTACGGGTGTCGCCGCCTCGACCGCTTCTGCGCAAAGATGCATGGTGTTCGCACAGATCAGCAGCAGTTCGGCGCCGCCCGCAGCCAATGATCGGGCCGCGTCCGCCATCTGGGTGTCGAGCACGTCCCAGTCGCCGCTCGCCTGATATTCGGCGATGGGCGCGAAATCGAGCGACAGCAGAAGGACGCGAGCCGAATGGAGCCCGCCCATCCGCTGACGCACAGCTTCGTTGAGCAGGCGGTAATATTGCGCCGAGCTTTCCCAGCTCAAACCGCCGATCAGGCCGATCGTTTTCATCGCGTCAGGTCCGTCCCGAAATCGCTGTCCTACAATATGGCGCCGGTCTAGCCTGACCGGCAATGACCTGCGACACAGCTTTCCTGCCAACGGCAACAGTCGGGCTTCGGCCTCGCCCGGCGCGCGCGACGAGATGCGATTTGCGAGTGAAGTTGCGCAGTTTTCCGCCGTTTCGTGAAAGTGCCTTTTGGTCTTCTTTCGTCACCCCGGACTTGATCCGGAATCCGTGCGCGGCATCGGCGGACGCTGGATGGCTGGTCGGGCCCGGCGCGACGAAGGGGAAGGGAAAACACGAATCGCGAGTGAAGTTCGGCAGAAATCCGCCATTACCCGAAACCGGCTCAGCGCAGCTTCGCGCAACCCAGCGCCGCTGCATCGATCGCGGTCGCGGCACCGCGCAGCCGGTACGTGTCGGCGATCGCGCCGCCGGCGGCGGTCCCGCTTTCGACGCTCATGCTCGGCGCCGACCGCATTGCGGCAACGATCGCCGCGTCCATGCGCGGGTCGCTGGCCCAACCATGCGTGCCGTTGCCGGTCAGGATGAAGTGGCGGCTGCCGATCGTCAGGCGCAGGTCGCGATCCGGCGCGCGCGGCTTCGACAGGCGGACATAGAATTGGCCGCGTATACGCGACTTCGGCCAATAGCCGACGCTGGCATAGGCTTTCACTTGCGGCGTGCCGATCGTCGCGGAGGGGGCGGCGAGGGCGTAGCAGCGCGGGGTGGCGGGATCGCGGAACGCGCCCCAGCCGTCGAAAATGCCGAGCGCGGTCGGGGCGGCCGCAAGCGTTGCTGCGGGCACCGCCGTCAGCATGAGGAAAAGAGTGGCCCAGCGCCGCATCGCTCCTCGTTTGCGCGATTGGGGATGCTTTGCAAGCATGGCTTGCGCGATGCGGTGCGTGCGTTAAGGAAGGTGGACATTTTCAGGGGCCAGAATCGGGGCACGAATCGCCTCCGATGGTCTGTCCCTCAGGGACTTTTCCCGCGGCACATACAGGGATGGCGGATTTAGAATGAAAGCGACGATCGAACGCGCAGTGTTGTTGAAGAGCCTCGGCCACGTTCAGTCGGTGGTCGAACGGCGCAATACGATCCCGATCCTTTCCAACGTGCTGATCGAAGCCGATGCGTCGGGCCAGCTCAAATTGATGGCGACCGACCTCGACCTGCAGGTCGTCGAAACGATCGCGGCCAAGGTCGAAACGCCGGGCACGACGACGGTTTCGGCACACACCCTGTTCGAAATCGCCCGCAAGCTGCCCGAGGGGTCGGAAGTCAGCCTCGCCGCCGCCGAGGGCAAGATGCAGGTCAAGGCCGGCCGCTCGAACTTCAACCTGCCGACGCTGCCGCGCGACGATTTCCCGGTGATCGCAGAAGGCGACCTGCCGACCAATTTCGAACTGCCCGTTGCCGAACTGATCCAGATCATCGACAAGACGCGCTTCGCGATCTCGACCGAGGAAACGCGCTACTACCTCAACGGCATTTTCCTGCATGTCGCCGAGGATGCCTCGGGCCCGGTGCTGAAAGCTGCGGCGACCGACGGCCACCGCCTCGCGCGCTACACGGTGACGCGCCCCGACGGCGCCGCATCGATGCCCGACGTCATCGTGCCACGCAAATGCGTCACCGAGATCCGCAAACTGCTCGACGAGGCCGAAGGCAATGTCGAAATCAGCCTGTCGGCGAGCAAGGTCCGCTTCCAGCTCGGCAATGCAATCCTGACCTCGAAGCTGATCGACGGCACTTTTCCCGATTACAGCCGCGTCATCCCGACCGCGAACGACAAGCTGCTCAAGGTCGACCCGAAGAGCCTGTTCCAGGGTGTCGATCGCGTCTCGACCATCGCCAGCGAAAAGACGCGCGCGGTCAAGGTCGGGCTCGACAAGGACCGCATCACCCTCTCGGTGACCAGCCCCGAGAACGGCACCGCCGCCGAAGAACTCGCCGCCGGCTACGACAGCGACGCGATGGAGATCGGCTTCAACGCGCGCTATCTCAGCGACATCTTGGGCCAGGTCGACGGCGACAGCGTCGAACTCCACCTTGCCGACGCCAATGCGCCGACGCTGATCCGCGAAAGCGAAAAGAGCCCGGCGCTCTATGTGCTGATGCCGATGCGGGTCTGAGGACCTTCAAACGGCAAATGAAAAAGGCCCTGCGATTGCGGGGCCTTTTCTTATTCGGCCTTCGCGACCCGCCAGATCACCCCGCCGGTATCGTCGGCGACCAGCGCGCTGCCGTCCTTCGCAACCTTGACGTCGGCCGGGCGGCCGCGGGTGGTTTTCCCGTCCTTGGCCAGGAACCGGTCGAGCAGGGTGACGGGCAGGGCGTCGACGGGCTTGCCGTTCGCGCCGAACTTGACGAACACGACGCTGTACCCGGCCACGGGTTCGCGGTTCCACGATCCGTGCAGCGCGATCAGCGCGCCGTTCGCCCAGCGATCGCCAAGGTTAAGCCCTTCGGTGAAGGTGAAGCCCAGCGGCGCGGTGTGGGCGCCGAGGCCATATTCGGGACGCTTGACATATTGGCGCCGATCCTCGGCCTCGGGTTCGACGCGCGGGTCGATGTAGCCCCCCCAATAATACCACGGCCAGCCGTAGAAATCGCCCTCGGCGACGTCGGTCATATAGTCGGGGACAAGGTCGCTGCCGAGCATGTCGCGTTCGTTGACGACGGTCCACAGCCGGTCGCTGCCGGGATAGAATCCGAGGCCAACGGGGTTGCGGATGCCGGCGGCGAAGGTGCGCATATATTTATTCTCGGGCCGCACCTCGAGCACGCTGGCGCGGCGGAATTCGCGGTTCATCCCCGCTTCGCCGATGTTGGAGTCGGCGCCGACGCCGATATAGAGCCAGCCGTTCGGCGCGGCGGCAAGGCTCTTGGTCCAGTGCCGGTTGGTGCCCTTGGCGGGCAGGTCGACGATCTTGGCGGGCTTGCCGCTCATCTTCGTTTCGCCCGCGACATAGGGGAAGGCGAGCAGCGCGTCGGTATTGGCGACGTAGAGCGTCGAGCCGACCAGCGCCATGCCATAGGGCGAGTTGAGCCCTGTGATATAGGCGGTCTTGACCTCGGCCTCGCCGTCGCCGTCTGCGTCGCGGAGCAGGGTGATCCGGTTCGCCGACGGGCGGCGGCCGGTGCCGCCCTTGCCCATCAGGCTGCTCATGATCTTGCCCTCGACCCCCGATGTGTCGCGCGGCGGGCTCTGCGATTCGGCGACGAGCACATCGCCGTTCGGCAGAACCAATATGGTGCGCGGATGGTCGAGCCCCTCGGCGAAGCGCGCCACGGCCAGCCCCTGCGCGGCGCGCGGCGCCTGTCCGGCGGGCCAGCTTGTCGCCTCGGGCACGTTGATCGTCGGAAATGTCTCGGTCCGCTGCGACGCCATCACCGGCACCCGACCGCTGAGTTCGGCGGTCGAAAAGCGCGCGACATCGGGCCGCGACATGACATAAAATGCGATGCCGCCGGCGATCAGCAGCAGCAACAGGGCGAGGGCGGCATATTTCAGGATCTTGCGCATTGCGACTGTCTACACGGGCACGGCGCGGCGTCAAAGGGGTGGGTGCGGGCGAAACAGGTTAGGGATGGAGCCTGCACGGTTAACCTTACCTGCTTGTTCATCACGGTTGGGAACGCGACGGTGAAGGGGTGGGGATTATCACGCGGGCCACACCAACGGACCAGGAACCCGATGCACCTGCCAGCCCCTTTCCTTGCCGATCGCGCCGCGGTCGAGGATGCTCATGCACTCATTAATCTGCATGGCGAAGAAGCGGGTTTTGCCGCTGCGGCGCGCGCCGAACAATATCGGGTACTCGGCAATCACATCCATTTCGCGCGCTGGCGCCAGATCGAACGGCTGATCACCTATTTGTCGGTCGAGGATATCCTCGACACGGTGCATTAGGCGCTAGAGCCGCAGACCCGCGGTTTCGGGCAAACCCGCCATGATGTTGAGGTTCTGGACGCAGGCGCCGCTTGCACCCTTGCCCAGATTGTCGAATCGCGCGACAAGGCGGAGCTGGCGGCCGCTAGGGTCCGCGAAGACGGTCAGTTCCATCCGGTCGGTCGCCGCATCCTTCTGGCTGAGCAGCAATTCGCTCTCATCGCCGCGCCGCACGCTGACCAGCGGCGACCCGTCGAAATGCGCCGCGAGCGTGTCGAAGGCCGCGTCGGCGGTCGGCGTATCGAAGCTGAGCGGCACCTCGACGAGCATCCCGCGATAGACGGGCACCACTGCCGGAGCGAATAGCGGGGGGTAGGCAAGGCCGGCGCCCTGTTGCATTTCGGGCACATGTTTGTGGTTCAACGACAGGCCGTAGCTGCGAAAGCCGATGTCGGGCTCGGCTTCGAAGCGAGCGATCAATTCCTTGCCGCCTCCAGAATAGCCGGACACCGCGTTGACGCTGAACCGCATGTCCGTCGGGACGACCCCCGCGGCGACCAGCGGCGCGACGAGCGCGAGGAAGCCGGTCGGATAACAGCCCGGATTGCTGACACGCGTCGAGGCGGCGATCGCCTCGCGCTGCGCCATGCTCAGTTCGGGAAAGCCATAGGCCCAGTCAGGCGCAACGCGGTGGGCTGTCGATGCGTCGATCACCTTGGTGCGATCGTTGCGGATCATCGCGACTGCTTCGATCGCCGCGGCATCGGGCAGGCACAGGATGACGAAATCGGCGCCGTTCAGCGCTTCGGCTCGCCGCGCCGCGTCCTTGCGTTCGGCATCGGGAAGCGCGATGAGCGTAAATTCGCTGCGCCCGGCAAGCCGCTCGGTGATTTCGAGGCCCGTCGTTCCGGCGGCGCCGTCGATGAAAACCGTCTGTGTCATGATGTTATCGCAGTCTTTTATATCCGCTCACCGGCGGATCATGGTCCTTTGCGGCCGAACGCGCGATGACGTCGGCCAGCGGCTCAACCTTCACCGCCATCCATCGTCGGCTGGCATGGATGATATTCCGCTCGTCGGCCATGATGCCGACATGGCCGGGAAAGAAGACGAGGTCGCCGCGCGCGAGGCTCGCTGGATCGACATTCTTGTCTGCGCCGAGCGCAGCGAATTGCAGGTCGCTGTCGCGTGGCAGCGGGACGCCGGCAGCACCCCAGGCAAGTTGGACGAGCCCCGAACAGTCGATGCCCGTCATTGTCCGCCCGCCCCACAGATAGGGGGTGTCGACCATCTGCTCGGCGATGCCGGCGGGGTCCTTATCGGACGTGCCGACATCGGCAAGCGCCGCGAGCGGCAGATAGCCATGCGACGTTGCGAGCCACTCGCCCTCGGGTTCGCCCATCACGAGCGCGCCGCGCGGCAGGATGGCCGGGCCGCCGCTGGCGGCGTCGGGTGCGCTGTGCAACATCGCCTCGATTGCCGCGACGCAGTGTGTCGGCGCGATCGGCCCGGCCAGCGCATCGGCCGCGAGATAGCCGACATAATGGTCGGAAAGGCAATATCCCCAGGCCCAGCCGCCGGTGAGGTCGAGCAGCGCAAAGCCTTCGCCGAACAGCAGTTCGCTCGTCATGTCGGCATCGACCGAGGGGGTGGCACGCAGCGCCGTTGCCGGCAGCACGCCGCTGCGCATCATCGGTGCGGCATAATGCGGCGCGAAATGCGTCCCGGCGACGGCAATGTCGGCGAGATCGGGACGGATCGCGACGACGCGCGGATCGAAAGCCTGCGACGCACCGGTGAGGCCGAAACGGTTGCGGCCAGCACCGGCGGCACCGGGGCGCCCCATGCGCACGCGATTGGTCGCTGAATTCTCGCCGCTTTCTGCTATCACTGGCCGTCCTGTTGAAACCCGAGGCCCGCATGGTGCGGACAATCGCGCGCCATTAGACCAGCAAGACCCGCTTGATCAAGAATGTTCGATTTTTCCGCGCCGGTCGTACCGCGACTGAAGCATTGCCCACGCCGCGCGCAGCCCCAGCGCGGCGCCGCCCTTGGGGCGCCCGGGCTTCGCCGACGGGCGCCAAGCGAAGGTGTCGAGGTGCGCCCACAGGGCATTTTCGGGAACGAAGCGCTTAAGGAACAGGGCGGCAGTGATCGATCCGGCGAAGGGCGAACTGCCCGCATTGCCGAGGTCGGCGATGTCGGTTTCGAGCAGATCGGCATAGCCATCCCACAGCGGCATCCGCCATAGCGGATCGTCGCGTTCGATCCCGCCCGCGAGCATGGCGTCGGCGAGCGCGTCGTCGTTAGCGAACAGCGGCGGCAGGTCGGGACCCAGTGCGACGCGCGCTGCGCCGGTCAGCGTCGCGAAATCGACGATCAATTCGGGCTTGGCTTCGCCCGCCTTCGCCAGCGCATCGCCCAGAACCAACCGGCCTTCGGCATCGGTATTGCCAATCTCGACCGTCAGGCCGAGCCGACTCTTGAGCACGTCGCCCGGGCGGAAGGCATCGGATGAAATCGCGTTTTCGGCGGCGGCGACAAGGCAGTGGAGTCGTATCGGCAGCCCGCTCGCCATCACCAGTTCGGCGAGCGCGAGGACATGCGCGGCGCCGCCCATATCCTTCTTCATCAACCGCATGCCCGCCGCGGGCTTGATATCGAGTCCCCCGCTGTCGAAGCTGATCCCCTTGCCGACCAGCGCGACGCGCGGGTGGCCGTCTTTGCCCCATTCGATCTCGATCAGGCGCGGGGCGTGATGCTTGGCCGCGGCGCGGCCGACGGCATGGATCATGGGATAGCCCTGTTCGAGCGCTTCGCCCTTGGTGACGGTCAGCGTGCCGCCGTGCGCCTTGGCGATGCGTTCGGCCGCCTTCTCAATCGCCGCGGGCCCCATGTCGGCGGCTGGAGTGTTCACCAGGTCGCGGACGAGCGCAACGGCGCGGACCTCGGCGACCATCGGCGCAATCGCGCCGACGTCGGTGGTCAACAGGACACGCGGGCCCTTGGTCGGCGGCTTCGATTTATAAGCGTCGAAGCGATATTGCGCGCTCATCCAGCCGAACAAGGCCTTGCCCGGCTGCCGGCCTTCGACGCGATAATGGCCTTCGGGCAAGATTTGTCCCAGCTTCGCAAGGCACCAAGCCGACAGGCTCTCGACGTTCGCAACGGTCGTGACGACCGCCCATTTTTCGGGATCGTCGCCAGGCAGGATCGCGTGGACGAAAGCGTCGGGTTTGAAGCCGACGGCCGCAAGATGCGCGCGCTCGCGTGCACTGCGGCTTTTCAGCCATTCGTCATAGCTCTTCTTGTCGACCAGATGGATCGCGCGGGCGTCCTGTCCCTTGTCGGGCTGGATCATGTCGGAATAGTCTATCATACCCGTGGTGCTAGGCCGCCAGGGATATTTTGTCGATTCCTTGCGTTGTGCCGGCATGACGAACGAAAAGACTTGGCGAAACGCCATTGCGACCCTGGCCGCCACCATGCTGCTGGCGGGATGTTCCGAGGACAAGCCGACCACCGAGAAAATGGTCGCGGCGGCATCTGTTCCCGGCGCCCCCCCCGACGGGCCGGCCCATATTGCCGCCAAAAGCGCTCCGGCGTCAAAAGTGAACGAAACCGACGATCTGGTTGAGTTTACCTACGCCTATCCGCGCGATGCGGCCGCCATCCCCGAGCTCGCAGCGTTCCTCAACAGCGACCGGGCGACGAAGCGCGACGCGCTCGTTGCGGCCGCGAGGCGCGACAAGGCTGCGGCGGAAAAGGGCGGTTTCCCCTATCGTCGCCACAGCCATCTTCAGAGCTGGCAACGCGTGACCAACACCCCGCGCTTCCTCAGCCTGTCCGCCGAAATCGAAACCTATATGGGCGGCGCGCACGGTATGAAGAGTTTCGACACGCTGATATGGGATCGCAACCGTCGCAAGCAGCGCAAACCGCTCGACCTGTTCAAGAGCAGCGAGGCGTTCGACGCCGCGATCCGCGATTCCTTCTGTGCCGGCATCAAGCGCGCCAAGGCGGCCAAGGGCATCGTTGCCGACGACGCGCCGGACAGCCCCTTCGCCAAATGTCCGCCCGCTTCGGCGCAGACCGTCTGGCTGGGATCGTCCGATGGCCGCTATCTCGATCGCCTGACGATTGCGATCTCCCCCTACGAGGTCGGCCCCTTTGCCGAGGGCAGCTACAAGATCAATGTCCCAATCACCGGCGCGCTGGCCAAGGCGGTCAAGGACGAATTTGCGCGCGATTTCCTGCCCATCAATTGAATGGAGAACGAACCGTGGCGAAACAGCCTAAAGCCGGCAAGGTCGGCGAAAGCAGCAAGGAAAAGAAGGGCAAGCAAAGCGCGGCCGCGAAACTGCGGCGCGACGTCGGCGCCACCAAAACGATCGCCGATCCGCCGTCGGACCGCGAGGCGGACCTCGCCCGCGCGCCCAAATGGCAACCGCGCTACCCCGGATCGGGACGGCTTGCCGGAAAGGTGGCGATCGTGACCGGGGGCGACAGCGGCATCGGGCGGGCGGTTTGTGCGCTCTTCGCCCGCGAAGGCGCCGACATCGCGGTCGTCTATTTTGAAAACCGGTCTGACGCAGTCGAGACCGCGGCGATCGTCGAAGCCGAAGGCCGCCGCGCGATTGCGATCAAGGCCGATGTCGGAAAGCCCAAGGCGGGCGAAAGGATCGTTGCGCAGACGGTCGATAAACTCGGCCGACTGGATATCCTCGTAAACAATGCCGGCGAACAGCACCCCGCCGCCGACATCCGCGATATCGGCCCCGAACAGCTGCAACAGACGTTCGCGACCAACATCTTCGGAATGTTCTATCTGGTGCAGGCGGCGCTCCCGCATCTCAAAAAAGGTTCGGCGATCGTCAATTGCACCAGCGTCACCATGTATCAGGGGTCGAAGGGCCTGCTCGATTACAGCGCGACCAAGGGCGCGATCACGGCCTTCACCCGCTCGCTCAGCGAAAATCTGGTGGAAAAGGGCATTCGCGTGAACGGCGTTGCGCCGGGGCCGATCTGGACCCCGCTCAATCCCCGTGGCGGCGCGCCGGCCGAAAAGGTGGCGACCTTCGGCGAAGGTACGCCGATGAAACGACCGGGCGAACCCAACGAAGTCGCGCCCTGCTTCCTTTTCCTCGCTTGCGACGACAGCAGCTATATGTCGGGTCAGGTGCTGCATCCGAATGGCGGCACGATCGTTAACGGATAGCGGGGCGGCAAAGGAGAAGGACGATGCCTGCCAAATCGAAAGCGCAGCAAAAGGCCGCTGGCGCCGCGCTCAGCGCCAAGCGCGGCGAAACACCCAAATCGAAGCTGAAGGGTGCATCTAAGCAAATGATCGATAGCATGACCGAAAAGCAGCTCACGGATTTTGCCAAGGGATCGACCAGAGGCAAGCCCGAACACGCGGATTGATATCACCGCCGTCATTGCGAACGAAGCAATTCCAGAGCGGTTTGCGCCAGCCCTAGATTGCTTCGTTTCACTCGCAATGACGAATATTACTCAGCCGCTTCGAGTTCGGCTGGCGCCGCCGCCGCGGCTTTGGCGTGACCGAACGTCAAAACGCCGTCCGCTATCGCGCCCGTGCGCATGTCGATCCGGTCCTGCACATAATTTTGGCTGAGGCGCCAAGGGAGGGTGGCCGTGCTTTTGGGCATGATGTGCAGCGAACGCTGGATATAGCCTGAGGAAAAGTCGAAGACATTTTCCTCTTCAAGGCTCGACGGATCGGCAAGGACGGGCGTCGCGACCGTGGTTCCGGTATCGCGCATATGGTTGAGCACGCGGCAGACATATTCGGATACGATGTCGGCGCGGAGCGTCCAGCTGGCGTTGAGATAGCCGAAAACGGCCGAAAAGTTCGGGACGTTCGAAAACATGCACGCCTTGTAATAGAAATGGTCGTGCCAATTGACCGGCGCGCCGTCCACACGAACCGGAATCTTGCCCGCGACCGCGAGCTTCAGCCCCGTCGCGGTGATGATGATATCGGCGTCGAGATGCTTGCCCGATTTTAGCTGGATGCCGGTCGCGTCGAATTTTTCGATATGGTCGGTGACCACCGAAGCCTTGTCGGCCTTCATTGCTTCGAAGAAATCGGCGTCGGGGACGAGGCACAGCCGCTGGTCCCACGGGTCGTACGGCGGCGTGAACGCCTTTTCGTCATAGCGATTGCCCAGCGCCGCCTTCAATTTCTTGGTCAGGAAATCCCTGACCTTATGCGGCTGGGTCCGCGCCCGGCGGAAGCTGATGTCCTGCAACTTCACATTCTTGTAGCGTGTGATCTTGTAGGCCAGTTCTTCGGGCAGGATCTTGCGCAGGAAATTGGCGAAGCCGTCCTTCGCAGGACGGATGAAATACCAGGTCGGCGTGCGCTGGAGCATGGTGACGTGCGCGGCTTCCTTCATCGAGGGAACGATCGTCACCGCGGTCGCGCCCGACCCGATCACCACGACCTTCTTGTCCTTGTAATCGAGATCTTTCGGCCAGAATTGCGGGTGGATGATCTGGCCCTGGAAATCCTCGCGGCCCGCGAACTGGGCATCGAAGGGTTCGTCATAGTCGTAGTAGCCCGAGCCGAGATAAAGCCAGCGCGCCGTCGTCGTCGAAGTCCGGCCCGTGCTTTCTTCCATCGTCACCGTCCAGCGCGCGGCGGCGCTGTCCCAGTCTGCCCCGACGACCTTGCTGTCGAAACGGATGCGTTCGCGGATATGGCGTTCGTCGACGATACGGTTCAGATATTCGAGGATCGAAGGGCCGTCGGCGATCGACTTTTCATGCTTCCATGGCTCGAAGACGAAGCCCAATGTGTGCATGTCGCTGTCCGACCGGATCCCGGGGTAACGGAACAGGTCCCATGTGCCGCCGAGCTGTTCACGGCGTTCGACGAGGGCGAAGCTGCGGTCGGGACAGTTCATCCGGAGATGTACCGCCATGCCGATGCCGGAAATGCCGGCGCCGACGATCAGGACGTCCTGATCCACCGGGGCAGCTTTCGCGTCCGCCGGACGTTCCCTCGTCGCAGTATCTGCCATCGTCTCGTCTCCCGTCTCTCTTTGGCGCCAGCTTACGCACCGCGTTGCATTTTGCAATCGAATTGACAGGGATGGAAGTATCGCAGCGGAAGGCCAGCTTCCCTTGTGGCTGTCACATTATTGTCATAGGGGCGAAGCCCCATTGTCATCATTCTGCCATAGCGCGGCATCCACTATAGGAAAGGATTGATCTTCATGCGCCAGATCGCGGTTCTTCCCTATCGATTCGGCGGCCCCGCGCAGGATGGTCCGACCGAGATTCTGCTTATTACCTCGCGCGAGACGAAGCGCTGGGTTGTGCCGAAGGGCAATCCGCTGACAGGCATGACGCGCCACGCCGCCGCGGCGGTCGAAGCCGAGGAAGAGGCTGGCGTGATCGGCGCGGTCTGTCCGACGCCGATCGGCAGCTATGAGTATCGCAAGCGTCGCGCGAACGGCGCGTCGATCATGTACAATGTCGAGGTTTTTCCGCTCGCGGTGACCAACGAACTCGCCGAGTGGAAGGAAATGGACGAGCGCGACCGCAAATGGTTCGCGTTCGACGCCGCCGCCTCCGCAGTCGACGAGCCCGATTTACAGGCCTTGATCCGTTCCTTTGGCGACAGCGGCTTTCGCGCCGCCGCCCAGCCGCGGGGAGTGGTCGAAAATGTAGCAAACAAGACAGGGGTTAGCTGGATGTTCGCATGGTTTCAGCGTTTGCTGCCGCGACAGGGAAATTTCTTCGAACTGTTCGAAAGCCATGCCGCGACGCTCGTCGCCGGGGCGAATGCGTTGTCGCGCATGCTTCAGGGCGGCGAAGGCATGGCCGACCATGTCCAGGAGATCATTGAACGCGAGCATGACGCCGACGCGATCACGCGCGAAGTATTGCAGACCGTCCGCCGTACTTTCCTGACCCCGTTCGACCGTAGCGCGATCACCGACCTCATCGCCTCGATGGACGATGCGATCGACGAAATGCAGAAGACCGCGGGCGCGGTCGACCTTTACGATGTCACAGAATTCGAGCCCGAAATGCGCGACATGGCCGGCATCATCGTCGATGCCGCGCGTCTGACCGCCGAGGCATTGCCCCTGCTGCGTAATATTTCGGCCAATGGCCCGCGTCTTCACGAACTTACCGAGCGGCTCGTTCGTATGGAGGGACATGCCGACGAAATCCACGCGGCGGGCCTCAAGCGCCTGTTCAAGGAACATGGCGAGGCGAACCCGACGCGCTTCCTGATCACTCGCGAACTCTTCCGCCATCTCGAACGCGTCACCGACAGTTTCGAGGATGTTGCGAACGAGATCGACGGCCTGGTTATCGACCACGCATAAGCGGGGGCGTCCACCATGCACGAACTCGCTTTCCCGCTCCTCGTCGGCCTCGTCATCCTGGCGCTGGCGTTCGATTTCCTGAACGGCCTGCACGATGCCGCGAACAGCATCGCGACGGTCGTCGCGACGCGGCTGCTGCGCCCGGTGCAGGCGGTGCTGTTCGCCGCCTTCTTCAACTTCGCCGCATATTTCCTGTCGATCATCTTCCCCGAACTACACAAGGTTGCCGAGACGATCGGCAAGGGGATCATCGACAAGGATCTGGTGACCCCCGCGGTGGTGTTCGGCGCGCTGGTCGGGGCGATGTTCTGGAACGTCGTGACCTGGCTCAAGGGCATTCCCTCCTCGTCGAGCCACGCGCTGGTCGGCGGCATCGTCGGCGCGGGCGTTGCGCATGCGGGGTTCGAGGGGATCGAATGGACGGGGCTCAACAAGACCGTCATCGCGATCTTCCTGTCGCCGATGCTGGGCATGCTGCTTGCCATGCTGGTGATGCTGGTCAGCAGCTGGGCGCTGCACCGGGCGACCGCAAAATTCGCCGAAAAGACCTTCCGCCATCTCCATCTCTTTTCGTCGGCGGCCTATTCGATCAGCCACGGGCTGAACGACGCGCAAAAGACGATGGGGATCATCGCGGTGCTGCTCTATTCGACCGGCTATTTGCAGGGCGAATTCAATGTGCCGCACTGGGTGGCGTTCAGCTGTTATGTCGCGATCGCGCTGGGCACGCTGTCGGGTGGGTGGAAGATCATCGAGACGATGGGCGGGCGCATTACCAAACTGTCGCACCACCAGGGCTTTGCCGCCTCGACCGGCGGGTCGATCATGGTGTTCACCGCCAGCCTGCTCGGCATCCCGGTGTCGACCACGCACACGATCACCGGCAGCATCATCGGCGCCGGTGTCGCGCGCCGCGCCAGCGCGGTGCGCTGGGGCGTCGCGGGCAATGTCGTCGCGGCATGGTTTATCACCATCCCGGCGAGCGCGATCGTCGCGGCGGCTTTTTACAGCATTACGCGGTTGTTCTGACGGGAGGCCCGGGCTCCGGTTTCACGTCCGCGCCGGAGGTCGCACCGATGCGATCTTTTCCATCCGACGCTGAAATGATAGCCATCATGCTAGGTTGCGATCCGCGCAGCGGCGGGAGGGGGCATGAAGAAATACGGCTGGGGTTTGCTCCTGATCGGCATAGCGGGATGTTCAGGGCCGCCGGCATTGCCAAATGGCGCCATGGCACTCCCCGAACCGCGCCATGCTCGGGCCGAGATCGCCGCGCCGGAGGATCCGAAGGGTGTGGGACTGCCCATCGCATCGGGCAGCATCAAAAAAAGTGGAGGTCCGCAAGAACCGAATGTCACGGTCGGGCCAGGGTGGTCCGATAGGGATCGAAAGGACATGGATGCGCTGGTTCGCGCGGCAATCACTGAAATGACGTCGGATGCCTTCCGCGACAACGCTCGACAATTGCCGGCAAAATACTCCAAAATATGGCTGACCGGGGCATTGGGTTACGACAGCGGCGAACGCGTCGCCGCCATCGTCAGCCCGGGCGAAGCTTCGATGTCCTATGTCGAAGCCTTGGTAATCCCCTGGCGTTCCGGCTGGGCTTCGACCCGAATGGAGCGGGACGGAAAGCTGCGCATACGCCTTCGTCGATCGCTGCTCGACCGGTGGCGGTCCGCCAATCCGGTGGTCAAGGCCTGTGCGATTAACACGATGGCGCACGAAATATCGCACACGATCAGTCGCGACCCGCATCGCTACCTTCCGGCGTTCACCGACACCGGCGACGCCAATGCGGATGCCCGCAACGGCGTCGTTGCCTCCTATTTCGTAGGCGACCTCGCCCTATGTACCGCGCTGGTGCGGTCGGGTCGGATCGGTCCGCAGGACGTCGCGCAATGCGTGCCGGTCTGGTATGAACCCGGCGGGTTGCAGTCCGGGCGATGCTATGCCTTTGGCCCCGATGACGCCGTGAAATGGCCCAAGGGTCGCACGGATCGCTGAAGGGTGGGGCCGCACATGCCTAAGCGCTGATCACCCCGAACAGGTCATGCTCGTCGGCGTCCTCGATCTCGACATCGACGATATCGCCGGCTTTCAGCGTTGCTGCGACGTCGCGGAGGTAGACGTGGCCATCGATTTCGGGCGCGTCGGCTTGTGAACGCCCCGTCGCGCCGATGCTGCCGTCTTCGTCGGCCTCACCGACGTCGTCGATGATGACGGGCAGCGTGCGGCCGATCTTGGCTTCGAGCTTCGCGGCGCTGATCGCCGCGGTCTTGGCCATGATGCGCTGGTAGCGTTCTTCCTTGAGCTCTTCGGGGACCTGATCGTCGAGGGCATTCGCCTGCGCGCCGGCGACGGGTTCGAAGCGGAAGGCGCCGACGCGGTCGAGCTGCGCCTCGTCGAGCCAGTCGAGGAGATATTGGAAATCCGCCTCGGTTTCGCCGGGGAAGCCGACGACGAAGCTCGAGCGGATCGAAATGTCGGGAGCGACCGCGCGCCAGTTCTTCAGCCGTTCGAGCACCTTCGCTTCGTTTGCGGGGCGCTTCATGCGCTTGAGGACGCTCGGGCTTGCGTGCTGGAACGGGATATCGAGATAGGGCGTCAGCAGCCCTTCGGCCATCAGCGGGATCACCGCATCGACGTGCGGATAGGGATAGACATAGTGGAGGCGCACCCACGGGGCGCGGCCTTCGCTGGTCCGAAGTTGTCCAAGTTGCCGCGCAAGATCGGTCATGTGGGCGCGAACTTCCGCGCCATGCCACATACGACTTTCATGTTTTATATCAACGCCATAGGCCGAAGTATCCTGGCTGATGACCAGCAATTCCTTCGTTCCGGCGGCGACGAGCTTTTCGGCCTCGCGCAGCACCGCATCGATGCGCCGCGAGACCAGTTTTCCGCGGAGGTCGGGGATGATGCAGAAGGAGCAGCTATGATTGCAGCCTTCGGATATCTTCAGATAACTATAGTGCCGCGGCGTCAGTTTCAGCCCGCCCTCGGGCACCAGGTCGATGAACGGACCCTGCGTGGGCGGCGCGGCGTCGTGGACGGCATCGACGACCTGTTCGTACTGGTGCGCGCCGGTGACCGCGAGCACGTTCGGGAAGCGCGCGCGGATGACCTCGGCCTCGTTGCCCATGCAGCCGGTAACGATGACGCGGCCATTCTCCGCCATCGCTTCGCCGATCGCTTCAAGGCTTTCTTCCTTCGCCGAATCGAGGAAGCCGCAGGTGTTGACGAGGACGACATCGGCGCCCGCATAATCGGGCGAGAGGCCATAGCCGTCGGCGCGCAGTTTGGTCAGAATCCGTTCGCTGTCGACGAGCGCCTTGGGGCAGCCGAGCGAAACCATGCCGACCTTCGGCTGGGTGGGGAGGGTTTTGACTGTCATGATTGGCCGCGCCCATAGTCGATTTCGCGGCGCTTGTCACGCGCGGCGCTTCGGGGCATGGAGCGCGCGGTTCGGACGAAAGGATAAGTGCGATGGCGATCGGGGCGTTTGCGGCGATTTCGGCGGCGATGGCGGTCGCCGCGGGCGCATTCGGCGCGCATGGCGCGTCGGGGCCGCAGGAGGCCGAATGGCTGCGCACTGGCGGCATCTATCAGTTGCTCCACGCGGTCGCGGCGCTCGCGATCATGGGCTTCGCACGCGGGCCGGCGATCTTGCTGCTCGCCGGCGTGGCGATCTTTTCGATCACCCTTTATGCGATGGCGTTGGGAGCGCCGCGGTGGCTGGGCGCGGTGACCCCGATCGGCGGCGGGCTGCTGATCATCGGCTGGCTGTGGGCGGGTTGGCTCTACTGGCGGATTTAGCTGCCCGGAACGCTCGCTTCGCTGTCTTCGCAGCGCACGACTTCGACGATCTGGTCGCCGGCTTCGAGTCGCTGAACCTCGGGCTCCCAGAATCCATAGGGTTTCCCAGCACGATAGACGCGCAGGCCGCGGCCGCCGCTCGATAGCTGATCGAGGCCGCGGCCGATTTCGCCGATTTCGACCGGGCGTTCGCGCAGTTGGACGCGGCCGCCGATGCTGGCGAGGTCGGCCATATAATCGGCGACATGCGCGCCCTGCGCCGATCCCGCGAGCAGCAGGCCGGTGAAGCTGACCGGGTTGATGACATTGTTCGCGCCCGCCTGCCGCGCGAGCAGCTCGTTATCCTGCGCGCGGATCACTACGCTGATCGGGACACGCGGGGCAAGGTGGCGGACGGTGAGCACGATCAGGATCGACGTGTCGTCGCGCCCCGCCGAGACGAGTACCGACTGCGCCTCGTTAATCCGCACATCGACCAGCGTGTCGTCGTTCGACGCATCGCCCTCGAGCACGTTGCAGCCTGCGGCTTCGGCGGCATTGATCCGGCCCGGCGACTGGTCGATCACGACAATGCAGGAGGGGTCGGTCCCGCGCTTGATCAGTTCCTGCACCGCCTCGCCGCCGCTGACGCCATAGCCGAGCACCACGATATGGTTTGTGAGTTTGGACTGGATGCGGGCCATACGCCATTTTTCCCATGTGCGTTTGATGACGAAATTATAGGCAGTGCCCACGAAGATGAAGAGCACCGCGATGCGGATCGGCGTGACGATCACTGCTTCGATCAGTCGCGACCGGTTCGATATCGGGGCGATGTCGCCGAACCCGGTCGTCGTGACCGAGATCATCGTGAAATAGACGACGTCGAGGAAGCTGATATGGCCGTCATGATGATCGATCAAGCCGTCGCGGTCGATCCAGTGGACGAGTACCACCACGCCGATCAACAGAAAGGCGACGCCGAGCCGAGTGATAAGGTCGGCCCAGACCGGCCATTTGCTGGCACGCTTGAGCAACTGAAACTGGTGCGGCAGCTTCCGCCTGTCGGACGGCTTGCGGCTCATCGGGGCGGCAATTGCTTCATCGGATCGACAGGTATGCGATTTTTGCGCAACTGGAAATGGAGTTGCGACGTCTGGACCTGGCCCGTCGCGCCAGCGCGGCCGATGACGTCGCCCATCCGCACCGTCTGACCGCGCTTCACGTCGATCCGTCCCGCATGACCATAGGCGCTGACCCAGCCGCTGCCATGGTTGATCAGGATCAGCCCGCCGTAAACGCCGATCTGGTCGCCGGCATAGGCGACGACACCGTTCGCCGTCGCGCGAATCGGGGTGCCGCCAGCCGCGGCGATATTGATCCCGTCACTGACCTTGCCCGGCGCGATGGGGCCGAACCGCGCGAGGATCGGGCCGTGGAGCGGCCATTCGAAGCGTCCGGTGAAATAGGCGGGATCGGCGATCGCGGTGGTCACGGGCTTGCGCGGCGCGGCGGTCCCGGCGGCGGGCTTGCCGCTGGCGGCAAGCGCCGGCTGGCTGCCGGTCGCGATGTCGTCGATGTCGAGGCGGAAGGCCGCGGCGCGCGCGCCGACATCGACGGGGCCGCGCACCGGCCGCGCATCGGATGGCAGGCACAGCCGCTGGCCGACACGCAAGATATAGGGTTCGCTGAGCGCGTTCACCGTAATGATCTCGCCCCAGTCGGCGTCGTAGGCGGCGGCAATGCCAATGCCGGTCTCACCCGCCGCAACGCGATGATAGAGGCCGGCCGGAATGCGCAGTTCCTGCCCCGGATGCAGTATATAGGGCGGGGCTAGGTCATTCTCGATCGCCAGCGCTTCGGACCCCGCGCCGGTCATTTCGCCGATCGCGCGCAGCGTGTCGCCACGGCGGACGACATAGTTTCCCGCCGCCACTTGCACGGCGTTGGTGGTGACGTGTTTCAGGGTCCAGGTCGGTTTGGCGTCGCCGCCGACAACCTCGCCGCCGAAGATATCTCCGCGCCCCGCCTCCTCGCGGGGCGGCGGCTCTTCGCGCGCGGGCCGCGAGGCCGGCGCCGGCGCGTCGACCGCGGGAATACAGCCGACGAGCAAAAATACCCCCGACAACAGCCAGATACGATGGTTAACGCCCCCCATGGCCGCTCTTTGCCAAAGCAGAGCGAGGCTGACTAGGCTTCTGTCCCGATATGGAACAGAAATTTCGATTTTTGCGTGCCGATCAGCCGCCGTAGGCGCCGCGCAGCGCCGCGAGCGACGCGTCGTGCGTCAGGTCGAGCTGGAGCGGGGTGACCGAGATATAGCGATCGTCGATCGCCTCCAGATCGCTGTCGTGGCCAAGGCTGTGTTCGATGCCGTGCAGGCCGAACCAGTAATAGCGATAACCGCGCGGATCGGTGCCTTCGACGATCGAGCCGCGGCCATAATCGTGGAAACCCTGACGCGTGACGCGAATGCCCTGTACCTCGGCAGCGGGAAGGGCGGGGAAGTTTATGTTGATCAGCGTGCGCGGCGGCATGTCGTGATCCATCAGCGGACGCAGCACTTTGGCGCCCCACATTTCCGCCGCCTCGAACGACACGCTGTCGCCCATGCCTTCCTTCGCGTAAACTTGGCTGAGCGCGATCGAGCGGATCCCGGCAAGCGCGCCCTCGATCGCCGCCGATACGGTACCCGAGTAAGTGATGTCGTCGCCAAGGTTCGCGCCGCGGTTGACGCCAGAGAGGATGAGGTCGGGCTTTTCGGGCATCAGCTTGCCGATCGCCATCATCACCGAATCGGTAGGGGTACCGCTGCACGACCAGCGGCGTGGTCCATGTTCGCGGATACGCACCGGGCGCGACAGGGTCAGCGAGTGGCCGGCGCCCGACTGTTCCTCGGCCGGGGCGCAAATCCAGATGTCGTCCGAAAGCTGGCGCGCGATCGCCTCCAGTACGGCCATGCCGGGGGCGTGATAACCGTCGTCATTGGTGAGGAGGATGCGCACGTTTCTGTCTCTCTTTCTTCGTCATCCCGGACTAGATCCGGGATCCATTCGGCGCCGGCGTCGTGGACCCCGGATCAAGTCCGGGGTGGCGATGTCTTAGTTGGCCGGCGTCAGCCGGGTGATGCCGCCCATATACGGGAGCAATGCTTTTGGAATGTCGACGCTGCCGTCGGCTTGTTGGTAGTTTTCGAGGATTGCCACCAGCGTCCGCCCGACGGCGAGGCCCGAGCCGTTGAGCGTATGGACGAACTCGTTGCCCTTTACCTCCTCGCGGCGGAAGCGCGTGTTCATGCGGCGCGCCTGGAAATCGCCGCAGTTCGAGCAGCTCGAAATCTCGCGATAGCTGTTTTGGCCCGGCAGCCAGACTTCGAGATCATAGGTCTTGCGCGCGGCAAAACCCATGTCGCCCGCGCACAGCAGCATCTTGCGGTATGGCAGCTCGAGCGCCTCGAGGATTTGCTCCGCCGCGCGCGTCTTGCGTTCGAGTTCGGCGTCGCTGTCTTCGGGGCGGACGATCGAGACGAGCTCGACCTTCCAGAATTGGTGCTGGCGGATATAGCCCCGCGTGTCGCGTCCCGCCGACCCCGCTTCGGAGCGGAAGCAGGGGGTGAGCGCGGTCATGCGGACCGGCAGCTCGGCCTCGGGCAATATCTCTTCGCGCACCGCGTTGGTCAGGCTCATTTCGGACGTCGAGATGAGCCAGCGCCCGTCGGTCGTCTGGAACAAATCTTCGCGGAATTTCGGAAGCTGCGTCGTCCCGAACGCCGCCTCGTCGCGGACCATCAGCGGGGTCGCGCATTCGGTATAGCCCGCCTCACTGGTTTGCCTGTCGATCATGAACTGGCCGATCGCGCGTTCGAGCCGCGCCATCTGACCTTTCAGGAAGGCGAAGCGCGCGCCCGACATCTTTGCCGCAGTCTCGAAATCGAGCCCGAGCGCGGGGGCGAAATCGGCATGTTCCTGAGGCGCGAAATCGAAGCTGCGCGGGGTGCCCCAGCGCGAAATTTCGACATTGCCCTCCTCATCCTCGCCATCGGGCACATCGTCGGCGGGGAGGTTGGGCAGCGCGGCGAGCCGGTCGTGCAGCGCCGCGTGCTGCGCGCGCTCGGCCTCTTCCCTGGCGGGGAGCGATGTCTTGAGGTCGGCGACCTCGGCCTTCAGCGCTTCGGTCTTGTCCTTGTCGCCCGCCGCCATCGCCTGGCCGATCAGCTTCGACGCTTCGTTGCGGCGAGCGAGCGCGGCCTGAATTTCGGTCTGCAAAGCGCGCAGCGAGGCGTCCATGGCGAGAATCTCGGCGGACAGGGGTTCGAGGCCGCGGCGGACGAGGCCGGCGTCGAAGGCTTGCGGGTGATCCCGGATCAGGCGGATATCGTGCATGGCGGCGCTATGGCGTTGCCGTTCGCGCGGCGCAAGCCCGTTGCGGGCGCGCCATGCTCGCTGCGTGGCCGCTGCCGTCGGGCACCCGGAATCAAAAAGGACCGCCCCGCAGGGCGGCCCCCAGTTCGGTGGTCCGGGTCAGCCCCGAAAACCGCCAGTGGATTTCATCACGCCGCGTTGGCGTCGTCGTCGTTGCGGTTCGCCGCGCGGCGCCGCGCGACGAGCGCCGCCGCCGCGGCACCGAACAGTAGCATCATCGGCGGCGCGGGAACCGGCGTCGGATCGCCCGACGAACCACCGTTGCTGCTGCTGCCGCCCGAACTGGACGAGGAGGACGACGACGAGGAGGAACTGCTGCTCGACGACGAGGAAGACGAGCCACTCGTCGTGCCGAAGCTGCTGCTGCCGCCGGTTGCGCCCGACGAGGTCGCGCCGCTCGACGTGCTGCTGCTCGACGAAGACGAGGAAGAAGAGGAGGACGAGCTCGAGCTGCTCGAGCTGCCGCCCTTCGACGAACCGCCCCAGCCCGAGCTGCCGTGCGACGAACCATGTGACGATCCGTGCGAGGAACCATGCGAGCTGCCGCCCTTCGACGAGCCGCCCGACGAGGACGAGCTCGACGAGGAAGAAGAGGAGGACGAGCTCGACGAAGAACTGCTGCTCGACGACGAGGTGCTGACGTTGCCCGACGACGTCGACACATTGCCCGACGAGGTGCTGACGCTGCCCGTCGAGGTCGAAACGCCGCCGGTCGAGGTCGACACGCTGCCCGTCGAGGTGGAAACCCCGCCGGTCGAGGTGGAAACCCCGCCAGTCGAGGTGGAAACACCGCCAGTCGAGGTGGAAACACCGCCGGTAGAGGTCGACACGCCCGACGAGGTGCTGGTCGAGGTGCTGACACCGCCCGTCGTCGTCGAGGTGACGACGATGCTGCCGCTGCTGCCGCCGCCCGAGCTGCCGCCGAAGAAACCGCCAAAGAAGCCGCCGCCGAAACCGCCGCCGAAGCCGCCGCCGATCACGGTCACGCCGCCGCCGCTGCCGCCGCCTTCAAAACCGCCGCGCTGCGGGAAGGGCGCATAGGGGATCGGCGGCAACGGGATCGTCTGCGTCACGACCTGCGTCTGCGGCGTCGCGGTCCGGATCACCTTTTTCGTCGTGACGACGCGGCGGACGCGTTTCACCGGCTTGCGGGCCGCATGGCGCTTGCGCACGACCTTTTTCTTGGCGACGCACGGCGAGCAGGACTGGACCTGCGCCCGTGCCTTCGGAACGTCGGCGATCTGCATCGCACCGCTACCGATGATTGCCCCCCCGCAGGTGCAGGCGCAAAGCTTGGCAAGGGCCATTCGGACAGACATAGGTTTCTCTTTCTTTCCCGTTGCAGGTGCGAAGCGTCCCTCGACCGACACCCGATTTCACCTTCGCTATAACCCAAAAGGCCAAATCTTTATGAACGCGGCAATCGCGTTAACCGCGTTTGCCTGTCCGACAGCGGGAAAAGGGCGACGGAATCAATCAAAATCACGGTATCTGTCCCAAAACAGAACGGAATGTGCAACGATTCTATGCAATTGGTTAATCTTCGGCCCTAAATCGGGACTGGCCCGCACCCGCCGGCGGGTCCGCTGGCGACCGGGAATCACCGTCCGAAGGGCGCCGGTTCAGCCGTGCTTCACGCGGTCGATGCAATGCGCTGCTTCGGCGCTTGTATCGTGACCAGTGGCTGGTTATAGGCGCGCCACTCCCTGCGCGCTTTGCGGTCTGCGGGGTGACAGGAAAGGACGCGAGAGCCCCTCATGCCGACCAAGATTGCCGATGTTGGCGCAGACGCGCTTCGCGAAGCCAAGTCCAATCTCGATTCGGATTATGTTCCCAGCGACGACGAAGAGTTTATGAACGAGCGGCAGCAGGATTATTTCCGCGGCCTGCTCCTCGCCTGGAAAAAATCTATCCTGTCCGAATCCGAATCGACGCTCGCGCATCTTCAGGACGGTCCGCTGCGCGAGCCCGACCTTGCCGATCGCGCGTCGAGCGAGACCGATTGGGCGATCGAACTGCGCACTCGCGATCGCCAGCGCAAGCTGATCGCCAAGATCGATTCGGCGATCCGTCGTATCGACGAGGGCGAATATGGCTATTGCGCCGTCACCGGCGAACCGATCTCGCTGGCGCGCCTGCAAGCCCGTCCAATCGCGACGATGACGCTGGAGGCGCAGGAGCGCCACGAACGCAACGAACGGATTTCCCGCGAAGATTGATCGGCCGGGGGCAATCCTATTTACGATTCCGCAACGACCAGCGCCTAGATTCGCCGCCTGACATTCAACGCGGGGAACGGGTCGCAATGGAATCGCGCGTGCCAACAACAGTGGACGAAGAAGTCGCCGCGCTGTCGCGCGGCACCGATCGGGACAGCCTGTTCATGCAGGCCAGCCTGACCGTGCCCGGAAAAAGCGGGGGCGTCGTCGTGCGCGTGCGCAACCTGTCCGCGGGCGGCATGCTCGCCGAGGGCATGGTCCGGGTGGAACAGGGGGACGTGATTGAAGTCGAATTGCGCAACGTCGGCCCGGTTTCGGGGCGCGTCGTCTGGGCGGGCGAGGGCAAGTTCGGTATTGCGTTCGACCGGGCGGTCGATCCCCAGGCGGTTCGTCGTCAGGTGGTATCGGAGTCCGATCTGCCGCCGCATCTTCGGCGCACTGGCCTCGAACGAGGGCCCTTTTACCGCCGACGCTGATGCGTCCTCGACAGGGCGGCATCAGCGGGCGGTCGTCGCGATCGTCAGGCGATCGCGAGCATCTCTTCCTTGATCCTCAGCTTTTGCTTTTTCATCTGGGCCAGCACGCCTGCGTCGGGGCAGGGGCGGCGTTCTTCATTCGCAATTTTCTCGTCAAGGTCCGCGTGGCGGGACTTCAGGGCGGAAAGGTGCGACGTGCTCATATGCCATTCTCCTTTTTCGACTCGATTGGCAGGGTCGAGTAAATCACGAATCGGGCGGAATGTCGTGGCGATTCGGTCAGCTGGTTCCCGTTGCGGACCAGTGGTGAACGTGGCAGGGAGACCGGTGTGAGCCCCGAGGAAATTACCCAGCGCCTGGAACTGCTTCGCGTCGAGCATCGCGATCTCGACGCCGCGATCATCGCGCTCGGCGGCGGCTCCGTTCCCGACCAGCTGCAACTCGCGCGCCTCAAGAAGCGCAAGTTGCGCCTGCGCGACGAAATCGCGTGGTGCGAAGATCAACTGCTCCCCGACATTATCGCCTGACACTGGTAACGCCCTGAATCAAAACGGGACGGGCGGTGCATCATATTTCATGGTTACTGCCATTGCGAAATAGCCCGGGTGCGTGGCATCCCTGACGCCATGGTCGGTGGGCGAACGGACATGATGGCGATGGCACGGCCGGTGCAGCGCGCGCAGGTGGAAAATCTCTATGTCGAGGCGATGCTGCTTGCCGACGAAGCGCACGCGGCCTTTGCCGCGCAGCGCGATCTTGGACGCGCGAATGGGGATGCCCTGGCGCAGATCGGCCTCGCCTGTGAATCGCTGAAGACGACAACCCGCCTGATGCATGTCATCGCCTGGCTACTGCATCGCCGCGCGATGTTTGTCGGCGATCCGGGGGCCGGGCCGAACGACAGCGCGGCGCGCATCGGCGAACCCGTCGCCGCCGATTGGGCCGTCTGCGCAGGTTTCGACCTGTCGGTTCGCCGCATCGTTTCCGCCAGCGAACGCCTGTTCGAACGCATCGCGGCGATCGAGGCCGGTTGGGAAGCGCCGCCCCCGCAGCCGCCCGTACAGGCGCTGCTCGCGCAACTCGAAGCGCGACTCTGAAAGCGCCACCGCAGGTGGCTGAACAGCCGCGAATGACCGGATGCGCCGTTGGGAGATGTGACCCCCGCGAAAGCCCCCCACAGCCCCGCGGCCACGCGGTGGACGCTGGCGATCGCCACTTAGCCTAATGCTTCGACTTCCTCGGCCAGCGTAAGCCAACGATCTTCGGCGGCCGCTTTTTCCTTGCGCAGCTTGTCGAGCTCCGATGTCAACGCATTGAAGCGCGCATTGTCGCGCGTGAAGAGGGCGCCGTCGGAGAGTTCGGTTTCGATCTTCGCCATTTCGCCTTCGATCTCCTCGATCCGGGTCGGCAGCAGGTCATAGTCGCGCTGGTCCTTGTAGGAGAGTTTCTTGCGCGCTTGGGGCGGTGGGGGCGGGGCGTTGGTTCCAGCCGCCTTGGCCTTGACGCTGTTGGGTTTGACACGCTTCGCCTCCCAATCGGCATAGCCGCCCGCCACGATGTCGACCTTGCCCGATCCGTCGAGGCCGAGCGTCACGGTGACGGTGCGGTCGAGGAAGTCGCGGTCGTGGCTGACGAGCAGCACTGTCCCCGCATAGTCGGCGATGACTTCCTGTAACAGGTCGAGCGTTTCCAAATCGAGGTCGTTGGTCGGCTCGTCGAGGACGAGCAGGTTCGATTCGCGCGCGAATTCGCGCGCGAGCAACAGCCGCGAGCGTTCGCCGCCCGACAGCGCGCCGACGCTGGCTTCGACGACGCCGGGGTCGAAGAGGAACTCTTTCAGATAGCCCTGGATATGCTTTTTGACCCCGCGCACCTCGACCCAGTCGCCGCCGTCGGCGAGCACGTCGCGGACGCGTTTTTCGGGGGAAAGCAGGCTGCGCTGTTGGTCGATGACGATGCCGTCGAGTGTAGGGGCGAGGGTGATGCTGCCTTCGTCGGGCTGAATTTCGCCCGTAAGCAGTTTGAGCAATGTCGATTTGCCCGCGCCGTTGGCGCCGACGATGCCGATGCGATCGCCGCGCTGGACGCGGAAATCGAGATTCTTGATGATCGTGCGGTCGCCGAAGCTCTTGCTCACATTCTCAGCGACGATCACCGATTTCGAGCGGACATCGTCGTTGGCGAGGCCGAGCTTGGCGACGCCGGGGCCGCCGATCATCGCGGCGCGGGTCGCACGCATTTCCTTCAATTTCTCGAGACGTCCCTGATTGCGCTTGCGGCGCGCGGTGACGCCGCGTTCGAGCCAGTGCGCCTCGAGCCGCAGCTTCGAATCGAGTTTCTGTGCGGCGCGCGCTTCCTCGGCGGCGACCGCGTCGCTCCATTCCTCGAAACCGCCGAAGCCGATTTCCTTGCGGCGGATACTGCCACGGTCGAGCCACAAGGTCTGCCGCGTGAGGCGGGTCAGGAAGGTGCGGTCATGGCTGATCGCGACGAAGGCGCCGGTGTAGCGCGCGAGCCAGGATTCGAGCCAGTCGATCGCGGCGAGGTCGAGATGATTGGTCGGCTCGTCGAGCAGCAGCACATCGGGGTTCTGCGCCAAAGCGCGCGCGAGCGCGGCGCGGCGGCGCTCGCCGCCCGAGGCGCTGGCGGCGGCGCGGCTCATGTCGATGCCAAGCTGGTCGGCGATCGCCGCCACCTCATACTCGGGCGGCCCGTCGTTGCCGGCGACGGCGAAGTCCATGAGCGTTGCGAAGGGACGGAAATCGGGCTCCTGTTCGAGCATCACGACATGGGTGCCGGGAACGATCGTGCGCTTGCCCTTGTCGGGATCGATGCGGCCGGCGAGCAGCTTGAGCAAAGTCGTCTTGCCTGCGCCGTTGCGGCCGATCAGCGCAAGGCGGTCGCGTTCGCCGACATAGATGTCGAGATCCTGAAACAGCCAGCCGCTGCCCTGCACAAGGCCGAGGCCTTCGTATGAAAGAATTGGTGCTGCCATGATGAACGGCTCGCTACTGGCGCGTTCAGCATCATGCAAGCGCCGTCCGCGCAAAGGGCGGAACGGGTCTGCTCCGTCTGCGTTACGGGGCGGAGATCATAATGAACCGGAAGCCCGGTTCGCAGGAGAATGAAATGACGAAGCAAATGCTCGCCGCTATGGCATCCGGACTGGTCCTGATGGCGGCAGTGCCCGCCGCCGCGCAACAAGGAGGTTCGACGGTGACTGCAGCAACGACGCAGGGACCGATACTGAGCTTTTCGGTCAGCGAGGAGGTGCGCTCGCGCCCCGACCAAGCGACCGTCGGCGCCGGCGTGACGACGACCGCGCCGACCGCGGTCGAAGCGATGCGCGCCAATGCCGCGGCGATGGACAAGCTGATCGCCGCCGCGAAGGCGCGCGGGATCAAGGGCGAGGATATCCAGACGAGTGGCATCAACCTGTCGCCGCAATATGATTACAACAATCGTGGCGACGGTCAGCCCCCGCGTTTTCTCGGCTATCAGGTGTCGAACAGCGTGCGCGCGACGACGCCCAAGATCGACGATATCGGCCCGCTGCTCGACGCGCTGGTCGCCGCCGGCGGCACCAATGTCGACGGGCCGTGGTTCGGCATGAAGGATCCCGACGCGCAGCTCGTCGGCGCGCGCGGTACCGCGATCAAGGCGGCCGAGGCGAAGGCGCAGGATTATGCGCGGCTCGCGGGTTTTCGCGGCGTCGAGTTGGTTTCGATCAGCGAAGGCAGCTTTGGCGGGCCGCAGCCGCCGATGCCGATGGTCCGTTTGCAGGCGATGGATGCCGCCGGCAAGGCAACGCCGGTCGAACCAGGGCAGGTCGGCAACACGCTGACGCTGAATTTCCAGTATCGGCTGGTGCGTTGATCGCGACCCTCACCCGTCCGGCGCTTTGCGCCTCCCTCCCTCTCCCGATGGGAGACGGAGGGAGCCCGCCGGCCAAGCCGGTGGGAAGGGTGAGGGTGCATCGATCATTGTTGGTCCAGCGGCTGTAAACGACCGTCTAACCCAATTCCCCTTCCGCCCACGGCCATGGCCGTTCGCGGAACCATTTGGTGATGATATATTTGCGGCCCTTGCGCACCTTCATCCCGTGATGAAGCGTGTCGGGGTTGGCAGTGCCGTCGGTCCGGACATTGTTCCACGCCAGCAGCTTGCCCACTTCCGGCTGGTGCATCTTGCCGGTCGCGAGAAACCGCGTCGCGCCGCCCGCGCCCGGTTCGTTGAGATAGATCATCAGCGTCCAGCTGCGCTGGCCGGGGACCGCGCAATAGGTTTCCCAGTCAGCGCCATGCGGGTCGAAATAGTCAGTGTGTGCCTTGAATTCCTGTCCGACGTCGTAACGCTGGCCCTGCATCGGTTCGCCATAGGCGAGCGGGATGCCGGCGAGATCGTGAAGGCGGTTGTTGACCGCCATCACCAGCGGGTCGCGATGATCGAGGTCGCAGGTCGCGCTGGTGCGGAAGGCGTCGTCACCGTTCGGGTCGGCGATGGTCGAGGGGCGGACGTCGCGGTCGATCTGCGCGATCAGCGCCGCGCAGGTTTCGGTATCGAGGAAGCGGGACAGGATGAACTGTTGCAGCTTTGGCGTTGGCGCACGGCGGATGCCGGGGACGGCGGCAAGCCGCTCGGCGGTGCGGTCGGCGCCCGAGGGCGCCATGTCGACATGATCCTTGCCAGCCATGACGCGCTTTTAGTGAGGTCTCGGCAAGCGAACAATGCTTGACGAAGGGGGAGGTCACGCCTATCGCCGCGCGCTGTCGCAGCGGCTTCGCGCGCGGCATGTGGCGATCATAGCTCAGTTGGTTAGAGCGCCGGTTTGTGGTACCGGAGGTCGCGGGTTCGAGCCCCGTTGATCGCCCCATTTTCTCATTTTTGGCGCCAATGCGGGATTTGGGGTGACTCTCAATCCCTATTGGATTATTGCGTCTCTACGTAATTTTCTAATGCGAGGAGCCGCGCATGTCTGCTGTCTGGGATTTCGCCGATTTCGACGATCATGAGCATGTCCACATGTTCCGCGATCGGGCGAGCGGCCTGACGGCGGTCATCGCGGTCCATTCGACTCACCTCGGCCCCGGTGCGGGCGGCGTGCGTTACTGGCATTATCCGCAGCGCGCGGCGGCGATCACGGATGCGCTGCGCCTGTCGCGCGGTATGAGCTATAAAAATGCGATGGCCGGACTGCCGATGGGCGGCGGCAAGGGCGTGATCCTGGCCGACGAACACGGCGCCAAGTCCCCCGAACTGCTGGCGGCATTTGGCCGCGCGGTCGATTCGCTGGGCGGTGCTTATGTCACCGCCGAGGACGTCGGGATCACCGACGCCGACATGGTCGAGATTTCGAGGCAGACGAACCATGTCAGCGGGCTTCCGGTCGCGAGCGGGGCCGATGCCGGCGGCGATCCCGGGCCCTTTACCGCGCTGGGGGTGTATCTTGGCATCAAGGCGGCGATCCGCGAGGGGCTGAACACCGACAGCGCAAAGGATGTGCGCGTTGCTATCCAGGGTGTCGGCAGCGTCGGCGGCGGCGTCGCGCGGCGGCTTGCGGCCGACGGTGCGAAGCTGACGCTTGCCGACGTCAACCTAGCGCGCGCGAAGGCGTTGGCCGAGGAACTCGGCGCCGAGCTCGCTGATTCGGCGGCGATCATGGAGATCGAGGCCGACGTGCTGAGCCCCAATGCGCTGGGGGCCATCCTGACCGAGCAAAGCATCGAAAAGCTGCGCGTGCCGATCGTCGCGGGCGGCGCGAACAACCAGCTCGCGACTGCGCTCGACGGTCAGCATGTGCATGATCGCGGGATCGTCTATGCCCCCGATTATGTGATCAACGCGGGCGGCATCATCAACGTCGCGCTCGAATATCTGGGGCAGGGCAGCCGTGAGGAAGTCGAAAGCCGCATCCATCAAATCCCCGGCCGCCTCGCCGAAATCTGGGCCGAGAGCAAGGCGAGCGTGACGCCGGCGTCGGTGGTGGCCGACCGGATGGCGCAGAAGCTGATCGGGCGGGGTTGAGCTGCTTCGAGGGCTGGCGCGGGACCGTAATTCCGCTAAGCCGGCCCTCGATGAAACGGCATTTCTATCTGGTCGCGGGCTGGGCGTCGCTGGGGCTTGGCGCGATCGGCGCTTTACTGCCGCTGCTGCCGACGGTGCCGTTCGTCATCCTGGCGGCCTTCTGTTTCGCGCGCTCGTCGCCGCAGCTGGAGACCTGGCTGCTCACGCATCCGCATTTCGGGCATCATATCGTCGCGTGGCGCGAGAAGGGCGCGATCAGCCGCAAGGGCAAGATCGCCGCGAGCGCAGCGTTCGCCCTCAGCATCGTGCTGGCCGCGATCTTTTCGCCCTGGCCGTGGGTGATGTTGCCGGTGATCGCGGCGGTGGTGACGGGAAGCTGGATATGGACGCGGCCCGAGGGATGACTTCGCTGCGCGCCGCTGTGACAGCGGTGCGTCGAGTGCGCGGGGCAAATCGCTGGACCCTCTTGTCCGGCTCGCCTAAGGACGATGCGAAACCGATGCACGCCTATGCCAATCCGACCCGTTTTCTGGCGATCGTCAAGCCGCTGACGCCCTGGTTGCTCGGCGCCGGGCTGTTCTTCGTGCTCGGCGGCGCGTTCGGCGGGCTGGCGATGGTTCCTGGCGATTACAAACAGGGCGAAACCGCGCGCATTCTTTATGTCCATGTCCCCTCGGCCTGGCTCGGCATGGGCGGCTGGACGTCGCTGGCGATCGCGGGGCTGGTGCAGCTCGTCTGGCGGCATCCATTGTCGGGCATCGCTGCTCGCGCGATCGCGGTGCCGGGGATGCTGTTCACCGCGCTCTGCCTCGCGACCGGGTCGATCTGGGGCCGCCCGACCTGGGGAACCTGGTGGGAATGGGACGGCCGGATGACCTCGATGCTCGTCCTCCTGTTCCTCTATGCCGGATTCATCGCGCTGACGAGCGGCGACGACGGGCAACCACAGGGCGGCTCGCTGTCGCGCGGCGCGGCGATCTATGCGCTGGTGGGCGCGATCAACATTCCGATCATCAATCGGAGCGTCGTGTGGTGGAACAGCCTGCATCAGGGGCCGAGCATCACGCTGCGCGGTTCGAGCATCGACGGCGCCCTGCTGTGGCCGCTGGGCTTGACCCTGTTCGGCTTTTCGCTGTTATTCGGGGCGATCGTGCTGATGCGGATGCGGCGGATCCTCGCCGACAACCGGGTTTCGGCGCGGCTGCGGCGATTGGCCGACGAGGAGGATTGACGCGTGACGGGGGTGATCAGCGGGGGCGGCCAATGGGCGTTCGTCGCAGCGGCCTATGGACTGACGGCGGTGCTGACCGGCGCCGTGCTGTGGGCAAGCTGGCGCGCGATGAAAAAGGCTGAGAAGCGCAGTGACGCGCTGCGAAAGGACCGCAAGTGAAGGCGAAGCATCAACGGCTGATCCTCGCGCTCGTCGCGCTCGGCGGCGTGGCGGGCGCGGGCGTGCTCGCGGCGAGCGCGCTGCGCGACGAGGCGGCCTATTTCCGCACCCCTGTCGAGGTGCAGGGCGGAAAGGCGGGGGGCGGCGAGGCGATGCGGCTGGGCGGGATGGTCGCCAAGGGCAGTATCGTAAGGCAGAGCGACGGGCTGACGATCCGCTTCGTCGCGACCGACGGCAAGGCGTCGGTTCCAGTCGAATATAGGGGCATCGTCCCCGACCTGTTCGGCGAGGAAAGCGGCATGGTCGCCGACGGCCGGATGCGCGCCGACGGGGTGTTCGTTGCCGACCGCATCCTCGCCAAGCATGACGAGCGCTATATGCCGCCGCAGATGAGCGAGATGCCGAAAAATATGAAAGCGCCGGCGGGGGTATGATCGCCGAACTGGGTCTGGCCCTGTTGTGGATCGCGGCGGCGCTCGCGTGCCTGACGCTGGTCGCGGCGATATTGTTCCTGCGCGGCGGACCCAAGGATCTGGCGGCGCTCGTGCGCCCGGCCAGTGTTGCGCAGGGCGTGCTCACCACGGCCGCATTCGGGCTGCTGATCGCGCTGTTCGTGCGGTCGGACATGTCGGTCGAACTGGTCGCGCGCAACAGCAACAGCCTGAAACCGATGATCTTCAAGATCGCGGGGACGTGGGGCAATCACGAAGGGTCGATGCTGCTGTGGCTGATGATCCTCTCGCTGTCGGGGGGGCTGATCGCGATTTTCGAGAAGAGGCTGCGCGAGGATACGCTGATCGCGACGCTCGCGGCGCAGGCGGCGCTAAGCCTCGGCTTCTTCGCTTTCCTGCTGTTCTCGTCGAACCCATTCAAGCGGTTGCCGGTAGCACCGCCCAATGGACAAGGATTGAATCCGCTGTTGCAGGACATCGGCTTGGCCTTCCACCCGCCGACCCTCTACGTCGGCTATGTCGGGTTATCGGTCGCGTTCAGCTTTGCCGTCGGCGCGCTCATCACGCGCGAGATCGGCCCGGCGTTCGCGCGGGCGATGCGGCCGTGGGTGCTCGGAAGCTGGATTTTCCTCACGCTCGGCATCACCGCGGGCAGCTACTGGGCCTATTATGAGCTGGGCTGGGGCGGCTGGTGGTTCTGGGACCCGGTCGAGAATGTGTCGCTCGTCCCGTGGCTCGCGGGCGCGGCGCTGCTCCATTCAGTCGCGGTGACCGCGACGCGCAACGCGCTGCGCGCGTGGACGGTGATGCTCGCGGTGATCGGCTTCTCGATGTCGATGGTCGGCACATTCATCGTGCGGTCGGGGCTTTTGACGAGCGTCCACAGTTTCGCGGTCGACCCCGAGCGCGGCACCTTTCTGCTTGTGCTGATGGCGATCTATATCGGTGGCGCGCTGACCCTGTTCGCGCTGCGTGCCGGCAGCGTGGCCGAAGGCAAGAAATTCGCGCTCTTGAGCCGCGAAGGCTCGCTAGTAATCAACAACCTCTTGTTGACGACGATCCTCGCGCTCGTGCTCCTGGGCACACTCTACCCGATCATGGCCGAGGCGATGGGCGAGAAGATTTCGGTGGGGCCGCCCTATTATAACAAGGTAGCGGGGCCGCTTGCGCTGATCCTCTGCCTCGTGATGGTGGCGGGACCGCTCTTGAGCTGGCGTAAGGACGACGGCAAGCGGCTGTGGTCGCGGCTGCCGCTGGCGGTGTTTGCAGGGGCCGCGGTGCTGTTCGGGCTCGTGCTGTTCGGCGGTAAGGTCGGCATATTGCCGCTGCTCGGCATGACCGTCGCGGCCATCGTCGCAGTCGCGAGCCTTGCGCCCTTGTGGGGGCGCAACCTCCGCCGCACGCCGCTGCCGACGTGGGGCATGGTCGTCGCGCATTTCGGCGTCGCGGTCTGCCTCGCAGGCATGGGCGCCGAAAGCGCTTTCATCAAGGAACGGCTGGTCGCGGCGGCGCCGGGCGACGATATAAGGATCGGCGATTTTTCAATGAAGTTCGTCGGGGTGAAGCCGGTCGCGGGGCCGAACTATACTGCGATCGAGGGCACGCTGGTCGCAACGACGTCATCGGGGACGAGCTTTACGATGAAGCCCGAATCGCGCACCTTTCCGGGGCTGATGGGCACAGCGCCGACCGAGACGAACGAGGCGGCGCTGCTGACGCGGCCGGGCGGGCAGCTCTACGCGGTACTCGGCCAGCCGGTGACGGCGGACGACGGCCGCGCCGACCGTTACCAGATCCGCCTGTGGTGGAAGCCGCTGGTGTGGTGGATCTGGCTTGGCGGCGCGCTGGTCGCCGTCGGCGCGGCGCTGTCGCTGCTCGGCCGCGCGCAGTTGCTCGCCATCTGGCGCTCGCGCCGCCACCGCAAGTCACAGGAGCGTTTTGCGCCATGAAGAATCGCTGGGTCCTGTTCGTGCCGCTGGCGATCATGGGGTTGCTGTTCGGCGCCTTCATCTATCGGCTGGTGACGCCCGCCGAAACGCTGATCCAGTCGCAGTGGATCGACAAGCCGATGCCCTTGTTCGACCTGCCGCCCGCTACCGCGGGGGTCGAGGGGCTGAAGAGCAGTCAGCTCGCCGACGGCAAGCCACGGCTGGTCAATGTGTTCGCGAGCTGGTGCGTTCCGTGCCGCGCCGAGGCGCCGCAGCTCGAGGCGCTGAAGGCCGCAGGCGTCCCCATCGATGGCATCGCAATCCGCGACCGGCCGGAGGATGTCGCGATGTTCCTGCGTGAATACGGCAATCCATTCGACCGCATCGGGGCGGACATGCAGAGCAGCGTCCAGATCGCGCTCGGGTCGTCGGGCGTGCCGGAAACCTTCCTGATCGACGGCAAGGGGGTCATTCGCGAGCAGATTCAGGGCGTGATCCTTGCCGATCAGGTGCCCGAGATCGTCGCGAAGCTGGAGGCGATGAAGTGAGATTGCGGCTGATCCTGCTTTGCCTGTTCAGCGCGTTCGCGCTGCCGCTGGCGGCGCAGGACCGGTTGCCGCCGGCGCCCTATGCCTATCAGCAGCTGAGCGATCCGGCCAAGGAAGCGCGCGCCAAAGCGCTGATGGAGGAATTGCGCTGCCTCGTCTGTCAGGGGCAGTCGATTGCCGACAGCGATGCGCCGCTCGCGGGCGATATGCGGCACGAGGTGCGCAGCAAGATCGCGGCGGGCGAAAGCCCGGACGAGATCAAGGCCTGGCTTGTCGCGCGCTATGGCAACTGGGTGAGCTATGACCCTCCGTTCGACGGGGCGACGGCGCTCCTGTGGCTCGGGCCGCTGATGTTCCTTGCCATCGGCGGGTGGCTGGCGTTCGGCCGGTTTCGGGGCGGCGCGCGCGACGGGGACGATGTCCCATGATCTGGCTGTGGGTCCTTCTTGCCGCTGCGCTGACGATCGGTGGTATTTTCTGGCTGGGCCGGCTCCCCGCTGCGGCGCGGCCGCTCGCCGGTGCGGCGGTGATGCTGGGGCTTGCGGGCTATGCGCTGCAAGGGAGCCCGTCGCTGCCGGGCAAGCCCGTCGCGGCGCCCGAAGAGCCCGACGGGTTCGGCGAGGCGATCACCGACCAACGGCAAGGCATGTCCGAACGCTTCGGTCCCGCTGCGCAATGGCTAGGCATGTCCGACGGTTTCGCGCGTACGGGCAAGACCGAGCTGGCGGCCAAGACGCTGGAAAAGGGGCTGGAGAGCCATCCCGACAATGTCGATCTGTGGGTCGGGCTGGGCAATGCGCTCGCCGCCCATGGCGGCGGCATGATGTCGCCCGCGGCCGCGCTGGCGTTTGACGAGGCGGCGAAGCGCGACCCGACGCATCCGGCGCCGCCTTTCTTCGCAGGGCTCGCGCTTGCGCAGGGCGGCGACCTGAAGGGCGCCGAGGCGGTGTGGAGCCAGCTTCTTGCGCGCAGCCCCGCCGATGCGCCGTGGCGAGCGGACCTTGAGATGCGGCTTGCGCAATTGCGGCAGGCGCTCGGGCCGCAGCTTCCGCCGGAGATTCCGGGCGATGAGTCGGCCGATGGCGTCCCCAATTGAAACCTATTCCAAAAGCGCCGGCTCGTCTAAAGGCGCGCGATGACTGCTGAGTCGCAACAGGCGGCCGAAGGCGCGCAGAGCGCCATCGAGGCTGCCGCCGGTACCGGCCATCACGGCCATGGACATCATGGCGATGGCAAGCTGAAGCTTGCCGTCGGCGCGATCGGCGTCGTGTTCGGCGACATCGGCACCAGCCCGCTCTATGCGTTTCGCGAAACCTTTGCCGGGCATCATCCGATCGAGCCCGACCGGCTGCATATCTATGGCGTGCTGAGCCTCGTCTTCTGGTCGATGATGCTCGTCGTGACGTTCAAATATGTCATGACGATCATGCGCGCCGACAACAAGGGCGAGGGTGGCAGTCTCGCGCTGCTCGCGCTGATCAGCCGGTCGTCGGAGGGCAAGCGATGGACCTGGCCGATCGTGCTGCTCGGCGTGTTCGCGACCGCGCTGTTCTACGGCGACAGCATGATCACGCCCGCGATGTCGGTGCTATCGGCGACCGAGGGGTTGAGTTACGTCAACAAAGGCTTCGAGCCCTATATCGTGCCGATCGCGCTCGCGATCCTTATCGGCCTGTTCGCGCTCCAGTCGCGCGGGACCGCGAAGGTCGGAATGCTGTTCGGGCCGATCATGCTCTCCTATTTCACGATGCTGGCGATCCTTGGCCTGATCCATATCGTCGATCATCCGGGGATCATCCTCGAAACGCTGAACCCGCTCAATGCGCTGCGCTTCTTCTATGTCGACGGTTTCACCGCTTTCATCGCCCTGGGCGCAGTGGTGCTCGCGGTGACGGGGGCCGAGGCGCTCTATGCCGATATGGGGCATTTCGGGCGCGGGCCGATCGGGCTCAGCTGGCTGGCCTTCGTGCTGCCGGCGCTGATGCTGAACTATATGGGACAGGGCGCGATGGTGCTCGACGCCGAGATGGGACCGCGCGGCGACCTGATCGCCGATCCCTTTTTCCAGATGATGCCCGATGCCTGGCAGGTCCCCGTGGTGATCCTGGCAATCCTCGCGACGATCATCGCGAGCCAGGCGGTGATCTCGGGCGCCTTTTCGCTGACCCAGCAGGCGATCCAGCTGGGTTTCATGCCGCGCCTGCGTGTCGAGCATACCAGCGCGTCGGCGCAGGGGCAGATCTATATCCCGATGGTCAATTGGGGGCTGATGGTGATGGTGATCATCCTCGTCCTCTTCTTCGGATCGTCGAGCAACCTTGCCGCGGCCTATGGCATTGCGGTGACGGGCGCGATGTTCATCGACACCTGTCTGATGAGCGTCGTGCTCTTCACGCTGTGGAAATGGCCGGCGTGGAAGGCGCTGCCTGTGCTTGCGGTCTTTTTCATCGTCGATATCGCCTATTTCGGCGCGAACCTGATCAAGGTACCCGATGGCGGTTGGGTGCCGCTGGCGATCGGCCTCACCATCTTCACATTGCTGACCACCTGGTCGCGCGGGCGCAAGCTGATGCAGCAGGAAATGGCCGAAGGGGCGATGCCGATCCCCGTGTTCGTCAAGTCGGCGGCGAACAGCGCAACGCGCGTGCCCGGCACCGCTGTGTTCATGACGTCGAGCAGCGACGGCGTTCCGCACGCGCTGCTCCACAATCTGAAACACAACAAGGTGCTGCACCAACGGATCATCCTGCTGACGATCAAGATCGCCGACGTGCCCTATGTCCGCGCGGAAAATCACTGCGCGCTCGACGACCTGGGGCAGGGGTTTCACCGGCTGATCCTGAATTACGGCTTCATGCAGCCGATCGACGTGCCCGACGCGTTGAAGCGCGTGACGAGCTGTGGCGGCGAGTTCAAGATGCTCGAGACCAGTTTCTTTCTGTCGCGCCAGACGCTGATCGCCGCGAGCAAGCCGGGAATGCCGATCTGGCGCGAAAAGCTGTTCGCCTGGATGCTACGCAATTCGGAAAGCGCGATGGAATATTTCCGCCTGCCGACGAACCGCGTCGTCGAGCTCGGCAGCCAGGTCGCGATCTGACCCCGATCCGCGCCAAGGTTAACTTTGCGACATCCACGAATAAGCGTTTGAACTTCGGTGCCAGTCTTGCAATGCAAGGGGGACCCACAAAAGGCCGCGCAACACGATGGATGTCGGCAACATCGACGCTTTGAACCTGCCGGTGCCGCCGGCGACCTTTGCCCTTGTCGCTGGCGTGACAAGGCCGGGCGGTTCGGGTGAGGTTATCGAGGCATCGCTGCGCCGAATGGGGTTGAAGCCGGAGCGCATCGACCATGCGGACGGCGAGATGTCGGCGCTGATCGCGGCGCCGCGCTTCCGCCTGTCGTTCGGGACGCTATCGGTGTTGGCCGGCCCCGCTGCTGCCGACGCGCTGGATTTCGCCGATCCCGGCGATCCCTCGACCAGCCAGTTCGCGGCAAGCCTGCCGCCGAAGTGGCGGGCGGGCGGCGCGTGCTGGATATTCATTCCCGAGCCCGAGCCCGCACCGTCGACCTCGTCGGACGCAAGGGCGACGCAGATGCGCGAATTTTTCAAGACGATGGTGCTGTTGATCGACCTCTTCGATGCCGGCCATATATTCTGGTCGCCGGCGCGGCTGTGGTCCGACGCCCCGCAATTTCGCGCGTCGATCGCCGAAATGCTGGTGAGCGGCATGCCGCCGGTGCTCCACCTCGTCGCGTTCCGGCGCAAGGATCTGGGGGAGGGGAGCGCGATGGGAACGCGCGGATTGGCGCTGTTTGCCGGGCAGGAACTGGAGGCGCGCGTGCCGGACGGCTGGACGGCGGCGGAGATGGTGCGGCGATTGTCGCGACTGGCGCTCGACATGATGCTCAACGGTCCGGTCCGCGAGGCGCGGAGCATGCGCGGACTGGAAGCGGGCGAGTGGATCGACCTGTTGCCGCCGCCGGACGGCGAACGGCAAAGGGCGACGGTTGTTGTCGAATTTGGCCGCGACGGTTGAGACAGGGGCGGGGGTGGCAGGGCGCGCCGGCGGCGCGCGCGGGGTTCCAGCGCCACCACCTCATTCCCATCGGCCTGATGCAGCGTCCGCAAATGGCGGCGATGTTCGAGCAGCTGCGCGGAGAGGGATTCGCCCTCCGGCATTTCGGCCGTAACGGGTTGATGCTGCCCGCGTGCGAGCGAACCGCTTTGCGCTTGGGTCACGCGCTGCATCGCGGCCCGCATCGGGGTTATAACGACGTGGTCGCCGCGCGCGTCGAGGCGATTCGAGTGCATTTCGCGTTGCAGGCGCCGGATGGCCTTGGCCGAGCGCGCCGCACTGCGATCATGCGCCTGCGGTTGTTGCAGGACACGACGCGCCGTGCGCTGACCGATCGGCATGGGGCCGGATTCTGGCTCAACCGGCGCGACCCCATGCGGCTGTTCGTCGATCGTCCCTATCTGGACGAAGCGATCGACAAGCTTTTCGGGGCGTAAGGGAGGGCGGGCTGCTAACCAGCGAAGGCGGCCGGTTCACGAGATGGCAGCTAACCACCCCAAAGCCGCCATCGCCGACGTCCGTCAGCCAAGCCATTCGATCCACGCACCGTGCGCATGCGCGTGGCCCAGCTTTTTCAAGGTATCGCCGGCGGGCCAATATCGCACCACCAATTCATGATGATGCACGGTCCGGTTAGCTTCCAGCGCGACCCACGCGAGCGGGCGCTCGGGCGTTGCCCGGGCGCCGGCGGCTTCCATCGCCGCGGTGATCCGCGCCTGTTGGTCGCTCGGAACATATTGCCACACGATCGAGTGCATCAGCACTCGCGTCGTGCCTTCGGCTTGCGGCCGGGCAAGTTCGGCCTCGACGAAATCGGCGGCGTTGGCATGGACCAAATGCGGCGGCTCCTCCGATGCGGCGGCGATCGCCGCCTCCATGCGCGCGAAGCGGATATGATGTTCGGGCCAGATATAGGCCTTGAGTCGCAGCGCCTGCGCGGGGTCGGTCAGGTCGACAGGCGCGACGTCGCAGCCCTTCAGCGCGGCAAAGGCGATATTATGCATCGGCGGATGATGGCCGCGCCATTCGGGTGTGAAGGCCATGGCGCCGGGCGCAGGCCCGACCTGCACGCCGCCAAGGTCGTAGTGATAGCGGTCGATCATCAGGTTGATCCCGGCGCTCGATCCGATTTCGAGGCATTCGAAGTGCGGCGGCAGGCCCCGCTCGGCGAGCCACAACATCGCGGCGATGAAATTCGACGAGCGCCCGGCCTCGTTGGTCTGCGGCGGTCCGTCGAGCCATGGCAGCAGCGCCGCCTCGTGCCGGTTGACGACGGCGCCGACGATCGCCGCGTCGTTGAAGCCGTCGGCGTCGGCATAAATGGGGGCAAGATCGGGCACGGTGCGACCGAGATGCAGCGCGTGGATGCCGCCCGCAGCCCGCAGCGGCAGCGCGTCGGCGAGCGGTGTCCCCGGCCAGGCAGCGATGCGCCGCGCAAAATCCGTGGTGGGCCTGTCCAGCAACGTCGCGAGCGCCGCGACAACGCGCGCCGTAACCGGGGCGTCATTGGCGCGGCAGTAAGCGACCTGGTTGGCAAAGGCGGTGCGGACCGCCGCAGGTCCGGTCTGGGCCATATCGACAAACTGGTACCGGTCGCTCATTGCCCTTTCTCCCTCTGCCGCTTATGGGCTGGCGCGCTTATGCCCGAACCGATCATCTTTGCCATCCCGAAAGGGCGCATCCTGGACGAGGCGCTGCCGCTGCTCGCGCGCGTCGGTATCGAGCCTGCGGCGGATTTCTTCGACAAGAAGAGCCGCGCGCTGGTGTTCGGTACCAACCAGCCGCACATCTCGCTGATCCGCGTGCGCGCATTCGATGTGGCGACCTTCGTCGCGCATGGCGCGGCCCAGCTTGGCATCGTCGGGTCGGACGTCGTCGACGAGTTCGACTATTCGGAACTTTATGCGCCGGTCGACCTCGGCATCGGCCATTGCCGGCTGTCGCTCGCGGGGCCCGAGGGCAGCGCGCCGCCCGGGCTGGGCGAAAGTCATATCCGCGTTGCGACCAAATATCCCGCGACGACGCGTCGCTGGTTCGAGGCGCAGGGCATCCAGGCCGAGTGCATAAAATTGAACGGCGCGATGGAAATCGCGCCGAAGCTGGGCCTCGCCTCGCATATCGTCGACCTCGTTTCGACCGGGCGCACGCTCGTCGAAAATGCGCTGGCCGAGCAGAAGGTCATCAGCGAGGTATCGGCGCGGCTGATCGTGAACCGCGCGGCGTTCAAGCTCAATTCGGCCGAAGTTCCTGCTTTGGTCGAAAAATTCCGTGCAGCGGTCGGCGATGCGGCGGCTTGACGCCTCGGCGCCGGGCTTTGCGGCCGCGTTCGATGCGCTCGTGGGCGACCGGCGCGAGAGCGCGTCCGACGTTTCGGCCGATGTCGCGGCGATCATCGCGCGCGTGAAGGCCGAGGGCGACGCCGCGCTCGCCGATTATACCGCAAAGTTCGACGGCTTCGATCTGGGCGGGCGCGGCTGGGGCATCTCGAAAGAGGATTGCGCGGCCGCCTATGCGGCGCTGGCGCCCGAACTGCGCGATGCTCTCGACCTCGCCGCCGCGCGCATCCGCGCCTATCACGCCGGGCAGCTGCCCGAGGATCGCGATTATCGCGACGACACCGGCGCGCGGCTGGGCGCGCGCTGGCGCGGCGTCGATGCCGCGGGGGTTTATGTCCCCGGCGGGCGCGCCGCCTATCCCTCGTCGGTGCTGATGAACATCATTCCCGCGAAGGTCGCCGGGGTCGAACGTATCGTGATGATGACCCCGACCCCGGGGGGCGAGACGAACCCGGTCGTGATGGCCGCGGCGCATATCGGCGGGGTCGATGAAATCTGGCGCGTCGGCGGCGCGCAGGCGATTGCGGCGCTGGCTCATGGCACCGACAGGATTGCACCCGTCGACGTCGTCACCGGCCCAGGCAACGCTTGGGTGGCCGAGGCGAAGCGCCAGCTTTACGGCGTCGTCGGCATCGACATGGTTGCCGGGCCGAGCGAGATCGTCGTCGTTGCCGACAACAGGAACGAGCCGCATGTCATCGCCGCCGATCTTTTGAGCCAGGCCGAGCACGATCCGACCAGCCAATCGATCCTGTTCACCGACGATGGCGATTTCGCCGATGCGGTCGCAGCGGCGGTCGCGCAGGTTATCCCGACGCTGAACACCGCGGCGACGATGCAGACAAGCTGGGCGGACAATGGTGCGGTGATCGTCGTCCCGGCCCTGGTCGACGCGATCCCGCTCTGCGACCGGCTGGCGCCTGAACATCTCGAACTTGCGGTCGATCCTGCCGAGGCCGACGCGCTGTTTGCCAAGGTGCGCCACGCGGGCTCGGTCTTTCTCGGTCGCCAGACGCCCGAAGCGATCGGCGATTATGTCGCGGGCCCGAACCATGTTCTTCCCACCGGACGCCGCGCGCGCTTTTCGAGCGGTCTGTCGGTCACCGATTTCATGAAGCGCACCAGCTTCCTCGCGCTCGACGACGCGAGCCTTGCCGCGATCGGCCCAGCCGCCGTCGCGCTTGCCGGTGCCGAGGGACTTCCTGCGCACGCGCTCAGCGTCGCCAACAGATTGAAACAGACATGAACAAGCGCACCCAATCCCGCTCCGCCGCCCGCCTTGCCGCGGTGCAGGCGCTCTACCAGCATGAAATGGAAGCGACCCCGGTTGCCAAGCTGATCCACGAATTCCACCAGCATCGTATCGGCGCGACGATCGAGGACGCCGAATATGCCGATGCCGACACGGCATTCTTCGACGATATCGTCAAGGGAACGCTTGCGCGCCGCGGCGAGATCGACGCAGCGATCGTCGCCCGGCTTGCGAGCGGCTGGACGATGGACCGGCTCGACCGCACGATGAAGGCGATTCTGCGCGCCGGCGTCTATGAACTCGTGGCCCGCGGCGACGTGCCGGTCGGCGCGGTTGTCAGCGAATATGTCGATGTCGCCAAGGCCTTTTTCGACGGTCGCGAGGCCGGCTTCGCCAACGGCCTGCTCGATGCGATCGGCAAGGATGTGCGCAAAGCCACTTAAAACACGAACCGAATTAGGGCACATTGTTCGGGCGAAAGGGGCGCGCATGTCCGAAGCCGATTTCATTGCCCGTCTGCGCAGCATCGCGACCGATCCCGCCGCGCGCGGCCTCGCCGACGACGCGGCCGAGTGGGAAGGGCTGGTGCTCACCCATGACATGATCGTCGAGGGCGTGCATTTCCTGCCCGACGACACGCCGCAAGATGTGGCGTGGAAACTCGTCGCGGTGAACCTGTCCGACCTGGCGGCCAAGGGGGCAGCGCCCGTCGGCGTGCTGGTCGGTTACAGCCTCGGCGACGACGCGTGGGACGCGGGTTTCGCCGAAGGACTCGGCCTCGTGCTGCGCCGTTTCGGCGTCATCCTGCTCGGCGGCGACACGGTGCGCGTGCCGGCGGGCGCGCCGCGCAGCTTCGGGCTGACCGCGATCGGGCGCGCGCCGCCGGGCGGCGCCCCCTTGCGCAGCGGCGCGCGGCCGGGCGACCAGATCTGGGTGACGGGAACGATCGGTAACGCCGGGCTCGGCCTCGCGATGCGGCTGGGGCAGGAGCACGCTAATGAAACCTGTCTTGCCGCCTATAGGCGGCCGCAGCCCCAGCTCGCCTTCGGACGGGCGGTGGCACGCCATGTCCACGCGATGATGGACGTGTCCGACGGGCTGCTCATCGATGCGCAGCGGATGGCACAGGCGAGCGGGTGCGAACTTGGCCTCATGCTGGAATCGCTGCCCTTGTCGGCGGCGCTGCTCGCGGTGCGTCCCGACATTCTCGACACGCGGCTTGCCGCCGCGACAGCGGGCGACGATTACCAATTGCTGTTTTCCGCCGATCCGTCGGCGGCGGTGGCGATCCGCGAGATCGCGGCCGGGTTGAACGTCGCGGTGACGCCGATCGGCCATGCCGGGGTCGGCGAGGGAATCATGCTCACGCACCGCGCGCAGCGCATCGCCTTGCCCGCCCGCCTCGGTTTCATGCATTGATCCTGCGAGCACGGAATTCAGCCGAATAAGCGGGGTTGCGCGCCGCATCCTTTCTTCCCATAACTCGGCGTCCAAATTTGGGGCGGTCGCATCAGGGGAGAGAGCGAACCGGCATCAATAAGTCGGACGTGCTCGACTGCTATCTTCTGCGTCGCCCTTCGCATGGGAAGGAAGCAACACGCATGAATCCGGTTTTGATCGCGATAGCGTGCGGCCTTTTGGCCGTACTCTATGGATTCATTACCTCGCGGCAGGTGCTCAGCGCATCGGCGGGGAATGAGAAGATGCAGGAAATCGCCGGCGCCATTCAGGAAGGCGCCAAGGCCTATCTCGGCCGTCAATATCGTACCATCGCCATTGTCGGCGTCGTCGTAGCCATTCTCGTCGGCTATTTTCTCGGCCCGATCTCGGCGACCGGCTTTGTGATTGGCGCCGTCCTGTCGGGTGTTGCGGGCTTTGTCGGGATGAACATCTCGGTAAAGGCCAACGTCCGCACCGCGGCGGCGGCGCAGACCGGATTGCAGGCGGGCCTGACCATGGCGTTCCGCGCCGGCGCGATCACGGGGATGCTGGTGGCGGGCCTCGCGCTGCTCGCGATTTCGGTCTTCTTCTGGTATCTGATCGGGCCGGGCGGCTTCACCGTCGGCGGTGACGACCGCACCGTTGTGGATTCGCTCGTTGCGCTGGCATTCGGTGCTTCGCTGATCTCGATCTTCGCGCGCCTTGGTGGCGGCATCTTCACCAAGGCCGCCGACGTCGGCGCCGACCTCGTCGGCAAGGTCGAGGCGGGGATTCCCGAGGACGATCCGCGCAACCCGGCGGTGATCGCCGATAACGTCGGCGACAATGTCGGTGATTGCGCAGGCATGGCCGCCGATCTTTTTGAAACCTATGTCGTCACCGTCGGTGCTACCATGGTACTGATCGCGCTGCTGCTGAAGAGCGCGGGCGACATGCTGCTCCCGCTCATGACCCTGCCGCTGCTGATGGGCGGCGTGTGCATCATCACCTCGATCATCGGTACTTACTTTGTGCGTCTCGGCAGCGGGACCAATGTGATGGGCGCGATGTACAAGGGTTTCCTCGTCACCGCGATTCTCTCGATCCCGGCGATCTGGTTCTCGACCCAATATGCGCTGGGCGACATGAATGCGGAGATTGCGGGCACCGGCTTCAATGGCCGCGCGCTCTTCTATTGTTCGCTGCTCGGGCTCGTCATCACCGGGCTGATCATCTGGATCACCGAATATTACACCGGGACCAACTATCGCCCGGTCCGCAGCATCGCCAAGGCATCGGAAACGGGCCATGGCACCAATGTGATCCAAGGGCTGGCCATCAGTCTTGAATCGACCGCGCTGCCGACGCTGGTGATCTGCGCCGGCATCATCATCGCCTATCTGCTTGCGGGTATCATCGGCATCGCCTTTGCCGCGACCGCGATGCTCGCGCTTGCGGGCATGGTCGTCGCGCTCGACGCCTATGGCCCGGTCACCGACAACGCTGGCGGCATCGCCGAAATGGCGGGGCTTGACGACTCGGTTCGTGAAAAGACCGACCTGCTCGACGCCGTGGGCAACACGACCAAGGCGGTGACCAAGGGTTATGCGATCGGTTCGGCGGGTCTGGCGGCATTGGTGCTGTTCGGCACCTATACTGCCGACATCACCGAATATTCGTCGGTGCTGGGTCTGACCGAGCCGCTGACCTTCTCGTTGTCGTCGCCCTATGTCATCGTCGGGCTGCTGCTCGGCGCGCTTCTGCCGTACCTGTTCGGTGCGATGGGGATGACCGCGGTCGGCCGCGCGGCGGGGGATGTGGTGAAGGATGTCCGCGACCAGTTCGCGAACAACAAGGGGATCATGGACGGCACCAGCCGCCCCGATTATGCCCGCACCGTCGATCTCGTCACCAAGGCCGCGATCAAGGAAATGATCGTCCCGTCGCTGCTCCCCGTGCTGGCGCCGATCGTCGTCTATTTCGTGATCCTGTGGGTGGCGGGTCCGGCCGCGGCGCTCGAAGCGCTCGGCGCGCTGCTGCTCGGCGTGATCGTCGGCGGCCTGTTCGTCGCCATCTCGATGACCTCGGGCGGCGGCGCGTGGGACAATGCCAAAAAATATATCGAGGACGGCAACCATGGCGGCAAAGGCAGCGAAGCCCATAAAGCCGCGGTGACCGGCGATACCGTTGGCGATCCGTACAAGGATACCGCGGGTCCGGCAGTCAACCCGATGATCAAGATCACCAACATCGTGGCGATCCTGCTCCTCGCGGCGCTGGCCCACGGCGCGGCCTAACCCGCGCCGCGCTTGCGGGCAATGAACGGCCCCGCCGGAGCGATCCGGCGGGGCGTTCTTTGTCCGGTCCTGACGATCGCTAGCCGACTGTCAGCGTATAGGTCATCCCGTAATCGCTCTTATCGCCATCGGGCGTTCGTGTGAATGTCCCCGGCGTGTCGCGGAGATCCGATCGTTCCGATCGTGTCGCTGCCCCCGATGTCGTCAAATTCACTCAGCCGGAAACTCACCGGCTGTTCAAAGGCGAGAATCGGTCCGCGACACAGATTTCGCCGCGCTTTATCGAAAATATCTCGCGCGATCCGTCGGGAAAATGCTCGCTATCTCGGTTGCAGCGGCGGGGGCTGGCGTGGCCGCTGAGGGTGAGCAGCCAGAAACGGATCATCTTGCAATCCCTTTTCAGGCGGGGCGTGCGGCTCCACATTCGTACCAGCCGAACGGGCGGGGCGTTTTGGGGATATAGGCGGCGGCTTGCCGGTCGACAGCAAAGCCGGCCTTCGCATAGGCATCGGCGATCGGGCGGGTCAGGTGGCAATTGCCGCCGATCCGTTTCCATATGGGCTCGATCCGCCGCTGCCATTTCGCGACGCCGGCATCGGGCGCGGCGCCATGCTCGAGGAACAGCGCTGTGCCGCCCGGTTTCAGCACGCGGCGGATTTCGCGCAGCACCGCCGCCTGATCGGCGACCGAGCAGAGCGTGAAGGTCGTGACGACGGTGTCGAACTGCCCGCTCTCGAACGGCATCGCCTCGCCGACGCCTTCGCGGATATCGGCGTCGATGCCGCGCGCCGCTGCCGCCGCGACGCTCATCGCGAGCAGTTCGGGCGAGGGGTCGAGTCCGCTGAAGCTCTCGATCTGGCCGGGGCGATAGAATTCCATGTTGATCCCGCCGCCGCAGCCAAGTTCCAGCACATGGCCCCGCGCATGCGGCACAACCTTGCTACGCACCTTCATGATCTGTCCCTGCGAACAGGCGCATTTGATCAGGCGTGGTACTCCGTGACGTTCCCACCAGTTCGCCATTTGCATCGCTCCCTCTTGGCGCGGAAGGTGAGCCTTGCTAGCGCGGTTGGCAACACCCATCTGTGCCTGTCCGCACAGCCAACGAAAGATCGCCATGCCCGCCGTCCACCACACCAAGATGCTCATCCTCGGTTCCGGCCCCGCCGGACTGTCGGCCGCCATTTATGCGGCGCGGGCGGGCATGATGCCGATCGTCGTGCAGGGACTCCAGCCGGGCGGCCAGCTAACGATCACCACCGACGTCGAAAATTATCCCGGCTTTGCCGACGTGATCCAGGGGCCGTGGTTGATGGAACAGATGACCGCGCAGGCGATGCACGTCGGTACCAGCATGATCTGGGACACGATCGTCGACGTCGACCTGTCGCGCCGCCCGTTCAAGCTGACCGGCGACGGCGGCGACGTCTATATGGCGGAAACACTGGTGATCGCGACGGGTGCGCAGGCGAAATGGCTGGGCGTCCCGGGCGAGCAGGAACTTGGCGGGAAAGGCGTCTCGGCATGCGCGACCTGCGACGGATTCTTCTATCGCGGCAAGAAGGTCGTCGTGATCGGTGGCGGCAACACCGCGGTCGAGGAAGCGCTCTACCTCACCAACCACAGCGAGGACGTCACGCTGATCCACCGCCGCGACAGCCTGCGTGCGGAAAAGATCCTGCAGGACCGGCTGATGGTCAATCCGAAGATCAAGACGCTGTGGAACAAGCACGTCGAGCGCTTCGTCGCGGGCGAAGGCCTGACCGGCCTCGTCGGCGTCGACCTGGTCGACACGGTCACCGGCGAGGAAAGCCACGAACCCACCGACGGCGGCTTCGTCGCGATCGGCCACAGCCCGTCGACCGAATTGTTCAAGGGCAAGCTGCCGCTCGACGACGACGGCTATCTTCAGGTGACCCCGGGCACGTCGCTGACCGCGATTCCGGGCGTCTTCGCCGCGGGCGACGTCACCGACAAGGTCTATCGCCAGGCAGTGACCGCCGCGGGCATGGGCTGCATGGCCGCGCTCGACGCCGAACGCTTCCTCGCCGAAGCCGAATATCACGCGATGGCGACAGTCTGACCGGACAGCGCCGCCAATATCCGTTCCGCTAGCCATTCCGCGTCGTCGCCGGCAAAGCTGTGCGACGCGCTGGCGAGGCGCTCGACCGGAATGCGTTGCAGCGCCGCAGGGCAATTTTCAATAAAGGCCTGAGCGGTCCGGTCGCCGGTCGCCAGCAGGATCGTTGCGGGCGCCGCAAGCGCCGCGATCGCGCCGTCAATCCGCGCCGCCAGACTGTCGGGCGGAGCGGGTGCCGCCGGAGCGCCGAGCGCCGACAGCCCGCGGAACAGCTTCCGCAAATCGACCTCGCCCCTGATCAGTCGGAACAGGCTCTTGGGATCCTTCAGCCGGGACAGATAGCGCGCACGGATCGCAGAGGCCGGGGGGAGCGCCGGTTCGCCCGCTTCGTCGGCCTGTTCGCCGTCATAAGTCCATGGATTGGCAAGTATGAGCGCGTCGAGCGCAAGCGGCTGGTGCAGCAGCAACGCGCTCGCCGCATCGCAATTGCCGAAAGCGACGAGGCGCGTAACCTGCGGCGCGGCCTGCCGAAAGGCGGCGATCGCCGCCGCAATATCGGAACGGCTGTTTTCGAACCCGCCGTTCGTCCCTTCGCTGTCGCCGATTCCGCGCCGGTCGAACCGCAATACCGGATATCCAGCCAGCGCGACCTGCTGCGCCAGCGTCGCCATGCCGCGGTGCGCGCCGCTGCGGACTTCGTTGCCGCCCGAGACGATCAGCAGCCCGGTGGTTTCCGGCGCATCGTCGAGCGTCGCCGCGAGCGTGCAACCTTCGCAGGTGAAACTCAGCTGATGCCGCATGTCTTGCTCCACGCCGCAATGTCGGCGGCGATCGCTTGTGCCATCGCCGCGTCTTCGCCGGGTTCGGCGCGCAGCCACAGCGGCGTTCCCGCGATACCGTCGGCACCCAGGCCAATGCTGCGCAAAGGCCTCACCGCCTGCGCTTCGCTCGCGCCGAGGCCGGCGATCATCGCGGGCGAAAGGCGATTGCCGGCGAGCAGCAGCGGCGCGGCTCCGGCTTGATCCTGCAGCACCTGGATCGACGACGCGATGCCGGCTTCGCGATCGGCGCTGACACGCGCGCGCAGCAAAGTGCGGAGCAACGATGCGCCGCCGACCGGCGCAAGGCGCCACCACGCTTCGGCGTTCGCCTTGTGATCGATGAGGGCCCCGCCGCGAAACGAAGCGACGATCGCCGGACTCTCGACCCCCGATACCGCTTCGGCAAGCGCATCCCGCCAGCGATCGAGGTCGACCTCGGCAAGCGGGACCGGGCTCTCGTTCTGCCCCGGCAGATCGGGCAGTAGCGCCGCAAACCCGTCGGCTGCCAGCGCGCGCATCGCGAGCACCAGCGTGCGGCGCATGCGGTTCGCTTCCTCGAACAGCGGCGGAACGATAACGACCGTGGCGCGCGGGGCGCCTGCGGGGTCGATGCGCAACTGATGTTCGGCCATCGCCCCGCGTCCGGCTCAGTCGGTTACTTTGCGCAGCGAGAAGGCGAGCAAATTACCGTAGGTTTCAAAGATTTCGCCATCGACCTCGTCATCGTCGATGATGATGCCAAGCCGGTCTTCCATCTCGGTCAGCACCGTCGCGACCGCCATCGAATCGAACTCGGGCAACTCGCCGAACAGACCGCTGTCTTCAGTCAGCGCCGCGGCACGATCCTCTCCCAACCCGAGCACGTCGGCGAGCAGGGCACGGAGGGTGGCGTCGACGCTATTGGCTTGGGTCATGTATCTTTCCTGAGCAGGGTTCGCGCAAAGGCTTTGAATGCCGGACCCCATGCCGCGATGCGCGACGGATTGAAAGCCTCGATGCGCCACAGCGGATCGTGCCGGTTCATCCAGTCGCGCTTGTACGCGTCGTTGCCCGTGCCGAAATCGACGCGCCGCACCTCGTCGATCTCGATCGCATGGCGGAACAAGGCGGCCGACAGCAGCGTGCCCGGCGAGGCTTTCAAGCTGTCCTCGACATGTGCGAGCTTGTGGATGAAGGCCGTGCCATCCTCCACCGTCCAGAACTGCGCTGCGACCGGCGCACCCTCGATCCGCGCTATCCCCATGCGCAGCCGTCCGGCGGCGCCTTCGGCTTCGGCAAAGGCGCGGAGCAGGACGGGATGGCCTTCTTCGGGTTTCCAGCTCGCCGCATAGATCCGCTCATAGTCCGCCCAGCTTCCGGGATCGAAGGCCGTGAACAGCCGGATATCGACGATCCCCTTTTTCGTCTTGCGCTGGACGGTGCTGCGGAGCGCGCCGGGGCGGGTGGCCCACCAGCCATCGTGATCCATATCGCCCAGATCGAGCCAGTGGCGATCGCCCGCTGCGACCGCCTTTGTCCACCAGCCTGCGGCGCGTAGCGCAAATTCCATGGCCTCGCGATCCTCGTCACGGACCGGATCGAGCGAAAGCCGTGCGGCGCGTTTGCGGAGGCTGCGGAAAAGGCCGGTCAGCGCAGCCTCGCGATCCGCCGCGCCCCGGTAAAGCGGCCGGATGGCAAAGCTGTACCAGTTCGTCAGCCCGGCAACGTGCCCGGGCTTGTCGATACGGAGCGGCAAGAAGGCAATGGTGGTGCCAGCCTTGCCGCGCGCATCGATCCGGCCTTCGCCGGCGAAGCCATGCGCTTCCAGCAGGTCGAACCACGACGTGCGATCGAAGGGCGAAGCGAAGCCTGCGGCGCGTGCCACATTATCATTAGCCTGATCTTCACCGTTCCCTTGCATGGTGTGGCCCTCTATCACTCTTGTCCTAACAGCCGATGACCAAAGCCGAAAACCCATCCTCAAGGCCGATCGACCATCTCGCCCGCCGCGGCGCGCCCGATGCGGCTGCGCTCCTGACTGGCGACACGGTCACGACCTTCGCTGAACTCGATGCCGGCGTCGGGCGGTTGGCGTCGTGGCTGCTCGAACAGGCGGGCGGTCCGGGCGAACGTGTCGCAAGCTGGAGCGCCAAGACGCGGCTCGCCTGCCTGATGCCGCTTGCCGCCGCGCGCGCCGGGTTGATCCATGTTCCGATCAATCCGCTGCTCAAAGGACCGCAGGTCGCGCATATCCTTGCCGACAGCGGAGCGCGGCTGCTCGTCACCAACGGCGCGCGCGCCGACATGCTGGGTGAGGCGCTGCCCGTCGAATGCGCATTGCAGGATCTGAAGGTCGGCGAGGAAGTGATTGATTCGGCTGGACAGGGGCTGCCGCCGTCGATCGCCGAACCCGACGACCTTGCCGCCATCCTGTACACCAGCGGCTCGACCGGACGGCCCAAGGGGGTGATGCTCAGCCATGCCAATCTCTGGCTCGGCGCCGAAAGCGTCGCCACCTATTTGCGGATCGCACCGGACGACCGGGTGCTCGGAGTGCTGCCGTTCAGCTTCGATTATGGCCAGAACCAGCTGCTTTCGACCTGGCATGCCGGCGCTGCGGTCGCGCCGCTCGACTATCTGACCGCGCGCGATGTCGCGAAGGCCGTGGCGCGGCACGGTATCACGACGCTTGCGGGGGTGCCGCCGCTCTGGGTGCAACTGGTCGAAACTGAATGGCCCGTCGAAACGGCCTCTCTCCTGAAGCGCCTGACCAATAGCGGCGGCGCGCTTACCCCGTCGCTGATCGATGCGATGCGCCGAACCTTCCCCGATGCCGACATCTATCCAATGTACGGACTGACCGAGGCCTTCCGGTCGACCTTTCTCGATCCCGGCCTCGTCGCCGCGCACCCGACGTCGATGGGCCGCGCGATCCCGCACGCCGAAATCCTGGTGTGTCGCCCCGACGGCAGCGTCACCGCCGACGGCGAGCCGGGCGAGCTGGTCCATTGCGGGCCGCTCGTCGCACAGGGCTATTGGCGCGACGGCGAACGCACCGCGCAGCGTTTCAGGCCGGCACCCGGCGCATCGCGTTATGGCGGCACCGCCGTCTGGTCGGGCGATACGGTGCGCCGCGACGGCGAAGGCCTGCTCTATTTCGTTGGCCGCCACGATGCGATGATCAAGACAGCGGGCAACCGCGTCAGCCCGACCGAGGTAGAGGATGTCGCGGTAGCATCGGGCCTGATTTATGAGGCCGTGGCGTTCGGGGTGCCCGACGCCAGGCTGGGCGCGGCGATCGTGCTGATCGTGCGCGGCAAGGACGGCCTCGCCGATGAAGAAGGTCTTGCCGGCTATCTTCGTCGGAATCTGCCCAATTTCATGCATCCGCACGTCATCGAATGGCGGCTCGAATTGCCGCGCAATCCGAACGGCAAGCTCGACCGCGTCGCGATAGCGGCCGATTGGGCGCAGGAGGTGCCGGCATGAAACCGCATGGTCCGATCCCGCCCGGTTTCCGAGCCGACGCGGACGGCATGTTGCTCGTCGGCGGCGACCGCGTCGGGACTCTGGCGGACGCCGCGGGCGACACGCCGCTGTTCGTCTATGACAGCGCAATGCTGACCGCGCGCGTCGCCGAATGGCGCGCGGCGATGCCTGCCGAAGTCCAGCTTCATTACGCGATGAAGGCCAATCCCTATCCGCCGTTGCTCGCCTATATGGCGGGGCTCGTCGACGGGTTCGATGTCGCCTCGGGCGGCGAACTCAAGGCTGCGCTGGGCTGCGGCATGGCGGCCGAACACATCAGCTTTGCCGGTCCCGGAAAGCGCGATCGCGAACTCGAAGCGGCGATATCGGCGGGCGCAACGCTCAATCTCGAATCGGCGGGCGAGGCGGACCGGGCGCTGTCGATCGCGGCGCATCTGGGCCTGACCCCGCGGCTCGCGGTCCGCGTCAACCCGGACTTCGACCTTAAGGGGTCGGGGATGAAAATGGGGGGAGGAGCCAAGCCGTTCGGGGTCGATGCCGCCGAGGTCCCAACGCTCGTCCGCCGTCTTATCGACGCTGGAGCCGACTGGCGGGGCTTCCATATTTTCGCGGGATCGCAAGCGCTTGACGCGGTCGCCATCGCGGAAACGCAGGCGCAGACGGTTGCGTTGGCGGCGCGATTGGGGGGCGAGATCGGCGTGACACCGCCGCTCGTCAATCTGGGCGGGGGGATGGGTGTTCCCTATTTTCCGGGTGACAAGCCGGTCGATGCGGTGGCGGTCGGCGAAGCGCTTGCCGCGACGTTGGCGGCGCGCGATCCGATCCTCGCGGACAGCCGCTTCGCGATGGAACTTGGGCGCTGGCTGGTTGCGGAAGCGGGGGTCTATTTGACCCGCATCGTCGACCGAAAGATCAGCCATGGCGAAACCTTCCTCGTCACCGACGGCGGGCTTCATCACCAGCTTGCCGCAAGCGGTAATTTCGGAACCGTCATCCGCCGCAACTATCCGATCGCGGTCGCGGGGCAGTTCGGCGTCGAACCGACGGAAACGGTCTCGGTCGTCGGCTGCCTCTGTACCCCGCTCGACCGGCTCGGCGACCAGGTGGCCTTGCCGCGCGCCGGCGTCGGCGACCTGATCGCAATTTTTCAGGCGGGTGCCTATGGCGCCAGCGCGAGCCCCGCCGCTTTTCTGGGACAAGGGCCGGCCGGCGAAATGCTCGTCTGACGACGAGAAGCTGTTCCTTATCGGGACATTTCCGGGGCGCCGCGATTCAAACTTATGTCAATACTAACATTATGTTCACCCTTTTCGAGCAATGGCTGATGCTGACGTAACAGCTGTCGTCGGGGGATCGGGACCGCGGCAACCCCCGGCGGCTCGAAAGGTTGATTGATTATGGCTTCCTTCTACTCGCTCCGCGTTGCGCGTGCCGCGCTCGTCTCGGGCATTGCCGCTACCGCGCTGACCGGTTGCTCCGGCGCTGGCGGCCCTGCGCCGCAGCTGCCCAGCGCGACCTTCGTCCAGAACCAGGAAGGACCCGGCGAGGAATATATCATCGGCCCTCTCGATGAACTTCAGATCTTCGTGTGGCGCAACCCCGAACTCGGCGGCAAGGTGCAGGTGCGCCCCGACGGGCGGATCACGACACCGCTGATCACCGACATGCCCGCGGTGGGCAAAACGCCGACGATGCTGCAGCAGGATATCAAGCTGCAGCTCAGCCAATATATCACCGATCCGATCGTCAGCGTCATCGTCACCACTTTCAACAGCACCTTTTCGCAGCAGGTGCGGATCGTCGGCGCGACCGAAAAGCCTGCCTCGATCCCGTTCCGCGCCAACATGACCGTGCTCGACGCAATGATTGCGGTGGGCGGCCTTGGCGAATATGCGGCTGGAAACAAGGCGCGACTCGTCCGCTTCGACAAGGGCAGCGGCAAGCAGCAGGAATTCGGCCTGCGGCTCAACGACCTGATCAAGCGCGGCGATATCAAGGCGAATGTGCGGTTGCAGCCGGGCGATGTGATCATCATCCCCGAAAGCATGTTCTGATCCGGCAGCTGGTCAACCCTCTCCCAAGGACTGAAGCGAAGCGATGAACAGCCTCTATGACGAATTCCGGGTGGCATTGCACAGCGTCTGGACGCGCCGGTGGCTGGTGCTCGCGGTGGCCTGGGGCATCTGCATCCTCGGCTGGCTGGCGATCGCTTCGATCCCGAACCGCTATGATTCGCGGGCCCGTCTGCTCGTCGATATCAACGAAATCCTGCCCGACGATGTGCAGGGTGGAGGGATGGGTGGACGCCAGCAGATCGACCAGATCCGCGAAACGCTGACCAGTGCGCGCAACCTCGAAAAGGTCGCCGCGACCACCGGGCTGCTTCCCGCCGGCGCGGGTGAGCGCGAAAAGGCGGGCGCGGTCGCGATGCTGCAAAAGAACATCAAGGTCGTTCCGCAACAGGATAACATCTTCGAAATCACCTCAAGCATCGCAGTCGCCAGCCTGTCGGACGCCGACAATGCCAAGCTTGCATCGGGCGTGCTCGAAAGCCTGATCACCGTGTTCCGCGACGATCAATTGCGCGGCGGCCGGATGAACGCGCGCGAGGGGCTGAAATTCCTCGATGCGCAAATCGCCGACCGCGAAAAGGCCTTGCGCGAAGTCGAAGCGCGCCGCAGCGCATTCGAGGCGCAGAACATCGGCTTGATCCCCGGCGGTTCGGGCTCTCCGGCGCAGCGCGTCGAGGCCGCGCGCGCCGAGCTTAGCCAGATCGACTCGCAGCTGGTATCGGCGCAGGCCCAGCTTGCGGCGGCCAACGGCCAGCTCGCTTCGACCCCGCAGACGATCCCCGGAGTGGGCGGCGTCGGCGGCGGTGTCGCGCGTCAGCAGCTTGCCGGCGCCCAGAACGAACTTTCGTCGATGCGCTCGCGCGGCCTGACCGACGCGCACCCCGACGTTATCGCGCTGAAGAGCCAGATCGCGTCGCTCAAGGCGACGGCCGACCGCGAGGGAAGCGGCGGCGCCGGCGGGATGCAGAATCCCGCCTATGCCTCGCTCGCTGCGATGCGTGCCGAGCGCCAGGCGACCGTCAGCGCGCTGTCGTCGCGCAAAAGCCAGCTGTTGGGCGATATCGCCAAGATCACCGCGCAACAGATACAGAACCCCGGCATCGCCGCCGAGTATGACCGGATCAATGGCGAATATACCGCGTTCAAGGCGCAATATGACAAGCTGCTCGCGCAGCGCGAACAGGTTCGCCTGCGCGGCGAGGTGCAGACCGAAACCGATGCGATCAAGGTCGAACTGCTGGATCCGCCGTCGAAACCGACCAGCCCCGCGGCGCCGAACCGGCCGCTGTTCCTGACGCTCGTCCTGTTCGCTGGTCTCGGCGGGGGCATCGGCGTCGCTTTCGGCCTGGGCCAGGTGCGCACCAGCTATGCGACGGCGGGCAAGCTCGAACGAGCCAGCGGCCTGCCGGTCATCGGATCGATCACCGAAGTGGTGACGCCCGAACGCCATCTCGACCGGCGCAAGAAACTCGTCTGGCTGACCGGGGGAGGGGGTGCGCTCGTCGGCCTCTATGTCCTGCTGCTGGTCGCCGAATTCATCCAGCGCGGCATGGTTGCGTGACGGGGGACGATGACATGAACGACCAACGCAAAGTCAAGCGCCCGCCCTCGCTCCTCGAACGCGCGGCCGACATGTTCGGCCTCGATCCCGTCGCCAATGCGCCGACGATCGACGTGTCCAAGCTCCCGCCCGAGCCCGAAAAAAAGACAAAGAAGGTCAAGGCCGAGCCGGCCACTGAAACGCCGCCGCCCGAAATCCTGGACCCCGTCGTCGAAGCGGCCCCTGCGGTCGAACCGGCCCCGGCGCCCAAACTGTCACCGCGCAAGGACGTCGCCAGGGCGGCCCCCGCCGTGGTTCCGGCGCGACAGGGCACCATCGACCGCGAGCGCCTAGCCGCGCGCGGGATGATCGTCCCCGGCACGCCTGTCACCGGCATCGCCGAAGAATATCGCATCGTAAAGCGCGAGCTGATTCGAAATTTCGGCGGCAGCGGCAACCGCCCGATTCTGCCGCGCGGGCATCGCGTGCTGATCGCGTCCGCGAATCCGGGCGAAGGCAAGACCTTCTCGGCGGTCAATCTCGCGCTCAGCCTTGCGGTCGAGGCCGATCATGACGTGCTGCTGATCGACGCCGACATCGCCAAACCAAGCGTGCTCGACGTGTTAGGGCTGGAGGATGGTCCAGGCCTGATGGATGCACTCGCCGACCCGCATCTGGCCGTCGGCGACTGCCTAATCCAGACCGACATTCCGGGGCTCAAGGTCATGCCGGCCGGCACCGGCCACATGCACGATACCGAACTCCTCGCCTCTGCGCGGACCGAAACGCTGCTGGCGCAGCTCGAAGCCGGTGCGCCGGGCCGCATCCTCATTCTCGATTCGCCTCCGGTGCTGGCGGCGTCGCCCGCCGCCGTGCTGGCGGGCCACGTCGGCCAGCTCATCATGGTCGTGCGCGCCGATGAAACGCTCGAATCCTCGCTGCGCGACGCGATCGGCCTGATGGGGGCGTGTCCGCATATCCAGTTGCTCCTCAACGGAGTGAAATATTCGCCGGGCGGTCGCCGCTTCGGGACCTATTATGGACAAGGAGGCGCGTGATGCGCACCACAACCACCATGCGTCATGTGGGGACGCTGGCGGCCCTGCTGCTCGCCGGGACGGCGACGGGCGCGCACGCGCAATTTTCGGGCGACCCCGGGCCGGGCGCAGGCGATGCGCCATCGGCGGGTACGCCTGCGGCATCCGAGCCCGGCCGCGCGGAGCGTCGCCGGGAAGCGCGGCGTACCGCGCGTCGGGTCGATGTCAGCCCCTATCTCGAAGTCGGGCAGGTCCTGACAGCCGATCTCAAGAATGGCGGCGACGTGTTGACCTATACGACGGTCGCGGCGGGTGTGGATGCGGCGATCGTTACGCGCCGTGCCGAACTGGCCGCGACGCTGCGATACGAACATCAGTTCGGCTGGGGCCGTGAGGGCGACACCGACGTCATTAGCGGCCTCGCGCGTGGGCGCTACGAACTCATGCGCGGGCTGAACCTCGAAGGCGGCGCGCTCGCCACCCGCACACGCGCTGACGGGCAAGGGGCCGACAGTGGTTTGTTCGTCGGCGACGCCAGTAACGTCGCGAACCTCTATTCCTTCTATGCGGGGCCGACCTTCGCCCGGCGCATCGGCGGCCTCGATGTCGGGGCAGGCTATCGTTTCGGCTATACCAAGGTCGACGTCGATGAACCCGCGATCCTCGGTCCCGGCAGCCAGCCGCAGGATATTTTCGACAGCTCGACCAACCACGTCGCATGGGCCAGCTTTGGCGCGCGGCCGGGCGACCTGCCGTTCGGCTGGCAGCTGTCGGGTGGGTACGAGCGCGAGGATGCGAGCCAGCTGGACCAGCGGTTCGAGGGCAAATATGCGCGCGCCGATGTCACGATGCCGATCGGTCCGACGGTCGCGCTGCTCGGCGGCGTGGGTTATGAGGATATTGAAATCGGCCAGCGCGATCCCGTTCTCGACGCCGATGGCGTGCCCGTTCGCGATGCGAACGGCCGTTTCGTCACCGACAAGTCCCAGCCGCGCCGACTGTCATTCGATACCGACGGGCTGATATGGGACGCCGGCGTGATGTGGCAGCCGAGCCGTCGCACCTCGCTGACCGCGCGTGTCGGTCGCCGCTATGGCGATACCATCTACACGGGCAGCTTTTCCTATCGCGCAGATCATGCGACCTCAATCCAGATCGGCGTGTATGACGGACTGTCGAGCCTGGGTCGCGGCCTGTCGGGCGGGCTCGCCGCGCTGCCAACGCAATTCGACCCCACCCGCAACCCGATCGGCGGTACGATCAATCCGTGCGTCTTTGGGCAGGAAGGCGGCGGCTGCCTCAACAACCAGCTCGGCAACGCCAATTCGGCACAATATCGCAGCCGCGGCGTGCAGGCGACGCTGTCGTCGCGCTTCGGCGGCTGGGCCTATGGCGTCGGGGTGGGCTACGACCAGCGCAAGCTGCTTGTGCCGCAACTTTCGCCCATCGCCAATCTCAACGGCGTCAAGGACGAGAGCTATTATCTCTTCTTGTCGGCCGGCCGCCAGCTCGATGTCGATTCGGATCTCAGCCTGTCAGGTTACGTCAATTATTTCGACAATGGCGCCCCGAACGCGAGCGATGTCCAATCGGCCGGACTTTCGGCCGCATATTCGCGGCGTTTCTGGCGCGGCCTGACGGGGACGGCCGCGGCCAGCCTCAACGCCTTCGATCAGGATGGCTTCGACAGCCAGCTTATCGGTTCAGCTTTGGTGGGACTGCGTTACAACTTCTGATGGGTTTGACCCTTTGGGCAACGGGAATATTGCGATGTACGATCAGTTCTATGGTTTCACCGGACGACCCTTCCAGCTGACGCCAGACCCGCATTTCTATTTCGAAAGCGGCACACACCGGAAGGCGATGTCCTATCTCGGTTACGGCCTTGCGCAGGGTGAGGGTTTCATCGTCATCACCGGGGATGTCGGGGCAGGCAAGACAACGCTTGTCGGCCATCTGATGAACACCATCGACCCCAATCGGCTGACCGCGGTCAAGCTGGTTTCGACGCAGGTCGAGGGCGACGACCTGCTCCGCCTTGTCGCCGAGCAATTCGGCATCGAGTGGGAAGGGCAGAGCAAGGCCGAACTACTGCGGTCGATGGAACAATATCTGCGTGAACAGGCGCGCGCCGGCAAGCGGACGCTGCTGATCGTCGACGAGGGGCAGAATCTCGCTATCTCGGCGCTCGAAGAGTTGCGTATGCTGTCGAATTTCCAGCTCGGTGGTCATTCGCTGCTGCAAATTTTCCTGCTCGGCCAGCCCGAGTTCCGTCAGACGCTTTTCCATTCGCCCACGCTCGAACAGCTGCGCCAGCGCGTTATCGCGACGCACCATCTCGACCCGATGGAACCCGAAGAGGTCGAACCCTATATCCTGCACCGCCTCCGCAAGGTGGGCTGGACGGGTAATCCCAGCTTCAGCCCCGACGCGTTCGAGGAAATCTTCGACTATAGCGAAGGCGTGCCGCGCAAACTCAACGTGCTGGTCAGCCGCCTGCTGCTGTACGGCGCGGTCGAGCAGATGACGCGGATCACCGCGCAGAATGTTCGCTCGGTGGTCGCCGAAATCGAAGCCGATCGTGGTATCGACACCGCGACGCTCGCGCCCTTGCCGGTCGACGAGGTCGTGGCTGCTGCTGCGGCGGCGGTGGCGCCGACACCCGCGCCCTTTGCGACGCCAACGCCCGCGAACGAAGCGTCGCTTGAGTGGCCGCAGCGTGCAGCGCAGCGGGCCGCAGATGCGCCCGCGCCTTTTGCAGCGCCCGCGTCCTCCGCACCGGTGAGCACGATGACTCCGCCCGAGACCGCCCAAGCGGACGGGGATATTTTCGATCTCGCGTCGGAAACGGCGGTTGAGGCGTCTGCGCCAGTGCCGGCCGCGCCGGCGGTCGATCCCGAACAACTTGCAGCGCTCCAAGCGCAGATCGCGTCGCTCGAAGAACGTCTTGTCGAACAGGATGCGGCGCTGCGCCGCGTGCTCGACCTGCTGATCGAATGGGTCGAGCGCGATCCCGAAAATGCACCCAATCCGGCAAATTCGCGGACCTGGGCAGCCTGACAGCGCGGCCAAGATCGGCTATCCTGCTGATGAAGGTGATGAAAAATGCAGAACGGCCTGTCGGTCGATGTCGAGGACTGGTTCCAGGTCGGCGCCTTTGAGCGCACGATCGACCGCGGCGACTGGAGCGGGCTCGAATGCCGCGTCGAGGTAAATTGCGACGCGGTGCTGCAAATTTTCGCCGATGCGGGAGCGACTGGCACCTTCTTCACCTTGGGTTGGGTCGCCGAACGCTATCCCGCGCTGATCAAGCGCATCGTTGCGGCAGGGCACGAGCTTGCGAGCCACGGCTATGATCACAAGCGCGTCTTCAACATGACCGCGGCCGAGTTTGCGGCGGACCTCAGGAAGACACAAGCTATCCTTGAGAATCTCGGCGGTACCGCGATACGCGGCTATCGCGCGCCGAGCTTTTCGGTCGATACGCGCACGCCCTGGGCGCATCAGATACTTGCCGAACAGGGCTATGCATATTCGTCAAGCGTCGCGCCGGTCGTGCACGATCATTATGGCTGGCCGCAGAGCCCGCGCCATGCCTGGCGACCGCTGCCCGACAGCGAGCTTGTCGAATGGCCCGTGACGACCGCGCGCGTCGCGGGGCATACGCTGGCGGCGGGCGGGGGGGGATTTATGCGCCTGCTGCCCTATGGTTTCACGCGTTGGGCGATCGCGCGCATGAATGCCGAAGGACATCCTGCGATTCTTTATTTCCATCCGTGGGAAATCGACCCCGGCCAACCGCGCGTCACCGATGCGCCGATCAAGTCGAAGATCCGGCATTACAGCGGCCTGTCCGCCATGGCCGGCAAGCTGAAGAAACTGCTCGCCGACTTTGAATGGACGCGCGCCGATGCGCTGCTTCCTGCGCAGCAGCGACGCGCGCAGCCGTGGCGCGCGGCGGCGTGAACGCGCCGGCGCTCCCGATGAATGACGGCTTTTCGGGTGTGCCGCTGTCCGATGCGGCCGAATGGGATGCCTATGTCGCCCGGCATGCCGGCGCAACGCCCTTCCATAGCCGGGCGTGGTGCGGGGCGGTCAGCAAAGCAACGGGGCATCGCTGCCACCTCGTCACGGCGCGCAACGCGAGCGGGGAACTCGCCGGCATCTTGCCGCTCCACCATATCCGTTCGCCGCTGTTCGGGCAGGCCCTGGTCGGCAGCGGCTTTGCCGTCGATGGCGGGATTCTCGCCGACGATCCGTCGGTCGCGGCGACGCTGGCGCAGGGGGCGGCGGCGATGGCGGCGTCGCTCGACGTGCCCTCGGTCGAATTGCGTGGGGGGCCACAGCCCGAGGCCGAGGATTGGGTTCGCGAGGAGGGTGTCTACGCTGGTTTCGCGCGCGACCTTGCCGACGACGATGATGCCGAACTTCTCGCCATCCCGCGCAAGCAGCGCGCCGAGGTGCGCAAGGTTCTGGAAAGCGGGCTGACCGTGACAACGGGCCGTGACGCCTCCGAACGCCGCGACCATTATCGCGTTTATGCAACCAGTGTCCGCAATCTCGGAACGCCAGTCTTCCCGAAAACCTTGTTCGATGCGGTGCTCGATACCTTTGGCGACGCCGCCGACATCCTCACCGTCCGCGAGGTTGGTCGGCCGGTCGCAAGCGTACTAAGCCTATACTGGCGCGGCACCGTGATGCCCTATTGGGGGGGCGGCCTCGCCGATGCGCGACGGCTGCGCGCCAATGAACTCATGTATTTCGCGCTGATGCGCCATGCGCGCGAACGCGGTTGCACGCGCTTCGACTTCGGCCGGTCGAAGGTCGGCACCGGACCCTTCGCCTACAAGAAGAACTGGGGTTTCGAGCCGCGGCCACTCGTCTATGCCCGCTGGCTCGCGCCCGGCGAGACGCCGCGCGATACCAATCCCAACAGCGCAAAATATCGGATGCAAGTCGACCTTTGGAAGAAATTGCCGCTATGGGCGGCGAACCGGATCGGGCCTCTGATCGCGCGCGGGCTCGGTTAATGCCCGAAATCCTGTTCCTCGTTCATCGCGCGCCATGGCCCCCCGACCGCGGCGACCGGATCCGCAGCTGGCATATGTTCGAAGCGCTGGCGAAGCTTGCGCCGGTGCATGTTGCGGCGCTCGCCGACGGTGAAGCCGACGCGACCTTGGCGCGTGAAAAGATGGCACCGCTTTGCAAAAGCTTGGCGATCGAGGTCCGCCACGCATCGCGCCCCGTCGCGCTGGCTCAGGCAGTGCTTCGCGGCGAGCCGGTATCGAACCGGCTGTTCCGCAATTCTGCGTTGGCGCGCCATGTCGGTGGGCTCATCGGCGGCGGGACGGTTACCCATATCGTCGCCTTCTCGGGCCAGATGGCGCAATATGTGCCCGCGGGTTTCGACGGTCCGGTGCTGATGGATTTCGTCGACGTCGATTCCGTCAAATTCGCCACTTATGCCGAACAGGACGAGCGCCAGCCGCTGAACTGGATTCACAAACGCGAAGCGCGCGTGCTGGGGGCACATGAAATCGAGGTGGCGCGCCGGGTCGATGCCAGCCTGTTCGTCAGTGAGGCTGAGGCAGCACTTTTCCGCAGTCTGAGTGGGATGGGTGCCAACAAGGTTCGTGCGGTCGAAAACGGGATCGACACCGACCGATTCGATCCGTCCGCCGTGTTCGAACCGGTCGGGGCGGGCGAGGGGCCGCTCGCGGTCTTTACCGGCCAAATGGATTATCGCCCCAATATCGATGCGGTGCGCTGGTTCGCGTCGGATATCTTGCCTGCGATCCGCGCGCGCCACGACAAGGCGCGCTTCGCCATCGTCGGCCGCGCGCCGACTGACGAGGTGCGCGCGATCACAAAGCAGCCCGGCGTGATCGTAACGGGCGGAGTGCCCGATGTGCGGCCGTGGCTGGCCGCCGCCGATGCGGTGGTTGCACCGCTGCTGCTCGCGCGCGGCATCCAGAACAAGCTGCTCGAAGCGATGGCGATGGCGCGCCCGGTGGTTGCAAGCGGCGCCGCGGCGACGGGGATCGACGCGGTGGCGGGCGAACATCTGCTCGTCGCCAACGGTGCCGATGCGATGGTCGAAGCGGTCGGCACGTTGTTCGACGATCGCACGAAAGGATCGGCGATGGGACAGGCTGCGCGCGCGCGCATGATCGCGCGCTACGGCTGGGACGCCCGCCTCGCGCCGCTTGGCGAACTGCTGGGACTGCCGGTATGACGGTCTGGCGCCGCCATCTCGCCGCGCTTGCGATCCTCTCGGCGGCGATTCTCGCGACCTTCTGGCGCGATGCCAGCGACATGGTCGGCATCTGGTGGCACAGCTCAACCTTCACCCATTGCCTGCTGATGGTTCCGATGATCGGCTGGCTGGTGTCGCAGCGGGTCGACCTGTTGCGCCCGCTGACCCCGGCCTTTTGGTGGCCCGCGCTCGCCTGGATGGCGGGGGCAGGGCTGGTGTGGCTGGTCGGCGAAGCGGCGGGGGTCGGGTTGTTCCGGCAACTCGGTCTCGTGCTGATGTTGCAGGGTGCGGTCGGCGCGGTGCTCGGCGAAAAGCTGGTGCGCGGGCTGCTCTTTCCGCTCGGTTATGCGCTGTTGCTCGTCCCGTTCGGCGAGGAACTGGTGCCGCTGCTCCAGACCTTTACCGCGCATATCAGCGTCATCCTGCTCCATTTGTCAGGCATTGCCGCCGAGATGGAAGGGGTGTTCATCACCACGCCCGCTGGCTTCTTCGAGGTGGCCGAGGAATGTTCGGGGGTCAATTTCCTGATCGCGATGCTCGCCTATGCGGTGTTCGCGGCGCATCTGTGTTTCAAAAGCTGGACGCGGCGGATCGTATTCGTCGCCGCGGCACTGGCGACGACGATCCTCGCCAACGCGCTGCGCGCTTATGGCACGATGGTCGCCGCCGAAATCTGGGGGATCGAGGCGGCGGGCGGGATCGACCATATTTTCTATGGCTGGATCTTTTTCGGGCTGGTGATTGCGATCGTGATGCTGGTGGCATGGCGCTGGTTCGACCGGCCCGCGAACGATGTCGCGGTCGATGTGAGCCGGCTGGATGGCCCGTCTCGCTTCGCCGGATCGGCCAAGGCCCTGCTGCCCGCGGCGTTGGCGATCCCGTTGGTCTTTGCTGGCTGGGCGTGGCTGGTGGGCGGGCGCAGTGCGCCGCTGCCCGCGACGATGACAGTCGAGGCTCCGCGGGGATGGAGCGAAGCGCGCGCCGAGGGCATGGCGTGGACGCCGCGCTTCGACGGCGCCGACCAGCGCCTGCTGCGGCATTTTGTAGATGCCGACGGGCGCCGGGTGACTGTGGCAATCGGTGGCTATGAACGTCAGGCCGAGGGGCGAGAGGTCGTCGCGTTCGGGCAGGGGGCGGTCGATCCCGACAGCCAATGGGCGTGGAGCGCGTCGCTGCCCGTGATTGAGGGCGCAAAGACCGAACGGCTGCTGCATCCCGGCCCGGTGCTGCGCGATGCGGCGACATGGTATATGGTCGATGGCACGGTGAGCGGCGATCCGCGCCGCGCGAAACTGTCGGGACTGAAGGCGCGGCTGCTGGGCGGCGATCCGCGTGCGGTGTCGCTGATCGTGTCGAGCGAGGAGCGGCAGGGCGGGCGCAATGCGATAGAGGATTTCGTTTCCGCGTCGGGCGGAGCGCAGACCATGGCTGACCGCGCGCTGAAAACCCGCTAGGCCTGCGACTTATGTGCGGCATCGCGGGCATTTATCACTTAGAAACGGCCAAGCCCGTCGATCCGGCGCGGGTGCGCGCGATGCTGCAGCCGATGCAGCACCGCGGCCCCGATGGGTCGGGCGAATGGACCGCGCCGGGGGTCGGGCTGGGTCACCTCCGCCTCTCGATCATCGACATCGACGGTAGCCCGCAGCCGATGGCGAGCGATGATGAAGCGGTGACGCTCACCTATAATGGCGAAATCTATAATTTCCGCGAGCTGCGGACCGAGCTGGAGGATCGCGGGCATCGGTTCCGCACCAGCGGCGATACCGAGGTTATCATCGCCGCGTGGCGGCAGTGGGGGCCGGACTGTCTGTCGCGGCTGAACGGCATGTTCGCTTTTGCGATCCACGATCATCAGCGCGGTTGCCTGTTCCTGGCGCGCGATCGGCTGGGGGTGAAGCCGCTGCATTATGCGCTGCTGTCGGACGGGTCGGTGGCCTTTGCGTCGGAGCTGAAGGGGCTGCTGCGCAATCCGTTGCTGCGGCAGGAAGCGAACCTGACCGCGATCGAGGATTTCCTGGCCTTCGGTTATGTCCCCGACGATAATTGTATCGTCGCGGGGGTTCAGAAACTGCCCGCGGGGCATTTCCTTCTGTTCGAACGCGGCAAGCCGGTGCCGCCGCCCACGCGCTGGTGGGCGCCCGATTTTTCGCGGCGGATCAAGGCGAGCGAAGGCGAAGCGGCCGAACATCTGGTCCATCTGATGCGCGCTGCCGTGACCGATCGCATGGTCGCCGACGTGCCGCTCGGCGCGTTCCTGTCGGGCGGGGTGGACAGTAGCGCGGTCGTCGCGCTGATGGCCGAGGCGAGCGCGAAGGCGGTCAAGACCTGCACCATCGGCTTCGATCAGGCGGCGCTCAACGAGACGGCCTATGCGCAGCAAATCGCCGAACGCTTTGCGACCGACCACCGCACGCGCACCGTCTCGTCCGGCGACTTCGCGCTGGTCGACACGATCGCCGACCAGTTCGACGAACCCTTCGCCGATGCCAGCGCGCTGCCGACGTTCCGCGTGTGCGAGCTCGCGCGCGAAGAGGTGACGGTCGCGCTCTCGGGCGACGGCGCCGACGAGGCCTTTGCCGGATACCGCCGGCTGGTATTCCAGCATCAGGAAGAAAGGCTGCGCGGGCTGATCCCGGGCTTCATGCGACGCGGGGTGCTGGGGCCGCTGGCGAAGGTGTGGCCGCAGATGGACTGGGCGCCGCGCCCGCTGCGCGCGCGCGCGACGCTCGCCAGCCTGTCGAAAAGCGGGGCGGAGGGCTATGCCGAAGCCGTCGGCGTGACAGGACCGGCGCAGCGGTCGCGCCTGTTCAACGACGCAGCGGTTCGCGCGCTCGGCGATCATGTCGCCGAGGCGCGCTACTGGAAAGCGATGGCGGAGGCGCCCGCGCGAGAGGCGCTCGACCGCGCGCAATATGCCGACCTGATGATCTGGCTGCCCGGCGATATATTGACCAAGACCGACCGGATGAGCATGGCGGTCAGCCTTGAGGCACGCGAGCCTTTGCTCGACTATCGGCTGATCGAATTTGCCGCCAGCCTGCCCGCGTCGATGCGCGTGAAGGGCGGCACGGGCAAGGCGATCATGAAGCAGGCGATGGAACGCTATCTGCCGCACGATATCCTCTACCGCCCCAAGATGGGGTTCGTGACGCCGGTTTCGCACTGGTTCCGCGGCCCGCTTGCCCAGCCGGCGAAGGCGCTCGCCACCTCGTCGACGCTCGCGCGTTCGGGCTGGTTCGACATGGCCGAAATCGAACGCATCGTCGCGGCGCACCAGTCGGGGCGGCGCGACCATGGCCGATTGATCTGGCAATTCTTCATGCTGGAAAAATCGCTGGCGAAGCTGTTCGGGATTTGAATGTTCGAGGCGGTTTTGGGGTGGGAAGCTGCCTCTCGTGAGCCCCGGCGAAAGCCGGGTCCCAGATTGCTTAACCTCGCGCATTGCCGCGCTGGGTCCCGGCTTTCGCCAAGGTTGACATCTCTAAGCAACTGTCGGTCGAAACCGGCCGACTCGCCCCATGATCATCGCGAAAATCCGAATCGCCACGTCATCTTAACGCTTGGCTGCTAACCTCTCGCCGATGACGGTCCATCCTGCCTTTCCGACAAATGGCGACGCAGCCGCGCCGCTGACCGTGCGTGTGGTCGATCCGCTTTCGCTGTCGCGCGACTTGGCGGCGGCGTGGGACCGGCTGGCCGACGATGCGAGCGAGCCCAATCCCTTTGCCGAACGCTGGTGCCTGCAATCGGCGCTCCACCTGTTCGATCCCGAACGCCACGCGCGCCTTGTCCTTGTGCGCGACGGCAGCGACGGGCCGGTGATCGGCGTCATGCCGGTCGCGCCCGCGGCGCGTTATGGGCGCCTGCCGCTGCGCCATGTGACAGGGTGGGCGCATCCCAATCATTTCCTTGGCAGCCCACTGGTCCGAGCAGGGTTCGAACGCCTGTTCTGGTCGATCCTGCTCGGATGGTGCGACGCGGCGCCGTGGGCGCGCACGCTGCTTCACGTCCCGCGCCTGATCGAGGGCGGCCCGCTCCACTGCGCGCTGGTCGACGTTGCCCGCGTGCGCGGCGGCGAGGCTGAGGTCGTCCACCGCGAAGAACGCGCCCTGCTCGAAAGCCGCCTGTCGCCCGAAGACTATTGGGAGGTCGCCGTCCGCGGGAAAAAGCGCAAGGAACTGCGCCGGCAGGCGAACCGGCTGGCCGAACAGGGCGCCGTGTCCTTTCGCCGCTGGCAGGCGGGCGAGCCGCTCGATCGCTGGATCGACGGCTTCCTCGATCTCGAAGCGCGCGGGTGGAAAGGGCGTGCTGGGTCGGCGCTCGCCAGCCATGGCGATACCGAAGCCTGGTTTCGCGCGATCCTTACCGGTGCGGCCGACGCGGGGAAGCTCGACATGCGCTCGCTCGATCTGGATAGCCGGCCACTCGCAATGCTCGTCAACTTCCTTCTCCCGCCGGGCGGCTTTTCGTTCAAGACCGCGTTCGACGAGGATTATGCCCGCTTTTCGCCGGGTGTCCTGTTGCAGCAGGAAAATCTCGACCTTCTCAGCGATCCACGCATCGACTGGGTCGACAGCTGTGCCGCGCCTGGCCATCCGATGATCGACAGCGTGTGGCGCGAACGGCGCCCGCTCGTGTGGATCAATGTTCCCTTGTCGGCCCCATCGGACCGGTTGCGGTTCGCGATGCTGATACGCGCCGAACGCGCCTGGCGGCGTCTGAAGCCTGCCGCGCCTCTCGAAAATGAAGTAGAAAGCCCGTCATGACTGCGCACCAGACGATTTCCCGGCCTGTCTTTCCTGCCGAAACGCTCGATCGGATGGCCGCGCTCTATCCGCTGCAGGCCGGATTGCTCAACCATCATCTGCCCGACCATCCCCTGCTGTCGCTCGAAGCGCTCGCGGTGCTTGGCGAAAGCCTGCCTGCGAGCGAGGTGGAATATAATCCCGGCGATGTTCCGATCGGTATCCGGCCCGAGGATGTGCCCTCGAACGGCCTGTCGATCGGCGAAACGATCCGCGGCATCGACAGCAACAACAGCTGGGCGGTACTCAAGAATATCGAGAATGTTCCCGCCTATCGCACCTTGCTGATGGACCTGCTGCACGAGCTCGAACCCGTCGTCGAACCGCGCACGGGGGCGATGCTGACGCCGCAGGGGTTCGTCTTCATCTCGTCGCCGGGCTCGATCACGCCGTTCCACTTCGATCCCGAACATAATATCCTGCTGCAACTGCGCGGCATGAAGGTCATGAATGTCTGGCCCGCCGGCGACGAACGCTTTGCGGATCGCCGCGAGCATGAACGCTATCATGCCGGCGGCCACCGCAATCTGCCGTGGAACGACGATTTTCGGAGCGCCGCGCAGCAGGTCCCGCTCGGCCCCGGCGACGCGGTGCTGATGCCCGTCATGGCGCCGCATTTCGTCGCCAATGGCGATGCGCCGTCGATCTCGCTGTCGATCACCTGGCGCAGCGAATGGAGCTATCGCGAATCCGAAGCGCATGCGGCCAATGCGGCGTTGCGCCGCATCGGGCTCGACCCCGCGATGCCGCCGCGCTGGCCGAGCTATGCCTGGGCGCGATCGGCCGGCTGGCGTATCGCGCGGAAGCTAAAACTGGTGTCTTGATATTCCGGTTTCGGGCGTTTGCGCCGCCCGAAACGCCCCGCATGACAGATTGCTTTCAATTGCCGCCAATTGCGGTTATGGGCGCGCATCCCGATATTTCGAGCCCATAGAGGATAGATGGCGAAAGAAGAACTTCTGGAAATGCGCGGCCAAGTGGTCGAACTGCTGCCCAACGCGATGTTTCGCGTCAAACTGGAAAACGACCACGAAATCCTAGGCCACACGGCCGGCAAGATGCGCAAGAACCGCATCCGCGTGCTGGTCGGCGACGAAGTGCTCGTCGAACTCACCCCCTATGACCTGACCAAGGGTCGGATCACCTATCGCTTCAAGTGAGGAGGGCGGCAACCATGCCCGCCCTCGTGCTTGCGTCGTCCTCGCCGCGCCGGCGCGAATTGCTCGCGCGCCTCGGCGTGGTTCCGGCACGTATTGAATCCCCGGACATCGACGAAACGCCGCGGAAAGGCGAACTGCCGCGCGACTATGTCACACGGCTCGCCCGCGCCAAGGCCATGGCGGTCGATCGCGCGGCGGGCGAAGTCGTGCTGGCGGGCGATACGACGGTCGCGGTCGGCCGCCGCCTTCTCGAAAAACCGGCCGACGAGGCCGATTTGCGCCGCATGCTGGCGCTGCTTTCCGGACGGCGGCATCGTGTCTGGTCGGGAGTCTGCGTCATCGGAACCGATGGCAAGCCGCGCGTCCGCGCCGTCGATACCATCGTCGCTTTCAAGGTGCTGAGCGCTGCCGAGATCGACTGGTATGTCGAATCGGGCGAAGGCATGGGCAAGGCGGGCGGCTATGCGATCCAGGGACGCGCCGAAATCTTTGTACGTTTTCTGTCGGGCAGCCATTCGAACGTCGTCGGCCTGCCCGTGTTCGAGACCGGCGCGCTCCTGATCGGTGCGGGAATCTCTCTTGGCTGAATGGCTGTACGAAGCCGGGATCGGCGAGGCGCGTGCCGCGCTGATCGACCGGGGGGAAATCGTGGAGGCCCGGATCGAGCGCGAGGACGATGGTCCGCGCCTGGGCGCGATCGTCGCGGCGAGGCTGGTCGAGGCCGGACGGGGCGGGAAAGGGGCTCTCGTCGCATTGGAGGGACCGGGGCAGTGGCACGCGACGCTCGCGTCGCTGCCGCCGCAAACCGCGAGCGGCGCCGCGCTGCTGGTCGAAATCACGCGCATGGCGTTGCGCGAGCGTGGGCGCGACAAGCCGGCGCGGGCGCGGCTTGCCGAGGTGGGGGCGGTCCCCACCGATGGTCCCGACCTGCGCGCGCGGATCGCGACAACGCGCCTTCCCGTCGTCGAATTGCGGCCGGGCGAACCCGATCGTCTCGAACAGGCGGGCTGGTCCGAATTGATCGACGCCGTGCGGGCCGGCCACTGGCCCTTCGACGGCGGCGCGCTGTGGGTCGATGCCACGCCCGCGATGGTGCTGATCGACATCGACGGCGACGGCGACGCGCTTGCGCTGGCTAAAGCGGGAGCGATCGCCGCCGCGGCGGCGATCCGCCGCTGCGACATCGGCGGTTCGATTGGAATCGATTTTCCGTCGCTTCCCGATCGGGCGGCGCGGGCGGCGGTCGATGCCGCGGTCGATGCCGCGCTTCCGTCGCCGTTCGAGCGCACCGCCGTCAATGGCTTCGGGCTGATGCAGATCATCCGTCGCCGTGACCGGCCCTCGCTGATCGAACAGATCCGCTTCGCTCCCATTGCCACCGACGCTGCGATCCTGCTCCGCCACGCTGAACGGGCCAAAGGAACGGGTGTCCTGACGCTCACTGCGCGCGGCGGCGTGATCGATCATATTGCGATGCACCCGCACTGGATCGATATGCTGCAAAATCGTACCGGCCGTCCGGTCCGCCTGATCGCGGACGCGGCTGCGAAAGGATCCGGCCATGCCCAGTAAACCGCCTTCCTGCCCTCTGTGCGGCCAACCGCGCGTCGCCGAGTTCAAACCCTTTTGCAGCCGCGGCTGCCGTGACCGCGACCTTCTGTCCTGGTTCGGCGAGGGCTATCGCGTAGCCGTCGATCAGGTGCCCGACGGCACCGCTGATGACGATCGTTTCGACGAAGGATAAAAGCGTCAGAAAGGTGCTGGACAGGACGCAAAGCCCTGCCTATAGCCGCCGCTCGCCAGCGCGGCCGTCCGGCCGCAAGCGCTTCGCCTGGGTAGCTCAGTTGGTAGAGCATGCGACTGAAAATCGCAGTGTCGGCGGTTCGATCCCGTCCCCAGGCACCATCCTCCCTTCATCCTGACTTTGCGCCCAGAGTATCAGCGTCTCTTCCCAATCGCGATCGTGGAAGGGAAACAGATGGCCGTCCAAGAGTCGGATTCGAAGCAGGGTGGCCCGCCGCGACGCTTAACGAGCGTTGCCGTAACGTAAACTGTTGCTTTTTGGTCACTAATCCCCCGAAAATCCGGGACATCCCGCGCGCGCGCGTTGACGCGGGAAGGGGGTGCGTTACAGCGGTCGATAACTGCCGGGCATCTCCCGTTAAGCTTTCAGCTGCGCCCGGATGGTTTTGGAGAGAGGCACCATCATGACTTTGCGCAACATATTGTTGGGCGCCACCACGCTGTGCGCCATCACGACCCCCGCCATCGCTTTTGCCCAGGACGTCGCGCCCGCCGACGATGCGGCGGTAGCGGTCGACGACAGTGATTATGGCAATGACATCATCGTCACCGCGACCGGACGCGCGCAGCGGTCGCAGGATATTCCAATCGCGGTCAATGTGGTCGGCGGTGAGCAGCTCGAAAATTCCGGCATCAGCGATATTCGCGGGCTTCGCCAGATTGCCCCGAGCTTTCAGGCGACGACCGGCCAGTCGTCGGCGACCGGTGTGGTGTTGCGCATCCGCGGCATCGGCACCGCGGGCGACAACCCCGGCTTCGAACCGTCGGTCGGCGTCTTCGTCGACGGCGTGTTCCGCGCGCGCGCAGGCCTTGCGCTTGCCGACCTGCCGCCGATCGATCGCGTCGAAGTGCTGCGCGGGCCGCAGGGAACGCTGTTCGGCCGCAACACATCGGCCGGCGCGCTGAACATCGTGACCCAGAAACCGAGCTTCAACCTCGGCGGCTATGCCGAGGCAAGCTATGGCAATCTGGACGAAATGGAACTGAAGGCGGGGGTCACTGGGCCGGTCTCCGAAACGCTCGCGGTGCGGCTCGACGGCGGCTATCACAAGCGCGACGGCTACATCAAAGACGTCAACAGCGATCGCCGTTTCAACAACCTCGACCGCTGGTCGGTACGCGGCCAGGCCCTGTTCGAAAAGGACGATGTCTCGTTCCGCTTGATCGCCGACTATGCCAAGACCGACGAGCAGTGCTGCGGTGCGCTCAACACCAATTCGGGCTTTGCCCAGCCGGGCACGGCAGCCTTTGCCGCGAGCGCGGTCATCCAGGGCCTCGCCGCCGCCAACGGCCTGACGGGTATCGTGACGCCCTTTAACCCCAAGGATCGCGAAGTCGCCTATTCGCCAAATCGCGACCTCACCGAGAAAATGCGCGAATGGGGCGTTTCCGGCCAGCTCGACTGGGATCTGGGCGGCGTCGAACTGACGTCGATCACCGCATATCGCGACTGGAAGGCGACCCGCGGCATGGACGTCGACTTCTCGGGCATCGATCGCGCCTATCGTGAAAATATGCCGATCAACATGCGTGACTTCACGCAGGAAGTCCGGCTCAAGGGCACGGCCTTCGACGATCACGTCGACTGGCTGATTGGTGGCTTCTACCTCAACGAAAAGCTGAAATATACCGAACGGACGCGTTTCGGCACGCAGGGCGCGCAATATGTCGACGCCTTCATCAACGCGCTGACCGATTCCGCGGTGCCCGGACCCACGGGTTTCCAGATTTTCCAGTCGATCCCGAATTCGCCGCTGGTGGGTCAGGTGCTGCTGGCATCCAATCCGCAGCTCGCTGCCGCTGCCGCACAGGCGGGCGTGCTCGATACCTTCCTGACGCCGCTGCCCGCGCCGCAGGCCGGACAGGGCCAGATCGGCGACGCCTATCGCGTCAACACCGAAGCCTTCGCGCTGTTCACGCACAACATCATCGATTTCAACGATAATGTCTCGCTGACCGTCGGGCTGCGCTACAATCATGAAACGAAGAAGCTGAACGCCGACCTGCAGTCGAACCTGCCGGGCTGCTCGACGCTGCAAGGTCCCCGCTACGCGCTCTATCGCCAGGCGTTGCAGGGACTGCCGTCGGGCCTTGGCAACGCGATCTTCAACCTCGTCTGCAACCCCGTGGTCAATCCCGAATTCAACGGCATCTATCGCGACAAGCGCAGCGAGAGCAAGCTGACCGGCACCGCCAAGCTGTCGGTCAAGCTCGATGATCGCGTGATGGTCTATGGCGGTTATGACCGCGGCTATAAATCGGGCGGCTACAATCTCGACCGCGGTTCGTTCGACACGGCATTTCTCGGCGGCAATGGCGCACAGGCGTCCGACCTTGAATTCGGGAATGAAGACGTCGATTCGTTCGAATTCGGGGTGAAGACCGATTTCAGCAATGCGTTCCAGTTCAACGCCAATGCCTTCTATACCGAGCTCAAGGGCTATCAGAACCTGGCGTTCGAGGGGAATAACTTCGTCGTCCAGAATTTCGACAAGCTCGTGGCGAAGGGTGTCGAGCTCGAATCCGTCATCCGTCCGGCCCCGAACCTCAACTTCACGCTCGGCTATTCCTATATCGATACGGAAGTGAAGGACCCGGCCGCCGGCACGGACAACGGCCTGCCGCTGACCAATTCGCCGAAGCACGTCGTTACGGGCGCGGTCACCTGGACGCCGCAGATCAGCAGCAATGTCGGCGGCCTCGTGCACCTCGACTGGCGGACGAACAGCGACGCGAATACGATGAACGATCCGGTTGCGGTACCGTTCACGACCAACGACGGCTACACGATCGTCAATGCACGGGCGGGGCTGAATTTCGGGCCCGACCAGAATTATGCGGTCGAATTCTATGTCGAGAACCTGTTCAACAAATACTACAACATTACCGCCTTCCCGATCCCGGAGCAGAGCGCGAGCTTCGCCGTCTATCCTGCGCCGCCGCGGCTCTATGGGGTGAAGCTGCGCGCGAAGTTCTGATTTGATGCGGTGATCCCTCGGGGTCAACGAAGGGGCCGGGCCATCGCATGACGGCCCGGCCCTTTTCGTTTCGTCGGGCCCGATCAAAAAGGAAGCCCCGGCCTCCCTTCGAGAGGCCGGGGCTTTTTCCGTGGTTGTCAGTAGTTGTTAGAACCGCACACCCGCCGCGATGCCGTAGCGGCGCGGTTCGAGCGTGAAGATGTTGGTGTAATTCCCCGATGACTGGTCGGTGATGTAGAGGCCCGTGACGCTGTTGGCGTCGAAGACGTTCTGGATGAAGCCTTTGACATACCATTTATCGTCGGGACCGTTCAGCTGTAGCTGGGCGTTGACCTGGGCATAGCCCTTGATCCGGTTGACGTTGCCGTTGAAGATGCTGCCATAGCTTTCACCCGTATAGGCGAGGTCGAAGCGCGGGACGAGCGACATGTCGCCCCCCAGCCGCGCCGTATATTGCACACCGGCGCTGAACTTGTAGTTCGGCGCCTGCGGCAGCTGGTTGCCCTTGATATTGACGGGGATACCAGCGGTGAAGACGTCGAACGGCAACGTGCCGTCGGGCCGGGTGCCGAAGAGAGCTGCAAGAGCGGCCGGCGGTGCAACGAAGCCGCCGGTAACGGGGTCTACCCCGCTCAATTGTTGCAGGACAGAGCAAACACTAAAGGCGCCGGTGGAGGCAATTCCGCCGTCTGCGGGGAACGCCGTCGTCGGCTGCAGACCTGCTCCAATAATGCTGTTGGCGGTGTTGACGAACAAATTAGTGCCAGCGGCATTTCCAGCAACGGCCGGCGCCACTGCGCAGTTCGCGGCGTTTGTGATGTCCTTGATAATGACGGAGTCGGCGCGGCCGCCGCCGAAATCGCGCGGGTTGCTGGTAAACTTGTCGTCGGTGACCTTGCTGTGCAGGTAGCTGAAGCCGAGGTTGACGACGAAGTCGGGGTCGGGCCGAACGATCGCTTCGGCCTCGAAGCCATAGATGTCGGCGCTGACATTGTCGTTGACCGCGGTGCGGGCGACGATCTTGCTGAGCTGCAGATCCTTATACTTATAGTAGAAGGCGGTGAGGTTCAGCTGGAGCGCGCCGTTGCCGAAGGTGTTTTTCGACCCGATTTCGAACGCATCGACCTGTTCGGGCTTGAAGCTTTCGGGGACCGCGAAGATCGGCTGCAGCGGCGGGTTGATCCCCCCCGATTTATAGCCGCGCGAATAGGAGGCATAGAGCAGATTATCCTCGGTGACCTTGAAATCGAGCACCACGCGGCCGGTCAGCTTGTTGAACTTGACCGATCGTTCCTGGATGATCTGGTTGCCCGGGGTGCCGGGGTCGGCGTCGAACGAGCCCACGAACGGCGAGTCGAACGCGCTGCCCGTCCCGCCATGCGGCGCAAGGAAGCTCGCCAACGTCGAACGCGCGCGCACGCTCTTCTTGTCATTATTGTAGCGCAGGCCCGCCGTCAGTTTCAGCCGATCGCTGATCTCGAAATAGGCTTCGCCGAAGAGTCCGTAGGACCGGATTTTCAGATCATCGGTGTTGTTGCGGAAGAAAGGCGTCGCGAGGAACGACGGCGGCAAGGGGGCCGCGATCGTCTGCCCCGGATTGTTCGGATCGGGAACGCGGTTGGTCGCCGCGGTGAACGCCCCCAATACCCCGGTCAGATAATCGATCGGGAAGGCGTTCACATAATAGCTGTTCTCGGTCAGGTGGTAATCGGCATAGATGCCGCCGACCAGGAAGTTGAACGGCCCGTCGAGGTCGCTCGACAAAATGCCCTCGACCGACCAGCTGCTGTTATACTGGTTCGACCTGTCGAACTGGAGTGACTGGTCGCTACAGATCTTCTGGCCGCCGTAGCTTCCATAGCCGCTTTCCTCGGCGAGGGACGTACAGAGTTGACCGTCGGGGCCGTTGGGAATGATCGCCGTAGCCACCGGGCCGAAATAGGCGTTGGACAGGATGGGGTTTCCGCCCGCGTCCACGCCCAGCGGAATGGGGTTGGCCGCGAAGAAGGTGAGCGTGTTCAGTCCCTGCGCATAGAGCGAGCGGTTGCCGACATTGCTGTTGTAATCCTGCGACGCGTCGAGCTTGACCTTTTGATACTGGCCCGAGACCTGGAGCGAGACGGGTCCGAAATTATGCTCGATCTGGCCTTGTAGCGTTAGTTCGCTGGTGAAATATTCGGGGGTATAGGCGGTGTTCACCGTCCGCGGATCGTCCGGGATCGTGGTGTTGGCATAGACGTCGGGGCCATAAAGGCTGCCAAGCGCGAAGCCTTGCGGAATACCGCGGATCGCCAGGAACTCGCGCGAAGTCAACGCCGCGGTAAAGGTCGCATTGCCGTTGAAGGGCGAATTGTCGAGGCGGCTGTTGAGACAGCCGAGGATGCCGGTCGGGTCGCGTTGGCAGAGCTGTTTCTGGATGCGCGTGCGCCGGTCCTTTTCGCGGAAATAGGATGCGAGCAGGTCGATCGTCGTATCGTCGGTCGGCTCCCAGCGCAGCGACCCGCGAACCGAATAGAGGTCGCGATCGTCGATACGCGTGTTGAGGAAGGTGTTTTTCGTATAGCCGTCGCGGTTCAGGTAGATGCCCGCAACGCGCAGCGCCATGGTGTCCCCGACCGGGATATTCACCATCGCCTTGCCCTTCATCGATTCATAATTGCCATATTCGGCTTCGGCGGCGGCTTCGAAAGTGCCGAGTTTCGGCTTCGCGGTGATGACGTTGACCACGCCCGACGTAGCGTTGCGCCCGAACAGCGTCCCCTGGGGCCCGCGCAGCACCTCGACGCGTTCGAGGTCGTAGAATTCGGTTTCGAACAGGCGGGTCGAAAACAGCGGGTCGCCGTTCAGGTGGATCGCGGTCGCGCTGTCGCAGGTCGTGCCGACGCAAAGATCGCCGATGCCACGGATCGTGAAGCTCGCGCCCGTAAAATTGGTCTTGGTGAAGGTGACGTTGGGCAACGTCAGCTGAAGATCCGACGGCGTCTTGATCTGCTGCGCTTCGAGCGCCTCGCTCGAAAAGGCGCTGACCGCGATCGGCACGTCTTGCAGGCGTTCCGACTGGCGCTGCGCCGTGACGACGATTTCGCCGCCGAAAGCATCGCGTTCAACTTCTTCCGCCGCATCCTGCGCATAGACCGGTGCCGCCACCGTCATCGCAAGGATCGAGGTTCCGATCAGTGCCTTGAACTTCATTTACAGCCTCCCTTTTTCGAACCCGCGAGGTGCGGGAACGCCCAACTTTCAAATTATGGTAAGGGGAGGGGAACCGACCAGGCATGGCAAAGGTCGCCGGACCGCCATGGCCAGGCGCGCATTGATGTCCCACTTGCCAGCTGTGCTGGTCATCGTCCTCTCCCGCCGGCGTCGGGGAAAAACGCGCGGCCTCTCCGGATCACGACCCGCTTGGGCGGGTTCTGTAATGCAAGACAAAGGTGCGCCGAGTTGACGAAAGCGTCAAGTCACTTGTTAGGCCCAAAAAAGGACGTGAATCCGCGCCTCTTGGAAAGGTGAAAAAGCTAAGATTCCGCAACGTAAAGTTGATGAGGGAGGACAATTTCTTTTGGTCCGGCCCTTGCTTATCGGCACCGGGACGTCGAAATGTGCGACATCAAGGCAACAGTGAAAGCGGGGCGATGAGCGACAACAGGACCGAGTTGGGACCGGACGGCAAGGTGGTCGTGCCCGATCATGTTGCGGACGCCGTGCGGACGCTTATCGAATGGGCGGGCGACGATCCGCAGCGCGAAGGCCTGCTCGATACGCCGCGGCGCGTCGCGCGCGCGTGGAAAGAATATTGCTCGGGCTATGCCGACGATCCTGCGATCCATTTGTCGCGCACTTTCGAGGAAGTGGGCGGCTATGACGAGATCGTGCTCCTGCGCGACATCCCGTTCCAGTCGCACTGTGAACATCATATGGCGCCGATCACCGGCAAGGCATCGATCGCCTATCTGCCCAAGGATCGCGTCGTCGGCATCTCGAAGCTCGCGCGCGTGCTCAACGGCTATGCGCGGCGCCTGCAGGTGCAGGAACGGCTGACCGCCGAAGTCGCGAAATGCATATGGGACAATCTCCACCCGCACGGCGTTGCGGTGGTGATCGACGCGCAGCACGGGTGCATGACCGGGCGCGGCGTCCGCACCCCCGGCGTCGGCATGGTGACCAGCCGCCTGCTCGGCTGTTTCCTCGAAGACGAACGCAGCCGCAAGGAAGTGCTGTCGCTGATGGGCTATTGAGGGGTCGCGCGCGGATAGTCGAGCAGCACGAGGCCGTCGCCGTCGTCAGGTAGCCGATGTGTGGGCGGTAACGCATTGCCGGGATAGCGTCCCGCAGCATAGGCCAGTCTCACCCGGGTCCCGAATTCACCGTAGCCGCGAAGGAAAACGCTGAAATCGGGATGGGCCGAGCTGCCGTCCGCGACGCGTTTAACCGGCAGAAGGACCTGCGCCGTCCGGCCGATAATTCTGACCCCATCGTCATCGTGCTCCACCACAAAGAGTGAGCAGCCGCCCGAGCCACAAATACGACCGCCGTAAGGGTAGATCAGCGTGAGCGCCGTGCCGGGAACCGATGCCTTCAGAATATTCAGTTTCACCGGGCCAAATAATCCGTCCCCCGCCCAATCTTCTTCGTCGCTTGCGATCTCGTTGCGAACCAGAGTTTCGAGATCGCGGGTGGGCCGTTTTTCTGCCGCGTCATGTTGCGCCCCGCAACCCGCCACCAACAGACACGTCAGCAATATTGTTCCCGATCGACTCATCTCGCGAAAATTGCCTCGCTGTCCATGCGTCGTCAAAGAAAAAGGCTCCGGAACCGATATTCCGAAGCCTTTTTTCTTACTTGCGAGAAGAAGAAGCTCAGGCCTCTTCGTCCTCGTCCGCAGCCGGAGCGTCCTCGGCAGCGAGTTGCGAAGGCGGCGTCGCGTCTTCGAATTCGTCCTCGCTGTCGGGTTCGAGCGCGGCAGCAGCGGCTTCGGCCTGTTCCTCTTCGAACATCGCGGCGATGACGTCGATGCCCTGCTTCTGCATTTCGGCTTCGTCGGGCGAACGCGCGACGTTGACGCCGACGGTCACGACAACCTCGGGGTGCAGCTTGACCTTGACGTCGACGAGGCCGAGCGACTTGATCGGGCGTTCGAGTTCGACTATCGCCTTGGTCACGCCCTGGACGCCGTCTTCGGTCAGCGCCTCGACGATGTCGCGGACGGCGACCGAGCCATAAAGCTGGCCGGTGTTCGACGCCTGGCGGATCAGGACGATCTGCTTGCCATCGATGTCCTTCGCGCGGCCTTCGGCGTCGGTGCGACGTTCGGCGTTGTCGGCCTCGATCTTCGAACGATTGGCTTCGAACAGCTTGCGGTTGGCTTCGTTCGCACGGAGCGCCTTGTTGTTCGGCAGCAGATAGTTACGGGCAAAGCCGTTCTTGACGGTGACGACGTCGCCGATACCGCCCAGTTTCTCGATACGTTCGAGCAGGATGATTTCCATCGGTCCGCCCTCCTTACTTCACGATGTAGGGGAGCAGGCCGATGTGGCGCGAACGCTTGATCGCCTTCGCCAGCTCACGCTGCTTCTTGGTGGACACCGCGGTGATCCGCGACGGGACGATCTTGCCGCGCTCCGACAGGTAACCCTGGAGCAGGCGGACGTCCTTGTAATCGATGACCGGTGCATCCTTCGCGCTGAAGGGGCAGGTCTTGCGGCGGCGGAAAAAGGGTCTTGCCATTGTGCTGTTCCTTATTCTTCGCCGTCGCGGTCACGGCCACGGCCGCCGCGGCGTTCCTGCTTGCGCATCATCACCGACGGACCCTTTTCGAGTTCGTCAACCTTGATGGTGAGCCAGCGGATGATATCTTCGTTGATCGCAGCCTGACGCTCGATCTCTGCGATGGCTTCGCCCGACACTTCGGCCGACAGCATTACATAATGACCCTTGCGGTTCTTCTGGATCTTGTAGGCGAGCTGCTTGAGGCCCCAAGTCTCGGTCTTGTGGACCGTGCCCTTGAATTCGCCGATGACGTTCGTGACGGTTTCCGCCAGCGCATCGACCTGAGCCTGGCTCAGGTCCTGACGCGCGATAAAGACATGCTCGTAAAACGGCATGATGCGCTTCCTTCGATTTGGCCGATCGCTGATTTCGCGCCAATCGCGAAACCCCTCCGGCTGTCGTCTGGCTCTGCGTATTCGTGCAAAACAAACGGGGCGATGGCAACGTGGCCTCGCCCCGAATGAGCGCGCCTATACAGATTCGCGGGCAGAAATCAAGCGCGGGCGAGTTTTTCCAGCAGATCGCGCCCAAATTCGGTGAGCGTGTCGTCGCGCGCGCCGAGGATCAGGATGCGGTCGCCTGCCTTTGCCTCGTCGAGCATCGCCGCGCCGCATGCGGCGCGCGTCGTGAGGTGGGCCGCGTCGCCGCCACCTGCAACTATGTCGGCGACCAGCGTCTCGCTGCCGACGCTGCGGTCGACGGTGCCGCCAAAATAGATCGGGTCGCAGACATAGAGCTTGTCGCCGTCGCGCATCCCATTCGCGAAGCTGGCTGCGAGTTCCTTGCCCATCTGGCGTAGCGGGCCGTAACCGTGCGGCTGGAAAAACAGCAAGGCGCGGCCCGGCAGCTCGGCGACGGCGGCAAGGGTGGCGGCGACCTTGTCGGGATTGTGGGCGAAATCGTCGATGACGGTGATGCCGTTGGCTTGCCCGAGCACCTCGTAACGCCGCGCGAGGCCTGCGAAATCGGCAAGCGCTTCGACCGCTTGCGCGACGGTTGCGCCCCTCGCGTGCGTTGCGGCGATCGCTGCGAGCGCATTGGCGGCGTTGTGCCGCCCCGGCATGCGCAGCTTCACTTGATAGGAGGTGCCATCGACATGGACTGCGAAGCGGCATCCGTCGGGCAACGCTTCGAAATCGCTGCCGCGCACCGTCGCCGTATCGCCGAATCCGAACGCGACGACATTACGCGCCGACACAAGCGGGACGGATTCGACGTCGTCGGCATTGATCACCGCCACGCGCGCCTTTGCGGCGAAATCGCCGAAGAGTTGATGGAGTTCGGCAAGGCTCTTGTGATCGAGGCTGATATTAGTGACGACCGCGACGTCCGGCGCGTACAGCGCGATCGACCCGTCACTTTCATCGACCTCGCTGACGTAGATCGCCGCATCGCCGACGAGCGCGCTCGCGAACGGCATCTTAGCTCCGGCGAAATTGCGCATCACCGCGCCGTTCATCACTGTCGGCTTGCGTCCTGTGCTTTCGAGAATCCAACCGATCATCCCCGTCACGGTAGACTTGCCGCTGGTGCCGCCGACACCGATCGCGCTGCCGGCTGCGTTGAACAGCGCGGCGTTTAGGTCGGCGCGCGTCAGGCGCGGCAGGCCGAGGGCATTGGCGGCGGCAACGTCTGGCACGCTGTCTTCGATCGCGGCCGATGCGACGAGGATCTGCCCCGCCTTGGGCCCGCTGCCGTCCTGCGGGAAAAATGCGATGCCCTGGGTTTCGAGCCAGGCGAATTTCTCGGGCGTCCGGCCTTGGTCGCGGCTGCGGTCCGACCCCGAAACCGCCGCGCCGCGTGCCGCGACGATCATCGCGAGGGGCAACATGCCCGATCCGCCGATGCCGCAGAAAAAATAGGATTTGTTTTCCGACATGGCCGCGCGATATGGCTTTGGCGAAGGGTTTGCAACAAGAGCGGCAAGCCCTTTCCCGTTCGCATCGAGCGAAGTCGAGATGCCCCTCGGCCCGTCGCCATGTCGATGGGTGTCTCGACTTCGCTCGACACGAACGGAAAACAAAGGCCGGGTCATGCGCATTGGTATCGTCGCTCCCTCCACCCCCATCCTCCCCGACGATGCGGAGGCGGTGCGCGCGCTCGCTAGCCTCGGCTATCCCGAAGTCGAGCTTGTCTTCGACCCGCAATGCTTCGCGATGCACGGCCATTTCGCGGGCGAGGACGGGCACCGCTTCGCCGCGCTCGTCGAAATGGCGAACCGCCCCGATATCGATGCGGTCTGGTTCGCGCGCGGCGGTTATGGCGCGTGCCGGATCGCCGAGGATGCGGTCGCGGCGATGACCGATGTGGCGCGCGGCAAGGCCTTCCTCGGCTATTCGGATCAGGGCAATCTGCTCGGCGCGCTCTACCGCGACGGCTTCGACCATGTCGCGCATGGTCCGATGGTCGCCGATATCCGACGCGAGGGCGGCGATGCCGCGGTGCTGCGCGCGCTCGACTGGCTTGTCGCGCGCGACCCGGCGGCGTGCGAGCCGGGCTTGCAGCATGGCGCACGCCACGCGGCGTTCAACCTGATGACGCTGTCGATGCTGCTCGGCACCTCGCTCGAACCCGACCTTGGCGGCCATGTCCTCATCGTCGAGGAGGTCAGCGAATATCTCTACGCCGTCGACCGCGCTTTCTTCCACGTCGCGAATTATCTCGGCCCGCGCGACATTGCAGGGATCCGTCTCGGCCGCGTCAGCGACATTCCCGAAAACGACCGGCCTTTCGGCCTAGAGGCCGAGGAGATCGTGCAAGGCTGGTGCGCGCGCGCGGGCATCGCCTGGCTTGGACGGGCCGACATCGGCCACGACGCGGCGAACAAGGTCGTGCCCTTCGGCTTGCATCGCGCGGGGTGAAGGAATAGGCGCGGCGCAATTCGAAATTACGCTAGGGGACGCAATATGCGCGCATTCATCTTTCCGGGTCAGGGCAGTCAGGCGGTCGGAATGGGCAAGGCGCTCGCCGATGCTTCGCCGGTTGCGCGCGAGGTCTTCCAGGAGGTCGACGACGCCCTCGGGCAGAAGCTGTTCCAGCTGATGAGCGAAGGCCCCGAGGATCAGCTCACCCTCACCGAAAACGCCCAGCCCGCGATCATGGCGAATGCGATCGCGACGTTGCGCGTCCTCGAAAAGGAAGGCGGCGTGACGCTCACCGCCAAGGCCGACTATGTCGCAGGCCACAGTCTCGGCGAATATAGCGCGCTCTGCGCTGCGGGCGCCTTCGACCTCGCGACCACCGCGCGCCTCCTCAAGACCCGCGGGCAGGCCATGCAGGCGGCGGTGCCCGTCGGCATCGGCGCGATGGCCGCGCTGCTCGGCGCCGATATCGACACCGCGCAGAAGCTTGCCGATGCTGCGGCCGAGGGCGAGGTCTGCACGGTCGCCAACGACAACGACCCGTCGCAGGTCGTGATCTCGGGCCACAAGGGGGCGGTCGAGCGCGCCGTCGCTCTCGTGAAAGATTATGGCATCAAGCGCGGCGTGCTGCTCCCCGTCTCGGCGCCTTTTCATTGCCCGCTGATGCAGCCCGCCGCCGACGCTATGGCCGAAGCGCTCGGCACCGAATCGCCCGCCGCACCACTCGTGCCCGTCGTCGCGAACGTCACGGCGAGCCCGGTCAGCGACGCGGACCAGATTCGCGACCTCCTCGTCAGCCAAGTCACCGGCCGCGTCCGCTGGCGCGAAAGTGTCCGCGCGATGGAGGATATCGGCATTCAGCACTTCGTCGAGTTCGGCGGCAAGGTTCTCTCGCCGATGGTCAAGCGCAGCGCGGCGGGGGAGGTCGAGACGATCAGCGTCATTTCGATGGATGACATAGAAGCGCTGCTCAAGACGCTCTAATTACAAGATTTCAGGAGAAACTCAGATGTTCGATCTCACCGGCATGACCGCCCTTGTCACCGGCGCCTCGGGCGGTATCGGTTCGGCCATCGCACAGGCGCTCGCCGCGCAGGGCGCGCGGCTCGCGGTGTCGGGCTCGAACGCCGACAAGTTGAACGCCTTCCGCGACACGCTTGGCGGCGACCATGTTGCCTTGCCTTGTAACCTTGGCGATGGCGCAGCAGTCGATGCTCTTGTGCCGTCGGCGGTCGAGGCACTCGGGCAGGTCGACATCCTGGTCAACAACGCCGGCGTCACGCGCGACAACCTCATCATGCGGATGAAGGACGAGGAGTGGTCGGACGTCATCCGCATCAACCTGGAGGCAAATTTCCGTCTCGCGCGTGCCGCCGCCAAGCCGATGATGAAAGCGCGTTTCGGGCGCATCGTCTCGATCACCAGCGTCGTCGGCGCGACGGGTAATCCGGGGCAGGCGAATTATGCGGCGTCGAAGGCGGGGGTCACGGGCATGACCAAGGCGTTGGCGCAGGAACTGGCGAGCCGCGGCATCACCGTCAACTGTGTCGCGCCGGGCTTCATCGCGACCGCGATGACCGACGACCTGCCCGACGTGCAAAAGGAAGCGCTCAACCAGCGTATTCCCGCAGGCCGGATGGGCGAGGGCAGCGACATCGCGGCCGCCGTCGTCTATCTGGCATCGAAGGAAGCCGGCTATGTCACCGGCCAGACGCTGCACGTGAATGGCGGCATGGCGATGCTGTCCTGATTGCGAACGGACCGGGTCCGGTTCAACCGGACCCGGTCCTCGGGACGAGCGGAGCGAGGGATCAAAAGCTCGCCCGCGCCGTCAGGCGGAAGTCGCGGCCTGCCAGCGGTACATAATCCTTGGTAAAGCTGGCGTGGCGGCGCGCCTCGACGTCGAAGATATTGTTCGCCGACAGGCTGAGCGTCAGATTCTTCGCCTCGGGAAGCGGGCGCCAGCTGAGCGACGCGTTGACGAGGGTGAAGCCGTCGGTCGGCGTTTCGAACTGCGCGACGCGCGTCTGGTCGTCGGTCCATTCGACCTCGACCCGCGCATCGACGCGTTCGCCCTGCGCTTCCAGCCCGCCGAGCACGCGCAGCGGCGGGATGCGCGGCACATTGCGATCGAGCCCCGCATTCTTGATCTTGGCGCGCGTCATATCGGCGGTGACGTCGCCGACGATATTGAAGCCGCCGATCTGCGCGAGCCGTGCGCTCGCTTCGGCCTCGAAGCCATAGACGCGTGCGTCGCGCTGGAAATATTGGAAGACGGGCAGTTCATCCTCTTCGGCGCCGGTCGCGGCCGAATAGATGAAATTGTCGAACCAGTTCGAATAGCCGGTAAGGCTGAGGTCGAAGCCGTCGGTCTTGAGCTTGAACGACGCTTCGGCCCCCCAGTTGGATTCGCGCTTCAGATCGGGATTGCCGACCTCGAAGCTTTGCGTGGCGATATGCGGGCCGGTCGACAGCAGTTCTTCGGCCGATGGCGCGCGCACCGCGCGCGATACCGAAACGCCGAATTTCGCGCCGTCGAAGATGTCGTAGGTTGCGCCGAGCGCGCCCGAAAAGCTGTCAAAATTGCGTTTGAAGCCCAGCGTCTGCGCGCGCACATTGGTCTTTTCGTAACGCGCCGCAGCTTCGAGTCCGAGCGGACCCATCGTATATTCCTGGAGGGTGAAGAGCGCGAACTGGTCGGTCAGGTTACGCGGGACAAAGGCTTCGGCGCCGATCGCGTTGAAATCACGGTGGCTGTACTGAACGCCGCTGGCGCCCCGCCAGCCGCCGTGATCGTTCTGCGCCAGCTCGAGACGGCCTTCGACGCCCTGGTTGGTGAAGACGGTACCGACCTCGTCGCCTTCGAACTCGGTGTGCTTGTAATCGGCAAAGCCCCCGCGAATACGCAGCTTGTCGAAAAAGCCATCGCCCAGTTCGACTTCGCCGCGCAGGTCTGCGCGCCATTGCTTCATGCCGATGGTGACCGGGCCTTCGCCATGGTCATGGCCGCCTTCTTCCTCTTCGCCTTCATGCTCGTGCGCGGTGTTCGGACGATCGGGCACGCCGTAATTGGTGTCGAAATAGCCGACCGAAATGCCCAGCTGGCCGCCCTCGTTGATCAGCGATAGCCCGCCGCCGGCGGTCCATGTCTCGCTCTGCGTATTGTCGATCTTGCCGCGCTTGCCCGCCTGTTCGGTCAGTTCGGCTGCCTCGTCGACATGGCCTTCTTCGGCTTCTTCGGCTGCAAGGTCGAGCAATTCGCCGCGCAAGCCCGGGGCGTAGACGAAGCCTCCCGAACGGGTGTCGCCCGTCTTGCGCCAACTGCCATCGAGATGGGCGACGATCTGCGGGCTCAGCGCGACGTCGATCGAGCTGCCGATATTGCGGTCGTTGGCCGCGGTCGCATAGCCGCCGATCGCATCGACATGGACATGGTCCGTGGGGATCTTGCGGGGGATCCGGCGGTCGAACAGGTTGACCGCGCCGCCGATCGCCTGGCTGCCGAACAGCAGCACCGCGGGGCCGCGCAGGATTTCGACGCGCTCGACCGTCAGCGGGTCGATGGTAACGGCGTGGTCGGCCGACGTATTCGAAGCGTCGATCGACCCGATGCCGTCGGTGAGGACCTTGACGCGCTCGCCCGAAAAACCACGCAGGACGGGGCGTGATGCACCAGGCGAAAAGCTCGTCGCCGACACGCCCGGTTGCCGCGTCAACGTGTCGCCGATCTGTCCGCGAATGTCGCGCGCCAACTCGTCACCCTCAATCACCGACACATTGCCGAGGATGTCGAGGCTGCGGACGTAGGGGGCGGTGACGACGATCGGTTCGCCCGTGTGCACATCGTCGTCGCTGACGGCACTGGCACGGTCCTGCGCGAAGGCGGGGGCGGCGAGGAAAAGGGCAAGCGTGAAGCCAGCGGAACAAAGCAAACGCATAGGGAGAAAGTCCTGAAATTATGGCGACCAGATGGCGCGTCAGTAATGTTATACTGTCACAATGACAAGCCCTGCCGGCGCCCAGGCCAGTCGTTCGTCGGGCGGCGATGGCCGTTGGTCGACAAAGGCGCCTCATCGGCTAGGCAAGCGAAGCTGTCTTGCGGGGCCACGGGCGCCGCCCTAGATCAAGCGCATGACTATTGCTGCAAACAGCCTCGACCTCATCGGCAACACGCCGCTGGTGCTGCTCAAGGGACCGAGCGAAGCGACCGGCTGCGAAATCTGGGGCAAGTGCGAATATGCCAACCCCGGCGGATCGGTGAAGGATCGCGCCGCGCTCTATATCGTCCGAGATGCCGAGGCGAACGGCAGCTTGCGGCCCGGCGGCACGATCGTCGAGGGGACGGCGGGGAACACCGGAATCGGCCTTGCGCTCGTCGGCAATGCGCTGGGCTACCGGACGATCATTGTCATGCCCGACAACCAGAGTGCCGAGAAGATGGCGACGATCCGCGCCTTGGGCGCCGAACTGGTGCTCGTTCCGCCGGCACCCTTCGCCAATCCGGGCCATTTCGTCCACACCTCACGCCGCATTGCCGAGGAAACCGACAATGCGATCTGGGCGAACCAGTTCGACAACATCGCCAACCGCAAATCGCACATTTTCGGCACGGCGGAAGAAATCTGGGCGCAGATGGACGGATGTATCGACGGCTTTACTTGCGCTGCAGGAACCGGCGGCACGATTGCCGGGACCGGGCTCGGGCTCAAGGCCAAGAATAACGACATCGTCGTCGCGCTCACCGATCCGCACGGCGCCGGCCTCTACAATTATTACCAATGCGGAGAGCTCAAGGCCGAGGGTAGCAGCGTCGCCGAAGGGATCGGCCAGAACCGCATCACCGGCAATCTCGACGGCGCGCCGATCGACACCCAATTCCGCATCTCGGATGCCGAAGGGCTTGCGGTCGTCCGCCAGCTGCTCGACGAGGAGGGGCTGTGCCTCGGCCTGTCGTCGGGGATCAATGTTGCAGGCGCGATGGCGCTGGCGCGTCGGCTCGGGCCCGGAAAGCGCATTGCAACCATCCTGTGCGACAGCGGGTTTCGCTATCTTTCGACGCTCTTCAATCCCGAATGGCTGGCGAGCAAGGGGCTTGCGGACGCTCCCGAGGAGATGCAGGCATGAAGGACATGCGGATCGACAATGGCGTGGCGCCCAAACCGGCGGTCGTCCATGCCTCCCTGCCGGTGAACGACACGATGCGGCGGTTGCAGATCGGTATTGCCGGGGTGCTGACGGTTCTGCTGCTTGTCGGCATGGCTGGGCTGATCGGTGATCGCGCGCGCCAGAATGCGGCCGCCGACGCCGCTACCGCGACCGAGGTCAAGATGCCGGGCGACGAACAGGCCAGTAGCGGCGCGCCGCTCGAGGAACTAGGCGTCCAGCCGGTGTCGCCTTCGTCGAAGGATGAAAATGCGGCAACTTCGGTAAAGGTGCCGCAGGCCGCGCCATCGTCGACCGTTCCCGATCTCGAGCCCGACCCTGCCCTTCAGCGCGCGCGCCAGTCGAAACAGTGACGGCGCCCTTGCGCGGGGCGATGCTGCGCGCTCCTGCGATTGCGATCCTGATCGTCGGGGCCGGTTGGTCGTTGGGGGGTCAGGCGCTGCTCGGCCGTATCGATCCCGCGCTTTCGCTCCCGCTCCTTGCTATGCCGATGCTCGCACTCGCATTCTGGCAGCGGCACGAGTCCGCGCCGATTCGCTGGCAAACGGCGCTTCTTTCCCTTACCTGTATGGCAGCGGCGCAGGCGCTGCTGGCTTATTTCCTTGCCGGATCGCCAGGCTGGCCGCAACTAGCCCTGATGGTGGGTGCCAGCGCGCTCGCGGCCTTCGCCGCTGATCGGCTCGTCCAGTGGCGCCCCGCCTTCCGCTTGCTGCCTTGGCTGGCCGCGCCGCTGCTCGTTGCCGGCTGGTTCGGGGTGGGGCATGGTCTGCTCGCATTTCTCTATCGCCCAGCGGTCGCTCCGGCGGGATCGCCCGCCGTCACGATCCTGACCGGCCTGCCGCTGCGCTGGTCGGGTGGCAGCGATATGGCGGCGATGATCGCTGACGGGACACAGGACGACCCGGCGCTGGCCCGGATCGAGGCGGCCGGCCCCGTCTCGCTCGTCGACAGCCTCGTCGAACACGTCCCGCCACCCGGCGGCGCGCTACTGGTCGCGCATCCGCGCGCGCTGGCGCCGCGCGAACTGATCGCGATCGATACCTTCGTGCGCGGCGGAGGCCGTGCGGTCATCCTTGCCGATGCGCTCTCGGCTTGGCCGGCGCGGCACCCGCTCGGTGACCCGCGCAATCCTCCGGTGACAAGCCTGCTCACCCCGCTCCTCGACCATTGGGATGTGGTTCTGGGCGCCGCCTCCGCCGACGAGATCGCGCCGCAGGCGGCCGACATCGGCGAAAGCCGCCTGCGCCTGTTCAGCGCGGGTCGATTTGTGCGCCTGTCGCAACAATGCCGTGCCTATGCGCAACATAGTATTCTCCAATGCCGCGTTGGGACGGGCGAGGCCTGGCTGGTCGGCGACGCCGACCTGCTCTTCGCGCCTTTGTGGCAACCTATCATTCCGGGCGCCGGCCACCTGCGGCAGGCCGATACGATGGAATGGCTAGCCGCGCACCTGTGGCCCGGAGCCGGACAGCGCATGTTCCACCCGCTGTGGATTCGCCGCCGCGCCATTTGAGTCGGGCTCCGCCCCAATTAACCCCGAAAAAATTCCGCACTGTCGCGACATCTTGCGTGCCCCGAACGCGTTTCGCTCGCCAATTCAGTCATTTTGCCGCAAATTGGGCCTAGATTCCCTATTTTACCCTAAATTACCCCTTTTCACCCCGATCTATAGTTGATACTCAGGAATCGGAGAGGGGCAATCTCCACCCGTGCCGAACCAGCCGGAATCATGCGATCCCGGGGACGGGGAAGTTTTGCCCGGTGGCGCGGATACGGGGGGCAGAGCGATGGCGATTGTGACGCCCGGCCAGTATGCAGGCACCAATTTCGCCGCGATCGATGGCAAGGGGCGCATCGCCGTTCCCTCTCAGTTCCGCAACAATGTGCCCCTCAATGCGGACGGTCAGCGCGTACTCTGGGTCGGTTTCCATGAAAAACTGCCGTGCCTCGTCGCCTATGGCCAGGATCAATATGATCGGCTGACCGGCGAGATCGAACGCGACCGGGAGACCGCGCGGCTGCGCAACCTCGATTTCGACGAGGATGGCGAGTTCAAGAAGCGTTTCAGTTATACCGAGCCCTATGCGCTCGACGACAGCGGTCGCTTCCTTCCCAGTTTCATCCACCGCGACCGCGTCGGCGATGCCGGCGCGACGGCTTTTGTGGGGTCGGGGCGGCGTCTGGAAATCTGGTGGCTGCCGACGCTCGCCGAATGTGCCGAGGCGGACCCGGTGCTCCAGCGTCTCGCTGCCTCTTGGGACGCCGCGAAAGGGAAGGGGCGCAAGTGACCGACCTTTCCCCCGACCTGCCTCGGGATCCCCGCCACGATCCGGTCCTCCGTGAAGAAGTCATCGCCGCACTCGCCATCGCCCCGGGTGAGCGCCATGTCGATGCGACCTTCGGTGCCGGAGGCTATACGCGCGCGATGCTCGCCGCGGGGGCGGAGGTTATTGCGTGCGACCGCGACCCCGACGCGATCGCCGAAGGGCAGGCGTTGGTCCAACAGGCCGGCGGCAAGCTCGCGCTGATCCACGGCCGCTTCGGCGAGATTGACCGATTGCTTGCCGAGCGCGGGATCGATGCGGTCGACGGCATCACCTTCGACATCGGCGTCTCGTCGATGCAGCTCGACCGCGACGAACGCGGCTTTTCCTTCCAGAAAGACGGCCCGCTCGACATGCGCATGGCGCAGGACGGCGAGAGTGCCGCCGACTGGCTGAACCGCGCGGACGAGGCCGAGATTGCCGACGTGCTTTTCCACTATGGCGACGAACGCCAGTCGCGCCGGGTCGCCCGCGCGATCATCGCCGCGCGTCCGCTGACGCGTACCGCCGAACTCGCGAGCGTGATCCGCAAGGCGCTGCGCCACCCGCCCGGCGCGCCCAAGGATCCGTCGACCAAAAGCTTCCAGGCGATCCGTATCCATATCAATTCGGAACTCGACGAGTTGGTCGCGGGGCTCAATGCCGCAGAACGCGTGCTGCGTCCGGGCGGTCGCCTTGCCGTGGTCAGCTTTCACAGTACCGAGGACCGGATCGTGAAAAATTTCCTGCGCGAACGCAGCGGAGGCGATGCCGCCGGTTCGCGCCACCGGCCCGCGCCCACCTCTCAGGCGCGGGCCGCAACTTTCGAGACACCGGCGCGCAAGGTGCGGCCGGGCAAGGAAGAAGAGGCGCGCAATCCGCGCGCGCGTTCGGCGACGCTGCGCAGTGCGGTTCGCACGGCGGCGCCAGCGCATTCAGCCCAAGACAAGTCAGGCAAGGAGGCAATGTCATGCTGATGGCGGCCCGCAAGCTCCAGGGGATCGGCCTGGTCCTGCTCGTGCTCATCTTTGCAATGATGCTTTATCCCGTGTCGCTGAAGGTCGCGGCGACGCGCAGCGAGTTGACGCGTATCGAGCGCGACATCGTCCGGACGCGCGACAATATCCGTTATCTCGAATCCGAACTCGCGGTCCGCGCCTCGATGCGCCAGCTCGAACAGTGGAACGCCGACACCTTCGGCTATTCGGCGCCCGACGCCGGGCAATATCTGGCGAACGAGCGCCAGCTCGCCTCGCTCGACCGGCTGCCGCGCGCGAGCGGCGCGAACGAGGTTGCGCCGGTGCTAATGGCGATGGTCTCGCCCGTCGGTACGCCCGCCGCGCCTCTCGTCGAAGCGGAAAAGCCGTCGGTCGCGAAGCCCGCCGCCAAGTCCGTCGTGCTGGCGCAGGCCGAAAGCGCGATCCGCAGCGATACCCCACTGCGCATGGCACCGACGCGCCGCCGCGAACAGCTCAGGATGATCGAAGATCAATTGCTCGCCGAATCCACGCTCGCCGACCTCAAGCGCGCGGCGGCGGCCGAGGCGGCGGGAGGAGCGTCCGGCCGATGAACACGCTGGTCGTCCGTCCGACCCGGGTTCGTACCGCTGGTGTGCGGCAGCAGATATTGCTGACCGCGCAGCAGCGTTTGATGATCTTGATGCTGCTGTTCGCGGCGGCCTTTTTGGTTGTGTCGGTCCGCCTTCTCTATTTTGCGCTGTTCGATACGGCGGCAGGCAATCGCGCCGCCACGGCTTTCGTTCCCGCACGCGCCGATATCGTCGATCGCAACGGTGTTCCGCTCGCACGGACGATCGATGGCTATTCGATCCGCGTGGTCCCCTCGAAACTGCTCAACGACCGGCAATATCTGGCCGACGAATTGCACAAGATTTTTCCCGACACACCGCGCGAGGATCTGCTCGCCAGACTGAGCGGGCCGCGTCCGACCTATATCCGCCGTCGTGCGCTGCCCGACCAGGTCGCGGCGGTGAACGCGATCGGCGACGTTGGTTTCGATTTCCCGCGTGAAAAGGAGCGCCTCTATCCGCAGTCGACGCTTGCCGCACATGTGCTCGGCTTTACCAACGCCGAAGGCCATGGCGTCACCGGCGTGGAGGGGGCTTTCGACCAGCGCCTGATCGACAAGGCGACGCGCGGCGATCCGCTCACACTGTCAATCGACGCGCGCGTGCAGGGCGTGCTCGAAAGCGAATTAAGCGCCGCGGTCGCCAACCTCGAGGCAATCGGCGGCGCCGGCGTGATTCTCGATGTCCATACGGGCGAAGTCGCGGCAATGACCTCGCTCCCGACCTTCAATCCGAACAAGCTCGCGGGCAGCGACCCGACGACGCGCCGCAACTCGGTCACCTACAATCTCTATGAACTCGGCTCGACCTTCAAGCCGCTGTCGATCGGCGCCGCGATCGACGACGGCGTGGTGACCAACATGGCGCGTCGCTATGACGCGACGGCGCCGCTGCCGATCGCGGGTTTTCGCATCCGCGACAGCCATCCGGGTCGCTGGTACAATGTGCCTGAAACGCTGATCGAAAGTTCGAACATCGCGACCGCGCGCATCGCCGACGAACTCGGCCGTGAAAATCTGGAACGGCTCTTTCGCAATCTCGATTTCGACAAGCGGGCGCAAATCGACCTCAAGGAGCGCGCCTTTCCGCTCTGGCCGAAAAACTGGGGCCGGGTCACGACGATGACGACCAGCTATGGTCACGGCATCGCGGTGACGCCGCTCCACCTCGCCAGCGCATACGCTGCGCTCGTCAACGGCGGCATCTATCGTCCCGCAACGATGCTGAGGCTCGGCGACAAGGCGCCGCCGCAGGGGCGCCGGGTGTTCAAGGCGGCGACCAGCGCGCGGATGCGCCAGCTCCTTCGCCTGATCGTTTCCGACGGCACTGGGAAGCAGGCCGATGCTCCGGGTTTCCGCGTCGGCGGGAAGACCGGGTCCGCCGAAAAGCCCGGGGCGGGCGGCTATCGCCGCCATTCGCTCGTTTCGACCTTCGCGGCGGCTTTCCCGATGGACAATCCGCGCTATGTCGTGCTCGTGATGATCGACGAGCCCAAGGGCAATGCCTATAGCTCGGGGCAGCGCACGGCGGGCTGGACCGCGGCGCCGGTGGTGCGCAAGGTCGTGACGCGCGCCGGCCCGATGCTCGGCGTGTTTCCCGACGAAAGTCGCGATGTCGACGTGTCCGAACTGACCCCGCTGCTGCGTAAAGGCGAGGAAGCGCACTGATGCGTCTCGCCGCGCTGCTCGAGGATCAGGCGCTGGAGGGCAGCGATCCCGTTGTGACGGGACTCGCGATCGACCATCGCAAGGTCGCGCCGGGCACCATCTTCGGCGCCTTTGCCGGCGAAAAATTCAACGGCGAGGATTTCATTGCCCCAGCGGTCGAGGCAGGCGCGGTCGCGGTGGTCGCGCGCCCGGAAGCGAAAGTGGCGGGTGCCGTGCACATAGCCGACGCCAATCCGCGCCGCGCCTTTGCACATATCGCTGCGCGTTTTTTTCACCGCTTTCCCGCAACCTGCGTTGCGGTGACGGGCACCAACGGCAAGACGTCGACCGTCGAAATGACGCGGCAGCTGTGGCGGATGGCGGGGTTCAACGCCGCGTCGATCGGTACGCTCGGTATCACGACGTCGCAGGACAGCGCCTCGACGGGCCTCACCACCCCCGATATCGTCACCTTTCTGTCGAACATGTCGGGGCTTGCCGCCGAAGGGATGACCCACGCTGCGTTCGAGGCCTCCAGTCATGGGCTCGATCAGTATCGAACCGAGGGGCTGCCGGTGAAGGCGGCCGCTTTCACCAATTTGAGTCACGATCATCTCGATTATCATGGCACGATGGAGGCCTATCTCGCCGCCAAGTTGCGGCTCTTTTCGGAGGTGCTCGAACCCGGTGGGACAGCCGTCGTCTGGGCCGACGACGAATATTCTGCGCCGGTAATCGCTGCGGTTCGGACGCGCGGCCACCGGCTGCTGACCGTCGGTGCCGGCGGGGAAGCGCTGCGTCTCGTTTCGCGGGAGCCGACCCAACTTGGCCAATCGCTCGTCATCGCAGCTGGCGACCTCACGCAAAAAGTGAATCTGCCGCTGATTGGCGCTTATCAGGTCTCCAACGCGCTCGTGTCCGCGGGCCTTGTGATCGCGACCGGCGGCGATGTCGCGCACACGCTCGGCAATCTCGCGCGGCTCCAGCCGGTACGCGGCCGGCTCGAACGCGCGGCGATCGCCCGGACGGGCGCGCCCGTCTATGTCGATTATGCCCATACGCCCGATGCGATCGAGGCCGCGCTCGACGCGCTGCGCCCGCATGCGAGCGGCCGGCTGATCCTCGTTTTCGGCGCGGGCGGCGACCGCGATCAGGCGAAGCGCCCCGAAATGGGCAAGATCGCGGCGACCAAGGCCGATTTGCTGTTTATCACCGACGACAATCCGCGCGGCGAAGATCCCGTTGCCATCCGTAACGCCATCGCCGCTGCCGCGCCCGGGGCAGAGGTGATCGGCGACCGCCGCGCGGCGATCTCCGCCGCCATCGCCGCCGCCGGCGCAGGCGATATCGTCTGCATCGCGGGCAAGGGACACGAGCAGGGCCAGATCGTCGGCCGGGGCGATGCGATGCGCGTCATCCCCTTCGACGATGTGACCGTCGCGCGCGAGGAGGCAGCATGAACCCGCTGTGGACCGCGCGCGCCATCGCTGCTGCCACGGGGGGCACCGCAAGCGCCGACTTCACCCTGCAGGGGGTCGCTTTCGACTCGCGCGAAGTGACGAAAGGAGATCTGTTCATCGCGATGAAGGGCGAGGTCGCCGACGGCCACGCCTTCATCGATAAGGCGATTGCCGCCGGTGCCGCCGGGATCGTGTGCGAAACCGCGATCGACCATCCGCACGTGCGCGTCGCCAACAGCGCCGACGCGCTGAACGCGCTCGGCATCGCAGCGCGCGCGCGCAGCCATGGCCGCATCATCGGCGTCACCGGCTCGGCAGGCAAGACGGGGACGAAGGAGGCGCTGTTCGCGGCGCTCGACCGCTTTCGCCCCGGCAAGGCGCACCGGTCGGTCAAAAGTTACAACAACCATGTTGGGGTGCCGCTCAGCCTCGCGCGCATGCCCTCGACCGCCGATTATGGCATCTTCGAAATGGGGATGAACCATGCCGGCGAACTCGCGGGGCTGACGCGCATCGTGCGGCCGCACGTTGCCATCGTCACCACCATCGCGCCCGCGCACATGGAATTTTTCGGCAGCGAAGAAGCGATCGCCGATGCCAAGGGCGAGATTTTCGAAGGGCTGGAACCCGGCGGCACTGCGATCGTGCCATTCGACAGCCCGCATTACGGGCGCCTCCGCGCCAAGGCCGAACGCCATGCGGCCCATATCGTCAGCTTCGGGCTGAATGAGGGCGCCGACGTGCGCGCGGCCGACTGGCTGCCCGACGGGCAGGGCGGCTCGCTCGTCACCGCGCAGGTACAGGATTCGCTGCTCTGCTTTACGATCGCACAGGGCGGCGCGCACTGGGTCGCCAATTCGCTTGCGGTGCTTGCCGCGGTGAAGGCGGTTGGCGGCGACCTGCCGGCGGCGGGCCTGGCCTTCGCCGAAATGGGCGGGCTTGCCGGTCGCGGCGCGCGCCACCGCGTCGCGGTGCCCGGCGGCCATATCCTCGTCATCGACGAAAGCTATAATGCCAACCCTGCGTCGATGGCGGCCACCATTGGCCAGCTCGGCACCGAATCCGCGGACCGCAAGATCGCGATTCTGGGGGCGATGAAGGAACTGGGGCCCGGCAGCGAAGCCTATCACGCGGGTCTCGCGGCTCCGCTCGTCGCGGCGAGGGTGCAATTCGCCCTGCTTGTCGGCGACGAGATGGCGCCGCTCGCCAAAGCGCTTGAGGGGCGCATCGATTTCGAGCATGTGCCCGCCCACTCGGCCGCGACGGCGCGGCTCAAGGACGTGATCCGTCCGGGCGACGCCGTGCTGGTCAAGGGGTCGAACAGCGTCGGCCTGTCGCATGTCGTTACGGCGCTGATGAGCGGGGAATATTGATGTTATACTGGCTGGCGGAATGGCTTGGCTTTCCGGGGGCGCTCAACCTCATTCGCTATCTGAGCTTCCGTTCGGGCGCTGCGGTTGCGACCGCGCTGATCCTCGGTCTGTGGATCGGGCCGCGCTTCATCCTGATGCTGCGCATGCGGCAGGGGAAGGGGCAGCCGATCCGCGACGACGGCCCGCAAAGCCACCTGGCGAAAAAGGGCACGCCGACGATGGGGGGGTTGATGATCCTCATTTCGCTGATGATCTCCGCACTGTTGTGGATGGATTTGTCCAACCGTTTCGTGTGGGCGTGCATTTTCGTCACCGGCGGCTTTGCCGCGGTCGGCTTCCTCGACGATCTCGACAAGGTGACCAAGGCCAGCCATCGCGGCATTCCCGGGCGTGTGCGCCTGCTCGTCGAATTCCTGATCGCGGGCGTCGCGGTGCTGCTGATCGTCTCGCGCACCGGCACCGACCTTTACCTGCCCTTCTTCAGCGGCATCGTGATTCCTTTGGGACCGCTCTATTATGTGTTCGCGATGATATTGATCGTCGGCTTCGGCAACGCGGTGAACCTGACCGACGGGCTCGACGGCCTCGCGACTTTTCCGGTGATCATCGCCAGCCTGACCTTCCTCGTCATCGTCTATCTGTCGGGCAACGTGAAATTCGCCGAATATCTGGGCATCCCGCACGTTCCCGGCGCGGGCGAGCTGGCGGTGTTCGCCGCCGCGATCATCGGCGCCTGCCTTGCCTTCCTGTGGTTCAATGCGCCCCCCGCCGCCGTCTTCATGGGCGATACGGGCAGCCTTGCGCTCGGCGGCGCGCTCGCGACGATCGCGGTGACCGCGCAGCATGAGCTGGTCCTCGTCCTTGTCGGCGGGCTGTTCGTGGTCGAGGCGCTGTCGGTGATCATCCAGGTCTTCTGGTACAAGCGCACCGGCAAGCGCGTCTTTCGCATGGCGCCGATCCACCATCATTTCGAGCAATTGGGCTGGCCCGAATCGACCGTCGTCATCCGTTTCTGGATCGTCTCGATCGTCCTCGCGCTGGCAGGGCTCGCGACCTTGAAGCTGCGGTGATCACCTCGCGCGCCTTTGCTGGCCGCCGCTATGCGGTGCTGGGACTGGCGCGCTCGGGGCTCGCGACGGTCGAGGCGTTGATTGCGAGCGGCGCGGGGGTCACGGCGTGGGACGATCGCGAGGGCGCGCGCGACGACGCGATGGCGCTCGGCGCCGATATCGGCGATCCGCTCGAAATCGACCTTGTCGGCTTCGCGGGGGTCGTCGTCTCTCCCGGCGTGCCGCTGAACCGGCATCCGATCGCCGCGCACGCCAAGGATGCCCATGTCCCGGTCATCGGCGACATCGAACTCTTTGCCGAGGCGCGGGGCGAACTGCCGCCGCACAAGGTCGTCGGCATCACCGGCACCAACGGCAAGTCGACCGTGACCGCACTCGTCGCCCATATGCTCGAAAGCGCCGGTATCCCGGCGCTGATGGGTGGCAACATCGGCCTGCCGATCCTGTCGCGCGATCCGCTTCCCGAACATGGCGTCTATGTGCTCGAACTGTCGAGTTACCAGATCGACCTCGCGCACAGCCTTGCCTGCGACATCGCGGTGCTCACCAACATCAGCCCCGACCATCTCGACCGCTACGACGGCTTCGCCGGCTATGCCGCGTCGAAGGCGCGCCTGTTCAGCCTCCAGCACCGCGACCAAGTCGCGATCGTCGCGGTCGACGACGACCCGTCGAAGATGATCGCGGGGCGCATCAATCATCGGCTCCATCGCGTCTCGGCAAAGGATATCGATCCCCCCGATCAAGCGCGCTGGCCCGCGTTGCAAGGGCCGCACAATGCGCAGAATGCCGTCTGCGCGATCGCGGTGTGCCGTGTCCTGGGGCTGGACGACGAGCAGATCGAACGCGGCCTCGCGACCTACACGTCGCTGCCGCACCGCATGGAATTGGTCGGCGAAGCCGATGGTGTCCGCTGGTACAATGACAGCAAGGCCACCAACGCGGCTTCCGCTGCACCGGCGCTGGCGGCATTCCCGCCGGCGCCGGACCAGCGTATCCACTGGATCGCCGGCGGACAGGCAAAGGGCGACGGGCTGGCCGCGTGCCGGCCCTGGTTCGGCCATGTCAAACGCGCCTATCTGATCGGCGAGGCGATGGAAGACTTCGCGACCGAGATCGGCGATGCGATCGCGGTGGAGCGTTCGGGGGACATGGCGACGGCGGTGAAACAGGCGGCGGCAGCGGCGAGGCCGGGTGACATCGTCCTGCTGTCGCCCGCCTGCGCCTCGTTCGACCAGTATAAGGATTATGAACAGCGCGGCGATGCGTTCCGCACGCTCGTACAGGCGCTTGGCATATGATGGCACCCAATCTCCGTTCGCGTTCGACGAAGTCGAGACGCCTATCGGTCGTCCACGCCTTCGGCGCATCTCGACTTCGCTCGATGCGAGCGGGAAGAGGGCGGGGCGTTTTGAATTCGGGATTCGGGACATGAGCGGGGGGATGGACAATATGGACACCGCAAACGAACGCCCGGTGATCGCCACGACGCGCACGACCAAACGCCGCGGCCCGCGCCTCAGCCGCGCCGACCGCACGCCGCTGGGCCTGTGGTTCTGGGAAATCGATCGCGTGCTGCTGCTGCTCGTTTCGATCCTCGTCGCGGTCGGGCTGGTCGCGGTCGCGGCGGCGTCGCCCGTTGCGGCGCAGAAACTGTCGACCACGACCGCTTCGCTCGACCCGCTCTATTATTTTTACCGCCAGCTGATGTGGGTGGTCGTCGGCGTGCCGGTGATGCTGATGGTATCGATGCTGCCCAAGCCGCAGGCCCGCCGCTTCGCGATTTACGGCACGATCCTTTTCCTGGCGCTCCTCTTCCTGGTGCCGCTCGTCGGTACCTCGGTGAACGGCGCGCAGCGCTGGCTTGGCAGCGGCGTGTTCCGGCTTCAGCCGTCGGAATTTCTGAAACCCTTCTTCGCGGTGTCGCTCGCGTGGATATTGTCGCTGCGCCTGCACGACCAGAGCCTGCCCGTCGTGCCGCTCGCCGCCGCGCTCACCGGCGTCATCGCGCTGCTGCTGATGAGCCAGCCCGACCTTGGGCAGACGATCATCTTCGCCGCAACCTGGTTCGTGCTCGTGCTCGTCGCCGGCCTGTCGATGCGGATCATGGGCATGCTCGCGGGTTCGGGCGTCGCGGGGATCATCCTTGCCTATTTCTTCTACCCGGTCGCGCAGCAGCGCATCAACATCTGGCTGTTTGCCGAAGGCGACAGCTTCCAGGTCGATAAGGCGCATGCAACGCTGACCGCGGGCGGGCTGATCGGCACTGGTCCCGGCGCGGGGCTCGCCAAATTCCAGCTGCCCGAAGCGCACACCGACTATATCTTCTCGGTCATCGGCGAAGAATTCGGGATGATCGCGTGCATCGCGATCGCGATCCTCTATCTTGCGATCATCGTGCGCGTCCTCGTCCGCCTGCTCGACGAGGAAGACAGCTTCCTGATCCTGGCCGTCGCGGGGCTGATCGCGCAGTTCGGCGGCCAGGCGGTGATCAACATGGCGGTGAACACGCAAATCTTTCCGTCGAAAGGGATGACCTTGCCCTTCATCAGCTATGGCGGCTCGTCCTTCATCGCGCTGTCGATCGGCATGGGTTTGCTCTTGTCGCTGACCCGGCGAAACCCCTATGCCGCTCGGGTATCGATGACCCGAAACTGGAACAAGAAATGACCGCAACCCGCCACTTCCTTCTCGCCGCCGGCGGGACGGGGGGACATATGCTGCCCGCTTACGCCCTCGCGAGCGAGTTGATCGCGCGCGGCCACCGCGTCGCGCTGGTCAGCGACGACCGCGGGCTGAAGATTCCGGGCGCGCCCGCCGAGATGGAAACGCATGTCCTTCCCGCGGGCCGGATCCACGGCGGCCCCGTCGGCTGGCTGAAGGCGGCGCTCGCGATTCGCAAGGGGCGCCGCATGGCGATCGACCTGATCGACGAATTCGATCCCGCGGTCGTCGTCGGTTTCGGCGGCTATCCGTCGCTGCCCAGCCTGCTCGCGGCGGGCGCGACGAAACGGCCGCGCGTGCTCCACGAACAGAACGCCGTGCTTGGCCGCGTCAACCGGATGATGGCGCCGCGCGTCGATGCGGTCGCGGTCGCATACCATAATATCCAGCGCTATCCCGCCGGACACGAACTCAAAAAACATATCACCGGCAACCCGGTGCGCGACGAGATCGTCGCGATCCGCGAAGACGGTTTCCCGCCCTTGCCCGAGGACGGCATCTTTCGCTTGCTCGTCGTCGGAGGCAGCCTCGGCGCCACGGTGCTAAGCGACGTGGTCCCCGCCGCGATCGCGATGCTGCCGCGCGCGCTGCTCGACCGGTTGCAGGTCGTCCAGCAATGCCGCGAGGATGATATCGAAGCGGTGCGTGCCAGATATGCCGAGCTGGGCGTTGCCGCCGAATGCGCGCCCTATATCAAGGATTTCCCCGAGCGTTTGCGCTGGGCGCATATGGTGATCGCGCGCGCGGGCGCATCGACCGTCGCCGAACTCGCCTGCGCGGGTCGCCCGGCGATCTTCGTGCCCTATCCGCACGCCATGGACGATCACCAGACCTATAATGTCGTCGATCTTGTCGAAGCGGGCGGGGCGATTGCGTTCCAGCAGCCCGATTTCACGCCCGCCGAGGTGGCGAAGCATATCCAGCGGATGGCGCTCGAGCCCGGCGCGATCGAAGAAGCGGCCGAGCGAGCGGCAGGTTGCGGCCTGCCTGACGCAACGCGCGACCTGGCCGACCTCGTCGAATCGCTCGTCGCGCCGCCGATGATGGATGTCATCCGCGTCGGTGCCCCGTCGGGCCAGCGTGCCGCCGCAAGCGGCATGGCCTCGGCCCGCACGGGAGACAAATGATGCGCGGCGTTGCGACCGACATCGGCACCATCCATTTCATCGGCATCGGCGGCATCGGCATGTCGGGCATCGCCGAAGTGATGCACAATCTGGGCTATCGGGTGCAGGGCAGCGACATTGCCGACTCCTATGTCGTCGAAGGCTTGCGGGGGCGCGGGATCAAGGTTGCGATCGGGCATGAGGCGTCGAACGTCGATGGCGTCGCGGTCGTCGTCACCTCGACCGCGGTCAAGCGCGGCAATCCCGAAGTCGAGGCCGCGCTCGCGCACCGCATCCCGCTCGTCCGCCGCGCCGAAATGCTCGCCGAGCTGATGCGCCTCAAATCGACCGTCGCGATCGCCGGCACGCACGGCAAGACGACGACGACCAGCCTCGTCGCCGCCTTGCTCGACGCGGGCGGCATCGACCCGACCGTGATCAATGGCGGCATCATCAACAATTACGGCTCGAACGCGCGCCTCGGCGCCAGCGACTGGATGGTGGTCGAGGCCGACGAGAGCGACGGCAGCTTCCTGCGCCTCGACGGCACGATCGCGGTCGTCACCAACATCGATCCCGAACATCTCGACCATTATGGCAGTTTCGACGCGATCAAGGACGCCTTCGTCGAGTTCATCGAGAATGTGCCCTTCTATGGCGCGGCGATGCTCTGCCTCGACCATCCCGAGGTGCAGGCGATCATCCCGCGCATCCGCGACCGGCGCATCGTGACCTACGGCTTCTCGGCGCAGGCCGACGTGCGCGGCACCAATGTGACGCCCGGCCCCGACGGCAACCACTTCGACGTCGTCGTGCGCGACCGCGACGGCAACAGCCGGACGATCGAGGGCATCCATTTGCCGATGTCGGGGCGGCACAATGTCCAGAATGCGCTCGCGGCGATTGCTGTGGCGCTGCACATGGGCGTTTCGGACGAGAAGATCGCATCGGGCTTCAACGGCTTCGCCGGGGTCAAACGCCGCTTCACCAAGGTCGGCGAGATTGCGGTCGACGGCGGCGTCGTCACGGTGATCGACGATTACGCCCACCACCCGGTCGAAATTCGTGCCGTGTTATCGGCGGCGCGCGAGGGCGTCGGCGCCGGGCGCGTCGTCGGTGTCGTGCAGCCGCACCGCTTCACACGACTCCGCGATCATATGGACGATTTCCAGCAGGCGTTTAACGACGCCGACATGGTGCTCGCGCTGCCCGTCTATGCCGCGGGCGAGAGTGCGATCGAGGGCGTGTCGTCGGACGCGCTGGCGCAGGGGTTGCGCGATCGCGGGCATCGCCATGCCTCGACCGTCGCCGACGCCGATGCGCTTGCCGCGAGCCTCGCCGCGAGCATCGGGGCGGGCGAACTTGGCGCGGGCGACGTGATCATCTGCCTCGGCGCGGGCGATATTACCAAGATGGCGGCGGGTCTGGCGGCAGCGGTGGAGGCGGCATGAGCGCTGCCGAAACCCTCCCTGCCGTGCGCGGCAAACTGACCGCCAACGCGCCGCTGGCGCCGCTTGTCTGGTTCAAGTCGGGCGGGCCCGCCGACTGGCTGTTCGAGCCCAAGGACGCGGGCGACCTCGCCGATTTCCTGCGCGACCTCGATCTCGCAATCCCGGTGATGGCACTCGGGCTCGGATCGAACCTGATCGTCCGCGACGGCGGCTTTCCCGGCGTCGTCGTCCGGCTGGGCAAGGCTTTCGCCATGGTCGAGGCGATCGACGCGACGATGCTGCGCTGCGGCGGCGGCGCGTCGGGCATCCTCGTTTCCTCGACGGCGCGCGACGCAGGCATCGCGGGCATGGAATTCCTGCGCTCGATCCCCGGCACCGTCGGCGGTTTCGTGCGCATGAACGGCGGCGCCTATGGCGGCGAGGTCAAGGATATATTGATCGATTGCGACGTCGTGCTGCGTTCGGGTGAACGGCGGACGCTGGCACTCGCCGACTTGGGCTACACCTATCGCCACAGCGAATTGCCCGAGGGCGCCGTGGTGATCGGCGCCACCTTCCGCGGTCGCCCCGGCGAGCCCGCGACGATCCAGGCCGAAATGGACCGCATCTCGGCGAGCCGCGAGGCGTCGCAGCCTTTGCGTTCGAAGACGGGCGGATCGACCTTCAAGAATCCCGACGGGCACAAGGCTTGGGCTCTCGTCGACGAGGCCGGTTGCCGCGGCTTCGCGGTCGGCGGCGCGCTGGTCAGCGAGAAGCACACGAATTTCCTCATCAACACCGGTCAGGCGACGAGCGCCGACATCGAGGCGCTCGGCGAGGAAGTCCGCCGCCGGGTGAAGGCGAAGAGCGGCATCGAACTGCAGTGGGAGATTCAGCGCGTGGGAGTGGCGAAGTGAGCCGGGGTCCGTGGCATGTCGCCGTCCTGATGGGCGGCTGGTCGGCCGAACGCGAGGTGTCGCTGATGAGCGGCAATGGCGTTGCGGACGCGCTCGAATCGCGCGGGCATCGGGTGACGCGGATCGACATGGACCGCGACGTCGCGCTGCGGCTGGCCGAGGCGAAGCCCGATGTTGTGTTCAATGCGCTTCACGGTGTCCCGGGCGAGGACGGGACGGTGCAGGGCATGCTCGACCTGATGGGCCTGAAATATACGCACAGCGGGCTGGTCACCTCGGTGATCGCGATCGACAAGGAATTGACGAAGCAGGCGCTGGTGCCGCATGGTGTGCCCATGCCGACGGGGACGATGGTCGACAGCGAAAGCCTGTTTTCAGTCGACCCGTTGCCGCGTCCCTATGTGCTGAAGCCCGTCAACGAAGGATCGTCGGTCGGCGTCGCGATCGTCAAGGACGACAGCAATTACGGCAACCCGATCGCGCGCGAGGCGGTGGGGCCGTGGCAGGAGTTCGACCGCCTGCTCGCCGAACCCTTCATCAAGGGGCGCGAGTTGACGGTGGCGGTGCTCGGCGACCAGGCGCTCGCGGTCACCGAGCTGCGCGTGAAGTCGGGTTTCTACGATTATGATGCCAAATATACCGAGGGTTTGACGGAGCATGTCTGCCCCGCCGACGTCCCCGATGACGTCGCGCAGCGGATGAAGGATCTGGCGCTGCAATCGCACCGCCTGCTCGGCTGCAAGGGTGCGTCGCGTTCGGACTTTCGCTGGGACGACGAACATGGCCTCGCGGGCATCTTCCTGCTCGAGGTCAACACCCAGCCCGGCATGACGCCGCTTAGCCTGGTGCCCGAACAGGCGCGCGCCGTCGGCATGGATTATGCCGAACTCGTCGAACGCATCGTGGGGGAAGCGTTATTATGAGCAAGACCCAGATCAAGCGCGGGAAGGCGCCGCCGCGGCGGCCCGCTCGCGCGCCGAAGAAACGGCGCAAGGTCCAGCAGTCGCGGCTCGACGCGATCATCAACGCGCTGCCGGTCAGCCCGCAGCGGCTTCAGAAAATCGCGAACTGGACGGTGGGGCTCGGCCTGTGCGCGGTCGTCGCCATCGCGGCGCACGCGACCGGCGTGACGGCAAAGATCCATGAAGAATATGCGCAGGCGGTGGGCCGCGCGGGTTTTCAGGTCAAGAAGGTCGAGGTCGTCGGCGCCGACCGCATCGATCGGCTGAAAGTCTATGACATCGCGCTCGCGCAGAAGGACCGCTCGATGGCGGCGGTCGACCTCGAGGATGTGCGCGGCGACCTGATGAAATATGGCTGGATCAAGGATGCGCGCGTGTCGCGCCGCCTGCCCGACACGCTTGTCGTCGACATTGTCGAACGCACCCCGGCCGCGATCTGGCAGCATTCGGGCAAGCTGTCGTTGATCGACGAAAAGGGTGTCGTCCTCGAACCCGTCACCGTCGCCACGATGCCCGACCTGCCGCTCGTCATCGGGCCGAACGCCAACCAGCGCTCGCAAGACCTCGACCGCCTGCTCGCCGAAGCGAACAGCCTCAAGGAATTGCTCGCGGGCGCGACCTGGGTCGGCAATCGCCGCTGGGACCTGCGTTTCCGCAGCGGCGAAACGCTGTCGCTGCCCGAAGGCGAGGTGCAGGCAAAGGCCGCGCTCGCCAAATTCGCGCATATGGACGGCGCCAACCGGCTGCTCGGCCGCGGCATTTTGCGCTTCGACATGCGCGATCCCGACCGTTTCGTGCTGCGCCTGCCGCACGAGGGGCAGGTGGCGCCCGCCAAACTCGACGATGCGCGTGCGGCGGCGGATGCGGTCGCCGCCCGCCAGTCGAACGAGGGCTAGCACGATGGCGCCGCCACGCATCGAAAAGATATTCACCGCGCTGGATGTCGGGTCGTGGAAGGTGTGCGCGCTGATTGCGGGGCAGACCGCCGACGGCCAGCTCCATGTACTCGGCACCGGCCAACGCGAAAGCCGCGGCGTCCAGCGCGGCTATGTCGCCGACATGGAACAGACCGAACATGTCGTGCGCGAAGCGATCGAACAGGCCGAACGCATCGCCGGACTCAATATCGACGATGTATGGGTCAGCTTTTCGGCGGGCGGGCTATTGAGCGACGTCGCGCCGATCGAGAGCGAACTCGGCGGCCACCGGATCGAGCAGGAGGATATCGACGACCTGCTCGCCGCCGGTCGCGCCGGGATCGATCCCGAAGGCCGGATGATCCTCCACGCCCAGCCGGCGCTCTACACCCTCGACGGCCTCAACGGGGTCAAGAACCCGATCGGCCTCCACGCCGACCGGCTCGGCGTCGACATCCATATCATCATGGCCGACGGCGCGCCGGTGCGGAATCTGGAAGCCGCGGTCCGCCAGGCGCATCTCGACGTCAACGCCGTCGTCGCCTCGCCGATCGCGGCGGGGCTGGCCTGTCTTTCCGATGAGGAACGCGATCTTGGCGTCGCGCTCGTCGAAATCGGCGCTGCGGTCACCACCGTCTCGCTCTATGCGGGCGGCATGCTGGTCGAAATGGCGTCGCTGCCGTTCGGCGCCAGCGATATCACGGACGATATCGCCTCGGCCTTTGGCATCCGTCGCAGCCAGGCGCAGCGCTTGCAGAGCTTCTACGGCTCGGCATCGGCGAGCCCGCGCGACAATAACGAGATCATCGAGCTCGAACCCGGCGCCCCGTCGGGCAGCGATTCCCCGCGCATCACCCGGGCACAGCTCGTCACCGTGATACGCCAGCGCCTCGACGCGATGATGGGCGAGATCGGCCGGACGCTCAAGGACCTGCATTTCGTCGGACCGATCGGGCGCCAGGTGGTGCTTGTCGGCGGCGGCGCCGACCTCAAGGGCATTGCCGATTACACGCAGGTCGCGCTGGGACGCGCGGCGCGCGTCGGACGACCGCGCGGCTTGCACGGCCTGCCCGATGCGCATAGCGGCCCCGCTTTCGCGACGCTCGCCGGTCTGGTTCTCTATGCCGCGTCGGACCCCGTCGACCTGCGCGACCTGCCGATGATGGCACAGGATGTGTACAAGCCGGCGGGGACCTCGATCCTTCACCGGTTGATGGCCGCGTTGAAAAGCAGTTTTTAGTTGCCGCAACGGCAAAAAGGTTAATTTTTTGGGTGATTCCGAAGTCACAATAGTGCAATGCGGTGACTAGGATCCGGACGGCAGGACCACCGTCCGTCTGGGTCGCATGGTGAGGGAAGCGGCACCGGTTCGCCGCTGCAGGGAGACTGATTGATGAGCATCAATATTGGCCCGCCGCAGGTCGATGAGCTGAAACCGCGCATTGCGGTGATCGGCGTTGGCGGCGCGGGCGGCAATGCCATCGCCAATATGATCGCTTCGCGCGTCGAAGGCGTCGATTTCGTCGTCGCCAACACCGACGCGCAGGCGCTGAACGCATCGCCGGCCGAACGCCGCATCCAGCTGGGGACGCAGATCACCCAGGGGCTGGGCGCGGGTTCGCGGCCCGAAGTCGGCCGCGCGGCGGCCGAAGAAAGCATCGCGCAGGTCGAAGAGGCGCTGAACGGCGCGCATATGTGCTTCATCGCCGCGGGCATGGGCGGGGGCACGGGCACCGGCGCGGCCCCGGTGATCGCCAAGGCGGCGCGCGACCGTGGCATTTTGACCGTCGGCGTCGTGACCAAGCCCTTCACCTTCGAAGGCCAGCGCCGCATGCGCTCGGCGGAATCGGGCATCTCCGAGTTGCAGGATCATGTCGACACGCTGATCGTCATTCCGAACCAGAATCTCTTCCTCGTCGCCAATCCGAACACGACCTTCAAGGAAGCGTTCACCATGGCCGACGAAGTGTTGCAGCAGGGCGTACGCGGCATCACCGACCTGATGGTCATGCCCGGCCTCATCAACCTCGACTTTGCCGACGTGCGCAGCGTGATGCGCGAAATGGGCAAGGCGATGATGGGCACTGGCGAAGCCGAAGGCGATGGCCGCGCATTGGAAGCGGCGCAGAAGGCTATCGCCAATCCCTTGCTCGACGGTGTTTCGATGGCGGGCGCGAAGGGCGTCATCATCTCGATCACCGGCGGCGAGGACATGCGCCTGATGGAAGTCGACGAGGCCGCGAACCATATCCGCGAACTGGTCGATCCCGACGCCAACATCATCTGGGGCAGCGCCTTCAACGACAGCCTTGACGGCAAGATTCGCGTCTCGGTCGTTGCAACCGGCATCGACGGCACGGGCGACGCGGCGCAGGCCGCGCCTGCGACGCGCAGCTTCTCCTTCGCCCCCGCGCGCGCTGCGGCGCCTGCACCGGTGGCCGAAGAGACCGTCGAACCCGAAGCCCGAGAAGAGCCGCTCGCGGAGATCGAACCGGCCCGGCAGGATAATGATCCGGCACCCGGTTTTTCGCTGGGCGATGCGGCGGAAGCCCCGGCCGCCGCGGCCGAGGAAGAGCCGATGGAATTGTCGCAGGTCGCCGCGACCTATGACGATACGGCCGACGAACTGGTGCTCGGCGCGCCCGAAGCGCCCGCGGCCGATTTTCGCGCGGCGCCCGCCGCCGACGCGGTGCCGGCACCCGACGCCGCGCCGCGCGGCATGGGTGGCGGCACGCTGTTCGAGCGCATGTCGCGCCTGTCGCGCGGGGCGACTGCGCCCGAAAGCGAACAGGGCGACAAGGAAGACGGGGTCGATATCCCGCGCTTCCTGGGACGCCAGAATAACCAGTAACAGGGCATCGAACGGTCGCCCGCCGGGCACGGCAGGCCGGAAATCGGGATGAGTTGCCCATGCGGCAGGTGAAATCGACGGCGAAGCCGGGATGCGCGCGGCGGATCGCCCGTGCGCTCGGCGTGCTGCTGCTGGGCTCCGCCTCGATTTTGCCGGCCCAAGCCATGCAGGCGCGGCCGCCCGATGCGGCGACGAAGACCGCGATGGAAAAGCGGACCACCGCCCGCACCCTGCTGTCGTCGGCGCTCGCGCGCATCGCCGCCAACGCCAGCGATGCCGGCGCACTGCTCGACGCGGGCCGCGCCTCGATCGACCTTGAGGATTATCGCGCCGCACTCGGCTTCCTTGTTCGGGCCGAACAGGCAAGCCCGCGCGACGGCGCGATCAAGGCCGCGCTGGGTTCGGCAATGGTCCATCTGGAAAACCCGACGCGCGCGCTCGACTATTTCGGCGAGGCGCAATTGATGGGCGCATCCGAACGCCTGTTCCTTGCCGACCGGGGGCTGGCGCGCGACCTGCTGGGTCAGCAGGATGCGGCGCAGCGCGATTACCAGCTCGCGCTATCGGTCACCCCCAACGACGAATTGACCCGGCGGTATGCCCTGTCGCTCGGGATCAGCGGAGATGCCGACCGCGCGATCGCCATGCTGACGCCGCAACTGCGCGCGCAGGATCGCGGCGCCTGGCGGCTCCGCGCCATGATCCTGGCGATGAACGGCCGCGACAAGGAAGCGAGCGAGATCGTCCACGCGACGATGCCGCCGGCGATGGCACAGAATATCCTACCCTATCTGACCCAGATGGATCGGCTCAATCCGGCGCAGCAGGCTGCGGCGGCGCATTTCGGCCGCTTCCCGAACGGACAGCTCGGGCCGAAACGCAAGCCGGTGCAGATGGCGGCAGTGGCCCCGGCGCCGGCCGCCCCGACCCCCGCCGCGACGACCAGGCGTCCCGCCGCGGATAGCAGGCGGCAACCCGCCGCGACCCCTACACCGAAACCCGCGCCCGTCGCCGTAACGCGCAAAGCCGCGGTGGCGGCGAAACCGCCGGTCGCGGCGTCCGCGCCGGCTGGCGTGCCCGCCGCTGTGGCTGCGCGCCCGCCAGCGACGCCTCCCACGACGCCGGCTCCGGTAAACCCGCCGTCGGCCACCCCGGCACCGCCACCGGCGGCATCGCGGGTGGTCGCGGCACCGCCCCCTGCGGCAGCAACGCCGACGCCGATCGGCGCCGCAATCGACGACAGCAAGGGGCCGATCGGTCCGGGCTTCTCGATCGCCGACATGGGACGCACGACACCGGCCGCCTCGACCACGCCGCCTGCGGCCGCGCCTGCTGCCGCCGCGCCGGCGCCCGTGGAGAATGGCCCCGTTTCGGTGCCCCCGGCCAACATGCCCGCCGCAGGGCCCGCGTCGGCCCCGGCGGCGGCAGCGCCGCTCGCCTCGCTCGCCGACATCGTCGGTTCGATCCAGATTCCGGCCGAAGAACTGGCGCAATCGGACAATGCGATCGGCGCCGAAACGCTCGCGAAGCTGATGGACGACAAGCGCAAGGCCGAAGCCGCCGAGGCAGCGAAGCGCGAGAAGGACGCTGCGGCGGCGAAGGCGAAGGAAGAGGCCGAGGCCAAGGCGAAAGAGGAAGCGGCCAGGAAAAAGGCCAATCCGGCGCGCACTTGGGTGCAGATCGCCACGGGCGCCAACCTCAAGGCGATCGCCTTCGACTATAATCGCTTCGCCAAGCGCAACGCGGCGCTGTTCAAGGGCAAGTCCGGGTCGACCGCCGAATGGGGCCAGACGCGGCGCCTGCTTGTCGGGCCGTTCCCTAATCGCAAGGCGGCGCAGGATTGGCTCGGCGACTATAAAAAGGCCGAAGGCGACGGCTTCCTGTTCGATAGCGAGGTCGGCGAAATCGTCGAGCCGTTGAAGTGAGTGTCGCGGCCTGCGCCAGCAGACCGGAAAATAGCCGGGGGCGCCTTCATGTCGAACAGGGCCGCGTCGTGCGCGGGCCGCGCGACGATTTCCAGCGCGACCGCGACCGCATCATCCATTCGATCGCCTTTCGTCGCCTCCGCCACAAGACGCAGGTGTTCGTCGCCCCCGACGGCGATCATTATCGCGTTCGCCTGACCCATAGCATCGAGGTTGCGCAGATCGGCCGCGGTATCGCACGTGCGCTGGGGCTCAACGAGGACCTGACCGAAGCGCTGTGCCTTGCGCACGATATCGGCCATCCGCCCTTCGGCCACGCGGGGGAGGATGCGCTGAAGGCGGCGATGGCAGCGCATGGTGGCTTCGACCATAATGGCCACACGCTGCGCACGCTCGCGCGGCTCGAATGCCCTTATCCGCGCTTCGACGGGCTCAACCTGACCTGGGAAACATTGGAGGGGCTCGCCAAGCATAATGGACCGGTGACGAATGCCGGCTGGGCGCTCGCCGAGATCGACGGCGATTTTGCGCTCGACCTCGGCAGTCGCGCCAGTCTCGAAGCGCAGGTCGCGGCGATCGCCGACGACATCGCCTATGACAATCACGATATCGACGATGGGCTTCGCGCGGGCCTGCTCGACCTCGACCAGTTGATGGCGCAGCCCTTCGTCGCCGCCAATTTCCTCGCCGTCGAAGGCCGTTTCCCCGGTGCGCCGCGTGACCGGCTGCTGCGCGAGCTCGTCCGCGATCAGATCGGCGTGATGGTCAACGACGTGATCGCCGCGACGACTGCGAACGTCGCCGACGCAGGCGTCGCGAGCGTCGAGGAAGTGCGCGCCGCGGGGCGGACGCTCGGCGGCTTCTCGGCCGGGTTGGCGGCCGAGGAACGCGAACTCAAGCGCTTCATGTACGCCAATCTCTATCACCATCCCGAACAGCTTGCCGCCGCCGAGGCGGCGAGCAAGGTGGTCGGCGACCTCTTTGCGGCCTATGCCGCCGAGCCGCGCCTGATGGGCGGCGACTGGCCCGCGCGCCTGCCGGGCGAAATATGCGCGACAAACCGGCATATCGGCGATTATATCGCGGGCATGACCGACCGCTTCGCCATCGACCGCTATGCCGAAATCTTCGGCCGCGACGCGGTGCCCGCGGCGCTGGCGCATGCCTGACGCGCTGATCGTCGGCGCGACCGGGATGGTCGGCCGCGCGGTGATCGCCCGTTTCGGATCGGCTCCCGTCACCGTCCTCGCACGCCGCGAGGTCGAAGGGCTCGCACCGTATCACAAGGCGCTGGTCGCGCCGTCCGAACGCTGGGGCGATATCATTGCAGCCGAAAAGCCCGCGGTCCTCATTTCCTGCCTCGGCACCACGATCCGCCAGGCGGGGTCGCAGGCCGCCTTTCGTGCGGTCGATCACGATCTTGTCCTTGCGGGCGCGCGAGCCGCGCGCGCTGGCGGGGCGCCGCATATGATCGCGGTCAGTTCGGTCGGCGCGGCGGCGAAGAGCGGCAATTTCTATCTGCGCACCAAGGGCGAGACCGAGGACGACCTCATTGCGCTCGGCTTCGACCGGCTCGACCTGATCCGCCCCGGCCTGCTGCGCGGCGACCGTCCGGGGCCGCAGCGGCTGGGCGAGGGGCTCGCCACCGTCGCCGCGCCGTTCACCGACGCTTTGCTCCACGGCCGCTTCCGCCGCTACCGTTCGATTTCGGGCGACCGCGTCGCCGCCGCGATCGTCCGGCTCGCGGGGCAGGGTGGCTTGGGCGTGCATATCCACGAAAACGACGATATCCGCGCGCTCGCCGATTGACTCCGTCGGGGGGCAGCGCCAAGGCTCGCAGCGTCTGTCGGGCCTCGCAAGAGATTCGACCGGCCGCGCGGGAGAGCGCGGGGGCAACCCCGCCACCGAAGGAGCAACCGCCCCGGAAACTCTCAGGTCAAGCGGACCGCGCAGGCTGGAACGGACACTCTGGAAAGCGCTCCGGCCGTTTCTGGCGGAGCCACCGAAGGGGTAACTCCATGAGATATGGAGGAAAACTCTCAGGTTCCCGTGACAGAGGGGGCATGGCGACAGCGCGGCACCGGGCCGCGCCTTGCCGTGTCAACAATGACGGGAGTGTGCGATATGCGCGAAGATGACGAAGTTCCGATCGAAACGGCGGCCCTGCCGCTCGACGCCTGGCACCGCGCCAACGGCGGCCGCATGGTCGAATTCGCCGGATACTGGATGCCGATCCAGTATGAAGGCATCATGGCCGAACATCTCTGGACGCGCGAAAGCGCCGGCCTGTTCGACGTCAGCCATATGGGCCAGCTTTCGCTGTCGGGTGACAAGGTAGCCGAAGCGCTCGAAACGCTCGTTCCGGGCGATATCTCGGCATTGAAACCCGGCCGCATGCGCTATTCGCTGCTCCTGGGTGACGACGGCGGCATCCTCGACGACCTGATGATCACCAACGAAGGCGACCAATATGGCATCGTCGTCAACGGCGCGGTGAAATGGGAAGACATCGGCCATCTTCGCGAAAACCTGCCCGACGACATCACGCTCAATCATAATGAGGATTACGGCCTGCTCGCATTGCAGGGGCCGAAGGCGGTCGACGCGCTCGCGCGGCTGGTGCCCGAGGCGGCAAATCTGGTGTTCATGCAGGCGGCGCGTGCGTCGTGGAACGGCCACGCGATCGCGCTCAGCCGCTCGGGCTATACCGGCGAGGATGGCTTCGAGATTTCGGCGCCGAACGAGGCGCTTGAAGCCTTTGCCGATGCACTTTGCGCGATGGAAGAGGTGAAGCCTATTGGCCTCGGCGCCCGCGACTCGCTTCGCCTCGAAGCCGGCTTGCCGCTCTATGGCCACGACCTCAACCCGGCGATCGACCCCGCCGAAGCCGACCTCGGCTTTGCGGTCAGCAAACGCCGCCGCGAAGAAGAGAATTTCCCCGGCGCCGCGCGTATTCTCGGCCATCTCGAAGACGGCCCACCCCGCAAACGCGTCGGCCTGCTCGTCGACGGCAAACTGCCCGTGCGCGAGGGCGCCAAGCTGTTCGACGGCGAGGACGAGATCGGCGTCGTGACGTCGGGCGGCTTTGCCCCCAGCGTCGGCGCGCCGATCGCCATGGGTTATGTGCCGCGCGACCACGCCGTCCCCGGCACCGCGATCGCAGCGGAGGTGCGCGGCAAGCTTGTCCATTGCACCGTCACGGCCATGCCGTTCGTCCCGCATCGATATGTTCGTAAAACAGGAGGTTGACCGATGCCGCGTTATTTTACCGAAGAGCATGAGTGGATCGACGTCGATGGCGACGTTGCGACGGTCGGTATCACCGACTTCGCGCAGGGGCAGCTTGGCGATATCGTGTTCGTCGAAGTTCCCGATACCGGCGCCGAACTGACGCAGGGTGGCGACGCGGCGGTGGTCGAATCGGTCAAGGCGGCCAGCGACGTATATGCGCCGGTCGACGGCACCGTGACCGAAGGCAATGGCCAGCTCGAAGAAGATCCCGCGCTCGTCAATTCGGATCCCGAAGGCGAAGGCTGGTTCTTCCGCATGACGCTTGGCGACAAGAGCCAGCTCGACGGCCTGATGGACGCTGCCGCGTACAAGGCCTTCTGCGACGCCCTGTAGGGCCGGGACCCGCAACCGATCGCCCCGCACCGGGGCGGGGAGGGGAAGGGACAAGATGACCGACGCCGCACTCGCCAATTGCCGCCTGATGGTGGCGACGCCGATCTATGAGGGCGCGCAGGGCACCTATGTCCGCGCCGCGCTCGGCCTTGCGCTGCGCGCACAGGCGGCAGGCATGACGGTCCGGTTCGAATTCATCCTGTACCAGCCGTCGATCACGCGCGCGCGCAACACGCTGACCGCGATGTTCCTCGCGAGCGACTGCACGCATATGCTGTTCATCGACGCCGATATCGATTTTTCGGCGGACGATGTCTTCTCGCTGATCCGCGTGATGGAGGCGCATCCGCAGTGCGGCGTTCTGGGCGGCGCCTATCCGCGACGGATGATCAACTGGCGCAATGTCGCGCGCGCGGTCGAACTGGGGCTGGCAAAGGATGATCCCGCCGGCCTCGCCCGCTTCGCGGGCGATTTCGCGCTGCACTTCCTGAATCCCGACCAGAATTTCAAGATGACCGACCTGGTCGAACTGTCGCGGCTCGGCACCGCGATGATGCTGATCCGCCGGGAGGTGCTGGAAGGCATGCGCGCCGCGATGCCGGACCTTGTCTACCGCCCCGATCCAGCCGAACGCCAGGCGCACGGCATCGGCGATCTGGAACCCGCTTTCTTCTGCCCGCTGGTCGATCCCGAAACGCAGGCGCTCCTGTCCGACGATTATGCCTTTTGCCAGCGCGTCCGCGACGCGGGATTTCGTATCTGGCTTGCTCCATGGGTGCGCACGACGCACGCGGGGCCGGCGGTTTTCGCGGGCGCTCTCGCCGACACGGCCCAGCTTTTTTCAGCAAAACCCGAATCTTCTCCGGAGTAGTTCATGCGTTATCTCCCCCTTACGACCGATGACCGCGCGGCGATGCTCGCGACCATCGGCGCGTCTTCGATCGACGAGCTGTTCGTCGACGTTCCCGCCGCAGCGCGCCTCGACGGTCCGATCGCAGGCCTGCCGATGCAGGCGAGCGAACTGGCGGTCGAACGCCATATGGCGACGCTGTCGCGCCGGAATCGCGCGGCAGGCGACGGTCCCTTCTTCCTCGGCGCGGGGGCGTATCGCCACCATGTGCCCGCGAGTGTCGATCATCTGATCCAGCGCGGCGAATTCCTGACCGCCTATACGCCGTACCAGCCCGAAATCGCGCAGGGCACGCTGCAGATGCTGTTCGAATTCCAGTCGCAGGTCGCGCGCCTGCTCGGAACCGACGTCGCCAATGCGTCGATGTACGATGGCTCGACCGCCTGCTGGGAAGCAATCGTCATGGCGCGGCGCGTCACCAAGCGCGCGAAGGCGCTGCTGTCGACCGGCCTCCACCCGCATTACCGCAGCGTCGCGCGCACGATGGCCAAATATACCGGCGATGTGCTCGTCGACGGCGACCCGGCGCTCGAAGCCGGCACCGACTGGGCGGCGCTGGCGGCCAGCATCGACAAGGAAACGAGCTGCGTCGTCGTCCAATATCCCGACATCCTCGGGCGTATCGACGACATGACGACGCTCGCCGAAGCCTGTCAGACGGCGGGCGCGCTGCTGATCGCGGTCGTCACCGAACCCGTCGCGCTGGGCCTGATCAAGTCGCCCGGCGAAATGGGCGCCGACATCGTCGTGGGCGAAGGACAGTCGCTCGGCGTCGGCCTGCAATTCGGCGGGCCGTATGTCGGCCTCTTTGCGTGCAAGACCAAATATGTCCGCCAGATGCCCGGCCGCCTCTGCGGCGAAACCGTCGACGCCAATGACAAGCGCGGCTTCGTGCTGACGCTGTCGACCCGCGAGCAGCATATTCGCCGCGAAAAGGCGACAAGCAATATCTGCACGAACTCAGGTCTTTGCGCGCTGGCCTTCAGCATTCATATGACGTTGCTCGGCGAGGCGGGCCTGCGCCGGCTTGCCGCGATCAATCATGGCCGTGCGAAGGCCGCCGCCGCCGAACTTGCGAAGATCCCCGGCGTTTCGGTGCTGAACGACCGCTTTTTCAACGAATTCACGCTGCTTCTTCCGACCGCGGCGCGGCCCGTGGTGCACAAGCTGGCCGAAAAGGACATCCTCGGCGGCGTGTCGCTCGGCCGCCTTTATCCCGACAACACTGGCCTCGAAAACGGCTTGGTCGTTGCTGTAACCGAAACCGTGACCGAAGGGAATATCGCCGCCTTTGCCACGGCCCTGAAGGAGGTGCTGGCATGACCGCGCTCAATCGCGCCGGCTGGCGCCCCGAAATGAATGTCGCGGGCGGCGCCGACGACAATGTCACCTTCACCGGCAATCGCGCGCTGATGCTCGAGGAGCCGCTGATCTTCGAAATCGGCGGAACGGGCACGACGGGCGTCGATTTCGATGAAGCGGCGCCCGCCGCCGACCTGGGTTCGCTCATGCGTAGCGAGCCCATCGGTTTGCCGGGGCTCAGCGAATCCGAAACCGTGCGCCACTACACCCGCCTGTCGCGCCAGAATTATGCGATCGACCTCGGCCTCTTTCCGCTCGGCAGCTGCACGATGAAGCATAATCCGCGCCTCAACGAAAAGGTCGCGCGGATGCCCGGCTTTGCCGACGTGCATCCGTTGCAGCCGCAGGAGACGGTGCAGGGGGCCTATGCGGTGATCCACGAGCTGGCCGAATGGCTGGTGACGCTCACCGGCATGCACAGCGTTGCGATGTCGCCCAAGGCCGGCGCGCATGGCGAGCTTTGCGGGATTCTCTGCATCAAGGCGGCGCTCGAAGCGCGCGGCGAGGATCGCCGCGTCATCCTCGTCCCCGAAAGCGCGCACGGCACCAACCCCGCCACCGCGGCCTTCGCGGGCTTTACCGTCGAGGATATTCCGGCGACCGAAGAGGGGCGCGTCAATCTGGAAGCATTGAAGGCGCGCCTTGGTCCCGACGTCGCCGGTGTGATGATCACCAATCCCAATACCTGCGGGCTGTTCGAGCGCGACATGAAGGCGATTTCGGACGCCGTGCATGCCGCGGGCGGTTATGTCTATTGCGACGGCGCGAACTTCAACGCGATCGTCGGCCGCGTCCGCCCCGGCGATCTTGGCGTCGACGCGATGCACATCAATCTGCACAAGACCTTTTCGACGCCGCACGGCGGCGGCGGTCCCGGCTCGGGTCCGGTGGTCTTGTCCGAAGCGCTGGCGCCCTTTGCGCCATTGCCCTTCGTGACGCAGCAGGGACAGGCGTTCCGCCTGATCGAAGAGGAAAGCGCGGGCGAGGATCATCCCGAAACCTTTGGCCGAATGACCGCCTTCCACGGCCAGATGGGCATGTTCACGCGCGCGCTGGCCTATATCCTCAGCCACGGTGCCGACGGGCTGAAGCAGGTCGCCGAGGATGCCGTGCTCAACGCCAATTATGTGCTGCGCAGCCTGACCGATGTGCTCGACGCGCCCTTCGCGGCGTCGGGCCCGTGCATGCACGAGGCGCTGTTCAGCGACAAGGGGCTCGCCGAAGGCTTCTCGACGCTCGACATCGCCAAGGGGCTGATCGACGAGGGCTATCATCCGATGACGGTCTATTTCCCGCTCGTCGTCCATGGCGCGATGCTCGTCGAACCGACCGAGACCGAGAGCAAGGCGGTGCTCGACCAGTTCATCGGCGCATTGCGCAGCATCGCGCTGCGCGCGAAGAACGGCGACCCGGCGCTCAAGTCGGCACCGCACTTCGCGCCCCGCGCGCGGCTCGACGAAACGCTGGCGGCGCGCAAGCCGGTGCTCGCCTGGGAAGGTGCCCGATAGTCCGTCGCCGGGATGGCCGTTGAAGGGGGAGAGTCAGATGAGCTGGGATAGCCTGTTTCTGTTCGCCAATTACTGGGCCTTTGCGGGGTGGATTGCGCTTGCCTTCCTGCCGCGCAGCCCGCGCATCCTTGCGGCGATCCTCTATGCGGGGGTGTTCCTGCTCTGCTTCACCTATACGGTGCTGGTCGTCGGCTTCCTTTCGGGCGGCATCGATCCCGGCGGGCCGGGCGGCGGCGACTTCACGACGCTGAAAGGCGTGATGAAACTGTTCGACAGCCCCGGCGGAGCGACGCTCGGATGGGTGCATTATCTCGCCTTCGACCTGTTCACCGGCATGTGGATCGCCCGCGACGCCGATCAGAAGGGCTTCGGCCGTATTGTCCAGTTTCCCTTCCTCTTCCTGACGCTGATGGTCGGCCCGGCGGGCCTGTTCGCGTGGCTGATCGTCCGCGAGCGGCGCGCGCGGGCGATGGCGAAAACGTGACGCCGCAGCCCTGGATGCCGGGCGACGGCGGCGAAGCCGACAAACGCCACGCCCCCGCGACGCTGCGCAATCGCGATGCGATTACGGACGTGCTGGCCGACTGGCTGCCCGCGACCGGAACGGTGCTCGAGGTAGCGAGCGGGTCGGGCGAGCATGTCGTCCATTTCGCCGCCACTTTCCCGCATCTGGACTGGCAGCCGAGCGATCCCGACCCAGCGGGCCTGACCTCGATCGCCGCGTATCGCGCCGAAGCGGGTCTTGCGAATATTGCGCCGCCGCTCGCGCTCGATGCGTCGTCCGCACGCTGGCCCGCCGATCGTGCCGATGCGATCCTTTGCATCAACATGGTCCATATCAGCCCGTGGGCGGCGACGCTCGGCCTGTTCGCCGGCGCGGCCCGGCTGCTCGCGGCGGGCGCGCCGCTGATCCTCTATGGCCCCTATATCGAACCCGATACGCCGACCGCCGAGAGCAATCTTGCCTTCGATACGAACCTGCGCGCGCGCGATCCCGCCTGGGGGCTGCGCGATACCCACGTGATCAAGGGTGCGGCGGCGGACGCCGGCCTTGCCTTTGCCGAGCGCCGCGCAATGCCGGCGAACAATTTGATGCTGCTGTTCCGCCGCACCTGACGGACCTGACAGGATCGGCGATCGGCGCTTTACCTCGCGGGTAGAGGCGCTAGCCTCCCTCCAATTGCGCGCAAACGACGCGATTCGAGGAGAGAGAGGCGATGGCCCGCGACGTTTCGGACCTGTTTACATTCGACGAATTCCTGACCCATTGGGCCGGCGAACGCCCCGGCCGCGTGGCGCTGCGCGAAGAGGATCGCGTCTACAGCTATGCCGAGCTCGACGATCTCACCGCGCGCGCCGCTTCGGCGCTGATCGCATCGGGGCTCGAAAAGGGCGACCGGATCGCGTGGATCGGCAAGAATAGCGACCTCTATTTCACGCTTTTCTATGGCGCGGCGCGCGCCGGGATCGTGATGGCGCCGATCGGCTGGCGCCTTTCGCCCGCGGAGTGGGCGTTCATCGTCAACGATACGCAGGCGAAGATGGTTTTCGCGGGCCCCGGATTCGAGGGGCTGGCCGACCAGCTTGCAGGCAAGCTCCAGAATGCGCCCGCGATCGTCGGTGCTGCCGATGCGTGGGCGATGATCGATCGTGCCGAGCGCACGCCGTTCGAGCCATCGGCGACGAACGATGCGGTGCTCCAGCTCTACACCTCGGGTACGACGGGAAATCCCAAGGGCGCCGTTCTGTCGAACCGCAACCTGTTCGCGCTGCGCAAACATTCGAGCACGCTCGATATGCCCTATACCAAATGGGAGGATGACGAGGCGGTCCTCGTCGCGATGCCGTGCGCGCATATCGGCGGCACCGGGCTCGGCATCATGGCGCTAGCGGCCGGGCTTCCCGGCGTGGTGCTCGCCGAATTCAACCCCGACGGGGTGTTCGACGCGGTCGAGCAGCATGGCGTCACGCGCTTCTTCATGGTGCCCGCGGCGCTCCAGATGCTGTTGATGCACCCGCGCTGCGCCAGCGTCGATTACAGCCGGCTCAAATATATCCTCTATGGTGCTGCGCCGATCCCGCTCGATCTGCTGCGCCAGTGTCTCCGGGTCTTTGGCGCGCAATTCATCCAGGCCTATGGGATGACCGAGACCACCGGCACCATCTCGATGCTGCCGCCCGAGGATCACGACCCGGAGGGCAATGCGCGCATGCGCTCGGCAGGCAAGGCGTTGCCGGGAGTCGAAATCGTCATCCTCGGCCCCGACGGGCAGCCGGTCCCGACGGGCGAGGTGGGCGAGGTGGTGACGCGCTCGTCGAACAATATGCTCGGTTATTGGAACCTTCCCGACGCGACCGCGAAGACGATGACCGACGACGGCTGGATTCGCACTGGCGACGCGGGCTATCTCGACGCCGACGGCTATCTCTTCATTCACGACCGGATGAAGGATATGATCATCACCGGCGGCGAAAATGTCTATCCTGCCGAGGTCGAAAGCGCGATCTTCGGCCATCCCGCGGTGCAGGAGGTCGCGGTGATCGGCATCCCCGACCAGAAATGGGGCGAGACGGTGAAGGCGGTCGTCGTCGCCAAGCCCGGCACGAATGTCGAGGAAGCCGACATCATCGCCTGGGCGCGCGAGCGGATCGCCCCCTTCAAATGCCCGCGCAGCATCGACGTGATCGAAGCGCTGCCGCGCAATGCCAGCGGCAAGATCTTGCGCAAGGATCTGCGTGCGCCCTATTGGGAAGGCTATGAGCGGATGGTCAATTGAGCGAGCCTCAGCGCAGTTTTCGCTCGAGTTCCGGCGCGATCGTCGCGTCATTCCGCTCCAGCCCGTCGAGCGTCGCGCGCGCCATCGCGCGATAAGCGGGCAGAAGGTCGGGGCTGAAGGCCGCGAGCGCGTCCAGATGATCGCCAATCGTCCGGTGATCGCCGCGCAGCAGCGGGCCCGACAATCCGGCGAAACCCCGTTCGAGGCCGTTTTCGAGCGCGGCGCGGACGAGCGGCGCCAGCAGCGCCGCGGGATCGTCGACCCCGGCCTCCGTCAGCGCGTCCGACGCCCCGGCGATCAAGGTCACGAGATGGTTCGATGCATGACACAAGGCCGCATGATAGAGCGCGCGCCGCTCCTCGGCGATTTCGACCGCGGTGCCGCCCAATAGCGCGACGATATGCCGCGCCCGCATTGTCGCTTCGGGCGTCGATCCCGTAATCGCGAACCGCGCACCCGCCATGCGCCGGATTTCGTTTTCGGGTTCGCCGGTAAAAGTCATCGCGGGATGCACCGCCGCCGTCAAGGCGCCCGCCGCGCGCAGCGGTCCAAGGACGGCGGCGCCGCTCCGCCCGCTGACGTGAAAGACGAACGGCGCGGCTCCCCCCCGGAGCATGGCCGTCAGATCGGCGACAACGTCGGCGAGGGCATCGTCGGACACCGCGATGGCGACCACATCGCATTTGCCGATCAGACCGTCGGCTTTCGGCGCGGCGATGCAGCCGGCCCGCGCCGCGACCGCCCGAGCGCTTTCGGGGGAGCGTCCCCACAACAACGGAAGGGCGGTCGAATGCGGCGCGAATCCGAGGGCGAGCGCCTGCGCAACCCGGCCGGTGCCGATGATACCGAACTGCTGGAATCGGGGCCTGTCCATCATGGCGCATCTAACGCAGTCCTGCGGATTGCGCCAACGCGCTGGCTATCCGATGGGCGAAATCATGCAGCGAGCGCGGCGCCCGACGCATGCGGGGGAACTGGCCGCGAACGATCCGAAAGGCGCTGATGATCGCAATTACGCATCGTCGCCGCAATGTGGGTCGAATTTTTGTCGATACGGGAACTTCTTGCGCCTGTCGGGGATTGATCCGGGATTCCCCCATCAGCAAGGACGAGCACAGCCCATGACGGACCGCATCGCAGAGCTTGAGGCGGCGCTGAAGCCATTCGCTGAAATGGCAAGACAGATGGAACAGGTGGCGACCCAGCACGGGTGCGAGCCGTCCGACATCATTCGCCGTGCCAGTTATCAGGACTGCGCCGAGGCCCGATCCGCTCTCGGTCGTCGCGATCAAGAGATGCTTGCTCAAGAATCCCGTCAAGCCGTTTAGCGGGCTGCCGCTTCCGTTGGAGGCAGGGCGAAAAGAACTAAACTTCCGCTAACGACCCGTTGCGGTCTTTAATCCTCCCTGTGGCGAAGCCATGGGGAGGTGGCAGCGCGAAGCGCTGACGGAGGGGCGCGACGTCGCAGGCCCTCCACCACCGCCTGCGGCGGCGGTCCCCCTCCCCATGGCTGCGCCACAGGGAGGATATTCCGCCCATCGTCATCCCGGACCTGGACCCCGGATCAACTCCGGGGTGACGAGGGGGCTGACTGTGACGGCTCCCCACCCCGAACCCGCCGTCAGCCCTTCTGCCGCTCGCGCGCCCGCCGGAACCCCTCGCGCGCCGTGCAGCGCGCAAGCCATTCCTTCGTTGCATCGCCCAGCACATCGCCGGCGCCCAGCGTTGTCGCGAGGAAGGCGGCGTAGCCGATCACGATATCGGCGATTGTGAAGCGCCCGGCGGCCAGCCACTCGCGCCCGTCGGCGAGCGCGGCCTCGATGCTCCTGGCGCGGCCGCCGAAGAAGGCCTTATAGTCGTCGACCGCCTGGCGCAGCCGCCGCTCCTCGGGCTCGACGCGCGTATAGCGGATCATGATCGCGAGCGGGAAGGTCAGCGTTGCGTCGCTGCGATGCAGCCAGTTGCGCCATGCCCAGTAATCCGCCTCGTCCCTGCGCACTTCGAGCGGCGTTCCTTCGGCGATCCGTTCGCAGATCGCGGCGGACTCGGTCATCAAATGGCCATGCTCGACCCAGCCGGGGACGGTCATCAGCGGGTTTACGGCGCGATAATCGGGTTCGAAGGCGCGCGGCGGGAATTTCAGCAGCTTCAACTCGACGTCGATCCCCGCTTCCTCGACCGCCCACAGGCAACGCAGCGAGCGGGCATCGGGGCAGTGGTAGAGAATGGGGCCCGATTCATTTTGCATCACGCGGCAACCTCCTTTGGACGCTCGATATGGCGGCGATGTTCGCGCCAGGCAATGAACAGGCCCGACGCGATGATCAGCGGCGCGCCGACCCAAGTCGTATCGGCGGGCAATGTGCCAAAGAACCACCAGCCCGCCGCGATCGACCACAGCAGGCTCGAATAATCCATGGGGATCACGACCGATACGGGGGCGAGGCGCAGCGCGCCGGTCAGCGACATCTGGACGACCGCGCCGAGGAAGCCGAGGCCGATCAGCAACAGCCAGTCATGCCCGCTATGCGGCGTAAAAACAAAAGGCAGGGCGATCCCGAGCGGGATCATCGAGAGCAGGCTGAACCAGAAGACGATCGTCGCGGCGTTTTCGGTGCGGCCGAGGTCGCGCACGGCAATGGTGATCAGCGCTGTCATGATCGCCCCGGTGAGCGCAACAAGCGTGCCGGCGCCATGCGTGCCGCCAAAGCCGCTCGCGAAGCTCGCGAGCGGATCGAGCACGACAAGCACGCCGACGAAGCCGACGATCACCGCCCCCCACCGCTGCCATCCCGTCGCCTCGCCGAGCAGGATCGCGGCAAAGATGACCGCAAAGATCGGCACCGACAGGCTGATCGTCGTTGCCTCGGCCATCGGCAGCAGGATCATGCCGCCGAAATTGCACGCCATTCCGCTGAGCCCCATCAGCATGCGCCGCGCGTGCGCCCCGATCCTTCCGGTCTTCAGCGACAACAGGCCACTGGTCGCCATCACCCAGGCGAGCAGGAAGGGCAGGACAAGCGCCTGCCGCCAGAACAAACTCTCGACGATATGAATGCCCGCGGCGTCGATATATTTGACCAGCACGAACATCAGCGAGAGGCTGACCATCGCGAGCAGCCGCAGCCCGATGCCGCCCAGATAATTCTGCACGGCGGCGGTGGATGGGGCGGTGGAGGACGCGGCGCTCATGCGACAAGGCGCATATCAGCGCGGCAGCGTCGCGCAAGCCGTGATCCCCCTTGCCCCCTCTTCGCAATCGGGCTAGTGGCGCACTCCGGCCTAGGGGTATAGCTCAGTTGGTAGAGCATCGGTCTCCAAAACCGAGGGTCGCGGGTTCGAGTCCTGCTGCCCCTGCCAGGCCGGGGTCCCACAGGGGGCCATTGTCGCCAACGCGATTCGCGAAGGCGGAGGGCTCCGGGAATCGGGTCCGGCAGCCATTATATGTCGACGACAGGCGGGCGCCGCTTCCGGGGCGGCATCGCTGTCGGGATTGCCGCGCAGCGGCGCCATTTTTTCGCGATCGGGACCGTCTCGCTGCACGCCGAACCGGCGAAGCGCCGATTGGCGACCGGGCATTCGGCGCCGATGCTAAGCCGAATGCGATACCAGCTCCCTGCAAAGACCGGCGAGCGTGGAGCCCAGTGTTTCGAGTTCGCTATCGCTGCGCGATCCCGCGACGCACGATGCCGTCATGCAAAAGCCTGGTGCGATCTCGGTCGTCGCGACGCCTGCCGTGCTGACCCCGCGATGCGCATAACCGCGATCGAGCGAAAATCCCCGCGCCGCGGCTTCGTCGACTTGTCGCGCATAATCGGTGAACGCAAGCGCTGTCTGCCAGCGTACCTGGGAAAAGCGCCGTTCCAGTTCGGCGCGGTCGACCGCTTGCGCCGCCGCGATCGCGCGCCCCGCCGCGCCCGCGCCCAACGGCTGGCGCTGGTTGTCGGCAAGAGCCAGCCGCATCCCTGCATCGCTGTGGGCATGCGCGGCGAGCTGCATCCGGTCGCGCGACACGATGCGCCACAGGCCCACTGCCGCCTCGGCCGATTGCGCGAAATGGGCCATATCCGCCCCGGCGCGGCCGATCAGGCGCATGGCCCGACTTTCGGGCAATATCCCCTTCGATAGCCAAGCGGGGGCAAGGCGATAGCGCTTTTTGCCCTCTTCGCGTTCGACCGCGCCTTCCGCGATCAGGGTTTTCAGCAAATTCAGGCAGCTCGACGGGCTGAGTTCGACCAGCCGCGCGATGTCGGACAAGGCGAGCGCCCGCGAATCCGCGAGCAGGCGAAGGATGGCGAAGGCTTGCGAGACGGAACGCACCGGGCCGGTCATGCTTCCGCGATAATTTCATATATATGAAAAAACAATTCCTGATGTTGAAATTGTGGCCGCAAATGCATATCGGATTGGGGCAGGATTCGGACGGGAGAGCGGTCATGAGCGGATGCCTCGACGGAAAGGTCGTCGCGATCACCGGCGCCGCGCGCGGAATCGGGCGTGAGCTGGCGCTCCATTGCGCCGCCGAAGGCGCGGCGGTGATCGTCAACGATCCCGGCGTTGCGCAGGCGGGCGACGGAGGCGACGCGGCTCCGGCCGAAACCACTGCGAACGACATCATCGCCGCAGGGGGCAGGGCGGCCGCCAATTTCGGCAATGTCGCCGACCCCAGGGAAGCCGCCGGCATCGTCGAGGATGCGGTCGCCCGGTTCGGCCGCATCGACGCCGTGGTGAACAACGCCGGCATCCTGCGCGACACCATCTGGCACAAGATGAGCTATGAGGACTGGAAGAGCGTGATCGAGGTCAACCTGACCGGCGTCTTCAACGTCTCGAAAGCCGCAACGCCTTATTTTCGCGAACAGCAGTCGGGCAGCTTCATCCACTTCACCTCGACCAGTGGCCTGATCGGCAACATCGGCCAGGCCAATTATTCGGCCGCGAAACTTGGTGTCGTCGCACTGTCGCAGTCGATCGCGCTCGACATGGCGCGCGTCGGCGTGCGCTCGAACTGCATCGCGCCCTTTGCGTGGAGCCGCATGACCGGCTCGATCCCCGCGACGACGCCCGCGGAGCAGGAACGCGTCAAGCGCCTCCAGTCGATGTCGGCCGACAAGATCGCGCCGCTCGTCGCCTATCTCGCGTCCGACCTGTCACACGATGTAACGAACCAGATTTTCAGCGTGCGCAAGAATGAGATATTGTTGTTCTCGAAGCCCCGCCCCATCCGTTCGATGGCGAAGATCGAGGGCTGGACCGCAGAAGAGATTGCCGCCGAGCTGATCCCCGCCTTCCGCCCCTCCTTCGCGCGCGCCGACGAGGTTTCGGCGCACGTCTTTCCCTATGACCCGATTTGAGGAACAGGCCATGAGCAACCCCGGCATGGACGCCGACGTCTTCGACCAGTTCATCGAGCAGCTCGAACGCTATGTGCGCGAGCGGCTGATGCCCGCGGAGAAGGAGATTATCGAGGCCGATGCGATCCCCGACGATATCCTGTCCGAGATGCGCGACATGGGGCTCTTCGGCCTGACGATCCCCGAGGAATATGGCGGCGCGGGGATGAACGTCAGCCAATATATCCGGACGATCCATCGGCTCAGCTATGCAATGCCGGCCTTTCGCTCGATCATTTCGATCAACATCGGCATGTTCGCCTCGGCGCTCAAGAATGGCGGGACCGAGGCGCAGAAGGCCGAGTGGCTGCCGCGCGTCGCGGCGGGCGAGATCGCCTGCTTCGGGCTGACCGAGCCCGGATCGGGATCGGATTCGGCGGGGCTTCAGACGAGCGCGACGCAGACCGACAACGGCTGGGTCTTGAACGGCACCAAGCGCTACATCACCAACTCGCCTTTTGCGAAGGTCGGCCTGATCATGGCGCGGACGAGCAAGGAGAACCTGCCCAAGAACGCCCATGTCTCGGCCTTCATCGTGCCGATGGACGCCCCCGGTGTGTCGATCGGCAAGTCTGACAAGAAGATGGGCCAGTCGGCCAGCCACATCGCCGATATCGTCATGGACGACGTCCGCGTCGGCGGTGAGGCGCTGCTTGGCGGCGAGCTCGGCAAGGGCTTCGCTTTTGCGATGATGAGCCTCGACAACGGCCGCATGTCGGTCGGCGCCGCCGCGACCGCCTATGCGCGCCGCGCGCTCGACAGCGCGATCCGCTATGCGACCGAGCGCAAGGCGTTCGGCGAGCCGATCGCCAATTTCCAGCTGATCCAGCAGATGCTCGCACAGAGCGAGATCGACATCTACGCCGCCGAATGCATGATGGACGACGTCACCCGCCGCGCCGACGCGGGCGAGAATGTCCTGCGCAAGGCCGCGGCGTTCAAGGTTTTCGCCAGCGAAATGTGCGGCCGTGTCGTCGACGCCTGCGTTCAGGTCTATGGCGGCGCTGGCTATCTCGCCGAATATGACGCCGAACGCTTCTTCCGCGATGCGCGCATCTATCGCATCTACGAAGGCACGACGCAGATCCTGCAGCTCCAGATCGCAAAGCATATGCTGCGCGAGTTCCACGCCCAAGGCTGACGCCAATCCATCGACCGGAGATTTTTGATGACCCTTCGCCGTGCCGCTATCGTTTCCCCGATCCGCACCGCCGTCGGCAAGTTCGGCGGCGCCTTGTCGTCGATGCCGGCGGGCGAGCTCGGCGCGGTCGTGCTGAAGGCGCTGGTCGAGCGGACGAAGATCGATCCGGCGCGCGTCGACGACGTCGTCTTCAGCCAGGGTTATGGCAATGGCGAGGCGCCGGCCATCGGCCACTGGTCGTGGCTCGCCGCCGGCCTGCCGCTCGACGTGCCGGGATATCAGCTCGACCGCCGCTGCGGTTCGGGGCTGCAGGCGGTCGTCAATGCCGCGATGATGGTGCAGACGGGCATGTCCGACGTCGTCGTCGCGGGCGGCGTCGAATCGATGTCGAACGTCGAACATTACAGCACCGACATCCGCAAAGGTGTTCGCGCCGGCAACCTTACGCTCCACGACCGGCTGACGCGCGGACGCTTGATGTCGCAGCCGGTCGAGCGCTTCGGCGTGATCAGCGGCATGATCGAAACCGCCGAAAATCTGGCGAAGGATTATGATATCACGCGCGAGGCGGCCGACACCTATGCGGTGCGCAGCCACCAGCGTGCCGCAGCCGCCTGGGCGAACGGGCTGTTCGACGACGAACTGGTGCCGGTATCGGTGCCGCAGAAAAAAGGCGATCCGGTCGTTTTTGCGCATGACGAGGGGTATCGCGCCGACGCGACGCTCGAATCGCTTGGCAAGCTGCGGCCTCTCGAAGGCGGGGTCGTCACCGCGGGCAACGCGAGCCAGCAGAATGACGCCTCCGCGGCCTGTCTGGTCGTCGCCGAAGACAAGCTCGACGAGCTCGGGCTCACCCCCATCGCCTGGTATCACAGCTCGGCGGCGGCGGGCTGCGACCCCAGCCGCATGGGGATCGGCCCGGTGCCCGCGGTCGAGCGGCTGTTCGCACGGAGCGGCCTCGGCTGGGGCGATATCGACCTTGTCGAACTCAACGAGGCGTTCGCGCCGCAGGTGCTCGCCGTGCTCAAGGGTTGGGGCTGGTCCGACGACGACGGCCGATACGACATGCTCAACGTCAACGGATCGGGTATCTCGCTCGGCCATCCGATCGGCGCCACGGGCGGGCGCATTCTTGCGAACCTCACGCGCGAACTGGTGCGCCGCGACGGACGCTATGGGCTCGAGACGATGTGCATCGGCGGCGGGCAGGGCATCGCCGCTATCTTCGAACGCGCTGCCTGAGAAGGCCGCGCGCCGAACCCGCCCGACCGGCGATCAGAAACCGAGGTTACGGAACGCGATGCGGAAGGAAAAGCTGTTGCCGCGCCGCGCGTCGCCGGTGTCGGCATAATCGCGCCGCCACGTCAGCGCGATCGACAGGCAATCGTCGTCATAGGCGACGCCCAGGCGGTGGCGGATCGGCTCGAACCCGTCGGCCGAACTCAGCGGATCGTCGCTTTGCTTCGTCAGATCGACGATCGCCGATCCGAACACCGACCAGTTGCTGGCGACCGCGATGCGCCCGCCGGCGCGCACTTCCTCGCGATCCTGCAAATCTTCGCCCAGCAGCAATATGTCGCGGTTGAGGCGCGAATAGCCCAGCACGGCATAGGTCGAGCGGCCGCCGATCGTCGCGTCGAATTCGTTGCGACGGATCGCCAGATTGTCCTTGTCGAGCCGGTAACGGTGGGTCAGCCGCAGGAAATCGCGATACGCAACGGTCGTCCGTCCCACGATATCCGAGGTGCGATCGGTCAGCCCGGTGCCGTCCGGGAACAGGCTGGGCTTGTCCGACAGGCGATAGCTTTGCCCGACGACGCTGCTGATATTGAAACCCGGCCGGCTGAAATTCCATTCGAGGCCATAGGTGATGCGGGCACCGTCTTCGAACCGGTCGTAACCGTTGAACCGGTTGATCGAAAAGAGATTGCCGTCTTCGAGGTCGAACGCGCGCGAATCCTCGTTCGGGATATCGAGATTCTTGATCGGCGGGGTGGCGACGATCTGGACGCGCGGCGTCAGCGTCTGCGTGCCGCCCAGAAATTCGCCGACGAACGGCCAGCGCATGTCGGCGGCGACCGCCGCGATTCCGCGTCCCTGCCACCCCGATTTGCCGCGATAGCCGGGAATGGCGGTCAGCAGATTCTCGTCGCTGTGATAGACGTCGCCGCGCACCAGCGCGGTCAGCGTCACTTCCTGGCCCAGACTCGTCAGGCCGCGCAGGTCCCAGCGCGCGCCGGCAAAGGCACGCTGCGTGTCCTGCCCGTCGGTTCGCCCGATCGCGAGCGTGTTGAGCTGCAATTCGAGTTTCCCGCCGAGCAGCGGATCGTCGAACCGCTGGCGATAATCGATGATCGGCAGCGCGATCGGCTGCTGGCCTTGATCATCGTTGCGGCGCAGCGTCTGCGTCGCCCAGCCGGCGATCGACAAATAGCTCTGATTGCCGATCCGTTCGAGTTCGAAGGTCGAGCGTAGCCGGTCGTCGCGGCTGATGTCGTAGCGCCGCATGAAGGTGCGGTCGGTCGCGATGCGGCCCGAATAGGTCAGGCTCCAGCGCGGATCGAACTGGAATTTGCCTGCGCTTTCCAGATAGCCGCGAAAGCGTTTCTCGCTATCGGGATCTTCGCCGGTCAGCGGTACGAGCGAGCCGTAGGTCGCATAGCCGTTGATACGGAAGGATCCGAGATCGGTCAGCGCCCGAAACTCGCCCTCCAGCATCGGCGCGGCGCTCGTATAGACATGCGGCGTGATTGTGATGTCGCGGTCGGGTGCGATGCGCAAATAATAGGGCACGGCGATTTCGAAGCCGTTGCTGCGGTCGAGCCGGATTTCGGGCACCAAAATGCCGCTTCCCGCCTCGCTGTTCGCCGGATGGCTGAGGCCGGGCAGGGGGATCAGCGGCAGGCCGAAAATCTCGACGCGCGCGCCTTTGTACCGGATCTTGTTCTTTGCCCGGTCGTACATCACGCGGACGGCGCGAATCTGCCAGCTCGGGTTCTTCGGGCAGCCCGCGTCATCTTCGACGGGGCAGGGCGTGTAGGCGGCGTTTTCCAGTTCGATATTGCCATTGTCGAAGCGGGTGCCCTTGACCGCCGCGAGCCGCGATCCATTGTCGAGCACGACCAGCAGATTCTCGACCACGCCGTCGCGCAAACTGTCGGTCAGCTCGATCTTGTCGCCATAGGCGGTGTCGCCTTCGGGATTCTTGATCGTGACATTGCCTTCGGCGAAAACCTGGCCCGTCTGGCGATTCCATGTCACCTTGTCGGCGCGCATCTCGATCGCTTCGCGGTTCATCTGGACATTGCCCTCGGCAACGACGATTTCGGTGTCGCTGTCGTAATTCAGATTGTCGGCGGCAAAGCCGATCTGTTCCTCGCCCTGAACGTCGGGCGCGTCGGAGGCCGTCGGGACGACGTCGGGCGTCTGCAGCTCGGGTTCGCCCGCGACCTCTGCCGGCGGGGCCGGTTGCGCTTCGTCCTGGGCCATCACCGGGCTGGCCGCCAGCGCGGCGCCGCTCGCCGTCGCCAACCAGAACGACCGCGCGCGCGCCGCTTGTCGGAACAAAGCCCAAGTCATTTGATATCTTTGTCCCACACCTTATCTTGCGTCCACCCGGATTGGACCGACTGCTTTGTTTTTGCAACTGGCAGGCGAAACCCCTATCGGTCCGCCACGTTCCAATCAATCATCGCATAAGAAAGTTAAGGCATGGACATTCAGTTTGTCGCGCAAATCGATGCGTCTGCCGACGTCGTCGCATTTCCGGTCCGCAAGGGCGAGGCCGGTGCGCTCGGCGCGCTTCTCGGCGCGGCGGCGGCACAGGCGCGCTTCGACGGCACCGCGGGGACGATCGCGGAAACCGCGACCATCGACGGCGGCGCGGCAAAGCGCCTGCTTCTGGTCGGGATCGGCGAGGGCGGCGAGCATGACCTCGAACGCGGCGGCGCGGCGCTGACCGCCAAGCTCCAGACGAGCGGCGTAACCCATGTTCATGTCGATTTCGCCAGCGCGGGGCAGAGCGATGCCGACGACGTTCTCGCCTTTGCTATGGGCGCGCTGCTGCGGGGTTGGCGCCTCGACACCTATCGCACGCGCCTGGCGGACAAGGCGAAACCGAGCCTGAAGGCGGTCACGATCGCATCGCCGCACGGCGACCTCTCGGCCCGCTGGGCGGAAAATGAGGCGATCGCGGCGGGGGTCGCCTTTACCCAGACGCTCGTCGCCGAGCCGCCGAACATCCTCTATCCGGAAAGCTTCGTCGAACGCTGCCAGCATCTCGCCGACCTTGGCGTCGAACTCGACGTACTCGACGAGCGGCAGATGAAGGCGCTCGGCATGGGCGCGCTGCTCGGCGTCGCACAGGGCTCGACGCGCCCGCCGCGCCTGCTCGCGATGCGCTGGAACGGGGGTCAGCCCGGCGAGAAGCCGATCGCCTTCGTCGGGAAGGGCGTGACCTTCGACACCGGCGGCATCAGCATCAAGCCCGCCGCGGGCATGGACATGATGAAATGGGACATGGGCGGCGCGGGTGCGGTCGCGGGCGCGATGAAGGCGATCGCGGGCCGCAAGGCGAAGGCGAATGTCGTCGGCATCGTCGGTCTTGTCGAAAATATGCCCGACGGCAATGCAATGCGCCCCGGCGATGTTGTCACGACGATGTCGGGGCAGACCGTGGAAGTGCTCAACACCGATGCCGAAGGGCGCCTCGTGCTCTGCGACGCCGTCACCTGGACGCAGAAGGTCTACGAACCCTCGGTCATCGTCGATCTGGCGACGCTGACCGGTGCGATGGTGATCTCGCTCGGGCATGAATATGCCGGCATTTTCGCCAATGACGACGGCCTTGCCGAGCAGCTGGTCGCGGCGGGCGAGGTGTCGAATAACAAGCTGTGGCGCTTCCCGCTGTCGTCCGCCTACGACAAGCTGATCGATAGCCTGATCGCCGACATGAAGAATGTCGGCCCGCGCGAGGGCGGATCGATCACCGCGGCGCAGTTCATCAAGCGCTTCGTCGACGAGGGCGTCAAATGGGCGCATCTCGATATCGCGGGCATGGCCTGGCACGACAAGGACGGCCCGGTCTATGCCAAGGGTGCGACCGGCTATGGCGTGCGCCTGCTCGACCGCTATATCGCCGCGAACCACGAAGGCTGACGCGCGGGGTAGGGGAGCGTGCCGCGCGTCGATTTCTACCGGCTGACCCGCGATCCCGCCGAAAAGGTGCTGCCCGCGCTTGCGACGCGAATCCTTGCGAACGGCGACCGTCTGCTGGTGGTCGCCGCGCCCGCGATGCAGCGGCAGGCGATCGACGTGGCGCTCTGGTCGCACCAGCCGTCCAGCTTCCTGCCGCACGGCCATGCCGCCTCGGCCGACGAGGAGATCGAGCCGATCCTGATCGCCGGCACGCTCGATCCGTCGCCGCCGAACCGCGCGACCTATCTCGCGCTCGCCGATGGCGAGTGGCGCGACGGGGCGCTCGGCTTCGAACGCATCTTCCTGCTTTTCGACAACAGCCGGATCGACGACGCCCGCGCGCTGTGGCGCACGCTCGCGGCGCGCGAGGATGTCGACAACCGCTTCTGGAAACAGGACGAAAACGGCCGCTGGTCGGAGGGGCCGTAGGCCTTCGCCGCTCTGTCCTTGCGATACGGCGAAAGCGCGGCTAGAGGCGCGCGCACCATATAACAATCCCTCGCAGGAGCTTTCCCATGGCGGTCACCCGCACTTTCTCGATCATCAAGCCCGACGCCACCCGCCGCAATATCACCGGCGCCGTCACCAAGATGCTGGAAGACGCGGGCCTGCGCGTCGTCGCGTCGAAGCGCATCCACATGAGCCGCGAACAGGCCGAAGGCTTCTACGCGGTCCACAAGGAACGCCCCTTCTTCGGCGAACTCGTCGACTTCATGATCAGCGGCCCCGTCGTCGTCCAGGTCCTCGAAGGCGAAGACGCGATGCAGCGCAATCGCGACATCATGGGCGCCACCAACCCCAAGGATGCCGCGCCCGGCACGATCCGCAAGGAACTCGCCGAGAGCATCGAGGCGAACACCGTTCACGGGTCGGACAGCGACGAGAATGCCGCGATCGAAATCGCCTATTTCTTCAAGCCCGAAGAAATCGTCGGCTAAGCCGACCGGCATTGCCGAAACGAAGAGGCCGCCGGAGCGATCCGGCGGCCTTTTTCGTCAAAACTCCTCCGCCGCGCCCATCAGTCCGGCGAGTTTCTTCGGCGCGACCGTCAGCCAGCTCTTGCGCAGCCACTCGCCGATCGCATCCCAGTCGGTATCGCCCAGATCGAGGCGGATGCCGATCCAGCCGTCGCCGAAATAGGCGGGGCGATAATAACGTTCCGCGTCCATCTCGATCAGCGCCGCCTGCTCGTCGGCGCCGCTGATCTTGACGAGCAGCGCGATCTTGCCGTCGCCGTGATGGTCCTCGGTGAAATAGGCGAATTTCTTGCCCTTCACGATGCCAAAGCAGGGCATGCCGTGCGACGTCACTTCGTCGGCCTCGGGCAATGCCATCGCAAGGTCGCGCACGCGGCCGCGCAGATAACCGGGGGAGCGCTCTCGCGTGACGAACGCGGCGAGGGTGGCGGGATAGAGTTGGTGCTCGGCAAAGCGCACGCGCGCAGCCAGCGTCTCGGCGGTGTCGCCGGGCAGGATCGCGACCTTGGTCTGCGCCAGCACCGGCCCATCGTCGAGTTCGGGGGTGACGACATGGACGCTGCATCCGCCGAACCTGTCGCCCGCGTCGATGGCTTGCTGGTGCGTGTTCAGCCCCTTGTAGAGTGGCAGCAGGCTCGGGTGGATATTGAGCATCCGGCCCGCCCAGCGATCGACGAAATCGTCGGACAATATGCGCATATAGCCCGCCAGCGCGACATATTCGGCGCCCGCCGCGCGCAACTGCCGATCGACCAGCGCGTCGAACGCGTCGCGGCTCATGCCCTTGTGCGATAGGCTCCAGGTTGCGATCCCCTCGGCTTCCGCAATCTCAAGACCAGCCGCGTCGGGATCGTTGCTGCCGACGAACACCAGCTCATAGGGGCAGGTTTCGGCTTTTGCGGCGTAGAGCAGCGCCGCCATGTTGGTGCCGGCGCCCGAAATCAGGACGGCGACACGCGCCTTAGCCATTATGCGTGGCGCTCCATGCTGCCCGCGCGCTCCACGTCTCGGCGCTGCCGGTGACGGTGCAGCCCTTGTCGCCCGCGGCGATATGGCCGATGCGCAGCACCGTTTCGCCCGCAGCCTCCAGCGCCGCCGTCACGTCGGCGACATCGCTTTCGGCCACGACCACCGCCATGCCGATCCCGCAGTTGAAGGTGCGCGCCATTTCCTCGGGCTCGATATTGCCCTGCGCCTGCAGGAACGCCATCAGCCGCGGCTGTTCCCACGCATCGGCATCGACAAATGCGTGCAGCGTCTTGGGCAGGATCCGCGGGATATTCTCGAGCAGCCCGCCGCCGGTGATATGCGCGAGCGCGTGGATCTTGCCGGTCTTCACCAGCGGGAGCAGGCTCTTCACATAGATGCGCGTCGGCGCCATCAGCGCGTCGATCAGCAGGACAGTCTGGTCGAACAGCGCAGGACGATCGAGCTTCCAGCCCTTGTCGGCGGCGAGGCGGCGCACGAGCGAGAAGCCGTTGGAATGGACGCCCGAAGAGGCGAGGCCCAGGATCACGTCGCCCGCGGCGACCTTGTCGGCGGTCAGCACCTGGTCGCGCTCGACCGCGCCGACGCAAAAGCCCGCAAGGTCATAGTCGCCGTCCGAATACATGCCCGGCATTTCGGCGGTCTCGCCGCCGATCAGCGCGCAGCCGGCTTGCTTGCACCCTTCGGCAATGCTTGCGACGACTTCGGTCGCGACCTGGTTGTCGAGCCTCCCCGTCGCATAATAGTCGAGGAAAAACAGCGGCTCGGCGCCCTGCACGATCAGATCGTTCGCGCACATTGCGACAAGATCGATGCCGACGCCGTCATGCTTGCCCGATTCGATCGCGAGTTTGAGCTTGGTGCCGACCCCGTCGTTCGCGGCGACGAGCAGCGGGTCGTTGAACCCCGCCGCTTTCAGGTCGAAAAAGCCTCCGAAACCGCCCAGATCGGCGTCGGCGCCGGGGCGCCGCGTCGCTCGGGCGAGCGGGGCGATGGCACGGACCAGCGCATTGCCGGTCTCGATCGATACGCCGGCCTCGGCATAAGTGTAGGAGGCGGGTCGCCCGACTGACTCGTTGTGCTTGGAATCCATGGCCCGCGCGACTAACGCTTCCCGCCGACAATTGCCATGATTTCCTTGTCGGGGATCGCTCTTCGGGGCAAAGAACAGAGAAGATATGACTTCGGCCGCTTTCCCCCGCCTCCAATCCGGTTTCGACCTTCGCGCGCTCATGCCGCGCGACTGGCGCTGGGCCGCTCTTTTCGGCTTGCTCTTTGCGATCCTGCTTGCGGGCATCGTCGAAGGGCAGATCAGCCGCGGCAACCGCGGCATCACGCCGATCAACAGCAGCGGCGATTTCCTTGCCAGCGGCATCATGGTCGACGTGACCGGCGAAAATGCCGACGATGCGCGGGAGAAGGGCTGGCGCGAGGCGCAGCGGCTCGGCTGGACACAGCTTTATCGCAAGCTCAACGGCAGCGACGGGCCCAAGCTCGGCGATTCGGTGCTCGACGGCATCGTCACCGCGATCGTGGTCGAGGAAGAACAGATCGGCCCGCGCCGCTATGTCGCGAAGCTCGGGGTACAGTTCGACCGCGTCCGCGCCGGCCAGATTCTCGGTGTTAGCGGCCGCACGCTGCGGTCGCCGCCGCTGCTCGTCATCCCCGTCTATTCGATCGACGGCATCCCGCAGGTATTCGAGCAGCGCAGCGCCTGGCAGCGCGCCTGGGCCGAATATAATACGGGGCAGAGCGCGATCGATTATGTCCGCACCGCGGGCACCGGCGCCGACACGCTGCTGATCAACGCCGGGCAGACGGGGCGCCGTGGCCGCGTCTGGTGGCGCGTGATCCTCGACCAATATGGCGCCGCCGACGTACTGACGCCGATCGCGCGGGTCGAATATTCCTACCCCGGCGGCCCGGTGAAAGGCATTTTCACTGCCCGTTTCGGACCCGAGAACAAGCTGATCTCCGGCTTTACGATGACAGGGCCCAGCCCCGCGGCGCTGCCCGACATGATGGAAAAGGCGGTCGCCCGGATGGACCGCATCTATATCGACGCGCTGGCGGCAGGCATTCTCAGGACCGACACCTATCTCGTCCTCGAAAAGCCGGTCGAAAAGGCGGATCTGCCCGAAGAGGTCGCGACCGACGAAGAGGCGCTGCCGGCCGAAACCGACAGCAGCGTGCCGACAACCGCGCCGGTCGGGGTGCAGAGTTTCAGCGTTCAATATAGTTCGCCCGACGTCGATTCGGTGACCGCGACCGAACGGGCGGTCGGCGGCGTCGCGGGGGTGCAATCGGCATCGACGACCAGCCTTGCGCTTGGTGGCACGTCGGTGATGCGGGTGACCTTCCGCGGCGACATCGGCGCGCTCAAGGCGGCGCTGGAAGCGCGCGGATACAAGGTGCAGGAAGGCGGCAGCACGCTCAGGATCAGTCGCTGATGGCGCGCGCACCGGGACAGATTGCCCTGCCGCTCGATTGGAGCGCGGGCGGAGCGAACGACGGGCCGCTGATCGTCGGTTCGAGCAACGCCGATGCAGTGCGCTATTTGCGCCACGTCGCGACCTGGCCCGTCCGCACGGCCGTGCTGACCGGGCCGCGCGGGTCGGGCCGCAGCCTGATGGGGCGCCTATTCGCAACGGAAACCGGCGGCCGCGTGATCGACGGTCACGACAGCGTATCCGAAGAGGCGATATTCCACGCCTGGAACGCCGCGCAGGCGAACGAGGGGCAATTGCTTGTCATCGCCGATGCGCCGCCGGCCGAATGGAATATCGCCTTGCCCGACCTCCGCTCGCGCCTGGCCGCCGTGCCCGTGCTGACGATCGGCGACCCCGACGACTGCCTGGCGCGCGACCTGATCGAGGCGCTGTTCGCCCAGCGCGGCATCGCGCTCGCGCCCGAAGTGTCATCCTATATCGTCCCGCGGATGGAGCGCAGCTATGCGATGATCCACCGCGTCGTCGCGGCGCTGGATGCCGCGTCGCTCGAACAGGGACGCCGCGTCGGCATCCGTCTTACGCGTGAAACATTACTGTCACAGGGGCTGATCGATCCCGATCTTCTCGAACGACAGGAAACCGATACATGTCGCTAACCGGACAGTCCCTTCGCGCCGACAATGACGCCAGCGGCGCGTTCCAAGCGCCGCCCGGACCTGACCGCTTTTTCAACCGCGAGCTCAGCTGGCTGGCCTTCAATCGCCGCGTGATGGAAGAGGCGCGCAACCCCGCGCATCCCCTGCTCGAACGGCTGCGCTTCCTCTCGATATCGGGCAGCAACCTCGACGAATTCTTCATGGTTCGCGTCGCGGGGTTGAAGGGGCAGCAGCTCCAGGGCATCGACGATCCCTCGGCCGACGGTCGCTCGCCGGGACAGCAACTCGCCGAGATCGAGGCCGAGGTGAACCGGCTCGTCGACCAGCAGCAGAGCGAATGGCAATTGCTGCACAAGCAACTCGCCGAGCAGGGTATCGTCGTCCACGGCACGGGATCGAACAAGGACGCGCTGCGTTCGGCGCTGCGCCAATATTTCATCGACCAGATCTTCCCGATCCTGACGCCGCAGGTGCTCGACCCGGCGCATCCGTTCCCCTTCATTCCGAATCGCGGGCTGGGGGTGATTTTCGATCTGCAGCGCAAGGCGACGGGCGACACGGTGCGCGAACTGGTGATGATTCCCGCCTCGCTGCCGCGCTTCGTGCCGGTGCCGGGGCAGGCGACCAGCTTTGTGCCCATCGAATATCTGATCGAATTGTTCGGCGACCTGCTGTTTCCCGGTTTCACGATTCGCTCATTGGGGGTGTTCCGCATCATCCGCGACAGCGACATCGAGCTTGAGGAAGAGGCCGAGGATCTGGTGCGCCTGTTCCGCACCGCGATCCGCCGCCGCCGCCGCGGCCGGGTGATCCTGATGGAACTCGAAGCCGATATGCCCGCCGAAATCGCGGCGGTCCTCAATGCCGATATCCAGGGGCACGAGGCGATCGTCGCCAAGATCGGCGGCTTCATCGGCCTCGCGGCGCTGTCCGCGCTTGTCGATGTCGATCGGCCCGACCTGAAATTTCCCGCCTATTCGCCGCGCTTTCCCGAGCGGATCCGCGAACATGGCGGCGATTGTTTCGCGGCGATCCGGTCGAAGGACATCGTCGTCCACCATCCCTATGAGAGCTTCGACGTCGTTCTTTCCTTCCTCCGTCAGGCGGCCGCCGACCCCGATGTCGTGGCGATCAAGCAGACGCTCTATCGCGCCGGCAACCAGTCGCCGGTGATCCGCGCGCTGATCGAGGCGGCAGAGGCGGGCAAATCGGTCACCGCGGTCGTCGAACTCAAGGCGCGCTTCGACGAAGAGCAGAATCTCCTCTGGGCGAACCAGCTCGAACGCGCGGGGGTGCAGGTCGTCTACGGCTTCATCGAGTGGAAGACGCATGCCAAGATTTCGATGGTCGTACGTCGCGAAGGGCAGGGCTATCGAACCTATTGCCACTTCGGCACCGGCAACTACCATCCGGTCACCGCGCGCATCTATACCGACCTCAGCTTCTTCACCGCCGACCCACGCGCCGGCCGCGACGCGGCGCAGCTCTTCAATTATATCACCGGCTATGTCGAACCCGAACGGCTCGACCTCATCACCATGTCGCCGCTGAACATGCGCCAGCATCTCAGCGAACTGATCGACGCCGAAATCGCGGCGGCAAAGGCGGGCGCGCCGTCGGGGGTGTGGGCCAAGATGAACAGCCTTGTCGACCCCGACATTATCGACAAGCTTTATGAAGCGAGCGCCGCGGGCGTGCCGATCGAGCTGATCGTGCGCGGTATCTGTTGCCTCCGCCCCGGTGTTCCCGGCCTGTCCGACACGATCCGCGTCAAATCGGTTGTCGGCCGTTTCCTGGAACATAGCCGCGTTTGGGCGTTCGCCAATGGCGCGCCGCTGCCGAGCCGCGCGGCCAAGCTCTATATTTCGAGCGCCGACTGGATGCCGCGCAATTTCGATCGCCGTGTCGAATATATGATCCCGATCGAAAACCCGACCGTCCACGACCAGATTCTCGATCAGGTGCTTGTCGCAAACCTGATCGACAATGAACAAAGCTGGATATTGCTGCCCGACGGCACCTCCGTTCGGGTGAAAACGGACGACAAGCCATTTAACTTGCATCACTATTTCATGAACAACCCGTCGCTTTCGGGCCGCGGAACCGCGCTCCACAAGCGCCAGGACGTCCCGACGCTGGCGTTCAACGTGAATGAAGATTGAGACGTTGGACTTGGGCTTGCCGGGCACCTCCAAACAGACGGTCCACCGATCGGCGGTCATCGATATCGGCTCCAACTCGGTCCGTATCGTGGTGTACGAAGGCCCCGCCCGAGCACCCGCCGTGATCTTCAACGAAAAGGTCGCCGCGGGTCTCGGTCGCGGGCTGGCCATCGACGGGCGCATCGCCGAAGAGGACGCCAAGCGCGGCTTGACGGCGCTCCGCCGCTACGCGCTTCTTGCCCGCCATATGGAGGTCAAGGACCTGCAATGCGTGGCGACGGCGGCGGTCCGCGACGCGGCGAACGGTCCCGATTTCATCGCTGCCGCTGCCGGGGCGGGCCTCAAGATTCGTCTGCTGTCGGGCGAGGAGGAGGCCGAGGCGGCCGGCCATGGCGTACTCGCCGCCATTCCCGATGCGCGGGGCATCGCGGTCGATCTGGGCGGCGGGAGCCTCGAGCTTGCCGAAGTGGCCGACGGAAAGGTCGGCCGCTGCGCGTCATTTCCGCTCGGCGTGCTGCGCCTGCCCGCGCTGCGCAAGGACGGGCAGCACGCTTTCGAGCGCGCGATCCGCAAGATGCTGCGCGATGCCGGCTGGCCCGGGGGGCTGACCGGCCTTCCGCTCTATCTGGTCGGCGGTTCCTGGCGCGCGCTGTCGCGCCTCGATCTGGAACTGACGCACGATCCGCTCGCGGTGCTCGACCAGCACACTCTGCCTCGGACGGCGCTGCGCCGCCTGGTCCGGGCGACCAAGCGGTTGAGCTTCGAGCAATTGCGGGCGATTCCGGGCATGGCGTCGAACCGCGCCGCGGCCTTGCCCGACGCCGCTGCGTTGCTCGCTGCGCTCGCCAACATCATCGATGTCCCCGAAATGACCGTGTCATCCTCGGGGCTGCGCGAAGGCCTGCTGTACCAGGCCCTCGACGCCGAGACGCGCGCGCAGGATCCGCTGATCGTCGCCGCCGAGTTCGAGGGGCGCCGGCTGGCGCGTTTCGCCCCGCATGGCCGCGCAATTGCCGAATGGATCGCGCCGCTGTTCGCGGGCGAGGCAGTGGTCGACAGCCGGGTCCGGCTCGCCGCAAGCCTGCTCAGCGATGTCGCCTGGTCGGCCAACCCCGATTTCCGCGCCGAACGGGGCACCGAAATCGGCCTGCACGGCAATTGGCGCGGGATCGACATTCCGGGCCGCATCCTGCTCGCCCGGGCGTTGCACGCGGGGTTCGGCGGCGCCGACGGCGATTTTCCCGTGATGGGCGATCTGGTCGACGCCGAACGGCTGGCCCGCGCCCGCCAGTGGGGCCTCGCGATCCGGCTTGCGCAGCGCCTGACGGGGGGCGTCGAAGCGCCGCTCAAGGCGAGCGGTATCGCGCTGGTCGATGGAAAATTGCAACTCAGGCTAAACCGCGGCTGGCATCATCTCGCGGGCGAATCGGTCGAACGCCGCCTGCGCTCGCTGGCGCAGGCACTCGACGCCAAACCGGAACTGCTGTTGCTTTAGCGGCCGGTCATTCGGCGCCGGCGCCGACGTCGATCTCGCTCATCACCAGCTTGCCATTCTTGACCGCGAAGCCCATCCGCCCTTCGACAAGGTCGAGCGCGGCGTGGCCGAAGACGTCGTAGCGCCAGCCCTGCATCATCGCGATGCCGTCGCGGCCGCCCGCCGCCAGCGCTTCAAGATCGTCGCTGCGCGCGATAAGCCGTGCCGCGACATTGAGTTCGCGTGCCCGGATCTTGAGCAGCAATTTCAAGAGGTCGGCGACGAGCACACCCTCCTTGCCAAGTCCAGGACCGCGCGGCGCGCGATCGGGCATATCGTCTTTCGACAGCGGTTTCGCATTGGCAAGCGCGTCGATCAGCCGCGCGCCGATATCGTTCGTGCGCCACGTCGCCGACAGCCCGCGGACGCGGCCGAGGCCATCCTGATCCTTCGGCGGATGCGCGGCGAGGTCGGCCAGCGTCTCGTCCTTGACGATGCGGCCGCGCGGCAAATTCTTGCTCCGCGCCTCGCGCTCGCGCCACGCGGCCAGCGCCTGCAATCGGCCGAGGACGTCGGGCTTGCGCGACGGAATTTTGATCCGGTGCCACGCCTTGTCGGGATCGACACTATAATTTGCGGGGTCGGCGAGCTTTTCCATTTCTTCGTTGAGCCAATGACCGCGGCCGGTCTTGACCAGCTTGTCGAGCATCATCGGGAAAATCTTGGCGAGATGCGTGACATCGCCGATCGCATAGTCGATCTGGCGCTTGTCGAGCGGGCGGCGGCTCCAGTCGGTGAAGCGCGCGCCCTTGTCGAGTTGCAGTCCCAGCCATGCCTCGACCAGGTTCGAATAGCCGACCTGTTCCGCCTGTCCGATCGCCATCTGGCCGATCTGCGTGTCGAATATGGGATGCGGGGTCTTGCCGGTCAGGTTGAAGATGATTTCGACATCCTGCCCGCCGGCATGAAAGACTTTCAGCATCTCCTCATTGTCGACGAGCAGGTCGAGCAGGGGTTTGAGGTCGATGCCGGGCGCCATCGGATCGATCGCCGCGGCATGCTCGCGGTCCGCCACCTGGATCAGGCACAGCTCGGGCCAGAAGGTGTTTTCGCGCATGAACTCGGTATCGACCGCGATGAAATCGCTGGCCCGGATGAGGTCGCAGAATTCGACCAGCGCGGCGTTGGTTTCGATCAACGGATGGACTTGCATAGCGCGCCTATACAGCTAGTTGAAAGGAACGGGCAGGAAAAATTGCGGGGCGCCCGACCGCCGCTCTTCGGGTCGCGGAGCCGGAACACCGGCCATGGGGAAAACGAAGGGATTTTGGGTATGATTTGGGTCGGTTGGGCGCTGGCCGCGCTCGGTTTTGCGCTGCTTGTCGGACAATATGCCGCCGGGCAGGCGGATGTTTTTGTGTCGATCGCCAATCCGCGGCCGCTCGACGAGGACAGGATGATCGTCACGCTGAAGGGGTGGGGCTTCGCGGCGCAAGCGGCGCAGCCGTTCGTGACGCCCGAATCCGACCATGGCCTGTGCGACGTTCGCGTCTTTGCCACGCGGCGCCAGATGCTCGTCGCGATCGCAAGTTTCGGTTTCCTGCGTCCCGTAACGGTAGCCTGGCGCGCCCATGCCGGGATTCTGCCGCTGGGAGAAGCATGATGCCGATTGTCAGGCTTGGCGATGAAGGCCAGTGGACCAACTATCACGGCACGGGGCGCTGCGAGGGGGCTACGCGTTTCGCGCTGCGCAGCGGCGACGCCGCGCGCGGGCGCGACGAGATCGCCATTGCGGCGAAGGCCGTGCAGGACTGGCTGGCCCAGGCGCGGACCGCGGGTCGCCGCGTCCGCCCGCTCGGCGCGGGCTGGTCGCCCTCGAACATCAATATCAGCTCACAAAGCTGGTTGCTCCACACGCGCCGTTTCAACCGTTGCTTTCGCGCCGATGCCGCCGACGTCCGTCCGGGTGTCGATGCCGGCGCCTTGATGCTCGTCGAGGCGGGCGCTCTCGTCGACGAGGTTTCGGACAAGTTCGAGGAGCAAGGCCGCTCGCTCTGGACCAGCGGTGCGGGTAACGGGCAAACCTTTGCCGGGGCCTGCGCGACGGGGACGCATGGCTCGATGATCGCGCGCGGCGGCATCCAGGACCATGTCCGTGCCGTGCAGATCGTCACGCCGGCAGGCATCTACTGGATCGAACCCGATGCCGGTGTCATGAGCGACGCCTTTATCGCCGCGACGGGGTCGACCCCGGTCCGCGACGACGCGCTTTTCGCCGCGGCGCAGCTCCCCGTCGGCGCGCTCGGCATCGTCACTGCGCTCGTGGTCGACAGCGTGCCCAAATTCCTCGTTCGTCCGATCCAGAATTTGCGCAAGGTCGAACCGGCGGCGCTGAACTGGCTGGCAGAGGGCGATTTCCGGCGCTTCTCGGCAACCTATGCGCTCGACCGGAACCCCGATTTCGTTCAGATGATCGTCAATCCGTACAAGCCGTTCAAGCGGCCCGCGATGCTGCGCTTCCTCTACCGCGAACCATGGCGCGAGGATTATGCGCGCGCGACCCCCGCACAGCTTGGCGCCGGTTATGACGCGCTCAGCCTGCTCGGGCGATTGCTCGACGATTATCCGTGGGCCCGCGGCGCGCTGCTGCAATTTGCCATGAAGATGGGATACGCCGCTGGCCCCGACGTCGACGATCCGCCGGTCTATGGCAGCTGGGGCGAGGGGCTCGACACCCACCGTCCGCTGGCCGATCTGTTCAATGCCTCGGTCACCATCGATCGCGCCGATCTTGCATATGCGTTCGAACGCATATGCACCGTCTATGCGCGCCACGGCGGCTCGACCGTCGTCACCGTGCGGTTCATGGAACGCGCGCAGGGACTGCTGGCGCCCGCGCGGTTCCCGCACAATGCGGTGATCGATTTCGACGGCCCGCGCAGCCGGCGCACCGCGGACGCCTATGCGCGGGTCGTCGAATGTCTCGACGCCGAAGGGATCGCCTTCACGCGCCACTGGGCGAAAAGCTGCCGTCTCGATGCCGCGCGGGTCGCGTCCGACTATGGTGAGGATTTTCGCCGATGGCGCGCCGCGCGCGATCGTTTGATGCCCGATGCGGCCCATCGTGCGCTGTTCGGCAGCGCGGTGCTCGACGGGCTGGGCCTTACCTGCTGATTTGGCCGTCAACCCTTGACAAACGGCGCGCCGACCTGCCTTAGGCGCGGCCATATCGGCGCGGCTTTCGTCCGCGCTTCCCCGGATTTGAAAGACGAGAAAATGCACGCCTATCGCACCCACACCTGCGCCGATCTTCGCGCCGCCAACGTCGGCGAGGAAGTCCGCCTTTCGGGCTGGGTGCATCGGACGCGCGAGCATGCGAATGTGCTCTTCGTCGATCTTCGCGACCATTATGGCATCACCCAGATCGTCGTCGAGACCGGTTCTGACCTCTATCCCACGGTCAACGCCCTGGGGCCCGAGTCCGTACTGACCTTCACCGGCAAGGTCGCGGCGCGCTCGCCCGAGACGCTGAACCCCAAGCTGGCGACCGGCGAGATCGAAATCTACCCCAGCGCGGTGACCGTCCAGTCGGCGGCCGATCGCCTGCCGCTGCCGGTGTTCGGCGAAACCGAATATCCCGAGGAAATCCGCCTTACCAACCGTTTCCTCGACCTGCGCCGCGAACGGCTGCACAAGAATATCGTGCTGCGCTCGAACGTCATTTCGTCGCTGCGCCGCCGGATGATCGACCAGGGCTTCACCGAGTTTCAAACGCCGATCCTGACCGCGAGCAGCCCTGAAGGGGCGCGCGACTATCTGGTGCCCAGCCGCGTCCACCCCGGCAAATTCTACGCGCTGCCGCAGGCGCCGCAGATGTTCAAGCAACTGCTGATGGTCGCGGGCTTCGACCGTTATTTCCAGATCGCGCCCTGTTTCCGCGACGAGGATGCGCGTGCCGACCGCAGCCCGGGCGAATTCTACCAGCTCGATTTCGAGATGAGCTTCGTCACGCAGGACGACGTCTTCAACGCCATCGAACCCGTGCTGCACGGCGTGTTCGAGGAGTTCGCCGATTTCGACGGCAAGGGCCGCACCGTGTCGCCGCTGCCGTTCAAGCGCATTCCGTACCGCGAATCGATGCTGAAATATGGCAGCGACAAGCCCGACCTGCGCAACCCGCTGCTGGTCCATGACGTCGGCACCTTCTTCAAGGGATCGGGCTTCGGCCGCTTCGCGTCGATGGTCGAGGAAGGGCAGGTCGTTCGCGCCGTCGCCGCCCCCGAAACGCATGAGAAGAGCCGCAAATTCTTCGACGAGATGAACAGCTGGGCGCAGTCCGAGGGTTTTCCGGGCCTCGGCTATGCGACGCAGAAGGATGGCGTGTTCGGGGGTCCGATCGCCAACAACCACGGCCAGGAAGGCATGAAGGCGATTGCCGACGCGATGGGCCTCGGCCCGAACGATGGCATCTTCTTTGCCGCGGGCGTCGAAGCGAAGGCGGCAAAGCTCGCGGGCCTTGCGCGCACCCGCGTCGCCGAACAGCTGGACCTGATCGACAAGAGCCGCTTCGAATTCTGCTGGATCGTCGATTTCCCGATGTTCGAGGCCGACGAGGAAACCGGCAAGATCGATTTCAGCCACAATCCCTTCTCGATGCCGCAGGGCGAGATGGAGGCGCTGGAGACCAAGGACCCGCTCGATATCCTCGCTTACCAGTATGACATCGTCTGCAACGGCGTCGAACTGTCGTCGGGCGCGATCCGCAACCATCGCCCCGACATCATGTACAAGGCGTTCGAGATCGCGGGCTACAGCCAAGCCGACGTCGACGCGAATTTCAGCGGGATGATCAACGCGTTCAAATTCGGCGCGCCGCCGCACGGCGGATCGGCACCCGGCGTCGACCGCATCGTGATGCTGCTCGCCGACGAGCCCAATATCCGCGAAGTCATCGTTTTCCCGATGACGCAAAAGGCCGAGGATTTGATGATGGGCGCTCCCGCGCCGGTCAGCGAAAAGCAGCTCAAGGAGCTCAGCATCCGCTTGGTCGACGGCCCGAAGAATTAGGGAGCCCGAGGGCGTGAACGAACCGCGCGAGCATCGGCAGGAAACCTCGGACGGCGACATCTGTTGGTTCGAATGGGGCGAGCGCGGCGAGGGGGCTTCGCTGCTGCTGCTGCATGCCACCGGATTTCACGCGCGACTGTGGGATCAGGTTGTCGCGGCTCTGCCAGCTGGAACGCATGTCGTCGCGCCCGATCATCGCGGCCATGGGCGGAGCTATCGTCCCGCGACCCTCGCTAACTGGGCTGCGACCTCCGATGCGCTGCTGCCGCTGCTCGACGGGCTCGGCGGACATCCGCTGGTCGGTTGCGGGCACAGCATGGGCGCCTATGTGCTGACCCGTCTCGCCTCGCAGCGTCCGGCGGCGTTCCGCCACCTCGTGCTGATCGACCCCGTGATCATGGATCCGGCGCTTTATGAGGGCGAGAGTGCCCGGCCGATTCCCGACCCCGCCGACCATCCCGTCGCGCGGCGCCGGAACGTCTGGACCGACGCCGAAGAGATGCGCGCGCGCTTCGCCGACCGGCGACCCTACGCAAATTGGGACCCGCTTGTCCTTGCCGATTATTGCCGCCATGGCCTGCTCCCCGCGTCCGGCGGCGAGGGGTTCGAACTCGCCTGTCCCCCATCGCTCGAGGCGTCGGTCTATCAGAATGCGCTGCGCACCAGTCCGCACGAATGGCTGCACTATCTGTCGATGCCGTCGACGCTGGTGCGCGCGCCGACCGGCGAGCGCGGCGGACCGCTCGACTTTTCGCTGAGTCCGACCTGGACCGGGCTCGGCCCCGCGATCGGAGCCGGGCGCGACGAGCTGTGGGCCGACCACAGCCATTTTATCCCGATGGAAGCGCCCGCGCGCGTCGCGGCGCTGCTTGCCGGGCTGCTCTGACCGGCCGGCGTGCAGGAAAATCCGCGCGCGCTGTCCCAGAAACTGACAGCGATGCATCGCCCTTGGTAGGATGCTGGGGCTTGCGCTAGGATATGCCGATGACGATCTCGCTCTCCGACTATGAAACCGGCGCCCGCTTCGACGGCGACTATTCCGACACGCTCAAGGCGCTGGAGGAACGGCTCGAACGGCTTCAGGCCGCGCACATCGCCCATGCCCAGCGCAGCGTCATCATGTTTGAAGGCTGGGATGCGGCGGGAAAGGGCGGGATCATCCGGCGGCTGACCGCCTCGCTGGACCCGCGCTATTTCGAAGTCTGGCCGATCAGCGCGCCGAACGAAGAGGAAAAGGCGCGTCATTTCCTCTGGCGTTTCTGGAAGCGCCTGCCGGGAAATCGCGAGATCTCGATCTTCGACCGCAGCTGGTACGGCCGCGTCCTCGTCGAGCGCGTCGAAGGCTATGCGACCGAGGCCGAATGGCGCAAAAGCTACGACGAAATCAACGAGTTCGAAGCACAATTGACCGGCAGCCGCACCAACCTCGTCAAATTGTTCGTCCACATCACGCAGGACGAACAGGACCGGCGCTTCGCCGACCGGCTCGACGATCCGTGGAAGCGATGGAAGACCGGCAGCGAAGATTATCGCAACCGGACGAAGCGGAAACATTATCTCGCCGCGATGGACGAGATGTTCGCACAGACCAACACGCGCTGGGCGCCGTGGAAGGTGATCGACGGCAACAACAAGAAGGCCGCACGCATCGCGGCGCTGACCTATATCGCCGACACGCTCGAAGCGGCAGTGCCGATGACGCCGCCCGAACTCGATCCCGCCGTGGTGAAGCTGGCGTCGAAGGCCTTCGGCTACAAACCCAAAGATTAAGGCCAAAGGACGGGATATTCGCCCGCTCGGCTAGCAATCCTCGCCCCTCGCCGCTACATGGGGGCGATGAGCCGCGCCAAGAGATCCGACGATTGGGGTTTTCCCCGCTGGCGCCCCTATGGCTCCTCGCGCGAGGCGCAGAAGGTGCGACTGTGCGACCGTCACGGCTGCAGCGAGCCCGGCAACTGCCCTGCGCCCAAGTCGCCGAACAGCCCCGAACGCTGGTATTTCTGCGAAGCGCACGCGGCCGAATATAATCGCGGCTGGGACTATTTCGCGGGCCTTTCGGCGGAGGATGCCGCGGCGCGCGCCGCCGAGGAAGCGCAGGGCGCGCGCAGCTATGCCCGCGCGCAGCATTATGCGTGGGGCGGTTCGGGGGACGGCAGCCGCAGCGCCGACGAGATGCGCGCGCTCGAACTCCTGGGCCTCGACCCCGACGCGGATTTTGACGCGACCAAGAAGGCTTGGCGAGCCTATGCGAAGGAGTGCCATCCCGACGTCAATCCGGGCGATGAAGAGGCCGCCAAGCGCTTTGCGGCCGGGCAGGCTGCGTTCGAGGTGCTCAAACAAGCCGAAGAGCGGAAGAGCTGGAAGCCGGCATAGCGCGGGTCCGCTTCCGGGCGGAGGCGACCCTTTCGATCATCGCCGCGGGACTTGGCGCGGGGGTCATGGCTTCGGGCTGCTATCGATTCCGATCAAGTCCGGGATGACGAAGGAAAAGGAGGCCATGTGCGCTCCCACGCCGCAGCTGCCGTGCCGCCTATCCCAAAATAAGAGGGGCGGCCCCCTTGCAGGTGCCGCCCCAGTTAGTGGATCCGTCGGGGGAGAGGGAGAGAGACGGTCCGGAGATTGGTGTCAATGTGGCTTGGCGCCCCGAATTAACGCGAGGCCATCTGGCTGTCGGTTTCAACTTCGGCGACGCCGGCGATCTTGAGCGCGGCGCGGAACTGTTTGGCGGCGGCGCGTTCGTTGCCCGCTTCGCACAGCTTCTTGCCGGTCGAAACGAAGCGCTTCGCGCTCGACTGCTTGCTGCCTTCGACGCCGTTCGCGGCAACATGCGCCTGTTCGGCAAGGCCGGCGCAGCGATAGTCGCCGCCCGACTGGGCATAAGCGGGGCTGGTCGAAGCCATCAGGCCGGCAAAGGCGAGGCCCGAAGCGGCGACGATGGCAAAAGCGGTGGGAAAGCGGCGGAAAGCGGAGAGCTGATAGGCCATGGGAGAGGTTTCCTTTCGTTTCGTTGTGCAACCTTTATAGATGCGCTTGCGCACTTAGATAATCCTCTATAATCTGCAAGTGCCTTGAAGCAGGATTTAACAATCCCCCATGGGGCGCTCGACGGGATCGAAGCTTTCCTGCGCGTTGCGGAGCGGCGCAGCTTTTCCGCCGCCGCCGCCGACCTGGGCGTCTCGCCATCCGCCATCAGCCAGACCGTCAAGGCGCTCGAAGCACGGGTCGGCGCGCCGCTGTTCATGCGCACCACGCGCAGCGTGGGGTTGACGCAGGCGGGCGAGATGTTCCTCGAACGCGCCGCGCCCGCTTACAGCGGCCTGACCGACGCCTATGAGGCGGCGCGCAACCTCGGCAACCGGCCGGCGGGGCGGCTGCGCATCAACCTGATGCGCGGCGCGGTCCAGCCGCTGTTCGAACCGATCATCGCGGGCTTTTGCGAAACCTATCCCGACATCGAGCTGGAGATTTACGCCGACGATGCGCTGTCCGACCTCAGCGCCGGCGGGTTCGACGCGGGGGTGCGGATGGGCGAATCGCTCGATGCCGACGTCATCGCCGTTCGCCTGACCGGACCGTTCCGCTTCGTCGTCGCGGCGACCCCCGCCTATCTCGAAAAATATGGCCGCCCCGCGGCGCCCGAGGAATTGCGCGACCATCGCTGTATCCGCTTTCGGCTCGCGACCGGCGCGCTGATGCCGTGGACCTTCGAAAAGGGAAATCGCGAATATGACGTCGGCGTCACCGGGCCGGTGATCGTCAACGACTGGATCGCCGCGCTTGTCGCGATGCGCAGCGGGGTCGCGATGTCGATGATGGCCGAACCGATGGCGAAGGCGATGGTCGAAACGGGCGAGGTCGAGCTGGTGCTCACCGATTATGCGGCGACAACGTCGGGCCTCTTCCTTTATTATCCCGGCCGCAAGCAGGTGATGCCCAAACTGCGCGCCTTCATCGATTATGTGCGCGAATATCTGCCCGACGAGATCTCCGGCTAGGGGCAGGACCCCAGGCTGCTGAAGCCTGCCCCCTCGACATTCGACCGGGCGCAAAAACAAATCCCTTTACCGCCCGCAGAAAAATTGCGCTGGCGCATTTCTCCAAATCTCGGCAGCAGGTTGTCAACTAAAAAAGTTGGGAAGAATCATGATCGACCTTGCGGCCATCGACTTCAGCGCGCTCCTGCCCTTCATCCTGATCGGCTTCGCGGCGCAACTCGTCGACGGTGCGCTCGGCATGGCGTTCGGCGTGATCTGCAACACGCTGCTCGTCGCGGTGCTCGGGGTGCCGCCCGCGACCGCGTCGGCGCGCATCCACGTCGTCGAGATTTTCACCACCGGCGTGTCGGGGCTCAGTCATATGTTCCACCGCAACATCGACTGGCCGCTTTTCTTTCGCCTGCTCGTCCCCGGCGTGATCGGCGGCGTGATCGGCGCCTATGTGCTCTCGTCGCTGCACGCCGAGGTCGTAAAGCCCTTCGTGCTCGGCTATCTCGTGCTGATCGGCATCTGGTTGCTGATCCGCGGCGTTCTCTATCCGCCCAAATTTTCCAAACCCAGGGTCGTCGGCCCGCTCGCGGTCATCGGCGGCTTTCTCGACGCCGCGGGCGGCGGCGGCTGGGGTCCGGTCGTCACCTCGAACCTGCTCGTCCAGGGCGGCGAACCGCGCAAGGTCGTCGGCACGGTCAACAGCGTCGAATTTTTTCTGGCCGTCGCGGTCTCGCTCGCCTTCGTCTGGCACCTTGGGATCGAGGACATCCTGGGACCGACGCTGGGGCTGATCATCGGCGGCGTCGTCGCCGCGCCGATCGGCGCGATGATGGCGAAGCGTTTCTCGCCCAAGGTGATGTTGATGCTGGTCGGCGTCGTGCTGACCGCGACGAGCGCGTTCGGGCTTTACAAGGCCCTGGCTTGATCGCGGTGTGATCGCAGGTTTCGACCGATAATTGCCACTACTCCTCCTGTGCCGCGGCCATGGGGAGGTGGCGGCGCGAAGCGCTGGCGGAGGGGCTGATGGCGCGAGGTCGCGCCCCCTCCACCACCGCCTCGCGGCGGTCCCGCTGGCGCTACGCGCCGTCTGCGACTCCCCCATCGCCGCGCGACGGCGAGGATTGGCAGGAAGCGACCGGAGGCTGCGGATAGAGATGTGAACCCCGGCGAAAGCCGGGCCCGGAATTGCCAAACCAACCTTGCGTTCGCTCGCACTGGGCCGTGACCGGCGTCACGTGCCTCCGGCCACCTTTCGCCGGGGTGTACGAGATGGCAGCTAACCACCCCAAAGCGGCGCCTGCAAAAAAGACCTTTCCTACAATATCCCGCTATGCCAGCCTTCATCCCGGATCTTTCACCCGGCAGATAAAGGCGCTTTCCGCCGGTCGGCGCGGCGATGGGCCGGGCCGGTCCCCTATCCCCGCGGTGGCCGATCGGGCGGCGCACAGGGCTGACTTTTACTGACCTTTGGGGCGCGTCACAGGCGGCGGTTGCGAGCCCGCCCCCAGCGGACATGTGCCGGCGCGACCTTATCGCCCGATGCCCCCGGCTATTTGTTGCAGCTTGCCAGTCGCAGCGATCCCCGCCAGATTGGTTTTGAAACGAAACCAAAGGAGCGGAATGGATGATCGGCGATTTCGAACAGCGGCGCGTGACGCTTTCCACCGGGGTCGACCTCGACGTGGTCGATATGGGTCCGCGCGACGGACCGGCACTGATATTCCTCCACGGCTTTCCCGAATCGCACCGCACCTGGCGCCACCAGCTGCCGCATTTTTCGGGCCGGTTCCGCTGCATCGCGCCCGACCAGCGCGGCTATCGCGGCTCGTCGAAACCGCAGGATGTCGAATCCTACACGCCCGACAAGCTGATCGCCGACATCTTCGCGCTGGCCGATGCGCTCGACGTCCAAAAATTCACGATCGTCGGGCACGACTGGGGCGGGGCGATCGCCTGGGGCGTGGCGCTCGGCGGTCAGCCGGGCGGCCTGCATCCGGCATGGGCCGGCCGCGTGACGCGCGCGGTCATCGCCAACGCCCCGCATCCCGGCATTTTCGGGCGCCTGCTTGCCACCGACCCGGAGCAGCGCGCGGCAAGCCAATATATCCGCACCTTCCGTGATCCCGCGAGCGATGCGATCATCGAGGAGCATGGCATCGCCGGCATCCTTGCCCATGCATTCGAAGGGCGGGTGCCAAGCGGCGGGCTCCAGCCCGCCGACGAGATCGGCCGCTTGCTCAAGGATTGGGAAGATCGCGACAACTGCCGCGCGATGATCAATTGGTATCGCGGTTCGCCGATCAACGTCCCCGCGATGGACGAACCCTATGCCGAGCCGCCCGCGGCCCCGTTCCCCAAACTCACCATCCCCACGCTCGTCGTCTGGGCACTCGACGACGTGGCGCTGCCGCCGTGCAATCTCGACGGGATCGAGGAACTCGTGCCCGGTGTGACGATCGTCAAAGTGCCCGACAGCGGTCATTTCGTGCCGTGGGACGCGCCCGATGCGGTCAACGCGGCGATGGACGAATTTCTCGCCCGGCATTGAAGACCAGGCCCTGCTTTCGGTTCCGAAAAAAGTGGCGGGCGGCGCTTGCGCCGCCCGCCTTGGGGGGGGTCTGGGTTTGGGATGCGCCGGGCGCACTTATGATCACGTCCGCAACGGTTATTCCCCGACAATCAGCGACCGCCGGGGATTTTGAAGCGGCGATTTAACCATAAGTTTCGTAAACATAGCAGGCTTTCAGATTCTCCCATTCTTTCCATAATCGCGTAATGTATGTGGGTGGACTCAAGGTCGCCTCGATCGTGGATCGGATCGATGGCCCTTCTAGCTGGATCATCGAGCGCGATATCCACACGCTCTATTTATACGAAGCGGGAAGCTATCACTGGCTGGAAACATGGCTCGACGGGCGGCGCACGTCGCTGGGCGACCCGCTACCCGGCGAAATGTGGCTGGCACCGGCGGGCCGCCGCTATCACGGTACGGCGAAGGGCGGGGCGGTCCGGTATGTCGAGGTCGAAATCCCGGCGTCGCGGCTGACGGTGGCGCCGCATACGCGCGCGCTTGCCGCGCATTACGACTTGCCGCTCGCCGCGCTGGTGCGCGCCTTGCTGGCGGGCGATGCCGGCGCGGCCGATCCGCTCGTCTCGACCCTCGCCAAGACGCTCGAGGGGATGGCGGTGCGGCCGGAATCGTCCGCGACGGTGGAACGCATCAACGAACTGATGGCCTATATCCAGACGCAGCTCGAAGTGGTCCTGTCGGTCGAGGAGATGGCTGCCGGGGCAGGCATGTCCGTCAACAGCCTGATCGTTCACTTCGCGCGGGCTACGGGCCAGACCCCGGCCCAATATATGCTGCGCCAGCGGCTGCGCCGTGCCTGCTGGTTCCTCATGAACCGCCCGCTGTCGGTCGCCGAGATCGCCTTTGCGACCGGCTTTTCCAGCCACGCCCATTTATGCGCGATTTTCCGCCGCAAGCTTGGCATGTCGCCCGGCGAGTGGCGACGGCGTCACGTGTCGGCGATCGTTCCCGCGGTTTGGGAGGAGCAGTAGCGGGCGCCCCGGCGCGATCCGGCTAGTTTTCGGGTGCCAGCAGGCAACCGCTGGCACCGGCGTAACGCGCGCTGCGCGATGCAAGCAGTGGAACGCTGCCGGTGACCGTCTTGGTCGCGGGATCCTCGCTCAGCGAAACCATTTCCATTCCGGGCTCGAAATCGGTCTGACAGCTGTCGAGGCTGCGCCCCTGCACATAACGGCACGAACAGCCGATGCGCGCGGCATAGGCCGAACCCAGTTCGGCCTGCGCCTTGAACGACGGGAATTTCCAGACCACAAAAACGCCGAACAGCACCGCGATTGCCAGCGTCCACGGCAGGCAGCCGCCCGCGCGGCGCGGCTTTTCGGAGCGTTTGACGGACGGCGGCATGGCAGCGGCCGGCGTCGGCGTCGCGGGCCTTTCCTCGCCCGTTGAAGGACCGGTCGGGTTGGTGCTAGTCACCCGTGTCATGATCACGAAAAAACGGCTGCTGGCAAGTGCCGCCCTCGCGATGCTCGGCGTCTGGTCGTTCGGCCAGGCGGTGGGGCAGGGCAATATGGCGCCGGCATCGCCCGCGCCGAAATTCGGCGCTTCGATCGATAGTGTCGCCGCGGTCGATACGCCGCAGCGGCTGCCGGCCTTGCCCGCGGCGATCCGGACCCGCGCCGACGCGCTGTTCACCGATGCCGAGGATGTCGGACAGACGCGCGCGCTCCTCGTACTGCGCGACGGCGAGTTGATTTACGAACGTTATGGCGCGGGCTTCGGTGCCGACAGCAAGCTGATCAGCTGGTCGATGGCGAAAAGCATCACCGCGGTACTTACCGGCTTTCTCGTTGCCGACGGCCAGTTGTCGCTCGACGGGCCGGCCCCGGTGGCGGCGTGGCAGCGCAGCGGCGATCCGCGCGGCGCGATCACGCTGCGCCACCTTCTCCACATGTCGTCGGGGCTCGAGCATGTCGAAACGGGCGATCCGGTGTGGCAGGGCGACACGGTGACGATGCTGTTCGGCAGCGCCGCCGACGATATGGCCGGGTTTGCCGAAGCGAAGCCCGCGGCGGCCCAGCCCGGCGAAATTTTCAACTATAGTTCGGCGACCAGCGTGATCCTGTCGGACATATTGGCCGACGCCTTGACGCCGTCGAACAACCCCGACGCCCGGCGTGACGCGATGCGCGATTTCATCGGCGGCCGCCTGGTCGAGCCACTCGGGATGACCAGCCTGACCCCCGAATATGACGCACGCGGGACGATGATCGGCGGATCGATCATGCATGCGACGGCGCGCGATTATGCAAGATTCGGAGAATTTCTGCGCAATCGCGGTGTCGTGAACGGCCAGCGGTTGCTGCCCGAAACCTGGATCCGCTTCATGCTGACGCCCTCGCCAAAGGATGCGGGATATGGCGGCCATATCTGGCTCAACCGGAAACGGCCGGCCGGCGTGACTCCCGCGCTTTGGCCCGACCGCGGGCCGAACGACCTGTTCGCGTGCATCGGGCATCAGGGGCAATATATCATCGTCTCGCCGTCGCAGAGGGTGACGATCGTCCGGCTCGGCGTAACGACCGACGATCAGTTTCCCGAACTGCGCCGCCATCTCGCCGACCTGACGGAAGCGCTTTGAGATGCCGGCTTAATGTCGGCTTTGGAGTGGTTAGCTGTCATTCCTCCGAGCCATCTTAATGGCCCATCGCACGAGTAAGCCGATGCCAACTCCGATCACTAAAGAAGGAACGAGGACCTGCGTTAGAAACCCATGTTTGCAAGCGGTATTCGGCGCACAATCCCCGAATATGTCCATTATCAAGAGGAACATGAATATAGGAACGCCGACGCTGGTAGCAGCAATCCAGCCCCACCGTTCTTCAACTGTCAGCCTTTTACGGCATATTCTCTCGTCCATCTATGTAGCATAGGCCACCGTTCGATTTCCGCAACCGGTCGCTAGCCGTCAAAAGCCTCTGCCTTACAAGAGGAAATTGCCCACCAGCGTCGTCACGCAGGTGCCGCTGAGTTCGACCATGTCGCCGTCGAGGCGGCAGCCGACATGGCCGCCGCGCTTGCTTGCCTGATAGGCCGCGAAATGGTCGCGCCCGAGCCGCGTCGCCCAATAGGGCGCCAGGACGCTGTGCGCCGATCCGGTCACCGGGTCTTCGGGGATGCCGGCGCCCGGCGCGAAGGCGCGGCTGACGACATCGGCGCCCGACGGATCGCCCGCGCCGGGCGCGGTCGCGATATACAGGACATCGCTCTCGCTCAGCGCGGCCAGATCGGGCACCAGCGCGCGCACCGCTTGGGCGCTGCGATAGACGATCAGCGCATAGCCGCCGTCGTGCCACAATGTCTCGGCCACGTCGCCCCCCATGGCGCGCGCGACATCGGGCATCGGCTTGGCGGCCGCGCGATAGGCGGGCAGCTTCATGCGATACCGGCCGGGACCGTCGTCGTCGTCGCCGTCGCGCGCCACCGTCAATATGCCCGCCTTGCGCGTGCGAAAGCGCATGTCGCTGCGCCACTGCGCCGCCGACAGCAGCACATGCCCGCTCGCCAGCGTCGCATGGCCGCACAGCGCTACCTCGACCGCCGGGGTGAACCAGCGCAGCTCATAATCGGCTTCGCCGCTTTCGTCGGGGACCAGAAAGGCGGTTTCGGCCAGATTATTTTCGGCCGCGATGGCTTGCAGCGTCGCATCGTCGAGCCATTCCTCGAGCGGCATCACCGCCGCGGGGTTGCCGGCGAAGGGGCGGTCGGCAAAGGCATCGACCTGACTGATCGGAAGACGGCGTGCGGCGCTCATGGATAGAGATATCCTTTCGTCCAACCATCGCCGGCGCGCTCGAACAGCGTGCGTTCGTGCAGCCGGTGGGCGCGATCCTGCCAGAATTCGATTCGCGAGGGATTAACGCGCCAGCCCGACCAGCGCGGCGGGCGCGGCACGTCCTGCCCCGCGAACCGCGCCTCCATTTCGGCAAAGCGCACCTCGAAGGTCGCGCGGGCGTCGAGCGGGCGCGACTGGTCGCTCGCCCATGCGCCGAGCTGGCTGTCGCGGCTGCGCGTCGCGAAATAGGCATCGGCGGTGGCGGTGTCGACGGGTTCGACCGGGCCTTCGATGCGGATCTGCCGGCGCAGCGATTTCCAGTGAAAGAGCAGCGCGACATGCGGATTTTCCGCCAACTCGCCGCCCTTGCGGCTGTCGAGATTGGTGTAAAAGACGAACCCATCGGGGCCATGGCCTTTCAGCAGCACCATGCGCAGCGACGGGTGGCCGTCGGCCGTCGTCGTCGCGAGCGCCATGGCGTTGGAGTCGTTGGGTTCGCTGGCGCGCGCCTCGGCGAACCAGCTGTCGAACAGTACAAGGGGATCGTCGGTCATCGCTGCGGTCATAATGCGCCGCGCGGACATGGTCGAGCGCGATATGGGGGAACTTGACCACGCCGCCGCCCATTACCACATGGCACGCGCAATCGGGCTTCACGCCCAGTCACTTATCGGGCTACAGGAGCAAGATGGCCGATCCCTATTCCACCCTGGGCGTTGCGAAGACTGCGAGCGATGCGGAAATCAAGTCCGCCTATCGCAAGCTCGCCAAGGAACTGCATCCTGACAAGAACAAGGACAATCCAAAGGCGTCGGAGAAATTCTCCGACGTGACCAAGGCTTATGACCTTCTGTCCGACAAGGCGAAGCGCGCGCAATATGATCGCGGCGAGATCGACGGCGACGGCAATCCCGCGATGCCCTTCGGTTATGGCGGCGGCGGCGGGTTTCGCGGCGATCCGCGCGGACAGGGCGGTTTCGGGAACGAAAGCGCCGATTTCGGCGATATTTTCGAAGGATTGTTCGGCGGCCGCGGCGGAGCGGGCGGGCCGTTCGGCGGCTTCGGCGGGCGCAGCGCGCCACCGCAAAAGGGGCCCAATGTCGCCTATCGCCTGTCGGTATCCTTCATCGACGCCGCCACGCAGGCGCCGCAGCGCATCACGCTCGCCGACGGCAGCACGATCGACCTGAAACTGCCGGCCGGGGTCGAAACCGGCACGCAGATGCGCCTCGCGGGCAAGGGGCAGCCCGGGCCTGGCGGCACGGGCGACGGCATCGTCACGATCACGGTCAAGGATCACCCCTTTTATATTCGCGAGGGCGCGAACATCCGCCTCGACCTGCCGGTGACGCTGAACGAAGCGGTCAAGGGCGCGAAGGTCAAGGTGCCGACGGTCGACGGCCCCGTGATGCTATCGATCCCCGCAGGCTCCTCGTCGGGCAAGGTGATGCGCCTCAAAGGAAAGGGCTTCGGCCGGAAAAACGGCGGACGCGGCGACCAACTTGTGCGGCTGATGGTCGATCTGCCCGCCGATGATGCCGCGCTGATCAAACTGCTCAGCGAATGGACCGATCCGCGCGACGTGCGGGCGGAGCTTGGCGTGTGACGCGTGGCTGAAGCCAGCAACAAGCAGAGCGTCGCGGCGCTCGAGCGCGAGGTCGCCGACGAGGTCGGCAAGGAATATCTGGCCGAAGGGCATTCGCCACACTCGCCCGAAGCACGCGCGGAGCGCGCGAAGCGGGTCAAGCTGCGCGCCCGTGCGCAGGGGATGCTGGAGCGCGGGCGCGAGCAGTTGGGGCCCGGCACGCGCGCCTATCATATCGTCCGCCGCGTCATCGTGGGTACCTATACCGACGGCTTCATCCACGCCGGCAATCTTGCCTATCTGGCGCTGATCGCGCTGTTTCCCTTCTTCATCCTGCTGGCCGCCGCGCTGTCGCTTTTCGGCGGCAGCGTCGGGGGCGAGCGGGTGGTCGAGACGGTTTTTTCGACCATGCCGCCGACGGTTGCCCGGGCCTTGTCGGGTCCGATCCGCGAAGTGATGACGGCGCGCACGGGGATTTTCCTGTGGCTCGGGGCTCTCGTCGCGCTGTGGACGGTGGGGAGCCTGATCGAAACGGTGCGCGACATCCTGCGCCGCGCCTATGGTACGCATTTTTCCAAGGGCTTTTTCCACTATCGCCTGCTGTCGATCGGGATCATCACCGGCGCGGTCGTGCTGATGCTGCTGTCGTTCAGCATGCAGGTGCTGATCGTCGGCATCGAACAATTTGTGACGCGCGTCTTGCCCGAACAATATCAGGCGTGGGGGGTCGTCCTGATCTCGCGCGGCGTATCGGGTGCGGGGCTGTTCCTTGCGATCTATATGCTCTTTTACAGTCTGACGCCGTCAAAATACCGGCGGCTCAAAAAATGCCCGAAATGGCCGGGCGCGCTGTTCACGACCTTGTGGTGGATCGGGGTCACCCTCGCGCTGCCGCCGCTGCTCGCCAGCCTGCTCAGCTACGATGCCACCTACGGCAGCCTTGCGGGCGTGATGGTCGCGCTCTTCTTTTTCTATCTCGTCGGATTGGGTATGGTGATGGGCGCCGAACTCAATGCTGCCTTGGTAGAGGTTGAGGATTTGGGCCACGACGCTATTGGGCGCGTCGACGATGTGAAGTTTGAAGCCAAAAAGGCCGGAGAAGAAAAATGACGGGTCTGATGAAGGGCAAGCGCGGGCTGATCATGGGCCTTGCTAACGACAAATCGCTTGCCTGGGGCATTGCAAAGGCGCTGCACGCGCACGGCGCGGAATTGGCGATTTCGTATCAGGGCGACGTAATGTTGAAGCGGGTGAAGCCGCTGGCCGACGAGCTCGGCTGCGATTTCCTGATCGATTGCGACGTCGCCGACATGGACAATCTTGACGCGGCGTTCGCGACGCTTGGCGCGCGCTGGCCGACGATCGACTTTGTCGTCCACGCGATCGGCTATACGAACAAAGAGGCGCTGCGCGGCCATTATGCCGACGTCGGGCTCGAAGATTTCCTGATGACGATGAACATCAGCGTCTACAGCTTCACCGCGGTCTCCAAGCGCGCGGCGGCGATGATGACGCCCGTCGACCCCGAAACGGGCAAGGGCGGCGGTTCGCTGCTGACGCTCAGCTATTATGGCGCCGAAAAGGTCATCCCGCACTATAATGTCATGGGCGTGGCGAAATCGGCGCTCGAAACCAGCGTCAAATATCTCGCCAATGATTACGGCCCGCAGGGGGTGCGCGTGAACGCGATCTCGGCGGGGCCGATCAAGACGCTGGCGGCATCGGGTATCGGCGACTTCCGCCTGATCCTCAAATGGAACGAATATAATGCCCCGCTGCGCCGCAACGTCACGATCGACGATGTCGGTGGCTCTGCGCTCTATCTGCTCAGCGACCTTTCGGGCGGCGTCACCGGCGAAACGCATCACGTCGATGCGGGCTATCACACCGTCGGCATGAAACAGGAAGACGCGCCGGATATTGCGCTTGCCTGATTCCGTCGTCATCCGCCCCGCGCGTGCGGAGGATGACGAGGCTATCGACAGCGTAATCCGCGCCGCCTTTGCCCGAACCGAATTCGGTCACCAAGGCGAGGCCGAACTCGTGCGGATAATCGAAGCCAACGGCGACGCGATCGTGTCGCTTGTCGCTGACCAGGGCGGGACAATCGCCGGGCATGTGCTGTTCAGTCGGATGGACGTCGAGACCGAGGGCGGCGCGCTTGCCGCCGCGGGGCTCGCGCCTGTCTCGGTCGTGCCCGCGCGGCAAGGGCAAGGCATCGGCGATGCCTTGATCCGCGCGGGACTCGACGCGCTCCGCGGCCAAGGCGTCGCGATCAGCTTCGTCCTCGGTCACGAAACCTATTATCCGCGTTTCGGCTATTCGCCCGAACTCGCGGCGCGCTTCGCATCGCCCTTTGCGGGTCCGCATTTCATGGCGATGATGCTGGACTCGAACGCGGCTTGGCCGCTAGGCGGACGCGCCGACTATGCATCCGCATTCGACCGCTTGGGGTAGGGCCATGAGTTTCAACAGCTTCGGACGCGTTCTTCGCTTCACAACCTGGGGGGAAAGCCATGGGCCGGCGCTCGGCGCCGTCGTCGACGGCTGCCCGCCGCGCCTGTCGTTGTCCGAGAGCGACATCCAGCCCTATCTCGACAAGCGCCGCCCCGGCCAGTCGCGCCACACGACGCAGCGGCAGGAACCCGATCAGGTGCGCATATTGTCGGGGGTGTTCGAGGGCAAGACCACCGGCACCCCGATCAGCCTGATGATCGAGAATGTCGACCAGCGGTCGAAGGATTATGGCGAGATCGCACAGGCCTACCGCCCCGGCCACGCCGATTATGCCTATGATGCCAAATATGGCATCCGCGACTATCGCGGCGGCGGCCGGTCGAGCGCGCGCGAGACCGCGGCGCGCGTCGCGGCGGGCGGCGTCGCGCGGCTCGTGATCCCGGAGGTGCAGATCCATGCCTGGGTGGCCGAAATCGGCGGCGATGCGATCGACCCCGCGAACTTCGACCTCGAAGAGATTGATCGCAACCCCTTTTTCTGCCCCGACCCCGCCGCCGCACAGCGCTGGGAGGGCTTGATGGACGCGGCGCGCAAGGCGGGCAGCTCGCTGGGCGCCGTCATCGAATGCGCCGCCAGCGGCGTCCCCGCCGGTTGGGGCGCCCCCATCTATGCCAAGCTCGACAGCGACCTTGCCGCCGCGATGATGGGCATCAACGCGGTGAAGGGCGTCGAGATCGGCGCCGGCTTTCACGCCGCGCGGCTGCGTGGCGAGGAAAATGCCGATCCGATGCGCCCCGCGACCGACGGTAGCAACCGTCCAGATTTCCTATCGAACAACGCCGGCGGCATCGCGGGCGGCATCTCGACCGGCCAGCCGGTCGTCGTGCGCGTCGCGTTCAAGCCGACCAGCTCGATCCTCACCCCCGTTCCGACCGTGAACAGGGCGGGCGAGGCGACTGACATCGTCACCAAGGGCCGCCACGACCCGTGTGTGGGTATCCGCGGGGCGCCGGTGGTCGAGGCGATGATGGCGCTCGTCCTTGCAGACCACAAATTGCTCCACCGGGCGCAGAACGGCTGATCCGCAGATGATCGACGGCGCGCGGCACTTCATCGGCGAATATCAGGCCATCATCGGGCTGGTCGTGCTGGCGCTGATGTTCGTCGGGTTCGTGCTCGAACGCTTTCCCGCGACGGTCGTCGCGATCCTCGGCACCTGCACCTTCCTGTTCCTCGGCATCCTTTCGGGGAAGGATCTGTTTTCGGTCTTTGCGAACCCCGCGCCGGTGACGATCGGCGCGATGTTCATCCTGTCGGGTGCGTTGCTGCGCACCGGGACGCTCGACGCGATCGCCAACCGCATCATCGCGCGCGCGCAGCGACGTCCGAAGCTGGCGCTCGCGGAGATGTTCCTCGGCGTCTATGTCGCCTCGGCCTTTCTCAACAACACGCCCGTCGTGGTCGTGATGATCCCGATCATGCTGAAGCTGGCGAACGCGCTGGGGATCAGTGCCAAACGGCTGCTCATGCCGCTGTCGTTCGTCGGGATACTCGGCGGCACGACCACGCTGATCGGGACATCGACCAACCTGTTGGTGGCAGCGGTGGCGCAGGAGAACGGGCTCGACCGCTTCGGCATCTTCACCATCACCCCCGTCGGGCTGGTCGCCGGTGTATCGGGCATTCTGGCGCTGATCTTCATCGCGCGGCGGTTCCTTCCAGACGATGCGCCTTCTCAGATCGCGCTCAGCCAGGAACATCGCAGCTTCCTGACGGAAATCCGCATCCCCAAGGGTAGCAATCTGATCGGTCGACGGCTCGGCGACATTCCCTTCGCGAAACGCGCGAACGTCAAGCTCGTCGGGCTGAAACGCGGGGCGTCGCTGCGACGGTCGGGCCTGCTAGACGAGGTTGCCGAGGAGGAGGACCGCCTCGTCGTCCGACTCGATCTGTCCGAGCTGCTGTCGCTGCGGGCGAACAAGAATATCGTGATCGGGCTGACGGCCGGCAACGACGAGGTCGGGCAGGACGACGAAGGGATTATCGAGGCGATGATCGCGCCCAGCCATCCCGCGATCGGTCGCCGGCTGCTCGAGATTCCGTTTCTGTCGATGCTCCGGGTGCGCATTCTTGGCATCGCGCGCTTCCGCAAGACTGCGGGCCCCGACCTGCCGAACGCGCGGGTTCAGGCGATCGACCGCATCCTGGTGACCGGGCCCACCGAACAGATCGAAGAAATGTACGGCAATCCGCACCTTTATGGCGTCGGTTCGACCAGCGAGCGCGAGTTTCGCCGCAGCAAGGCCCCGATCGCCATCGGGGCGCTCGCCGGCGTGATCCTGCTCGCTGCGTTCAACATCATGGATATCGGCGTCGCGGCGATCATCGGTGTCGGGCTAATCCTGCTCACGCGCTGCATCGATGCCGACGAGGCGTGGGATTCGATCGACGGAAACGTCCTCGTTCTGATCTTTGCAATGCTCGCCGTCGGTCTCGCGCTCGAAAATTCGGGCAGCGTCGCGCTCGTCGTGGGGGAATTGACCCCGATGTTGCGCGACGTGCCGCCTTGGGCGCTGGTCGTTGCAACCTATGTCATTTCGGTGCTGCTGACCGAGATCGTGACGAACAATGCGGTCGCCATTCTGGTCACTCCGCTCGCGATCGCGATCGCGCGCGAACTGGGCGTCGATCCCTATCCGCTCGTTGTGGCGGTGATGTTTGCGGCATCGGCCAGCTTCGCGACCCCGATCGGCTATCAGACGAACACGCTGGTCTACGCCGCCGGAAATTACCGCTTCGTCGACTTCTTCCGCGCGGGCATCCCGCTCACCCTCGCGGTCGGCGCGGCAACCTGCGTCGCGATAAGTCTCCTTATCTGACGCCTCGGCGATTGCCCGCGGCGCGCCACCCTGTTACCCCCCGCGCCACAATTTCCGCCGGGGCGGGACAGGGGAGTGATTGGATGGCGCGTCGCCTTACTTTGTACATATTGATCGGCATGGTTCTGGGCATCGTCGTCGGATATCTGGTCCGCGTCTTTGTGCCCGCGGACAGCCAGGCATTTGAATATTGGCTGCGCGGCTTTGGTACGCTGGCTACCATCTTCCTCAACCTCATCAAGATGCTCGTCGCGCCGCTGATTCTTGGCACGCTCGTCACCGGCATCGCGCATATGGGCGACAGCTCGGCGCTCGGCCGCATCGGGACGCGCGCGATCGCCTGGTTCATTATCGCCAGCCTGATCTCGATCAGCCTCGGCCTCATCATGGTGAACCTGCTCCAGCCGGGCGTCGGGGTCGACATGACTGCGTCGGCGCAGTCGGTCGGCGAGGTGAAAAAGCTCGATATGTTCGAGTTCATCGAACATGTTTTTCCCAAGAACGTCATCGCGGCGATGGCGGAAAACAACGTTCTCCAGATCCTCGTCTTTTCGCTGTTCGCCGGGGTCGGCCTGACGGCACTCGGCGAAAAGGGCAAACCGCTGGTGCGCGGCGCCGAAGCACTTGCCGAACTGATGCTCCAGATCACCGGCTATGTGATGCGTCTTGCGCCCTTTGCTGTGTTCGGCGCGCTGGCGAAGGTCGTCGCGCAAAATGGTCTCGGCATCCTTGCGACCTATGCCGAACTGCTGATCGAATTCTATATTTCGCTCGTAATGCTCTGGGTGCTGCTGCTCGGCGCGGGGGCGATCTTCCTTCGCGCGCGGATCGTTGCGCTGGTCCGCTATATCCGTGAGCCGTTGCTGATCGCCTTTTCTACCGCCTCGTCCGAAGCCGCGATGCCCAAGCTGTTCGAGCAGCTCGACCGCTTCGGCGTCCCGCGCCGCATTTCGGGCTTCGTCCTCCCGCTCGGCTACAGCTTCAACCTCGACGGTTCGATGATGTATGCGAGCTTCGCGACGATCTTCATCGCGCAGGCCTATGGCATCGAACTGTCGATCGGCACGCAGATATTGATCCTGCTGACGCTGATGGTCTCGTCGAAAGGGATCGCCGCGGTGCCGCGCGCCAGCCTGGTCGTCATCACCGCAACGCTCGCGATGTTCGACTTGCCGGTCGAGGGTGTCGCGCTCGTCTTTGCGATCGACCATTTCCTCGACATGGGCCGCACTGCGACCAACGTCGTCGGCAATGCGGTCGCCACTTCGGTTATCACCAAATGGGAAGGGATGCTCGAACATCCAGACCCCGCGTTCTCCGAAAGGCCGCACGCGCCGGCGCATACCCAGCATCATGGAACCCGCGGGCTCGACATTCGTGATAGTGAGGACGCGGGGGGGGGCAAGCCAGCGGCCGATACCGCGTAGCGCGCGAGCTTCGGCCCGCCCACATGGGGGCGAGCAGGGAGCACATTATGGCCGAAGCCACGACAATCGATCAGGCCGCGCGCGATGAAGTCCGCGCCCGCCAACTGCGCTGGCGGATGCTTATCGGCTTTCTCGCCGGGCTGATCGCGGGGCTTGCGGTCCATTATGGCGCTCCCGACGCGGCGTGGGTGGAGGGGCTGACCACCTATGTGACCGGGCCGCTCGGCCAGATATTCCTGCGGCTGCTTTTCATGCTCGTTATCCCGCTGCTCGTATCGGCGTTGATCGTCGGCGTGGCCGAGATGGGCGAAATGCGCGCGCTGAAAACGGTGGGCCTTCGCACCCTTGTTTACACAATCGCGGTTTCGACCATCGCGGTCATCGTCAGCCTGGCGGTGGTCAACGCGATCCAGCCTGGCGCGGGAGTCGATCCGGCGCTCGCGCGCTCGCTGATGGCCGAAGGCGCCGCGGGCGCGCAGGCGATCGCCGATCGCGCTGGCGAGGCAAAGACCGGAATGGATGCCGTCGTCGCGATCGTCCCCGATAATATATTCGCGGCGATGGGGGCGAACGACGTGCTGGCGGTGATGTTCTTCGCGCTGTTTTTCGGCATCGGGCTGATGCTCGTTCGCACGCGGCAGACCGAAGCGCTGAAGACGGTGATCGAGGGCGTGTTCGATGTGGTGATGAAGCTGATCGGCCTTGTCATCCGGCTGGCGCCGATCGCGGTTTTCTGTTTCATGTTCAACCTCGCCGCGCAATTCGGCTGGGACCTGATCGTCCGCCTGTCGGCTTTTGTCGGCGTGGTGCTGCTGGCGCTCGCGATCCAGATGTTCATCGTCTTTCCCATCCTGCTCAAGACGCTGGCCGGAAAATCGCCGGTCGCCTTTTTTCGCGAGACGCAGGAGGCCTTTGTCATGGCGTTCGCGACCGCCTCGTCGAACGCGACGCTGCCCACCGCGCTGCGCGTCGCGCACGATCGCCTTCGGCTTCCCGACAAGGTTGCGCGCTTCGTGCTGACGATCGGCGCGACCGCGAACCAGAACGGCACCGCGATGTTCGAGGGCGTGACGGTAATCTTCCTCGCGCAATTTTTCGGTATCGACCTGACGCTTCAGCAACAGGTCGTCGTAATGCTCGTCTGCATCCTGGGCGGGATCGGTACGGCGGGGGTTCCGGCGGGCTCGCTCCCGGTGATTGCGCTGATCCTCGCGTCGGTCGGCGTCCCGCCCGAAGGCATCGGCTTGATCCTCGGCGTCGACCGCTTCCTCGACATGTGCCGCACGACATTGAACGTCATCGGCGATCTCGTCGCCGCGACGGTCGTATCGGCGGGCGCGACGAAACCCGTACCCGCCGACACGTCTTCCTAATCCTTGCGGACGCGTCCGTTGCGGTTGGGCGCCGTGGCCGGGCGCAGGGTCCGCAGCTTTTCGCGCGCAGCAGGCTCCGGCCGGACGGCCGGCGCTGGCCGCACGGCGGGCGGCGGACTGGCGACGGGAGCCGGGCGTTCGGGTCGCGGCCGGACGGTGCCCGGTCCACCGCTGGGGCGTCCCGGCACGGCGGCGGCAGGGGGTGCGCCGGGATTGCCGGCGCCGCGGCCGGGACGCGGGCCGCGCGGTCCGTCGGGATGGCCGTCGCCGCGGTTCCAGCCGCCGGGGCGGCCCGGACGTCCCGGCCCCCGGTCCGGCCGGCCGGGATTGCCGGCCGCGGGGGGTGTTCCGGGGTTGCCGCGGCCGGGGCGCGTGGCGCCCGGGCGGTCGCCGTCGCGGTCACCGCGGTTCCAGCCGCCGGGGCGTCCCGGCCTGCCGTCGCCGGGTTTACCGTCGCGATCGCCATGGTGCCAGCCGGGGCGTCCCGGCTTCCAATCCTTGCGACCGCCATGATGTTTCCACCAGGCGCGGCGCCCGCCCCAATAGTTCAGATACTGGCCGCGGAGCGGATAGCGGTTGCGGTAGTTGTCGAACATCCACAGGCCATAGCCGGGATAATAATAGCTGTCGTACCAGCCGCCGCCGAAACCGATATTGACGAATCCGCTGCCATAGTCCGAGGCATCGTAGCAATCATATCCATAGCCGTCGTCATATGCATAGCCGTCATAGCCGTAATAAGCGTTGCCATAGCGCGCGGCGCAGTCGCCGCCCGAGGCGTAGCTTGCACCATAGACGTCGCCATAATAGCAGCCGCCGAGCGTGGTCGTCGCGAGCGCGCCAAGCGCGATCGAGAGGGGGCGCTTCATACTCTTCGCCATAGTTTTTTCCTTTTGGGTCCAACGGACGCGACCCGGCACCTTGGACCCCAAATTGCGCGAGTCGAGTTGAATTTGCGGTGAATGGTGTCCCGCCCGGTGAAAGCGCTTACTTGCAACAGTGTCAGTAGTGCGTTACCTCGGGTTTGGAACTTGACGGACAAGGATGGACCGATGAACGCGCCGACGAATATCCAGCCTGCGAAGAGCCTGTGGTCCGAAAAGCGCTTCGGTCCCGACACGCGGCACTGGTTGCCGCGCAATCCCGACAGCGCGATCGATCATATCCCGGGCGAGGACGGCATGCCGGTCATCGGCAACACGCTCGAACAACTCCGCGATTATCCCGCCTTCACGCGCCGCATGGTCGCCAAATATGGCCGCGTCTATCGCAACAACAGTTTCGGGGGGCGCAGCGTCGCGCTGCACGGGCCGGAAGCGAACGAGCTCGTCATGTTCGACCGCGACAAGATCTTCTCGTCCGAACAGGGCTGGGGTCCGGTGCTCAACCTGCTCTTCCCGCGCGGGCTGATGCTGATGGATTTCGAAAAGCATCGCGCCGACCGCAAGATATTGTCGGTGGCGTTCAAGCCCGAACCGATGCGCCACTATGCCGAATCGCTCAATGAAGGGATCAAGGGCCGCATCGGCCAATGGAGCGGCAAGACCTTCAAATTCTATCCCGCGATCAAGGAGCTGACGCTCGACCTCGCCGCAACCAGCTTCCTCGGCATTCCCTGGGGGCCGGAGGCGGACAAGGTCAACAAGGCCTTCGTCGACATGGTGCAGGCGTCGATCGGTGTCGTGCGCGTGCCCTTGCCCTTCACCGCGATGGGCCGCGGCGCGAAGGGGCGTGCCTATCTGGTCGATTATTTCAGCCGGATGGTCCCCGAGCGGCGCGAGGGCACGGGCGAGGACATGTTCAGCCAGATCTGCCGCACACGCGATGATGACGGCGAATATATGTCGGTCGAGGCGATCGTCGACCATATGAACTTCCTGATGATGGCGGCGCACGATACCATCACCAGTTCGATCACCACGCTGGTCTGGGAGCTGGCGCGCCACCCCGAATGGCAGGACAAGCTGCGCGAAGAAATGCTCGCCGTGGCTCCCGCGGGCGAGGGAGTCGGGCACAACAGCCTCGGCCAGCTCGAAATGACCGAATGGGCGTTCAAGGAAGCGCTGCGGCTCGTGCCCCCGGTGCCGAGCTTCCCGCGCCGCGCGCTCAAGGATTTCGAATATGGCGGCTATCGCATCCCGGCGGGCACGTCGGTCGGGGTCAGCCCCGCATTCACCCACATGATGGAGGAGCATTGGCCCGAACCCGATAGATTCGATCCGATGCGCTTTTCGCCTGAGGTTGCGCGCGGGCGCCACAAATATGCGTGGGTCCCCTTCGGTGGCGGCGCGCATATGTGCCTGGGGCTGCATTTTGCCTATATGCAGGCGAAAATATTCTTCCATCATGTGGTGACGACGCACCGTATCGAGGTGGCAGAGGGTTATGCGCCCGAATGGCAGGTGCTGCCCATCCCGCGCCCCAAGGACGGGCTGACCGTGCGTTTCCAGCCGCTCTGATCTTGCCCGGCGCGGCGCGAGCCGCCAAGGGAGGGCTGTGAAGAATGCGCGCCCCTATCTCATCGGCTTCGGCCTTGCGCTGCTGCTGACCATCGGCGCGATCCGCGCGATGGAATGGCTGCGCGCGAACCCCCAGCACAATCCAGCGGCGCGGTTCGAACTGGCGCACCCGCAGGGCTGGGCGACCGAGGGCAAGCTGCGCGCGCTGGTAAGCGACGATGCGGCTTGTTTCGCCGCCTTCGATCGGGCGGGGGAGGGGTATGAACGCCGCCCGCCGATCGGGGAAGGCGAATGCCGCGCGAGCCAGCGCATGGTGCTGACGGGCAATCGCCTTGTCCCGACCATGCGCCCCGCAAATGCCGCACCGGGCTGCGCGGTGACCGCCGCCATGACGCTGTGGACGCGCGATGTCGTCCAGCGGCTCGCCCGTGAATATTTCGGCCAAAGGGTCGTCGAAATCGAAAATCTGGGCAGCTATAACTGCCGCAAGATCGCGGGGCGCGAAGCGCAGAGTGAACATTCCACTGCGAACGCGATCGACATTTCGGCCTTCGTGCTTTCCGACGGGACGCGCATTTCGCTGATCAACGATTGGGACGATGGCGACCGGAGAAGCGAATTTCTGCGCGCGGTACGCGACGGTTCGTGCGGCCTCTTCGGCACGGTGCTGTCGCCCGATTATAATCGGGCCCACGCCGACCATTTCCACCTCGACATGGCGGTGCGGACGGCGGGCTGGTCGGTGTGCCGCTAGGGTCCTGACCCCGGGGCGGCGTGAGGCGCGCGGAGCTAAAGGCTTTTTCGAATAAAGGATGATGCGCGCGGCTTCGCTATAACCGTTGGCGCGGTGCCAGTGCTGGCTGATATCGTTGGTAAATTCGACATCGGACCCGATCCAGTCGTGGCCCTCCTGAAGTGCGCGCGCCTCGATCGCGTCGAGCAGCGCGCGGGCGCCGCCGGTCCGGCGGTGATCGGGCGCAACCCACAGCCCTTCGACATGTGGATAGGGGGCGACGTCGCACCCGTCGAACATGTCACGCAGGCGCACCTCGGCCATGCTGATCGTCCGCTCGTTCGTGTCAAACAGGATGAAATTCCACAGCGCCCCGTCTTCCAGCATGGCGGGGAGCTCGTCGGCCATCTCGACCGGATCGGCATCGGGCCACAGCCGCGCCCGCATCGCCGCCCATGCGGGCATGTCGCTTATCCGCGCGGGGCGGACCTGCACGGGATTCAGACCGTAAAACTCTCGCCGCAGCCGCACGCGCCCTTGGCGTTCGGATTTTCGAACACGAAGCCCGCGGCAAAATCATCCTCGACCCAGTCCATGACGCTGCCGATCAGATAGAGCACCGACGCGCCATCGATGTAGAAAATGCCGCCCGGTGTTTCGATCTTCTCGTCGAACTTCTGCTCTTCGGTCACATAATCGACCGAATAGGCGAGCCCCGAACAGCCGCGGCGCGGAGTCGATAGCCGGACGCCGATGGCGCCCTCGGGCGCGGCCGCCATCAGCTTCGCGATGCGTTCCTCGGCGCCGGGGGTGAGCGTTACGGCTGCCGGACGGGCGCGGGTCTTTGTTTCGGTCATCACAACATTCCCAATTCGAGCCGCGCTTCGTCGCTCATATTCTGCGGCGACCACGGCGGATCCCAGACGAGGTTGACCTCGGCATCGCCGACGCCGGGCACCGCGCCGACGCGCAGTTCGACTTCGGCGGGCATCGATTCGGCGACCGGGCAGTGCGGCGTCGTCAGCGTCATCGTGACCATCACATGGCCCTCGTCGATCTCGACATTGTAGATCAGGCCGAGGTCGTAGATGTTCACCGGGATTTCGGGGTCGAAAATCTCCTTGAGCGCATCGATCACGGCTTCATACAGGTCGCCGCCGACCGCACCAGGGGCGACCTCGGCGGGCTTGGCTGCGAGGAAGCCTTCCAGATAGTCGCGCTTGCGCTCCAGCTTCTCGGGCGCGGTCTCGACATCCTCGACGCGCGCCTTCGGCGGCGGTTCGACGCTTTCCACTTCCTCGACCCTGATCCCGGTCTCGCTCATGCGGTCCTCGCTCATCCGAAAATCCTCTCGACGCGGGCGAGGCCGTCGATCAGCGCCGCCACATCGTCGTCATTGTTGTACACACCGAAGCTTGCGCGCGCGGTCGCGGGGACACCCAGATGCTCCATCAGCGGCTGTGCGCAATGGTGCCCGGCGCGGATCGCGACCCCGCTTTCGTCCAAGATAGTGCCGATGTCGTGCGGATGAACCCCCGCCATCGCAAAACTGACGATTCCGGTACTATTTTCAGGGCCATAGAGCGTGATGCTATTCTTGCGGGCAAGCTGCTCGCGCAAGCTGGTCACCAATGCGGCCTCGTGCGCATGGATCGCGTCGATGCCGATCGCCTCGACATAGTCGACCGCCGCCGCGAGCCCGATCGCCTCGACAATCGCGGGGGTGCCCGCCTCGAAGCGGGTGGGGGCGGGGGCATAGCTCGTCTTGGCGAAGGTCACGCGGTCGATCATCGACCCGCCGCCCTGCCACGGCGGGAGCGTATCGAGCTTGTCGCTCCACAACACGCCGATCCCGGTCGGACCGTAGAGCTTGTGGCCCGAGAAGGCGTAGTAGTCGCAGCCCAATGCCGCGACATCGACGGGCAGGCGCGGCACCGCCTGGCATCCGTCGATCAGCAATTCGGCGCCGACGCGATGCGCAAGGCTTGCCGCGCGTGCGACGTCGAGCGGGCTGCCGAGCACGTTCGAGACATGCGCGAAGGCGACCATCGTGTGTTCGGGGGTCAGCAGCTTCTCGGCAGCGTCGAGATCGATGCAGCCGTCGGCGGTCAGCGGGCAGACATCGACCTGCCAGCCCGCGAGCTGCCAAGGCACGATATTGCTGTGATGTTCGAGCACCGACAGCAGCACCCGGCCTTTGCGCGGGTGCGAGTAAGCGACAAGGTTGATCGCCTCGGTCGCGCCGCGCACGAACGCGATCTGCTCTTCCTTCGCGCCGATAAATGCCGCGATCCGCCGCCGTGCCGCCTCATAGGCGAGCGTCATGTCGGCCGAGCGCGCGTAGACGCCGCGGTGCACGGTCGCATAGTCGCGGCCCATCGCGTTCACCGTCGCGTCGATCACCGCCTGCGGCTTCTGCGCGGTCGCGGCGGTGTCGAGATAGTGCCAGCCGGGAGTCAGGCCGGGGAAATCCGCGCGCACGTCGGGGAAAGTGCGGAGGGCGGTCGCGGTGCTCACACCAGCTCTCCCAGCTTCGCAAGCGCGAGCGCCTGCAACTGCTCCTCGTCTTCAGCGCCATCGAACACGCCGGCAACGAACGCCTGCAGCATCAATTTCTTCGCCTCGGCGGGCGGTAGTCCGCGCGACTGAAGATAATAGAGGCTCATCGCGTCGAGTTCGCCGATCGCGCAGCCGTGGGCACATTTGACGTCGTCGGCAAAGATTTCGAGCTCGGGCTTGGCGTTGGCGGTCGCGCTGCGCTCGAGCAGCATCGCCTTCACATCCTGTTCGCTGTCGGTCGCTTGCGCATCGCGCGCGACGGCGACCTTGCCGAGGTAGGTGCCGGTCGCGGTGCCGCCGAGCACCGATCGCACGACCTGCCGCGACGTCGCGCCGGGTTCGGCGTGGGTGACGGTGGTGATGATCTCGAGATTCTGCGCGTCCCCGCCGATCTGCGCCGCGCCGAGGGTGAAGTCGGCGCCTTCGTGGAGCGTGACGTTGAGTTCGATCCGCCCATAGGCGCCGCCGATGTTGAGCACATGCAGCGCCGCGGCCGCGCCCTTGCCAATGCTCATGTCGATCTGCCGGATCGCGCCTTCATCCTGCACGATCGCGCGGCGGAAGTCGCCGCCCGCGGGCACGACGATGCACTCGGGCGCAGGCAGCGGCCACACGGCGGCGACCGCGTCGATGTCGCTATAGCGCCAGGCCTCATCGCGGCGGGTGGGGAGGGTGGCGGTCATGCGATCCTCCCTGCGCCCGCAGGGCATGGGGAGGGGGACCGTTCGCGCAGCGCGTGGTGGAGGGGCGGCGTCATAGCCCCTCCGTCGGCGGCTGCGCCGCCGCCACCTCCCCATCGCTGTGCGACAGGGAGGATCAAGGCGTGGACGCGCATCACGCCGCAATCTCCGCATAGCCTTCGCGTTCGAGCTCAAGCGCAAGCTCCGGCCCGCCCGATTTGACGATCCGCCCGCCCGCAAGGACGTGGACGATGTCGGGTCGCACATAATCGAGCAGCCGCTGGTAATGGGTGATCAGCAGCACCGCCTTGTCGGGGCGCCGCATGATCGTATTGATCCCGTCGCCCACGGTGCGCAGCGCGTCGATGTCGAGGCCAGAGTCCGTCTCGTCGAGAATCGCGAGCTTGGGGTCGAGGATGCCCATCTGCACCATCTCGTTGCGCTTCTTCTCGCCGCCAGAAAAGCCGACGTTCACCGGGCGCTTGAGCATGTCCATGTCCATCTTGAGCAGCCCCGCCTTCTCGCGCGCCAGCTTCAGGAAATCGCCGCCCGACAGCGGCTCTTCGCCACGTGCCTTGCGCTGGGCGTTCAGGCTTTCGCGCAGGAACTGGACGTTCGAGACGCCGGGGATTTCGACCGGATACTGAAAGCCGAGGAACAGGCCGGCGGCGGCACGCTCGTGCGGGTCGAGCGCGAGGAGATCGGTCGCCCCACCTTCGTCACCCCGGACTTGATCCGGGGTCCATTCCGGCGCCGAAGCCATGGATGCCGGATCAAGTCCGGCATGACGAGCGGGGGTGAACGTCACCGACCCTTCGGTGACCTCATAACCGGGCCGCCCGCCGAGCACATAAGACAGCGTTGACTTGCCCGCGCCATTGGGCCCCATGATCGCATGGATCTCGCCCGCATTGACGCTGAGCGACAACCCCTTCAGGATCGGCTTGTCGGCGACGGTGGCGTGGAGGTTTTCAATTTTGAGCATATTATCGATTCTGAGAAAGTGCGTTGTTGATGAAAAACATAATCATGAAGCAAAAGGCGAAGGTCACTATCGCCGCCACCGGCGTCCAGACGATCATGTACATTGCGATGACGCTTCCGAGGGTCATGAAGCGATAGACGGTCCATAAGGCAAACATGATCGCGCCTGCCGCGATTGGACTGCGGTTCCTGACGCCCCACCAGGCAAAGGCTAAGCTGAATACCCACAGGGAGGGAGTCATCAGAAAGCCCATGATCACTTGGTTTATGTCAATCACCCCACGCTCCCCTCAAGGCTGATCCCGAGCAATTTCTGCGCCTCGACCGCAAATTCCATCGGCAGCTGCTGCAGCACCTCCTTGGCAAAGCCGTTGACGATCAGCGCCACCGCTTCTTCCTGTCCCAGCCCGCGCTGCATCGCGTAGAAGAGCTGGTCGTCGCTGATCTTGCTCGTCGTCGCTTCATGTTCGACGGTCGCGGTCGGGTTGCGGACTTCGATATACGGCACGGTGTGTGCGCCGCACTGGTCGCCCAGAAGCAGGCTGTCGCACTGGGTGAAGTTGCGCACGCCCTCGGCGTTGGGGGCGACGCGCACGATGCCGCGATAGGTGTTGTTCGACTTGCCCGCGCTGATCCCCTTCGAAACGATGGTGGAGCGCGTGCGCTTGCCATTGTGGATCATCTTGGTGCCGGTGTCGGCCTGCTGATAATTGTTGGTGACGGCGACCGAATAAAATTCGCCGACGCTGTCGTCGCCGTTCAAAACGCAGCTCGGATATTTCCAGGTGATCGCGCTGCCGGTTTCCACTTGCGTCCACGACACCTTGCTGCGCTTGCCCTGGCAGAGCGCGCGCTTGGTGACGAAATTATAGATGCCGCCAAGCCCATCGGCATTGCCGGGGTACCAGTTCTGCACCGTCGAATATTTGATCTCGGCATCGTCCAATGCGACCAGTTCGACGACCGCGGCGTGAAGCTGGTTCTCGTCGCGCATCGGCGCGGTGCAGCCTTCGAGGTAGGAGACGTACGCGCCCTTGTCGGCGACGATCAGCGTGCGCTCGAACTGGCCCGTATTTTCGGCATTGATGCGGAAATAGGTGCTGAGCTCCATCGGACAGCGCACGCCTTCGGGCACATAGACGAAGGTGCCGTCCGAAAAGACCGCGCAATTGAGCGTCGCGAAATAATTGTCGTGCATCGGCACGACACGCCCAAGCCACTTTTTCACCAGCTCGGGATATTCGCGGATCGCTTCGGAGATCGACAGGAAGATCACGCCCGCGCGCTTCAATTCCTCGCGGAAGGTCGTCGCGACGCTGACGCTGTCGAACACCGCGTCGACCGCCACCTTGCGCGCGCCCTCGACGCCCGCGAGCACTTTTTGCTCCTCGATCGGGATGCCGAGCTTTTTATAGACTTCGAGAATCTCGGGATCGACCTCGTCGAGGCTCGACAGCTTCGGCTTGGGTTTGGGCGCCGCATAATAGTACGCGTCTTGATAATCGATCGGCGGGACGTTGAGCTTCGCCCAGTCGGGCGTCTCCATCGTCTGCCAATGGCGAAACGCCTTCAGCCGCCAGTCGAGCATCCATTCGGGCTCGTTCTTCTTGGCGCTGATGAAGCGCACCGTATCCTCGGTGAGCCCCTTGGGCGCAAAGTCGGTCTCGATCGCCGAGGACCAGCCATGTTCGTAATCGGCGACCTTCGCCGCGGCGTCGTGCGCGGCCTGGTCCTTGATGCGGGTTTCGCTGTTGTCGGTCATATTCTGATCTCGTCGCCGGCCATAGCCGGGATCGGCGGAAGGGAGGGGTGTTTGGGCGCGCCGCTCAAGGACGCCAAACTAATCTCTTGCAACGCGCCCCGCACCGCGCCGTTCACGACGCCCCAATGCGGCTGCACCTTGCAACTGCCTTCGAGCGAGCAATCATGCCGTCCTTCGGCGACGCAGCTGGTCAGCGCGATCGGGCCTTCTACCGCCTCGATAATATCGGCGACGCTGATCGCCGCCGCGGGGCGCGCGAGCCGTACGCCGCCGCCGCTGCCGCGCGAGGCAACGAGCAGCCCGGCGCGCGCGAGGCCGCTCACCAGCTTCTGCGCGGTCGGCCCCGGGATGCCGGTCTGCTCTGCAAGCATCGCGGCGTGGATGGGCACCGACCCGCACTGGCGGGCGGCGGCGCTCATCAGCACCACGGCATAATCGGCAAGGTTGGAAAGGCGCATGATCTTTTCCGTCGCAATTGCGAACGATTCTTAACTGGAGTAAATTACTCCACTTACATAGGCGCGCGAGCGCCGCTGTGCAAGCAAGCCGTGGTTGGGCGGGGTAAAGAAGAGGGCTGGGTGGCCGGTTTCGATCGTTGCCGTCTCGATTTTATGACCGATATTGGTGTGGCCGCTCCCCACGCCAAAGTCGACGCTATTTATAAACGCATGCATCCAGCCCGTCGCGCCGCACCTGGCCGATCCGCGCGGCGATGGTGTTGCCATAGCGGCGGGTAAAGCCTGATGGGCTGATCGCTTCGCGCTTCTTCGGCAGCGGCAGGATGGCCGCGATGCGCGCGGCCTCGCGCGGGGTCAGTCTGTTGGCGCCATGCTTGAAATAGCGCTGCGCCCCGGCCTCGACGCCATAGGTGCCGATCCCCGTTTCGGCGACGTTGAGATAGACTTCCATGATCCGCCGTTTGCCCCAGATTTTTTCGATCAGGAAGGTGAACCACACTTCGGGCACCTTGCGGACGTAGCGCGTCCAGCCGCTGCCCTGCCACAGGAAGACATTTTTCGCAGTTTGCTGGCTGATCGTCGATCCGCCGCGCATCCGCTTGCTCTGGGCGTTGCGTTCGATCGCGTCTTCGATCGCCTCGCGGTCGAAGCCGTCGTGCGAACAAAATTTTCCGTCCTCTGCGGCGATCACGGCGCGCACCATGTTGCGGTCGATCCGAGACAGGCCTTCCCAATCCTTGGTAATTCCGTTGCCGTCGGTCAGCATGGTCAGCGTCACCGGCGGCGGTACGACGGCATAGACGAGCACCCACAGGACCGAAATCGCGACGAACCACAACAGCCATTTGAACGGGCGGAGATACCAGGGGAGCTTGCGCGTCTTGGCGCGGGAGGAGGGTGCCATGCGCGGCAAATTAGCCGCTCGCGAGCCGGAGGCAAGCGGGCTCGATCGAATGGCAGCAATTTACGCCGCAACCGCGACAGCGCCCGCACGCGCCCGATTTAGCGCTTGCGCGCAGATGCCGAACGCCGGGGTTCACATCTCTAGCGACCGCAAACGGTCGCGTCCTGCCAATCCTCCCTGTCGCGTCGCGATGGGGGAGTCGCAGACGGCGCGTAGCGCCAGCGGGACTGCCGCGCAGCGGTGTTGGAGGGGTTGCAGCGCCGCGTTAAGAGCCCTTCCGTCAGCGCTTCGCGCTGCCACCCCCCATGCCTGCGGCACAGGGAGGATCGAATGGCAGCGATCGGTCGCTAGCCGCCTCAGCCTGTCGGCGGCTCGTCCCAGCGCGCTGACAAACCCCTCCGGTCAAACCGAAGGGAGAGGCTGGCTGGTCCTTTTGCGTTTGCGAGTCAAATCGCGGGCTCGCGCCGACAGGTCAGGCGCCGACGAGGCGCCGGTCGCCGGCGAGCTTGAGCATCGCCTTTTGCAGTTTTTCGAATGCGCGCACCTCGATCTGGCGAACGCGTTCGCGGCTGACGTCGTAAACCTGGCTCAGATCCTCGAGCGTCTTGGGATCGTCGGTCAGGCGGCGCTCGGTCAGAATGTGGCGTTCGCGTTCGTTGAGCGTTTCGAGCGCCTCGCTCAGCAGCGCGTGGCGGACGTCGCGTTCCTCGGCTTCGGCAACGCGTTCGTCCTGCAGCGGGCCTTCGTCGCCGAGAAGGTCCTGCCACTGGCTGTCGCCATCCTCGCCCATCGGCACGTTGAGCGACGTGTCGCCGCCCATGGCCATGCGGCGGTTCATGCTCGTCACTTCTTCCTCGGTCACGCCGAGGTCGGTTGCGATCTTCGCGAGATGTTCGGGGCTGAGGTCGCCGTCCTCGAACGCGTCGAGGTTGTTCTTCATCCGGCGAAGGTTGAAGAACAGCTTTTTCTGGGCCGCGGTCGTCCCCATCTTCACGAGGCTCCACGAGCGCAGGATAAATTCCTGGATCGACGCGCGAATCCACCACATCGCATAGGTGGCGAGGCGGAAGCCGCGTTCGGGATCGAACTTCTTCACGCCCTGCATCAGGCCGATATTGCCCTCGCTGATCAGCTCGCTGACGGGCAGGCCATAGCCGCGGTAGCCCATCGCGATCTTGGCGACGAGGCGGAGGTGCGACGTCACGAGTTGCGCCGCCGCTTCATTGTCGCCATGCTCCTGGAACCGTTTGGCGAGCATATATTCCTGCTCGGGGGTCAGAAGGGGGAATTTGCGGATTTCGGCCAGGTAGCGGTTCAGGCTCGCTTCACCGCCGAGCGCGGGCACCGTGGCCGGAACATTGCTTTTATTAGCCATTGATATGGTTTTCCCTAATTTTCAGAGGAGAAATATGCCGCGGTTGACTCCAGCGGTCAAAATAGATTTTCATTCGAAACCTAAACGCGCAATTCATCGATCAGTTCCCGCATATCGGCTGGGAGTTCGCTGTCGAGCGCGATTTCGTTACCGGTCACCGGATGAATAAAACCCAAATGGGCCGCGTGCAACGCCTGTCTTACGAAATTGCGGTTCCTCAGTACATCAGACAAAGGTTTACGTTGGCGGCCATAGACGGGGTCGCCGACGAGCGGGTGGCCGATATGCGCCATATGGACGCGAACCTGGTGCGTGCGCCCCGTTTCGAGCCTGCATTCGACCAAAGTCGCGCCCTTGAGCGGTTCGACCGTGCGGTAATGGGTAATCGCGTGCTTGCCGCGCCCTTCGGCGACGACCGCCATCTTCTTGCGGTTCGTGCCCGACCGGCCCAACGCGGCGTCGACGGTGCCGTTGGCGGGCATCGGGCGCCCGGTCGCGATCGCGAGGTAGCGTCGGTCGATGCTGTGCGCGGCAAATTGCTTTGCCAGACCTTCGTGCGCCTTGTCATGCTTCGCCGCGACGATCAGCCCGCTGGTATCCTTGTCGATCCGGTGGACGATTCCGGGCCGCGCAACGCCGCCGATACCCGACAACTGGCCCGCGCAATGATGAAGCAGCGCGTTGACCATCGTCCCGTCAAGATTGCCCGCGGCGGGATGGACGACCATGCCCGCGGGCTTGTCGACGACGATCAGATGCTCGTCCTCATATGCGATGACAAGGCCCATATCCTGCGCGACATTATGCGCGGGGGCCGCGACGGGCACGCGAACCTCGATCGTCGCGGGCGCGCCGGTCTTGGCCGACGGGTCCCACAGGATCGTGCCCCCCGCATCGGCGACGCGGCCGCCTTTGATCAGCGTCTTGATCCGCTCGCGTGACAGGCCGGGCAGCGCTTCGGCCAGCGCGCGGTCGAGCCGCAAGGCGGCCACGCTGTCTGCAAGCGTCACGGTCAGTATCTCGTCGTCCCCCAACATTATGGGTGATATGGCTTTGGGACCCCGGTTTTCAAGGGGCCGGGGCGCGGAGCAGGCCCTATGCCGTCGCCTTGGCAAGGCGGCGATATGCCGAGAGCGTTGTGTTTGGTAAATGGAAAAGGAACCAGCTTGCCCTTCCACCCATGCCTGCCCTAGTAGCAGCCGCACGCCGGACATATCCGGCGGCTGCGCTGGGGAGCCCGTTCATTGTCCGACGATCGCGTCGATTTCGCCTCGATGTTGGCCTCGCGCCTGTGTCACGACCTGTTGAGCCCGGTGGGCGCTTTCGCCAACGGGCTCGAGCTTCTGGCCGACGAGCAGGACCCGGCGATGCGCCAGCGCTGTTTCGAACTGCTCGAACAAAGCGCGCGGACGTCGGCGAACAAGCTCAAATTCTTCCGCCTCGCCTTCGGTTCGGCGGGCGGGTTCGGCGAACTCGTTCCCGCGGACGAGGCTAAATCGGCGATTCAGGGCATCATCGGCGACCGCGCGATCGAGTTGAACTGGATGATCGGGACCGACCCGCTGCCCAAGCCTGCGGTCAAGATCGTCCTCAACCTCTCGCTGCTGCTCGTCGATGCGCTGGTGCGCGGCGGACGGCTCGATGTCGGCTGCGAAGAACAGGGGGCGGGCGGGGATGGGGCCATCGAAATCGCGCTGCATGTCGAGGCCGAGCGCATCTTCCTCGACGCCGATGTCGAACGCATCCTGGCCGATGGCGAAGGGGCGGGCGCGATGACTTCGCGTACCGCGCCGGCGGTGCTGGTGCAGGCCGTCGCGCGCCAGAATGAGGGGACGGTCATGCTCGCTCGCGAAACCCCAACTTCGCTGCTCGTTGGTGCCGTCCTGCGCGGCCGCGGGTAAAGCCTCCCTTAACCATTGTCCGCCATGGTGCAGCCTCAGTTTTTGGGGCGCACCGGTACGGCGATGGACGATCTGCTGAACGACTTTCTGGCCGAAACGGCCGAAATCCTGGCCGAAGCGGGCGGGGCGATTGTCGCGTGGGAAGCCGACCCCGCCGACCGCGCGCAGCTCGATGCGATTTTCCGGCTCGTGCACACGATCAAGGGCAGTTCAGGGTTCCTTGCCCTGCCGCGCGTCACGGCGCTGTCGCACGCTGCGGAGGACGCGCTCGACCACGTGCGCCGCGGCCATCGTACGCCGAATGCCGCGTTGGTCAGCGGGGTTCTCGGCATCCTCGACCGGCTGAACGCGCTTTGCGGCGCGCTGGGACGGGATGGGGTCGAACCCCCCGGGGAGGACGGCGATGTCATCGGCGCCTTGTCCGAAGAACAGGCTGCATCGGCCGACGCGTCGTTTGCAGTCGCCGGGGTGCCGCTGCGCCGCGACGATGATTTCGGTGCCGACCTGCAAAGCTGGCGCTCGATCCGCGTGCCGCTGCCGCTGCTCGACAGCGTGATGACGGGGGTGACCGACATCGTCCTCGCGCGCAACGAATTTGCCCGGATGCTGCGCGAATCGGGGGCCGATCCGTCGCTGATCGCCTCGTTCGATCGCCTGTCCGATTCGATCGCCGGCATGCGCCAGTCGGTCAGCCAGATGCGGATGCAGCGGATCGACAAATTGTTCGCGCCCTTGCCGCGGATCGTCCGGGACCTTGCGCAGGATCTGGGCAAGAAGATCGCGTTCCAGACGAGCGGCGGCGAGGTCGAACTCGACCGCGAGATGATGGAGAATATCCGCGACCCGCTGATCCATATCGTGCGTAACGCGATCGATCATGGCATCGAGCCGCTCGAGGAGCGCGTCGCGGCGGGCAAGGACATCACCGCAACCATCTCGGTTTCGGCGCGCCAGTCGGGCAACCAGATCGAGATCGAGATCGGTGACGACGGGCGCGGGCTGTCGCCCGACACGCTTGTCGCCAAGGCGATTGCCGCGCGCACCCTGACCGCGAACGAAGCCCGGGCGCTGGGACCGAAGGAAAAGCTGGAGTTGATCTTTCGTCCCGGTTTCTCGACCGCTGCCACGGTGACGTCGGTATCGGGGCGCGGCGTCGGCATGGATATCGTCAAGGCGAATGTCGAAAAGATCGGCGGTGTCGTCGAACTGCGCAACGAAGAGGGGCGGGGGCTGACGATCCTGCTTCGCGTCCCGATGACGCTGACGATCATTTCGGGGTTGATGGTACGTGCGGCGGGGCAATATTTCGCCATACCGCGCGGCGCGGTGCGCGAAATCCTGCTCGAAAGCGGCGATACGGTGCGCATCGACCGCGTCGGCGGCGGCGAATTCGCGACCGTGCGCGGCGAACAATATCCGCTGCTCCGGCTCGAAACGGTGCTCGGGCGCGGCCGGCATCATGGCGACGATGTCGACGACCGCGCGCTTGTGATCGTCCGGCCGGGGCAGGGGCAAAGCTATGCGCTCAGCGTCGCGGCGATCCACGACCATGAGGAACTGGTAATCAAGCCCGCCGCGCCGATGATCATGGCGACGGGGCTCTATGCGGGCACGACGCTTCCCGACAATGGCCGCCCCGTTCTCCTGCTCGATGTGCAGGGCATGCTCGCGGCCGCGGCGATCGACGCCAGCGAGGCGGGGCGCAGCCACGACCGCATCGTGGAAAGCGATGCCGAGCTGATGGCGGCGCGGAGCGCGGCGCAATTGCTTCTGTTCCGCGAGGCTGGCGGTCGCGTGCGCGGAGTTCGCCTGTCGGTGATCGAGCGCGTCGAGGAAGTGCCTGCGTCGGCGCTGTTCGAAAGCGCCGGCCGCGTTCAGGCGCAGATCGGCGAGAATATATTTGCCGTTCATGCGGCGAAAGCGCCCGCGTCGGACGGGACGCAAAAGCTGCTGCGCCTGCACGATGGATGCTCGGTCCTCTGCTATCCGATCGCCGAAGTGATCGATATCGTCCGCCTGCCCGATACCGTGCAGCCCTCGGCCGCGCCGGGGCTGGTCGCCGGTGTCGTGCTGGTGGACGACGAGCCCGTCGAATTGATCGATCCCTATTGGCTGATGGAGCAATATGCCGCCGCCACCGCCCCGTTCGCCGATCGGCTGCCGCTTTGCCGCATCGCCGACGACCATGACGGCTGGGGGCAGAATTTCCTCGCGCCCATTTTGCGCAGCGCAGGCTATCGCGTCGCGTCGGACGGCGGCGATGCCGACGAAGCGCACGACGTGCTCCTGTGCCTGGCCGAAGATGGCGAGGCATCCCGCGATGCGGCGAACGACATACCCGTCATCCGTTTGCGCAGTTCGATTGCGGCAACGGGGCCGGGCGACGACACCGTCTATCGTTACGACCGGCAGGCATTGCTCGACGCCTTGCGCCGCCAGGTCGGGGGACAAGGCCGATGATGGAAAAGCTGTATCTCGTCGCGCGCATCGCCGACACGCGCGTCGCGCTGCGCAGCCGCGCGATCAATTCGGTCGTCACCGTCGGCACGCCGGTCGAAGTGCCGGCGGCGCCACCGCATGTCGCGGGCCTGTTCGCGTTGCGCAGCCGCGTCTTCACGCTGATCGACCCGCATGTCGTGATCGGCCTGCCGGCGGCGCCGGTCGCGCCGGGGCAGCGCGTGATCGTCGTCGACGTCGCCGAGCATGGTTATGCGCTGCTCGCCGACGAGATCGAGGATGTCTGCTTCATAGAGTCGCCCGAAACGCGCATCACGGGCAAGCTGCTTCCCGGCTGGGCGCGCGTCGCCGATGCGATGATCGAGCATGAGGGGGCATCGCTGCTCGTCGTCGATCCGTCGCATTTCATCACCCTGCCGGCCTTAAAAGCTGCGTGATTGCTGCCGTCTATTAACGGGCTGAATACCCCTTCGCCGTAAACATACCCCAACAACGGGGGTCGGAGTTAAATTTGATGTCGAAATCTTGTCTGGTGGTCGATGACAGCAAAGTCATTCGCAAGGTCGCGCGCCATATCCTTGAAAGCATGTCCTTTGCCGTCGAAGAGGCGGCCGACGGGCAGGAAGCGCTGACCTTTTGCCGCGCCAATCGTCCTGATGTGATCCTGCTCGACTGGAACATGCCGGTGATGAGCGGAATGGAGTTTCTCGGTGCCTTCAACGACCTCGATTATGGGCACGAAGAGCGGCCGCGCGTCGTTTTCTGCACCACCGAAAACAGCATCGACCATATCCGCGCCGCGATCGAGGCGGGTGCCGACGAATATGTAATGAAGCCGTTCGATCGCGAAACGCTGGAAGGAAAATTGCAGCTCGTCGGCATCGCCTGATTTTTCGAGGTTATTTGTGGCTCGACCGCAACCCCTGATATCCGATCCAGAGCCGTCGGCGCGGGCGGTCAGGGTGATGCTCGTCGATGACAGCCTGGTCGTGCGGAGCATTCTCGAGCGCATCGTCGACCAGCGCCCCGGGCTCGAGATTTGCGCGTCGGTCGCATCGGCGCACGACGCGCTGGCCTATCTGGCACGCGAACCCGTCGATGTCGTCGTCCTCGATATCGAAATGCCGGGCATGAACGGTATCGACGCCCTGCCGCATATATTGCAGCGCGCCGAAAAGGCCCGCGTGCTGATCCTCTCGTCCAACTGTGTAGAGGGCGGCCCGGCGGCTATCGACGCGCTCGCGCTCGGTGCCAGCGATACCTTGGCAAAGCCGGGTCGCGGCAGTTTTTCTGGCCGCTTCGCCGAAATACTGACCGACCGGATCATGACGCTCGGCCACCGGCGCGACTATCCGGTCCCGGTCCCGGTTGCCGAACGCCGCGTCCCCGCTCCGGTCGCGCTGGCGATCGATACCGATCAGCCGATCGAATGCATCGCGGTCGCCGCATCGACCGGCGGCATTCCCGCCTTCACCAACTTCCTCGCCAACCTCGACCCGCGCATCACCGCGCCGATCCTGCTGACGCAGCACCTGCCCGACGCCTTCATGGAATTTTACGCGCGCCAGATCGCGACGATGACCGCGCGCCGTGTGCATGTTGCCGCGGCGGGCATGATCGTCGAAGCCGGTCACATCTACCTCGCCCCCGGCGACGCGCATCTGCTCGTCGTGGCGAACGGCCGCCGCCGCGAAATCGCGCTCGACCACCGCCCGGTCGACAATGGCTGCTGTCCGTCTGCCGACCCGATGCTCGACGCGGTTGCCGAAGTCTATGGCAAGGGCGGCGTTGCAGTCATCCTCAGCGGGATGGGCCGCGACGGTGCGGTCGGCGCAGCGCGGCTGAAGCAGGCGGGGGGAACGGTTTTTGCGCAGGCGCCCGAAAGCTGCGTGATCTGGGGCATGCCCGGCGCCGTCGCCAAGGCCGGCATCGCTGCGGCGACGCTCAATCCCGATGCGATCGCGCTGATGCTCGGCAGCTTCCTTCGCGGCCGCCGCCGGTCATGATGGGCGGCAGCGCCAGCGAGTCGGCCTACCGTGTCCTGATGGGCGTCCTCGAATCGCGGACGGGGCAGACCCTGTCGCCGAACCGCATCTGGCGGATCGAAATGTCGCTGAAGCCCGTGATGCAGCGTCACGGAATTGCCGACCTTGATGCGCTGGTCGCGGCGCTGGTGACGTCGAAAAGCCGACAGTTGCTCGACGATACCGTCGACGCGATGCTCAACAACGAAACCTATTTCTATCGCGAACACAGCGTTTTCGATGACATAGCTGCCACTGCGCTTGAACGGATCCGCGACATCAACGCGTCGCGGCGGCGGGTGACGATCTGGCATTGCGGCGTATCGACGGGGCAGGAAGCCTATTCGCTCGCGATGCTGATCGCCGAACAGGGCGAAAAATGGGCGGGCTGGCAGGTCAACATCGTCGGGACCGACGTCAGCTATCACGCGATCGCGCGCGCGCGCGTCGGGCTCTACAGCCAGTTCGAAATCCAGCGCGGCCTGCCGGTACAGCGCATGGTGCGCTGGTTCGACCAGACCGAGGGCGGCTGGTTGGCGAAAGCCGACCTCAGGCGCCGCATCGACTTTTCTGTCCAGAACATGCTGATCGACCGGCCGCCGCTCGCCAGCCCCGCCGACCTTATTTTCTGCCGCAACCTGCTGCTCTATTTTTCGGCGCCGATGCGCCAGAAGGCCTTTGCCCGGCTGCGCGCGATGGCGGCGCCGCAAAGCTTTCTCGTGCTCGGCGCAGGGGAAACGGTGCTCGGCCAGACCGACCAGTTCGTCGCAAGCCCGCGACTGCGCGGCCTCTACGAGCCCGCCGACCAGCAGGTGCGTCGCGCCACGGCGGCCTAGCGCATCCCTTCGGGACCGGCTTCGCCTTGCTTTTTATGCGCCGCTGGCGCAATCGACGGCTTGGCAAGGACAGGACGGGCCCGCAAAGCGAATGAGCGATTTTATCGAACGCTGGTCTCCCAATTTCGACGAGCGCGCCTTGCCCATCTCGATGATCGTCCTGCACTATACCGGCATGAAGTCGGGGGCGGAGGCAATCGACCGCCTCGCCGATCCCGAAGCCAAGGTGTCGGCGCATTATGTCGTCAGCGAGGATGGCCAGATCACCCAAATGGTGCCCGAGGACAAGCGCGCCTGGCACGCGGGAAAGGCACACTGGCGCGGCGTCAGCGACATCAATTCGGCGAGCGTCGGGATCGAGATCGTCAATCCGGGACATGAATGGGGCTATGTGCCCTTTCCCGACCCGCAAGTCGCGTCCGTCGTCCGCCTCGTCCACCTGATCAAGGATCGCCACGCGATCACGCGCGGCAATGTCGTCGGCCATTCGGATATCGCGCCGACGCGCAAGCAGGACCCGGGCGAGCTCTTTCCATGGGAGGAACTTGCGCGCCGCCGTCTCGCGCTGCCGCGGCCGACCAAGAAGCTGACCGATCCTTTATGGACCGATGCCGGCTTCCTGCTTGCGCTCGAGCGTTTCGGCTACGACGTGACCGATGGCTTCGCGGCGACGGTGGCGTTCCAGCGCCGCTTCCGCCCCCAACTGATCGACGGGACGATCGATGGCGAATGCCGCGCGATCCTGCTCGCGCTGCTGCTGCCCCAGCCCGAGGGCGACACAATGCAGCTCTAGAAAGACGGCGTTTGCAGGGGAGAGCGATACAGCCGTCCGCGACAGGCTGTCGTCAAGCTGTTGCAAATAAGTCACAAATGTGCAGGAAAATTCTGTCACGCTGAGAAGGCACTTTACCGACCGGCTTTTGAGGAGCATCGCGCGCTGCAGGGGAGGATGACAACGGGTTTCAACGCCTTCCCTTGATGTTGTCCTTTCCATTCTGCCCCAATGCAGCGAGGACAATAACTGTGAACAACGCATATCTCCCCCGGTTAAAATGGACTGCCGCACCGCTCGTGTTGAGCGTTGCGATGATTTCGGCCCCCGTGCAGGCACAGGATGCCGCGGCTGCGGAGGAAGTGAGCGGAGACACGATCGTCGTCACCGGCTCGCGTATCGCGCGCGCCGATCTCACTTCGTCGGTTCCCGTTTCGGTCGTCAGCCAGGAACAGATCCAGCAGACCGGTGCGGCGAACATTCAGGACGTGCTGAACGAACTGCCGTCGGTCGGCCAGAACATCAGCCGCAATTCGACGAACTTCTCGACCACCGGTAACGGCATCGCGACCGTCAACCTGCGCAACCTCGGTTCGGCGCGCACCCTCGTTCTCGTCAACGGCCGCCGCTTCGTCGCCGGCCTGCCGGGCACGTCGGTCGTCGACCTCAACACCATCCCGACCGACCTGATCAAGGATGTCCAGGTTGTGACTGGCGGCGCTTCGGCGGTCTATGGTTCGGAAGCCATCGCGGGCGTCGTCAACTTCATTCTCGACGACAAGTTCGAAGGCATCCGTTTCCACGGTCAGGGCACGATCAGCGACGAAGGCGACTCGGGTCGCTATCTCGCCAGCCTGACCGCCGGCACGGCATTCGCCGACGGTCGCGGCCATATTGTCGTCAACGGCAGCTATGACCGCGACAATGGGCTGCGTTCGCGCGACCGCGGTTTTTCGGCGCACGACATTCCGAGCCGCAGCTCGTTCGCTTCGCAGGGCCTGTTCAGCCCCAATGGCCGTTTCCAATCGAACGGCACGACCTTCACCTATGGTCCCGGCAATGTACTGAAGCCGTACGAGGGCGCGAACATTGACGGTTATGACCGTAACCAGGACCGCTACCTCGGCGTGCCCGTCGAGCGTTATCTGGTGACGGGCCTTGCAAGCTACGAATTGTCGGACAATGCAACGCTGTTCTTCGAAGGCAGCTATGCCAAGAGCAAGTCGCGCTCGAGCCTCGAGCCGCAGGCGGTCGCCAATACCGACCTCGTCAATGCGGACGGTACGCCCTATGCGGGCATTCCGCTCAGCAACCCCTTCGTGCCGCAGGCGATCCGCGATTATGTCACGACCATGGCACCGATCCTCAACAACGATGCCGATCCCAATAATGATATCAGCACGACCGACCTGCCGTTCCGTCGCCGCTCGAACGATATCTTCGACCGCAGCAACAAGAACGACCGTGAAACCTGGCGCGCCGTCGCCGGCCTGCGCGGCAGCTTTGCCGACAGCCTCAACTACGAAGCCTATTACGCGCACGGAGAAACCAAGGACTACACCCGGTCGGGCACGATCTTCGGTCCGCAATATGTCAACGCGCTGAACGCCGTTGCGGGTCCGAACGGTCCCGTCTGCAGCATCAACGTCGACGCCAATCCGAACAACGACGATGCGGCATGCGCGCCGATCGACATCTTCGGCTTCAATACGGTTTCGGCCGCTGCCGCGGACTATGTGACCCGTGGCGGCCAACTGTCGGAATATCGCGCCAAGGTGAAGCAGGACGTCTTCTCGGCCTCGGTCTCGGGCGAAGTGTTCGAGCTTCCGGGCGGCGCGCTGAGCTTTGCCACCGGCTTCGAATATCGCCGCGAAAAGAGCAGCGAAGATTTCGACGAAGCGACGAACCTCGGCCAGACGCTCGGCAATCTGCTGACCGACACCCGCGGCAAATATAATGTGAAGGAAGGCTTCCTCGAAGTCGTGGCGCCGATCCTGTCGGATCGCCCCTTCTTCCATTATCTCGGCCTCGAAGGCGCTGTGCGCTATTCCGACTATTCGACGGTCGGCGGCGTATGGAGCTGGAAGGCCGGCGGTGAATGGGCTCCCATTCCGGATATCCGTTTCCGCGGTATCTATTCGGAAGCGACCCGTGCACCGAACATCTCGGAACTCTTCTCGGCACAGAGCGAAACCTTCCCGGCCGTGGTTGACCCCTGCGACCAGAAGGAAGGCGGTGGCGATACCGGAGCGATCACGCTTCCGGCGAGCCAACTGTCCGCGGCATGTCTGGCAATTCCCGCGATCGCGGCGGCGGCAAACAACGGAGGCTTCGTCTATTCGACCGCGGACATTCAGACCATCAATGGCTTCCTCGGCGGCAATCGCAACCTCAATGAGGAAACCGCGAAAACCTTGACCCTCGGTGCGGTGTTCCAGCCGCGCTTCGCCCGTGGGCTCAGCCTGACGGTCGACTATTACCGGATCAAGCTGAAGAACGCGATCGGCATCATCGGCCAGCAGACCTCGCTTAACGAGTGCATGACCGGCAATGGCGACGCGCTGTTCTGCGACAATATCACCCGCGACGCGACCGGCCGGGTCACGCAGGTCGATGCGTTCAACCTGAACACCGGTTCGTTCCTCGTTTCGGGCATCGATACGCAGGTCAAGTACAGCACGACCTTCGGCGAAGCGGGCCGGTTCGACCTGTCCGCCTTCTGGACGCACCTTCTGAAACAGCAGCAGACCTCCTATCCGGGCGGTCCGACGCAGAAGGAAGTCGGCCAGCTCGATTGCTACAGCTGCGGCCGTCTCGGCACGGGTTTCCGTGACAAGGTCAATGTTTCGGCCACCGTTGGCTGGGATAATGTCTCGCTCAACTGGCGCGTGAACTATCTGTCGTCGGTCGTCGACGATCTGACCGATCCGGACCGCATCAGCACGGGGGCCTATTGGTACCACGATGCACAGCTGCGCTTCGGTATCGACGACAGCAAGAAGTATGAATTCTACCTCGGCATCGACAATGTGTTCGACAAGAAGCCGCCGGTGTTCGGTGACACGAACCCTGTGACCTTCCCGGGTGCCCAGACGTCGGCAACGACTTACGACCTTTACGGCCGTCTGTTCTATGCCGGTGTGGACTTCCGCTTCTAAAGGCCATGCGGCCCCGGCTTGCCGGGGTTCGCAGAAAAGGAAGGGGCGGCTCCTCGCGGGGCCGCCCCTTTCTTTTGCCTCAGCCCAGCACGTCGGTCAGTACGCGCTGCCAGTTCCCGCCCATGATCTTGTCGACCTCTCGGGGTGCGAATCGTGCCTTGTCGAGCGCTGCGGCGATCGTCGCCATGCGACCGATATTGTTGAGCTCGGGGATCACAACATGCTCGGGCGTCCAATCGAAGCCGGCGATTTGCTGGTCGCGCATCGCCTGCCACCAGGACAGATATTCTTGCACACCCGCGGCGTTGTCGTTCTTCAGCGCAACGAGGTTGGTCTGGCCCGCCATCGGGAAATCGTTCGAAATTCCGACCGCTTCGATACCCGCGACATTCGCGACATGGCGAATTTGCGCGATCAAATGATCGACCGTCGGGACCGGGTCGCGTGTCAGCCAGAAGCTCATCATGAAAATGCCCATCATGCCGCCCTTGTCGGCGATCGCGCGGATCACGGTGTCCGAGGCGCAGCGGGGGTGGTCGACGATCGCCTTGCACGCCCCGTGCGACAGCAGGATCGGAGTCGTGCTGCGCCGCGCGACCGCCAGCATCGTCGGTTCCGACCCGTGTGAAACATCGGGAACGATACCGACACGGTTCATCTCGGCCAGCCCCTCGATGCCGAGCGGCGTCAATCCGCTCCATTCGCGCTCGAGCGCGCCACCGGCAAAGAGATTGTTGTTGTGATGGGTGAATTGCAGGACGCGCAGGCCGCGGCGATGGAAGTCCGCGATCCGCGCCAGGTCGGTGCCTACGGGTTCGCATGACTGGAATTGCAGGAAGGTCGCGCAGCCGGGGCGCGAGCTGATGTCCGATCCTTTGAGCGCGACGAACGCCTCCGGCCGGGTCGCAAGCCGTTCAATGGCTGCATCGAGCGCCGCGCTGCATTTTTCATAGGTTCGCAAATAGCGGGGAACATTGTCCGCGTCGCGCACCTCCTCGATTTCCGAAATGTCGCAGATCATACCGCCAAGACCTGCCGCGCGAAGCTCGGCGAGGTTGTCGGGCAGGAAGCTGAGGCCGTCGATCATCACTGGCGGCTTCGCGGTGGCATGGGCGCCCAGACCATGCGCGGCGGCGATGGCGGCGCCGGTGGCAAGGAAGGATCGGCGATTCATCACGGATGGGCGGGGAGGCGTCATTCTTCACTCCTGAACGGCATCGCGGCCGGTTTGGTGGGGCTTTGCGACAAATCGCAAGCGCGTTCGTTGCGCTCGCACAATGCTTGCAACATTGCTATACTCGACCGGCCAGAGGGTCGGGCGATCGCCGCTTTCGCGAGGAAGGGGAGGAAAGTCCGGGCTCCACGGAAATCGCGGTGCCGGATAACGTCCGGCGGCTCCGGGAAACCGGAGTCAGGGAAAGTGCCACAGAGAGCAGACCGCCAAAGGCTTCGGCCCGGCGAAAGGTGAAAGGGTGCGGTAAGAGCGCACCGCGCGGACGGTAACGGACGCGGCATGGCAAACCCCACCGGGAGCAAGGTCGAATAGGGACGGCGCGAGTTCGCTTCTTCGGGGGCAATTCGGGGCGGATTCCGGCCCAGCCGTCCGGGTTGACTGCTTGAGCGTTCGGGTAACCGGACGCCTAGAGGAATGATCGCCTATCCCCGAAGGGGTGGACAGAACCCGGCTTACAGACCCTCTGGCATCCTCTCCCCAACGCCGGCGCGGGAACCGCGCGCCAAGGGACTGCGTTCTGAAGCAAAGCAGAAGGGAGACACGCGATGAAAGTCGTCGACGATCATGTCGAAGTGGACGAAACCGAAGCGAGCGGTGGGGTCAAAGGGCATAATGTCCGCTATGTGCTGGCTTTTTCGCTGGCCGCAGTGATTGTCGTTCTGTCCGCGATCTGGATCGTTCCGGCCCTGTTGCAGCCCTGAACGCTGTTCATTTGGGCCGGGTCAGGCGGACAAGTTCCTATTCGGCGCTTGGGGTCTCCTCCATGAGGATAGTCGTGCCGCCTGCCTGGACCGGCGGCGATCGTATCGCGCTGCCACCGCCAGCGATCGCGCTCTAGCCAATTTCCCCTTTCCTACATCATTCCGCGGACCTAGCTTTGCCCGCGGGGTCGACGGATGTTGCAATGATGCGAATCCGGAGTGAAGTTGCGCAGATTTCCGCCATTGTTCGCGCGAATCTGACGATAAGCCAGGGGGGCGCGGCGCGTGGGGAAATCGTGGCGGATCGGTGCGCTGGGTGCGGCGCTTTTGGGTCTTGCGCCGCCGGCGATGGCAGACCCGCCGGTGGGCACTTGCGGCACCGCGCCGCTGCGCGGCGACCGCGTGGCCCTGCTCATCGGCAACAGCGCGTATAACGACTGGGAATGGCCCTCGCTGAAAAACGCCGTGAACGACATCGACCATGTCTGCGATGCCTTCGCCAAGGCCGGCATCGCGCCGCGGATCGTACGTAATGCCGATATGGCATCGCTCGACGCCGCACTGACGCGTTTTGCCGCCGAGGCGGCGGGCGCGAAATCGGTCATCCTCTATTATGCCGGGCATGGCTTCGAATATGGCGGGCGCAATTGGCTGGTGCCGATGGACGCGCCGCCGGCCGCGCGCCGCGCCGATGTCGAAAAACGCTATTTGTCGATCGAGGCGGCGGTCCGGCGCGTGGTGCCCGACGGCGCTTTCACTTTGGTGTTCGTCGATGCCTGCCGCACCGCCGATCCTGTGGTGCGGATCGAGGATGCCGATGTCGCACGGGGCGATGCGGGGTCGGCGCCGCTCGGCCTTCTGGACATCGGACAAGGGGCGGTCTTCTATTCGACGGCAAAGGGGCGCCCGGCGCTCGATTTCGCGCCCGTCGGTTCGCCGGTCAGCCCCTTCGCGGCGGCAGTGGTCAAGGAACTCGCAATCCCCGGCCTCGAAATCGGCGACTATTTCAAGGTCGTCGCGCGCGAGGTGTATCGGCGAACGCACGATATGGACCTGGGGCCGCAGCAACCCTTTCACTACGGCAGCTGGTTCGACGATTTTTATCTGGTCGCACCGCCTGAATTGCCCGCGGCCGCGGTCGCGGCCTTGCCGACCCCGGCGGCGTCTGCCGCATCCCCGGCCGGTACAACCCGCGGTGCCGCCACGCCAGTGATCGATCCGCTCGGCGGTATTGGGCTCGACCGCCTGGCGATCGAGGACGAACCCTTGCTGATCGCCGACGTCCTTTCGCGCCATCGGGCCGGCGAGTTGGTAGCGCTGGCCGATGGCGGGCATCCTCTCGCGCAGCAGCTGGCCGGCTATATGTTCTCGCTGGGCGTCGGCGTGAAACAGGATATGGCGCGCGCGCGCGCCTATCTTGAACGGTCCGCCGAACAGGGTTTCCCGGCGGGGCAGACCGAATTGGCCTATCTGCTTCTTGGCTCGGACCCGTCGGCGGCGGACAAGGCGCGGGCGCAGACCCTCTATCGCGCCGCCTCCGATGCGGGTTTCTCGAAGGCCAAGACGCATCTTGCCTATCATCTCGCCCGGGGCAGCTTCGGCCCGCCCGATTTCGCCGCATCGCGAACGCTGTATGCCGAGGCGGCGGCGCAGGGGCATCCCGCCGCCATGTTCGCGCTTACCCATTTCCCGGACCTGCGCGCGGCGAACATGGCGCGGCTGCGCGAACTCGCCGACGCGGGCAATCCCGAAGGCAATCACTGGCTCTGCGAGGCGCAATTCGACGGCAAGCGGCTGACCGGCGGCGCTGAGGATTGCGCGATCGCGGCGCGGGCGGGCTTCGCGGGGTCGCGCGCGCTCCTCGCGCATGCCTATGCAAAGGGCGAGGGTGTTGCGGCGGATCCGAAGGAGGCGGCGCATTGGGCGCGGCTGGCGCGGGACCTGCCCGAACTCAGGCAGGACCAGCGCGATCTGGTCGCGGGAATCGGCGAATGACGGTCAGGGATAGCTGACCGCTATCACTTCCCATTCCTTGGGTCCGGCGGGAAGCTGCACCGTGCGCAGGTCGCCGATCGCGGCGCCGCGCAGCGCGCGGGCGAGGGGGCTGTTCCAGCCGATCCGGCCGGCGCCCGCGTCGGCTTCGTCGTCGCCCACCAGCGTGACGATGCGGCGCGCGTCGTCATCGCCCGCCAGTTCGATCGTGGCGCCGAACCAGATGCGGCTCTTGTCGGGCTGGTCGGCCGGATCGACGACGCGCGCCGCCTTCATGCGGCGGGCGAGGAAACCCAGTCGCCGGTCGATCTCGCGCAGCCGCTTGCGACCATAGATATAATCGCCATTCTCGCTGCGGTCGCCATTGCCCGCCGCCCAGCTGATCACGTCGACGAGCTTGGGGCGTTCGTCGCCGAGCAGCGCGTCATATTCGGCGCGCAGCGCGGCATAACCCGCCGGGCTGATAATATTCGTCTTTTCCCCCGCCATATGATCTCAGCCGGGCGTGCGTTTGCCGAGATAGAAGCTCAGCGGCGCCTGCGCCCGCGCCGCGCCGCCTTCACGCAGCGTGTCGTAAACGACGGCGTTCTCGAGCACGCGCTGCACATAATTTTTCGTTTCGAAAATCGGGATCGCCTCGATCCAGTCGAGCATCTCGATCGATCCGGTGCGGGGATCGCCGTTGGCGCGCAGCCATTTGTTCACATTGCCGGGCCCGGCGTTATAGGCCGCGACCGCCAGCGGGTAGCTGCCGCCATAATAGCGGAGCATCTGCTGGAAATAGGTCGATCCCAGCATCATGTTGTAATTGGTGTCGGTCGTCAGCGATCCGGCGTCATAGCTCATCCCCAGCTTACCCGCGACTTCGCGCGCGGTGCCGGGCATCAACTGCATCATGCCGCGCGCACCGGCGTGGCTGATCGCGGCGCGGTCGAACTGGCTTTCCTGCCGCGTGATCGCATGGATGAAGGTCCAGTTGCTTTCATGCCCCGCTGGGACGCGCACCGTCGGAAAGCCCGAGACTTCTACCGCGTCGAGGCTGTTCGCTTGCGCGCTGCGGCCAATCATCACGCCGAGGTCGGGGCGACCGATCTGCTTGGCAAGCTGCCCGGCCAACACATGGTCGGCGGGCGATGTCGCCTTTTGCGCCAGCGCGCGCAGGAACAGCGACTGTTCGCGCCACGCGCCGATTTCGCCGAGCGCGCGCGCGGCGCGGACGAGGCGGTCGTCCTCGAAATCGCGGCGCGCCTCGTTGCTAACCTCGATGGTCGGATTGGGGGTCGGCCTGGGCTGCGGGCGGTTCAGCCGTTCGAGCGACAACTGGCCGTAGAATTGATCATAATGCTGCGCGGCATCGGCGAAATGGGCGTTCGCCGCCGCGCGGTCGCCGGCGGCGAGCGCGGCACGGCCCGCCCAGTAAAATCCCTTGGTCCGCGTCTGCGCCGAACGCGCCGCTTCGCCATAGGCGCGATACAGCTTCGCCGCCTCCGCCGGGCGGCCCAGATCCTTGAGCGCGAGTTGCCCAGCGAGCCAGGCGAGCGAGGTATAATCGTCGCGCACGCCCAGCGGTGTTTCGCGGACGACGGTACCGGCGGGAAGCGCATCGTCGAGCTGGCGCGCGATATGATAGGCGGTCGTCTTGTCGCCGCCGGCGTCGGCGAGGCGCGCGTTGGTAAGCAGCGTTTCCAGCCATTCTTCGGCATCGGTCGGCGCCTTCGCGAGCGATCGCGGCGCGGCGAGCAGCGCGCGCGCTTCGCCAACGCGGCCGGCCTTGCGCAGCCACGTTGCCTTATCGGTGATATAGCCAGCGTCGCTGCGGATCAGGGACGGGTTGGCGCTTTCGACCGCCGAGGCCTGAAAAGCCGCATCGACCGCGCCGCTCCGCATCGCGAGCCGCGCTGCGAACACCGCCCGCTTTTCGGGCGAGGTAAAGGCGAGTTGACGGCTCGCGGCTGCGGTCGCGCCCGACCAGAGCAGGCGGTCCATGCGTGCATCATGATCGGCGGGCGTGATCGCGCCGGGAAACAGGCTCAGCGCGCGGCTGGTCTCATAATCGTCGAGCATTCCGCCCGTCCACGCGCGGCGAACGGCTGCATTGGCCTCGTCGCGCCGCCCCGTCGCATTGAGCGCGAGCGCATAGCGCAAATGGCCGCTCGCCGTTTGCGGCGGATAAGCTTGGAAATAGGCGAGCGTGCGCGCGGGGTCGTAGCTGTCGAGCGAAATCGCCTTTTCGGCGCGGCTGCGCATCTTGTCGGCGTCGGGCCAGTCCCTGTTCGCCATCAGGAAGCGCGAGAGCTGGTCGAACGATGCGCCGCTATTGGCAGTGAGCCGGCGCCACTCCATCACTGCGTCGCCGACTGAATTCGTGGCCGGCGGTGCGCCCGAAGCCGATGCCAGGCCCATCTGGGCGCGGTACCAGGCCATTTGTTCGGGGGTGAGTTCGCTGGCATGGACAGCGGTCGGAATGAGAAGGGCCGCGGCGAGCGCGAGACGGGAAATATGGGGCAGCGAGATCATAGCGGCCATGCTAATGCCAAACTCCTTGCGGGGCGCTGAATAGGCGTCCATTAGCGGCCCGCCGACGGGACTCTACCGGTCGGGGCGTGTTTTTGTAAAGGAGCGGAGCATGTTTTCGGGGTCGATTCCCGCCTTGGTGACGCCATTTCGCGATGGGGCGTTCGATGCCCCGGCCTTCGCGCGCCTCGTCGATTGGCAAATCAAGGAAGGCACCAGCGCGCTGGTGCCCTGCGGCACGACCGGCGAAAGCCCGACGCTCGGCTTCGACGAACATTATCGTGTCATCGACACCTGCATCGAGGCGGCGGCGGGTCGCGTGCCCGTGATCGCCGGTTGCGGGTCGAACGACACCGCGACCGCGATCCGCCACATGCGGCATGCGCAGGCCGCCGGCGCGGCGGCGGCATTAGTCGTCGCGCCCTATTACAACAAGCCGAGCCAGGAAGGGCTGATCGCGCATTACAAGGCGCTCGCCGACGCCAGCGACCTGCCGATCGTCGTCTACAATGTCCCCGGCCGCACCGTCGCCGACATCAGCGCCGAAACGATGTGCAGGCTCGCCGAAATCCCGACCGTTGTCGCGACGAAGGATGCGAGCGGCGACCTCGCGCGCGTGACGATCCATCGCGCCGGTGCCGGCAACGATTTCTGCCAACTCAGCGGGAACGACGACCTCTGGCTGCCGCACGCGGTGCTGGGCGGGGTCGGCTGCATCTCGGTCACCGCGAACGTCGCGCCGCGCCTTTGCGCCGATTTCGCCGCAGCGGCCGCAGCAGGGGACTGGGCGCGTGCGCTACTGCTGCACGACCGCCTGTTCGACCTGCACAGGGCGATGTTCTCCGACACCTCGCCCGGGCCAGTGAAATATGCGCTGTCGCGCATCCATGACTGGTTTTCGCCTGACGTGCGCCTACCTATCATTCCGGCGAACGAACCCTCGCGCGCCGCCGTCGACGCCGCATTGTCCGCGGCTGGAGTTATCTGAGCTTTCGTCATGGCCCGCCCGCAGTCCGCCGCCGAATTCGACAAGAAGAAGATCGTCGCCGAAAACAGGCGCGCGCGCTTCGACTATGCCATCGAACAGGTGTTCGAGGCGGGCATTGCTCTGCAGGGAACCGAGGTGAAGTCGCTGCGTTTCGGCGAAGGGACGATCGCCGAAAGCTATGCCGAAGTGACGGGCGGCGAAGTGTGGCTGATCAACGCCAACATCCCCGAGTTCAGTCATGGTAACCGTTTCAACCACGAGCCGAAGCGCCCGCGCAAGCTCTTGCTTAACTGGCGGGAGATCAACAAGTTGCACGCGGGTGTGATGCGCCAGGGGATGACGCTCGTCCCGCTCTCCGTCTATTTCAACAGCCGCGGCCGCGCCAAGGTCGAACTTGCGCTCGCCAAGGGCAAGAAGGCACACGACAAGCGCGAGTCAATCAAGGAACGCGACTGGAAGCGCGACAAGCAGCGCCTGCTGAAAGACCGCGGATGAGCGGCGGCAACTCTCGTGACAAGGCGACGGTCATGAACTGGATCCGCCGCAACTCGCCGACGCGCGAGGAATTGCTCGAAAGCCGCTTCATCAAGCCCTTTGCTCACAGGGTTGCGCATAGCCATTTGTGGCGTTTCACGCGGACCTCGGTGCGGCGGGGCACTGCGCTGGGGCTGTTCGTCGGCATTTTTTTCTTAATTCCGGGTGTCCAGATCCTCGGCGTCGCGCTGCTCGCGCTGCCCTTTCGCGCCAACATCCCGATCGGTGCGACGATGACCTTCCTGTCCAACCCGGTGACGACGCCGTTGATCCTCGCGGCGTCGGTGTGGCTGGGCAGTGCGCTGTTCGGCATGCACACCAATGTGTCCAACCTCTACATCCTCTACGACGAGGGCGCATCGCTGGTTGAATGGTGGCACTGGTTCACCGCCAACGCGGGTGCTGCGCTGCTCGGCGGGCTTGCCGGGCTATTCGTGATTTCGGTCGCCTCGGCAGTTATCGGCTACCTCCTCGCCTCGGTGATCTGGGACAATTGGATTCGCCTGCGTTGGCGTCGCAAGATTCGCCGCGCGCGCGATCAACGACTTGAGGCATCGACGAGCGACAAAGCTGCCGGTTGAACCGCCGACAGGCAGGCGTATAGCTGTTGCATCGTCGGTTCGCGTTGCGCCAGCGCGGTGCGGGCTGCCGCTTCATATTGAAATCGGGGAATATCATGAAAGCTTCGCATATGTCTTCGCGTCTGCTCGCGACCGCCGCGCTCGGCGCTCTGCTGCTTGCGGCTCCTGTCGCGGCCAAGGAGGATGCCGCCGCGGCGCCCGCCGCTGAAAACGCGGCAAAGCCCGTCATCGGCGATTTCGGTTTCGATCAGGCAGGCATGGACAAGAGCGTTCAGCCGGGCGACGATTTCTATGCCTATGCCAACGGCACCTGGGCCAAAAACACTCAGATTCCGGCCGACAAGTCGAACTATGGCATGTTCACGGCGCTCAACGACCTGTCGCAGACGCGCACGCGCGAAATCCTCGACGCGGCCAAGGGTGACCCGGACAGCATGATCGGCCGTGCTTATGCCTCCTATCTCGACAGTGCGACGGTCGAGGCGAAGGGACTCGCGCCGATCCAACCGTGGCTGAACAAGATCCGCTCCGTCGAAAAACCGGGTCTTGCGGCGCTGCTCGCCGAAGCCGACCGCAGCGGCGTGTCGCATTTCTTCGGCGGCTATGTCGGACAGGACGACAAGAATCCCGATGCCTATATCTACATCATCTTCCAGGGCGGGATCGGCATGCCCGACCGCGATTTCTACCTGAAGGACAATGAGCGGAACACCGCGCTGCAGGCGGCGTACCTCAAGCATCTCGAAAATGTCCTGACGCTGGCGGGCGAAACGGGCGCGGCGGCGCGGGCCAAGGCGATCTACGACTTCGAAAAGCAGGTCGCGATGGTCCATTGGGACAAGAACGACAGCAGCGACGCCACCAAGGCCTATAACAAGATGACCGTCGCCGAACTCGCCAAGACCGCGCCCGGTTTCGACTGGCTGACCTTCATCCGTGGGATCGGGGTCCAGGAGGACTCCCTGATCGTGTCGCAGCCAAGCGCCTTCACGGGCGAGGCCAAGCTGCTCGCCGAAGCGCCGATCGCGGTGGTCCGCGATATGCTGATCGTGCGCAGCCTCGACAGCTTTTCGGGCGTCCTGCCCGACGCCGTCGCGCAGGAAACCTTCTCCTTCTACAGCACCGCCCTGTCGGGCACGCCGCAGATGGAAGAGCGCTGGAAGCGCGCGGTCGACTTTACCACCGGCAATCTCGGCGATGCGGTCGGCAAGGATTATGTCGCGAAATATTTCCCGCCCGAAACCAAGGCAGCGATGGACACGCTCGTAAAGAATGTCCTCGACGCGATGGGGCGCCGCATCGACGGCCTGACGTGGATGCAGCCGCAAACCAAGGTTAAAGCGCGCGAGAAGCTGGCGAATTTCACCACCAAGATCGGCTACCCCGACCAGTGGAAAGACTATAGCAAGCTCGAAATTCGCGCCGACGACCTGTTCGGCAATGCGCTGCGGTCGAATCAGTTCGCGCATGACGACAATATCGGTCATCTCGGGGGACCAATCCGTCGCTGGGAATGGTTCATGACCCCGATGACGATCAACGCCTATGCCAATTTCGGCATGAACGAGATCGTCTTCCCCGCCGCAATCCTGCAGCCGCCTTTCTTCGATCCGCATGCCGACCCGGCGGTCAACTATGGCGGCATCGGCGCTGTCATCGGTCACGAGGTCAGCCATCATTTCGACGACCAAGGCGCGAAATATGACGAAACGGGCAAGCTTGCCGACTGGTGGACGGCGGAGGACGTCGAGGCGTTCGAGGCCGCGGGCGAAGCATTGATCGCGCAGTATAACGCTTACGAGGTCCTGCCCGGCGAACATCTCGACGGCAAATTCACACTGGGCGAGAATATCGGCGACCTCGCGGGTCTGACCGTCGCCTATGACGCGTACAAGGCGTCGCTGGGCGGCAAGGAAGCCCCGGTGATCGACGGGCTGACGGGCGATCAGCGCTTCTTCCTCGGCTGGGCACAGGTGTGGCGCCGCAACTATCGTGAGCAGAATCTGTCGCAGCGCATCACGACCGACCCGCATTCGCCCTCGATCCAGCGGACTTGGGTCTCGCGCAACCTTGACCCTTGGTATAAGGCCTATCAGATCAAGGAAGGCCAGAAACTCTATCTGGCGCCCAAGGACCGTGTCCGCATCTGGTGATGCACCGATAGAAAGACTGTCAATTGACCGCGCACAGCCTGCCCTCCGCTGATGGTGAATTCATCAGGGGGGCGGGCGCCGCCGGTCCCTTGTCGGCGCCGACGGGCCTGTCGCGGGCCGACATGGCTTTGCTCGGCGGACTCGCGCTGCTTTCGGTCGCGCTCCTGTTCTGGGCGACAGGAAATATCGTCCTTGCCGCAGGATTTTTGGCCGGTCTGGCCGTCGCGGCCGGCGGCGTGCTGCTCGCGCGGCGGCTCTTTCCCGCGACGGTCGCCGGCGAGGCGGCGGCGACGGACTGGACGATGCTGCGCCAGGCGGTCAGCCACGACGATGTCGCGATCGCGATCACCGATCGCGCCGGGCGCATGGTGTGCGCCAATGACCTGTTTGGCACATGGATGGGGGGTTTCGTCACGCCGCCGGGGCTGCCGCTCGAAGGGCGCGGCGGCGATATCCTCAAAAATGCAGGGCGCGACGCCTGGCGCGATGGCGAGGGCCGCGCGGATGATATCGCGGTCGGCCCGCTACAGCTTCGCGCGCAGGTGACCCGCGCCGGACAGGCCGAAGATTATCTTGTTTGGCGCTTCTCGGCGGTCGAACGACTCGATCTCGTGTCCGAAATCGCCCGCCATCTCGATGGACCGGCTGGACGCACGCTGGGCCATGCCGGGGTGATGGCGGCGCTCGTCAGCGCTGAAGGGCGGCTGCGCGTCGCCAACCAAGCCTTCCTGCTTCGTGCGCTGGGCGAAGACGATGCGCGTCATTATGCGGGCCGCGACGTAGCGCCGATGATTCGCCTCGACGACGGCGGGGCGCTCTATTTCGCGCGCGAAGGCGATCGGGCGACGCCGGTGAGGATGATCCAGATTCCGCTCGCGCCCGCCGATGCGAACGCGCCGATGCTGCTCGCGATGCTCGACGAAGAGATGGGGCCGGCGGATCGCGGCACGGCGCAAACCTATGTCGAAACCCTGTTATCGCTTCTCCCCTTCGGCCTCGCGATGGTCGATCGCGACGGGCGATTCCTCTACATGAACCGGGCGTTCGTGCGCGCGGCGAATCTGGGTGAAGGAAAAATGCCGCGCTATCCCGGCGATATCGTCGTCGCCGAGGACAAGGGCGCGCTGGCCGATATGATCCGGCGCCACAGCAGCGGCCAACAGGTGGGCGGCGATATGTCGATCCGTCTCGCGGCGCAAAGCGGCGAGGCGGTATCGATGCGCGTTGTCGGGGTGCGGGGGCTCGGCGAAGCAGCGGTGCTGCTGAGCCTCAAGGATTCGAGCGAGGAGTCGCGCCTCAAGCGGCAGGTCGCGCAAGCCTCGAAAATGCAGGCGGTCGGCCAGCTCGCCGGCGGTGTGGCGCATGATTTCAACAATATCCTGACCGCGGTGCTCGGTGCCTGCGACCTGATGTTGATGCGCCATACACCCGGCGACAGCGACTATGACGATATCCAGCAGATTCGCAGCAACGCCAATCGTGCCGCCAGCCTGACGCGGCAATTGCTCGCCTTTTCGCGGCAACAGACGCTGCGCCCGCAAATTTTGCAGCTGCCCGACGTGATTTCGGAGGTGTCGCACCTCTTGAAGCGCCTGATTGGCGAGACGATCCAGCTATCGGTGCATCATGGCCGCGGGCTCGGCGCGGTGCGCGCCGACCCCGGACAACTCGAACAGGTCATTATCAATCTGGCTGTCAATGCGCGCGATGCAATGCCAGGTGGGGGGACCCTGACGATCGAAACCTATCCGGTATCGTCGGCGGAAGTCCGGCAAATGGGCAATGAATTCATGCCGCCAGCCGATTATTGCGCATTGAAGGTCAGCGACACCGGTACGGGAATACCCGCCGACGTGCTGCCAAAGATCTTCGAACCTTTCTTCACGACAAAGGATGTTGGCAAGGGCACCGGGCTTGGGCTTTCAACCGTCTACGGCATCATCAAGCAGTCGGCGGGTTTCATCTTTGCCGACAGCAAGCCGGGGCAGGGGACGAGCTTTTCGATCTACCTGCCGGTCCATCGTGTCGAGGGCGATGCGCCCGCCGCCGTGCCGCCACCGGTCAAGCCGAAAAAGAGCCAGTGGGGCAGCGGGACGATCTTGCTCGTCGAGGACGAGGATATGGTGCGCGCGGTTGCGGAACGCGCGCTCACCCGGGCGGGTTACAATGTCGTCACCGCCTCGCAGGGCGAGGAAGGGATCGAACGATTCGCCCAGATGGAGAAGGTCGATTTGATTATCAGCGACGTCGTGATGCCGACGATGGACGGGCCGGCGATGGTGCGGGCGATGCGCGCGAAGCGGCCCGACCTGCCCGTCCTGTTCATGTCGGGCTATGCCGAGGAGCAACTCCGCCAGTCGATCAACATCGATCATGTCGCCTTCCTGCCCAAACCCTTTTCGGTCGCACAACTGGCCGAGGCGACATCGGCAGCGCTCGACGACGCAGCGCATCGAGCGTCCGATGCCCGGTGAGCGGCGCATCCTGCTCGTTGAGGACGACGTGCTGATCGGCATGATGCTTGTCGACATGTTCGACGCGCTCGACCTTCCCGAACCTGCGCAGGCGACCAGCAATGAAGAGGCGCTGGCTTTCATCGCCGCCGAACCCTTTGCGGGCGCGCTGGTCGATATCAATCTAGGCGACGAAAAGGGCTGGCCGGTAGCGGATGCTCTTGCGGCCAAGAATATTCCCTTCGCCTTTACCTCAGGCGGCGGAGACGTCATCCCGCCCGAACATTCGCATCGCAAGTTGATTACCAAGCCTTTCAGAATCAGCGATATCGAGGCGGCACTGGAAGAATTCGAGGCTCAATGAAGCATCGGCGTCCCCCCGAAGGGGAGTATGACCGAATAATTTTGTTCCCCTCTTGTTCTGTGAGAACAAATGTGGCACATGGTTCCGGCGTTGCGATGCTTCTACTGTCGCTCTAGAGCTGGAAAGGACGGCAAATGGCCGGACAATTGTCACTCGTCGAATCGGGGAAATCAGTGAACAACACAGACAGGCAGAAGGCGCTCGACGCCGCGCTCGCGCAGATCGATCGCGCGTTCGGCAAGGGCTCGGTGATGAAATTGGGCTCGAAGGAAGCCATGCAGGTCGAAGCGATCTCGACCGGTTCGCTTGGCCTCGACATTGCGCTCGGCGTCGGCGGGCTGCCGCGCGGCCGCGTCATCGAAATCTACGGCCCCGAAAGCTCGGGCAAGACGACGTTGGCGCTGCACACGCTCGCCGAGGCACAGAAAACCGGCGGCACCGTCGCCTTCGTCGATGCCGAACATGCGCTCGATCCTGTCTATGCGCGCAAGCTAGGCGTCAACATCGACGAACTGATCGTGTCGCAACCCGACACCGGCGAACAGGCACTGGAAATCGTCGATACGCTCGTCCGCTCGAATGCGATCGACGTGCTCGTCGTCGATTCGGTCGCCGCGCTGGTCCCGCGCGCCGAAATCGAGGGAGAGATGGGCGACAGCCATGTCGGTCTGCAGGCGCGCCTGATGTCGCAGTCGCTACGCAAGCTCACTGGGTCGATCAGCCGTTCGCGCTGCATGGTCATTTTCATCAACCAGTTGCGCATGAAGATCGGCGTGATGTACGGTAATCCCGAAACCACGACCGGCGGCAATGCGCTCAAATTCTATGCTTCGGTTCGTCTCGACATCCGCCGCACCGGCCAGATCAAGAATGGCGACGAGATCGTCGGCAACACGACGCGCGTGAAAGTGGTCAAGAACAAGGTTGCGCCGCCGTTCAAGCAGGTCGAATTCGACATCATGTACGGGCAGGGCATTTCCAAGATCGGCGAGATTCTCGACATCGGCGTCAAGGCCGGATTGGTCGAGAAATCGGGCGCCTGGTTCAGCTATGATTCGATCCGCATCGGGCAGGGCCGCGAAAATGCGAAGAATTTCCTCACCGAAAACCCCGAACTCCGGGAACGGCTCGAAGCCGCGATCCGCGGTCGCACCGATGCGGTGGCCGAGGAAATGATGGCTGGTCCTGACGACGATGGCGATAAAGACATTTGATAGCCATCCGGCCGGTTCGCTTTGCTCGGACCGGCCGGCCGACGGCGGCGGGCCACCAGCCCCTTTGACCTGCGCTCCCCTCTCCCTAGCAGGTCGGCCCGCCCGCCGTTGATCCTTGCGCGGACATGACCAGCGACTACAAGCGGCCCATGCCCGTGATCCGCCTCTTCGGCCTGCCCACCGATATCAACAGCAGCCACGAACGCGGTGCCGCCGCAGGCCCCGCCGCGATCCGCGCCGCATTGTGGAGCAACCGCGGGAATATGGCGAGCGAGCTTGGTCCCGAAATCGGCGCCGACATCGGCGTAACCGACGACGGCGACCTTCCACTCACCGAGGACACGGCCAACGACGATGCGATGATCCGCCGCCACATCGCCTATGTGCGTGAAGATGGAGAAATTCCGATCGCCCTCGGTGGTGACCACGCCGTCACCTTTCCGCTCGTCGAGGCGGCAGCGACCTGCCACGGGCCGGTGACGATCCTGCATATTGATGCGCACCCTGATCTCTACGATGATTTCGCCGGCAACCCGCGCAGCCACGCGTCGCCCTTCGCCCGCATTTGCGAGGCTGGCCATGCGAAGCGGCTGGTACAGGTCGGCATTCGCACCCTCAATCATCATTGCCGCGAGCAAGCGGCGCGTTTCGGGGTCGAGATTTTGCCGATGGCCGATTTTTCGCCCGACCGCGTCCCGGTTCTGGGCGGCCCGCTCTATATATCGATCGACCTCGACGGCCTGGACCCTTCGGCAGCGCCCGGCGTCGCCCATCCCGAACCGGGCGGACTGACGGTGCGCGAATTGCTTGCCGTGTTGCACAAGCAGACCGCGCCGATCATCGGCGCGGACATCGTCGAACTCAATCCCGCCCGCGACATCGGCGGCGTTACCGCGATCGTCGGAGCCAAACTGGTCCGCGAACTCGCAGCGCTGATCGACCGTAACGGACCTTATCGACCCTGATCCGGAGAAAACCCATGAGCCTGATCGTCCATCATCTGAACAACAGCCGATCGCAGCGTATTCTTTGGCTGCTCGAAGAGATCGGTGCGGCATATGAAATCAAATATTATGACCGCGACCCCGGGACCAATCTCGCGCCGCCGGAACTGATCGCGGTCCACCCACTCGGCAAGTCGCCGGTAATCGAGGACAATGGCAGGGTTATCACCGAATCGGGCGCGATCACCGAATATCTTTGCGAGCGGCACGGCGGCGGCCATCTCGTACCCGAACGCGGCACCGACGACCATATCAGCCACCTCGAATGGCTGCATTTCGCAGAAGGGTCGGCGATGACGCCGATCCTGTTGCGGATATATACCGCAAGGCTTGGCGAAGCCGCAGCTCCGATCGAGCCGCGCATCGCGCAGCAACTGGACGCGCATTTTGCCTATATGGAAAGCCGGCTCGGCAAGAGCGGGCATTTCATTGGCGACGACCTGTCAGCCGCCGACATCATGCTGAGCTTTCCCGCGGAAATCGCAATCATGCAGGGCATGGCGCCGCGCTATCCGAAACTCGCGGCGTTCGTAAACGCCTGTCACGATCGTCCGGCATGGCGGCGCGCCCGCGAAACGGGCGGCGCTTATTATGGCTATTGAGCTTCGAGGTCGCCTGTTGCTCGCGGGTGCCGCCCTGATCGCCGCGGTGCCGGCAGCCTCCGCGGCGCCGCCAACCCTCGCGCCCGAGGTCGAGCGCGAGATTGTCACGGCCGATGGCGTTGCTTTTCAGTCATCGCCATCGGATGAGGAAGGCGCGATCGACCGGTTTTCCCAATATACGCTTGCGCTCGAAAGGCGCGATTATGATGCGGCCTATGCCATGTTGCGCCTGTCGCTTCAGGCATCGAGCCCGCGGCTCGAATGGGAAATGAACCTGCGCAAACGATCGACGCTGTGGGCCGACGGCACGATCCGGGTGTTGCGGCTGAGCTGGTATGTCGATCCGGCGGGGCAGCCGACAGGGCTCTATGCCGCATTCGACTTCCGGGGCGATCGGGCGGACGGGTCGATGGACTGCGGCTATGTTGTCGTCCATCGCGCGACGCCCGCCGACGGGTGGACCGTCGTGCGCACCGACACGTCCGAAGTTCCGCCCGACCTGATCGAGGACGGCGTCCCCAAGGTCGATGTGCTGCGGCAACTGCCATGTTATTTGGGCAAGGGGATAGCGACGGCCTTGTGAACCCAATCGAATTTTGGTTTGTCGGTCGATGCGCCGCTACGCAGGATGCGGGTAGGGGCGCCGGGACCGAATCGCCGCGCAGAGTGGTGGGGCACGGATTATGCCGACGCTTCTCGTGGCTATCTTGCTGGCAGGGACCCTAGCTCAAGACCGAGACCGTGCCCGGGCGCGGCTATGCCGCGACGGTGCCGGTCATCGAACGGATCAAGTGCTCGCGGCAGAGCGATGCGGGCGGCTGAGCGCGCGGTTCGGTCGTTTCTAATTCGACAATCAGATCGACGTCGAACGCGGGGTCACGATCATCAAGGAATTCGGGCAGAATTTTACCTGTTTCGGCCCTACCACCGATCCATATAAGCCGCTGCCGGCGGACTGGAAAGCGAGCGCCGCCGAAACGGCAGCCGTGACCCAATATGTGGCGCGGTTCTGACCAATCTGGACGCCGGCAACGGGCGCGCGCTGGCTGCGATGATGGATCCGCAGCTTGAAGCGACGGCCGACGACATGGACCGGTTCAGCCGCGAGGCGAAAATGCATCAGACGGGTGAAGGCAGCTTTACGGCGCGGCTGGACGACTGGCTCAACAATCCCCCGGATGCGAGCTACCCCGGCGCCTACGCCCATTTCGCAGTCCTCAGCTCGCACCCCGGAAGTGCGGGAACCTGTGGCGGGCTGCTGGTCTATCGCGTCGGCGAGGGCAAATATCGGATCGCGCAATATGACGTCCGTCATATTTCACAGCGGTTGATCGACGAGGAGGCTATGAGCGACGAGGAACTCGAACGGCTTTGCCCGTCGCTAGGACGGAGCAGGGCCCGCGCGTATCGCGCTTGAGAAACGCGTCGTTCCGCACTAGATCGCGCGCATGACATCGACCAACGACATTCGCCGTTCGTTCCTCGACTATTTCGGGGGGGCGGGCCATCATATCGAACCGTCGGCGCCGCTGGTGCCGTATAACGACCCGACGCTGATGTTCGTCAACGCGGGCATGGTGCCGTTCAAGAATGTCTTCACCGGGCTCGAGAAGCGCCCCTACAGCACTGCCGTGTCGGCGCAGAAATGCGTGCGCGCGGGAGGCAAGCATAACGATCTCGACAATGTAGGCTACACCGCGCGGCACCATACATTCTTTGAAATGCTGGGGAATTTTTCCTTCGGCGATTATTTCAAGGAACAGGCGATCCATCATGCGTGGACGCTGATCACCAAGACGTGGGGCCTCGCGCCCGAGAAGCTGACCGCGACCGTCTATCACACCGACGACGAAGCGTTCGACCTGTGGAAGAAGATCGCGGGCCTGCCCGACGAGCGCATCATCCGCATCCCGACGAGCGACAATTTCTGGTCGATGGGCGACACCGGGCCGTGCGGGCCGTGCAGCGAAATATTTTATGATCATGGCGACCATATCTGGGGCGGCCCGCCGGGCTCGCCTGAAGAGGATGGCGACCGTTTCGTCGAGATCTGGAACCTCGTGTTCATGCAATATGAGCAAATGCCGGGCGGCGAGCGCGTCGACCTGCCGCGGCCGAGCATCGACACCGGCATGGGGCTCGAGCGCGTCGCCGCGGTGATGCAGGGCGTCCACGACAATTACGACACCGACACATTCAAGACGCTGATTGCGGCGTCGGTCGACCTGACCGGCGTGCCCGCCAAGGGCGCAACCCAGGCGAGCCACCGCGTGATCGCCGATCACCTTCGCGCTTCGAGCTTCCTCGTCGCCGATGGCGTGCTGCCGTCGAACGAGGGCCGCGGTTATGTGCTGCGCCGGATCATGCGCCGCGCGATGCGCCATGCGCACCTGCTCGGCGCGAAAGATCCGCTGATGCACCGGCTGCTGCCGTCGCTGACCGCGGAGATGGGCGCCGCCTATCCCGAGCTGATCCGCGCGCAACCGCTGATCGCCGAGACGCTCGAGCGCGAGGAGACCAAGTTCCGTCAGACGCTCGACAAGGGGCTGAGGCTGCTCGACGAGGCCACCGTCGGCATGGGCAGGGGCGACACGCTGGCGGGTGAGGTCGCATTCAAGCTCTACGACACGTACGGCTTCCCCTATGACCTGACCGAAGACGCGCTGCGCGCCCAGGATATCGCGGTCGACCGCGCGGGATTCGACGCCGCGATGGCGCAGCAAAAGGCGGCGGCGCGCGCGGCGTGGAAGGGCAGCGGCGAAAAGGCGTCGGACGAAATCTGGTTCGATATTGCCGAGACGAACGGCAGCACCGAATTCACCGGCTATACCTCGACCGCGGGCGAGGCGACCGTGATCGGTCTGGTCAAGGACGGCAAGCCCGTCGACGAGGCGAAGGCAGGCGACGTCGTCGTCGTGCTGACCAACCAGACGCCCTTCTATGGCGAGAGCGGCGGCCAGATGGGCGACGCCGGGACGATCGCGACGCTGGAAGGCGCGAAGGCGTCGGTCAGCGATACGGGCAAGCCGCTCGGCCGCCTGCACACGCATCAGGCGAAGCTCGAAGCCGGGACGCTGAAGGTCGGCGACACGGTGCAGCTCACCGTCGATGCCGAACGCCGCGACCGGATCCGCGCCAATCACAGCGCGACGCATCTGTTGCACGCGGCGCTGCGCAATCGCCTTGGCGGGCATGTGACGCAAAAGGGCAGCCTGGTCGCCGAAGACCGCTTCCGCTTCGACTTTTCGCATCCCAAGGCGCTGACCGCCGACGAGATTGCCGAGATCGAGAGCGATGTGAATGCGCAGATCCGCGGCAACGACGCGGTGTCGACCCGGCTGATGACGCCCGACGACGCCGTCGCGGCGGGGGCGTTGGCGCTGTTCGGCGAGAAATATGGCGACGAAGTGCGCGTGCTCAGCATGGGCGCCGCCGACGACAAATCATATTCGGTCGAGCTTTGCGGTGGGACGCATGTCCGCGCATTGGGCGATATCGCGCTGTTCAAGATCGTGAGCGAGAGCGCGGTTTCCTCGGGCGTGCGGCGCATCGAGGCGCTGACCGGCGAGGCGGCGCGCCAGTGGCTCAATGGCCGCGACGAGGCGCTGAAGGCGGCCGCCGCGGCGCTCAAGACCTCGCCCGACGATGTTCCGGCGCGCGTTGCGGCGCTCGCCGAGCAGCTCAAGAAAGCCGAGCGCGAGCTTGCCGACGCGAAAAAGGCCTTGGCCCTTGGCGGTTCTGGCGGCGGCGCCGGCGGAGCAGCGGCCGGGCCGTCGGTCGAGCAGGTCGGCGATGTCGCGTTCCTGGCGCAGGTCGTCGACGGGCTCGATCCCAAGGAATTGCGCGGCACGGTCGATGGTCTCAAGAAGCAGGTCGGCAGCGGCGTCGCGATGCTCGTCGCGGTCAACGACGGCCGCGCCTCGGTCGCGGTCGGGGTGACCGACGACAAGACGGGCAGCCATAGTGCGGTCGACCTCGTCAAAGCCGCGGTCGCGGCGCTCGGCGGACAGGGCGGCGGCGGGCGTCCCGACATGGCGCAGGGCGGCGGTCCCGACGGCGGCGCGGCGAACGATGCGGTCGCGGCGGTGAAAGCCGCGCTCGCTTGAAACCCACGAAGAAAACGCGGCGCACCGATCATGCCGAGCGGCTGATCGCGGCGCCGCTGGTCGACGTGTTCGCGGCCTTCACCAGCGCCGACAAGCTGGCGCGCTGGTTGCCGCCCGAGGGGGCGACGGGCACGTTCGAGCATGTCGATTTGAGCGCAGGCGGTGGCTTCCTGATGCGGCTGACGTTCGACGACGCCGATGTCGAGACCAAAAGCGATGACGAAAGCGATGTCGTGGAGGTCTATATCCCGACGCTCGATGACGGGCGGCTGATCGTGTGGGAGGTCGAGTTCGAATCCGACGACCCGCGCTTTTCCGGGACGATGGCGATGCACTGGTATCTGTCGCGGCAGGGCGGCGGCACGCTGGTCACGATCGACGCGCATCAAGTGCCGCCGGGGATATCGGCGAAGGATCATGTGGCGGGATTGAATTCGTCGCTCGCGAATTTGGCGGCGGTGGTGGAAGGGTAAAAGCCCCTCCCCTTCAGGGGAGGGGTTGGGGTGGGGCCTGTCGGCCCTGCGCAAGGCCGACAGGCCCCACCCGCCGCGACTAGGCGGCAAGCCGCCAAGTCTCGCTGCCCTCCCCTAAAGGGTAGGGATATTAGCGTTCAGCCCTCGACCCCCTTCGCTTTCCCCCAAGCCCGCGCAGCCGTATACCCCAGGTACCCCGTGCCGAAGAGCGCGTAGAGCGGTTCGGGGATGCCCGCGAGATAGGCGTTCATCCCTTCCGCAATGCCCCTCGCCATTTCGGGGCGCGCGGCGGCGATCAGGCCCATCGGGATCGCCCAGAGCAAGAGCGCATACATGACGTAAAGGAAGCTGGGCCGCGCGCGGCTGGTCCAGGGGTCGGCACTGTTCGCTTCGGCAACGATCGCGGTCATCCGCGTGCGGATAGCTTCCATTTCCTGGCCACCCTCCATTTTAAGGAGTTCGAGTTTGGCGCGATCGCGCGCTTCGGGGTCGGGGATGATCTTGTCGATCAGCTTGGCAATCGGGCCGATCAGGCCTTCGATGATGCTCATTCGGGTGTCTCCTGCGTGGTCAAAGGTCAGTAAAGGTCAGCCCAATGGCGCGCCGCGACGCGTCAGTCATGGCCGATGCGGTTCGCGAGCCAGCCGTAGAGAAATGCCTCCTGGCTGGGGCGGCGTTCGGCGAGCGCGATGTAGCGTTCGCCCTGCAGCGCCTCCATCGCGCGGAGCAGAACGGCTTCGCCGCCCTTGCCGCGCGCCTTCATGAAGCCGTCGAGCGCGGACAAAGTGCGCGGGCCGATCTCGCGGTCTACCGCGATGTCGGGATAGTCGCGCGCGGCGCGATTGAGCGCATTGAGCGCGCGCTGAAGGAAGCCCGTCGCAGTAGCTGTGCCCATGTTGACGCCGGTGTCGAAGAGTTCGGCTGCGATTTTCGGGGCGCGCAGCGCGACACGGTCGAAACCGGGGCGCAGCCAATAGAGGCGGCGGTAGATCGATACCGCCTCGGCGCGGGGCAGGTCGCGCATGTCGCCTGCATAACCCTGCGCACGCGCGACGGCCTCGGTGATCCCCCAGCAGGTGGGGCCGCCGCGATCGGCGGGGTGGTTTACATATCGGCCTTCGCGGTCGATGACGGCGTCGATCAGCGCGTCGGCGTCGCTGGCGAGGGGGTCGGGTCTCGGCATGATTCGCTCCTTTTGGTGTTTTGAACGAATGAAACGAACCATATTGGAATATTGTAGGAAAGGCTTTTCGTGATGCGGGCATTGCAGGTGCGGGCGTTGCTACCCGATCATGGCGGTGCGGGACTGGCCGATCTGCCCGTTCCCGTCCCCGGCCCCGGCGAGGTCCGCGTGCGCGTACGCGCGGCGGCGGTGAATTTCCCCGACCTCCTGATGACCTCCGGCAGCTATCAGTTGAAGCCTGAGCTGCCGTTCGTGTCGGGACTGGAGTTCGCCGGCCAAATCGACGCCGTGGGCGAGGGTGTGGCCGGCTGGACGGTGGGCGACGCGGTCGTCGGCGGCAATCGCATCGGCGCGATGGCCGAATATGCCGTGGTTCCCGCGAGTGCGCTGCGGTCAAAGCCCGACGCGCTGGGCTGGGATGAGGCGGCGGCTTATCCCGTGGCGTACCTCACCGCCTATGTCGCGCTCGTCCGCTGTGCGCGGATCGAGCCCGGCGAGTGGCTGCTCGTCCATGGCGCGGCGGGCGGGGTGGGGCTCGCGACGGTCGACCTGGCGAAAGCGCTGGGCGCGCGCGTGATCGCGGCGGCGAGCAGCGAGGAGAAGCGCGGGGCGGTCGCGCGGCTGTGCGCGCCCGATGCGGTGATCGCGGCCGGACCGGGATTCCGCGAAGAGGTGAAAGCGCTGACCGGGGGCAAGGGCGCCGACGTCATCTTCGACCCGGTCGGCGGCGATGTGTTCGACGAGTCGACGCGCTGTATCGCCTTCGGGGGGCGTTTGCTTGTGGTCGGCTTCACCTCGGGCCGCATTCCCGACGTCACGGTGAATATCCCGCTGATCAAGGGTTTCTCGGTCGTCGGAGTCCGCGCGGGCGAATATGGGCGCCGCTTTCCGGAGCGCGGCGCCGAGAATATCGCGGCGATCGACGCGCTGGCGGCGGCGGGCCGGATCCGGCCGCATGTCCATGCCGCGCTCGACCTTGCCGACTGGCGCGAGGGGTTCGCGATGCTCGAACGGCGCGAGGTGGTGGGGAAGGTCGTGCTGCGGCCGTGACGCCTTTTATATTGGGATAATTTTGCGACATCGCGCCGCCATGTCCGCGTCGGGGTGCCCCGGCGAATGCGCCGAACCATGAAGAGGACAGGACGTGAAGACAGAAATTTTGATTGCCGCCGCGGTCGCGCTTGCGCTGCCGACGCTTGCCGCGGCACAGCCGCCGAAGGACGGCGGACAGATGTTCGCAATGATCGATGCCAATGGCGACGGCCTGCTCGACCGGGATGAAATTAGCAAGATGTTGGAAATGCGGGCCGAGCGGCGCGGCGACGCGAGCCTGAAAAGCCCGGAAAAGATTGACGCTTTCATCAAGCGCGCCGATGCCAATGGCGATGGCGCGGTCGACAAGGCCGAACTGGCGGCGATGCGCAAGGCGCGCCCCGCACCCGACCCGGCGGAGTAACCGGCGACGCGGCCGGGCCGGACGAGCCCGGCCGCAACTTTGCGCCGCGTTCAACCAGAGGCGATTCGAATCGCCTGGGCGAGGATGGGCATCGGCCCGAAACCGAGGAAGACGAGGACCTTCGTCGGCTGGAACCGGACGGCGGAGAAGAAGGCGGGCGATCCGGCCGAGCCGATGCCGAATAGCAGCAGCACCCGCCAGACGATTTGGCGGCGGTGGAGCAGGAAGTGCCAGCTGTTCGAAGCGAACTGGCTGATCCCGCGGAGCGTGCGCGCGGCCGCGGCGGGCAGCAGCCAGGGAGCCAGGGGAGAACGCCCATCAGGACGATGCCGGCGGCCATCCATGGCGAACAGGCCGAAAGAATGAAGGTGAGGAAAGCCGGGGCGACGATCGGCATGCTTGCCGGTATCGATCCTGCGCTTTCGGTGTGGACCGCCCCGCAAGCGGTGGAAATTGGTCGGGACGAGAGGATTCGAACCTCCGACCCCCACACCCCCAGTGTGATGCGCTACCAGGCTGCGCTACGTCCCGACCGGCCCGATTGGGCAGGCGAGGCCCCTAGCGCGCCTTGGCAGCCGATGCAAGCAGCGATGGCGGGGTTGCGACGAAGTTGGACGTTGCGACCTTGATCCGGGTGCGATCCTTCCCATTTCGGCGGCGCTTGCCAAGGGGGAAGGGCGCGCACGACCGGTTGCACGCAAGTCCCCTGCGTGATAGGCGCCGCGCCATATTTGCGTGCCGGTTCCGTGGGGAGCGGGCAATGCTGCAAACAGAAAGTCTTTTCACCCATGTCGATGCAATTGCTTCTGGCCCAGGCTGCCGGATCGGGCGGCGGAACAGCCGGCCTTTTGATGCTGGTGCCCTATCTCCTGATTTTCGCGGTTTTCTGGTTCTTCCTAATTCGCCCCCAGCAGGTGCGCGCGAAGGAACATCGCACCAAGGTCGCGGCGGTGAAGCCGCGCGACCAGGTCGTGACCGGCGGCGGGATCGTCGGCAAGGTGACGCGTGTCGATGACGATTTCGTCGATGTCGAAATTGCGCAGGGCGTGAAGATCAAGGTCGTGAAGTCGACCCTGGCCGACGTTATGCAGCCCGGCGGCAAGCCCGCCAACGACTGACGCGACGGGGTCCGCGTCCCGCGCGGTCCCGCTCTTGCAATCGGACTTTAGACCATGCTCGATTTCCCGCGCTGGAAGACCATCGGCATCAGCATCATCCTGCTGCTCGGTATCCTCTTTTCCATTCCCAGCTTCCTTCCCGAAAAGACGCGCGACAGCCTGCCTTCGGTCGCGCAGGCGAAGGTTAACCTGGGTCTCGACCTGGCCGGCGGCAGCCACCTGCTGCTCGAGGCCGACGTCGCCGACCTTCGCAAGACCCAACTGACCAACATGGAAAAGACCGTGCGTACCGCGATGCGCGGCGAGCGCGGGCCCGACGACGACATCGCGATCGGCGAACTGTCGAACGCAGGCGGCAAAATCAGCTTCCTCGTGCGCGATCAGGCGAAGCTCGACGAAGCGCGCGAGCGGCTGTTCAGCGAAACGCAGGGTGCCGGCCTGACCGGCCAGCGCGACTGGAGCATCGACGTCATCGACGTGACCCGGATCGTCATGACGCCGACGAGCGCGGGACAGACGCAGGCCGTGGCGAACGCGATGGATACCGCGCGCGATATCATCGCGAAGCGCGTCGACGACCTCGGCACCCGCGAGCCGACGATCATTCGCGAAGGCACCGATCGTATCGTCGTGCAGGTTCCGGGGCTTCAGGACCCGGCCGCGCTCAAGGAACTGATCGGCAAGACCGCGCGGCTCGAGTTCCGCATGGTCGATACCAACGCCGACCCGAACGAAGCCGCCGCGGGCCGCGTGCCCGTTGGCAGCGAAATCGTCCCTTATGCCGAGGGTGAAGGCAATGGTGCGGCGTTCGAAGTGCTGCGCCGCCAGGTGATGATCAGCGGCGAGCAATTGATCAACGCCCAGCAAAGCTATGACCCGCAGAACAACCAGCCGGTCGTTTCGATCCGCTTCGATTCGGGCGGGTCGAGCACCTTCGCGAAGGTGACGGCGCAGAATGTCGGCAAGCGCTTCGCGATGGTGCTCGACGGCAAGGTGCTGTCGGCGCCGTCGATCAAGGAACCGATCCTGGGCGGCAGCGCGCAGATTTCGGGTAGCTTCAGCGTCGCGAGTGCCAACGCTCTGGCTATCTCGCTCCGTTCGGGCGCACTACCCGTGAAGATGACCGTCGTCGAGGAGCGGACGGTCACCCCCGAACTCGGCGCCGACTCGATCCGCAAGGGCGCGATCGCGGGCATCATCGCGACGGTGTCGGTGCTTGTGCTCATGCTCGTCGTTTACGGGCGGTTCGGGGTCTATGCCTGTGTCGCGCTGGTCTTCAACGTCTTCCTGATCATTGCGATCATGGCGGCATTCAACGCGACGCTGACGCTGCCGGGCATCGCCGGTTTCGTGCTGACGATCGGTGCCGCCGTCGATGCGAACGTGCTGATCAACGAGCGCATACGCGAGGAACTCGCGCGCGGGCGCAAGGTGTTCCAGGCGATCGAACTGGGCTACACCGAAGCGAGCCGCGCAATTTTCGACGCCAACGTCACCAATGTCATCGCGGCGGCGCTGATGTTCTGGTTCGGGTCGGGCCCGATCAAGGGGTTTGCCGTGGTCCTGACCATCGGCATCGTCACCAGCGTTTTCACCGCCGTTACCGTCACGCGCATGTTCGTCGCCCATTGGCTGCGGACCAAGCGCCCGACGACGATCAACATTTAAGGGAGCGGAACGATGCGCTTGCTGAAACTCGTCCCCGACAACACCAACATCGATTTCCTGCGCTGGCGGAAATGGGCTTCGTTCATGAGCTTTTTCCTCGTGGCGATATCGATCGCGCTGGTCGCGACAAAGGGGCTGAACCTTGGCGTCGACTTTGTCGGCGGCCAGTCGGTCCGCGTGGAATTCACCCAGGACATGCCGCCGATCGACGAAATTCGCGAAAAGGTAGGCAAGATCGGCCTTGGCGAGGCGACGATCCAGCAGTTCGGATCGGACAAGGCGATATCGATCCGCACCGCGCTGCCCGAAGGCGACAAGTCCGCCGCCGAACGCGCGGGGCAGCAATTGGTCGCGGGTATCCAGAAGGCCTTTCCGACCGCAAAGACCGGATCGGTCGAGACCGTGTCGGGCAAGGTGTCGGGCGAATTGATCCGGACCGGCGCGATCAGCCTCGGCCTCGCGATCATCGGGATTTCCATCTATATCTGGATCCGCTTCGAATGGCAGTTCGGGGTCGGCGCGCTCGGCCGGCTGTTCCACGAGGTGTCGCTGACCTTCGGCCTGTTTGCGGTGACGCAGATGCAGTTCGACCTGAACAGCGTCGCGGCGCTGCTGACGATCGTCGGCTATTCGCTCAACGACACGATCGTCGTATATGACCGAATACGCGAGAATCTGAAGAAATATCGCAAGATGGACATCGTCCCGCTGCTCAACCTGAGCATCAACGAGACGCTGTCGCGCACCGTGATGACCACGGTGGCGATGGTATTGGCGCTCGGCATGTTGCTGATCTTCGGCCCCGACGTGATCTTCGGTTTCACCGCCGCGATGCTGTTCGGCGTGTTCATCGGCGGCTATTCGTCGGTGCTGATGTCGACGCCCGTGCTCGTATGGTTGAAGGTCGGGCCTGACAGCTTCATTCCGCGCACCACCGCCGGGATGGGCGGCGGCGAGCGCGTCGAGCGCAAGGACGACGGCGCGGTCGTCTGAGGCCATTCAATTTGTGAACGTCGGCGCCGGCCCGCTTTCTAAAGCGGGCCGGCGTTGCCGTATCTAGCGACCGGCGCAGTTGCGCAGATGTGCGGCGAGCTCAAGGCCGTTGCGTTCCCAATCGAAGCGCCCGCCGAGGCTGGCGGCGACCTCGGCCGGCGGCGGAGGCGCGGCAAGGATCGCCTGCACGGCTTTGGCGATGGCTGCCGGCGTGCGATCGACGATGCGGCCGGCGACGGGCGAGGTGACCAGTTCGGCGGCGCCGCCCGCGTTGCTGATGACGATCGGGGTGCCGCACGCCAGCGCCTCGACCCATGCGTTGGCGAGGCCCTCGCTGACCGAGGGCATGACCACGGCATCGGCGGCGCGATAGAGTTGCGGCAGATCGGCATTTGCGACCGGTCCCAGGAAATGAACGCGCTTTTCAACGCCCAGCCTTGCCGTGAGGGCGCGATAGGCGCCCTCGGCTTCGCCGGCGCCGGCGAGCCAATAATGGACGTCTGGCAGTGCCGGTAGCGCTTCGATCACCAACGCCTGCCCCTTGCGCGGGATCAACGCGCCCACGGACAGGATCGCGGCGGCGCCATCCAAGCCGAGTGCCGCGCGCGCGGCCGCGCGGTCACCGGGATAGAAGCGCGCGGTATCGATGCCGGTGTAATGGACGGCTATTTTCGCCGCATCGATACCGATGGCGGCCATGTCGCCGCGCATCGCCGCCGAAACGGCGAGCAGGCCCGCGGCCTTTGCGCCCGCTTCGATCACCTGCGACGACGTTGCCGGATCATGGCCGAAATGGCTGATATCGGCGCCGCGCGCCTTTGCCGAGAAGGGGAGACCGAGCGCATCCGCTACGCGCATCGCGGCAGGACCGTCGGGATAGAAGAATTGCGCATCGACGATGTCGAATTTGCGGCCTTTTACGGCGGCGAGGACGGCGCGCGCAACCTTGGCCGGGTTTGATCGCGCACCGATCCGCGGGATCGGCGCAAAGCGCGGCCGCAGGACCGAGAGCCCATTCCAATCACCGGCTGGCGGCAGCGCGCGCAGCGCGCGATAGCGCTTGTGCAGTGACAGCGGAAAGGGCGGCAGTCCAACGGGGGCAACGACGGTCAACCGGATGCCGGGCTGCGCTGCGAGCGCGCGAAGGCTTTTTTCCACGAACAGGCCGAAGTTCGGCCGCGTGGCGTCGGGAAAGAGCGTTGCGATCGACAGGACGCGCAGAGGGCGTGCGGAGGACATTCAGAGCGTGCGGAGCAGGCGGACGGCGACGGCGGCCCAGGGCGGGTTGTTCACGACCTGCTGGCGCTGGCCGGTGCCGAGCGGGAGCAGGTGCAATTTCTCGCCGTCGACGTTGAGCAGGCGCGCGAAGAAGAAGCGCCCGGCGGGGCGGGGCACGAGCAGGTCGCGGTTGAGCGCTTGTCCCCAGTCGCCCTCGATCCGGCGGCACCAGATTTCATCCCCCGCGCGGTAATCGCCGATCGACGAGGTAACGCGCACAGCGACCATATCCTCACCGGGTCGCGCTGTCAGCGCCTGCTCGGTACGTGTCGGTGCCTGCGCGCCATCGGCGCCGAGCAATGCGGTGATGTTGAGTTGCGTGTCTTGCGGTAGCTGGACGAGTTCGGCGGCTTCGACGCCGAGCGCCTTGGCGATGCGGTTCATCCAGCCGAGCGACAAGGTTCGCGTGCCGGTTTCGAGACGGCCGATCGTCTGCGCAGTGGTTGGCGGATCGCAGCGCTGCCCCACCTCCTCAAGCGTCAGGCCCTTGGCCCGGCGGACGGCACGGATGCTGTTGATCATGGCAGATCCTCAAATAACCAAATCGGTTTCTTCTTTCCTACAAAATAATCCAGGGTCAAGCCCGGTGTGCAGTAAAGGAGATTCGCATGACCGCACGCCGTCTTGAAACCCGCCTCCATCCCGACGACCGGATCGATCCGGGCAAGATGGGGCCGCAGGTGATGCGGCATGTGACGGTCAATGCCGCCGAGAGTCCGATTCTCTGGCTGGCGTCGCGCGGAATGGTCACCCCGGCGCAGCTCGCGGCGGGCGAACGGCTTCGCAGCGATTACGAGCGCGCGGGGTTGGCGGCGCGGGTCACGATGCGCTGGGACGCCACCCCCCCGGGCAAAAGCCGCGGCGGCGCGCGGGCGTCGGACGCATCGCTGGCGCGCATCGATGCACACAGGCGTTTTCACGCCGCGCTCGATGCAGCGGGGCCGGGGCTCGCCGACATTTGCTGGCGGGTGATTTGCGCCGGGGAAGGGATCGGCGGCGCGGAGAAGGGACTTGGTTGGCCTGCGCGGTCGGGAAAACTGGTTCTCGGGCTGGCGCTCGACCGGTTGGCGCGGTTTTACGGGACGGGGTGAGCGGCGCGGATGGCGGGTTTCGACCGATTGCAAACGAGGGGGAGCTGACTGTGACGGCGCTCCACCCCAAAGCGGCAATCGCCGGAAACGGAGTATCCGGCCTAAAGCCGTACCTTTGCCTCCAGCTCGCGGCGTGCGGCCAGATATTGATCCTCAAGCGCCGCGACGAATTCGGCGACCGGGCGGACGGCGGTGACGGGACCGATGCCCTGACCCGAGCCCCATATGTCTTTCCATGCCTTGGCCTTGGTGTTGCCGCCCGAGCCGAAGTTCATCGTCTTCAAATCGCCTTCGGGCAAATTTTCGGGGTCCATGCCCGCCGACACGATCGACTGGCGGAGATAATTGCCGTGGACGCCGGTGAAGAGGTTCGAATAGACGATATCGGCGGCGCGTCCTTCGACGATGCCGTTCTTGTAGCCGTCCTCGGCATTGGCTTCGGACGTTGCGATGAAGGCGCTGCCGATATAGGCGAGATCGGCGCCGCACGCTTGTGCGGCGAGGATCGAGCGGCCATGACCGATCGCGCCCGAAAGCGCGACGGGGCCGTCGAACCATTCGCGGATTTCCTGTACGAGCGCGAAGGGGGACTGACGGCCGGCGTGGCCGCCTGCTCCCGCTGCGACAGGGATCAGGCCATCGGCGCCCTTTTCGACAGCCTTGCGCGCGAAACGGTCGTCGATCACGTCGTGGAGCGTGATGCCGCCCCAGCCATGGACCGCCTGGTTAAGTTCCTCGCGCGCGCCGAGCGACGTGATCGTGATCGGCACCTTCCACTTGGCGCATGTCGCGATATCCTGTTCAAGCCGGTCGTTCGATTTATGGACGATCTGGTTGACCGCATAAGGCGCCGACGGCCGATCGGGATTGTCGCGGTCCCACGCCGCAAGTTCCTCGGTGATCCGGTGCAACCATTCGTCGAGCAGCGACTGCGGGCGCGCATTCAATGCGGGGAAACTGCCGACGATCCCCGCCTTGCACTGGGCGATGACGAGGTCGGGACCCGAGACGATGAAGAGCGGCGACCCAATGACAGGAAGGCGAAGGCGGTCAAATATCGGCGGAAGGGCCATGAATCAGTCTCTCCGATTGCTCTATTCAACTGACCTTAACGTAAACGGAAGGGTGCGCAAGGCTTGTTGCGATGGGCGAAGAGGCGGGTGGCCTGCGGTTGATCGACGGCTGCGACATGTTGGTCCGGAGCGGGTTGCGATCGGTGTTTTCGGCTTGCAGGATGCCGCAATGCATTTGTTCCGGCCCAGCCTGTTGCCCGCCGCGGCCGATATTGCTCGGCATAATCATCGCGAGCCCTATGCGACAATCGTGCTGGCTGGCGCGTATGAGGAGGCAGGCGATGCCGGGCGGATCGCGGCGCGCGAAGGCGATGTACTGCTCCACGGCCCTTTTTCGGCGCACCGCGACCGCATTTCGAGGCAGCGGACCGCCGTGCTCGATCTGCCGCTGCCGTTCGACGGCCGCAGATGGCCAGCGCGGGCGCGGATTGGCGATCCCGATCATATCATCCGGCTTGCCGAACGCGGCGATCCGGTCGAGGCCGTCGCAGCACTGCTGCGCGGGCTCGTGCCGGCGGCGGCGGACGCGGAGGAAGACTTGCCGGATCAATTGTCCGCAGCGCTGCGCGTAACGGCTTCGGCGCGGATCGGCGAATGGGCGGCGGCGCGGGGCCAGTCGCGCGAGCATGTCTCGCGCAGTTTCGAAAAGCTCTATGGCGTGTCGCCCGCCGCCTATCGAGCCGATTGTCAAGCGAAGCGGGCATGGCGGATGATCGTCGGAAGCGACGACGGCCTTGCCGGAATTGCGGTCGAGGCGGGTTATGCCGACCAGGCGCATATGACGCGAGCGGTAACGAGGCTGACCGGGATGTCACCGCGGCGCTGGCGGATAGGGGCGGCGTAGCGGAGGTCGCCTTTGGAGTGGGGAGGCGTCACAGTCAGCCTCCCTCGTCACCCCGGACTTGATCCGGAGTCCATGACTTCGACGCCGCGATGGATCCCGGATCAAGTCCGGGATGACGAAGGGTGGAATATCCTCCCTGTGGGGGAGGGGGACCGCGCCCGCAGGGCGTGGTGGAGGGGCCGCAGCGTCGCGCCATTTGCCCCTCCGTCGGCGCTTCGCGCTGCCACCTCCCCATGGCTGCGCCACAGGGAGGATCTTATGACAACTACCGGTCGAAACCTGCCGTGCATCACATTCGTTCAAGAAGTGCGGGACGCTTCGCGCCTAGACCCGGTCCATGACAAGTCTCTCCCCCGCTTCGCTGCGCCGGCATGTGGCGCTGACCGACTTTCGCTTCCGCCTGTGGCCGATCCTGCTCGCCGCGGTGTTGATGCAGACCATATTGGAACTTGGCCGCGTTGCCGCGCGCGAACTCTATTTTGCCGGGGCGCCGCTTTGGGACGGCTATATTTCCGTGTTCCTGCTGCTCGCGATCGCATTCCAGGCGCTGCTCGGCTTCGTCGGGATCCTTGCTATGCGCCGACTGCTGCCCGCTGCCGACGCGCACCTGCGCTGGCCGCCAGGCGCAAGCTATGTCGGGATCGCCGCGATGATCGGCATCGGAATGGGACTGGTGATGCTCGTGGCAGATTATTGGCCCGAGCTCGCCGCGCAGACGGCGCCGAACATGAGCTATTCGAAGGCGCCCCTCGATTCGGCGGGCTATCTGCTCGGCATGATCACGACCGGGCTGGCGGAGGAAACGATCTTTCGCGGGCTGCTTGTCGGGATGCTCGTCGCGCTGGTGCCGGGGCGGCTGCGGATCGGATCGCTCGACCTGCCGGTCGCGGCTTACCTGGTGGCGCTGCTGTTCGGGCTGGCGCACTGGAAGTCGTTTGCGGTCGACCCCTTTTATCAGGCGATGGCGCAGCAGATTTACGCCTTTGCGTGGGGGCTAGTCTATGTCTGGTTGATGGAGCGGTCGCGGAGCCTGCTAGCGCCGATCGTCGCGCATGGCCTTGGCAATTTCACCGAGGTCGCGATCATCATCGCACTCAACGCGCTTTGGGCCTGACGCGACAAGGGCAGCCCGATGGCCGCCCTTGGATCGTTAGCGTGCGGGTGGTCAGGCGGCGATGGGACGCCGGCTCGCCTTGACCGCGAAATATCCGAAAAGGATCGCGGCGAGAAGGAGTGCGCCTTGCGCCGCGGCGAACGGGGGTTCGGTGCCGTTCGGTGCCAGCGCGTTGAGGGCGGGCACCTTCCGGAAGGACTGAACGACGAGCACGAACATGTTGAGGTAGAGCGCGGCGGTGGCGCTGACCGCATAGACGGTGGCGGCCCGGCCCACGAGCTTGCGGTCGTAATAGGCCGCAAAGGCAAAGACGAGGATGAGCGTCGAGAGGATGCCGGTACCGAGCGCTGGGGTGAGGGCGACGATCGGAAAGAGAAAGCCGGTTAGGCTCGTGAGCAGGGTCGTCCAGAGAAAGATGCCGTTGGTGCGGCGGAGACGGCGTCCGCGCACAAGGGCGGGAAGAGCGATAAGGCCCGCACCGATGCCGACGAGGCTGATCGCGACATGGAGGGCGGCGAACTGCGATATGGTGAGGCCGAGGATCATGGTCTTTACTCCCTGTCCGGAAGGGGCGGCGATCCCGTCGCCGCCCGCCCGTTCGTTCAGCTGTTGATGAAATCGAGGAGGTCGGCGTTGAAGCGATCCTGCTCGGTGACGGTGAGACCGTGGCTGCCGCCCTTGTAGACCTTGAGAACGGCCTGCTTGACGATCTTCACGGTCGAGAGCGCGGCGGCGCCGATCGGCACGATTTGGTCGTCGTCGCCGTGGAGGACGAGCGTGGGCTTGTCGAACTTCGCCAAATCTTCGTTGAAGTCGCTTTCCGAAAAGGCGCGGATGCTGTCGAGCAGGCCCTTGAGCCCGCCGTTCATGCCCTGCCGCACGAATTCGTCGCGCACCGCTTCGGAGACGACCGCGTCGTCGCGGTTGTAGCCGTAGAAGGGCAGCGTCAGATCCTTGAAGAATTGCGCGCGGTTGTCGAAGGTGCCCTTGCGGATGCCGTCGAAAACGTCGAGCGGCAAGCCGTCCGGATTGGCTTCGGTTTTGAGCATCAGCGGGGGCACCGCGCCGATCAGCCCGACCTTGGCGACCCGCGCGGTGCCATGGCGGCCGATATAGCGGGTGACTTCGCCGCCGCCGGTCGAATGACCGACGAGGATGACGTCCTTGAGGTCGAGCTGTTCGATCAGTTCGGCGAGGTCGTCGGCGTACTGGTCCATATTATTATTGTCCCATACCTGATCCGAACGTCCGTGGCTGCGGCGATCGTGGGCGATGGTGCGGAAGCCCTGGTTCGCGAAGAAGACCATCTGCGCGTCCCATGCGTCGGCCGAAAGCGGCCAACCGTGCGAAAAGACGATCGGCTGGCCATCCTTCGGACCCCAGTCCTTGAAGAAGATGTTGGTGCCGTCCTTGGTGGCGATCGTGGTCATGATATGGTTCCTTTCGATTGAGGGGAGCGAGATGTCCGTCCCGGTGAAACAGGAGATAGGCCGGGACGCTCTTGCGCGGGATTGGCGGACACGACATTATGCGGGCCGATTCCGACAAGTGTGCGATGAGGGAGCCGACGTGCCCAAGCTGAAGATGCCCGACGCCGTCGATCCGCCGCTTATCGAGGTCGGGGTGATGACCTATCCCGACTGCCAGATGGGTATGGTGCATGGGATCACCGACCTGTTCGACGTTGCGGGGCGCTTTGCGGTCGAGCATGGACGGCGACCGATCCGCGCGAGCCACTGGCGTTTGCAGGAAGGTGGAGGGTTTCAGCGATCTTACGACAGCCACCCTGGCGAACCGGGGGGCAACTCGCCCGCGGTGCTGATCGCGCCGGGGACCTTGCACAAGCTGCTCGAGCCGGGCGAGGTCGAGCCCTACGCGCGCTGGCTGCTCGACCGCCATGCGCATGGCGCGGTGCTTGCGTCGAATTGCGGCGGCGCCTTTGCGCTCGCCGCGACGGGGCTGCTTGCGGGGCGGCCGGCGACGACCCACTGGTATTTCGCTGAGGAGTTCAAGGCGCGATTTCCGGATGTTCGGCTGGAGGCCGACCGGATGGTTGTCGACGACGGCGACATCGTTACCGCCGGCGGGTTGATGGCATGGACCGACTTGGGGCTGCGCATCGTTGAGCGCCTGCTCGGCCCCACAGTAATGATGGAGACCGCGCGTTTCCTGCTGATCGATCCGTCGGGGCGCGAACAGAAAAATTATGCGAGCTTCGCGCCGAAGCTGACCCATGGCGACGAGGCGATATTGAAGGTGCAGCACTGGTTGCAGGCCCGCGGCGCCGGCCCGGTTCCGGTGGCGGAAATGGCGGGCGAGGCGAGGATGGAAGAGCGGACGTTCCAGCGCCGGTTCAAGGCTGCCACCGGCATGACCCCGGTCGAATATGTCCAGCATCTGCGTGTTGGCACGGCGCGCGAACTGCTGGAATTTACGAAGCGCACGGTCGACCAGATCGCGTGGAGCGTCGGTTATGAGGATGCGGCCGCCTTTCGTAAACTGTTCCACCGCCTGATCGGGGTGTCGCCGCACGAATATCGGCAGCGTTTTTCGACCCCGCAGTCGCTGGCGGAGGTCGCCTGAAATTTTTTTCTTGGCTCGTGTCGATTTGAGGATGGCTCGTTCGTCGTCTGGATACGAGCCGCTGTTGGCCGGACAGAAGGAGACGAAAAATGCGAGTGATGGTATTTGTGAAAGCGACCGACGATAGCGAACAGGGCCTGCCGCCGGCCGACGAAATGACCGAAATGTTCGAGGCGATGGGCAAGTTCAACGAGGAGTTGGTCAATGCCGGCGTGATGGTCGCGGGCGACGGGCTCAAGCCGTCGTCCTTCGGCAAGCGGATCCACTTCGATGGCCCGAATCGCACCGTGATCGACGGCCCTTTCGCCGAAGCGCGTGAATTGGTCGCGGGATACTGGATTTGGGAAGTCAAGGATATGGACGAAGCGGTCGCCTGGGCGAAGCGCTGCCCTAATCCGATGCGCGGGCCGAGCGACCTGGAAATCCGTCCCTTTTACGAAATGGAAGATTTCGGCGAGGCCGCGACGCCCGAAATCGTGGCGCACGAGCAGGCGTTGCGCGATCGGATCGGCGGCGAATAAGCGGTCATGTCCGCCGCCCGCCTTGTCTTGGCATCCGCTTTCGCGGACAAGGCCGGTATGGCGGCGGACCCAACCCACAGGGCAATCGAGGCGGTATTCCGGATCGAGCGCGCGCGCCTGATCGCCACGCTGGCGCGGATGACGCGCGACGTCGACCGGGCCGAGGAGCTTGCGCAGGAGGCACTGCTGAGCGCGCTGACCGAATGGCCGAAGAGCGGCGTCCCCGACCGGCCCGGCGCCTGGCTGACCGCCGCGGCCAAACGTCGATTGATCGACGGCGCGCGGCACCAGTCGATGCTGGAGCGGAAACATGCCGAAATCGCACGCGAACGGGATGCGGAAACCGACATGAGCGCCGAGGCGATCGAGGCGGCGCGCGACGATCCGCTGGGCGACGAACTGCTCGGGCTGATCTTTGCCGCCTGCCATCCCGTAGTGTCACCCGAAGCGCGCGCCGCACTGACGCTGCGGCTGGTCGGCGGATTGACCGTCGAGGAAATTGCGCGGGCTTTCCTGTCGAGCGAGGCCGCGATCGCAGCGCGGATCACCCGCGCCAAGAAGGCGATCGCCAAGGCCGGCGTGGCGTTCGAGGTGCCGCGTGGCGCCGAACTTCGGGCGCGTCTGGGGTCGGTTCTGGAGGTCGTCTATCTGATCTTCAACGAAGGCTATGCCGCGACCGCCGGACCATCGCTCGTACGCCCCCCGCTGTGTGCCGAGGCGCAGCGGCTGGCGCGTATCCTCGCCGGGCTGATGCCCGAGCAACCCGAGGTGGTGGGATTGCTCGCACTGGTCGAAATCCAGGCGTCGCGGCTGGCGGCGCGTGCGGACGTCGACGGGCGTTTCGTTCCGCTGACCGAGCAGAATCGCGCACGCTGGGACCAGCTGTTGATCCGACGCGGGCTGAACGCGCTGGACCGCGCCGAAGCGCTGGGCGGCACGGACGGCGCCTATGTGCTGCAGGCGGCGCTTGCGGCCTGTCATGCCCGGGCGCGTTCGGCCGAATCGACCGATTGGGCGCGAATTTCGGCGCTGTACGACCGGCTTGCCGAGGTCGTGCCGTCGCCCGTGGTCGAGCTGAATCGCGCGGTTGCGCATAGCATGGCCTTCGGTCCGGAAGCGGGACTGCGGCTGGTGGACGATATCGCCAACGCGGCTTTGCTACGAAATTATGCACCGCTTCCGGCGGCGCGCGGCGACTTCCTGTTCCGCGCCGGGCGAACCGGCGAGGCGCGCGCCGAGTTTGAAGCGGCCGCCGCGCTGGCGGCGAACGAGCGCGAGCGCGACTTCCTGCTGGCGCGCGCCGCGGCTTGCGCACCATGACCATGGTCCGCGTCGAACGGATAGGCGCCGAGGCGCAGCCGCTGGCTATTGTCGACGATTTCGTACCCGATCCCGATGCGCTGCGCCGTTACGCGACGGCGGCGGATTTCGTCCCGGCGCTCCACCATTATCCGGGCGTCCGCGCCGCGCTGCCCGCCGATTATCTTGCCCACCAGTTGCCCGTCATCGAGGCGGTCGCGGCCGAAGCCTTTGGCCGCGCTGGTCCCGTCACCATCGTCGACGCCAGCTTTTCGATCGTCTCGACCCCGGCCGGCGCGCTTTCGCTTCCGCAGCGCCTGCCGCATGTCGACGCCTTTGCCGCCGACCGTATCGCACTGGTCCATTATCTTTCGCCCCAAGACGGCGACGGAACCGCCTTCTATCGCCACCGGGCGACGGGGTTCGAGACGGTGGACGAGGCGCGGCGCGACCTGTTCTTTCGCCATCTCGACACCGAAATGCGATATGGCGGCACGCCCCCGCCCGCCTATATGCAGGGCGACACTCCGCTGTTCGAATGCGTCCGCAGCGAACCGGCGCGCTATAATCGCGCATTGTTCTACCGCAGCTGGAACCTCCACAGCGGAGCAATTTCGCCGGACAATCCGCTGTCGGCCGATCCCGGCGCGGGCAGGTTGACGGTGACCGCCTTTCTGTCGGTCGGCTGAGCCGGACCCGCCGCGTTTTTGCCACGGCTGCCCGGTATAAACGCACGATTGTTTCATTACAGGACAACGCTTTGTCGCACTTCGATATATGGTCGTCGGTGGATGCCCTATGGCGCCGCGCCTTGCCCTTCGACTTTGGATACGCCAACCGTGGATTTTTCGACCCGCATCCTCTTTCCCGCCGCGCTTGCCGCGATTGCGATGACCCCGGCGCTCGCGCAGCAGGCGGGCAGTGTCACCGGCATCGACGCGCTGCGTGAATGGAATCTCGTCGTCCTCGGCAATTTGCAATCCTCTTCCGAGGTCGAGGGGCGCACGTTCGTCGGCGGCAATCTGACCGGCAATTCGTCGAATTACGGCATCCGCGCCACTAGCTCGCCCAACGGCCAGCCGGGGCTGACCGTCGTGGGCAACATCACCGGCGGCCACAAGAATCTGAACAACGGATCGGGCGCCGTCGTCGGCGGCAATGTGACAAGCGGCTTCAACCTCAACGGTCCGAACCAGATTGTGAAGGTCGGCGGGACGATCAGCAACACCAACGTCAACCAGAATAAGGTGCTGTCGAACCTCGATCGGAGCGATCCGACGTTCGGGCTGGGGTTGCAGCAGCAGAAGGCCGACCTCAAGAGCAGCATGGGCAGCCTGTCGTTCGAGATGGCGACGCTCGCGGCCAACAGCCCGCTGACAGTGCAGGCGGGCCGCGGCATTTTCAACGCCCAGCCCAATGGCCAGGGGCTGGCGGTGTTCGACATCAGCGCCGCCGACCTCGACCGGATCGGCGAGATCCAGTTCAACCTGAACGGCGCCGACACCGCGATCGTCAATGTCGGCGGGCGGTCGGTGAGGCTCGACGACAATTTCCTTGGCGGCACCAACAACCTCGGCGAACATGTCATCTGGAATTTCCCCGATGCCGAGGAATTGACGCTGAGCACGGCGTGGGGTGGGTCGGTGCTGGCGCCGCTCGCCGATGCCGAGACGCGCAATTATATCCAGGGATCGGCGGTGTTCGGCAATTTGAAGCAGGACGGCGAGATGCATATCGGCACCTTCAAGGGCGGATATGTCACGCCGCCGTCGGGAGGAACCTCGACCGGCGGCGACAGCTCGACCGGGGGCGGCACGTCGAGTGGCGGCGGCGGGACAAGTTCGGGCGGCGCGGTGCCGGTGCCCGAACCGGGCATGTTCGGCCTGTTCGGGCTGGGCGTCGCGGGCCTGATCCTGTGGCGCCGCCGCCGCGCCGAACGCGACGCCCGATAGGGCGGCGCACAGCGCGGCGCGCTAGGCCTTTTCGGCCGCGACCGCCGCGGTCTTTTCGGCGCGGAGCTTTTCGGTGTGGAGCAGCTTGTCGGCCATCGCCTGCCACGCCGCCGCGGCACGCAAATTGCGGTCGCGAACCTGCGTCAGCGCCGACGCCTCGGCCTCGGCCGAACATTTTTCGGCCTGTGCGACATAAAATTCGATCGTGGCCGACATGGCTGCTTCCTTCGATTGGGGGGAGGGTCGATCAATCGACCATTTCGGCGATCAGGCGCTGGAGCTCGCGGCGCGACAGCGTCGGGCGGCGGCGGCGCGGCGGGGTCGCCGTCATCGCCTTGCCGGCCAGCGACAGCGCGGGCAGAGCGGGGAAAATTGCAGTATTGGTATTGAACATAGTCATCATCTTTATCTTTTATGTCAGGTATTTGCTTGTTTGAAGCCGGCGCGGTCCGCCAGCCTTTTCGGTCAGAGCCCGCGCCGTTTGCGCTGGCTCGGTGGGACCGGCCCGCCCCCGCGTTCGCGGTAGACGAGGCGACCCTTGGTCAGGTCGTAGGGCGTCATTTCGACGCGCACGGCGTCGCCGACGACCGACCGGATGCGGAAACGCCGCATCCGGCCAGCCGTATAGACGATCACCCGATGACCATTTTCGAGTATGACGCCGAAGCGTCCGTCGGGCAGGATCTCATCGACCTGCCCCTCGAACGTCATGAGTTCCTCTTTGGCCAATAATCAGGCCGACTGGAGGTTCACGGCCGAAACCTTGCCGTTCTTGCCGGTTTCGAGTTCGTAGGAAACGCGCTGTTCCTTGTCGAGCGTGTCCATGCCCGCGGCCTGGACCGCGGTGATGTGGACGAAGCTGTCGCCCGAGCCGTCTTCATTTTCGATGAAGCCGTAGCCCTTGTCATTGTTGAAGAATTTTACGGTGCCGATGGCCATGGGGTGTTTCCTTTCACGAGAAACGGGAATCCACCGGCAAAAGCACCGGCGGAGCTGGTAGCGTGTGAAGGGAAGAGTCTGCCCCAAGAGGCCGTCAAATTCCGTCGCATGCGACGTTAGCGAGGCCTATATGGGCGATTGTTCCCCAAAAGTCAAGGTGCAGTGCAAATTGCAACGAAATTGCGCGGATCGGCGACAGCGATTTAAAGCGGCGCGACGCACACACAATCTATGCTCCCGGTGCGGTTATATTTTCCCCCGCCACCGCAATATTCGCGATTATTTCGGCGTGCCGCGCGCGATTTCCTTCGCCTTCTGCCAAGGCATCGCGGCATTGCGGTGCAGGAAGCGCTCAACCGCCCGCGCTTTTCCGGGCCGTTCCGCCCGCGGGCGCGGGGTCGTTGGCGGGGGCGGGGAGCGCGAAGAAGGCGCGGCGCGCGACCTCGCCCGCGCGGCGCAGCGGTTCGACCGCCTCGGCATGCGCGGCCTCCCACGCCACTTCCTCGTCGATGTCGAGCGCGCGTTCATAGTCGGCATCGCCGAACCGGCCTTCCTCGGCGCCGGCGAACCCCTCGGGCGGGGGGAAGTTGGTGCGCAATTCTTCATTTGCGTCGTCGTACCAGACGGTCATCGCGGCGGCCGCTTCCTCGGGGGTGGGCCCGTCCTCGTCAGCGCGTTCGGGATCGGCGTTGGAATCGGCGGAAATCTGCGCAACTTCATTCGCGATCGCGGTGCCGCGCCACAGGCTGGCGAGCGGGTTCGCGCGATTGTCGCGGCCGGCGAGCCAGAGCGCGAGCGCGGCGGCGAGGCCGTTTGCGGCGCCGGCGTCCGGTTCGGTTTCGGGTGTCGCGTCGTCGGCGGTGGAGGCGTCGGCGGCGCGCGCGGCCTCGGCCCCGCCGCGTGCGGCTTCGGCCGCGTCGAAGAGCGAGAGGAAGCCCGGCCAGTCGCCGGCGATGATCTGTGCGAGCATCTCTTCGCCCGCCTGCGCCCGCGTTTCGGCCATCTTGTCGAGCCGCGCGAGCATCGCGAGGCCGAGGCGCGATTCGATGCGGCGGCGCTTGTACAGGCTGCGGTCCTCTTCGCGCATGACGGTGGTCATCTCGTCATGCCCCCAGATCGCGCGGTCGAGCAGCTCGTCGGCGAGCCGGGAGCGCGCGATCAGGGTGGCCGCCGCCCAGCCGAGCTTGAACGCCGCGCCCTGCGGCTTGTGCCGAAGGTCGTAAGCGGCGCGCGGCGACATGCCGACCGACGTGCTGGCGATCTTCACCGACCCGGTGGTCGCCAGGCTCTCCAGAAACGCGCGCTGGAGTTTGGGCGTCCAATGATAGCTGCCGGGGGCGGGGATGTCGGCGGGATTGGGGGCGGCGTCGTCCATCGATTCGTCCTTTCGGTTGGGTGAAACCGACAGAATGAACCATATGGGTGAAATGTAGGAAAGGGGGATTTACTTGGTCGAAGCCGTCGATTTGGCAGCTCTGGCAGCTTTCCGTCGCAATGAGCCTTCTGCCTTCTTCATCACGCCTTTTGCTGCCGTGGCACCGTCGCCGTCCAGAGCATCGCGCTTGATGACTTCATTGGCCAGTATGACGCGAAGATCGGCGTCCGTGACTTTGAGGCCATCAAAAAGTCGGCGAAACTCCTTTCTCAGCGCTCCGATGACGCCATCCGACAGCAGAGTTGCTGCAATGACATAACGATTTACGATCTGTGCCTGCCTATGGAATGCGTCCAACGTCTCGCTGTTGATGCTTTCCCGGCACAGCATGAAGAGCTTTGCAATATCATCGGCCGATCTCGTGATCTGCGAGAAATCGAAGCACAGCACCTCTTCCCCCTCGATGGGTTGAGCGAATTTAATCCGATAGATTTTCCAGACGATAGCGTTCGACAGGATGACCCATTCGATGCCCTGATGAGCGCCGTAGTTTACGGCCTGGCGAAGATGGTTGTCGTTGAGCGTGGTGCCGGCCGACTTCACTTCGCACAGATACTGAATTTTACCTTCGACCTTGATTGCAAGATCGCAAAAGGTGCCTCTGATCTGTTGTTCGCTCGTGACTTCTACATATTTGTCATAACCGAAGATGTCGTTCAGCATGTCTTTGATGACGGTAACGGTGTCAGCCTCCGAAATATCGCGAGCGACCATCTTGCGAACGATAGGCTGGTATCTTTTTATTCCGCTGAGAAGGCGATCTTGAACCTTCTTGGGAATTTTTACTGCGACCGACATAGCCCCTCCCAACTTCGACGTGCAGGGTTGGAAGCTAAAACGCGGCATAAATGTAGTCCAGCTAATGTTGAACCGTCGTTGTGGCGTTGCTTTCGCCCCTCCACCACTCGCTGCGCGAGCGGTCCCCCTCCCCATCGCTTCGCGACAGGGAGGATTTGGGGGTTGGTCCGGGGTGGGGTTGGTTGTGCTTTCTGATTTCCTCCCCGTACCGTAGGCAGGGGGAGGGGGACCGCCCGCAGGGTGGTGGAGGGGCGGCGACGGTGGCGTTATTGCCCTTCCGTCAGCGCTTCGCGCTGCCACCTCCCCATGGCTTCGCCACGGGGAGGATTGGGTTGGGGAGGTTGGATATACGGCAGACTTCGAAAGCGACGGTCAGGAAGGCGCGGGGGTTGCGGCGGGAGATGTCGCCGCCGGAGGTGCTTTTGTGGCAGCGGTTGCGCTTGCGGCCGGGTGGCGTGAAATTTCGGCGGCAGCATCCGGTGGGAGCCTATGTGGCGGATTTTTATGCGGCCGAGGGGCGGTTGATCGTGGAGGTGGATGGGTTGGCGCATGATGCTCGCGTCGAGCGCGATGCGGTGCGGGATGAATGGCTCATGGCGCGGGGGTTTCAGGTGGTTCGGGTGGCCGCTGCGGATGTGTTGAAGGATGTCGACGGCGTGGTCGACGGGTTGGTTCGGACGATTTTGGCGTTGCGCTAGTTGCCCCTCCACCACGCACTTCGGGCGCGGTCCCCCTCCCCATTGCTGCGCAACAGGGAGGATTGTTCAGGCCCCATTCGCCGCGCTTAGAATCGCCCGCACGCTCGCCGTCGCGACGTCGGTATCGAGCCCGCCGCCGAACAGGCTCTTCCCGGCATTCGACATAGGCGGCGGCCTGCACATTACTGCCCTGGCTGATCGCGTGCTTGCTGTAATCGACGATATCCATCACCGGGCCGCCGCTTTCGCTGAGCGCGGCGATGACGCTCGACATCGGGCCGTTGCCGCCGCCGCTGACGCTGTGCGGGGCGCGGCCTATTTGTCCGGCGGACGATAGAAGCGATAGCGTGTGACCGCTCCCTCGATCAGGTGGTCGGCGAGACGCAGGCGGATTTCGTCGGCTCCCTCGCCCGTCGTGCAGACGAGGTGCGTGCCGCCCGACGGCAGCGGTTCGATCGCGCTGACGCTGATCCCCGCGGCGGTGCAGAGCGCGTTCACTTCGCTTTCGGGCAAAGCGAGGTTCATCGCGCGGCTCATCCGGCGGCCGGACCCGGCGACCAGGCGTGGATCGCGGCGGCGACGCGCGCATAGCCTTCGGCGCTCGCGGTCGCGACGGCGAGCGGGCGGCCGCCGAGCGCGGGGTTTTCGTCGTTGAGGAAGGCGACCGCGGGGTCGCGGCCGCCCATCGTCAGAAAGGCGAGGCTGCTGATATCGCCCTGCCGCTGCGCATCGTCGCGCGGCAGCGGGGTGCGCTTTGGACGAAACAGGTTGTTCGACCGGCCTTTGGTGGGGGTCTTGACGGGGACGGGGACGGGGACGGGGGCGGTGGGCAGTTCACATGTCATGGGGCGGCTCCTCTTGCGTAAGCGGGAGCGCGCACGTCTCTCAGCCGCGGCGGCCTACGAAAACGCGTGCCGCGATGACCGTGATATGGGGTGGCGGCGGTCCTATTGTAAGGGCCGCCGCCGTTTACGCGGCGTTGGCGGCCGACAAAATCGCCCGCACGCTCGCCGTCGCGACGTCGGTGTCGAGCCCGCACCCGAACAGGCTCTTTCCGTCCGCCGTGCGGCATTCGACATAGGCCGCGGCCTGCACATTGCTGCCCTGGCCGATCGCGTGCTCGCTGTAATCGACGATGTCCATCACGGGGCCGCCGCTTTCGCTGAGCGCGGCGATGACGCTCGACATCAGGCCGTTGCCGCGGCCGCTGACGCTGCGGGGGGTGCCGTCGATGGTGAGTTTGCCGGCGAAGATGCGGTCGGTGCCCGCGTGGCTTTCGGACCAGTCGACGAGCTGGAAGCGTTTGGCTTCGGTGGTGAGATACTGGCGCTCGAAGGCGTGCCAGATATCCTCGGCGCCGAGTTCGCGGCTCGTCTCGTCCGCCAAGGCTTGTACGACATGGCTGAAGCTCGCCTGCATTTTCTTGGGCAGTTTCAGGCCCTTGTCCTGTTCGAGCACCCAGGCGACGCCGCCCTTACCCGACTGGCTGTTGACGCGGATCACCGCTTCGTAGCTGCGGCCGAGGTCGGCGGGGTCGATGGGCAGATAGGGGACTTCCCAGCGCTGATCATTCTGGCGCTCGCGCGCGGCGAAGCCCTTCTTGATCGCGTCCTGATGGCTGCCCGAGAACGCCGTGTAGACGAGCTCGCCGCCATAGGGGTGGCGCGGGTGGACGGGCAGATTGTTGCAATATTCGACCGTCTGGATGACCTCGTCGATGTTCGAGAAGTCGAGGCAAGGGTCGACGCCCTGCGTGTACAGGTTGAGCGCGACGGTGACGAGGCAGGTGTTGCCGGTGCGCTCGCCATTGCCGAACAGGCAGCCCTCGACGCGGTCGGCGCCCGCGAGCAGGCCGAGTTCGGCCGCGGCGACGCCGGTGCCGCGGTCGTTGTGGGTGTGCAGGCTGATGATCGCGCGGTCGCGGTTCGGGAGGTTCTTGCAGAAATATTCGATCTGGTCGGCGTAGATGTTCGCCGTCGACGCCTCGACCGTCGCGGGGAGGTTGAGGATGATCGGCTTGTCGGTGGTGGGCTGGAGAATGTTCATCACCGCTTCGCAGACCTCGATGCTGAAATCGAGCTCGGCGGTCGAGAAGGTTTCGGGGCTGTATTCGAAGCGCCAGTCGGTGCCGGGGAGGCGCGCGGCATTGTCGCGCAGCTGCTTCGCGCCCTCGATCGCGATGCCCTTGATCTCGTCCATCTCCATGCCGAAGACGATCTTGCGCCACGCGGGGCTGACCGCGTTATAGACGTGGACGATCGCGGTTTTCGCGCCTTCGAGGCTGTCGAAGCTGGTGCGGATCAGGTCAGCGCGGCTTTGCGTCAGCACTTGCGGCGTGACATCGCCCGGGATGCGGCCGTTCTTCACGAGCCCCGAGATGAAGTCGAATTCGGTCGCGCCGGCGCTGGGGAAGCCGACCTCGATCTCCTTGAAGCCGCATTTGACGAGCAGGTCGAAGAAGCGCGCCTTTTTCTCGGCATCCATCGGGTCGATCAGCGACTGGTTGCCGTCGCGCATATCGGTGGAGAGCCAGATCGGCGCGCTGGTGGTGACGCGGGTGGGCCATTCGCGGTTCGCCAAGGGAACCTGCGGGAAGGCGCTGTACTTGACCGAGGGGTCGCGGAGCATGGTCATGTCGGTTTAACTTCTTCTGGTGGTTGCGTCGGTGTCGATCGGACCCTTGAGCGGGTGGCCGCGACTAGCGCGCAGCCAGTGTCACGCCCAAGGGCGTGTAAGTCGCAGAAGAAGAAGGGCGCCCATACGCATGGGCAGGCTATTGGTTCAAAATGTCGCGCTTGGCAAGGGGGGAGTGTGAAAATTGCGCGGGATCGGGAGCCTAACCCGTCACCCACTCGACCTTCGGGTCGGTGAAATCGACGACGTCGGCGAGCTCGCGGACGTTGGGATAGCCGTAGCCGACGAGGTTGACGAAGGTCTGGATATTGAGCGCGAGCGGCGCCGATTTGAGCGGCACCGGGCTTTTATGGTTCGAGAAATTATTGTTGCAATAGATAAGGATGGGACGGTTCGGGTCGGCGCCGATCACCGCGGCGAGGCTGTCCGCGGTGAAATCGGTGAGCGGCAGGTTGACCGCGCCCTTGATATGGCCGCGCTGGAAAGCGTCCTTCGAGCGCGCGTCGAGGAGCAGGGCGCCGGGTTTGGCCGCTTCGGCCTTGAAGGCGTCGAAGGCGACGAGGCGCTGCGCGCGCTGCGGCGCGACGCGGGCGGTGAGCGCCTGGAAGGCGGGATAGTCGATCTGGGGGTTGGCCTGCGCGAAGGCGGGCGTGGCGCTCAGGGCCGCGAGAGCGAGAAGCAGGCTGCGCATGATGATCCTCCCTTGACGAGGGGGAGGATAAGCCGCCCCGGCTGGCTGTGCGATGAACCGAAAATGCCGCCGGGCCGCCTTGTCAGGTAAAGGGTGGGCCCCACGGCCCGGCGCAGTACAGGGGAACGTTGGAGGGGAGGGTCAGGCGGCCTCGCTCTCGCTGTCGTCCTCATCCCAGGGTTCGTAAATCTCGTCTTCGATCATATTGTCGATCGCGTGGACGCGCACGCCGATGCACCAATCCTCGAGCGGACCTTCCCATCCGGCCTCGACCTCGGCGAGCGCCTCGGCGGCGTCGCCTGAAGAATGGGTGGCCGGCCGGTCGCCGACGAGATCGAAATCCTGCACGCCGTCCTCGGGCGGGGTGATGGCGACATGCGGTTCGAGCCGGACGTTGGTCCAGCCCGCGGTGGCGGCGAGGCCTTCGACCTCGACGACCAGCAGCGGATTTTCCTCGTCGCCGTCGATCGACGCATTCACTTCGACAATTTCGCGTACCAGTTCGCTCATCGCATGGCTCCTGCACGAAAAGGGGCGGGGCCATCGCTGGTCCCGCCCCCGTCATAGCGGCCATGTGTGACAGATTGGGGAGCGCGGGCCGATGCCGCGCACCCGGCGCGCGCTTTATTGTTTTTCGAACGCGGCGTGGATTTCGAGTTCGACCGCGTCGCTGACCGCGGGGATGCCATAGGCGATGCCGAAATCGCTGCGCTTGATCGTCGCTTCGGCCTGGAAGCCGATCGTCTGTTTCTTGTTATAGGGATTGGTGCCCGCGCCGTGGAAATCGACGTCGAGCGTCACCGGCTTGGTCACGCCGTTGAGGGTGAGGTTGCCCGTCACCTTCGCCTCGTCGCCGTCATCGTCGAGCACGACGGCGGTCGAAACGAATTTGGCGTCGGCGGGGGCGGCGCCGAAGAAGTCGGGCTTGCCGCCGTCCTTGCCCGCGCGCAGCAGGTGGCTGGTCAGCCCGGCGCTGGCGGTGGTGACCTTGGCGACGGGGATCGTCACCTCGACCTTTGCCGCGGCGGGGTTGGCGGGATCGATGACGAGCGTGCCGGCGACATCGCCGAAAATGCCCGAATATTTGCTGAAGCCGAAATGATCGACTTCCCAGACGACCATCGTGTGGCCCGGGTCCGCGACATAGGTGCCGGCGGTGACGCGCGACTTGTCGGGGGCGCCGGGGGCCGAGGCGCCCTGCGCAAGGACGAGCGGCGATGCGGCGGCGGCGAGTAGGGCGATAGCGGCAAGGGGGGCAATGCGGCGCATGAACGGTCTCCTGTTGGGGAGACGGAAGCTAGGCGAAGGCGAGGGAGGGCGTCAACAAGCGGCGGAGAAACGCAGCGTTTCGGTTCGGCACGCGGTAGACGCCGGAGGGCGTGCGGGGCGCGCCGGGGCGGTCAGGGCGCGCGGCGCGCCTCGAACCATTGGCGGAGCGCAGCGGCGGCGCAGCCGGTGAAGCCATAGCTGCCGACGGGCGAGCAGCTGTTCGGCCGGCCCGCTGCCGCCGCGCCATTGGTATAGCCGTCGACCGCCGAGGCCCAGCTGCCGCCGCCGACCGCTTCGTCCTCCTTCAATTCCTCGCGCAATTGCTTGGGGACGCGATAGCGTTCGGATTCGGGTTGCTGCGCGCAGACGACGATCTCGCCCTCCTGCGCTTCGGGACAGGGTTCGTCGCCATAGGTGTAGAGAACCGAGGTGCGCTGCGGCGGCTCGCCCGACTGCGCGAGGCTGTCGTCGTCCTGCGCGAGCGCGGGCGCGGCGAAAGCGAGCGCCGCGAGGAGGGGAAGGACGAGGCCGGCGGTTTGCGTCATTCAGATCATATTCCCAGACCCCTTATCCCCTGCAAGGGCGATGGATCGCCGCAGATGAACCTAAGCCGAACTGCCCGCGTAACCGACTGGCTTTTCGGCGCGAACCGGAGGGCGACGGGGAGCGGCACGGAGCCGATCCCTTCGAGATGGAGATTAATTGTGAAAAACCAAGCCCTGTTCGCCCTGCTCGCCGCCTTGGCGGCGCCGCTGTCGCTCGCGGCCTTTACGCCTTATGCCTATGCCAAGCCGGTCTATGTCGGTGTTGACGGTGGCAACATTGCGGTCAGCGGCTATGACACGGTGAGCTATTTCGAGGGCGACGGCGTGCCGGTGAAGGGCGACGCGGCCTTTGCCGTCGAGCATGACGGCGCCGTCTATCATTTCGCCAATGCCGCCAATGCCGCGCGTTTCCAGGCCGATCCCGACGCCTTCATGCCGCGTTATGGCGGGCATTGCGCATGGGCGATGTCGCGCGGCTATCTCGCGCCGGGCGACCCGCTGACCTATGCGGTCGTGGACGGCAAGCTGTACCTCAATTTCAACCGGGAAGTGAAAGCGAAGTGGGACGAGGACCGCGCGGGCTATATCGCGGCGGCGGACACGAACTGGGCGGTTATGCCCGACGACGCGAAATTCGGCGGGTGACGACCCGCCGGCGTATCGACATCGCCTCGGCCGCCAGGACGATCGGCCCCCGCTTCTCATCCCACGTCCTGCGGTCCCGCTACTCGCACAGATACGATCCGAATGGGCCGACCCGCGCGGTATCCAGGTCGAGCGCGATCTTAGTGTAGCGGGTCGTTCCATCGGCACGGGCGGTGGGATAGATGGCACTGGCTCCCTCGAACCGAATCTGGCGCTCGACAGAACGTGGTTCCCCGCCACCCATGGTCGAGACTATATATTCCATTCCGTCGCGGCCGAGCGTGTGCTCTTCGATTCCTCTCGGCCAGATTCGGCGCATCTTTCTGCCGGGGTCGAGCCAGCAGGACCGCACGATATAGGGATTGGTTCCGTCGGGGTCACGGTGATGCGATTCGTAGCCCATGCCTCGCGCGAAGAACATCTGGTGGAGATCCGGCTCAGTTGCCGAAAGCCCGAGACTGTAAGTCCCGGAGATATCCGTCCGGCTGACGCTGACCGTATAAGCTTCGGTCAGCGGCAGGACCGCACGAAGCGTCACGGTGCCGCTGCCCGTTGCGCTGGTCATTTCCTCTCCGTGTGGTTCGTAGATCGACAGCGCGGCATGGCCTGGGGTGTCCAAGGTGATGGTGACTTGGCTGCCTACCACTCCGACGAATTGATAGAGATCGGACGTCTGCGATTGCCCCGGCTCGCCTGTCACGATCTCACCCGCCTCGATGAACCGGGGCGTTTGCGCGTGCGTGGCCGATACAAGGCCCAAGCTCGCAAGGAGCGCGAGCGCCATTGCGGACCTGCGAGGCGTCATTGGGCGTTGCCCCGCTTGCGGGCCTCTTCCACCGCCTTGGCGATCTTAGCCTTGATATCGGCGTTGTTCCGGGCGCTCTCAGCGGCGGCCTTGGCCATCTGCGCGGCTTCCTTCCGCTTGGACTGCAGCAGCGACGCGGCCATCTCCTCGGGGGTCGCCCGGGCGGGCGTTGCATCCTGGATGACGATGTCGGCCCTGCGGCCGGGCGACGTGGTGGAGATTGGCTTCGCCTGCTGCTCCTTTTTGTACTCGCCAGTCAGGGAAATAGTGCGGTCCATGATCCAGTCGGTCGGAATCTGAATCTGTCTCCCGTATCTATCGTTGTCGTACTCAATGCGCTGGAATTGCGAGAGACTTCTATTCATGAAGCAAAAAAGATTACCCGGTTTCCATTGTCCCACGCCTGCCGCGTCTTGGGGGCGTGTGCCGATCTGATCGCCCCAGACCCGCTGCGCAAAGGAGAGTCCTATCCGTTCGAGCGCTTCATCTCCGTACAGCTCGCGGAATGCATCCCGGTCGGTCGACTCTTCCCCCCAAGGGTTATCCGGAATTGTTGCGCGTCGCCGTTCAAATTGCGACCTTGGCACATCAACGCGCATAGGCCGCGTATAATATCTGCCATGCTGATCGTTGCGAAGCTCGTGGCCCAATGCCAGTGCATATGTCCGGGGACCGTCGACCCTGCATTGGACGAAGGCCTCCATCTTGTCGTCGGACGATTGTGCCGAGGCAGCGGTGCCCGCGAGGGTCAATACAAATACAACGAAGAACTTCATTTGAACCTGCTTCCGTCGCGCAGCATCGTGAATGCCCATTCAACCCCAGAGGGTACGCGCGAAACTCTATCGCCAGAACATATAAACACAAGTTTGCAGGGGGCTGGATGACTTACTGGGGAACCGAAAGCTTTGATCCATCTAATAGCTGTCCTGCCAGTTCGTCAGCTTCGCAAAGCGAATGTCCGGACATGGTCGTTTCCTGCCATTCGCACCGGATCGGCGGCGAATGTCCGATAAGGAGGGGAAGCGGACGTTAAAGATCCTCCCTGTCGCGCAGCGATGGGGTGGGAGACCGCTCGCGAAGCGAGGGGTGGAGGGGCTGCGACGTCGCGCCATTTGCCCCTCTGTCAGCGCTTCGCGCTGCCACCTCCCCATGGCTGCGGCACAGGGAGGATTAAGGACCGCAACTGTCGCTGGCGGCCGTTTCTAAATTGCGTCCAGCGATGCGCCAATCGCATCCCAGACCTGCGCCAGTTCGGCGGACGTGATGCAATAGGGTGGCATCACATAGACGCTGTTGCCGAGCGGGCGGAGGAGGACGCCCTTGTCGCGGTAAAAGGCGGTCAGGCGCGGTGTCAGGGTCGACAGATAGCCCGCGTCGGGCACGGCGATGTCGAGCGCGGCGATGGTGCCGAGGCGGCGCGGGTTCTGCACGCGCGGGTCGTGCCCGAGCAGCGAGAGATGCGCAGCCTGCGCGTCGGCGAGCGCATCGATGCGTTGCTGGACCGGCTCGTCGCGCCAGATTTCGAGGTTGGCGACAGCGGCGGCGCAGGCGATCGGGTTCGCGGTATAGCTCGACGAATGGTAGAAGGCCCTGCCGCGATCGTCCGAAAAATGCGCCTGGAAAATCGGCTCGATGCAGAGCGTGACCGCGAGCGGGATCGCGCCGCCGGTGAGGCCTTTCGACAGGCAGACGATGTCGGGGATGATGCCCGCCTGGTCGCAGGCGAAGCGCGTGCCGGTGCGGCCCCAGCCGGTCATCACCTCGTCGGCGATGAAGAGGACGCCGTGGCGCGCGCAGATGCTGCGCATCTCGGCGAGCACCCACGCGGGGTAGACGAGCATCCCGCCCGCGCCGAGGATCAAAGGTTCGACGATGAAGGCCGCGGGCGCGTTGCCCGTTTCCTGGCTTGCGCACGCCGCTTCGAGCGCGTCGAGCGTCGCCTGTTCCATGCCTTCGCGCGGGAAGGGGATGGTGCCGACGTCGAACAGCAAAGGCTGCCACGCGCGGTTGTAGACGCCGCGCTCGCCGACCGACATCGTGCCGATCGTGTCGCCATGATAGCTATGTTCGAGGACGAGGATGCGGCTGCGCGCCTCGCCGATATTGTACCAATAGCCGAGCGCCATCTTCAAGGCGACCTCGACGCTGGTCGAGCCCGAATCCGAGAAGAAGACGCGCGTGAGCGGATCGGGGGTGATGCGGACGAGTTCGGCGGCGAGCGTCTCGGCGGGCTCGTGCGTCCAGCCGGCGAAGATAAGCTGGTCGAGCGTTTCGGCTTGCCGGGCGATCGCCGCCATGATGCGCGGGTGCGCGTGGCCGTGGGTGGTGACCCACCAGCTCGAAATGGCGTCGATCCAGCTGTTGCCGCTCGCGTCGTAGAGTTTCGCGTCCTTGGTGCGCGAAATCAGCGGGATGGGGTCGCCGAGGCCGTGCTGGGTGAAGGGGTGCCAGACGGGGGAGGTCATGCGAAATCCGCGGCGTTGAAACCGGCGGCGAAGGCTTCCGCGAGGGTTTCGCTGTTTAGCGGAGCAATAGTCGGTAACCGGCCCAGGTGGCGGATGCCCGAAATGTCCGATACGATCGCCTCGCTGTCCTCGACCGCGTCGCCGAGGAAGGCGAGGCCGTGGAGCGGGACGCCGCGCGATTTGAGCGCCTCGATCGTCAGCAGGCTGTGGTTGATCGTACCGAGCGCGGTGCGCGCGCAGACGATCACCGGGATTTGCCAGCGCGCGAAGAGGTCGGCGTAAAGCGTCGTGCGGGTGACCGGGACGAGCGCGCCGCCCGCACCCTCGACGATCAGGTCGCCGGGGGGCGGTGCAAGCATTTCGATGTCGATGTTAACGCCGTCAATTTCGGCGGCGATATGCGGCGACGCGGGGGTGACGAGGCGATAGGCTTCGGGGCGGATCGGCACCCCGGCGAGGCGCGCGACAACCTCGCTGTCGGTTTCGTCCTCGAGCCCCGACTGGATCGGTTTCCAGTAGGATGCACCGGTCGCCTGCGCCAACGCGGCGGAAAAGATGGTTTTTCCGATGCCGGTGTCGGTGCCGGTGACGACGAAGCGCGTCATGCCGCGGCCATCGCGGCGGCGAGCGCATCGGCCATGTCGTCGATGTTAGCTTCGTCAACATTGAGCGTGATCGCGATGCGCAGGCGCGCGGTTCCTTCGGCCACCGTCGGCGGGCGGATGCCGCGAATGTCGAAGCCCGCATCGCGCAGGCTGCCCGCGATGCGCATCGTGCGATCATTGTCGCCGACGATGACGGGCAGGATCTGCGTGCCGCTGGCGGAGATACCGAGGGGAACGAGGCGCTCGGCGGCGTGGCGGACGAGCGCGTGGAGGCGCGCCTGCCGCTCGGGCTCGTTCGCGACGATCTCGATCGCCTGGCGGACGAGCCACGCCATCAAGGGCGAAGGCGCGGTCGAGAAGATGAAGGGGCGGCCCCGGTTGACGAGGAAGTCGCACACGATCTGCGGCGCGCAGAGCAGCGCGCCCTCGGCACCCAAGGCCTTGCCGCAGGTGTGGAGCGTGATCAGATTGTCGCGGCGCGCAAGGCCGTGCGCGAGGCCCGCGCCGCCGGCGCCGAAAACGCCCGTTGCGTGCGCTTCGTCGACCACGAGTATGGCGTCGTGGCGGTCGGCGACGTCGGCGAGCGCGGCGAGGGGGGCACGGTCGCCGTCCATCGAATAGAGGCTTTCGACCGCGATCCACGGCGTTCCCGCGCCGCCGCCGGCGCGCCAGCGCGCGATGATATCGTCGAAAGCCTGCGCGTCGTTGTGCGCGGCGGCGACATGGCCCGCGCGGCCGAGCTTCATGCCGTCGTGCGCGCTGGCGTGGATCAGTTCGTCATGGACGATAAAGTCGCCGCGCTGCGGCAGCGTCGCGAACAATGCGGCGTTGGCGGCGAAGCCGGTCGCAAAGAAGAGCGCGGCTTCGCTGCCATAATGGCGCGCGGCGTGCGTTTCGAGCGCTTCATGTTCGGCGTGATTGCCGCGGAGCAGGCGCGAGCCGCCCGACCCCGCGGGGAGGCCGCGTTCGATGCCCGCGGCAAGCGCGGCGCGCAGCGCTTCGCTGTCGGCGAGGCCGAGATAATCGTTCGACGCGAAATCGCGGCCCGCGCGCGGCGCGAGCGCACGGCGGCGGCTGTCGCGCGCGAGCGCGGCGAGGTCGGCGTGGTGGGCGGCGAAGGGAGAGTTGGCCACGTCAGCTCCTCATTCGTCATTCCCCGGAAAACGGGAACCCGGCTGCATCGTTGGCCTGCCGGGTCCCCGTTTTCGCGGAGATGACGAAGTCAAGATGTCTGGCCGGCTCAGTTCTTCGATTTGTCGACGAGCTGATTCTTCGCGATCCACGGCATCATCGCGCGCAGTTCGGCACCGGTCTTTTCGATCTGGTGCGCCGCGGCGGCCTTGCGGCTCGCCTTCAGTTCGGGCTGGCCGGCCTGGTTGTCGAGCACGAAATCCTTGACGAAGCGGCCCGACTGGATGTCGGCGAGGACGCGCTTCATTTCCTTCTTGGTCTCTTCGGTGATGATGCGCGGGCCGGTCTTGATGTCGCCATATTCGGCGGTGTTCGAGATCGAATAGCGCATGTTCGCGATGCCGCCTTCATAGAGGAGGTCGACGATCAGCTTGGTTTCGTGGAGGCATTCGAAATAGGCCATTTCGGGGGCGTAGCCCGCCTCGACCAAGGTCTCGAAACCCGCCTGGATCAGGTGGGTGATGCCGCCGCAGAGCACCGCCTGTTCGCCGAAGAGGTCGGTTTCGCACTCTTCCTTGAAGGTCGTTTCGATGATGCCGCTGCGGCCGCCGCCCACGGCACTGGCGTAGCTGAGGGCGAGCGCCTTGGCATAGCCGTTGCCGCTGTTGCCCGCGGCTTCCTGCGCGACCGCGATCAGGCAGGGGACGCCGCCGCCTTTCTGATATTCGCTGCGCACCGTGTGGCCGGGGCCCTTGGGCGCGACCATGAAGACGTCGATGTCTGCGCGCGCCTCGATGAGGCCGAAGTGGATGTTGAGCCCGTGCGCGAAGGCGAGCGCGGCGCCGGGCTTCATGTTCGGGCCGATGTCGTCGGCGTAGATTTTCGCCTGATGCTCGTCGGGGGCGGCGATCATGATCACGTCGGCCCATTCGGCGGCTTCCTTGTTCGAAAGCACCTTGAAGCCCGCGGCTTCGGCCTTTTTCGCGGTGGCCGAGCCGGGGCGGAGCGCGATCGCGACGTCCTTGACGCCGCTGTCGCGCATATTCTGCGCGTGCGCGTGGCCCTGGCTGCCGTAACCGACGACGGCGACCTTCTTGCCCTTGATCAGATCCTGGTCGGCGTCGCGATCGTAATAAACCTGCATGTTCTTCTTCCCTTATTGTCTTTCGTCATGCCGGACCCGATCCGGCATCCATGGACCCCGGATCAAGTCCGGGGTGACGATAGTTGGACCGTCATTCCCGTTGAAACTCTAAAGCGCCTCCGGCCCGCGGGCGATGGCGACGACGCCGGTGCGCCCGACTTCGACCAGCCCGCATTCGCGCATCAAGGCGATGAAGCGGTCGACCTTGTCGCTCGTCCCGGTGATTTCGAAGATGAAGCTCGACAGCGTCGTGTCGACGACCTTGGCGCGGAACACATCGGCCATGCGCAGCGCCTCGATCCTTTTGTCGCCGGTGCCCGCGACCTTGACCAGCGCGATCTCGCGCTCGACATGCGCGTCGTCCGCGTCGTTGAGGTCGACGACGCGGTGGACGGGCACCAGCCGGTCGAGCTGCGCGATGATCTGGTCGATGATCGGCGGCGGGCCCGAGGTGACGATGGTGATCCGCGACAGCGCATGATCGGCGGTGATGTCGGCCACGGTCAGGCTTTCGATATTATAGCCGCGCGCGGTGAACAGGCCGGTGATCTTGGCGAGCACCCCCGCCTCGTTGTCGACGGTGATGGCGAGCACATGGCGCTCGCCGGCTTCGGTCTTGATTTTCATGTTTTACACCAGTGCCTTGGCTTCGTCGTCCATCGTGCCGACAATATCGTTCGGCTGGAGGATCATGTCGGTATGCGCGGCGCCCGATGGGATCATCGGGAAGCAGTTGGCGAGCTGCGCGACGCGGCAATCGACGATCACCGGGCCCGGCGTGTCGATCATCGTCTGGATGCCCGCTTCGAGTTCGCCCAGCGTGTCGATGCGCAGGCCCGTCCAGCCATAGGCGTCGGCGAGCTTCACGAAATCGGGCAGGCTGTCCGAATAGCTGTTCGAATAGCGGCTTTCGTAGGTCAGCTCCTGCCACTGGCGGACCATCCCCATCCACTCGTTATTGAGGATGAAGATCTTCACCGGAAGGCGGTACTGGCTGACCGTGCCCATTTCCTGGATGTTCATCTGGAGCGAGGCTTCGCCCGCGATGCAGACGACGAGGCGGCCGGGGTGCGCGATCTGCGCGCCGACGGCGGCGGGGAAACCATAACCCATCGTGCCGAGCCCGCCCGAGGTGAGCCAGCGGTTGGGCGCCGCGAAGCCGAAATGCTGCGCCGCCCACATCTGGTGCTGGCCGACCTCGGTCGTGATGATCGGATCGCGCCCGCGCGTCGCGTCGAACAGCGCCTTCACCGCGCGCTGCGGCATGATCGCGGCGTCCGGTTCCTTTTTTTCGGGGAAGTCGAGGCAGCGCGTCGCGCGCCAGCCGTCGATGCGGCGCCACCATTCGCCATAGTCGCGCGCCGACAGCTTCTTCGCCTGCCACCCGGCGATCAGCGCATCGAGCGCGCGGCCCGCGTCGCCCACCACGGCGAGGTCGACGGGCACGATCTTGTTGATCGAGCTGCGATCGATGTCGATGTGTATCTTCTTCGAATCGGGCGAAAAGGCGTCGAGACGGCCGGTCACGCGGTCGTCGAAGCGCGCGCCGACCGCGATGATCAGGTCGGCGCGGTTCATCGCCATGTTCGATTCATAGGTGCCGTGCATGCCGAGCATGCCGAGCCATTTGGGATCGTCCGACGGGAAGGCGCCGAGCCCCATCAAGGTCGAGGTCACCGGCGCGCCGGTGAGCGACACGAGCTGGCGCAGCGCCGCGCTGGCATCGGGCCCCGCGTTGATCACGCCGCCGCCGGTGTAGAAGATCGGGCGTTCGGACGCGGCGATCATGTCGATCGCTTGCGCAATGGCATCGGCGTCGGGTTCGACCTGCGGGCGGTAGCTGTTGTGCTGGATGAATTCGGGCACCGAATAGGTGCCGGTTGCGACCTGCACATTTTTCGGGATGTCGATCACCACCGGGCCGGGACGCCCGTGCGTCGCGATATGAAAGGCCTCGTGGATGATTGGGCCGAGCCGGTCGGGGTCCATCACGAGATAATTATGCTTGGTGCAGTGGCGCGTGATACCGACCGTGTCGCATTCCTGGAACGCGTCGGTGCCGATCAAGGTCGTCGGCACCTGCCCGGTCAGCACGACCATCGGGATCGAATCGAGCAAAGCGTCGGTGATGCCGGTGACGGCGTTGGTCGCGCCGGGGCCCGAGGTGACGAGCACGACGCCGGGCTTGCCCGTCGAGCGCGCATAGCCTTCGGCCGCGTGCGTCGCCGCCTGTTCGTGGCGGACGAGGATATGCTTGATCGACGGATGGTTGAAGAGCGCGTCGTAGATCGGAAGGACCGCGCCGCCCGGATAGCCGAACACCGTATCGACCCCGAGGTCGACCAGCGCCTGAACCACCATGTCGGCACCGCTCATTTCCGTCACGACGAACTTCCTTTCCACGCAAAAACGCAGCGCTTGTGCGCTGCAACAGGGTTGCGGGCAATAGGTGTATGATTCTATCCTGTCAACAGTCTATCACGTAATATTATTGCAAATCGATCAATAGAATCGATGTTTAATGACTCGACGTAACGCGGCCAGTCGGCAGGGGGCTGATGGCGAAACCACGTATATTGGCGTTTTGCATATTGGCGCGTCGCCGCCTGGGCCGCTTCGAGCGCGTCGATGCGGTCGGTCTCCCCGGCGAGATAGCGCGCGATCTGCGGCACGCCGATCGCGCGCATCGCGGGCAGGTCGGGGTCGAGATGGCGCGCGAGCAGGGCCCGCGCCTCTTCGACCGCGCCGCCCGCGAACATCTGGACGAGGCGGGTATCGCAGCGCGCGCGCAGCCAGTCGCGCGGCGGCAGGAGGATGAGCGGCGCGAGCGCGATATCGTCCGCGATGCCGCCCTCGCGCGCCTGCTGCCAATCGGCGAGCGGGCGGCCGGTCGAACGCACGACCTCGAGCGCGCGCGCAACGCGCGTGCCGTCGGCGGGATTGAGGCGCGCGGCGGCGGCGGGATCGGCGATGGCGAGCGCGGCATGCGCCTCGGCAACGCTCATCGCGCGGACGGCGTCGCGGATGCCGGGGTCGATTTCGGGCACCGGCGCGATGCCGAACAGCAGCGTGCGCAAGTAAAGCCCCGTCCCCCCGACGAGGACCGGCACCCCGCCCGCGGCATGGGTTTCGGCCATGACGCGCCGCGCTTCGCCCGCCCAGCGCGCGGCATTGTGCGCCTGCGATGCGTCGACATGGCCGAACAGGCGGTGGGGCACGCCGGCCATCTCGTCCGCGGTCGGGCGCGCCGACAGGATCGCGAGGTCGGCATAGACCTGGCTCGCGTCGGCATTGATAACCGTCCCGTTCCCAAGCGATTTTGCGAGCGCGACGGCCAAAGCGCTCTTGCCGCTGGCGGTGGGTCCGGCGATAAGTGCCACGGGCAGCCGCGCTTTGGCGGTCGAGAAAGAAGGAGATGCCATGTTCGTCGCGACGCTGATAGCAGCCGGAAAGCTGACCGACGAGGTGGTTCGCGAAGCGATCGACCGGCTCGACGCGACGGGGCACGACGTCGGCGCGCCGCACTGGCTCGACGAACATGACGCCGCCGATGTCGTCTTTCAGGGCAGCCTGGTCAGCGCGCGCAAGGAATTGGCGCAGATGGACCATGGCGCGCTCGACATCGTCGTCCAGCCCTTGGGCGACCGGACGAAGAAGCTGATCATCGCCGACATGGATTCGACGATGATCACGGTCGAATGCATCGACGAGCTGGCCGATTATGCGGGGCTGAAGCCCGAGATCGCGGCGATCACCGAACGCGCGATGCGCGGCGAGCTCGATTTTCGCGCGGCGCTGGAAGAGCGCGTCGGGCTGCTCGCCGGGATGGCCGAGACGGTGCTTGCCGATTGCCGCATGGAGCGGGTGAAGCTGACGCGCGGCGCGCGGACGCTGGTGCAGACGATGAAGGCGCACGGCGCCCATTCGGTGCTGGTATCGGGCGGCTTCACCGCCTTTGCGGGGCCGGTGGGCGAGGCGATCGGGTTCGACAAGGTGGTCGCGAACGAGCTGGAGATTGCGGGCGGCAAGCTGACCGGCCGGGTGCGCGAGCCGATCGTCGACAGCTCGGCGAAGCTCGAAACGCTGAAGGCGGTGGCCGCGGCGCACGGCCTGCCGCTCGCCGAGACGCTGGCGGTGGGGGACGGCGCGAACGATATCCCGATGATCACCGCGGCGGGGCTGGGGGTCGGCTATTATCCGCATCCCTCGGCGGGCGAGGCCGCGGCGGCGGTGATCCGGCACCATGACTTGACCGCGCTGCTGTGGGCACAGGGCTATTCGCGGCGGCAGTGGGTGATGGGGTAGGAATTGGCGGGCGTCGGGTAGCGACCGGTTGCCGACCGAACATCCTCCCTTTGGCGAAGCCATGGGGAGGTGGCAGCGCGAAGCGCTGAGGGAGGGGGTGATGGCGCGACGTCGCAGCCCCTTCACCGCCGCATGCGGCGGCGGAGCTGACTGTGCCGGCTCCCCACCCCAAAACAGACATAGGGTGCCGATCGGGCTACGCCGCGCTATGTTGCTTGCGGGAGAGTCGCATGACCAGAACACCGTATCTTTTCGATCAGCGTCGCGAGCGTTTATCCGCATTATATTGCCAAGGCCGAGAAGAAGGGGCGGACCAAGGCCGAGGTGGACGAGATTTTCCGCTGGCTGACGGGTTATAGCCAGACGGCGCTGGAGGCCGAGCTGGCGAAGGGCACCACATTCGAGGATTTCTTTGCGGCGGCGCCGAAGCTCAACCCGGCGCGCGCGCTGATCACCGGCGTGATCTGCGGGATCCGGGTCGAAACTGTCGAGGACCCGCTGATGAAGGAAATCCGCTATCTCGACAAGCTGATCGACGAGCTCGCGCGCGGGAAGAAGATGGAGAAAATCCTGCGCGCGTGAGGCTCCGTCCGCAGTCTTGACAATGTTAACATCGGCGGCGTTCGAGCGGAGCCTGTGTTTATGGTGTTAACTTGGCTGCGGAACCGTCCGGGGCGGAGAGATGCAGGCGGCGCGCCCTCGGCGGGACGATCGCGGGTCAGGCGGGCGGCTTGACCTTGACCCACACATGCACCGGCGCGGCGAATTTGCCGGGTTCGGGCTTGCCCACGTCGATCCGTTCGGCGGTGACGAGTTCGCCGGTGGCGAGGTTGAAGCTGGCCCATGGTTTCGGCATGCGGCCGAAGCTCATTTTCTGAATCGGCTGGCCCGTGGCGATGTTCATGATTGTCGCGGTGATACCCATGGCGCGCCGGTAGCGGCGCGACGGCCCCGCTGTCCAGTGGCGTCAGGCGCCGGCGGCGATTTCATCGGCCAGCCAGCCGCGAAACCGCCGCATCGCGTCGCTTTCGGCGCGCGACATCAGGCGGGTGAGCCAGTAGCGCCCGGCGTCGATCTGGAGCCCGAAGGGCTGGACGAGCCGTTCGGCGGCGAGATCGCGGGAAAACATCGACGGCGGGGCGAGCGCGACGCCCTGACCCGCCGCCGCCGCCGCCGCCATCAGCGCCGAACTGTCGAACATCGGGCCGCGCAGCACGGGCAGGGGCACGCCCGCGGCGGCGAACCAGAGCGCCCATTCGTCGGCGCGGTACGAGCGCAGCAGCCGTTCCGAAACCAAGTCGGCGGGCGATTTGAGCCGCGCGGCGACCGCGGGCGTACAGAGCGGCGCCAGCGGCGCGGCGACGAGCGGTTCGGCGTGGGTGCCGTGCCACGCGCCGTCGCCGAAGCGGATCGCATAATCGAGCGCTTCGCCGGCGAGATCGACGCGGTTGTTGTTGGTGGCGATGCGCAGGTCGATCGCCGGATGCGCGCGTGCGAAGGCATCGAGGCGCGGGAGCAGCCAGCCGGTCGCGAAGGTGCCGACGACGCCGACTTTCAGCACCTCGCGGAAACGGCCGTCCGCATATTGATCGAGCGTCGCGGCGACGCGGTCGAAGGCATCGGCGACGACGGGGACGAGCGCATGGCCTTCGTCGGTGAGCGCGAGGCCGCGCGGCAGGCGGTGGAAGAGACGCGTGCCGAGGCGGCGTTCGAGCTCGGCGACCTGATGACTGACCGCGCCCTGGCTGACATGGAGTTCGAGCCCCGCGCGGGTGAAGTTGAGATGGCGTGCCGCCGCCTCGAAGGCGCGGAGGGCGTTGAGCGGGAGCTGGGCGCGATCCATGGTTCGTCATCAATTATTTTCATGGCTTTGTCGAGAAATGATGCTTTGTCGCGGAGGCGATCGATTGGCATTTTCGGCGCGAAGGGAGATGAAGATGATCGAAGCAATCCGCTTGTTCTTATGGGTCGCGGGGGCGAGCGCGGCGCCGGTTCCGGCGGTCGATCCGCTGACGCAGCCGATCACCACGTCGCGGTCCGACGAATGGTTGAAGCCCGCAGAGCCGGAGAAAATCTTTGGCAACACCTATCTCGTCGGCTTTGCCGGGATGAGCGTCGCGCTGATCGACACGGGCGACGGGCTGGTGCTGGTCGACGGCGCGCTGCCGCAGGCGGCGCCCGCGATCCTCGCCAATGTCCGGCGGCTGGGGTTCGACCCCAAAGACATCAAATTTATTCTGAGCACCGAGCCGCATTTCGACCATGCGGGCGGGATCGCCGCGCTGGCGCGCGATACCGGCGCGACGGTGGTGGCGAGCAAGCGCGGCGCCGAGGGGCTGCGCATGGGGCGGCTCGCGCCGGATGATCCGCAGCTGGCCTATGGCGGCAGCTGGCCGGCGGTGGCCGATGTGCGCGTCGCGAAGGACGGCGAGGTGCTGAAGCTGGGCACGGCGGCGATCACCGCGGTCGCGACGCCGGGACACACGATGGGCAGCATGAGCTGGCGTTGGCGGGCGTGCGAGGGCGGCGCGTGCAAGACGGTGGTCTTTGCGTCGAGCCTTAACCCCGTGTCTGCCGACGGCTATCGTTTTACCTCAAAGGCCGGCGCGGCGTTCGTTGCCGGCTTTCGGAAAAGCTATCGCACGATGGATGCGATGCCGTGCGACATATTGATCGCCGCGCATCCCGACAATGCGGGGCCGGGGCGGTTTAACGACACGCCGGGCGCGTGCCGCGCCTATGCCGACCGGTCGCGCACGGCGCTGGCGAAGCGGCTGGCCGGGGAAAAGGCAGGCACGGTGAAATGATGCAATATGCTCCCCGTGGCGAAGCCATGGGGAGGGGGCGTTCGCGAAACGAATGGTGGAGCGGCCGCAAGAGTGCTCCATGGCCCCTTCCGTCGGTACCTCGTGCTGCCACCTCCCCATCGCGGCGCGACAGGGAGGGTCGATGATTATTTATCGACGACCAGACAGGCCTGACCGTCCTTGCGCATCGCGGCGCAGAAGCTCTCGGCCTCGCCCTTGTTCGCGAAGCCGCCGGCCTGGAGGCGCGTGAGCTTGCCGCTCTTGACCAGATAGGGCTGGCGCGCGGCGAGCGCGGGGCTTTTCCGTTCGAGCGACTTCCAGAGGTTGCGGGCGTTCGCTTCGACCCCGAAGGCGCCGAGCTGCGCGCGCCAGGGGCTCGCCGCGCCGCTGTGGACGCGCACCGGGGCGGGGGCAGCGGCGACCTTGACCGGATCGGCGGCGGCGGGTTTGGGCGCCGGCTGCGCTGCCGGCGCATCGGCGCTTTCGGGCGGCGCGCTGTAGGTCGTGCCGGGTTCGGCGGAGGCGGCGGCCGCGGCGGTCGCGGCGTCGGTGGCGGCTTCGATCGCGGCGGCCGCCGCCGCGCTGGCGGCGGGCGAGGGCGGCACCTCGACGCTGCGGATCGGCCCCGGCGCGGGGCGCACGGGTGCCGGGACGGGCGCAGGCGCGGGCGTCGCGATGACTGGCGGCGGCGTATAGCTGGTCCCGGGGGTCGACGGCGGCAGGCTGGCGACCTTGACCGGCGAGGCGGGCGCGGGCTTGGGCGCCGGCGGCGCCGCGGCGTTCACCGCGGCAAGGCGCGCGCGCTGTTCGCTCTTTTCGATTTCGGGCAGCATGGCGAGGCCGCGCTGGCGCTGGTCGAGCGGGATCAGGCGGTCGAGCTGCGCGAGGCGCGCCGAGGCGATGTCGAGCCCGGCGTCGCTCGCGCGCTTGGTCAGCGCATAGGCGCGCGGCAGGTCCTGGGGCGCCAGGTCGCCGTTGAAGAGCGCGGTGCCGAGGACATATTGCGCGCGCGGTTCGCCGCGTTCGGCCGAACGGGCAATATAGGGCATCGCTTCCTCGCGCCGGTTCGCGGTGAAGAGGACGAGGCCGAGATTGTCTTCGGCCTGCAGATGCCCCTGTTTCGCGGCGCGGCGATACCAGCTTTCGGCCTGGCCGAGATCGGTCGGCACGCCGCGGCCCAATTTATACGCCTGTCCGAGATTGAATTGCGCATCGGCATCGCCGGCGATCGCGAGCGGACGCCATTCGGCGACCGCCGCCTGATAATTGCCGGCCTGCCAGGCATCGACCCCGTCCTTGACGTCGGCCAACGCGGGCGCCGCCAGCGACACCGCGATCAGCGGAAGGGCTGCCCAAGCGGCGGTACGGAAAGAAGGCATCTTATTCTCCAATGACTTGCGCGGCGTGACGGCCGATGCAGTCCCCGACGGTCTTTTAGGGACGAAATGGCTAACATGGCGTTAGCGACACGCGCGAGCCCCCAAATTTGATCCGTTATGGGACAGGGTGGCGTTAGAGAAGTGTTTACCACGAACATGCGGAACTCGTTCACCTTCTTTTTATCATCGTTAACCCAATTTTAGCGCCCCCCATGCCATCCCTTCGCCGAAATCTGGATTTTCCGAGGGGGTAACGCAGTGCGCGTATTGGCATTGGCTTCACAGAAGGGCGGGTCGGGAAAGACGACATTGTCCGGGCATCTGGCGGTGCAGGCTCAGCTTGCCGGCGCCGGTCCGGTCGTCCTGATCGACATCGACCCGCAGGGCTCGCTCGCCGATTGGTGGAACGAGCGCGAAACCGACCTTCCGGCCTTTGCCCAGACCACGGTCGCGCGGCTGGCCTCGGACCTGGAAATCCTGCGCCAGCAGGGCTTCAAGCTCGCCGTTATCGATACGCCGCCGGCGATCACCATGGCGATCCAGAGCGTGATCTCGGTCGCCGAGCTGATCGTCGTCCCGACGCGCCCCAGCCCGCACGACCTGCGCGCCGTCGGCGCCACCGTCGACCTGTGCGAACGCGCGGGCAAGCCGCTGGTGTTCGTCGTCAACGCGGCGACACCGAAAGCGAAGATCACCAGCGAGGCCGCGGTCGCGCTGTCGCAGCATGGCACGGTCGCCCCGGTCACGCTGCACCACCGCACCGATTATGCCGCGTCGATGATCGACGGCCGCACGGTGATGGAGGTCGACCCCAATGGCCGGTCGGCCGAGGAAGTCCGCCAGCTGTGGACCTATATGAACGACCGGCTCGAAAAGAATTTCCGTCGCACCGTGTTCGCCGCGCCGATCCCGACGCAGGGCAATTATGGCGCGGTCCGCCCGATGGGCGGCGGCTTTGGCCGCCGCGTCGCCGGTCAGTGACGGAAGGGACGGGAACCATGGGCGAACCGAAACCCCTCGCATCGCTGAGCGCCGGCCTGTTGGCCCGCAAGGGCGGGGCGCGTCCCGCGATGCGCCGCCAGCCGCTCGGCAGCGGCCCCGCACCGCTCCACGCGGCCGGTTACGACGATCTTGGCTGGAACGACATGGGCTATGATGTCGATCCCGACCAGTCGAGCGAACCCGCGCGCATGGTCGACCTGAAGCCGCTGCTGACCGGATCGGTGCTGGCGCATAATGTCGAGGCCGAACATGCCGTCGATGACGGCGCCGCCCATGACGATGGCGCGGCCCATGACGACATTGCGGCCTATGACGCCAATCATGACGAAAGCGCGGGCTTTACGGCGCCGACCGACGATCATGGCGCGGCTACGTTCGAAACCGAAGCGGCCGAAGTGCCGGAGGTGCCGGAAATCGTGCGCCAGCAGGAATCGCTGATCGAACGCGTCGCCGCGGTGGCGCGCAAGGTCGAGGCGCGGCCGGCGAAAGCCGAACCGAAAGCGCCGCGCGCGCCGCGTGCCCGCGATAAGGCCGCGTTCACGCTGCGCCTCGATGCCGAGCGTCATCTGCGCCTGCGCCTCGCCAGCGCGGTCACCAACCGGTCGTCGCAGGTGATCCTGACCGACCTGCTCGACGAATATCTGGCGTCGCTGCCCGAAATCGACGCGATGGCGAGTCGCCTGCCGGCGGCGCGTCCGACGCGCCGGACGATGACGCGCTGAACGAACAAGGGGACCCTGTCATGAACCGCAAGATGCTGATGAACCTCGCCGTTTACGGCTTTGTCCTTGGCGCTGCCACGGGATGCAGCGGCATGGGCAAGATGGCCGATGCACCGTCGCGCGCCGCGGGCAAGCCCGCCGTCGCCGCCAAATCGGCGGGCCAGGCGCGCGCCGCGCTGGAAGCCGGCAAGGTGAGCAAGGCCGTCGGACTGGCCGAAGCCGCGGTCGCCGCCAGCCCGCGCGATGCCGGATATCGCGCGCTGCTCGGCCAGGCCTATCTGAACGACGGGCGTTTCGCGTCGGCGACCGCTGCGCTGACCGAGGCGGTCGAACTGGGCGCGAGCGACAGCAACACGATCATCGCGTTGGCGCTGGCCGAGATCGCGCAGGGCAAGAATCGCGACGCCATCGTGCTGCTCGAAGCGCATCGCGACACGGTGCCCGCGTCGGACATCGGACTGGCGCTGGCCCTCGCCGGTGACAGCGAAAGCGCGATCTATGTCTTGAGCGAAGCGGCGCGCGCACCCGACGCCAGCGCCCGCACGCGGCAGAATCTGGCGCTCGCCTATGGCCTGTCGGGCCGCTGGGCGCAGGCGCGTATCCTGGCGTCGCAGGACCTGTCGCCCGCGAAGCTCGAAGGCCGCATGGCCGAATGGTCGAAACTGGCCGAAACCCCCGATGCGCCGGTGCGCGTTGCGAGCCTGATCGGCACCAAGGCGCGCGCCGACGCCGGCATGCCGGTCCGCCTTGCGCTCAGCAATTTCGGCGAAACGCAAATGGCCGCGGCCGACGCAGCCCAGCTTGCCAGCGCCGACCCGGCGCCGGTCGAAGCCTATGCGCCGCCGCCGCCCGTGCTTGCCGATGCCGGCGGCGCGATCCGCAGCGTCGAACTGCCGATGCCCGAGCGGGGCGAGGGCGGCGTCGTGCCGGTTACCGAATTGCCGCAGCCGAAACCGGCTGCTCCCGTCATTCTGGCCGATGCCGCGCCCTATCGCGCCGCGCCGCGCGTCGCGGAGGAAAATGGCGGCGTGCTGCGCCCCGCGCAGAAGCAGGCGATCGAACTTGCGACGCGGATCGTTCCCGCGGCGTTCGACCGCAACAAGCCGACCGGCTGGGCAGTGCAACTCGGCGCCTATGACAGCCTCGGCATTGCCAAGGAGAAATGGGGCGGGCTGAAGAAGCGCAGTCGCATGCTCGCCGATTTCCCGGCGTCGAGCCATGCCGCGACGGTGAAGGGCCGCACCTATTATCGCCTGACGGTCAACGGCCTGGCGACGCGCGCCGATGCGACGAGCCTGTGCAACGAGTTGAAGGCGCAGGGCCAGGTCTGTTTCATCCGCGCGATGGGCGGCAGCGAAAGCATCCAGTGGGCGGCGAAGGCCAGCCCGCTGCGCCTCGCGGCGCGCTGACACCGGATTTCACGAATTTAAGCGAGGGGCGCGGCCGCGAGGCTGCGCCCCTTTTCATTCGGGGCGGCGGATTTGGGCTTGGCGCCCCCCGGGGGGGCCGCGAAGCCCGCATAATATTGCCCCCGCTTGTCGCGCGCGGCCTAGCGGATGCGCAATCCGCCCTTCCACATCATCGTCGCGCGGCCCTGCACGGGCATGCCGTCGAAGGGGGTGTTGCCGGCCCAGGCCGCCATCTTCTTGGCATCGACCTGCCACGGCGTGCCCTCGTCGACGAGGATGAGGTCGGCTTCCTGGCCCACCGCCAGTGTCCCGGCGTCGACGCCGAGCAGACAGGCGGGGGTGGCCGCGAGCAGGTCGAACAGGCGGCCGGGGGAGATATGGCCGTCGCGGACGAGCCCGAGCCCCAGCGCGAGCAGGGTTTCGGCGCCCGCCATGCCGGGGAGCGCCTCGGCAAAGGGGAGGCGCTTGTCCTCGGGACCGCGCGGGTCGTGGCCCGAGGCGAGGACGTCGATCGTGCCGTCGGCGACCGCGGCGAGGCACGCCTGCCGGTCGTCCTCGCTGCGGAGCGGCGGCGACAGGCGCGCGAAGGTGCGGAAATCGCCGATCGCGGTGTCGGAGAGCAAAAGGTGCGCGGGGGTGATGCCGCACAGGACGGGCAGCCCCTTCGCCTTGGCGGCGCGGATCAGGTCGAGCCCGCGCGCGGTCGTGACCTGGCGGAAATGGACGGGCGCGCCGGTTTCCTCGACGAGCGCGAGGTCGCGCGCGATCGCCATCGCCTCGGCAATGGCGGGGGCCGAGGCGAGGCCGAGGCGCGTCGCCATCTCGCCGTCGGTCGCGACCGCGCCGGCGGTGAGCCCTTCGTCCTCGGCATGGATGATCGTGACGAGGCCGAGCGAGGCGGCGTAGGACAGCACGCGGCGCATCACGCCGCTGTCGGCGATGCGGCCGCGGCCGGTGGCGATGGCGCGCGCGCCCGCCTGTTTCATCAGGCCGATTTCGGCGAGTTCACGGCCTTCGAGGCCTTTGGTAGCGGCGGCGAGGGGGTGGACCCAGAGGTCGGGCTTGCCGCCCTTCGCGGCGCGTTCGACGAGCCCGGCGCCGTCGAGCGGGCCGTTGTCGGGCATCAGCGCGGCGCGCGTGATGCCGCCGAAATGAAAGGCGGGCTTGTCGGTCGCGAAGACGCCGAGGTCGATGATGCCGGGGGCGAGCCATTGGCCGCGCGCGTCGACGGTTTCGGCGCCTTCGGGGATGTCGATCGGGTCGATGGCGGCGATGCGGCCGTCGACCGCGAGCAGGCTGCCCGCGCGCGGCGTATCGCCGTCGATGAGCTGCGCGTTCGTGATATGGAGCGGCCTCAGTTCCATCCCGGGACCCCCCGCTTGCGGCGCGTCAAAATGTCGAGGCAGGCCATGCGGACCGCGACGCCCATTTCGACCTGCTGCGTGATCGTCGAGCGGTCGGGATCGTCGGCGATGCTGCTGTCGATTTCGACCCCGCGGTTCATCGGGCCGGGGTGCATGACGATCGCGTCGGGCTTCGCCTGTTCGAGCCGCGCCGGCGTGAGGCCGTAGAGCGCGTGATATTCGCGCGCGCTGGGAAGGTAAGCGCCGTCCATGCGTTCGTTCTGGAGGCGGAGCATCATCACGACGTCGGCGCCTTTCAGCCCCGCGTCCATGTCGGTGAAGGTGGCGACGTGCATCCGCTCCATCGCGGGCGGGGTCAGCGTCGGCGGCGCGACGACGCGCACCTCGTTGCCGAGCAGGGTGAGCGCGAGGATATTCGAGCGCGCGACGCGGCTGTGCAGGACGTCGCCGCAGATCGCAATCGTGAGCCCCTCGACGGTCCCCAAGCGGCGGCGGATGGTGAGCGCGTCGAGCAGCGCTTGCGTCGGATGTTCGTGACGGCCGTCGCCCGCGTTGAGCACGGGGCAATCGACCTTGTCGGCGATAAGCTGGACCGCGCCAGAACTGGCATGACGGATGACGATCGCGTCGGCGCGCATCGCGTTCAATGTCATCGCGGTGTCGATCAGCGTCTCGCCCTTCTTCACGCTCGACTGTGCGGCGTGCATGTTGACGACGTCGGCGCCGAGGCGCTTTCCGGCGATTTCGAACGACAGCAAGGTGCGCGTCGAATTTTCGAAAAAGGCGTTGATGATCGTCAGGCCCGCGAGCCGGTCGTCATGCTTGGCCGCGCCGCTGCGGTTCATGTCGACCCATTCTTCGGCGGCGTCGAGGACGTAGCTGATCTCCCATGGGGTCAGCTGGGCGATGCCGGTCAGGTCGCGATGGCGAAAGGCATCGCCACCGGGCGGATAGTCGCTGGCGGGTCGGATCGTTGAGCTTGTCATTAAAGCCGAGCGTTTAAGAGGCGGCGCGCCAATAGGCAAGCGCCGTAGCGGCGAGCGGATCGAGGAAACCCGCAAGCCAGAGCGCGAGCAGCAGCAGCTGCAGCACGAGGTAGACGAACATGGTCGCGGCAAAGGGCTGTTTTCGCGTCTTGTGGCGCACGGCGCGCGACGCGAGCACAGTGCCCGCCGCGCCGCCGAAAAAGGCCCAGCCGAGCAGGGTGTTTTCGCTGATCCGGTCGTCGCCGTTTTCGGCGCGGCGCTTGTCGACAACCATCAGGACGAAGGCGGTCAGGTTCGCGAAGATCAGCCAATAAGCGAAATAACGGGCCATGCGGATCGCTTAGGGGCAAAATCTTAAGATGCCGCGTAGCGCCGCGCGCGCAGGGCAGGGCCTTAGCGCGTCATCGCATCGATCGCGCCTTGCAGGATGAAGGCGGCGGCGGCGCTGTCGACACGCTCGGCGCGTTTGGCGCGGCTGACGTCGGCGGCGATCATCGCGCGTTCGACCGCGGCGGTCGACCAGCGTTCGTCCCAGAGGAGCAGGGGAAGGCCGAGCGGGGCGATATTGCGCGCGAAGGCGCGCGTGCTTTGCGTGCGCGGGCTGTCGCTGCCGTCCATGCTGAGCGGCAGGCCGACGACGAGGCCGACGATATTGTGCTGCGCGACGAGGGTCTTCAGCGTTTCGAGATCGACCGAGAATTTCTTGCGGACGATCGTCTTGTCGGGGGTCGCGAAGCTCCAGTTCGTGTCGCAAAAGGCGACGCCGATCGTCTTGGTGCCGACGTCGAGCCCCATGAGGCGGCCGCCGGCCGGGAAGTTGGCAGCGAAGTCGGGGGCGGCGGTGGCGATCATGCGCCCTCCCTAGCCGTTCGTGTCGAGCGAAGTCGAGACACCGTGAAGGCGTGCGCGAACGATGGGCATCTCGATCTCGCTCGATGCGAACGGAATCAGGTTTTCGGTGCCGCAGCGGGTGGGGCCGCCGGAGGCGTCGGCGGTGCAACCGGCGCAGCCGCGGGCGGCACCGGCGACGGCTTGCCTTCGTAGGTGGCGAGGCGGCGGAGTGCGTCGGCGCGGACATTCGCCCAGAAGAGGGTGATGTCGTAGACATGATAATTGTTGCCCGGCAGCACATAGCCCGCGACGACATAATCTTTCGCCACGTCGGCGTCGCCGATCATGAGGAAACCGCGCGTATCGTCGCACTTCGCGCCGATCTTGCCCGCGATCAGCGCGCCCGACTTGAAGCCTTCGGTGGGTTTCAGCGTGCCGATATTGGCCTCCGCCGGCGCCTCGGTGTCGGGGATGCCGGTGAGCGGGTTGGTGCAGAGCATCCGCGTGCCCGCGCGCGGGCGGCCGTCGAAACCGATCGTGCCGTCATAGGCGTCGGTGACCATCACCGGGTCGGCGGGGTCGGCAAAGGTCGCCCAGCCGAGGATGCAGCCCTTTTGCTCGGGCGTCCGGCATTCGGGAAGGCCGAGCCCGGCGATGTCGGTGTCGAGGCTGACCGGCCAGCCGACCACATAGGCGGCGACGATGCGCTTTGCGAGCGGGGTGCCCGCGATGCGCGTCTTGAGCAGGGTCGTGAGGTGGAGCGCGCCCTGGCTGTGGCCCGCGAGGATGATCGGCTTGTCCTTGGGGATGCCGGCGAGGAAGGCGTCGAACGCCTCCTCGACGTCGCGATAGGCCGAATCGATCGCCTTGCCCGCGGTGACGCGATCCTCGGCGAGGAAGGCACCGAGCGTCGCCTGGCGGTAGCGCGGCGCCCAGATTTCGCCCGCGTCGGCAAAGGCACTCGCCATGCCTTGCACGAAGAGGTTCGCGCGATGGTCCGAATCGCGGTCCTCGAGCGGGGCGTTCCAGCTCGAGCGGCTGTAATAGCTGGTCGGGTGGACGAAGAAGACCGCGGCGTCGCCCCTTTCGAACCGCGCGTCTGTGGACCCTTGAGCCGCCTGGGCGGGCGGGATGAGCGGGGCGGCGGCTTTTTCGCCGGGAAGGTCGGAGCCGGGGGTCTCGCTGCCGTCGGCGGCGGGGCGCCACGCCGAGGGGTCCTTTTCCATGCCCGGCCGCGCGAACCACATTTTGGGATCGTCATAGGCGTTGGGTGCGACCGCGGCCTGCGGTTTGAATTCGGTGCTGGGGACGAAGGCGGTGCGCGCGATCCAGCCGGGGAACAGCTGGTAAACGACTCCGGCGGCAAGGATGAGGAGGATGATCGCGGCGATGACGTAAAGGAATTTGCGGGCCAAATGGGGGCTCCATGGGGGAGAAAGAGATCGTTTCGGGCATCTTTACCCGTTCGCATCGAGCGAAGTCGAGATGCCTCTCAGCGGTAGTTTGCTCCGACAGGCGTCTCGACCTCGCTCGACACGAACGGCAACGGGGATTGGTTCCCGCAAATCGCGTGCAGCTTTGGCTTGCCCGCGCATATGAAACAATCGCAGATTGCACCCATGACCGACGCCACCGCACCCACCGCCGATTCGACCCCGCCCGTATCGGCACGCCTCGACGACAATGATCCGCCATGGCCGCTGCGCCCGTGGATCATGGCGGCGATCTGTGCGGTTTCCGGGCTCGTTTTCCACCTGCTGATCGACCATCCTTATGACGATCCGCTCGCGCATTGGCGCGGCGCGCTGGCGGCGGGTGTTGCGGCGGCGGCGGCGGTCTTCGTGCTCGGGGTCGAGCCGAGGCGCTGGCATTGGGCGCTGGGTTTTGCGCTGTTATGGGGCGCGGTGATGGGGCTGATCACCTGGCATTCGGCAGGCTATAACGTTGGCGGATCGCCGGTCGAGTGGCCGTTCTGGTCGGGACTGCTCGCGGTGCTCGTCGCGACGCCCTTGTTCCAGACGCGCCGCGATTTCGCGCCCGACTGGCGGTTCTGGAAATTGTGGACGATGCCGTACCAGCGGCTGCACAGCCATGCGTGGACCGACGCGGTGATCGGCGCGGCGAGCCTGGCGTTCGTCGGCATCGCCTTCCTGCTGACGGTCTTGATCGGGCAGATGTTCAAGCTGATCGGGATCAATTTGATCTTCGACCTTTTGAATGACGAATGGTTCGGGTGGATGCTCGCGGGCGCAGCGTTCGGCGGTGCGGTCGGGCTGCTGCGCGAGCGCGATCGGCTGGTTTCGACGTTGCAGCGGCTGGTGATGATCGTGCTCGCGGTGCTCGCGCCCGTGCTCGCGGTCGCGCTGGTGCTGTTCCTGCTCTCGCTCGCCGGGACGGGGCTGACGCCGCTGTGGGATTCGGGTTTTTCGACGGCGGCGGTGATGATGGGCGCGGCGGCGTTCGCGGTGCTGCTTGCCAATGCGGTGATCGGCAATGGCCGCGACGATCGTGCGACGAACCCGGCGCTGCGCTGGGCGGCGCCCGTGCTGGCGGTGGCGGTGCTGCCGCTCGCGGTCATCGCCTTTTATTCGATGCACTTGCGCGTGATCCAGTACGGCTGGACGCCCGAGCGCCTATGGGGTTTGATCGCGGCGCTGATCGCGCTGGGCTATGGCGTGGCCGGACTGTGGGCGGTGGCGCGAGGGCGGCGCGATTTCGACGACTGGTTGCGGCCGCTCCAGCAGAAGCTCGCGATCGGGCTGACGCTGCTCGCGCTGTTCCTTGCGCTGCCGATCCTCGATTTCGGGGCGATTTCGACGCGCGATCAGGTGGCGCGGTTGAAGTCGGGCGCGACGCCGGTGGAGAAATTCGACTGGGCGGCGATGGCTTTCGATTTCGGGCCGAGCGGGCGCGCGGCGCTGACGGACATGGCGAAGTCGGTCGACAGGACGAAAGCGGGTCTCGCGAGTTGGGCGCTGAAAGCGAAGGACCGCTGGACGCTCGGCCGCGACAGCGACGAGATGACGCCGCGCGATGCTGCCTTCGGTGCGCGCAGGATCGAAGAGAAAGTGCGGGTGTTCCCCGCGGCGCGGCCGCTGCCCGCCGAGCTTTATGCTTTGTTCGACCAGCGGAGCCTTTGCCGCACGGATCCCTGTATCGCGCAATGGGTGGGCGACAACCGCGTCGCGGTGATTTCGGATAGCGGCATGGTGTCACACTTCGCGGTCGACGCCGCGTCGAAGAAATGGACCGACTATTATGAAGGAAGCGACGATGCGGCCGAACAGAAGCGGCGCGAATTGACTGTCGATGACATCGAAAAGGGCAGCGTCGAAGTGCGAGCCGTGTCGCGGCGTCAGATTTTCGTAAACGGCAAGCCGGTGGGCGGCGATTTCGAATAAGTTGGTCCTCGCTGCCGCAGAACGGTGGAGAGGGGGACTGTCGGCGTCGCCGATGGTGGAAGGGGCTGCGCCATCGCCCCTCCGTCAGCGCTTCGCGCTGCCACCTCCCCATGGCTTCGCCACAGGGAGGATCATGGTTGAAGCGATCCGGCGAGGATGCTAGCGGCGCGGCTTCGTTAAAGTTAGGGCGATCATGGCAATCGATCAGGCAACGGTCAGGAAAATAGCGTCGCTGGCGCGCATCGCGATCAGCGATGCCGAAGCCGCCGCGATGGAAGGCGAATTGAACGGCATTTTGGGCTGGGTCGAGCAACTCGGCGAGGTCGATGTGACCGGGGTCGAACCGATGACCGCGGTGATCCCGAACACGCTGCGGCTGCGCGACGATGTCGTCGATGCCGACCCGCTGACCGGCGGCAACCGCCGCGACGATGTGCTGGCGAACGCGCCGGCGCCGCAGCACGGCTTTTTCGGCGTTCCCAAGGTGATCGAATAATGACCGAGCTTACGAACCTGACCGTTGCAGAGATCCGCGACGGGCACCGCGCAGGCGATTTCAGCGCCGTCGAGGTCGCCGAGGCGTTCAACGCCAATGTCGCGGGCGCGAAGGCGCTCAATGCATTCATTGTCGAGACGCCCGAGCATGCGCTGGCTGCGGCGAAGCAGGCCGACGCCGACCGCGCCGCGGGGACGCTGAAGCCGCTGTCGGGCGTGCCGATCGGGATGAAGGATTTGTTCGCGACGAACGGCGTCCAGACGACCGCCGCGAGCCATATGCTCGAAGGCTTTGTGCCGCGCTATGAATCGACTGTCTCGCAGAAATTGTGGGACGCGGGCTGCGGCATGCTCGGCAAGCTCAACCTCGATCAGTTCGCGATGGGCTCGTCGAACGAGACGAGCTATTTCGGCAATGTGATCAGCCCGTGGAAGCGCAACGACGGTGGTAACGCCGCGCTCGCGCCGGGCGGATCGTCGGGCGGGTCGTCGTCGGCGATCGCGGCGCGGCTGTGCCCCGCGGCGACGGGGACCGACACCGGCGGGTCGATCCGCCAGCCCGCGGCCTTCACGGGCATTTCGGGCATCAAGCCGACCTATGGCCGCTGCTCGCGCTGGGGCATCGTGGCGTTCGCCAGCTCGCTCGATCAGGCAGGGCCGATGGCGCGCGACGTCCGCGACTGCGCGATCATGCTCGAGAATATGGCGGGCTTCGATCCCAAGGACGCGACGAGCCTCGATATGGCGGTCCCCAATTGGGAAGCGGCTTTGTCGAGCGATCTCAAGGGCAAGACGGTCGGTATTCCGAAGGAATATCGCCTCGACGGCATCGATCCCGACATCGACGCTATGTGGGATGCGGGCATCGCGATGCTGAAGGATGCGGGGGCCGAGGTCGTCGAGATCAGCCTGCCGCACACCAAATATGCGCTGCCGGCATACTATATCATCGCGCCCGCCGAGGCGTCGTCGAACCTCGCGCGCTATGACGGCGTGCGATACGGTCTGCGCGACCTGCCCCAGGGCGCGGGGTTGCAGGACATGTACGCCGCGACGCGCGCCGAGGGCTTCGGGCCGGAGGTCAAGCGCCGCATCATGATCGGCACCTATGTGCTGTCGGCGGGCTTTTACGACGCCTATTATACGCAGGCGCAGAAGGTGCGGACGCTGATCGCGCGCGATTTCGAACAGGCGTTTGCGTCGTGCGACGTGATCCTCGCGCCGACCGCGCCGTCGGCGGCGTTCGGGCTCGGCGAGAAGATGGCCGACCCGCTGGCGATGTACCTCAACGACGTGTTCGCGGTGCCCGCGAGCCTCGCGGGCCTGCCCGCGATGTCGGTCCCCGCGGCGCTCAACCGCGAAGGGCTGCCGCTGGGCCTCCAGATCATCGGCAAGGCGTTCGACGAGCAGGGCGTGCTCAACGCCGGGCTGGCAATTGAAGAGCGGGCGGGCTTTACGGCGCGCGCCGAGAAGTGGTGGTAGGGGGTAAGAAGGCCGCTGTTGAATCCGATCCGTTTGACGCGGAGGCTGCGCGGTGGGAACGAGCTATATTGATTATCAGCATCCCGCACGCGGCGGCGTTCGGAGCGTTTATCAGCACTTATGATTTTAGACAGGAGTGGGCCTTTGTAGAGGGGTCAGCGTTTTTGGTTTTTCTTCAAGTTACTACCGTCTGGTTGGGATGGGTCCACGACCTTCTCAGGAACACCTTTCTCCGGGTGGGGCATATGGGGTTTTGGCAGGCCTTCAAGCATGGCGGCCTATTCATTTTATGCTTCATCTTTCCCGTTGCAGTGGCGATTGTTTCGATTTTTTCCGGTCCGTATGTGGACGGAACCGCGATATTCTTAATCGGTGTCACAATGTTTTCGTGGGTGTTTGCCGTTATCGGATCCGCATCCCAAAGCTATTTGAGGATGATGAAATTGCTCGGGATAAATTTGCATGACTGACTATCGCATCAAGGGCGAAACCGGCGAGTGGGAGGTCGTGATCGGCCTTGAGGTCCATGCGCAGATCACGACCAACGCCAAATTGTTTTCGGGCGCCGCGACGGCGTTCGGGGCCGAGCCGAACACGCAGGTATCGCTGGTCGATGCCGCGATGCCGGGGATGCTGCCGGTGCCGAACCGCGAGTGCATCCGCCAGGCGGTGCGCACGGGCATGGCGATCGAGGCCGAGATCAACAAATGGTCGCGCTTCGACCGCAAGAATTACTTCTATGCCGACCTGCCGCAGGGTTACCAGATTTCACAGCTTTATCATCCGCTTGTTGGCGAAGGTTCGCTGACGATCGAGGCTGATGAAAAGGCGGGGATTCCCCAAGCCAAGCGCATCGGCATCGAGCGCATCCACGTCGAGCAGGATGCCGGCAAGCTGATGCACGACCAGCATCCGACGATGTCCTATGTCGACCTCAATCGATCAGGCGTCGCGCTGATGGAGATTGTGTCGCGCCCCGACATGCGCTCGCCCGCCGAGGCCGGAGCCTATGTGCGCAAGCTGCGCTCGATTCTGCGCTATGTCGGCTCGTGCGACGGCAATATGGAAGAGGGCTCGATGCGCGCCGACGTCAATGTGTCGGTTCGCAAGCCCGGCGACGAATTCGGAACGCGCACCGAGACGAAGAATGTCAATTCGGTGCGCTTCGTGATGGCGGTGATCGAGGGTGAGGCGAAGCGCCAGGTCGAACTGATCGAAAGCGGCGGCACGGTGGTGCAGGAAACGCGGCTCTACGATCCCGACCGGAATGAGACGCGCTCGATGCGGTCGAAGGAAGACGCGCATGATTATCGCTATTTCCCCGATCCCGACTTGCTGCCGCTGATCCTCGACGATGACTTCCTCGCCGAGTGCCGCGCGAGCTTGCCCGAACTGCCCGACGCCAAACGCGCGCGCTACCTGAGCGAAGGCATTTCGGCGTATAACGCCGACGTGCTGACCGCCGAGGTCGAGGCGGCGCGCTGGTTCGATACGTTGCTTGAGGCGGGCGCGAAGCCCGTCGCGGCGGCGAACTGGGTGACGAGCGAATTGTTCGGCGCGCTCAACCGGCTGGGCCGCGACATTTCGGATTCGCCGGTCAGTCCCGCGCAGGCCGCCGAATTGCTCGGCCTCGTCGCCGACGGCACGATTTCGGGGACGATCGCGAAGGCGGTGTTCGAAAAAATGCTCGAAACCGGCGACGGCGCTGCGGCGATCGTCGAGCGTGAGGGCCTCAAGCAGACGAGCGACACCGGCGCGATCGAGGCCGAGATCGCCAAGGTGCTCGCCGCCAATGCCGACAAGGTCGAACAGTATAAGGGCGGCAAGGAAGCGCTGTTCGGTTTCTTCGTCGGCCAGACGATGAAGGCGATGCAGGGCAAGGCGAACCCGCAGGTGGTGAACGAATTGCTGAAGAAGGCGCTGGGCTGAGGATGCGCGGATGCTCCGCGCACTCCTGACCCTCTGGCTGCTCGCCGCCTGCGCCACGCTCACGCGCGCCGAGACGGTCGTCTTCACCGACGTCAACGTCGTGCCGATGGACCGCGAGCGCGTGATCCCGCGCACGACGGTGATCGTCACCGATGGCGTGATTTCGAGTATCGGGATCAAGGCGAAGCTGCCCCCGGGGACGCCGGTGATCGACGGCAAGGGCGCTTGGCTGGCGCCCGGCCTCGCCGACATGCACAATCATGTGACGACCCGCGAGGATCTGTCGCTGCTGCTCGCGAACGGCGTCACGACGATGCTCAACATGGGCGAGGCGACGAACGGCTTTGCCGGGCGCACACGGATCGCGGTGAATGCGGGCAAGGTGCCGGGGCCGCAGATATTCACTGCACTCGCGGTCGATGGCAGCCCGCTATATGGGCATCTGGTCATCGCAACGCCTGAGGATGCGCGCGCGATCGTCGGGATTGCGAAGGCCAACGGCTACAGCTTCGTCAAAGTCTATACGAACCTGTCGGCCGAAGTTTTTGCGGCGCTCGCCGAGGAAGCGAAAGCGCAGGGTATCGGCGTCGTCGGGCACAATGCAAAGGCGGTCGGCCTCGCAAAGCAGCTTGCCGCGGGGCAGTCGATGGTCGCGCATGTCGAGGAATTTTTCTATGGCTTCTTCCCCGAACCGCCCGCGGACGACCAGCAGGCGCCGCCCGAAGACGCGCGGATCGCCGATGCGATCGCGTTGGTGAAGGCGCATGGCGCCTTCGTCACGTCGGACCTGTTCAACTATCAGACGATCGCGGCGCAATTCGGCAAGCCCGAAGTGGTGAAGGCCTATCTCGCGGTGCCCGAAGCGCGCTATCTGTCGCCGGGCGACCGGATCGGCTGGGCGCATTCGGGGTATCAAAAAAAGGCGGTCGACCTGTCGCGCCGCGTGGCATTCGAGGCGCGCTTCGTGAAGGCGATGGCCGATGCCGGCGTGCCCTTGATCACCGGCGGTGATGCGCCGACGATCCCCGGGCAGATTCCAGGCTTTGCGCTGCACGAGGAGATCGACGCGATGCTCGCCGCCGGGCTGACGCCGTGGCAGGCGCTGTCGGCGGCCACGCGCACACCGGGCGAGTTTATCGCGAGAACGGTGCCGAGGGCCGCGAAGTTCGGCGTCGTGGCGCCGGGCTATCGCGCCGATCTGCTCCTCGTCGCCGAAAACCCGCTGGCGAAGCCCGCGGCCTTGCGCGCGCCGATCGGGGTCATGGCCGGGGGGCGCTGGCACGACGCCGCGGCGCTCAAGGCGATGCTGGCCGACCTCGAGGCCCGGCGCGTCGTGCCTTAACGGGCCGCCTGCCAGACGCTTTTCCCTTCCTTCACGGTCTCCAGAACCTTGATGCCCTTGATGGCATCGACCGGGGTCGTCAGCGGGTTCTTGTCGAGGATGACGAAATCGGCGAGCAGGCCGGCTTTGATGCGGCCCTTGCGGTCCTCCTCGCGCGCCTGCCACGCGGGGCCGGTGGTGAGCGCCTGCAGCGCGGCATAGGCGTCCAGCCGCTCGCTCCCGCCGCTGACGACGCCCGTCGGCGAAATGCGCGCCATCGAGGTCCAGAGCATGAAGCGCGTGTCGAGCGGAGTGACGCTGTAGTCGCTGTGATTGGACGCGATCAGCCCCTCTGCGCGCGCCGAGGCGAAGGGGCTGATGAAATCGACGACGTCATCGGGGAAGTTCGTGCGGTGGACGTCGGCCCAATACCAGCTGTGGTTCGAAAAATAGGCGGGGCCGACGCCGATGCGTTTGTAGGCGGCGAGCTGGTCGCGGCGCTGGAACTGCGAGTGGATGACGATCGGGCGGCGGTCGTCGGCCGCGTTGATCCCTAGCGCGTCGAAGCCCTTGATCGCCATGTCGATCGCGGCATCGCCGTTGGCGTGGACGAAGAGCTGCCAGCCGCGGTCGTCGACCTTGCGCGCGAGCGTTTCGAACTCCTCCTGCTTCACGATCGGCTGGCCGTGCCACGGATGCGCGCCATCGGGGGCGCCGCGCGCATAGTCGCGGGTGAAGAAGGCGGTGCGCGCCTGCGGGCTGCCGTCGAGGATGAACTTGATGCCCTGGCGTTTCACATGGCCCTCGTACGTGCCGAATTGCAGCGCGGGATCGGCGAGCAACGCGTCGAGCCCGGTAAAGACCGGCAGCAGGGCAAGGTCGATCTTGAGCCGTTCGCGCGCGGCGGCGCCGGTGAAGAAGGCGAGGTCGGCGGGCTGGGTCGCGCCGTCCTGCGCGTGCGTATAGCCTTCGGCGAAATAGCGCGCCTGCGCGGCGTCGAGCATCGCGAGCTTCTGTTCGGCGGTCGGCTGCGGCAGCGCGGGCAGCAACCGGTACATCGCCTTTTCGAGCAGCACGCCATTGAGGCGCCCGGCGGGGTCGCGCAGCATCAGCCCACCGGGGTCGGGCTGGCTTGCGTCCGACAGGCCCGCGGCGGCGAGCGCGGGGCTGTTCGCGACGAGGCCGTGGAGCGAGATATGGAGCAGCACGATCTTGTGGTCGGGCGACACGGCATCGAGCTCGGCGCGGGTGATGTGGCGTTTTTCGGCGAGCGCCTCTTCATTATATTGCCAGACGACGACCCAGCCGCCCTTCGGAATGGCGCGGCGTGCGATATGGTCGCGAACGACGGCTTGCAGCCCGGCGATGTCGGTGACGGGCGGTAGCGCCTTGTCCCAAAGATCGAGCCCGCCGGCCATCTGGAGCGCCACCGCAAAATGCGAATGCGCGTCGATAAAGCCGGGAAGCATCGTCGCGCCTTCGAGGTCGCGGACCGCGGCGTCCTTGCCCGCCGCCTTGCGCGCCTCCTTTTCGGGGCCGGCAAAGGCGATGCGGTCGCCGGTCGTGACCACCGCCTCGACGATCTGCGGCGTGTCGCCATCCATCGTGACGATCGGGCCGCCGCGATAGAGTGTCGTTTGCTGCGCGATGGCGGGCGATGCGGTTGCCACGAGCAGCGCAATGGCGGCGGTCAGTCTTATCATGTCGTCTCTCCCCGGTGTCATCGTGGCGGCGGGGGAGGGGGCGGGTCAAGTGCTTAGCAAGCTAAAAATCCTCCCTGCGGCTTTTGCCGCTGACGGAGGGACCGTAGCGCACAGGTTGTCGGCCCCTCCACCCCTCGCTGCGCGAGCGGTCACCTTTCCCCCGCTGCGCGACAGGGAGGATATTGCGACTAAACCTGTTGCGGCGGCACTTCGCTGGGGCCGCGGCCGGGTTCGTCGATATCGCCGCCGCCCGGACGGCCCGGCACCTCGGCGGGCTGGCCGGCGGGATCTTCGAGCGGCGTCGGCTGCACCGGCTGTTCGGGCGGCGATTGCGGTTCGATCGTGTCGGGTTTGGGCTTGGGAAGCGGGTCAGGGTTACTCGCCATGGTCATTCTCCTTGACCCGATCAACGAACGGACGCGAAGCATGTTCCGCCCGCGGATTATCGCGCCTTGTGCCCCTTGCCCTCGGCCACGCGTCTGCTATAGCCCCGCGCGGCCCGCACGGGCGTGCGCGGCAGCGCGCGATTTCGTGCACCCGGCCGAAAAACACCTGCGGGCGTGGCGGAATTGGTAGACGCGCTGGTTTTAGGTACCAGTATCGCAAGATGTGGGGGTTCGAGTCCCTTCGCCCGCACCATTCTGCAATGCAGGCCGGGATCATGAGGAACTTCGCCATATTGGCGGGGTTCGGATACGAGATTTTGAGCAAGGATAAGACCAAGGCAATGAAGACCGTCGAAACGCTGAACGAAGGCCTGAAGCGCGAATATCGCGTGACCATCACCGCCAAGGATATCGACAGCCGTGTCGACGACGAGGTGAAGAGCATCGCCCCGACCGTCCGCATGCCCGGTTTCCGTCCCGGCAAGGTTCCGCCGAACCTCATTCGCAAGATGCACGGCGCCGCGCTGTCGGCCGATGCGCTCAACAAGGCGATCGACCAGGGCGTGCGCGACCTGATGGCGAAGGAAAAGCTCCGCCCGGCGCTCCAGCCCGCGGTGACGCTGGCCGACGGTTATGAAGCCGGCAAGGACGCCGAGATCACCGTCGCGCTCGAAGTGCTGCCCGAGATCGAAACGCCTTCGATCGAGGGCCTGAAGCTCGAACGCCTGACCGTTCCCGCCGACGACAAGGCCGTGATGGCCAAGATCGAGGAATTCGCCGCGCAGATGAAGCGCTTCGAAGACGCGCCGAAGAGCAAGAAGGCCGCGACCGGCGACCAGGTCATCATCGACTTCGCGGGCAGCGTCGACGGCGTCGCCTTCGACGGCGGCACCGGCGAGGACATGGCGGTCGAAATCGGTTCGGGCCAGCTTATCCCCGGCTTCGAAGACCAGCTGGTCGGCACCAAGGTCGGCGACGAAAAGGTGCTGAAGGTCACCTTCCCCGACGAATATCCGGTCGAGAACCTGAAGGGCAAGCCCGCCGAATTCGCGATCACGGTCAAGGAACTGAAGGTTCCCGCCGCGTCGAAGATCGACGACGAGTTCGCCAAGTCGCTCGGCCTCGAAAGCCTCGACAAGCTGAAAGAGCTGATGAAGGATCAGGTCGAGCAGGAACATAACGGCCTGACGCGCACCTATATGAAGCGCAAGCTGCTCGACCAGCTCGCCGCTTCGCACGACTTCGACGTGCCGCCGACGATGGTCGAGGCCGAATTCAACCAGATCTGGCAGCAGCTGGAGCATGAAGTCAGCCACGAGGAAGACCCCGAAGTGGCGAAGGCCGAACTCGAAAAGGATCGTGACGATTATCGCGCGATCGCGGTGCGCCGCGTCCGTCTGGGCCTGCTCCTCTCGGAAATCGGCCAGGCGCATGGCGTCCAGGTGTCGAACCAGGAAATGCAGCGCCTGATCGCACAGGCCGCGCAGCAATATCGCCCCGAAGACCGTCAGCGCTTCATCGAATATGTGCAGCAGGACGCGCTCGCCGCGGCCCAGCTGCGTGCGCCGCTCTATGAAGACAAGGTCGTCGACTTCCTGTTCGAAAAGGCCGAGATCAGCGATCGCGAAACCACCCGCGAGGAACTGGAAGCCGCGATCGAAGCCGACGACGACGGCCACGTCCATGGTCCGGGCTGCGGCCACGACCACGATCATGACGCAAAGCCCGCCAAAAAGGCCGCCGCGAAGAAGCCGGCCGCCAAGAAGGACGCCGTGAAGGACGAGGCCAAGGAAGAAAAGGCCGCGGCCGAGCCCAAGAAGGCGCCGGCGAAGAAGGCTGACGCTGCCCCCGCCAAGAAGGCCGAGGAAAAGCCCGCTGCGGCGAAGAAGGCCGCCCCGGCAAAGGCCGCTGCGGCCGAAAAGGCCGAGCCTGCGAAGAAGGCCCCGGCCAAGAAGGCGGCTGCCAAGAAATAAGCTTCGGCGGACGATCGAATTAAAAGGCCGGGTGGAGGATGCTCCGCCCGGCCTTTTTTCGTCCGGCCATTGTCATTGCGTTCCCGCGGTGGCGCTGCGCGCCGTCCGCGACTCCGCGGGAATGACGAGTGAGGATAGGCGTGATGACCCCATCACACCATATTCGCGCGTAAAGCCCGGGATGATTCCTTCGCGGTGCGGGTGGATGCGCTGGACGAGATGCGATGTGACGCCGAGGGAGAGCGTGCCGTTGCGACGCGATGCGCGAACGTGGAGAGATCGACCCGCCTTAAACTAGATCACATCCATATTGTAACAGTGCCAGCTGAAGATCGCGGCGGCGCCGCGGTGGGGGCGCCAGGGTTCGGCCAGTTCGCGCGCCTGTTTCTCGCTCGGCCGCGCGCCCAATTGGAGGATGCGGCCGACGGCTTCCTGCACCGCAAGATCGCCCGCGGGCCAGATGTCGGGGCGCCCCTCGGCAAAGAGCAGGTAGATTTCGGCCGACCAGCGCCCGATGCCCTTGACGCGCGTGAGCAGGGCGATCGCCTCCTCGTCGTCGGCGGGCAGCGCGTCGAAGGTGAGGTCGCCGTCGATGATCAGTTGCGCGAGGCTTTTGGCATAGCCCTGTTTCTGCCCCGACAGGCCGCAGGCGCGCAGCGTGTCGAAATCGGCCGCCGCGATCACCTCGGCGGGGCAGCCTTCGCCGAATTGCGCCTCGAGCTTGTTCCAGATCGAATTGGCGGCGGCGACGCTGACCTGCTGGCCGACGATGGTGCGCAGCAGCGTGGTGTAGCCCGGCGCACGGATGCGCGGTTCGGGGTAGCCGGCGTTACCGAGCGCGCGCGCGAAATTGGCGTCGCTCGCCGCGAGCGCGTCGATCCCCGCATTCAGCTGCTGCTGGCTGAGGTCCATCGCGATATTCTCCTTTTGTTCCCGCGACCGTCTTTAGCAACGCTTGATTTGGGGCGCAACGCGCGACATAGCGCCACCGACATCAAAGATATGGGGACTAGCATGGCGAAGCTGATTGTCGTGACGCGCGACGGAACCGAGCATGAGATCGAGGGCGACACCAGCCTGACCGTGATGGAAAATATCCGCGACGCCGGCTTCGACGAACTGCTGGCGCTGTGCGGCGGTTGCTGTTCGTGCGCGACGTGCCACGTCCATGTCGAAGCGGGTGCGACCGACCAGCTTCCGGCGATGAGCGAGGACGAGAATGACCTGCTCGATTCGACCACCGACCGCGACGAGGGGTCGCGCCTGTCGTGCCAGATTCCGTTCAGCGACGCGCTCGACGGCCTCCGCGTGCGGATCGCCGCCGAGGATTGAGTCTTACTGGCCCGCCGTCGCGACCGCGTAGAGCGCGATCGCCGCGGCGTTCGAGATATTGAGGCTTTCCATCCGCGGCGAGATGGGGAGCTTTGCCAGCACGTCGCAATGTTCCATGACATTGTGGCGCATGCCGTCGCCTTCGGAGCCGAGCACGAGCGCGACCTTGCTGCCGTCGAGCGTCGAGCCCAGCGTCGTTTCGGTGTCGCCCATCAGCCCGATGCGCCAATATTGCGCCTCGGCGATTTCCTCCAGCGCGCGCGACAGGTTGACGACGCGCACCCACGGCACGGTTTCGAGCGCGCCCGACGCCGAGCGCGCGATCACGCCGCTTTCGGGCGGGCTGTGGCGATCCTGCGTGATGATCGCGGCGGCATCGAACGCGGCGGCCGAGCGCAGGACGGCGCCGATATTGTGCGGATCGGTGACCTGGTCGAGGACGATCAGCGGGCGCTTGCTATCGGCGTCGCTTTCCTGCTGCAACAGGTCGCCGAGATAGACGCCTTCGAGCGGGTCGACCTCGATCACCAGCCCCTGATGCGGCGCATCGCGGGCGACGAGCCGCGCGAGGTCGGTCACGTCGGCGTAAGAAATGGGAATCACCGGCGGCAGGTCGAGCTGGCCCAGCGCTTCGCGCGTGCCCCAGATGCGCTTGACGGTGCGTTCGGGGTTGGCGAGCGCCGCCAATACGGCGTGGCGCCCCCAGAAACGGATGGCCTGACCGCGCTGGTTTCCACCCGACGGGCGACGGTGACGGGAAAATTGTCTCATAGCGCCGCGCCTTTCCCATGACTGGCATTGACAGGCAAGCCTCGTTTCGCCATTGGACCGCTTCCCAAAGCGGGCCCCAATGGACAGGTGGCCGAGTGGTTAAAGGCAGCAGACTGTAAATCTGCCCGGGTTTCCGTACGCTGGTTCGAATCCAGCCCTGTCCACCAAACTCCAAAATCCGCAGCGCGAACTCCCGTCGAAAAGGCAAGTAAACCCAAGGCTTGCGACCTGATTCGCGTCCAAGGGCGTCCACGCCAGTTCACCCGTAGCCAATTTCTCCCGTGGGAGAAAATGTGGGAGAACAGGCGCATGCCGAGCCTGACTGCGGTCCGTGTAATTCCGGCTGCCGAGCCGGCCGCCGCAACAACCGGCTTTGCCATGCATTGGTCCGATGGAGACACGAAAAGGAAAAACATCATGACCAAATCCGAAATCCTCTCGTCGCGGCGCATCCTCATCATGGCGACGGACGGCTTTGAACAGTCCGAGCTGGACGTGCCGCTCGAGCGGCTCCAGGCTGCCGGCGCCGAAGTCGACATCGCGTCGATCGGGACCGACGACATCACCGGATGGGACGGGGATGACTGGGGCGACGAGATCGAAGTTGACCTTCGGATCGCGGATGTACGCGTTGACGACTATGATGCGCTGGTGCTGCCGGGTGGACAGATCAATCCCGACCTCCTGCGCGTCGAGGAGAAGGCGGTGGCGCTGATCCGGGCCTTTGCCGACGCGGACAAGCCGATCGCCGCCATCTGCCACGCGCCTTGGCTGCTGATCGAGGCTGGCCTTGCGAAGGGGCGGCGGATGACGAGTTACAAGTCGATACGCACCGACATCGCCAACGCCGGCGCCGATGTGGTGGACGAGGAAGTCGTCGTCGATGGCAATATCGTCACCAGCCGCTGTCCCGACGATCTTCCAGCCTTTTGCGATGCGATCATCGACATGCTGGCGACCGCTGCGGCTCCTGCCTCTGGCTGAGGAGGCTCCATGGCCTCGGTCGGCGGAGCGGGCCGGGGCCGACGCCTGACCGGACGGGAATGCCATCGTCGGCGGGCCGACCGTGGCGAGCCGGGGTTGGGGGCAGCGGCGGGGTTATGGGGGATCGCGGCGAAAATCGATCCAACCCAGGTTAATCGGCTGCAACTGTGACAGCGCAAGTCGGTTTCAGCAGCATGCTACCGCCAACCGACAACAGTTCCCACCCACTCGCACAACGTTTTCAGGCCTTCATCCGGGACGCGGAATTTCCGTGCGTCGGGGCGAAGTCGGCGCTGGCACGCGACCAGATACGCTTTGTGGTGGGCCGAGACATGCGCTCGGCTTGGGACGATCTGCGCATCTATCCCAATCTTCTCGATCTTGCGTGGAGCTATGCCCGCGAGCCTAGCCTGTTCCACTCGCTCGTCGTGATCTTCGAGGAAGACGGCGGGCTCGACGAGGCGGGGTTCGAGGCCTGCCTCTGGGACCGGCTCGAATCTCTGAGCCGGAAGGATGATTGGGCAGGGCAGCCGCCCGATCCGCGCGTGAGCCACCGTCCCGATGATCCCCATTTCTCGCTGAGTTTCGGGGGCGAAGCATTTTTCGTCGTCGGCCTTCATCCGCGCGCGAGCCGTCCCGCGCGGCGGTTCGAGCGCCCGGCGCTGGTATTCAATCTCCATGACCAGTTCGAAAAGCTGCGCGAAGCGAACGTCTACGAGACGATGCGAAGCAAGATCATCGCGCGCGACGTCGCGCTTGCGGGCAGCGCAAACCCGATGCTCGCCCGTCATGGTGACGTGTCGGAAGCGCGACAATATTCGGGCCGCGCCGTTGGTCCCGAATGGCGTTGCCCCTTCTCGGGTCGAAGCACTGGCGCCTGATCGGCGCTCCGATTCCTAATCAGCCCCTGGGATGCGGGCCGTAAGGTCGAACCGGTCCCCTTCTCCGAGCGCGTGAAGCGTCGCGCCGTGAAGCGACACCGTAGCGGCTGGCGTGGCTCCGGCCGCATTCGAATGAATTGCCCGCGACGCATCGACGATCGTGACGCCGCCGCTTCCGATTACCCGGGCGGTGCCGGCCTCGATCCGGAGCGCGGTGTCCTCGTCGATGCCGATTCCGAGACAGCGGGGACAATGAGCGACCGCGCCGACAAGGCGACCGATGCGCCCGCGCTCGGCAAAATGCTGGTCGATGATGCTATCCGGGATCAGGCCGAGCCCCGGCGCGAGTTTGATATCGCCGATGCGCGGCGTCTCTTCGCCGCCGCCGCCTACGAGCATCGTTTCTCCCTGCGCCGAGGCGCCCGCCGACGTTCCCGCAACAAGCCCGCCGCGTTCGTGGAGTGCGCGGACAGCCGTATCGATCGGCGTATCCTTGATGAGGGTCATGAGGCGCGACTGGTCGCCGCCGGTGAAGAAAATGCCGCCGGCCTGGTCGATCATCCTGGCGCGCGCTGGATCTCCGGCTTGGTCCCGATCATCGAGATACAGCTCGACGAGCCGCCCCACTCCGAGCGGGGCAAAGCCCTTGCAATAGGCCTCGAAATAACCGTCGCGCTTGGCGCTGGCGATCGTCGCGACGACGAGCGTGCCTTCGCCGAGCTCTGCCGCAATCGCGCCGAGTATCTTGCGGCCGCCTTCCTTGTCTTCGTGGCCGCCGATAACGAACAGGGGGCCCGGTCTAGCGGACATCGTCTTGCTCCCAGACTATGGCGGAAACGGGGTCCATGCCCTCGCGAACATAGGCGGCCGCGAATTGCGGACTGTTGTGCGCGATGCCGATCGCGCCTTCGCGGTCGAGGAGAATGACCCCCGCCTCGGCTCCGAGACGCGCCATAGGGTCAAAGATCGCCGCGGCCGCCGCCTTGGCGCCCGTCGTTTCGAGCGCGCGCATCACGCGCGCGGCGAGCAGCATTCGCGCGATCGCCTCGCCGTCGCCCGAAAGAGACACCGCGCCGATGCCGTCCTCGGCGTAAAAGCCGCAACCGGGAAGGGGCGCGTCGCCGACGCGGCCGGCGAGCGTGCCCGCCAGCCCCCCGGTCGAGGTCGCCGCGGCGACGTGGCCCTCGCGGTCGCGGGCAACGCAGCCGACGGTATCATGATCGCTTCCGCAGGGCGTGGCCGGTCGCACAGGCTCGCGGGCTTCGGCGATCCCGCGCGAACTTGCGAACGCCTCGGCCCCGGCGCCCACGAGCAGGACGGGCGGCTCGCGCAGCATGGCATGCGCCGTCTCGACGGGATTGTAGAGAAAGCGCACGCAGGCGACCGCGCCTACATCGAGCGTCGCACCGTCCATGATGCCGGCGTCCATCTCGACCTCGCCGTCGGCATTCGCGACCGATCCCCGGCCCGCGTTGAACGCGGGATCGTCCTCGAGCAGGCAGACCGCGGTCTTGACCGCCTCGAGCGCGCTGCCGCCGCGCTCCAATATCATCCTGCCCGCTTCCGCCGCCGCCGCGCATCCTTCGCGGCGCGGCGCCTGCAACGCCGAAGGGATCCGGCACGCTCCGCCATGGACGGCGATCGCCCAGCGCCCGTCAGCCATGCGCCGCCTGCCGCACGCGGGCCTCCACCGGAGCGGGGCCTGCCGCCCAGGCTTCGACGAGCCTCCATATTCCATCGACGTCGGTCGGGGTGAGCACGACGATGTCGCCGGGGCGCGCGGCGGCGAGGGACGCCGATGCGGCGTCATATTCGCCGTCGTGGAGGCCTATCGCGGCTGCATCGAGGCCTGCTGCGAGCGCGCCCTGGCGCATCAACGCATTGGCTTCGCCGGGCGGGCGCCCGCGCAGGTCGACATTCTCGCGCAGCATCAGGACGTCGAACATCCGGCCCGAGAGGGCGCCGATATCGACGAGATCGCAGTCGCGGCGGTCGCCCGGAATGCCGATCATGCCGATCACCCGCGCGTCGCTGTCGCCGCGCATCGCGGCAAGCAAGTCGGCGAGCGCGGAGAGCGCCGCGCGGTTGTGGGCATAGTCGAGGACGATCCGCACCCCATGCGCCTCGGTGAGGCTGAGACGCCCCGGCGAATCTTCGAAACTTGGGCGAAAGGAGGCGAGGCCGGCGGCGATCGTGCCGGGAGCGATGCCATAGGCGGCGGCCATCGCGGCCGCGGCGGCGGCGTTCTCGACATTGAACCGGGCTCTGCCGTCCAACGTCGCGGGTATGGCCGCAACAGGGATGATCGGCATGATCTCGCCCTCCCGGTGGAGCATCAGCGTTCCGCGTTCACAGCTGACCGCCATCCCGCCGCCGTCCCGATGCGCGTCGATCGGTGCCACGGTGTCCGCTGCCGCGCCGCCGGTGAACCAGATGATCCTGCCGCGAGCGCGGCGCGCCATGCCTGTGGTGAGCGGGTCGGCGGCGTTGAGAACGCAGGCGCCGCTCTTCTTGACGTTGCGCGCGACGATAGCTTTCACGCGGGCTAGGTCTTCCAGCGTTTCGACGCCCTTGAGGCCGAGATGGTCGGCGGTGACGTTGAGGACGGCGCCCACGTCGCAGGCGTCGAAGGCGACTCCTTCGCGCAGCATGCCGCCGCGTGCCGTCTCGAGGACGGCTGCCTCAACTCTGGGATGGCGCAGCAGCATGCCCGCGCTTTTGGGGCCGCTTGCGTCGCCGGTGGCGCAGCGGGTTTCCCCGACATAGACGCCCGAGGTGCAGGTGAAGCCGGTGGTGAGGCCGTGATGTTCGAGAATGCGCGCAAGCATGCGAACCGTGGTGGTCTTGCCGTTGGTGCCGGTGACCGCGAAGACAGGAATCCGGCTCTTGCGGCCCTTGGGGAAAAGCGAGGCGATGATCGGGCGCGCCACGTCGCGCGGCGTCCCTTCCGAAGGCGCGAGGTGCATGCGAAGACCCGGCGCCGCATTCACCTCGACAATGCCGCCGCCCGTCTCGTGTACGCTTTTTGTGATGTCGGGCGTGATGAAGTCGATGCCGGCGACGTCGAGGCCGATCGCCGCCGCCGCGTCGACCGCGATCGCCGCATTGTCGGGATGGATGCTGTCGGTACGGTCGATCGCGCTTCCCCCCGTCGAGAGATTGGCGGCGCCGCGCAGCATGACCGTCTCGCCGGGCGCCGGAACGCTGTCAATCGTGCGGCCGCTGTCCGCAAGAAAGGCTTCAAGCGCGGCATCGATGCGGATGCGGGTGAGAACCGCTTCGTGGCCGAAACCGCGGCGCGGATCCGCGTTTACGCGCTCGATCAGCGCCGCGATGCTCCGGTGGCCGTCGCCGGTGACATGCGCGGCGATACGCTCGGCGACCGCCACCACCCTCCCATCGACAACCAGGATGCGGTGGTCGGCGCCCTGAACCTGGGCTTCGACAATTATCTGGCGCGATATGCGCTTCGCCCGCTCGAAGGCTGCCGCGAGCGACGTGTCGTCGACAATGCCCGTCGTCACGCCGCGGCCCTGGTTGCCGTCGAGCGGCTTCACCACGAGCGGCCAGCCGATTTTCTTCCCCGCCCGCATCGCCTCATCGAGCCCGGTTACGGTCTGCCCGCGGGGAACCGGAATGCCGATGCTGTCCATGAGATCCTTCGCCGCCTGCTTGTTCGCCGCGAGGTCGGCCGCGACAAGCGATGTCGCGCCCGTCACGCTCGCGCGGATACGGCGCTGGCGGGAGCCCGTGCCGAGCTGGATCAAGCTCGCCTTGTCGAGCCGAAAGACCGGAATGTGGCGGCGCCGGGCCTCGGCGACGAGCGCCGCGGTGCTGGGGCCGAGCCCGTTGCGGCGCACAAGCGTCTGCAGCGCGTCGACGCGTACGGCGATCTCCGTCGCCTCGCCGGCGAGCGGCGGCGCGACGCGGTCGAGCCCCGTGGCGCCTCGGAGGTCCGGCGGGAGCAGCGCGTCGACGAGCTCGATCGCCGCGCGGCCGGCGGCGAGACCGCTCGCCGCGTCGGCGTAGCAATAGAGGATGTCGTAATGGCCGGGCAGGCCGCGCACCATGCGTGTCTTGCCGCGGGTGACCGCCGCTCCAGCCCGTGCCTGCAATTCGATCGCGGCATGCTCGATCACATGTCCGAGCCACGTGCCCTCGGCCATTCGCCGTACAAAGCCGCCGGCCTCGCCATAGCTGCAGCCATGGGCCGCGAGCCCTGGCAGCAGCGCGTGCAACGCGTCGGCGAAGCCGGGAAGGCGGCCGGTCGGATAATCGTCGAGATCGCCAAGATCGACGCGGATCCGGATCATCGGGCGACGTCCGTAGAGGTTCGGACCCGAATAGACCGAGCGCTCGACGACCCGCAGCGGCGCCCTGGTCAAAGCGGTGTCTTTCCCGAAAGCGCGACGGCCGGAACAAGGGAGGACGGGTAGTGGAGGGCGCGGCCGGGAGAGGGGAGGGGCGAGCGGGGCATGGGGGTCCTTGGTTCGGTCTTGCAGCGCCAACGCGAGCGTCAGCCGGCCGGTTGCCCGACTTGATCTGGATCATGCCGATTGTTCGGAGCCGCCGCGCAACTGCTGCGGCGAGCGGGCGTTGAGGTGCAGGTGACGACGCATCTCGTGCCCGACCGGGCGTGCCCGGGTTCCGCTCCACCGGCTTGCCGCGGGAAGAGCGGGCTGGCGGGAGATGCGCGCCCGATCTTCATCAGGGGGACCGGACAGAAGGCAGGACAAATGAAATTCGACGGCGAGACCAGCTTCCTCACGGCATTCAACGACGAACATGGCAGTTCTTTCGGCCCGGCCTCGGGCATCACCGCGCGGGCGCGCCGTCTCGCGCTGATCGGCTGCTTCCGCCCGCGCCAGTGCGGCATCGCAACCTTCACCGCCGATGTGTATGATCATCTGCGCGCGACCCGCCCCGATCTCGCGATCGACATTTACGCGATGCGCCTGCGCGGCAATGACGCGAGCGATCCGGCGGCGGTCGCCGGTATCGACGAGGGCGACAGCAACGCCTATCGCGCCGCTGCGGAGGCGATTAACGCGAGCGGAGCCGATGCGGTGTGGCTCCAGCATGAATTCGGCATTTTCGGCGGACCCGCCGGCGACATGATCCTTGGGCTCGTCGACCGCATCGCCGCGCCGCTCATCGTGACCTTTCACACCATCCTCGCCGAACCCGGTCCGGACCAGCGCCGCGTGATGGAGCATCTTGTGGCGAAAGCGGCGAAGCTGGTCGTGATGAGCGCCTTCGGCCGCGATACGCTGGTCGGCGTCTATGGCGCGAAACCCGAGCGCATCGAACTGATCGAACATGGCACGCCCGACCGTCCGTTCGTCGAGCGTTCGCTGCTCCGCGCGAGCCTCGGGCTTGGCGACCGGCCCATCATGTCGACCTTCGGCCTGATCGGCCCGGGCAAGGGTCTCGAAGCCGCGATCCGCGCGCTGCCCGCGATCGCGGCGCAATATCCCGATATCCTCTATCGTATCGTCGGCGCGACGCATCCCAACCTCGTCACCGCCGAAGGCGAGGCGTACCGCAACAGCCTTGTCGCGCTCGCCGAAGAGCTTGGCGTTGCAGACAATATCGCATGGGAAAACCGGTTTCTCGACCTTCCCGACCTGCTCGAGCAGATCGAGCTTTGCGACATTTACCTCGCGCCCTATCCAAACCTCGCGCAAATCACGTCGGGGACGCTCGCCTATGCGGTCGCACTTGGCCGCGCCGTTGTCGCGACGCCGTTTGTCCATGCCCGCGAGCTTCTGGCGGACGAGGTCGGCATCCTGCTGCCCGCCGCGGAAAGCGAGGCTATTTCCGAGGCTGCATTGTTGCTGCTCGCGCACCCCGACGAACGCCGTGCCCTGCAGGCGCGCGCCTATGCCCGCGGGCGGCGCACCGCCTGGCCCGAAATCGCCCGAAGCTTCGCCGCCCTGGTTGAGGAAGTGGCCACCGTCCCCGGCCACCGTGAACCACGACGCATGTTTCCCGCCTTTGGGGCGATCCGCGCGCTCTCCGACGATGTCGGCATCCTCCAGCATGGCGCGGGCCTCGTTCCCGACCGGAACCATGGCTATTGTATCGACGACAATGCGCGCGCGCTGATGCTCGTCAACGCGAGTCCGTCGATCGGCGACGAGGAATATGGCCTGCTTTTCGCGCGTTACGCGGCATTCCTGCGGCATGGCTGGAACGCCGATCGCGGTGTTTTTCGCAACTTCATGTCCTACGACCGGCGCTGGCTCGAGGAGGAAGGGTCCGAAGACAGCAATGGCCGTACGCTCTGGGCGCTCGGCCACGGCGCAGCGCATGGGCGCTCCCGGGCGCATGCGGACTGGTGCGCCGGACTGTTTTCGCAGACGGCGGCGCTCGCCGCCGAACTCAAGAGCCCGCGGGCCATCGCCTTCGCCCTGCTCGGCGCGGACGAGCTTCTCGCGCGATATTCCGGGAATGCAGCCGCGCTTGCGATCGTCGAGCGCGGTGGAGCGCTGCTCCACGCCTTGTGGAAGAGTGCCCGCCGCACCAGCTGGGACTGGTTCGAGCCGATGCTGGCTTATGACAATGCGCGGCTCGCCGAGGCGCTGATGCGCGCGGGCCGCCGCCTCGCCTCGGTTCCGATCGAGGAAGCGGGGATTGCGGCGCTCGACTGGCTTTGCGACATCCAGACGAGCGAGGCGGGGCATTTCCGCCCGATGGGATGCGAAGGCTTCGGCGCCGCCGGCGAACTTTTTCCTTTCGATCAGCAGCCGCTCGAAGCCTGGGCGACGATCGACGCCTGCGCCACCGCTTACCGTCTCAGCGGCAAGCTGCGCTGGCACGACCGCGCCGAGCGCGCCTATGGCTGGTTCCTCGGCGCGAACGACCGCGGCGCGGTAATCGCTAGCTCGGCGACAGGGCGCTGCTGCGATGGGCTGACCCGCCACGGGGTCAATTCGAATGTCGGTGCCGAGTCCGTGCTGGCATTTCATCTTGCACACCGGGCGATGGCCGATACATTCTGGGCGCGGGGGACAGCAAAGGATACCGGCGCCAACGATGTTGATCTGCAATCCGAACCATACGCCGCTCAATATCCTTCATGAGAAGCTCACAGCCGACCCTGCACGGGTCGTGCTGCGCCCCTTCCATCTCGCCTGGCAATCAAACGTCGCCGAGCCTTCGCGCGCGGCGCAGCTCGCGGGTGATATCCTGGCGATGGGCGAGGAAGAGGCCGAGGCGCAGCTTGATCTCGTGTGGAAGGATTTCTCCGAGCGTCACTGGCAGATCGGCCGCATCTTCGACGAGCGCTTTGCCGAGGTCGCCGAGGATCTCGAACTCGATCCCGCGGCGGTGTCGCCTGTCAAACGGCGGCTGATCGGCGCCTATTTCTGTCACGAATACAGCTATGCCGCGGCCGCGCTCATGAACCCGAGCGTCGTGCCGCACCCCGACCAGAGCGGCCTGGCCCCCGACCAGCAGCGCTTCATCATGTCGATGCGCGCCGTCGGCGAGGGGCATATCAGCTCGGTTGCCTTCCGCGAGGGAATCATCGGCGAGGACGGGGACTTCACGCTCTGGCCGCAGTCGGGCCCCGCCATGGCCGCAGTCGCGGACAACCGGCATCAGCTGGGGGCGGCCGACAGAGTCACCGTCCACCGCCAGCCGGATAGCGCCATCTCGAACAGCGTCCTGTTCCCGATGACCGAGGCGCAGCGCGGCGGTATCGAGGATATGCGGCTCGTACCCTTTATCCATGACGACGGTCGCAGAGAATATATCGGCACCTATACCGCTTATTCGGGACAGGCGATCGGCTCGGAATTGCTACGAACCACCGATTTCTCGCGCTTTTCGCTCGAACCGCTTCGGGGGCGCGCCGCGCGCCACAAGGGGATGGCCTTATTCCCTCGCAAGGTCGGCGGACGATATCGGATGATCGCGCGTCAGGACGGCAAGAATATTACGATCATCGCGTCGGATAGCCTCACCGAATGGGACGACGAGGGCCAGATATTGATGCGCCCGACCTATGCCTGGGAGCTCGTCCAGATGGGCAATTGCGGCAGCCCGATCGAGTGCGACGAAGGCTGGATCCTGCTGACCCACGGGGTTGGCGCGATGCGCAAATATAGCCTGGGCGCGGCGCTCCTCGATCGCGACGATCCGACAAAGCTGCTGGCGCGCACCGAATGTCCGATCCTCTCGGCGGCCGAGAGCGACCGCGAGGGCTATGTGCCCAATGTCGTCTACACCTGCGGCGCGATGCGCGCCGGCGACGATCTGTTCATTCCCTACGGAATTTCGGACAGTGCCATCGGTTTCGCGACGACGCCGATCGCGCGCCTTCTCGCCAGCATGAGCTGAGCCTGCGCGCCAGTTTCCCTGCGACCCCCTCCGCTTCAGACTTGCGGCGACGGCCGCTCGATCTTGCGGCGGGCGTCGACCGTTGCAACGAGAACCGCGCAGCACAGGCAACCGTCCTCGTCGGTTACCTCGACGCGCAGCGTGTCGACGTCGTTGATCAGTTCCGGATTGTCGCCGAGGAGATGGCCGGCATAGCGAGCGGCCTCGACGCGAGCGGCATCGGTATCGCGCAGTTCGACGCCTTCATCGTCCAGCTCGCGCTGGCCGCTGCTGCTGTGGAAAAAATAACGGGGCATCCAACTTCTCCCACTCTCGGCAACTCGGGGGTCTGCCTGGGGTTTTGTTCCGGCCCTCGCACCTTCGTCACTGCACCTCGACACATGGCGATCCGGCGAGCCTCACGCTCGCCTATGGCGCTCAGGCGGCTGTAAATCCAGCCTTGTTCATAGCCGACGTTATATGCGCATTGCCCTCGTCGCCAAGCGCTGCCTTGAGTCGGGGGAATAAAATCTCCTCTTCCTCGCGCACATGCGCCTCGATGTCGGCGCGAAAGGTGCGGACCTTGGCGATCCACGCCGGGTCGTCGGGCTCCATCTCGGAAAGATCGAACAGATATTGCTTCACATAGCCATGATCATGAACGAGCTTGTCGGCATCTTCGATCTGGCCATGGTCGCGCATCGCGGGATAGACGACATTCTCCTCTTCGACGGCATGTTTGGCGAGCGCGTGCTGGAGCTGGACGAGCAGCGTCTTGCGCCGGGCGATGTCCTGCTCCTCCGTCTGCTCAATCGCGTCGAAGATCTTCATCGTCAGCCGATGTTCTGACTTTAGGCCTTCGTCCCATTCCCCCTTGAGCGCAGTGAGGCTTTGCACTGCGGCCTTGCGTCCGAAATTGGCGAACAGACCGGCGGCGAAGCCTGCCGCCGCGGCGCCGAACAAAAGCGCGGGGTTATCGAAGGAGCGGCGGCGGTTGGCGAAGATGTTAAAGGGCATCGGCTTTTTCCTTCAGGCGATCAGGGATGGTCGAGCCGCGTCTCCACGCGGATGAGCGACACCGCGGTGCGCCGCGGCTGAACGAGCATGAAATGCGCGGCGACCGCGATATCCTCCGCGCGAAGCATCTGGTGCTTGCCGATCAGTTCCTTCTGCTTCTCGGGCGGAAACTCGGGATATTGGAAGTCGGCACCGGTGAACCCCGGCTCGATGAGGCCCACCTTGATATCCTGCTCGGCGAGTTCCTTGCGGAACGACTGGACGAAACCCTGGATTCCGCTCTTCGCGGCGACATAGATCGAACTCCCCGGCCCGCGCGAGACCGCGGTCATCGACCCGATCACGATGATATCGCTTCCCGCCGACATGCAGCGCGCCGCTTCCTGCGCGCAGATCAGATAGGCGGTGAAATCGGTCTCGAGCTGATAGCGGGCCTCGCTCTCGCCTGCGTCGGCGAGCGCTTCGGCCGGAACAGCGGCGTTGATCACCGCGATATCGATCTCACCGAGATAGGCTCGCGCACGCTCGAAGAAGCGATCGACATCGGCTGCCACCGACAGATCGACATTGATCCCGTCGCCTTCGCCGACTTCGCGAATGCGCTGCAGCGCATCGCCGAGATGCTCGGAGGTCCGACCGCAGATGAAGACCTTGACCCCATAGCTTGCGAGCAGGACGGCGATCGCCCGCCCGATGCCCGTCGTGCCGCCTGTAACGATCGCACGGCGCCCCTTGATATCGGGAGCTTCGGTATGGGCGTCGGCCTCATCAATCATGATTTTCTTCCGAATTTTGAAGAGCGGCGGTCGCGGCACCGGCCGGCCCCGCGACGATCCAGTAGGGATGTTCGTCACCGGTCTTGAGCAGGCTACAGAGCGGTTCGCCGTCGACGAAAAGGCTTGCGTGGCGCCCCGCCGCTTCGCCCGCGGCGATCTCGAGCGCGGCCGCCGGTGTCTCCGCCTCGAAGAGCAGGCGCTTGCCGATGCCGATGGCGTCGTCGTCATATTGAAGCATGATTGTCGGCTTGCGCCGCCGCGGCGCGGCAGCGTCGCCTTCGGGGAGCGCCTGGCCGGAAAGAAGAGCGTCCATCGGCATCGCCTCAATACGCCGGGGGATCGCTGCTCGGGAAGGATTCGTCGGCCGCCTGGTCGACGCGGTCCCAATCGCGGCGCACCTCGTCGCGCATGCCGTCCGGGCCCGCCGAGCGGGTCTGGTCGAAATTCTCGGGATGCGTCTCCCCGTCGGCGAACGCCGCCGAATGGCCATCGTCCTTCGCGGCCGCTGACGACCCTTTGCGCGTGAGCCAGAACAGCCCCCCGAGGACGCCCACGCCGAGGAGCTTGCCGAAGCCAGAGGACCGGCGATCCGCCGATATTGTCCGTGCCATATCCTGTTACCTCGTTTTTGAAAGATGCCGGGATGCTGTATTGGCAACGGGGCTGCGCACGCAAAGTTGCCCGCCGCTGCGGACCGATTAACAATTGTTGGGTGGATTTTGTCCTGCCCGGTGTCGGTACGGTCCGGCATCTCGAAAACGGCAAGATGCGCGGGCTGATTCCGGCGACAATCCGGCGCCGCCCCGCCAGCGTTGAAGGCGCGGGTGCGCACGTTCAGCAGCAGTCAGTTGGCGAACCGCGCCTTTGGGATATGGGTGATACGGCAGGCAAGATCGGCTTCGCCCGAAGCGACGATATAATGGTCGCCGGCATCGGCGATGCCGGTCGTGAAGACGACGTCGCGGATATAGAGCTTGTCCTCGAGCGGGCGTGTCAGGTCGGGACGGGCCTCGAGCAGCGGCCGGTGATCGGTGCGAAGCACGCGCGAGGGGTCGTTGCTGTCGAGCAGCGACCAATAGGTGCGGTAAATTCCGACGATCTCCTTTGGCTCGACACCGTGCCAGAGCGTGAGCCAGCCAGCGTCGGTGTGGATCGGCGGGGTTCCGCCGCCGATCCGCGCGGTGGCGACCGTATCCGCATGCGGGCGGATGCCGGGCGCCTCATGAGGCTTCCAGTGCAGCGCGTCGGGCGAGGTGGCGAGGTTGATCGACGGCCCGGAGCGCCATTCGGACCCCGGCGGATAGGCGAAATAAAGATCGCCGAGCGGGCGTGTCTGCGCCCAGTAGCGGCCACCGATAAGTCCTTCGAAAATCAGCATGTCCTTGTTCTGATGATCGAGGACGATGCCCTCGAATGTCCAATCGAGGCCGTTCGACGAGCTGTAAAGCGTTGTCGAGTGCCGCTCGGGGCTTACCGAACAGCTCGTCATCAGCCAGCGCTGCCCGACGCGGCTGATGCGGGCGTCCTCGACGCCATAGCATTGGAAGTCCGCGCCCGGCGCGACCGCCTTGTCATAATGGACGGCGACGACATCGAGCCCGTCGGGAGACAGCTCGACGGGAAGCAGCCAGGATAGCGAGGTCAGGGCCATGACGCGCCAGCTGCCGCCGCGCACCATGAATTTTCTGGGGTCTGATGTATCGCAAAGTTCGAGCGGCCACGCATCGACCTTGTAGCGGCCCGCTTCCCACCGGATCGAATGGACATGACCGTTCTCGACGGGATGGCGGAGCGCTTCGGCGATCCGCACCATCATCAGCAGATTGCCATTCGCCAGCCGCAACAGCCCGGGGTTGAACGCGCCGAGCACATAGGTCTCGCGCCCGAGTTGCCCCGCGAGCGGCGAGCGGGATAAATCGACGTCATCGGGACCGAAGACGAGCCGATCGACCTTGAAACCCGTCACAGCTTCTCCTTCTTGCATCGCGTTACCGCGGGGCCTTCGGACCCGGTTTCGCTCCGGGAAAGTGGCGACATCGCCGGGCTTGGCCAGCGGGATGAAGGCCTCGTCGAGCTGGTCTTCGATCCCGGCGGCAGCAAAGAGCGGCGCTGACTCGGCACTATTGCGTGACCGGCGCGTCGGCCGGAGAGAGCGCCGCCTTGCGCGTCGACGCCCTCCGAGCCCGCAAATGGAACGAGTTCGTGATTTGAAAGTTGCTGCACCGGGCTTGCAGTTAACCTCGATCATCACGATTCCGCTTCCCTAAAGGGCGCTTGCGGGGCTTTCGGACGATCGCAGTTGGGCAGGTCCGCCCACGCATTTCGGACGCACAGGGAACGTCAGTCATGTTAACCGATCGCTTCTTGAGAGACCGTCGCGGGGTAAGCCTCGAAGCCGGCGAGCGTGCGCGCCTCGAAGCTTCCATCAGCGAAACGAAAACCGTCGACGCGCGCAAGATCATCGCGCGCGCCGGCGATTGGCTCGACCAGAGCACCTTGCTGGTCGAGGGCATCATGTCGCGCTATCTCGACGACCGGAACGGCCTTCGCCAGCTCGTGGCCATCCATCTTCCGGGCGACTTCGTCGACCTCCATGCCTATCCGCTCAAGCGGCTCGATCACGACGTCGGGACAATGACCCAGGTGACGATCGCGATCGTCCCGCATGTCGCGCTCGACGCCATTACCGAAGAAATGCCCGAACTTACGCGCAAGCTCTGGTTCGCGACGCTGCTCGACGCCGCGATCCACCGCGCCTGGCTCTTCCGGCTCGGCCGGCTCGACGCGATCGGGCGCGTCGCGCATTTCTTCTGCGAGACCAATGCAAGGCTCCAGTCGGCGGGCCTCAGCGACGGGCGCCAGTTCATTCTCGGTTTGACGCAGGCCGACGTCGCCGAGATCTGCGGTCTCACCACGGTCCATGTTAACCGGGTCGTGCGCCACCTTCGCGAAGAGGGGCTTTGTACGTTCCGCAACGGCAAGGTCGAGATCCTCGATCCGGCGAGGCTCGCGCGGCGCGCGCAGTTCGATCCTTCCTACCTCTATATCGACGATCCTGAATCTTCCACGCCCCATGACCAGAGGCCTCGACGATGAAAACTGACCTGCCTACCCCGCCGCGCCCCGAAACCGAACCCGGCGTTGCGACCGCCGAGCGTGGCGTCGTGATGCTCGACGGACCCGACGGCATCGCAGCGACGATGACCGCCGCCGCCGCACGCGGCACCGGCCAGAGCCTCATCGAGGCCGCCGCGGTCGCCGAAGAACAGCTCGCCGGCAAACAAGGCTAGGTGCGTTGCCCCGGGGGCGGCCGGTCGCGCTTTTTTTGCGCGACGGTGACGCTGCGCCCCTGCCCAGGGCGCTTCGCCTTCCCGCGCCGGCGGTCGAAATCGCATTGATCGATGTTGCTTTGGGAGGCGGCCCGGGAACGCTGCGCCGCGGCGGCGGGTTTTGCTGGCAGCCGCGCCGACCGGCGCAGCGTACCGCGAGGGAGACGCCGTCCGTGGAAGAAGCCGCCGGACTGATTGCACCCGCCGCGACGATGATCGCCGCGATGATGACCGCCGCCAACCTTGGCGCGCGCGTCACCGGCTGGGGCTTCGTCGTTTTCACCTTGGGCTCGCTCGCCTGGTCGGCGGTGGGATTTGCCTCCGGACAGACCAACCTGCTCGCCACCAATCTGTTCCTGACCCTCGTCAATATCGTCGGCATCTGGCGCTGGCTCGGCCGCCAGCGCGGATATGAGGATGGCGCGCGGCGTGCCGCCGAACGAAGCCGCGAGGCCGCGGCACCCTCGCTGTTCGCCGCGAGCGCGCTCGCGGGTTTGCCGGGCAGCGACATTCGCGGCGAGGAGATCGGCAAGACGGTCGATGCGATGATCGAGTGCGAGAGCGGCCGCCTCAGCTACGTCGTCGTAGCATCGGGCGGTCTGGGCGGGGTCGACGAGACTTTGCGCGCGATGCCGGCCTCGCTGCTCGAGTGCCATGCCGACGGGCTTGTGCTCCTCATGAGCGAGGCGGAGTTTGCGAAGCGCGACACGCTCGGCAGCGCGGCGTGGCCCGCGTGCCCGCCACGCGGACGGGGATCGGAGGTCCCGCCGGGGAGGGAAGGCGGAAGACCGGGAAAGGACGTGGCGCATGTCGCGGCTCAATGAACATCGTCGCGATTGTCCACCTGCCGCTGTATGCGGTGCGCGTCTCAGGCCGTTGGCTGAATGGCCGCCAAGGACGCTCGGCGGCGCTCGCGCGAGGTTTGGAGATTTAATCGGCGCGGGCCGGAACAATCGCGGGGAACGGGCGTCAGTGGATTGTCGTCCCTGCGGGGGCGCTCTTCCCCAGTTGGCGTCGGCGCAGCCGCCGCACCCCTGAAGACGTCCGGGCCGTGCCCGGGCGGGAGATGAACCATGTCCCGACGCACAAAGCCTTTGTCCGACCCCCTGCTTCTTGCCGCCGCGGGCGCCGGCATCGCGGCGCTCGCCACCGGCGCGGCGCTCTGGCAGCGCCGCCGGCAGGCGAGGGCGCCGGACGATGCGCCGATAGCCACCGATGCGCCGCACTGGACGCTCGGGAAGCCGTCGGCGCGCGCGCTGTTCGGAAAGTCGGTCCTCGTCAACCGGCCCCGCGCCGAGCTCTACGCGGCCTGGACGCCCGAACGATTCCCGGAGTTCATGGAGAATGTCGTCGCGGTCGAGGACCTCGGCGGCGACGTATCGCGGTGGACGATCAAGGGCCCGGCCGGGCGCGACGTGACACTCGTCAACCGCATTTCCGAGCGCGAGGAAAACGCGTCGATCAATTGGCAGAGCATGCCCGCCTCGGACATCGCGAACAGCGGCGAGGTGCGCTTCGTCGACGCGCCCGCGGGGCGCGGTACCTATGTGAGCCTCATCCTCGCTTATGACCCGCCTGCGGGCAAGGCCGGGCGGCTGGCGGCGAAGCTGCTGCAGCGCGAGCCCGAGGTGCAGGCGCGCCGCGATCTTCATCGCTTCAAGCAGCTGATGGAAACCGGCGAGGTCACGAGCAACGCCTCGCCTTCGGCGCGTCCGTCAGAAGCCGCGACCGAGCCCCATTTCTGACCTGAAAAGCAGCCGAAGGAGAGAGCCATGCGCGCCGTTACCTGGCAGGGACGCCACAAGATCAGCGTCGAGACCGTGCCCGACCCTGAGATCGTCAATCCGCGCGACGCGATCCTCCGCGTCACATCGACCGCCATCTGCGGATCGGACCTCCATCTTTATGACGGCTATATCCCGGGCATGCGCGCGGGAGATATCGTCGGGCATGAATTCATGGGCGAAGTGGTCGAAACGGGCGCGTCCTCGACGCTGAAGCGCGGACAGCGCGTGGTCGTGCCCTTTACGATCAGCTGCGGCCAATGTTTTTTCTGCGAGAAGCAGCAGTTTAGCGCCTGCGACAATGCCAATCCCGCCGAGACGCGCGATGCCTCCGAACTGCTGATGGGGCATGCGATGGGGGCCGCCTTCGGCTATGCCCATTTGACGGGGGGATATGCCGGCGGGCAGGCCGAATATGTGCGCGTGCCTTATTCGGATGTGGGGCCGGTCGTGATCCCGGACGATCTCGCCGACGACGATGTCCTCTTTCTCTCCGATATCTTGCCGACCGGCTGGCAGGCGGCGGTCAATGCCGACATCGAGCCGGGCGATACGGTTGCGGTATGGGGCTGCGGTCCGGTCGGCCTGTTCACCATCCAGTCGGCGCTGCTGCTGGGCGCCGGGCGCGTCATCGCGATCGACCATTTCCCGACGCGGCTTGCGCTCGCGCGCAAATATGGCGCCGAGATTCTGGATTATACACAGGTCGATGTCCGCGAGGCGCTCGATGAGATGACCGGCGGCATCGGGCCCGACGCGTGCATCGACTGCGTCGGCATGGAAAGCCACGGCTTTACCGCCGACAATATCCTGGACCAGGTGAAGGTGAAGATGCTCTCAGCGAGCGAACGTATCCATGCGCTGCGCCAGGCGATCCTCGCTTGCCGCAAGGGCGGGCGCCTCTCGATCCCCGGAGTCTATGGCGGCTTCGCCGACAAATTCCCGCTCGGCCAGCTCATGGAGAAGGGGCTGACCGTGAAGAGCGGGCAGACGCATGTCCAGCGCTATACCGGCGAGCTGCTCGACATGGTCCGCGACGGCAAGTTCGATATGGTTTCGCTGATCTCGCACCACGCTCCGCTCGAGGATGCCGCCGACATGTACCGGCACTGGCACGACGAGCAGAACCTCTACACCAAGATCGTGCTCAAACCGGGATTGAAGAAGGGCGCAATCGAGGGCCGGCAGGAGATGGCACATGCCTGATCGCAAACTCGCCATCGTCAGAACCCGGCGCGACCGACACGCCTTTTTTCGAACGCGCGGGCATGCTCGACACCAAGGTCGGCCAGTCGGCCAAGGACGATCCCGCCGATGTCGCGAAGACGGGCTGGGACGCGCTGCTCGTGGGTGAGCATGCCGTCGTCCACGGCCTCAAGAACAAGGCGCAGGTCCTCGCCTCGGGCGTGCTCGGCGAGGCAACCACCGCCCAGATACATCGCAAGCTCGCCGAACCGGGGTCGGGGAAGAAAGGCTGACGGGCCTGTCCGGCCCCCAACCATGAAGAGGAAATGATCATGACCGATACGAAAGAAAGCAAGGGCGGCGCGGCCGCCGGCGCCGGCTCGCTCCCGCAGGAGCCCGTCGAGCGGCGCGAAAATGTCGGGACGACCACCCCCGATCGCTACCCTGCCGCCGAGCGGCAGGCGGGCGACGTCTCGGGTGCCGCCAACCGCGGCCATCGCCGCAGCACCGGCAGCGGTCCGGTGAGCGGCAGCGGCGCCGGCGCGGGCGGCAAGGGCAATGCCGAGGACTATGACAGCGACCCGCAGGGCGGGGGCGGACGGGCCGCCGAGCCCGATACGCCGGCGCCCGGCAAGGGCGCGGACGCACCGGTCGGGGGCAGCCGCTAGGCAATTTACCGGAAATGAGCCAGGCCGCGAGTGCGGTTGCGCCGCGCTTCGCAGCCTCTCTGGCTTCTCATTCGATCCGGTAATCGATCGGCTTGAAGCTGCCGCCGCAGCTGTCGTACGCCGAGCAGGCCGTCAGACCGATGATAAGGTCGGTGAGCGCGCGTAGGCGGATAAGGTCGCCGGCCTTTGTCGTCGGCGGGAGAACGCGGATTTTGCCTTCGCCGTCGACCGGCACATTCATGAACAGGTTGAACGCGACCGGGATGGTGTCGGCATTAATGCCATAGGGTGCGAGCGCCTCGACCAAATTGCCGAAGCAGCCGCGATGAACGGGCTTGTCGGCGTAGAAATGGCGGAAGGTCGCTTCGCTGCACGGCGTCAGCAGGAAGTCATGAACGCCGCAGCTGTCGTCGACGATCTCAAGCAGCGGATTCGAGCGGTTCGACCAGAGGCGGTTTCCGATGGTGAGGCGGATCGTCTCTTCATAATCGAAAGTGCGCCCGTTGGAGATGACTTCGCCTGGGTCGGCGCTGCTGAACGCGAGAAGATCGCTTACCTGGCCGCCCTCGGGGTCGATGACGCACAACGTCGCGCCCTTCGCGAGCTTGAAAGCGGCGCCGCTGCGGGGGTTGATCCGTTCGGTCATGCTTGGTCCTCATAGGGTCGGGGATAGGCAAAATATGGGCAGTGATGCGTAAAAGGACGACCGGGTGCAAGATCCCGCCCGGTCGTCCGGAATTTACAAGCCCATTGTTCGTCAGGGTGCGAGCCTGCCGAGCTCGGCGCGGTGCGCCTCGACGACGGGAACGATCTCGGCCGCGGCCTGCTTGAGCGCCGCCGCTTCGCCCCCGGCCGCATAACCCTGGTGCAGCGCGAGCGCGGCATCATGCGCGGCTTTCTGGTGAGCGAGATAGATTTTGTCGATCGCCGCCACATCGGCGCCCTTGATGTCTGCCAGCATCTTCTCCTGGTCGGCATCGAGCTTCGGCGCCGGCACCTCGGCGTCGGCGGCAGTCGCCGCGGCCTTCACTTTCGCCGTCGACTTGCCATGATGATCGATCATCATCTCGGCAAAGGCTCGCACCTTCGCATCCTTCGATTTGGCGAGCAGTGCCTTCGAGGATTCGATTTCCCAGAGATCGCCGGCTCCTGCCTTGGCGATATAATCGGCGGTGCTCGCAGCGGGCGCCGCGGCGGGCGCCGCTGGTACGGGCGCCGACATTGCCGTGTCCGCCGGGGCGGCCGTGCGGTCGGCCTCGTTGCTGTCGGGGCCGCCGCATCCGGCGACGAGCGCGGCGATCGCCGCGGCTGCCATCCAAATCTTCATCTCGACACTCCTAGATCTTGTCCGGGTCACCCTCCGGCGATGATGTTTACGCATCGCCCCCGATCCGCGCGTAAGACCGAACCGCGACTGGCGCGGCCCGGCCTTTCACGCGGGAGGGGGCGCGCCTCAGCGGCTTTGCTTGCCCTGATCCTTGCCGCCGGACTGCTTGCCCGAGCCCGATTGGCTCTTGCTGCCGTCCTGCTGCTGCTGGCCGCTTTTGCCGGACGAACTGCCCTGCTGCTTGCCGTCTTTCTTGTCATTTTGTGCCATGACGCATCCTTTCCTTCCGGCCCCGATCGGACCATTTCGGAAACCCCGCGCGTACCGCGCTTGTTGCGCCGCGACGCCGCCGATTGATCGAGGTTATACGCTTTTGGCGATCGGCTCCTCGTTTCACCTTCGGCTCGGCGTGCCGCCCGGGCGGGGGAAGCAGAGCGGGCGGACGGCCGTGCCGAAGGTTGCGCGACGGGCCGGGCTTTTTGCCGGTCCTCCGGCGTCCGGTCACGCGAGGCAGGCGACGATGCCCTCGATCACCGCGATCGTCTCCTGTGGATCGCGCACGCGCACCGTGTCGAGCCCCAGCAGCTTCGCCGGATAGTCGTTGCCGCCGGGGAAGATCGCATCGCCGATGAAGATCATCTCGCCGAGCGCGATGCCGCTCGCGGCGCTGAGCTTCTTCAGCCCATAGCCCTTGTCGACACCCTCGCGCGTGATGTCGATCGAGGTCGCGCCGCCCATGTTGATCGAGAGGCCGGGAAGCCGGGTGCGCAGGTCCGACTGGATGACGCGGCGCTTGGCGAAATCCGGATCCCAAACCTCTTTGGCGTCGATCGGGGCCTGCTGGCCGAGCGCCGAAAAGGTGATCTGGCTGCCGCGGTCCTCGATCCGCTCGCCCCATACCTCCTCCGGCACGAACCCTGTCGCCTCGAGCGACGCATCGAAGGCCGCGAGAATGCGCGCTTTCTCCTCCTCGCCGAAGAGCTCGGCGTAAAGCGGCTTCCAGCCCTCCGCGCGGTGAACGTAAAGCTTCGTTCCCGTCGTCGGCATCAGCCAGAGCCTTGCGCGATCGGCTTCGGGAGGAAGGCGGCTCGCGACCTGCTTGTCGAATTGCGGCCAGTCGCCTCCCGAGATCACCGCCACGTCGGCCACGCCGAGCAGCCTTGCGAGCGCGGCGCCCATATCGGGGTCCAGCGGCTGCTTGCTCTCGGCGAGGGTGCCGTCAAGATCGAAGGCGACGAGTTTCTTCATGATGATCTCCTCTGGAAGCCGCTGCCGGCGCGCAGCTGGCAAAGCCACACAATCGCTCGGCGTGGCTCGTGGTTCCGGCGGCCCTTTCCCGCGGCATCGGCTCAGCGGTCGGCACGTGCCCCCGGGCGGGGCTGGCGCCGAACGGCAGGAGACACCTGGGCCGGGCCGAACTGGAGCGGGCGATCGGGCGGTGCCAGCTGTCCAACATGCGCGCCGATCGCCGGGGGCGGCGAGGGGAATGCGCAAGGCAACGAGTCCGGCGCCGGAGGCGTTAGCGTCTCGATGACGAGCGAGACTATTCGATGACACCGCGCTGGCCTTCGATCCTCTGGGTGGTACGCCACGGCCAGAGCGCCGGCAATGTTGCGCGCGATGCCGCCGATGCGGCGGGAGAGCTTCGCATCGCGCTCGACCACCGCGACGTCGACGTCCCGCTTTCGCCGCTCGGCGAGGAGCAGGCCCGGACGCTCGGCGCCTGGTTCGCCGCGGGTGACGAGGATGGCCGTCCCGAAATCATGCTCGCCTCGCCTTATGTCCGCGCGGTGCAGACCGCCGAGATTTTCCGCGGCGCCGGCGGCTGCGCGCCGGACGAGAAAATCTGCATCGACGAGCGGCTGCGCGAGAAGGAGTTCGGCATCCTCGACGGCCTCACCCGGCTCGGGATCGAGGATGCTCATCCCGAGCAGGCCGAGTTTCGTCTCGCGCTCGGCAAATTCTATCACCGCCCGCCCGGCGGCGAGAGCTGGTGCGACGTCATCCTGCGGCTGCGCTCGCTGCTCGATACCGTCTCGCTTCATTATGGCGGGCGGCGGGTGATGATCGTCGCGCACCAGGTCGTCGTTCTGTGCCTGCGCACCATCATCGAGAATCTTGGCGAGAAGGAGATCCTTGCCATCGACCGCGAGGGCGACGTCGCCAATTGCGCAATCACCGAATACCGGTTCGACCCGGGCGCGGGCCGCGACGGCAATCTCGTCCTCTCGCGTTACAATGTCACCGCGCCGATCGAGAATGACGTCCCGGTCACCCGCGAGCCCGATGCGATGGTGGCCGCGCGTGGCTGAGGCGATCCCGCTCGACACCGCCTGGCTGAAGGCGAACCCGCTCCCCGACCATCGCGACAATGTCGACAAGAATGGCCGCGGCCGGGTGCTCGTGATCGGCGGCGGGCGCCGCGTCCCCGGGGGTATGCTGCTCACCGCCGAGGCCGCCTTCCGCGCCGGGGCGGGCAAGGTGACGATCGGAACGATCGCGTCGGCGGCGATCCCGATCGGCATTGCTTGTCCCTCTTGTGCCGTGGTGGCGCTGCCCGAGACCGAGGCGGGCGAGATCGCGGCCGAGGCGGCCGAACTGCTGCTCGCTGAAATGGCGCTCCATGACGCCATCGTCTTCGGGCCCGCAATGAGCGATGCCGAGAGTGTGCGGACGCTTCTGGGAGCCCTGCTGTCGTCAATGCCTGAAGACATATTCGTGCTGCTCGACGCGCTCGCGTTGCGCGCCGCCGACGAGCATCGACATGCGATCCGCGCGCGCGCCGCGCGCACAGTACTCACGCCGCACGAGGGCGAACTCGCCGCGATGCTGGGCATCGACAAGGAGATCGTGGCCGGTGACCCGCTCGCCGCGCTGGACGCGGCCGCCGAGCGCTTCGGCGCCGCGGTCATGGTGAAAGGCGCGACGAGCCATCTTATCGCCGAGGGGCGCTGCCTTGCCTATGCCGGCGGCGGGCTCGGACTCGCGGCGAGCGGGTCGGGCGACATATTGGCGGGGCTGATCGCCGGGCTCGGCGCGCAGGGCCTCTCGCCTTTGCAGGCCTCGGCGTGGGGCATCTGGCTGCACGGCGAGGCGGGCCGGCGCCTCTCCGAAACCATGGGGCCGCTCGGCTATCTTGCACGCGAACTTCCGCCGCTGGTCCCGGGATTGATGCGCGGTGTCTGAACTCGACCTGCTCGACCCCGATCTCCTCTGGCCGATCGCGGGCGCGGTACTCGCCGGCGCGATCATCGGCGGAGAGCGCGAATATCGCGCAAGCCCCGCGGGCCTGCGCACCCATATCCTCGTTGCGCTGTCCTGCTGCCTGCTGATGCTCTCCGCCGTCCACCAGATGGAATGGCTCACCGATACCCCGACCGACGTCGTGCGCATCGATCCGGTGCGCATGGCGCATGGCGTGCTCACCGGCATCGGGTTCCTTTGCGGCGGGGTGATCTTTCGCGAAGGGCTCAACGTCCGGGGGCTCACCACGGCGGCCTCGCTCTGGATGACCGCAACGCTCGGCATTTTATTCGGCGTGGGTTTCTACGAGCTGGCGGTCTTTGGCGGCATCGCGACTTTCCTCGTGCTCGCGGCGGTCACTTGGACCGATCGCAACGCGCCGCAGCGGCGCATCGCCCATGTCACGCTCGATTATCGGGCGGGGACGCGCATTGGTTCGGGCGAGGTCAGGGGCCTGCTCGCCGAACACGGGCTGAACGCGATCACCGTCGAGCAGCGCCGCTCCGGCGGGGCTCCCGGCTTTACGGCGATCGCCTCGGGGTACGGCGAGGCGCGCGCCGACGCGCTGGCGGCGGCGCTCTCGGACGACGGTCGCATCGCATCCTTCGATATCAGGCCGCAGCAGGGATGAAGGGCGCGGCCGGGATGGGGGGGCATGCCGCGGGCCGCGCACCGGCAGGCGAAACCGAGGGTAACGCGCGCGTCATCGGCGCGGGACCCGCGGGATTGACGGCTGCCCTCTATCTTGCGCGCTACCGCCGCCGCACACTCATTCTTCACGATGGCAGCTCGCGCGCGCGGCGCGCCGATGGCCTTGAATGTGCCGGGATTTCCGGAAGGCATCGCCGAAAGATCGCGGCCCTGGGGTCGGACCTCCACGGCGCCGCAGAGGCGAGCCGGTTGATCTCGATCAACATGAATTTTCCGCTAGCACCGCCCAAATCTGATAGAGAGACGCGACAGCGGAGCCAATATGGTCCGCATCCTTTGGTTTCGGCAAATTGCCACCTACAGATTTCTGCGTACGGTGTGCCAATATTTCGTGCCGGGAGCAGGGTCGCGCTCGCTCACGGCGGGAAGGAGCTACGGTGCGCCTTTATCATCTCGTTCTCTTGGAAGGCAGCGAAGCGGACCCGCGCCGCATCGAATTCCGGGCCGACGATCCCTATCAGGCGTTTCAGGCTGCGCTCAACGAACGCAGAAGCAGCGAGGTCGAGCTCTGGGATGGCGACCGGCTGCTCGTCAGGATGAGCAAGACCGAGGCCAACCTCTGGAAACTCCACGGCACACCGCCCGGCGATGCGAAGGCGCCGCCATCCTCCCAGCCCGGGTCGGGGGCAGCTTGACGAGCGACTTCGCACGGCGCGCGCATGCCGGTGCAAGGCGGGCGACGGCCGGACAGCGCGATGGCGTGAGCAAGCCTGCGGCTCCATAGCCGCGATCAGTGCGGCCGCCCATCCTGATCGCCGCACAGGCCGAGGCATGCCTCGACGAGCGCGCTCATGAGAACGGGCTTCGAAAAGAAAATGCTTCCCTCGACCTGCCGGTCGGCGAGCGGCACATTGGCCGAGGCATAGACAACGCCGCCGGCGGGGTGGTCCCGCCGGTAATCTTCGGCCAACGACCAGCCATCGAGCGCTCCTGCGAGACGGATATCGGTTACCAGCACCTGCGGCTGGACTTCCGCCATCAGGAGCAGGGCCTGCTCGGCCGACTCGGCTTCCACGACGACAAAGCCCGCGGTTTCGAGTGCCGAGACGATATCCATACGAACGAGCCATTCGTCTTCGGCAACGAGCGCGGTGCAAGCCGCTGAGGTAAAATTGTCCGGCAACTTGTTCTCGTGGTTCCTGAAGAGCGTTGAACGATGGCGCCGCATGGGAAGTGGGTTGGCGCTCGGCGATGTGTCGGCGGAACGCATCAGGCGTTCAAGGGTTTCTTCGCAAATCATATTCCCGTTTCGGGAGGCGCCAGGATGGGGGGCTAATGGATGCAGGCCGGTCAAGTGATCGAACCGCAAACCGGAGACGACCGGCTTGCGCCGAGCGGGTCGAATTTCGAAAGCGGCGCGCATCTGGCCGCGCTTGTCGAAGGATCCGACGATGCGATCGTCAGCAAGGATCTCGACGGCATCATCACCAGCTGGAACCCCGCCGCCGAGCGCATGTTCGGCTATAGTGTCACCGAAATCATCGGCCAGTCCATCCTCACGCTCATCCCCGAAGAGCGGCGTAGCGAAGAAACCGCGATCATCGAGCGCATCAAGGCGGGCGAGCGTGTCCAGCCGTTCGAAACGGTGCGCCGCCGCAAGGACGGGAGCCTCGTCGATCTCTCGATCACCGTGTCGCCGGTTCGGCGACCCGACGGCACGATCATCGGGGCCTCGAAGATCGCGCGCGACATTACCGAGCGCAAGGCCATCGACGCGCAGCTTTCGCGCCAGGCGGAGCGGCTGAGGCAGCTCAACCGCGCAGCGCAGCTCGTCTCGCAGGACCTCGACCTCGAGCGCATCGTGCAGGCGGTGACCGACATTGCGACCGAACTCAGCGGCGCGCGCTTCGGTGCCTTTTTCTACAATGTCCTCGACCAAGCGGGCGAAAGCTATCAGCTCTTCTCGCTCTCGGGCGCGCCGCGCGAGGCGTTCGAGCGCTTCGGAATGCCGCGCAACACGGCCGTCTTCGATCCGACCTTCCGCGCCGAGGGCACGATCCGGTCCGACGATATCCGTCTCGATCCCCGCTACGGCCAGAGCGAGCCGCATCACGGCATGCCGAAAGGACATCTGCCCGTCGTGAGCTATCTCGCCGTTCCTGTTGTCTCGCGGTCGGGTGCTGTGCTTGGCGGCCTTTTCTTCGGGCATGACGAGCCCGGCATGTTCAGCGCCGAAGTCGAGGAACTGGTCGGGGCGGTCGCCGCGCAGGCCGCGGTCGCAATGGACAATGCCCATCTCCACGAGGCGGCGCGGGTCGAGATTGCGGCGCGCGCGCGGGCGGAGGAACATCTTCAGCTCACCCTCGCGGAAATGCGTCACCGGGTGAAAAACACGCTCGCGATGGTGCAGGCGATCGCGGCGCAGACTTTCAGGGAAACCCCGTCCGCCGAGCGCCAATCGTTCGAGGCCCGGGTACGCGCCTTGTCCGAAGCGCACGATCTGCTGACCGAACGTCATTGGGGCAACGTCTCGGCGGGTGAAATGATCGAGCGCGCGCTCCACGCTTTCGACAAGATGAAACCGGGACGCATCGCTGCTTCGGGACCCGATGCCGAGCTTCCGGCGTCGCGCGCCTTGCTCGCGGCGATGGCGCTCCACGAACTCGGCACCAATGCGGTCAAATATGGCGCTTTGTCGGGCGATGCCGGCACAGTCGATGTCCGGTGGGACATCGTGAACCACGACAGCCGCGACCGGCTGCGCCTCCGCTGGCAGGAGCAGGGCGGCCCGCCGGTGGCGCCGCCGCTTCGCATCGGTTTCGGCACCCGCATGCTCGAGCGGGCGCTGCGCGGACAGGGGGGCAGTGCCGAGATCGAGTTTCGTCCCGAAGGCGTCTGCTGCACGCTCGACTTTCCTGCCTGAAGGCGGAAGATGCGTCGATCGCTGTCGGCACGCGGCGATGCTGGCGGCGCACGGGAGAGTGAGCTGGGGCACCGTCGATGGCCGGGATCGTATCACGTCCCCAAAGCCCCTATAATTGTGAAGCTGTTGCAGCTCACATCAAGCGCCTGTTGTCGGCGACCAATCGGCGTCGTCAGTCCTGTTGCCCAATCACGTTGCGGGCACCCGGAGTTCCTCGTGTGCGGAGTCCTCCTCAGTGGCGCGAGAGATTTCGGCCCAGGTCTTCTTGGACGGCGTCCCAGAACGCGATTTCTTCGTCATTGCCGCGCTCGCGCGCCCACCGAGCCTGACGGGCGACAAGGAAGGCGGCTTGCCTGCCGTGCTGAAGCTTGATTTGCACTGCGCAGCTTCGAACGCTTTGTCCGCCAAAGGGCATAACGTATCTCCCTCATTCTCCTTCTCGCCAAGACGTGGGAGGACGGCGAAGATCGCCGCCCTCCGATTGCTTAGAAGTCCATCGCCGGCATCGGCGCGGCCTTCTCTTCCTTCGGCAGCTCGGCGACGAGCGCCTCGGTGGTGATCAGCAGCGAGGCGACCGACGCGGCGTCCTGCAGCGCGGTGCGCACGACTTTCGCCGGGTCGATGACGCCGGCCTTGACGAGGTCCTGATACTCGCCAGTCGCGGCGTTGAAGCCCCAGCTATACTCCTCGCTTTCGAGCAGCTTGCCGACGATCCATGCGCCGTCCTCGCCCGCATTGTCGGCGATCTGGCGCGCCGGCGCGCGCAGCGCGCGGCGGACGATGTCGATGCCCGACTGTTGGTCGTCGTTCGCGGCCTTGAGGCCTTCGAGCGCCTTCAGCGAGCGGAGCAGCGCGATGCCGCCGCCGGGAAGAATGCCTTCCTCGACCGCCGCGCGCGTCGCGTGGAGCGCGTCGTCGACGCGGTCCTTCTTCTCCTTGACCTCGACCTCGGTCGCGCCCCCGACACGGATCACCGCGACGCCGCCCGCGAGCTTGGCTAGCCGCTCCTGGAGCTTCTCGCGGTCGTAGTCGCTCGTCGTCGTCTCGATCTGCTGGCGGATCTGTGCGACGCGGCCGTCGATGTCGGCCTTCGCACCGACGCCGTCGACGATGGTCGTGTTGTCCTTGTCGATGACGACCTTCTTGGCGCGCCCCAGCATGTTGATCGTCACACTCTCGAGCTTGATGCCGAGCTCTTCGCTGATGACATTGCCGCCGGTGAGGACCGCGATATCCTCGAGCATCGCCTTGCGGCGGTCGCCGAAGCCCGGCGCCTTGACGGCCGCGACCTTGAGGCCGCCGCGCAGGCGATTGACGACGAGCGTCGCCAGCGCGTCGCCCTCGATATCCTCGGCGATGATGAGCAGCGGCCGGGCCGATTGCACGACGCTTTCGAGAAGCGGCAACATGGTCTGCAGGTTCGAGAGTTTCTTCTCGTGGATGAGGATGTATGGATCGTCGAGCTCGACCTTGAGCTTCTCGGCATTGGTGATGAAATAGGGGCTGAGGTAGCCGCGGTCGAACTGCATGCCCTCGACCGTTTCGAGCTCGGTCGCGAGGCTCTTGGCTTCCTCGACCGTGATCACGCCCTCATTGCCGACCTTCTCCATCGCTTCGGCGAGGATGCGGCCGACCTCTTCGTCGCCATTGGCCGAGATGGTCGCGACCTGCGCGATCTCGCTGTTCGCCTCGACCGACTTGGCATGCGCCTTGAGGTCCTCCACGACTTTGGTCACCGCAAGATCGATGCCGCGCTTGACGTCCATCGGGTTCATGCCGGCGGCGACCGCCTTCGAGCCTTCGCGAACGATCGCCTGGGCGAGCACGGTTGCGGTCGTCGTACCGTCGCCGGCTTTGTCGTTCTGCTTCGAGGCGACCTCGCGCAGCATCTGCGCGCCCATATTCTCGAACTTGTCGACAAGCTCGATTTCCTTCGCGACGGTCACGCCGTCCTTGGTGATGCGCGGCGCGCCGAAGCTTTTCTCGATCACGACATTGCGGCCCTTGGGGCCGAGTGTGACCTTCACTGCATTCGCAAGCGTATCCACGCCACGCAGCATGCGATCACGCGCGTCCGACGCAAATTTCACTTCCTTGGCAGCCATTTCTACCTCCTTATTGATGCCCTTTCAGTTGCTGGATGGATGCGGTGTCATGCCGCCTTTTTGAGCGCCGCGGCCTGCTCGATCACGCCGAGGATGTCGCTCTCCTTCATGATGAGCAGGTCCTCGCCGTCGATGCGCACCTCGGTGCCCGACCATTTGCCGAACAGGATGCGGTCGCCGGCCTGGACGTCGAGCGCCGTGACCGTGCCGTCTTCGGCGCGGGCGCCCGGGCCGACGGCGACGACTTCGCCTTCCTGCGGCTTTTCCTTGGCGGTGTCGGGGATGATGATGCCGCCCGAGGTCTTTTCCTCGGCTTCGATGCGGCGGACGACCACACGGTCGTGCAAGGGACGGAAATGCATGCATAACCTCCATGTTGCATAACGATATGATACAGACCGCGCGCCTGTCCGGGACGCGCGGCGCCGATGAGCTAGGAAGCGGAATTTTTTGCTTCAAGAGGGCCGGCGAAAAATTTTTTGATGACGGCTCTAGCGAGAATCATATGCCGCTTTTCAACGGCCCGAACCCTCTTGACTCGACTCGCTTCGCTCCCAAAATCTGTCCTGCGGCGCCTTGCCGCACGGCGAGAAAGGAATGACGACAAGGAAGGAGGCACGATCATGTCCGAGCCATTTTCCCGTTTTCTTCACCCCTTTGACGTGGCGCATCACCCGAGCCTCGAGCCCGAGGTCAAGCGCGCTCTTCTTGCATCCTGGGCATCGGATCGTGCGTCGGTCCGCAATAAGCCCGCGCTCCGCAAGCCGCCCGGCGCGCGCCGTGCCGTGCCGGTCGACGATGTGCTCGCGGCGCTCCGCTCGCTCGACGGCGGCGAGGCGCGTGCGCCATGACCGACCGGGCGCTGATCGCGCAGTTGGATGGTTATGGCCTGACCACCGCCGAGATCCATTATTACCGGCCCGATCATCCCTCGCTGCTCCAGCTGTACGTCTGGCAGGATTATGATCTTCCGCCGGACTTTCCGGTGCTGTTCGATTTTCTGGCCATGTGGCGACGCCAGATCGAAGCCGCGCTCCATTCGGTACGGATTGCGCATGACGCGTTGATCGGACCCGCCGAATGGCGCGCGGCTGATATCATCCGGGCGATCGACTGACAGGGCAGGGGCGCCGCCGCGTGCCGGACGCTTCACGGCGCTGTCGGAGCGGCACGGATCAGCCCGATTATCGCCCCGTCTGAGCTGACGATGCCAGTTCCGCCGCTGTTCCGCGGCGCTTAATTGCGCGCCCGATCGTGCCGCCTTGGACGATGACCGAGAACAGCACTGCGATGTAAGTGGCCGCAAGGATATAGGGCCGCTCGGGGGTATCGGGCAGGCCAAGCGCGAGCGCGATCGAGATGCCGCCGCGCAATCCGCCCCAGATCAGCGTGATAGGTGCCAGGCGGCCAAGCGACAGAAACGGCCGCATCGCCGTCAGCGGCAGCAACACGGCCGCACCGCGCGCCACCAAGATGAGCGGGATGGTCAGGAGACCCAAAAGGATAAGCCGCGCGTCGGAAGGGATGGTCACCACTTCGAGACCGATGAGCAGGAACAGGAGCGCGTTCAATATGTCGTCGATCAGCCCCCAGAATTTGAGGAGATAGTCGCGCGTCACGTCGCTCATTGCGTGGGCGACACCATGATTGCCGATGATGAGCCCGGCCACCGCCATCGCCACCGGTCCGCTGATATGCAGCTGGCTAGCGAGCGCGTAGCCGCCCATGACGACCGCGAGACTGATCATCACCTCGGTCTTATAATCGTCGATCGACCGCATGGCGCGAAACGCGACCCATCCGGTCACGAGACCAAGCAGGATGCCGCCTCCGGCCTCGAGAGCAAACATCGAGAGGCCCTGGGACAGCGACAGCGCTTCGCCGCTCATTGCCGCAGACAGAATGATCGCGAATACCACCACACCGACTCCGTCGTTGAAGAGGCTTTCGCCTGCAACTGTCGCCTGAAGCATCGGCGGCACATCGGTCTCGCGCATGATCCCCATGACCGCGACGGGATCGGTGGGACTGATCAGAGCGCCGAATAGCAGGCACCAGATCAACGGGATGGCAAAACCCGCAAGTCCGGCAACGAACTGAAAGCCCACCCCCACGATAATCGTGGAAATCAGGACGCCGATGGTGCTGAGCACGAGAATGGGCCAGCGACCGCGCCGCATCTCGCTCCAGTCGACGTGCAACGCGCCGGCGAACAGCAGGAAGGACAGCATGCCGTCCATCAGCGCCGAATGAAAATCGATCCCGGCGATGAAGGCGACAATATCGCCGGCGACCGAACTTCCAGGGAGCACGCGATCAAGTCCAACGACCAGCAAGGACGCAATAGCGCCCATTACCGTCAGGCCGATGCTTGTCGGAAGGCGAAGGAAACGATGGTTGGCGTAACCCAATGCCGCCGCGAGTACGATCAGGATCGCGGCCGCATCAAATGGCGTGATCGCGAGTCCGTCCATGTCTATTCCCCTGCGCCTGCCGGCGATGACCCCGTTCTTCAGATGTTCGACCGGAAGTTCGCCTATGCCGGATGATTAGACAGCCTGTCACTGTGAAGATCAACGGTCATCGCCAATACGTTAACGATCCATCTGGTTGACCAAGCGGCGTTCGCAGCCGTCGGTTTACCCACCGACAGCCCGCTGGCGATCATGGGCGGTCGTAGCCTCGCCGTGTCGTTATTTCTGCAGATTCGGGTCCCAAGCGCGAGGACTCGACCCCGCTGGCGGCGCTCCCGACAGGCCGAGGACGGGAACAATTTCGCGCTGGGGGCATTCCGAGGCTGTTCCTTGCGGCAATGAGGGGGCTTCAAGACGTGCGTTTTCAAGATCAGTTTCCCAAGCATCGCGCCGATCGTATGCAGCGAGCGCGACCGCGTGGAAGCGGGCGACCGCGACTTTTCACCGGCGGTCTCGAGCTGTGGCCATGAGCGACGGCAACATATCCATCATCGGCCGCACGACTTGGCTGCTCCGGCAGTTCAAAAAGCAAATCTGGGTCCGCGCCACGATGTTCAGCCTGGCCGCGGTGGGTACCGCATTGCTGGCGGCGGTCGCCGGGCCTTATATACCCTACGACATCAACCTCACTTTAGCCGCAGGCTCGGTCGACAATATTCTCAATATTCTCGCCGCCAGCATGCTTGCGGTCACCACATTCTCGCTTTCGATCATGGTATCGGCCTATTCGGCGGCGGCGTCCAATGTGACGCCGCGATCGACCAAGCTGCTTCTGGGCGATTCCGTCGCCCAGAACACGCTCGCGACCTTCGTCGGAAGCTTCCTGTTCAGTATCGTCGGCATCATCGGTGTGGCCGCCGGTGTGTATGGCGACCAGGGACGCGTCATCCTGTTCGTCGCAACGCTGGCTGTTCTCTTCATCATCACCGCGACCTTGCTTCGCTGGATCGAGCAATTGGGCAAATTCGGCCGCGTCGGCGATACGATCAAGCGCGTCGAAAAGGCAGCGCGGGGGCCTGCCGAGCAATGGGGCGGTTTGCCGAGGCTCGGCGCCCGCACGTGGACGCCGGTCCCCGAAGGCGCCGCCCCCGTCGTCTGCCGCGTCACAGGCTATCTCCAGCATATCGACATGTCGGCGCTCAACGACATCGCGACGGATTATGACGTGACGATTCATATCGCGGTTCTACCCGGATCGTTCATCCATGGCGTACGAAAGGTGGCGCACGTCTTTCCGGCGCAGGGTTCCGAGTGCCGTGAAGCGATCGCCGCTTGTTTCACGGTCGATACCGATCGCGAATATGATCAGGATCCGCGCTTTGGACTGATCGTTCTGTCGGAGATCGCGTCGCGGGCTTTATCGCCTGCCGTGAACGACCCCGGGACAGCAATCGAAGTGATCGGCGCAGGCTTGCGGGTGTTCCAGGCCTATTCGGATGCTCGCGCCGATCAGGAACTGCCATGTTTCGAGCGGCTGTACGCGCGCGATCTGGAAACAAGCGATCTGTTCGACGATTTCTTCAATCCGATCGCGCGCGACGGCGCGGCGCTGATCGAGGTCCAGTTGCGGCTCCAGTTCGCGCTCGAGGCGCTCGCTAAGGGGAATCCCGCCCTTTATTCCGCCTGTGCGCGGTATCATGCCAAGCTCGCCTTCGACCGGGCGGCCGATGCCTTGGCCAGCGCGCATGACCGGAGCCATTTGACGCACCGCGCCGATTGGATCGAGGCGGCTTAGAAACTCGATCCGCGGGCGCACGCTTTTGATGAATATCCCGACGTATCGCTGGAGGAGTGGCATCGGGATCGGGGCCGCTGGTTCATTAGCGCGCGCATCGCTGCCAGGCCTTACTGGAGGGTCGGTCGGGCGCCGCCCCGTCGACTGGATGTCATCCGCAGCAGGCCTTTGAAATGCGACCGCTTTCTCAGCGCCTCAGCCGCGCGCACTCGCCGCGGCACGGACATCCTGCGAGCGGTCGAGCGGCATGACGAGAATATCGTCCCCGTCGACGATGACCGCCACATTCTCCATGCCGACGAGCGACACGCGCTTGCCGGGCGCGCGAACGAAGCATCCGCGGCTGTCATAGGCGAAGAGATCGTCGGTGCACGCATTGCCGGCCTCGTCGCATCCGGCGATCGCGTGGACGGCCTGCCAGCTGCCAAGGTCCGACCAGCCCATCGAAACCGGAACGACGGCGACGCGGTCGTCTTTTTCCATGACGGCATAGTCGATCGAGTCCGCCGGCGCCTGTTCGAACTGTTCGCGCGCCGCGAGTACGGCGTCGCCATCATGCACGGCATTCGCGGTGGCGGCTTCGGCAGCGCGGTATATTGCGGGGCAATGGGCGAGCATCGCCTCGCGCATCCGGCCGGCCTCGAAGAGGAAGATGCCGGCGTTCCAGCTATGGCCGCCTTGCCGCAGCATGGCTTCGGCCTCGGCGAGCGGCGGCTTCTCGACGAAGCGGGCGACCGCGTAGCCGGCGTCCCCCAGCGCGACTCCGCTCGCAATATATCCAAAGCCGGTGTCGGGGCGGTCGGGAGTGATCCCGAACGTGACAAGCCAGCTATCGCGAGCGAGGTCCGCCGCCTTTGTAATCGCGGCGCGAAAGGCTGGGACGTCGGCAATGATATGATCGCTCGGCATCACAAGCAGCAGGGTGTCATCGGTCGCCGATGCGACTGCGAGCGCGATCGCTGCCGCGGTGTTGCGCGCAGCGGGTTCGACGATGAGCCTGATCCGGCGTCCTCGCGATTGCTGGCGGACCATGTCGACATGCGCGGCGCCGCAGACGACGAGCGGTGCAGCGAAGCCGGGACCTGCCGCGCGGTCGAGCGTGCGGGCAAACAGGCTGTCTTCGCCGACGATGTCGAGAAATTGCTTCGCGCGCGCGCCGCGCGATGCGGGCCATAGGCGGGTACCGGCCCCGCCGCACAGGATGACGGGCTGGATCATCGGTCGTTCCCGCGTGGGATCTCGATGCCGAAATCATCGAAGGGGGAAAAGGGGGGTCGGTCGCGCCCGATACAGGGTGCGGCCGGAGGCAAAGAGGGGGCGACTGGATGGGGTGACCCGATCATGTTCCCGTGCTGGAAAATATCCTGCATTGCTGCACCTTGCTGCCGACCCTTCGGCCGGCGGGTCATGCGCTCGAAAGCGCTGTGCCAATCGCGTGGCCGAGGGCTAAGATTCTACCAAGCCCAACACCCGGCAACAGGCGGGGTTGCAGCGCCGAAGTCATACTGTGCCGGAATGCGGACCTCATTTAACCCAGGTTATGTCGATTTTTGAGGCCGGACCAGGTTCGGAGGTATTTGCTCACCGATTTCGGGACCCTGCCCGGTCTGTCGATCATGACAGGAAATCTATGGCGCGGGTGCTGCCTTCATCTTCGCGACGTCCGCATTTCACAAAGTCGAGGGCGCGCCGTTTCTCCTCTATTGCGACCACTTCATCCGAACGAGCGAGCGAACGGGCGAGCACATCATCTCGATCCGGCTCGACCGCCTCGAGACATTCACGGCGCGCCTGTCTTTCGTCCGCGCGGGCCGGCGAGCGCTGCCCACGACCAATGTCGCGACCGTCGACGGCGATCGCCCTCGGCCTTGCAGCGAGACGGGCGATCGCATCGATTATGTCGTGCCGGCCGCCGGCCGGCTTATCCTGAGTTGGAACGAATGATCGCGAATAGCGGCCGAATGGTTCCTCACGCCCGAACGTCGGAAGCGTTATAGCGTGAGAATCGAGGGGCGCGCAAAAGTGCCTGCGTTTGCCTGTTCCGATCGCGGTCCCCCCGGACCGGCGCATACAGCCACGGGTGGAAAACCGTGAACCGGATTTTTACAGGGGCTTGGTGAACCTTGCGGGGCCGCCGGGCGATACCACTTGGCAAATCTTGCCCACAATGATGAAGGAATGCCGTGTCCAGGATCGTCAATGGCGCCAGCTTGCAGCCCCGTTCTGGCGCGGCCCCGAAGAATATCGTGCTCCTGCTTCACGGGTTCGGATCGAGCGGTTCGGACATGATATCGCTCGCGCCGCCGTGGCAGGACGCGCTCCCCGATACCTTGTTTCTGGCGCCGCACGCACCGCAGCGCTGCTCGATGATGGGGACAGGTTATCAATGGTGGGGTCTGTCGGGTTTCGCGCCGTCGGCATTGGCTGCAGGCGCCGCAGCAGCAGCGCCCGCGATCGACGCCTTCATCGACCGGAAGCTCGCGCAATATGATCTCTCCGAGGCCGATCTTGCCCTCGTCGGATTCAGCCAGGGTACGATGATGGCGCTCCAGATCGGGCTGCGGCGGCCGCGCCCCGTTGCCGCGATCGTCGGCTATTCGGGCATGCTCGCGGGCGCGGCCGACCTTGGCCATCGCGTCTCCACGCCGCCGCCGGTGCTGCTGGTGCATGGCACAGCCGATCCCGTCGTTCCGATCGCGGCCCTTCACCTGTCGGAAAGCCAGCTTACGCGGCTGGGGGTCGAGGTGAAGACGCATATCTCTTATGGCGTCGGGCATAGCGTCGACCCCGTCGGTCTTCGCGCCGGGCGCGATTTCGTGGCCGATGCCTTTGCGCGAAGCTGAGGTCTGGAGCTGCGCGCTTCGATCCCGAAAGCAACCTTCATCGCTTTCGGACCTTTGCGGCGTTATGCCGATTGTGAGGCGGCCGGGAAGGGCACTGGCCCCGGTGGGGTCTTGACGGTTTTCGCCTGGTCGCGCGGGCGGGAGGAACTGCGCCGGGCGACGAGCGTTCGCTTGCCGGGACCTTCTTGAGGATATTCATGATGGACAGGCTCGCACGCCTTGAGACTTTCGCACGGACGGGATGGTTCGCGCGCGGCGTGGTTTATTGTCTGCTCGCGTGGATCGCGCTCACCGGTTCGGCGGCCACCGATGCCAGCCCGCAAGCGGTGTTCCGGTCGGTTCGCGACATGCCGGCCGGCACGATGCTGCGGGTCCTGCTAGCTATCGGGCTCGCGCTTTACGGCGCCTATCGCCTTTACGGCGCGGCGCTCGACAGCGAGAACAAAGGCAAGGATGCGAAGGGCGTCGCCGTGCGAACCGGCTATGCCGCGAGCGGCGTCGCCCATTTCATTCTGGCTTGGGCGGCGCTTCCCCTCGCGATCGGCGAGGGCGCCGAGAACGACCGCGAAAAGGAAGCGGCAGTCATGCTGCTCGACCTGCCGCTCGGCGGCGTGCTGCTTGGGGTCGTCGGGGCGGGTTTTCTCGCGGCGGCTGCGAAGCAGGCGATCGGGGCATGGACCAGAGAGTTCGCCCGGGATCTCGATGCGGGTGCGCCCGCATGGGCCGTGCCGGTCGGGCGCGCAGGGCTTGCGGCGCGCGCCGTCGTCTTCGCCGTCATCGGCGTCTCGCTCGTGCGCGCGGGATGGTTCGGTGCGGCCGGCGAGGTCAAGGGGCTCGGCGACGCGCTCTCGGCGCTCACCGACAATCCGACTCTTTATCTGCTCGTTGCTGCAGGCCTTTTCCTCTTCGGCATCCACAGCTTCGTCGAGGCGCGCTGGCGCCGCGTTCGCGACGAGGACATGATCGCGCGCATCGTGGCATCGCGGCGATAATCGCGCGGTGCAACCCTCTTGGACGTGCTGCGTTAGCGAGACAGTCATCAGAGGGAGAGTTTCGATGAAAAAGCTGTTCGTCACCCTGGCCGCCACATCGGCACTGGCGCTCGGCGCCTGCCAGAGCCCCGCCGCCGACAAGGTCGAGGACCAGGCCGAAGCCAAGGCCGACGCGATCGATGATCAGGCCGATGCCATGCCCGAAGGTCCCGCCAAGGAAGCGATGGAACAGAAAGCCGATATTGTCGAAGAGCAGGGCGAGGAAAAGGCCAATGCGATGGACGACAATGGCGAAATCGCCCCGTCCGAAACCGGCGTCGGCGATACGCAGAAGAAGTAAAACTGCCTTCCCTAAGGGCAGGGTGGAGGGCGCCGGTCACCGGCGCCCTTCGTCGTGATCAAACCTCGATCCCGCGCTCGCGAAACCTGTTGCCGAAGCCATCTGCCGTATTGGGCGTGCCGTGCATCGTCTGTAGATAGGGGCCTTGTGGTTCTTCGCATGGAGCGACAGCCGCTGCCAACTCGTCGCGATCGGTATCGACGTGTCGCTGTCGTTCTTTTCGTGCTTCAATCTCAGTTGGTCGCCTTCGCGGTTTGGGGGGGCCGGTATTCATCATGTCCGACCGGCGCACGGCGGCGTGCAAGAGCAGGGCAAAGGCAAGTCGCTCGCGAGCGCCGACGGGACATCTCTTTTCATATGCGGCGGTTTCCTCGTCGGTCCAGGGCAAAAGCCGTTCCGCGCTTTTGCGGCGGGCCAGGCGGCGGACGGGGTTTCGGCTTGTCGAGGCAGCGTCCGCCCGGACTTCAGGATGCGCGCCGTCCGGCCATCCAGCTTTTGATTTCCGATTCACGCCATGCGACGCACGCCCAGATCGTCGAATCAATCGATGATGTTTCGACTGTCCCGGCGGTCATCTGCCCATGGGCAGCTCGGCCCCTCTGCATGCATATATAGACACCTGTTTGTCACAATGAATTCTTAGGGCGCGACGGCAATCAAAACATAACTCTCCCCGTCGAGATCCAAGGAGCATCCATGAAAAGTCTCACCGCCTGCGCGCTTGTCGCGCTGCAATTTGCTGCGCCTGCAACGGCCTCTGCCCAAGAGGCGGCTCCGATCGATACCGAAAGCGCCGAGGGCGAAACGATCATTGTCACCGGCACGCGCGACGCGCGGCGGACCCAGTTCGACACGTTGGCGCCGATCGACGTCCTGTCGGGCCGCGCGATCGACAGCAGCGTATCGAACGACCTGTCGGATACGCTCGCCCAGCTCCTGCCCTCGTTCAACGTGCAGCGCCTGCCGGCGGCAGACGGTCAGGCGTTCGTCCGTCCGGCAACGCTGCGCGGCCTGTCGCCCGACCAGACGCTCGTTCTCGTCAACGGCAAGCGCTATCACCGCTCGGCGCTGCTCGGCACGCGCGGCGCGCAGGCGGCCGATCTTGCGACGATCCCCAACCTTGCAATCAAGCGGATCGAGGTGCTGCGCGACGGCGCGTCGGCGCAATATGGATCGGACGCGATCGCGGGTGTCATCAATATCATTCTCGATGACCAACCCGGCATGGCCGCCTTCGGCCAATATTCGAGCTATTATGAAGGCGACGGCCAGAGCTATCAGACCGGCGGGCAGGGCGGCGTGGCGCTTGGCGACCGCGGAACGCTCGTCTTTACCGGCGAATTTGCGAAGTCCGATGCGACCTCGCGCACGCGGCAGCGGCCGGACGCCGAAGCCTTCCAGGCGGCAAACCCGGATATCGACGTGCCCAACCCGGTGCAACGTTGGGGCCAGCCGGACCTCAGGTCGGTGCGCGGCAGCGTGAACGCCCACTATGAAATCGCCGACCGCGCGACGCTCTATGCGTTCGGGACGATGACCAACGGGGAGGGGGTCACCGACTTCAACTGGCGCAACCCTGCGGGCACCGCAAATGTCTATAATCCGAGCACGGCGTTCCCCGGCTTCAGCTTCACAAGTCTTTATCCCGCCGGCTTTACTCCGCGTTTCGGCACCGAATATGACGATTTCCAGACCGCGGGTGGTCTGCGAGGCGAGGCTGGCGATGCCTTCACCTATGACCTCGGCGCGTCGCTCGGCCGCAGCCGCATCAACTATAATTTGAGCGAGTCGCTCAATGCTTCGCTTGGCCCCGACAGCCCGACGAGCTTTTATCTCGGGCGCTTGCGCCAGCGCGAGTTCAACCTGAACGCCGATTTCGTCTACCGCTTGCCTTTGGGACTGATCGAGCCCGCGAACATCGCGTTCGGCGCCGAGCGGCGCAAGGAGACCTACGCGATCCGGCCCGGCGATCCGGCCTCCTATGCGATCGGACCGGGCGCGGCGACGGGACTGGCGCCGAACAGCAACGGCTTTCCGGGCTTCAGCCTGCTGAATACGGGGGAGTGGTCGCAGACGAGCTACGCCGGTTATGTCGATGTCGAGGTCAGACCCGCCGAAATGCTGACGCTCGGCGCGGCGGGGCGATATGAGGATTTCTCGGCCTTTGGCGACACGTTCAATTACAAGCTTTCGGCGCGGCTCGAACCTCTTGGCGGTGTGGCGCTACGCGCAACCTGGTCCACGGGTTTCCGCGCGCCCACACCCGCGCAGCTCAATGCGGTGAGCACGACGCAGGGCCTCGACACCACGACACTCCAGATTTTCAATACCGGTCGCTTGTCGCCGTCCGATCCCATCGCGGTCGCCCTGGGCGCGAAGCCGCTGACGCCCGAAAAGTCACGAACGCTGACCGCCGGATTGACCTTCCAGTCGGATTTTGGGCTGACGGGCAGCGTCGATCTGTATCAGATCAAGCTGCGCGATCGCTTCGGCCAGTCGAGGACCTTTGCGGTACCCGCCGACCTTCCCAATCCGCAGCGCTTCACGGCGGTCACCTATTTCACCAATGATTTCGATACGCGCACGCGAGGGATCGATGTCGTGCTTGCCTATGCGCGCGACCTGGGTCCGGGCAAGGTCGATCTTAGCCTTGCCTATAATTACAACCAGACCCGGGTGACGAGCGGCACCAGCGCGTCGATCGGCAACGAGACGCAGCGGATCCTGTTCGAAGACCGCTTGCCCAAGCATAATGGCACTGCTTCGCTGGGCTATACGATCGGCCGTTTCGGATTGCAGGGCCGCGCGCGCTATTACGGCGCGTGGACCGACGTCAGCGGGAATGCGACGGGCGACATCTTCCAGCGCTTTGGATCGATGGTGATGTTCGACCTGTCGGCGAGCGTCCAGTTGAACGATCATCTGTCGATCCGCGCGGGGGCCGAGAATATCTTCGACACCTACCCCGACGAGGCGACCAACCAAGCAGTGCGCGGGCTCATCTATTCGCGAAACGCCCCCTATGACACCGACGGCGGCCAATATTATGTCCGCCTCGGAATCAATTTCTGACGCGAAGGGAGCGGGCGTGGAGCTCAACCGGAGGCAGATGCTGATGGGCGCCGCGGCGGCGCCGGTGGCGGGGCGGCTGGACGCTGCGCCGCTGCCGGCGGGCGCGCGGTCCGACGACGAGACCTATTGGGCGAAGGTTGCGGCGCAGTACGATGTGATCCCGGACATCATCCAGCTCGAGAACGGCAATTGGGGCATGATGGCGCGGCCCGTGCTCGAACAATATGAAGCCGCCGTCCGGCGCGTGAACCGTGCAACGAGCTATTATGCCCGCCGCGGACTTTTCCCCGATCTTCTCGCGGTGCGCGCGCGCGTCGCGGCGAAGCTGGGTGTCGCGCCCGAAGAAATCGCCTTTACGCGCAACGCGACCGAGGCGCTAAAAGCGCTCATCGGCGGGTATAACCGGCTGCACGCCGGGGATGCGGTGCTTTACGCCGACCTCGACTATGACAGCATGCAGGCGTGCTGTGACTCGCTGGAGAAAAGCCGCGGCGTCGATGTGGTGCGCATCGCGCTTCCGGAACCCGCGACGCATCAGGGACTGATCGACTGCTACGAAGCCGCGCTCAAGGCGAATCCCCACGTCCGACTGATCCTGCTCACCCACCTCAGCCACCGGACCGGCCTCGTCGTTCCGGTCCGCGAAATCGTGGCGATGGCGCGCGCGCGGGGCGTCGATGCGATCGTCGACGCGGCGCACAGTTGGGGGCAGCTAGACTTTTCGCTACCCGATCTCGACGCCGATTTCGTCGGGCTGAACCTGCACAAGTGGATCGGTGCTCCGCTGGGCGTCGGCGCACTCTATATCCGCAAGGCGAAGATCGACCTGATCGACCCCGATATCGCCAACGAGCCGCCATTTGCCGCGACCAGCCAGGCGCGCGTCCACACGGGCACGGTCGATTTCGCGGCACAGCTCACCGTTCCTGCCGCGCTCGATTTTCAGGACGCGATCGGCGATGCGGCGCGCGCAGCGCGCCTGCGCTATTTGCGCGATCTCTGGGCAGAACCGCTGCGCGGGACGCCGGGGATCGACATATTAACCCCGGCCGATCCTCGTTTGCACGGCGGTATCACATCTTTCCGTCTCACCGGCCGCATCAGCGAAGCGGACAATGTCCCGGTCGCCAAGCGTCTGCTCGACGATCACCGGATATTCTCGGTGCATCGCACGGGGCCGGCGCGCGGCGCGTGCGTTCGGATCACGCCGGCGCTATTCAATGGGCGGGGCGATGTGGACATGCTCGCAAAGGCTATCACGGCGTTGGTCTCGTCGAAGTACTGAATGGCAAATATTTTCGGGAACAGCCGCTAGAATTCTCGGTCAATGGCTCGGCCAGCAGGCGAACGCGTCGATCAAGCGCCTGATCTTGGACATTCCGATGGATCGCGCGTGTCACCTGCAAGCGGACGCTCGCCAATTGGCCGGTGAGCGGCAATTACGCACCTCGCTTCGAATGTTTGGTTCGTCCGGTCAACTATCGCAAAGCCGCCGCCCAGCTTCTGCGCCATTGTTCGTTCCTGGGCGGATGATTTCCCCGTCCGGCCCGATTATGTCTGCCTCGCGACAAGCAGGGTAGGCAATATCGCGGGTCGCGGACGACTTCCGTCCAGAGTCTGCATCAGCTTTTCGACCAGCAGCGCCCCCGCCACGCCAGTCTGCTGCGCTATGGTGGTGATGGCCGGGGTGAAGTGCGCCGCAGGCGGGATATCGTTGTAGCCGACGAGCGAATAGTCGCGCGGCGTCAAATGTCCCTCTTTGCTGAACGCGCCGATAACTGCCATCGCCGCGGTATCTGAGAAGGCGAAGACTGCGTCGGGGGGATCGACACAGGCTTTCAGATAGGCGTTTGCCTGATCGTGGATTGCGGAAAAGGCCATGGATTCAATCGAAAGAACGTCGATCTTGATACCTTGGTTCGCCTTGGCGACGGCCTGCAACCCTTCGAAACGCAGGCGAATTTCCTCATGCTGACAACTGCCGACGAACAGCCAGCGGCGGCGGCCATGTGCAAGGAAGCGTTCGCCCGCCAGCCGCCCGCCCAAGTCATTGTCGCTGCCGACTGCACAGTAGCTGCTCGTCTTGCTGACTGCGCCCCATACGACCATGGGAATATTCTTGCGCGCGACCTTTTGCAGCAGGGCATCGCGAGTGCCCTGTCCCAGCACGATAAAGCCGTCGGCGCCGCGCGATTGATAGAGATCGACAAAGCCCTCGACCGTGTCGAGTCCCGATGGCGAGAGCAGCAGATCGAGATCGCGCACCGATAGAGCTTCCGAAATGCCGGCGAGCAGTTCGAAGATGAAGGGGTCTCCGATTGCGCCTTGCCGGTGTGATCCGAAATCGAGCACGACTGCGATTGCGTTGGCGCGTTCGCGCCGCAGATTTTGCGCGTGACGATTGAGGGCATAGCCCTGTTCGCGCGCGACCGCGAGCACGCGCTCACGCGTCTCGGCATTGACGAGCGGACTACCGCTCAGGGCGCGTGATACGGTTGGCTTTGAAACTTTTGCAATGCGCGCAACGTCTTCCATCGTCGGTCGCGTCGAGCGTGGTATCGCAATCCTATCGCTGTTCTGTGCCACCATACGCCGTTCATATGGCACAGGTGCCCCGTGCGCAATGCGCGATCACGGTATCATGAAACTTGTTGTTGAAATGCATTTCATAAAAAACTATCAAATAGGCGAACGGGCGGCATAGCTCGTCGAGGGAGGATGATCGATGGCAATCACGCGCAAGTTTCTGATGTCGCTTTACTGGGGTGCCGCGCCGTTGGTGCTCGTGGCCGTTCCGTCGCCGGTCCTGGCGCAGGATGCGCCGCAGGTCGATTCGTCCGGGGGTGGTCTCGACGAAATCATCGTAACGGCACGCCGCGTCGACGAACGCGCGCAGCAAGTGCCGATTGCGATCACCGCCTTCAGCCAGGAAAGCCTGCGCGAAAAGGGCGTCAACAACGGCACCGATCTCCAGAATTTCACACCGTCGTTGTCGGTCCTTGGCGACGTCGCACGCAATCAGGAAACCTATTCGATTCGCGGCATGGGCGGCAACGGCGGCCCGGGCACGGGCAGCGGGCCCGGGGTTGTCGGCTATTTCGCCGAAGTTCCGACAAGCGTCAGCGGTCCGGGCAGCTTCTATGATCTCGCCTCGCTGCAGGTATTGAAAGGGCCGCAGGGCACGTTGTTCGGCCGCAACACCACTGGCGGTGCGGTGCTGCTCGAGCCGGTGCACCCGAAGATGGGCGTGGTCGAAGGCTATGTCGACCTGACGCTTGGCAGTTACGATCGCCGCAGCGGGCAGGGAGCGCTCAATATTCCGCTCGTCGATGACGTGCTGGCGATTCGGGTCGCCGGACAGTTCGACAAGCGCGACGGTTACGTTCGCGATGCCGTCACCGGCTTCGACTATCTCAATCGCAATAATTATAGCCTGCGTTTCGGGCTACAGTTCAACCCGACCGAGACGATTCGTAGCTACACGTCGGTCAGCTATGTCGATGTGAAAGAGCATGGCGGCGGCAGCATCCTGCTCGCGGTCAATCCCGCCCGTCCCTATGCGGCGCTGCTTCAGCCCTATCTGATCGAACAGCAGGCGCGGGGGGTTCGCAGCACCGCGCTCAGCGTCCCGACGCGCGAGGTGGCGAAGAACTTTCTTGCGCTAAACAACACCGAATTCGACCTCTCGGACAGGCTGACGCTCAAGAATGTCTTCAGCTATGCCCGCACGCGATCAACGAGCGCCACCGACCGCGACTCAACGCCGCTGCCGATCGCCGACCTGCTTGGCGCCTATCCCGGAAGCTACAACAACAACCTCCGGACGATTACCGAGGAACTGCAGCTTCGTTATGACGACGGGACGCTGCGCATCCAGGCGGGCGGCTTCTTCCTCGACCAGAAGACCCCGTCGCCGCTGACGTTTCAGACCGTCAACCCGATGCAGCAGCTTGGCCTCCTTGGCGGCGGCCCGCTGATCCTGCCTCCCGCGCTCCAGGCCGCGCTGGGTCTTCCTACACCGCTTGTGCCGGCGCTCGGCCTGCAGCCGACCGCGCATGTCGATGGGCGCAGCAAGGCGGTTTATGCGCAGATGCAATATAAGCTTACGCCCGATCTTACTGCGACCGCGGGCTTCCGCTGGACATGGGATCGTTTCGGCGGCGATATCCAGGCGTATCAGGACCCGCAAAGCTATGAGGTCTTCAACCGGCTTGCCGCTCTCGGGGTGATCACACCCGCACAGGCGGCGCAGGTGATCGGCCTCAATGCCAATCTTTGCACCTATGACGCGTTTCAGGCAGTAGCCGCCGGCGGCTTCCCGAGCCTCTATTATCCCAATTGCACGACGCCGACCTTCAGCGGCAAGAGTGATGGGCCGACATGGCAGATCGGCCTCGACTGGCAGGCGAATCCCGAAACCTTGCTCTATGTCGTGTCGCGGCGCGGCTACAAATCGGGTGCGAGCAACCCGATTGTATCGCTGTTTCTAGGCCAGCAGCATCCGCTGTTTGCAGTGCGCCCCGAGCAGGTGACCGATCTCGAAGTCGGGGTGAAGAAGGACTGGGATCTTGGCGGTGAGGCGAAAGCGCGGACCAACATTTCTGCCTTCTATACCTGGTATAACGACATTCAGGTGATCCAGCGGGCGTCGATCGCGGGTTCGGACATATTGACCAATGCCGAAAAGGCGCGGGTGATGGGGCTTGAATTTGAAGGCCAACTCGTCCCGGTGCGGGGGCTGACGCTGAGCGCGGTCTATTCTTATAATTCGGCGAAATATCTAAAATATGATTCGATTGCGATCCCGGCAATTCCGCAGGCACTGACTGCGGCGCAGCCGAGCCGCGACCTGTCAGGCACGCCTTTCTCGTTCGTGCCTAAGCACAAGTTCAGCCTCAACGGGCGGATCGACCTGCCGGCGGTCGAAGGCGTGGGCGAAATGGCGTTCAACGCCAACTGGACCTATCAGTCGAGCCAGCGCGTGACGCCCGAAGCGCAGCCGTTCGACACCATCGCGGGCTATGGTCTCGTCAACCTGCGGTTCGAGTGGAACAATATGTTCGGCGCCCCCGTCGATGCCGCGATCTTCGGCACCAACATCTTTGACAAGGAATATCGGGTCACCGCCAATCCGGGCTATAATAATTCGGGTTTCATCAATTCGATCTACGGGGAGCCGGGGCAATATGGCGTGCAACTCCGCTACCGCTTCTGAACGCGCCATGGTGACGCGTTCGGTTCTCTCGCTTCTTCTCGCCACGGCGATCGGGCTTTCGGGGCCGGTGCAGGCGGAGCAGACAACTGCTCCCGCCACTCCGACGGCCGCCTTTGCTCCCGACACCGCGCAGGCAGCACTTCTCGCCAAGGCCCGCCGGGCGGGTGCGACCGATTTGACGACCCGTCCTGCGCCGGAGGGCGGGATGATCGTCAACGGCCGGATCGAGGGCCGCGCCTTCGTGCTCGCGATCCCGGCGAACTGGAATCGCGAGGCGGTGCTGATCGGGCAGGGCTATGCGGTGCCCGACTCGCTCCCGAAGGTGCCTGACGACCCGACCGCACCGTCCGAAAGCGGCGGCGCGCTGCGGCATATTTATGACGAAGGCCTCGCGGTTGGCGTCGCGGCGTTCGACAAGTCGGGGATTGCAACCGAAAGCGGCGCGAAGAATGCGATGCGGCTGCACGGGCTGACAACGCGGCTTGGTGCCAAGCGGCATTATGCCGTCGGCGGATCGATGGGCGGCAGCATCGTGCTGGCGCTGATCGAACTCTATCCAAAGGCTTTTGCGGGAGCGGTGTCGATGTGCGGCGTGACCGAGGGGTGGCGTCCGCTGATCCAGCAACTCGCCGATACGCGCGCCGCATATGACTTGCTGACCAAAGGCACGCCCTATGCATTGCCCGGCGCGCACGACCTGACCCGCTCGGGGTTGCCGACTGCGCCGCCTGCGGGTGACTCGACGGCGGGCGATGCGTTTCGTGGACAACAGCAGATGCGGGTCCTGATGCCTATTTTCGCGCTCTTTCAGGCCGCAAAAGCAAAGCCCGACGGGGCCGAGGCGCGGATCATCCGTCAGGTTGCGGCGGTTGGTGGCTTTGCGCCCGATCCCGCGGCGATCGGTGCACCCATTTATGCTGCGGTTCTCGGCATGGACGACATCGTCGCGACGATGGGGGGATTGCCGATCGACAATAGCGTAAAAATCTATGCGCCGCCCGAGATGAGTGCCGAAGAGGCTGCCGATTTCAACCGCCGCATGCAGCGCTACACCGCCGATCCGCGCGCGGTCGCTTACGCCCGGCAATGGCACGAGCCGACCGGAAAATTTCGCGTGCCGTTGGTCACCGTCCACCAGACGATCGACTCGCTGGTCCCCTTCTCCCAATCCGAGGGGCTGGGGCGAGCCGTAGCAGCGGCGGGCAATGGTGCGCGGATCGCGCAATACGCCGTGCCGCCGACGAAAATGCCGCTGCCCGGCGGTTTTGAAGGCTATACCCATTGCGGCTTTTCTCCCAAGCAGAACGCCGATGCCTTCGACGCGATGCGGGCGTGGGTGCGTACGGGCCAACGTCCAGGACCGGACGCGGTGCGATGACCGGCGGCCAGTCCTCGCTCGACCGGCGGCAGATGCTTGGCTTCGGCGCGGCGGCGGTCGCAGTGGCTGCCGCTAGCCCGGTGCGCGCCGCGCCGACTGTCCACAACTTCCTGTGGGGCGTCGCGACAGCGGGGCACCAGGTCGAGGGCAATAATAACAATGCCGACATCTGGCTGCTGGAGCAGGTGCAGCCGACTATTTTCGCTGAGCCGTCCGGAGATGCCTGCGACAGCCTGCACCGCTGGCGCGAGGATGTGGCGATCGTCAAGGCACTGGGCCTCAATTGCTATCGCTTCTCGGTCGAATGGTCACGTATCGAGCCTGCGCCGGGGCAGTTCAGCCAAGCCTATCTCGATCATTATGCACGCATCGTCGATCACTGCCGCGAGCAGGGGCTGGCGCCAATCGTTACTTTCAACCATTTCACGACGCCGCGCTGGTTCGCGGCGGCCGGTGGGTGGGAGAACAGGGACGCACCGGATCTCTTCGCCCGCTACTGTGACAAGGTGTCGCGCGCGATGGCTGCTGGCATGAGCCATGCGCTGACCTTCAACGAACCCAATCTGGCGCTTGGCGGTCGCTGGTCGGCCAATCCGCCGCCGCCCGCCTTTCTCGACAAGGTGGCCGCTTCGGTCGCGGCGGCGGCGCGGGCCTGTGGCTCGGATCGCTTCTCGCTGCTTAATGCAGGCGATCCGATGCCGATGATCCCCGGCGTCACCGCCGCGCATGTCAAGGGCCGCGAGGCGATTCGAGCGGTGCGTAGCGACCTGCCGATCGGGCTCAGCCTTGCCATTCCGGACAATGTCGCCGTCGTGAAAAACAGCGCGATCGAGCGCAAGCGCGCCGACATATACGAACCCTTTTTCGCGGTGACCGACAAGGATGATTTCATCGGCGTTCAGACCTATGGCCGCGCCTATGTGGGAGCTGAGCGCGATGTCGAAATCCCGGCGGACGTCCCGCGGCGGCCCGGCGGCGGCGAATGGTTCCCCGCCGCGATCGGAAATGTCGTGCGCTATGCACATCGGGCGACCGGCCTGCCGGTACTGGTGACCGAAAACGGCATCGACGCGGCCGACGATTCCGAGCGCGAGCGTTTCATTCCTGAAGCGATCGCCTCGGTCGAGGCGGCGCGGAAAGATGGCGTGCCGGTGCTGGGATATATCCACTGGTCGCTGCTCGACAATTTCGAATGGCTATCGGGCTACGGCCCCAAATTCGGCCTTGTCGCGGTCGATCGCCAGACGTTCAAGCGCACGGTCAAGCCCAGCGCAAAACGCCTCGGCGCGATCGCAAAAGCCGGTGGAACTCGCGTCATTTGAATGCAACCGCATCTTTCCTGTGGGGAGCCGCAGCGGCGGGGCATGGGGGGCGGGCGATTGCAAAAGTTTTCGTCGCACGCCGAAGCCCAGCGCGCGGCTCTTTGCAGATATGGTGGAGCAAGGACATGACCCGCTATTTTTTGGCTCTCCTCGCAGCATCGGTGCTCGCACCGGCCGCACCGGCCGCATGCGCGCAGCTGGTAAACGCGCCGTGGCCCACCTCGCTCTCGGTCGCGGCGCGTGAGGGCCTTGCGGCCAATGACGCCCGCCCGCCCGAACCCGCGACGATCGCGGGGCGCCGGGAACGAGCGGAAGCGATCCAGCAGGAAATCGGTGTGCCGAGGCTCGCGCGCTATGGTGTGACGATGAAAGAGGACGTCATCGCCGGTGTTCCGGTGCGGATATTCCTGCCAGCGAGAGGCGCCGCGAAAGGACCGATCCTCCTCAACCTGCACGGCGGCGGCTTCCTTGTCGATGCGGGGTCGATCAGCGAGAATGCGGCGGTCGCGGCGCTCACCGGCTATCGGGTTGTCGCGGTGCGCTATCGCCTCGCTCCAGAAAATCCCTTTCCCGCCGGCGTCGACGATGCGGTCGCCGTCTACCGCGCGCTTTTACAGGACCATAATCCGAAGGCGATCGGGCTTTATGGCACCTCGGCGGGCGCGATCCTGTCGGCCGAGCTCGTCGCGCGGTTGCGCGCCGACAAGCTGCCGCAACCTGCAGCGCTCGGCTTCTTCTCGGGCGCCGCCGACTTGTCGGCGGTTGGCGACAGCGCGGCGCTGTTCGCCGATGCGTCCGGCGTCGATGCGCTTGCCCGCCTCTATACCGGTGGACGGGTCCTCGACGATCCACTCGTCTCGCCGCAGCGCGGTGATCTTATCGGTTGGCCCGCGACGCTTTGTCTCGCAAGCACACGCGACTTTCTGCTGAGCGGCACCGCCGACTTTTGTCGCACGATCGACGCGGCGGGTTCCCCCGCGAAGCTCGTCGTGTTCGACGGGCTGCCGCATGCCTTCTGGGCCTATATCGACGCGCCTGAAACCGACGCGGCCTTTGCTGTGATGGCACGCTTTTTCGTCGCTCATTTGGGAGAAGGAGAATGAGGAAGTTGCTGATTCTGGCGGCGATTGCGCTCTCCTCGCCCGTCGCGGCGCAAACGCAGGTTCCCGCCTTCACCCTCCCGGTATCGAACCAGCTTAGCGATAAAGCGCGGCAAGTTCTCGAACGGATGGAACAGGCCACCGCGCCCGCGGAGATCGCCGGCGACGTCGCAAAGCAGCGTGCTTTCTATGGCCGTTATAACGATGACCGACTGGTCGAGATGCGCCGCCATTTTCAGACCGGCGAACGGCGCCTGACGATGAACGGCGTCACGGTCGATGTCGTCGAGCCGACGGCTGGCGTTGCCAAGGGCAACAGGACCCGTGTCCTCATCAACGTCCATGGCGGGGCCTTCATGTGGGGATCGGGTGGCGGCGCGTTGGTCGAGGCAATCCCGATTGCGGCGACGATGGGGGTCAAGGTGGTCACGGTCGACTATCGGCTCGCGCCCGAGCATCGCTATCCGGCGGCGTCGGAGGATGTGACCGCGGTCTACAAGGCGCTGCTCAAGGACTATCGGCCCGAGAATATCGGTATCTACGGCTGTTCGGCCGGCGGGGTGATTACCGCGCAAACCACAGCCTGGATACGCCGCCAAAAGCTGCCGCGTCCGGGTGCGATCGGCACCTTTTGCGGGACCGGCGCGCCCTATTCGGGCGACAGTCCCTATCTGGCGGGGCCGATCACCGGCGGTGCGGCGCTCCTGGTTCCGGCGCTGCCCGACGTCCTGCCCCTCGCTTACATGCAGGGCGTCGCGGCAAACGATACAGCGGCCTATCCGTTGACATCTGCCGAGGAGGTGAGGGCCATGCCGCCGACGCTGTTGCTCGCAGGCAGCCGCGACTTTGCGGCGAGCGGGCTCACGCTTGTGCATCGCCGCCTCGCTGCGGCGGGTGTGGAAAGTGAACTTTATCTGTTCGACGGCCTGCCGCACGCCTTCTTCGTCTGGCCCGACATGCCCGAGTCCACGGAAGCATACCAACTGATCGCCTCCTTCTTCGATCGGCATCTGGGGCGACGGGCGCGCTGATGCGAACGCGCACGATCATAACCCTGGCGTTGACCTATGCGTTGCTCGGCCTGCTGATGAACAGCGTCGGCATCGTCATCCTGCAATCGATCGCCCATTTTGGCGCAACCAAGGTGATGGGATCGACGCTGGAGGCGTGCAAGGATCTGTCGGTCGTCGCGGCATCATTCCTGCTTGTGGGGGCGGTGCCGGCGTTCGGCTATCGCCGTGCGCTGATCGCCGTGCTTTTCCTGATGGCCTGCACCTGTCTGCTCGCCTCCTTTGCCACGGACTTCGCGGCGATGCAGGCATTGTTCGTGATGACCGGCGTTTCGTTCGGGATCACCAAGATTGCGACCTATTCGTCGATCGGACTTCTCGCCCGCGATCCCGCAGACCATGCGAGCATTACCGGGCTCGTCGAGGGGGTGTTCATGGGCGGCGTACTCGCGGGCGCCTGGCTATTCGGCTGGTTCATCGACGAGGGCGACTGGTTGCGCGTCTATTGGCTGCTCTCCGCACTGTGCGTGCTGACGTCGCTCGGGTGGCTGGGCATCCAGCTAGATGAGGGCGCGGCGTCGATCGAGGGGGCGGGGCCTTCGGCGACCGCCGGCTGGAAAGAGATGGCGGCGCTCGCGGCGTTGCCCGCGACGGTCGTGGCGCTGGCGACGCTGTTCCTCTATGTCCTGATCGAGCAAGGCGTGGGAACTTGGCTTCCGACCTTCAACCGCGAAATACTCCATCTTCCCGCGGCGATGAGCGTCCAGATGTCGAGCCTGTTCGTCGCCTCGCTCGCGCTCGGGCGGCTGGCCTCCGGGCTCGTGCTTCGTCGCGTCGCATGGCTGCCGTTGCTGCTCGCCTGCCTGATCGCGCTGGCGCTGCTCGTCATCGCCGCGCTGCCGCTTGCTGAAGGCGTACAGCCGCGCGTTGGTGTCGGCTGGACGAACGCGCCGTTCGCAGCCTATCTGTTCCCGCTGATCGGCCTTTTCCTCGCGCCCATCTATCCGACCATTTGTTCGGTGGTGCTGAGCGCGCTGCCGCGACATCGCCACGCGGCGATGATCGGGCTGATCGTCATCTTTTCCGCGCTTGGCGGAACCATCGGATCGTTCCTCGTCGGGCTGCTCTTCCAATCTCTGCCCGGCACGGCCGCCTTCTATTTCCTGTTGGTGCCGATGGGGCTGGTCGCGCTGGCGCTGCCCGTCGTGCGTCGCCGTATCGAAAGTGCCGCTGCATGAGCGCCGTCGATACCCCCGCCGGACTGTTTGGTCCGCTGTTCGCCGCGGTTCAGAAAGAGAGGGTGTTTCCCGATTCCAAGACCTTTGCCGACGCGCGTCCGCGCCGCTCGCCCGCAGCGATCGTTCACGACTGGCAGGCTCAACAGCCGGCGTCGGGTGACGGGCTACGCCGCTTCGTGCTCGACAATTTCGACGTTCCACAAGAACGGACGGCGCAACAGCCAGACCACTTGCCGCTGGTCGCGCGCATCACGGCGCTCTGGCCCCTCCTGACCCGGGTGTCGGACGATCCCGCGCCGGGATCGTCGGAATTGTGGTTGCCATACAGCTATGTTGTCCCAGGCGGTCGTTTTCGGGAACTTTATTATTGGGACAGCTACTTCACGATGCTCGGCCTTGCGCGCTCGGGCCGGCAGGATCTGGTCGAGAATATGGTCGGCAACTTCGGCAGTCTGCTCGACCGGATCGGGCATATTCCGAACGGAACGCGCAGCTATTACGCCACGCGCTCGCATCCGCCCTTTTTTTACCTGATGGCTCGGCTGTCGCGAGACGAGAGTGTCGAAGGGCGCCGCCGTCGGCTCGGCTGGATGTGCAAGGAATATGGCTTCTGGATGGCAGGCGCCGACAATCTTGCGCCCGGCGGCGAGGCGCGACGCGTCGTCCGACTGGCCGATGGTGCATTGCTCAACCGCTATTGGGATGACAGCGACCGACCACGCGACGAAAGCTGGCGCGAGGATGTCGCACTCGCCGCGGAGGCCTCTTCGCGCGATGCAGGGGAGCTTTGGCGCGACATTCGCGCGGCGGCCGAGAGCGGATGGGATTTTAGCTCGCGCTGGCTTGCGGATTCGCGGACCCTGGCCACCATCCGCACGACGCGGATGATTCCGGTCGATCTCAACGCCCTGCTATTCGGTCTCGAACAGGCCATCGCGGAGTCCGCGCGTGCGCTCGGTGAGATGGGTTTGGCCGGCGATTTCGCTGCGCGCGCCGACTTTCGCGCTCGCGCCATCGCCCACCATCTCTGGAATGAAGATGGGGGCCATTATAGCGATTTCGATCTCGACAGCGGGCACGCTTCGGACCAGCTGACGGCCGCCGCCGCCTTTCCTCTTTTTGCAGGCGTCGCGTCGGCTGAGCGGGCCCGCGCCACGGCGGCCGCTTTGGAACGATTGCTGCGTCTGGGCGGACTTATGACGACAGGGTGCGACAGCGGGCAGCAGTGGGATGCCCCCAACGGGTGGGCGCCGTTGCAGTGGATCGCGATCGCCGGGCTTCGCCGTTACGGAGAAGCCGGGCTCGCCGATGATATCGCCGAGCGCTGGCTCGCGATGGTTGAAGCGCATTATGATGCGACCGGCCAGCTTCTCGAAAAATATGATGTCGTGACCTGCGCCGCCGGATCGGGCGGCGAATATGCGACCGAAACCGGTTTTGGATGGACCAATGGCGTGACGCTCGAACTGCTCGCGGCGCGCGGCGATACGCCCGACGTCGATGCGACGTTGGCGGGAGGCATTTATGGATAAGTTTAGCAAAAGCCGCTACTTTGTGCGCCTGATGCCCGGGTTTGTCTTTCTGGCTGCGCCGATGGCGGCGTATGCCGAAGAACTTAAGCCCGTGGCTTTGACGGCCACCCAGTCGACGCTAGCGGCAAGTGCGCAAGAACTCGGCGCTACCAGCCTGCGCACATTCGCCGCGCCCGATGGCGGTTTCATCCTCGCCGGTAAACTCGATGGCGACCAATTCTCGGTCGCCTTTCCCGCAAAATGGAATCGCGGGACGCTGCTTTACGTCCATGGCTATTCGACGCCCGGCACGCCGGTTGACGTTCCTGTCGATCCGCTCGCCAAGGGAACGGGCGCGAACGGCGTGTTGGCCGAGGCGTATCGCGATGGCTATGCTGCCGGGCACAGCGCTTATGACAAGGCGGGGATGGGCGTTCAGACTGCGACGGAAAATACCCTCCGCCTGCGCGATTTTCTCTCGAAACTCGGTGCGAAACGCTTCCTCGTGGCGGGTACCTCGATGGGGGGCAACATTACCCTGTCGCTGATCGAACAAAATCCCAAGGCGTTTGCCGGAGCGATGTCGTCGTGCGGTGTCACCGACGGTTGGGAGACCCTGTTCGGACAGCTTATCGACATGCGCGCCGCCTATAATTTGCTGACCGAAGGCACGCCCTACGCCTTGCCGGGTGAGCATGATCTTACTCGTTCGGCGCTACCGATGGAGCCGCCGGAGGGTGAGGCGGCGACCAGCGAGGCGTTCCGCTGGGGCCGGATCGCCCAGATGGCGACGCCGGTTCTCGCGCTCGCGCAGGCGGCAGGGGACAATCCCGAGGGGCGTGAGGCGCTCATCCTCAAGCAGATTGCCTCGATCGGTGGTTTCGAGCCGGAACCCGCGTCGATCGCTTTTCCGCTGGTGACTGTGACGCTGGGGATGGACGACCTCAACCGCACGCTAGGCGGCAGCATCTACGGTAACGTGGGTAAGGTCTACACCAGTTCCGAAATGAACGCAGAAGAGGCCGCAGCCTTCAATGCGAAAGTTCAGCGCCTGGAAGCCGATCCGTCGGCGGTTGCCAAAGCGCGCCAATGGCATCAGGCAACCGGCCGCTTCCGCGTTCCGCTGGTGACCATCCATAACCGCATCGATTCCCTGGTCCCTTATGCGCAGTCCGAGGCGTTGGGACGTATCGTCAAGGCGGCGGGCAACGGAAAGCGGCTTGTCCAATATACGGTGCCGGGAACGAAGGCGCCGCTGCCGGTCGGCGGGGTGGAGGGCTATACGCACTGCGGATTCAGCCCCGAGCAATCGGCCGCGACGTGGGAGGCGCTGAGGACTTGGGTAGAGACGGGAAAGCGTCCCCCCGCGGACGCCGTCCGCTAGTATCGGAAGGGCACATGGCGCCCAAAGGCAGGACGGATCGGCGAATTCGGCCGACCAGGCGCAATTTCATGGGCGCGGGCGCGGGCGCGAGTATTGTCCTGGCAAGCGTGGGGGTAAAAGCCGCGCCCCGCCTTGCGGGGGTCGATATCGATGCGTTGCTGGCGCGGATGACCCTCGACGAAAAGCTGGGGCAGCTTGCCCAGGCGCGCGGGGAAAAGAACGATACCGGTCCCTTTGTTCCCGCAGGGAGCGAAGCCGATGTCCGTGCGGGTCGCATCGGTTCCTTCCTCAGCGTTTACGGCGCCGAAACGACCCGACGCCTCCAGCGGATTGCGGTCGACGAGACCCGTCTTGGCATTCCCTTGCTGTTTGCCGACGACGTGATCCACGGCTTTCGGACCATCTTTCCGGTGCCGATCGCCGAGGCGGCCAGCTTCGACCCGGCCGCGGCCGAGGCCGCGGCGCGGATCGCGGCCGTCGAGGCAACTGCCAATGGCCTCCATTGGACCTATGCTCCGATGGTTGACATGACGCGCGATCCGCGATGGGGCCGCGTGGTCGAAGGCGCGGGCGAGGATGTCGAACTCGCCTGCCGCTTTGCCGAAGCAAGGGTGCGAGGTTTTCAGGGCAGGCGGCTGTCGGATTTCGATGCGATGCTTGCGACCGCCAAGCATTTCGTCGCTTATGGCGATGCCGAAGGGGGCCGCGATTATGATGTCGCAGATGCTTCGGCGCGAAGGCTGGCCGAATATTATTACCCTCCATTCCAGGCGGCGATCGCGGCGGGCGTGGCAAGCATCATGGTCGCGTTCAACGAGGTGAACGGCGTACCGATGCATGCCAATCGCGATCTCTTGCACGACCTGCTGCGCCGAGACTGGCATTTCGGCGGCCTGATAGTGAGCGACTATACGGGGATCCGCGAACTGATTGCACACGGCGTCGCGGCGACCGACGAGGAAGCTGGCATCCTTGCGCTGAAGGCGGGGATCGATATCGATATGGTGAGTAGTATCTATGTCGATGCGCTGCCGGCGGCGGTTCGGGATGGAAAGGTCGATGTCGCGCTTGTCGACGCGGCGGTACGCCGCATCCTGTCGATCAAAGCAGCGCTGGGGCTGTTCGACGATCCCTATCGTAACTGCGACCCGGCGCGAGCGAAGCGTGAAACGCTTCGTCCCGCGCACCGCGTTGCCGCGCGCGATCTCGCGCGCAAGAGTCTGGTGCTGTTGCAGAATGAGGGCGATGTCCTGCCCTTGTCCAAGATGTTGCGATCAGTGGCCGTCGTCGGGCCGCTCGCCGACGATCGCCGGTCGATGCTGGGACCTTGGGCGCCGACTGGAGTTCCCGGCGATGCCGTCACGCCGCTTGAGGGAATCGGAGCGGCGCTCGGCGCTGGCGCGCATGTGGTCCATGCATCCGGCGGCGAAGCAGCGCTTGCCGCGGCGCGCGAGGCTGATGCCGTCATCCTGTGCATCGGGGAGAACTGGGATGAAAGTGGCGAGGCACGCAGCCGCGTCGCGCTCGATCTCGCGCCCGACCAGCAGGCGTTGGCTGCGGCGATCCTTGCGCTGGGGAAACCCGTCGCCACTGTGATCTTTGCCGGCCGGCCACTGACGATCAACGCGCTCGCACAGCACGCGCCCGCGATACTGTGGGCGTGGTATCCGGGTGTCGAGGCGGGACATGCGCTTGCCGATATCCTTTTCGGCGACGTCAGCCCTTCGGGTCGCCTGCCGATGAGTTTTCCGCGAGCAGTCGGACAGATTCCGATTCACTACGACCAACGCAACACGGGGCGGCCTGCAAGCGAAAGCGAGCGGAACACCGCAAAATATGTCGATGCGCCCTGGACCCCGCTTTACCCCTTCGGGCATGGCCTCGGCTATTCGCCCGTCGCCTACGAGGCGCTGGAGTTATCGGCAACGCGGCTTGATAGGACCGACCCGCTGGAGGTTCGCTTTTCAGTCCGGAACGCTGGCATCCGCGCGGTGGAAGAAGTCGTCCAGCTCTACCTGCGGGATGATGTGGCGACCACGACGCGTCCGGTGAAGGCGCTGAAGCGCTTCGCGCGCGTCCCGCTGGAGCCGGGCGAAATCAAGCAGGTTCGCTTCGTCCTCGGCGCGTCGGATTTCGCGCTGCTGGACCGAAATCTCCGGCCAGTCGTGGAGCCGGGCGGGTTTACTCTGCTTGTTGGCGGCAGCTCGAAAACCGAACTGGAGGCAAAGGTCACCCTGGAAGGTGCGGAAGAGAGGGCGGTATGAAAATATTGTCGAGAAGGTTTCCCGTCTGGCGGCGCGTTGCCGGATTCCCTCCGATCTGCCGGCGGCGCGGCCGCACCCAGTCGAAGCCGCCGGTCATGCAAAATTGTCACCCCGTCGTCAGGCGACTGGTGGGCGGTTTTCCTCGCGGCCCGCGCCTATGCCTCCGACATTCTACAATATCGGACGGTAAACCTATTTGGTGCCCGTCAAATGGTCAGCCGACGGATGGCCGACCATATTGGAACAGGGGACAGCGATCCCCTTCGCCGCGGACAAGCCTGTAACGTCAGGTGTCACTGCGCCCGGCATTGGACCAAGTCGACAGGATGACCTCGCGGTCTGCGCGATCCTTGCTTTGGAGCCTTACTATCCATTTGCCCTTGGTGACTTCCCTATCGACGAACATCGATCGAAATATCTGGCTTGCCTCGGGCGTATCGCTCAGGCTGGCGCCCACCACCGCGCCCGTATGATCGATCAGCGTCGCCGAGATCGTATTGGCGGCCACGAAGGTCAGCCCAAAGTTCTTCGCATCGCTTACCGGGATCGCGACATCGAGTATTTGCCCAGGGGCGATCGTCACGACCTTTGAAACGTCGGGCATGACCGAAATGGCGTCGTCGGAATTTTCAACACCCAATATCATGAGGCGGGCGGACGCGCGTGGGCTCCCGCCGGACTCTGCCGACGATCCTTCTGCGGCCTGTTTGCCGGGGCCAAGGGCGACGCGCGGCTTGACGAAGGAGGCGAAAGGTTCCGTTCCCGTCATGCTCGTATGCAGGATCGTTTGCGTTTCATTGTCCGTGATGATCCATTTTGCAGAGGGCTCCGCGACCACGCCGTCGTTGCGACTCAGCATCCGGCAGACGGGCGGCAGCGGGTTTCCGGCCAGGACCGAGAAAGGCACGCCCTTGCTGTTGTTATTCTCCGCATTGAACCTCAGGACGTTGATCGGCCGGAGCTCGCGGAGCGCGTCCATCGACCGTCCGGCGAGTTCCAGCGGGATGCTGATCAGGTCTGCGCAGCTGCTGCCCCTGTTGGGCGTTTCGAGCATCACCAGATGCGACACCTGCGGCTTGCCGTCGGGATAGGTCGGCATCGTCGCGTGGATATAGCGCCGGCTGATGAGGCCGCCCATCGAGTGCGCGACAAGGTCGACATGCCACGCATTGCGGTCCTTCTGCGCGTAGCGGACATAATTGCCGAGCTCGACGGCATTTTGCGCGATCGTGTTGGTCGGCCCGAAATTGCCCATTTCATCGCCGGTGTTCATTCGGCCATGTTCAGGCTTCTCGCCGACGGGAAAGGCTTTCCAGTCATAGCTGTGGCTGGTGGTCAGGATGTTCTGCCAGCTCTCCCAGGCTCGCCAGTTGGACCACAGGCCGTGCACGAGCACCAAGGGCTTCGGCGCGACCTTCAGGTTCCGCGTCATGTCGTCGACCTTCTTGCCCTTGTCCTCGACCTCGGCCTTGATGCGCTGGGTGAACCTCGGCCGCCCGTCGTCGAACCAGGCATAGCCCGAGCTGTCCCATTTTAACTGCACTTCGCGCTGCTCGCCCGCGGGCACGGTGATCGAAACCTCACCCAGCAGCCCGTCCGGCTTCGCGCCGTCCCATTTGTCGCCCTTGTAAGTGTCGCGGAACTTCACCGTCGCCGCTTTCTCCTCGGGGCTGTCGTTTGCGACCACTGCGGTCAGGCGCACGATATTGCCGTCGATCGTGCCGATTTCTTCGGTGATGTTTTTCCAGGCATCCCAGGTCGGAAAGCGCATGTCCTCGAACTTTAGGTCGATGAGTCGCAGGTCGCCGCCGCAGCGGCGCAGGTTCCAGCGCAGCGATTCGGTCACGCCATAGGAGGTGACCGAGTGCGCGCCCGTGAGGCGATTGGGATCGGACGGCTGCATCCGGTCTTCGCCGCTGCTCGAAAACCGCATTGCGTCTATCGTGGTGGGCACGTCGGCGATCTTCTGGTTGGTTGCCTCCTTGGCTTTGCACTGGCCGCTGAAGCTCGCCGAGTTCGATCCCGACTCGGTGCCCTGGAATTCGGGCAGGCGGACGCTGACACTATAGGTGCCGTCGTTATCGGTCGTGATGTCCACGCCAGCCTCGAGGCCGCTAGCGTTGCCGCGTCTTTGGCTCCTGCTGACAAACTGTCCCGACATCTGGCGCATCGTGCGCTCATGCGGACAGATCATCTGGTCGCTCGAATTTATCGTTTCGGTCGCGGTTGCACGGAGGTTTATGTTGGCCGTGCCGATGCTGTACTCGCCGCCGGGCGCGGGGCGGACGGCGATTTGTGCGACATATTCGTCGTTTATAGATGCGTTGGTCGTCTCGGTACCCTTGCCGGAAACGCGCTTGAGCGTCTTGGAATCGCTGCTCGCCTGATGCCGCGAATATTCCACCGTTCCTGCCCAGCCGGCCGCGCATCGAGCGGCGGCCGCGGCGGCTACCGGCGCGGCGGCGCCGGACAGCGTCAATCCGACCGCAAGGGCCGGCAGAGTGCGCATAATCGTCATTCGATTACCTCTGGATTCTGCTGCGCCGTTCAAGGCGTAGACGGCGCCGAAGCTCCGCTCAGCAAATCTCGATCAGGGTTTATGGGGCGGCTCAACACATTCGTCGGCTGCAGCAGACCTGCTTCCGCCATGTCGAGGCAACGAATGCAGGTGTTGGACATGGAGCAGGGCCGAGCGTTGGCGGAGTACCGCGAGAGAGCTTCCCATCGGCACTCCGTTGCCGACGCGATCAGCCTTCGGGCTTCGCCTCGGCCTTCGCGCGAACCTCGGGCTTGGCTTCGGCCTTTGCGCGTGCCTCGGGCTTGGCTTCGGCTTTCGCTCTGGGCTCGGGCTTGGCGTTGGCCTTGGCATGGGCTTCGGGCTTCGCTTCGGCCTTTGCCAATGCCGGCACGGGCAAGCCGAGCGCGATCGCAGCGGCGAGGAAGGGGAGTTTGCTCATGGTCTGTCTCCATCGTCTCGTGAAGGTAGAGCAGAGCGGCCGGTCCTTGCCGGGGTGAGGTTGGGACGAACCGGCCGTCTCTGCTCGCGGCTCGTGGCCGCAAGATCACGTTAGGAAAGGCGAGACGCTGGCGCTCGCCGCTTGCTTCCAAGCGCGCTCGTCCAGCGACATGCCCGCATCTGCATCGACCAAGGTGGACGGTGGCGCGACGAAGGCGTCAGACGAGGCCGAGCCGGTCGAGCACCGCGCGGACATAGCTCGGCCCGACCTGCACGGCCGCGCCATCCTCCATTTCGAGCGCAATGAGCCCCTTGCCGAGCCGCTGCACCGCCTTGACCAGCGCGGGACGTATGAAGGTCGACCGATGGACACGCATGAGCTGCGCGGGGTCGAGCAGCTGCTCCAGCGCCGTCATCGAGATGCGGTGAATGTAACTTCGAGTCGAAGTGTGGAGCAACACATAGTCGCGCGCCGCCTCGACCCATTCGATCTGGGCGATGGGCAGGCGGAGGTTGCCGCTCGCGACTTGGACCCAGATTGCCTCTTCGCGATTTTCCGCCGGCGCGGCGCCTGCGATCCGATCGGCGGCATCGCGCATCGCCCGCCGTCGGCGCGCCCGCTCGACGGCCTGACGCAGACGGTCGAAGCGTACGGGTTTCAGAAGATAGTCGGCCGCATCGACCTCGAACGCATCGGGCGCATATTGCTCGAAAGCGGTGACGAAGATAATTTCCGGGCGGGGTTCGGCCACCAGATCGGCGGCGACGCGGATGCCGCTCTTCTGGGGCATCGAGATGTCGAGCATTACCAGATCAGGGCGCAATTTTGCAATTTTTCGCTCGGCTTCCTCTCCGGTCGAGGCGGCTCCGACGACCTCGATATCGTCGATGTCGCCGAACAGCGTTTCGAGACGACGGAGCGCCAGCGGCTCATCGTCGACGAGCAGGACGTGAAGCTTGCTCACGCCGCGATCTCCTCGCTGCGCCGTTCGAGCGGCAGGCGCGCGATCGCAAGGAAGCCGCGTTCGCGTTTCAGTGTTTCGAGGCTGCCTTTCGCACCAAAGAGCGTCTCAAGCCGCTGGCGGATGTTGGCGATGCCGACGCCCGTTCCGGGGCGTGCGTCCTTTCCCTGCCCCGCGCCGTCGTCCTCGACCGAAACGAGCAGCATCTCGCCGTCGCGGGACGCTTCGACCTTGATCGTCACCGGCACCGCCGACGGTGCGAGCGCATATTTGATCGCATTCTCGATCAGCGGCTGGAGGAGGAAACCCGGCACCAGCGCGTCGTTGAGCGCGGGCGGGCAGACGAATTCGACCGCTAGCCGCTCGCCGAAGCGGACGCTTTCGATCTCCAGATAATGCTGCAGCGTCGCGAGCTCGTCCTCGAGCGGCAGCAAGGCATCGGGCTGCGAGGACAATGTTGCGCGAAGAAATTCCGACAGCTTGGCGAGCATCGCATCGGCGGTGCGATATTCCTTCGTGACGATCAGCGACGAGATCGCGTTGAGCGTGTTGAACAGGAAATGCGGATTGAGCTGATAGCGGAGCGCCGCAAGGCTGGCGGCGCTCGCGGCGGCTTCGGCGCGACTTGCCGCTTCGCGCGCGACGGCGAGTTCGAGCTCGCGCTCGCGCGTCAGCTTGTTCGCTTCGATGACCGTGAAGGCAGCGCCGAGCAAGGCAAACTGCCAGACGAGAGCGATGAAATTGTTGGTCGCGCGAAGCGCAAAGGGCGCGGATTGTTGGGTCGATACGACGAGCCGCCCGATCCATTCGCCCGTGGAGGCGTCGATCAGCGCCAGCAATCCCGACGCGAGGACCACTGCCGCGCCCATCGCGGCAAGACGGACAAGGGTATTGCGACGGCGCGTGGCCCGGACCGCCCAATAGACGCCGCCCGAAAGCAACGCGCCCATCACGCAGATATTGATCACCGAAACGGTGACGTAAATGCCCGCGCCGCTGAAGAGGTGATAGGGGATGATGTAGAGCACCCCGGACAGAATCCAGGTCGCTGCCACCAGAAGGATGGTCAGGCGATGTTCGGGCTTCAACTGCATGGCAATTCCAATGTGTAGCTCGCCCCAAGCATAAAGGAAGTGCGCGCGGTTGGCGTCCTGCCTCGTCGCACCGGCGTCCGCCTTCGTCTCGCGGCAATCTGTTCGGGCGAGGCAAGGTCCGGCTTGGTCGCAGAGGCATGGAGCGCATCCTGAACCCGTCATAACCGCCCCCTGTTCGCGGCACCCCGCCGCCGGAGATCGGCCATGCCCCTCACGCGTTATCGTTATAGTCTGGTTGCATTCGGCCTGCTCGGTGCCCTGATTGTCGCCGAGCAGGCGCGTGCCATGGCGACCGAACAGCCGGTCGCTGTCGCTGCCCCGTCGGCGATGCAGCCGCTCGAAATTCTGCCGTCGGGTCATCCAGTCGTCCATGTCGGCATCGACGGATCGGCGCCGAAGCGCTTCGTCATCGACACCGCGGCGAGCCGCACCACGATCATGCCGAAACTGCGCGCCGAGATGCCAGGGCTTGTCGCCAAATTGTCGGATGATCCGATCGATGGCGCGGCGGGACGGGTCGACGTCGAGACGACGGTCGTGAAGCAGGTTGACGTTGCCGGACATAGCTTCCGCTCGCCCGAACTGATGCTGCTGCCGCCGGGACCCACCGACCATCTCGGGATCGGCGGCATTTTGGGCGCCGACATCATCGCAGATTTTGCTGTGGAACTGGACATGCCCGGCCGTCGGTGGCGCATGACGCCGAAGGTCGAGGCGGATATGCTCGACGGACTTTCGGCATCGGTTCCTTTTGTCCTCGACGATATGCGCGCACCGCGGCTTACGGTCCGCCTCAATGGCGCCGAAGTTCCGGCCATCCTCGACACCGGTGCGCGCGGCACGATCATCAACTGGGCGGCGGCGAAGGCGATCGGGCTCACGCCCGACAGCCCCGGCATCGTCAAGGCGACCGACATCAAGGGCGCGACCAACCACGTGATGCCGAGCGTCGAGGCGCCGGTTGCCGCACTCGGGATTGGCAATGCGAAGGTCGAGGGCCGCAAGGTGCGCGTCGCCGACCTGCCCATATTCAGGGTCCTCGGCTTCACGACCGGACAGCCCGCCATGATTCTGGGGATCGACATGTTCGCCGACCGGCGGTTCGTGATCGATCATCCGGGCCTCCGCCTCCATATCTCCCCGCCAATTGCGCCGGCTCCGCAGCAGCCCTGACTTTAGAGGAACCTTGCACGATGAAGATGATCCTGACCGGCAGCACCGCGCTCTGCACGCTTGCCATCGCTGCCGCCGCGCTTGCCCAGCAGGCGCCGAAGCCAAAGATCGAGGCCGTCTATTGGCTGTCCGCCGAGACCGTTTCGGGCATGGCGACCGGCCAGCCCACGGGTGTCGAGAAAAATCTTTCGCTCCAGCTCGGATCGACGCGAAGCAGCACCGCTCCGAGCGCAGAGCATCTGCCGCCGCAGGATCTGCGCGCCGGAGAGCGCCTGCCGCTCGTCTCGCCGGGCAAAGGCGTGCCCAAGGGCGACGGCAAACCCGATTACCGGCCAGGCACGCCCGACAAGCCCAAGGGGCGGATCGAGCTGTACTGGGGCTGCGGGGAAACCGCGCCCGCGGGGCAGCCGGTCGTTATCGACCTTGCGACGATGAAGCCCGGTGCAGCATCGCCTTTCGGGACGATCCCCGATGTGAAGGCGATGGTGCCGCCATCGGCGGGGCGCCATGCAACCTATGGCGAATGGCCGGGCGGCAAGAATGGAACCCGCGTGCCGCGCGACGCCTCGCTCGTCGGCGATCATGTCGTGCGCGGCAATTATTCGCCCGAAATGCGCTTCTCGGTCGCCAGCGGGAACGACTTCCTGGCCCCGCTCGCGCCGCGGAGCGCGGAGCTTGCGTCGGGGGCGGTGAAGGTGAGTTGGCCCGCGCATGGCAATGCCCGCGCTTATTTCATGACGGTGACCGGCGCGCGCGACGACGGAACCATCGTCCTGTGGACGTCGAGCGCGGTGCGCATGCCCGGCAGGGCGTTGCCCGACTATCTCGAGCAGAGCGACATCGCGCGCCTTGTCCAGCAGCATATCCTGCTCGCCCCCGAGGCCATCGAATGTGTCGTCCCGTCGGCGGTCGGCAAAGCCTCGGAATCGGCGATGCTGATGATGACCGCTTATGGGACCGAGGGGAATTACGGGGCGCCGCGCGGCGCGCCTGCCGGCTGGGGCGTCAAGCTGCGCACCAAGGCGACGCATATGTCCATGCTCGGTGTCGATCTCGCATCGCTGATGGCGGACGGTGAGGACGCCGAAAGCGACACACGGACCAGCGACGCGAAGCCCAAAAAGAAGCGCGGACTGCTGCGCGGCGTCATCGGCGGCGCGCTGGGCCTGCCCGGATGAGCATCGACAAACCCAAGAAAGCTCGAGCGATGAAAATTCCTTTCCTGAAACTTGCCCTTCTGGGGCTGTTGGCGGTGGCTCCCGCCGTTCCCGCGGCGCATGCCGCGGCTGGCGACAGCCGGGCACCGAAGAAATTGATGGAGCGATGGGTGGCCGAGGCGCCCGGTCCCGGCGCCGGCCTGCCGGGATGGTATTCGAAGGCGCCCGACGTCCACGTCCATCAGCCCCGCAATCTCGCGAAGATCCCCGTCGCCGAGATCGACCTGCTGCGCCGCCGTGCGATGGTCGCCTTCGACGCGCTGATGCAGCAACCCTCGCTCCGCGACGTTCGGGGAACCAGCCTGCATGCCGATATCAACATCTCGGTCGTACCGACCCTCGACGGCGTGCGGCTGGTCGGGGCGACCTTCACCATCCGGGCCAAGAGCGTGATCGAAGGCAACACCGACACCATTCAGCGCGACGGCCGCTTTCTGACCCCGTCGGAAGAGGGCGCGGTGCTGAGCGTCTTCCTCAACCCCTATGACATGATGGCGCGCCGCCAGGTGCAGGCCGAGGGCGTAGAGCGCAAAAGTTTGCAGGTTCGCACCGGGTCCGCATTCGGGCTCTACGTCGCCGACACGCTCCCCGATTATGACCCCGATGCGGAATATGCCTGGGGGCCGCGGCCGCTCGCGCTGCAACTGCAGCACGATCGGAGCTGGTATCAGCCGGGCGCTGCGGGCGTGCATCCGCTGCTTGTCCATTTGTCGAGCTATTCGCATGAAAATGACGACCTGCGCAGCGATCGCCTGAACCCCGAACGCCCAGCTGCTCGCCTCGCCGCGGCGATGTTCATGACCGACTGGGAAGAGGTGCAACGCCGCATGAGGGAGGTGAGGTGATGGACCGCTTGTTCCTTGCGACGCTCGGGCTGGCGCTCGCCGCCGCGCCGGCTGCGGCTTTGGCCCAGCGCACCGACGACAATGCGACCACCAGCGCCGAAGACGCCTTCGGCACTTCGATCGGCGGCGAGCAGATCGGTATCTACAACCCGAACTATGTCCGCGGCTTCTCGGCGGCGGAGGCGGGGAACATCCGCCTCGACGGTCTCTACATCGACCAGCAGGCGTCCTTTTCCGACCGGCTGATCGGCGGATTGCAGATGCGCGTAGGCCTGTCCGCGCAGGGATATCCCTTTCCCGCACCGACCGGCATCGCCGAATATGATCTACGCAAACCAGGCGCGAAACGGCTCCTCAGCGTCAGCGGTCGCCTCGGGCCATTCGGATCGAAGGTGCTCGAACTCGACGGGCAGCTTCCGATCACCGACCGGCTTTCGATCGGTGCAGGTTATGGGCTGGTGTCCGACCGCAACCACACCGGCGGAGCGGCGGAATATCGCACGGCCGCGCTCATCGCGCGCTGGGAACCGGTCGACGGCGTCGAAGTCATGCCCTTCTGGAGCCGTATCGGCATCGCCGACGAGGAACTGTCGCCGCTGCTGTTGACCGCGGGCGACTTCCTGCCGCCGCGGCTCGAGCGGGTGAAGCGGATCGGTCAGAAATGGGCGACCAGTGAGGGCGAAACGATCAATGCAGGTCTGACCACCACGATGAAGCGGGGGGACTGGACACTGAAGGCGGGGGCGTTCCGTTCGGTCCTCGAACTTGACCGCTCGCACACGCAGCTGTTCCTCGATGTGAGGCCTGACGGCACCGCCGACGAGGTTGTAATCGCGGAACCCGGACGGCGTTTGGCCTCGACCAGCGGCGAGGTGCGGCTGTCGCGCCGTTTTGCCGAGGGACCGCGGCTCCATACGCTGCACCTCTCGATCAAGGGACGTGACCGCGCGCGCATCTATGGCGGCAGCCGCGAAATCTATGTCGGCAACCATTCGATCGAGGATCCCGTCGACTTCCCCGAGCCCGTTTCGGACTTTGGTCCGCAGACGCGCGACGCCGTACGGCAGTGGACCGCGGGCGTTGCTTATGAGGGACGCTGGAAAGATGTCGGCGAAGTCAGTTTTGGCCTGCAGAAAACCGACTATAGCAAGCGGGTGTTGGGTCCGGGCCTGCCGGTCATCACGACGACGGACGCGCCGCTGCTGCTGAACGCGACCGCAGCCTTCTACGTCTCGCCGTCGCTCGCCCTTTACGGCAGTTATACCGAAGGGCTGGAGGAGAGCCCAGTTGCGCCGGGTCACGCGGTCAATCGCGACGAGGCGCCACCGGCGATCCGCACGCGCCAGGTCGACGCTGGCCTTCGGTGGTCGATCACACCCGCGATCCGCCTGGTCGCCGGCGTGTTCGAGGTGACCAAGCCCTTCTATTCGCTCGACGGCGCCAGGCTGTTCCGCCAACTTGGCGACGTGCGGCATCGCGGTGCCGAATTCTCGCTGTCAGGCCAGATCGCGCCGGGCCTGACCGCAATCGCGGGTACTGCGCTCATCGACGCAACGCTGTCGGGCGATGCCGTCGAAAGCGGGCTGGTTGGCAAGAAGCCGCTCGCGAGCTTTGGGCGGCTTTCGACCGCGGTGCTCGATTACCGGCCGACCTTTGTGCCCGCCGTCTCGGTCGATCTCGTCGTCGAAAGCACGTCAGACCGGGTCGCAAGCGTCGATGGCAAGCTCGTCATCCCCGCGCGCGCCATCGCGTCGCTTGGCGGCCGCTATCGCTTCAAGCTCGGCAAGGCGCCCGCGACCTTGCGACTGCAGCTTGCGAACATCGGCAACAAATATGGTTGGGCGAACGGATCGTCGGGCGTTTACCTCTACAATCTCCCGCGCCGACTGACCGCTACGCTGACGACTGATCTGGGTTGACGCATTCAAATCATCAAATCTCTGGAGACCAACATGCGATGCAATTTGTGCGCGGCCCTCGCCGCTCCCGTCCTTCTACTGTCGGCCCATAACGCCGAAGCCCGGGGCTTTCTCGAACGATTGGCCGATCGCGCCGTCGAAAAGGTCGAGCAGAATGCAGACAAACTCGTTGGCGATATGACCAGTGGGACGGCAAACCCGCGTCAGGAACGAAATTCCGATGATGAGGCAACGCTTGCCGTTCAGACTGCGCCGGACCCTGCGTCAGCCCCGGCTGCATCGCCTGAGCCGAAGGCTCGCTACATCGACAGCCTCAAGACCCCACCCGACGTTGAGGCGAAGAAGGCCGAATATAACAAGTTCGGCGAAGTGAGCTGCAATGACTGCGAAGGCGGCATCGAATTCGACGGCCGGCCGAGCTTTCCGTTCGACGAATTCAGCGGACGATATAATGAGCGAGCGAAGCGCGCCGGCAGCTGGCCGATTGGTCATACGCACAAATGGCAAGGTAAAGCCTCGAAAGGCACGTTAACCTTGACATCGGAAGAGCGGGTGGACGGCTTCCTGTGCCGCCGGCTCGAGTATCGGCTCGAGAGAAGCGGCACGTCGGTTAGTCGGCCAGGCTTGATCTGCTTTGGATTGGCCAACAGCTCGTCGGACGTCGAAAATTGGCATGAGATATTTTGAGCCCTGGACATCGAAGGCGGCGCCCTTCGACGAGAGAAAGTCAGCTTGGCAAGCGGTGGCGACCGCAGAGCCCCGCGCTCGCGCGATGGTTGCTTTCGAGGGTTGCCCCGAAAGCGGTCGGACCGCTGCCGGCCAATCGAAGCGGTTGGAGGTATGAGCCGACCGAGACCGATCCACTGCCTGATCAGGGCTTCGCCGCGACCGGTAGGCGGAAGGGTGCTCCCAGTCTGTTGAAGGCGTTCATCGCCGCAATCGCGATCGTAAGGTCAACCAGGTCTTTCGGCTCAAAGGCAGCGGCAGCCGCGGCATAGGCTTCGTCGGAGGCATGGGTCTCGCTGATGCGCGTGACTTCCTCCGCCCATGCGAGCGCCGCGCGATACTGGTCGGGAAACAGGTGCGGGACTTCGTTCCAGACCGGGAGCAGGGCGATCTTGTCGACCGGCATTGTTTTCAGAAGGTCGCGCGTGTGCAGATCGATGCAATGGGCGCAACCGTTGATCTGAGAGACCCGGAGAAAGACGAGGTGGATCAGTTCTTCCGGGAGGGCGGTGCTGCTGGTGACGTAATGGTGTACGGCGAACAGCGCTTTCGCTCCAGCTGGAGCGACTGCGGACCAATTCAAACGATTCATCTTGTCTTCCTTTCTTTGCGCCGGCGTTGGCGTCACAATGTCTGACGAGCGGCAACGGCAAACCGTGACATCGCGCCGATAAAATTCGGGACGGCGGCGCGAGATGGACGAGCGTAATCGGCTCTCCAGGTCAGATCCGCGAAACCGCACTCAACATTGCCGCGACACGGCGAAGCCGATGATCCCGCCGTTCAAAGCGGTAGCGAGCCGCACCTCCACCGACGGCCAGCACGTTCCTCTTTGAGCCCGCAATGGCCGTTCGCGACAACGACATCATTGTCGCCGGCGTCCGCCCAGCGCCAGCGCAGCCATCGACGCTGACATGACGATGGCCCGTCCGCGGCGAGACATCGTCGGCACTCGCGCCAAAATGGGCAGGATCGGGGGATTTGGGGGTAATTTTGGTCCCCCGGAAATCATCCTTCCGAGTGTGATGCGCCGCGGGGGGATGGCACCCCGCCCAGATCGTCGCGCCAGGCGCATTGACATGATACGATATATCATTAAGTCGCGGCGAGCACGCAGGATTGGGAAGCGCATGATCAGAAACCTAGCAGTCGGGATGGCCTGCGCCTCGGGGCTTTCGCTTTCGCCCGCCGACGCTCGCGCCCGGGAAGCGGGCGCGCCGGACCGTGAGCTGATGGTCACGGGTCAGCGACAAGCCTATCGGGGCCTCGTACCGATTACCGATATCCCTCAATCCATTACGCTGCTGAATGAAGAGCGTTTGGAGGAGGGGCAGATCACGCGGCTGGCGGACGCGCTGGACCTTTCTTCTTCGGTCGCCCGGCAGAATAATTTCGGCGGTCTCTGGGAAAGCTTTGCAATACGCGGACTGGTCGGCGACGAGAATAATCCGAGCGGCTATCTCGTCAACGGGTTCAACGCAGGCCGGGGATTCGCGGGGCCGCGCGACATTTCGGGAATTGAGCGGATCGAAATACTCAAGGGCCCCAACGCGGCCTTGTTCGGCCGCGGCGAACCGGGCGGCGGCATCAATCTGGTCACCAAGCGGCCGACTGGCACCTTCGCGGCCAAGCTCGAGGGAAGCTACGGCAGTTACGACTTCCGCCGTGTCGAGGGCGATATGAACTTACCCGCGACCGATTTCGCCGCAGTGCGGTTCGTCGGATTCTATGAGGCCGCCGATAGTTTCCGCGACACGATCAAGACCGAGCGTTACGGCATATTTCCTTCCGTCCTGTTTCGTTTCGGTCCGAGCACCAGCCTGATCTACGAACTGGAGGCGACGCGTCAGGAGGTGCCGCTCGATCGCGGCGTTTTCGCCCTGGGCGACAATCTGAAAACCGTGCCGCGGAGCCGGTTCCTCGGCGAACCCGGTCTCGGCCCGAACGTCGCGACCGCGACCGGCCACCAATTTTCCCTGCAACATGATTTTTCGGCGGACTGGAGCCTGCTCGTCGGCATCGGCCTGCGCGATACCGAGCTCAAGGGAAGCTCCGCCGATGCCGAGCTCGCCGCCCCCCGGCAGCGTCTCTTCGTCGATGGCCGCAGCCTGACCCGCGAGGTCCGCTATCGCGAATATGATGGCGATCATCGCGTGTTCCGGGGCGAATTGAGCGGACGGTTCGACAGTCGGTTCGGCCTGCATCATGTGATCGTCGGCGCCGATCGCGATATATTCGAAAGCGACCTCTTCGTGCTCGGCTATCGGGCGCCGCTGCTTTCGACCTCTCCGACGGCGCAGCAGGGTTTCGAGATCGACATTCTCGAGCCCGTCTATGGACGCTTTCCGGTTCCGACGCTCAATCTTCCTCGGCTACGGTGCGCTTGCGCGCGAGACCGAGCGGGGCACGCTTCGGCTGCTGATGTTGCAAGGTGTCAGTCGCAGGCAGGTCGTTGGTGGCAAGTTTCTTGCGCTGGGAACGGTCGCGATGCTTGCGGGGCTGCCGGCGATGATCGGCTTCGTCTTGATCGCGGGGCAGCCCGGCGCCCTGGCCCTGCCGATGCTGATGATCGCGGTCGGCTATTTCGCGTATCTGGCGTTGTGGGTCATCGTCATTCTGCTTGTTTCGGTCCTGGTTCGGCGGAGCCGCGATGCCTTGCTCGCGCTCGTCGCGCTGTGGGCGGTTCTGGTCGTGCTGTTGCCGCGCGTTGCGCCCGACGTTGCAAATGCCGCCATCCCGCTCGAGAACCGGTTGCAGACCGACGTTGCGATCGCGCGCGACCTCCGGCAGATGGGCGACAGCCATAATCCCGACGACCCTCACTTTGCCGAATTCAAGCAAAAGATTCTCGATCGCTATGGCGTCAAGCGGGTCGAGGATCTGCCCGTCAATTATTCGGGCGTGCTTGCGATCGAAGGCGAGCGGATGTCGTCCGAGCTGTTCGACCGTTATGCGAGCGAGAGTTACAGGGCGCAGGAAAGGCAGAATAGTCTGGTGGAAGGGGCCGGGCTTCTCAGCCCCGCGATCGCGATCCGCTCGCTCTCGATGGCCGCGGCGGGTACCGATTTCGCGGGCCACCGCCGCTTCCTCGAACAAGCGGAAGCCTATCGCTACAATCTGGTCCAGCGGCTCAACCGGCTTCAGGCCAATAGCGTCCGCTACGCCGACGAGCGCGCCGAGGATGCCGACGCCGACCGCCGCAAGCGTGTGGCGGCAAGCAATTGGACGGCCATGCCAGATTTCGCCTTCCGCGCGCCCACCGGCACGGATCTGGCGCGCGGCGCGCTACCGGGCCTTGCGATCATCCTCGCTTGGCTGGCCGCTGCGTCGGTTCTCCTCATTATCTCGACACGTCGCCTGGGAGCCCGCCGATGAGCCTCGTCGCGCACGAACTTCGCCTGCTGCTTCGGCAACGTCTCACCCTGATTGCGCTTGCGCTGCTCGGGCTGCTTACCATCGCGGCGCTTGGAGCCGGAATGATGGAGGTCGGCCGCCAGCGGGCCGCCATCGCGGCGATTCCGGCGGCCCAGGCCGAGGATATCGGTGCGATCGCGGCCTGGATCGACAAGGACAAGAATGCCGGGCAGGCCGCCTATTACAGCTTCCATCCGACCTGGGATCCTCCCGCGCCGCTCGCCTTTGCCGCGCTCGGCATGCGCGATGTCGCGCCCTATATGTTGCGCGTGCGCTCGCTGGGTCTGGAAGCGCAGATATACGACGGCGATACCTTCAACCCCGAACTGGCGCTGCCGGGACGTTTCGACTTCGCCTTCGTCCTCGTGTTCCTTGCGCCGTTGTTCGTGATCGCGCTGTTTCACGACCTCGTCTCGAGCGAACGCGAGGCCGGACGCGAGCGGGCGCTCGAAGCGCTGGCGAAGGGCGGGCGCGCCCTGTGGCGCCGGCGGACATTGCTGCGGCTGGCTCTGCTCTGGCTGATGCTGGCGCTGCCGTTCACCGTCGCGGCCGCCATCGAGGGCGTCGCGGCTCCCGTGATCATCCTCTTGCTGTTCGTGATCGCCGCCTATCTCCTCTTCTGGATCGGGCTCGCTGCGCTGGTTGCGCGGTTGCGCTTGAGTTCGGTCGCCAATGCGGCGACGCTGGCCGCTACATGGCTGATCCTGGTGCTGATTCTGCCCACGCTCGCCAATGTCGCCATCAATCAGGCGGTGCCGGTGAATCAGGGCGCAGAGATTGCATTGGCGCATCGCGAAATCGTGCATGCCGCATGGGAAACGCCGCGCGAGGAAACGATGCGGCGCTTCTACGCCAATCATCCGCAATATGCCGACTCGGCCCCGCTCGGGATCAAGTTTCATTATAAATGGTATCTCGCTTTCCATCAGAATGGCGACGAGAGCGTGGCGGAGCAGGTCCGCGCCTATCGCCACGGGCTGGAGACGCGCGACGCCGCCGGGCGGGCGCTCGGCTGGGTGCTACCATCGGTCGGCGTCCAGGCGTTGCTGACGCGGCTTGCGAACACCGATCTTGCCGCGCAGATCGCCTATCAGGACCGTATCCGGGCGTTCCACAAGCGGCTGCGAACTTTCTACTACGGCTATCTTTTCTATGATCGCCCGTTCGGGAAAGCCGATTTCGACGAGGCGCCGAAGTTCGAGGATCTCCCGCAACGCTGATCGAATCGTCCGCCGCCAGGTGCCCGTCCCTGGCGGCGGAAGGGGATCAGAAGTGTTTCGTGAAGGCCAGTTCGACGCCGCGAGGGGCGCCGACGAACACGAGACACGAGGCATAGCCCGACTAGTCGGCATAAAAGGCATTGGTGAGATTGCGCCCGCGCAGCGTCAGCGTCCCGATCGTGTCGTCGTAGAGCGAGCGGAACAGGCCGCCGCGCACCAGCCAGTCGGCGCCCGGCGCGACCGAGAGCAGCAGGCCCTTCAGCGCCGCAACGCTGTGGTAGTCGGCCCGGCCGGGTCCGTCGTAGCGGCGCTGCGGGACGCGCGGGGGCAGATAGGCGCCGGCGGGAATATAAAGCGGCCCCGCCTCGTCGCCCCGGACCTCGGACCGTGAATAGAAGGGCATGATCTCGATGTCGGGCGAAGGGCGCCAGCGCAGGATGCACCCTAGTTGTGCCAAAGACTGTCGGTGCCGTCATAATAGCTGTTGTATCAGTTCGCCCTCGAACGGCAGCATTGCCAGCATGGCGGCCCCGACAAGCAGGCCGTAACGATGGTACATAAATCCCGCTGTCGGTGAATGTCAGTTGGCCGGTCTTTCCGGGCTGATGGTGAGCAGCAGTCGTTCCTCGCCGGTGCCGGCGATCGGTGGCGAACGATGGATTGCGGCGCGTTCCTCGTCCCAGTTTCGCCCCTTGAGGATCGCGACGTCGCCCGCGCGCATTTCGCGCACGTCGTGCGGCGCGGCGCAGTCGCAATTCCCGGCGCTCTCGCCGTCGAGCCATTGCGTTCCGCGCCCGGCATAGGTGGTGATGAGCCGCGCAAGGACATAGTCGGCGTGGAACTTGCGGCATGCATCGCCGGTGATCCGGTCGAGCCTGATGTCGAGCCGGTCGATACGCATGATAGAGGCGAAGCGGGAGGCGAGATCGACGATATCGGCCTCCAGCGCGGCGCGGATGCCGCCGGCCGGATAGCCGGCGGCTTGCGTCGCGTGCGTCAACGCCGCCGCCAGATCGCCGATGTCGCTGGTCATCTGGATCGGGAGTAAACGGGACGAGAGCAGACCCGCGAAGGCCGGCTGTACGGTACGTTCCCAGATGGCGATCGAGATGTCGGGATCGCGGATCGCGGCGAGGCTCCCGGCATTGCCCGCGATCAAAACGCGAGGAAATTGGAGCATCATCATGCAGGCGTGCCTTCCAGAAGCCGGGTCCGACCGGATTTTTCGCTTTCGGCGGCAATTGGGGGATCGGTCCCTGCGATGCCGAGCGCCGATCCCCCGGCAAGCGAAAGCAGCGCGAACAGCATCGCCATCCCGCGCACGCGTCGCATCGGCGGCGCACCCGCACGTCGCGCGCGGCATTCGGGGCAGAGCCCCGACACTTCGAGAATCGGGGTCGCCGGTTCGAAGCCGCGCGCGCGGCATAGTTGGTCCAGTTCTTCGGCGAGGTCTTCGGTCTCGAATGACGTGACGGACCCGCAGTTCTTGCACACGGCGAACCCAACCTTGTCGTCCTGCGCCGGCGTATAGGCCGACAGCAGTTCGACGCGGCGCACTTCGCCGCGTTCGAGCAGGCGATCGAGGATGCGATAGACTTGGTTAGGCGCGAGCGGAGACCCGGCCTGGCGGCTCTGCCGCGCGATCTCGTATGCGCCGAGCGGGTGATTGCTCGCGTGCAACTGGTCCATCACGCAGCGATCGAGATCGGCGGGCTGGCGATAAACGAGCGAGGCGCCGGATGCCCGGTCTGTCTCGCGTCGCCAGCCGTCGGCAAGCAACTCAGGTCGCATGGCGGCGCAGCCTCCAGTTGATCAGATGTCCGGCGATGAGAAGCAGGCTGCCCGTGATGGTGATCGCGATCGACGCGCCATGGTCGATGCCGGGGAAGAGCGCGACCAGCAGGCAGCCGATGCCGGCGGCGCCGAACAGCGCCGGACGCACCTCGCCATGGCGACGAAAGCCGAGCGCGAAGGCGAGCAACGCGAAGGGCGCCGCAAGGCCGACCGCGACATAATGAAAAGCCTCGGACCGCACGAAGGCGTCGGCGGCGGTGGGAAGCAGGACAAGCAGCAGCGGCAGCGCGAGGCAATGCATGAGACAGAGCAGCGAGGTCGAGAGCGCTGCGCTCTCGACGCCGTCGGCCGCGCGGACTGTCGATCGAGAAGGTTTGGGAAGAGCGTTCATCATCGAATTTCCAGAGTGAAAACCAAAAACTATTGAGTCATGATATAACATATCCTATAGGGCCTGCCTCTCAAGATGAAAGGGGTTTTTGTGACTTTTCGTGCTCTTCTGTTGTCCGCTGCCGTTCCGGTTGCCTTGCCGCAAATCGCCATGGCTGGCGAAATCCTTCCCGCCGAGAACCGGAAAGCCGCCTCGACCGCCTTCATGCAGGCCGGGACGCGCGCGGACCCGGAGATCGTCGTGACCGCAACCGTGCTGGGACTGAAAGCCGACGAGGCCGCGACCCCGGTAATCACCCTGTCGGGCGATGAACTGGTCCATCGCCGTCAAGCGACGCTCGGCGATACGCTGGCCGGCCAGCCCGGCATAAACTTCGACAATTTCGGTGGCGGTGCAAGCCGGCCGGTCATTCGTGGGCAGACCGCGCCGCGCGTTCAGGCGCTGTCCGATGGCGCCAGTATCCACGACGCGTCGGCGATCTCGCCCGACCATGCGGTGACGACCGAGCCGCTGCTGCTGCGCGGGATCGAGGTGCTGCGCGGCCCGTCGGCGCTGCTCTATGGCGGCAGCGCGATCGGCGGCGCGATCAACCTGCTCGACGAGAAAGTCCCGACGTCGATCCCCGACGGCGGCGTCGCGGGCATGGTCGAGGGCCGCCTCGGCACCGCCGACGACGAACGCTCGCTGGTCGGCGGAATCACCGTCGGCGGGCAGGGGTTGGCGCTCCGCGTCGAGGGGGTCCACCGCTCGTCGAACGATTATCGCGTGCCCAAGGGGTTCGGTGAACGCCATGTCGACGGGTCGTACAACGACACATCAACCTTCACCGTCGGCGGCTCATGGGTCGGCAGCGGCGGCTATCTGGGGGTCGCCTATACGCGCCAGCGCAGCGAATATGGCCTGCCGGGGCACGCCCATGAATATGAAGACTGCCACCCGCACGGCAGCAGCCTGCACTGCGGCGGCCACGGCCATGACGACGAGGATCACGACCACGGCCATGATCACGATCATGAGCATGAGGACGTGCCCTTTGTGAAACTGCGCAGCGAGCGTTTCGATATCCGCAGCGAATATGAAGATCCGCTGCCAGGCTTCGACAAGGTGCGTTTCCGGCTGTCGTTCACCGATTACGAGCATGACGAGATCGAGCATGACGAGGTCGCGACGACGTTCAAGAACAAGGCGCACGAATTGCGCTTCGAACTGGCGCACAAGCCGATCGGCCCGCTGCGCGGTGCCTTCGGGGTCCAGCATTCGGAAAGCCAGTTCAGCGCGCTCGGCGAAGAGGCGTTCCTGCCCGAAAGCGAGACGCGGAGCACCGCGCTGTTCCTGATGGAAACGCTGACGGCGGGGCCGGTGCGTTTCGAGCTGGCGGCGCGACAGGAATGGCAGAAGATCGCGACGACCCTGAACCGCGAGGTCAGCCACAAGCCCTTCTCGATCTCGGGCGCGGCGGTCTGGGACATCGGCGGCGACTATTCGCTGGCGCTGTCGCTCGCGCGCTCGCAGCGCGCCCCGAATGTGCAGGAGCTTTATGCGCGCGGCATCCACCTCGCGACCAACACCTATGAACTCGGCACGGCGACGCTGGGCAAGGAGACGGGCAGGTCGGTTGACCTGACCTTCCGCAAAACCAAAGGGGCGACGACCTTCACCATCGGCGCCTATCATCAATCGTTCGACGACTATATCTTCGCCCACACGCTCGACCAGTTCGAGGACTTCCGTCTCATCCGATATGAGGCGGCCGACGCGACCTTCACCGGGGTCGATGGCGAAGTGCGGCATGATTTCGGCGATGTCGGCGTGTCGCTGTTCGGCGATTATGTCCGCGCGAAGTTCAAGGACGGGCTCGGCAATCTGCCCCGCATTCCCGCCGGCCGGCTCGGCGCGCGCGCCGACGGGCGCTGGGGGGCCTTGTCGGGCGACGTCGAATATTATCATGTCTTCGAGCAGGACCGGATCGCGGACTTCGAGACACGGACGCCGGGCTATGACATGCTCAACGCGACGCTCGCCTACAAGATCGATCTCGGCCCGAAGGCCGATACCGAATTGTTCGTGCGCGCGACCAATTTGACCAACGAGCTTGCCTATAGCCACGCGTCGTTCATCAAAAATGCGTCGCCGCTGCGCGGGCGCAATTTCGTCTTCGGACTGCGGACCGGCTTTTAGGCCAAAGGGGGCGGCCGGAAGGAGGGGCGTTCAGTCCCGCGCCCCTCCTTCCGCCGAATTTGTCACGCGGGTTCGGCCGCCAATATATAGTCAAAGCCGTGGCGCAGCCCGTTCGCGCTGGCGACAAGCGCCAGCGCTTCGGCGCGCAGTGCCTCTCCGCGCGCGGCAAGCATCTTGGCGAGGCCCCGGTCGGCGATCTTGGCGAGCCGCGGGGCGCACATGTCGATCTGGCTGTTCACGAAACGCTCCTTGTAGCGGTTCGCGTATCGCTTGGCGGTAATGACGCGGTACCCGGACGCCTCAAGGTGATCGACCGCCCATTGCGACGGATATTCGCGATAGGGCTGTTCGCCGGCAAGCAGCAGGCAGGCGTCGCGAAACCGCCCGATCTCCCAGACGAGCCGCCCTTCCGCACTGTCGGGTTCGCCAACGACATAGGGCTCGAGCCCGACGACATAGAGCCGCCGTCCAACCAGCGACCGCAGCCGCGCGAAAAGCCGGTGTTGGAAATAGGGGGCAAAGCCGTCGATCGCACCGAGCAGATAGTCGGCGAGAACGGTGTCGTACCGCTCGCCCGCGAGTAGCGCGGGATCGGCCCAGTTGCCGACGACGATCCGGTCGGCCGGCCGGCGCTTTGTTACAATCGCATCGGCCGTTTGCGCGGCATGCGCTTCGGCGCCGCTCACCGCGGTCCAGCGGTCGGTCGCGAGTGATCCGACCCAGCCGATCGAATGCGTGCCCGTGCCGGCGTCGAGGAACGCTCCCCACGGGCGATCGCCGTGGATTCTTTCGATTTCGCGGAAGAGTCCGGAAGCGGGCGGGCGGAGGTCGGTACTCGGCGGCATCGGAAATGATATAAGATATCATTCCGTCCGATCCAAGGCGAAAATGGCCGCCATGCATGGGGTACGCGGGCACCGCAGCCGGCGGGGCCAGGCCTAGCCGCGCCCGCTGTGGATGTCGTAATCGATGCGAATGCGCACCCACGCGCCGACCTGCGATTTGCCGCCGATGCGCGGCGGGCGCACCCTGAACTGCCAGGCGGCCGCCAGCACCGCGCGGTTGATCTGCGACCCGTTCGGATATTCGTCGAGCGCGACGCAATCCTCGACGCGGTAATCGGACACGGTGCGGCAGGCGATCAGCCCCCAGCCGGGCCCGCTCGCGGTCGACAGATAGCCGCTCAGCTCGTCATCGCTCGGTTCGCGGTACCAGCGCGCCGCATAAAGTGCCTCGCCATTCGGTGCCGTTCCCACCCGTTCCGAATCGGCAAAGGATGACGAGCGGCTGCCGATGATATTCGGCGGGCCGTAGACGCGCCCGCTCGGGGGGCGTGTCGCGCCGGGCGGGGGCGGCGGTGCCGCGCTCGGCGGCGGAATCTTCGGTGCGGCGGCGGGCGCGGGCGTTGGCGGGGGAGGCGGCGCGGCGGCCGGCGCGGTGGGCGGCGGCGTGATCGCCGCGTCGCTCGGTTCGGGCGCGCTGTCGGCTTCGGGCGCGGGATCGGGCGCGCTGCCCGCTTCGATGCTCACGACGCTCATGCTCGCCTGCTTCTCGATCGGCGGCGGTTCGAGCCGGAACGACAGCAGCAGGACCAGCATCAGCGCCGGGATCAGCAGCGACAGGGCGATGGCGAGCGCGCGGCGGCCCATCCCGATGCTGAGCTGTTCGTCGTGGGGAGTGGCTGGAACGGGATTCAGCGGAAACAATCTTTGACGAAAGGCGTGCGCTGGTCAGGCTGCCCGGAACAGGAAGCGCGTTGGATAATGGCGCGCCGCGGCTTTGACAAGCACGCCACCTTCGATCCCGTCGATCGTGAACAGGCCGGCTTCGCCGGCCCCACACTGTCCGCGATCAGTCGATGGTGCTTGCGAGTTCGCGGTTGAGCCACAACGCGACGAGCGTGACGATCGCGCCCGAGAGCAGGTAGCCGCCCGCGGCGATCAGCCCGAACTGGCTCGACAGCCACAGCGCGACCATCGGCGCGAAGCCCGCGCCGAACAGCCAGGCGAGGTCCGAGGTGAAGGCCGATCCGGTGTAGCGGTGGCGCGGCTGGAAGTTCGACGACAGCGCGCCCGAAGACTGTCCGAACGAGAGGCCGAGGAGGAGGAAGCCGAGGATCATGAAGGTCGCTTCGCCAAGTTCGCCCGCATCGAGCAACTGCGGCGCAAAGCCGCTGAACGCCGCAATCGCGGCGGCGGTCGCGGCGAGCAGCGTGCGGCGCCCGATGCGGTCGGCAAGATAGCCCGACGCGACGATCGCGCCGACCCCGAACACCGCGGCGATCGCCTCGATCATCAGGAAGCGGACCGGGGTCTCGTCAGTGAAGAGGAACACCCACGATAGCGGATAGACGGTGACCATGTGGAACATCGCAAAGCTGGCGAGGGGGGCGAAGGTGCCGATGACGATCGTCTTCCATTCCGACCGCACCGTTTCGAGCAGCGGCGCGGGCTGGAGCGCGCGGTTCTCGAACAGTTCGGCATATTCGGGGGTCACGACGATGCGCAGCCGCGCGAACAGCGCGACGACGTTGATTGCGAAGGCGACGAAGAAGGGATAGCGCCAGCCCCACGCTAGGAAATCCTCCGCCGGCAGCGCGGCGATCAGGAACATGAAGAGCAGGCTGGCGACGATCAGGCCCAGCGGTGCGCCGAGCTGCGGAATCATCGCATACCAGCCGCGGCGGTTTTCGGGGGCGTTGATCGCGAGCAGCGAGGCGAGACCGTCCCACGACCCGCCGAGCGCGACGCCCTGGCCCATGCGGAACAACGCGAGCAGCAGCGCGGCGCCGATACCGATCGAATCATATCCGGGCAGGAAGGCGATGGCGGCGGTCGATCCGCCGAGCAGGAAGAGCGCGATCGTCAGCTTGGCGCCGCGGCCATAGGCGCGGTCGATCGCGGTGAAGATGATCGTGCCGACGGGGCGCGAGACGAAGGCGAGGGCAAAGATCGCGAAGGACCAGAGCGTGCCCGTCAGCGGGTCGAGGTGCGGAAAAACGAGCTTCGGGAACACCAGCACCGACGCGATGGCATAGACGAAGAAGTCGAAAAATTCGGACGTCCGCCCGATGATGACGCCGATGGCGATCTCGGCGGGATCGATGCGGTGGCTGCCGCCGTCATCGTCGGCGCCGTGGAGGGCGCGGGCATCGCGTTCGGCCTCGGTGGTGGGGACGGTGTCGGCAGCCATGGTAACAATCCTTGAGCTGGCGCCGTCGCTTGCGCAAGATGCGGCGGCACGAGTCGGTCATAAGGCAAAATTGCCCCGAATGAAAATGCCCCTGCGCGATGAAGAGCGGTCGCGGGATTGGACAAAATGTCCTATGTGCAGTGCAGCAATGGAGGGTTAGGCGCGCATCATGCCAAGCAATCTCCCCCGTTTTCCCGCCCGATTGCGGCTCGTGCCGCTGCTCGCCGCGCTGCCTCTATTGTCGGGTTGCGGGCTGGTCGTGCTCGATCCCGCGGGGGACGTCGCGCGCCAGCAAGGCGATCTGATCGTCCTGTCGACGGTGCTGATGCTGCTGATCATCGTGCCGGTGATGGCGCTGACGATCTTTTTCGCATGGAAATATCGCGCGTCGAACAAGGAAGCGACCTACAAGCCCGACTGGGACCATTCGACCCAGCTCGAGCTTGTCATCTGGTCGGCGCCGCTGCTCATCATCATCTGCCTCGGCGCGGTGACGTGGGTCGCGACGCATCTGCTCGATCCCTATCGCCCGCTCGCGCGCACCGGCCCCGGCCAGCCCATCGCGGCCGAGGTCAAACCGCTCGACGTGCAGGTCGTCGCGCTCGACTGGAAATGGCTGTTCATCTATCCTGAACAGGGGGTCGCGACGGTGAACGAGCTCGCGCTACCGGTGAACCGCCCGGTGCGGTTCCGGATCTCCTCGTCTTCGGTGATGAACAGCTTTTACGTGCCCGCGCTCGCGGGGCAGATCTATGCGATGCCCGGCATGGAGACCAAGCTGCACGGCGTATTCGACAAGACGGGCGACTATACCGGCTTTTCGGCCAATTATTCGGGCTGGGGCTTTTCCAACATGCGTTTCGCGGTGAAGAGTCTGCCGACGGGCGAGTTCGACCAATGGGTTGCCGCGACCAAGGCGTCGGCCGAAGGCGACCTTAGCCGCGATACCTATCTGAAGCTCGAAAGGCCGACGCACAAGGAACCCGTGCGACGCTTCGCCGCGAGCGATCCGCAACTGTTCGACGCGGTCGTCAACATGTGCGTCGAGCCCGGCAAGATGTGCATGCACGATATGATGTCGCTCGATGCCGCCGGCGGCGCGGGCATCGCGGGCATCGGCAATGTCCGGCAGGTCACCTATGACAAGTTCGCCGCACGCGGCACCGTCGATGTCGCGCGTTGGGGCATGCGCTATGTCGCGGCTTATTGCAGCGCGCCGGTGATGCCCGCCGATCGCCCCGACGCGAAGCCGGTCGCCTCCGAGAAATTGAAGGGCGAGGGGCTGCCCCACCCGGGCCGGCCCGACCGCACGGCGCTGCGCGCGCCCGCCGCCGCCGACCGCCCGCTGTCCTGAACGAGCCCGAGATCATCATGAGCATCCCGCATCCTGCCCCCGAAACCGGCCCGATCCTCGGCAAGCTGTCGATGGAGGCGCTGCCGCTGCACGAGCCGATCCTCGTCGTCACCTTCATCGGCGTCGTCCTCGGCGGCATCGCCGTACTCGGCCTGATCACCAAATATCGTCTCTGGGGCTATTTGTGGTCCGAATGGTTCACCACCGTCGATCACAAGCGCATCGGGATCATGTACATGATCCTGGGGCTCATCATGTTCTTGCGCGGCTTTGCCGACGCGATCATGATGCGGCTCCAGCAGGCGATGGCGTTCGGCGGGTCCGAAGGCTATCTGACGCCGCATCATTATGACCAGGTGTTCACCGCTCACGGCGTCATCATGATCTTCTTCGTCGCGATGCCGTTCATCACCGGGATCATGAACTATATCGTGCCGCTGCAGATCGGCGCGCGCGACGTCAGCTTCCCCTTCCTCAACAATTTCAGCTTCTGGATGACGACGTCGGGCGCGGTGCTGACGATGGTCTCGCTGTTCGTCGGCGAATATGCCCAGACCGGCTGGCTCGCCTATCCGCCGCTGTCGGGCATCGCCTACAGCCCCAATGTCGGCGTCGACTATTATATATGGGGATTACAGATAGCCGGCGTCGGCACCACCCTGTCTGGCATCAACCTGATCGTCACGATCCTGAAACTGCGCGCGCCGGGCATGGGGCTGATGAAGATGCCCGTCTTCACCTGGACCTCGCTCTGCTCGAACATCCTGATCGTCGCCTCCTTCCCGATCCTGACCGCGACGCTCGTTCTGCTCAGCCTCGACCGCTATGTCGGCACCAACTTCTTCACCAACGATCTCGGCGGGTCGCCGATGATGTATGTGAACCTGATCTGGATCTGGGGGCATCCCGAGGTTTATATTCTCGTGCTGCCGCTGTTCGGCGTCTTCTCCGAAGTGACCTCGACCTTCTCGGGCAAAAGGCTCTTCGGTTACACCTCGATGGTCTATGCGACCGTGTGCATCACGATCCTGTCGTATATCGTGTGGCTGCACCATTTCTTCACCATGGGATCGGGCGCGAGCGTCAACAGTTTCTTCGGCATCACGACGATGGTGATCTCGATCCCGACGGGGGCCAAGCTCTTCAACTGGCTCTTCACCATGTACCGCGGGCGCATCCGTTTCGAACTGCCGATGATGTGGACGATCGCCTTCATGCTGACCTTCGTCATCGGCGGCATGACCGGCGTGCTGCTCGCGGTGCCGCCCGCCGACTTCGTGCTCCACAATTCGCTGTTCCTGATCGCGCATTTCCACAATGTGATCATCGGCGGCGTGCTGTTCGGCCTTTTCGCGGCGATCAACTACTGGTGGCCCAAGGCGTTCGGGTTCAAGCTCGACGTCTTCTGGGGCAAGGTCAGCTTCTGGTGCTGGGTGGTCGGCTTCTGGGTCGCCTTCACCCCGCTCTATATCCTCGGCCTGATGGGCGTGACACGGCGCATGCGCGTGTTCGACGACCCGAGCCTGCAAATCTGGTTCGTGATCGCCGGCGTCGGCGCGGCGATCATCGCCGCGGGCATCGGCGCGATGCTGGTGCAGTTCGCGGTCAGCATCTGGCGCCGCAAGGAATTTGCCGAGGAAAGCGGCGATCCGTGGGACGGCCGCACGCTCGAATGGGCGACCAGTTCCCCCCCGCCCGACTATAATTTCGCCTTCACCCCGGTGATCCACGACCTCGACGCCTGGCACGACATGAAAAAGCGCGGGCACCAGCGGCCGGCCGACGGCTATCGCGACATCAACATGCCGAGCAACACCGGCGCGGGGATGATCCTGTCGGGCATTTGCCTGGTGATGGGCTTCGCGCTCGTCTGGCACATCTGGTGGCTCGTCGCGGCGAGTTTCGTCGCGGTGGTCGCCGGCGCGATCATCCACACCTTCAACTACAAGCGCGATTTCGACATCCCGAAGGCGACGGTCATCGCGGTCGAGGAAGCGCGGACCCGCCAGCTGGCGGCCGGAGCCTGACCCGATGAGTGCCAAGACCATGACAGCCAATGCGATAACCGCCGACGAACCCGTCGCCTTCTACGATCTCGACGAGCATGCGCACCCGGAGGGGCACAGCACGATGCTGGGCTTCTGGATCTATCTGATGAGCGACTGCCTCATCTTCGCGATCCTCTTCGCCTGCTACGCGGTGCTCGGCGGCAGCTATGCGGCGGGCCCGGCGCCGAAGGATCTGTTCGACCTGAAACTGATCGCGCTCAACACTACAATGCTGCTCTTCTCGTCGATCACATATGGCTTTGCGGTGCTCCAGATGCAGCAGGGCAAGGTGAAGGGCGTCCAGCTCTGGCTTGGCGTCACCGGGCTGTTCGGGCTCGCCTTCCTCGGGATCGAGCTCTACGAATTCCACCACCTGATCGAGATCGGCGCGGGGCCCCAGCGCAGCGCCTTCCTGTCGAGCTTCTTCACCCTCGTCGGCACGCACGGGCTGCACGTTACCTTCGGCATTATCTGGCTGGTGACGCTCATGGTCCAGCTGTCGAAGCACGGGTTGATCGCCGCGAACAAGCGCCGCGTGATGTGCCTTTCGATGTTCTGGCACTTCCTCGATGTCGTGTGGATCGGCGTCTTCACCTTTGTCTATCTGATGGGAGTGCTGCGATGAGCGCCGATCCCCACGCTGCGCACGGTCATGACGAGATCGAGATGCCGCACGCGTCGATGCGCGACTATGTCATCGGTTTCCTGCTGTCGGCGATCCTGACCGCCATTCCTTTCTGGCTGGTGATGACGATGCCGCTGAGCGCGGGCACGACGGGCGCGGTGATCATGGGTTTCGCGGTAGTGCAGATCGTCGTCCACATGATCTTCTTCCTCCACATGACGCCGAAGGCCGAGGGCGGCTGGTCGCTGACCTCGCTCGTTTTTACCGTCATCGTCGTCGGGATCATGCTCGCGGGGTCGCTGTGGGTGATGCATCATCTCAACACTAACATGATGCCGATGCCGCACGAGCCTACCAGCCAGACAGCGAGTCAGGTGCTTTGACGCGCACTCGCCGCGCGGCCTTTGCCGCCGCGGCGCTGATCGCGGCGCTCGGCCTCGCGGCGCTCGGCGTCTGGCAGATCGAGCGGCGGGCGTGGAAGCACGAGCTGATCGCGGCGGTCGATGCGCGCATACATGCGCCACCCGTTGCGGCACCGGGGCCGGATCGATGGAACGCGGTCACCGCCAGGGACGACGCCTATCGGCGCGTCACCGCATCGGGAATATTCCGGCACGATCGCGAGACGCTGGTGCAGGCGGTGACTGAACGCGGCGCCGGATATTGGGTGATGACCCCGCTCGAAACGCGGGATTTCACGCTGCTGATCAATCGCGGCTTCGTTCCCAAGGACCGGCGTGATGCGAAGACGCGCGCGGCGGGTCAAGTCGCGGAGCCGGTGACGGTGACCGGCCTCTTGCGCGCGACCGAGCCCGGCGGGGCCTTCCTGCGCTCGAACGATCCGGCGGCCGGCCGCTGGTTTTCGCGCGACGTGGCGGGAATTGCGAAGGCGAGGGGGCTCGGCAAGGCTGCGCCCTATTTCGTCGATGCCGACGCCGCGCCGAACCCCGGCGGCTACCCGGTCGGCGGGCTGACTGTCGTGCGTTTTCGCGATCATCATATGGTCTATGCGCTGACCTGGTTCGCACTGTCTGCGCTCAGCCTCTTTTTTGCGTGGCGGCTCTGGCGTATCCGGGAAGCATGACCGACCCGGCGATCCTGCCCGCCGCGCCCGCGAGAGCCCCCGCGGGGCGCCCCAACATGACGCTGCTGATCCAGCTGCGCTGGCTGGCCGTCGGCGGACAGCTTGCGACGATCGGCATCGTTAGCGGACCGATGGGCATATCCTTGCCGCGCGTCCCGCTGCTGGCCGCGATCCTCGTGCTGATCGCGATCAATTTCGCGAGTATCGTGGCGCTGCGCCGCGGCCGCGCGGTGACCAATGCCGAACTCACCGCCGTCCTGTTGTTCGACGTCGCGGCGCTCGGCTGGCAGCTCCATCACAGCGGCGGGCTGGCCAATCCCTTCGCCTCGCTCTTCCTGCTCCAGGTCGTGATCGGCGCAATCCTGCTCACCCCGCGTTCGTCGTGGGCGATCGTCGCGGCGGCGCTCGCGGCGCTCGCCGCGCTGCGCGTCGATCCGACGCCGCTGGTGCTGCCCCCCCCTTACGCGGCCGACCCGATGAAGCTCTATTTGCAGGGCAGCTTCGTCTGTTTCCTGCTGATCGCGGTGCTGCTCGTCGCCTTCGTGACGCGGATCAGCCGCAATTTGCGCGACAGCGATGCGGCGCTTGCGGCCAGCCGCCAGCGTGCGGCGGAGGAGGATCATATCGTCCGCATGGGGCTGCTCGCGTCGGGCGCGGCGCACGAACTGGGGACGCCGCTGTCGACGCTGTCGGTACTGATCGGCGACTGGAAGGCGGCGCCGCGGCTGAAGGACGACCGCGAATTGCAGGAGGATCTTGCCGACATGCACACCGCGGTCCAGCGCTGCAAGGCGATCGTCGGCGGCATTTTGATGTCGGCGGGCGAGGCGCGCGGGGAGGCGCCGCAACTGACAACGATGCGCGCTGCGTTCAACGAGATTGCCGCGCACACGCGCGCCGTGCGCCGCCCCGGCACGCTCGAGTTCAACGACCGGTTCGGCGCCGACGTCGCGATCGTGTCCGACCCGGCGCTCCGGCAGGTGATCGGCAATGTGCTCGACAATGCGGCCGAGGTGTCACCCGACTGGACCAGCTTCACCACCTCGCGCGACGGCGATATGCTGGTGATCGAGATCGCCGATCGGGGCCCGGGCTTCAGCCCCGAGATGCTCAGGAATTTCGGCCAGCCCTATCGCTCGACCAAGGGAAGGCCCGGCGGTGGGTTGGGGCTGTTCCTGCTCGTCAATGTGCTGCGCAAGATGGGCGGCGGCGCCAGCGTGTCCAACCGCGATGCGGGCGGCGCGCTGGTGCGGATTGTCTTGCCCATTTCGGCGCTGGCGAGTCCCGGCGGAGAGACGGCATGACCGACCAGCGCCATTTGCTGATCATCGAGGATGACGAGGCTTTCGCGCGGACGCTCAAACGCTCGTTCGAACGGCGCGGCTATGCGGTCGAGGTCGCGCATAGTCCGGAAGAAATGGACGCGATATTGCCGACCTTCCGGCCTGGCTATGCGGTCGTCGACCTCAAGCTGGGCGCCGCATCGGGGCTCGCGTGCGTGCAGACGCTGCGCGCGGCCGATGCGGCGATGCGGATAGTCGTGCTCACGGGCTTTGCCAGCATCGCGACCGCAGTCGAGGCGATCAAGCTCGGCGCCTCCTATTATCTCGCCAAGCCCTCGAACACCGACGATATCGAGGCGGCGTTTGAGCGGTCCGAGGGCAATGTCGAAACGCCGCTCGATGCGCGCCCATCGTCGATCAAGACGGTCGAATGGGAACATATCCACCAGGTGTTGGTGGAGACGGATTTCAACATCTCCGAAACCGCCCGGCGGCTCGGCATGCACCGGCGTACCCTCGCACGGAAGCTGGAAAAACGGCAAATTCGTTGAGGCTCCCCGGCTCAGCGCCGCTATTGCCACGGCCGATCTTGTTCCTTGGCCCGGTGCGGCGCGTCTGATATCGGGGCGCGGCAACCGAAAGAGGCCACGTCCTCGCCCGCGTCCGCCGCGGGTTTTCAGGTCCGGGACGGCCCGGCAGCCTTTGGAAAGGAGGCGGTCATGGCCTGGATTTACCTGACGATTGCTGGACTTTTCGAGATCATATGGGCGTTCGCGATGAAACAGTCGGACGGTTTCACGCGCCCCGGTCCGACCGCGATCACGATCGCGGCGATGATCGCGAGTTTCGCATTGTTGTCGCTGTCGATGAAAGTGCTGCCGCTCGGCACCGCCTATACGATCTGGACCGGCATCGGCGCGGTCGGCGCCTTCCTCGTCGGCATCTTCATTCTTGGCGAAGCGGCGAATGCGACACGCATCGTCGCGGCGCTGCTGATCGTGGGCGGGCTGGTGCTGATGAAGCTGTCGTCGCCCGCCTGAGCCGGCTCAGTCGGCCTTCATCGCGAAGGCTGGGCCCAAGTCGATCGTGCGCGCGGCGTCGCCCAGCGTCAGCGCGACATTCGTCTTGCCCGCCGGATAGGCCCCGGCGGCGATGCCCTTGATGTGTACGAGCTTCCATTCGCCCGTGATCGCGACCCGTCCGGCGATGATCGCCCTATGGGGCGCGCTGTTCTGCTGGATCGCGGCGCCAAGCTCATCGGGGCCGTCGGCGCCTTCCGCCAGCCGGGCCCAGAGTGCGAGCCGCAATATCTGCTGCTCAACCTTGCCGTCGGCGGCGCGATGGGCGGCGAGGTCGACGATGCGATCTTCCCGATCCGTTTCGAGGTCGAGCATGTTCGCGTCTATCGACAGCAACCGCGCGGCGCGGTTCCGCCAGCCGAATGACATTGCGACGCCCGCCGGACCTCGAGAGCTCACGGCGGGCGCCGGGGGCAAGCGGCGGGAAGACCGCCGCCCGGGTCAGGTCAGGATGTGACAGACGCCGGAATGCGGATAGGCGATGCCGCGCGTCAGCTGCGCGAGCCGGTCTTCGACGATCTCGTCGCGATCGACGATCTCGACGCGGAACCGGCCATGAAGCGCAGTGACGCTGCGGACATTGCCGCCGCCGCCCAGCGCATAGAGGATATCGGCGGGCAGCGACGCGTCGGGCGCGACCGTCTTTCGAACCTGTGCCGGGGTGATTGCGGCGTCATTGCCTGTCAGCGCGCCACGGATTTCTTCGGCGACCAGATCGGCGATCGGCCCCAGCACGACCTGCGCTGCATTTTCCGACGGCCGGATGATCCCGCGCGAGCCGAGCGCCGCCAGCGCGGCGTCGTCGACCGCCGACTGATCGGCGACGATCAAGCGCAGGCGCGTCGTGCAGGCATCGACACTCACCAGATTGGCGGCGCCGCCGAGCGCCGCGACAAAGGCATCGCCGCGCGCTCTGCCCGCAGCGGCGGTCGCGGCTTCGGTGACCGCCCCTGTCTCGCGCCCGGGCGTACTCAGGTCGAACCGGCGGATGAAGAAGCGGAAGAGGCCGTAGTAGAGCAGGGCATAGGCTGCGCCGATCGGCAGGAGCAGCCACGGCCGCGTCGCGAGGCTGAAATTGAGCATATAGTCGAACAGTCCCGCCGAAAAGCCGAACCCCAGCCTGATGTCGAGCGCGTTCATCAACGCCATCGAGGCGCCGGTGAGCAGCGCGTGGATCGCATAAAGCAAAGGCGCGACGAACATGAAGGTGAACTCGATCGGTTCGGTCACCCCGGTCAGGAAGCTGGTGAAGGCAAGGCTGAACAGCATGCCGCCGACCGCCTTTTTCCGCTCGGGCCGCGCCTCGTGATACATGGCGAGGCAAGCGGCGGGCAGGCCGAACATCATGACGGGGAAAAAGCCCGACATGAAGGCGCCGGCATCCGGATCGCCCGCGAAGAAGCGGCGGAGGTCGCCCGTCGCGCCCCCGAAATCGCCGACGACGAACCAGGCGGCATTGTTGATAATATGGTGCAGCCCGGTGACGATCAGCAACCGGTTGAGCACGCCATAAACGAACAGGCCGGCGCCGCCGCTTTCGACCACGGTGCGGCTCGCGGCATCGATCGCGCCGCTGATATGCGCATAACCATAGCCGATCACAAAGGCGAGCAGCAGCCCGGCGACCCCCGCCGCGATCGGGACGAAGCGGCGCCCGCCGAAAAAGGCGAGATATTCAGGCAGCGCGATTGCCGCGAAACGGTTGTAGAAATTGCCGCCGATCAACCCGGACAAGATGCCGATGGGCACTTCGAGCTTGTCGATCTGGGTGAGCGACCAGTTTTTCCCCGCGAGCGCCGCCGCCGCGTCGGGCCATCCGGCGCCGACATCGGCCGGCGCTGTAAGGAAGGTTTGCGCTCCGGTTGTCGTGACGAAGTAACAGACCACCCCGGCGAGCGCCGCGGCGCCATTGCCGTCGCGCGCGAAGCCGACCGCGACACCGATCGCGAACAAGATGCCGAGATTCTCGAAGATCGCCGCACCCGCGGCCGAGACGAAAGCGATGTCCAGCAGGTCGGGCTGGCCGATGCGCAGCAGCAGGCCCGCTATTGGCAGCACCGCGATCGGCAGCATTAACGCGCGGCCCAATGGCTGGAGCGTTTCGAGTATCTTGCGCATCACCGTGTCTCCTCGAAAGCGCGGGCTAGCGCGCGCACCTCCGCTGCCGACTTGCATTGCAGCGCCAGCGCGGCGTGCGCCTGCGTCTCGGGCAGAGAGAGCCCGCGCACGATCTGTTTTGCCTCCGCGACGAACCCCGGCACCGCCGACAATTCGGTCACGCCCAATCCGACGAGGATCGGCAGCGCTGCGGGGTCGGAGGCGAGCCCGCCGCAGACGCCGACCCAGCGGCCGTGGACCGCGGCAAGGCGGCACGTCTCGCCGATCATGCGCAGCACCGCGGGGTGCATTGCATCGACCCCGGCGGCGACCGCGGGGTTGCCGCGATCCATCGCGAGGACATATTGGGTCAGGTCGTTGGTGCCGATCGACAGGAAATCGGCCTCGACGGCGAGCAGGTCCGCGGTCATCGCGGCGGCCGGGGTTTCGACCATCACCCCGACCTCGACGGACGCCGCGATCCCCATCTCGCCGCGCAGCCGCTCGACGAGCGCGCGCACCTGTCTGAGTTCGTCAACGCTCACGACCATCGGAATCATGATCTTGCATTGACCCGCGGGCTCGACGCGAAGGATCGCGCGAAGCTGCGTTTCGAGCAGCTCGGGCCGCGCGAGGGCGACCCGGATACCGCGCTGGCCGAGCGCCGGGTTTTCTTCGGTATCAATCGCTATATAGGCAGCAGGCTTGTCGCCCCCGATGTCGAGCAGGCGGACGATGACGGGCTGTCCGGCCAGCGCGTCCGCGATCCCCTGATAGGCGGCGTGCTGCTCATCCTCCGACGGCGCGGTCTCGCGATCGAGGAACAGAAACTCGCTGCGGACGAGCCCCGACCCCTCGGCGCCCTGCGCCGAAGCGGATTGCGCCTCCTCGACGCTGCCGACATTGGCGAAGATTTCGATGCGCGTGCCGTCGGCGCTGCGGCACGCGTCGTTCGCGACCGCCTGCGCGGCGGCGCGGCGGGCGTCGCGTTTGGCAAGCCGCGCGGTGAAGGCATCGGTATCGGCGGCCGATGGGGCGAGCGTGACATGGCCGAGTTCGGCGTCGAGCAACAGCGGCGCGCCATCATCGACCGCATCGAGCGCGTCGCCCGTCGCGACGATGGCAGGCAACCCCATGCCCGCGCAAAGGATCGCGACGTGCGACGTCGGGCCGCCGCGCCGGAGGCAGATGCCGGCCGGGCTTTGCGCCGCCAGCGCCACAAGCTGCGACGGCAACAGATCCTCCGTCACCACTATCGCCCCCGCCGCGATATTCGCCCCGTCGAGCGGCTTCCCGGTCAGCACCGCGAGCATCTGCCGCTCGATATCGACCAGATCGTTAATGCGCTCGATCAGATGGGCATTGCCCGTCGCACGGATCGCATCGATCTGGTCGTGGATCGCGCCGCGCCAGGCGAAGCCCGCGCTATGCCCGTTCGCGATCCGCTTTTCTGCCGCGGCAATCAACTCGGGATCGTCGATCAGCGCAAGATGCGCCTGCATGACCGATGCGACGCCGCCGCCAGCCGCGTCGGCGCGCGCCGCGATGGCCGCGCGAACCTCGCTGCGCGCTGCGATCAATGCGGCCTTTTCTTCGTCCGCGCCGCCGCCTTCGCGCGCAACTGCGATGTCCGCCTGACGCAGCCACGCAGCCGGCCCCATGGCGAGACCGGGAGACGCGATCACGCCGCCGATCTGTCCCGCGCGGAGCGGTGCGGCCGAAGCGGCAGCAGGAGGGCGCGCGGCGGCTGGCCGCGCCTCTCCCATGTCGGTCGCAAGAAGCGCGACGATGGCGGCGAGCGCTGCTTCGGCATCGTCGCCGCGCGCCTGCACGATAATCTCGTCGCCGAACGCCGTGCCGAGCGCGAGCAGCGCGACCGTGCTGCGCGCGTCGCCGCGCTTGTCGCCCTTCACCAGATGCACTTCGGCTTCGAACCCGCGCGCCGCCTCGCCGATCTGCGCGGCGGGACGGGCGTGGATACCGTGCGGTAGCGACAGCGTCACTGCCTGTTCGACGACGGTGCCGTCGTCCCGGCGGCGGCGCGCGTCGGCCTGCACGGGCACGAGCGTCATCAACGCTTCGCACGCCCCCACCCCCGCGCCGGTGGTGCGGCGGCCGATCGTAAAGGCTTCGGCGTTGGTCACGATCACCGGCGTGATCAGGCTCGTCGCCGCGAGCGCGACCAGGTCGATGTCGAAGCGGATCAACGGGTCGCCGCGCGATACGGCATCGCCGATTGCGACGAGCGGAGTGAAGCCTTCGCCTTTCAGCATCACCGTATCGAGCCCGATATGGATCAGTATTTCGGCGCCCTCGGCGCTGCGCAGCGAAATGGCGTGGCCGGCGTCGTGCAGCGTTACCACCTCACCGTCGAACGGTGCGACGACCGTATCGCCAAGCGGCTGGATCGCGACACCGTCGCCCATCATCCGCTGCGCAAAGACCGGATCGGGAACGTCGTCCAGCGTCGTCGCCCATCCTCGGACCGGAGAGGTGATGATCAGGCCCATGGCTATAATCCCCAAAACTTCCGCCGCTTCTTGCCGTGCGGCTTGTGCATCATTGCGCGGCTTGCGCCATGTCCGGTGCGGCCTGCGAAACAATCTGGCCGTCGATCCATGTCGCGCGCGTTTCGAGCGCGGCACCGAGCCAGACCCAGTCGGCGCGCCGCCCCGCCGCGATCGCCCCGATGCGATTCCCCAGCGACAGGAAGGCGGCGGGCGTCGCGCTCGCCATCGCCGACACATCGGGCACGGACAGCCCGGTGACCTCGATCGTTTTGCGCAGCGCCGATGCCATGTCGAGGTGCGTGCCCGCGAGCGTGCCGTCTTCGAAAATGCAGACGCCGTCTTTCACCGCGATGCGTTTGCCCTGCAGGGTAAATTCGCTGACGTTTGTGCCGACGCTCGGCATCGCGTCGGTAACGAGCATGATGCGCTCCTTGCCCTTCGCGTGCACCGCCAGCCGCACGACCGCGGGGTGGAGATGGACGTCGTCGACGATCAATCCGCAATATGTATCCGAATCGAACGCTGCGCCGACCGCGCCCGGACCCCGGTGGTGCAGCGGCGACATCGCGTTGAACAAATGGGTAAAGCCCGACAATCCCGCTGCAATCGCGCGCTGCGCCTCGTCATAGGTCGCGTCGCTGTGCCCCGCGCTGACAATCACGCCGTGGCGGACGAGGGCGCGGATATCCTCCTCGTCGCACAGTTCGGGCGCGAGCGTCAGCATCACGCGCCCACGATGCGGAGCGGTCAGCGTCGCCAGCGTATCGGCGTCGAGGCGGCGGATCCGGTGCGCTTCGTGAATGCCGCGCTTCACCTCGTTGATGAACGGCCCTTCGATATGGATGCCGACGACCCCGGGCACGCCGCGCTCGATCGCGGCATCGACGGCCGCGAGCGCCGCAGCGATCTGCGCGGGCGTGTCGCTGATCAGCGTCGGCAGGAAGGCGGTCGTGCCGAACCGCGCGTGCGCGGCGCCGATCGCCGCGATGGCTTCGACATCGACCTGATCGTTGAACAGCACGCCGCCGCCGCCATTGACCTGCGTATCGACAAAACCGGGGAGCAGCCACCCGCCGTCCAGGTCGATCTCGTGATGCGCCGCGGCGTGGCCGGCGGGCGACACGGCGGAAACGATGCCGTCGGCGATGGCGATATCGACCGCGTCGACAGCGCCGGCCGGCAACGCGACCTGCCCGTTGTGGAAACGAAAGATCATAAAGTCTCGGTAACCTTGTTGAGGTGCGGAGGCGAGTCGGGGTCGCGGCCGCGTGCGAGCGCGAGCGCGCTCGCCATGCGGTAAAAGCTCTGGATCATCAGGATCGGTTCGATCGCCGGGTGACCGGCGATGGCAGGCAGGTCGCCATTTTCGGGGTCGGCGAGCAGCACCGTCGCGCCGCGCGCGCGAAATTCGTCGGCGACATCGCGGACGCCGGCGGCAGCGCGGTCGGTGCCGCCGAACGCAAGCACGGGAAAGGCATCGCCGACGATCGCCATCGGGCCGTGGCGGACCTCGGCCGAACTGAAGCTTTCGGCGTGAAGCCCCGACGTCTCCTTGAACTTGAGCGCCGCTTCCTGCGCCGCGCCGAGCCCATAGCCGCGGCCAAGGACGAACAGGTTGGTCGCATCCCGGAACATCGCGACCGCGGGTGACCAGTCGAGTAGGAACGCCCGCGCAAGCTGGTGCGGCAGGGCGACCAGCGCGGTCTCCAGCGCCTCGTCTTCCGCCCAGGCGGCGACGAGCGCGGCGATGGCGGCGAGCGAGGCGATATAGGATTTGGTCGCCGCCACCGATCGCTCGACCCCGGCCGAGAGCGGGACGACCACATCGGCGAGGCTGGCGAGCGGCGAGCCTTCGGCATTGACGAGTGCGACGACGAAGGCGCCGGCATCACGTTGCTGCTCGACCGCGGCGAGCAGGTCGGGACTCTTGCCCGATTGCGAAATCGCGAGGCACAGCCGGTTGCCGGCAACGGCGGGCGCGTCATACAGCGACGCGATCGATAGCGCGGCCGATGCCGTCGGCGTTCCGGTGCGCGTTTCCACCAGATATTTGGCATAGGTCGCGGCATGATCCGACGATCCGCGCGCGCAGGTAACGACTGCCGCTGGCGGCAATGTGCGCAGGCGCTGGCCGATCGCCGCGAAGGCATCGCGATTCGCGGCGAGCATCTTGGCCACGGCCTCCGCCGCCTCGCCCGCTTCCTGCTCCATCAGCGTCTGTCGTCCGTCCAGCGCGGCGTTCAGCATCGTTCATCGTCTCCGGTCGAGCGTCGGTGGAGCGCTCGCGATATTGGTACTATATAGGTTATACATATCGCATCAAGCGGTATGTTTGCGCGGTCAAATCTTGATGACCCAATTCTTCCGGCGTAGCCATTCCATCGCGCCCCAGATCAGCAGCATGTAGAGAAGGATCGGTAGCAGCGATGCGACCTTATCGCCGAGCGTTTCACGCAGCGCCCGGAACGGCAGCAGCAGCAGGTCCCACGTAACGACGCCGGCGGTGACCTGATGCAGCGTGTAGGCCGCGATCGCATTTGCGCCGAACGCCAACATCGCGGTCGCGGCGACGCCCGGCTGGCGGCCCTCTCGATCGAGCCAATGGTGAAGCAATGCGAGCGCGAGGATGGTGATGCCGCTCGTGACGAGCACGAAACTGCTCGACCAGATATCTTTAACGATCGGGAATGCGAGGCTCCAGATGCCGCCCACGACCAGCATTGCGGCGCCGATCATCGCGAGCTTGCGTGTGGCGGGGCCTTGGCGACGGGTAAGCATTTCGCCGACCGCGACGCCGATCAGGCCTTGCGCGATGGCGGGCAGGGTGCCGATTATCCCTTCGGGATCATATCCTTCGGGGCCTTGCACATAAAGATGGGTGCCAAGCATCGCGCGATCGACCGAAGCGACGAAATTATGGCCGCGCACCCAGATGTCGGTCGCCAGCCCGTCGAGCGAGGGAAGCAGGGCCAGCGGCCAATAGAGCGCCAGGATCGCGGCGATGGCGATCACCCGGGCGCGCGGGCCGACGAGCAGGAAGAGGAACGCGCAGGCGCCATAGACGAGCCCGATTCGCTGGAGCACGCCGAACAGGCGCCAGTCGCCCGAGGCGAAGCTGGCGAACCAATAGAGATTGCTGAGGATGAAGCCCAGTAGCAGCAGGCGCCCCGTGCGCCCCAGGATGTGGCCCCACTGCGCCAAATCGAGCGTGGCATCGCGCAGCGAAAAGGGGATAGCGATCCCGACCATCGTCAAAAAGCCCGGAAAAACGAGGTCGGCGAGCGTCAGCCCGTCCCAACTCACATGCAGCAGGATCGGCGCGACATCGGCTTCGGCGCCATATTTTATCGCCGCCGCGCAGTTGACCAGGATCATCCCCGCGACGGTCAGCCCCCGCAGGACGTCAAGTGAAATCAATCGCATGGCTGTGCCTCCCCCGTTTTCGCCGCCCGCCCCGGGCAACATCTTTGCGCTGCCATAAATTTGCAATGGACAGCGCGATGGATTTGTAGTCTATTGGTAATAGTCCAAGGACGCAATTGGTCTTATATAGATTGTGGGAAGGCAATCTGGACCGGACTGGATGGGGGAAAATATAATGGTTAAGGGGCCTGCCAAGACAAACGGGATTCGGCGCGGTCTGCTGCACGGCATATGCGGCGCGGCGCTTGCGAGCGCGATGATCCTTCCAGCCGCGGCGCAGGAAAACAACGCGCCGGTATCGGCGGACGATGAAAACCCCGACGACATTGTCGTTACCGGCATTCGCGCCAACCTCGAATCGGCGCAAAACCGCAAGCGCAACGCCGACACCGTCGTCGATTCGATCACGGCGGAGGATATCGGCTCCTTCCCCGACAAGTCCGTGGCCGAAGCGTTGCAGCGCGTTCCCGGCATCACCGTCATCCGTTTCGCGGGCACCGACGACACCTCGCACTTCTCGGCCGAACCCTCGGGCGTCATCATCCGCGGCCTCAATCAGGTCCGCTCCGAATTCAATGGCCGCGACACCTTCAGCGCGAACAGTTCGCGCGGTCTCAGCTGGCAGGATATCTCGCCCGAGCTTCTCGGCGGCATCGACACCTACAAGAACCAGACCGCCGACCTGATCGAGGGCGGCATCGCGGGCACCGTAAACCTGCGCACGCGCGTGCCGTTCGATCAGGATGACCGGCTCGTCTCGATTTCGATCAAGAACACCTATGGCGACATCGCGAAGAAATCGACGCCCGAAATCTCGGGCATCATTTCGGATCGCTGGCAAACGGGGATCGGCGAGCTCGGGCTTATGCTGAACGGCGCCTATTCGCACGCGATCACCGCGAGCCAGGGCATACAGTTCGACCGCATGGCGATCTTCGACGGCGTGTTTGGCCCCGGGAAGCAATATATTCCCAGCGGCATCTACATGCGCGACAATGAATATGACCGCAAACGCTACGGTATCTCGGCGGCTTTCCAGTGGCGCTCGAACGACGGAGACATGGAACTGACCGGCCAGTATCTGCGCTCGCAGTATAACAACAGCTGGCGCGAGCATGCGATCTATTCGAGCGCGTTCAGCATCTACGGCCAGCCGAGCGACTATCAGGTCACCGATCCGACGCTGGTCAATCCGCTGCGCGGAACCGATCCCTTCGCCTTCGACGATGACGGCAATTTCCTTAGCGGCTGGTGGTCGGCGCCGCGCCCCTATGTCGGCGAAGGTGACGCCAACCTAGGGCTCGGCGTCAACGAGGACGGCGAGGCTTTCTTCAACCGCTGTTATTCGTGGGAAGTGGACGGTAACGGTGTACCGTTCTGCGACAACCCGCAGCGTGCGCCGCAACTCGACACGGCCGCGAATGCGCTGCGCAACAAGCAGATCACGCAGGATTTCGGTCTGAACTTCCGCTGGAACGTCAGCGACCGGCTGCGCGTCACGCTTGACGGCCAATATGTCGACGCGAGCGTCAGCAACTATAATGCTTCGGTCACTGCGCGCAGCTATGCCAACACCTATGTAGACTTGACCGGCAAATATCCGCGGCTGGAATTCCTGCCGAACGCGGCCGACAACATCAACCTGTCGGACGGCGGGCTCAACAATCCGAATAATTACCATTATTACGCGATCACCGATCACACCGAAGACAGCGACGGCGAGGAAGTCGCCTTCCGCGCCGACGTCGAATATGATGTCGACTCGGGCTGGCTCGACGCGATCAAGGTCGGCGCGCGCTATTCCGACCGCGACCAGACGGTGCGCTGGGGCGCGTATAACTGGGCGAATATCTCGAACACTTGGACCTATACCCAAGCGCCCTATTTCAACATTGACAGCCCCGCCTACGCGCCGGGTACCAACCAGCTGCACACCTTCAGCGGCGACTTCTTCGCGGGCAACCAGATCAATCACAACAGCTTCGCCTTCTTCAACATGGATATGTTGTCGAATCGCGAACAGCTCGCGGCGGCGCTCGGACGGCCGTCGACCGGCGTCGGCGACTATTATCCCGTCTGTTCGGGCGAGGGATATCGCGGTGCCGAGACGATCGAGAAAGCCTTCGGCTGCTATTTCCCAAGCGAGGTCCACCGCGTCAGCGAGCGCACGATTGCCACCTATGCGATAGCAAAGTTCGGCGGCGACAGCCTCGCGATCGGCGGGGTGCCGATCTCGGGCAATATTGGCGTTCGTTTCGTCTGGACGCGCGACGATACGGTCGGGGCGACGACCTTGCCCGTTCCCTTCACGCCGACAGGGCTCCTGTGCGAGCTGGGGACCGATCCCGGCCCGCCGCCGCGCCCGACGGCATCGTCGGGCTGCGTCGTCACGCAGCAGGAGATCGATTTCGGCAATGGCGCGACCGTCGCCGATACGACCAAGGTCAATCATTTCCACGCCCTGCCCAGCTTCAACATCAAGTTCGATCTGACCGACAAGCTGGTGTCGCGCTTCGCCTATTCGCGCGCGATGTCGCGGCCCGATTTCGGCCTGCTCCGCAATTTCCTGACGGTGAACCGGCTGACGCCGAACCTCAACGATTTTTCGGACCCCAACGTCACGCGCGACGAGGATGGCAATGCGATCGCCTATGACTGGCAATATACCGGCCAGTCGGGCAATCCGGGACTGAAACCGATGACCGCCGACCAATTCGACCTGACGCTCGAATATTATTTCGGCCGGTCGAGTTCGTTCACTGCCACCGGCTTCTACAAGAAGTTCTACGACTATATCCAGGCCGGGCAGTTCAATCTCGAAGTGACGAACAACGGGGTGACCGAGGACGTCCGCGTCAACCGGCCGGTCAACGGCGACGGCGCGAGTATCTATGGCGCCGAATTCGCCTTTCAGACCTTCTTCGACTTCCTGCCGGCGCCGTTCGACGGGTTCGGGGTGCAGGCCAACTATACCTATGTGAAGAACGACGGGATCGAGACGGTCAATCTGCTCAACGAAACCGCGGGTGGAACGGCGGGTGGCGGCCTGAGCTATGAGGACAGCACGGTCAAGGCCAACGCGCTCGAGGGTATCTCGAAGCACAGTTACAACCTCGTCGGCATGTATGAGAAAGGCCCGGTATCGGCGCGTGTCGCCTACAACTGGCGTTCCAAATATCTGGTGACCGCGATCGATTGCTGCGTGGGTTTCCCGATCTGGCAGAAGAGTACAGGCTATCTCGACGCGTCGCTTCGTTTGCGCGCGACCGCGAATATCGAGTTCGTGCTGGAAGGCACCAATCTGCTCGGCACCGACACCGTGCTGATGCAGCAGGTCGATAGCGACGGCACGCTGAAACCCAACGCCTGGTTCAAGAACGACCGGCGCTACCAGCTGGGGGTGCGGCTCAATTTCTAAATGGGGGAAGGGGCGTTCATTGGGGCTGGCGCCCTCCTTCCTCCGCGCTAAGCTGGCATGATGGGGGACAGGTTCGAACTGGTGATCGTCGGCGGTGGGACCGCCGGGTGGATGTGCGCTGCGGCCTGCGCTGCCAAACTCGCCCCGGCGCGTTTCCGCGTCCGCCTAATCGAATCCGAGGAGATCGGGACCGTCGGCGTCGGCGAAGCAACGCTACCGCAGATGAAGGATTTCAACGACTTCCTCGGCCTCGACGAAGTCGAATTCATGAAGGCGACGCAGGCGAGCTTCAAGCTCGGTATCGAGTTTGTGAACTGGGGGCGCGAGGGCGATCGCTATATCCACCCCTTCGGCACCTTCGGCCGCCCGATCGGCGAGGCCGATTTCTTCAGCTATTGGATCCGCGCGAACCGCGCCGGCACCGCTGCACCGCTCTTCGACTATTGTTTCCCGATCGTCGCGGCGCTCCAGAACCGCTTCATGTTGCCCGTCGGCGACGGCAACGATGTGCGAAGCGCCTTCGCCTATGCCTATCATCTCGACGCCTTCCTCTACGCGCGATACCTGCGCGGCTGGGCCGAAGCGCGCGGCATCGAGCGGATCGAGGGCCGCATCGTCGACGTCGAGCAACATAGCGAAAGCGGCGACATTGCCGCGGTCAAGCTGGCGTCGGGCACGCGCGTCGGGGGCGATATGTTCGTCGATTGCTCGGGCTTCCGCTCGCTGCTGCTTGGCGGGACGCTTGGTGTCGATCTGGAGGATTGGTCGCCCTGGTTGCCGTGCGACAGTGCGCAGGCGGTGCCCTCGGCGCGCTCGGCCGACTTCACCCCCTATACGCGCTCGACGCGGCGCACCGCGGGATGGCAATGGCGCATCCCGCTCCAGCACCGCACCGGCAATGGCTATGTCTATTCGAGCGCCGATATTTCGGACGACGAAGCGGCGGCGACCTTGCTCGCCAATCTCGACGGCGAGGCGCTCGCCGACCCGCGCGTGCTGCGCTTCAAGGCGGGCAAGCGCGAAAAGGCGTGGGCGAAAAACTGCGTCGGCATGGGGCTCGCGGGCGGCTTTCTCGAACCGCTCGAATCGACGAGCATCTATCTAGTGCAGATGGCGATCATGCACATGCTGACGCTGATGCCGGACGAGCGCGCGATCGACCCGGCATTGCCTGCCGGGTTCAACCGCGTGATGGATGTCGAATATGACCGCATCCGCGACTTCCTGATCCTCCATTATATCGCGAACGCGCCCGATGCGCCGCTTTGGGAGCGCGTCACAACGGGTGACATACCCGATACGCTCGCGGGCAAGATCGAGCGTTTCCGCCATCGCGGCTATATCGAGGCCTATCGCGACGGCCTGTTCGGTCCGCCGAGCTGGCAGGCAGTGTTCGTCGGGCAGGGCATCGAGCCGCGCGCCGCCGACCGGCTCGCCGATGTGCTGCCCGCCGCCACGGTCGACGAGCGTCTCGCCAACCTCGCCGCAACGATTGCCGATGCGGCGGCGACCCTGCCATTGCACGCCGATTTCATCGCGCGCTATTGCCCGGCGCCCGCGCCGTGAGCAACGCGGTGCAGCAGGTCGTCGTCCATGGCGGCGGGGTCGCGGCGGCGATGGCGGCGCTCGCGGTCGGCCGCGCCTTTTCGCGGCTCGGCACCGACATCGTCTGGGTCGATACTGGCGAAGCGCCCGCGCCGCATACCGCGCTGATCGCGCCGCCGGACCTTGCAACCTTCCACCGCCTGCTCGGCATCGACGAGGCCGCGCTGGTTCGCCACGCCGCGGCGGCGGTCAATATAGGCCAGCAGTTCGCCGGCTGGTCGGGCGGCGACCATGGCTTCCTCCATGCCTATGGCGACGCGGGCAGCGCCTTTGCGTCGCTGCCCTTCGTCCAGCACTGGACGCGCGCCCGTCAGGCGGGGCTGGGTGTCGCACTCGAGGATTTCTGCCTCGCCGCCGCCGCGGCCAAGCAAGGCTGCACCGGCGCGCCGCCCGAGGCGGCGACGCGGCAGGCGGTGAAGCAGGGCTGGCACCTGGACGCCGCCGGCTATGCGAAGCTGCTTCGGGCGGCGTGCAAGCGGGCCGACGTGCGTATCGTTTCCGGTGCGGGCGTGGTCGTTCGGAGGGAAGGCGATCGGATCGAGCGTATCCATCTTGCCGATGGCACGTCGGTCGGCGCCGACCTGTTTATCGACACCCATGGTGCGCTGGCCGCGTCGCTCGATCCCGATGGGACTTCCGCGCGTCCCAGCTTCTGCGACCGGATCATCCGCGCTTCGGCGCCCGCCTTCGATCCGCTGCCGCTCTATAGCCGCATTGCGGCACACGCGGCTGGATGGCTGACGCTGATCCCGCTTTCAAGCCGCATGGCGATCGAGTTCGCTTACCACAGCAATATCTTGTCGGATGCCGACGCCCCCGCCGCGCTCGCAGCGGCAATGGGACGCGCCGTCGAAGCCGCGCCGCCTGCGCCGCTCGTCGCCGCCACGCGCCCGCGTCCGTGGGTCGGCAATGTCGTTGCGGTCGGGCCTGCGGCGGGCGTCGCCGCCCCGCTCGACGGCGCCGAACTGCTCCTGCTCCAGCTCACCATCGCGCAGATCGTTCTGCTCTGGCCGATCGATCGCGCCGCGATGCCCGAGGCCGACATTTACAATGAAGAAATGACGGGCAGCCGGGCGCGTGTTGCCGACTTCACCGCGCAGCATTTCCGCCTCAACGCGCGCATCGGCGAGCCCTTTTGGGACGCCGCCCGCACTGCGCCGGTGTCGGCCGAGCTCGCAGCAAAGATCGACCTGTTCGCCGCGCGCGGCATGTTCGCACATTATGATCACGAGGCGCATGTCGAGGACAGCTGGGCGCTCGTCATGGCGGGGCACGGCGTGACCCCGCGCAGCTTCGACCCGCAGGCGCTCCTGACCGAAGACCAGGCGCTCATGGCCGAATTCCAGCGCCAGCTCCGCGCCGTCGCGAGCGACGTCCTTGCGATGGAGACGCACGCCGAGAGGCTGCGGCAGATTCGCGGATGAGCGCGCGGGAGCGCCCGGTACGGCGCATCGTCATCGTCGGCGGCGGCAGCGCGGGCTGGATGACCGCGGCGGCGCTGGGCCGCGCGCTGGCGGGGCAATCGCACAGCATCACCCTCGTCGAATCCGAGGCGATCGGAACCGTCGGCGTTGGCGAGGCGACGGTGCCGCCGATCCATGAATTCAACCGCTACCTCCGCATCGACCAGGCCGAATTTTTGCGCGCGACGCGCGGTACGATCAAGCTCGGCATCGAGTTCGAAGGCTGGGGCGGGGTCGGCCACCGCTATTTTCACCCCTTCGGCTATCTCGGCGTCGAAATGTCGGGCATCCATTTTCATCACTATTGGCTGAGGCATCTTGCGGCGGGCGGCGATCCCGATCACGGTCCTTATAATCTGGAGACGATGGCCGCGCGCGAAGGCCGCTTCGCCTCCGCTACGCGCCACGGCCCGGTCCATCACGCGGTCCATTTCGACGCTGCCGCCTACGCCCGCTTTCTGCGCAGCTATGCCGAGGACAAGGGCGTGGTGCGGGTCGAGGGCAGGGTCGCCGACGTCCGCCTCGATGGCGAGCACGGCTTTATCACCTCGCTGGCGCTCGACGGTGGCCGCGTCATTGAGGGCGACCTTTTCATCGACTGCTCGGGCTTTCGCGGTCTGCTGATCGAACGCGCGCTTCGGACCGGCTACACCGAATGGAGCCGCTGGCTCCCGTGCGACAGCGCGGTCGCGATGCCGTGCGAAAGCACCGGCGACCCTGCGCCCTTCACGCGCTCGACCGCGCGCGAGGCGGGCTGGCAATGGCGCATCCCGCTCCAGCACCGCGACGGCAACGGCTATGTCTATTCGAGCGCGCATCTGGACCATGACGAGGCAGAGGCGCTGCTGCGTTCGCGCCTTCCCGGCGCGCCGCGCGCCGACGCCAACCGGCTGCGCTTCGTCGCAGGGCATCGCAATGCGATCTGGAACCGCAACTGCGTTGCGATCGGGCTCGCGGGCGGCTTCCTCGAACCGCTTGAATCGACGTCGATCCACCTGATCCAGACGACGATCATCCGGCTGTTGTCGCTACTACCGCGCGACGCGATCGATCCCCATGTCGTCCGCCGCTTCAACCGCGATGCCCTTCACGAATATGAGGTGATCCGCGATTTCGTGATCGCCCATTATGCGCTGGCGAACCGCGACGACACGCTCTTCTGGCGCGACGTTGCCGCTGCGGGCATGCCCGATACCCTTGCGGAACGGTTCGAGGCGTTCCGGGCTACGGGCAATATCCTCTTCGAACCCGGCGACCTCTTCGGCCCGACCAATTGGTACGCGGTACTGACGGGGCAGGGGGTGCGCCCGCAAAGTTGGCACCCGATCGCCGACGGCCTGTCCGACGCCGAACTCGCGTCGCGCCTTGCAACGCTGCGCGGCCGGGTGGCGGAACAACTTGCCGAACTGCCGCCGCATGTGGAGTTTCTGCGGCGGCTGGCCTAGCCGTTCAGCTCTGCCACCACGTCATAGGCGTCGCCGCGATAGAAGCTCTGCGTGAACTCGGCGGTGCGCCCATCGGCCAGGAAGCCCCGCCGTTCGATGAACAGGCCGGGCGTGCCGGGCTCGATCTCCAGCATTTCGGCCTGTTCGGTCGTCGCCGCGATCGCGCGCAGCCGCTGGAGCGCGCGAACCGGCAGATGCCCCGCCGCCTCCAGCGCTTCATAGAGCGACGCCCCCACCGCATCGACCGATGGCAAGCAATAAGCCGGGATCGTGGCAATCTCGAGCGCCATCGATGTGTCGTCTGCGTAGCGGATGCGGTGGAAGCGATAGACGAGCGATCCCGGCGACAGGCCGAGCGAAAGCGCCTCTTCGGGGGTCACCGCGCCCGCGGTCTTGCTCACCCATCTGCTGTGCGGCTTGCGCCCGCGCGAGACCATATCCTCGGAAAAGGAGGTGAGCTTGGAAAAGCTTTTCTCGACGCGCGGGCGGGTGACGAAGGTGCCGGCGCCGCGGCGGCGCATGACGATGCCGTCACCGACCAGCCCGTCGATAGCCTTGCGCACCGTGATGCGCGACACGTCGAATTCCTCGGCCAGGTCGCGCTCGGTCGGAATCGCTTCCTCCGCTTTGACGACCTGCCCCTCGATCGCGTCGCGCAGGATTTTCTGCAGCTGCAGGTAAAGCGGTGTCGGGTCATCCTTCTGGAGCGGGCCCACGCGTTCGATCAATGACAAGGATGCTGCTCCACCCGATAGCCCCGGCAAAGCCGGTCGATAAGACCAGCCTTAGCGCGGCATGTGTTGCATTGGTATCCTTTCGTCAAGCTAGTTGCGAATTATTCGCGTGAAAGGCCGCGCGCGATCGCCTTTGTCAGGGTGTGATCGGGAGTGTCTTGCGACAATTCCCACACCATCACACCGCCTGCCTTTTCTGCGGCAAGTCGCGCCTTCTCCTCGATCGTTGCCGGGCCATTGTGGGTGACGTAGCGACATCCCGCGCACAACTTGCCGATCACATCGGCTTTGGTCGCATTTAGGCCATGCGCGGCCACGAGTTCGCGATAAGACCAATTCGCCTTCTCGCCGCCGAATCCATATCCGTAAAATGGCACGCCGAGGACGAGTCGCTCGCGCTTTACGCCGCGCGCCAGCCACAGGTCGAGATCGCGGGCCGCCATCGCATAGCTGCTGTGCTCGGTGCCTGCTTCGCCCCAACTTGGCCCGATCGCGTCATAGGACATGACGTTGACGAGATCGAAATAGGGTATCGATCTCACCGGGATCATCCCGCCCTCATAAGAAGCGGTGGCGCAGGTCAGCAGCTTGCCGCGTGCTTTCATCGCGTCGGACAGTGCCACTATGAAGGGCGTATAGTCGCCCGCCTGGTCGATTTCCGTGAGCAGCGCCGCCTCGATGTCGATATCGACCCCGTCGAGCCCCAGCGTATCGGCAAGGTCGACCAGTGCCGCCACGGTTCCCGTGCGGCGTTCGGGAGCAAGCAGGGCCTTCCAGTCACCCGAACAGCCGGGGATCACGCCGCCGGCGGTCGAGATCAGCACCTTCGCCCCGCCTGCTTGCAGCCGGGCGACGGTGGTGCGGAGTGTTTCGACCGACAGGTTTGCGCCGGTTTCGTCGCCCATGCACGTCATGCGCCCGCCATGGAAGAAGCGCCCCTCGGTATCGGGGTTGGCGAAGGAGAGGTTGAAATGGGTGAAGGCCGCAAGGTCGGTGCGCGCGATCGACAGGTCGAGCCCCTTGAACGCCGCGAGATAGCCGACCACAACGGGCCGCCGCTCTTCGGCGCGGGCCGGTGATGACAATACTAATGTAAAACCAATCAGGATCGAGGCGATGAGGCGAAAAGCGCGAATATTCGTCATTTTACCAATTTCCCTCTTAATTCCGTCCGATCTGAAAGGCGTTGACCCACTCGCGACTACATGACAAATTAGATACAAATTGTCGAGCGGGAGAAAATTGATGCGGGCTGCGGGATGGATCATGATGGCAATGGCGGCGCTTCCCGCGCCGCAGGCGCTGGCGGCCGAGACGGGATCGCAAGCGTCGCTCGACCGCCTCGCCGATACGCTTGGCTACCGCCTCACAATGGTCGACAACGGTCCGGCGTGCCCAACGGGGATCGACGGCTGTTTCCTCACGACGATCACGCTGACGATACCCGAAACGCTGCCCGCCGACCTGCCGAACAAGGGGCTCGCGCTATTTTTCAGCTTCGTAAACCGGCTGCCGCTCGTCGAAAGCGACATCTTCGCGCACCGGCTGATCAATGGCGACGTCCAGCAACTGACGCTGAAGCCGGGCGCGATGCTGCGCCCCGGTTCGAAGCATGAAATCAAGCTCTGGGGCGTCGGGTCCAATTTCTCGAAAGCGTTCGGCATGCCCAACGCCTATCTCGTCGCCGACGGGCTTAATCCGCGCACGATCGCCGCGACGCGCCCCGTGATCGACCCCGAAACGGGCCTCGAAACCTTGCCCTTTGTCGCGCCGATGACCGACGAGGCGAAGCTTGCGACCAAGAGCGAGGCCGACAAGACGCGCTGGCTGACCGCCGAGCGCGCCTTCGACCTGCAAGCCGGTCGGCTCGCACCCGAAGCCGCTGGCGTCGTGATCCTGCCCAAGCCCGCCAAGGTGGTGCAGGGCACGGGAAAGCCGGTTGATCTGACCCGCGGCGTCGCGCTAACCTTGAACGGTGTCGAGCGCAGCGCGGTCGACCCCGCGCTCGCGGCGCTCGGCGCGCCCGAGGGCGCATTGCCGCTGACGATCCGTATCGACCCCGCCGCCGCGGCGAAACCCGAATCCTATATTCTCGACGCCAAGGCGTCGGGAATTGCGATCACCGCGCACGACGCCGCGGGCGCGAGCCATGCCTTGCGCTCGCTCGCGCAGCAGGCGGCGTTCGAAAAGGGCAGGCTGGCGCCGCTCCATGTCGAGGACGCCCCCGAATATGGCTTCCGCGGCCTGCACATCGACCTCGGGCGAAATTTCCACAGCCGCGACGAGATTTTGAAGCTCGTCGAGACGATGGCGACATACAAGCTCAACAAGCTCCACCTCCATCTCGCCGAGGACGAGGGCTGGCGGATCGAAATCCCGGCACTGCCCGAACTCGCCGAGATCGGCTCGAAACGCTGTCATGACCCGTCCGAGACAAGGTGTTTGCTCCCTCAACTCGGCGCCGGCCCCGACGGCGCAGGCAGCGTCAACGGCTATCTGACCGCCGCCGATTATATCGCGATCGTTCGGGCGGCGGCAGCGCGCCAAATCGAGGTCATCCCGTCGATCGACATGCCCGGCCACAGCCGCGCGGCGATCAAGGCGATGGAGGTACGTCACGCGCGCCTGACCGCCGCGGGCAAACAGGCAGAGGCCGACGCATATCGCCTGATCGACCCCGCTGACACGACCGAATATCGCAGTATCCAGAATTACGACGACAATACGCTCAACGTCTGCATTCCCGCGACCTATCGCTTCGTCGATACCGTCGTCGATGCGCTCGCCGCGATGCACAAGCAGGCCGGCGCGCCGCTCGAGACCTTCCACCTTGGCGCCGACGAGACCGCGGGCGCATGGATCAAATCGCCCGCGTGTCAGGCGATGATTGCCGAAAATGGCGGCGATGCGGGCAAGCTCACCCCGCGCTTTATCGAACGTGTGACCGCGAGCCTTGCCGCGAAGGGCTTGCGCACCGGCGGCTGGAGCGACGGCATGGGGCATACCGATACCGCCGCCATGCCCAAGCAACCGCATCTGGTGCAGAGCAATATCTGGGGCGTGCTCCACACCGGCGCGATCCGCGAGGCGCACGACCAGCTGGGTCGCGGCTGGGACGTCGTGCTGTCGATCCCCGACCTCGGCTATTTCGACATGCCCTATGCGCCGCATCCCGACGAGGGCGGCTACGACTGGGCCTCGCGCGGCGTCGATCCGTATCAGGTCTACGGCTTCATGCCCGACAATCTGCCCGCCAACGCCGCAACGATCCGCAACATCCATGCCGAGGGCAAGGCGATCGAGGACGGGCCCGTCCTTGCGCCCGGCCGCCGCGTTGCGGGGTTGCAGGCGCAACTCTGGAGCGAGACGATCCGCACCGATGCGCAGGTCGACTATATGCTCTTTCCGCGCCTGCTCGCGCTCGCCGAGCGGGCTTGGGCGCCAGCGCCATGGACCCCCGCTTACCAGGCAGGCGTGAGCTATGAATGGGGCGACAGCCGCGTCGACGCCGCGAAACTCAAGGCCGGCTGGCAGGATTTCGCCGGGCGCGTCGCGGCGCAATGGCCGATGCTGGAGAAGATCGGCGTGGCCTATCGCGTCGCGCCGCCGGGCGCGCGCATCGCGAACGGCAAACTCGAAGCAAACAGCATGTTCCCCGGCACCGCGATCGAATATCGGGTCGAGGGCGGGGCGTGGACGCGCTATGCAGGGCCCGTTACGGTCGGCGGCGCGGTGGATCTGCGCAGCCGTTCCGCCGACGGAAAGCGCGCCAGCCGGACGGTGCGGGTCGAACCCGCCCGCTGAGGGCAGGGAAGACGGAGTGAGCGGGACGTTGGAAGAAATTGCGGGCAGCGACCATGCTGCAATCGCGCAGGCGGTTGCAGCGGCCGACCGTCCCGCGATTATTCGCGGCATCGCGAACGACTGGCCTGCGGTCGCGGCAGCGGGTGAGGCCGACGAGGCAATTGCCGCCTATCTGGCCGAGCGCGATGGCGGAAAGCCGCTGACCGTACTCGTCGGTCCGCCTGAAACCGGTGGGCGCTATTTCTATTCCGACGATATGCGTGGTGTAAATTTCCGCAGCGAAAAAATGCCGATGAAGGCGCTGGTCGAGCGCCTCGTCGCGCTACGCGAAGAAGGCGATGCGCCGAGCCTCTATGCGGGATCGACCCCGACGCCCGAAAGCGTCGCAAGTTTCGCGGCAGAAAATCCGCTGCCCATCGATACCGGCGTCGATCCCCGCATCTGGGTCGGCAACGCCAGCCGCATCGCGCCGCACTACGATATGGCGGCGAATATCGCGGTCGTCGTCGCGGGCCGCCGCCGCTTCACGCTTTTTCCGCCCGAGCAGATTGCGAACCTCTACGTCGGCCCCGTCGAGCGCACGATTGCGGGTCAGCCGACGAGCATGGTTGATCCCGATCATCCCGACCATGCGCGCTACCCGCGATATGCCGAGGCCGAGCGGCACAAGCTGGTGGCCGACCTCACGCCGGGCGATGCGATCTACATGCCGCCGATGTGGTGGCACTCTGTGCGCAGCGAGGGCGCGCTCAATGTCCTCGTCAATTATTGGTTCGGCCAGCGGCAGGACCGCTTCCCTTTCGCCGCGCTGATGCTAGCGATGCACTCGATCCGCGAACTTCCGGGCGCCGAACGCGCCGCGTGGAAAAGCTGGTTCGAGCATTATGTCTTCGGCGAGGGGGCGATGCACGCGGTCGATCACCTGCCACCGCACGCGCAGGGCGTGCTCGGCCCCCCGTCGCCGCAGCGCGACCGCATGATCATCGCCTATGTCGTCGGCTTCTGCCGCAGCGGCGGGAGCGGCTAGGCCGCCTTCATCCACACGACGAGCGCGAAACGCGTCGCCTTTGTCGGCAGCGTGCGATGCGGCGTAAAGCGGTCGAGGAACAGCGCCGTCCCCGCCGGACACGCGGGCCGCACGCGCGGCAGGCTCGCGAGCCGCCATTCGGGAATCTCATACCCCTCGTCGCCTGCGCTCGCGAGCGGCGCCGGCTGGCGCCCGGCCGCGACCTCGAGCCCGCCGCTTGCCGGTCCCACGTCGCTCAGCGGGATCCACGCGGTCACGACGACTTTGCTGCACCCGGTCCCATCGTCGCGCGCGACGTCGCTGTGCCACGCGTGGCGATGTTCGGGAAAGCAGGCGATGTTCGCGCGCACGCGTATGATCCTGCCCGCCAGCGAGCGCGCGCTCAGATCTTCGGCCGTCGCAATCAGTCGCGAATCGTTCGCCAGCGCCTGCAATCGTTCGCCGCGATGCGCATCGGTGCAGACCGCAACGCGCAGCAGGTTAGCGACGCTGCGTTCCTTCGCATAGACTTGGTCGATCCGTTCGACCAGCGGTGCGTCGGGGCAACTCGCCTCGAACGGAAGGTAGAGCGCCCGCGCCACCCGGTCGATATGCTCGGCAATATCGCCCGCCGCCGCGCGGACTAGCGCGGGATCGAATATCGGCGCTGCTGCATAGCCTTCCTCGGCGAACCGCGCCGCGCTCATCGTGCGCGCCCGAAGGTCGTGATCGTCGGCCATTCGCCGCCGGTCTCGACGCGCGCATCGATGCCATAGACCGCGCGCAGCCGCTCGGCGGTCAGTACCTCGGCGGGGGTGCCGTCGGCGACGATCCGCCCGCCGTCGATCAGCAGCAGCCGGTCGCAATAGCGCGCCGCCATCGTGAGGTCGTGGAGCACCGCGATGACGAGCCCGCCCCCGTCCGCTTCGGCGCGCAACAGTTCCATTACGTCGATCTGGTGCCCCGGGTCGAGGCTCGCGAGCGGCTCGTCGGCGATCAGCGCGGGCGCCTGGACCGCGAGCGCGCGGGCGAACAGCACCCGCGCACGCTCGCCGCCCGACAACTCGGTCGCCATCCTGTCGCGCAGTTCCAGCACGTCTGCTCGCACCATCGCCCGCTCGATCGCCGCCGTATCGGCATCGGATATCCGCGACATCGGCGCAAGATGCGGCAGCCGTCCCAGGCCGACGAGCCGCTCGACGGTGAGCGGCCAGTGCAAGGTCTGTCCCTGCGGCACATAGGCGATCCGCCGCGCAAGCTCGCTGCGCGGCATTGCAGCCGCTCCGACCCCATCGACGTCGACCCTTCCGCTCGTCGGCACCAGCGCGAGCATCGCGCGCGCCAGCGTCGATTTGCCCGCGCCATTGGGCCCGACGATCCCGGTCAGCGTGCCCGCGCCGAAATCGGCGCTGACATCATGCACCACCGCACGGCGGCCGAGCGTGACGCCGACATGATCGAGGATCAGGCTCACCATAGCCGCCGCTCCCGCATCAGGTGGAGGAGGAAGACCGGCACCCCCAGAAAGGCCGTGACGACACCCAGCTTCAATTCGTTCGTCGTCGGGATGATCCGCACGCCCAAGTCGGCGAGCGTCAGCAGCGCCGCGCCGCCAATGGCCGAGGGCAGCAGGATCGCTGACGGGCTGCGGTCGGTGAGCGGGCGGATGAGGTGCGGAACGATCAGTCCGACAAAGCCGATCGACCCTGACACTGCGACCGCGCCGCCGACCCCGATCGCCGTACCGATCAACAGGCGGAGCCGCGTGCGCCGCAAATCGGTGCCGAGCGCCTGCGCCGCATCCTCGCCCAGCGTCAGCGCATCGAGCGCGCGCCCGTTCCACAGCAGCATCATGGCCCCGACCGCGATGCACGGCAACGCGATCCACACATGATCGAACGACCGGTTCTCGAGGCTGCCGAGCAGCCACGTCATGATCTCCATCGCCGCGAAGGGATTGGGCGACAGGTTGAGTGCGAGGCTGGTTCCCGCGACCGCGAGCGTTCCCACTGCGATCCCGGCGAGGATCAGCGTCAGCGGGCTTTCGGCGCGGCCCGCGAGGACGAAAAGCAGCGCGAGCGAAACGAGCGCGCCGCCGGTTGCGAGCAGTGGCAGCACGAGGGGATGGATCTCGGCGAGCCCGAAATAGATCGCCGCGACCCCGCCGAGCGCCGCGGCGTTTGACGTGCCGAGCACCGACGGCTCGGCAAGCGGATTGCGCAGATAGCCTTGCAAAGCCGCTCCCGCGAGTCCGAGCATCGCGCCCACGGCCAGCGCCAGCAGCGTGCGCGGCAGGCGGAGTTCGAAGAGGATGATCGACGCGACCCGGTCGCCGTCGCCGGTTGCGGCTGCAACCAGCCGCACGATCGACAGGTCGACCGCGCCGAACAGCAGCGATCCAATAGCGGCGGCGAGCGTCAATGCCGCGAGCGCGCCGATCAGCGACCAGCGGGGCAGGGCAAATCGGTTCATGAGCGGCCCCCGTCATGCCGCGCGATCTGCGCCGATATGCTGCGCGCCGCCTGTGTATAGGCGGGGCTGCCGCAGACCGTCCAAGCCTGCGGAATGCTGATGCGCCGAATATCCTTGATCGCGGGATGGTGCAGCATTTCGCTTCCCTGGTCGGTCACGACATCGGTCGCGCTCTCGACGATCAGGAAGTCGGGCTTCGCCGCGACCATTTCCTCGAGGCTCAATTGCGACAGCGGCGGCTTACCGAGCTGGCCCGCGAGATTGACCAGTCCAACCCGACCCATCAACTCGTCGATCAGCGTCCCCGTCCCCGTCATATAGCCGCGGCGTTGATAATAGGCGGTAACCCGGCCGCGTCCGGGTTTGGACAGCCCCGCCAGCTCTCCTTGCATGCGCGCGATCAGCGCGCCGCCGCGCTCGGGATGACCGACCGCAGTGGCGGTTTCGCGGATCGAGGCATAAATGTCCTCCAGCGTGTTTGCGGTCGCGAGGTCAAGCAGCGGATAATCCTGCTCCGGCAGCGCGCGGAGCGCCATGCTGCGGCTCGCGGGCATGCCGACGATCAAATCGGGCTCGATCGCCAATATCTGCTCCGCCGAATTGCTCAGCAGCGGGATGCCGTGCGCCTTTGCCGCCTCGCCCGACATTTCGGCGTCGGTGGCGTTCTTGGTCAGCCCGGCGATCTGTCCCCGGTCGGCGAGCGCGAGCACGAGTTGGTCGGCGCAGAGGTTGATCGACACGATGCGCTGCGGCACCGCCGGGGCCTCGGCGCGCGGGGCGGGGGAGGCCGCCCACAGCACGCCGCAGCCGCCAAGCAGCGCCGCCGCGGCAAGGCCCCGCGCGCGCATCAGAATTCGACCCCCTTTTGGGCCTTCACATTCTGCTCGCGGAAAGGATGTTTCACTTGCGCCATCTCGGTGACGAGGTCGGCGGCGTCGATCAGCGCCTGCGGCGCGTTGCGCCCGGTGATGATTACATGCGTCATATGCGGTTTCGCCGCCAGCGCCTCGAGCACCTCATCCACCGGCAGATAATCGTACCGCAGCACGATATTGAGTTCGTCGGCAACCACCATCGCATAGGAGGGATCGGCGATCATCCGTTTGACTTCCTCCCACGCTTCGCGCGCGACCGCGATATCGCGGCTGCGATCCTGCGTATCCCAGGTGAAGCCTTCGCCCATCGGCTTGAATTCGATGAGGTTGGGGAAACGATCGAACACGGCTTTCTCGCCGGTCGGCATCGCGCCCTTGACGAACTGGATCACGCCGACCTTCATCCCATGTCCGATTGCGCGCACCGCCATGCCGAGCGCGGCGGAGGTTTTGCCCTTGCCGGGACCGGTGTGGACGATGACCAGTCCCTTTTCGACAGTCTTCGCCGCGACCTTTTTATTCTGCGCCGCCTGGATCTTCTTCATCTTCGCCGTGTGCTCGACGTCGCTCCGCGGCTTCATCAGAAGCGAGCCCGCACGCCGCCATAGGCCGCGCGGCCATAGGTGCCGTAACCCGCGGACGTCGCATAATCGGCGTCGAGCAGATTATCGACGCGGCCGGTAATCTCGAAATGGTCGCCCACAGCGAAGGACGCCCGAATCCCTGCGAGTGCATAGCCGTCGAGCGGCACCGCGTTCGCCGCATCGTCGAAGCTGTCGCCGACCATCGTCAACGTCGCGCCGGTCGACAGGCCGAACGACCAGTCATAATCGGCCGACAGGCTGACCGCCTGTTCGGCGCGGCGGGGCAGGCGCTTGCCGTCGAACGCGGCGCGTCCCGACCGGTCGCGCGCGTCGATATAGCTGTACGACGCGGTGACGTTCAGCGCGTCGACCGGCTTCAGCGCTAGCGTCGCCTCGACCCCCTTGGCGCGCGTGCGATCGATATTGCCATATTTGAAGGTCGCATTGTCATAATTGATCTGTTCGGTGGTGTTGCGCAGGAATGCGGTCAGCGAAATCAGCGCGCGGCCGTCGGCAAGGCTCTGGTCGATGCCGATATCATGGCTTTTCGACCGTTCGGGGCGCAGCGCCGCATTGCCGCTGAACGCGTCGTAAAGCTGGTACAGCGATGGCGCCTTGAAGCCCTCGCCATAGCTCAGCCGGAAATTGGTCGCGCCCGCGTTTGGCGAATAATTGGCGTTGGCGCCGAACGTCGTTGCGCCGCCGAACTGGCTGTGGTCGTCGTGACGGACGCCGCCCGACAGCGACAGGCCGGCAAGCGGCTGGACGATCCCCAGCGCATAAACGCTATCGATATTGGCCTTCTGGCTGTCGGTCGATCCGAAACCGAAGAAATCATAATCGGGGCGTTCATGCTCGTAACCGAAGATCAGCTTGGCCTGCTGCGCCGGCGTCACGACGCCCTGATATTCGAACCGCAGATTGGTGCCCGAATAGCCGTAATCGGGCGCGGTACCGCGCACGAAATAATAATCGCGCTCGTTGCGCATCCACGTCACCGCCGCGCGGCTGGTGAAATTGCCGTCGAACAGGCCAAGGTTCAGCCCGGCATAACCGACATATTGGTCCAGATTGGCGACGTCGGCGCTGTCGGCTGGCGCGCCGAAGAAGCTGTCATAATCGAGGTCGGCGTTGATGTAATAGCCGCGCAGGTCGAGGCTCAGCGCATCGCTGAACGCAACTTTCAGCCGCGCGTTGCCGGCGAAATTCTTGTATCCGTCCTTCTCGGTGCCGACCGCCGCCGACGAAATGCCGTCGGTGCGGAAATAGGCGCCGCCGATCCCGCCCGAAATCGCCCCGGCGCTGCCCGACAGATCGGCCTTGGCGGAGAGCGTGTCGCTATAACCATATTCGCTGGAGGCATTGGCGGCAAAGCCGCCGGCCGGGGTCGCGGTCATCAGGCTGACCACCCCGCCGATCGCCTGGCTGCCGTGGACGACCGAATTCGACCCGCGCAGCACCTCGATCCGGTCGATATTGCCGGTGAGCAAATGACCGAAATCATATCCGTCGCCGATGCCGCTGGGGTCGTTGACCTTGACCCCATCGATCAGCACCAGGGTCTGCGTCGTCTCCGCACCGCGCAGCGAGATACCCGCGACCGAACCGGTGCTGCCCGTACGGTTGAAGCGCACGCCGGGTGTCGTCGCGAGCAGGTCGACGATATCGACCGTCTGGCGCTTCTCGATCGTATCGGCGTCGATGATCGTGATTGCCTGACCGACTTCGTCGCGCGGCTGCTCGATGCCCGACGCGGTAACGACGATATCGTCGCCGCCTTCGCTATCGGTGGTTTCGGCGAACGCTGGCGTCGCCGCAGCCAGTGCCAACAAGGAAATGCTTGCAAACTTCAACATGGGAAGGCCCCCGCACGCCGGCAACGAAGGCGGAGCCTGCCGATGCGCGGGCGCGACCGGCCGATGCCGGCGTCGCAAGTGGCGTCATGGCCTGCGACTTCGGCACCGAGGCGGCTCCAGCCGCCTGGTCGTCGCTCGACGGAAACCTCCGTGCCGCGGCCTTTCCCTGGGCCAAGGCATTGAGCGACCCACGCCGGCAGGTCTCCTGGCTCGCGGGTCAGGGCTCGATGCGCGCCTTCCCAGGTGATCCCAGTGGCTGGTCCGAAAGCCTCGAACCGGTGCATCTCGCTCGCCGCTTACAGTTGCAGGGACAGCCTCGGCTTTCGGGGTTCAGGACGAACCCCGTTACCGCGTTCCCATTTTAAGCCCTCTCGGGCACCGGCGCGATCATGTGCGGGGTAAGCCCCGCACGCGCCGCCCATAGCGGAATGACGCTTTTGCGCAATCGGCTTTTGCGACCGACAATCCTCCCTGCGGCGAAGTCGTGGGGATGGGGACCCTTCGCGAAGCAAATGGTGGAGGGGCGGCAACGGCCGCGCCAGCAGCCCCTCCGTCAGCCGTTCGGGCGGCAGGTCGCCATCGCTCCGCGAGGATTCTTACACCACACGCTCGACCACCGTCGCCGCGCCGACCCCCATCGCGCCCGTCAGCACGACAAGTCCGTAGCGGCCGTCGCACGCATCCAGCGCATCGAGCAGGGTCGAGGTCAGGATCGCTCCGCTCGCGCCCATCGGGTGGCCCTTGGCGAGATGCCCGCCCGACACATTGACCCGTGCCGGATCGGCATCGCGATCGCGCAGGAATTTGGCGATGGTGACCGCAAAGGCTTCCATGAACTCGATCCGGTCCATGTCGCCCAGCGTCAGCCGGGCGCGCGTCAGCACCTTGTCCATCGCCGCGAACCCCGCGGTCAGCGATGCCGCGGGATCGCCGCCGCTTTCGGCAAAGGCGACAACGCGCGCGCGCGGCGCGATGCCGAGCCCTTCGCCGCCGATGAGCGCCAGCCCGGCGCCGTCGCAGATCGGCGGGGCGTGTGCGATGCTGTGCAGCGGTTCGAAGCTCGCGCCCTCAAGCGCGCGGGCATATTGCGCCTGCAATTCGCCGAAGGCGGCGGGCGCGGCTGCGAGCGATTCGGTGCTCGTTTGCGGCCGGATACATTCTTCGCCCGTCAGCGCGCCGGTCGCGATGCGCGAGGCTTGGAGGGTGTCGTCATTCTCCGTTGCCGCGGCCTTGACCTGTGACGCGAGCGCGACCGTGTCGAGTTCGGCGCGTGCGATGCCTTCGCTGTTCGCCAGCCGGTCCGCCGCCAGCACGGGCGGAACGAAGCGCGCGTGCGGCGGCAGCTCGTCGTTGGTATAGAAGCCCGCGCCATCGCTCAAAAACCGGCTGGCGCTCATCGATTCGACGCCGCCTGCCAGGATGTGCGTGGCCTCGCCGCTTGCGACTTTCGCCACCGCCTGACCAATCGCCGACAGTCCCGAAGCGCAGTAATTATTGACGCTGTGCGCGGCAGTTCGGCCGGGCAGGCCGGCGTGCAGCTTCGACACCAGCGCGATGTGCCCGCCCTGCGCGCCGACCTGCGTGACGCATCCCAGGATCAGCGCCTCGGGCGTCGCCGCGATATCGCCGCACCGCGCCGCAAGCGCTGCCGCCTGCTGACGCACCAGTTCCTGCGGGGCGAGGTTCGCGAGTCCGCCGTCGGGCCGCGCCTTGCCGCGCGGGGTGCGTACGGCGTCATAAAGATAGACGGGATAGGGCAAATCAGGTGCCGACCACAAAACTGACCGCCGTCGTCGCGCTGCCGCCGACGTTGAACGTCGCGAAGTTGCGCGCGCCCTCGACCTGATAGTCGCCCGCATTGCCCGTGACTTGGCGCCAGCCGTCGAGCAACATCCGCACCCCGGTGGCACCGACCGGATGTCCCAGCCCGATCAGTCCGCCCGACGGATTGACCGGCAACTTCCCGCCGAGCGCGATCGTCCCATCCTCGACCGCACGCCAGCTTTCGCCCGGTTTCGTGATACCGAAATGATCGATCGCCATATATTCGGTGATCGAGAAGCAATCATGCACCTCGACCCCGTCGCACCCATAGATGTCGGGCATCTCCGCCCGCCGCAGCGCATCCATCATCGCCTTGCGAACGCTAGGAAAAACAAAGTCTTGGCCGCGGCTGTCCGCGACCTTGGTCGAATATAGGAGGGGTGCGGTGGCATGGCCCCACCCCTTGATGCGGGGGATGCTGTCGAGCGGGATGCCGCGACGCTGGGCGTAAACTTCGGCAACGTCCGCCGAAGCCAGAAAAACCGCGGCGGCGCCGTCGGTGACCTGTCCGCAATCGGACTTGCGCAGGCTGCCCTCGATCAGTGGATTGACCTCGTCATTCTCGCCCAGATGGTCGTCGGTCACCGCCCAGCCGCGCGTCTGCGAATAGGGGTTCTTCTTGGCATTGGCGAAATTATTGGCTGAAATTCCGCGCAGATGCGCGCGGTCGAGCCCGAAGCGCTCTTCATATTCCTCGGCAACGCGCGCGAACATATACGGCCACAGGTAACGCGCCTCCTGCGCCTCGCGCCCTGCCCAAGCCGCGGCGCCGAGATATTCGGCAGCGCGCTGGCCGGGGACGTTGCGCATCAACTCGACACCGAGCACGAGCGCGAGGCCGTAGCGCTCGGCCTCGATCTCGGCGGCGGCGGCGAGGATCGCGATGCTGCCCGAGGCGCAGGCAGCTTCGTGACGCGAGGCGGGGATGCCCGCGAGGTCGGGGTGGACATGGCCGAAGAACCCGCCGAGCTGGCCCTGTCCCGCGAAGAGCTCGCCGACAAAATTGCCGACGTGGGCGGTTTCGACTTCTTTCGGCTCGATGCCTGTCGCCGCAAAGGCGGCTTCGGCGACGTCGCGGAACAGCTCGAACAACCCGCCGCCCTCGCGTTCGAGATTGCGCGCAAAGTCGGTTTGCGCGCCGCCGAGGATGAAGACGTCTTTCGCCATGTCAGGCTTCCTTTTCGAGGGTTGCGAGCGCCATGTCGCGCACGTCGCTGCGCATTACCTTGCCCGTGACGTTGCGCGGAAAGGTGTCGAAGCGGAACAGGCGCTCGGGCAGTTTGAATATCGCGAGGTCGTGGCTGCGCAGATAGTCGGCGATCTCGTCGATCCCGACATCGCCGGCTCCGCGCGGAACATAGGCGAGACCGATGCGCTCGCCCATCGTCGGGTCGGGGAGCGAAAAGACGCACGCTTCCGCCAGCAAAGGGTGACCGCCGAGCAACTGGTCGATTTCCTCGGGGGAGATGTTGACCCCGCCGCGAATGATCAAATCCTTGCAGCGCCCGACGAAGCGATAAAAGTCGCCGCCCTCGGCGATTTCGAACAGGTCGCCAGTGCGGAACCAGCCGTCGTCGGTAAAGGCCTCGGCGGTGCGATCGGGGGCGTTATGATAGCCCTCGAACAAGGTCGGCCCGCGGATCTGGAGTTCGCCCGATACGCCGTCGGTCTCGATCGGATCGCCGCCGCCGGGCGGGACGAGGCGGCTTTCGATATTGGGCGCGCGGCCCTCGCCATAGGGGCGCTGATAGGTGCCGCGTCGTGGGAACAGGCTCGCTCGCTTGTCGGGGTCAGGCATGTCGCCCTCGCCGGTGATGAAACTCATCCCCTCGTTCGACCCGAAGACATTGACGATGATGATGCCGAGCTTTTCCTGGAATCCGCGCACCATCGCGGGCGCGAGCGGCGCCGAGCCCGAGGCGATGACGCGCAGGCTGGAAAGGTCGACCGACGCGAGCAGCGCCTCATTCTGGAGCAGCATGTTGAGCACCGCGGGCGGGGCGATCGTCAGGCTCGGCCGCTCGGTCGCAATCTGTTTCAGATAGACGCCGGGGTCGAAAGGGTGGTGCAGCACCATCGTCCCCGCGCTGGTCAGCCAGCACATGGTGATGCCGCCGATGCTCGCCATGTTGATCAGCGGAAAGGGGTTGAGCAGGACGTCGCCCGGTCCGACCTTCATCGCCTCATAACCGGCAGCGGCGACCGCTATCCAGTGGTTGTGGCTGCGCGGCACGCCTTTCGGGACGCCCGTGGTGCCCGAGGTCCAGCAGATGGTGAAGATGTCGTCGGCATCGACCGGGTTCGATGCGACATGCGCGGCGAGGGCTCTGGCGTCGCCGCCGGCGGTCGAGAGGTCGAGCGCTCCTACGGGCGCATCGGGGCCGAAGGTCATCAGGGCGACGCCTTCCAACAGTGGCGTTGCAACGCCGACGTGATCGCAGCCCTTGACCGTTGTCGCGCAGACAAAGGCCTTGGGCGCAACGACGCCGATCATGCCCTTCAGCTCATGGCTGCGATATTGCACCGCTGCCGGGCTGACGATCGCGCCAATCTTTGCCGCGGCGAAATAGACCGCGACGAATTCGCTGATGTTCGGCAGCTGGACCAGCAACGCATCGTCCTTGCCGATCCCCGCCTTGACGAGTGCGCCCGCGAGCCGGTCGATTTCAGCCACCAGCTCGGCATAGCTCAACCGCTGCGGTTCGCCGAAGGCGAAGTCGCCGCGGTTGGGCGCATCGACCAGCGCGAGCCGCTCGGGATGCGCCGCCGCATTCGCCGCGAACAGGCTGGCAAAGGTCTGGTCACCCCACCAGCCGCTTTCGCGATATTGTCGCCGCTTTTCCTCTCCCGCGACGATCATCTCAGGCGGCCAGCACGTTGTTCGGACCCATGCCGATGTCGTCGCCGCTCGCCCATACGCTGTGGGTTCCCGAGCAGATGCGCTCGGGCAGGATGATCCGGCATACCGGCCCCGCCGCGATGTTCTTGGCGTCGATCAGCACGCATTCGGACGTGTCGGTTTCGAGGTCGGCGATGAACGAGACGAGATAGCCGTCGTCCTCATCCTTCGCGTTGATCCGCGGCGCAAACGGTGCCTCGCTGCCGAAGCGGCCGGGGCCGAATTCATAGTCCTCGCTCGTTCCTGCGTTCAGGTCGTGCTTGACGAGGCCGCGGAACAGGAACCAGCCGGGTTCGGGGATCGCGCTGTAAGCGTAGCGGTACGGTTTGCCCGCGTAGCGGTGGTTGAACATCCCGAACTCGAGGTCGCGCTCGTCGAGCCGTTCTTCCTTGGTCTCACCGGTCTTGAGGTTGAAGCGCCAACGGTGAAGGCGGGGTTTGAGAAGCCCTTGGTCGAGATAGGCCATCATCCGCTCGAGCCCGTCGGGCGCGTTTGGATAGGATTTCGGCATCGGCTCTTCCTGATAATAGCCGTCGAGGATGATCTCGTCGCCTTCCTCCCACGCGTTGAGCCAGTGGAGCGTGTAGGTTGGCTCGGCCTCGAACCAGCGGATGTCTTCGGGCTGACCGTGCCGCGGGATGATCGCAAAGCGCGTCTTCTGGTCGGGATGAAATTGCACGACATGCAGTCGCTTTTCGAGCAGTTCCTCGTTCCAATAAAGCGGCATGTCGTTGAGGATCGTGTAGTTTTCGGTGAACGCCATATCGTGCGGCAGCCGCGGTCCGGGCAGCGGCACCGGGATATAATGCTTGAGCCTGTTATCGGCCCCGACGACGCCATAATGCATGAATGGCGCGTGCTTCGAGTAGTTGAAAAACATCAGCTCGCCGGTCGCGAGATCGACCTTGCAATGCGCCGAAATGCCGTCGAGCGGCACCCAGCTTTCGGTGCCGAACTGTTCGAGTGTGAAGGGATCGAGCCGATAAGCCTCGCCACATTGATAAAAGGTCGAGATGATCTTGCCCGCATGGATCGCGACGTCGGTCGAGCTTGAATCCTTCAGCCATTCCTGCGCCCCCCAGCCGTGGCGGGTCGACTTGTGCGGCGGCTCCATCAGCCCCGCCCACAGCGAGCGGCCGGCTTCCTTCTCGGCCTCGAACCCCTTGGTGCGCACGAAACGGCTGCGATAGCTTGCACGGCCGCCTTTGAGCGAAATCGAATGAATGAAGCCGTCTCCGTCGAAAGGGTGGTAACGCCCGATCGGTTCGTGGATCTGGTTCTCGCCCGTGCGCACATAAACGCCGTCGATGTCGGTCGGGATATTGCCGATCACCTCGGCATCGCCATTCGCAAAGACCGCGTTCCATTCGTTATAGGTCGGGCGCCACGCGCCCTTCATATAGGGGTGGTCGTTTGGCTGGATCGTGGTGGTGATCGTATCGACGAGCTGGGCGGTCATGCGAGGGCTCCTTCGGCAGCTGCAAAGCGCGGCCTTGCGGCGGCCGCATCATATTCTTTCACGAGGCGATCGACGATGGTCGCGACAGGTTCGACCGCGCGCACCGCGCCGACGCCCTGTCCGGCGGACCAGACATTTTTCCACGCCTTGGCATCGTCCTGCGCATCCGAGAAATTCGGGCGCTTGTCCTCGGGCATGTTCGCGGGGTCATAGCCTGCGGCAATCAGGCTCGATTTCAGCCAGTTGGCGGTCACGCCGGTGATGCCTTTTGAAGGCACGATATCCTCGGCGCCAGCCGCGACGACCATGTCCTTATAGGGCTCTACCGCCATGCTTTCAGCGCAGGCGATCAGCGACGTGCCGAGATAGGCTAAATCGGCGCCCAATATCTCCGCAGCGCGCACCGCATGACCCGTCGAGATCGCCCCACCGAGGACGAGCGGCCCGTCCCAGAACTGGCGAACCTCCTCGACAAAGGCGAAACCCGCGGTCGCGCCGGTATGCCCGCCCGCCCCCGCCGCGACGAGCACCAGCCCGTCGACCCCGGCCGCCGCTGCCTTGCGCGCGAAACCGACCGAATTGACGTCGGCAAAGACGAGCCCTCCGTACGAGTGGATTTCCTCGACCACCCGCGCCGGGCTGCCGAGCGCGGTGATCACCAACGGTACCTTGTGGCGCACAACGCAGGCGAGGTCTTCGGGCAAACGGCTGTTCGACGGATGAACGACCAGGTTGACCGCCCAAGCCGCCGCCTCGGGATCGTTCGACAGCTCGGCGTCGATCCGGCCGACCCAATCTTCGAGGTCCGCCGAAGTTCGCGCATTGGGGGCCGGAAAGCTCCCGACTACGCCTGCGCGCGACGCCGCGATCACCATATCGGGGCCCGAGACGAGGAACATCGGTGCGGCGATCGCCGGCAGGCGCAAACCCCGCGTCAGCGTTGGTGGAAGGCCGTGTTTCGGCACTCTTCATCCTCTCTCAAATTATCTGACTTGCATAACGATACTTAAAGACGATAAGAGTCGCAAGGCCAGAAAAACATCGCGGGGCAAACCCGACGATGGTGGGAGGGAGAGAGATTATGAAGACCAGCTTTGCGGTGCTGTTCGCTGCGACCGCGCTTGCAACCCCCGGAATCGCCCTTGCGCAGGACACGGTACCCGGGGGCGATCAGGGCGGGCTTGAGGAAATCATCGTCACCGCGCAAAAGCGCGCCGAAGGCCTGTCGGACGTGCCGATCTCCATCTCGGCGGTCAGCGGGAAGCAGGTCGAAAATTACGGCCAGACCAACCTCGAACAAATTTCCTCGTCGGTCCCCAACCTCAAGATCACCCAGACGGCGATCGCCAACCGCATCGCGATCCGCGGCATCGCCTCGGGCGACAACAAGGGGTTCGAGCAGTCGGTCGCGATGTTCGTCGACGGCGTCTATTACGGTCGCGACCAGCTTTCGCGCTTGCCGCTCGTCGACATGGAGCGTGTCGAGGTGCTGCGCGGGCCGCAGCCGACTTTGTTCGGCAAAAATGCGATCGCGGGTGCGGTCAATATCACGACGCGCAGCCCGACCGACGAATTCGAGGGTTCGGTCAGCGGCCTTTACGAGTTCAACCACAAGGAGCTTCAGCTCACCGGCGTCCTTTCGGGCCCCTTGAGCGACGGGATCGAGGCGCGCGTCGTCGGCTATCACCGCTCGATGGACGGCTATTTCTATAACCAGAAGCTCGACCGCGACGAACCGAACGTCGACGAATATTATGTCCGCGGCAAGCTGGAGTTCGACAAGGGCGGACCTTTCGCCGCCGAACTCAAGCTCGAATATGCCGATTTCGAGATGAAGGGCCAGCCACGCGACGTCTTCGGCGCGGTGGGCATTTACAACATGGTGTTCCAAGGACCGTTCTTTGTCAGCACCGACCCCGATTATGTCCGCGAGGACAACGGGTATGAGAGTAAAAACAAGGTGTTCGGCGCGACCCTTAACGCCGATCTCGAACTCGGCGACCACACGCTGACTTCGGTCTCGTCGCTGCTCGACTACAAGACCCGCGAGATCGTCGATGTCGATTTTTCGGGCATCAGCTTTCTCGACGGCACCAACCTGCGCGAGGATTATCGCCAGTTCAGCCAGGAACTGCGCCTGACCTCGCCCGGCGGCGAGGCGTTCGACTATATCGCGGGTGTCTATTACCAGCATGCCAAGCTCGACGTGCAGGACTTCACCCTGTTCAACCCGACCTTCCTCGCCCTTGGCGCGCCGTTCAACGCGCTGGGCGACACGAGCAACGACCGCGTCTACACGCAGAAATCGGATCTGATATCGGCCTTTGCGCAGGGCGAATTGTCGGTGACCGACCAGCTGCGCATCACTGCCGGCGCGCGCTTCAATCACGAGAAAAAAAGTGGCAGCCGTAGCCTCGCCATCGTGCAGGGACCGCTCAGCACCGCGCCGGCGCCCGTCGTCGCGGCGGTGTTCCGCGCGCTCAATATCGAAGCGCATAGCGTGTCGGGCAAGCTCAGCGAAGACAGCTTCAACCCGATGGTGAACGTCCAGTATGACGCCACCGATGATCTGATGCTCTACGCCTCCTATGCCAAGGGTACAAAGGCAGGCGGTTTCGATATCCGGTCCAACTCGCTGCCGGGTTCGACCACCGTGGCCAAGCCCGGCGCGTTCGAGTTCGAGGACGAAAGTGCCGACAATTTCGAGGCGGGCCTGAAATACAAGGGGCGCAACGTCGCCTTCAATCTCTCGGTCTATCGCACCGACTACAAGGATCTTCAGGTCAATATCTTCGATGGCACGCTGAACTTCAACGTGCGCAATGCGGCCGAAGCGCGGACGCAGGGGGTCGAGGCGGACTTCCGCGCGGCTGTGGCACCGGGGCTGACGATCAGCGGCGCGGTCGCCTATCTCGACTTCAAATTCTCGAACTTCACCGATGGGCAATGCTATTATCTGCAGACGCCGGGCCCGAACGGTTTCTGCGACTATTCGGGCAAGCGCAACGCCTTGAGCCCGAAATGGTCGGGGAATTTGAACCTCGATTACACGACTCCGGTGACGAGCGACATGAAGGTGGCGTTCAACGTCAATGCCGATTTCTCCTCCTCCTATATCGCCGCCGCGAACCTCGATCCGCGCACGCATCAGGACGGTTATGTGAAGCTGGGTGCACGGCTTGCGCTCGCCCAGATCGAAGACCGCTGGGAAGTCGCGCTGATCGGCCGCAACCTCACCAACCAGCGCATCCTGCAGACCGCAAGCTCGATGCCGCTGGCGACCACGATCACGCAGGGTGCGGGCAATGCTTATAACGGCATCGTCGACCGGCCGCGGACGATCGCGGTGCAATTGACGGGGCGTTTCTGATCCAATGGTGAGGGCGGTTCGGCGCCGCTCTTTCCGTCGCAGGTGCCAGCCTTGTCGATCCAACCGCCGTGGTTTAGGGCCGGGAAAGGGTAAGGACGGCTTATTTGAAACACGACCGCACGATCAGGGCCTGTTCGATCTGGCGCGCGCTCGATGTCGTCGGCGACGTCCCCGTGTTGCTGTTGATGGAACAGGCCTTCCTTGGCACCCACAGTTTCGACGAATTTGTCGCGCGCACCGGTCTTGCGCGTTCGGTCGTCAACGGTCGCCTCAAGAAGCTGGTCGAAGAGGATTGCCTCGCCAAAATCCCGAAGAAGGGCGGGCGCGGTTTTCATTATGTCCTGACGCAAAAGGGGCGGGACCAATTCCCCAACGCGTTGATGATGCTGCGCTGGCAGCATCGCTGGGAGGCCGACGGCCGCGATTTTCAGGTTCGCCTGCACCATAAGAGTTGCGGCCATGCGACCGAGCCCGTTCCGGTGTGCGCGCACTGCCGGGCCGAAATCGACCCGCGCGACGTTGACTGGCGCGAGGGACCGGGGCTTGCGCAGGTTGTCCCGCATTACGAGCGCCGCCGCTTCAACGGCGAGGTCGGCGCGCGGCGCCCCGGCGGCCGCCCGCTGGTCGACACGATGATCGAATTGTTCGGTGACCGCTGGGCGACGCTCGTCGTCCGCGCGATGTTCACGCACATCAACCGCTTCGACGATATCCAGCGCGACACGCTGATGGCGACGAATATATTGACCGGCCGGCTCGAACGGCTGGTGAGGCAGGGTATTTTGAAAACCGTACCCTATTCGAGCCACGCCGACCGCGTCGAATATCGACTGACTGCCAAGGGCCGCGACCTCTATCCGGTGCTGCTCGCGCTGCTCCAGTGGGGCGATCGCTGGTTCGCCGACGAGCGCGGGCCGCCGCTGCTGCTCACGCACCGCCCTTGCGACCATGACCTGCGCATGATCGCGGCGTGCAGCCATTGCGGCGACGAACTGCAATTGGCGAACAGCCGCTTCACGATCAAAACGGCCGAGGATGGCGCAGCGTGACATTGCGTCCTTCAAGCCGTATAGACGCGGCATGCAGTCGCTGATGCGCCTCCTGACCGGTTTGCTGATGATCCTGTCTATCGGACTGGGGAGCGTCGCGCATGCCGCCGAGGCGCCGGTGCCGGTCGCGGTCGAGGCCTGCGCCGAAGACGCCGGGCATAGCGAGGGCGAGCCCGCGAACGATTCCGACAAGATGGGGCTACACAGTCACGGCTGCCATGGCCATCATCAGGTCGGCAGTCCGGTGGACGGCGGCGGCGTCGCGCACCTGCCGCTTCATCGTATCAATTATGCCGCCGGCCATGATTTCGTGCCGCAACTGATCCCCGGCGCCAACCTGCGGCCGCCGATCGCCTGAACCTGCCCGCGCTGCCGGATATCCGGCGGCTGATTTTGGCTTGTTCAGGATAAATCACGATGAAATCATTATGGGCGGCCATGCTGGCCGCGCCGCTCTGTGCCTTGTCGGCGCAGGCGCAAGTCGCGCCCCCGTCCGCGGGCGGCGACATACTCACCCTTGACGAAGCGCTGGCCGACGCCGGCGTGACCACCCCGCTGACACAGGCGGCCGAAGTCGGCGTCTGGGCCGCGCAGGCCGCGCGCGGCGTCGCGCGGCTCCGTCCCAATCCGTCGGTCAGTGTCGACACCGAAAACGCGCTCGGAACCGGGCCCTACCGCGGGTTCGACGAGTCGGATACGACCGTGACGTTCGCGATGCCGATCGAGCTCGGCGGGAAACGATCGGCGCGCGTCGCGGTCGCCGACGCTCGGATCCGGCGCGCCTATATCGACCTTGCGGTCGCCGAAGCCGACCGGCGCCTCGCGGTCACCGAGGCTTATATCGCCGCCATCGCGTCGGAAAGAAATGCTGCCGTTGCCGAAGCGCAGGTTGCGGTCACAACCGAAAATCTGCGCTTCGCCCGCGACCGGGTGATGGTCGGCGCCAATTCGCCGATCGACGAACAGCGCGCCGCGTTGGAGCAGGTGCGCGCGACCGCCGATGCCGAAAGTGCACGGCTGACTGCGGCGGAAGCCCGCGCGACGCTGGTCCGATATGTCGGCGACGGCGCCCGCGCGGCGCTCGACCAGCGCTGGTTCGACATGGCCGCGGCGACGGGGCAAGGCCCTGCCACGCCCGTCGATGCCCGCGGGACGCTGGCGCTGGCCGCCGCGTCCGCCGATGTCGCCACGGCCGAAGCCGAGTTGCGGCTCGCGCGCGGCCAGCGCGCGCCCGACCTGACCTTGATCGCCGGGACGCGCCGGCTCGCGAGCAATGATCAGGCGATGGTGTTCGGCGTGTCGGTGCCGCTGCCACTGTTCAACGGTGGCAGGGCGGTCGTGACACAGGCCGCGCGCGAGCGCGACCGCGCCGACGCGCAAGGCCGGATCGCACTGTTCGACGCCGAACGCGCGATCACGGCGGCCGAGGCGGAGCGCGATCGTGCGGCCACGGCGGTACGGGCGTCCGAACCGGCGCTGGCCGCCGCGACCGAAGCCGCACGGATCGCGCGGCTCGGCTATGCCGAAGGCAAGTTCGACCAGATCATCCTGCTCGACGCCGAACGAACGCTGATAGAAACACGCCGCGCCGGCATCGACGCGCGCGCCGCTTATCATAATGCCGTCGCGCGCCTTGCGCGGCTGACGGCCCGGCTGCCTGCCGAGGGAGACAATCAATGACCATCCTGTTCCGATATCGGGCGGCGCTGCCGCTCGCGCTGACGCTCATCCTGGCCGGTTGCGGCCAGCAGACGGCGGCGCCCACCGCAAAGGCCGAAGCGAAAGAGATCGAGGCCGAGGGAGTTGTCCTTCTGACTGCCGAACAGATCGATGCGGCGGGGATCGCCCTCGTAAGCCCGACTGCCGGCGCGGGGGTGCTCAGCCTGCCCGCGACGATCGAAAGCGACCCGCAGGCGACGCAGGTCGTTTCGGCGGCGATCGGCGGCCGCGTCGTCGCGCTCAACCGCAATCTCGGCGAAGGCGTCCGGCGGGGCGAAGTCGTGGCGGTGATCGAAAGCCGCGACGCCGCCGGATTGCGCGCCGAGGTCGAGGCGGCGCAGGCGCGCGCCAATCTGGCTCGCTCGAACCTCGCGCGCGAGGAGCGGCTGTTCGCGCTCAAGGTCTCGCCCGAACGCGACCTGATCGCGGCACGCACCGCGATGACCGAGGCGAATATCGCGCTGCGCCTCGCCGGACAGCAGCTTTCGGCGGCGGGCGTCGGCGGCGGGGCACTCAACCGCATCGGCGTCGTCGCGCCGATCGGCGGGCAGGTGACCGAGCGCAGCGTCATACTCGGGCAGACCGTCGCGCCCGATGCCGAATTGTTCCGCGTCGCCAATCTCGGGCGCGTCGCGATCAATCTGTCGCTGACCCCGGCTGACGCCGGACGCATCCGCGTGGGCACGCCCGTCGAGGTCCGGTCGGGTGCGCGCACGGCCGCCGCGCGCGTCCATTTCGTGTCGCCCGTGCTCGACAGCGCGACACGGCTCGTCCCCGCAGTAGCGTTGCTCGAAAATGCGGACGGCACCTGGCGCCCCGGCGAACCGGTCACCGCGAACTTGCGGATCGGTGCTGCGGGTGACGCCGTGAGCGTGCCCGACAGCGCAATCCAGACGGTCGAGGGCCGCACGAGCGTCTTCGTCCGCACGAAGGAAGGATTCCGCGCCGTTCCCGTGACCGTCATCTCGCGGGTCGGCGGCATGGCCACGGTCACCGGCCTCTCGGGCCGCGAGAGCATCGCGGGCGAGGGCAGTTTCACCCTGAAGGCGGAACTCGCCAAGGGCGAAGCCGAACATGGGGGGCACTGACATGATCGCCTCCATCGTCAATTTCGCCGTCGCGCGCCGCTGGTTCATCCTGCTCCTCACCGCGATCGCGGCGCTGATCGGCGCGTGGGCACTTAGCCGCCTGCCGATCGATGCCGTCCCCGACATCACCAACAATCAGGTGCAGATCAGTGCGCGCGCGCCCGCGCTCTCGCCCGAACAGGTCGAACGGCAGGTCGCCTTTCCGATCGAAACCGCGCTCGCCGGCATTCCGGGGCTTGAAAGCACGCGCTCCTTGAGCCGCAACGGCTTTGCCCAGGTGACCGCGGTGTTCACCGACGCGACCGACATCTATTTCGCGCGCGCGCAGGTCGCCGAAAGGATGCGCGAGGCCGAACGTGCGCTCCCTGAAGGCGTCGACCCGGAAATGGGGCCGATCGCCACGGGGCTGGGCGAGGTCTTCATGTGGACGGTCCATATGGCGCATCGCAAGGATGACAGGCACAAGCCCGGCGAACCGGGAATGCAGCCCGACGGCAGTTATATCACGCCCGAGGGCGACCGGCTGGTCACCGACGCTGAAATGGCGACCTATTTGCGCACCGCGCAGGACTGGATCGTGACACCGCTGCTCAAGCCCGTGGCGGGGCTGGCGGGCGTCGACACGATCGGCGGTTATGTGAAGCAATATCAGGTCGTCCCCGATACGCAGCGACTTGCCGCGCTCGGCCTTGGCCTCGGCGATCTCGCGACCGCGCTCGAGGCGAACAACCGGGCGATCGGCGCCGGGGTCGTCGACCGCAACGGCGAGGGGCTCGCGGTGCGTTCCGACGCGCGCATCGGCGGCGCGGCAGAGCTCGCGCAGACGGTGATTGCGACCCGCGGCGGCGTTTCGATCCGGCTCGATCAGGTTGCGAGCGTGCGCACCGGACAGGCGATCCGTATGGGGTCGGCGTCCGAAAACGGACGCGAGGTGGTCGTGGGCACCGCGATCATGCGGATCGGCGAGAACAGCCGAGATGTGGCGAGCCGCGTGGCGGAGCGTCTCGACGAGATCAACGCGTCGCTGCCGACCGATATCGTCATCCAGCCGGTGCTCGATCGAACCGGCCTCGTCGAGGCAACGGTCAAGACGGTCGCGAAAAACCTCACCGAGGGTGCGCTGCTCGTAATCGTCATCCTCTTCCTATTGCTCGGCAATTTCCGCGCAGCACTGATCGCGGCGCTCGTCATTCCGATCACGATGCTGCTGACGAGCTTTGGCATGCTCAAGGGTGGCGTCTCGGCGAACCTGATGAGTCTCGGCGCGCTCGATTTCGGGCTGATCGTCGACGGCGCTGTCATCATCGTCGAAAATGCGCTGCGCCGCATCGGCGAACGGCAACATCGGCTCGGGCGTACGCTCGACCGCGACGAACGTCTCGGCGTTGTCGCTGCCGCGGCGCGCGAGATGATCCGGCCGTCGGTATACGGGCAGGCGATCATCATCCTCGTTTATGTCCCGCTGCTGACGCTGACGGGCGTCGAAGGAAAGACCTTCACCCCGATGGCGATGACCGTGATCGTCGCGCTCGCCGCGGCATTTGTCCTGTCGCTCACCTTCGTCCCGGCAATGCTCGCCATCTGGCTGTCGAAGCCGGTCGAGGAAAAGGAAGGGCGGATCATGCGCTGGCTCGGCGCGCGCTATGAACCCGGGCTCGACCGGGCGATGGGGCAGCCGCGGAAGACGATGCTGGCTGCGGTCGCGGCGCTTGTCGTCGGGGCGGGCGCCTATGTCACGCTGGGGCAGGAATTCCTGCCGCAACTCGACGAGGGCGATCTCACCGCACAATTGCTGCGTGTTCCCGGGACGTCGGTCGATCAGAGTCAGGCGATGCAGCTTCGCGCCGAACGCGCGCTTGCCGCGCTGCCAGAAGTGAAGTTCGTCTTTTCGAAGACCGGCACCGCCGAACTCGCGTCGGACCCGATGCCGCCGAACATCTCCGATACCTTCATCATCATGAAGAAGCGGCAGGACTGGCCCGACCCGCGGCTTTCGAAGGCCGATCTGACGGCAAAGGTCGAAAAGACGCTCGCCGGCCTGCCCGGAAACGCCTTCGAGATCAGCCAGCCGATCCAGATGCGCTTCAACGAGCTGATCGCCGGGGTTCGCGGCGACGTCGCGGTCAAGGTCTTCGGCGACGATAGCGATGCGATGGCGGCGACCGCGGACCGGATCGCGGGAGTGCTGCGCAAGACCGAGGGGGCGACCGACGTCCGCGTCGAGCAGACCAAAGGGCTGCCGATGCTCGACATCCGGCCAAAGCGCGATGCGATGGCCGGCCTCGGGATCACCGCGGCGGCATTGCAGGAAACGGTCGCTGCGGCGGTCGGCGGGCGCGATGCCGGGGTGATCTTCGAAGGCGACCGGCGTTTTGCGGTCACTATTCGGCTCTCCGATGCGGCGCGGGCCGATTTTGCCGCGCTGGGTCAGGTTCCGGTGCCGACTCCGGGGGGCAGCTTCGTACCGCTCGAAAGCATCGCTGAGTTGACCGTCGCCGACGGGCCAAACCAGATCAGCCGCGAGAATGGTAAAAGGCGGATCGTCGTGCAGGCGAATGTTCGCGGCCGCGACGTCGCGAGCGTGGTCGAGGATGCGCAAGGCGCGATTCGCGAACAGGTGCGCCTGCCCGCGGGGCAATATGTCGAATGGGGCGGGCAGTTCGAAAATCTCGCCTCGGCTCGCGATCGGCTCGCGCTTGTCGTTCCGGCGTGCTTCGCGCTGATCCTGCTACTGCTTTACGGCGCGCTCGGCAGCGTGCGCGACGCGGCGATCGTCTTCACCGGCGTCCCGCTCGCGCTGGTCGGCGGAACGCTGGCGCTGGCGCTGCGCGGCATGCCCTTCTCGATCTCGGCGGCGGTTGGCTTCATTGCGCTGTCGGGGATCGCGGTGCTCAACGGGCTGGTGATGGTGACATCGATCCAGCAACTGATCGCCGAAGGCAGCGCGCGCGCCGAAGCGGCAAGGGCGGGGGCGCTTGCACGGCTGCGGCCGGTCGTGATGACCGCGCTCGTCGCCTCGCTCGGCTTCGTGCCGATGGCGCTCGCAACGGGCGCGGGGGCGGAGGTGCAGAAGCCGCTCGCAACAGTGGTCATCGGCGGGCTCGTTACGGCGACGCTGCTGACGCTGTTCGTGCTGCCGACGCTCTATGCGCGCTATGGAGGCCGGCGGGCCTAGGGAAGCAGCCTGCCTTCGTCGCGCCGCGGCATCGGCGCGACGAAGCGCAGGACCAGCGCCGAGAGCAGCAGCCAGCCTGCCGAGCCGAGGATCGCGGCGGGCAGCGAGGTGAGGTCGGCGACCAGCCCGAGCGTATAGGCGCCGAGCGCCATCGCGCCAAAGGTCACCGCCTGATAGATCGACAGGCAGCGGCCGAGGATCTCTTCGGGCGAGCGGAGCTGCATTGCGACGTTGAGCGTCGTCAGCGTCGAAACCCACGCGCCGCCGGCGACAAATGCGGCGAGCATCGTCGGCGGCAGGCTGGCAGTCAGCGCGACGGGCAGCATCGCGGCAGCAAAGATGAGCGACGCGGCGGTCACGACGCGGTCGCTGCCCCAGCGGCGGCGCGCGGCGCCGATCCAAAGTGCCGCGAAAATCGATCCCGCACCGAAAGCGGCAAGGCACAGGCCATAGACGATTTCGGTGCCGTGCAGCCGGTCGCGGACGAGCGAGGGCAACAGCGCCTGGAACCCCGCCGCGCCGAAGCCGAAGGCGAAACCGCGGATCAGGACGCGGCGTACCGGGTCCGACTGCGCACAGAAGCGAAGGCCTGCCGCGATGGCGGCCAGCATCGGGGTGCGACGAGGCGGCACCGTCTCGGGGTGCCAGCGCAGCAGCACGAAGATCAGCGCGATATAGCTCAGCGCGTTGAGCCCGAAGGCGGCGGCGGTGCCGACGATCGAGATCAACAGACCGCCGAGCGCGGGGCCGACGCTGCGCGCAAGGTTGAACGCGATGGTGTTGAGCGCGATCGCCTGCGGCAGATCCTTCGGCCCGACCTGCAACCGCACCGACGCCTGCCATGCGGGGCCGTTGAGCGCCGTGCCGCACCCGACGGCGAGCGTGAAGAACAGCAGGGTCAGCGGCGTGATCGCGCCCATATAGGTGATCAGCGTCAGTGCGGCCGAAACAATCAGCATCCCCGTCTGCGCCGCGAGCATTACGCGCCGCCGGTCGAAATTGTCGGCGATCGCCCCCGCGAAGATTCCGAGCAGCATGACGGGAATCGTCGTGCTCGCCGCAACCAGTGCGATCAGCAGGTGCGAGCTGGTCAGCTCGGTCATCAGCCACGCCGCCGCGACCGACTGGATCATCGACCCCATGTTCGACGCGAGGTTCGCGATCCAGATCGCGCGAAACGCAGGGTAACGGAAGGGCGCGAACGCGGAGGGCGATTCAGGGCTCACGCCATCGCGCCTACCGCTCGCCCGCGGTCATCGCAACCCGCTCAGGAAATGGCGGGGCCGCTGGTATCTTGATATTCGCGGCGCAGTACGATCAGCCGCCGCTTCATGCGCGCGATCGCGCCCTTCATCGCGGGGTCGGCGATCCGGTTGTCCATCTCGTGCGGGTCGGTCCTCAGGTCGTAAAACTCCCACGCGTCGAGGCCTTCGCCGTAGAAGCGCACGAGCTTATATCGCTCGCCGCGCACGCCATAATGCGCACGTACCGCATGAAATCCCGGAAACTCGTAATAATGATAATAGACGTCCTTGCGCCAGTCGCGCGGGGTGCCGCCCGTCAGCAGCGGCATCATCGACCGACCCTGGATCGTCGCCGGACCCTTGACCCCGGCATAGTCGAGGAAGGTTGGCGCATAGTCGATATTCTGGATCGGTGCCGCGATGCGCGTGCCCGGGCGGATATGCCCCGGATACTGGATCAGGAAGGGGGTGCGCATCGATTCTTCATAGATGAAGCGCTTGTCGAACCAGCCATGCTCGCCCAGATAAAAGCCTTGGTCGGAGGTGTAGACGACGATGGTATTCCGATCGAGGCCGCTTTCGCCGAGATAGTCGAGCACCGCGCCGACGCCTTCGTCGACCGCAGCGATCGTGCCCAGATATTGCTGCATGTAACGCTGATATTTCCACAGCGCGAGGTCGCGGTCCGACAGCGCCGCCGCGTTAAGCCGGTCGTTGTCGGCCTGCATCGCCGCGTCCCATTCGGCCTGCTGCGCGTGCGTCATGCGGTCGAACGCGCCGGGCCAGCGATTGTAGCGGAGCTGCGCCGATCCCTTTGCGACGGTCATCTTGAGGTCGTGCCCCTCATACATGTCGCGGTAGATGTTCATTTCCTGTGTGCCAGCCGCGACGCGGCCCGCATAATCGTCGAAATAATTGTCCGGCACGGGGAAGGTCACGCCCTGATATTTCTGCACATGGCGCAGCGCGGGCATGAAATTGCGGTGCGGCGCCTTGTGGTGGATCAGGATCGCAAAGGGTTTGGACTTGTCGCGCCCGTTTTTCAGCCAGTCGAGGCTGTATTGCGTGATGAGGTCGGTGGCATAGCCTTCTGCGATGCTGCGCCCCTTGGGCGTGATGATGTCGGGATTATAATATTCGCCTTGATCGTCGAGCACCTTCCAATCGTCGAAGCCGATGCCGTCGGGCGAGTAGTTGATGTGCCATTTGCCGAACATTGCGGTGGCATAGCCCGCCTGGCTCAGCGCGCGCGGCCACACCCAGACATGGTTGTCGAAGCGCTGGCCGTTCTGCGTGAAACCGTGAGCGTTGCTTTGACGCCCGGTAAGCAGCGTCGCGCGGCTGGGGCCGCAAAGCGAATTGCCGACGAAGCTCTGCGTGAAGATCGCGCCATTCTTGGCGATCCGGTCGATATTTGGCGTCGGCGCCAGCTTCGACAGCGGCGACCCATAGGCCGAAATCGCCTGATAGGCGTGATCATCGGACATAATATAGACGATGTTCGGACGCCCCTCCGGCTGCGCTTCCGCCGCAACAGCGAAAGCGAGCGGGAGGGCGAGGGCAACCGGAAGGCGAAATCGCATCGTCATTCGGTCAGCTCGAAGCTGGCTTCCTGTCCTTCGGCCGACGAGGGGCCGACCCACAGCCTGAACTGCCCGGGTTCGCTGCCCCAGCTCATATCCTGCCGCGTAAAGGCGAGATCGGCGTCGGTCAGGGTGAAGCGGACCGTTCGTTTCTCGCCCTTCTTCAGCATCAGCTTTTCAAAGCCCTTGAGCTCCTTGACCGGGCGCGTCACCGATCCAACAAGGTCGCGGACATAAAGCTGGACGACCTCCTCGCCATCTCGCGCGCCGCTGTTGGTCACGGTGACCGTTGCGGTCAGCTTTTCCCCCGGGCGGATCTTTGCCTTGTCGAGTGTCACCGGCGAATAGGTAAAGCTGGTGTAGCTGAGGCCATAGCCGAACGGGTAGAGCGGGGTGTTCGGCGTATCGAGATAGCGCGAGACATATTTTGCGTTGGGATCCTCGGGCTTGATCGGCCGCCCGGTGTTTTTCATGTCGTAATAGATCGGCACCTGTCCGACGTTGCGCGGGAAGGTGACGGGCAATTTTCCCGACGGATTATAGTCGCCATAAAGGACATCGGCGACGGCATGGCCGCCCATCGTCCCAGGATACCAGGCCTCGAGGATCGCATCGACATTGGCGTCGGCCCATTCGATGCTGTTCGGCCGTCCGCTCATCAGAACGAGGATGATCGGCTTGCCGGTTTTCTTGAGTTCCTCCAGCAAAGCCTGCTGGTTGCCCGGCAGGTCGAGCGAGGTGCGGCTCGCCGCTTCGCCGGTCATGTTCCAATGCTCGCCCATCGCGGCGACGATCACATCGGATTTCTGCGCGAGCGCGATCGCTTCGGCGAAACCGTCGGTTTTGCCCGCGTCGGCGAATTGATAGCCCGCACCCTTAGCATAGGCGACCGTCGTTCCCTTTGGCGCGCGCGCCTGCAGGCCTTCGAGCAGCGTGACCGGCCGCGTCTTGCGGTCGCCTGCCGCGGCCCAGCTGCCGATCATATCCTCCTTGCTGTTGCCGAGCGGCCCAATCAGGGCGATCGACTTTGCCGATGCGGCGAGCGGAAGGGCGCCGTCCTTGTTCTTCAGCAGCACGATCGACTTGCGCGCGACGTCGCGCGCCGCCTCGAGGAAATCGGCGCGATAGACGGTCGCCTTTTCGCGCGCCTCGTCCGAATAACGATAGGGATCCTCGAACAGGCCGAGGCGGTATTTCATCTCGAGGATCGCTTTCACCGCAGCATCGACCCGCTTCACGTCGACCTTGCCCTCGGCAACCGACTGCGCGAGTTGGTCCATGAACACCGCGCCCTGCAGATCCATGTCGACACCGGCGTTGATCGCCTGTTCGCCGGCCTGCTTCAGATCCTTCGAATAGCCGTGCGCGACCATTTCGTTGATCGACGTGTAATCGGTTACGATAAAACCCTTGAAACCCCATTTCTTGCGCAGCACGTCGGTCAGCAGATAGTGGCTGCCCGACGCGGGCACGCCGTCATATTCGTTGAACGAGGTCATGAAGGTCGCCGCGCCGGCATCGGCCGCCGCCTTGAACGGCGGCAGATAGACATCGCGCAGCGTGCGCTCCGAAATATCGACCGTATGGTAATCGCGGCCCGCTTGCGCCGCGCCATAGGCGGCGAAATGCTTGGCGGTCGCGAGCACCGTATCGACGCGTTTCAGGTCGTCGCCCTGGAACCCCCGCACGCGCGCGGCCGCGATCTTGCTGCCAAGGAAGACATCTTCGCCTGCGCCTTCGGACATGCGGCCCCAGCGCGGGTCGCGCGCGACGTCGACCATTGGCGCGAAGGTCCAGTGGATGCCCTCGGCGGCGGCCTCGGTCGCGGAAATTCGCGCTGCCTTTTCAATGGCATTCAGGTCCCAGCTCGCCGATTCGCCCAGCGAGATGGGAAAGATGGTGCGATGACCGTGGACGACGTCATAGCCGAAGAGTAGGGGGATTTGCAGCCGCGTCTCTTCGACCGCGAGCCGTTGCAGATCGCGCGTATATTTGGCGGTGAAGGCGTTGAAGATCGATCCGATGCGGCCCTTGCGGATATCGTCCTGATAGCCCTGGCGCATCGTGGGGCCGGTCGAATCCCAGTCGCTGGTCAGGAGCGATAATTGCCCGATTTTCTCGTCCAGCGTCATCTTCGCGATCAGGTCGGCGATAAAGCGGTCCATTTTCGCATCGGGGCGCATCCAGTCCGCCGAATCGACTGGCGCCTTTTCGCTCGCGCTCGTCGCCGGCTTCGCCAGCAGCGGGGTTGGGGCGAGCTGTCCTGCCACCATCAGGGTGGCCAGCGTCAGGTATGTGAGATTGCGCTTCATCGGCGGCATGATTCGTCCTTCCCAGTCGGGTTTGCTTATACATTGTCACGCGGATGGGCCGAATTTCGGCGGAAAACCGGCTGGCCCCCGATTGCATCCATCTGCGTCGCTTCTCTCTATACAGTGATCGTGAAACCGGTTACAAATCAAAAAAACACGACGCGATTTCCCGCGACTCGTCGTTGAGCGGTGGCAAGGCCGGTCGGCGAAATCAGCGAGGGCGGGAAATGTCGGGGCACAAAAAGGGAGGATGCCGTGAAGTTATCGCATGATTTTCAAACCGTTTTCGCACGCCGGTCGCGCGCACGTTCGTTCGCCGCGGCGCTGGCATGGAGCAGCGCGGCTGGCGCGCTGGCCGTCGCGGTCGCGGTTCCCGCCCATGCCCAGGTGTCGAGTGCTTCGCTGCGCGGGACGGTCAAGGCCGATGGCGGGGTGTCGCAGGTCACCGCGATCAACGTCAACACGGGCCTGACGCGCAGCGTCACCGTCGGCGAAAATGGCAGCTACAATATCGCGTCGCTTCCGGTTGGCACCTATCGCCTCGAGCTGACCACCCCCGGCGGGGTGCGTCGCACTGACGAATTCACCCTCTCGGTCGGGCAGAGTGCGGTTCTGGACTTCGACTTTTCGCAGCCGGACATCGCTTCGGGCGGCGACGATGCGATCATCGTCACCGGCAGCCGTATCCGCTCGATGGAGGGCGGCGAAGTCGGCACCAATATCTCGCAGCGGCTGATCGAGGTGCTGCCGCAAAACAATCGCAACTTCCTTGCTTTCGCCGACCTCGCACCCGGCGTCCAGTTCATCACCAACGGCAGCGACCAATCGCGCCTTCAGGGGGGCGCGCAGGGAAGCAATTCCGTGAACATCTTCATCGATGGCATCGGACAGAAGGATTATGTGCTCAAAAACGGCGTGACCGGCCAGGATTCGACGCAGGGCAACCCGTTCCCGCAGCTCGCGATCGGCGAATATCGCGTCATCAGCTCGAACTATAAAGCTGAGTTCGACCAAGTGAGCTCGGTCGCGGTCACCGCGGTGACCAAGTCGGGTACCAATGAGTTCCACGGCGAAGGCTTTATCGATTTCACCAACCAGAGCCTGCGCGACCGGCGCCCGAGCGAGAATTTTCCGCGCTATATTCCGAAAGTCCGGTCAAAGGATATCCAGTTCGGCGGCGCTCTCGGCGGCCCGATCGTCAAGGATCTGCTCCACTTTTTCGTGACTTACGAGGGCAAGCGCCGCGTCAATCCGCGCGACATTACTCCGGGTCTCGAATTGCCCATTTCTTATTTCCCGAGCGAATATCAGGATGTTTTCGGATCGGCGAAGGAAACCTTCAACGAAAACCTCTATTTCGGGAAGATCAATTTCACGCCGACGAACAACGACCTGTTCGAATTTTCGGTCAAATATCGCGATGAAAGCGGCGAGCAGTTTAACAGCGGTTTTGCTTCATTCGAAACGCGGACGATCGCCAAGGTCGAGGAATGGCGCGGCCTTGCGCGCTGGGAACATACCGCCGACACCTGGATCAACGACCTCAAGGTCGCCTATGAAGACGTGACCTGGGGACCGCGGCCGCTCAATTTCGGTAATGTGTCCATTTTCAACGCGACGGTGCCTAACCCCCCGCCAGCAACCACCAGCCGCCGCGGTGATATCCTGCGCATCGGCGCGGGCAGCAATTTCCAGGACAAGGGGCAGAACGGCTGGCAGGTGTCGAACGACTTCACCTACACGGGGCTTGAAGGGCACACCTTCAAGGTCGGCGTGAAGGGCAAGTGGGTCGAACTCAACACCAACACGCAGAATGGTGTGAACCCGGTCTTCACCTATAATGTGAATTACAACCCCAACGGCGGCACGTTCAACGACGATATCCCGTACCGCATGGTCTTCAGTGCGCCGGTGTCCGGGGGCGACCCGAATATCACGTCCAAGAATTTCCAATTCGGTATCTATGCGCAGGACGATTGGGAATTCGACGACCGCCTGACGCTCAATATCGGCCTGCGCTGGGATTATGAGCGGACCCCGGCCTTCCTGAATTACAAGCATGACCCCGCGATCGCCGAATTCGTGGCGGGCCGGGCGTCCTATACGGGTCCGAACGGCACCGTGACCCCGCCCTATACGAATCTCGTCAACGCCGATTATAACATCGACGATTATATCTCGACGGGAAGCGAGCGGAAGGCGTTCAAGGGCGCATGGCAGCCCCGCCTGGGCTTCACCTATTCGCTCGATGACGACAAGAGGTTCGCGATATTCGGCGGTTACGGCCGTTCCTATGATCGTACGCAGTTCGACAATATCCAGCAGGAGTTGACCCAGGGCCTGTTCGCGACCCGCACGTTCAACTTCAACAATCGCGGCGACACGCTCAACACATGCGTACCCAGCGCGACCTGCATCGCATGGGATCCGGCCTATCTGACCCCCGAAGGCCGTGCGGCGTTGATCGCGGGGCTGCCAGTGGGGGCCGGCCGCGAACTGCGCTTTATCAAGAATGACCTGAAAATTCCCTATTCGGACCAGTTCAGTCTGGGCGTGCGGGGCAAATTCAACCTGCTCGACCTCGAACTTGGCTATTCCTATGTCGAGAGCAAGGACGGTTTCGTCTACCTGCTCGGCAACCGCCGGGCGGACGGCAGCTTCTTCCCGGCGACGGGCAACCCGGATTCGCCTTTCGGTAGCCCGCCCGCGCCGTTCGGCAGCATCATCATCGGGACGAACGGTATCGAAACGCGCGCCAATACGGCCTATTTCAAGTTGACCAAGCGATACACCGAGTTCTCGCCGTGGAGCCTCGATGCGACCTACACCTTCACCGACGCCGAAGAAAACAGGCAGTTCGGCGAAACCTTCAGCCTCGATTTCCCTAACATGGACGCCTATCCCTTCATCACCTCGACGGGCGTGCGCAAGCATCGCTTCGTCATGGCGGGTTCGGTCGATATCCCCTATGGGATCACCCTGTCGGGTAAATTCCAGATCGCTTCGCCCAAATATCTTGCGGCCTTCGTATTCACCCCGGGCGACCCGCTCAGCCGCGACATTGTCTCGACCAAGACAAAGGGCAACGGCGACCTGTGGGGGTATCGCCAGATGGATCTGTCGATTACCAAGAATATCCCGCTCAAATTCGTTGCCGATGAAACGCGCATTCGCCTGCGCCTCGACATCATCAACCTGTTCAACGACCGCAATTTCAGCGGCTTCAACTCGGTCACGGGGCTTCGCAATCCGACCGATTATGCGATTGATGGTCCCCCCCGCACCGTAAAGCTATCGGCCGGGTTCTCTTTCTGACCGGCTGACCAGGCGCCCGGCCGCATCCCCCCTCCCGCGGCCGGGCGCCCAAATTTTGGAGTATCGAATGTCGTTCCGGACCGGGGCTTTGCTGTTGCCCCTCGTGGCGCTCGCCGCCGCTTGCACCGCCGCGCCCGCACCCCGAGCGGCCGTTCCTCCGCCGGCATCCGTTGCGCCGATGACGAAAGCCGCCTTTTCCGAAGAGCTGACCCAGCGCACCTTCCGTTATTTCTGGGACACGACCGATACGCAGCGCTGTCTTGCGCCCGACCGCTGGCCGAGCAACCCCTTCTCGTCGATCGCCTCGACGGGCTTTGCGCTCACCGCATACGGTATTGGCGCCGAGCGCGGTTATGTGACGCGCGCCGAGGCGGCGGAGCGTACGCGCGATTGCCTGCGCTTCTACTGGACTGCGCCGCAGGGGCCTGCCGCGACCGGCATGGCCGGCCATAAGGGCTTTTTCTATCATTTCCTGAACAATGAAGATGGAACGCGGCGCGGCAAAACCGAGCTTTCGACCGTCGATACGTCGCTGCTGCTCGGCGGCATATTGTTCGCACAAAGCTATTATGACCGCGACACGCCGGTCGAGGCCGAGATCCGCGACCTTGCCGAGAAAATCTACCGCCGCGTCGACTGGACCTTCGTCCAGCGCGAGAACAGCCGGATTCCGTCGGCCAATGGCGGCGGGCGCAAGGCGATCGCGATGGGCTGGTATCCCGAACGCGGCGACGGCGGCGATTTCGGCACGCACGATTGGGTCGGCTATAACGAGGGCATGCTCGTCTATATCCTCGCGATGGGTTCGCCGACGCACCCCGTTGGCAAGGATGCGTGGGATACGGGCTGGGCGGGCGACCTCGAAAAGGACTGGGGCAGCTATTACGGGCAACAGCATCTCCAGTTCGAGCCGCTGTTCGGGCATCAGTACAGCCATGTCTGGGTCGACTTTCGCGGCATCCAGGACGAGTTCATGCGCGGCAAGGGCATCGACTATTTCGAGAACAGCCGCCGTGCAACGCTGGCGCAGCGGGCCTATGGCGCCGACAATCCGAACAAATGGGTCGGCTACAGCGCCGATATCTGGGGATGGACCGCGTCCGACGGACCCGGCTATTCGCAAGGTCAATATAGCGTCGACGGCACGCCGCGCGATTTCAACGGCTATATGGCGCGCGGGGTCAGCGCGATCCGCGTCGTCGACGACGGGACAATCGTCCCCACCGCGGCGGGCGGCTCGGTCGCCTTCGCGCCCGAGGTGACGATCCCCGCGCTGATGGCGATGCGCGAAAAATATGGCGAACGGCTCTATACGCGCTACGGCTTCAAGGACGCCTTCAACCCCAGCTTCACCTTTACCGACGCGGGCTCGCGCAGCGGCGCGGTCGATCCGGTGCATGGCTGGGTCGCGAATGACTATCTCGGCATCGATCAGGGACCGATCCTAGCGATGATGGAAAATCATCGCAGCGGCCTTGTCTGGAAGGTGATGCGGGGGAATCCGCATATCGTCCGCGGATTGAAGCGCATCGGCTTCAAGGGCGGCTGGCTCAATCAGGCGAAGCCGGAATAGGTACAGCCGAAAGCGGGGGCCCAAGCCATCCGCGCGCCATGAGCTCCGGCTTTCGCGGGGATGCCCTGGCTCAGCACCCCTTGCCGACGCAAAGATCCGCGAGCACCGGATAATGGTCCGACGGCAGCTTGCCTCCCGTCTGCTGCGTTAGCGTCGCATGGCGGAGCACCGCAACGCCGTCGCTCACGAAAATATGGTCGATCGGGCTCGGCTCGTTCTTTCCGATATCGAAGCCGGTGAAGGTGCCGAGCGGCCCGAAATGCCGCGTTCGGCTGATCGCCAGCGTGTCGTGCAGCGCGGCCGGTCCGGGCGCGGGGGCGGTGATCGCCGCGTGCGCGGGGCTGTCGGCCGGACTGTTGAAGTCGCCCATCAGCACCACCGTCTCGCGCGCCTTTCGCTGATCGGCGATCCAGCGGCGGATTTGCCGCGCGCTTTCGAGGCGGGCCGTGGCGCCGACATGATCGAAATGGGTGTTCACAACCAGCAACCGGCGGCGCGAGGCCTTGTCCTCAAGCCGCGCCCAACTCGCAATACGCGGGTACGCGGCGTCCCAACCCTTGCCGGGCACGTCGAGGGTCGGCGACAGCCAGAAGGTCCCCGACGCGATCAGCGCGAAGCGGTCGCGGCGGAAGCCGAGCGGTGAAAACTCCCCCTTGTCCTTCCCGTCGTCGCGCGCGGCGCCGATAAAGTGATAGGCGGGCAGGTCGGCCTCGACACCCTGCTTCTGGTGCAGCAGCACCTCCTGCATCCCGACAAGATCGGGGGCATAATAAGCGACGAGGCTGGTCAACGCGCTCCGCCGGTGCGGCCACGCATTGTCGCCGTCCGACGCGAGGTCGAGGCGGATATTGTACGTCATCGCGCTGTAGCGGTCGGCGCGTTCCTTCGCCGTCATGGGCTGCGCGAGCAGCGCCGCGGCGAGGATCAGCAGCCAGCGGGTCATCCGAGATTCCCGCCATTGGTCGCAATGACATTGCTGTAGAAGCGCGCGCTGCGCTTGGGCGTGCGGACCTGCGTTTCATAATCGACATGGACGATGCCGAACCGCTTGGAGAAGCCGAGCGACCATTCGAGATTGTCGAGCAGCGACCACGCCATATAACCGCGCACATCGACGCCCTGGCGGATCGCATCGCCGATCGCCGAGATGTGCGTGCGAAGATAGTCGCAGCGCAGTGGATCGTCGATCCCGTCGGGCCCGGCCGTCGGCGGGTCGTAAAAGGCAGCGCCATTCTCGGTGATATAGACGGGAATATCGCCATAGGTGTCGCGGAACCAGATCAGCATGTCGGTGAGCGCGGGGGGATGAACCTCCCAATCGGTCGTCGTGTGCGTCGCATTCTGCCGCACCGGCGACGCGCCGACGGGCCACTGGTTCGGATCGGCCTTGACCACGTTGCGCGTGTAATAATTGATCCCGATGAAATCGAGTGGCTGGCAGATGTCCTGAAGGTCCTCCGCAGGCCATCGCGGCCAGGCTTCGCCGAACACGTCAGCGAGTTCGTGGGGGTAGGAGCCCTTCAGCGCCGGATCGAGATACTGCCGGTTCATATAAGCGTGCGCCCGCGCCGTTGCGGCGACATCCTCCGCGCGATCGCTCGCCGGATATTTGGGCTCGATGTTGACCACGAGACCGATCTCGTGCGCTCCCTCGCTGCGATAGGCCTGCACCGCGCGGCCGTGCGCGCGCATCAGATTGTGGCTCGCGATCGGGGTTTCGAACAGGTTGCGGTGTCCGGGTGCAAGCGCGCCGTGGAGATAGCCGCCATCGGTAATCACCCAGGGTTCGTTCAACGTCACCCATTTCTTCACGCGGCCGTCGAGGCGGCGGTACATTACCGATCCATATTCCGCGAACCAGTCGGCACTGTCGCGGTTCAGCCAGCCGCCCTTGTCGTCGAGCGCCGCGGGCAGGTCCCAATGGTGGAGCGTCAGCAAAGGTTCGATGTCGTGCTTGAGCAATTCGTCGACCAGCCGCTCGTAGAAGCCGAGGCCGGGTTCGTTCACCCGCCCGGTCCCCTCGGGCAGCACGCGGCCCCAATTGACGCTGAAGCGATAGGCTTTCAGCCCCAACTCCTTCATCAGCGCGACGTCGGCGGGCATGCGGTTATAGTGGTCGCAGGCGATGTCGCCGGTGTCGCCCTTTGCCGCCATCAACCGCGGGTCGTGACTGAATCGCTGCCAGATGCTCGCGCCCGCGCCGTCGGCGAGCGGCGATCCCTCGATCTGATAGGCCGCGGTCGCGGCGCCCCACAGGAAATCGTCCGGGAAAACGGTCTGCGTCATTTCTTGTCCTTGTCGGCATTCGTGGGAGAGGGAAGTTTCTGTTCGAGCAGCCAAGCGTAAAGCGCCGGGTCGTCATAGGCGGGATCCCAGGCATTGTGGCCAAGGTCGGGGTAGATGGTCAGGCGGACCTTCCGGCCGCCGCAGGCGCGGATTGCGCGCGCCATGGCAAAGCTGCCTTCGGGCGCGACGACATCGTCGCGGTCGCCGTGAAAGGCCCAGACGGGCAGGTCCATCAGGCGGCAGGCCTCGCCCGGGTTGCCGCGCCCAGCGACCGCTGCCATCGCGGCAAAGCGCTTCGGTTCGGCGATCGCCCAGCGCCAGCTGGCATGCCCGCCGCGGCTGAGGCCGGTGAGGTAGATGCGCGTGCGATCGACGCGATACGCCTTTGCGACATGATCGACGAGCGCGTCGAGTTTTTCGGTATCCCAGTCCTGATCGGTACCGAGCAAAGGAGATATCGTGATAAAGGGGAAGTCGGGATCGCGGTCGGCGATCTTTGGCGGGCCATGCACCTTGACCTTCGCGACATCGTCGCCGCGCTCCCCCGAGCCGTGGAGGAAGATGAGCAGCGGATATTGCTTGGCCGTATCGGTCAGATAGCCTTTGGGGATGAACAGTTGATAGGGATAATTGCCCGGCGCAACGGGCTGCTGCGGCGTCTGGCCTTCGACCGGCGCGGGTGTCTTCGTCCTTGCGGCGGCGGGAGAGGTGGCGAGGGCGAGGCCCAGCAGCGCCACGGTCCAGTATCTCATACGTTTTTCCTTGGTTGAACGGCTCATCCTTTGACGCTCCCCGCCAGAAGCCCGCTCAGATAATAACGCTGGAGCGCGAGGAAGAGGATGAGCACGGGAAGGGTGGTGACGACCGCGCCGGCCATCATGATTTCATAATCCTGCACATTCTGGCGGCTGTTCGCGGCGAGCGCCACGGGCAGCGTGTAAAGATCCTGATCGGCGAGGATGATCAGCGGCCACATGAAATCGTTCCAGCTCGACAGGAACACATAAAGCGCGAGCGTGACGATGACCGGCGTCAGGATCGGCAGCACGATGCGGCGGAGGATTTGCGCCTCGCTCGCGCCGTCGATGCGTGCCGCCTCGAGCATCTCGTCGGGGATCGACAGGCAATATTGGCGCACGAGGAAGATGCCGAAAATTCCCGCGAGCCACGGTACCAGCGCGCCGGCATAGCTGTTGACCAGCCCCATCGCCTTGAGTTCGAGGAACAGCGGCAGCATCCCGATCTGCCCTGGTACGACAAGCGCGGCGACGAGCATGCGGAAGATGGGATCGCCGCCCCCGAACCTCAGCTTGGCAAAGGCATAGCCTGCCGGGATGGTGAAAAGCAGCGCCAGCGCCGTGGCGAGCGTCGAGACGAGGATGCTGTTGAAGAGGAAGCGTCCGACGCCGAAGGTCCCGAACAGCTCACGATAATTTTCCAGCGTCGGGTTCGCCGGCCACAGCGGCGGCGGGAACTGCGCTGCCTCGCCGCGTGCCATGAAGCTGACCGAGATCATCCACAGCAGGGGCGCGACCGTGATCAGCGCGACGAGCGCAGCGAGCAGGGTAACGGACCAGCGGCGCAGGTTCATATCGCGCCGCTCCGCTTCGCGAGCCGCATCTGTACCAAGGTCACCGCCAGGATACAGAGGAAGAGCAGGAAGGCGACCGCCGCGCCCGACCCGAGGTTCCACCATTTGAACCCCTCCTCATACATGAAATAGAGGATGGTCACGGTCGACTGCGCGGGGCCGCCCTGCGTCATCACATAGGGTTCGGCGAACAGCTGGAACATGCCTGCGACGGTCAGCACCGACACGAGCAGCACCGTCGGCGCGATCGCGGGCAGGGTGACGTGGCGCAATCGCGCGAACCAGCCTGCACCGTCGATCCGCGCCGCCTCGTCGAGCTCGCGCGGCACCGTCTGGAGCGCGGCGAGGAAGATGATCATGTTATAGCCGAAGGTCTTCCACCCTACAAAGATCAGGATTGCGGGCAGCGACGCCGTCGGACTGCCCAGCCAGTCGATCGGCGGCACTCCGAAGAAGGAGAGGAGATAGTTGAGCAGCCCGTAGCGCGTGTGGAGCAGGTAGCGCCACACCACCGCGGTTGCGACCAGCGTCGTCACATAGGGCGCGAACAGCGCAACGCGCCATACGGGTCGCCATTTCAGCCAGCGCGAATTGACGAGCATGGCGGCAAACAGCGACAGCGCGACGATGAAAGGCGTGCCGACCGCGACGAACAGAAGGGTGTTTGCCATCGCTTTCCAGAACAGCGGGTTCTGGGTCAGCCTTTCATAATTCTGGAAGCCGACGAAGCGCAGGTTGCCGATGTCGGCGAGCGCGTAAATGTCGAAATCGGTGAAGCTCAGGAACAGCGACGCGACGGCTGGCAGCACGAAGAAGAGCACAATCGCCACGAGTGCGGGCGACGTCATCGCCCAGCCCGCGCGCGCTTCGCTCGTTCGGCCAGCGGCGGTCACAGCGCGCGCCCTTTCTCCAGCATCCAGCGCCGCTTTTCGAGCAGCCGATCGGCGCGCGCGTCGATTTCCTTCGCGGCCTCGTCGACGCTATATTGGCCGCGCACCATGCGTTCGGCGACGATCTGCATCTCGGTGACGATGCGTTCCCATTCGGGCACCTTGGGCAGCGCGGTCGCATGCTCGAGCTGGGTGCGGAAGGGCGCGACCGCCGGGTCGAGCGCCAGCCCGGCCGCGTCCCATACGGAGCGTCGCGCGGGCAAGTCGCCCGTCGCCTTGTGCAGCGCGACCTGTGCGCCAGGCGCCATCAGCCGCGCGACCAGATCCCACGCCGCATTGCTATGTGCGCTGTCCGCAAAGACGACGAGGCTCGACCCGCCGGGCGCCGCCGATCCGATGCCGTCGGGGCCGGGGTTCGGCGCGGTGCCCCACGCATCCTGCAATTCGGGCGCGAGGCGGTTCTTCATGTCGCCGATCGTCCACGGACCCGACAGGAACAGGCTGAAATAACCGCGGCCGAATTCGGTCCAGACGTTGGATATCTGCGTCATCGATATCCGCGGCGCGATCCCTTCGTCGAAAAGCGATTTGTAGAAGGCGAGCGCGGCCTTGAACTCGGGTTCCGAGAAGGCGCCGCGTCCGCCGTCGTCGCGCAACATCCGCGCGCCTGCCGACAGCGCAAGCGTCGTCAGCTGCTCATATTCGTTCAGCGGATAGAGGAGGGCGAAATTGCCGTCCCCAGCGACCTTTTTGACCTTGTGAAGCGCGACCTTCCATCCCGTCCAGTCGGCCGGCGGCCCGGCGTAGCCGGCGCGCTCGAACAGATCCTTGCGATAAAATTGCAGCCGCGTGTCGACATACCAGGGTACGCCCCAGCTCTTGCCCGCGATGCGGTTGGTGTCGATTACTGCGCCGAACTGGTCGGCCAGCAACGCCGTGGCATGCGCGGGCACCGGCGCGATCGCGCCGATGGCGGCAAGCTCGGCGATCCAGCTGTTGCCGACCTGCCCGACGCTCGGCAGCGAGCCGCCGGCAAAGCCGGTGAGCAATTTCTCGTGCGCCGCGGTCCAGGGCAGGGGTTGCACAAAAATCGGCGGCGCGTTTGCGGGCCAGTCGATCTTCTGGAGCAGCACGGGCAGCGCCGCGGCTTCATTGCCCATCGCCCAAACGGTGAGCGTCCCGTCCGCGCGCGCGCCGCACCCCGCGAGGATCGGGAACAGGGGCAGCGCCGAAAGCGCGCCCGTCAACTGGCGCCGCGTCAACCGCATCGGGCGCAAGCGGGCGTCATGCCGATGTGCGGGCCGCCGCCACCCCGCCCGTGGTGCCGCGCGCGACCAGCGCCGGGGTCAGGATCGTCGCGCTTGCAGCGCCGAGCGTCTCGCCGCGCAATATGCGCAGCAACAGCATCATCGCGGTCGATCCCAGCCGGTCGATATGCACCTGCATCGTCGACAGCGAGGGATTGAGGTGCCGCGCGAGCGGAATATCGTCGAAGCCCGCGACCATGATATCGCCGGGAACCGACTTGCCGGATTCGGCCAGCCCGGCGATCAGCCCGACCGCCATCTGGTCGTTCGCGGCGAACACGGCATCGGCGGGGAGCTGTCCCTCAACGAGCAGTCGTGCGGCCTTCACGCCGCTTTCTTCCGAAAAATCGCCCGGCAGGATCGCCGGATTTCGTACGCCGCCGACCTGTGCCATGGCGTCGACGAAGCCGCGCTGGCGGTCGCGCGCGTCGCGGTTGTGCTTGGGGCCCGCGATATGGACGACCTGCCGCGCGCCGCCCGCCAGCAACGCCTCGGTCATCGCATAGGCGCCGCGATAATTGTCGACCGCGACGAACGGCAGGTCGAGCGAGCCCGCGTCGTAATTGAGCAGCACCGTTGGCAAGGTTGGGTCGAGATAGTCGGACAGCAGCTCGGGCTTGAGATCGGGCGGCATGACGAGCAGCCCGTCGACGCGCCCGCGCATAGCGGCGATGGCCGCGGCGGTCTCGTGCGTGCTGCCGTGCATGTTGCCGAGCAGCAGGTGCATGCCCGATTCATGCGCGACCAGGTCGATGCCGCGAATGATTTCGGAAAAGAATTCGCCGAACAGGTCGGGCAGGATGACGCCCACAGTGTCGGTCTTGCGCCGAGTCAGGCTGCGCGCGCCGCTGTGCGGGACGAAGTTCAGCTTTTTGACTGCCGCCATCACCGCGGCCTTCGTCGGCGCGGTGACATTGCCGAGCCCGTTGATCGCCCGCGATGCCGTCGCCACCGAAACCCCCGCTTCGCGGGCGACGTCCCTCAATGTAGCCATGCCGCTGGGCCCCTTTCCCTCCTATGGCGCCGGGCCGCCTTCGCGACTCCGTCCCTCCGAATACCGGGCGCGGAAACGTTCACAGCGTAACCGGTTACACAGGCGAAATGCAAGGTCATTCCCCCATCTTTCCCAGTCTTTGGCCGTCGGCGTCGAACAGATGCAAAAGCGCGGGGGGGAAGGTGGCGTGGACCCTGTCGCCCTCATCGAAACGCCCGTCGTCGCGCAGTTGGCACGCCAACATCACATCGCCTTCGCGGCCCCCGAGGTGCACCGTCGCCAGCCCGCCAAGGCGTTCGATAAAACGAATGGAGAAGGCCAGCGCGTCCGGAGGGTCGCCGATCGCGATATCCTCGGGGCGGATACCGATCGACAGTGGCGCCCCCGGCACGAGCGGCTTCGCGAGCGGAGGCAGCGCGATGCTGCGCCCGTCGGCCAGCGCGGCGCGGCCGTTCTCGGCAGCGGTGGCCGCGACGATGTTCATCCGGGGCGTGCCCAGAAACTGCGCGACAAAGATGTTCGCCGGCCGTTCGTAGAGCTCGCGCGGCGATCCCGTCTGCTCGATCCGCCCGTCGCGCAGCAGGACGATCCGGTCGGCGAGCGTCATCGCCTCGACCTGATCGTGCGTGACATAGAGCGTTGTTGTCCCGAGCATGCGGTGGAGTTCGGCAAATTCGTAGCGCATCCGCACCCGCAGGTCGGCGTCGAGGTTCGACAGCGGCTCGTCGAACAGGAAGATTCGGGGTTGCCGCACGATCGCGCGACCGATGGCGACGCGCTGCCGCTGGCCGCCCGACAGCGCCGCCGGTTTGCGCTCGAGCAGCGCTTCGATGTTCAATATCGCCGCGGCGCGGCGAACCGCCGTGTCGATCGCGCCCTTGTCGGCCTTTGCGATGCGCAGTCCGAACGCCATATTTTCGTAGACCGACAGATGCGGATAGAGCGCATAGGACTGGAACACCATCGCGATCCCCCGCTCCGACGGCGCGAGATCCGTGACATCGCGGTCACCGATGACGATATGGCCGCTCGTCAATTCCTCGAGCCCCGCGACCGCACGGAGCAGCGTCGATTTGCCGCACCCCGAGGGGCCGACGATCACGGTGAATTCGCCGTCAGCCACGTCAATCGACACGCCTTTCAGGACGTTGGTCGCGCCGAAGCTCTTGCGCGCGTCGCGGATCGACAGTCCGGTCATGGTCTCCTCGGCCCCGGCGCTCTCAGTGAACCGTCACGCCTGCGCTCGCCTGCTGCGCCGGTGCGCGTCCGGCGGCGATGGCGAAGACGCACAGCGCGACATAGCAGGCGGCGGGCAGGATCAGAGCAGCGGCATAGCCGACTGTCCCCGACAGCAGCCCGATAAAATAGGGAATGACCGCGCCGCCGACGATCGCGGTGCACAGCAGCCCCGACGTCGCCTCCGCCCGCGCGGTCGAACGTTCGAGCGTCAGCGTGAAGATCACCGGGAACATGATCGAATTGAACAGGCCGATCGACAGGGCGACAAAGCCCGCGCTCACCCCGCCGACGAGCACGACATACGCGCAGAGCAGCGCGGCGATCGCGGTGAACAGCGTCAGCAGCTTCGATGCAGAGAAACGCGCGAGCAGGACCGATCCGATCGCGCGGCCGACCATCGCGCCGCCCCAGTAAAAGGCGACGGCTTTGCCCGCTTCCTGCAGCGATACGCCGGAAACGCCGTCGCTGCCCATGAACCAGCCGAGCAGTGGGATGCCGAAGGGGGCATCCGACCGGCCCCAGATCGCATCGCTGTTGAGGAACAGTGTCATCTGCGTTCCGATCGCGACCTCGGCCCCGACATAAAGGAAGATCGCGAGCCCGCCGAGCAGCGCCCAGCGCGATGAAAAGGCCTCGCGGATCAGCTCGCCCATCCCGGCGCGCGCGCCGATCGGGGCGGGCGGCACCGCCTCGTTGACGATGCGGCGGCTGACCCAGAAAAAGAGGAGCAGCGCGATAATGAGTCCGCAGATCCAGAAATAGGCTGCGTCGATGCCCGCCAGCGCCTGCGCGCGCACGGCTTCGGTCACCACCGTGCCTTCCTTGACCTCGACGCCCTCAAGGAACAGATGCGCGCCGATCAGCGGGCCGAGGAAGGTGCCGAAGCTGTTGAAGGTCTGGCTGAAAGTCAGGCGAAAATGGCTGCGTTTCGGGTCGCCGAGCGCCGCGGCGAGCGGGTTCGCTGCGACCTGCAATATCGTGATGCCGCTCGCGAGGATGAACAGGCCCGCCAGCACGAGCGGATAGACCGCGAGGTTGGCTGCGGCGAGCATCACGAGGCAGCCGACGACCATCGTTGACAGTGCGGTCAGGATCGACGGCACCGAATGGAAGCGCGCGATCAACGCGGCGGCGGGGAAGGACATCAGACCATAAGCGATGAAAAAGGCCGAGGCCGATAATTGCGCCTCGGCATCGCTCAGCGTGAAAATCCCTTTCACCGCGGCGACGAGCGGATCGATCAGCGAGGTGATGAAGCCCCAGGCGAAGAAGAGGACGGTCACCGCGGCAAAGGCCGCCATGGCGGTCGGCCGACCGCCATTCGTTGACGCCTGGCTGGGCACGTTCATGCAGGAATATCCTCTTCGCCGAAACTATGTTATGCCTGCGGTCTAACGGGACGCCGAGGGCAATGCAACCGGTTACAATTGGCCGCTGTGCCTCCCTTTTTCCGTGCCAGCGCAATTGATCGGTGATCGCGCGAAATAATCGTTCGCCACCCACTGGCGCGCGCGGGCCCGACTGGTTACATGGGCCGCCACCAAATGATTCGCGTGTGCCGCCCGGAAAACCGGGACAGGCGCCGCCCGCAGCAGAAAGTGGCACCCCATGGAAATCATCACCGGCCTGACCTTCGACGATGTGCTGCTGGTGCCGGGGGCGTCGGATATCCTGCCGTCGGATGCCAATCTGTCGACCCAGCTCACCAGCGAGATCAACCTCAACATTCCGATCCTGTCGTCGGCGATGGACACGGTGACAGAGGCCGATATGGCGATTTTGATGGCGCAGATCGGCGGCATCGGCGTCCTCCACCGCAACCTGACCGTCGAGGAACAGGCGGCGGCGGTGCGGCAGGTCAAGCGCTTCGAAAGCGGCATGATCGTCAACCCGATCACCATCGCCCCCGACGCGCCGCTTTCCTATGCCACCGCGCTGATGGCGCAGCACAGGATCTCGGGCATTCCGGTGGTCGAAACTGGCGGCAAGCTCGTCGGCATTCTTACCAATCGCGACGTACGCTTCGCCGACAATCCGGGCCAGCCGGTGCGCGAGCTGATGACCGCCGAAAATCTCGCCACGGTTCGCCCCGGGGTCGGGCAGGACGAGGCGCGTCGGCTGCTGCACCAGCGCCGTATCGAAAAATTGCTTGTCGTCGATAATGATTATCGCTGCATCGGCCTGATTACCGTCAAGGATATGGAAAAGGCGGTCAATTTCCCCGACGCGACGAAGGACGGCAGCGGCCGCCTGCGCGTCGCGGCGGCGACGAACACGGGCGACAGCGGAGTCGAGCGTGCCGAGGCCTTGCTCGAGGCCGAGTGCGACCTGATCGTCGTCGATACCGCGCACGGCCACAGCAAGGGCGTCGGTATCACCGTCGAGCGGATCAAGAAATTATCGAACCGGGTGCAGGTGCTTGCGGGCAATGTCGCCACCGGCGATGCGACCAAGGCGCTGATCGATGCGGGCGCTGACGGGGTGAAGGTCGGCATCGGCCCCGGTTCGATCTGCACGACGCGGATCGTCGCGGGCGTCGGCGTGCCGCAGCTCACTGCCATCCTCGACAGCGTCGAGGCCGCGTCGAAGCTGGGCGTTCCGGTGATCGCCGACGGCGGCCTTCGCACCTCGGGCGACGTCGCCAAGGCGCTGGCGGCGGGCGCGTCGAGCGTCATGGTTGGATCGATGCTCGCGGGCACCGCCGAGGCGCCGGGCGAGACCTTTCTCTATCAGGGGCGCACCTATAAGAGCTACCGCGGCATGGGCAGCGTCGGCGCAATGGCGCGCGGCAGTGCCGACCGCTATTTCCAGCAGGACATCAAGGACCAGATGAAGCTGGTCCCCGAAGGCATCGAGGGGCAGGTGCCGTTCAAGGGCCCTGCGAAAGACGTCATCCACCAGATGGTCGGCGGGGTGAAGGCGGCCATGGGTTACACCGGCAGCCGCACGCTCAAGGATTTCCGTGAGCGGGCGAAGTTCGTGCGCATCACCAACGCGGGTCTGCGCGAAAGCCATGTCCACGACGTCGCGATCACGCGCGAGGCGCCCAACTATCCGGCGGGCTGAGGCCGGCCGATGACGCCCGCAGCGCGTATCCAGGCCGCGATCGAGATTATCGACGCCATTGCCGCAGCCGCGCGTGATGGAGGCGCGCCAGCCGACGCCATTTTCGCCGAAGCGATGCGCGCGCGCCGCTATGCGGGGTCGAAGGACCGGCGAGCGATCCGCGCCCATGTTTATGATGCGATCCGCACGGTGCGCTCGGCGCCCCCGTCGGGGCGGGCTGCAATGCTTGCGCTCGCCGGTGCGAAGCCCGACCTCGCGGCGCTTTTCGACGGCTCGCCCTACGGTCCCGCGCCGATTGCAGCCGACGAACCGCGCGCCGAAACCGGGCTCGCCGCGCAGGCGTTGATCGATCTCTTCGACCCGCTCGTCGGCAACGAGGAGCATGACGCAATGCTGAGGCGTGCGCCGCTCGATCTCCGCGCCAACCGTATCAAGACGACACGCGACGAGCTCGCTACGCTCTTTCCCGAAGGCGGCGCGATCCCCGGCGCGCCGGACGGTTGGCGCTTGCCGCCCGAAACGGCGGCGGCCCAGCATCCCGCTTATGCCGACGGGCAGTTCGAGGTGCAGGACGCCGCGAGCCAATATGCGTCGGCCGCGCTAGATGCTGCACCGGGACAGGCGATCGTCGATCTCTGTGCGGGCGGCGGCGGCAAGACGCTCGCCATCGCGTCGCTGACGGGGAACGACGCGGCTATCCTCGCTTGCGACACCAACCGCGCGCGGCTCCAGCAATTGCCGCCGCGCGCCGGACGCGCCGACGCGACGCGCATCGAAACGCGGTTGCTCAATCCGGGACAGGAAAGCGCGATGCTCGCCGATTGGCAGGGGGGGGCAGCGCGTGTCTTCATCGATGCGCCCTGCTCGGGCAGCGGCACCTGGCGGCGCAGTCCCGAACTGCGCTGGCGGGTCACTCCCGCGCGGCTCGAACGCCACCTTGCCGATCAGGCAAAACTGATCGACATCGGCGCCGATCTTGTGGCGCCGGGCGGCAAACTCCTTTATGCTGTCTGCTCGGTCATCACGCGCGAGGGGCGGGCACAGGTGGACGATTTTCTGAACCGGCATCCGGGCTGGACGGCCGACGCGGCCTATCTGCCGGACGGTATCGGCCGCGCCGCGGGGGCGGGTTATCTGCTGACGCCGGCGCACGACGGCTGCGACGGATTTTTTCTCGCACGGCTGACTTCGCCATGTTAGCATCGCCTGCAATGAAGCGATGGGAGAATGCGATGCGCGTCGGCTTTTTGGCTCTAACTGCGGGTGCGATTCTTGCCAGCCTGCCCACTGCATCCGATGCGCAACGCGCCGACAATGATATTTTCCCCCGCTCGATCGCGCTCCAGCACGAAGGGCAGAGGGCGCAAGAGGCCGGCGAACTCGATTCTGCGATCGACCTGTATGAATCGGCACTGGCCGCCGATCCGCGCAACCGCTCGGCGATCATCGCGCTGGCGCAGGTCGCGCGCGCGCAGGGGCTACCGGGCAAGGCTATCGGCCTGTACCGCGAGGCACTGGTCCTCGAACCCAATGATATCGTCGCGCTGACCGGGCAGGGCGAGGCGCTCGCCGACAAGGGCGCCCTCGAACTTGCGCGCGAAAAGCTCGCCGAAGCGCAGCGGGTCTGCAAGGCGAACTGTCCGCAGGTCGCGAGCCTCGAAAAAACGATCGCGGCCAGCGCGTCGAAGCGCGTCGTCGCAGCCGAGGTGCTGGTTCCCAAGCCGGTCGTCGCGACCGTTGGCGCCAGCAATCAGAACTGATCGCCCGCGCGCTTGGCCGGGCTTTTCGGGAGTGGCGGCTGACGGCGGCAAGCGTGCAAAAAAAGGGGGCCGGTCAAGCCGGCCCCTCAGTTTGTCTTCGGGTAACCGAAAGGAATATTACCAGAAGAAATCGTGGATCACGTCGACCACTTCGCCCGAATAGGTATCGACCAGAAGCGCGTCGTCATAATAGCGGACCCAGCGATAGCCTCCATAAGCGGGCGGCAGGCGGTAATAGCCCGGATCGTTGATCCAGTAGCGCTGGCTGTAAAAGAGCGAGCCGAGCGTGAAGCCGATGCTGAACCGCGTGTAGTTATATCCGCGATACGGGTTGTAATAGCGCGGCATGCGGTAATAGCTGCGGTTCCGGTCGCGATAGCTGCGCCAGTCGTAACGGCGGTCGCTGCGCCAGTCGCGGCTCCAGCGGCTGTGGTTGCGATCGTAGCGGTCGTGGCGGCCGTCGCGATAGCGCCGGTCGACATAGCCGTTGCGGTTGCGGTCGTAGCGCCGGTCGACGCGGTTGTCGTTGTTGCGGTCCCAGCGGCGGTCAAGGTCGCCGTTGCGGTTGCGGTCGTAACGCCGGTCGACCTGCCCGTTGCGGTTGCGGTCCCACTGGCGATCGACCCGGCCGTCGCGATTCCGGTCCCACCGCCGGTCGGTGCGGCCGTCGCGATTGCGGTCGTAATTGCTGCCGCGCTGGCGCTGGGCCTGCGCGGTGCGCTGTTGCTGATCACGGCGTTGTTGCCATTGCTGGCGCTGCTGGTCGCTGCTGCGCTGTTGCCGTTGCGCCTGACGCGGTTGATCCGAGCCGCGCTGACGGGTTTCGCGGCGCTGCTCGCGCTGGACCTGCCGCGGTTCGCCACGCTGGCGCTGTGGGCGGGCCTCGCCGCCGCCATTGCCGCCGCGGCGCGCTTCGGGACCGCGCGGGCCCCGGTCACCACGATCGCCGCGTTGCGCGACCTGGAACCGCTCGCCCGATGCCTGCGCGGCCGCGGGGGCGATGGGGGTCAGGATCGTCGCGGCGATCAGCAACCCTCCGAACATCTTTTTCATCTCGCCATTCTCCAACTCATGTCCCGTTTGCTGGAGACGCCAGCCGGGATGATGAACTGATTCTTACGCTCCGCAAGATGATCGGTCGCTGACCGCATTGTTGCCTGCGGTTCAGCTAGATGAACGAGGCAGTCAACTGCCCGGCGGCAGGCGGAGTGCGGGGACTGCGCGCGCCGCATCGTCGGGGCGGATACCGGGCGGCGGGGCGGCGGCGATCCGTTCCTCGCCGCGCAGCACGCGGCCGGCGAGGCGAATCGCGGTGCGAATGCGCGGATAGGTGCCGCAGCGGCAGATATTCGTCATCGCGGCGTCGATCTCTGCGTCGCTCGGGTTGCTGTTGGCGCGCAGCAGCGCCGCCGCGGCCATGATCATCCCCGACTGGCAGAATCCGCATTGCGGCACCTGCTGCGCGGCCCACGCCTGCTGCACCGCGTGGCTGCGGTCGCGCGACAGGCCCTCGATCGTCGTGACGAAGCGCCCTTCGCACTCGGCAATCGTGACCATGCAGCTGCGGATCGCCTCGCCGTCGATATCGACGGTACAGGCGCCGCACTCGCCGGTGCCGCAGCCATATTTGGTTCCCGTCAGGTTCGACGCATCGCGCAGCGCCCAGAGCAACGGCGTGTCGGGCTCCATGCGATATTCGACCGGGCGGTCGTTGACCGAGAATCGCGTCATGCCGCCCCTGTTAGCGCAGTCGCCGGATTAGTCACGCCAGCTCGTGTCGATCTTGTCGACCTTGCGCACCATTGCGTCGAATTCGGCCTTGCCCGCCTGACCGGGGATCGATGCCATGAACAGGTCGCGCTGGTGGACCGCGATCACTTCGTCGGGGACGGTGATCGGCTTGCCCATGCTCATCGTCGCGAGCTGGATTTCGCACGCGCGCTGGAGCGCCCAATATTTGATGAAGGCTTCGGTCAGCGACTTGCCCATCACGACAGGGCCGTGGTTGCGCAGCATCAGGATGCGCTTGTCGCCGAGATTTTTGACGAGACGCTCGCCTTCCTCCTCGCGGACCGTCACGCCTTCGAAATCATGATAGCCGAGCTGGCCCATGAAGTTGCAGGCGTAGAAATTGACCGGCTGCAACCCGCCTTCGAGCGCGCAGACGGCGGTGGTCGCGGTGGTGTGGGTGTGGATGATTGCGTGCGCGTCGGGCAGGACACGGTGGAACAGGCTGTGCTGGACAAACCCCGCCTTGTTGACGTGCCAGGGATTATCCTCGTCGACCTTGTTGCCGTCGATGTCGATCTTGATCAGGTTCGATGCGGTGACTTCGCTGAAATGAAGGCCGTAAGGGTTGATCAGAAAGGCGCCGTCCTCGTCGGGGACCTTCACGGTGATGTGGTTGAAGATCATCTCGTCCCAGCCCATCATCGCAAAGATGCGGTAACAGGCGGCAAGCTCCTGCCGCGCCGTCCATTCGGCTTCGCTATATTTGCTGTTGCGCTTGAGCTGGGTCGCCATGGCCTGTCCCTTACATGTTGATTGGTTTCGTCCTGCTACCTATGCCACAAGGGGCGGGGCGGGCACAATCCCGCGTGGGTGCGATGGCCCCCCGTCGCGCGACTGACACGCGTGCTCCCTTTGGGCTTGCATTTCGGCGCGAATCCTTCTAGTTGGCCTTCACATCGGAACGTCGCGTTTTCGCGGCGCTCTTCTTATTGCCCGAATATCGGCGATTTACGGCAAACCGGGTGCCCGGTGACCCAATCGTTTTGACGAACAGGAGACGACACGGCGTATGCAGATCATCGTTCGCGACAATAATGTCGACCAAGCCCTTCGCGCGCTCAAGAAGAAGCTGCAGCGTGAAGGCGTGTATCGCGAAATGAAGCTGCGCCGTCACTACGAGAAGCCCAGCGAAAAGCGTGCCCGTGAACGCGCCGCCGCTGTCCGCCGCGCCCGCAAGATGGAGCGCAAGCGGATGGAGCGCGACGGCATCAAGTAGGACCGTCTCCCGTTCGGGATCCTGATCGTGAAAAGGGCGCTGCGGAAACGCGGCGCCCTTTTTCGTTGGGGGGCAGAATGGGGCGGGCGGTTTCGACCGATAGTTGTCATAAGATCCTCCCTGTGTCGTAGCCATGGGGAGCATATTCCACTCATCATCATCCCGGACTTGATCCGGGATCCATCGCGGCGTCGAAGTCATGGACTGCGGATCAAGTCCCGGGTGACGAGGGGGGCTGGTGGGACGGCTCGCCACCCCAAAGCAGACACGTGCAAAAAAACGCTTTCCTACAATATCCGGCTATGCCTACCTTCATCCCCTAGAAACAAGGGATCGCGGCCGGGCACCTCCCGCATCCGCGCGGCGTTAAATCGGGCGGTGCACAAGGCTGACTTTTACTGACCTTTGGACGGTATCGGCGGCAGCAAACCGCCGTCAGCCCACATTACAGACGATTTGCGTCAGCAACCAAGTTCCCGTGCCAGCTCGACCCATTCGGCGACGCTGACCGTCTCGGCGCGCCGCGTCGGATCGATGCCGATCGCCTCGGCCGCATCGACCGCACCCTCGATGCCCTTCAGGCTCTGGCGCAGCATCTTGCGTCGCTGGCCGAACCCTTTTTCAGTCAGTTTCGACAGGCGCTTCGGATCGACGCCGGCGGGCTCTTCGGCGGGTGTCACGTGGATGACTGCGGACATCACTTTCGGCGGCGGCGTGAAGGCCGAGCGATGCACCTTCATCGCGATCCTGGCGCTCGAGCGCCACTGCGCGAGCACCGCGAGCCGGCCATAGGCGTTCGTTCCGACCGGCGCGACGATGCGTTCGGCGACTTCGAGCTGGAACATCAGCGTCAGCGACAGCCAGCGCGGCGGCCATGCCGCCGGTTCCAGCCAGCGCGTGAACAGTGCGGTCCCGACGTTATAGGGCAGGTTGGCGACGATATGATAGGGCGCGCCGCCCGTCAGCGCGTCGATATCGACCGCCATCGCGTCGTCCGCGATCACCGTCAGCTGCCCAGGGAAGGCCTGGCCCAGCTCGGCGAGCAGCGGCAGGCAGCGATCGTCGCGCTCGACCGCAATCACCTTTGCTCCGGCGCGCAGCAAGGCGCGCGTCAGTCCGCCGGGGCCGGGGCCGACCTCGAACACTGTCGCGCCGTCGAGATCGCCGGGAAGCGCCGCGATCCGATCGAGCAACTGTTCGTCGAACAGGAAATTCTGGCCCAGCGCCTTGCTTGCCGACAGCCCGTGGACGCGCACCGTCTCGCGAAGAGGCGGCAGCGGCGTGAGCGGCTGGACAGTCACTTGGCGGGGGCGAAGTTGCGTTCGCGCGCGAGCGCCATCTGCCCGGCCATCGCGATTGCCGCGATCGTCGGTCCGGGATCGGCCTGGCCCGTGCCGGCGATGTTGAACGCGGTGCCATGGTCGGGCGAGGTGCGGATGATCGGCAGGCCGAGCGTCAGGTTGACCCCGTCGTGGAAATGCAGCGCCTTGAACGGCGCCAGCGCCTGATCGTGATAGGCGCAAAGCAAAGCATCGTAGCGCGAGCGCACCGCGGGGGCGAACAGGCTGTCGGCCGCCACCGGGCCGTCGACGACGATCCCCTCTCCGGCAAGCTGTGCGACCGCGGGCGCGATGATCCGCTCTTCCTCGCTGCCGAGTTGACCGCTTTCGCCCGCATGCGGGTTCAGCCCTGCGATCGCGATGCGCGGAGCCTCGATGCCGAAATCGCGGCGTAGCCCCCGGATCACGATCCGCGCCTTGGCGACGATCAACTCGCTTGTCAGTCGTTCGGGCACGTCGGCGAGCGGTATGTGGACGGTCAGCGGCACGACGCGCAGGCTGGGACCGGCGAGCATCATCACCGCGTTGGTCGCGGTGACGCCGCAACGTTCGGCGATGAATTCGGTCTGTCCCGGATGGGTATAACCGATGCCGTGCAGCGCGTATTTCGACACCGATCCGGTGACGAGCGCTGCGCTCGCCTGATTGCGCGTCAGCCCGATCCCGGTTTCGAGCGCATGGAGCGCGCAGGTCGCGCCCGCCGGGGTCGGGACACCGGGCGTCAGCGGGCCGCTATCTTCGAGGTGCCAGACGGGCAGGGCGTCGCCGAATATCCTGGCCGCGTCGTCCATCTCGCCGACGCGCGCGACGGGACCGTCCCAAACGGCGGCGATGGCGGCCGCGTCGCCGATGGCAACGAAGGGAGGAAGGGCATTCTCGCGGCGCGCCGCCCAGGCGCGGGCCGTGACTTCGGGTCCGACGCCGGCCGGGTCACCCATGGTGACCGCGATCGGCCGCGGATTGTGAGGATCAGGCATCAGCTATATTCGATCACGGCATCCCGGCGCAGGTCGCGCAGATAGCGCTGGGCCCGCTTGTTGACCTTTTCTTCGAGCAAACGCTGTTCGATCTGTTCGCTGTCCGCTGTCGTGGCGGACTGGGGCAGGTCGCGGCCGCAGAGGACAAGGACGCTGATGCCCTCGTTCGCGGCGCCGAACGGTTGCGTCGTCTGCCCGACCTGAAGGTTGACCAAAGTCGCCTGCAAGGGCGCGGGCAATTGGCGCATTTCGATATTGTCGCGCGAAACGACGCTGGCGCCCAGCGATTTGGCGACATCGTCGGCGGCGCCGCAACCCGCGATGCCGCGCGTCGCTTCGGCAAACTGGCCTGCCAGTTCGGACGCCCTGGCTTGCGTCGTGCCGACCGGAAAATCGAGCGAGATTTGCTTCAGGCTCAGAATCGCGTCGCGCGGATCGGCGGTCAGCACTTGGCGCCGGTCGATCATCAGCATGATCGACATGCCGCCGGGCACCTCGATCGGGCCGACGAGCTGGCCGGGTTGCATCTGCATCGCGGCATCGGCCATCGACTGCGGCAACAGCGCGGGGCGGACCCAGCCCAAGTCGCCGCCGACGCTGGCCGTCGATGCTTCGGAAAACTGGCGCGCATAGGCGGCAAAGCTGCCGCCCGACTGCAAGGCCTGGATGATCTTTTGCGCGTTTTCCATCACCGCGGCGGCATTTTCGGGTGTCGCCGACAGATAGATTTCGCCAAGATGGAATTCATCCTGGCCCTTTGCCTCGTTCAGCCGCTTTTCGACCGCCTGCACTTCGTCGGTCGATACGTTGGTGGTCGACTGGATATTGCGCGACAGCAAGCGGTCCCAGGCAAACTCGCCGCGAATTTGCTGCTTCACCGCGGCAGCCGACGATCCTTTCGAATCCAGATAGGCCGAAAATTGTTCGGGCGTCTGCTTGAAGCGCGCGGCCAGCCGGGCATATTGCTCGTTCACGACATTCTCGTCGATCGCGATGTCGGCGGCCCTCGCCTCCTGAATCTGCAATTTCTCGTCGATCAGATTGCTGAAGACCTGGCTGCGCAGCCGCTGCAACTCTTCGGGTGGCAGCACCGCATCGCTGTTCGCGATGCGGATCAGCGCCATACGCTGTTCGATATCGGTTGCGGTGATGATCTCGCCGTTCACCGTCGCGGAGGGGCGATAGACGTTGCCCTTGGCATCGCCGTAAATCTGGACGTTGCCCGGAATATTGAGGCTGGTCGTCGGAACGTCGCTGTCGGCGACGGTCTGGGCCAGCACGGGCGTGATGCCTGCGGCCACCGCGATCAGGCCAATCATGGTCGAAAATCTGGTCATTGCTACCCTATTCGAGAATTACCGGCACGCTCCGTATCAGCGGACACGCCTGATGGTCCAGCGCAATCCGCCATTGGAGCCATTTGATGCCTGTTCCTAAGTCCGCGACGCTGAACCTAGGCTGAGCGAGTTTCGCCGCCCCAGACCCGCTCTATGGTGTCGTCGGCGGCGCTTCCATGCGCGAAGTCGATGTAATGGCGGCGGGCGAGCGCATGAAGCGCGCGGCGCGATTCGATGGCAAACGCCCGGCTGGCGAGCGCGTCAGTGTAGGAATAGCTCAATTGCGCGCCATTGGCGAAGCTGGTGCCGCGTCCCGGCTCGTCGGCCTAGTCGATGCCGGTGACGCGGTGCCCGCGATCCGACAGGGTGGGCGCGGTCGCCATGCCGACGATGCCGGCGCCCACGAGGACCATATCCTGCGGCCGCGCTGTCGCCTTCGTTTCGCCAAGGCGAAATTCTGCCCGCGTGTTTCGACTCGATCCCCCTGGGGTCGCGCCCTTGCCCATGCAGGTGCGCGCCTCATTGGGGACAGATTATCGAGCGCACACTTGTCGCAAAGCTGTAATCATTTGGGAATGATATAGGCTCAGGTTATGGCTTTGCCGTGCGACTGGCGGCGAGGACTTCCTCCAGCGTGCGCAGGAACAATCGCGCTACCTTCGACGGTGGACGGTCTTCGAGCGTAACCCAGGAAATCGTGAAGCCGAGCGGCGGCTCGGTCCGGTGCCAGGAAAAGCCCGGTGCCTGCCAGGCGCGAGCGGTAAATTCGTCGACCACGGTGACGCCACCCTCGAGCTGCGCGAGGCGCGCTGCGATGAAGAAGGTCTGCACCGACACGGCTTCGCGGTACGCGATTCCGCGTTCGCGCGCCGCGCGGGTCAGCACATCCCCGATCGGTCCGGTCGCCGCGACGCCGATCAGGTCACGGTCGGCAAGCTCGCCGAGCGGTAGGCGATCCCCGACCTGGCCGAACGCGCCGGTCGGACCAAAGGCGACCAGCTCGCCCTCCGTCAGCAGCGCGCGCGTCAGCCGGGGGTGCGCCGGCGGGGTATAGGCGATCGCAATGTCGGTTTCGCGCTCGATCAGCGACCGGACCAGATCATCGTGGTGATGGGTATGCACCTCGAAGGTCACGCGCGGCCAGTCGCGGCGGAACTGGGCGATCGCTTGCGGTACGACGTCGAGCGCGAGGCTCGGGACGATGCCGAGCCGGATGTGCCCGCCGCCCGCCTGCGACAGGTTGCGCGCGGTCTGCTGTAAGGACGCGAGGCGGTCGAACACGTCGCCGGCCTCGCGGATCAGCGCGTGCGCTTCGTCGGTCGGAACGAGCCGCCCGCGCGCAAGCTGGAACAAGGGAAAGCCCAGGCTGTCCTCGGCATGCCGCAGCGTTTTCGAGACCGACGGTTGTGATACGCCCAGCGCGCGCGCGGCGGCGCTGATCGACCCATGGGTGTAAACGGCGTGAAAAACCTCAATCTGGCAAAAGCGCATGACCCGTGTGTACCCGCGCAGAAGCTGCGGGCCAACGGTGTTTGCGCTCATGGGCGCTTCGCGACGGCTTCGACCTCGATCAGCGCACCGGGCGCCAGCAGCGCCGACACGACGGTCGAACGCGCGGGGTAGGGAGTTTCGAATATGTAGCGATAGGCGTGGTTAAATGCGGCGCCGAAGGCTGCATCGGTCAGCCAGGCGGTCACTTTGACCACGTCGCGCGGGGTGCAGCCTTCGTCGGCGAGCACGCGGACCAGGTTCGCGAGCACGCGTTCGGCCTGCGCTTCGATCCCCCCGGGAACGATGGCGCCGTCATCGCCGCGCGCCAGCTGGCCCGATGTGAAGACCAGCTCGCCGGCGGTGCGGGCGGCGGACAGGGGCGGTAGGGATGTGGGCGATGCGGACATGGATCATTCTCCCGGCGGCTGGACGAAGCTGCTCCCTATGCGCCTGCGGCTGTACGAAACATCTCGAAAAGTGCCGAGCCCCATAGGCGCGGGTTATGGCTTGCCGACCCCGGCCGGCTAGCGATGCGCCGCCGGTCAGACCGTCGCGAGCAGTGCGAGGATCACCCCCGCGGCGACGAGCAGCAGGCCTGCGATCTCGTGCCACCGAACGCGCTCGTGGAGGTATAAATGCGCGAAGGCGACGGTGAAGATCACCTCGACCTGCCCGACGATGCGCACGAGCGCGGCGGGCGCGGCGGCAAAGCCGATATACCAGCATGCCGAACCGAGCGCCGAGAGCAGGCCCACCTGGCTCGATGTGCGCCACGAGCGCAGCGCGGAAACGAGGGTGGGGCGGTCGCGCGCGACGATCCATGCCAAGTGGAGGACGCTCTGCATCGCCATCACGACGACCAGCGTGACCAGCGCCGACGATATCAGGTCGAACCCCGGCAGCTCGGCGGTGGCGAGCTTGATCGCGATCGCGGCGCAGGCGAACATCGATCCGGCGCCGAGCCCGCAAAGCGCGGCGGGCTGCGCGAGCGCGCCACATATCTGGCGCACCGTGATGCCGCGCCCGGCGAGCGCGAGGATGAGCACCCCGGCGACGCCCGCGACAATTCCGGTCCATGCGAGCAGCGGCAAATGCTCGTCGAGCAACAGGGCGGTGACCAGGGCGACCTGCATCGCTTCGGTCTTGGAAAAGGCGGTGCCCACGATGAAACCGCGATGGCCGAATGCCGTGATCAAAAGGATCGTCCCGACCATCTGGGTGGTTGCGCCGGCGGCCGCAAAACCGAGGTAGGTTTGGGACAGCCGCGGTACCCCGGCACCCATTAGTGACAACCAGACCGCGGCAAAAGCCAGCGCGAACGGCAAGCCGTAAAAATAGCGTACCAGCCCCGCGCCGCTTACGCTGAGCTCGGCGCGCAGGCGTTGCTGGAGCGCGGTGCGCCACGCCTGGAACAGCCCACCGAGCAGCGAGGCAGGAAGCCAGATCGGGTTCATGCTTGCCGTCCGCGGGGAAGGGAGGCCGTCGCGGCAATGTACAGAATCGTCTCTCTCCCCGTTTTCGTCCTTGCCCGACGGCTCCCGTCTATATAGATTAGTATTCTAAGTAAATTGCAATCGGGGTATATGGTGCGGCGATTTCGACTGGCGTTGGGGAAAGGGCGTTCGACGGGTGGGACTAAGCGCGGTAGATCGTTCGCATGACCGATATATCCGACTCTCTCGCCTTGTTTATGTTGCGGACGGTTGGCGCCGGGGCCGTGTCGAACTTGTGCCGTTTGTCTGGCGGAGCAAACATGGAGAGCTGGTCGTTCGATTGGGGCGCGGGTGGCGAGGGCGAAGGATTTGTCCTGCGGCGCGCTCCGTCGGCGGCCTATATGGCGGACCGTCCGTTCGGTCATGGCGACGAGGCGGCGCTGGTGATGGCGGCTTTTGCGGCGGGGGTTAAGGCGCCCGAAGTTGTGGGGGTGCTGGCGCCGGGCGACGGTCTGGGGACGGGTTATGTGATGCGGCGGGTGACGGGCGAGGTGTCGCCGGCGAAGATATTGAGGTCGCCGCCGCGGTCGCTGCTGGACGACCTCGGGCGCGAACTGGCGCGCATTCACGCCGTGCCGCTGGCGAGTGTGTCCGATGCGATCCCGTTGATGGACACGCGCGCGGCGCTGGCGGAGCTTCGGTCGCGCTTTCTGTCCTACGGGGGCGACCGGCCGGTGATCGCGCTGGCGATCAAATGGTGCGAGGATCATCTGCCCGAGGCGGCGGCGCCGGTACTGGTGCATGGCGATTACCGGATGGGCAATGTGATGGTCGATGAAGACGGGCTGGCAGCAGTGCTCGACTGGGAGCTCGCGCACCGGGGCGACGCGCACGAGGACCTGGCGTTCGGCTGCATGAGCGTGTGGTGCTTCGGCCACCTGGAGCGGCCCGCGTTCGGGGTGGGCAGCCTTGCGGACTATTTTGCCGCTTATGAGGCGGCGGGCGGCGTCCGGGTCGATCCCGCCCGCTTCCGTTTCTGGCTGGTCTACCGGACCTTGTGGTGGGCGCTGGGGTGCCTGCAGATGGGGCAGGCGTGGCGGAGCGGCGCCGACCGCACGGTCGAACGCGTCGTGATCGGGCGGCGCACGGCCGAGCAGGAACTCGACCTGGTGCGGCTGCTCGAGGAAGAAGCGCCCGAGAGCGAGCGGGCGCGGGCGCTGCCGCCCTCGCCCGGTGCTGCGCCTGCACCGACGGGCGAGCCGACGAACCGCGAGGTGGTCGAGGCGGTGCGCGACTGGATCGAAGGCGCGATCAAGCCGGGTGCCGAAGGGCATGCCAAGTTCGAGGCGGTGGTGGCGATGAACGCGCTCGGCATCGTGCTGCGCGATCTTGATGCGGGGGCGCGCGCCGAAGACAAGGCGCTGGCCGATGCTCTGCTGTCGGGCGAGGCGACGCTCGACGAGCCGGGGCTGCTCGCAAGGCTGCGGCGTGAAGTGCTCGACAAATGCATGGTCGACAGCCCCAAATATGCGCCCCTGGCGGCGGCGCGGGCCGGCTGGCGCGGATAGCGATAACAGGGAGAGAGACATGGACTTTGCGATGCCCGCCGATTTGCAGGCGTATCTGGACGAGCTCGACGCGTTCATCGAGACCGAGATCCGGCCGCTCGAGCTGGCGGACGACAATATCCGCTTCTTCGACCATCGCCGCGAGCATGCGCGCACCGACTGGGACAATCAGGGGCTGCCGCGCCGCGAGTGGGAAGAGTTGCTCAAGGCGGCGACGCGCAAGGCCGATGCGGCGGGCCACTGGCGCTTCTCGGCACCGAAGAAATATGGCGGCAAGGACGGCAGCAATCTGTGGATGGCGGTGATCCGCGAGCATCTGGCGGCGAAGGGGTTGGGGCTGCACAACGACCTGCAGAACGAGCACAGCATCGTCGGCAACTTCCCGTTCGTCGAAATGTTCGAGCAGTTCGCTACTAGCGAGGAACAGAAGGCCGAGTTCATCCTCGGGGGGTTCGAGGGCAAGCGCCGCACGGCGTTCGGGCTGACCGAGCCCGATCACGGATCGGATGCCACCCACATGGAGACGCGCGCCGTGCGCGAGAGCCGCGACGGTATCGACGGCTGGCGGATCGACGGGCGTAAGATGTGGATCACCGGCATGCATGTCGCGACGCATTGCGCGACCTTCGCGCGCACGAGCGGCGACGACGGCGACGCGAAGGGGATTACCTGCCTGCTCGTGCCGACGGGGACCGAGGGCATGACGGTCGATGAATATATGTGGACCTTCAACATGCCGACCGACCATCCAAGGATGACGTTCAGCAATGTGTGGGTGCCCGACAGCGCGCGGCTCGGCCCCGAGGGCGGCGCCCTCGCGATCGCGCAGAGCTTCGTCCACCAGAACCGCATCCGTCAGGCGGCAAGCTCACTGGGCGCGGCGGTCTACTGCATCGAGGAGAGCGTCCGATACGCAAGGCAGCGCAAGCCGTTCGGCGAAGCGCTGGCGAAGAACCAGGCGATCCAGTTCCCACTCGTCGAGCTCGCGACGCAGGCCGAGATGCTGCGCCTGCTCATCCGAAAGACCGCGTGGGACATCGACAACACCCCCCACAAACAGATCGAACGCACGCTCTCCGACAAGGTCAGCATGTGCAACTACTGGGCGAACCGCCTAGTCTGCGATGCCGCCGACCGCGCCATGCAGGTCCATGGCGGCATTGGATACTCGCGCCACAAACCCTTCGAACATATCTATCGCCACCACCGGAGATACCGCATCACCGAAGGCGCCGAGGAAATCCAAATGCGAAAAGTCGCAGCTTATCTTTTCGGGTTCATGGGGCCGAGGAAAGAAACGCTGGGGGGACTGTGAAAGCCCCGCTCACGCTTTACGACAAGATATGGGACAAGCACGCCGTCGCTGACGACGACGGCGAAACCCTGCTCTATATCGACCTGCATCTGCTGCACGAGGTTACCTCGCCGCAGGCGTTCGCTGGGCTCGACGCGGCGGGGCGGACCGTTCGGCAGCCGGCGCGCGCGCTCGCGCTGTCCGATCATAATGTCCCCACGACGGGGCAGGCGGCGGGGCCGGCTGGTGTGGACGATGACGAAGCGCGCGCGCAGCTCGAGGCGCTGGTCGCCAACACGCGCCGTTTCGGGATCGAGAATTTCCCGATGGGCGACCCGCGCGGCGGCATCGTCCATGTGGTCGGGCCCGAACAGGGGCGCTCGCAGCCTGGAATGACCATCGTCTGCGGCGACAGTCATACCTCGACGCATGGCGCGTTCGGTGCGTTGGCCTTCGGCATCGGCACGTCGGAGGTCGAGCATGTGCTCGCGACGCAGACGATTCGGCAGCGCAAGTCGCGTAATATGCGGATCACGGTCGACGGGCAGCTTGGGCCGCATGTCCATGCCAAGGATCTGGCGCTGCACCTGCTCGCGGCGATCGGTGTCGACGGGGCCTCCGGGCATGTCATCGAATATGCGGGATCGGCGATCCGAGCGCTGTCGATGGAGTCGCGCATGACATTGTGCAATCTCAGCATCGAAATGGGCGCACGCGCCGGGCTGATCGCGCCCGACGAAACGAGCTTTGCCTATCTGGATGGGCGTCCCGCGGCACCGCAGGGCGCGGCATGGCACGCCGCCCTTGCTCGCTGGAGCGACTTGCCCACCGATGACGGGGCGCTATTCGACCGGGAGATCGTGTTCGACGCCGCCGATGTGCGGCCGATGGTCAGTTGGGGCACGAACCCCTCACAATCGGTCGCGATCGATGCGCGCATCCCGGATCCGGGGGCGCTGGCCGCGGGCGACGCGCGCGTCGCCGCCGATCGGGCGCTGGCCTATATGGGCCTGACGCCGGGACAGGCGGTTGCGGGAATCCCGCTCGACCGCATTTTCATCGGCAGTTGCACGAACAGCCGGATCGAGGATTTGCGGGTCGCGGCCGCCGTCGTGCGCGGGCGAACCGTCGCGCCGCACATCCGCGCAATGGTCGTACCGGGTTCGGGGCTGGTCAAGCGGCAGGCCGAGGCAGAAGGGATCGACCGCGTGCTGCGCGCGGCGGGGTTCGACTGGCGCGAACCCGGCTGTTCGATGTGCGTCGGGATGAATGCCGACCGGTTGCAACCCGGCGAACGCTGCGCAGCGACGTCGAACCGCAATTTCGAAAACCGCCAAGGGCGCGGCGGGCGTACGCATCTGATGAGCCCGGCACTTGCAGCCGCAAGCGCGATCGCGGGATGCATCGCCGACCCGACAAGCCTCGGCTAGAGGCGCGCCTCGTAGCGCGCGATCGCGGCGTCGTGCCGCAACGTTCGCGTAATGTCGTCGAGCCCTTCGATCAGCGTGCGCCGGTCGTCGGGATCGATCGCGAAACCGATCGCCTCGCCCGATGCGAGAAGGATGCGCTGTTCAATCAGGTCGACCGTCAGCGGCGCGAATTGCGCGCGGGCGATGTCCGCGCGCAGCCGTTCGCAGATCCCGTCGGGCAGGCGGACGAGCAGCAGGCCGTTCTTGCGCGCATTGCCGGCGAAAATGTCGCCGAAGCTTGGCGCGACGACGCAGCGGATTCCGAAATCGGCGAGCGCCCACACCGCATGCTCGCGCGACGACCCGCAGCCGAAATTGCGCTCGGCGACCAGAACGCGCGCCTGCCGGCCCGCCGGATGGTTGAGGATGAAGTCCGCGCGTTCGGCGCCATCGGGCGTGTAGCGAAGCTCGCGGAACAGGTGGGCGCCGAGCCCGCAGCGCGTCAGCCCCTTCATGAAGCGCGCCGGGAGGATCATGTCGGTATCGACATTGGCGAGGGGTAACGGCGCCGCGATCGCGGTCAGCCGGTCGAATTTTTCCATTGGGCCTATCCAATAACTTAGATATCTAAGTATAATGTAAAAAACCGTTTGTCCAAGGATATCGCGGTGCCGAAGCAACTTGCGGCGCGAATCATAGAGCCCTAAGGTTTGCGCCATGGCGACGCGGCTCGACCCGCAGGCGCCGAAGGGGAAAAATCTTGGCCAAGAAGAATGAGGGCTTTCGGCATCCGGCCGAATATTACACCAACCCGGACAACAGCATCGGCTATCTGGCGCGTATTGTTTTCCGTTCCTTTTCGCGCCTGCTCGAACGCGGCACGCTGATCCACGACGTGTCGGCGGGCCAGTGGCGTTTCCTGCGCCAGCTGTGGCGCGAGGACGGGATCACACAGCGCGAACTCAGCGAGCGGGTAGGAATGCGCGAGCCGACGACGGTCGTCGCGCTGAAGGGTCTTGAAAAGGCCGGATTCATCACGCGCAAGAAGACCGCCGACGACCGGCGCAAGACTTTCATCCACCTGACACCGCACGCGAAGAAACTCGAACTCATCCTCGCGCCGATGAATGCCGAGGTGCACGAGGTGGCGACGCGCGGGATGAGCGACGAGGAGGTGGAAATGCTGCAGGCGCTGCTGCGCCGTGTGATCGACAACCTTGCTGACGAGACCGCCAAGCTCTCGACGCTTTCGGACATCAAGGCCTGAAAACGCAAAGACGGTTGCGATCCTGCCGGATAATAGTTAGTTTACTAACTAAATGGTTGGGGAGGTAAAATTGACCAGCATCGCAGTCGTCGTCGGGAGCACGCGCGAGGGGTCGTTCAACCGCGCATTGGGGCGGCTTGCGGTCCGCGCGCTCGAAGCGCAGGGCGCGACCGTTACCGACGTCGATCTCTCGGCGTTCAACCTGCCGCTCTATTCGGCCGCGCTCGAAGCCAATGCCTTTCCGCCCGACGCGGTGCGGCTGAAAGAGCTTTTCAGCGCGCAGCAGGGACTACTCTTCGTCTCGCCCGAATATAATGGCTCCGTTTCGCCGCTGCTCAAAAATGCGATCGACTGGGCATCGCGTCCTACTGGCGACGAATCGCTCGTCGCGCTTACCGCCTATCGCGGCAAGGCGAGCGCGGTCATGTCGGCGTCGATCAGTCCGTTCGGCGGACTGCGCGGGCTGATGCACCTGCGCCAGATCTTGTCGACCGTCCAGACGCTCGTCATCCCCGAGCAGGTGCTGGTGCCCGGCGCGCACGCCGCTTTCGACGAATCGGGAAATCTGAAGGACGCGCTCCCGGCCTCGCTCGTCGACGCGACCGCGGCGCGGCTGGTCGCGGTGGCGAAGGCGATCGGATAGGGCGAAGGCCCCGGCTCATCGGCTCGCCGCGTCGGTTGCACGGCCCGGCAACATGGCATTTGGCGCGACGCGGCGCGGTGCGGCACGGCTGGCACGGTCTTTCACAGGAGTCCTTATGTCCAAGCCTTCCGGCCTGCTCGCCGGGCTATGCCTTGCCGCGCCCGCCTTCGTTGTAACCTCCTCGGTGCAAGCGCAGCAGGTGGCGCCGGCCGCGTCGCTGACCCCCGGCACCAAAGTCTATGACGAACGCGGCGAGGAGGTTGGGCAGATCGTCAAAATCGCCGGCGACAAAGTTGCCGTGGCGGTCGGCGGCAGCGGGCTTGTGGTGTCGAAGAGCGATTTTCTGAAGACCGCAAAAGGGCCGGCGCTGAAGGCGCCGAAAGAGAAAATCCTGGCGGTGTTGAAGGAAGCCGAGGCCGATGCCGCGGCGGTCGACGGGGCATTGAAGCCGGGAGCGGAAGTCCGCAGCGCCGACGGCGCCGCAATTCTCGGCACGGTCAAGGCCGTGGCGCCGCAGGGCGCGGTGCTGACGACCGGCGAAGGCAATATCACTATACCCCGGGCGGCCTTTTTTCTGTCGCAAAAGGGGCTGGCGGTGAAGGTCAATCAGAAACAATTCGTCGAAGGCGTCAAGGCAGCGCGCGCGAAAAAGCAAGGCGGCTAAGCCGGGGCGACCTATGGGCCGCCCGGACGATCAGGCGTGTCGCTTCGTCTCGCGCGACGCCCCGATATTATTGCCCCAATCGGCTTCGAGCGTCGCGAGCAGTGCGTCGAAACGATCCTTGCCGAGCTTCGCCGAAAGCTGGTCCGCGAGTTCGTCCATCGCGGCTTGCGCGTCCTTGCGCATCCGTGCGCCGGTATCGGTCAGCGAAACGACCATGTGGCGACGGTCGTCAGGATCGGGGTCGAGCTTGACGATGCCCAGTGTGATCATCTGGTTGATCGTGCTGTGGATCGCCTGACGCGATACGCCGAGGTTGCGCGCGATGTCCGACGGCCGGACGATTCCGCTGACGATATTGGTCATGACCATTGATTGCGGGCGGCTGACGTCGGGCCAGCCGCCATCGTGCAACCGCGCCTGAAGGCCTTCGTCGAGCCAGCAGAAGCGCTGGAACAATGCAATGATCAACTGGTTGGTGCGCATTATGCCGGTGACAATCCTGTTGCCGGCAGCCCAGCCGGCCCGTCACGCTAGAAGAGCAACAGGGGCGAGGCAAGACGCTCCCCGATATTGCAAAAGCAAAATACTTAGCATACTATCTATATTGGCAAGGCGCAGGGAGAGACGACCGCATGGACGGGTTGATGCAGAATGTTCCGCTGACGGTCGACCGGATCATCGATCATGCGGCGGCCTGGCACGGCGCGCGCGAGGTCGTTTCGCGCGATGCCGAGGGGCGCGTCACGCGCGCAACCTATGCATCGGTCCATGCCGACGCGCGACGCGTGTCGAACGCGCTCGCCGCCGAGGGGATCGAGGCGGGCGACAGAGTCGCGACGATGGGCTGGAACGGTGCGCGGCACCTTGCCGCCTGGTATGGCGCGGCAGGAATGGGGGCGGTGCTTCACACGCTCAACCCGCGGCTTTTCCTCGAACAGATCGCCTATATCGCGAACCATGCCGGCGACCGGCTGCTGATCGCCGATCCCGCGACCGTCGACCTGGTGGGGGAGTTGCTGCCGCAGGTCCCGAGCATCGAAAAGGTAATCTTCTTTTGCGATGCCGCATCGATGCCGGAAACAGCCTTTGCTGCGGTCGCTTTCGACGACTGGATCGCCGGGCATCCGGCCGAATATGCCTGGGGCGGCTTCGATGAAAATGCCGCGTGCGGGCTCTGCTACACCAGCGGGACGACGGGCAATCCGAAGGGCGTGCTCTATTCGCACCGCTCCAATTATATCCACGCGTTGATGACCTTGCAGCGCGACGCGCTCGCGCTGTCGGCGCGCGATACCGTGCTGCTCGTCGTGCCGATGTATCACGCCAACGCGTGGGGCGTCGTCTATTCGGCGCCCGCGGTCGGCGCCAAGCTCGTCCTGCCGGGGCAGCGGATGGACGGAGAGTCGATCTACAATCTGATCGAGCAGGAGGGCGTGACCTATTCGGCTGCGGTCCCGACCGTGTGGCAGATGCTGCTCCAGTATATGCAGGAAAATGGGAAACGCTTCACGACCTTGGAGCGCGTAACGATCGGCGGTTCGGCGTGCCCCGAATCGATCATCCGTACCTTCCGCGATGATTATGGCGTCGACGTCATCCAGGGCTGGGGCATGACCGAAACCTCGCCGCTCGGTACCGTGTCGGTGCCCAATGCGTCGGTCGCCGCGAAATCCGAACCCGAACAGATGTCGTATAAGCTCAAGCAGGGGCGGCTGCTCTGCGGCCTCGAAATGAAGCTGGTCGACGATGCGGGAGGCCGCCTGCCACACGACGGCAAGACCCCGGGGCGGTTGATGATCAAGGGGCCGACGATCGCCGGCGCTTATTATGGCGGCGATGGCGGCGACGTGCTCGACGAGGAAGGCTTTTTCGACACCGGCGACGTCAGCACGATCGACACCGAAGGCTATATGCAGATCACCGACCGCGCGAAGGATGTCGTCAAGTCGGGCGGCGAGTGGATCAGTTCGATCGAGATCGAGAATATCGCGATGGGGCACAACGCGGTCGCCAACGCCGCAGTGGTCGGGGTTGCGCATCCGAAGTGGGATGAACGGCCGATCCTGCTCTGCCAGCTGAAGGATGGCGCGAGCGCTTCTGCCGACGACCTCAAATCCTATCTCGACGGCAAGATCGCGCGCTGGTGGATGCCCGACGACGTGCTGTTCGTCGAAGCGATTCCGCTGGGACCGACGGGCAAGATCGACAAAAAGGCCATTCGCGCCGGCCTGGAGGGCTACAAGCTGCCCTTCGACGTGACCCGCTAAAGATAATCGAAACAGGAGAGACGATGATGAACCCGAACGGGATCGAAGGACTGGACGCAAAGTTCATCGGGCGTGTGTCGCCGACGGCGCCGCGCATTCAGGCGGGCGGGCATCCGTGCCAAGGCATCTACTGGACGCAAAGCGGCAAGCGCCCGAAGGTCGCGATCATCGCGACCCATTATAACGTCGATTTCACCGAACATTACATCGCTCCCTATTTTGCGCGGCAGGGCTTCGGCTTCCTCGGCTGGAACACGCGTTATCGCGGGATAGAGGATCAGTTCCTGCTCGAACATGCAGTGCTCGACATCGGCGTCGGCATGAAATGGCTGAAAGAGGAGGCCGGCGTCGAGCAGATCGTCATCCTCGGCAATTCGGGCGGTGGTTCGCTGATGGGCGCCTATCAGGCAGAGGCAATCGCGCCAACATTGACCGACCGGCTGCCGTCGGCGGGGCAGGATGAGCTGGCAGAACTGGTGAAGGGCGACCTCTACATCAGCTTCAACGCGCATCAGGGCCGGCCCGAAGTGCTGACCGACTGGATGGACGCGTCTGTGATCGACGAAAATGACCCCGTGGCCACCGATCCCGAACTCGACCCGTTCAACCCCGACAACGGCCCGCCCTATTCGGACGAATTCATCGCGAAATATCGCGCCGCGCAGCGCGCGCGCAACCAGCGGATCACTGACTGGGCAAAGGCCGAACTAAAGCGGCTCAACGATGCGGGCATTCCCGATCGCATCTTCCCGATGTTCCGCTGCTGGGGCGACATCCGCTGCGTCGATCCCACGATCGATCCGTCGGACCGCAAGCCGAACTGGTGCTATCGCGGCGATCCGGCGATTGCGAACCGTACGCCGAGTATCGGGCGCGCCAACACGATCAAAACCTGGCTCAACATGTGGAGCCTCGAAACCTCGCCGTGTCAGGGACAGCCGCATCTCGCCAAACACGACACCCCGGCGCTCGTCGTGCAGGGAACGGCCGACACTGGCGTCTTCCCCAGCGACGCACGCAAGATCTTCGATTTCCTTGGCAGCACCGACAAGAAGCTCGAATTGATCCCCGGCGCGCATTATTTCGAGGATTCGAACGAGGAGCGGCAAAATGCCGCCGACCTCGTCGGAAGCTGGATTCGGGAGAAGCTGTGACGTGACGATGGACGCCGACATCGTGGACGGGCTGCGCGGGGCCGGTTTGGCGGGCGAGGGCGATATCGTTCTCGAACCGCTTACCGGCGGTGTGTCGTGCGATGTGTGGAAGGTCGAAACGCCGTCGGGGCCGATCGTCGTCAAGCGCCCGCTGCCGCAACTGCGCGTCGCCGCCGAATGGCTTGCCCCCGTCGAGCGCGGGACCAGCGAGGTGCGCTGGCTGCGCCGCGCCCGCGGCGTCGATCCGCATATCGCACCCGAGGTGCTCGCCGAATTGCCGGGCCACGCCTTCGCGATGCGCTTCCTTCCCGGTTGCCCGGTGTGGAAGGATGAACTGATGGCGGGGCGGGTCGATCCCGAATTTGCGGCGCAGGTGGGGACGGGGATCGCCGCCGTGCACGCTGCAACCGCGCACAATGATGGCGACCGCGCCGACTTCCCCAATGACGACATGTTCCGTGCGCTGCGCGTCGATCCCTTCCTGCTCTATGTTGCGCAGCACGACGCCGGGTTGTCGCCTGCGCTGCACGCGCTCGCGGCCGACCTGTCGGGGCGAAAGATCGCGCTCGTTCATGGCGACGTCAGTCCGAAGAATATCCTCGTCAGCACCGACGGCCCCGTCTTCCTCGACGCCGAATGCGCGGTCTTTGGCGACCCGGCCTTCGACCTTGCCTTCTGCACCACGCATTTGCTGCTGAAGGCGGTGTGGTCAGGCGACGCGCAGCTGAACGCGGCGGCGGCGGCGCTGGTCGACGCCTATCGTCCCGGCATCGGGTGGGAGGATGCCGACGACCTGCTGCTCCGCGCGGGCAAGCTCACCGCCGCGCTGCTGCTCGCCCGCGTCAAGGGCAAGTCGCCCGCGGCATATCTCACTGACCCTGAACACCGACGCATCGTGCGCGATCAGGCGCGCGCACTGATTGCCGCGCCGCAACCGATCGACGCGCTTGCCACCAATTGGAAAAGGATATGAAATGACTTCGCGCATCGCCTCCGTCACCGGCCGCCAGCTTTGGGATTCGCGCGGCCGCCCCACGGTCGAGGTTGAAGTCACGCTCGCCTCGGATGCCGTTGGCCGCGCCATCGCCCCCGCGGGCGCCTCGCGCGGCGCGCATGAAGCGATCGACCTCCGCGACGGGGGTGCCGCGTTCGGCGGTTTCGGGGTCACTCGCGCCGTCGCAGGAATTGGGTCGGAGCTAGCGGGCGCGATAGCCGGGATGGACGCCCACGATCAGGCGGCGGTCGACGCTGCGCTCTGCGCGCTCGACGGAACCCCGAACAAGGCGCGGCTCGGCGCGAACGCGATCGTTGCGGCGTCGATGGCGGTGCTTCACGCCGCCGCCGCCGATGCGCGGCTGCCGCTGTGGCGCTATCTGGCGGGCGACGCGAAAGTCCGTATCCCGCTCCCCGAAATCCAGATTTTCGGCGGCGGCGCGCACGCCGGGCGGCGCACCGATGTGCAGGACTTCATGATCATGTGCCCCACGGCAGGCAGCTTCCGTCGCGCGCTCGAAATCACCGACGATGTCTATCGCGCCGCGGGCAGGCTGATGGAGGCGAAAGGGCCGCTGTCGGGCGTCGCCGACGAGGGTGGCTGGTGGCCCAATTTCGCGTCGAACGAGGATGCGCTCGATACGTTGACCAAGGCGATCGAGGCAAGCGGACATCGTGCGGGCGAAGATGTTTTCATTTCGCTCGACATCGCCGCGAACGAACTGGGCGACGCCGATGGCTATAATCTTGCGCTCGACGACGGGCGCTTGTCGGGTGAGCAGATGGCGGCGCGCATCGTCGAATGGGCGGGACGCTATCCGATCCTGTCGATCGAGGACCCCGCAGGACAGGACGACTGGACGACGATGGCGGCGGTTACCGCTGCGATCGGCGAGCGCGTGCAGATCATCGGCGACGACGTCCTTGTCACGAATGCCGAGCGCGTCGAGCGCGCCGGCAAGGCGAGGGTGTGCAACGCGGCGCTGATCAAGGTCAATCAGGTCGGCACTGTTACCGAGGCGAAGGCCGCGCTCGACGCTGCCGTCGTCCGCGGCTGGGGCGCGATCGTCTCGGCGCGCTCGGGCGAGAGCGAGGACGTCACCATCGCCCATCTCGCGACCGGCTGGGACGCGGGGCAGCTGAAGGTCGGCAGCTTCACGCGCTCCGAACGCATGGCGAAATGGAACGAGATGCTGCGGATCGAGGAAGCGATGGGCGCCGACGCCGAATTTGCGGGTTTCTCCGCCTTCGCCGGTTCGATCGGCCGGGTCGCGGCATGATCGTCCTTCACGCACGCCCGAGTCCGGGTTTCCGCGAGGCTGTCGATGCGATCTTCGGCGCCGGCGTTGTCGTGCATGTCGATGAAGCCGCGCCGCTCGACGCGGTGGCGGGCGAGATCACCGCGCTGCTTCATGTGCTCACCCCGGTGACCGCCGACTTCATCGCTTCGGCGCCGAAACTGAAGCTGATCCAGAAGCTCGGCGTCGGGGTGAACACGATCGCGCTTGATGCCGCGCGCGACCATGGCGTCGCAGTGTGCAACATGCCCGGCACCAACAGTCAGGCTGTTGCCGAAATGGCGCTGTCGCTGATGATGGCGGTGCTGCGCCGCACCTGCTTCTTCGACGCGCGCACGCGAGCGGGAGAGGGCTGGATCGCCGACCCGTCCGAGCTCGACAGCGTCGGCGAAATCGGCGGGCGCATCATCGGTCTCGTCGGCTTCGGAAACTCGGCGCAATTGCTCGCACCCGCGCTCGCCGCGCTCGGCGCAAAGGTCGCCTACACCGCGCGCAGCCCGCGCGACGTGCCCTATGAATATCTGCCGCTCGACGACCTGCTCGCCACCAGTGACATCGTCTCGCTACACATGCCGCTGACCGACGCGACGCGCGGGAGCATCGATCCCTTCGCAATGAAGAAGGGCGCGGTGCTGGTGAACACCGCGCGCGGCGAACTCGTCAATGAAGCCAAGCTGGTCGAGGCGCTGACCAGCGGCCACCTGCGCGGCGCGGGCCTCGACGTCTTCGCCGAGGAACCGCTGCCGCGCGGCAATCCTTTGCTCGGCCTGCCTCAAGCGGTGCTAGCCCCGCACATCGCCTGGCTCACCCCCGAAACGCTCGTGCGCAGCCTGACGGTAGCTCACGAAAACTGCCGACGCTTCGCCGCTGGCGAACCGCTCCTGCATCAGGTGGTCTAATGTCGCTCCCAATCGTCCTTATCACCGGCCAACTCCTGACCGACGCCGTCTGGCAGCCGCTGCTCGACGCCTGGCCCGACCGCGATATCATCATCGCCGACAACCAGAGCGACGACACGATCGAGGGCTTCGCGCAGCGCCTCCTCGACAATGCCCCGCCCAAATTTGCGCTTATCGCCCACGCCATGGGCGGCTTCGTCGCTTTCGAAGTGATGCGTCGCGCACCTGAACATATCGTCAAACTTGCATTGATCTCGACGCTCGCCTCGGCCGACGGCCCGGCGCAAACCGCACGACGGCAGGGGTATATCGACCTCGTCGAGAGCGGCAATTTCGATCAGGTCGTCGAAGAGCGCATCCCGATCCTCTTCCCGGAGGAGAAGCGCAGCGACGAACGCCTGGTGGGCATTGCGCGGCAGATGGCCGCCGACACCCGCGCGGAGACTTTTCTTGCGCAGCAGCGCGCGATCATGGCGCGTATCGACAGCCGCCCGCGGCTCGGCGAGATTGCGGTACCGACGCTGCTCATCTGGGGTGCAAAGGACGGCATCACCAGTCGCGCGCATCACGACGAGATTCTGGAGGCGATCCCCGGCGCGCGGCTGGAAGTGATCGCGGGCGCGGGGCATCTGCCGACGGTCGAGGCGCCCGAGGTGGTCGTGCCGTTGTTGGCGGGGTTTATCGACGCCTGACCGTCAGTGTTCCCCGGCGAAAGCCGGGGTTCAGTAAACGCCCCCACGGACCCCGGCTTTCGCCGGGGAACATTACGGACCGCTATTTGAGCTCCGCCCTAACCATCGCGGCCCCCTCGACCATCGCTTTCAGTTTGGCCTGGCTATGCTCGCGGCTGTGATATTTCATGCCGCAATCGGGCGCGACCCACAGACGCTCGGCGTCGACATACCGCAAGGCCTCGCGAATGCGGTCCGCCACGACTTCGGGCGTTTCGACGTCGGGGATCGACAAATCGAGTACCCCGTACATGATCGTCTTGGTCGGCAGTTCGGCGAGGATCGCGGGGTCGAGCCCCGGCTGCGCCGCCTCGATCGAGATCACGTCGATGCTGGAGGCTTCGAGTTCGGCCAGGAAGTCATAGGCTTTTGGCTTCGGTCCCGTTGCACCCGCGCCGTGATGCACCATCGCATAACCGAAACAGATATGAAGCGCGGTCGTCCCGCCAACCCCATCAAGCGCGCGATTGATCGCCTCGATTGCGTAAGCATTCGCCTCGGCCGCGCGCGCTTGCAGATAGGGTTCGTCAAGCTGGACGACATCGACCCCCGCGGCGAACAAATCCTTCACTTCGGCGTTGACCGCGTCCGCATAATCCATCGCGAGCGTCCGCGCGTCGGGATAATAGCCGTTCTCGGCCTGCTGCGTCATCGTGAAGGGGCCGGGCAGGGTAAGCTTCACCGGCTTGGTCGAATGGCGGCGCAGGAAGGCTGCGTCTTGCGCCTCGATCGGTGCGACGCGGCGGATCGGGCCCGAGACAAGCGGCACCGGATTGGCATTGCCGGTGCGGTCGATTGCGGTACCGTGCTTCTCGGTATCGATCCCCGACAAGGCGGTCGCGAGCCGGTTCGAATAGCTTTCGCGCCGCATCTCGCCGTCGCCAACGATGTCGATACCCAGTTCCTCCTGGTCGCGGATCGCCATCAGCGTCGCCGCCTCCTGCGCGTCGGCGAGCCAGGGTCCGGGGATACGCCATAAGGTCTCGGCGCGCACGCGCGGCGGCAGGCTGGTCTTCAGCCGTTCACGGTCGATCAGCCAGTCGGGCTGAGGGTAGCTTCCGACGATCGTCGTCGGCAATATGGGGCGGTCGAACAAGGCCAATCCTTTTGCATTTTTGGGCTGGTCAAACATTTGCTTAGTATTCTATCTAATTCAAGTCGAAACGATGGTTGGGAGAACAAAATGATCGATCTGGAGGCCATCCGGACGCTGGCGGACATTCCGGCGGCGCAGGCGCGTGCGCGGGGTCAGGCAACCGCGGTGAAGTTCGGAGAGCGCGAGACCAGCTTTGCTCAGCTTGATGCGGGGTCGAACCGCGTCGCCAACGCATTGATCGCGTCCGGCGTCGCGCCGGGCGACCGTGTATCGGCGCTCACCAAGAATCACGACGGCTGGTTTCCGCTCTTTTTCGGGACGGCGCGTGCCCGCGCCTGTTTCGCGCCGATCAACTGCCGTCTCGTACCCGGCGAGATCGGCTTCATCCTCGACGATGCCGGGCCAAAGCTGCTGTTCGTCGGCGAGGATTTTTTCGATTGCGCGCTCGCGGCGGTCGCAAATCTTCCCGCGCCGCCCCGCCTGATCGCGCTTTATGGCGATCATCCGGCGTTCGAGCCCTTCGACTCGTGGCTCGGGGCCGCGTCCGACGCACCTCCAGCCGATCCGCCGCAACTCGCCGACGATGTGCTCCAGCTCTACACCAGCGGCACGACGGGGTTGCCCAAAGGCGTCGTGCTGACCAACGCCAATTACCGCACCTTCCTCGAAGCCGCGACCGAGGTCGATGGCTTTGCGTATGGCGAGGGCGAGACGGTGATGATCGTCATGCCGCTGTTCCACGTCGCGGGTACGAACGTCGCCTTTTCGGGGCTCGCGCAGGGCGGGCGCCTTGTGCTCGTCAAGGATTTTGCCGCGGCCGAGGCGGTGCGGATGTTCCGCGACGAGAATGTCGCGCACGCCTTCCTTGCGCCCGCGATGATCCAGATGATGCTACTCCAGCCGGCGGCCAACGACGGCCTGTATCCCCGGCTCAAATCGATTGCCTATGGCGCGTCGCCGATCGCCGAGGATGTGTTGCGCCGCGCGCGGGCGACCTTCGGCTGCGACTTCGTGCAATTCTACGGTATGACCGAGTCTGCGGGCGGCGGTTCTTATCTGTCGCCGGCCGCACATGATTTGCCCGGCAAGCTGACCTCGTGCGGCCAGCCGTGGCCGGGCGCCGCGATGGCGATCCTCGATGGCGAAGGCCATGAACTCGGCGACGGCGAGATCGGCGAGATCGCGATCCGCGGGGGCATCGTTATGAAAGGCTATTGGAACCGCGAAAAAGCTACCGAGGAGACGCTCGCGGGCGGCTGGCTTCACACCGGCGACGTCGGCTACCGCGACGCCGACGGCTTCTATTATGTCCACGACCGCATCAAGGACATGATCGTGTCGGGCGGCGAGAATGTCTATCCGGCAGAGGTCGAGAGCGCGATCATGGGCTGTCCCGGCGTTGCCGACGTCGCCGTGATCGGCGTCCCCGACGACAAGTGGGGCGAAGGGGTAAAGGCGCTGATCGTGCCCGCCGCAGGCGCGACGCTCGACCCTGCCGATATCGTCGCCTGGGCGCGTGAGCGCATTGCCGCATATAAGGTTCCCAAAAGCATCGAGTTCATCGACGCCTTGCCGCGCAATCCATCGGGCAAGGTGCTGCGCCGCGAACTCCGCGCACCCTATTGGGAAGGGCGCGAGCGCGCAGTGGGGTAGCAGAAGGTCTGCTTAGGGGTGGAGAGCGGACGGTAAAATCCTCCCCGTCGCGAAGCGATGGGGAGGGGGACCGCCGCCGCAGGCGGTGGTGGAGGGGCGGCGACCTCGCGCCATTTACCCCTCCGTCAGCGCTTCGCGCTGCCACCTCCCCATGGCTGCGCCACAGGGAGGATTAAAGACCGCAATCGGTCGAAACCCGCCATCTCGACACTCGCCAAAAAAGAACCCGGCCAAAAGACCGGGTCAGGAGGAGTTCTCAGCGAGCTATTTGGGGATGTCTATTCGGCGGGCGCCGGCGTCCGGCCGGTGATGAAGCCGTCGCGTTTCGTGCCGTCGGCCTGCACCGGGTCGTGCGCGACGTCGCTCTCGTCGAATTCCTTGGTCCAAGCGGCGAATTCGAGGCAGACGCCGTCGGGATCGAAGAAATAGACCGATCGCACGAACACGCCGGGGTGCAATTCGGCCGAGGATTGGGTGGGGCTGTCGTCGTGGTTGAGCACCGGCGTGACCTCGATACCCTTCTCGATCAGGCGGTTGTAATATTCGTCGAATTTGTCGGCGCGGACGTTAATCGCGATATGGTTCATCGATCCGTGCGCGGACACGAAGCTGCCGCGCGTCGGCAGCGCGGCGGGGGCCGAAATGCCGGGGACTGCTTCGGGCGCGTCGGGGAACCAGAAGAAGGCGAGGCTGTCGCCATTACCGATGTCGAAGAAGAAATGCTGGCCGCGCCCGCCGGGCAGGTCGATCGTCTTGGTGAGCGGCATGCCGAGCTTGTCGCGATAGAATTCGACCGTCCGCGCCATATCCTTGCACACGAGCGCGAGGTGGTTGACCCCGCAGAATTCGAACTCGCTATTCGTTGCAGCCATGATCCGTCTCCTTAGTTTGCGGTAGCGCTGGGGCGGCTTTTTACCCGCTCGTACCAGCCGAGAATGTGCGTGTTGGCGCGGTCGATCGGCTGACCGACCGACGCGCCGAAATCGAGGAAGGCGAACAGCATGATGTCGGCGAGGCTGAAGCTGTCGCCGGCGACGAACGCGCGCCCGGCGATCTGCGCATCGAGCCATTTGATCCCGTCCTGCGCTGTTGCCTTCAACCCCTCGGCCGCTTCGGGAAGGCAGCGCAGCCGGGCCTCGAACAGCGGCAGCCCTTCGGCGAAGCGGAAACCGTTGGTCAGCGGTTCGCAAATCTTGAGGTCGACGCGCCGCGTCCACATGCGCGTGTTGGCACGTTCCTCGGGGGTCGAACCGATCAAACTCGGATCGGGATATTGCTCGTCGAGATATTCGCAGATCGCGGTGATCTCGCAAACGAAACGGCCGTCGTCGAGTTCGAGCGCGGGCGTTTGCCCCGCAGGATTCACATCGACATTATAGGGTGCGCGCCGGTTCTCGCCGCCGCGCAGGTCGATGCTGACCTCGGGGATCTCGATACCCTTTTCGGCCATGAACAGCTTCACGACGCGCGGGTTCGGGCCGACGCTGGTATAGAATTTCATTTTGTCCTCTCCCGACTCTTTTATCGCTTTTCCAACAAATCGTCAACTTAGTTGACGATTAGACCTCGGCGCGGCCATCGTAGGCGGTAGAGCGTTCCCCTTGTCGACCCCGTCACATAAGCGTCGCGCCGGTCGGCGCCGCCAAAGGCGATGTTGGTGATGCCGATGTCGGGCAGCGGCACGAACTCCGATCCCTCGCCATCGGGGTCGAACACGGTGATCCCGCCCTCGACCATCGTGCCGACGCAGATATTCCCGCTTTCCTCGATCGCCATGCTGTCGAGCAGGCGAAAGGCGGGCGGCGTGCCGACGAAGCGGCCCGGGGCCCATGGCGGCGGGGGCGCCAGTTCGCCCGGCGCGACGATATCCATCGCCCAAACGCGCGCGGTCATCGTCTCGCTGACATAGAGTGTCGCGCCGTCGGGCGAGAGGCCGATGCCGTTCGGTCCCATCATGTCGGCGCGCTGGCGGCTGATCCGCGACCCGTCGGCGGCGGCGTAATAGATGGCGCCATGATCGCGGCCGTTTGCACGAACCTGTCCATGATCGGTGAACCAGAAGCCCCCATCGCCATCGAAGACGATATCGTTCGGCCCCTTCAACCGCTCGCCCTCGAAACTGTCGTAGAGCGTCGTCGCCGCACCTGTGGTCAGGTCGACGCGCTGGATCGAACCACAAGGTTCTGCATGCGCGGCATGACCGGGGAACAGCAGGTCGCCGGCCTCGATCCATTCGAACCCGCCATTGTTGCACACATAGGCGGCTCCGTCGGGCCCGATCGCAAGCCCGTTCGGGCCGCCGCCGGGCTCGGCGACGACCGATCGCCTGCCATCGGGAGTGACGCGCGTCAGTGTCCCGCGCGCGATTTCAACCAGCAGGACCGACCCGTCGGACATCGGGACGGGGCCTTCGGGAAAACGAAGGCCCGTCGCGACGACCTCGGGGGTGCCGTAGCCGCTCATCACCCGTTTGCGGGACGCGGGGCGCTCAGGAAGTCGGCGGCGTTGAAGCCTTCGGGCGCGGCGACCTCGACGATCGGATCCTCGCGCGCATCATATTCCATGCGTAGCGCGCGCGTAATCACGGCGTGCATGTCGTAGAGGCAGGTGATGTAGGTGAACTCGAAGATCTGCTCGTCGTTCCAGAAACTCTTGAGCTTGTCGAACACCTCGAGCGGCACGCGCCCGCCCGCCTGGCTCAGGCAATCGGCATAGGCCAGCACGGTGCGTTCCTGTTCGTCATAGCAGTCCGCCACCTGCCAGTGCGCGATAGCGGCGATCTTTTCCTCGCTGACACCAAGGCCGCGGAGCGACTTGCAATGCTGGGAAAAGACGAACTGGCTACCCTTGACCCAGCCGGCGCGCGTCTGACCGAGCTCGCGCAGCACCGGGTCGATTGTGCGCGCGGGGTTGCGGTACACGGCGAAGCCCTTGACCGCATGTTCGAAGATGTCGGGCGACAGCGCGAACACCGTCCACCAGTCGCCGGGCGTGCCGGTCGCGGTGCCGGGCTCGGCGACAGGGTCGCGCTCGCCGAACAGGCGGTTGTAATAGGCGAGGACGGTCTCGTCGGTGACTTCGGACCGGGGAACCTGGCGCAGGACGGGCATGATTGACTCCTCAGGCGTTCGCAAATTTGCGAAATTCGGCGACATGCGCGCTGTCGAAATATTCGTCGAGCCGTGTGATCTTGCCATTTTCGACCTTGCACACGATCGCGCAGGGCAGGCGGACTTCGCCGTCGTCATGAACACGGCGGCCCTTCAGGACATGCTGCTGGACGAAGCCGCCGGGAAAGGCCGTCAGGCGGCGGTCGGCATATTCGCGGTCCTTGATGCGCGCGACCATGCCGGTCAGCGTCTGCGCGGTCTGTTCGGGAGTGACGATCAGTTCGTCGGTATTGTGCCAGATCTCGGCATCGGGGGTGAAGCTGCCCTGCATCGTTTCGATATCACCCGCCTCGATCGCGTCGAAAAATCGCTGCGCCATTTCGCGGATATCGTTTTCCTCGGCCATCTCTCTCTCCTCAAAGCTTCGCGCCGAACATGCGGCCGCCGTTGGCCGCGATCAGCCCGTCGATATCGTCGCCCCGGTAATCGGGATCGGCGGAGGGGCCGAACGACGCCAGCATGTCCTGCGTCACCAGTTCCGCCATCGCCTTCCATTCGGGATGGGTGAAAATCCAGTATTCGCCATTCTCGATCGCCTGCACGACGCGCGCGCCGATCCGGTCGGGCGACATGCCGCCGGCAAGCACGCCTTGCATCGCCTGGCTCGTCGCGGCGGCCTTGCCGACCTCGACTTCCACCGGGCGCAACTCGCGCGTCGTTTCGACGATCCGCGTCGCCGACATGCCGGGCATCAGCACCGAGATGTCGACGCAGCTTTCGGCGAGTTCGTTGCGCAGCGCCATCGCGATGCCGAGCGTCGCATATTTGGAGCTGATATAGGCGACCGAGATCGGCGGCGGAACGATCGCGACCATCGAACTGGTGATGACGAAGTGGCTTGCCTCCCCCGACGCCTTCATATCGCCGAGGAAGGTCCGGCAGGCGTAAAGATGCGCGTGCGCGTTGACGGCATAGTTCCAGCGCCAGACGTCGGTATCATATTGCTCGAAGGGGCCCGATCCGCCGCCGACACCGGCATTGCTGAACAGGATGCGCACCGGGCCGAAGTTGCGGGCTTTCGCTCCGGCTTGCGCCCAGCTCTCTTCGCTCGTGACGTCGAGGCGAAGGCCGAGCGCGCTGGCGCCCTCGCTGCGCAGCATCGCCGCAGCATTTTCGGCGCCTGCCGCGTCGATGTCGGCGAGGATCACCGAGGCCCCCTTTGCGGCGAGTGCCCGGGCGGTCGCGAGCCCGAGCCCGCTGGCGCCGCCGGTGATGAAGGCGGTCTTGCCCGCGACGTCGGTCATTCGGCGAAATCCTTTTCGAGGTGGCGCGTCATCCGATATTGCGCGAACCCGGCGGCGGCGGCGAAAGGCATCAAGGCCATCAGCGCCCACCTGAGGCTATCGTCGCCATAATCGGGCTTCAGGCTGTCGCTGACGATCCCTGCAAACAACGGACCGAGGCCGAGGCCGATGATGTTGAACATCAGCATCAACACGGCAGCGGCGGTCGCGCGGCTGCGCGGCGGGGTGAGGTTCTGCACCAGCGCGAGGGCGGGGGCGACATAGGCGGTACACGCGGCCATCGGGACCAGCATCAGTGCGAGCGAGAGCTGCCAGCTGTCGACGAGCAGCGCAGCGATGAAGGTCGGGATCAGCACCGCGGTCGCCAGCGCAGGAATGGTGCCATAGGCGCGCGCCGATACTTTCGCACGGTGGCTGACCAGCCAGCCGCCGCCGAGAATGCCGATACCGAAGGTGATGCCCGCCGCGGGACCGAAATATGTTGCCATCGCCTCCAGCGGCATCTTCTGCGTCCGCATCAGAAAGGCGGGGATCCAGTTGAGCATGCCATAACTCACAAAGGCGGCGAGACCACTGCCGATCATCACCATGCGCAGCGACGGACGGCGGATGAACATCGCGAGGCTCTGGCTGAAGGGCAGGGCTTCGTCGGCGGGCTTGTGCGTGTCCATCTGGCCGCGCGCGGGCTCGCGCACCAGCCAGATCAACAGGGGTGCGATCAAAATGCCGACGATCCCGATGACGATGAAAGCATTGCGCCAGCCGATATTCGCGGCCGCCCATGCGCCGAAGGTCGCGCCGACAAAGACGCCGAACGGGCCGTTGCAGGTAAATGCTCCGATCGCGAACGGCCGCTGTGCCGGCGGATAATAGTCGGCGATCACGGAAAGCGACGGCGCGGTGCCACCAGCTTCGCCGGCACCAACGCCGAAACGCATCAACGCCAATTGCCAGAAACTCGACACCATCCCGCACGCGGCGGTGAAGCCGCTCCACACGACGCAGGCGATACCGATCAGCTTCACCCGGTTCCAGCGGTCGGCGATCATCGCCACCGGCACGCCTGCGGCGGCATAGAAGAGCGCGAAGGCAAAGCCGGTGAGCAGGCCGAATTGCGTATCGCTGAAATTCATTTCGGCGCGGATCGGCTCGACGAGCACCGACAGGAGCTGGCGGTCGACGAAGTTGATCGTACCGACGACGAAGAGCATCGCGAGCGCGACGTTGCGGCGGAGTGCATGGCCGTGGGCCGGCGCTGCGTTGCCTGCACTGAAGGCGGTGGCCTCGGTCATATCTCTCCCCAAACGCGCGAGTCTTCCCGGCCGAAAAATACTTAGATATTTAAGTTTATCTGTCAATGTGCTTTACGGTAGCGACAAGATCGACGGGAGAGAAGAGATGGATATCAAGGGCAAAATAGCCATTGTGACGGGTTCGGCGGGCGGCATTGGCCGCGCGACCGCGGTGATGCTTGCGGAGCGCGGCGCGACGGAAATCAAGCTCGTCGATGTCAAGGAAGAGGCGCTCGACGAAACCGCGCGGCTTGTCGCGGCGAAGGGCGCGCGAGCGACGACCCACGTCCTCGACCTGGCCGATATCCCGTCGGTCGAGAGCTGGTTCGAGGCGCACGGCGACGTCGATATATTGCACAACAACGCCGGGGTCGTGTCGGGCCTGCCGCAATTTCCCGACGTCGATGCGGCGCGTATCCGCTGGATCATCGACGTCAACATCACCTCGCTCGTCGCCGCGACGCAGGTCGTTGCGCGAAAGATGAAGGCGCGCGGGGGTGGCGTGATCGTCAACACCGTCTCGACCGTTGCGCTCGGCACCGGCTTCTACGATGCGATGTACGCGACGACCAAGGCAGCGGTGATGATGTTCACGCGCTGCTGCGCGCCGCTGAAGGAAGAATGCAACGTTCGCGTCGCGGGCATGCTGCCGGGGCTGGTGGACACGCCGATCCTCGACACCACCGGCGCGGGCGGCAAGTCGGATTGGATGAAGACCGTGCTCGCGAACAACGAGGCGTGCGCGCCCGAGGATATCGCGGGCGGCGTCATGGCGCTGATCGAGGACGACGGTCTCGCGGGCGGCGACTGGGTCGCGGTGCGGCGGCTGGGCGGACAGGTCGAATATCAATGGGGCCACGCGGATACGGTCTGATTCCCTCCCGCAGGCGGGAGGGGAGATTGTTCAGCGCGTCGGCGCCTCGAGCATATTTTTCCCGAACAAATTCGACCATTGTTCCTCGGTGAGCACCGGCCGCGCGCTCGACAGGTTGGCGGCATTTTTGACGTCGGTCCCCGCGATCACCGCGGGGCGCCCGCCGATCCGCGCGAACCAGTCGGCGACGGCGGGATAATCGTCGAGCGTCAGCCCGATCGCCCGGATCGCGCGCGTCCACGGCCAGCACGCGATGTCGGCGACCGAATATTCCTCGGCCAGATAGTCCGCCTCGGCCAGCCGCCCGTTGAGTACGTGGAGCAAGCGAAGCGTCTCGTTGCGATAGCGTTCGACGGGATAGGTCTGTCCCTCGGGCGCATAGCGGATGAAATGGTGCGCCTGCCCCTGCATCGGGCCGAAACTCGCCATCTGCCACATCAGCCATTGCTGCGTCTGCGACCGGCGGCGCGGGCTCTCGGGAAGCAATTGTCCGCTCTTCTCCGCGAGGTAGAGCAGGATCGCGCCGCTCTCGAACACCGGCAGCGGCGCCCCGCCGCCGACTGGGTCATGATCCACGATCGCGGGCAGGCGACCGTTCGGGTTGATCCGGCGATATTCGGGGGTCAGATGATCGCCCTCGAGCATGTTCATCGCGATCAGATTATGCGCCAGCCCGATCTCTTCGAGCATGATGGAAACCTTGTGCCCGTTCGGCGTGGGCGTGAAATAGACGTCGATCATGCGGTGTTTCCTTCGGCGACAATCGCGCATCGAGCGCCGATGCCTAACAGGTCACGACCGCCATCGCCGCTTCCCTGTCGAGGAAAACATCGATGACGGCCGATCCCTGGGACATCGTAATCGAACCTAGAATTTGATCCCGGCCTCAACCGAAATATTGCGCGTCGGTTCGAGGTAGAGGATCGCGCGCGGAACGGGCGTGATCGGCGAGGGCAGGTTGAACGCGCTGCCGATCGTCTTCTGGTTGGTCAGGTTCTTGCCGACGAGCGCGAGGTGCCAGCTATTGTCCCGATCGGCGAGCTGGACGCGCAGGTCGAGTTTCACATAGCCGTCCTGGACGCCGAAGATCGGGCTCTGATTGTCCGAATTGAAATATTTCGACCGGCCCGCCGCGACGCCGGTAACGTCGAGCTTCAAATCCTCCGACATGTCGAAACGCGCGTGCGCGGTGACGCTGCCCGTCCATTTCGACGAATAGGCGACCGGATAGCCGGCGAGGTTGTTCGTCGCGGGGGTACAGCCTACCTGCGAGGCAAGGCAGGCCGCGCCCGGATAATCGTCATATTTGATATCCGAATAGGCGGCCGACGCGCTGATGTCGAAATTGTCGATCGGATAGAGGCTGAGCGATCCTTCGACACCCTTCGACGTCGCGGCGGCGGCATTACCGGTCAGATAGCTCGACGTTGCGGGCTGATAGACCGAAACCTGCAAATCCGTGAATTTGGTGTGATAGAGCGAGACGTTCGCGACGACCTTGCCATCGAACAGCGTTGATTTGACGCCCGCCTCGAAATTTTCCGACCGTTCGGGCTCGAAGGTGAAGGTCGCGTTGGTCGTGCCGAGCGTGTTAGACACGAAACCGCCCGACTTAGACCCACGGCCCCACGTGCCATAGATCATGACGCGCGGCGCGACGTCATATTGCAGCGTCACCGACGGATCGACATTGCCTTCGCTGATCTTGCCGACCGCGCTCGAAATCGGACGCAGGGCAAAGGGCTGGCCATTGACACCGTTCGAACCATAGGCAAGGCGCGCGGCGAAATCGCCATCCTTCTTGGTATGCGAATAACGCAGGCTGCCGATCGCGCGGAAGGCGTCGGTGATGTTGAACGTGCCCTGTCCGAACACCGACCAGCTTTCGGCTTCCTGATTGAAAACGCTGTCGATGCGGCCGAAATAGGCGCCGTCGAAGATCGGGATGCGCGGATCGGTCGGGGTCGCCCCGGGAATGGTGAGGAACAGGTAGGGGATATTGAAGCCCTGATATTGCTCCAGCGTGTAATTGGACTTGTCGTAATAGGCTCCGACGATGAACTCGAACGTCTTGCCGGTCGGCGACAACAGGCGGACTTCCTGCGAAATCTGGTCGAAACGTTCGGGGAAGGCGTTATAGACCGAATTGGCGGTAAAGGCGCCGCCGCTGTTCGGGATCGTCTGGTCGAATCCGTTGACGATCTTCGACTTGAACCAGCTGTAACCGGTGACCGAGGTCAGCGTAAAATCGCCGAGGGCGAGGTTCCCGACGCCGGAGATCATCACCGACTTGTTGTCATTGCCCTCGTCGCCCAGCGCCGACCGCTCGAGATAGCGGTTCGTCTGCGGATCCTGCCCGCTGGTCAGCGGACTCGACACGGTGATGCCGCCGATGACTTCGCGGTTCCCATATTCGACCTTAGCGGTATAATCGAAATTGGCCGACGGCTCCCATTTCAGCGTCAGGCGCAGCAACTGCGACTTGATCTCGGGATCGTCGTGATCGGTCGCCCGGTTGTAGATATAACCGTCCTGGTTGACGATCTTGTACGCGAGGCGCGCGCCCAGCGTGTCGGTGACCGGCCCCGACAGATAGCCCGAAAAATCGGTACCCTTATGGTCGAAATTGTAGAGGCCGGTGATCGCGCCCTCGAAATCCTTGGTCGGACCCGACGACACGACGCTGACGGCGCCCGCCGCGGTATTCTTGCCGAACAGGGCGCCCTGCGGGCCGCGCAGCACCTCGACGCGCGCAAGGTCGAAGAAGGGCGCCTGCGCCTGCCGGTTACGGCCGGCGTAGATGCCGTCGACATAGAGCGACACCGACTGGTCGAACGCGAAGTTCGCCGGCGGCGAACCGAAGCCGCGAATATAGATGACGTCGTTGCCCGCGGTCGACTGGACAAAGACGTTCGGCGTGTAGTTCATCACGGCCTTGATATCGCTCGTATTGAACTCGGCGAGTTTGGCGCCGCTGACGACTTCCATCGAAATCGGCACATTCTGCAGATTCTGCTCGCGCTTTTGCGCGGTCACGATGATTTCGTTGATATTGCTGTCATCGACCTCCGCCGAGGCGGCGGGGACCGTCTGAGCGATCGCCGGCGCGACATTGGAAAGCATCGCGATCGCGGCCACGCCGGACAGCAGGAACTGGTTATGCGCCTTCATCTTCACCCTCCCATAGAGCTTGTTGTCGCCGGTCCCGGAATGGCTCCCGATCCGTCAATCTGATTGACCCTTAGTATACTAATTGTTTTATGCTTGTCCATAGTCAGGAAGAGGATTCGATTATGGCCGAAGAATATTCGCATACGCCGCTGGCGACCCGTCACCTTTGTACGGCCGAGTTCGAAGTGGGCGGGGGGATCATCGGAATCGGTGCGTCGCCCTTTGGCGACCAGCGGCTCGGCTATATTGGCGGCGGTCGGTTTTTCGGTCCCCGGATCAACGGAATAGTCCTGCCGGGGGGCGGAAACTGGTCGCGCAGCGGACGGCTTGGCGAGGGTGCCTCGGTCGGGACATTCGACGCCCGCGCCGTGTGGCAGACCGACGACGGCGACCTCATCTATCTGAGCTATACGGGTCGCAACATCATCCCTGACGATGTGCGGGCTACCTTTGCCGATGCGACCGTGCCCGACGCCGATCCGTCGCGCTATTATCTGCGAATCGCCCCGGTGTTCGAAACCGCGAGCGAGAAATATGGCTGGCTCAACGGTGTGCTCGCCGTCGGCGTCGGCGAGCGCACCGATTACGGCGTGCGCCATGTGATCCACGAGGTCTTGTGATGATCGATCTACATTATTCGGCGACGCCGAACGGGCAGAAGATCGCGATCATGCTCGAGGAAATCGGTGAGCCCTATCGCGTCATTCCCTACGACATCTTCGACGGCGACCAACTGACCGCCGCGTTCGGGCGCATCAATCCGAACCATAAATTGCCCGCCATCGTCGACCAGGATCCGGTGGATGGCGGCGACCCGGTGACCGTGTTCGAATCGGGTGCGATCCTGCAATATCTTGCCGAAAAGAGCGGGCGCTTCCTTCCTGCGTCGGGCGCGCCGCGCGCGGCGGTGCTGTCGTGGCTGACCTGGCAGGTCGCGGGGCTGGGGCCGATGGGCGGGCAGGCCAGCCACTTCCTCCGTTACGCTCCGGCGGGGCAGGACTATGCGATCGACCGCTATACGAAGGAACTCACCCGTCTTCTCACTGTTCTCGAAAAGCGCTTGGAAAAGAGCGCCTATGTGGCGGGGGACGATTATAGCATCGCCGACATGGCGATCTGGCCCGGTCGCGCTTCGGCATTCGTCATGGGCTTGGGGCTCGACGAATGGCCCGCGATGCGCCGCTGGTTCGAACTCGTCCGCGAACGGCCTGCCGTCGCGCGCGCAATGGTGCGCGACGATCTGAAGACGCCAGCCAAATATGTCGGACGGCGCCAAAAGCTCGACGACAAGGAATGGTCGAACATGTTCGGCGACGCGAACCGGGCGGCGGTGCGGGGGGATTGAGGAGAGGGCGGCTAGCGACCGATTGCGGTCCTTAATCCTCCCTGTGGCGAAGCCATGGGGGGGGCTGACTGTAACCGCTCCCCACCCCATACCCGCCATCCGCGAGGCGAAAAAAAACGCTGTCCTACATTATCCGGCTGTGCCAGCCTTCGTCCCGGCTCTTTCTCCATGTAAGCAAAAGCGGGCGTTTCCCGGTTTGCGGATGCGGACAGGAACCGGGCGCGGCATGTCCGCAGGGCGCGACAAATGGGGGCTGCATAGGGCTGACCTTTCCTGACCTTTGGAATGACTGCGAAGCCGCCGCGCCAACCGGATCACCGGCTCGGTGCGCGGTAATCGAAGACCAGGTCCGCTTACCACTCCAAAGCCGATTTGGCTGCTCGCCCGAACTAAGGCATGATGGCGCCGAAAGGAGCCTTCTCCATGCCCGACCGCTGTCACCCCAGCCGCCGCGACCTTATCGCGGGTGCCGCCGCCATCACCGCCGCCGCCCCTGTCTTGCTTCATGCTGCCATCCCCGCTTCGTCACCATCACTCACCGGCCGCACCATCCTCATCACGGGCGCATCGAGCGGTTTCGGTCGGATTGGCGCGCTCCTCTATGCCCGGGCTGGCGCAAAGGTGATCGCGACGATGCGCAACATGCCGCGGCCCGAAGCCGAGAGCCTTGCCGCAGAGGCCGCCAAGGAAAAACTCGACCTCCATATCGTCGAAATCGACGTCACCGACGATGCCTCGGTCGCGAGCGGGACCGCAAAGGCGCTCGAACTCGCAGCCGGACGCATCGACACCTTGGTCAACAACGCAGGCATCGGCATTACGGGCCCGGTCGAGGTCCAGGACTTGGAGGCGACGAAGCTGATCTTCGACACCAACGTCCTCGGCATCCAGCGCATGCTCCGGGCGCTGCTGCCCCAGATGCGCGCCGCGAAGAGCGGACAGGTGTTCAACATTTCGTCGCAGCTCGGCCGGGTGATCGTGCCCGGGGGCGGCCATTATTCGGCTACCAAATTCGCGGTCGAAGCCCTGTCGGAACAGCTTGCCTACGAACTGGTACCGCACGGCATCGACGTCACGATTATCCAGCCCGGCGGCTATCCGACGAAGGTATGGGTCAACCGCAACATTTATACCGGCGCACTCAAGGGCCGCAGCGACGCCGCGCTGCTCGCCGCTTATGAATCCTTTACCCGCGGCATGGGAACCGAGGATGGCAGCGGCCGCAACGCCGACCCCGCAGACGTGCCGCGCGCCATCGCGGAGATCATGGCGATTCCCGCTGGCAAGCGCCCGCTGCGCCGCGCGGTCCATCCCGGTGCCAAACCGCAGGAAGCGATCAACAAGGTCGCAGCCGAGGTCCAGCTGGCATGGCTCGGGAACTCCCCGCTGGGCCCACTCGTCAAGGCTGTACACGACTGACTGGACGGTCGCTGCAACAAGACCGTCACAAGAGTCCCATTCTCCTGACTTGGTGAAGCCATCGCGCTGACACCTGCCTCTGCAATCGGTGCGCCGCCTCCCCCGGATATCCAGTCCGGGACCCAACCGAAAACAGGGGAACTGCATGTCACATCTTACCGACGAAGCCCGCGCGCCTTATCGCGGCGAAACCGACGTTGTTCCCGGGCCCGATAGCCTGGAAGCCATTGTTGCGGAAAACCCCTCGCGCCGCTCGCTCCTCCGCGGCGGCCTTTTCGGTCTGTCGGTTCTGCCGGCGATGGCGCTCGCTGCGTGCGACGACACCAGCGGCGATCCCACCGTCACGCTGCCTACCCCCACCCCGACGCCGACTCCCACCCCGACGCCCACGCCGCCGAGCTTTGCCGTTGCCTTCACAGCCGTCGCGGCCAACCAGAACGACACCGTGACCGTTCCCAACGGCTACACCGTCGACGTGCTGCTGAAAGCGGGCGATTCGGTCGAGGCCGGCACGCCCTATTCGGGCAGCTTTCCCTCCAGCCCTGCCGTTGCCGAGAAATGGGCCGGCGGCAATCATGACGGGATGGAATATTTCGCCCTGCCCAACGTCGACGCCAATGTCGGCGGCCTGCTGGCGATGAATTATGAATATCCCGATTTCAACATCCTGATGGACAATTACGACCCCGCAACCGCCAGCGCCGACCAGAAGGCGATCGCGCTGTCGGCGGTCGGCATCGGGGTTGTCGAAATCGCCAAGGGCAGCGACGGCAAATGGACGGTCAAGGAAGGATCGACCTACAATCGCCGCTACACGGGCAACAGCAGCTATCGCGCTGGCGGCCCCGCCGCGGGCCTCCTGTCGGGTTCGATCAAGGGCATGCTCAACAATTGCTCGAGCGGACGGACGCCGTGGGACACCTATCTGACCTGCGAAGAAACCACCGACAATTATCTCGACCCGACGCAACCCGAAGCCAATTACGGCTGGGTCGTCGAAATCGATCCGAGGCGCGAGCTGGCGCAGCCGACGAAACGCACAGCGATGGGACGTTTCAGCCACGAAAACGTCGCCTTCATGTCCAGCAGCGACCGCCGCGTCGCCTTTTACATGGGTGACGATTCGACCCCCGGCTGCATTTATAAGTTCGTTCCCGACCGCGCCTGGAGCGACACGAATCGCGCTGCGAACACGGATCTGCTCGACTATGGCACGCTCTATGTCGCGCGCTTCAACGGCGACGGCACGGGCGAATGGCGCGCTCTGGTCGTGGGTCAGAACGGCCTGACCGCGGGGGCGTCCGATCCCGGCAATGTCAGCCAAAGCGAGACGCCGCCGACGCCGACGACGGTCGATTTCAACAATCAAGCCGACGTGCTGATCAAATGCCAGCAGGCGGCGCGCGTCGCGGGCGGCACTGTGATGGACCGTCCCGAATGGCTGACCGTCGCGCCCGACAACAGCGCGATCTTCTGTACGCTCACCAACAACAGCGGCCGCCGCGTCACCGATCCGGCGAACCCGCGGATCCGTAACCTTCACGGCCATATCATCAAATTCCGTGAAGAAGGCGATTCGCCGCTGGCGACAAGCTTCAGCTGGGAAATCTTCCTGACCGCCGGCGATCCGTCGCTTTCGGCAGGCGGCAGCAACCTCGTCGGCGATATCAACGGCGATACCTTCTCCAGTCCCGACGGCCTCCGCATCGATCCGCAGGGGCGCATGTGGATCCAGACCGATCACAGCGTTCCGGGCAACTCAGGCGTTCCGGGTACGACGATCGACGGCACCTTCGGCCATAATGCTATGTTCTATGTGGATCAGACGACGAAGCAGTCGAAGCGGTTCCTAGTCGGCCCCGTCGGCTGCGAGATCACCGGTCTTGCCTATACGCCCGATCTCACCACCTTCTTCGTCAACATCCAGCATCCGACGGGAGACTGGCCGGTCGCTGGCGAAAAGCCGCGTTCTTCGACGATCGTGGTGCGCCGGACCGACAACCAGCCGGTCGGCAACTGATCGCGCCGGGCCGGCCCTCTTCCGGGCCGGCCCCGCCATCCTTGCTTCAGTCGGCTTTCGTCGCCGCTCGTTTGGGCGGAGGCGGCGGCGATCCGTCACGGGTCTGCGACATGAGCATCACGCACATCGTCCGGTGTACCGGATGTCTGCCGCATGCGACGCCTGCATATCGATGCAACGGACGCAACAGGCTGTGACGATGTCCGCGGTCGGGCACGCCGTCGTCGATGAGCAGCTGGTCGACAACCCCGGCGGGCGTGTGGTGCCCATAGGTGATGACTTCGTTGACATAAGGACCGCCGCCGCGCGCCCGCATCCGTTCACCGGGGCCGCTTCCTCTCGTATAATGGCCGACGGCGCCCGATCGCGACTGGACCGCGACATGGTCAGCGGCCGCCCGCGCCAGCGCATCGCTCCATTCCAGCGTCGGCAACGGTTTTTCGCGCCTGAGGTCGCGGATCGCCTCATCGACCGCTGCGACGCCCTCGCGCGTCATGATATCGATTTCGCTGTCGTCGTCGCCGATCAACAGCTTGCCCTCGAACCGCGGGCGATAGTCGGCGAGATATTCGGCAAAGGCGGCAGGGTCGCTGCGAAAGCGGTTGAGTTCGACGAAAACACCTTCCTCGAACCGGTCGGGTGCGGCGACGGCGGCGGGCGCGCCGATCGCGACGAAGAAAGCAGCGGCGAGTAGGAAGCGCGGCGTCATGTCGGCGCGATAAGGCCGCAAGTCTGAACGGCGCGCAACGGCAAAGGCTGGCATCGAACGCGACTTGGCGCTAGGGGCGCAGCAACAGTGGCGCCGCGCCTAATCGCGCGCCGAATCTCACGGAGTTTGTATGGGTTTCAAATGCGGGATCGTCGGCCTGCCCAACGTCGGCAAGTCCACCCTGTTCAACGCGCTGACCGAAACTGCGGCGGCGCAGGCGGCCAACTATCCCTTCTGCACGATCGAGCCCAATATCGGCAATGTCGCGGTGCCCGACGCGCGCCTCGAAAAGCTGGCCGCGATCGCCAGCAGCAAGAAGATCATCGCGACGCAACTCGCCTTCGTCGACATCGCGGGCCTGGTGCGCGGCGCGTCGAAGGGCGAAGGGCTTGGCAACCAGTTCCTCGGCAACATCCGCGAGGTCGATGCGATCGTCCACGTCCTGCGCTGTTTCGAGGATGACGACATCCAGCATGTCGAGAACAAGGTCGATCCCGTCGCCGACGCCGAGACGGTCGAGACCGAGTTGCTGCTCGCCGATCTCGAAAGCCTCGAAAAGCGCGTTCCGGCCTTCGCCAAAAAGGCGGCGCAGGGCGACAAGGAAGCAAAGATCGCCGCTTCCGTGCTCGGCCAAGCGCTCGACCTCTTGCGCGACGGCAAGCCCGCGCGGCTGGTCGAACCCAAGGATGACGAAGAAGCTCGCGTGCTGCGCACGGCGCAGCTGCTGACCTCGAAGCCCGTTCTCTATGTCTGCAACGTCGACGAAGGCAGCGCCGCGAACGGCAACGCCTTCTCCGAAAAGGTCTTTGCCAAGGCCTCGGCCGAGGGGGCGCAGGCCGTGGTCGTATCCGCCGCGATCGAAAGCGAGCTGGTGACGATGGACATGGCCGACCGCATGGAATTTCTTGCCGAAATGGGGCTGACCGAAACGGGTCTCGCGCGCGTCATCCGCGCGGGTTACGAACTGCTCCACCTCATCACCTTCTTCACCGTCGGCCCGCAGGAAGCGCGCGCCTGGACAGTCCACACCGGCGCGACCGCACCCGAGGCCGCGGGCGAGATCCACAGCGATTTCCAAAAGGGTTTCATCCGCGCCGAAACGATCGCCTATGACGATTATGTCACCCTGGGCGGCGAAGCGAAGGCGCGCGAGGCCGGCAAGCTGCGCGCCGAAGGCAAGGCCTATGTTGTCCACGACGGCGACGTGATGCACTTCCTCCACAGCTGATTCGACCCGGACATTCCGCCGGTTCACGGCATAAGGCCACAAAAGCCCCGCAAGCGCGCACCCAGATTGTGTCTTTTGTGGCTTTAAGCGGACGCGATGCTGCCATGCGCATCGAAAATGTCTCCTGTGCCGCATTAGGCAGAGGGGCGGAATATTGACACGGTCAAAGAGCCAGTCATGTGCTGGCATATCAGAATAATGTAGGAAAGCTCGGTTTCGAGTGTCTCTAGCTCGGCTTTGAGGTGGTGAGCTGCGCCTTCGGGAACCCCGGCGAAAGCCGGGGCCCAGTTGCGACCGGTTTCAGCAACTGCATTTCGCTTTCGCCGTGCGCTTCGGTGCCGTCGTCGCGAACTCCGCGCGCGTCAGATCGCCCGACTTGTCGCCATCGGCCTTGGCGAACCGCTCCCCGGTCGCGACCGCCCATTCCTCGAAGGTCAGCAGATTGTTGCCGTCCCTGTCGAGTTTGCGAAACGCCGCGGTGCGCGACGACATCAGCTCGACACGGCTGATCCGTTCGTTGCGGTCGCGGTCAAAGCGGTTGAAGCGCCGTTCCTCGCGTGAGGCCTCCTTTGCGGCGGGCAAGGCCGGCGGCGCAGGCCCGCGCTTGGGCGCGTTCGCGGCCGCGACGGGGATGGCGGGCAAAGCGGGCGGCGGATCGGGCAGCACTGCCTCCTCGGCGACCTGCGTATAGCCCTTCCACAGGAACAGCCCGCCAGTCAGCAGCAGCGCGCTCGCCACGCCACCGATCAGAAATCGCGAAACCGCCATCCGCCCCTCCGCGCCGGTTGATCGGCCATAGCTATCACGGCGCGTGAGCGGGCGCCAACAAACGCCGCCATAATGGCTGCGAATTTTGATCGACCGACTTGTTCAAAATCGCAGCGTCAATTGCTATATCCGATCAATGCACAATTACCTCCCTTCGCTGAAGCAGATGCAATATCTCGTCGCGCTCCATGAGCACGGCCATTTCGGTCGCGCCGCCGACGCGTGCAACGTCACCCAATCGACGCTGTCGGCGGGGATCCGCGAACTCGAAACCCTGCTCGGCCAGACGCTGGTCGAGCGTACGCGCCGCGTCGTCCGCTTCACGATGCTCGGTAACGCCATCGTCGAAAAGGCGCACCGCGTGCTGCGCGAGGCCGAGGAACTCGCCGACATGGCCGCCGCCGCGTCAGCACCCCTCGTCGGCGAACTGCGCATGAGCGTCATTCCGACCATCGCGCCCTTCCTGCTCCCCGGCCTGCTCCCGCGTCTGCGCAAGGAACGTCCGTCGCTGAAGCTCTTCCTCCGCGAAGAGCCGAGCGCACAGGCGTGCGAATCGCTCCACCACGGCACAGTCGATTGCGTGCTGCTCGCGCTTCCCTATGCCTGCGGCGACGTGGAGAGCGAGAAGCTGTTCGACGATGCGCTTTTCGTCGCCTTCCCCGGCGACCAGAGCGAGGATCTTCCCGCTATGGTCAGTGCCGACCAGATCGACCCGGCGCAGATGCTGATGCTGGAGGACGGGCATTGTCTGAAGGACCATGTCCTTGCCGCGTGCAACCGTCCCGAACTGCGCGCCGGCGCACGGATGATGGGCACGTCGCTGCACACGCTTGTCCAGATGGTCGACAATGGGCTCGGTATCACGATGCTGCCGCAAATGGCGATCGAGGCGGGAATCCTCGATCATACCGATATCGACACGCGTCCACTCGATTCAGAGCATGACTGGCGCACGATCGCGCTCGTCTGGCGCAAAGGCAGCCCGCGTGCCGACGAATTCCGCCTGCTCGCAGATATATTCCGCAAGCATCAGGCGAATTAGGATTCCCAATATTCGTCAGAAAGCGAGCGGAAGCTGTGGTTAAATCCTCCCTGCGGTGAAGCCGTGGGGAGGGGGACCGCCGCCGCAGGCGGTGGTGAAGGGGCCACGACGGTAGCGCAACAGCCCTCCGTCGGTGCTTCGCACTGCCAACCCCCCATCGCTGCGCGACAGGGAGGAGCTTAGGCAGTTCCCCACCCCGAAGCGGCGCTCCGCCATCGACTGCTAGCCTAATCCCACCGCTCCGCGCGGCGCAGGTCGCTTCCACGCTCCTCGACCCACGCCACCCGGCCGTCGGCAAAGCTCTCGCGCTTCCACAGCATCACATCGGTCTTTAGCCGGTCAATCAGATATTCGACCGCCGACAGCGCCTCGGCGCGGTGTGCGCTGCTCGTCAGCACCAGCACGATCGTCTCGCCCGGCGCCATGGTGCCGACGCGGTGGACAAGTGTCAGCGCCGACAGCTTCCAGCGATCGGACGCGGCGTGGGCGAGCGCGGCGAGTCCGGCCTCGGTCATTTGGGGATGATGTTCGAGGAACAGCTCGGCCAATCCATCGTCGCCGCGCACGCGCCCGATAAAGCTCGCGCTTGCGCCATGCCCCCCCGCATCGTGCAGGTCGAACTCGGCAGCGATGTCGATCGCCGCCGATTGGACCGAAACGCGGATCATCCCCCCGTCACCGGCGGGAACAGCGCCACTTCGCGCACGCCGGCCAGCGGCGCGCCGCGTCCGCTCATGTTGCCGTCGATCGCAGCACGGATACGGTGCGGCTCGGCGAATGCCAGCGCGCCGCGCTCGTCGCGCACCGCCAGCCACGCGATCAGCGCGCCAAGGTCGCCGACGTCGGCAGGCAAATCGACCATCTCGTCCGCCACGCCCATCCGTTCGCGGACCCACGAAAAATAAGCGATGTTCAGTGCCATCGTCCCGGCCTCAATCCATATGCTTCAGGCCGACGCGCAGATAATCCCAGCCGGTGATCAGCGTCAGCACCGCGGCGCCCCACAGCGAGGCAAGACCGATGGTCTTGATCCAGGCCATCGTGGGCAAGGCCCCCGCGAGGATCAGCGCGCCGAACGCAACGAGTTGGAACGTCGTCTTCCATTTCGCAAGCTGCGTCACCGGCATCGACACCTGTAGCGTCGCGAGGAATTCGCGCAGACCCGACACGATAATCTCGCGCAGCAGGATCATCAGCGCGGCGATGACATGATAGCCCGCGATGTCGCGCGTGAAGACCAGCAGCAAGATCACCGCCGCGATCATGATCTTGTCGGCAATCGGGTCGAGGAAGGCGCCGAGTCGCGACACGATCCCGCGCGAGCGTGCAACATAACCGTCAAAATAGTCGGTAATGCCCATCAGGCAGTAAAGGCCGAAAGCCAGCGCGTAGTCGATCGCCAACGGCTGGTGCGAGCCCGCACGCACCCCGGGCCAAAGAAGGAAAAGCAGGATGGGAACCGCAAGGATCCGCGAAAGGGTCAGAATGTTGGGAAGGCTCAGCATGATCCCCGTCGATATAGGCGGTCCAAAATGATCTTTGACCCTGTCCGCCCTAGCCGATAAGCCCCCCGGGCGACAACCATATTGCCCGCGACCTGCGTGCTGACCGAACTAGTTTGAAAGATTGGACCACGCATGACCGGCTCCTTTGCGCTATTGAAGCAACGCCGGTTCCTGCCCCTTTTCGTCACCCAGCTCCTCGGCGCGTTCAACGACAATCTGTTCAAGAATGCGATGGTGCTGTTCGTCGTCTATGGCGTGTTCAACGACGAAGCCTCGGAAACCTTGTTCAGCGCGGTCGCGACGGGGCTGTTCATCCTGCCCTTTTTCCTGCTCTCCGCGCTCGCAGGCCAGCTCGCCGATACGCGCGACAAGGCGCGGATCATCCGCATCGTCAAATTCTGCGAAATCCTGATCATGCTCGTCGGCGGGCTCGGGCTCGTCCTGGCGTGGATGGGATTTGCGGTGCATCTGATCGCGATCCCGCTGATGATGCTCGCGCTGTTCGCGATGGGCATCCACTCGACCTTCTTCGGCCCGATCAAATATGCGATCCTGCCGCAGCACCTGAAAAGCGACGAGGTGTTGGCCGGCACCGGGCTGGTCGAGGCGGGCACCTACATCGCGATTCTCGCGGGCACGATCCTCGCCGGCGTGATCGACGTCGAATGGGCGGCGCTCGGCGTCGCGCTCGTCGCGGGCCTCGGCTACTGGACCGGGCGCAAGGTGCCCCCCGCTCCGCCCGAGCATGAGGAAACGGGGATCGACTGGCACATCATCCGTTCGTCGGTGGCACTCGTCCGCGGCACGATGCACATCCCGCGCCTCTATCTCGCGATCCTGTCGATCAGCTTCTTCTGGACGATCGGCGCGGTGCTGTTCATCCAGTTTCCGCCGCTGGTGAAGAATATCCTCCACGCCGACAAGAGCGTCGCCAGCCTTTTCCTCGCGATCTTCTCGATCGGCATCGCAATCGGTTCGATCGCGGTGAACCGCCTGCTCAAGGGGCAGGTATCGGCGCGCTACAGCCCCGCCAGTGTCGTCGTCATGGGCGTCTTCGTCGTCGCCTTCTATTGGGTGTGCCGCAACTGGGAACATGACCCGTCGGGCGTGATGTACGGGATCGAAGGCTTTCTCGGCCATGCCGACGTCATCCCGCTGCTCGTCGCGCTGCTCGGCATCGCGATCAGCGGCGGCATGTTCGTCGTTCCGCTTTATGCCTTCCTGACCACCACCGTCCCCAAGGACCAGACCGCACGCACCGTCGCCGCCAACAATATCGTCAATTCGGGCGCAATGGTCGCGGGCTCACTGCTCGCGATGGGCCTTGGCTTCGCCGGGGTCGGCGTCGTCGACCAGCTGCTGATGAGCGCGGCGATGTGCCTGATCTCCGCCTGGCTCGCGGTCAAGCTCCACCGCGCCTGCGACTGACCCTGTCGCAAAAGGTCGGCGGTTAGAGCCGTACCATCCGCATTCCGGTCTCGCCATAACGCGGACCGTTCGTGGCGCCTTTCGGTGCGGCTGTGTCGATCGCGGCCAGGTCGTCGGCGGTCAGCGCGATGTCGGCGGCGGCGACGCTGTCCTCCATGGTTACGCGGCGTTTGGTCCCGGGGATGGGGACGATGTCCGTTCCCTGCGCGAGCAGCCAGGCGAGCGCGACCTGCGCTTTCGACACACCGTGCCGGTCGGCAACCGCGCCGATTGCATCGACGATCGCAAGATTGGCAGGGAGGTTTTCGGCCGAATAGCGCGGGTCGTTCCGCCGCCAGTCGCTCTCGGGCAATTCGTCGCGACTGCGTACCGCGCCCGCGAGGAAGCCGCGGCCGAGCGGCGAATAGGGGACGAAGCCGATGCCATGCTCGCGGCAGGCGTGGAGGATATCATCCTCTACGTCACGCTCCCAGATCGAATATTCGCTCTGCAATGCGGTGATCGGCGCGGCGCTGGCGGCGCGGCGGATCGTCTCGGCGCCGGCTTCGGATAGCGCGATGTGGCGGACCTTGCCTTCCTTCACCAGCTCCATCATCCCGCCGACGGTTTCCTCGATCGGGACCGACGGATCGACGCGGTGCTGGTAGAAGAGGTCGATCGTGTCGACGCCGAGCCGTTGGAGCGAGCCTTCGCACGCCGCGCGGGCATTGGCGGGCGATCCGTCGACGCCGGTGATCTGCTTGCCTTCGAAACGGAAGCCGAATTTGGTGGCGATGACGAGGCCGTCGCGCTTGCCGCGAATCGCCTGCCCAAGTAGTTCCTCGTTCGAGAAAGGGCCATAGATTTGCGCGGTGTCGAAGAAGGTGACGCCAAGATCGATCGCGCGGTGGATCGTCCGCGTCGATTCGCCCAAGTCGGCTGCCTCGCCATAAAGGATATTGCCGCCCTTGATCATTGGCATACAGCCGATGCCGATCGCCGATACTTCGAGGCCGTGGCCGAGCTTGCGATACTTCATGCGCTATCTCCTGCTGCTGCGGGGGCTTCGGCTTCGACACCGTCGGCGGCATATTTGGTCGCCGCGACGTCGCCGATCACATTGCCGATCGTCCGGAAAATGTCGGGAAAGGTCTCGACCGCGACGAGCAGGCCGAGCGGCGCGACCGGAACGCCCATCGACACCGCGATCGGCGCGATCGAGGTCACGAAGCTGATCGAGCCCGGCAGGCTGACCGACGAAAGCGCCGCCGCCATCGCAACGAGCAGGCCGACCGCCATTTCCCACGGGGTCAGCTCGACCCCGAACAGCCAGGCGACATAGACGACGACGGCGAGGTTCATCGCAGGGCTGGTGAAGCGGAACAGGGCGACGGCAAGGGGCAAGACGACGTCGGCTTTCTTGGGATCGACGCCGAGCTCTTCCGACGATTTCAGCATCGCGGGGAGGCTGGCGAGCGAGCTTTGCGTGCTGATAGCAACCGCGAGCGTCGGGATCATCGCGCGAATGAAGCGCGGGACGGGGATGCCGGCGACGAGCCACGCGAGCAGCAATCCGAGCAGGATGCAGCTGGTGCCGACCGCCGACAGGATCAGCACATAATGGATAAGCCCGCCGAAGGCCGCGACCCCGGCCTTGACCGCAAGTGCATAGCCCAATGCGAAGACGCCGATCGGGGCGAGCGCGAGCACCCAGCCGATGACGATCAGCATTGCGTCGCCTAGTGCCTTGAACAGGCCGGACAGCGTCGCGCGCTGCGGCGGTTCGAGCCGGGTGATCGCAAAGGCGAAGATGGTGGTGAAGACGATCAGCGGCAGGATCGCGGTTTCGGCGGCGGCCGCAATGGGATTGGTCGGGACCAGCGAAAGCAGGAAGTCGCCGAAGGTCGGCGAAGGCCCCGCCTCCGCCGTGCCGCCGAGCCCGTGACGGAGCGCCTCGGCGGCGCCGGGCGACAGCGGAAAGAGCCGGAGCAGCAAAGGGGCGAGGAGCAAGGTCATCAGCCCGGACAGGAAAATCGCGCCCAGAAAGGTCATCACCGCGCGGAAAGCGAGCCGGCCCGCGCGTGCGGCGTCGGCGGTCGCGGTGATGCCGGTGATCAGCAGCGCGACGACGAGAGGGACGATCGTCATCTTGAGCGCATTCAGCCAGAGCAGTCCGACAGGTTCGATCCAGGGGAGCGACGCCGCGGCGGCGGCGGGCGAGGCCAGTTCGACCGCAATCCCCAGCAACATGCCGGCGACGAGCGCCGAAAGGATGAACCAGGCGGATTTCAAGACGGATTCTCCCGGCGAATTTTATGGTCAGCTTGCCAAGCAAAAGAGGGTGACATAGAGCACCTCCGGAAAGAAGTGGGAACCGGTTTTTGGGCCAGGAAGGTCTCCGAAGGGACCAGCGCGGCCAGCCGGGGGCGGTCTGTTCGACCCGGCTTAGGTAGCAGAGGTATCATGCGCAAGTTTTTCGGAACCGACGGGATTCGCGGGCTGACAAATCAGATCCCGATGACGGTCGAAGTTGCCATGCGCGTCGGCATGGCGGCGGGCGCCCATTTCCTGCGCGGTGACCACAAGCATCGTGTCGTCATCGGCAAGGATACGCGCCTGTCGGGCTATATGCTCGAAAATGCGCTCGTCGCGGGGTTCACCAGCGTCGGGATGGACGTGGTGCAGGTCGGCCCGATGCCGACCCCTGCGATCGCGATGCTGACGCGCTCGATGCGCGCCGACCTCGGCGTCATGCTGTCGGCAAGCCACAACCCCTATTATGACAATGGAATCAAATTGTTCGGGCCCGATGGATACAAGCTGTCGGACGAGGATGAGGCGCAGATCGAATATCTGCTCGCGCAAAACCCGCCGCTCGCCGACCCCGCGCACATCGGCCGCGCAAAGCGCATCGAGGATGCACGCGGGCGCTACATCCATGCAGTGAAGCAGAGTCTGCCCGAATCGATCCGCCTCGACGGGCTGAAAATGGTACTCGATTGCGCCAACGGCGCGGCGTACAACAGCGCGCCGACGGTGTTTTGGGAATTGGGAGCCGATGTGGTCGCGGTGGGCATTTCCCCGAACGGTACCAACATCAATGACAAATGCGGGTCGACCGCGCCCGCGCTGCTGCAGGAAACGGTCGTCGCGAGCGGTGCCGACATCGGCATTGCGCTCGACGGCGATGCCGACCGGCTGATCGTCGTCGATGAAAAGGGCACGATCGTCGATGGCGACCAAATCATGGGCCTGATCGGCGCGAGCTGGGCGCGACAGGGGCGGCTGAAAGGCGGCGGCGTCGTCGCGACGGTGATGTCGAACCTCGGCCTCGAGCGCTTCCTCGAGGGCGAAGGGCTACGGCTCGAACGCACGAAGGTCGGCGACCGCTATGTGCTCGAACGAATGCGCGAGGGCGGCTTCAATGTCGGCGGCGAACAGTCGGGCCATATGATCCTGTCCGACTATGCAACGACCGGCGATGGCACGCTTGCCGCGCTGCAAGTCCTGGCGGAGCTGGTGACCGCAGGAAAGCCGGCGAGCGAATTGCTGCACCAGTTCGACCCGGTGCCGCAGCTTTTGAAAAATGTCCGTTTCGCGGGCGGAAAGCCGCTCGACGACGCGCAGGTCCAGGCGGCGATTGCGGAAGGCGAAGCGGCGCTGAATGGCCGCGGGCGCCTGGTGATCCGTCCGTCGGGCACCGAGCCGCTGATCCGCGTAATGGCCGAGGGCGACGATGCCGGCGAGGTCGAGCGCGTCGTCGATATGATCTGCGACGCCGTGCGCGCGGCGGCGTAAATGACAGTATTTGAAAATGAAAGAGAGTCATCATGCTTGAGATGCGACCCGATTGCGAACGCTGCGGACGCGATTTGCCCGCCGATATCCATGGCGCCTTCATCTGCTCGTTCGAATGTACATTCTGCGCGAACTGCGCTGACAAGCTCGACGAACGCTGCCCCAATTGCGGCGGCGACCTGCTCGACCGTCCGCTCCGCGAAGGCGCGGCGCTGGCTAAATTCCCTGCGTCGACCGAGCGGCGGCATCCGGGAGCGAGAGGCTAGGCTGTGATATCGGCTCCCATCGACGGAGTTGTTCCATGACCGCCCGCGTGTTGATTATCGCTGGCTCGGACAGTGGCGGCGGCGCAGGCATCCAGGCCGATATCAAGGCGGTCACGATGCTAGGCGGTCATGCGATGACCGCGATCACCGCGATCACCGCGCAGAATACGCTGGGGGTGCAGGGCGTCCATCCGGTTCCGGCCGCGATGGTGCTGGCGCAGATCGACAGCGTGGCGTCGGACATCGGCGTCGACGCGGTGAAGATCGGTATGATCGGCAGCGCCGAGATCGCGGCGGCGGTCGCCGACCGGCTGGCGCATCCCGATCTCGCGGCGGCGGGACTCGTGTTCGATCCCGTGATGATTGCGACCAGCGGATCGGTCCTGGCCGACGATGCGACGATCGCGGCGTTCAAGGCCTTGCTCTATCGCGCGACGGTCGCCACGCCCAACCTGCCCGAACTCGAAGCGCTCGGGGGGGAAGAAGCGGTGCTTGCGCACGGCTGCTCGTTGCTCGTCAAAGGCGGGCATGCCGAGGGCGAGACGATGATCGATCGATTGCTGGAGGCCGGCGAGGGGGAGGTCGCGCGCTGGGAGGCACCGCGGATCGATACGCCGCACAGCCATGGTACCGGCTGCACGCTGGCAAGCGCGATTGCGACCGGGCTGGCGCAGGGCATGCCGCTGGAACCCGCGATCGCGCGCGCGCGCGATTTCGTGCGGCTGGCGCTGCACGATGCGCCGGGGCTGGGGCAGGGGCACGGTCCGATGGGTCAGCAGTTTGTGCGCAACGACGGGCTGTTCACCGGCCCCGCGCTCAACCAGATCACCTTGCCCGCGAACGACTATGCGGCGTCGGTCGCTTTCTACAATCAATTGGGGCTGACAAAGATCGTCGACAGTCCCGGCAATGGATATGCGCGGTTCGAGGCGGCAAACGGAGTTACCTTGTCGATCCATGTCGGCGACGGTGGCGGCGACGAAGCCGCGGGCGGCGTGACGACCTATCTCGAAAGCGGGGCTCTCGATGCGTGGGTCGCCTATCTGGCGCGGCGGGGCGTGCGTTTTGACCAGATGCCGAAGGACGAAGAATGGGGCTGGCGCGAGGCGCGGCTGACCGACCCTGCGGGCAACCGCCTTTGCCTCTATCAGGCGGCCGAATATCGGAGATATCCGCCGTGGCGTATTTGACGGTCGGCGTCGACGAGGCCGGGCGCGGGCCGCTCGCGGGGCCGGTCGTGGCGGCTGCGGTGCTGCTGTGCGAGGGCGGGATCACCGGGCTGGACGATTCCAAAAAACTGACTGCGAAGCGGCGCGGCGAGCTGGAGGTCGAGATCAAGGCGCGCTGCCGCTGGGGCGTCGGCGAGGCGAGCGTCGCCGAAATCGACCGCATCAACATTTTGCAGGCGACCTTCCTCGCGATGAGGCGCGCGGTGGAGGCGCTGGGATTCGATCCGCATGAAGTGCTGGTTGACGGCAACCGATTGCCCAAATGGCGTTACAGTGCGCGCGCGATCATCGGCGGCGATGCGCTGCACCCCTGCATCTCGGCGGCGAGCATCCTGGCCAAGGAACATCGCGACCGCTTCATGGCCGCGGTGGCGCGCGATTATCCGGGCTTTGGCTGGGAGACCAATATGGGCTATGGCACCGCTCATCACCTCGCGGCGCTGCGAAAGCATGGACCGACGCCGCATCACCGCGCCAGTTTCGCCCCGGTTGCGCAACTGACGCTGATCTGACGGGCGGGAGAGGGCGATGCGCAGCGGATTTACGGCCGACGATGTCGGCACGCAAACAGGCCGGCGCTTCCTCGTCACCGGGGCCAACGCCGGTATCGGGTTCGAGGTTTCGAGGGTGCTGGCCGCACGCGGCGCCCATGTCGTCCTCGCATGCCGCGATGCCGGAAGGGCGGAGGCGGCGATGAACCGTATCCGCGTCGACGTGCCAGGGGCCGATCTATCGTTCCAGCCGCTCGACCTCGCCGATCTCGATCAGGTTCGCGATGCCGCGAAGGCGATATTGTCGGCGCCGCGGATCGACGTCCTGGTGAACAATGCCGGGGTGATGATCCCGCCCCGAGCGCCGACCAAACAGGGGTATGAGCTGCAATTCGGGGTCAACCACCTCGGCACCTTCGCGCTGACAGGGCTGGTCCATCCGCATGTCGACGATCGCATCGTCGTCACGGGCAGCATCGCACACAAGAGCGGGGAAATGGATTACAGCGACCTGTCGGCGTCGCGCAGCTATAATAACTGGGCGCGTTACCAGATGAGCAAACTCGCGAACCTGCTCTTCCTGTTCGAGCTCGACCGCCGGTTGAGCGCCGCGGGCCGCGCGACCCAGGCGATCGGTTGCCATCCAGGCGTCGCGCTCACCGAATTGCAGCGGCACCTGCCGTTGCCGCTGCGCGCGATGACGCCACTCGCCTCGCCCTTCTTCAACAGCGCGGCGCAAGGGGCGTGGCCCACGTTACAGGCGGCGACGGGCGCGCGCGTGCAGGGCGGCGACTATCTGGGACCACAGGGATTGGGCGAGGTAACGGGCCGCTCGGGCCCGGCGCGTGCGGCGCGCATGGCGCGCGATCCGAAGCTGGCGAGCGAGCTGTGGATGCGGTCGATCGAACTGACCGGGGTCGATCCGGGGCTTTGAACCGTCGCGGCGAATTTTTTTCGCCGGTGAGTCCTCATCGCCACACCACCAGTGGTTGAGTCCGCGATTCTCCGGGGACTCCATATGCTGTGTCAGACTCCTTTCGTTCTCACCCCGTTAACCAATCAGTCACGCGGAATCCCTAGAGTCCTGCGCTTGACGGCGGTTGCTGCCTGACTCATCAGGGCCTTCTTTCAGTCGAGGACAGGGGCGAAACATGGGTGTAATGGAACGGGTCAAGGCGCCGACGACGAAGCGGCGGACGCCGAAGGTCGATCCCGCGGACCTGCCGCTCGACAGCATATTGCAGGGCGATTGCGTCGAAATGATGCGCAGCCTGCCTGCCGCTTCGGTCGACATGATCTTCGCCGACCCGCCCTATAACCTCCAGCTCGGCGGCGATCTGCTCCGCCCCGACGGCAGCCAGGTCGACGCTGTCGACGACGACTGGGACAAGTTCGACAGCCTTGCCACCTATGATCGCTTCACCCACGCCTGGCTCAAGGAAGCGAAGCGCATCCTGAAGCCGAACGGCAGCATCTGGGTGATCGGCAGCTATCACAATATCTTCCGCGTCGGCACCGCGCTGCAGGACAATGGCTACTGGATCCTCAACGACATAGTGTGGCGCAAGGCGAACCCGATGCCCAATTTCAAGGGCACGCGCTTCACCAACGCGCACGAGACGCTGATCTGGGCATCCATGGGCGAGAAATCGCGCTACACCTTCAATTATCGCGCGATGAAGACGCTGAACGACGAGCTCCAAATGCGCTCGGACTGGCTGATCCCGATCTGTGGGGGGCAGGAACGGCTGAAAAAGGGCGGGACCAAGGTCCACCCGACGCAGAAGCCCGAAGCCTTGCTCTATCGTATCCTGCTCGCCTGCTCGAACCCGGGCGACGTGATCCTCGATCCCTTTTTCGGCACCGGAACGACGGGCGCGGTCGCGAAGCGTCTCGGCCGCCACTTCATCGGCATCGAGCGCGAGGATGACTATATCGCTGCGGCGAACGAGCGTATCGAACTGGCGCTGCCGCTCGACGAGAGCGCGGTGAAGACGATGATGGCGCCAAAGGCCGCGACGCGCGTCGCGTTCGGCACGCTCGTCGAATGCGGAATGATCGCGCCGGGGACGGTGCTGACCGATACGAAGCGCCGCTGGAAGGCAAAGGTGCGCGTAGACGGCAGCCTCGATTGCGAGGGGCAGGCGCCGGGATCGATCCACAAGGTCGGCGCGGGCGTGCAGGGCGCGCCGAGCTGCAACGGCTGGACCTTCTGGCACGTCGATAACGGCAAGGAATTGCGGGTGATCGACGCGGTGCGGCAGGACTGGCTGTTGGCGAATGAGGCCTGATGTTCCAGCCGCTGACCAAGCCCGACCTCGGCGCCGTGTCGGCGGATGCGCAAATCTATTGCCGTCCGACCTGCTTCGTCGACCGCCCGCACGAGCTCGATGACAACTGCCTGCGGATCGCCGATTCCATGGTGTGGTTCGCGGCATGGTACGTCAGTCTGCGCGATGGTTTGACCGTCAAATCGACGATCGTTCCGGTTTCCGATTGGGACGGATGGATCGCCGCCATGCCCGACCGGCTCGCCGAGGAGGCGATTGCGCAGCGCGCCGGCGTCGCGCGACCGCGCGGTAATCTGCAGCTCGGCGAACGAACGATCCGGCTGAACGAGCCACAGCTGATGGGCATTTTGAACGTCACGCCCGACAGTTTTTCGGACGGCGGCAAGCATGTCGATGCCGCCGCCGCGGCGGAGGCGGGCTTTGCGATGGGCGCGGCGGGCGCGGCGATCATCGACGTCGGCGGCGAATCGACGCGCCCCGGCGCCCCGTTGATTTGGGAAGGCGACGAGATTGTGCGTGTCGAAGGTGTCGTTGCGGCGCTGGCAAAGGGCGGGGTCGCGGTGTCGATCGATACGCGCAAAGCCGCGGTGATGGAGGCCGCGCTCGCCGCGGGTGCGAACATCGTCAACGATATTTCGGCGCTTCGCTACGACGACCGTGCAATGGATGTAGTGGTGCAGGCCGGTTGCCCCGTGGTGCTGATGCACGCGCCATCGGCGAAAAGTGACCCGCACGAGGACGGGACTTACGCGCACGTCCTGTTCGACGTATACGACATGCTCGCAGAACGCGTCGCAGCCTGCCTGGCGGCGGGGATCGACCGGGCGAAGATCATCGTCGATCCGGGGATCGGCTTCGGCAAAAGTGTCGGCGAGAATCTGGCATTGATCAACGGGCTGGCGCTGTTCCACACGCTCGGCTGCCCGATCCTGTTCGGCGCCAGCCGCAAACGGATGATCGGCGCGCTCGACAACGAGGCGCCTGTCGACCAGCGGCTCGGCGGCACCGTTGCGCTCCACTATCAGGCGGCGGCGCAGGGGGCGCAACTGCTGCGCGTCCACGACGTTGCCGAGAACCGGCAGGGGCTGCGCGTGTGGCGCGGGCTGCGTGACGCGGCTTTGACCGCCTGATCGGGCGAAAGAAGCAACCCCGAAGCTATCGATGCGTCTCCTTTAGGAGGGCGGCCTTTTCAGGCAGCCGGTAGCAAAGGAGACTTTCATGCAACTGCCCCACGACACCCATGTCGCGGTCGCCGACGGCAATCGGTTCGTCCTGTTTCGCAACGACGGTGATGAGGAACTGATCAACTTGGTCGATGCTTCCAGTCCGGACGTCGAAACGACAAACCGGGGTGGCGCCAAACCGGAACCCCGCGACCTCGACGAGCGAGGACATGCGGCGGGTGTCGCAGCCTTCCTGAACAAACTGGTGCTGGGCAATGAGGTCGAGAAGCTGCTGATCATCGCCGATCCGAATACGCTTGGCGTGATGCGCAGCCATTATCACGGTGAACTGGAAAAGCGGCTGGTTGGCGAAATCGCCAAGACATTGACCAACAGCGACACGAACCAGATCGAACAGGCGATCACGGCCGCCTAAGCCCGCCTCAGGCGGCGGTATCGATGCCGAGATCGCTCAATTTGCGATAGAGCGTCGAGCGCCCGATGCCGAGGCGGCGCGCGACTTCGCTCATGCGGCCGCGGTAATGGCCGATCGCGAGGCGAATGACGTCGGCCTCGATCTCCTCCAACGGGCGCAGATTGCCGTCGGGGAGGTAAAGCGTGACACCGATCGCCTCGCCGTTGATCGCAACCTCGCCGTCGCTGGCCGTGCCGCCGCCGAGCGTCGCCTCGATCGCGCGGAAATCGGCGGCGGTGAGGACGTCGGTGGTGCTGCCCACCGCAGCGCGAAACAGCACGTCCTGGAGTTGGCGGACGTTGCCCGGCCAGGCATAGGCGGCGAGCAGGCGCAGCGCGTCGTCGGTGACTCCGATCGGCCCCATGCCCGGCAGCCCGCCGATGCGGGCAAGCAAGTGGCGGGCGAGCGGGCCGACGTCGCCGCGGCGTTCGGACAGCGAGGGCAGGGTGAGCTGCGCGCTCGACAGCGCGTAGAAGAGGTCTTCGCGGAAATGGCCCGCCTCGATCAACTTGTCGAGCGGGCTGGCGCTCGTCGCGATGATGCGCACATCGACGCTCTGCCGGATCGAACCGCCGATCATCTGGACTTCGCCGCTGTTCAGAAACTCGACGAGCTTGGCCTGCGTTTCGAGCGGGATGCATTCGACATGGTCGATGATGATGCTGCCGCCGTCCGCCTGGACGAGCCGGCCGACCTGCCGATCGAAAGCGCCTGCAAAAGCCCCGCGCTCATGGCCGAAAAGCCCCGATCCGATCAGGCCGGGGGAGACTGCCGAACAATCGACCATGACCAGTGCGCCGCGCGCGCGCGGGCTGGCGCTGTGAATCGCGCGGGCGAAAACTTCCTTGCCGGTGCCGGGCTTGCCGTTGATCATCACTGGCACCCGCGCGCGCGCGGCCTTCGCGGCGATCGCGAGTGCGCTGCGAAAATTGGGGCTCGACCCGATGATTTCCTCGAACGCCAATGGAGCACGAAGCTTTTCGGTCAGCGGGCGCAGCTCGCCCTGGGGGCCGCTGGTCGACACGACACGATCGAGCGCTTCGAGCAGGCGGTCGGGGGCGATGGGCTTCTGAACGAAGTCGCTCGCCCCGGCGCGCATCGCGCCGACCGCGACTTCGACCCCGTTGCGCATCGTGATGACGACGAGCGGCAGCGCGGGACGCCAGCGGCGCAATTCGGCGACGAATTCGGCGACCGGCATGCCGGGCACGCCCTGATCGACCAGCACGGCGTCAAGCGCCATGCCTTCCTGCGTGCCCAGTTTGGCGAGCGCAGTGTCGGTATCGGCGGCGATTACACTGCGCCACCCGCCGCGCGACACCAACGCCGCCAGAAAGCGCTGCTGAGCAGGCTCGCTGTCGACAATCATCACTGTTCGCGTGTCGCGCGTGCTTGCCATCGTTCCGAATCTGCCCCTGAACCAATGAGTTTATGTGCTTGTTCCGCGGATGATCTGAGGTCTACCCAATAGGGGTAAAGGGGCGATTAAGGCCATTCGACTTTTGCCGCGCATCGCTGCCTTCGGCTATTGAGCATAGGCGAGCGCGTAGCTAAGACCGGCGCGAAGGCCGATTCTGGACCGGGCGCGGCGCGCTCAAGACATCGATCCGGCCGCTGAAGGGGAAAAGCCATGGCACAACAGGAAATGAAGTCGGCCGAGGAAACCTACGCGGGTTTCATCAACCTGTTCAAGATCGGTTCGATCATCACGGCGATCGTTACCGTCGGCGTTGTCCTCCTGATCGCGTCCTGACCGGACCGTGATGCGCATCGCCGTCTTGAAAGAGCTCGCCGACGGCGAGACTCGCGTCGCCGCGACCCCCGAAACCGTGAAGAAATTCATTGGGTTGGGGGCCGAAGTTGCTGTTGAATCGGGGGCGGGAGAGGCGGCGTCTGTTGCCGATGCCGATTATAGCGCTGCCGGCGCAAGCGTCGGAAAGCGTGCTGATGTCCTGAATGGCGCGAACATCATCCTGGGCATTCAGGGACCCGACCCGGCGACTTTGAAGGGCTTTGCCGAGGGTGCCTGGCTCGCCGCCGGGCTCAACCCCTTCGGCGAACGTGCGCGCGTCGACGGTTATGCGAAGCTCGGGCTCGAGGCACTGGCGATGGAGTTCATGCCGCGCATCACGCGCGCGCAATCGATGGACATTCTTTCGAGCCAGGCGAACCTTGCCGGTTACAAGGCGGTTCTGATCGCCGCCAACGCCTATGGCCGTGCCTTTCCGATGATGATGACTGCCGCGGGCACGGTCAGCGCCGCGAAAGCTTTTGTGATGGGCGTCGGTGTCGCGGGGCTGCAAGCGATCGCGACCGCGCGCCGCTTGGGCGCGCAGGTCAGCGCGACCGACGTCCGCGCCGCGACCAAGGAACAGATCCTCAGCCTGGGGGCCAAGCCGATTTTCGTCGAGAGCGTCGCGGGGATCGAGGGCGAGGGCGCTGGCGGCTATGCCACTGAAATGTCCGACGAGTATAAGGCGGCACAAGCCGAACTCGTGTCGTCGCACATCGCCAAGCAGGACATCGTCATCACCACCGCGCTGATCCCTGGACGCCCCGCGCCGCGGCTGATTTCGGACGCACAGCTTGCGACGATGCGCAGCGGCAGCGTGATCGTCGACATGGCGGCCGAAAGCGGCGGGAATGTCGAGGGATCGGCACCGGGCGAAACGAAGAAGATCCATGGCGTCACCGTGATCGGCGCCAAGAATATCGCCGCGATGATGCCCGCCGACACCAGCGCGCTGTTCAGCCGCAACCTATTCAATTTCCTTTCGGCCTTCTGGGACAAGGAAGCGGGCAGGCCTGTACTCGACGAGGAAATCGGCAATGCCGTGCGGCTGACACAGGGCGGCAAGGTCGTGAACGAACGGCTGCTCGACTGAGCCTCTCGTGTCGGCAACCCGGATCGCTGACCGGGTCGCGACGCCGGTTTGATAATATCACGGCGGCGTCACCCCAATATTATTCGGGTTGCGGCCGGTGCGATATCGGCGGAATAGCTGTCAGGGGCTGAGCGGGGCGCTGGCATGACGGTGAAGCATAATGTTCTGATCGTGGACGATCATCGCATCACCCAGAGCGGGCTGCGTTTCCTGTTTGATTCGCTCGATCGCTATGCGATCGTCGGTGCGCTCGATCGCGGGGCGACGGTGGGACCCTTTGTCCAGTCGCAGCCCGTCGACCTTGTGATCCTCGACCTCAACCTGCCCGATGTTCGCGGAATTAACGTGCTTGCCGAAATCGTCGGGTCGCGCGACATGACGGTGATCATCCTGACGGGCGAAACGCACCTCAACGAAATCCATTCGGCACTGAAGCTTGGCGCGCGTGCTGTGGTCAGCAAATCCGATCCGCTGGATCATATCGTCGCGGCATGCGACGCAGCGCTGGCGGGCGACATCTATATCTCGCCGCATATCGGCGAGGCGCTCGGCAAGTTTCAGCAGCCGCCGATTGCGCTGTCGTCGCGGCAAATGGCAATTCTCCATTATCTGGCGCAGGGCGAGACAAACAAGGAAATCGCCTATCGGCTGTCGATCGCGCCGCCGACGGTGTCCTTCCATATCGCCGAGTTGCGGCGCAAGCTCGACGCCCCGCACAACCGCAAGATCGTCGAGCGCGCAAACGAGCTAAATCTGCTCTGATCGGTCCGCGGCGAACAGCGGATGCGCGAGCAATTCGCGGCACGGGGGCTTGATCGCGACCAGATCGACCAATTCGCTGAGCCGCCCGCGCGTAACCGTCGTGTCGTCGTAGGTCAGCGCGGCGACGCGGCCCTCCACGCCGGCCAACCCCGCTTCAAAGCTCGGACGGTCGTCGAAATCGAGCAAGGTCCAGTCCTTGAGCTGCGCGCGCAACGCTTCGATGGAAACCGGGGTGGCAGTTGCAAAGGCGGCCGGCAGCAGGATCCGGATTTGGGTGCCCTCAGCTGTCGATGATTCGATCTGCAGCGTTCCATGCAATCTGTGAATAATTCGCCGCGCCGAACCGAAACCCGACCCGGTGCCCTGCACCTTTTCGTCCGCGCGAATCCGGGTTTCGGTACCGCTGTTCAGCGCCGCGACGACCTCCGCCGGCATTCCGCTCCCGCTGTCGCGTATGACGATGGCCGCCTGTCCGCCGGAAAGGGAAAGGGCAATGCTCGCGCCGCCACGCTGGGTGAATTTATAGCTGTTGCTGAGCAGGTTGGCGAGCGCCCGCATCAACAGCGGCTTGTCCGAAATGATCGTGATATCGCCTTCGACACGGACATCGAGTGACAGCTTCTTGCCGGCGAACAGCGTTTTGAACATCATCGACAGCGGTTCGACGAGCGCGTGTCCGGAAAAGCTGCTGAGCGCGACGAAACCGGAATCGCCGGTAGCGATATTGGCGCCCGAAATCGTCGTCGAAACGATTTCATTCAAATAGCTCGCCGAACTTTCGAGCATTTCGACCAGCCCGCGGTCGGCGCCGGCCCCGTCGCGTCGCTTGAGCACGTCGACCGCGCTGTTGAGCGCCAGGATCACTTGCCGGCTGTCATGCCCCGACGCGTGGAGCAGCGCATTCTGGCTATACACGGTTTCCAGGGCCGATGCCTTTTCTTCGACCAGTCGTTTCGCCTGCTCGCTCATTTCCAACCGTTCAGATAGCGAGCGCGCGTAATTGGCGTCGGCGGCAATTTTTTCCTGCTGGATTTTCTTGAGGTTCAACCCCAGCGCCAGCGTGACCATGACCGATTCAAACAGACCGACCGGACCGGCGAGGTGCCAGTTGATCGGCAGCCAGGTGAATACGCCCATCGATGCAATGGCGGCGTAGATGATGAACAGGGCCAAGCTGGCCCAGCCCACGAAAAGCGGCCAGAGCTGATAGCCGAGCTGTCTCATCGCCGCATAGCCGACGAAGGGGAGGAATAGCGCGACGGCGACCGCAACGAGCCACCCCGACAGATGCAGAAAAAACCGCATACCCGCCGGATAGGCGGCGAGCCCCGGCTGGAGCAGCATGACCCCGACCGCGAAGAGGACCAGAGCCTTCAGCGCCATGTCGCGCTTGGGGAAATTGACCTGCGTGTTGACGAAGCTCCGGCAGAATTGCGCCATCGACGCCGCGAAGCCGCATTTGATGAAATCCTCGACCGCCACGCCCGTCTGCGGTTGGTCGTAGAGGAAGAAGATCGTGATATAGCCTTCCGAATGAACGGTATTCAGGGCGAAAAACGCCTCCGCCACGGCGAGCCACAGAAATTCCCTGAACCCCGTGATCGAGAAGAAGAGGAAATTGAGCAGCAACAGTATCAGCGCGCCCACGACGACGCCCGACACCATCGAGATATTGGCGCGCCGTTCCTTGAAGAAGCTGCCATAGCTCTGGATTCGGAGCGGCATATAGGTCGAATTTTCGGAGACGAACTCGATGGCGACCAGCTTTTCCTGCCGCGGAGCAAGCACGAGTTCCTGGCTGAAAGCCTGATAGGTACCGAGGTTGCGCCGCGCGGCCTCTGAATCGGTGCCGTCGACGATCAGCGAGAGCCGGCCGCCCTGCGCCTCATAGAGCCGAAAATGCTTGAGCGATCCGCGGCCGGTGCTCAGGATCCAGCTGCCCTGTTCAGAGCTTGCATTCCGGACCTTCAGCAGGACGACGGTCCGGGTGCCCGGCGGTCCGAAATGAATCGTCGGACCCTCGATGCGTTGCAATGGACCGGCCAGTATTCTGGTTAGCTGAGGCGCGCGCGTCTCGCCGGGGCGCTTGGCGAATCGCACGAAAGGCGCGAGCGGCGGGGCGTCTTCGTGCGCCCGCAGCTCAAGTACCGGCAATTGTCCCGCCTCCGCCCGCGCCGCTTGCGCGGCGAGAAGGACCAGGAGGCCAAGAATCGCGTATAAAAATTTCATCAGCACCCCGCGCCGCGCGGGGAGCAGGTGCGCCATCGAGCACCCGGCGGGCGTGCGCTTCCGCGCGCCCATCATATTTTGCGACCCACCCCCCGGTGATCGTCTTCCGTAACGGTCCCGGGCGCCTGTGCGCAAGGGGGGCAGCAACGCCCTGTCGCAAAATCACCCTAAAAAACATTGGGTAGACGCTACGCCGCGCCTCCTTCTAGTCATCGCGCACAAAGCCGGGGGTGATCGAACCCGATGGGCTTGAGGGGCGCATAATTTCTAAGGCGGGGTGGACCAGTCGGAGAGCCTGATGGCTCTCCGGCGAACCTCTTGCCTTGCCTGCTACGTCAAGGGGAAAGATCATGTCACGCATTTCGAAATCTCGCCTGCTCGCCACGAGTGCGATCGTCGGTCTGTCAATCGGACAGGTGATTTCGTCCGCCGGCGCCCAGGAAGCCTTTGGCATCCACAACGACCAGCCCGAGCTGCTGGAAGTCGTGGTCGGCGAGGACGAGGAAGTCGGGGGGAGCGATATCGGCATCTACGCCGACAATGGTCCGGTAACGGTCGACAATGCGGGCGAGATTCGGGGCAACGGCACCAGCATCGGCAGCATCGAAAGCCGGCCCAGCGGCGGGATCGTCATCTCCCAGCCAGGATCGAGCGTGACCAACAGCGGCGACATCACGGGCGGTTCCAACGGTATCGCCACGTCCTATTTTTTCAGCGAGGATGAAAATGACGACGAATTGCCGCCCGAACCCCGCGCGGCGAACACGACGGTCGTCAACACGGGCATAATCCGCGGCGACGCGGGCAACGGCGTCGCGCTGGCCGGTGGTGGCAGCGTCACAAACAATGACGGCCTGATCCAGGGCTTCAACGGCGCGCCGGGCAGCGGAATCAACGGGATCGGCGTCGTTATTACCGAATTCCCCGACGCCATCGCGGCGGACGCCACCGGCGTTGGCACGGTCACAAATATCGATACGGGGATCATCGAGGGGCAGACCTTTGGCGTCGTTTTGCAGGGCGGCGGAACGATCAACAACGAAGGCGGCAGGATCCAGGCCACCGGCCAGTTCAACCCGGCCATTCCCGGCGCCCAGGTTCCCTTCGGGATCGTCATGGGCGCGACGCCCGAACAGACCGGGCGGAGCGCGACGTTGAACAACGAGGGCGTCGTCCTCGGCTTTTTCGGTGTGCTCGCGGGCGGCGCGCTGGAAACGACAACGATCAACAATGAAGGTATCATCAACGGGGCCGCCGGGGCGATCCTGGGACAGTCGAACGGCGAACTGATCGTCAACAATGGCGAAGGCGCCGAAATCGCATCGGGCGGCAATGGCATCCAGGCGGCGATCAGCAAGCTGACGGTCGACAATGCAGGCACGATCCGCAGCGATTCGCAGAACGGGATCAACATCCTGACCGCCGATGCCGCGATCACAAACAGCGGGACGATCCGCGGCGGGCAGTTCGGGATCGTCACCAATGCGCAGCCGGCGACGCCGCAGGGTCCCGGGGCGTTCATTGCAGCCAACACCGCGGTGACCAACAGCGGCACGATCTTGGGCAACAATAATGATGGCGTCCGGCTCGTCGGCGGCGGCGCGGTGGTCAACAGCGGCGTGATCAGCGGCCTCAACAACGCCCAATCCGACGGCGTCAACATGTACGCCTATGACGGGCAGGATCCGGCTACCTATGTGTCGAGCGTCACGAACAGCGCCGAGGGGCAGATCACCGGCGTGCGCGCCGGTGTCGCTTTGTCGTCGGGTGGCACGGTGGACAATGCCGGTGCGATCGACGGCAACGGCTTGGGTGTGTTGATCCAGAATGGCGAAGCCCCCTTGACCGGGGCGATCACGAACAGCGGTACGATCAACGGCCTCGCGGGTGACGGGATCGTCGGTTTCGGCAATCTGGAAAGCTTCTCGGTTGCCAACAGCGGCGCGATCGCCGGCGCGGCCGGCGACGGCGTGTATGCATCGATAAACAATGGCACGACGGTGATCGAAAACGCTGAAGACGGCACGATCACCGGCGCCGCGTCGGGCGTTCATGCCGAACTCGGCGGGCTCGACCTCACCAACGCAGGCACCATTCATGGCGACGGGGTCAATCCGGGCTTCGACGCGCCGCCCGACGCGGGCGTCACCATTTCGGGCGGGCCCAGCTCGGTCGTCAACAGCGGCAGCATCACCGGTAATCGTTTCGGCATCACGACCGCCAATTATTTCAATCCCGCGACCGGCCAGCTTCAGGGCCTCGCGACCGGCACCACTGTGGTCAACAGCGGCACCATTTACGGATATAACGACGATGGCGTGCGCCTGATCGGCGGCGGCAGCGTGACGAACAGCGGCGAGATCGGCGGCCAGATCGACGCCTTTGCCGATGGCGTGTCGATGTTCGCCTACACCGACCAGGCGAACGAGGATTATAGCGCGCTCGTCACCAACGAGACCGAGGGGCGGATCATCGGCGTCCGCTTCGGCGTCATCCTGTCGGGCGGCGGCGATGTCGTGAACGACGGCGAAATCCTTGGCGCCTCGGGCGGCGTCTATGTCCAGGGCACCGCGCTCAACACCGATCCGAACGAGGAGCGCAGCGGGCTGACCGCGAGCATCGTCAACCGCGGAACGATTACCGGACTCGGCGATTTCGGCGGCACCGGCACCGAAGGCTATGGTGTTGGTTTCGGCAGCGACATGTCGACCGCAACGCTGGTCAACAGCGGCACGATCAGCAGCGAATTCGCCGAGGGCGTCAGCCACGGCTCGCTCGCCGACCTCAGCGTGACCAATGAAGACGGCGGGGTCATCACCGGCGCCACATCGGGCATATACAGCGGCGCGGGCGGCACGCTGACGGTCGATAATGCGGGCACCATCCGCGGTAACGGCACCTATGACGGCTTCGCCGCACCGCCCGACGCCGGGATCACTATCGGCACCGCGGCATCGAGCGTGACCAACAGCGGCACCATTTCGGGAGCGAGCGCGGGTATCACCACCGCGTCGCTGTTCGACGAGGAAGCCGGCACGCTCGTCGGTCTCGCCATCGGCACCCAGGTGACCAACAGCGGCACGATCCTGGGCGAGGGGAACGACGGCGTGCGCCTGATCGGGGGCGGCACCGTCACCAACAGCGGATCGATCCGCGGCGAAGGCACCACCTTCTCCGACGGCATCTCGATGTATGCCTTCACCGATCAGGCGAAGGAGGATTTCGGCGCCTCGGTCGTCAACGCCGAAGGCGGCGACATTAGCGGGACGCGTTTCGGGATCATCCTCTCGGGCGGCGGCGCGGTCGAGAATGGCGGTGACATCACCGGCGTCGATGGCGGCATGTTCATCCAGGGCACCGCGATCAACACCGACCCGGGCGAGGATCGCAGCGGACTGACCGCCAGCCTCGTCAACAGCGGCACCATCACCGGCACCCGCGACGACGGCCTCAACGGCTATGGCGTCGGTTTCGGTAGCGATCTTTCGACCGCGACGCTCGACAACAGCGGGACGATCACCAGCGTGGCGGGGGCCGGCGTGTTCCACGGCACCCTCGGCGACGTGACGATCAACAACAGCGCGAGCGGGGTGATCGAAGGTGAGGCCTATGGCGTCTTCGCCAGCGGTGAAGGCACGCTCGACCTGATCAATGCCGGCACGATCCAGAGCGCCGGAACAGGTATCGAATCGACTGCGGCGGCGACCAGCCTCGTCAACAGCGGCACCATCACCGGCGGCAACGGCGTCGCGGCGCTGTTCGGCGCGTTCGATGACATGGTGACGCTGAAGACAGGCAGCAGCATATCGGGTCTTGTCGATGCGGGCGACGGCGTCGATACGCTTACGCTCGACGGCGACATCCTCGAACTGACCGAGGCGCAGCAGCTTACGGCGGCCAGCGGTTTCGAGACGCTGAATGTCGCCGCCGGCTATTGGTCGACCTCCGGCTTCGTCGGCGAATTCGGCAATGTCGCGGTCGCCGAGGGCGGCGCGCTCCAGGTCAACGAAGTCGATCTTGGCGGCGGGGACACCTCGTCGCCGATCCTCACTTCGACAGTGCGGACCGACGGCCTGCTCGTGCTCAATTTCGGCACCGACGAAACCGTCTCGGCGCTCGATGAACTGACGATCGACGGGGCCGGGCAGTTGCAACTGATCGGCGATGCCGTGTTCACCGTCGATACCGCGAATATCGCGCATACCGGCGGCACGGTCATTTCCAACGGCGGGCTGGTGCTGACCGGCGTGCTTCAGGGCGACGTGAAGACCGAGGGCGATGGCTTTTTCGAGCTGGGCGCCGGCGGGACCGAGGGCAGCTTCGCGGGCAATATCGTCAACGACGGCCGGTTCGTTTTCAACCGGTCCGATGACTATGATTTCCTTGGCGCCTTTTCGGGCAGCGGTACGCTCGACAAGAAGGGCGACGGCGTCCTGGCGTTCATGGGCGATTATGCCTTTCAGGGTGTGACGAACATCCTCGGCGGATCGGTGCGGATCGGCGGGATCATCGACCCGGAGACCAATTTCGACCTCGGCGAAGGCGGCACGCTCGACATTACGGGCAACGACCAGACCATCGGCGGGCTCGAAGGCGACGAGGGAGCGAGCGTCGTTATCGGCGACAACCAGTTGACCGTGGCGCAGAGCGGAAACACCGAATTCGGCGGCGATATTTCGGGTGGCGGCAGCCTGGTCAAGGAAGGCGAGGGGACGCTCAACCTGACCGGCGACAGCAGCTATACCGGCCCGACCGCGGTCAACGGCGGTACGCTGGCAGTCAACGGTTCGATCGTCTCGCCGGTTACGGTTAACAGCGGCGGGACGCTCGGCGGCAACGGCAGCGTGGGCTCGACGACGGTCGGCGACGGGGGTACGCTTGCGCCGGGCAACTCGATCGGCCAGCTGACGGTTAATGGCAACCTCGCATTTGCCGCCGGTTCGACCTATGAGGTCGAAGTCAACGCCGCGGGCGAAGCCGACCGCCTCGACGCCACCGGTGCGGTGACGATCGACAGCACGGCCAGCGTTGCCGTTCTAGCCGAAAATGGCGAATATAACGGGCGGACCGACTATGTGATCCTGACCGGCGCGGGCGGCATCACCGGCACCTTCGGGACGGTGACGAGCGACCTTGCCTTCCTCGATCCGCTGCTGCGTTACAGCATGAATTCGGTGACGCTGTCGCTTTATCGCAACGACATCGATTTTGCCGACATCGCGATCGGCTTCAATCAGACGAGCGTTGCGACCGCGGTCCAGGCGCTCGGGGTCGACAACCCGCTTTACGAAGCGGTTCTGGTGCAGAATGCCGCGACCGCGCAGGCGAGCTTTGGCGACCTGTCGGGCGAAATCCTCGCCAGTTCGCTCAGCGGCCTGACCGACGACAGCCGGCACTTGCGGAACAGCCTGATGGGGATGAAGGCTCCCGCAGAAGGCGGCGCCTTCGTCTGGGGCTCGGCCTTTGGCAGCTGGGGCGATTTCGACGCCAATCGCGGCAATTTCGCGATGGATACCGATCACAAGGGTCTGATCGCAGGGGTCGGCATCGGCGGCAACGGCTTCGCCGCGGCGCTTTCGGCAGGGATCGGCAGTTCGGACTTCCGGTTCGACGGCCGGAATGACCGGGCCGAGGTCGACAGCAAATATCTTGCCGCGCACGCCACCTATGGCGGCGGCGAGGGGCTGCGCGGAACCGTGGGGGTCAGCTATGCCTGGCACGATATCGACACCAGCCGCGGCATCGCGGGCGCGCCGCTGGCGCAGACGCTGACATCGAAGCGCGACGCTGATACGCTGCAGATCTTCGGCGAAATCGGTTACGACTTCGTCACAGGCAACATGGCGGTGACGCCCTTTGCCCGGCTGGCGCATGTCGACACCGGCAGCGATGCCTTTGCCGAAACCGGCGGCAATGCGGCGCTGACGGTCGGCAAGGCCGATCAGAAGACGACCTTCTTCAGCCTTGGCGCGCGGGCGCAGTTCAATGCGGGCAAACCGGGCTTCCAGCCCTATGTCTCGGCCGCATGGAACCGTGCATCGGGCGACCGCGGCGCGCCGATCGTGTCGCGCTTTACGGCCGGCGGACCGGCGTTCGAAATCCTCGGCACCGTGATCCCCAAAAATTCGGCCGAGGTCGAAGCGGGTTTCGAATTCACCTCCGGTTTGTTCCGGCTCGGTGCTGCCTACACAGGCACGCTGGCATCGGACCGCAACGCCCATGGTGCAAGGGTCACTGCGCGCATCGCCTTCTGATCACGCGACCCGATCAGAAGCGATTCCCGTGGGGAGAGGCCGAGGTGACATGCGTCGCCTCGGCCTCTTCCTTTTGTCTGCCAGCGCAATCACGCGCGGTCTGCCGAGTTTCGTCGTGCACATCATCGATCGCGTCGGCGCGCACGGCTTAAAGTCGTCCGCTTAGGGACGGGCGGGCTCAGGGGAACGGTGGCAGACGCCGCAGCGTTTCCTTTGCTCCACGACAACATTGCAGGACGGATGAAAGACCAACCCTTCTTTGATTTCAGCAGCTATCATCTCGGAATGGCGCTTGTCGGCGCGGTTATGATCGCCGCATTCTGGCTCCCGCGCTTCCTGTCCGGACGCGAGCCTGCGGCATCGGCGTTACTTATCCTGTTCGGCATCGCAATCCACTGGATATTCCCCGGTATATCGCAGGCGCTCGATCCACGGCAGGCACCGCTTTTCTGGGAACTCGCCAGCGAACTTGCCGTTATCGTCGCCTTGTTCGGGACCGGCATCCGAATCGACAATGTCACCGACTATCGGCGATGGCGGCCGACGATCCGGCTTCTGGCAATCGCGATGCCGATCACCATAGCGGCTGTCGCTTTCATGGGTTTCGCCTTTGCCGGCATGACACTGGCGGGCGCACTCCTTCTCGGTGCAGTACTGGCCCCGACCGACCCGGTGCTCGCGGGCGAAGTGCAGGTGGGACCGCCCACCGAAGGGGGCGAGCATCCGGTGCGCTTTACTCTCACGACCGAAGCAGGACTCAACGATGGCCTCGCTTTCCCCTTCGTCTATCTGGGTTTGCTGGCGGGGACGACGGGCTTCTCGGCCGCCATGCTGGGCGAATGGCTGTTGCTGGACGTCTTGTATCGCATCGCGGTGGGCTGTGCAGCGGGTGCTGCCGTTGGCTGGGTGTTGGGACGCGTCCTGTTCGTGATCCCGCGCGGCAATGTTCTCGCCGACACGGCGTCCGGGCTTTTGGCTATCGCAGGCGTGCTGCTCTGTTATGGCATGACCGAACTTGCCGAAGGCTACGGCTTCATCGCCTGTTTCGTTGCCGGGGTCGTGCTACGCCGCGTCGAGGCCGAGCATGCGTTTCACGGCCAACTCCATGGCTTCAACGAAGCGATCGAGCTTGCGCTTACGGCGCTGCTCCTCATGCTGATCGGCGCGACCTTTCCCCGCTTGTTCGTCGAACTCGACTGGGCGCATGCCGCGATCGCGCTCGGCCTCCTGTTCGTTGTGCGGCCGTTGGCCGGCTGGGTCAGCTTGCTCCGGACCGGATTACCCCAGGCCGAACGGCTCGTGATCGCCTTCTACGGGGTGCGGGGCATCGGCTCCATTTACTACCTCGGCTATGCTGCAAGCCATCTGGAACTGGTGAACGAGGGGCCGCTTTGGGCGACGATCGCGCTCACGATCCTGCTTTCGACCATGGTTCACGGCTTTACCGCGGGGCCGGTAGTCGACCATATCGTTCGGCACCGGCAGCGATGATCCGCGGCGGGGGGGGGGCCGGATATTACCCGATGCATCTCATTCTGCGCTTCTGGCCGAAAGACGCCAACACGCCGTCCAAAGTCGGCGAGGAGCCATCTTGACGCGATCGAAGGAAATGGTGGACGCGCTAGGTCGTGTTGACAAAAGACTTCAGCCATAGGCGCGTTGCGGCGAGGTTGAGGAAGCTCTCGAACGAGAGCAGGGTTTTGTCATAGCGGGTGGCGATGCGTCGTTGCTGTTTGAGCTTACCGGCAGTGCCGAATGTGAGGTCATGATGGCGCGCCTCGCTGCGAGCCACGGCGATCTTGAGGACGCACTGGACTTGGCAGATGCGTTGATCCGGTCGTCGGACCTCTACGAACTGACCGGCGTTCTTCCGCTCGCGCAGGTCCGCCTCATCGAGGGTGTCGGCCTTTACAAGCGCGTTGCGTCGACCGGCCATGAAGTTGCCGACCAGTGCTTTCAACGAATTGCAGCCGCCATGCCCGCCTCCGTCATGGAGCGGGTCATGGAAGAGGACCGGCAGCTTGCCGCTCAATCTGACGGCAATGCCGCCGTCGATAGCGTGAGGATCCACTGAGATGCTGCCCTACGGTCTACCTGCCGCCACGCCTGACATCGCTACGCTTCTGACCCAGCCAGCCGCAGCTCAGCCTGCGGCATTCACTTGGGGTGCCGGCGGTCAGCGCATGACGCCTGAGGACATCGCCGCCCAGCGCAAGCGAGCCACGGGCATGATGCAGGGGGATTATAGCCCAATTCAATCGCCGTGGCAGGGCCTCGCTCGCGTGGCGGGCAACATCAACGGTGCGCTGGAGATGAGGAACGCGAACCGCGCGGCGGAGGCGAACGCTGCGGACGGCGCGCGCATGGCACAGGCGCTCGCGGCGCAAGCACGGTTCAATTCAGACCCCGCCCCAATTTCAGGCGGGGGGCTTTTCGGTCTCCGAGGAAAGGCGTTCTAATGGCAATCCACCCTGACATTTTGGCCGAGATGGCGCGTCCGCCTGAGCAGCCGTTCATCTGGGGCCAAGGCGGTCGGCGCATGACGCCGGAAGATATTGCCCGCGAGCGCGCGCTCGCCGCCCGTCAGATGCAATCCGATTACTCACCGGTGCAGCATTGGTCGCAGGGGCTTGGCCGCGTTGCTGACAACGTGCTGGGAGCATTGCGGGATCGAAAGGCGCAAAAAGCCGCAGATGCCAACGCCGCAGATGGCAGGCGGATCGCGGAGCTTCTGACGCAACCACCGTCCGAGCCGGGTTACGGCCAGCCGGCCGCTAGTTCAGGTATCGCTCCTGTCGATATCCCGCCTAGTTCCGTCGCTCCTTCGGGTTCGGCGATGCTGCCTGATGTGCCACCCTCGATCGATCAAGCCCCGCCGCCGCCCGAAGCGTGGCGCGAGACGGTGGCTGTCGATCCTGTTGCCGCGGCCCTGATTACCGGGACAGAGCAGGAAAACCAGATCGCCCGCGCTCTAATGGCGCGTCCGCAGAATGGAGCGGTGCCGACGCAGATGTATCGACCGAGCGACGCGATCATTGAGGCGCTGACGAATCCCTACCTTGATCAGAATATCCGCTCGTTTGCCGATCGGCTCTGGCAGCAGGAATTTGAGCAGAGCAAACCGCAGTTCTTCATGTCGGGCGAGGATCGGGTGAGCTACAACCCGGTGAGCGGCGAAAGCCAGGTGCTTTACGACGCGCCCGAGGATTTCCAGCTCTATGCCGATCAGATGGGATTCGAGCCGGGGACCGACGAGTATAACGACGCCATGGCGGATTACGTCCTGCGCACGGCTGGCCCGACCGCTAACGATGGTCGGCAGTTCCTCGAAAACTTGCGGCAGCAAAACCGCCTGTCGATGGAGGGTGAGCGCCAGAAGAACCGCCTCCAGCTTCGTCAGACACCAACCTATTTGCAGGCAAACCCCCGGCCGTCCGGCGGCAGTCGTGGAGGCAGGGGTAAGCCGACGATCGCAGGCGTCATCGCCCCGATCTTGGGCAAGGTCTCGCAGGGTCAACCGCTCACGGCTGGCGAGCAGCAGGCGCTCGACACCTATTATCGTCGCACCGGGAAGCCTCGGAGCGGCGGCACAGCCGGCGGTCAGGTGATCCGCAACCCCAAGACTGGCGAGAAGATGACGCTGCGCAATGGTCAGTGGGTGCCGGTTCAGTGAGCGACAGCCGTCCTCCGATTCCTCCCGGCTGGGAACTGGACGAGCCCGACCCCAAGCGCGACCTGATGGATTTCATCGCGTCGGGCGGCGTCGTGGACGGCGATACGCTGCGCTTGCAGGGCGGCCCGAATGCTCGCCTCTATGGCTATGACGCCTTCGAAAGCGATCAGCTCGGGTATCGCCCCGATGGCGGCACGGTGCCGATTGGACAGCTTTCCACCAATGCGCTCGACCGGTTCATCACCCCGCAGACGGACGTGCGCGGCATTGGCAAACAGACATTCGGGCGTCCGGTCGTCGTCACCGAGAATAGCGGCTTCGATAATGTGCTGCCGCTGCTCTGGCAGGGTCAGGGGCTCGCCGCACCTGACTATCTCGGCGACGATCCGCAGCGCCGTGCTGAATATCTGGAGGCGGAACGGCTCGGCCGCCTGAACAATCAGGGCGCGCACGCCACGCAATATCTGGCGCCGGACGTTCACCGGAAGGCCGACCGCTGGAACCTGAAAATCGGTCCCGACGAACAGGCGGTCTTTACCAGCGATCTGCCGGAACTGCGGCCCGAATTTCAGCGTCTCACCGACGCAGAGGAACGCGATTTTTTCGGCTTCCTTGCCAACAAGTCGGGCGATCCCAATTTCAGCCAGGCTGACCTTGACGCCTATTGGAAAGCCAAAGGACGCGAAGCATCGGAAGTTGCCGACCAGGAGTTTATCGAAGCGATTCGTTCGGGTCAGCGTATCGGCAATATCGACTATTCCAGCTGGGACGCCGCCACCCTCGCAGATTTCAAGAAGCAGAACGCTTTCGCCGGGATGCGGCCCGAAGTGCAGGAAGCTTATGGCGCGCTCCTGTCATCGCCTGACGCCACGCCGGAAAGCCTCGCACAATTCGCGGAAGTGAACGGCATGACGTTCGACCCTCGCGACGTGTCGGCCTTCTTCGAGGCCCGCAGGACGGGCGGTAGCGCCCCGATCCCGCTGCCGCTCATTGATCCCGGCGATGGCCGTTTAGGGGCTGGCTTGCGCGGCTTTGGCGATCCCTTGGGCTTTCTCGATGAAATGGGCGCCGTGCCGGATGCGCTCGGCATGACACCTTACCGCGAAAGCATCTTCAACAGCGATCGGTCGTTCGGCGACATTTACGAAAACAACCTGCGCCAGAATCGCGCCATCATCGATTACGACGAAACCAATCATCCTTATGTGCGGGCTGGCGGTCAGCTTGCCAGCGGCTTTGCCCTGCCGTTCGGCGGAGGTGTGCGCGGTGCTGCGGGGTTGGCGAGGGCTGGCGCCGCTGAGGGCGCAATCTACGGCTTCGGTTCGGGCGATGGGACGCTAGGCCAGCGACTTGCAAATGTCCCCCTGAATGCCTTGGGCGGCGCGGTCGTGGGCGGGACGCTCGGCAAGGGGATAGATGTCGCGTCGCCGGTGGTGCGAGACCTCCTGTCGCGGCGGACGGGGAAACCATCGGCCAGTCAGATTATCGCCGAATCCCTGTCGAACGCTCCCGCCCCAACCGCAGCCGCCGAGCCGGTGACGCTCCCCAAGCTGGGTGAGCCTGCACCGGTGCCGGTTGATGATTCGCTGCCTCCGATCCCCGACGGCTTCGTCCTTGATCGCCCCTCAGTCGCCAATATGGACGCAGAGGACGCTATGCCGTCGCTATCGTCCCCGCGCATCCCCGATACCATCGACGTGAATGCCTCGCGGGCCACGCGCATGATGGATGGCCCGACAGAGGCGATGATTAACGCCGCGACGGCGAGGGTTGTCCCCGGCGACGTGCTGCCGCGTCCCGCGAATGAAATCCAGTCTCTCGACGAATTTGCGGCGGCGAATGACGGGCTTTACCCTGAGGTCCGCGCACCGAACGAACGGGCTGTTCTGGAAGCCCGTCAATTCCCCTCGCGCGCCAATCCCGACAACATGCTCAATCGTCGCGGCCCGCTCGATCTGGTGGCCTATGTGCGCTCTGAGGGCGGCGTTGCCGACTTCCGGGGTGAGCTGAAAGCCGCTGGCCTGTCGAACGCGCCGCGCCGGGGCGATGACTTTGCCGGAGGCGAGAATCGCCTAGGCCCACTGCTCAATGACGAAAGCGGCGCCACGCTGGACGAAATGGCGCAGCGGGCATGGGAAGCGGGCTATTTCCCGGATTACGCCACGCGCCCGTCGGTTGATGAATTTGTGACCGCGCTCGGCGATACCTACCGGGGGGTCAATCGCACGTTCCGGCCCGATGACTTTGCCGAGATTGACGCGTTCAACGCGGCCCGCGACCAGCGGCTTGCCGTCGAGCGCGCACGGCAGGAAGGCGCACCTCTGGCAGAGGATATGGGGCAGCCGGCCACCCTAGACGACATAATCGCAAACACTCCCCCGGCAACGGCCTATGACGACTGGAATAACGCTGTCGTGTCGAAGGTGGGCAACGTCCGCATCGACAAACTCGACACCCCCCAGGACATCGGGCAGGCGCTCAAGATCGCGGAGAATATCGCGGGCGGATTCGATGCCGCCAGGCGTGGGCAGATTTCACAGGCCGAGACGCGCGCACTGGCCCAAGATTTGGGAATGAGCGCCGATGATTTGCTAACCCGGCGCAAGGGGCAGGCGTTCAACGCCGAAGAAGCCTATGCAGCGCGTGCCATCCTTGGGAAGTCCGCAAGCGAGCTGGTCAACATGGCTCGCCGCATCCAGCGGGCGGGTGATGAACCGGGCGACGAACTGCTGGCGGCATTTCGCAAAGCCCTCGTTCGCCATACGGCTATTCAGGAACAGGTGGCGGGCGCTACCGCAGAAGCAGGCCGCGCGCTGTCGGCTTTCCGCATGGCGGCTGATAGCCGTGATGTTCCCGGCCGTGTGCTTTCGGAATTGGTCAACTCTGGTGGCGGCAAGTCCCGCCTGAAAGACGCAGCGAACGCCATCATCGATCTGGAAGCCGACCCGGCGAACCTAAACCGCTTTATCGAGAAAGCGAGCAAGCCCCGGTTCCGCGACAAGCTGGTCGAACTGTGGATCAACTCGCTCCTCTCAGGTCCGCAGACGCATGTCGTCAACATGCTCAGCAACACGCTGACCAGCGTTGCACAGATTCCCGAACATGCGGTGGCTGCCGGGATGGGTGCCGCCCGACGCGTCGCCAGCCGCGATGCCGTTGATAGCGTCACTTTCTCGGAAGTCGGCTCGCGCGCTGTCGGCATGTTGCAGGGTGCCAAGGAAGGCGCGCGCGAATTTGCCCGCGCGCTGCGGACGGGCGAGGCGTCCGATTTCGTGTCCAAGGTCGAGGATCAGGGGCAAAAGGCAATTAGTGGCCTCAAGGGCGAGATTATCCGCACGCCCACGCGCTTGCTGACCGCAGAAGACGAGCTGTTCAAAGGCATGGCGCGGCGCATGGAGTTGACCGGGCTTGCGATGAGGAAGGCGCACGCAGAAGGATTGAAGGGCGATGCGCTGCGCGCTCGTTCGGCTGAGCTTTTCGCGAACCCGACTGATGACATGATCGAATCCGCGTTGGATTATGGGCGCTACGTGACGTTCCAGCGCCCGCTGGGGGAAATTGCCGGTCCTGTCTCCCGCGCCACACAAGCCGCCCCCGTCCTCAAGCTTATTCTGCCGTTCGTCCGCACGCCGACAAACCTGTTCAAGTTTGCTGCCGAGCGCTCCCCTGCCGCCCCGCTGCTCAAGGAATGGCGGAAGGATTTTGCAGCGGGCGGGCCAAAGCGCGACTTGGCGATTGCGCGGGTTATGGTCGGCTCCGGGTTCGGTGCGGCCTTTGCGGAGATGGCCGTGAATGGGCTTATCACCGGCTCGCCACCGTCCGATCAAAACCGTCTGCGCCAGCTTCGGGCGTCGGGCTGGCAGGAATATAGCGTGAAGCTTGGCGACACCTATTACAGCTACAAGCGGCTCGATCCCTTCGCGCTTACCATTGGCGCCGCGGCTGATATGGCGACGCTGGGCGACGGGATGACGGAAACCGAGCGCGAGGAAGGCGCGGGCCTCATTGTCGCCAGCATCCTTGGCAACCTGTCGAACAAGACGTGGCTGTCGGGCGTGTCGGACATGATGGAAGCCCTCAACGATCCAGAGCGCAGCGGCGGCACGTTCGTGAAGCGGCTTGCTGGTTCGCTTGCTGTCCCGACCGGGGTTTCGCAGGTCGCGCGGTGGATGGACCCGACGATGCGCGAGGCTCCCGACACCATGAGCTATATCCAGTCGCGCATTCCCGGCATGTCCGATGATCTTCTTCCGCGTCGCGACATGTGGGGTCAGCCGATCGTTAGCCAGGGCGGCGTCGGGCCGGATTTTCTCTCGCCCATCTGGGCGTCGAAAGAAACCAACGATCCCATCGTGGCAGCGCTGCTTGCCGATAATCTGAAGGTTGGAAAGCTGGGCCGGAAGGTCGGCGGACAGAAGCTCTCCGATGCGGAATATAACCGCTATCAGGCGCTCGCCGGTCCTGTCTTGCGGGATGAGATCGCTATGCTTCTGGCCGAACCGTCGTGGTCGCAGCTGGATCAGGAAGGCAAGCAAGACGAATTGGACAAGACGGCCAAGGCGTCGCGGGCCATCGCGCGAGAACTGCTTCGCGGCGGTGAGGTCAAGAATCCTCCAATTCCGTCAGGATTTGAAATGGCACCGATCCCGGAGGGCTTTGAGTTAGTTCAATGATATGAGATGAAGCCGCAAAGGGGGCGGCAGCTTGGGCCTAGAGAATAAGGCGTTTCTTGCAGCGGTGCAGAAGTTTCAGGATTTCCTTCGGATGCAGAAGGGAGCCTACACCGATGCGTGCGCGGCGTATCAATCGAACCACCGGGAGATCAGCATTCAAGTCTCGAAGGTTTTGAAGACCGCGCGACGCAAGCTCGACAGCAAGGGCGTGCCATCGATCGTTCACACCTCGGTTAAGGATCCGACAGCGCCGGATGTCGTGGTGCAGACCACCCGGCTGTCAAAGGAATTTCTCGAAGCCAACTCCCGCAACGGCAGCAATGAACAGCAGATATGCCAAGCGATCATCATATTCGTTTTCACCTATTGGGACTACGTGACGCGTCATGAGCTGGCCTTGTCGCTCGGTGTAGAAAAGAACGAAATCTTTCTACCCATTGCTGGTGATTTGCGACTTCTGCGCCATGCGATAATCCATGACGGCGGGGTCCTGAGTGGCGCGTCCCACAAACGTCTCGAAGTGCTGGGTGAATATTTCAGGCCCGGCCAAGTTGTGATTTTTCCTCACGATCGGATGCACCACATTTTCCGTCTTCTGGACCGCGGCGTCGCCAAACTGACCATGGAAACACTGGACATTCCAGCACCACCGGGAGGGATCGACTCTGTAAATCAGATCGCGATTGGCCAGCCGCAAAAACGTTAGTCGGGGGGAGTTATGCAGAAACGACGGATTGCAATTCTTACAGCCTTTGCGTCTTTCGCACTCGCTGCAAAGGCGCCAACCGCCCCGGAACCGGCGAGAACCATAGCCGAAAGGATCGGTTCTCCTTCTCCGATTGCCCCAGCCGTCAGCACACCGGACCGTGGCTGCGCCGCGGGCAGAGAAGTTAGATCTTCGGATCTTTGCGCTCAATGGAAGGCGGCAGATGCTGCAGCGGAAGGAGTGAGATGGTCAGCGTTTGCGGCTGGAATTAGCGGCCTGAGTTTCGCCGGCGTCTTGGTGGCGCTGTTTCTCGCGTATCGAGCCAACGGGATCGCTCGCCAAAGTATGGAAGCGCAAAGTCGCGCTTGGGTGGCGATAGACAACATTGAGCCGATCGGATTTCGGATGCAAAACGGTTCACCCCGGTTTGTTTTCAAAGTCGCATTTGTGAACATGGGCTCCACGCCCGCAGTGCGGTTTCGATATTTCGCGGGCTTGGCATTTGGCGATGATCCCAAAGCCCACATCGACGAAACCGTTGCCCAGTTTCTGTCGGGAAGGATCGATTGGGTGGAGTGCGATCTTTTCCCGGATAGACCCTTCACCCCTCGCGTGTCGTGCGACCATGACGGTGAACCGCAGAAAGTCACAGCGACGCATCTGTATATCGCAGCGGCTTACCGAACCGTGTTTAGCCGCGTCGAGAGGTTCACGGTGGTAATGTTTCGCATTCACGATTCCAGACGCGGGGATCATCTGATCGATTATTCACATCCGCCGTTTGGAGATCATATCTCGGTTGGAGCCCCTGAGCAGTTCGCAGGTTTGGTGAGCTGATACCGTTGGAGCGATCTGGCTGCTCACATTTACGACTGGCGGGCGGGTAGTCTCAAGCTTCCGCCCTAAGGCCGTGACGTCCCAATTCGCCCGGCCGACCAGTGGGAAAAGTGTCGATCACGGGGGGCAGAGAAGCAAGCGGAACTGCTCTCGATTTGAGAGTTTCACCCATCCTTTACCGCCAATGGTTATTGAGTCGGCGACCCCGCCGTCCCATCGACCCAGACGGCGGGGCCACCCAACTGCTCGTTGACCCCAGACGGGATCTGCATATTCTCCCATGCGCCACCGGCGTCTCTTGAGACCCCGAGACGCTGGGAGCTAAATGCCGGAAGGGCTTCGGTTGCAAAGTCGGAGCCCTTTCTTGTGAACCGTCGCGATGACCAACGACGGGCTAGCCAGTGCGCTCAGATTCGCCTCTAGATCCTATTCCTGCTACACCCGTCTTTCTCGGGGGAGGGCATCATGAAACATTTGCTCGCAGCGATCGCGCTGTTGGTAGTGCCGATAGCAGCCGATGCGCCGCTATGCGGATCGGCTCAGGCATTCGCGTGCTGCAAGACATGCAGCAAGGGGAAGGCCTGCGGGAATAGCTGCATTGCGAAGGATAAGAACTGCCATCAGCCGCCGGGGTGCGCTTGCGATGGGTAGGCACTGCCTGCTCCCCTTGCGGTTCAAACGATTGGTCCAAATTATGACAGCTATTGCCCGACGTATCATTGAGCTTATCGACGCGACGCCAGCCCCTTGGTGCGATGACTGCTTGCAGGAATCGTTGGGCCTCGCCCGCCGCCAACAGGTGCAAGCAGTGACCGGCACTTTGGAAGAAACACCATTGTATCAACGATACCGCGGCGCCTGCGCGCGCTGCACCGATGCGCCAAAACTGGTCATCTCCAGGAAGGTTTGACCCTTAACCTCGCCGTCCGGCCCCAAATTTAGTTTAGGCCGCGATCGGAGTGGGTTGCAGTTCGACCACAGCTTGCTACTCGCGCGCCGTCCTCTTGCGACCCGAGGATAGCCCCGTCGCTCCTCCTCGGTGCGGCGGGGTTTTTGGTGCACCGCCGTTCGCAATCACTTCAGCGCGGCCACCAACTCAGCAAATAATAGCCGATCCCGCTAACCACGACGGCCCAGAGGAAGAATTTGGGTTCGGGCGAATTGTCGCGCGGATCAGGCCAAAGTCGCGGCATCAAATGAGCGTCGGCCCTTCAACGGGTTTCGCCGCCCGCTTAAACCACGGATCGTCTGTCCGATCGACAACGAGTCTGCTCGCGGGGTATTTGCGCACCAGCGCTATGGCATCTTCTGCCGGACAGTTCAGCCAAGCATCGTGCTCGTCAGGATGCAGGATCACCGGCATCCGGTCGTGAATGTCGAATAGCTCCTCGGTCGCATTCACCATGACGCCTGTATAGCAGTCGCCCCATTCGTCGGTCGGCCGCCACAGTCCCGCCCATGCCGCGGTCGGTTGATCGTCGACGCTGATCCACGTTCGCGTCATCTTGCCCTTCGGCCCCTCGGCCTCGGCAAACGCCGTGAACGGGATGAGGCAGCGGTGTGCCGGTGTCGTGAACCAGTGCTTCCAGAACGGTGTCAGCAACTTGTCATCGCGCGCGTTGTTGACCGGCTTCGGCTTGCTGGTCGGCTTCATGCCCTTGAGGCGGACGGGGAAGCCCCATGTCATGGATTGCAGGACGCGTGCGCCTTCGTGCTCGCGAACGATCATGCCAGGATAGCCCGGGTAGACTTCCTCAGGCGCGTTGGAGCCGTAGGTGGCGGGCGTTCCGAATAGGTTCGCCATCTCCTGCACCGCCGTTTTGTTGGTGTAGAGGTTGCACATCGGGAGATGATGACGGTCCGCCACTCAGAGTCAATGGTTCCAAAATGGCGTGATCCGTTATCATGTAGAGGCTTGGCACCTCTGGCTATCTCTGTATTGACGAATCAAATGGGGGCGACCGAATCACTAGAAAAGGCCGAAAAGGCTGGGAACTTTCTTATCGGCCTATTGCAGGCCGCGAAGGCGTACCCATTTGTATTTCTGTTCGTTATGGCAACCATTGCCTTAGTCCTTTGTTGCTTGCCAAACGGACCGTTGAAGGCATACATTGACGGTCGCACAGAGAAGCGCAAGCTCGATGCCAGAATGAATGAAGGTAAGAGAAAATTAGCTGCTGGGCGTCAAAATCGCCCTCGTGGAAAATGATGACGGGGTTGGTGCAATGATCATACTCATTGGCGTAGCCCTTTTGGCCGCGCCCTTCATCTTCGCCGCCTATTTGCGGTTCAACACGAAGCTGCTCAGAAGGGCCCATTCGGTGTGGCCTCTCGTTGAGCAAAGCGCTCACGTTCTCCTGGAAGATCGCAACCTACCACCGCGAGCGGGAGACATGGTCGAGTTTATCCTAAAGGCCATCGGGTCGGGGTGGCTGACTGTGGCTTTCTTTTTTGCCCTGCTGTTCCGGAGCAAGTCGCGTAAGCGCGGTAGCGGATCGATCTTTTCCGAGCTGAACAAGGAGCAGGAAGATCGCTTTGTTCGCTTCTTCGTCGCGGCGCTATTTTTCGACTCATTGCGCGCGCCGATCGTCGGGGTTTTGGTGCGGCGGTTCCTATATTGGCTGCCGGCCACTGCTGTGGACAAATCGACACCGGTTAGCCGGCATGAAGTTGAGCCCGTCGTCAATCTCGCTGATCGACATATGGCGCACGCTCGCCCGGCTACCTGCGCCGCCTGAGCTGACGCTTCCATTCGATAATGTCTGGCATCGGCAATTGTCGCGTGTGATCCTCGGAAGTTAGTTCCAGCATCGCGAGCGAGCGCTTTCGCTTCGCATAGTAGCATTGCAGGCAGCGCATCCGCTTGCGCACCGCGGGTAGCTTGTCGCTCCATCCCTTCCGCTCGAACAGGAACCAGAGCGCGTGCGGATCGAAGATACCGACGTTTCCGCATTGGCACGACGCCTTGATGGTCCGATGCCGGACGGCGGCATCGAACAGGTCGCCGATGGGGTTCGCTAGCTCTCGACTCATGACTCGACAAATGAGAACATTGGTGGAACATTTGTGCAATCGAGAATCGAGTCGGAGAATGAAAATGGACGTGCAAGCGATCAGCTTTCGCGGCTTCAAACTTGTTGCGAAAGGTGTCAGCCAAGCGGCGGTCGACAAGGCCCGCGAGGAGGTCGAGGGCGTGCTTGAAAAGCACGGCGTCACCGCGGCCGATCTGGACAATCTCACACATCGCTATCGCATTTTGGGCGAGTCCGGCATCGACGTGCAGCAGCTCCGGGCGGAAGATTATAAGCGCTTCAATATCGACCCGACCCACGTCCGCGCGAACAAGCGGGTTTTCGACGTGCTCAATGCTGCCCGGAAATTGGGCGCGATCCAGCCGGGCAGCATCATCTCGTTCCAGCCCAACCAGGTGCACGCGTGACGCCGGGACACAATGGAAAGCCCGATGCCGACCGTATAGCGGACTTCATCGAGGACCGCGCTCGCCGGTACCGGGATAGAGCTGCGAAGACCGGTAACCCGGAATTGCTGACCCGCGCCACGACGGCCGATACAATGGCCTCGGACGTTCGCGCGCGGCTATACGAGGATTGAACGATGAGCGGCCTCACGATCTACGGTCAGGACAAATTGACGCCAGAGGCGCGCGATGCTGCGATCTCGGAGGCCAATGCCGTGTTTTCCCGCGAAGGCATCTCGGCTCGGGAAGCGGTGCAGGCTGCCGCTGTCGATTTGCTACTCGCGGAAGGGCTGGGGCCCGACGAGCGCACCGACGAGCATTTCAGGGAGCACGGCGCCACCTTGCACGCACTCAATGCCCACGACGCCGCCAAGGATGCGGCTGCGGCAGAAATCTCTCGCCTCGATCCTGCCAACGTCGGCTTTGCCATCCTGTTCTCCGCGAGCACCTGATATGGTCTACCGAAAGGGCGAGCGCCCGGTCGAAAAGCAGGTGGTCGACTACTCCCCCGAGCATCCGGTCGCGAGAACTATAGCGGATGGCGATCATTGGATGGACGCATGGCTCGGGCAAATGTGCACGCCATGGGAGACGATCACGCGCAAGGCAGGCATCACGCGCGCGCGGATTGAGGAACTGAACGATGACGCAGAACCTACGGGCGACGAAATCGAAAAGCTCGCCGCGTTGTGGTGGGTCACGCCAGAAGGTCTGAGGCGGTCGATCGAAGACGCGAACGCCGCCAGCTTGTGAACTGGCGGCGTTCGACGCGTTATTGTGGCGGCGTGGGCTCAGCCGGAACCGCGGCAGTGGTCGCAGCAGGCGTGGCGGTTGGCACTGGCTCAGGCTGAGTTGGCGCAGCCGGTTGCATCATGCTCGCCCGGATAAAAAGGGCCTGGTCGATCTTATTGAACGCGTCCTGATAGACTTCCGCTTCCAAGATCGGTTCTTCGTCCTGAGGCTGCGAGCCGTAGAGCGACGATTTCACCTTAGCCATGACGAAGTTCAGGCGAACGCGGGTCATCGGTCCCATTTGCTCGATATAGGTCGAAACAATCGGTGTCTTCTTCGACTTACCGAACCCCGACCATAGGCTGTAAACCATCTTGCCCTTTGACGAACCGATGCCGGTGATCAAGCCAGTCGCAAGGTCCGCGTTCTCGATGCGATACCCGGCATCCTGGAGCACCGACATGACCGATGCGAAGACGGGTTCCTTTGCGGCTTCAAATTCTTTCGTCTGCATCGCTTGAAGTTGGAGAGGCGAAAGCTCGATCTTGTCTTTCGCCATCGCGGGAGCCGAGCCAAACGCGAGCATCGCGCCGGCAGCGAGAATTGCAATTTTCTTCATGTTCGTGGTCCTGATCAAAATGAGCTGGAACGGCTCTTGAAGTCTGACACGACACCCCGGCCATCAAACTTGATGACCAGCGTCATGGTTCGGCTTGAGGTCGTCGACTTGGATTTGCGCTTGCCGAATCCGAGACCGCCGCCAACGCCAACGTCGCTCCCGCCCCCGGCCAAAATGCCGATCGAGAACCCACCCGAGCTATCGGTGGTGACGGTGGCATGCCGGTCATAGACCCACATTTGATTGCCGCTTGCATCCATCGTCGTGATATTTGGCGCGCCGAAGGTCTCGATAATCTCGGCCTGCGTCGTGGTTCCTACGCGAAGCGTCATCTGAACCATGCCCTGCGTAAGCATATTCGGATCGGTCGGCTCATCGGGCTTCTTACGCGCCACCGCCGGTGCGCTCACTACAACGGCGATAGCCGCAGCCACCGCTACTAACTTTTTCATGATCTGCTCCCCCTAGAGTGAGTCGCCTATACTTGCTCCTGCCGCTAGACGCCAATATCCAATCGAGCACCTTCGCTCCGATCTTAATCAACCTTCCGCATGCTGGCTGAGGCGTCTCCCAATTATGATTATCGCTACCTTATTCGCCGCTTCCATCGTGCCTGCCGGTCAATCGTTCAATTGCACGCCGACCGCCGTTTGGGATGGCGACGGGCCCGTATGGTGCGCCGAGGGGCCACATATCCGGCTGTCCGGAATCGCAGCGCGTGAAATGGATGGATCGTGCAGCCCCGGCCATCCGTGCCCAGCCGCCGATCCGCGCGCGGCACGGGATCATCTCGCCAGCTTGGTAGGCAAGGCGACGGGAACGCGCTCGACGGGCCATATCACCGTAAGGGGCCCAACGATGCGCTGCCGATCTGCCGGTGGCGCTGGCGGTAACCGAACGGCTGCGTTCTGCGTCTCGCCGCAATCAGGTGATATATCGTGCGCGATGGTCCGTGATGGCTACGCTGCACGATGGGATCGATATTGGCGGGGGCATCGCTGCGAGTAGACGCCAGGCCGGTGTCCATGATGATGAAGAGCGCTACGATGAAAGCCAAAAACTGAGGGCACTACCTCCCGTCGATGAATGAAGCAGGCGACGTCGAAACGCCGCCTGCCTATGACTATGCTGCTTCGACGATCGGCTCACACAGCATTGCGGCTTCGATAGCAATTCGCAGCGCCACGGCTCGCTCTTCGCTTCCTTGCAAATCACGGATGATATTTCGGAAGCCACCCGAATCCACCCGGCGCAGCGCCGGCGCCAGCGCGTCGGGATCAAATCCCTTTGGAGGTTCGGCAAATAGAAGAATGAGTGCGTTGAAAACTGACGACCCTTGGGCGACCATGGTACCTGAGAATGCCTCGGCCATTGACGTCAGGGCCGCGGATACCACCTGATCACCGTGCCGCCGAAGGGCTGTCGCAATCGATGAAGTGAACGTGATTTCGCCGGGCTTTCGAGCAACGACCGACATGCTTCGCGAGACTGAAAGGCCAGCTTCGGTGACGAGACGGTTTATCTCCAGCGCGTCCTCGTCGCCCGCAGCCAGCGCCGCATAGAAATCATCAAGGCGGTTCATTGCTTTCCGCGCGCGATTGGCTGCAATGAACATACGCGCCTCGTCCGCAGGCGTGCGATAGGAGAACGAACAGCATGGCAGGTGAACCAGGTCGCCCCGGCGCACCGCTGCCGCCCAGCGATGCTGGCCGTCGATGATGACACGGCTTCCGTCCGGCCGAGCTGAGACGATCAGCGAGGAAAAGAGTCGCCAGTCGAAGGAGGCGGCAATGCTGGCAATAAGACGTCTTGATGCCTCGTTATCGATGGATCGCTGATATGTCGGGTCAACACTGAGATGCTCGGGCGCCACCCATTCAATAATCGGGGGCGCACCGACAATCGCCCGGAAGCCCTTCTTCGCTGCCGATTTGCTCTTTGTCCCGAACTGCGCCGATTTTCCCGGGCCGATCGCTGTCACGTTGTCCAGTTCCTCCGCTCGTAGGCAGGCGACCAAATCAGGCACCTCCTCGGCATTTCTGCACCAGAGGTCACCTTGATGCTGGATCACGACATTGCCGAGATGGACGCGCGCCGTTCCGACCGGCGTCTTGATAAGGAAGGTGCCGTTGGGCGACATCTCGCCGCGGACATCGCTTTTCACCCAATCGGGAAGCGATGAGCCGTCGTGGGTCCAGTGGTGGACACCTTGCGGTAAATCGATGCGAGTGTGCATATTCATGACCGTCTCCTTGATTCTCGCCCACGGCATGCGGGCGGGCGCGCAAGGTGCGCTAAGGAAACGGAAAGCGCCGAATCGGGCGATCTTGATTTTGGGCCGCTCCGCCTATGGCTGCCGGAGAGGTCCACAATTTCGGGTGACGGAGGAGCGGCGAAGCATGTCGATTACGCCCGAGCGAGAACTTTGGGCATGTGCGTTGCTCGTCGAGCGCGAGCAGGGTGACAACGCCGCAGTCTACATTGCGGAGCGTATCGGCGATCTCGCCTTGGAAGGCGATGCTGCCGGCGTTGCGCGATGGAAAGCGATTGCCGAGAAGCTGTCGTTGCTCTGGTCTGGTGAGCGACCAATGCCGATGTAAGCGCTGCCGAGCCTCATCGCCAATTGATGTCGGGCTCCGAGCAGATGTCGCGCCCGTGCTTGGTCTTGATCTCGTCACAGATGAAGTTGGCGCCCGCTTCGAAATCCCGTTCCAGATAGGCTGGTGAGCCTGGACGAAAGGTCTCGGGATACATCGAAGTCATAGCCTCGTTGCTGACGACCGCGCCTTGATCTTCCGCACGCTGAGCTTCATCGACGATGGCGGAGTCGCAGGCGGTGGCCAGCATCAGCAAGGGTGCGCACAGCCACAGGCTTGTCCGCATCCCGCGTAGATCGCGATCATCAGCGATACGGTTCACAGGCAATCCCGTCATTGTCGCCGTCCATGCCCTCGCGGTAGCCCGGCTCACCGCGATAGATAGGAGCTGTGCCGGCGGCTCGGGCTTCGTCGCAGCGCCGCCAAAAGTCGCCCTCCTGCGGCGCCCGCGCGCGCATCATCCCGGCATCAACGGCGACCTCCTTCGCGTTCGCGATGAACGCCTGTCGCTGATCTGGGTCCGTCATCGCCCAGCCGCCGCCTGCCACGGCGCCGATCAGTCCGGCGGTCGCGAGATAGCTGCCGACAGACGAGGATCGCCGCCGCGGATAACGTGCTGCCGCAGCGTAGCGTCGTGGCTCATGGTAGCGTCTGCGCTCTCTCATGACGCACTCTATACCGATGGTAGGTAAATGATGGGTGAGGGAAGCGGCTGGGACGATCTGGCGGTGTCATCGGGGCAGCGCCCGCGACTGACATAAAAGGGGGCTGCCGTCTTCGGTCGCAACCCGCTTCCCCTGCGGATTGCATAGCACGGCAGCGTTAATCGGAAAAGGCGCTCAGTTTAGAAGTTTTGATTAATCCGGTCGATCAATCCCATCGGCGACAATATCACCAGAGAATGACGCCAAATTCCCGCGCTCGATTACGTGGCGATTACGTGAGGCCAAAACTGACCACGGCGGCGTGGCGCCCGATCAATCAAAACTGGCGGAAAAGTTATGGTGGACGCACTAGGGCTCGAACCTAGGACCCGCTGATTAAGAGTCAGCTGCTCTACCAACTGAGCTATGCGTCCACTGCCGGTTTCCGGCATTCGCGACCCGGGAGCAGCGCCTCCGTGTCGTGAAGAGAGCGGCCCGCTATCATGGCGTCCTATGGTTGGCAATGGCCTTTTGCACTTTTTTGTCAGTGAAAGCGCCGGGTGCCGGTTTTGCTGTCGTTTTCGATCGCCAGGATAATGCCGACGCAGGTCATGATCGTGAGCATCGATGAGCCGCCATAGGAAAAGAGCGGGAGCGGGATGCCCACGACGGGCGCCAGCCCCATCACCATCATCAGGTTGATCGCGATGTAGAAGAAGATCGTCATCGTGAGGCCTGCGGCGGCGAGTTGCCCGAACCGAGTCCGCGCCTTCAGCGCCACGCGCGTGGACCAGCGCAACAGCAGGAAGAAACCGAAGAGCAGCGCGAGCCCGCCGATCAGCCCCCATTCCTCGGCCATCGTCGCAAAGATGAAGTCGGTATGGCCTTCGGGGAGATAGTCGAGGTGGCTCTGCGATCCGTTGAGGAAGCCCTTGCCGCCGATGCCGCCCGAACCGATCGCGATCTTTGACTGGCTGATATGATAGCCCGCGCCAAGCGGATCGCTTTCGGGATCGAGGAAGATCAGCACGCGCTTCTGCTGATAGTCGTGAAGGAAAGAGAAGAGCACGGGCAGCGCCGCGAGGCCGGCGACGGCGGTGCTGCCGAACCACCAGAAGGGCAGGCCTGCGACGAACATCACGACGACGCCGCCCACGCAGATCGACAGCGCGGTGCCGAGGTCGGGTTGGAGCATGACAAGCGCAGCGGGGAGTCCGATCATCACCATCGCGGGCCACAGCGCGGTGAAGGTACGCGTGTTGCCGGGCGGAAGCTGCGCATAAAAGCGCGCGAGCGCGACGACGATCGCGACCTTCATCAATTCGGACGGTTGAAGATTCATGAAACCGAGGTTGAGCCATCGCTGACTGCCGCCGCCGACGAAGCCGAGCAGTTCGACCGCGAACAGTAAGACGAGTACCCCGATATAGGCTATATAGGTGAAATCCTCGAAGATGCGCAGGGGAAAGCGCCCGATCACCAAGGCCATCGACAAGAAAATGAGGAAGCGTGCGCCCTGCTGCAGCGCCCAGGGCGACCAGTTGCCGCCCGCCGCCGAATAGAGCACGAGCAGGCCAAAGCCGGCGATGCCGCTCAGGATCGCGATCAGCTTCCACGGGATACGCTGGATCGCTGGCGGAATGGGAATCATTGCGGCACTCCGGGTTCGGGGTCGCTCGCCGTACCTGATTTCCACGCGGCATAATCGCGGTCCATCCGTTCCTTGATCGTTCCGCCCCAACCGGCTTCGAGGGTGGCGAGCGCTTCCATCGCCTTCTCGCGGTCGAAAAGGAAAGTCATGAAATCCTTTGCCACCGGCGCGGCGGCGCGGCTACCGCCCATGCCGTGCTCTATGACGACGGCGGTCGCATAGCGCGGATTGTCCACCGGCGCGAAGCCGACAAACAGGCCGTGGTCGCGGAATTTCCACGTCCCGGCCCTGCCGTTGCCGGTATTGAGCCCGCGCACCTGCGCGGTGCCCGTCTTGCCCGCCATGGTAATGCCGTCGAGCGGAAGCCGGCTGCGTCCGGCGGTCCCCCCGGGGCCGTTGACGACAAGGTCCATTCCGTGGCGCGCGGCGGCGAGAGCTTCGGCCGAAAAGGGCAGGGGCTCGTTCTTGAATTCGCGGTTGATCAGCCGCGGGTAGAGCCGGCGGCCCGAGGCGATCCGTGCGGTCATCACCGCGAGTTGCAGCGGATTGACACTGACATAGCCCTGTCCGATGACCGCGTTCAGCGAGTCCGATGCCGACCATTGCTGGTCGTATTTCTTCATCTTCCACGCGCTGTCGGGAATGGTGCCGTATCGCTGGTTGCTGCCGGCAAGCTGATATTCTTCGCCGAGCCCCAGCAGGCGCGCAGTGGGCGCCATCGCGTCATAGCCCAGCCGGTGCGCGAGCCAGTAGAAATAGCTGTTGCAGCTTTTCATGATCGCCGATGGCATGTCGAGGCTGCCGTGCGTGCCAAGGCAGCGAAAAAAGCGATTGCCCAAGCGGTATCCGCCGATGCAGGTATGGCGCTCGCTGGGATCGACGCCATGCCCAACCGCGGCGATCGCGGCCATCGGCTTCAGCGTCGATCCGGGCGGATACAGGCCGCGCGTCGCCTTGTTGATCAGAGGCTGGTGATCGTCGGCGCGCAGCCAAGCATATTCGCTGGTGCTGATCCCGTCCGAAAAGCTGTTGGGGTCGAAGCTCGGCATCGAGACGAAAGCGAGGATGTCGCCGTTGTGGCAGTCGATGACCACGGCCGCGCCCGACTCGCGGCCCATGCGGCGCGCGACATATTCCTGCAGATCGGCATCGATCGTCAGATGGACAGTCTTGCCCTGCACATCGGCCTGGGTGGACAGGTCGCGGACGACCTTGCCGCGCGCGGTCACCTCGACGCGCCGCGCGCCGGGCTCGCCTTTCAGCATCTCCTGGAAATATTTCTCCAGCCCGTCCTTGCCGATCTTGTAGCCGGGGGTGATGTAGAGCGGATCCTTCGCCTTTTCATATTCCTCCGCGTTCGGCGCGCCGACATAACCGATCAGATGGCCGACCGCGGCGCCGGTCGGGTAATTGCGTGCGAAGCCGCGCTGTGGCGCGATGCCGGGCAATTCGGGCAGGCGGACGAGGATCGAGCTATATTCGGCCTCGGTCATGTCCTCCTTCACCGCGACGGGCTGGAATCCCGAAGCGGCCTTGAGGTCGCGGTTGATGCGTTCCATCGCGTCGCCGTCGAGCCGCAGCAATGTCTGGAGCTGGCCGAGAACCAGCTTCCGGTCGTGCAGCCGGTCGGGGATGATGTCGATGCGAAGGCTGACTCGATTGTTCGTGAGCGCCTTGCCGTTACGGTCGACGATCCAGCCCCGCCGCGGCGGGATCAGCGTCAGATTGACGCGGTTGCTTTCCGATTCAAGGACATAGCGGTCGTTATCGACCACCGAAATATAGGCCATCCGCGCCGCGAGGGCCACGCCGACCGCCGCCTGCGCCCCGCCGACCACGAGCGCGCGGCGGGTGAAGGTTATGCCCCTCCAGGCTTCGGTAATCGGCGGACTCTTCTTCGGCATGTGCGGGTTGGAACCAGTCTATCGGCGCTTCAAGCGGAAATTGTCAAACTTGCCCGTCAGGCGCATGAATAGCGGCACGAGCAACGCCGAAATGACGATCTGGGGCAGGACGAGGCCCAGCACCCGGCCGATATCCGCGTGCGGATGGGTGATCAGCGCCGCGAGCGACTGGACGATGGCCACGAGCAGGGCCGCAATCGCCCAGTCGTGGAAAAAGCCGCGCCAATAGATACGTTGCGAGGAATAGGCGATCGCGATGCTGGCGAGCGTCCACAAGCCGACGGCGGTTCCGATCGGCGCGCCGCTGAACAGATCGTCCCAAAGCCCCAGCGGCAGACCGATCCACACCGGCCACATTTCGGCGCGAAGCAACTGCCAGCAGAGGAAGAACAGCAGGCCGAGCGGCGGCAGGACCGGCGAATTGGCGATCAGAGGGAGCATCAGCGGCAGGGCCGAGGCGAACATCACGGTCCCGATCGGCACGATGCGCATCCGCCACAGCGATGCCGGTTCGCCGAGGCGCGGCCCTTTCTGATTCATGGTGCTTTCGCAGGGGCGGGGGCCGCGGGCCCGGGCAAGCCCTGCGCTTCGATATTGTCGGGCGTATAGGGGCGCAGCACCGACACTGCATCGACCTTGCCGGGGTCCGCGAGCGGCCGGGCGAGCGCGCCGTCGTCCTGTCGCCGCACCACGATCGCGACGGGAATATTGGGCGGATACAGCCCGCCGGTTCCCGAGGTGACAAGGATGTCGCCGGGTTTGAAGGGGTTGTTCGCGATGTTCAGCGTACGAACGTCGAGGTCGCCATTGCCGCGGCCGCTGGCGAGCGCGGGCAGGCCGTCGCGCGCGCGGCGGATGGGCACGATATTATCGACGTCGGTCAGCAGCAGCACTTGCGAGACCGATGGCCCCGCGCCGAGCACGCGGCCGATCAATCCGTCGGCGCCGCGCACCGGCTGGCCCGCGGCGACGCCGAGATTGCGGCCGATGCTGAGCAGCGCGATACGTTTGCTGCTCGTTGAGGTAGATGTGAGGAGATAGCCGTTGGCGAGCGCGGTCTTGTCGGTTTCCTGCAGCCTGAGAAGCGCCTTCAACTGGCGGTTTTCTTCCTGCAACGAACTGGTTGCCACCAGTTCGCGCCGCGTGTCGGCAAGTTCGCGGCGCAGCCGCCGGTTCTGCGTGCCCGCGCGGACATAAGCGCCGACCGTATCATCGATGCCCGAGATCGATCCGATCGCCGAACGCGATGCGCGCGCGATCGGCGCAGTAATTTCCTGGCTTGCCACGCGCAGCTGGGCAAAACCCACGGGGTCGACCACCGACAGGATCGCCAAAAGCAGCCCGGCCACCGCCCCTGTCACCGCAATGACATAGGCAGCGAACAGGCTGTACTGGGCCTTTCGGGATTGCCCCGGACGCCGATGTGCCGGGCGAGCCATGGTTCAGCGCCTTGGTATCAAGCTTGCTGCAACACGCCGCGGAAGGCGGGGTCTTCCATCGCGCGGCCGGTGCCGATCGCAACGCAGGTCAGCGGATCTTCGGCCACCGTGACCGGCAGGCCGGTCGCATCGCGCAGCAGTTCGTCGAGTTCGGCGATCAGCGCGCCGCCGCCGGTCAGGACGATCCCCTGGTCGACGATGTCGGCGGCGAGTTCGGGCGCGGTGTTTTCGAGCGCGATCCGCACACCCTCGACGATCGTGCCGATCGGTTCGGACAGCGCTTCGGCGATCTGGGCCTGATTGATCGAGATTTCCTTGGGAACACCGTTGACGAGGTCGCGGCCCTTGATGTGAATCGTGAGGCCAGTACCGTCGGCGGGAATGCGCGCGATGCCGAAATCCTTCTTGATCCGCTCGGCAGTCGCTTCGCCGATCAGCAGATTATGATGCCGGCGGACGTAGGAAACGATCGCCTCGTCCATCTTGTCGCCGCCCGCGCGGACCGACGTGGTATAGGCGAGGCCGCGGAGCGAAAGCACTGCGACTTCGGTCGTGCCGCCGCCGATATCGACGACCATCGAACCGATGGGCTCGGTCACCGGCATGTCGGCGCCGATCGCGGCGGCCATCGGCTCTTCGATCAACCACACCTCGCTGGCGCCGGCGTTCGATGCGGCATCGCGGATCGCGCGGCGTTCGACGCTGGTCGAACCCGATGGGACGCAGATCACGATTTCGGGGCTGCGGAACGCGTTGGGCTTGCCGCCGTGCACCTTGGTGATGAAGTGTTTGATCATCTGTTCGGCGACGTCGATGTCGGCGATGACGCCGTCGCGCAACGGGCGGATCGCCTCGATGCTGTCGGGCGTCTTGCCCATCATCAATTTCGCATCGTCGCCGACCGCCTTGACCCGCTTGATTCCGTTCAGCGTTTCAACCGCGACGACCGAGGGCTCGTTGAGCACGATTCCCTTGCCGCGCACGTAAACCACCGTGTTCGCGGTGCCAAGATCGATAGCCATGTCTTGCGAGTTGAATTTAAGCCAGCGGGAAAAGAAGGACATCTATACTGCTTCCTGTCATCGGCGCCCTCGGCCCCCGAAACGGCCCCGTGCCCCTGTCGTGTTTGCTTCCGCGCGCCGGTCCCGGCGACAGCTTCAATCAGGGAGAGATTCCGGCTCGTCCGGGGGGACTGGCTGGACGGAATGATCAGGCTGTGCAGGTGGGTCGCGATTTGCGTCCGACTGCGCTAGGAGAGCCCCCATGTCAATACGTCGCCTGCCGGAAAAGCTCGTAAATCGGATCGCAGCCGGTGAAGTGGTTGAAAGACCCGCCGCAGCGCTCAAGGAACTGGTTGAAAACGCCATAGACGCCGGTGCGACTCGCATATCCGCGCGAATCGCCGAGGGCGGAATTTTGCGGATCGAGGTCGAGGACGATGGCTGCGGAATGACCGCCGCCGATATGGCGCTCGCCCTCGAACGCCATGCGACGTCGAAGTTGCCGACCGACGCGATCGAGGATGTCGCGACGATGGGGTTTCGCGGCGAAGCGCTGCCGTCGATCGCGAGCGTCGCGCGGCTGACGCTCGAAAGCCGGATCGCGGGCGGCGATGGCTGGAAACGCGTCGTCGACAATGGCGGCGTTGCGGCGGAGGGACCCGCGGGGCTTGCGCAGGGCACGCGCGTGATGGTCGAGGATCTGTTCGCGCGCGTTCCCGCGCGGCGCAAGTTCCTGCGCAGCGCGCGCAGCGAATATGCCGCGTGTCTAGACGCTGTGCGGCGGCTTGCGATGGCGCGGCCGGACATTGCTTTCGTGGTGGAACATGACGGGCGCCGCGTGCTCGATGTGCAGGGCGGGCAGGACCGGGTCGCGCGTGTCGCGGCGCTCACCAGCCGCGATCTCGTCGCGAACAGCATAGGGGTCGATCTCGACCGCGGCGATGTGCATCTCGGCGGCGTCATCAGTCTGCCGACCTACAATCGCGGCATCGCCGACCATCAATATCTCTTCGTCAATGGCCGCCCGGTCAAGGACCGGCTGCTCGTCGGCGCGCTGCGCGGTGCCTATGCCGACCTGCTCGCGCGCGACCGCCACCCGGTCGTTGCCTTGTTCCTCGACGTACCGACGAGCGAGGTAGATGTGAACGTGCATCCGGCGAAGACCGAGGTGCGCTTTCGCGATCCGCAGCTGATCCGCGGCATGATCGTCGGGGGGCTCCGCCGCGCGCTCGACGAGCATGGCTTTCGCAGCGTCCAGCGTCCCGCCGAGGCGGCGCTCGCCGCCTGGCAGCAGGAAGCGGTCGCGCCGCGGCCACCGGCGCCGACTCTGTTCGCCTCGCATTTGCCTCATCCGCAGGCGCCCGCCGAGCACCTGTTCGGCGCCGACGAGGATCGGGCAACGACCGCCTTGCTGCGCGACCGCATTGTCGGTTTCTCGCCGCCGAGCGACGCGCTGCCGATGGGCCGCGCCGAGCCCGCGGTGGCGCCCGTGCCGCAGGCCGACGCGCATCCGCTCGGTATCGCGCGGGGGCAGATCGCGAAAACCTATATCGTGGCCGAGGCCGAGGATGGGCTCGTCATCGTCGACCAGCATGCCGCGCACGAACGGCTGGTACTCGAACAATTGCGCCGCGGGATGAGCGGGCAGGCTGTGCCCTCGCAGGGGCTGCTGCTGCCCGAAGTCGTAGAACTTGACGAACCCGCATGCGACCGGCTCGAGGCGGCGGCGCCGCAGCTCGCCGCGCTTGGTGTCGAACTCGAACGCTTCGGCCCGGCGGCGGTGATGGTCCGCGCAACGCCCGCGATGCTCGGCGCGATCGACTGCCGCAAGCTCGTGACCGACATCTCCGACGACCTCGCCGGCTACGACGCGGCGCTTGGGCTCAGCGAGCGGCTCGAATTGGTCGCTGCCACCATGGCGTGTCATGGATCGGTGCGGGCGGGCAGGACGTTGAGCGTTGCCGAAATGAACGCGCTGCTCCGCACGATGGAAGTCACCCCGCATTCGGGGCAGTGCAACCATGGGCGCCCGACGTGGGTCAAGCTCGCAATGGACGATGTGGAGAAATTGTTCGGGAGGAAATAGGATGAAGGTCGGGATAATCGCCCTGTCGATCGCCGCAGCCATGCCCGGTGCCGCCGTGCCGGCGCCTCCCGCGCCATCCTGCCCGGCGCACCCGCTATTGCCGCCCGAACTCGCCGGCTGGTCGCGCGACGCGGCGGGCAGGACCATCTATGCCTACGGCGACGACCTTGGCGCCGACTGGCCGCCGCTCGGCGCAGCGCGGACCATGTTGCCGCTGCACCGGTTCGAAAGCCTGCGCTACGGCACCGCCCCCAAGCGCAAGCCCGACGTCCATAAATTCGGCGGGATGATCCCGATCGAGGTCAAAAAGGCGGGGCGGCTCATGATCGCCCTCGACGCGGGCGCGTGGATCGATCTTGTCCAGGACGGCGTGGCCCGGAAATCGGTCGCGCACGGCCATGGGCCGGGCTGTTCGGGCATTCGCAAGCTGGTCGAATATGATGTGACGCCGGGACGTTACCAGCTCCAGATCGTCAACGCCCCGGCCGCGTCGATCCGCGCGATGGCGGTGCTGCGCGACTGATCAGAACGCCTGCCGCGTCGCTGGCAAGCGGCGTGACGCCCAGGAGCGACATCAGCAGCGGATAGACCTCGATATTGTCGACAATGCCGACGTCGCCCTTGAGGCCGGTGCCGCTCGCGATGAACAGCGCGAGCATCTGGGGATCCTGATTGTCATATCCGTGTGCGCCGCCCCTGACCGGCCATGTCGGCGATCCCGCGAGGATCGTCCAGCCGGGTTCTGCGATGCAGATGATCGCAGCGACGCGCGGATTCTGGCTATAATGCAGCCGCTTCGGCAATTCCTCACGGCGGTTGCAGCGCATATGCTCGTGCGGTTTCAGCAGCGCGTCATGCACGCGGTTGTCGGTCGCGGCGGCGGGCTCGATCGCGGCGTAGGGGCCGGTTTCGACCGCGATGATGCTGGGGAGGTCGATCAGGTCGGCGAGCTGGATCACGCGGCTCGCGTCGATTGCGCGCATGCCGTGATCGGCGACGACGATCATTTGCACGGGCTGGCCCAGCTTCGCGAGGCCCGCGACAAGCTCGCCGATATGTGCATCGACCTCGGCGATCGCGGCGTTGACCTCCGCGCTGTCGGGACCGAATTCGTGCCCCGCGCTGTCGACCGCCTCGAAATAGAGCGTCACGAACGCGGGGCGGATATCGGCGGGGCGGCGCATCCAGTCGAGGATCGTGTTGACGCGCTGCGCATAGCCGACATGCTCGTCGTAGCGCAGCCAGTCGGCGGGGCGTGCCTCGTCTATCGCGACCTCGCTCCCCGGCCAGAACATCGTCGCGCTGCGCACGCCCGCCTTGCCCGCGGTCACCCACGCCGGTTCGGCCTCGTCCCACCAGAAGGGATCGAGCGATTGTTTCGGCTCGCCCAGGCTGAACTTCACGCCGGCGCGCCGCGGATCGATCATATTGTTGCCGACGATGCCGTTGTTGTCAGGGCGCTTGCCCGTGACGATCGCATAATGGTTGGGGAAGGTCTTGGTGGGAAATGAGGGGCGCAGCTTGCCATGCGCACCGCCGGCCGCGAGCCGCGAGAGGTTCGGCGTAATCCCGCGGCACAGATAGTCGGCGCGAAAGCCGTCGATCGAGATCAGCAGCGTGACGGGTTTGCGCACGCCCCCGTCCTGCGCGTGCGCGGCGAGAGGAACGAGCAAGGCGAGCAGCAGCGACAAAAGGCGATTCATGGGCGCTCCGCTATGGCGCCTTTGTGACCGTCCGGCGACAGATCATGCCATCTTGATCCCTGCAACATCGCGCTCGACGACCCCCGTCGCGCGTTTCGACAGCGTGTTCACGGCAGTCGTCACCTTGTCGACGACCATGAAATGTGTCTGCCAGGCGTCGCGATTGACGTCGCACACGACGTAGCCGCGCTGATCGTTGGCGAATTTGAGTTCGGGGTTCTGGCTGAGGAACATATCGGTGCCGACACGCTGGTCGCTGCCGTCGCCGCCGCTCGAGATCGATGTTGCGACGAACTCGGCGCCGACGACCTTGTCCCGAAGCACAAGGTCGCCGCAGAAATTCTGGTGCTCGTCGCCCGTCAGGACGACATTGTTCTTGAGCCCGGCCATCCGGGACAGGATGCGCTCGCGCGGCGCTTCATATCCCGCCCAGCTGTCGAGATTGAGGATCTTCGCGGGCTCCTCGGGCTTGCGGCGGCGGTCGAGCGACATCATCGTGACCTGCTGCGCAAACGCATTCCAGGTCGCGCCGCCCTTTGCGAGGTTGCGGCCCAGCCATTCTTCTTGCGCCTTGCCAAGCACCTCGGCTTTCTTGTCGAACACCCCCGGACAGGCCGGCTTAAAGCCGTCTCCGCATGGTTGGTCACTGCGATATTGCCGCGTGTCGAGCAATTGCATCGCCATCAGGTCGCCCCAGCGGAATTCGCGATTGAGCGCGACCATGCCGGCGCGCGGCAGTAGCGCCTTGCGTACGGGCATATGTTCATACCATGCCTGCATCGCGGCCTGTTTCTTCAGCATGAAAACCTCGGGCGGCGCGGCTTCGGGGTCGTTGCCGTCGAGGCCCAGCTTCCAATTGTCGAAGTCCGAAACCCAGTCGTTGCGGATTTCATGATCGTCAAAACTCGACAGGAATGCGTGGGTGCAGCGCGCCGCCTGCAGGTCGATGTCGCCGAGTTGCTGCGCATAGGCGAGACGGAAGTCGCCAAGGTCGATCAGGTTGCGGAACGCGTGCTTGCGCACCGGCCGGTTCGGAAGGCCGGCGTCGAACAGATAATCTTGACTATATTCATAAATGAAGTCGCCATAATGATAGACGAAGGCAAGGTCCTCGCGCGCGAGGTGGCGATAGGCGCCGAAAAAGCCCGCCTCGAAATGCTGGCATCCGGCGACCCCGAATTTCAGCGCGTCGGCCTTTGCGCCCGGCGCGGGCAGGGTGCGGGCGCGGCCGCGCAGGCTGCGTTCGCCGCCTGCGGTGAATCGGTAATAATAGGGGCGGTCGGGTTGGAGCCCCGCGACCTCGACATGGACGCTGTGGCCGAGTTCGGGGCGCGCCAGTTCGGTCCCCTTTGCGACCACATCGTGAAAGCCGCCGTCGCTCGCAACTTCCCAATCAACCGGGAAATTCACGAGGGGCATCCCGCCGTGGCGCTCCATCGGTTCGGGGGCGATGCGCGTCCAGAGGACGAAGCCGTCACTCGCCGGATCGCCCGCCGCAACACCCAGGCTGAACGGGAATTCGCGGAAGAGGCCGCCTTCGGCGCGCAGGATCGCTGGGGCGGAAAGGCCGGCAAGCGTGGCCCCGGCAAGGAATTGGCGGCGATTGAACATGGCGGGGCTCCGTGGGGCGAATCGACGCCCCTCGATAGCCGAGCCCTGCGTTACATCAATGATCGATGGGCCTTGAGCTAAAACCACATGCGCGCCATCCACAGTGCCATCGCGGCCATCATGACATTCTCGGTGAGCGAGACGAAGCCCAGCGGCACCTTGCTGCTGCCGCCGACGCAGGCGCATTTGATGTCGCGCCGGTCGATATAGACCGCCTTGAACACCGAGGCTGCGCCGATGCCGCCGATGAACAGCGCGACGGGGATCGATAGCCAGGGGAGGGCGTGCGCGGTCATGAGCACGCCCGCGAGCCCCTCGGCGAAAGGATAGATGCTGGCATAAGGCACCCAGCGCCGGGCGAGCAGGTCGTAATTCAGGAACATCGTCGCGAATTTGTCGACGTCCTGCAATTTCAGCAGCGCGAGCACGATCATGCTGAACGAGATGAACCATTCGGCGGCGCGCGAGGTAAAAGCATTGCCTTCGACGGAAAAACTGGCGGCAAGCGCCATCAGCGCAGTCATCGCGAAGAGGGCGATCACGGGGGTGTAGCTGGTCGCGTCGGGATCGGCGACCTTCAGCCCGAAATGGCGGCGGAGGTCGTCATATCCGCCGATGCGAACGCCGTCGATGAAGGTCTGCGGCGTTGTCGCGACGCCATGTTCGGCCTTGAATGCGTCGGTTTCCTCGCGGGTCGTCAGCCAGCGGTCGTCGACAGCGAAGCCGCAGCTTTCGAGCAGATGTTTTGCCTTGAGGCCATAGGGGCAGATGTGCCCGGGCATGACCATGCGATGGAGGATTGCCTGTTTCGTCATACGCGCCATATAGCGTCCGTACCATAGTACGGAGTCAAGTAATGCAACTGACGATCGGAAAATTGGCGGCGGCGGGCGCGGTCGGGGTCGAAACCGTGCGCTATTATCAGCGCCGGGGCTTGATGGGAACGCCGGTGCGTAGCGGCGGCGACGGTTTGGGCGGAGGCGTGCGCCGCTATGACGAGGACGACCTCAGGCGGCTAAAGTTCATTCGCGCAGCGCAGGGCGCGGGCTTCACGCTCGACGAAATCGAAGAATTGCTCGCGCTCGAGGCCGGCGATGATCGGATCCGCGTGCGCCACCTTGCGCGTCAGAGGATCGAGCTGCTCGACGAAAAGATCGCGCAGATGACCCGCGCGCGCGCCGCTCTCGCGCGCCTCGCCGATCAATGCGCGGCGAGCGAGAAGGGACCGTGCCCGATTTTGGCGGCGTTCGAGCCCTGAGCCTTCCTTGCGCTTTTCCGCGCTGGGTCCTGTCGTTCGCCGGGTTGCACACGGAAATCGCCAGCGGCTTTTCGTCACCCCCAAGGCAGGCGTGAGCTGGTGAATGGCCAGAATCACAACGCCCGGGCCTCGTTTTACGAGACCCGGGCGCCTGTGACGAACACTCGCCATCCCCCTTGTTGCAGGCCTGGCGAAAGGCCTGCACTCCCTGGAGCCGGGCCTTTGGGCCGCGTTGAACCAGAAGCCACGGGGGTAGGTCCGCGGGGGGGCTTTGTCACCCTCTGACGGGCGATCGACCCTGCTTTTGCTCGGCGCTGTGACCAAAGAGCAACATATTTTGCGAATCATTCGCAGCTTGCCGTCATGCCGCCGCGCGGTTTTGAGCCCATTGCCAGCGCTGGCGGGGGTGCGTAAAGCGGCGCAATGCGTGACATTCCTCATGCGCCGCAAAGGCCGATCGCCCTATGATCCTGCGTCCGTATGAGCGCACCATCTTCAAACGCTATATGCTTCCGCAGCGCGGCGAGGGCTTCATCTTTGTCGCGGCGGCGTTCAGCTTTGTCGCGGTGACGCTGGGCGTCGCGGCGCTGGTGATCGTGATGAGCGTGATGAACGGGGTGCGCAGCGACCTGTTCGACAAGATCGTCGGGCTGAACGGTCATGCGGTGGTGCAGGGCTTTGGCGGGCGGCTTGACGACTGGCAGGACGTGCTGAAACAGGCGAAGGCCACGCCGGGGGTCGTTTCGGCGACGCCGCTGATCGAGCAGCCGCTGCTCGGCACCTATTCGGGGCGGGTCGAGGGCATTTTGGTGCGCGGCATGCTGGTGTCCGACATCCGCAAGAACGAGACGCTCAATGGCAAGGTGCTGCAGGGCAGCCTCGCCAGCCTGACGCCGGGATCGGGCAATGTCGCGATCGGCAGCGAACTGGCGCGCAATCTGGGCGCGACCGTCGGATCGAACCTGACGATCATCAACCCCGCGGGCCGTTCGACCCCGTTCGGCACGGTTCCGCGCGAGATCAGCTATCGCATTTCGGCGATTTTCGAGATCGGCGTCTATGATTTCGACAAGGCCTATGTCGTGATGCCGATGCAGGATGCGCAATTGCTGCTGCTCACCGGCGACCAGGTCGGGATGATCGAGATCAAGACGACCGACCCCGACAAGGTCGGTGAGATCCTGCGTCCGCTGGCCGAAAAGGTCGCGGCGCAGGCGGTGATATCCGACTGGCGGTCGATGAATGCGAGCCTGTTCGAGGCGCTGTCGATCGAGCGCGTCGCGATGTTCGTGATCCTGTCGCTGATCGTGCTGGTCGCGGCGTTCAACATCGTCTCGTCGCTGATCATGCTGGTGCGGGCGAAGACCCGCGACATGGCGATCCTGCGCACAATGGGCGCGCCGCGCGATGCGGTGCTGCGCATCTTCATGGCGATCGGCCTGTCGATCGGCATCGCGGGAACGATCATGGGCATGATCTTCGGTTTCGGCCTGCTCTATTTCCGCGCGGGCGTGCTGCGCGGAGTCGAATGGCTGACCGGGCAACCTTTATGGGACCCGTCGATCCGCTTCCTTACCGAATTGCCGTCGAAACCCGATCCGTTCGAGATTACCGGGATCGCCGTGATGGCGATCGTTTTCAGCTTCCTCGCGACGCTTTACCCCGCGTTCAAGGCCGCGAATACCGACCCCGTGCAGGTGCTGCGTTATGAGTGACATCGTGCTCGACTTGAAGTCGCTCAAGCGCAGTTTCACGCAAGGCGACGTCACGATCGATGTGCTTCGCGGCGTCGATGCGCATCTGAAGCGCGGCGAGATCGTCGCGCTGCTCGGCCCGTCGGGATCGGGCAAGTCGACGATGCTGCAGGCGGTCGGCCTGCTCGAAGGCGGCTTCGATGGCACGATCCGGATCGATGGCGAGGATGTCACGCGGTTCGCCCAGGGCGAGCGGACGAAGACGCGGCGCGAGAAGATCGGCTTTGTCTATCAGTTCCATCACCTGCTCCCCGATTTCAACGCGATCGAGAATGTCGTGCTGCCGCAGCTGATCCGCGGGGCGGGACAGCAAGAGGCGGAAGAGCGCGCGACCGACCTGCTCGGACGGCTGGGGCTCGGCGAGCGGCTTCACCACAAGCCGAGCAAGCTGTCGGGCGGCGAGCAGCAGCGCGTCGCGGTGGCGCGCGCGCTGGCGAACCGGCCACTGCTGGTGCTCGCCGACGAGCCGACGGGCAACCTCGATGAAGCGACCGCGGACCGCGTATTCGACCAGTTCGTGGGGCTGGTGCGCGACCATGGCTCGGCGGCGCTGGTGGCGACGCATAACGAGCGGCTCGCGGCGAAGATGGACCGCGTGCTGCGCTTGCACGAAGGGCATATCGCGGCGTAGCTTGCGGAAGGGGACGGATGATGGGGCTTTACGATCTTTCGGCGAAACTACCTGGGGGCGGATCGCAGTCGCTCGCCGACTATCGCGGCAAGGTGCTGCTGATCGTCAACACGGCTTCGAAATGCGGTTTCACGCCGCAATATGAGGGGCTGGAGGAGCTGTACCGCGATTACAAGGATCGCGGGTTCGAAATCCTGGCCTTTCCGTGCAACCAGTTCGGCGCGCAGGAACCGGGCGACGCCGAGGAAATCAAGAATTTCTGTTCGCTGACCTATGACGTGTCCTTTCCGCTGATGGCGAAGATCGACGTCAACGGCGACGATGCCGATCCGATCTTCAAGCATCTGAAGAAGGAAAAGACCGGGCTGCTCGGCAGCGGGATCAAATGGAATTTTACGAAGTTCCTCGTCGACCGGAACGGCAAGACGGTGTCGCGCCACGCGCCGACGACGAAGCCCGAGCAATTGCGCAAAGAGATTGAAGAACTGCTGGGTTAAGCCTTGGCAGAATCACCGCTGTCACTGTAGCGTCATCCGATGGCCTACAGCCCCTTTGTTCCCCTGCGCGTCTTTTCCAGTTTCACGATGCTGGAGGGAGCGATCGAGCCCAAGGCGATTGCGAAAGCGGCACGCGAGCGCGGGTTTCCGGCGATTGCGGTCGCCGACCGCAACGGGCTTTATGGCGTCATGGCCTTTGGCGACGCGTGCAAGGCGGCGGGGGTGCAGCCGATAGTTGGCGCGCTGCTGAGCGTCGCGCGGCCGGGACAGAGGCTCGCGAACGGCGCGCCGCAGATCGACTGGCTGGCGCTCTATGCGCAGGACGATAGGGGGTATGACAATCTGTGCGCGCTCGTTTCGGCGGCGCACCTCGGCCGTCCGGTCGAGCAGGACCCGCATGTTACGCTGTCCGATATCGCCGGCAAGACCGACGGGCTGATTTGCCTGACGGGCGGCGGCGAGGGTGCGCTGGCACGGCTTCTCGCGGACGAGCAGAAGACCGCGGCCGGGGATTATGTCGAGCAACTGGAGGCGCTGTTCGGCGGGCGGCTCTATATCGAATTGTCGCGGCGCGGCGATGAGGTCGAGAAGGCCGCCGAAGCGGCGCTGATCGATCTCGCTTATGCGCGCGCGCTGCCGATCGTCGCGACGAATCCGGCGAATTTCGTCGAGCCGCAATTTCACCCCGCGCACGACGCGATGCTGTGCATTGCGCAGTCGGCCTATGTCGAGAGCGAGGACCGGCGCGTGTCGAACCCCGAGGCGTGGCTGAAGCCGGCCGAGGCGATGGAAGATGCGTTTTCGGACCTGCCCGAGGCAATCCGCAACACGCTGGTGATCGCACAGCGCTGCGCCTTCATGGCGCCGAAGCGCAAACCGATCCTGCCGAGCCTTGCCGGCGACCGCGAAGGCGAGGCGGCGCAGCTTGCCGCCGACGCGCGCGCGGGGCTGGAGGCGCGGCTGGCACTCTATCCCGAGCTGTCAGAGGAGGAGCGCAATGCCTATGTCGCGCGGCTCGACTTCGAGGTCGGGGTCATCGTTCAGATGGGCTTTCCCGGCTACTTCCTGATCGTTGCCGACTTCATCAAATGGGCGAAGGCGCACGATATCCCGGTGGGGCCCGGGCGCGGGTCGGGCGCGGGCAGCGTCGTTGCCTGGGCGCTCACGATCACCGACCTCGATCCGCTCAAGCTCGGCCTGCTGTTCGAGCGCTTCCTCAACCCCGAACGCGTGTCGATGCCCGACTTCGACATCGACTTCTGTGAAACGCGGCGCGGGGAGGTGATCCGCTATGTGCAGGAAAAATACGGTCGCGACACCGTCGCGCAGATCATCACCTTCGGTAAGCTGAAGGCACGCGCGGTTCTGAAGGACACGGGCCGCGTGCTCCAGATGAGCTATGGTCAGGTCGACCGGCTTGCGAAGCTGGTGCCGAACCACCCGACCGACCCCTGGACGCTCGAACGCGCGCTGAACGGGGTTGCCGAGCTGATGACCGAATATAAGCAGGACGACGGGGTGCGGCGTCTGTTCGACATGGCGCGCCAGCTCGAAGGCCTGCCGCGGCACAGTTCGACCCATGCCGCCGGCGTCGTGATCGGCGACCGGCCGCTCGACCAGCTGGTCCCGCTCTATCGCGACCCGCGTTCGGACATGCCGGTGACGCAGTTCGACATGAAATATGTCGAGACCGCGGGGCTGGTGAAGTTCGACTTCCTGGGACTCAAGACGTTGTCGGTGCTGAAGGAGGCGAAGCGCCTGCTCGCGCTGCGGGGTATCGACGTCGATCTCGACACGCTGGCGTGGGACGATGAAGAGGTCTATGCGCTGCTCCAGCGCGGCGAGACCGTCGGCGTGTTCCAGCTGGAATCCGAAGGAATGCGGCGCACGCTGTCGGCGGTGAAACCGACCAATTTCGGCGACATCATCGCGCTCGTGGCGCTTTATCGCCCGGGCCCGATGGACAATATCCCGTTGTTCGGCGCGCGCAAGAACGGGCGCGAGCCGATCGCCTATCCGCACCCTTTGCTCGAAGGTATCCTCGCCGAAACCTATGGCATCTTCGTCTACCAAGAACAGGTTATGCAGGCGGCGCAGATCTTGGCGGGCTACAGCCTCGGCGGCGCCGACCTTTTGCGCCGCGCGATGGGTAAGAAGGTCCAAGCAGAGATGGACGCGCAGCGCGAGACATTCGTCAAGGGTTGCGGCGAGCATAATGGCATCGATGCAAAAGCCGCGAACGAGCTGTTCGATTTGATCGACAAGTTCGCGGGCTATGGCTTCAACAAGAGCCACGCCGCGGCCTATGCGCTGCTGTCGTACCAGACCGCGTGGCTGAAGGCGCATTATCCGCATGAGTTTTTCGCGGCGTCGATGTCGTTCGACAGTCACCAGACCGATAAATTGTCGATCTTCATCGACGATATGCGGCGGCTCGGCGTCGGCATTGCGCCCCCTTCGGTCAACGAGAGCGAAGCAGACTTCTCGGTTGGGCGCGGCGACGACGGACTGGCCGTCCGCTACGCGCTCGGCGCGCTCAAGGGGGTCGGCGAAAAGGCGATGGAGGCACTGGTCGCCGAACGCGCCAAGGGCGATTTCGTCTCGCTCGACGATTTTGCGAGCCGCATCGATCCCAAGCTGCTCAACCGACGCCAGATCGAGGCGTTGGCGGCGGCAGGGGCGTTCGACTGCATCGAACCCGATCGTCCGCGCGCCTTTGCCGGGGCCGAGAGTCTGCTCGCCTGCGCCAATAGCTCGGCACACGAACGCTCGACGGGGCAGGGCGGCCTGTTTGGCGGGGATATCGCGATCGCCCCGGCGCTCCAGCTGCCCGCCGCCGAGCCGTGGACGCTCGCCGAGCGGATGACGCGCGAAAAGGATGCGTTCGGCTTCTATTTCTCGTCGCATCCGGTCGAGCAATATGAGGCAATCGTCTCCGCGCGCGGCGCGCGCTCCTATGGCGATATCTGCGACAATGTCGAAATGACGCCGGGCACGCGTATCCCGATGGTGATGGCTGCGATGGTCGAAAGCGCACGCCCGCGCGTGTCGCAACGCGGTAACCGTTTCCTCAACCTGACGCTGTCGGACCGCAGCGGCCAGTTCCAGTCGAGCTGTTTCGACGAAATGGCTGGCAAGACGCTGGAGGAACTGGCGGCGATCGGCGGCTGCGCGATGCTGTCGGTCGAACTCGACCTGCTCGAAGGCGAGGAAACGCCGCGCGTCACCGTGCGCGGGGCGCAATCGCTCGCCGATATTGCCGCGACCGCGGCGCTGCAATTGACGTGTCGGGTGGACCTGGCCGAGGCGATTCCGGAAATGGTCAAATGGTTGGAACGGCGCAGCGACGCGCGCGGCAAGGTGGTGATTGCCACGCGCGATCCGCTGACCCACGAGGATGTCCGCATCGAACTGGGGCGCAGCTTTGCATTGGGGCCCGACACGGTTTCGCGCCTCGAGATGGTTGCAGGGGTCGCCGAAGCCGCGCTGTCGCTGGTCGCGCCGCGCGAATTCAGGGTGCGATAGCGTCCTTCCCCCTTGCGTATCGGCGGTTCTCGACCCTATCCCTAGGCGGCAACGATAGAATAGAGGATGCCTCATGATGGGAATGCAGGGCCAGCCGTTGCTGGTAACCAGCCTGATCGACCATGCCGCGCGCGAGCATGCGGGGCGCGAGATCGTTTCGCGCTGGGCCGACGGCAGCATGACACGATCGACCTGGGGCGCGGTGGGCGCGGATGCGCGCCGCTTCGCCGCGGCGATGACGAAATTGGGCATGAGGAAGGGCGACCGCATCGCGACGCTGGCGATGAACCACGGGCATCACCTGGTCAGCTGGTACGGCAGCGCGGGCATGGGCGGAGTGCTGCACACGGTCAATCCGCGGCTGTTCGACGAGCAACTCGTCTATATTATCAACCATGCCGAGGACCGCGTGCTGTTCTTCGACGCGATATTCCTGCCGATCGTCGAACGGCTTCGCGATCAGTTGCCGACGGTCGAGCATTTCATCCTGTTCGATGCGCCGGCGCGCGAGGGCTATCTGTCGTACCGCGACCTGATCGACGCCGAAGACGGAAGCTTCGAATGGGTGGAGCTCGACGAACGCGATCCGGTCGGGCTTTGCTATACCAGCGGAACGACGGGCAACCCCAAGGGCGTGCTTTATGAGCATCGGTCGAACGTCATCCACGCGATAACCGAAATCCAGCCCGACGTGTTCGACATGTCGAACCGCAGCGTCGTTCTGCCGATCGTGCCGATGTTCCATGCCAACAGCTGGGGCATTCCCTTTGCCGCCGCGACGGTCGGCGCGAAGCTGGTCTTTTCGGCGACCAACGATGCGCAGGTGCTTTGCGACCTGATGCACGCGGAAGGCGTGACACACAGCGCCGGCGTGCCGACAGTGTGGCTGGCGATGTTCGGCCATATGGACGCGACGGGCATCGATTATGGCAAGTTGCAGCGCGTCATCATCGGCGGATCGGCGGCGCCACGCGCGATGATCGAACGGTTCATGAAGGCGGGCGTCGAGGTCGCGCATGCATGGGGGATGACCGAAACCTCACCGATCGGCACCATGGGCAAGCGGCCGTGGAACTGGGACCAGATGGGCTTTGACGAACGCGTCGATGTCGTCTGCCGCCAGGGCTGCCCTCCGTTCGGGGTCGAATTGCGTATCGTCGACGACGAGGACCGCGAATTGCCGCGCGACGGGGTGACGAGCGGACGGCTCCAGATCCGCGGACCCTGGATCATCCGACGCTATTTCAAGGCCGACCGGGACGCGATCGACGCCGACGACTGGTTCGATACCGGCGACGTGTCGGTGATCCACCCCGACGGCGTGATGCAGATTACCGATCGCGCCAAGGATGTCATCAAGTCGGGGGGCGAGTGGATCAGCTCGATCGAGCTGGAAAATGCCGCGGTCGGCGCTCCGGGCGTGCAGGAGGCTGCGGCAGTCGGCGTCTATCACCCCAAATGGGACGAACGGCCGATCCTGCTGATCGTCAAGAAGCCAGACGCCGAGACAAACGAGGCGGCGATCGTCGATTATCTAAAAGACAAGGTTGCCAAATGGTGGCTTCCCGACGAGGTGGTGTTCGTCGACGAATTGCCGCACACGGCGACGGGCAAGATCCTGAAGCGCCAGATTCGCGACGATTATAAGGATTACAAGCTGCGGTCGTTGACCGCCGCATAAACATCACGTCGCCCCCGCGCAGGCGGGGGCGATGGTTGTTCAGAACAACTCCATCTGCCCATTCCTCTCAGGCGGACGGAACAGGTCACTGCGGAGCGGCGGGAAGCTCTTGTCCATGCCATGTTCGCGCGCGGCGCGTTTGACGCGGGTGCGGATCAGCTGCGCCCAGACGCCGTGCCCCTTCATGCGCGTGAAGAAATTGGGATCGTTGTCGCTGCCGCCGCGGATGTCCTGAACCATATGCATCACCTTGTCGGCGCGGTCGGGATAATGCGCGGCGAGCCAGGCACGGAAAAGCGGGGCGACCTCGTAGGGCAGGCGCATCAATATATAGGAAGCGCGGATGGCGCCGGCTTCGGACGCGGCGGCCATGATTGCCTCGATCTCGTGATCGGTGATCGCGGGGATCACCGGCGAGATATTGACCTGCGTCGGCACGCCTGCGTCGATCAGCCGGCGGATCGCGGCGAGGCGGCGGCGCGGGTGCGGCGCGCGCGGTTCGAGCGTGCGCGCGATATGGGGGTCGAGCGTCGTCACCGACACCGCGACCCCGACAAGATTGTCGCGCGCCATGTCGGCGAGCAGGTCGATGTCGCGCAGCAGCCGGTCCGACTTGGTCGTGATGATCAGCGGGTGGCGCGTTTCAGCGAGCACCTCGACGATCGAGCGCGTGATGCCCCATTCGCGCTCGATCGGCTGGTAGCCGTCGGTATTTGTCCCGATCGCGAGCGGCGCAGGGATATAGTTCTTCTTGGCGAGTTCGGCGCGGAGCAGCTTGGCCGCATCGGGCTTCGCGAACAGCCTGCTTTCGAAATCGAGGCCTGGCGAGAGGTCGTGGAAGGCGTGGGTCGGACGCGCGAAGCAATAGATGCAGCCATGCTCGCAGCCGCGATAGGGGTTGATCGAGCGATCGAAGCTGATGTCGGGCGACTTGTTGCGCGTGATGATCGTCTTGGGATGCTCGACGGTCACGGTCGTGCGCAGCTTTGGCGCCTCGCCGTCGATATCCTCCGCCGCGTCGAGCCAGTCGCCGTCGGCGATGCGTTCGGCCGATCCGGTGCGGGTGGGGCGCAAGTTGGTGGGCGCGCCTCGACCGGCGACAGGGGGGAGGGGTTTGGACGATTCCACCGGCGTAGAATATGCGCAATCTGAGAACAGATAAAGAACAAATGACCGGATAGAGTAGTTGATCGTCATGCCGGACTTGATCCGGCATCCATTCGGCGGTGGCGCTAGGGCTATCGGATCAAGTCGGGGGTGAAGACATTTTCAAGATGGGTTCTATTCCATCAGCCGCGGCATCAGTTCGACGAAATTGCAGGGCTTGTGCCGGCTGTCGAGCTGCGTCGACAAAATGCCTTCCCACGCGTCGGTGACGGCGCCGGTCGAACCGGGAAGCGCGAAAATATAGGTGCCGCGCGCGACGATGGCGCAGGCGCGCGACTGCATCGTCGAGGTGCCGATCGTCTGGTAACTGAGCCAGCGGAACAGCTCGCCGAAACCGGGGATGTCCTTGCCGTCGAGCCGATGGAGGGCCTCGGGCGTGACATCGCGGCCGGTGAGGCCGGTGCCCCCGGTGGTGATTACGACATCGACCTCCGCATCATCGATCCAGTTGTGAAGGCGCGAGACGATCAGATCGGTCTCGTCCCTGATGATCGCGCGCGCGGCAAGGATATGGCCCGCGCCGGTCAGCAACTCCTCGAGCTTGTCGCCAGAACGGTCCTCGGCGGCGCTGCGGCTGTCCGAAATCGTCAACAGTGCGATGCGGACCGGTTTGAAGGTCAGGCTTTCGTCAATCGGCATTGGCGAGGCCGCCCGCATAGGTCAGACGCGTGCGATCCTTGCTGTCGGGGAAGCGCGGCCATTTGCCCTGCGCGAGCGCGGCGCGGCTGACCGAGGGTTTGCCCTGCTGCGCTTCGTACATCCAGTAATTGCGCAGGACGATGCCGACGTAGCCGCGTGTTTCCCAATAGGGTATCGATTCCATATAGAGCAAGGGATCGCCTTGATCGCGTATCTCCGTCTGCCAGCGCGCGATCGGGGCGGGGCCGGCGTTGTAGGCGGCGATCACCTTGGGCAGCAGGCCCCCGGTCGAAGGATCCTTGCTGAGATATTGCAGATAGCTTTGGCCCATATCCATGTTAACCGCGGGGATGCGCAGGTCGCCGGTGCCGCTGTCGCCGCGCCAGCGCGCGATATCGCGCGCCGTGCCGGGGCGGACCTGCATCAGCCCGAAGGCACCCGCGGGGCTGACCACGGTCCGCTGGAAGCGCGATTCCTGAAGCGTGTGGGCAAAGACGAGCGCGGGGTCGACCTTCCACCCGCCATTGGGTTCCCATTTGGGCTGCGGGTACCGTGTCTGCGCCGCGGGCCGGCGGCCGTGCGGCGTATTGTGGGCCAGATAGAGCTGGGTTTCGGGCAAGCTGAGCGCGCCCGCCATCGCGATCAGCTGGGCATGCTGGTCGGGGTTGCCGATCTGCGCCTGATGGCGCAGCGCCTGACCCGCGTAGATATCCTCGCCGATTTCGGACAAGGCCATTGCAAGGCGGACGTTCGGCAGGTCTTCGAGCGCGCGCCAGGCGCTGCGGTCTGCGCGGACATTCTCGCGCTGGGCGTTGGTTTCCACGCCGAGCGTTTCGGCGGCGAGGAGGCCGTAGAAAGTTTCCTCGTTCGCGGCGGCGGCGCGCAGGCGCGATTGCACCGACGCCGGCTCGCCGGCGGCGATCGCGGCGCGTGCGGCCCAGTAATAGGCGGCCGCGCGCTGTTCGCTGTCGGGCGCTTCCTTCGCAACGCGGTCGAAAGCGACGAGCGCGGTGCGGTAATCGCGCAGGCGCCACGAGGCGAGGCCCTGCACCCACGCGCCTTGCGTCGCCCAAGCGCCGCCGCCGGCGGTGCAGGCGAGCGAGAGGCGAAGCGCATTCTGGTCGTCATTCTCGATATAATAGGACCAAGCGACCTTTTGCATCCATTCGGCGCGCGCCTCGGGGCTCAGCTGGTCGAGGACGGCGTTGAGCAGCATTTCGGCGCCCGAAGGATCGTCATTCTTGATCCGGTCGGGAATCGTCGCGGCGAGGCGGGCAGCCGCCGGATCGCTAACGCTGTCGGCGCCGAGCCTGCGCGGCGCGCTGCCCGCCCAGGCAAGGCGCGCCTGAAAGGGAAGCGCCGGCAGCTCGGTCGCGCCGCGTTTCGTCGCCAACCGGGCGAGCTGTTCGGCTTGCGGAAGGAAAGGCGAGCGCGCGAGAATCGGCATGATGTCGGCGACCTCGGCGCGCGGGCTGTTCGCGGCGGTCAGCAGTTCGGCGCGGAGGAAGTCGGTGAGCGGCCCTGCCTTGGGATCCTGATCGGCGCCGTCCAGCAAGGATTTGGCATCGGCCCAGCGTTCGCTGCGAATCGCGGCGACGATCTGCGTGTAAAGCTGCTTCTGCTTCGAAGAGAGAATGTCGGGTACGGTTTGCGCCGCCGATATCAGTCCGTAATCGCCGGAATCGGCCGCCAGAAGCGGTGACGCAGATAGGGCAAGCGCGAGAAAGGCGCAGGAAAGGAAAGTCTTGGTCATCTTTTGCATCTGTCAACGTCCCCGGTTGAACAGTTTCAGGCTATCCCAGGCCGCCGCTTTCTGCGCGGGCCGGGCCAGCAGCATCGCGGGATGCGCTACAGCCACTGCGTCCACCTTGCCGCCATCTTGGTTAATTTCGAGTAACTTTCCGCGCGCATCGACAAGCGATGTCGCCGCCGCCATGCGGACGATGTCGCCGCCGATCAGCAACAGCCGCCCGGGGCGCGCCAGCCGCAGATGATGCCAGAGCAGCCGGTCGAGTCCGGCAGCCTCTTCGCCGTCGCAGCGACCGCCCGCCGGGCGCGTCACCGCAAGGCTGGCGACATAGCAATCGGCGCGCGCCATGCCGATCGCGCGCAGCATCGCATCGAGCAGTTGGCCGGCCGCGCCGGAAAATAGCACGCCCTCCTGCTGGTCGTCGATTTCGGGCCAGGCGGTGAGGAGCATGAGCGGGGCGCCGGGCTCGCCCGCGGGGGCAATGCGGCGCGCATCCCACTGGCTGCCGGGAACGTCGCTGCCGGTCGCCAGCCAGTCCTGAAATTCCGTCCAGTCGTCGGGAAACGCGATGGGACCAGCGGGGTCCACCGGCACGGGTGCTTCCTGGCGCTGAAGCACCGCGGGGAGCGGGGGAGGGTCGGCTTCGACGGGGTCGAGGCGCTTCGGCCTTGCCGCAGCGTCATTCGCGGGCGGCGCGACAAGCCAGCCCGCCGGCTGCTCGCCGACAAGCGAATCGACGCCCGCCAGCAACCACCAGTCGCAAATGCTTTCCGCCAGCAACGCAGAGTTTCGCCCACCCATGATTTTGTTTCAAACAGGCAGTTGACGGACGCGTCAATTGGCGGGCATCGCAATTCGTGACAGAATGAGCGCGGGGCACGATGAATGTCCGTGCAGGGACGGCAGAAAGGTATTTGCGGTGAGCGAACGGGAATCGATGCCCTATGACGTGGTCATCGTCGGCGCGGGTCCGGCGGGGCTTTCGGCGGCGATCCGCCTCAAACAAATGGCAAATGATGCAGGCAGCGAATTGTCGGTGTGCATCCTCGAAAAAGGATCCGAAGTCGGCGCGCATATCCTGTCGGGCGCGGTGATCGACCCCAAGGCGCTCGACGAACTTCTCCCCGAATGGCGCGAGATGGGCTGTCCGCTCGCCGAGGTGCCGGTGAACGACAACCAGCATTGGGTGCTCACCAAGACCAAGAAGATCGGGGTGCCGCACATCATCACGCCGCCCTTCATGCATAACAAGGGCACCTATACCGGCAGTCTGGGAAATCTTTGCCGCTGGCTCGCCGAACAGGCCGAGGGGCTCGGCGTCGAAATCTTCCCCGGCTTTTCGGCGGCCGAAATCCTGTATAATGAAGATGGCTCGGTCAAAGGCGTTGCCACGGGCGATATGGGAGTCGCGCGTGACGGCAGCCACAAGGCGGATTATGCGCCCGGGCTTGAACTCCATGCGAAATATACGTTTTTTGCCGAGGGCGTGCGCGGCCATCTGACCAAGATGCTGAAACCGCAGTTCGCGCTCGACGCCGACTGCGAGCCGCAGGTCTATGGGCTGGGCGTCAAGGAACTGTGGGACATCGACCCTGCAAACCATGCGCCGGGCCGGGTGATCCATACGCAGGGCTGGCCGCTCGACGAACATGCCAATGGCGGCGGCTTCCTATATCATCAGGCGAACGGACAGGTCGCACTGGGCTTCGTGACCTGGCTCAATTACCGCAACCCGCACATCTCCCCGTTCCAGGAGATGCAAAAATGGAAGACCCACCCCGAGATCGCGAAAATCCTAAAGGGCGGCAAGCGCGTCTCCTATGGCGCGCGCGCGATCAGCGACGGCGGGCTGCAATCGGTGCCCAAACTCGCCTTCCCGGGCGGCGCATTGATCGGCGACAGCGCCGGTTTCCTGAACGTGCCGCGCATCAAGGGCACCCATACCTCGATGAAGTCGGGGATGATGGCGGCCGAGGCGGCGTTTGCGGCGGTGGCCGCGGGCCGGTCGAACGACACGCTCGACGCCTATCAGGCCGCCTATGACAACAGCTGGGTCAAGAAGGAGCTCAGCGTCGTCCGCAACGTGCTGCCGCTCGTCGAGAAATACGGCGATCTGGCCGGCACCATCCTGTCGGGCATGACGATGTGGCTCGAAACGCTGAAGATTAAAGTCCCCTTCACGATGAAGCATCATCCGGATAATGAAAGCCTCTATCGCGCCGACATCATGCCCAAGCCGGACTATCCGAAACCCGACGGCGTGTTGACATTCGACCGGCTGTCATCGGTGTTTGTTTCCAACACCAATCATGAGGAAGACCAGCCGGTCCACCTCCAGCTGAAAGACCCGTCGATCCCGGTCGAATATAATCTGCCGATGTTCGACGAGCCGGCGCAGCGTTATTGTCCGGCCGGCGTGTACGAAATCGTGGGCGAAGCCGAGGGCGATCCCAAATTCGTGATCAACGCGCAGAATTGCGTCCATTGCAAGACGTGCGACATCAAGGACCCGACCCAGAATATCAACTGGGTCACCCCCGAAGGTGGCGGAGGCCCCAATTACCCGAACATGTAAGATCGCGCATTTCATGCTGGCCGCCGCCGCATTGGCGTCCGCCGCCCCGGCGCACGCCGTCGACGATACTGGCGCGGCGCTGAACGCGCTGGTCCGCGCGCGGCTTGCCGAGGAAAGCGGCCGGCCGGCCGCGGCGCTGTCGGCGTTGACGACTGCGTCGAGCCTCGCGCCCGATCTGCCGGGTCTGCGCGGACGGATCCTCGAACAGGCGATCCAGGCCGGCGACCTCGACGCGGCGCGCGCCGCCGCGCTGCGCCTGTGGGCGGCCGGTGAGCATCGGTTCGATGCCCAATTGGTGCTGATGGTCGATGCGATGCGGCGGTCGGACTGGAAAGCGGCGCGCGACCTGATGTCCGGGCGCGACGACAAGACCGGCGCCGATATGATTGCCCGGTTGATCCAGCCCACGGTCAACGCGTGGATCGATGTCGGCGCGCGCGAGAAACTGCCCGAACGCCATTTGCTTGCAACGTCGGCGCGGACGCGGCCGGACCCGTCGCTCCGGCTACAGGCCGCATTGGTCCTCACCGCGGTGCGGCGCGTCGACGAAGCGGCGGCGCTGACAGACACGATTACGCTCACCGACCGGACGAGCCAGTTGATAGCGATGCGGCTGGCGGCGACGCTCGACGCGGTTGGCGACCGGTCGGGTGCCAAGGCCGATGCGCGCGACGCCGCCAAAAGGCTGCGCGAACGGATCGCGCTCGCGGCGGGACAACGCGAGGACCCGATGCTGCTGCTTCCCGACCAGCCGGCATCGACGCCGCGCGCGGGCACCGCGTTGTGGCTGGGGCTTCTCGCCGACGGGCTGGCGCGGACGCCTGGGGCGAGTCCGCGGGTGCCGTTGCTGTTCGCGCGCGCCGCGCATTGGCTGAATGACGAGGATTGGGCGGTTCGCGCGACGCTGGTCGAAGCGCTCGAGGGTAACGGCCAGCGTGACGCGGCGATGAAGTTGCTCGACGGTGACGGCGCGCCGCTGCCGCCGGCACTAGCCATGCGGCGCGCCGAACTGACCGCGGAGGCCGGCGACCTGGCCGAAGCCGCCCGGCTGGCCGAAGCCGCCGCCGCCGGAACCGATGCACGCAGCCTGCTGGTGCGGCTGGCCGACGTGGCGCGGCGATCCGACGACCCCGCGGCGGCCGCGCGGGCCTATGAGCGGCTCGAGGAGACGCTGGGGAACAGCGACGAGGATCGGTCGCTGCGCGGCTCGCTGTGGATCGCGCGCGCGGAATTGCTGTTGCAGGCCGGCGACTGGGATGCTGCGGAACCGTTGATGGAAAAGGCGGTCGCGCTGCGGCCCGACGATGCGAATATCCTGAACTTCGCCGGCTATTCGGCGCTCGAACGGCGCAAGGACGTGCCGCAATCGCTCGCGCGGATCGAGGCGGCATGGGCACGCGAACCTCAGAATGCGAGCATCACGGATTCACTCGGCTGGGCCTATTTCCTGACCGGCCGCGCCGACGATGCGGTCGACTTGCTCGAAAAGGCGCAGCGCGGCGCGCCCGACAATGCGGTGATCGTCGAGCATCTGGGCGACGCCTATTGGAAGGCGGGGCGCAAATTCCAGGCGCGGTACAGTTGGCGCGCGGCGGCGCTGCTTGCCGAAGCCGATATGGCGACGCGGCTGGCGGCGAAACTGCGCGATGGGCTGACCCCCGCGAACACCGCGCCGTGACCGCATTCTGCGAGACCGGCTGGGCCAAAATCAACCTGGCGCTGCACGTGCGAGGCCGGCGGGCCGACGGCTATCACGAGATCGAAACGCTGTTTGCCTTCGTCGATGGCGGCGATACGATTGCGGCCGAATTTGCCGACACCGACAGCCTGACGATCGACGGTGAATTTGCCGAGGGGCTGAGCGCGGGTGGTGACAATCTGGTGATGCAGGCGCTGCTCCTGCTGCGCGCACGCTATGGTGCGGACCGGGTGCCGCCGCTGGCGGTGACGCTGACCAAGGCGCTGCCGGTCGCGGCGGGGATCGGCGGCGGGTCGGCCGACGCTGCGGCGATGGCGCGGCTGGTACGGACGCAATTCCTGCCCGAACTGGGCAACGCGACGCTCGCGCGGGTCGTGAGCCCGCTCGGCGCCGATATCGCCGCATGCGTTGCCAGCGAAACCTGCCTTGGCGTCGGCGTCGGCGAAGAATTGAGCGCGGTGCCCGAATTGCGGCTCGGCGGAACGCCGGTGTTGCTCGTCAATCCGCGGCTGCCGGTCGCGACGGGGCCGGTGTTCGCGGCGTGGGACGGGATCGATCGCGGGCCGCTGTTCAGTGATCCAGCCGGCCGGGCGCAATTGTTCGGCGCGCGCAACGATTTGCAGCGGCCGGCCATCGCGCAGTGCCCCGCGATCGCCGATATCCTGCTCGAACTCGGCGCGCTCAGGCCCTGGCTGGCGCGCATGTCGGGGTCGGGCGCGACGTGTTTCGCGCTGTTCGATGCGGTGGCCGAACGCGACGCGGCGGCGACCTTGCTGACCGCGCGGCATCCGGGCTGGTGGACGATGGCCGGAGCATTAAGGTGAACGAAGCCTGGAGGCAGACCGGTTTGGCGCGGGCGGGCGGCATCCTGCTGATCGCCGATCACGCGTCGGCTTTGGTGCCGGCGGATGTCGATCTGGGCATCGATCCGGCGTTGCTGGCGAACCATATCGCGGTCGATATCGGCGTTGCCGAAGTCGCGGCGCTGCTCGTCGAGAGCGGCGCGGTCGATGCGGCGATTCTCGGCGGCGTCTCACGCCTTGTCGTCGATTGCAACCGCGACGAGGATGCGCCGGGGGTGCTCCCGATCGCGAGCGACGGGCATGCGGTGCCGGGCAATGCGCTGGACGATGCCGGGCGCGAGGCGCGGCTGGTGCGCTTTTATCGGCCTTATCACGATCATATCTCGGCGACGATCGCGGCGGCGCGGCCCGCGATGATCCTGTCGCTTCACAGCTTCACGCCGTCGCTCGCGGCGCATCCCGATCAGGCGCGACCGTGGCATGTCGGGGTGCTGTATAACGAGGACGACCGGCTGGCGGGCGCGGCGATCGCGGCGCTGGAGGCCGAAGGGCTGATCGTCGGCGACCAGCAGCCCTATTCGGGCAAGCTGCTCAACGCGACGATGAACCGCCATGCCGAAGCCAATGGCATTCCCTATGTGGGGATCGAGATGCGACAGGATCTCGTCGGTGACGCGGGGGGGCAGGAACGGTTCGCCGGGCGGCTTTCTCGCATGTGCAGCAAAGTTGCATTGAATCTGCCCGAATAGGCGTGTAGAGGCGCGTCCTATCATAAATTTTTGAAATAATATTATCAGGATTGCTGAAAATGCCTTCATATCGTTCGCGCACCACCACCCACGGCCGCAACATGGCGGGCGCGCGCGGCCTCTGGCGCGCGACGGGGATGAAGGACAGCGATTTCGGCAAGCCGATCATCGCGGTGGTGAACAGCTTCACTCAGTTCGTGCCAGGGCATGTCCACCTGAAGGATCTGGGCCAGATGGTCGCGCGCGAGATCGAGGCTGCGGGCGGGGTCGCCAAGGAATTCAACACGATCGCGGTCGATGACGGCATCGCGATGGGGCACGACGGCATGCTCTATTCGCTGCCGAGCCGAGACCTGATCGCCGACAGCGTGGAATATATGGTCAACGCGCATTGCGCCGACGCGATGGTGTGCATTTCGAACTGCGACAAGATCACGCCGGGAATGCTCATGGCGGCGCTGCGCATCAATATTCCCGTGGTGTTCGTGTCGGGCGGCCCGATGGAAGCGGGCAAGGTCGTGCTGAAGGGCAAGGAAGTCGCGCTCGACCTGGTCGATGCGATGGTCGCTGCGGCCGATGAGAAATATAGCGACGAGGAAGTCTCCGAGATCGAGCGCGCCGCGTGTCCGACGTGCGGCAGTTGTTCGGGTATGTTCACCGCCAATTCGATGAACTGCCTGACCGAGGCGCTGGGGCTGTCGCTGCCTGGCAACGGATCGACGCTCGCGACGCACGCCGACCGCAAGGCGCTGTTCCTGACTGCAGGGCGGCTGGTCGTCGACATGTGCCGCCGCCATTATGAAGAGGATGACGACAGCGTCCTCCCGCGTAATATCGCGACGTTCGAGGCGTTCGAAAATGCGATGAGCCTCGACATCGCGATGGGGGGGTCGACGAACACGGTGCTGCACCTGCTCGCGGCAGCGTTCGAGGCGGGAGTCGATTTCACGATGGACGATATCGATCGGTTGTCGCGGCGCGTTCCGTGCCTGTCGAAGGTCGCGCCGGCCAAGAGCGACGTGCATATGGAGGATGTCCACCGCGCCGGGGGGATCATGGCGATCCTCGGCCAACTCGAGCGCGCAGGGTTGATCCACGCGCATTTGCCGACGGTGCACAGCGCGACGCTGGGCGACGCACTCAACAAATGGGACATTTCGCGGACCAACGATCCCGAGGTGCAGAAATTCTTCATGGCGGCGCCCGGCGGCGTGCCGACGCAGACCGCGTTCAGCCAGGACCGGCGCTGGGACGATCTGGACCTCGACCGCGAACATGGCGTGATCCGGTCGGCCGACCATGCGTTCAGCAAGGATGGCGGACTTGCGGTGCTGTCGGGCAATATCGCGCTCGACGGCTGCATCGTGAAGACCGCGGGCGTCGACGAAAAGATCCTGAAATTTTCGGGACCTGCCAAAGTTTATGAAAGCCAGGACGCGGCGGTCGCGGGCATATTGACCGGCGGAGTCGAAGCCGGCGATGTCGTCGTCATCCGCTACGAGGGGCCGAAGGGCGGGCCGGGAATGCAGGAAATGCTCTATCCGACGAGCTATCTCAAGTCGAAGGGGCTGGGCGCCGCCTGCGCGCTCGTCACCGACGGCCGCTTTTCGGGCGGCACATCGGGGCTGTCGATCGGTCACGCCTCGCCCGAGGCTGCCGAAGGCGGCGCGATTGGGCTGGTCGAAAATGGCGATGTGATCGAAATCGATATCCCGAAGCGAACGATCAACCTGCTGGTCGCCAGCGATGTGCTCGCCGCGCGCCGTGCCGCGATGGATGCGAAGGGCGCGGATGCCTGGCAACCCGCCAAGCCGCGTCCACGCAAGGTTTCGGTAGCACTTCAGGCCTATGCCGCGATGACGACCAGTGCCGCACGCGGCGCGGTGCGCGACCTGTCGCAGCTGAAGGGCGAGGGATGACGAGATCGGGGAGCCTATTGCTGACACTGCTCGCGCTCGCCGGCTGCGACCGCGCGCCCGACAATGGCGACCTCGCCGAAGCCGAGGCGCGCGGATCGCGCGGGGCGGCCGAAAGCGGCCGCATCGATTGCGCGCTGGAAGGCGCGAAGCTGTTCGATCGCGCCTGCACGATCGAGGAATTGAGCGGCGAGGGCGGGGTGATTCTTGTCGTCGGACGCGGCAATGTCGGCTATCGCCGCCTCCAGATCACGACCGACGGACGCGGGGTGGTGTCGGCGGACGGCGCAGAACCCGCGAAGGTCAGCATCGTCGGCGACAATATAATCGAAGTCGCGATCGGCAACGACCGATACCGCCTGCCCGCCAATACGGGCGGCGCGAAGTAGGCGCATCGGCGCGATCGTGATAGGGCGGGGCATGTCCGTTCCGGCCGGCGCCCCGATCCTGTCCGTCAAGGCGATGCGCGAGGCCGAAGCCGCGTGCGCGGTGCAGGGTACGTCGCTGTCGAAACTGATGGACGCCGCCGGAGCAGCGGTCGCCGACCTGGCGTGGCGGATGGCGGCGGGCGCGCCCATCCTGATCCTGTGCGGTCCCGGTAACAACGGCGGCGACGGTTATGTCGCGGCGCGGCTTCTCGGGGCGCGCGGCGCGCCGGTCCGCGTGGCGGCGCTCGCAGACCCTGCGACCGGGCTGGCGAAGGCGTCCCGCGCGCTATGGGACGGGCCGGTCGAGCCGCTCGATGGCCGGACGCAGCCGGCACCCTTGATCGTCGATGCGCTGTTCGGTGTCGGCCTTTCGCGGCCGCTGGCCCACGAGCTCGAAACCGTCCTCGCGCATTTTTCCGACCGGCGTATCCTGGCGGTCGATGTCCCAAGCGGTATCGACGCCGACGGCGCGGCGGACTGGATGCCGCCGTTGCCGGCCGCTGTGACGATTGCCTTGGGAGCGCTCAAGCCCGCGCATGTCCTGTTGCCCTCGGCGCAGGCGTGCGGGCGCGTTCTGCTCGCGCCGATCGGGATCGCGGCGAGCCGAAGGATGCGAACGCTGCCAAGGGCCGAAACGCAGCCGCCCGCTGCCGCGGCGCATAAATTCACGCGCGGCATGGTGCTGGTCTTTGCTGGACCGATGCGCGGCGCCGCAGGATTGACTGCGGCGGCGGCGCTGCGCGCGGGCGCGGGCTACGTCGTGCTCGACGGCAGCGAACAGGCGCCCTTGTCGGCGATCATTGCCGAGAGCGACGAGAAGTTCGGCGAACGGTTGAACGATCCGCGCGTCGGTGCGGTCGTGATCGGTCCGGGATTCCCCGCGGGTGACGAGCTGATTTTTGATGTCGAGGCCGCGCTCGATTCGGGCAAGCCGCTGGTGCTCGATGCGGCGGCGATCGACGCGGCGCTGCCGCGCCTGTCGGAAGCGCCGCGCAAAGCGATCCTGACACCGCATGAGGGCGAGTTCGCGCGTGCCTTCCCGCAAGCCTATGGCAGCAAGGTCGACCGGGCAAAGGCCGCGGCGGTGCGGACGCAGGCGGTCGTGATCTACAAGGGCGCGGATACGATTATCGCTGCGCCCGATGGCCGGGTCGCCGCGGCTTGGCCCGGAAGCCCCTGGCTGGCGACGGCGGGAACGGGCGACGTGCTGGCGGGGGCGTGCGGGGCGATGCTTGCGCGCGGCGGCGATGCCTTTGACGCGGCGGTTTCCGCTGTAGGCTGGCATATCGCACGGGCCGCGCGTATAGGCCCCGGCCTTGTAGCCGACGATCTGGTTAGGGACTGACATGAACGAAGCTGCGCTGATCGAGCGTATCGCCGCGCGCGGCGATGGCGTGACGGGCGATGGCCGCCACGTGGCGGGCGGCGTGCCCGGCGATCGAGTGCGCGACGACGGTATCCTCATTCCCGGCCCCAATCGCGCCGATCCGCCGTGCCGCCATTTCGGCAAATGCGGCGGCTGTCAGTTGCAGCATGTCGCCGAGCCCGCGCTGGCCGAATTCGTGCGCGACCGCGTTGTCGGCGGGCTCGAAGGGCAGGCCGTTCCCTTTGGCAACGTGCGTGCCGCGCTGCTTTCGCCGCCGCAGAGCCGCCGGCGCGCCGTCCTGACTGCGCTGCGCACGGGCAAGCAGGTCGCGATCGGTTTCAACGCGGCGCAGAGCAACCATGTCGTCGATATGCGGATGTGCCCACTGTTGCTGCCGGAGCTGTTCGCGCTGATCGAACCCGTGCGAACTTTGCTTGCTACGATCGCGCAGCCGAGGCGACCGGTGAAAGTCAAGATGCAGATGCTCGATCAGGGCGTCGAGCTGATCCTCGAAGGCGTAAAGGCCGAGGGGCTCGACGCGGCAATGGCGCTTCAGGATTTTGCTGACGTAAACAAGCTTGCGCGCTTTGCGATCGATCGGGGCGATGGCCCTGAAATCCTGTGGCAGCCCGAACCGCCGACGATGCGGTTTGGCGATATCCTTGTCGAAGTCCCGCCCTTCGCCTTTTTGCAGCCGACGGCGGCGGGGCAGGCGGGGCTGGTCGATGCGGTGCGCGAAGCCATCGGCGACACCGGCGCAGTGGCCGACCTCTTTGCCGGCGTCGGCACCTTTGCGCTGTCGGTCCAGGCGGGGCGCAAGGTCTATGCGGCCGAGGGCGCGCGCGATGCGATCGCCGCGTTGACTGCGGCGGCGAACCGCCAGCGCGCGCTTGTCGCTGGCGAGCATCGCGACCTGTTCCGCCGACCGCTGGTGCCCGCCGAGCTCGATCGCTTCGGCGCCGTCATCCTCGACCCGCCGCGCGCGGGCGCCGAGGAGCAGGTGAAGCAGCTGGCGGCGTCAAACACGCCCGTGATCGCTTATGTCAGCTGCAATCCGGCGAGCTTCGCCCGCGATGCGAAACTGTTGGTCGAAGGCGGTTATCGCCTCGACTGGGTGCAGCCCGTCGGCCAGTTCCGCTGGTCAACCCATGTGGAACTGGCAGGCCGTTTTTCGCGATAAGCCGTTGCCACCGCCTTCGCGGCGGCAACGCGTCTCAGTGCAGCACGAAACCCATGAAGGCGTGCAGGCAGAGCGCGAACAAGGCAAGGCTGGCGAGCGCGAACACGGCGAAGCGCCACATGACGCGGTTCACCGTTACCTGGATCAGGCTGTGAACAATGCGGAGAACCACATAGGCCCACGCGATTTGCGCATTGAGTCCGCCGCCCATCCCGCCGACCGCCAGCGCGATCGCGACGGCATAGAAAACCGTCGGCTGTTCCATCAGATGGTTGTAGTTGTGCGCTTTCCACTGCACTTCGGGGGGAAGCACCTCGTCGAGCCCCTTGCCGGTCCCGCCCACCATCTTGGCCGCGTCGATCTTGGCACGCCGCATTGCGGGAATGCGCGTCGCATACATCCACACCCATATGATCATCGACCAGAGCGCGAGCGTCGCTACCGGCGCCAGAATGGCGTTCGTGTCCATGATATTCCCCTAACCCAAGGTGGCGATGACGGCGAGAATCGACAATGCGAAGAGGCAGAATGTCGCCAGCGAAAAAATCAGGAAGCGCACCGACACCCGGTTGACCGTCGATTGCCACAGGCTGTGGACGATGCGCAGCACGACATAGGCCCAAGCCAGCCCGCGCGTCACGTCGGTGTTGCCGCCCGAGAGATGAAGGAACAGGATGACCGCATAGAAGATCGTCGGCTGTTCGCACAAATGCGTATAATTGTGTGATTTCCAGTTGGTGGGCGGCGGAAGGACGCTTTCCAGGTCGGCGCCGCGGCCGCCCGGCGGTGCGACCTTGATATCGATTCCCGCTTTGGACATCGCCGAAAAGCGTGTGATGGCCAGCCATCCGAGCATGAGGATGGTCCAAAGCGCGAGGACCGCGCCCGGTGCAAGCAGACTTTCCGACATATTGGCTCCCCCTTTTCGATATGGTGCGATGCTAGGGCGCTTCGCGGGCTTTGCAATCGTTGAGTTCAGCCGCCGAACTCGGCGCGGATCGCCGCGCCGTCGCCATCGACGCGCGGCGCGAAGCCGAGGTCGCGGGGCGGCATCGCGCCATATTTCACCGGCGGCTGCATTTCGTGGAAATCGCCGACATCGGGATGGGTGCGATGGCGGAAAAAGCCGGTCGCGACGAAATGCGGGTCGTCCTTGATATCTTGAAGGTCGCGCGCCGCCATCGCTGGGATATCGTTGGCAGCGAAGAGCTTAAGCCATTCGGCGCTGGTCCTTGCCGGCGTCTTGCGGGCGATCTCGCTGTAGATAATCGGCATATGCGCGCCTTTGGCCTTCGCCGCTTCATATTCCGCCGTTTCGAGCAGGTCGGCACTGCCGAGCAAGCCCATCAGCCGTGCGGTCGATTCGGGGGTGTAGGGGACGATCGCGAGATAGCCGTCGCTTGTGGGGAAGGGCTGTCGCGTCGGGTCAAGCTGGCGCGGATAACCCGCGGGGCCGATCGGCGGATCGAGCGCCGCGTCGCGCAGATGCTCGGTCAGCATGAAGGTGGCGAAGCATTCGAACATCGGGACCTCGACCTCTTGCCCCTCGCCGGTGCGAAGTTTGTGGACGAGCGCCGCGAGGATCGCCTGCGCGCCGAACTGGCCCGCGATCTTGTCGGCGATCAGCGAGGGGAAATAGCGTGGACGCGGGTCGCCATCGACGCGGGGAAGCAGGCTGGTGGTGCCTGTCGCGGCCTGGATGACGTCGTCATAGGCCTGCAAGTCGGCATAGGGGCCGTCCTGCCCGAAACCGGTGCCATGGACATAGATGATGTCGGGTTTGAGCGCCTTGCAGCTTTCGTAATCGAAGCCGAGGCGGGCGATCGCCCGGCCGCGGACGTTGTGGAAAAAGACGTCGGCGGTGGCGATGAGGCCGCGCAGTGTCGCCGCATCGTCCGGATTTTTTAGGTCGAGCGCGATCGAGCGTTTGCCGCGATTGACGGTCAGGTGGATCGATCCCATCGTCGGGTCAGGAATGCCGGTCCCCAGGTAGCGTGAAATATCGCCCGTTCCCGGCGTTTCGACCTTGATCACTTCGGCGCCGAGGTCGGCGAGCATCTGCGTCGCATAGGGGCCGAAAATGACGGTGGTAAGGTCGACGATCCGGATCCCTGACAGCATATACGCGCATCCTCTCTCTGCTTTTGCCCAGCAGCATAGAATGATTGCAAAGTAAAACGGAAGGGGGTTCGTCCTCGGGCCGGCTGTTTGGCCGGCGTGCCGAGGCTGTCGGCAGCGCCGACCAAAAAGGCATCCCATATCCAGCCATAGGATTTAGACCAGAAGGCCGCGGCTGCGAATTTGGTGAGATTGGCGGCGCAACTATTGGCGAAAAAATTCTGGTAAAATGCAGGTTTGGCGAATTTTTCGCGATCGGTCATTCACGGAGGTACGACTTAAGAGCAGGACGGTTTGCAAAGGCCATCCTGTTCTTTTCAGGTTCGCCGGTTTTGCCGGCAGGCTTCTTTTTCGATCGGCGAAAAAAGGGCCGGCCACATTGCTGCGCCAGCCCTCTTCGTTTCGCTATCGGGTGCGGTCAGAACAGCTTGGTCACCGTCGCGCTGCGGCGCTCCTCTTCGATTTCGCCGGTATATAGGCTCGCCATCGGCTCGTCGCTGACGACATGGGTCTCGTCGGCACCGAAGCCGTTGAACTTGGTCCGCATTGCGCAACCGTAGGCACCGAGCATGCCGATCTCGATGAAATCGCCCGACTTGATGTCGGCAGGCAGGAAGAAGGGGCCTGCCATATGGTCGAGATCGTCGCACGTCGGACCGTAGAAGCTGAACGGTACCATCTCGGCGTCGCTTTCCACGTCGCGCTGCAGCGTCACCGGGAAGCGCCAGCCGACATGCGCCGCGTCGAACAGCGCGCCATAGGCGCCATCATTGATGTAGAGTTCCTCGCCACGGCGTTTTTCGACGCGGACGATGAGCGAGCTATATTCGGCTGATAGCGCGCGGCCCGGTTCACACCAGAGTTCGGCCGAATAGCTGATCGGCAGGCTTTCGAAGCTGCGGTGGATCGTTTCGAAATAGGCGTCGAGCGGCGGGGGTTCCATGCCCGGATAGGTCGAGGGAAAGCCGCCACCGACATCGATGATGTCGACCGTCACCGACGCCGCGACGATCGCCGTGCGCACGCGCTCCATCGCCTGGGCGTAGGCGTGAGGCGTCATCGCCTGGCTGCCGACGTGGAAGCAGATGCCGAGCGCATCGGCCGCCTGACGGGTTGCCATCAGCAGTTCGACGACCTCGTCGGTTTCCGCGCCGAATTTGGCGGCGAGGCTGAGCTTCGAATGATCGGACGAGACGCGCAGGCGAACAAGCAGGTTCAGATCCTGGGCGCCTTCGGTCGCACGGACGATCTTTTCGAGTTCGTCCATCGTGTCGAGCGAGAAGGTGCGCACGCCATGCTTCCAATAGGCTTCGGAAATCGCTTCCTCGGCCTTTACCGGATGCATGAAGCAGAGCGTCGCCTGCGGCAGCGTGCGCGCGACGAGGCGCACCTCGGCGATCGAGGCCACGTCATAATGGGTGACGCCCGAATCCCACAGGACGCGCAGCAGGTCGGGCGACGGATTCGCCTTAACCGCGTACATGGTCGTGCCGGGAAATCGCTCGATGAAGAAACGCGCTGCGCGCCGCGCGGCATGCGGGCGGACAAGCGTAACGGGTTCGACCGGCGAAAGTGCCTGAATCAGCCCGTGGGCGCTATGATGCTGGTGCAATGCAAGGGACCCCCAAAGATAAAGTGAAACATCCAAGGCTGCCTTGCGGTTATTGGAAGTCCCCCTGGGGCAGCGGGGAGCGCATATATGGCGGGGGGTCTTCCCTGTAAAGACCCCAGCGCGCAATTTTGTAACGCGGGGGTAACGCGCGCGGCGAAACGGGCCCCCGTCGCGCCGAGTGGGGCAAATGCGAGACAAGGGCCCGCTGCCACGTTAGGGATAATCGACAAGCGACAGCCGAAAGGACTCTTCCGTCATGGTTTCCCGCGCCGAGGTCAACCACACTTTCTCCGACGCGGAGCTTGCCGAGTTGCGTGGGTTCGGCACGGTCGAAACGCACGCGGCGGGCGACCTGATCGTCGAAGAGGGCGCGATGGCGCCCGACTGTATCGTCACGTTGTCGGGCCATACCGATATTTTCGCGTCGACCGACGAAGGGCGCAAGCGTGTCGGCTGGATGGAGCATGGGCAGTTTGCAGGGGACCTGTCGGTGCTGACCGGGCAACGACATCTCTCGCGCGTCGAGATGGGCGCGGACGGCAAGATCCTGCGCATCGCGCACGCCGATTTCCAGCGGCTGATCGCGGGCAACAGTCATTTTTCCGATATCTTCATCCGCGTGCTGTCCGCGCGGCGCGAATTCAGCAAGCACCGCGGTTTTGCGGTGACGATCATCATCGGTGCGGCGATGGATCGCAGCGTTTACGCGATGCGCGACCTGCTTATGAAACATGGCGTCGCGCATCGCTGGTTCGACCCCGCCGATGGTCCGGTCGCGGCGCACCTGCTTGCCGAACGCGGTCTGAGCGAGGCGCAGCTTCCCGTCGCGATCCTAGGCGCTGCCGAGGTGCTGGTCCAGCCGACACTCGAACAGCTTGCGGCCGGGCTGGGGCTCGACCTGCTACCCGATGGCGCGACGGCCGATGTCCTGGTCGTCGGAAGCGGACCCGGCGGCCTGGCTGCCGCCGTCTATGCGGCATCGGAAGGACTGACGGTGATCGCGCTCGACTCGCTCGCACCGGGCGGGCAGGCGGGCACGTCGTCAAAGATCGAAAATTACCTCGGCTTCCCAACCGGCATCTCGGGAAACGAGCTCGCGCGGCGCGCGACGGTACAGGCGCAGAAATTTGGCGCGCGGCTCGTGTCGCCGGTGCGCGCGGCCTCGATTAACCGCGACGGCGACGCCTATTGCCTGCACCTCGCAGATGGGCGCAAGCTGCGCAGCCGGGCGGTGGTCGTCGCCAGCGGCGCCAAATATCAGACGCTGCCGATCGACGGAATCGAGGCCTATGAAGGCCGCGGTATCTATTATGGCGCGACGCCGATGGAGGCGCAGCTGTGCGGCGATGCCGAGGTGACGATCGTCGGTGCCGGCAATTCGGCGGGACAGGGGGCGATCTATCTCGCGAGCGTGGCGAAGAAGGTCTATGTGATCTTCCGTCGCGGCAGCCTGCGCGAGACGATGTCGGAGTATCTGGTCAAGCGACTCGAGGAACATCCGAATATCGAGATCATCCCGTCGACCGACGTCGTTGCGCTCCACGGCGAGGAGCATCTGGCGGGCCTAACCTATCGTTGCCGCGATACCGGCGACGAGGGGCATTGCGATTGCGGCTTCCTGTTCCTGTTCCTCGGCGCGAACCCGAACACGACGTGGCTGCCCAAGGAAATGGTGTGCGACGAACGCGGTTTCGTGAAAACCGGAACCGACATCGCCCCGCTCGAACTGGTAAAGGCGGGGTGGTCGCTCGACCGGATGCCGACCCGTTACGAAACGAGCTGGCCGCGCATCTATGCCGTCGGTGACGTCCGCAAGGGATCGGTGAAACGCGTCGCATCGTCGGTCGGGGAAGGATCGGTCGTGGTCAGCGATATCCATCAGGCGCTGGCGGAGGTCACCCCAGCCGCGTCTTGAAATCCTCATAACCGAATTCGCGGATCAGCGCCAGTTCGTCGACCTCGCTGTCCCACAGCCAGATCGACGGCAGCGGGACGCCGTTGAAGGTGTTGGTCTTTACCATCGAATAATGCGCCTGGTCGAGGAAGGCGAAGCGCTGGCCGATGCGCGCGCCGCCGGGCAGGCGATAGTCGCCGATTACATCGCCCGCGAGGCACGACGGGCCGCCGAGCCGCGTCGGCATGCCTTCGCTGCCTTCGTTCAGCATCGCGGGGCGGTAGGGCGCCTCGATCACATCGGGCATGTGGCAGGTCGCCGAAATGTCGGTGATCCCGATGGGCATGCCGTTGTCGAACAGGTCGAGGATTTCGCCGACGAGGATGCCGGCGTCGAGCGCGATCGCCTCTCCGGGTTCGATCATCACGTCGCAGTCGGTCGCGGCGCGCACCTGCTTCAGGAAAGCGATCAGATCGTCCGTCTGATAATCGGCGCGGGTCACATGATGGCCGCCGCCGAAATTTAGCCATTTGAGCTGGCCAAAGAAGGGCCGCAGCATTGGCAGCACCGCTGCCCATGTGCGCTGGAGCGGCGGAAAATCCTGTTCGCAGAGGCTATGGATGTGGATGCCATCGACGCCCTCCATATGTTCGGGCAGCAGCTGGCTGACCGGGAAGCCGAGGCGACTGCACGGCGCGGCGGGATCATATTTTGCGACCTCGCCCTCGCTGTGCATCGGGTTGATCCGTAGGCCTACGTCGAACGCCGCACCCTTCGCGCGAAGCTCGCCCAGCAGCGGGCGAAAGCGCGCGATCTGACCGGGCGAATTGAAGATCAGATGGTCGGAAAGCGCCGCGATTTCGGGCAGGTCGGCTTCCTTGTAACCGGCGCAATAGGTCGCAACCTCTTTGTTGCCGTTCGGGCCGCCATATTCGCTGCGTCCGAGCTTCGCCTCGTAAAGGCCCGATGCACATACACCGTCGAGATAGTCCGCAACCGTCGAACCGAGCGACCACATCGAAAAGGCCTTGAGCGCCGCAAGCACGCGCGCCCCCGACGCATCGCCGATATGGCGCAGCAGCGCGAGGTTGGCGCGCACCTTCGCGGCGTCGACAACGAAGGCGGGAGAGGGGACGCGGGTCAGGTCGAAGCGGGCAAAGGCTCCGGGGTCGCCGGCACGGGTTTCCATGTCGCTTGGGATTCCTGAATAAAGTCAGACCGCAATCGGTCCCTTGAAGATGAAGAACGCCCCCGCCGCGATGAAGCCGAAGCCAACGAGGTGGTTCACCGTTAGCTTCTCACCGAGCCAGAAGACCGCAAACCCCGCGAATATGATCAGGGTTATGACTTCTTGCAAGGTCTTGAGTTCGGCGGCGCTGTAAGCACCATAGCCGATGCGGTTCGCGGGGATCACAAGGCAATACTCGAAAAAGGCGATGCCCCACGCGATCAGCACGGCGAGCCACACCGGCCGGGACACCGCGCCAAGCTGCCCATACCAAGCGAAGGTCATGAAGATGTTCGAGACGAAAAGGAGGCCGATCGGCGCAAGATAGGCGGTCATTCGGGGTCTTTCGTCAGCGGCAGAACGTCGCGGAGCAGCGCGGCGAAGAAATGGCCTGGCTCCTCGACCATCGGCATATGCGCCGAATGTTCGAGCCAGATAAGCTTCTTCGAGGGGGCCTGAACCTGTGCGAACCAGTCAGCCGCCACCGGCGAAGGCACGGTATAATCGTGCCGGCCGAGCAGGAAAATGATCGGCACGTCCATCTTGCGCACGGGCTTGAAACTGACGTCGGCGAGACGCGGCCAGAGCGTGGCGACCGAAAATTCGCTGCCCTTGCCCCACGCCTGCACATCGGCGGGTCCATATTCGGGCGACAGCCGCGGTGTCTGGAAATAATATTTGAGGTCGGGTTTGTTGTAGATGAGCGAACCGTAGGGGATCGCATATTTGCGCCAGCCGTCGGCCTTTGCGATCGTGAACTCGCCCTCTGGATAGGGCGCGAGCGCGTCGATCGCAGCGACGGCGTCGGCGTCGCCCGCCGCCACCGCTTTCGCCCGCGTCCACGCCATCCCAGCCCTTTCTCCCTCGCGGAAATCGATCCCTTGGCCGACGCCGACATAGGCGTAGAGAAGGTCGGGGCGTTTCACCGCGACCGACAGGCCGACGATCGAGCCCCAGCTGTGGCCCATCAGCACAACCTTGCGCTTGGCGTAGCGTTTTTTAAGCAGTTTGATGAGTTCGATCGCATCGTCGCGGTAGCGTTCAGGCGTCATCGTCGGGGCGAGCGCCGCGGGATCGTTGAGCGTATAGGAGCGGCCTGCGCCGCGCTGGTCGTATTGGACGACGGTGAAGACATCCTCCCACGGACGTTGGAATGCCCAGGCGAAGGGCATCTCGACCGCGCCGGGCCCGCCGTGGACGAAGATCAGGATCGGATTGTCACGGTGGGAACCGCGGACATTGACGACCTGCCGCGCGCCGCCGAGCGTGACCTCGAACGTCTCCTGCACGCCGTTGGGCGTGACGATCTTGCCGATGTCGGCGACAATCGCGCGCGCAGGGGCGTAGGGGTCGTCGGTTTGCGCGGTGGCGGGGGTGGAAAAGGCCGCGAATAGGGCAAGCGCGGCCATATGTAGCTTCATGATCTCAAACTACCCTTCGTCGTTCGCGCGAGAGTGGAAACCCAGTTCTACCGTCGCTACCGGGTTCCCGCTTTCGCGGGAATGACAAAAAATGGGTTATTGGCTTGCGCGTTGATCAGAAATCGAGCGGCGCGCCGAGTTCCTTCACCTGCCAGGGCAGGCCGTGCTTGTTCAGCATGTCCATGAAGGGATCGGGATCCATCTGCTCCATGTTGAACACACCGTCGCCCGACCAGGTGCCCGTGACCATCATCGCGGCGCCGATCATCGCGGGGACGCCGGTGGTGTAACTCACCGCCTGATTGCCCGTTTCGGCGAACGCGTCCTCATGGTCGCAGATGTTATAGAGATAGAGCGTCTTTTCCGTCCCGTCCTTGGCGAGGCCGGTCGCGATGACGCCGATGTTGGTCTTGCCCTTGGTCGTCTCGCCAAGGCTCGAAGGTTCGGGGAGAACGGCTTTGAGAAACTGGAGCGGGATAATCTCTCGCCCCTCGTAGATCACCGGGTCGATACGCGTCATGCCGACATTCTGGAGTACGGTGAGGTGCTGGATATAGGCGTCGCCGAAGGTCATCCAGAAACGGATGCGCTTGATCTCGGGCAGGTGCGTCTTCAGGCTTTCGATTTCCTCATGATACATGAGATACATATTTTTTGGCCCGACGGCTTCGAAATCGAATTGCTGCTTCACCGACATCGGCGGGGTTTCGACCCAGTCGCCATTCTCCCAGTGCCGCGCGACGGCGGTCACTTCGCGGATATTGATTTCGGGATTGAAGTTGGTCGCGAAATGCTGGCCGTGATCGCCGCCGTTGCAGTCGAGGATGTCGAGCGTGTCGATGCGGTCGAAATGATGCTTGCGGAGCCAGGTCGTGAAGACGCTGGTCACGCCGGGGTCGAAGCCCGAACCGAGCAGCGCCATCAACCCGGCGTCCCTGAAGCGGTCCTGATACGCCCATTGCCAGTGATATTCGAACTTGGCTTCGTCGCGCGGCTCGTAGTTGGCGGTGTCGAGATAATGCGCACCGGTCGACAGGCACGCCTCCATGATCGTGAGGTCCTGATAGGGCAGCGCGAGATTGACGACATGCGTCGCGCCGACCGAGCGGATCAGCGCCGCGGTTGCGTCGATATGGTCGGCGTCGACCTCGGCAGTCTGGATCGTGACGCCGGTGCGCTCCTTCACCGATTCGGCGATCGCGTCGCATTTGAACTTGCGGCGGCTCGCGAGGGTGATGTCGGGAAAGATGTCGGGGTTCATCGCCATCTTGTGCACCGCGACCGAACCGACGCCGCCTGCGCCGATCACCAGAACCTTGCTCATGAAAAATCTCCTGTTGCGGCCTATGCCGCCTTGTCTTGTATGCCCGGCCCTATAGGACGAAGCCATGACACAGCAAAGCCCCGAAGCCCTGATCGACCCCAACCGCGCCCCAACGCTTGCGGGGGTCGAACGCGCCGCGACGAAAGTCGCTGCATTGCTGCCGCAAACGCCGCTGCTGCCGCTCGAGATCGACGGACGGGCGATTTGGTGCAAGGCAGAGTGCCTGCAGCCCGTCGGCGCGTTCAAGATTCGCGGCGCGTGGCACCGGCTGACCGACTTGACCCCCGAACAGGCGAACGAGGGTGTCGTCGGCGTGTCGAGCGGCAATCATGCACAGGGCGTGGCGTGGGCGGCGAAGCGGCTGGGGATAAAGGCAACGATCGTGATGCCCGGCAACGCGCCGGCGATGAAGCTTGCGGCGACGCGCAGGTTGGGCGCCGAAGTCGTCCTGTACGATCGCGTCACCGAATCGCGCGACGCCGTCGCGGCGAAATTGCTCGCCGAGCGCGGCGGAACACTGGTCCACGCCTATGGCGATCCGTGGATCATCGAGGGGCAGGGCAGCGCCGGCATCGAGGCGACGGCGCAGATGAAGGCGTGCGGGATCGACGGGCCCGACAAGGTGATCGCCTGCTGCGGCGGCGGCGGTCTGTCGGCGGGACTCGCGCTCGCCTGTCCCGAGGCCGAGATTGTCGCGGTCGAGCCCGAGGGCTGGGACGATGTGACGCGCAGCCTGGCCGCGGGCAAGATCCTGTCGGTCGAGGATATGGCATATCCGACCGAATGCGACGCGCTCCAGACGCCCGAAACATGGCCGATCAACTTCGCGGTGCTTCAGGCGCGCGGCGTGAAAGGCGTCGCGGTTACGCGGCGCGAGGTGCGCGATGCGATGCGACTGGTGTTCGAGAAGCTGCACCTCGTGGTCGAGCCCGGCGGCGCGGCGGCGCTCGCGGCGGTGCTTGCGGGGAAGGTCGCGGTGACCGACGCGACGCTCGTCACCCTGTCGGGCGGCAATGTCGATCCGCTGAAGTTCGCCGAGATCATCACCGAATAGGAAACTTATCGGAACCGAAGCGTTTGGCAGTCGAAGGAGAAGCGTGATGCAGAAAAGCATAATTCTGGCGAGCGCCGCGGCACTTGTGCTGCTGGCAGGCTGCGAAAAGGCCGAAGCGCCGGCACCGGCACCGACGGACACGACGACGACTGAGGTCCCGGTCGAAACGGTTCCCACCGAGACCGGAGAAGCGACCGACCCCGCCACCGCGTCGCACCGTTTCGCAAGCTGGGCGGGCAAATGGACCGGCGTCGAGGGCATGTATGTGACCATAACCACCGGCGAACCCGGCAAGTACAAACTGGAGATGCAGTCGGATCTCGACACCAAGGGCACCTATGATGGCGAGGACAGCGAGCATGGCATCAAGTTCAAGCGCGGCGACGAGGAGCTGAGCCTGCGGCGCGGCAGCGGCGACGAGACCGGCCTCAAATATCTGGCCGGCAAGAAAAAATGCCTGATCGTCAAGGACGGCGAGGGCTATTGCCGCGACTGACATGACCTGTTCGTCGTTCCCGCGAACCCGGGGGCACCGATGTTATAACTCGGCGTTCGTCCGGTTGCGGCGTGTGGTTTACGAAGTCAAGAATGCCCATGAGCGAACCGTGGAGGGTGGCGCGAACCTCGCCGCGCTTTTCACCGGGATGAAGGATGATCTTGCCGACGAGCGAGCGGATGTCACTTGAGGCATCGAGCCGTGTGTCGGAATCGCCAAGCGTCTCAGTCAGTGCTGCGACCTTACGCTTGTAGATTTCAGCGATGCCGGGATGAACGTCGGGAATGACGGGCGGCGCTTCGGTAAGCCGCACGGTGATTTCTTCCCGCTCGCGTTCAAGTTCGGCCATGCGGGCCTTCATCGTGGGCTGATAGAGCCCGTCCTCGATGGCCGCCATGATGCCCGCAATCGCGCGGTCGGTCTTGGCGAGTGCGCGGGCATCGGCGTCAGCCTGGACGCGCCGCTCGCGATTCTCGCGATTGATATGAGCGGCATATGCGGCGACGGCTGCTTTAACCTTGTCGGCCGACACCAGCCGGTCGGCGATGCCGACGAGCGCGCGGCGTTCCAGCGTCTGCCGCTTGATCGTCCGCCCGTTGGCGCACGTGCGCTTGCGGTGATGGCCGGCGCATCCATAGCGGTCGCCGACGACAATCGCGTAGGTGCCGCCACACACGCCGCATTCGAGCAGGCCTGAGAGCAGATAGGCAGGACGCCGCTTGCTATGCAGCGCTCGCGCCTCTGCCGCTTCCTTGACCGCCACGTAACGCCGGGCGATGTCCTCCTGCTGGTGCTTGACCGCGTCCCATAGGTCCTCGCCGACTATGCGCAGATCGGGAACCGCCTTCCTGATCCATTCGGTTTCGGGATTGAGGCGGGTGACGCTCTTCCCCGTGCCGGGATCTTTGACATAATGTTTGTGGTTCCAGACGCGCACCCCCGCGTACAGCTCATTGTTGATGATGCCGGTGCCGCGTCGCACATCTCCACGAATACCGGTATCGCGCCACGCAGAACCTTTCGGGCCGGGGACGCCATCGGCGTTGAGATCGCGGGCAATCGCGCGCGGACTCTTGCCCGACGCGAACTCGCGGAAGATGCGCTCGACGATGAGCGCTTCCGCTGGATCGATCTCGCGCTCCCCGCGCACAATTTCGCCTTCGCTGTTCAGCCGCCGGACGATGCGATAGCCGTAGGCATTCGGCCCGGCGGAGAAACCCTTCTCGATCCGCCCGCGCAGGCCACGATGCGTCTTTTTGGCTAGATCTTTGAGAAACAGCGCATTCATCGTCCCCTTGAGCCCGACATGCAGCTCACTGATCTCGCCTTCGGCGAGCGTGACGAGCGGCACCCGCGCAAACTGGAGGTGCTTGTAGAGCGTCGCGACATCGGCCTGATCGCGCGACACGCGGTCGAGCGCCTCGGCGAGGACGATATCGAACTTGCCCGCCTGCGCATCGGCGAGCAGCCGCTGGATGCCAGGGCGCAGGATCATGCTCGCGCCCGAAATCGCGGCATCCTGATAGGCGCCTTCGATCTGCCACCCCTCGCGCGATGCGCGTTCGCGGCAGATACGCTGCTGGTCGGCGATCGACGCCGAACTCTGTTGATCGGAGGAATAGCGGGCATAAAGCGCGGCGCGGATCATGACATCTTCCTTTGGAGTGGGGGCAAGCGGACACCGGCCCGCTTGCCCCCACTATGACAGTCTCGCGCGCCATGCCCTTAGGGTCAACGCTCGCGGGCCTTCGCATATTTACGGAAGATCATTGTCGTTGGCGGCTTTTCGCGCGCCGATATGCTCGCGCGCGATGTGTCTTCCGATCGCCTCGGCGATGCGCGTCAAGGCCGCGTCAACCGACGCAGGAGGAAGCGCGGAAGAGTTGTCATTCGCGGCCGTAAGCGGCCGCGAACGCGGCGCTTGGTCCTTTTTCATACCGGCCCATCGCCAATGGGCCGATTGTCATTTTCGGCGCGGTAGCCGGGCGGGTCGGCGATCCACCGATTGATGGCCGACTCCCACCACCCGGCACCATGGACGCTGATCTGCACCTGGGCTGGGAAGGTGCCTTCGGAGATCTTACGGTAGAGGGTGGAACGTGACAGTCCGGTGCGATTGAGAACGGTCGGAAGGCGGATGATCCTTTCGGAGACGGGCATGGCAATTACTCCATCGGCTGGCGTCGGTTGGGCTCCCCTGGGTGTAGAATTGGCGATCAGAAAAAATCGCGCAAGAGTGCCAAAAATGGTACCAACTGCCTCTGGCGTGTCCTGTCGTTTCTTGGCGTTTCTGGTCGGCTCCCGGCGTGCAATTTTTGGGCGAAATAATTTTCCCATGCCGTCCCAGCGAAGACGTTTGGTGCCAGTTCTGGTGCTGAGAATATGCTTTCGCCCCGGATACGACTCGAACGGCCTTCAGTGGCCTTTGCCGGGGAGCTCTTCCAAGCGGACAGTTTTTCCGAAATCGGGATGTGTGCCGAACATCTCCTGGCCTGCGCCAGCGGCTGGCGCCTTTTCCAGCGTTTTGCGGCGCGCCTCTTCAACCGCGATTTTATGCCGGACGACAAGGGAGCGGCGAAGAACTGCGGGTATCTGGCCTACGCGGATGAGAATGATTGCCGAAAACATGACCACGACGGCTTGGCCAAGCCGTGGCAATATCTGGTCCGTGAGTGCAGGCAACTTTGTAAGGGTCAACGGCGGTGGAGTCGCAAGCGCAACCAAAGCGACAACAACCACCGCCGCGCATCCGAACAACAAAAGCAAACCGTCCATCGCGGCCTGGAGTTCGCCTTCGAGTTCATCAAGGGCCATCACGGAACGCCCGCTCGCAGTCATGCTGTTGATCAGCAACGAGACGGTAGGAAGTATACTTGCTGACACCAATCCGAGAAAAGTCACCAACATACGAGCAGCATCGTCCGTGATCGCACCAGGAGACAAGGCAGCCCCCGCGGCCAAGGCCGCTGGCAGAACCCAGCGCTCTATCTTTCGAAGTTGCAATCGATCTTCCCAGCCGTGGCCCAATCACGAAGGGCGTTCGTAATCTGTTCCATAGCATCCGCCGGGTCCAATAGCGAGCCAGCCGTCCGAATATCACGCTGAACCGACATTTTTACAATGCCGCCGCGCTCCGACCCATCTCCTCGCAAACCAAGATCTGCCGGATCGATGTTACGCAACGCTTCATTGATTGTCGCACGGGAAATCGGCTTCTTACGGCGGCGCTCCTTGATAAAGACTTTGAAGAAGCCCTCGATCCACCCATCGTCTGGTATCTCTGAGCCGAGACTCTCGATCGCTTCCTCAGACCAGCCAAGCATTCTCAGAATGTCAAAGACGGTGGCTTGTTCATGTTCGCGTGCTTCGGCTGCTTCGCGTTGCTCGACGCGCGGCTCGGCGGCGCGCTCCTTACGCGCGCCCTGACGATCGGTGGGAGCAGCGGACACTTGAATCTCGCTGGACTCCGACAATTCCTTCCCGTCACCGGCAACAAATTTGCCGTTGAGAATTATGGCCTGCCCGGGCTCGATTTCCTCCGCGCGCTGAAGAAGGGCTGTGAGGTATCGTTCCAGCGTGCGTCCACGAACCTGTTGGCCCTCGATAAGGCCGACGTGATTTCCGACCGCCACGAAGTACAGTGCGCCTTTCAGCACCCGGACGGCCTCGCCGACGTTCAGATTCTGCACAACATATTCTGCGGTATCTTCTTCGAGTGACTGTAGTACCGCATGCACGTCAGTTCCGGCCTGAAGCTGGATCAGCTGGCCCGCGAATACCGGGCCGTCCCATGTTGCGGGATCAGAAAGCTTGTTTAGAATGACGTAGCTTTGGTCCTGATCGAGATCAATTATGCGAGTTTTGGCATTGTCGGCCCAAGCGCGGCGCCTCAATACATCGACGACCATCGCCTTCAGATCGGCTTCCGGCCAAAGTCCATCGAGCTTGAGTTGGCGATATTGAATGGTTGCTTTCGTCATTTTACCTCCCGCGATTTACGGAAGGCAGCACAGCACTGATCGTAAGTCGAGAAAAAATGCGTCCAAACCCGCCGTATAGACTAGCAGCTTGCGCGTAAGAAACCGAGCGTCCCGCCTACGGCGGCCACGCTCCATTCCGCTGCGCTCCACCGAGCCGCTGCTGCGCATCGTCTCGTCGGCTTCGCCGTGACGATCGCTGACGCGGGGCCGGAGCCTAGCTCCGTCCCGAAGGTCATCGCGCTGACGCGCGCTGGCGTTGGCCTCCGGCCGTGCGGGGTGGTCGTCGCTCTCCTCTGAAGACCGCCCGGCAGCGCGCAACCCCTACAGGGTCCTCCATTGCATTTCGGCCTGCGGTGCGCCCTGCCTTGATGGCGGACCTCACCGGTCGCTCTCGCCGCCCACCCCGCTCAGCCGGGGCTGCGGTGGTTTGGAAGAGCAAAGGAGAGACATCATGGAACTCAAGCATATCGACATCGCCAACCTCTCGGTTTCGTCCGCCAACATGCGCGGGGTCACAAAGAAGCCGGACCTCACCAACATTCTCCCGTCAATCCGGGCGCGCGGCATTCTGGTGCCGCTGATTGTCAGGCCCGGTGCGGAGGACGGCAGCTATGAGATCGTCGCGGGAAAGCGGCGCTATCATGCGGGGCTCGCGGTCGCCGAAGAGCAGGACGGCATCGATCCGCTGCCCTGTGCGGTCATGGAAGCCGGAGACGACGCGGCGGCGCTTGAAGCGTCGCTGATCGAGAACATTGCCCGTCTGGACCCCGACGAGGTGAACCGCTGTGAAGCCTTCACCCGGCTTGTCCGCGAGGGCCGGAGCATCGAGGCGGTCGGCCTGACCTTTGGGCTGACCAGCTTGCAGGTCAAGCGGACGCTGGCCATCGGCAATTTGCTGCCCCGCATCCGCAACCTTTATCGGGCCGAGAAGATCGAAGCCGTCACCATGCGGCATCTGACGCTGGCATCGAAGGCGCAGCAGCGCGAGTGGCTGGCATTGGTCGATTGTCCCGAGAAACACGCCCCCACCGGCCCGCAGTTGAAGGCATGGCTGTTCGGCGGCAGTGCGATTGCGGCCAAGGTCGCGATGTTCGACCTTGCCGATTACACCGGCGACGTCATTTCGGACCTGTTCGGCGAGGATCGCTATTTTGCCAGTGCCGACGATTTCTGGACCGCACAGATGGTTGCGGTCGATGATCGGGCCGACGCCTATCGCGAGGCGGGCTGGTCTGAGGTCGTCATCATGGACCGCGGCTCCTATTTCAATTCTTGGGAGCATGACCATTGCCCCAAGAAGAAGGGCGGCAAGGTTTTCGTGTCGGTCAGCCATCGCGGCGAGGTCGCCTTCCACGAGGGCTATATCACCATGAAGGAAGCGCGACAGCGGGCCAAGGGTGAGCCGGGTGCCGACACGCCCAAGCCGGTGCGTCCCGAGGTCAGTGCCGCGCTTGGCAACTATATCGATCTCCACCGCCATGCCGCCGTGCGCGCATCGGTCTTGTCCGAACCGGGCGTGGCGCTGCGCTTGATGGTGGCCCATGCCATCGTCGGGTCGCCGCTATGGCGGGTCGATGTCGAACGGCAGCGCGCGGCGAGCGATGCGATTGCCGAGAGCGTCGAGGTGTCGGCGAGCGAGGCGGCGTTCGATGCGAAGCGCCGGGAGGTCCTGGCCACGCTCGGCTTCGATCCCGAGACGCCCACCGTGGTTGGCGGCTATGATGGCGATCATGGTGTCGCCGGGCTGTTCGTCCGGTTGCTCGCGCTGTCCGATGACGCGGTGATGAGCATTCTCCCCATTGTGATGGGCGAGACGCTGGCGGTCGGCAGCGCCGCCCAATCCTCCGCCCTGATCCGCCTCGGCGCGTGGGCGCCGAACTTTTGGGGCTGTATCGGGGGGATTTTCATGCGGATTTTGGGCGCTTCGGTTCTTCGCAAATTCTGTGCGGCGTTGCTGGTGTTTCTTGACGCGACGATCATGGTTCCCTCTGCATCGGCACAAGTCGCCAACGAGCCGACACCTTATCGCAATGTCGATGAATTCGGCGTCGATGTGTCGACCGGGACGTTCAACTTCTCGATGGTCGATGTGGCCGGAAACCCCGGCTCGACGGGCCTCTCCTATGCGCGCACATGGACGCGGGCCGGCTGGAAGGACAATTACAGCGGCAGCCTCTATCAGGACGGCAGCTTCATTAGCATCACGCGCGGCGGCGTGTCCGAAAGCTTCACCCTGTCAGGCAGCACCTGGGTGTCGGCGAAAGGCAATGGCGCGACCCTCGTGCGGACCTTCGTCGGCGGCTTTCCGGTCTATACCTATACCTCGTCTGACGGGACGGTGACCGTCTAATGTCGTCGGCCCGCAGGCGGTGGCGCCGGACGACAGTTATCCGAAGCAATATACGATCACGGGTCCTCGCGGCGCGTGCAAGATCACCACCTATATCAAGCGCACACCGGCAGGTAACAAGCAGTGCGCGGTGCCGGTGTCGATCACCGAGCCGGGCAAGGAAAAGCTCGATCTCGTCTGGAACGAGGCGTCGACCACCTGCGACATGTACAACAACGGCCCGCTCGATCAGGGTTGGCAATGCAATGTCGGCTACGCGCTGGCGGCCGTCAGCGACCAATCGGGCTATCGCCTCGATGTGTCGAACGGCGAGGTGACGCTGGTCAACACCGCCATCGAATATTGCGTCCCCGGAAGCTGCACGGGCAGCTGGCCCAATGCGACCTATACCGAGCCGGTCAGCGGCACGCAGCAGGTGGTGGACAGCAACGGCGGCACCTGGACGTTCACCTTCGACGCCAGTTACCGGATGACCTCGATCAAGAAGCCGACCGATAGCACCGCCTCGACGACGATCACCTATTATACCAGCAACAAGGTTGCTTCGGTTACGAGGGACGGCGTCACCAAAAATTACACCTGGTCGACGAGCGGCGGGAACGATGTGGTCGATATCAGCGGCGGCCCGACCGGGGGCGGCACGGTCACGACGAACCCGTCGCAGGGTCAGCCAGGAACGATCGAAAATGCCGCGAGCAATACGACGACGAAAACCTATGACACAAAGGGCCGTCTGACGCGAACCACCGAGCCCGAGGGCAACTACGTCAACTACACCTATGACAGCCGCGGCAACATCACCGAAACGCGACTTGTTGCCAAGTCGGGCAGCGGTCTCTCGGATATCGTGACGACCGCCAACTACGACGCGACGTGCAGCAGCGCGGTCAAATGCAACCAGCCCAACTATGTGCTCGACCCGCTCGGCAATCGCACCGACTACACCTATAATACCACGCACGGCCAGGTGACGCGCATCCAGCTTCCGTCGCCGACCGCCGACGCGGCGGGTAGCGAGACGGGAACGCGGCCCGAGATCAACTACAGCTACACGGCGCTATACGCTAAATATAAGAACTTCAGCGGCGCGCTCGTGAACTATCCGACGCCCAAATATAAGCCGACGACGATCACGACATGCGCTACCGCTGCCACCTGCGCCGGCACCGCGAACGAAACCAAGGTCACGATCGAATATAATACGCCGAACCTGCAGCCAACGAAGATGACGACGGCTTCAGGCGACGGCGCGATCAGCTCGTCGATCGCCTATGGCTATGACGCGCGCGGCAATCTGTCGACGATCGACGGACCGCTTGCAGGCACCGACGACACGACGACCTATATCTACGACGACAAAGACCGTCGACGCGGGGCGATCGGTCCCGATCCCGATGGCGCGGGCAGTCGTCCGCGAGGCGCCGAACGCTATACGTTCGATGCGATGAGTCGCATCATCAAGACCGAAGTCGGTACGGTCACGGCCGCGACCGCGACGGCGCTCGATGCGATGACCGTCTTCCAGACCCTCGACACGACGTTCAACTCGGCAGGCAACAAGACGAAGGTCGTCGTCTCGGGCACGTCGGGTGCGGTGAGTGTCGTCCAGCACAGCTATGACAGCAAGAACCGCCTCGAGTGCACCGCGCTTCGCATGAACCCGGCGACCTGGGGTTCGCTGCCGACGAGCGCCTGCACGGCGGCCACGACATCGACGACCTATGGCCCCGACCGGATCAGCCGCAACAGCTATGACAGCCTTGGCCGCGTGACCAAGGTCGAAAGCGCCGTGGGCACGGCAGTTGCCGCCGATGAGGTTCGCACGGCCTATACCGCCAATGGCCGCGTAAATTATGTGATCGACGCAGAGACCAATCGCACCACCTATGTCTACGACGGATTCGACCGGCTGGCGCAAACCCAATATCCGGTGACGACGAAGGGCGCGAACAGCAGCAATACGGGCGATTATGAAGGGCTGACCTATGACGCGCGCAGCAGCGTGACGCAGCGACGCCTCCGCGACGGGACGACAATCGGCTACAGCTACGACGATCTCGGGCGGATGACCGGAAAGGACCTGCCAACCGGCGAGACCGACGTCAGCTACAGCTACGACCTGATGGGCCGCGCGACGGGAGCCACCCAGGGAACCTACAGCCTGGGCTTCGTGCAGGATGCGCTTGGCCGCCTGACGAGCCAGACCGGTCCGCAGGGGACGATCGGCTACACCTATGACGCCGCAAGCCGGCGGCTGACGATGAGCTATCCCGGCGGCGTGTTGACGATCAACTATGATTATGACACCGCCGGCAATGTCACCAAGATCCGCGAGAATGGTGCCACGAGCGGGGTCGGCGTGCTCGCGGCCTACGCCTATGACAATCTCGGGCGCGCATCGAGCGTGACCTTCGGTAACGGCAGCGTGCAGAGCTTCGGCTATGACGCGAGCCAGCGGCTGAGCACGTTGACCAACAACCTCGGCGGCAGCGCGACGACGCACGACCTGACGCAGACGTTCACCTATAATCCCGCAAGCCAGATCCAGAGCGTTGCGCGGAGCAACGACGCTTATGCCTGGCAGGCGCATTACAATGTCGACCGGACCTATGTCGCCGACGGGCTCAACCGTATCATGAATGCCGGTGGGTTCGGCTACACCTACGATGCGCGCGGCAACCTGACGAACGACGGGAGCCGGAGCTTCACCTACACATCGGAGAATCTGCTCAAGACCGGTCCCGCCAGCGCGACGCTCGGCTACGACCCGCTCGGACGGCTGTATCAGACAGTCGGAGGCGGCACGACGACGCGGTTCGAGTATGACGGCGTCGACCTGATCGCCGAATATAATGGCAGCAACGCCGTCCAGCGCCGCTATGTCCATGGTCCCGGCATCGACAACCCGATCGCTTGGTATGAGGGCAGCGCGATCAATAGCACGACCCGCCGGTTCCTGATGGCCGACGAGCGTGGCAGCGTCGTGAGCATCACCGACAGTGCGGGCGCGACGATCAATATCAATGCCTATGACGAATATGGCATCCCCGCGCCGGGCAATGTCGGGCGGTTCGGATACACCGGGCAGACCTGGCTGCCCGAGCTGGGCATGTGGTATTACAAGGCGCGCATCTACTCGCCGACGCTCGGGCGATTCATGCAGACCGATCCGATCGGATACCAGGACGGGATGAATTGGTATAATTATGTAGGCTCGGATCCGGTGAATTTTGTCGACCCGTCGGGATTGAAAATTGATTGCGTTGGTAACGATTGCGTTGATGACGAACCGTGGGTTGTTAACGCCTTATGCCCTGGACAATGGATATGCCTATCTCCCGACCGCATTTTTGATTCAGTGCGAGGACTAATGAGGCAAGATTTGTGTCGGGACTACGGATTCCAATGCAGAACTCCTGGCGAAGTGCTCTTTGAAGACGTCCCGGAGTTAATTAGCGAAACGGTTGACGGCGTAATCTGTGGAATTCCAGTTCTAGGCCGTGTTGACAAAAGGGATTCCCAAAGCGGGCTGCGTCTGATTCAAGACTGCTTTTTGAGGAGCAGTCATGGGTCGCGGGGATTTGTCGG
>NZ_JACHDA010000001.1 GCF_014207235.1 Sphingopyxis sp. JAI128 | reverse complement strand
CGCGAGGTCGCCGCCCCTCCACCACCGCCTGCGGCGGCGGTCCCCCTCCCCATCGCTTCGCGACGGGGAGGATTTTACCGTCCGCTCCCCACCCCTAAGCCGACATCCTCTACTGACCCGGCCACCGCTTCGTATCCGCGAACGCCCGGCCCAGCGCGACATGCAGGTCGGCGTCCTCGGCCGCGCCGCCAAGCGGGATCTTGTCGGAGAATTCGTCCGCCGGCCGGTGATAATCACTGCCGAGGAAGGCTTCGAGAAGCGTCATGTCCGAAAAGCTGCCGCCGACCATCAGCGAGGTGACCCCCTTGGCGCCCAGCGCCCAGCCGTCCTGCCGCTGGATGAAGGCATCGGCCTCGCCATCGTCGTCGAGCGTACGGCCGAGCTTCGTCGCCGCCTCGCGCACCACCGCATCATAAGCGGGCTTGCCGCGCCCGATCGTCGCCACCGGCGTGCCGCGCGGCGAGATCGCGATCGTATCGACGTTGAGCGCGACGGTGATGTCGGACAGCGGTACGGCTGGATGGTCGGCGAAATAATGCGCGCCAAGCAAGCCCTTTTCCTCTGCCGTGGTCGCGAGGAAATAAATGTCGCGATCGGGCCGCGCGCCCTGGCCCAGCCGCTTCGCGACCTCGATCAGCACCGCGATCCCGCTCGCGTTGTCGACCGCGCCGTTGCAGATGCGGTCGGCTTCGCCTTCGGGCGCGCAGATTCCGAGATGATCCCAATGGCCGAGGAACAGCACCGACTTGCCGTCGGGTTTCGCGCCGGGCAGTTTGGCGACGATATTGTGGCTGGCGAAGGGGCGTACCGCCGTTTGCACGGTGAAATCCGCCGTTACCGGCAGCGCGGCGCCCTTGTAATCTGGCGACTTGGCGGCCTCGCGCAGCGCCGCCCCGTCCTGTCCCGCCGCCTTGAGCAACATATCGGCGGCTTCGGGCGAAAGGAAGCCGCTGACTGGTGCGCCCGACTTGGCGTTGGCAAGTCGCATGACCTTGCTGCCGACGCTCTCGCGCAGCGCCGCCCATGGCACCGCGTCGGTCGCAATTACGAGAACCGCCGAGGCGCCGGCATCGGCAAGCATCTGCCGCCGCTCGCGATAGCGCGGCAATTTGTCGCCAAAGGGCGCATTGTCGAACAACATGATCGCGAGCTTGCCCGCGACGTCGGCATTGACCTGCCCGGCGCCATCGAGGCCGTAGCCGACGAACACCGCGGGTACCGCCGACAGCGAGACCGACGCATCGCGTCCGGTCAGGACGATGCCATCGTCGGTGAGTGCAAGATTGCGGCCCTGCGCCGTGAATTTGGCCGTTCCGCCAAGTGCCTGCGTCTCGACGAACGGTACGGGCTGCAACCATGGCGTTGCGCTGCCGGGGACGGCTTCGAGCCCGGCTTTTGCCCATTCGCCAACGATATAGGCGATGGTGCGGTCTTCGCCCTCGGTTCCCGGCGCACGGCCTTCGAACGCGTCGTCCGCCAGCACCTTGATATGCGCGGCCAGATCGGCCTCGGCAACCGGAGCGTCGCCCTTGGCGGGCGCGGCCGAAACGGCGGGCGTGAAGGAAAGCAGGGCGACAGCCGCGATCGCGGCGCGGAAGGAGCTATGTCTCATGGATGCGCCGCATGACATTTCCACCGCGGTGCGGCAAGGCAGTTCGTCGAACGACCAACGACCTTCCTTTCGTCGTCCCCGAAAGGGGAGGGGCATTTATCTCATCGGCCCGCCCGCTCGAGCAGCGCCCTCGCCGCCGCGACGTGCATGTCCTCGATCATTCGCCCTGCGTGCCGCTGCGCGCCGCCGGTGGCCGCGGCGACGAGCGCTTCGGCGGCGGCGATCTCGTGCGGCGAGGGGGCGAAAGCGGCGTTGCACGGATCGACTTGCGACGGATGGATCAGCGTCTTGCCGTCGAAGCCCAGCCGTCGCCCCTCGGCCGCCTCGGCCGCGAAGCCTGCGGCATCGTCGATCCGGTTGTAAACGCCATCGAAGCCCCACGCTCCAGCCGCGCGCGCGGCGAGCACGATTGCCTGTATCGCATGACTCATCGCGCCCCGGTCCATCCCGTCGGGAAGCTTCAGCGCATACGCCAGATCGTTGAGTCCCGCGATCAGCCCCGCGACCGATGCGTCGCCGGCGATGTCGCGCGCCGCGTAGATGGCGGTCGGGGTCTCGATCATCGCCAATAGCGGCAGCCCCAGCCCGCGCGCGGGTTCGAGGTCGGCAACGGCATCGACCTTGGGCAGCACGACCGCGTCGATCGGCAGCCCCGCGACTGCGTTGATGTCGATCGCCTGATGCTCGCTGCCCGTGCCGTTGATCCGCACCGCGACGCGCTTGCCGGGAAAGCCCGCGGTGACCGCCGCGCGCATCGCCTCGCGTGCCTCGGCCTTGCGCTCGGCGGGCACCGCATCCTCGAGGTCGATAATCAGCATCTCTGCGGCGAGACCCTGCGCCTTTTCAAGCGCGCGGGCATTCGAGCCGGGAACATAGAGGAGCGAGCGGGGGGCGAAGTCGATCATGCGCTTTTCTGTGGCGCAAGCCGGACAATGCCGCAATAAGTTAGCATCAGTGGTTAGCGACCAAGCAGAGGGGATTTGTCATGGGGTTTGGTTTTGCCATCGCGATCGTGGTGCTCGCCTTGTTCTTCCTGATCTGGGCGATGACGCCGGTGCGGCAGGGTTATAGCTACACGATCGAACGTTTCGGCCGGTACACGCACACCGCGCAGCCGGGGCTCAACTTCATTACCCCCTTCTTCGACCGCGTCGGCCGCAAGGTCAATATGATGGAGCAGGTGCTCGACATTCCCGGTCAGGAAATCATCACCAAGGACAACGCGATGGTCGCGGTCGACGGCGTCGTCTTCTTTCAGGTGCTCGACGCGGCCAAGGCCGCCTATGAAGTCAGCGACCTGTATCTCGCGATCATGAACCTGACGACGACCAACCTGCGCACCGTGATGGGGTCGATGGACCTCGACGAAACCCTGTCGAAGCGCGATCATATCAACGCGCGCCTGCTGGTCGTCGTCGACGAGGCGACGACGCCGTGGGGGGTCAAGATCACCCGCGTCGAAATCAAGGACATTCGCCCGCCCGCCGACATTTCGAACGCGATGGCGCGGCAGATGAAAGCCGAACGCGAAAAGCGCGCCAACATCCTGGAAGCCGAAGGCATGCGCGCGTCCGAAATCCTGCGTGCCGAGGGTGAAAAGCAGGGCCAGATCCTGCAGGCCGAAGGGCGCCGCGAGGCCGCCTTCCGCGACGCCGAAGCGCGCGAACGCGAGGCCGAGGCCGAAGCCAAGGCGACGCAGATGGTCTCGGACGCGATCGCGGGCGGCAATGCGCAGGCGATCAACTATTTCATCGCGCAAAAATATGTCGAGGCGGTGAGCCAGTTCGCGACCAGCCCGAACGCCAAGACGATCCTGTTCCCCGTCGAAGCAACGCAGTTGATCGGCACGCTCGGCGGCATCGGCGAGCTCGCCAAGGATGCGCTCGCCAGCCGCGAAGGGGGGCGCTGATATGCCCGACTGGATTTCGAACATGGAGCCGCATTGGGCGTGGCTGTCGATCGGCGTGCTGCTTGCGGCGGCCGAGATCGTCGCTCCCGGCTTCTTCCTCGTCTGGCTCGGTGCCGCCGCGATCGTTACCGGCATCGTCGCGTGGATCGCGCCGATCGGCATTCCGCTGCAGCTCGCGATCTTCGCTATATTGTCGATCGTCGCGCTCTACGCGGGGCGCAAATATCTAAGCGACAACCCGATCACAACGACCGATCCGCTGCTCAACCAGCGCGGCGGGCGGCTGGTCGGCGAGGTGCTGACGGTGACCAAGGCGATCGAGGACGGCCGCGGCCGCGCCAAGGTCGGCGACGGCGAATGGCCGGTGCGCGGTCCCGATGTCGCCGAGGGAGCGAAAGTCCGCGTCGTCAGCGCTGATGGCGGCGTGCTGGTGGTGGAGTTAACCTAACTGGCCTTGGGCCGCGAATAGATGGCCACCACAGGCCCCAACGCATCGCTGTCGCCGATGCGATGGAAACCCAGCTTTGCCGCCACGCGCTCCGATGCGTCATTGCCCGGGTCGATGATACAGCGCACCTCCGCCGCGTCGAGGTTCGCGTCGGCCCATCCCAGCGCCGCGCGCATCGCCTCGGTCGCATAGCCCGCGCCCCAATGGTCTGCGTCGAACGCCCAGCCCGCTTCGGGCAGGCCTTCGAGTTCGGGGATGCCGCGGCCGAAATAGGACAGGCCACCCATGCCGATGAGCGCGTCGCTCGCGCGGTCGGCAAATACCCAATAGCCAAACCCCATTACCGGCCACAGCCCGGCCGAGCTCAGGAACTTGCCCCAGCTGACGTCGGGCGCGCGGGGTTCGCCGCCGATAAACCGCGTGACGCGCGCGTCGGCCCACATCGCGATATGCGTGTCCTTGTCGGTCAAACGTCCCGGGCGGAGACGCAGGCGGTCGGTTTCGATGACGGGAGCGATGGTCGGCATGGCTTGGATGTGCCCAAACCGGCGCGCCCGGTCAATCGGGGACCAGATAATGATCGAACAGATCGTGGAGCACCGCTTTGCCGTCGACCGCCTGTTTGGCGCGCAAAACCGCCAGCGTATCGACGCGCGCAAGTATATCGGCATGTTTCAGCACGACATGATAATGCGGCCGGTCGCGAAAATCGTGGAACAGGAAGACGCAGTCGGGCTTGCAGTGGATAATCGACTGCAACAGGCAGGCAACACGGAAACGCCCGTCGATCAGCACGGCGTCGGGACTGCCGTTGAGGCCGCGCCAGATTTGCGTGTGATAACGCGGCCAGTCGCGTATCCGCCCTTCGTCGGCAGGATAGCCCCAATCGCCCACCGGGCCGATATCGGCGTGAAACGGCGTGAATTCGACGACTTCGCGCGCCACCTCGCCCTGTACCTTGCCCAGCCAGACGGGGTCGCTGTCGACGCTGACGATCCGCCGCACCTGCCGCGCCGCGACCAGGGTGCTGCCACCGCAACCGAATTCGAGCAGCGAGCCGAGTCCCGCCAATTGCAGTTGGAACTGCGTGACTTCCGCCGCGGTCATATGTGGCTGCATGGTCCCCTCCACCGAGGAAGCGATATGGCACGAAGCTTGCCGCGTCCAGTCCGGCAGGAAATGCGAAAGAATGAAAAAATGAAATGCCCAGCGCCCGCAACCGGTCAAATGCACCCGCTGACGACTTGCCATTTTTGCGGCGTTTCCCCACATCGGCGGCCATGAACGTTCCCACCCCCCCGATGCGCGCGGCGATCGTGCCGGTTACCGCCTTCCAGCAGAATTGTACGCTCCTGTGGTGCACCGCCACGAACAAGGCGGCCTTTATCGATCCCGGCGGCGATCTGCCCAAGCTGAAGGATGCGGTCGAACAGACCGGTGTCGAGGTCGAAAAAATCCTCGTCACCCATGGTCATATGGATCATTGCGGACAGGCGGGAATGCTCGCGAGGGAATTGGGCGTGCCGATCGAGGGCCCGCACGAGGACGACCGGTTCTGGATCGAAGCCTTTGCCGAGGATGGCGCGCGTTTCGGCATGGTCGGCGAATCCTTCGAGCCCGACCGCTGGCTTGTCGATGGCGACACGGTGACCGTCGGCAACCTCGAAATCGACGTCATCCACTGTCCGGGACACACGCCGGGACATGTCGTCTTTCATCATGCGCCGTCGAAGCTCGCGATCGTCGGCGACGTGATTTTCCAGGGATCGATCGGCCGCACGGACTTTCCGCGCGGCAATCATCAGCAATTGCTGGATTCGATCACCCGGAAACTGTGGCCGCTGGGTGGCGACACGACCTTTTTGCCAGGGCACGGCGCGCACAGCAATTTCGCCCACGAGCGGCGGACCAACCCGTTCGTGAGCGATATGGCGCTGGGAACATAAGTCCCGCTCCCCCTTGCGGGAAGGAGGCTTACTGCGGCGACGCGACCGCCACGGTCTCGATTGCGGTCGCCGTGATAGTGTTCGGCGTCGTATAGACGATAGCGAGCGCGCCGAGCGCAAGGCCGAGCTGGGTGAGCATGGTGATGATCGTGCCGACCATACGGCCCCACATCATGCCGTCCATGCCCATTGCGTGCAGGATTCGACCGACGAGATAAAGCGCGCCGACGCCCCACAACCACATCGACGAACCGAAGCCGAGTTCGACGAGCGCGAGCAGGATCAGGACAAAAGCCGTATTTTCGACGAAATTGCTGTGCGCGCGCATGCGGCGCGTCAAAAGGTCGTTGCCCCCGTCGCCGATGAAGACCTTTTCTTTGGTGCGTACGCGGCCGACGCGGATCGAGAGCCACAGGTTGAGCAGCGCCGCGCCGGCGGCGATCGTCAGGCTGATCGGCAGGATTATCATGTCATGTCCCCCTATTGGCCGGCGTTCCGGCCGTGCCAGAGATGTGGCAGCGCGGAGCGGGTAGGGCAAGCATGTGTGGCCCGGCATGGCGAGGGCAATGACGTCGGGCGCCGTTCCCGCACGCAATGGGCTTGCCTTTGCGGGCAAAAACGCTATAGCCGCGCCCGATCCGGCACCCGACACCATCTGGCGTTGAGGCACCTTCCGGCAGAAGATTTTCCCGCTCTATTCGGGCTGGAACAGGCTTCGGCTTGGCGGGCGGGCCAGTCATTTCCGGCGACGGGACTGACAAATCCGGGCAGCCGATTCGTGACACACTATTTAAGAATGCAGGAAAAATCATGGCCGTTCCCAAGCGAAAAACCTCGCCCTCGAAGCGCGGCATGCGTCGCAGCCACGACAGCCTGAAGGTCGAAGCCTTCCAGGAATGCCCGAATTGCGGCGAGCTGAAGCGCCCGCACAATCTTTGCAACGCCTGCGGCCATTATAATGGCCGCGAAGTGGTGTCGGTCGGCGCGTAAAAGTCAGGCCGGAGGGCATTAGATGGCACTGACACCGCGAATCGCAATCGATGCGATGGGCGGTGACGTCGGCGTGCGCGTAATGCTCGCTGGCGCCGCAATGGCGCGCCATCAACACGACGGCCTCCGCTTCCTGCTCGTCGGCGACGAGGTACGGATCAAGGCGGCGCTTGAAAACCATCCCAACCTGCGCGCGGCGTCGGATATTCTTCACACCGACGGTATTGTGTCGGGCGAGGACAAGCCCAGCCAGGCTATACGCAAGGCGAAGAGCACCTCGATGGGGCTCGCGATCGACGCGGTGAAGCGCGGCGATGCCGGCGGCGCCGTGTCGGCGGGCAACACTGGCGCGCTGATGGCGATGGCGAAGCTGGCGCTGCGCACGATGCCGGGGATCGACCGGCCGGCGCTCGCCGCGCTGTTGCCGACGCTCGGCGACAATGACGTCGTCATGCTCGACCTTGGCGCAAACACCGATTGCGACGCCAACAACCTGATCCAGTTCGCCGTCATGGGCGCCGCCTATGCGCGCACCGCGATGGGGCTCGAAAAACCGCGCGTTGCCTTACTCAACATCGGCACCGAGGAGATGAAGGGCACCGGCGAGATTCGGGACGCTGCGGCTCGGCTGCGCGAGGCGCACGGACTGCCGATGCAGTTTACCGGTTTCATCGAGGGCGACAAATTGTCGCGCGGCAATGTCGATGTCGTGGTCCACGACGGTTTTTCCGGCAACATCGCATTGAAGACGATCGAGGGCACGGCGCGTTTCGTCACCGATTTGCTTCGCCGCGCCTTCACCAGTTCGACGCGGTCGAAGATCGGCTTCCTGATCTCGCGCCCCGCGACCGAACTGCTGCGGCACCATCTCGACCCCAATAATCACAATGGCGCGGTGTTCCTCGGCCTTAACGGTGTGGTGCTGAAAAGCCATGGCAGCGCCGACGCGAAGGGGGTCGCCAATTGCGTCCACTTGTGTGCCGAGCTGATCGAAAAGGATATTACGCGTCAGGTGACCGACGATCTTGCGAATTTCCGCAGCGGCGACGCCGCATGACGCGCCGTGCGATTCTGGCCGGTACGGGATCGGCGCTGCCGCGCACGCGCGTGTCGAATGCCGAGCTCGCCAAGCGCGTCGATACCAGCGACGAATGGATCGTCGAGCGCACCGGCATCCGGTTCCGCCATATTGCCGAACCCGATGAAACGACCGCGACACTGGGCGCCGATGCCGCGAAAAAGGCGCTGGAGGCCGCGGGGCTCCAGCCATCGGATATCGGCCTGATCATCGTCGCGACCGCCACCCCCGACAATACATTTCCCGCCAGCGCTACCAAAGTGCAGGCATTGATCGGAGCGCCCGATTGCATTGCCTTCGACGTTGCCGCCGTTTGCTCGGGTTTTCTCTATGCGGTGTCGGTCGCCGATGCGATGCTGCGTACCGGTGCTGCCAGGCATGCGCTGGTGATCGGTTCGGAAACCTTCAGCCGCATCCTGGATTGGGAAGACCGCACGACCTGCGTGCTGTTCGGTGACGGCGCCGGCGCGGTGGTGCTGTCGGCCGAAGATGTCGAGGACGATCGCGGCATCCTTGCGACGCGGCTTCACGCCGAAGGGCAGTATTGCGACATGCTCTATGTCGATGGCGGGCCGTCGACAACCGGGACGGTCGGGCATGTCCGCATGCAGGGCCGCGAAGTGTTTCGCCACGCGGTCACCAACCTGGCATCGGTGCTCGGCGAAGTGATGGCCGACGTCGGCCTGTCGGCCGATCAGATCGATTGGGTCGTTCCGCACCAGGCCAACAAGCGAATCATCGACGCGACCGCGAAAAAGCTGGGCCTGCCCGCCGAACGCGTCGTGCTGACCGTCGACCGGCACGCCAACACGTCGGCGGCGTCGGTGCCGCTCGCACTCGATCTTGCGGTGCGTGACGGCCGGATCAAGCGCGGCGACCTGGTCGTGCTCGAGGCAATGGGCGGGGGCTTTACCTGGGGCGCGGCGGTTCTGCGGATATAAGCATCGCTCCGGCGCATGAACTTCTCGCTCCATCCGTTTCAGTTTGGCGGATTAATTCGCTTTTGTTACATTGATAATCGGGACTCGCGACGGTGGGGGCTGTCGGAGACCTGTTCGCTCATGCGCTTTACGAGGGGGAAGGGATCATCATGACTGCAGGGACGCTCACCCGGGCCGACATTGCGACGCGGATCAACCAGCAGATCGGTCTGTCACGCAACGAATCGGCGACGATCGTCGAATCGATACTCGATCATATGTCCGATGCGCTCGCAGCCGGGCAGAATGTGAAGATCTCGGGGTTCGGGACCTTTGTCCTGCGCGACAAGGCGCAGCGGATCGGGCGCAATCCCAAGACGGGTATCGAAGTGCCGATCCTGCCGCGCCGGGTCATGACCTTTCGCGCCAGCCAGACGATGCGTGGCCGCGTTGCCGGTAAATAGCCCGGGCTTTTCCCGTGGAGGGTCCTGACATGCCCGACGATGGCGGCAAGGCGTCCGGCGCCATGCTCGCCATCGGCGAGCTCGCCGATCGCATCGGGGTTCCGACGCATGTGCTGCGCTATTGGGAAACGCGCTTTCCGCAACTGAAGCCGCTCCAGCGATCGGGACGCCGCCGCTATTATCGCGCCGAAGACGTCGCGCTCGCCGAGCGAATCCACCATCTGTTGCATGTGCAGGGGTTTACGGTCGAGGGTGCGCGCAAGGCGTTGTCGGAGACGCGGGCGAAGGCTGCCGAAGCACCCGCCATTGAAGCCCGCGCTCAGCCTGCTACCGGGAATGGCGCAATGGGGCAGGCGCATGGTGTCCCCGTGGCGGCGCTCATCGCGCTGCGCCAGCGATTGGCCGCGGCGCTGGATTGACGCGACCGGCGTCGCGTATCAGCAAATTCGAGACTGTCTGCTTGGGGATGGAAAGCCGACTGTCTGTTTCCGGCAGTAGTCAACATTCGGGGCACAGAGGGGCGGCAACGTTAGCGCTATGGCCCCTCCGTCAGTGCTTCGCGCTGCCACCTCCCCATGGCTTCGCCACAGGGAGGATGACCTGTCAGTCGTGATCCATCGCGGGCGCGAGCGTCGGGTCAAGATCGCGAGGGCGGATAAAGGCGGCGAAGCGGGCCTTGCCGGTGTCGAGATCGTGCCAGTCGGCGATGTCGAGTTCGAGGCGGGCCAGCGCCGAGGTCGGCAGCTTTTCTTCGACCCTTGCGCGCAATTCGTCGCCCGCAGCCTCGGGCACGAGCATCAGGATCAGATCCTCCAGCCCCGGATTATGTCCCGAAATCAACAGGTGATCGGCAGCGCGGCCCGTATCGCGGATTACATCGATCAACGTCGCCGCCGAGGCGAGATAGATGCGCCGGTCCCAATGCGGTTCGAGGCTGTCGAGGCCGGCGGCCGGCTGGAAGATATCGAGCGTTTCGGTGACGCGCACCGCGGGCGAGGCGACGATGCGATCGACGGGCAACCTCTGCCGTTTCAGCCATTGGCCGATCAATTCGGCGCCGCGCGCGCCGCGTTTGTTGATCGGCCGGTCGAAATCGCGTTCGACCTGTACGTCCCAACCCGATTTGGCGTGGCGCAAAATGGTCAGAGTTTTCAAAATCGCTCCCCGAAATGCCTTCATTCCCCTCAATCGGACGCTCTGTGCCGCAATCTTATGACGGTGAAAAGGCGGGATATGCGCTTTTTCGCTGTTCGACATTCGCAGCGGCGACATGATGGACCGCTTCATCGAGCAGCAAGCGGCGAACGGGAGTGCCAGCCGGAAAGGCGCTGAGCAGCCTTGAAGGGAAGCTGGGTGAGAGCATCACAAACTGTCCGAAATCGTCGGCGCGGCGGATCAGACGGCCGAACGCCTGTCCGATGCGTGCGCGGATCACCATGTCGTCATAGGCGCTGCCGCCCTGCGCCGCGCGCCGCGCGGCGTGAAGGATGGTCGGACGCGGCCAAGGCACGCCCTCCATCACCACCAGCCGCAACGAATCCCCGGGCACATCGACCCCATCGCGCAGCGCATCGGTGCCGAGCAGCGAGGCGTGTGGATCGGCGCGGAAAATATCGACGAGCGTTCCGGTGTCGAGCGGATCGACATGCTGCGCATAGAGTGGAAGACCCGCGCGCGCGAGGCGGTCGGCGATGCGCGAATGGACGATGCGCAGGCGCCGGATCGCGCTGAACAGCCCGAGCGCGCCCCCGCCCGACGCTTCGATCAGACGGCTGTAAGCGCCGGCGAGCGCGGGAAGGTCGCCGCGCGCGATGTCGGTGACGATCAGCACTTCGGACTGGCGCGCATAATCGAAGGGGCTCGGTACAGCGAAATGGCGGACCCCGCCGTCCATGTGACGCGCGCCGGTACGGATGTCGGCGTCGGCCCAGCCCCCGGTTCCTTTGGCGCCGCTGTCCTGGCCGCCGCCGCGCAGCGTCGCCGAGGTGACGAGAACGCCCTGCGCCGGACGGTAGACAACCTCGGCGACCGGGCGCGCGGGGTCGAGCCAGTGACGATGGAGACCGCAATCGAACTCGCGCCCGTCGTAGCGGTCGACCGCGAGCCAATCGACGAAATCGGGGTCGGCGGGGCCGCCGACGCGCCCGAGCAGCGACAGCCAGCCGCCGAGCGTATCGATGCGCGTGCCGAGGCTGTGGCGCGCGCCGTCGATCCTTGCCCGCGCTTGGCCGTCGAGCCAGTCGGGCGGGTCCTCGACCAGCGCCTCGAGCCTTTTGCCGAGCGCCATCAGTGGACGCAGCAGCGCCTCGATCGCGTCGCTCGCGCTCGCCGCGGCGGTCACCAGTTCGGGGTCGGGATCGGCAAGTTCGGTTTCGAGGCCGTAGCCGGTGTCGGCAGTGCGGCTGTCGATCCCGCGCGCATAGACCATGGCGCGGACGGCGACGAGCAGGCGTTCGATCGCGCCCCACGGCTCGTTTTCGGACAAACGGCCGAGCCAGCCGTCGCCGGGGAGTTCGGCGGCGGCGGCGATCGCGGCCTGAATTGCTCTGTCGCCCGCTTCGTCATAACTCGCGACATCGGCGAGCCGCGCGGCGAGCCCGCGGCGGCGCCCGCGCGACTTGCCCTCGGGACCGAGCACCCAGCGGCGGATTTCGACCGCTTCCTGCCCGGTGAGCGCCGCGGCGAACATGCTGTCGGCAGCGTCCCACAGATGATGGCCCTCGTCGAAGATCAGCCGCGTCGCGGGCGCCCCACCATCGCGCGGGCGCGCCGCCTGCACCATCGTCAGCGCGTGATTGGCGATGACGATATCCGCCTGCGTCGCGGCACGCGCGGAATGTTCGATGAAGCATTTGCGGAAATGCGGGCAGCCCGCATAGATACACTCGCCGCGCCGGTCGGTGAGCGCGGTCGTGCCGTTGCGGCGAAACAGCGCGGGGAGCCAGCCTGGCAGGTCGCCGCCGATCATGTCGCCGTCGCGCGTATAGGCGGCCCAGCGCGCGACGAGCTGCGCGAGAATCGCGGCGCGCCCGGAAAAGCCGCCCTGCAGTGCGTCCTCCAGATTGAGCAGGCACAGATAATTTTCGCGCCCCTTGCGCACGACCACCTTTTCGCGGTGGGTTGCGGCGTCGGGGTAGAGCCGCTCGGTCTCGCGCGATAGCTGGCGTTGCAGCGCCTTGGTGAAGGTCGAGATGCAGACGCTGCCCGCCGACTGGTCGATCCACTGCTTTGCGGGCGCGAGATAGCCCAATGTCTTGCCGATGCCGGTGCCGGCTTCGGCGACGAGCATCTGCGGCGCGTCCTTGCGTTCGCGCGGGTCGAAGATCGCGGTGGCGGCGCGAGCATAATCCTGCTGGCCCGGTCGGCGTTCGGCGCCGTGGCCGGTGAGCCGGTCGAGGCGTGCCGATACATCGTCGGGGTCGATCGTGACCTGACGCGGCGCGCCGCGCGGGGGCTGCTCTTCCCATTCGGGCAGCCGCGCGAAGAGCCAGCGTTCGTTGCCCTCGGGGACCGTCAGGCGCGGCTGGAGGAGCAGTGACCAAGGCCAGCGTTGACGCGACAGCGCCTGGGCGCCGTGCCAGGCACCCTCGCGCTCGGGCCAGTCGGCATCGTCGACGCTTGCGAGCATTGCAGTGGCCGCCCGGGGGAGGAATGCGGCGATTTCCTCTTCGGCCTTTGGCGGGGCGAGTTCGATCGCGCTCGCGATGCCGGCGGGCGTGGGGACGGCGAAACGCGCGGGATAGAGAAAGGCGAAAAGCTCGAGCAGGTCGAGCCCCGAGAGTTCGGGATAGCCGAGCCGGTCGCCGGTCAGCGTCGCGTTGAGGAGCAGGTGCGGGGTCGCCGCGACCGCGGCGATCGCCTCACCGCGCCCGACACGCTGGACGCGGCCGTACGTGTCGGCGATCCAGATACCGACGTGGCTCGCGTGGATCGCGGGAAGAGTGAGCGGGTCGGGCGCCATCGCACCACGCTAAGGACAAAAGGCGAACGCGGCAAGGCGAACCCGATCCTCCCCATGGTTTCGCCACAGGGAGGATCGAAGTCAGCTCAGTCCGCGGCGTCCGAATACCGCCGGGCGGTTGCGGTGGAAAATCCGTGCGGGTTCGATCATCGCCGCGCCGCGTGCGCTCTGGAGCGCCTTGTACAGCGCGCCATGCGTCAGCTCATAGGGAAAGCGCACGCCCATGCGGTCGAATTCGGACCACATGACGACGGCGTAGGTGATTTCGCCCCCATAATGGATTTCGCAGCGTGAGCGCGCCGGCATGCTCGCCCCGTCGACCCGCGCGCCGCCTTCGGACAGGTCGGTGATCCGGCCGTCGAGGAAGTTGAGCACGCCATTGACGGTGACGTCGATCGATACTGGCGTGCGCTTGTGACCGCGGGGTGCGGGAAGGCGAAAATTGTCCATGTCCGGGACGCTACGGCAGCATGGTAAATTTTCCGGTAACGATACGGAGTCGCGGCATGGCAATTTTGCCTTTCGATTCCGCCCCGCTTCCCGCTATGGGCGCTGCCATGACTGACTTGCACCTTCACCCATCGCTGCGCGAGCCTGCGCAAACGTCCAAGGCCTGGCCGTTCGAGGAAGCGCGCAAGCTGGTCAAACGCTATCCCGAGGGGAAGCCGGGCGGTGAGGCCGTGCTGTTCGAGACCGGCTATGGCCCGTCGGGTCTGCCGCATATCGGCACCTTCAACGAAGTGCTGCGCACGACGATGGTACGCCGCGCCTATGAGGCGCTGACCGGCGGCGCGCCGACGCGGCTCGTCGCGTTCAGCGACGACATGGACGGTCTGCGCAAGGTCCCCGACAATGTGCCGCAGCAGGATATGCTACGCGAATATCTGGGCAAGCCGCTGACCGCGATCCCCGATCCGTTCGGCAAATATGAAAGTTTCGCACATCATAACAATGCGATGCTGCGCGAGTTTCTCGACCGTTTCGGCTTCGAATATGAATTCGTCAGCTCGACCGAGCAATATAAGGCGGGCGCGTTCGACGATGCGCTGAAGAATGTGCTGCGCCACAACCAGGACATCCTCGACGTCATGCTGCCGACGCTGCGCGCAGAGCGTGCCGCGACCTATTCGCCGATCCTGCCGGTCAGCCCCAAGTCGGGGATCGTATTGCAGGTGCCGGTGACCGTCGTCGACGCCGACGCGGGGCTCGTGTCGTTCGAGGATGAGGGCGAGACCATCACGCATTCGGTCCTCGGCGGTGGCGCGAAGCTACAGTGGAAGGTCGACTGGGCGATGCGCTGGGTCGCGCTCGGCGTCGATTACGAGATGTACGGCAAGGATCTGACCGACAGCGGCGTGCAGTCGGGCAAGATTGCCAAGGCGCTTGGCGGGCGCAAGCCCGAGGGGCTGATCTACGAGATGTTCCTCGACGAGAAGGGCGAGAAGATTTCGAAGTCGAAGGGCAATGGCCTGTCGATCGAGGAATGGCTGCGCTATGGCAGCGAGGAAAGTTTGGCCTTCTTCGCGTTCCGCGAGCCCAAGGCGGCGAAGCAGCTGCATATCGGCGTCGTGCCGAAAGCGGTCGACGAATATCTGCAGATGCGCGGCAATTATCCGGCGCAGGAGCCCGACAAGAAGCTGGGCAATCCGGTGCATCATGTCCATGTCGCGCGCGCGCAGGACGTGCCGGCGACCGAATTGCCGGTGACCTTCGGGCTGCTCCTGAACTTGGTCGGGGTGATGGGCGCCGATGCGTCGAAGGAGCAGATCTGGCGCTACCTCGGCCAATATGTCGCGGGTGCCGATGCGGCGACTTACCCCGAACTCGACCGGCTGATCGACAATGCGATGGCGTACAACCGCGACTATGTCGCGCCGACGCTGAAGCGCCGCAAGCCAATGGGCGGCGAAGGCGCTGCGCTGAGGGAACTCGACGACCGACTCGCGGCGCTCGCTGTCGATGCGTCGGCCGACGACATCCAGAATATCGTCTATGAGATCGGCAAGAACGAAGCCTATGGTTTTGAAAATCTGCGCGATTGGTTCAAGGCGCTCTACGAGACGCTCCTCGGGTCGAGCGCGGGGCCGCGGATGGGCAGCTTCATCGCGCTGTTCGGCATCGACAATACGCGGCGGCTGATCGCCGAGGCACTCGCCTGAGGGGACGCATATGGCGGCTTATGAACTTGCGCAGATCAACATCGGGCGCTTTCGCTTGCCGCCCGAACATATCGCCAACCGTGATTTCATGGACGCGCTCGACCATGTGAATGCGGTTGCCGAGGCGGCCGACGGCTTTATCTGGCGGCTGACGGGCGAGGGCAATAATGCGACCGACGTCCCCGTCACCGACGACCCGCATATGATTGCGAACATGTCGGTATGGCGCGATATCGAAGCGCTTGCCGCCTATGTTTATCGCACGCCCGACCATCTGACGGTGATGAAGCGGCGCAAGGAATGGTTCGAACATATGGCGCTCTATCAGGCGCTGTGGTGGGTGCCCGCCGGACATCGTCCGTCCGTCGCCGAGGGCATGGCGCGGATCGCGATGATCGCGGCGCATGGCCCGACCGCAGAAGCCTTCACCTTCAAACGGCCCTTTGCCGCGCCCGACGGCACGCCGGCGTTGCCGGTGCAGGACGAGTGCGCATGATCGATATCTTCACGACCGGCGGGACAATCGACAAAGTCTATTTCGACGCGTTGAGCGAGTTCCAGATCGGCCCGGCGGCGATCCCCGACATGTTGCGCGAGAATAATGTCCATATCGCGCACCGCGTGACCCAGCTGATGCGCAAGGACAGCCTCGAACTCGACAACGCCGACCGCGAGGCGATCCGCGCCGCGGTTGCGGCGAGCGATGCGTCGCGCATCCTGGTCACCCACGGCACCGACACGATGGTCGTCACCGGTCGCGTGCTCGCGGGGATCGAAGGCAAGACGATCGTGCTGACGGGGGCGATGCAGCCCGCGTCGGTGCGCGCGAGCGATGCCGAGTTCAATGTCGGATTTGCGCTGGCCGCCGTGCAGACGCTGCCGCCCGGCGTCTATGTCGCGATGAACGGCATGATCTTCGATCCCGAAAAGACGGTCAAGGACCGCGCCGGCGCGCGATTCGTGCAGGAAGGCTGATCAGCCCGCCGCCGTGACCCGCCGCAGCACGGCGGTGTAATTCGGCGCGATCGTCATCACATCATGCTTGCCCGCGCGGCCGAGCGCGGCGTGGACCTGGGGCAGGCGATAGCAGGGCACGCCCATGAACAGATGATGTTCGGCATGATAATTCACCCAATATGGAGCGACCGTCGCGCGCGCGAGCCAGCCCGCATGCGTGGTGCGCGCATGCGTGAAGGGATCTTCGCTGCCCGTCGTCGTGCAGGCATGTTCGGCGATGTTGCGGATACGCAGGTAGAGCTGGAAGGTCGTCGCGAGCCCCGCGAGCCATAGCAGGTACGGCGTCCAGCCGTAGAGCGCGAGCGACAGGGCGAGCAGCGCCGCCTGGACGACCAGAAAGCGGCCGACCGCGCGCGTCACCGCCATAGCGCCTGCGACGTCGATCGTCGGTAACGTCATGCCGTCGTCCGATTGCTTGTTGAAGGGCGTCCCGGCCTTGGTGCTCACGCCGCTCTTTTGTCCCGCCTCGCCGCGCAGCATTGCCTTGAGGCCGACGAACGCGAAGCCGAATTGCGCCATGCGCTGCTTGAAGAAGGTCTGACCGGTCAGATCGCGCAGCATCTTGCGGCGCAGGCTGGCGCGCGTGGTGGGAAAAGGTTTCGACAACGCGAGGTCGGGGTCTTCGGGCTGCTGGGTGAATTTGTGATGCTGAAGATGATAGGTGCGATAGGCAATCAGGTCCGACCCGACCGCCGCGCCGGTCAGCCATTGGCCCATGAAATTGTTGAGCTTTCTGTTCGGATGCAGCGCGCCATGCGCGGCATCGTGCATCAGGATCGCGAGCCCGAGTTGGCGTCCGCCGACGAAGACCACCGCTAAAACCCAGACCAGCGGGTTTTGCGACCAGGCGGCGAGACCGACGAGCGCGATGCTGACGATCCATGCGTGCGCGACGAGCCAGATGCCGCGCCAGGACGAGGCGCGTGTGATCGCGGACCATTCGGCGCGGTCGAAAAAGCGGTCGGGCGGAAAGAGGCGAACGGCGGGCATAAGGCATCATATCAAGTTGCTAACCGAAACCCAACCCCTTCCGTTTTGGCACAATTTCGGGCCAAAGATGCGCGTCCGGGTAAGGATTTGGAAAGGCTTTCGGGACAGGGAACGGGCGGGACCAGACGGGCAGGAATATTCGGAAATTGGGGGTTCGGCGCAACATCATCAGGCCAGCGGCCGGCGAACTGTCCCTGGACGAATCGCTGTTCGATTCGCCCGAATTCGTCACGCGCCTGATGCGCGTGGCACAGTTGTGGCATTATGTGCTGATCAGCCGTGTTCTTGCGTTCCTGACCTTCGCGTTCATTCCGGGCGTGGCGGGCTTCCTTCATCATCCGTCGCAATGGCTCGTCATGGCGGCCGGCCTGCCTTGCGACATCATATTGACCGTGATCGGACAGGCGATGCGCCGCCCGCGCCCCTTGCCGACGCGGCGGCTGCGGGCGCTGGTGATGACCTGCATGGGGCTCATCGCTTTCGGTAGCCTGCTCAACGCCGCGGCGATGTTCGCCGCGATCGCGGTCCCAGACGGCAGCCGCTATTTCGATGCCTTCACCGCAATCCAGATCGGGTCCCTGCTCGTCGCAGCCTCTGCGGTCGTGATCGTGCGCCCCGCCTTTTTCGCATTTGCCGGCACGACGGCACTGGGCGGCGCCATCGGCGTGGCGTCGTGGCCCTTCGGGGTTGCGGGGCTGATATTCCTCGGCCTGCTGATCGTGATGATGCGCGAGGATATCCGGCATCAGCGCCGCGCGACGCGCGCCGCGCGCCTGACGATGAGCGACCAGCAGCGCGCGCTGAACCTGATGCGCGATTTCGAACGCGCGGGGCGCGGGTGGTTCTGGGAAACCGATCGCCACGGGCATCTCGTCTATATCTCGCCGACTGTCGCGGCGCGGCTCGACCGGCCGCTCGCCGATCTGCTCGGTCATCCCTTCACCGACATCATCCGCAAACGAATCAGCAATGACGAGAGCGAGGAGCGCACGCTGGGGTTCAGCCTGTCGTCGCGCACGCCGTTCAAGGAGTTGACGGTCCAGGCGGCGGTCCCCGGCGAAGAACGCTGGTGGTCGATTTCGGGGCAGCCGATCAGCAACGAGCTGGGCAATTTTCAGGGATTCCGCGGCAGTGGCACCGACCTGACCGACAAGAAAAGGTCGGAACGCGAAATCAACCAGCTCGCGCGCTACGACACGCTCACGGGGCTTGCGAACCGGCGCCATATCACCGACCTGCTCGACCGCGCGCTGAAAAGTCACAGCGGGCAGGCGCAGCCGTGCGCGCTGCTGCTGATGGACCTCGACCGGTTCAAGGCAGTCAACGATACGCTGGGGCATCCGGTGGGCGACCAGCTGCTGCAACAGGTTGCCGGACGGCTGACGCAGATCGTGGGTGACAAGGGGCAGGTCGGGCGCCTCGGCGGCGACGAGTTCCAGATCGTCGTGCCGCAGATGATCCAGCCCGAGAAGCTGGCCGGCATCGCCAATGCGATCATCCTGAGCCTGGCCAAGCCCTTTTCGATCGAGGGCGAGCAGGTCCGTATCGGATCGTCGATCGGCATCGCGGTATCCGATGGGCCGGGGGTGAGCGCGTCGGCGCTTGTCCGCAACGCCGACCTTGCGCTCTATGCGGCGAAGGATGCGGGGCGCGGCGTCTATCGCTTCTATGCCGACGCGATGCACAATCAGGCGAGCGAGCGGAAAGCGATCGAGGACGCGCTTCGCGACGCGCTGGTGAAGGACGAGCTGAAGCTGCTCTATCAGCCGATCGTCGATGTGGGCAGCGAGCGGATCACCGGGTTCGAGGCGCTGATCCGCTGGCACCATGCGACCGGCGGCCTGATCAGCCCGTCGAAATTCATCCCCGTGGCCGAAGAATCGAACCTGATCGTCCCGATCGGCGAATGGATCATCCGGACGGCCTGTGCGACGATCGCGCAGCTTGGGCCCGGTTACCGCGTCGCGGTGAATGTCTCGCCGCGCCAATTTGCGAACGAGAAGCTCCCCGCGACGATCCTGAGCGCAGTGTCGGCGGCGGGAATCCGCCCTGAACAGCTCGAGCTCGAAATTACCGAGGGCGTTTTCCTCGACGAAAGCCCCGAAAATCTGGCAATGTTCCAGAAGCTGAAACGCACCGGCGTACGGCTGGCGCTCGACGATTTCGGCACCGGCTATTCGGCGCTCGGCTATCTGAAGAAGGCGCCGTTCGACAAGATCAAGATCGACCAGAGCTTCGTCCTCGGCGCCGCCGACCCGAACAGCATGAATGCCGCGATCATTTCGTCGATCGTCGGCCTTGCCACCGCGCTGAATATGGAAACGACGGCCGAAGGCGTCGAAACGCACGACGACCTCGCGCTGATCCGCGGGCTCGGGTGCAGCCATGTCCAAGGCTATATCTATGGCAAGCCGATGGATCTCGTCGAGGTGCTGGCGCTGCTTCGCGAGGGCGGGGGCCGGGTCGAGGCCAATGGATACAAGAGCGCGCGCGAGCCGCGGCTCACCATTTTCCGTACGATCCAGGTCGCGAGCGGCGGCTATCAATATGAGGCGATCGTCCGCAACATGTCGTCGCGTGGCGCGCTGGTCGAGGGATTGTGGAATGTCCCGCCGGGGACGCCGCTGACGCTCGAGTTCGGTCCCGATCAGGTCTTCGACGCCGAGGCGCGCTGGTCGGAGGGCAATCGCGTCGGCGTGCAGTTCGCCGCCGCGATCGACATCGAAGCGCTGATCGGACCGAAACCATTGCCGTCGGCGCGGGGACGCGTTCGCCGCGCCGCCTGACGCTTCGCGCGAAGCCATTTTTGCGGAGGTCGACGATTTTATAAAGGCGGGCGCAAGGCGGGCACGCTGCGATAATGCGGGACAGCGATGATTTCCGGTCGGTCGATGGCCCGAGGTCGTGCCCAAAGCCGAGTTTGCGCATATTGCCTCTGGACCGCTCCGCGCCGCACCGCCTATAGGCCTCGCCAGCATTTTCGCCCCGGCGGGGCAGCGGAAGGATCATCCAAGATGAGCGTAACGACAGTTCCATTGCGTCCGGTGAGCAAGGGCGGCCTGTGGCTGATGTGGTTCGGCGTCGCGGCGCTGATCGTTGCCGGTGCGGCGCTGGCCTGGCACATGACCCCGCGCATCGGGTTCGAAGTCGTCAAGGAAGGCACGGGCAGCAGCCCTGGCAAGACCGACGTCGTGCTGGTGAAATATGAAGGCAAGCTCGACGACGGGACGGTGTTCGACGCCAACGAACAGGCGCCGATGGAAGTCGCCCGCGTCGTCCCCGGTTTTTCGGAGGCGCTGACCCGCATGAAGAAGGGCGGCGAATACAAGGTCACCATCCCGCCGCAGCTGGGCTATGGCGACCGCGACAACGGGCCGATCCCGGCGAACAGCAGGCTGCATTTCACCGTGACGCTGATTGATTTCCGCACCGAGGCCGAAGTCCGCGCGATGCAGCAGCAGATGCAGATGATGCAGCAACAGCAACAGATGATGCAGCAGCAGGGCGCGCCGGGCGGCGCTCCTGTTGGTCCGGGCGGCCCGCCGCCAGGCATGCCGCAGCAATAAGCGAGCGGTCTCTACCAAAACAGAAGCGGCGGTGGGCTCAGGAGTCCGCCGCCGTTTTAGTTTGAGCGTCGCCGGCATTGCGTTCTGCCTCGCGTTCGAGCGCGACCTTGATCATCGCGACGATCGGGTCGGCGAGGAAGAGGCCCATCAGGCCGAGCAGCGCGCCGAACAATATCTGCGCGCCGAGCACCAATGCCGGGGCAAGGTCGACGGTCTTTTTGGCGACCATCGGGACGATCAGATAGCCGTCGACCGTCTGGACGATGAAATAGATGGCGATCGCCCAAAGGCCGGTGTCGGTCCCCGCCGAAAATCCGACCAGCACCAGCAGTACCCCCGATATAATCGCGCCGATGTTGGGGATGAAGGCGAGCAGGCCGGTGAGCAGGCCCATCAGCGCCGCCATCGGGATGCCGACGGCCAGGCAGGCGACCCAGGTCCCGACACCTTCGACGAGCATGCCGAGCAGGCGCCCCGCCATCAGGCGACGCAGCGTGAAGCCCATGCGCGCGGTGGTGATGTAGAAATTTTCGCGGCTCTTCATCGGCAGCATCCACGCGACCCCGCGTTCGTAGAGGCGCGGCTCGATCGCGATGAAAATGCCGAGGACGACGATCATGACGAGGCTGGTCAGGCCGCCGAGCACGGTGCCGACCGCCGCCGTTACGCGGCCGACGGTACCGGCGATATTGTCGGTTATCGTCTTGGTATCGAGCTGGAAATTGCCCATGCCATGATCGGCGGCCCAGGCGGCGATGCGTTCGATCTGCGCCATGACGACGGTTTGCAGCGTCGCCGCCTGGTCGGCGATCTGCGAACCCGCGAACATCATCGTCCAGACGAGGAAGGCGACGAGCGACAGGCAGACGATGAGCAGGCGCCAGGCGCGCGCGATCGGCAGCACCCGGCCAAGCAGGCGCGTTCCGCCGTCGAGCATCGATGCCATGACGATGCCGGCGAAGATCAACAGGATCGGCTGGATCAGCACGATGCACACGCCGACGAGCAGCGCAAGGCCGAGCCACACACCCGCCTTCAGCAATTCGGTGCGGACAAGTTGGCTGCGGATTTCGGTGGGGCCGGGCGCTTCCTCGTGCGCCTCGGCCTTGGCGGCGGCGCTGGCGGCGGTGCTTGTTGATGCCTGTTTTCGTGTCGCCGCCATATCTTTTCCCCTTTGCCTATCGGTCCTGACGTTCGGGCCGCAGGTCGGTTCCCGCGCGTCCCGAGCGCAGCGCGCCAAACCAACTCAATGGGTTGTACCACTGGGCGGTTCCATCGGTCGAAAAACTGATGATCTCGGCGCGCCCCGCGATCGCGTCGAACGGGACGGGGCCGCCGAGGCCTTTCTGGCTGGTATCGACGCGGCTGTCTGCGCTGCCGTCGCGGTTGTCGCCCATCAGGAACAGATGGTTCGCGGGAACGGTGATCGGGCCATAGTCGTCGGTCGTATGGCCCGGGCCCATGTCGATCGTGTCGAAGGTGGCGCCGCCGGGCAGGGTTTCGCGGACGATGGGAAGTTCGAGCACCTCCTTGCCGTCGGCGCCCCGGGTAACATAGCTGTACAGGCTGCTGTCGGGGCCGGGGAGGTTGGGGTCGACCGGGATCGCGAGCATCGGCTGGACCTCGCGCTTCACCGGCTTGCCGTTGATGCTGAGTTCGCCGTTGGTGAGCTGGATCGTGTCGCCGGGCAGGCCGATCACGCGCTTGATATAATCGATGCGCGTGACCGGATGTTCGAGCACCACGATATCGCCGCGCTCGGGCAGTTTGCCGAACAGCCGGCCCTCGACCTTGGGCGCGAGGTGGAAACTGACCGACGAATAGGACCAGCCATAGGGATATTTGCTGACGATCAACCGGTCGCCGTTGCGCAGCACGGGCATCATCGAATCGGACGGGATATAGAAGGGCTTGGCGACGCAGCTGTGGATGCCGAGCACGAGCAACAGGATGACCACGATATCGCGGATCAGCTTGCCCCAGCCGCCGTCGTCCTTCGTCTTGTCCTTCGCCATGAAAATGTCAGTCCTTGATTGCTTCGATGATGACGAAGGCCTGCGCCCAGGGATGGTCGTCGGTCAGCGTCAGGTGGATATGGGCGCTATGGCCCGCGGGAATCATCTCCGCCAGACGTTCGGCGGCGCCGCCGGTCAGCGCGAGCGTCGGCGCGCCCGACGGTGCGTTGACCACGCCGATGTCCCTCATGAACACACCGCGCTTGAAGCCGGTGCCCACGGCCTTCGAGAAAGCCTCTTTGGCGGCAAAGCGTTTGGCATAGGTGCCCGCGCGCGTAAACGGTCGCCGCGCCGCCTTCGCGCGCTCGACATCGGTGAAGACGCGCCGCTCGAACCGTTCGCCGAAACGGTCGAGCGACGCCTGGATGCGCTCGATATTGCAGAGGTCGGAGCCGAGGCCGATGATCAAAGAATATCCTCCCTGTCGCGAAGCGATGGGGAGCGGGACCGCGCCCAAAAGGCGTGGTGGAGGGGCTGCGACGCCAGCGCCAATCGCCCCTCGGTCAGCCCTCCGGGCTGCCACCTCCCCATGGCTAGCGGCCACAGGGAGGATCGGTCCGGGATTACGCTCACCCGCGCGCCTCGTCCATCAGGTCGCGCATGCGGCGCACCGCATCTTCGAGCCCGGTGAAAATCGCCTCGCCGATCAGATAGTGGCCGATGTTGAGTTCGGCGAGTTGCGGGATCGCCGCGACGGGAACGACATTGTCATAGGTCAGGCCGTGCCCTGCATGCGGCTCGATGCCATTTTTCCACGCGAGCGCGGCGGCATCGGCGAGGCGGCGGAGTTCGGCGGCGCGTTCCTCGCCTTCGACATGGGCGTAGCGGCCGGTGTGAAATTCGACGACCGGCGCGCGGAGGCGCATCGCCGCCTCGATCTGGCGCGGGTCGGGTTCGATGAACAGGCTGACGCGGATGCCCGCGTCGGAGAGACGCGCGACGATGGGCGCGAGGTGATTGTGCTGCCCCGCTGCGTCGAGTCCGCCCTCGGTGGTGCGTTCCTCGCGCTTTTCGGGGACGATGCACGCGGCGTGCGGTTTGTGGCGCAGCGCAATCTCAAGCATCTCGTCGGTCGCCGCCATTTCAAGATTGAGCGGCAGGTCGGTCGCGGCCTGGATGCGGGCGAGGTCGTCGTCGCGGATATGGCGCCGGTCTTCGCGCAGATGCGCGGTGATGCCGTCGCCGCCGACCGCCGCGACGATCTTTGCCGCGCGCACCGGGTCGGGATGCTCGCCCCCGCGCGCGTTGCGGATCGTCGCGACATGGTCGATGTTGACGCCGAGCCGCAGGCGGGAGGGCGAGGGGGCGGTCAAGCCGCCTTGCTCCGGCTGCCGGGCTTGATCGCCTCAATCCCCGCGAGTTCGGGGGGCAGTTCGCCCTCGGCATAGGTCGGGAAGTTGATCTCGACGAGCGGGTAGAAGGGGACGCCAAGGTCGACGCTGCCCGCCGAGCGATCGACGAGCGCGGCTTCGGCGATCACCTCGCCTCCCGCCGCGCGCACCGCCTCCATCGCTTCGCGCGACGACAGGCCGGTGGTGACGACATCCTCGACCATCAGCACCTTCGCGCCCGGATCGATGGCGAAACCGCGGCGCAGTTCGAAGGTGCCGGTCGGGCGTTCGACGAAGATCGCGGGTTTGCCGAGCGCACGGCCCATTTCATGGCCGATGATGACGCCGCCCATCGCCGGCGACACGACGATGTCGATTGCCTGGCGCAGGTCGCGCGGCAGCTTTGCCGCGAGCGCGGCGGCGAGCCGCCCGGCGCGCTCGGTATCCATCAGCACGCGCGCGCATTGCAGATAATATTCGCTGTGGCGGCCGGAAGAGAGCAGGAAATGGCCCTGGAGCAGGGCGTCGGCGGCGCGGAATTCGGCCAGGATTTCATCATCGGTCATGGGAGATTTATTCTTTTGTCCAGTGCGTCGCCCTCGACGGGCGACCGGGTTTTGGCGGCGAAGATTACCCAGCCGCAAAATAGTGTTAGAGATGCTTGAGGCAAGCGGCAAGCGGGTCTATAGCGCCCGCGAGATTCAGCCTGTCCGATGGCTGCGTGGACGCATGTCCGGCAGAGGGGAAACAGGCTGGGGCATCGATAAGAACAACAGGCAACGGGCGGCACTATCCTTATGAAGAGCTTGAAAACCCCTGTAATCAAGGTGTTAATTGCGGCGGCTTTGTCGCTCGGCGCGGTGGGCGCCGGCCATGCGCAGGCACCCGCGACGGCTCCGGCGGAAGCGCCCACGGCAACGGTCGCGGCGAATCCGGCTCCGGCTCCGGCTGCGACCGACGCAGCCGCGGCGCCGGCGGGCGATGCGACTTACGTGCCGATGAAGCCGACCCCGGGGGTCGGTCAGCCGGTCGACGCGGGCATCGATTTCCAGCCGCAGGTCAGCCCGGTCGGCGAACAGGCTTACTGGTTCAACCATGTGATCCTGCTGCCCGTCATCACGGTGATCACGCTGATCGTCCTCGGCCTCCTGCTCTGGGTGGTGTTCCGCTTCCGCGCCAAGGCGAACCCGGTGCCGTCGAAGACGACGCACAATACCTTCATCGAAATCATCTGGACCGCGATCCCGGTGCTCATCCTCGCGGTGATCGCGGTGCCGTCGATCAAGCTGCTCGCCAAGCAATATGAGCCGCCGTCGAAGGAAGCGCTGACGATCAAGGTCACCGGCTATCAATGGTATTGGGGCTATGCCTATCCCGACCAGGGCATCGGCGAATATGTCTCGAAAATCCTGACCGAGGAACAGGCGAAGGCGGCGGGCGAGCCCTATCATCTCGCCGTCGACAATCGCATGGTCGTCCCCGTCGGGCGCCAGGTGAAGCTGATCATCACCGGCGCCGACGTGATCCACAGCTTCGCGGTTCCCGCCTTCTGGACCAAGATGGACGCGGTCCCCGGCCGTGCCAACGAAACGACGTTCACCGCGAACAAGGTTGGCGTTTATTACGGTCAGTGTTCGGAACTCTGTGGTGTCGATCACGGCTATATGCCCATCGCCGTCGAAGTTCTCCCGGTCGACAAGTGGGAGGCGTGGGTCCGCTCGAAGGGCGGCAACCCGGCTGGCCCGGTGGCCGAACCCGCCGCGGATGCGCCGGCACCCGCTGCCGCCGCTCCGACCGCGACGCCCGCCGCCACGACCGAAGCTGCGCCCGCAGCGGCTCCCGCCGCCGCGCCGGCCGCCAAAAATTAACAAGGGGTCCGACAGATGACCGATATCGCAGCGACTGCACCCGCGCACGGCCATGCCGATCACGCGCATGACGACCACGACACGCCCGGCTTCTTTGTCCGCTGGTTCATGTCGACGAACCACAAGGACATCGGCACCCTCTACCTGATCTTCGCGATCATCGCCGGCATCGTCGGCGGCCTCCTGTCGGGCATGATGCGCTGGGAACTGGCGGAGCCCGGCATCCAGCACCTGACCGGCTGGGCGCAATTCTTCGACGCGTCGGCGGGCGAGGTGCAGGCCAAGCATTTCTGGAACGTCATGATTACCGCGCACGGCCTGATCATGGTCTTCTTCATGGTCATGCCGGCGATGATCGGGGGCTTTGGCAACTGGTTCGTGCCGCTGATGATCGGCGCGCCCGATATGGCCTTCCCGCGTATGAACAACGTCTCCTTCTGGCTGACCGCGGTCGCGTTCGTCATGCTCGTCGGGTCGATGTTCGTCCCCGGCGGCAGCGGCCTTGGCGCGGGTACCGGCTGGACAGTCTATGCCCCGCTGTCGACCAGCGGTTCGGTCGGCCCCGCGGTCGACATGGCGATCTTCTCGCTCCACCTCGCGGGCGCGGCGTCGATTCTCGGCGCGATCAACTTCATCACCACCATCTTCAACATGCGCGCGCCGGGCATGACGCTGCACAAGATGCCGCTGTTCGTGTGGTCGGTGCTCGTCACCGCCTTCCTGCTGCTGCTCGCGCTGCCGGTTCTGGCCGCGGCGATCACGATGCTGCTGACCGACCGCAACTTCGGCACCACCTTCTATGATGCGGCCGGCGGCGGCGATCCCGTCCTCTACCAGCATCTCTTCTGGTTCTTCGGCCACCCCGAAGTGTATATCATGATCCTGCCGGGCTTCGGCATCGTCAGCCAGATCATCTCGACCTTCAGCCGCAAGCCGGTCTTCGGCTATCTCGGCATGGCCTACGCCATGGTCGCGATCGGTGTCGTCGGCTTCATCGTGTGGGCGCACCACATGTTCACGGTCGGCATGAGCGTGAACCTGAAGATGTATTTCACCGCGGCGACGATGGTGATCGCGGTTCCGACGGGCATCAAGATCTTCAGCTGGATCGCGACGATGTGGGGCGGTTCGATCAGCTTCAAGACCCCGATGGTCTGGTCGTTGGGCTTCATCTTCATGTTCACGGTCGGCGGCGTGACCGGCGTCGTGCTCGCCAATGGCGGCGTCGACACCAACCTGCACGACACCTATTATGTCGTTGCCCACTTCCACTATGTGCTGTCGCTGGGCGCGGTCTTCTCGCTCTTTGCCGGCTTCTATTACTGGTTCCCGAAAATGTCGGGCCGGATGTACAGCGAGGTCCTGGGCCAACTGCACTTCTGGATTTTCTTTATCGGCGTGAACATCCTCTTCTTCCCCCAGCACTTTCTGGGCCAGCACGGCATGCCGCGCCGTTACCCCGATTATGCGGAAGCCTATGCCTATTGGCACCTGATCTCGTCCTATGGTTACGTGATCATGGGCGTCGGCGTGCTGATCTTCTTCGTGAACATCCTCTACTCGCTGTTCGCGGGCAAGAAGGCTGCCGACAATCCGTGGGGCGAAGGCGCGACGACGCTCGAATGGACGCTGTCGAGCCCGCCGCCGTTCCACCAGTTCAACGAACTGCCGCGTATTGCCTGATCGGCAACGCCCCCTGCCAGGCTCGGCGGGGGGCGTTTCCCTGATGGCTGGAGTAAACATGGCGCAAAGCCTGACCCATGGCGAAACGGCACTACCCGCCGATTGGCGTGACCTGTTCGCGCTGACCAAGCCGCGCGTCATGTCGCTGGTGGTGTTCACCGCGCTGTGCGGGCTGCTCGCGGCGCCGGGCGAGGTGCATCCGGTGCTCGCCTTTTCGTCGATCCTCGCGATCGCGCTGGGTGCCGGGGCGTCGGGCGCGCTCAACCAATGGTATGAGGCGGGACTCGACTCCAAGATGAAGCGGACCGCGGGGCGCCCGCTTCCCGCCGGACGGCTCGACCGGCAGACGGCGTTGCAGTTCGGCGTCGGGCTTGCCGCCTTTTCGCTGTTCCTGATGCTGTTCGCGTCGAACTGGCAGGCGACGCTGCTGCTGCTCGTCTCGATCCTCTTCTATGTCTTCGTCTATACCATGTGGCTGAAGCCGCGGACGCCGCAGAATATCGTCATCGGCGGCGCGGCGGGCGCCTTTCCGCCGCTGATCGGCTGGGTCGCCGCGACGGGCAGCATCGCGCCGCTGCCGGTGCTGCTGTTCCTGCTGATCTTCCTGTGGACGCCACCGCACTTCTGGGCGCTCGCGCTGTTCGTGCGCTCGGACTATGCCGCCGCGGGCATTCCGATGATGCCGGTCGTTGCGGGCGAGAAATCGACGCGGCGCCAGATTCTTTTCTATGCAATCATCATGGCCGCCGGTGCGATCGCGCCCTGGGCGCTCGGGCTGACCGGCGCGCTCTATGGCTGGACCGCGGTGATCCTGTCGGCGCTGTTCGTGCTGCTGTCGATCCAGGTCGGTACGCGTGCCACGGGCGACGGCGATTCGATGCAGCCCGAAAAGCGGCTGTTCGCTTATTCGATCGCCTATCTCTTCATATTGTTCGGCGCGGTCGTCGCCGACCATTGGTGGCCGCTATGACCGACGAAAACTCCCAAGAGCCTTCCGGGCAGGAACCCTTCGACGAAGCTGAATATCGGCGGCGCCAGCGCAGCCGCGCCAATCTGATGGCGTGGATGCTGGGCGGTCTGGCGATCCTCTTCTTCTTCATCACCATTGCCAAGATGCAGATTTTCGCATGATGGGCCGCATGTCCCCGAACGCGAAGACCGCCAGCCTCGCCGCGCTGCTTGCGCTCGCAATGATAGGCCTCGGTTTCGCGGCGGTGCCGCTCTACAATCTTTTCTGCCGCGTGACCGGCTTCGGCGGCACGACGCAGCGCTACGATCCCGTCGCCGCGGCGGAGGAACCGCAGATCCTGTCGGACACGATCTCGGTGCGCTTCGACGCCAATGTCTCGCCGAACCTGCCGTGGAAATTCTATCCCGAACACCCGACCGACACGGTCAGCATCGGCGCGCGCGACATGGCGATCTTCATCGCCGAAAACAACTCGGCGCACCCCGTCGTCGGAACCGCGAGCTTCAACGTCACGCCCGACCAGGCGGGCAAATATTTCACCAAGATTCAGTGCTTCTGCTTCACCCAGCAACGACTGGAGCCGGGGCAACAGATGCGCATGCCGGTGCTGTTCTTCGTCGATCCGAAGATCAAGGACGACCCCGATGCGCGCGACGTGCAGGAAATCACCTTGAGCTACACCTTCCACCCTTCAGATGCGGTAGACGAGGGTAAAAAGGCGAGCTAAGGCCGCGAACAAGAGTCTAACAAGGGCCGGCAGATGATGGGGAATCGTCGTGCCGGGGCTGCAAAAAACGGGAAACACGCCATGTCCGGTGCCAAACATCATGACTATCACCTCGTAAATCCCAGCGTCTGGCCGCTCATCGGCTCGGTCGCTGCGCTCGTGATGTTCTTTGGCCTCGTCATGGCGATGCACGCCGATCATTTCGGCGGCGTCGGCAAATGGGTCCTCGGCCTTGGTTTCATGGGCGTGATCGCCACCTTCTTCAGCTGGTGGTCGGATGTTATCAACGAAGCGCATGCCGGCGACCACACCCCGGTCGTCCAGCTGCACCTGCGTTACGGCATGATCCTGTTCATCGCATCGGAAGTGATGTTCTTCGTCGGCTGGTTCTGGGCCTGGTTCGACTTCTCGCTCTTTCCGGTGCCGATCGAATATGCCGAGGGTGCGGTCACGTCGCTGTTCGGTCAGGATGGCGCCGCCGCGATCACCATGTGGCCGCCGAAGGGCATCGAAGTCATCGATCCCTTTTCGCTGCCGCTGCTCAACACGCTGATCCTGCTCTGCTCGGGCACCACGATCACCTGGGCGCACCACGCGCTGATCCACGGCGACCGCGAGGGGCTGAAGAAGGGCCTGTGGCTGACGATCATCCTCGGCGTCGTCTTCTCGACGATCCAGGCCTATGAATATGCCCATGCACCGTGGGGGTTCGGCCAGAGCAACTATAGCTCGGCTTTCTATATGGCGACCGGCTTCCACGGTTTCCACGTGCTCGTCGGGACGATCTTCCTGATCGTCTGCCTCGTGCGCACCTACAAGGGCCATTTCACCCCGCAGCAGCATTTCGGTTTCGAGGCCGCGGCATGGTACTGGCACTTCGTCGACGTCGTGTGGCTGTTCCTCTTCATCATCGTCTATGTCTGGGGCGGCTGGGGCGCGCCGATCGCCGCGCACTAAATTGCCGACCGGCGACGATATTCAAAAAGGGCAGCCGCCGGTCTGGCGCGCTGCCCTTTTTGGCCTCTGCCCCGAATGCGGCGCGCCGACCCTGTTCGACGGGCCGGTGAAGTTCCGCGAAAAATGCGGCAGCTGCGGGCTCGACTATGGCCGTTACAATGTCGGCGACGGACCCGCGGCCTTTCTGACGCTGATCATCGGCGCGCTGCTCATCGCGATCGCGCTGACGCTCGATGCCGTCGTCCGCCCACCTTTGTGGGTGCATGTCGTCCTGTGGGTGCCGCTGACTGCCGCCGCCGTCGTCTATGGCCTGCGCGTCGGCAAGGGCGCGCTGCTGGCGAGCGAACATCAGCGTCAGGCGGCCGAAGGCCGGCAAGTGGATGAAGAAGATGACTGAACCGACCGAACCCCGGCGGCGCTGGCCGCTGATCCCGACGCTGTTGGTGCTCGCCGCCGTTGCCGTGATGATCGCTCTGGGTGTCTGGCAGCTCCAGCGCAAAAGCGAGAAGGAAGCGCTGATCGCGCTGTACCAGCGTAACATGGCCCTGTCGTCGCTGGTGACCTATCCCATGCTGCCGCCGGTCGAGGACCGGTTCCTTTACCGCAAGAGCAGCGTCGTCTGCCTCGAACCCGTTCGCTGGGATCAGCGCAGCGGTACCGACCGCAAGGGCAGATCGGGCATCCGCATGATCGCCGATTGCCGCGCCGGGGCCGAGGGGCCGGGGGTGCTGGTCGATGTCGGCATCGGCGACGATTTCAGTCCGCCCCAATGGGCTGGCGGAACGGTGCAGGGGACGATCGTTCCCGGACCCGAACAACCGACTGTGATGGAGCGCGCGATGGGCAGGGCGGTGCCGGCGCGCGCGATGCTGATCGCCGATCAACCGGTCGAGGGGCTTCGTGCCAGCGCGGTGCCGTCGGCCGAGGACACGCCGAACAATCATCTGGCTTATGCGGTGCAGTGGTTCCTCTTTGCCGCCGCGGCGCTCGTCATCTATATATTGGCCGTTCGGCGCCGCTTGCGACCTTGAGACGCCCGCAAAGTTTTTCGGCGATTTCCGAGCCGCGAAATGTTCCATTTCGCGCGAAACCGCTCTAGGCGCATCTCCGTCATGGACTATATCAGCACCCGCGGCTCTGCGCCGACCCTCGATTTTCGTGCCGCGACGCTCGCGGGGCTTGCCAGCGACGGCGGGCTTTATGTGCCGGCGAAATGGCCGCAGCTGAGCCCTGACGAGATCCGCGGCCTCGCCGGGCTCGATTATGTCGAAACCGCGGTGCGCGTGATGGCGCCGTTCGTCGCGGGGGCGCTCGGCGAGGATGAACTGCGCGGGCTGTGCAAGGCGGCCTATGGGCGCTTCAGCCACGACGCGGTGACGCCGCTGGTCCAACTCGACCACCGCCATTGGCTGCTCGAACTGTTCCACGGCCCGACGCTCGCGTTCAAGGACGTTGCGCTGCAATTGCTCGGTCAGTTGTTCGAGACATTCCTGAGCGGAGGCGACACCGACATCACGATTGTAGGCGCGACATCGGGCGACACCGGGTCGGCGGCGATCGAGGCGGTTGCGGGACGCGAACATATCCAGATATTCATGCTCCACCCCGAAGGCCGCGTCAGCGACGTCCAGCGCCGCCAGATGACGACGGTGCTGGCGCCCAACGTTCACAATATCTCGATCGACGGCAGTTTCGACGATGCGCAGGCGATGGTGAAGCGCCTGTTTGGCGACGAAGAGGCGCGCGCAAAAGTCACGCTGTCGGCGGTGAACAGCATCAACTGGGCGCGGCTGATGGCGCAGGTCGTCTATTATTTCTACGCCGCCGTCCGGCTCGGCGGGCCCGATCGTCCGGTTGCGTTCAGCGTGCCGACGGGCAATTTCGGCGACGTGTTCGCGGGCTATGTCGCGGCGCAGATGGGGCTGCCCGTGGCAAAGCTCGTCGTCGCGACGAACGTCAACGACATCCTCCACCGCGCGCTGGCCAGCGGCGATTACAGCGCGGGGACGGTGACGCCGACCGCGACGCCCAGCATGGATATTCAGGTCAGCAGCAATTTCGAACGGCTGCTCTTCGACCTCGCGGGTCGCGACGGCGCCGCGATCACCGCGATGATGGGCGAGTTCGATGCGAAGCGTGCGATGACGATTCCCGCCGACATGCTGGCGGGCGCGCGCGATCTGTTTGCGAGCGCGAGCATCGACGGCGATACGATGGCGCTCGCGCTGCGCTGGGCGCAGGAACGCGGGGGGCAGGTGATCGACCCGCACAGCGCGGTCGGTCTCGCCGCCGCCCGCGCGTTGAACCTCGATGCCGATATTCCGGTTGTCACGCTTGCCACTGCGCATCCCGCCAAGTTCCGCGAGGCGGTCGAGCGCGCGACTGGCGTGCGGCCGTCGCTGCCCGCGCGGCTTGGCAATCTGTTCGATCGCGAAGAGCGCTATACCAGGCTTCCCGGCGATTATGACGCGGTGAAGGCGTTCATTCTTGCGGAATCCGCGCGTGGCTGATCTGCTGCCCCTCGTCACGATCGTCGGCGAGGCGTGGGACGATTATGGGCTGGTCGACAGCGGGAACGGGCGCAAGCTCGAACGCTATGGCCCATATCGCTTCATCCGGCCCGAACCGCAGGCGATGTGGGCGCCGGCGCTGCCGGCGATCGAGTGGGACAAGGCCGACGGCGAGTTCATCCCGGCATCGGACGACGATGGCGGCGGACGCTGGTATTACAGCAAGCCGGTCCCGGCGGAGGGATGGCCGCTCGGCTGGCGCGAAGCGCGATTCACCGCCTCCTGCACACCGTTCCGCCATCTCGGCTTTTTTCCCGACATGGCGCCGGTGTGGGACTGGCTGCGCGAGCGCGTTGCCGACAAGGCCGACCCGGCCTTCCTCAACCTGTTCGGCTACACGGGCGTTGGCAGCCAGGCTCTGGCGGCTGCGGGCGCGTCGGTGACGCATGTCGATGCGTCGAAGAAATCGGTCGCGCAGGCGCGCGAAAACGCCGCGCTTGCCGGCATGGCCGACAAGCCGGTGCGCTGGATCGTCGACGACGCGGGAAAATTTGCCGCGCGCGAGGTGCGGCGCGAGCGACGTTACGATGCGATCCTGCTCGACCCGCCGAAGTTCGGGCGCGGGCCCGGCGGTGAGCGTTGGCAGATCGAGGAGGGGCTTGCGCCGCTGCTCGCCGACTGCCGCCGATTGCTCGACGCGGACAGCCGCGCGCTGTTCCTGACCGTCTATGCCGTACGCATGTCGGCGCTGGCGATCGGCGAGTTGCTCGCACAGATTTTTGCCGATCTGCCGGGTAAGGTCGAATGCGGAGAATTGGCGGTGCGCGAGGAGGCGAGGGGGCTGCTTCTGCCGACCGCGATATTTGCGCGCTGGAGCCGCTGACCGGCCGCAGCCGATCTTCTTTGCGGTGAACCGAGCAACTCTGGCCTGCCGGCCTCGTTGCTGGAATGGGGGGCTTTAACGGGAGGCGGCACGGCCGGATCCTCCGGCGGGTGTGTCGCCCCGGTGCCAAAAAGGAGAATTTCCCATGGCCGACACCCTCGAACGCAACGAGACGCATCGCCTGATTTCGTCAGACAAGGTCGAAGGGACCAAGGTCTATAATCCGCAGAATGAAAAGCTCGGCACGATCGCCAATGTCATGATCGACAAAAAATCGGGCAAGAGCGAATATGCCGTCATGGAATTCGGCGGCTTGTTCGGTCTTGGCAGCGATCACTATCCGATCCCCTGGGACATGCTGACCTATGACGTCGACAAGGGCGGTTATGTGGTCGATATCCCCAAGGACAAGCTGACCGGTGCCCCGCGCTATGCGCGCGACGCAACGCCGGATTACACCGACGAATATGGTCGCAGCGTCTTTGGATATTACGGCCTTCGCTATCCGATGCTGTAACCTCGACGTCCGAAAACGAAAGGAGCGGGCCGGGGCGAACGCGCCCGGTCCGCGCCCCGGCCCGGTCAAGGCGGCGGCGGGGAGGCTTTTGCTGCATACGTTTGCTGCGCAAAATTTCGCAACATTGTGACCCAAATGCCACGCTCGACGCGTTGACAATGAGAACGTTCCCATTTAGATAACGTTCACATAAAGGGAATGCCGCCACCAAAAGAGAGCGGCTGTTTTGGGAGGAATGGGATGCGGGCGTCTCAAAAGCATTGGCTTGCAAAGTTTCTGGTCGGCACGTCGGCGCTGTCGCTGATGGGGGGCGCGCAGGCGGCGCACGCGCAGGAAGCGCCCGCCGACAGCGATGTAAGCGGCGATGACATTGTCGTCACCGGCATCCGTGCCAGCCTTGCCGCCTCGGCCGACATCAAGCGCGAAGCGCAGGGCGTGGTCGATGCGATTTCCGCCGAAGATATCGGGAAATTCCCTGATACCAACCTTGCCGAATCGCTCCAGCGCATCACGGGCGTCTCGATCGACCGTTCGAACGGCGAAGGCTCGCTGGTTACCGTTCGCGGCTTTGGTCCCGAATTCAATCTGGTCACGCTCAACGGCCGGCAGATGCCGACCGCGCTGATCGGCGACGGTGGCAGCGCGCCGTCGTCGCGATCGTTCGATTTTGCCAACCTCGCGTCCGAAGGCATCGCGTCGGTCGAGGTCTACAAAAGCGGCCGCGCGACGATCGAATCGGGCGGCATCGGGTCGTCGATCAATATCCGCACCCCGCGCCCGCTCGACAATCCGGGGATGCGCGGCAGTCTGGCGGTCAAGGGCGTCTATGATTCGTCGCGCAACAACAGCGACCCGATCACGCCCGAAGTGTCGGGCATTTTCAGCACGACCTTTGCCGACGACCGGATCGGCATCATGATCGCGGGTTCGTACCAGAAGCGCAAATCGAGCACCAACACGGCGAATGTCGGCTGGCGCGACGGCTATCTGGGGAACGAGAACAATTGGGGTTCGCTGGCCAATCCGACGCGGATCGAGAATGGCGTCGAGGTGCCCGATCCGCGCTATCCCAACATCACCAACCGCCCCGAGGCTGGCGATGTCTATCAGGTGCCGCAGAATGCGTCTTACGACCTGAACGACATCAACCGCGAGCGCATCAACGGGCAGGCGGTGTTGCAATTCCGGCCGACCGACGGGCTGACCGCCACGGTCGATTATGTCTATTCGCGCAACACGGTCGAAACGCGCAACAGCAATGTCGGCGTCTGGTTCAACCACGAAAACACGTCGAGCGCGTGGACCGACGGCCCGGTCGCCGGGCCGATCTTTTACAGCGAGATATTCGCGCCGCCGACGGAGACGCCCGGACCCGATGCGCTCTATGGCGGCAAGGATCTGTCGTACAGCGGCGCGCTCACCGAAAACCGGGCGGAGAACAACTCGCTCGGCTTCAATCTCGAATGGAAGGGCGCGGACGGCGTATCGTTCGAACTCGACGCGCATCATTCGACCGCCGAGGTCAATCCGGTCAACCGCTTCGGGTCGAGCATGTCGCTGGGCAACGCCGTGTTCGGCGTCCAGAACCAGACGATCAATTTCGAAAATGACCTGCCGGTCATCTCCTACGGCATGTATCCCGGCATCGACCCGCTCGATACGTCGCTGATCACGCCGACGGGCAATGCCTTCCGCAACGCCTTTTTCCGCAACCGGATCAACCAGGTGCAGCTGCGCGGTCAATATGACCATGACGGCGGCTTCCTCGACAGCATCGATTTCGGCGTGTCCTATATCGACAGCAAGGTGCGGTCGGCATTCGGCACGGTCCAGAACGACGACACCTGGGGCGGGGCGGGGCCCGCGTCGGATATTCCCGACGATATTTTCAAGCTCGTCACGCTGCCCGACAAATTCCCGGGGCTTGCCCAGCAGGGGATGATCGAGAGTTTCTATACCTTCGATTTCGAACGGCTCGCCGATCTGAACGAGCAGAATTACCAGGTTTGCAGCAACCCCGCGACGGGCGCTGCGCAGCCGGGCACCTGTCTGGCCGTGTTCAACACCGACCGGCGCATCTCCGAAAAGACGCTGGCGCCCTATTTACAGGTCGCGACGGTGTTCGACCTGTTCCAGAATCCCGCGCATTTCACGGCGGGCATCCGGTACGAGACGACCGATATCTCGTCGGCGGCGCTGGTGCCGGTACCGGTCACGACGACCTGGGTCGGCGATAATGAATTCAACGTCGTCTTTTCGGGCGAAAGCGACTTTACGCGGTTCAAGGGGTCGTACGACAATTGGCTGCCGGCGGTCGATTTCGACATCGCGCCGATGGAGGACGTCAAGCTGCGCGCGTCGTACAGCCACACGATCACGCGCCCCGACTATGCCAGCATGCAGGGCGGCCGGACGATCGACACGCTGTTCCGCGTCGGCGGCGGCACGGGCGCGCAGGGCAATCCTGGATTGATCCCGTACAAATCGAAGAATATCGACCTGTCGGCGGAGTGGTATTACGGGCGCGATTCCTATCTGTCGGTGGGCTATTTCCACAAGGATGTGAGCAATTTCATATCCTCGTCGCGCATCGACAGCAGCGCATTCGGGTTGACGACGCCGGTTGGCGGGCCGCGCTGGAATGCCGCGATCGCGGCGATCGGGTCGGGCGCAACGGTCGCGGAAATTCGCGAATATATCATCGACAATTTCCCCGACACGGTCACGGGCAACATCATCAATGCCGCGCCCGGCGACCCGCTGGTCAATTTCGAAATCACCACGCCGGTGAACAGCGACCAGACCGCATCGCTCAACGGCTGGGAGTTCGCGATCCAGCACAGTTTCTGGGATACGGGGTTCGGCGTCATCCTGAACTATACGATCGTCAACGGCGACGCGACGTACGACAATACAAAGCCGTCGTCGGTGCCGCAGTTCGCGCTGACCGGGCTCAGCGACAGCGCCAACGCCGTGGCATTCTATGACAAGGGTGGGCTCCAGGCGCGTGTCGCGTGGAACTGGCGCGACGAATTTCTCGCTACGACGGGTGCGAATCCCTTCTATACCGAGGAATATTGGCAAATCGACGCAAGTGCGAGCTATGAGTTTATCCCCGGACTCACGGGCTTTGTCGAGGCGATCAACCTGACGGGCGAGGGGCGCCGCGGGCATCTGCGGCACAAGAATAACGTCACCTTCGTCCAGCCGGGCTTCGCGCGCTACGCGGCGGGGGTCAGGTTCAGCTTCTAGGGCTGGGCCGGATTGTCCTCCGCGACGGGCAGGAGAGCCGCGCCTTTCCAGGGCGGCTCTTTTGCGTGACGGCGACGGACGGTTGGCCTAGGATTGCCGGCAATGAATAAAGCGGTCGAGAGGGTTGTCATCGTGGGCGGCGGCACCGCCGGCTGGCTGGCGGCCTCGCTGCTCGCGACGTCGCGGCGGGCGAAGGCGGCGCCGCTGTCGGTGACGGTGATCGAGGCGCCCGACGTCGCGATCGTCGGCGTCGGTGAAGGCACCTGGCCGACGATGCGCTCTACGCTCCAGACGATCGGGCTCGACGAGGGGGCATTTCTCGCGGCGTGCGACGGCGCGTTCAAGCAGGCGTCGCGCTTCGACGGCTGGGTCGATGGATCGGCGGGGGACAGCTATCTCCATCCCTTCACCACGCCCCCGCCCGTCCCGACGGGGGAATTGCTCGCGGCGTGGCAGGCCTCGGCCCCCGACCAGCCTTTTGCCGCGGCGATGAGCGCGCAGGCGGCGGTGTGCATGGATCATCTTGCGCCGCGGCAGCGGGCGATGCCGGACTATCAGGGCGCGGCCAACTATGCCTATCATTTCGCCGCGGAGAAATTTGCGGCGCTGCTGTCGGCGCATGCGACGCAGGCTTTGGGCGTCGAACATATCCGGGCCCGCGTCACCGCCGCGCGGCGTTCGGCAAACGGCGACATCGCTGCGGTGATCACGGCGGACGGAGACGAGATAGCGGGCGACCTGTTCATCGACTGCACGGGGTTCAAGGGGCTGTTGATCGACGGCGAACTCGGCGTCGAGTGGATCGACCGCGGGGACCATGCCTTCAACGATCGCGCGATCGCTTCGCAGGTGCCGGTGCCGCCGGGCAGCCCGATCGCGTCGCAAACGATCGCGACCGCGCACGAGGCCGGCTGGATCTGGGATATCGGCCTGCCGTCGCGGCGCGGCATCGGCTGCGTCTATTCGAGCCGTTTCATGGACGCCGAGCGCGCGGAAGCGATCCTGCGCGACTATATCGCGCGCGAACTGCCCGGCGCGATCCCCGAAGAGGGGGCGTCCGGGGTGCCGATCAAGCATATCAGCTTCCGCACCGGCCATCGTGCCCGCTTCTGGGAGAAAAACTGTCTTTCGATCGGCCTCGCGGCGGGGTTTATCGAGCCGCTCGAAGCCTCGGCGATCGTGCTGATCGAATTGTCGCTGCGCGCGCTGACCGACAATTTCCCGGCCGATCGCGCCGCAATGGACATCCACGCGGCGCGGTTCAACAAGCTGTTCCGTTATCGCTGGGACCGGATCGTCGACTTCCTGAAGCTCCATTATGTGCTCAGCCGCCGCGATGAGCCTTATTGGCGCGTGCACCGTGACCCCGACCATATCCCGCCGCATCTGGCCGACCTGCTGACCTTGTGGCGCGACCAGCCGCCATCGTCGTCGGATTTCCCCTATGTCGACGAGATTTTCTCGGCGGAAAGTCACCAATATATCCTCTATGGCATGGGCTTTCCGGCCCCCGCCGGCTGGCCCGCGAGCGACCGCGCGCTCGCGGCGCTTGCCGAGATGCGGCAGCGCGCGCGCACGCTGGCTGCCGGGCTGCCGACCAACCGCGCTTATCTCGACACACTCGCCGCCGATCGCGTCGCGGCCGAATAGGAAGAAGCAGACGAATGACCCAGCACGCCGTGCTCGACAACAAAGCCCATCGCGACCTGCGGGTGCGGGCGGAGGCGGGCGCCGACCTGGGCGACGGGGTGATGGCGACGCTGACCGTGCCGAGCGAGTTTCGCAACGTCCAGGGGCATTTCCCGATCCTGTTCCGGCGCGAGGTCGACCGCAACGCGTTCATCGCGGTCGCCCTGCTCGGCTTTGAATCGGGCGAGAATCTGTTCCTCGACGGCGATCGCTGGGATGCGCGCTATCGGCCGCTGTCGCTCGCGATCCAGCCTTTCCTGATCGGTCGTCCGGCAAGCGGCGACGGTCCGGGACAGGTGCATGTCGACCTCGCCCATCCGCGCATCGCGACCGACGGCGAGGGCATTCGCCTGTTCGATACCGATGGCGCGCCGACGCCTTATCTCGACCAGATTGCCGAGCGCCTTGGCGATCTCGACGAGGGGTATCGCGCGAGCAAGGGCTTTTTCGACGCACTCGATGCCTATGAATTGCTCGAACCCTTCAGCCTCGAGGTCACGCTCGACGATGGCTCGATCAACTCGCTCGTCGGCTTTCATATCATCGACGAGGCGAAACTGCGCACGCTGGACGGCGAGGCGCTCGGCGCGCTCCACGCCGACGGGCATCTGATGCCGATCTTCATGGCGCTTGCCTCGTTGTCGCAATTGTCGGCGCTCGTCGCACGCAAGAATCTGAGGTCGGGCGGTGGCTGAGCAGGGCGGCGGCTTCACCGACCGCCTCGCGCGGGTGCCCGAGCGGTCATGGGATAAGGGGGCGGGGCCGGGCGCGTTGCTGGAAGGCGCGCGTGAGCCCTTTGTCCTCCGGGGCCTCGTCGCCGACTGGCCGCTCGTCGCGGCGGGCAAACGCTCGGCGCGCGACGCGCGACGCTATCTGCTCAACCACGCGCGCGATCGCCCGTTCAAAGTGTCGATCGGCCCGCCGGGGCACGACGGGCGGCTGTTCTACGACGATGAAATGCAAATGAATTTCCGGGTCGGGACGGGCAAGCTCGCCGATATTCTGGGCGGCATCGACACCGCCGAAGCGCGGGGCGAGGCGCGCACCGTCTATATGGCGTCGATCGATATCCCGTCGCACTTCGACGGGCTCGACGAGGCAAACGCCGTCGAGCTTGGCGACCGCGATCCATTGAAGAGCATCTGGATCGGGACGCGCACGAAGATTGCGGCGCACAATGATTTTCCCGACAATCTGGCCTGCTGCGCCGTCGGGCGCCGCCGTTTCACGCTGTTCCCGCCGGGTGCATTCCGCGATCTCTATCTCGGGCCGATCGACAATACGCCCGCGGGGCGCGTCGTCAGCTTGGTCGATTTCGACGCGCCCGATCTGGCCGCGCACCCGCGCTTCGTCGATGCGATGGCCGAGGCGCTGACCGTCGAGCTTGAGCCCGGCGACGCGATCTTCATTCCGTCGATGTGGTGGCACCATGTCGAGGGGCTTGCCGATTTCAACGTCTTGATCAATTACTGGTGGCGGCGGACCCCGGCGTGGCTTGGCCAGCCGCAGGCGGCGCTCAACCATGCGATCCTCGCGATCCGCGACCTGCCGGCGGAAGACAAGGCGATCTGGCGCGAGCAGTTCGACCATTATGTTTTCGACAATGACGCGAGCGTCACCGACCATATTCCCGAAACCGCGCGCAGCATCCTTGCCCCGCTCACGTCCGAGACGGCGGGCCGGCTGCGCGCCTTCTTGCTGAGGGCCTTGAGCAAATGAACGACAGAAAACCGGTGCAGCGCGTCGTCATTGCCGGCGGGGGCACCGCCGGATGGATGATGGCCGCGGCGATCGCACGCACGATGGGGCACACGGTCGATCTGACTTTGGTCGAGTCCGAGGCGATCGGGACGATCGGGGTTGGCGAGTCCACCATTCCGCCGCTGGTCAATTTCAACCGCATCCTCGGCATCCCCGAACCCGAATTCATGCGCGCGACACAGGCGACCTTCAAACTCGGCATCCTGTTCGACAATTGGAAGCATGACGGCGACAGCTATTTCCACAGCTTCGGCCTGTCGGGTAAGGACCATTGGTCGGCGGGTTTCCAGCATTTCTGGCTCAACGCGCGCGAGCGCGGGCATGAACAACCTTATGAGGATTATTGTCTCGAGCTCGTCGCGGGGATGCAGGGCAAGTTCGCGCATTTGCCCGAAGACCGGATGAATTACGCCTATCACGTCGATGCGACGCTCTATGGCCGCTATTTGCGGAGGCTGGCGGAAGCCGACGGCTGCACGCGCGTCGAGGGCAAGATCGCGCGGGTCGAGCTCGACGGCGAGACGGGCGATATCGCCGCGCTGCACCTCGATGGCGAGCGGCGGGTCGAGGGCGACATGTTCGTCGACTGCACCGGCTTTCGCGGCCTGCTGATCGACGGGGCGCTGCACGCCGGGTTCGAGGATTGGAGCCACTGGCTGCCCAACGACAGCGCGATCGCGGTGCAGTCGAAGCATCTCGGGCCGCCGATGCCTTATACGCAGGCGATCGCGCATGATGCTGGGTGGCAATGGCGCATCCCGCTCCAGCACAGAATGGGCGCCGGGATCGTCTATACAAGCGCCTATCTGTCGCGCGACGAAGCCTATGACCGGTTGATGAACAGCGTCGGCGATCCGCTGATCGAACCATTCGACATCAAGTTCAAGGGCGGCGTGCGGCGAAAACAATGGTATCGCAATTGCGTCGCCGTGGGGCTCGCCGGCGGCTTTGTCGAGCCGCTGGAGGCCACGACGGTGCATCTGATCCAGCGCGCGGTACTGCGTTTCATCCGCCTGATGCCGAATGGGCGCGTCAGCGAACGCGACGCGCAGGAATTCAACGACCAGCAGCGGCTCGACATCGAGCAGATCCGCGATTTCGTCGTGCTGCACTATAAGGCGACGAACCGCCGCGACAGCCCCTTCTGGCGCCATGTCGCGAATATGCCGGTCCCCGATACGCTGCAGCAGAAGATCGAATTGTTCCGCGAAACGGGCCGCGTGTTCCGCAAATATGAGGAGCTGTTCGCCGAGAACAGCTGGGTGCAGGTGATGATGGGGCAGGGGATCGAACCGCAGACCTATCACCCGATCGCCGCCAAGCTGCGCGACGACGAGGTCGAGCGATTGTTCCAGACGCTACGCGACAATATCGCACAGACGGTGGCGACGCTCCCCGAACATCACGCCTATGTCGCGCGTTATTGCGGCGCCGAGGAGCCGAAGGCCGCCTGATGCGCGCGGCAGCGATCCTGATGCTGGCCGCCGCGCCGGTAGCTGTTGCGGCGCAGCCGACCGCCGACGCGGCATGGCGGCTCGCGTGGTCGGATGAGTTTGACGGAAGCGTGATCGACCGCGGCAAATGGGATTTCGAAGTGGATTGCTGGGGCGGCGGCAACAATGAACGCCAATGCTATACCGACCGGCCCGCCAATGCGGCGCTGAGGGACGGCAAGCTGATCATCACCGCGCGCAAGGAGGCGATGACCGGGCCCGCCTTCCCGTTGTCGCAGCGCGGCGACCCAGAAAAGGCGGCGGCAGAGGCGACGAAGCCCTTTACCTCGGCGCGGCTTGTCACGCGCGGCAAGGCGGCGTGGACCTATGGCAAGATCGAGGTGCGCGCGAAGTTGCCGCAGGGGCAGGGGACGTGGCCCGCGATCTGGATGCTGCCCGAGACCAGTCATTACGGCAGCTGGGCGGCGTCGGGCGAGATCGACATATTGGAGGCGGTGAATCTTGGCGTGCGGTGTGACGAATGCGTGGGAGGGATCGAGAACCGCATCCTCGGCACGCTGCATTTCGGAGGGCAATGGCCCGCCAACAAGCACAAGGGCGACGAGACCGCACTTCCCGCCCCGCTCGACGGTTTCCACGTCTTCGGTATCGTCTGGGAAAAGGGCAAGATCGTCTGGACGGTCGACGGCAAGCCCTATGCGACGCGCGTCGCGAGCGAATGGTCGACGAGCGGGTCGGGCGATCCCGCCGCACCGTTCGACCGCCCCTTTCACTTGATCCTGAACCTCGCGATCGGCGGCGGGCTTGCCGAGGGGCGCGGGACGAAGGGAGTCGATGAAAGCGGATATCCCAAAAATATGGAAATCGACTGGGTTCGCGTCTGGCAATGTGACGGTGATGACGTTAGCGATTGCGGCAATATGGAGGGGCAAGACGAATAATGGGGCGTCGGCGGCAGTTGGTTACGATCAAGCATGTTGCAGCCGACGCGGGCGTGTCGTTGCAGACGGTGAGCCGCGTCATCAACAACGAGCCCAATGTCCGCCCCGAAATGAAGGAGCGCGTCCAGGCGTCGATCGACAAATTGGGCTATGTCCCGTCGATCGCGGCGCAGCGGATGAGCGGGTCGCGTTCCTATCTGATTCTCGCGATCAACGACCGCGAACGCACGATCGCCGACTGGCAGGGGCGGCAGGGCGTCGACTGGGTCGACCAGATGCTGCTCGGCGGGATGTTGAAATGCGCCGAATATGGCTATCGCATGATCTTCGAGCTGGTCGACACGCACAATGATCATGTCGAGCGCGAACTGCGCGCGGCGATCGCGGCGCTCCAGCCCGACGGCGTGATCCTGACCCCGCCGCATTCGGATAATCCGCTGATCGTGGGGCTGCTCGACCAGCAGAAAATCCCCTTCGCGCGCATCGGGTCGCGCGGCGGCGCGGCGGGGATTGCGCTGACGATGGACGACGAAGGATCGGCGCGGCGCGCGACGCGGCATCTGATCGACCTGGGACACAGGCGCATCGGCTTCATTCCAGGCTCGCCCGAATATAGCCTCAGCCGCTGGCGCATCGACGGGTGGGAAGCCGAAATGGCGGCGGCGGACCTGTCCACCGACGGGCTGCTGGCCGAGGGCGATTTCACCTATGCGTCGGGCGCCGCGGCGGCGCGGCACTTGCTGGGCGGTGCGAACCCCCCGACCGCGATCATCGCGAGCAGCGACCAGATGGCGCTCGCGACACTGGAGGTGGCGCGCGAAATGGAGCTCGACGTGCCGGGCCAGCTCTCGATCGTCAGTTTCGACAATACGCCGATCGTGCGTTTCACCCAGCCCGCGCTGACCGCGGTCGACCAGCCGGTCGCCGAAACCGCGTCGCGCGCGGTCGAGCTGATCATCGCGGCACAGCGCGGCGCACCGCGCCCGGCCGAACCGACGCGGGTGCGGGGCGGCCTTGTCGAGCGCGGATCGACCGCTGCACCGCCTGTCGCCGTCCATGGCTGACGCCGACGTCCCGCATCGCCAGTCCCTCGCTTTCCTGCTGCTATATGCGCTCGCATCGGCCGGGGGGGCTATCGCCTATGTTCCCTTCCTGACGATCTGGCTGCCCGGCCGCATGACCCAGCTTGCGGGGGCCGGCGACGTACAGATGCTGGGCTATGTCACCTTTTTCGGCGCGATTGCGGCGAGCGCGGGCGGTATCGCCTTCGGCTGGCTCAGCGACCTCACCGGCAATCGGCGCGGCTGGATATTGACCGGGCTCGCGCTGACGATCGGCTTGCTGCTCGTCGTTCCGCTGGCGCAGGATATCTGGACGCTGGTCGCGACGATCATCGCCTGGCAGCTGACGCTCAACATGCTGCTCGGTCCGCTCGCGGCGTGGGCCGGCGACCTCGTTCCCGACGAACAGAAGGGCCTGCTCGGCGGGCTGCTCGCATTCTCGCCGGCGCTGGGCGGCTGGTCGGGGTGGCTCGTCACCTGGCCCGGGCTGGTGTCGGAGGAACAGCGGCTCGTCGTCATCGTCCTGCTCGTTGCCGCCGCCGTCTTGCCCGTGCTGTTGTTCGGCCGCCCGCGCTCCTTTCCCGAACTCATCGCGCCGCCGGATCGCGGCATCGGCGTGCGGCGGATACGGCCGAGCGGCCCCGCAGTACGAATGTGGCTGGCGCGCCTGCTCGTCCAGATCGCCGAGGCAGCGCTTTTTGCCTATCTTTATTTCTGGTTCCGTTCGATCGATCCCGCGATGCACGACAATGAAAAGGCGCGATTGTTCGGCATGGCACTGACGATCGCCATCCCGATCGCGCTCGCCAGCGGGCGCTGGGCCGATCGCAACGACCGGCCGTTCCTGCCGCTCGTCGTCGCGGCCGCGGTGTCAAGCCTGGGGATGGTCGGCATGGCGCTGGCGACCGGGCTCGATGCGGCAAAGGCAAGCTATCTCGTATTCGGGATCGCGACGACGGTGTTCCTGTCGCTGCATAGCGGCCAGACGCTTCGCATCCTGCCGCGCTCGGACCGGCGCGGGCGCGACCTTGGCATATTCAATCTCACCAACACCGTACCATCGCTGATCATGCCCTGGCTGACGATCTCGCTCGTTCCCGGTTTCGGTTTCGATGCGTTGTTCCTGTTGCTGGCGGCGCTGTCGGCGATTGCGGTTCTGCTACTCGCGACGATGCCGCGCCTCCGTTGATCGAATGAAACATGCCTTGCTTTCGGCGGGACACTATGCGACATGAAATTTGATAACGTTCACAATAGAGGAATGGGAGAGACGATGCGCCGACAGGCAATGGGTATGGCGACCGCGCTGCTGCTGGCAGGCGCCGCGACCGCGACAGCGCAAACCGCCGCAACCGACGCAGCCACGGTCCACCCCGAACTATGGCCCGCGGCGAAGAGCCCCGCCGCGATCACCGATGCCGCGACCGAGGCGCGGATCGATGCGCTGATCGCAAAGATGACGATCGCTCAAAAGGTCGGTCAGCTGATCCAGGCCGACATCAGCACGATCACGCCGAAGGACCTTGAAACCTATCCGCTCGGGTCGATCCTGGCGGGCGGCAACAGCGGACCCAATGGCAATGAACGCTCGAGCGCGGCCGACTGGGCAAAGCTCGTCGGCGAATTTCGTGCGGTCTCGATGAAGCCGCAGGCCAATGGCGTCGCTATCCCGATCATCTTCGGCGTCGATGCCGTGCACGGGCACAATAATATCCCGGGCGCGACGCTCTTTCCGCACAATATCGGGCTTGGCGCGGCGCGCGATCCCGAACTGATCCAGCGCATCGGCGCGGTCACGGCAGCCGAGATAGCGGGCAGCGGCATCGAATGGACTTTCGCCCCGACGCTCGCCGTGCCGCAGGACCTGCGCTGGGGGCGCAGCTATGAAGGCTATGCCGCCGACCCGAAGCTCGTCGCCGATTATGCGAGGGCGATGGTGATCGGCCTGCAGGGGCCGCTCGTCGCCGGCAAGACCGTCGATGCAAGCCACGTCGCCGCGACCGCCAAGCATTTTCTGGCCGACGGCGGGACGTTCGAAGGCAAGGACCAGGGCGACGCCAAGGTCGATGAAAAGGAACTGATCGCGACGCACGGACAAGGCTATCCGGCGGCCATCGACGCCGGCGCGCTGACCGTGATGGCGAGCTTTTCGAGCTGGCAGGGGGTCAAGCACCACGGCAACAAGGGGCTGCTGACCGACGCGCTCAAGACGAAGATGGGGTTCGAAGGTTTTGTAGTGGGGGACTGGAACGGCCACGGACAGGTCGCGGGGTGCAGCGTCACCGATTGCGCCCAGTCGATCAATGCCGGGCTCGACATGTTCATGGCGCCCGACAGCTGGAAGGGGCTTTACGAAACGACGTTGGAACAGGCGAGGGACGGCACGATCCCGGCCGCGCGCCTCGACGATGCGGTGCGGCGCATCCTGCGCGTCAAATATAAGCTCGGCCTGTTCCCCGAAGGCCATGTCGACCGCAGCGTGGTCAGGGCGATCGGAACGCCCGACCATCTCGCCGTCGCGCGAGAAGCGGTCGCCAAGTCACTCGTTTTGCTGAAAAACAACGGAAATGTCTTGCCGATCAAGCCCGGTGCCCGCGTGCTCGTTACGGGCCCCGCGGCCGACAGCATGGCGATTCAGTCGGGCGGCTGGACGATCAGCTGGCAGGGGACCGACGTCGTGCGTTCGGACTTCCCGAACGGGCAGACGATCTGGGAGGCGCTCGACAAGTCGGTGCGCGACGCAGGCGGTGTCGCGACCTTGTCCGAAGGCGGTGTCTTCAAGGAAAAGCCCGACGTCGCGATCGTCGTGTTCGGTGAAGCGCCCTATGCCGAATTCCAGGGCGATGTCGCGACGCTCGATTACCAGCCGACCGAAGCGACCGATCTCGCAACGCTCAAGAAGCTGAAGGCGGCGGGTATCCCGGTGGTCGCGTTGTTCCTGTCGGGAAGGCCGATGTTCGCCAATCCCGAAATCAACGCCTCCGACGCTTTTGTCGCGGGCTGGCTACCGGGGTCGCAGGGCGCGGGCGTCGCCGACGTGCTTGTGGCGGGCAAGGACGGCAAGACGGTGCGCGGCTTTACCGGCACCTTGCCCTTCGCCTGGCCGTCCGACGCACGTTCGCCTGTCGAAAAGCCGCAATTCGCGGTGGGCTACGGGCTGAAATATGGCGAGACCACGACGGTGCCGCAGCTGTCCGAAGAGCTGGGCGTCGATATTTCGGCGGCGCTCAATGTCGAGAATTTCTTTTCCGGCGGCCGCGCGCGCGCGCCATGGGTGCTGTCGATCACCGATGCGGGGGGCAAGCGCCCGGTCGAGTCCGCCCCGATCGCGAGCCCCGGCGGCATGATCGCGGCGCGCTCGGTCGATGTGCGCGCGCAGGAAGACGGCAAGAGCTTCACCTGGACCGGCCCGGCCACGCTCGAGCTGACCGGCCCCTATGCCGACCTGTCGCGCCAGCTCAACAACAGCTTCGCGCTGCGCGTCGACTGGCGGATCGATGCCGCCGGTGGCGCGCCGGTCAGCCTCGCGCTCGGCGGCAAGGCGTTCGACGTTTCCGGCAAGGTCAAGGCGGCGGTGCCGGGACAGGTTTCGACGATCAAGGTGCCGCTGCGCTGCTTCGCGGATGCGGGCGCCAATCTGCGGCAGGTCGACAATGCGGTGACGGTCAAGGCGGACAAGGGCTTTGCCGCGACGCTGCTGAATACGAATGTCGAGGCCGTCGGCGAAAATCTGCCTTGCCCGCCCGCGGTAAAATGACAAGACCGGAAGCGGGTTATCCGAAAAAGGGTTGGGAGAGAGACATGGCATTGGCGCCGAGCGTTGCGACGAATGTGGACCCGAATGCGGTCGACCAGCCGGACAAGGGAGGGGGCGGCACCAAGCTCGTCCTGATCCTCGCCTTTGCGGTGTTTTTCCTGCTCGGCGGGGTGACGAACATCAATGATCTCCTGGTCGGCAAATTCAAGCCGATGTTCCACCTGACGCACGCCCAGGCGAACCTTGTGCAGATGGCGTTCTTCATCGCCTATGGCGCCTTTTCGATCCCCGCCGGAATCATCATGTCGAAGCTCGGCTATATCCGCACCTTCGTGCTCGGGTTCATCATCGTGGCGGCCGCGGCTTTTCTGTTCATCCCGGCCTCGGCTGCGGCGTCCTATCCCGGTTTCCTGGCCGCGCTGTTTTGCATCGGTGCTGGGATAACGGTGCTTCAGGTCGCGATGAACCCGGTGATCACGACGCTGGGGCCGGTCGAAACCTCGCACAGCCGGTTGACCTTCGCGCAGGCGTTCAATTCGATCGGCGTGTTCCTGATGGTATATGGCGGCGCCACGTTCCTGCTCGGCGATTCAAAGCCCATCGATGCCGATACCGCGAGCGAGGCGCAAATTCAGGCCTATCGCGTCGCCGAGGGCGCGTCGATCGGCACTGCCTATATGTGGCTCGGCGTCCTGATGCTGGTCATCGCGGCGGTGTTCTGGATGTACCGGTCGACGCTCGATCACGCCCGAACCGACGACGTAAAGCTCGAGGGCACTTGGGGCCTCTTGACCCACAACCGCCGCGTCCAGTTCGGCGCGCTGTGCATCTTTGTCTATGTCGGTGCCGAAGTGGCGATTGGATCGAACCTGATGGCCTATCTCGCCGAACCGAGCGTGATGGGGCTGGGGCTCCAGGCGGCGGGCAAGCTGGTCGCGATGTATTGGCTGGGCGCACTGGTCGGCCGGTTGCTGGGCGGCTTCATCCTGCGGCTGGCCAAGCCGGGACGGGTGCTCACCACCTTTGCAGCCGGGGCGATTTCGCTGATCCTTTTGTCGGCGGTGACGACCGGCGCGTTGTCGGGCTGGGCGCTGATCCTCGTCGGCTTCTGCAATTCGCTGATGTTCCCGACGATCTTCAGCCTCGCAACCGAAGGATTGGGCGAACGAACGCCGCAGGGATCGGGCATCATGTGCACCGCGATCATCGGCGGGGCGATCGTCCCCTTCCTGTTCGGAACGGTGGCCGATCTCAGCGGCGACATCCGTATCGCGCTGGCGGTGCCGCTTGTCTGCTACGCCATCATCGCTAGTTTCGGACTGTGGACGGCTGCGCGACCGACTACCGGCTGACGGTTGCCGCGGGCGATCTCTCTCTGGTGAGCGATCGCCCGCGGTTCCCGCCCCCCGTGCGGGATAGGTAGTCAGGCCGGGTCGGCGATCTCGACGCGGTTTCGCCCCGCCGCCTTGGCCTTGTACAACGCATCGTCGGCGGCCTTCAGCGCGCCGCGCGTGTCGCCATAGCCGAAGACGTCGGCGACACCCCCGGAGAAGGTGATCTGGCCGAAGGGTTCGTCGGTCTTGCGGTTGATCAGACGCCGGTCGGCAAGCGCTTCGCGCGCCTCGTCAAGCCGTAGCGCCGCCTGCCCGGGCGTCGCATCGCGGAACAGCATGACGAATTCCTCGCCGCCATGCCGCGCGACATGGCAATGGTCGTTGGAAATCCGAGCAAGCGTATCGGCGATGGCCTTGATCACGCGGTCCCCGGCTTCGTGACCGTGGACGTCGTTGATCTTCTTGAATTCGTCGATATCGCAAAAGGCGACGCTGAGCGGTTCGCATGCGGCGCGCGCTTCGTGGTAATATTTGTCGAGCAGCAGTTCAAAGGCGCGCCGGTTTGGCAGGCCGGTCAGGAAATCGACTTCGGCATCGCGCTTCGCGCGCGCGAGGCTGCGGCGCAGGGCTTTGGCTTCGTCCTCGCTCTTGCGCATGTCGTCCTCGGCTTTGCGCGTACGGTCGAGCATCACCTTGGCGAGGTCGGCAAGGCTCGAGACGATGCGGCCGGTTTTCCGAAGCTGTTCGAGGTCGACGACATGCTGTTCGAGTTCCGAACCATAGTCGCTGGTGACGCAGCGCGCTTCTTTCGTATTGGCGTGAAAGGAATCGAGATTGGTTTCGAGCCGCGCGATCAACCGGTCGAGGTCGGCGCGATCGGGCTGGCCTCTGTCCTGATCGGCGAGTTCGTCGAGCCATTGCTGGTTGATCCCGCCGGGCGATTGCGACCGGGTCGAAATCTGCCGCGCGAGATGCGGGTTGGTTCCCGAAAAGGCGGCGTGCGCAAGCAGCAGGTTGGCGGGCGAAACGTCGAGGTCGTTGTCGACGAGGAACGCCATGATCGTGCCGACGAGCTGGTGCCGCGCGAGGCGCGTCAGGTCGCGCGGGCCGCCTCCGTCGGGAAAGGCGAACCCTGCCGGGGGGCTGCTGCGAGTATCGCGCAAGCCCAGCCAACCCAAAAGCCGTCCTACCGGCTCGTTCGATCGTGTTGCTTTGCTGGTCATGCGACATTTAACGTTTCGCGCCGTGCGGTTTTAAGGCCGATTTGTGCCATCGACCGCGAAATTTCGACCGTAAATGATCCGGTTCGGATCGATCGGCACAATCGCCGCGTCAAAACAGCGGTTTAACGGCAAGTCCGGCGATCGAGCGAGCGAGCCCGGTTTTGCCCGACGGATGCGCGGCGCGCAGTCGGGGCGACCCCTTTTTCTAGATGCAGCGCATCGCAAAGGCCCAAAAGAGCGCCTTTTGCCGATATTCGCTCTTGAGGTCGGCGCTGCCCTGGTGCCCGCTGTCCATGTCGGTGGCGAGCAGCGCGGGATTGCCGCTCGTCGAGCGGTGCCGCACTTCGGCGACGAGTTTCGCCGGTTCCCAATAGGCGACGCGGTCGTCCTTGAGCCCCGCGGTGCAGAGCAGTGGCGGATAGGGCGCCGCGCGGACATTCTCGTAGGGCGAGATCGAGGCGATATAGTCATAGGCCGTGGGGTCGGCGAGCGGATCGCCCCAGTCGGGGCGGAACAGCGGCACGAGCGGGTGCGCGCCGTCGCTCATCGTGTTGAGCATGTCGACGAAGGGCACCTGCGCGATCACACCGCCCCACAAGGTCGGGGCGATGTTCATGCTCGCGCCGACGAGCAGGCCGCCCGCCGACAGGCCATAGGCAACGACCTTGCCCCTTGTCGTATAGCCCTTCGCTGCCAGAAATTCGGCGCAGGCGATGAAATCGGTGAAGCTGTTGCGTTTGGTGAACTTGCGGCCGCCGAGGAACCAGCGTCGGCCTTTCTCCGATCCGCCGCGCACATGCGCGATCGCATAGCGCCAGCCGCGATCGACCAGCGCGAGCGCGGGAACCGAGAATTCGGGGTCGCTGGGAATACCGTAGGCGCCATAACCATATTGGAGCAGCGGCGCTTTGCCGTCTTTCGGCGCATCGCGGCGCGACAGCAGCGTGACCGGCACCATCTCGCCATCGGGGGCCGGTGCGAACAGGCGCTCGACGACATAATCGTCGGGGTCGAAGCCCGCCACCGCCTGCTGCTGGACCACGACCTGCCGGCCGCTCGCAAGGTCGATGCGAATCCAGCGGCGGGGCGATTTGGGCGACTGGTGGACGATCATCACCGATGCGGCGCGATAATCCTGCTCGGGCAGCAGTTCGATCGAATAGGCGGGGTCGTCGAACGCGATCTCCCGTTCCGAACCGTCGGCGTGCAGGACGACGAGCCGGTGGAGCCCATCGACCCGCTCGAGGCGGACGAGCGCCGCCGCAAAGGGCTGGAGCTGGAGGATCGGCGTGCCCGCGCGATGCGGGACGAGCGTCGCGAGCGTGCGGAAGCTCGCGGGATCGAGGCGCAGCAGCGCCATGTCGAACGCGCCGTCGCCGTCGGTGAGCGCGACGAGACCGCCATTCCATTCGTCGATTTCATACCGCGCCCCGACCTTGCGCGGCCACACGACCGCGGGTTCGGCGGTTTCGTCCGCCGCGGATATCAGCCGGACTTCGGCGGTCTCGGGGCCGGCGAGGGTCAGCGCGACGAAGCCGTCGGCCGCCGTGCGCTTCACCTGCATGAAGATCGCCGGGTCTTTTTCTTCATAGACGAGATCGGTGGTCTTTCCATCGACCGATGTCCGGTAGAGCCGCGTCGGCCGGTTGTGCGCGTCGCGCCAGATCCAGAACAGCCAGCGCGACGAAGGCGCAAAGACGAGGCCGCCATAACCATAGGCATCTTTGCCCACGACGATGCGGACTTCGCCGCTCTGGTTGTCGCGGATGCAGATGCGGTGGCGATCGTTTCCGATCACATCCTCCGCCCAGGCAAAATAGCGGTGGTCGGGGCTCGGTTGATGTCCGGTGCTGCGAAAATAGGACTGGCCCGCCGCCCGCGCTGCCTCGTCGACGAGTTGCTCCGCCTCGCCATCCTTTTGGCGGCGCGTATGGATTGCGTGGGCTGCTCCCGACGGCTTGGCCGATTCATAGCGCCAGCCGTCCTTTTCGAACGCCGGCGCCGCGATCTCGCTCGACGATCGCGCGAGCATGGCGTCGAGGAGGCGTTGCCGCTCATCGGCCAGGGGCGCAAGGATCGCGTCGGCATAGTCGTTTTCGGCCTTCAGCATCGCGGCGACGGCTTCGGGCAAATTGCCTCGCGTGCGCTCGCCTTCGGCGGGGATGAATTTCATCCAGCTATAAGGGTCGTCGCGCTGGCGGCCGAGCTGCGCGATGACATGGGAAATGCGCGGCGATAGCGGTGGCGCGACTCTGGGCCAGCGACTGTCAGGCGCCTTGGCCCAGATGCTGCGGCTTTCGGGCAGGAGCGCAGCTACGGCGGCGCTGCCCATAAAAGCCCTCCGACCCATTTTTCCGATGCTGCGCATGCGACTCTCTTTTCGATCCTGCGGGGAGGTTCCGTCCAATCTATGTCGCCGCCCTTGGCTTACTGCGCCGATCAGGCCGCCCAATCCATCGATCGGGCAAATTGGGCGGAAGTCCTCGCGAAACTGCGCGCTCCCGTGTCGATGCACTGGCCCGATCCGGCTGGATTATGGCCCGACCATCGCCGTCACGCCAGTTTCGCATGATAGCTTGAGCATCGGATTTTCCTACCAATAGGCATTATCAAATAGGGAGGCAAAAATGGGGTTTGCATCGATCCGGCGGGTCGCCGCATGCGGTATTTCGATCCTGGCGCTCGGGTCGGCGTCGGGCGCGCTGGCGCAGGAGACCGACGACAGCGAGATCGTCGTTACCGCCGCCAAGCGCGAGCAGTCCGTGCGCGACGTCAGCGGTTCGGTGAGCGCGGTCAGCGAGGCGACGCTGCAAAAGCTCAACGCCCAGAGCCTGTCCGACTATATCACGCGCGTCCCCGGCGTCGTCTTCAACGATTACCAGCCCGGCGTTTCCGAAGTCGTGATCCGCGGCGTCGCATCGACCACCTATCATGAAGCGAACCAGGCGACGACCGGCTATTATCTCAACGAAGTGCCGCTGATCGAACCCGGCTTCCCGCTCGTCATCCCCGACGTCGACAGTTTCGACGTCAGCCGCGTCGAAGTACTGCGCGGGCCGCAGGGCACGCTGTTCGGTTCGTCCTCGCTCGGCGGTGCGATCAACTATGTGGTGAACGAAGCCGATCCCAGTCGTTTTGACGCGGGGTTCGAGGGGAATGTCGCGACGACCAAGGGCGCCGGCGAGGCCAGCTATGCCGTCAAGGGCATGGTCAACGTGCCGATCGTCACCGACAAGCTCGCCGTCCGGCTTGTCGCGCTTCAGCGTTACGACGCGGGCTATCTCGACAACATCTCGCTCGGCGAAGATGGCAGCAACGATCTGCGTGTGCGCGGCCTGCGCGGGTCGATCGTCTTCACCCCGACCGAGACGACACGCATCTCGGCGCTCAGCATGTATCAGGAATATGATCTCGACGATCAGACCTATGTGATCTTCGGTCCGCCGAAGACGTTCGACCGCGCGACCAACGTCGCCGAGTTTCAGGACACCAGCTTCATGATGCACAGCCTGCGGATCGAGCAGGACCTGGGCTTTGCGACGCTGACCGCCGTCGGCAGCTATACCGAGAAGAAGGCGAACCTGGCGTTCGACAACTCGATCTTCGGCGGCAACGACCCGCGCACCGACACGCCCGAGCTGGCAAGCAGCGACGGCAAGTCGAAGACCGAATATGGCGAACTGCGGCTCGCCTCGCCCGACGGCGGGCGTTTCCGCTGGCTGCTCGGCGCCAATTATACCCGGCTGCGCTCGAACAACACCGACGGCACCTTCATCGAAGGCATCGCCGATTATATCGATGCGAACCCCGGCGAGTTCGACGGCCAGCCGGGCAGCGAGCTTGCCCCCGGCGACCTCGCGACGCGGACGATCAGCAGCAACCGGGTGACCGAAAAGGCGATCTTCGGCGAAGCGTCGTTCGATATCGTCGACACGCTGACGCTGACGCTCGGCGGGCGCTTGTTCGAATATCGCTCGCGCCCGCGTCTGCAATATCTGCCCAACGCCAATCTGGTCGACCCGTTCGATTTCGCGCCCGCCGCGGATAAGGATTCGGACTTCATTCCCAAGGCGTCGCTGACCTGGAAGCCGTCGGACGACTTCATGATCTATGCCCTCTATTCGGAAGGCTTCCGCATCGGCGGCGTCAACGTCTATTCGGCCGCCGTCCCCGGTCTGCCGCTGACGTTCGAAAGCGACACGACGAAGAATTACGAAATCGGCACGCGGTTCGACCTGGTCGACCGGACGCTGAGCGTCGATGTCACCGCCTATCATATCGATTGGGGCAATGTGCAGGCGCGCCTGTTCACGCCGGTCGATTTCAACGCCTATACGGTGAACGGAGGCGGCGCCGATATCGACGGCGTCGAGATCAGCTTGAACCTGCGTCCGACGCGCAACCTCAGCTTCTCGTCGAACGTCGCCTATAATGACGCGCGCCTGTCGTCGCTGCTGCCCGACAGTTTCGCGCCGGGCGGCGGTTATGCGAAGGGAACGCGGCTGCCCGGCGCGTCCGAATGGACGCTGTCGAACTCGCTCGACCTGAGCTTCGCCGACGCGCCGCTGAAGCCGCGCTTCGGCATCGCGCACCGCTATCTGTCGGGCGCGCCCGTCGATTTCGCGGGGTCGTTGGAGAAGGGCGACTTCCACCTTGTCGACCTCAACGCGTCGGTGACGGTGAACGACCGGATCGAACTGGGTCTGTTCGCGAAGAATCTGTTCGACCAATATGGCATTTTGAACGCGCCTTTCGCTTTTGCCGGCTCGGTGGCCCGGCCGCGGACGCTGGGCGCGACGGTACGGTTCAGTCTGAATTGAGGAATGGGAAGGGGCCGCTCCGCCGCGAATGGCGGGGCGGCCCTTTCGGCTTTGACCGGGTTCGGACCGATTGCGGACGTTCAATCCTCCCTGTGGCGAAGCCATGGGGAGGTGGCAGCGCGAAGCGCTGACGGTGGGGCATAACGCAGCCCCTCCACCCCTCGCTTCGCGAGCGGTCCCCCTGCCCATCGCTTCGTGACAGGGAGGATTTGAGGTCGCTGACGAGTAATCGCGATCCTCTATTCCATCGTCATCCCGGACTTGATCCGGGATCCATCGCGGCGTCGAAGTCATGGACCCCGGATCAAGTCCGGGGGGACGAGGGGGGAGCTGGCTGTGACGGCTAACCACCCCAAAGCCGGCGCCTGCAAAAAAGGCTTTCCTACATTATCCGGCTATGCCAGCCTTCATACCGGCTCTTTCGACTGGTCGATAAAAAGCGGTTGCCGGCTCGTTTGCGCAGGCTATCGCGGCGGGACGCGTCCCGTACCCCTGCGGCGTCAAATCGGGCGGCGCACAGGGCTGACTTTTACTGACCTTTGGACAGTGTCAGGCGGTGGCAGCTAACCGCCGTAAGCCGATGTTACCCCTCGAAACCCGCAAGAAATGCCGCGACATTCTTTCCAAGGTCTCCGACGGCGTAGCCGCCTTCCATCACGATCAGGCTCGGAACGCCGAGTGTGGCGATGCGCGCCGCCAGCACAGCATAATCTTCGCGTTCGAGTGCAAAGCTCGAGATCGGATCGCTGCTGTGGGTGTCGGCGCCGAACGACAGGATCAGGAATTTCGCTCCCCAGTCGGAAATCGCCGCCAATGCAGTATCGAGCGCGGGCGCGTAGCTTTGGCCGTCGGTGCCGCGCGGCAGGGGGAGGTTGAGCGTCGTGCCTTCGCCGGCGCCTTCGCCGCGCTCGTCGGCATGGCCCCAATAGAAGGGATAATCGGTGCGCGGGTCGGCGTGGATCGAGCAAAAGAAGACGTCCGGGTCGTCGTAGAAGATATCCTGCGTGCCATTGCCATGGTGATAGTCGATGTCGAGGATCGCAACCGGGCCGAGGCCGCGATGATGCGCCTCGCGCGCTGCGATGGCGGCGTTGTTGAGGTAGCAATAGCCACCCATATAGTCGCGCCCCGCGTGGTGACCCGGCGGGCGGCACAGCGCGAAGGCGTGGGCCTCGCCGCTCGCGGCGAGATGATCGAGCGCGGTCAATGCGCCCTGCGCCGACCAATAGGCCGATTCCCATGTACCCGCGGCGATCGGCGTCCCGGCGTCATAGCTGTAGGCGCCGAGATCGGCGTCGATCCGGGCGAAGGCGAGCGGTCGGCGGCGGCGGACGGGGAAGGTATAGCCGATCGCATCGCCATTGCGCCCGGCGGCAAGCCAATCGCCGTGTGCGCGTTTGAGGAAGGCGAGATAGTCGGCATCATGCACCGCAAACAGCGGCGCCATGCCGAAATCGCGCACCGGGCGCCAATGGGTAAAGGCATCGACGATCGACCGTGGGCGCTCGACATTCTCGGCGTATGGCACCCAGTCGCCATTGTGCAGTTCGCGCAGGGGCGCATGGGCCATCTGGCGATCGTCGAAGAAGAGCTTCACCTTTTTGCCTGTCCTTCCATCCACACCGCGAGCGTCCGGTCGCTGTGGCCTGCGACGATTTCGGCGAACCCATGCGCGCTCTCGTCCTGTCCCAGCTTGAAGCTGTGCTCGGCCGATCGGACATGCGCGCGAAAGGCGATGATCTGGTCGAGCATCTTTCCATAGCGGGTGCCAAGGCTCGCTGTCGACCAGGCGCCATCCTCCATCTTGCTCACAAGCCGCTCGATCGCGTCCTGCGTCTCACCCTCGACGAACTCGATTTCGACGATGAAGCGCAGCACCGCGTAATTCCACGTCGGCGCCCAATCGGGTTTCGACAGCAGGCTTGTCGGAACGTACCCGGCGGGCCCGTTGAAGAGGACCAGCCCGCGCGGATCGGCGGTGAAATCGGCGACGAGCGGATTGCGGCGCGCGCAATGGCCGAACAGCGCCACCACCGCGCCGCCGCCGTCGGTCTCGGCCAGCAGCGGCAGCGGACTGGCATGGAAATCGCGCGAGACGAGCCACGCAAGCGGATAGTCGGCGATCAACTGCTCAATGTCTGCGGCGCTACGGGGGGCGTAGAGGTTCGTCATGTCCCGACGATATCACAGATCCACGCCGCCTGCTCGTCGAGCGCGCGGCTGGCGAGGGGGGCGATCGATACCGCTTCGAGGAAGCTGTGCGTTGCGCCTTGGTACGTCACGGCGCGGGTCGGCACGCCGGCTTCTTCGAGCTTGCGTGCGAAGGCGTCGTTGCAATCTGCCAATATGTCGCAGTCGGCGATGGCGAGGAAGGCGGGCGGCATACCCGACAGATCGGCGCGCAGCGGCGCGACGAGCGGATCGGCGAGTTGGTCGGGGGTGTCGATATAATTGGCCCAGAATATGTCCATCTCGTCGGCCTCGAGCGGATAGTCCCCCGCGCCGAAGCGCGTATAGCTGGGCGCATGTTCAGGCGCGAACGCGCCATAGTTGAGCAGCATCGCGATCGGCAGCGGGCGCCCGTGCTGGCGTTGCAGCAGGCAGGTCGCAACCGACAGGTTGGCGCCGGCGGAATCGCCACCGATCAGGACGCGGCCGGCGTCGAGGCCCAGCGCATCCGCCTGCGCCGCGATCCAGTCGAGCGCCCCCGCGCATTCTTCGAGCGCGACCGGGAATTTATTCTCGGGCGACAGGCTGTAATCGATGCCGAGCACCGCGATGCCGGCGCGCGCGGCATATTCGCGCATCAGCCGGTCATGCGTGTCGATGCTGAACAGTGTCCAGCCGCCGCCGTGGATGTAGAGCATGACGGGCAGCTTTGCGTCCCCGACCGGACGGTGGAGGCGCAGGCGCACGCCGCCCATATCCAGTTCGCGCGTCTCCGCCATTATCGGGCCACCCTCGCGCCAAGGTTTGCGGACGCGTTCGGCGACGGCGCGGCGTGCCGCCATGCTCGTGCCGGCGGGGGCACCATGTTCGGCATATGCGGCGTTGATCGCGTCGACAAAGCGGCGGATGTCGGGGTCGGCCATATCGTTCTGCATGGTGTCCAAGCCCTTTGGCATAGCTGGCAAATCCTTCCCGAAACAATCCTCGATCGCCTGATAGCTTTTACCCGCCCGCCTCTATCGCCCGATCGGGCCAATCACCGCAGCGGACAGGCCAGCGCGGCCATCGCCGCTGGCCAGCGAGGCGTCCGGCCTATATTGTGCAATTGTCCAAGATTAGCGAGGATCGGGCCATGAAACATAGCGTCGATGTCCTGACCGCCGGACGCCCGGTGATGGCGCTGCAGGATGAATATCCCGCGGGCTTCGTCGACCCGATGCACAGCCACGACCATATCCAGATCCTCTATGCCTCGGCAGGGGTGATGTCGGTCCGCACGCCCGACACCAGCTTCGTCATCCCGCCGCAGCGCGCAGTGTGGCTGCCGGCTGGGACGCGGCACGAGGTCGCCTGCCGCGGCCCGGTGTCGCTCCGCACGCTGTATATGCCGTGCGCCGGACACGAGCATGAACGCGAATGCCGCGTGTTCGAAGTGTCGAACCTGGTCAAATCCCTGATTCTTGAGGTTGTCGACTTCCCCGCGCTTTACGACGTCAATGGGCGCGAGGGGCGCATTATCGCCCTGCTGCTCGACGAGATCGCACGGATGCCCAATGCGCCCTACCAGGTGTCGATGCCCTCGAACCCGCGGCTGCTGCGTGTGTGCAATGCGATCATTGCCGACCCGTCAGACCCCCGCGACATCGACGATTGGGCCGCGCTCGCGGCGATGGGGCGGCGTACCTTTACGCGCAGTTTCAAACAGGAAACCGGAATGGGGCTGGCGGTCTGGCGCCAGCAGGTGCGGTTGATGGAGGCGCTGTCGCTGCTCGCGGCGGGCGCCTCGATCACGCAGGTGACCTACGATGTCGGCTATGACAGTCCCAGCGGATTCGCCGCGATGTTTCGCCGCGCCTTCGGCGTTCCGCCGAGCCAATATCTGAAGCACTGATCCGGGCGGACACGCCGCTTCGATTAGTTTGCAAATCAATCGCAATAGGCAATAGAGGGCGATGAGCCCCGGCCGGTTGCAATCCCTTCGTAGTGCCGCCCCCGCCGCTAAGCCTTCGGCCGGGTGTCGCTGCTCAGCCTGTCGATGCAGCGCCACGCGCGCGATGCGGGCGTCACCGCCGATCCGCGCTGGGCGCGCCGCATCGGCTGGGCCGGGGTCCTGTTATTGCTGGCGGCCGCGCTGGCTGCGCCCAATTGGCGCTTCGCGCTGGTCGAATGGGTGGGTCTGGCCGCGGTTGCCGCGGCCCTGATCGTCCTGACGCTCTACGGGCGCCCGCGGGCGCTGCCGAAGCTCGCGACGGGGGGCGGGCTGCTCGCCGCCGCCGCCGCCGCGCTTCTTCACCTCGTCGATTGATCAGCCGGCGCGCGTCCAGATCTTGGTGCGGCAAAAAAAGGCCACGCACCCCTTGAGTTCGAGCTTGCCGCCGGGAAGCAGCTTCAGCTGGCCCTTGGGTGCGCCGTCGCCCGATTCCGGGTCGTAGACGGGACCACCTTTCCATTCGCGAGGGCCACCGGTGAAGCCCTTGAGCACGACAAGGCCCTTGAGCTTGCGCTGGCGCAATGCGGGATCGGAATTCCGCACGTCGCGCAGATCGGGGTTGGCGCGCAGCCGGCTGGCATCGACGACGCGGCCACACAGCGCGCCGCCGCATTTATAGATTTCGACGCGCCCGCCCTCGGTCCCGGTCGCCCAGACGCCGGTGATGTCGGCGGCGGTGGCGGGCACGGCGACGGTGGCAGCGGCGATGGCGAAAGCGATCCTCCTCATGCGGCTACTCCCTTCGGCTTGCCGGCTTCGAGCAATTGCAGCGCGGCTTCGAGCAGCGGCCGGTCGTCGATTTCCCACGGATGGAAGCCCGGTTTCATATAGGTGAAGACGCCGCGCAGCAACGCGCGCATCAGCCCGTGGCGGCCGTAAAGCCAGGCGAGCAGCACCCGCCAAGTCGCCCAGTCGTTGCGGCCGTCCTGCCGCAGGAGGTCGGCGGTGTTGCGGAAAATGACATAATGGAAACGCATTGTGGTCACGCACATCACGGTGCTGCGCTTAAGCCAGCGGCGCAGCGGCGTCATCGATCGCGCGGCGTGGAGATAGGTGTCGAACGCCACGGCCTTATGCTCGATTTCCTCGATCGCATGCCAGCGCCACAGCTGCCGAGCCTCTTCGGACGCGCCGCCCAGATGTTCGGGGTTCGCCAGCGCGTCGTGCGCCAGCGTCGCCGTGAAATGTTCGAGCGCACAGGTCGCGGCAAGCTGCTGGATCGGCGAACGGCGCTTGGCCCAGGCGATCGTGCGGCGGGCGCGATCCTCGGCCGATGCGATGTCGAAGCCGGCATCCTCGGCCTGGCGGTTGAACACGACATGTTCGCGGCTGTGCATCGATTCCTGATAGAGGAAATCGTCAATCTGGCCGCGTAGCGGCTGCGGCGTGCCCGCGCGATAATGGCGCACCGAGGTCATGAAGAATTTCTCGCCCACGGGGAAAGTGGAGGAGAGGGCGTTGAAGAAGGCAGTGCGGCCGGGGTCGTTGCTGTGCCACCAGCGCGGGGGCGCCTTTTCACGCCCGAATTTCAGGTCGCGCTTTTCGATGTGCAGGTCGTCGGGTGTACGGATGGGGGAAGACATAGGTACCTCTCTGCGACTCAAGTTACATTAACATCAATGTTTATATCATCGTCGCAGGCAAGGTGCAAGCTTCGGCTATTCGGCAGTTTCCAGCGGTAATCTTGCCTGTTGTCACGGCAAGGGTGACAATTGGCCGCTTTGCGGTAAGGCTTCCGGACGAAAGCTCCCGTGGGCGTGACGGCTGCAAAGGATCGAGAATGTACAAGCAAGCGCGACCGCATCAAAAGCGGCGCAAGCGTTCGGGGGACGAGGTCCGCGAAGAGGCGTTGGTCGCGGCGCGGCAATTGCTGCTGGACGGTGGCCCGGCGGCGGTGACGCTCGCCAATGTCGGCCAGGAAATCGGCATGTCGCACGCCAATGTCCTCCACCATTTCGGATCGGCGGCGGGACTGCAATCGGCGCTGATGGGGTCGATGGTGCGCGATCTGACGACCGCGCTCGACAATGTGGTCGGGCTGCTCAAGACCGACGCGGCAGCGCCGCGGACGGTCGCCGACCGTGTGTTCGATGCGTTCGACAAGGGTGGTGCCGGCCCGCTCGCGGCGTGGATCATATTGTCGGGAGACGTCGAACATCTGGAACCGGTGCGCGAAGCGGTCCGCGCGCTGGTCGATGCGATCGTCGGGCAATCGACCGATGCCGGCGCCCCCGATCGGGTGCGCGCGGCGGTGCTGATGATGGCGGTGACGGCGTTCGGCGACGCGGTGATCGGTCCGCCCGTGCGCGATATGCTCGATCAGCGCGACGATGCGATGCGCGACCTGATCGCGCGCATCCTGCCGCTCTTCCTGATCCCCGACGGCATTCCACCCGCGGCATCCTGAACCGATGGGCGCGCAGTCACTCGCTGCCGGAAAGCAATATTTCGTCGTTGGTGGTTGAAACGCGGCGCGCGATGTCGTTGAGTTCCATAGCCTTTACAAAGCCGTCGACATCGCCGGCCTCGAACACGCCGACGACCTGCTTGTCGGGAATCTTTCCGTCCTTGAACGCCAGTTTGCGCGTCGAATAGCGGTTCATTTCGGCGACCGCTTCGGATAGCGGATCGCGCATGAAAATCAGCCGGCCTTCGGTCCAGCTGGTTTCCTTTGCCACGTCGACGCGGCGCAGCGTCCAATTATGGTCGGCGCCGATGACGAGTTGGCCGCCGGGCGCCATATCGGTGCCGCTGCCCGGCTCTGCGGCCGCTTCTTCGACCCGCACTTTCCCCTCGGCAAGCGTGACGACCATATTGCCATGTTCGAAGCTGACCTCGAACGCGGTGCCGATCGCGCGAACGCTCTTGCCACCCGCATGGACGATGAAAGGCCGCGACGGATCGGCCGCGACACGGAAAAAGGCGCGCCCGCCGACCAGGTCGACGCGCCGCTCATGCTGACTTTCGCTGACCCGCATTTCCGTTTCGGAATCGAGCGTTACGGTCGATCCTTCGGGTAAGGTAACGGTCGTTGTCTGGCCGACGCCGGTAAGAAAATGCTGGTCCTGCACGCCGCCGAAGCCGGGCATGCCCATCTGGTACGCGCCCCAGCCGACCGCGACGACGAGCAACAGCGACGCGGCCATGGCGAAATAGCGGCGCCAGGGCGCGCGCCGGTCGGTCACCGGTTCGGGTTCGCCCAGCATTTCCGGATCCTGCGGGATTGTGCCCGCGATCATCCACGCGCGATCGATCAGCCGATAAGCGTCGCGATGCGCGTCGGACTGGTCGAGCCATTCATGAAAGCGCCGCTCGTCGTCAAGCGTCATGTCCCCCGACCGTTGCAGGTTGAACCAGTGGGCAGCTTCGGACCGGAGCGCTGCGCGTTCGAGGATTTGCTTGCCGGTCATAGCCCCGGCTCCATTTCTTCGGCGATCCGCACGAGCGCGCGGTGCATCAATTCCTTCACCGCTTCCTTCGAGATGCCCATTCGCTGTGCGATCGCCTGATAGGTCAGGTTTTCGAAGCGGTGATATTGAAACGCTTCGCGTGCGCGGGGCGGCAGGTTCTGGATCGCTTCGAGAACGCGGCGATATTCCTGCTGCCCGATGACGATCCGTTCAGGCGACCGCTGGTCGGCGATTTCGAGGCTCTCTTCGAACTCGTCGTGCAGCATTGCCGACCGCGCCTTTTGCCGGCGGTGGCGGCTGATCAATGCGTTGCGCGCGGCGGTGAAGAGATAGCGTTCGACATTGTCGATCGGTGCGTTGAGCTCTGCCGACTGCAGGCGCATGAAAACTTCCTGCACCAGGTCGTCGACGTCAGCTTCGTTGGCCCGGCGGCTGAAATAGCGCCGCAGGCCAGGGCCATAGGTGGTCATCCACGCGGCCAGATCGCGATCCGGATGGGGGACCGCCATCGTCAACCAGGATCCCGATAAAACAGGCATTGCCAGATGCTCCCAGCCTTTCGTGTCATTCCGGCATCATTCCCAAATCGATCATTGCGTCCCCATTCTACGCTGGAGCTAACCTGATAGACGCAGGAAAAACGGGAAAGGGGGGATCGGAGCAGTACCCCCTGCATTTTTCCTAAACACATCGTTCACTGGCGTAGATATTAACATTGTTGAAAATTTCGCGCGAGCATCCCCCCTTTCGGGGCGAAACGGCGTCTAGAGGAATGGCGTCATGTCGAACGCCACAACAACGGGGCGTCAACCCCGGCTACAGGGAGAGGGAGTGGGGACATGCGGTTCCAGGCATGCAATGTGCGTAAAATTTTGCTGAGCGGTGCAGCGATCGGGTGCCTCGCGCTTTCGCCTACAGCGGCGTCCGCCCGCGAACAGACGACGAATTATCGCATCCCGGCCCAGCCGCTCGATCGGGCCCTGCGCGATTTCGGGGTGCAGAGTGGCGTGACGATCATGGTCGATGCGTCGCTGGTGAATGGCAAGCGCACCGCGGGTCACAGCAGGCGGAGCGATCCTGAAACGGCTCTCCAGACGTTGCTCCGCGGCACCGGGCTCAGCTATCGCCGCGACGGCAATATATTCGTGGTGACGCGGGAGGGAAACGTAAATCGCGCCGTCGGGCCGGAAATTGAAGATAACAATGAAATCGTCGTGACGGCGCAGAAGCGTGAGGAAAAAATCAACGACGTGCCGATTGCCGTCACTGCCTTCACGCCCAAGGCGCTGGACGATCACAAGATCGAAGGCGGCGCCGAACTGGTGCGCGCGGTACCCAATGTCAATTTTTCGAAAAGCAATTTCAGCGGCTATGACTTCACCATCCGCGGCATCGGGACCAAGGCAATTTCTGCCTCGAACGACCCCGCCGTGGCGGTCAGTTTCAACAACACCCCCCTTATCCGCAATCGCCTGTTCGAAGCCGAATTCTTCGACCTCGAGCGCGTCGAGGTGCTGCGCGGACCGCAGGGTACCCTCTATGGCCGCAACGCGACCGCAGGCGTGGTCAACGTCATCCCCGCGCTTCCCGACGACAACTTCGGGGGCGAGTTGAAGGGTGAGGTTGGCAGTTTCGAGACGCGGCGCCTCTCGGGGATGCTCAACGTGCCGATCACCGACACGCTGGCCGTCCGCGTCGCAGGCGCGATGACGAAGCGCGAAGGCTTCGATTACAACACATTCACCCAGCAGCGGGTCAATGGCCGCGACCTATGGTCGACGCGCGCGTCGATCCAGTGGGAGCCGAGCGACCGGTTCAAGATCAACGCCATCTGGCAGCATTTCGAGGAGGACGACAACCGATCGCGCACCGGCAAGCAGCTTTGTACTACCGATCCCGGCGTGGCCCAGGTCGGCGATATCGCGGTACCCGAATTTCTGCAAAGCCGTTTCAGCCAAGGGTGCCAGTCGGCGTCGCTATACGAGGATGCGGCCTTTGGCGCGCCCAATGCCAAGGCGCTGGCCTATGTCATGTTTCCCCAATTCAACATAGGCATAGGCCGGGATCCGACCGCGCCGCCGCCCCGTCCGCTCGTCTTTCCGATCGACCGCAATTTCGATCCTTATGGCGATGTCGTGCAGTCGCGGGACATGAGGGAGATTGCCACCAGCTACGATCCCGTCTTTCGCGCCAAGAATGACGTGTTCCAGCTCAACATGGAAATAGGGATCGGCGACGATCTGACGCTCGTTTCGCAAGGTGCCTATTCCCGCGATCGTTATTATTCGTCGCAGGATTATAATCGGTTCGTCTCGGCGCCGGTGTTCAACGATTCGGCCGCGCTGGTTAGACCGAATGGTGCGCCGATGACGGTGCCGGGTCCGACGCCGGGCGGCATTTTTACCGATCCGCAGCTGGGCGCATCGGACCGCATCATTTCCGCCGATCTCAGCCGGTCGCGCAATCGGCAATGGACCCAGGAACTGCGGCTGCAATCATCCTCTGACGGCCCTGTCAATTTTAACGTCGGGGCCAATTATCTCGATTTCAAATCGCAGGATGACTATTTCGTCTACAACAATCTGTTCTCGCTGATTGCGCAGTATAACTTCAACGGCAGCAACGTGGACAACGGCCGGGTTACCCGCAATTGCGGGGAAGGGACGCCGACGGCCCGCGAATGCGTTTATGTCGATCCCAATCCGATCGGCGAAGGTCCCGAGGACGGCCATAATTATTTTCGCAGCAAGAACCCGGTTCGGACCAAATCGCAAGCGGTGTTTGGCGAGCTCTACTGGCAGGCCGCCGAGGATCTGAAACTCACGCTCGGGCTGCGCTATACGCGCGACGAAAAAATCGCGACCCCGGTTCCCAGCCAATTGCTGCTGGGCTCATCTGAAAATGATCCGACGCAGGGCGGCTCGGTAAGTGGCGGCACGATCAACCGCGGATTCCGTGAATTTCCCGATATCCGGCAGAAATGGAATACGGTGACGGGCCGGCTGGTCGTCGACTGGAAGCCGGACCTGTCCTTTACCGACGATACGCTGGTGTATGCGTCGGCTGCACGCGGCTATAAGGGCGGGGGCGCCAATCCGCCGCGCGCCGATATCGACCAGACGGTGATTCAGTATCAGCCGCTCCCCGAAACCTTCAAACCCGAATATGTGACGGCGTTCGAAATCGGTACGAAGAACAGCTTCGACGGCGGGCGGTTCACGCTCAACGCCGCGGCCTTCTTCAACGCCTATCAGGATTATCAGATTTCGCAGATCGTCGACCGCATTTCGCTCAACGAGAATTTCAGCGCCAAGACCTGGGGTCTGGAACTCGAGACGGCGTGGCGGCCCTCGCGCAATTTCCGGCTCGATGCGACGCTCGGCCTACTCGACACGCGGATCGACAAGGGTGCGAAGTCGATCGACGTGATGGATCGGACCCAGGGCAATCCCGACTGGATGCTGCTGCGGCCATGGCTTCAGGTCCCCTCGAACTGCATCGCGCCTACGGCCCTCGTCGGACAGATATTGAACTATGATCGGGCGAACGAAGATCTGAAGCTGCTGATGCTGTCGGCGCTATGCGCCGGGTCCGCGCGTTACGGTACCTTCAATCCGGAGCTTCCGAACGTCAGCCCGGCGTTTCAGTTCGATCGGCTGCTGGGTTTCACCTATAATCCGCTGACCGATGCGCCGAACGGCGGGAAAGGATTTTTTGCCGACCTTGGCGGCAACGAACTGCCCAACGCGCCCCATTATACGTTCAACGTTGGCGCCCAATACAGCGCCTTTATCGAAGGGGGCGACTGGGTCCTGACCTTCCGCGGCGATTATTATCGTCAGGGCAAGAGTTACGCGCGTGTGTTCAACACCGAATATGACCGGCTGAAAGCCTGGGACAATGTCAATTTGGCAGTCACGCTCGCCCGCGGCGACGGCGATTTCGCGCTCCAGCTTTATGTCAAGAACCTGTTCGACAAGGCGCCGATCACGGGCACCTTCACCAACAGCGACGACACGGGGCTCAGCACCAATGTCTTCACGCTCGACCCGCGCATCGTCGGCCTCAACGCGACGGTGAAATTCTAGGCCGTCTTAAAGGAGGAACGGCACTGCGCCGGCTTGACGCGAACGGGATTGGAGGGGCTTCGGTTTCTTGGTGCAAACGGACAGCGCGAGCTTCACGAACCTCTCCCCTGGGGCCGCCGTCTCCTTGTTGGACGGCGGCCTCCGTTTTGTCTGGCTATGCGGCGAGGTGAGGTTCGACGCATCGATCCGATCCCATCGATTGACCGCGCCGTGATGTTGCAAACGCACAGAAAAAATCGCCTCCGATCCCCCCCTTTTCGCATTTGCCGCGTCTTGTTTACTGGGAGGCATCCCGCCTTCCCAAATCAATATTGATATGGAAGAGGATGTGTCATGAAGAAATTTACGGCCCTGATAGGAACCGTCGCAGCGCTCGCCATGCCCTTCGCCGCCCAGGCGCAATCGTTCAGCGGTAACGCCAACGGCAGCAACGGCTATGCCAATCTGGAGCAGTCCTTGAATGTGACGTGCGACGTGACGTTCGACGGAACGGTCACCTCAAGCACGACTGTTTCGATCTCGTCGCCGGACATCGCGCCGGGCGATTTCAGCTGCATCTTCGTCGTTCCGCAGGGCACCTGGTCGGCCAAGACGGTGCCGGGCGATGCGACCAAGGTCGACATCACGATGGGCGCCAACACGATCGCCAACGATCCCTGCTATGGAACGGTCCGCGGCGACTGGAATAACAGCACCAAGGTTCTGACGATCACCAACAAGACGCTGCCGCCAATCGATCCGGCCGGCGACATCTGCACGATCCACGAGGCGGTGATTTCGATTCCGAATATGAATCTCTCCTAAGATCGGTTTGCATGACGACCGGGCACGCCAGCGTGCCCGGTCGATCTGCTTGCGGCTTGCCTCGCCGGTTCGGGCATTGCATCCTCCATGCCGCATTCCCAATTTCCGAGGTGGAAGGTCCGGCGTTCTGGCGCGATCAAAATTTGCTATCGACCGGCCGCGAGGGGCTACCCATAGATTGCGAAGCGGGAAACGGACATCTGGCGCACGGACATGATCCTATATCCGCCGCTCCGCTGCGATGCGCGCGCCGCATGCGGCCTCCGCCGTCCGGATTTCGTGGTCTTACTTGCTTGTCTTTGTCTTTGGCCGCCCGTCCCTGCGGCGGCGCAGGACCAGACCGCCGACAGCCTCTCGCCGTCCCATTCGGAGGACGAGGCCATCGCGGTCGGCGAGGATCGGGAGATTGTCGTCACCGCGCGATATGGCGAGGCGCTTGTCGAATCCGAATTCGAACTCGACGAGTTACAGATCGACGCCTATGGCGCCTATTCGATCGGCGAGCTGGTGCGCCGGATCGCTCCGCTGACCGGGCGTCCGGACGAACGACCCATCATCCTGATCAATGGCGAGCGCGTCGATTCGATCCAGGACCTGGCCCGCTTTCCGCCTGCCGCGCTTCAGCGGCTGGCGATCCTCCGACCCGAAGCCGCCGGACGATATGGCTATTCGGGCAATCAGCGCGTCGTGAACTTGGTCCTCAAAAGGCATTTCGTGTCCTGGGAGACGCAGGCAAGCGTGAAAATGCCGACCGCGGGCGGGCAGATTGGCGGCAATGGTTCGGCTGGGCGTTTCGTCATCGACGGCAAGGCGCGTTGGAACGCACAGGTTCAGCTTTCGGGCGAGAGTGCGCTGTTTAAAAGTTCGCGTGCGCCACCGTCGGTGCGAGCCGGCGAATTTGTCGATCCCGACGATTATCTCTCACTGCTGCCTGCGACGAGCCAGCTGTCGGTATCGATGGGGCTGACGCGGCCCATCGGACGCTTTACCGGCTCGTTGAGCGTCAACGCGGCTTCGAACGGCAGTCGGCAATGGCTCGGCCTCGCCGCCGGGGATCCCGGCCCGGGAGATGCGCTCGTCCTGTTCGGTCAGCAGGGCTCGCAAAATCTTGGCCTGTCGGCAACCTTCTCCGGACCCGTCGCGGGCGGGCGCGCTATCCTGAATGCCAATTATGCGCGCGGCTGGGCAAAGGGTCGCATCGACCAGCCCGGCGATGTGTTTCCCGATGACGTTCAGAGCAGCCGCACCCGGTCGAGCAGCGAAAGCCTGAGCGCGCGGCTGACGTTCAACAAATCGATCGCCGACTTGCCCGCCGGGTCGATGAACGCGACCCTGACGGCCGGAATGAACCGCAGCCGCACCAGCAGCCGCTTCCACGACGATGCTGTCGATGATGATCGCACCAGCCGGGCGGAGCGCGACCGGTTCGATGGGCGGCTGTCGGTCGCGGTGCCGATCGCCAGCCGAAGCGAAGGCTCGCATTCCCTGCTCGGCGACCTGTCGCTCGACCTCGCCGGCGGCTTGACCTTCGGCACAGCCGAAGCCTCGCTTTCGCGGTTCGAGCTGGGCGCGAACTGGAGCCCGATCGCCGCGCTCCGGATCAACGGATCGGTTAGCTTCGCCAAACTTGCGCCGTCCATCGAGCAGTTGACCGGGCCCCATTTCGAGGAGGTGCGTCGGGTTTACGATTACGCACGGCAGGAAATCGCCGAACCGGTTTGGGTAACCGGGGGAAACCCCGATCTCGGATCGGGCCAGCGGCGCATCTGGTCGCTGGGCGCCTCGCTCCGACCGTTCGATCCCCGGCTGCTCTCGCTCTCCGTCGAATACCGAAGGCAGCAGTCGACCGGTGCCGCAGGTGGTTTCCCGGGGTTCGCGCCGGCGGTCGAGGCGGCCTTTCCCGAACGATTCGTTCGCGATACGGCGGGTCGTCTCATCCGGGTCGATGCCCGGCCGATCCAGATCGTGCGCGACACCGACGAGCGGCTGAACAACAGCCTGACCGTGTCGATCGTTCCGCGCGCCAGAAGCGAAGCCGACGCCCCGAACGCGATCGCTTCGGCTGGCATGTGGACCTATTCCTTCACGCTCAACCATGGATGGAGCCTGCGCAGCGAGTTGGTAACCGCGATCGGCCTTCCGGCGATCGACCGGCTGGGCGGCGGTACCGCGCAGTCGCGGCACAATGTCAGCTTGCAGTTCGTTGCGGGCCGCCCGGGCATGGGGGCGACGCTGGACGGGAATTGGCAAAGCCCCTTTCGGCTTCGCGATCCTGCCGCGCCGGGTGGCGGGATCGAATATCGTCACCGCGCCCTCACGATGCTGAACCTGCGGCTGTTCGTCGAGCCCGAGCGCCTGCTGCGGGGTAAGGAAGAGCCGGTTTGGCTGAAAGACCTCAATATTTCGCTCGATATCCAGAATCTTCTCAACGGCTATCGGCGCGTTACGCTGGGTGACGGCGGCGTGCCGCCGGGGTATCGGCGCTACGATGCCGATCCGCTTGGCCGCACGATCCGGCTATCGATGCGAAAGCGCTTTTAGCGCGGATTGCGCCGATGGGGCGGAAGGCGCAAACGCCAGCGTTCGCCGACGTCTACCCGGTCGAAGATATGCCGCCCCTGCGTCACCAGCACCGCGGCCACGCTGGCGCACAGAAAGGTCGCGGCGGCGAGCAGCAATGCCTTGGCGCCGGGATCGGCATGCGATTCCGATGGATGGAGCGCGGCGAGTTTCCAGGCCGCCCGCAAAGAGAGCCACCCGGATAGGATGCCGCAAAGCCGCAATCCGATGTCGGTCCGCTTTTCCTGTCGCCGGTCGTCCATGCCACAATCCTCGATGTGGCATTCCAGCTATTGCCCCGGGCATAAGGTTTCGAGATCGAATCCGGCGAAGGCCATAAGGGCGGCATATAGTCCGGCCGCGCGGGCGGCGCGGTCAACCTTCGCCCAACAGGCGGTATCCGACGCCGAGTTCGTTGGCGATGACGCTGCCCACCGCGCCCGGTGCCTCGATCTTTTGTCGCAAATTCCGGATGACGATGCGCAGATATTCGACCGGCGCCTCCTCGCTACCGTGCCACGCTGCGGCAAGGATGCGCTGGTGTGTCACGACGCGGCCGACGTTGGCGGCGAGCAGCGCCAGCACGTCATGCTCCTTGCGCGTCAAATGGGTTTCGATATCGCCGCGGCGCGCGATGCGTTGGTCGAGGTCGACTTCGAGTTCACCCCGTCGATAGATTTTCGGTAGGGCTTCGGACAGGCCGCGATGGCGAAGTGCGACGCGAAGACGCGCCAGCAATTCCTCGCTGTCGAACGGCTTGGTCACATAATCGTCGGCGCCGAGATCGAGCGCGGCGACCTTCTGGTCGGTTGCATCGCGTGCCGACACCACGAGGATGACGGTGTCGCCTTGCTTTTTCAAAAGCTGGACGAGTTCGAGCCCGTCGCGGTCGGGCAGGCCGAGGTCGAGCAGCACCGCATTGGGCTTTGCGATCGCCGCCAGCGCGAGCGCGCTTCGCCCGTCGACCGCTTCGATCGCTTCATAGCCTGCGCGTTCGAGCGTGTTGCGCAGCAAGCGCCGGATCGAAAGTTCATCATCGACGACCAGGATTTTGGCGGACATGGGGCGACCTCCTAAATTTCGGCTCCCTCGGCCGTGTTGCGCACGATGAGTGCGGCGGGAAAACAAAGGCTGAATTTCGCGCCGCTTCGGTCGGTGCGGTTCGCGGCTTCGACGGTCATTCCCATCGCTTCCGAAAAGGCTTTCACGATGGCCAGGCCCAGCCCGGTGCCGCCGACGACGCGGTCCGACCCTTCGAAACGGCGAAAGGTTTCGAACACTTCGGCTTCGCGGCCCGGCGGCAAACCCGGGCCTTCGTCGATGACCGAAAGTTTGAGCAGGCCGAAGCGGTGTGCCCCCTCGATGATGATCGGCGTTTCCGGATCGGCATAGCGCCCCGCGTTGTCGAGCAGGTTCAGCAGGCAATGATGCAGCAATTGCTGGTCGACCTTGACCAGCGGCATGGCCGGCGGAACGGCGAAATTGATCGCATGGCCTTCGAGCGCGCGACGGGCGTCGTGTGCGGCGGCCGCGACGGCGTCGGCAAGGTCGATGGCTTCGACCTTCAGGTTGAGCGCGCCCGCCTCGACGCGCGCCATGTCGAGCAGATTGGCGACGAAACGGTTCAGCCGCGCCGCCTCGCCCTCGATCGTGCCGATGAGTTCAGGCGTCGCGCCGTGGTGCAGTTCGGCCGCTGCCGCCATAACCGCGGTCAGCGGCGTGCGGAGGTCGTGGCTGACCGACGACAGCAAGGCCGCGCGCAGCCGGTCGCGGGTGCGGACGGCTTCGACGTCGCGCATTTCCTCTGCGAGCCGCAGTCGTTCGAGCGCCAGTGCCGCCTGATCGACAAGGCTGGTGAGGAGCGGAAACTGGTCGGGCCTCAGCGGATTCCCGCCATCGTCGCTCGCCAGGCCGAGCACGGCCTGAACCTTTTCGCCGGCGCGCACCGGCTGGAAGTACCAGTCGGAGGCGGCGAGCGTCCCAGATCCCTTTCCGGTGGGCATGTCGTTGTCGAAAGCCCATTGTGCGGCCGCCATCTCCATCGTTTCGAGCTGGAACCGGGGTCCGCTTGCCGCCTGGACGACCAGTCCGGTGTCGCCCGGCACCAGCACGACCGCGCGCAAGTCGAACAGACGCGCGATATCCTCGCAAATCGTCCGGGCCAACGCGATCGGGTCGTCGATCGGAGTCAGGCGGCGCAGGAAACCGGCGAGCGCGGCGTTTGTCCGCGCGCTCGCCGCCGCCATGTCGGCCTGTGCCCGCACGCGCGAGGTGAGCTGGCTGGTCACGATCGCGACGCCGAGCAGCACGAAAATCGAGACGATGTTCTCGGGATTGTTCACCGTCAGCGTGCCGGTGGGCGGCAGGAAGAAGAAATTATAGGCAAGGCTGGAAGCAAGCCCTGCGAACAGGCCGGTGCGCAGCCCGAACAGCGTTGCCGCGGCCATCACCGGCAGCAGATAGAGCAGGGCGACGTTGCCGAGATCGAGGATGTGGGACAAGGCGCTCGCCGCTGCGGTGACGCCGCCGACCATCGCGGAGGTCCACAGATATCCGCGCCGCGAACCCCATGCGCCGCGGGCACGAAGGCGCGTCGACGGCGCAGGAGGGGCATCGAGCGGCAGGACATGGATCGCAACCCCCGGCGTTTCGCGGACAAGACGATCGACGACCGAACCGTGACGCAGCTCGAACAAGCGCGACCGGTGCGATTTGCCGACGATGAGCTGCGTCGCCCGCGCTTCCTGCAAATAGGCCTTGATACCGTCGACGATCGCGATCGCGGGCTCAGTCGCGACGTTGCCGCCGAGCTGCGTCGCGAGATTCATCGTTGCGGCGAGCCGCCGGTGTTCGGCTTCGCCGAAGGACTGGGCGCGCTGCGTTTCGATGTACAGGGCTGTCCAGGGCGCGTGCAGCGCGTCGGCGCTCCGCTTGGCGGCGCGCACAAGCCCGTCGGCGCCGGGAAGTTCGTTGATCGCGACGACAATCCGCTCGCCTCCCGCCCAGGTCCCGCCGACGCCGAGCGCGCGCACATGGTCGAGCATCTGCGTATCGACCGCCTGCGCGGCGCGGCGCAGCGCGAGTTCGCGCAGCGCCGAGAGGTTCGATTTGGAAAAGAAGTGCGAGAGCGCGCGTGTCGCTTCTTCCGGCAGGTATACCTTGCCGGCCTTCAGCCGCTCGATCAGCTCGTCGGGGGGGATATCGACGACCTCGATCTCGGCCTGTTCGAGGATCGAATCTGGCACCGTTTCGCGAACGCGAACGCGCGTGAAGGATGCAACGACGTCGTTCAGGCTTTCGATGTGCTGGATGTTGAGCGTCGAATAGACGTCGATGCCGGCGGCGAGCAGTTCCTCGACATCCTGATAGCGCTTGGCGTGGCGGCTGCCCGGCGCGTTCGTGTGCGCAAGCTCGTCGACGAGCACGAGGCGCGGCGCGCGCGCGAGGATCGCGTCGAGATCCATTTCGCCGAGTGTACGGCCTTCATAAGACACGGCGCGGCGCGGCACCACCTCGTGCCCGCCAACGAGCGCCTCGGTCTCGGCCCGGCCGTGGGTCTCGACAACACCGATCACCACATCGACCCCGTCGCGCGCCCGCGCTGCGCCGTCGGAGAGCATGTCATAGGTCTTGCCCACGCCCGGCGCGGCGCCCAGAAATATCTTGAGACGGCCGAGGCCTTCCTGCGATGCCTGTCGCAGAAGGGCCTGGGGATCGGGGCGATCTGGGTCGGCGCGTCTCACCGATCCGGGCTGGCCCTAAGGCGATCGAGTTCGCGGTTGATGGCGAGCACATTCACCCGCTTTTCGCCGATAAAGCCAAGCAAGGGGTGGGCGGTCTGTTCGGTGACGAGCGCGCGCACCCGGCCTTCGGTTAGCCCGCGCGCGCTGGCGATGCGCGGCACTTGAACCAATGCGGCTTCGGGCGACAGGTCGGGGTCGAGCCCCGAACCGCTTGCGGTCACCAGATCGGCAGGGAGCGCGCCGGCCACCCCCTCGGCACGGCGCTTTTCGGCGTCGGCGCCGACGCGGTCGGCCAGTGCCTGCGCCGCCGGGCCAAGATTCGATCCCGACGAAGCAACGCCGTCATAGCCGTCGCCCGCCGCCGAGGGCCGGGTCTGAAAATAGCGATCCGACGTGAAAGCCTGCCCGACGATGGTGGAACCGATCACATTGCCACCGGAATCGCGAACGAGGCTGCCGTTTGCCTGGCTGGGGAACAGCGATTGTCCGATGCCGGTCATCACAAGAGGATAGCCGATGCCGAGCAGGATGGCGAACAGGATCGTCATGACGATCGCGGGGCGCAGTGCGGATGTGAAATCATTGCCCATGGCGATGCTCCCTCAGGCGAGACCGAGGCCGCCAACGGCCAGGTCGATGAGTTTGATGCCGATGAACGGCGCGACGAGGCCGCCGAGGCCGTAGACGGCAAGGTTGCGTGCGAGCAGCGGGCCGGCGGCCATCGGCCTGTATCTGACGCCGCGGAGGGCGAGCGGCACGAGTAGCGGAATGATCAGCGCGTTGAAGATGATCGCCGAAAGGATCGCGCTTTCGGGCGTGTTGAGTCTCATGATGTTGAGGGCGCCCAGCCCCGGATAAAGCGCGACGAACATTGCGGGGATGATCGCGAAATATTTGGCGACATCGTTCGCGACCGAAAAGGTGGTGAGCGCGCCGCGGGTCATGAGCAATTGCTTGCCAAGCCCGACAACCTCGATCAGCTTGGTCGGGTCGCTATCGAGATCGACCATGTTGCCGGCTTCGCGCGCCGCCTGGGTGCCGGTGTTCATCGCAACGCCGACGTCGGCCTGCGCAAGGGCAGGGGCGTCGTTGGTCCCGTCGCCGCACATGGCGACCAGGCGGCCGCCCTGCTGTTCCTTGCGGATCAGTTCCAGCTTGTCCTCGGGCGTCGCCTGCGCGAGGAAATCGTCCACGCCCGCTTCGGCGGCGATTGCCGCCGCGGTCAGCGGGTTGTCGCCGGTGATCATCACCGTGCGGATTCCCATCTTGCGCAATTCGCCGAACCGTTCGCGGATTCCGGCCTTGACGACGTCCTTGAGGAAGATCGCGCCCAGCAGCTTGCCGTCGACGGCGACGGCCAGCGGAGTGCCGCCGCCGCGCGCGATGTCGTCGGTGATGCGGCGGAGTTCGGTGGCGGCTGCGGTCTCCTCGACGCCGGGATTGGCTTTGAGGACCGAATCGACCGCACCTTTCTGGATGATCGTCGCGCCGATTTTCACCCCTGAAATACGCGTTTGGGCGGTAAAGGGGATCACCTCGGCATCTTGTGGCAGCGAGCGTGTCGCGATGCCGAAGCGTTCGCGCGCAAGGACGGCGATCGACCGGCCCTCGGGCGTTTCGTCGGCAAGGCTGGCGAGCAGCGCGGCCTCGGCCAGTTCGCCGATTTGTATGCCGCCGACGGCGCGGAATTCGCTCGCCTGGCGGTCGCCGATCGTGATCGTGCCGGTCTTGTCGAGCAGCAGAACATCGACATCGCCCGCCGCTTCGACCGCGCGGCCCGACTTGGCAAGGATGTTGAAGCGCACGAGCCGGTCCATCCCCGCAATGCCGATGGCCGAGAGCAGCGCCGCGATCGTCGTCGGGATCAGCGTGATCAGCAGCGCGGCGAGGATGCCGACCGGAATCGATCCGCCCGCGTAGGAGGCGAAGGCCGGGACTGTCGCGACGGCGATCAGGAAGATGATCGTCAGTCCGACGAGCAGCAGCGTCAGCGCGATCTCGTTCGGCGTCTTCTGCCGCTCGGCACCCTCGACGAGCGCAATCATCCGGTCGAGGAAGCCCTGGCCCGGATTGACCGTGACGCGGACCTCGATCTGGTCGGAAATGACGCGCGTGCCCGCGGTGACCGCCGAGCGGTCGCCGCCCGCCTCGCGGATTACCGGCGCGCTTTCGCCGGTGATCGCGGCTTCGTTGACCGAGGCGACGCCGAGCACGACCTCGCCGTCCGACGGAATAAGGTCGCCGGTTTCGACGAGAACGATGTCGCCGACCCGGAGCGCGCTGGCGGGAACATTTTCGACCTGGCGCGTGTCGCCGTCCTTGAAGCGCTTGGCGGTCAGTTCGGCCTTGGCCGCGCGGAGCGAGGCGGCCTGCGCCTTGCCGCGCCCTTCGGCGAGCGCTTCGGCAAAGGTGCCGAAGAGCACGGTCAGCCAGAGCCAGACGATAAGCTGGAGCTTGAAGCCGGTCGCGAGGCCATCCTGTCCGACGACGAGCAGCGCCGTCAGCAGGGTCGCCACGACGGCGGTCGTGAACATCACGGGATTGCGGATCAACTCGCGCGGGTCGAGTTTGCGGACTGCGTCGCGGATCGCCGGCGCGATCAGGTCGGCGGTGAAAAGCGATTTGGTGTTTGCGCGTGCCATATTGGCTCCCCGCTCAGAAGGTTTGGCCGTGGATCATCGCGAGATGATCGGCGATGGGACCGAGCGCGAGGCTCGGCAGGAAGGTAAGGCCGCCGATGATCAGGATGATCCCGACGAGCAGGCCGACCCACAGGCCGCCGGTGGTCGGGAAGGATCCGGCGCTTTCGGGTGTGTGGCTTTTCGCCGCGAGGCTCCCCGCGATGGCCAGCATCGGCACGATGATGAAGAAGCGGCCGAGCCACATCGCAATGCCGAGCAGACCGTTATAGAAGGGCGTGTTCGCGGTGAGGCCGGCGAAAGCCGACCCGTTGTTCGCGGTCGCCGAGGTAAAGGCGTAGAGGATTTCCGAGAAGCCGTGGGGCCCCTTGTTCAGCGGCCCCGCCAGCCCCGCTTCGGTGACCGACGCAAGCGCGGTGAAGCCGAGGATGAGGAGGGGCAAGGTCGCGATCGCGAGCACCGCGAGTTTGACTTCCTTCGCTTCGATCTTCTTGCCGACATATTCGGGCGTGCGCCCGACCATCAGCCCCGCGACGAACACGGCGAGGATGGCGAACAGCAGGAAACCGTAAATGCCCGCGCCGACACCGCCGACCACGACTTCGCCCAGCTGCATGTTGATCAGCGGGACCATGCCGCCGATCGCCGTGAAGCTGTCGTGCATCGCGTTGACCGCACCGCACGACGCCGCAGTGGTGATGACCGAAAAGAGGGCGGACGCCGCGATGCCGAAACGCACCTCCTTGCCCTCCATATTCCCGCCCGCGACGCCGAGCTGGTGTAGGATCGGGTTGCCCGCCGCTTCCTGCCAATAAGTGATCGTAACGCCGGCGAGAAACAGGATCAGCATTGCGGAAAGGATCGCCCAGCCCTGACGCGTGTTGCCGACCGCCTTGCCGAAGGTCCAGGTCAGGCCGAAACCGATGACGAAGATCGACAGCATCTGCACCAGGTTGGTGATCGCGTTCGGATTTTCGAAGGGATGCGCGCTGTTGACGTTGAAAAAGCCGCCGCCGTTGGTGCCGAGCAGTTTGATCGCTTCCTGCGACGCTACCGGCCCGAGCGCCAGCGTCTGCCTCGCGCCTTCGAGCGTCGATAGGTCGACCGTCCCGGCAAGCGTCTGCGGTACGCCGTTCGCGATATAGACGAGCGTCAGCAGGACGCAGAGCGGCAGCAACAGGTAGAGCGTGATGCGCGTCGCGTCGGCCCAGAAATTGCCGATGGTCGCGGCGGATCGCCTCGCAAAACCGCGGAACAGGGCAAAGGCAAGCGCGATACCCGTAGCCGCGGAGAGGAAGTTGTGGATCGCCAGCCCGAGCATCTGGCTCAAATTCGACATCGTCGACTCGCCGCCATAGCTTTGCCAGTTGGTATTGGTCGTAAAGCTGATCGCGGTGTTGAACGACAGATGCTCGCCCAGACCGGCCAGCCCCTGCGGATTGCCGGGAAGGACGCCCTGAAGCCGGAGTATGCCATAAGTGAAAAGCATCAGGACAAAGTTGAAGACGAGCATATGTACCGCGTAGCGGCGCCAGCCCTGCTCGGCGGCGGGATCGATGCCCGCAAGTTTGTAGAAGCCGGCCTCGACAGGACCGAGGACGGCGTGGAGCGGCGTGCGCCGACCTTCGTAAAGCGCGAAAAGCCAAAGGCCGACCGGTTTGGTCAGCGCGAGCAGGATGCCCGCGAAGGCGATGATGAGGATCCAGCCCTGAAGGGTCATGGAGGCGCTCCTTTCTAGAAGCGTTCGGGGCGGATCAGCACCGCAACGAGGTATAGGAGGAGACCGGAGGCGGTGATGGCGGCGAGCCAGAGGTCGATGGTCATGGCGTCACTTCACGCCTTGTCGCACAGACGGACATAGGCGAGCGTCGCCGTGAGCAGCCCGGACATGACGGCGATCCAGAGCAGGTCCTGCATCGTCGGTCCTTTCCTAGATCGCTGCCGTCGGTGCCGCCGGGACGACGGTGGCGGGGGACGCGCCGGCGTCCGACGGGCCGTGGGCAGGCGCTGCGGCAAAGACGGCGAAATCGACGATCGGGAAGAGGAGATTCGTGTGCATATGTCCTCCAGTCGCGCTTCCGCCACCGCCAATCGGTGGAGAAGGCGAATCATGAGGACGCCCGATTAGGTGGGCTCAGCGTTGCAATTCGAGAGCGATTTCGCGCCGGCGCATATGTTTTCCATATGCGCCGGGGCGGCGTTATTTCGTCTCAACCAGTTCGCGCAGCAGGAAGCCGTGGAGCATCGCGGCGCGCACCGCATCCTCGGCATGGTCGGCGCCGACCGAATGCCCTCCCTCGATATATTCGTGATAATAGACACGATTGCCGTTTTCCATCAGCCGCGCGGCATATTTGCGCGCGTGTCCGGGGTGGACGCGGTCGTCCTTGGTCGAGAGATAGAGGAAGATCGGCGGGTATTTCACGCCCTTGCGGATATTGTGATAGGGCGAATATTTCGACAGAAAAGCCCAGTCCTCGGCTACGTCGGGGTCGCCATATTCGGCGACCCACGAGGCGCCGGCGAGCATCTTGTCATAGCGCCACATATCCTTGATCGGCGAGCCCGAGATCACCGCGCCATACAGGTCGGGGCGCTGCGTCATCGCCGCGCCGACGAGCACGCCGCCGTTCGAGCGGCCCGAGATCGCGATCCGGCCCTTCGCGCTGACGCCGCTTTTCACCAGATCCTCTGCGACCGCGTGCAGGTCGTCGAAGCTGTTCTGGCGCTTTTCGCGTAGCGCCGCCTGGTGCCAGGCCGGGCCATATTCGCCGCCGCCGCGGATATTGGCGAGGACATAGGCATTGCCGTCCTCGACCCAGAACAGCCCGAGCGGCCCCGCGCGGTAGGGCTGGCCGGTCAGATAGCCCGGCGTCTGCGCCGCGCGGAAGCCGCCATAGGCGTGGATCAACGCAGGGACGGGGCCGGTGGAGCCTTTTTTCCGGGCAAGGAAATAAGGAATTTTCGTGCCGTCCTTCGACGTTGCAAAGCGTTTCTCGACGCTCATGGCCGCCGCGTCGAAGGTCGCGGGAAGGCTCTGTACTGCCCGCGGCGCACCCTGTTCCGATGCGGCATAAAGCGTCGGCGGCATCAGCATGGTTTCGGCGGTGACGAGCGCAAGGTCGCGCTTGCCGACGGTTCCGGCGATGCCGACCGTCGCATTCGCGGCGACGGGGACTTCATTTTGCTTCCACGCGCCGGTCGCCGGATCGCGGCGTAGCGCGAACAGCTTGCCTTCGACATCGTCGAGCGCCTTGACCCAGAGGATATTGTCGGTTGCCGCAACATCTTCGATGGCCTGCGCCTTCGTCGGAGTCATCGCGGTGACGATCGGCGCCTTTCGGTCGGCGGACATATCCGCCAGCGAGAGCGAGACCAGCGAACCCGCCGAAATGCCCGACCAGTCCTGGTTCAGGAAGATGATGAGCTGCCCGTCGATGACGTCGCGAACGCTCGCTGTATCGGGGACGATCGTCGAGATATAGCGCGAGGCGTCGGTGTTCGGCAGCTTGATGTCGGCGGTGTAGAAGGTCTTGCCGCGGCTGATCATCGGCCAGCGCTTGTCGCCGTCGACGAGCGCGAAGACGTTCATGCCGACATCCTCGAGCTCGCCTTCGGCCACGGTCGTCGCGGTCGACAGCGGGGTGCCGCGTTTCCAGCGCTTGACGATGCGCGGATAACCCGACGCAGTCATGCTGCCGTCGCCATAGTCGGTCGCGACGAGCAAGGTGTCGGCATCCTCCCACGTCACGCTGCTCTTCGCCTGCGGCAGGGTGAAGCCGCCCTCGACAAAGCTTTGGGTCGTGCGGTCCCATTCGCGGACGATGTCGGCGTCGGTGCCGCCGGGGCTCAGCGATACAAGGCAGCGCTTGTAATCGGGGGCGAGGCAGTCGGCGCCGTGCCAGACCCAGCTCTGCTTCTCCGCCTTGCCCAGCGCATCGACGTCGATCAGCGTCGTCCATTCGGGCTTTCCGGCCAGATAGGCGTCGAGCGGGCTCTGCCGCCACAGCCCGCGCGGATTGGCCGCGTCGCGCCAGAAATTGGTGATCGCATCGCCCATCACCTCGCCCGGCATCGCGATCTGGCGATCGTCGTCGAGGATTTGGCGCGCGCGCCGGCGGTCGGCCTCGAAGCCGGGGCGCGCACGGATCAGCTTGTCGGTGGCCGCATTTTCCGCCTTGACCCAATCGAGCGCCTTCTTGCCTTCGATATCCTCGAGCCAGAGATAAGGGTCGTCGTCCTGCGGCGCGGCGGCCGCAACGGCGGCGAAAGAACAGCTGAGGGCAAGCGCGGCAAGGCTGGCGCGGATCATTCGAATGTCTCCCCTGGGGTGTGATGGCACAATGCTAGCAGCATTACACAGTCCGAGGGAAGACGGCGAAAAGCTATTGGTCGATGATGATCGTGCCGGGATGATGCTTGTCGAGATGCTTCTTGATGATCCGGAGGTTGCGCGTGTTCGAACGGAAGAAGAAATCGAACGCATCGCCGACGAGCGGCACCGCGCCTAGCGCGGTATCGACGCCGAGATTGCCGACCATGCGCCATATCTTCCATTTCGGCATGCCGAGGTTGCGCGCTTCCCAGATGAGATAGGCGCCCATCGCCGCCGCGATCACGTCGCCGACGACGGGGACCAGTCCGACGATCGCATCGAGCCCGACGGGGCGGTTGATGCCCGGGATGACAAAGCTGCGTTCGAGCAGCATTTCGAGCGTTTCGACGCGCTTGCGCAGCGCGGCGGGATCGTTCCGGTTCTGGATCAGCGCGTCGAAGATCGCGTCGGGATTGGGGGGCGAAGGGGCCATTGGCGTCCTTTCAAAAGCGCTCGAAAGTGCAGCGCCGATATTTAGGGTCCTGACCCTAATTAGGACGCGCGATCAGGTGATTCAATGGGTGCTGGGCGCGCCCGTTGGCGCGCAGGCCGGTGAGTCGCTGCGACGCGACCGACCAGCGGAGCGGGGTCGCGAGCGGAATGAAGGGCGCATAACGCGCCAGCACCGCCTCGGCATCGCCGATCTGCGCGCGGCGTTGCCCGGCGTCGATATTGTTCGTCGCCTGGTCGATCAGGTCCTGCGCCTCGCGGTTGCAGAGCGTGTCGCGGCGGCACGACAGGCGGCGAAGCGCCCATAGGGCGTCGTCGTTGGGCGCGACCTCGTCGATCAGGCGCAGGTCGGCCGTCGACGCCATGGCGACGCGCTGGCTCGGCACGCCGATCGCCGCGAAATCGGCCGCGACATAGGCAAAGAGGATGCGTCCGCCGGGGGAGTCGGGGACGGCGATGCGAACCGGGTCGATGTCGCGTCCGCCGCCGCGCCAGGCGTCGACGATGCGTTTCGCTTGGGCGATGCGCGATGCTTCGTCATACTGGGCCCAGGCGGGTACGAGTGGCGCGGGGCCGCCATCGCGGGCGTAGAGCGCCGGACGCAAGGTGACTTGCGGTTGCCATTCGGTCAGACCGAAGGCTTCGACCAGCCGTTCGCGCCGGATCGCGCGGACCAGGGCGTCGCGGTTGACGTCGGTCGCAAGAAAGCCTTCGGCGCGCAGGAAGGTCAGGCCGAACAGGCCGGGGACCGGGTCGACGACGAGCCGCGAGCGCCCGATGTTCGACGCGACGAAATAGGGAAGGGTCGAAAAGCGCCCCCCGATGACGCCGTCGGCATAGCCATTCTTGAACCGAGCGAGCGCGCCGGCGGGCGAGGTGCCGACGAATTCGATCGATGCGGCCGGATCGTTCGCCGCGGCTTCGGCGGCCTCGGGATCGTCCGCCAGCGGATCGGGGACGGGCGACAGCAGCACCGCGCGGCCGATCTTGCGCGATCGCATCGGGCCCCAGCCCATACCCTTGTTCACGATCGCCATCGACGGTTGCGCGAGCAGTTCCAGGATCGCCGGCTGCGGCACCGACAGGCGAATTTCGATGACGGTTTCGGTCATCGCCTTGATCGTCTCGACCTCGGGAAAATCGTCTTTCAGTATGTGGCGGCTGGCCGGCGCCAGATAAGATCGCATTATCGCCGCGACATCCTCGGCCGTCACCTTGCGGCCGTTGGTCCATTTCGCCTCGCGCAGGCGGAAAATATAGCTGCGGCCGTCGGTGGTGACGGTCCAGCGGTCGGCGAGGCCGGTGTCGATCTGTCCCTCGCCGTCATAACTGACGAGTCCCTGCGAAGTCGCGTCGAGCAGCGCGGCATTGCCGGTCGACAATTCGCCCTTCAGCGGCGTGGCGGCGGGGTTGATGGGCCCCATGGCAGCAATCTTGACGGGGCCGCGTTCGCGAAACAGTCCGCAGCTCGATACCGCAAGCGCAAGGCCGGTGGCGGCCGTCATCCATATCGCGGCGCGCCGATATTTGCCTCTTGCCGTCATTATTCGCCTTGTCGCTCCCTTGATGTAAGCCAATCATAACCATGTGCTGCGAAACGGGAATAGCCGTATCGAAACAAAAGAGAGGTCATGGGGACAAGGGGCGAACAGGAAGCCGGCGAGCCGGTCGCATTGCGCATCGAGATCGCGGGGCGGCCGATCGGGCATGTCCGGCGTCGGCTGCGTATCGTGCCGCACGGGCTCGATGCGCTCCTGTCGGACGGGCCGTTGTTGGACGGGCAGGGCGATTTGCCGCCTGCTGGGCGCGACGGCTGGCTGCTCCGGTCGATGCCGGTCGCGCGGCTGTCGGCGCTCGAAGGCGCGATGGCGGGCTGGCTGCTGTCGGTACGGCAAGTCTATCCGCGTCACTATATTCCGATGGAAGCGGCCGGATTCGACGATTGGTGGCAGGGTTTCTCCGCCAAGACGCGCTCGACCCTGTCGCGCAAGGCGCGGCGGCTGGCCGACCGGTTCGACGGCGGATTTACCGTTCGCTCCTATAGCAGCGCCGACGAGGTCGCCGAGTTCATGACCCTTGCCGGGGCGCTGTCGGCGCGTACCTATCAGCAGCGGTTGATGCAGGCGGGGCTGCCTACGGACGACGAGCATATCGAGCAGGCGATCGCGGACGCTGCGCAGGGCAATATCCGCGCCTTCCTGCTGTTCGCCGAAGGCCGCGCGATCGCCTATCTTTATTTGCCGGTCGAACACGAGGTCCTGATTTATGCGCATCTCGGCTATGATCCCGATTTCGCCGACTTGTCGCCGGGAACGGTCCTGCATGTCGAGGCGATGCGCCAACTTTATGCCGAGGGGCGTTTTCGCGCATTTGATTTCACCGAAGGCGACGGCGCGCACAAGGCGCAGTTCGGGCGCGCGTCGGTCGCCTGCGCCGATGTCCTGCTGCTGCGCCAGTCGCTGCGCAATCGCGCGGCGCTCGGCGCAATGCGGGCGATCGACGGCTTCGCGACGGGCGCGAAGCGCCTGCTCGATCGCGTCGGGCTGCGCGCAAAGGTGAAGGCGCTCATCCGGCGCTGACCGCGCAATTATCTGGTGCGGACGGCGGGACTTGAACCCGCATGACACTAGGCCGGCAGATTTTAAGTCTGCTGCGTCTACCGATTTCGCCACGTCCGCACGGTCGACGCCGGTCAAGCCGATGCCTGGTTGGAGGTCAAGCGATGTTTGTCGCTTCACGGCACGCGGCGGGTGGGTTAGATGGCGTGCCATGACTCCAGTCCTTGAAATCTCCGGCCTCGGCAAAACCTATCAAAGCGGTCACACGGCACTCAGCGATGTCGACCTCACCATCAACAAGGGCGAGATTTTCGCCCTGCTCGGACCGAATGGGGCGGGCAAGACGACGATGATCAGCATCGTCTGCGGCATCGTGACGGCCAGCGCCGGCACGGTGACGGTCGGCGGGCACGACCATGCGCGTGATTATCGCGCCGCCCGCTCGATGATCGGGCTGGTGCCGCAGGAATTGCATACCGACGCGTTCGAAACGGTGCTCGCGACGGTCAGCTTCTCTCGCGGGCTGTTCGGCAAACCCAAGGACGCGGCGTTCATCGAACAATTGCTCCGCGACCTGTCGCTGTGGGACAAGCGCTCGTCGAAAATTATGGAATTGTCAGGCGGCATGAAGCGGCGCGTGATGATCGCGAAGGCACTCAGTCACGAGCCCGACATCCTGTTTCTCGACGAACCCACCGCGGGTGTCGACGTCGAGCTGCGCCGCGACATGTGGAACATGGTCCGCGGGCTGCGCGAACGCGGCGTGACGATCATCCTGACGACGCATTATATCGAGGAGGCCGAGGAAATGGCCGACCGCGTGGGGGTGATCAGCCACGGCAAGCTGATCCTCGTCGAGGAAAAAAATGCGCTGATCAAGAAACTCGGGCGCAAGACGCTGACGCTCAACCTTGCCGAACCGCTGGCCGCGGTGCCCGAAGACCTTGCCCAGTGGAGCCTCGAACTCGCGGGCGACGGCAACGAGCTGATCTATGAATTCGACAGCCATGCCGAAGCCACGGGGGTCCCATCGCTGCTGCGGCGGATGAGCGACATCGGGATCGGCTTCAAGGATCTGCACACGAAGCAAAGCTCGCTCGAGGATATTTTCGTCGGGCTGGTGCATGAGGACAAGAGCGCGGCAGGAGCGGCGGCATGATTTCGAACATTCGCGGCATCCGCGCCATCTACCTCTTCGAAATGGCGCGCTTCGGCCGCACTTTCTGGACCAGCCTGATGCTGCCCGTCATCACGACTGCGCTCTATTTCGTCGTTTTCGGATCGGCGATCGGAAGCCGGATGACCGAGGTCGGCGATGTCCCCTATGGCGCGTTCATTGTGCCCGGGCTGATGATGCTGACGATGTTCACCGAAAGCATCAGCAATTCGTCTTTCGGCATCTATATGCCCAAATGGACGGGCACGATCTACGAAATGCTGTCGGCGCCGCTGTCGCCGCTCGAAACCGTGATCGCCTATGTCGGCGCCGCGGCGACGAAGTCGGTGATCATCGGAACAATCATCTTCGCCACCGCCCACCTCTTCGTCGATGTCCAGGTCGCGCATCCGTTGCTGATGGCCGCCTTCATGATCCTGATGGCGGTGACCTTTTGCCTGTTCGGCTTTATCATCGGCATATGGGCCAAGAGTTTCGAGCAGCTTCAGGTGATCCCGATGCTGGTCATCTATCCGCTGACCTTTCTTGGCGGCGCCTTCTATTCGCTCGACATGCTGCCGGCGGCGTGGCGGACGGTTACGCTGTTCAACCCCGTCGTTTACCTGATCAGCGGCTTTCGCTGGACCTTCTTCGGCAAAGGCGATGTGGGGATCGAGGTCAGCATGGGCGCAGTCGCGCTTTTCCTGACGCTCTGCCTCGGCGTAATTTTCTGGATGTTCCGCACGGGGTACCGGTTGAAAAACTAGGCCGGTGACGGCCTGCTAGCCGATATCCCGTGGGGTGATATCAGCTGTTCAGGCGCTCGCGCATTTCCTTGCCCGGTTTGAAATAGGGCACGTTCTTCGCCTTCACCTCGACCGCCGCGCCGGTGCGGGGATTGCGGCCCGTGCGCGATTCGCGCGAGCGGGTCGAAAACGCGCCGAATCCGCGCAATTCGACGCGGCCGCCCGCGGCAAGCTGGTCGACAATGGAATCGAAGAAAAGATCGACGATGCGCTCGACTTCCTCGAGCCGCAGATCGCTGTTTTCGCTCGCGATCTTCTGAACCAGTTCTGACCGGATCATCTGCTTCCCCTAATATATATAGCCACGCTTTCCCGCCGAGGCAGGATTCCGGACGTTGCCGATTCATAGTGCGCGAGACCCCTCCCAACGCGGGCGGAGGGTATCATGAATCACCATTGGGTCAAAATATATCACTGAAAGAAAAAGGCCCGCAGAGGGACACTCTGCGGGCCTTTCGTTTCGCCTGACGGCGGAAGGAGGAATTAATCCTTCTTGCCGGCCTTCAGCGCCTCGCCGAGGATGTCGCCGAGCGAGGCACCCGAGTCCGACGATCCGTACTGCGCGACGGCTTCCTTCTCTTCGGCGATCTGCATCGCCTTGACCGAGAAGTTCGGCTTTTTCGAACGGTCGAAGCCGATGACCATTGCATCGAACTTCTGGCCGACCTGATAGCGTTCGGCGCGCTGTTCGTCGCGGTCGCGCCCAAGGTCGGCGCGCTTGATGAAGCCGGTGGCGCCATCTTCGCCGGCCTGGACTTCGAGGCCGTTGTCGCGGACTTCGAGAACCGAGACGGTGACGATGTCATTCTTCTTCAGCGAACCGGCTGCGGCAACGCCGCCGCCGACGGCCGGAGCACCCTTTTCAAGCTGCTTGATGCCGAGGCTGATGCGTTCCTTCTCGACATCGACGTCGAGAACGACGACCTGCACGGCCTCGCCCTTGCGGTGGAGGTGCAGCGCTTCTTCGCCCGAGATACCCCAGGCGATATCCGACATGTGGACCATGCCGTCGACGTCGCCGGGCAGGCCGACGAACAGGCCGAATTCAGTCGCATTCTTGACTTCGCCTTCGACGACCGAACCGACCGGGTGGGCTTCGGCAAAGGCGCCCCACGGGTTCGACTGGGCCTGCTTGAGGCCAAGCGAGATGCGGCGCTTCTCGCTGTCGACTTCGAGCACGATGACGTCGACTTCCTGGCTGGTCGAGACGATCTTGCCGGGGTGGACGTTCTTCTTGACCCACGACATTTCGCTGACGTGGACCAGGCCTTCGATGCCGGCTTCCAGTTCGACGAACGCGCCATAATCGGTGATGTTCGTGACCGTGCCCGACAGCTTCGCGCCGACCGGGTATTTGGCGGCGACGCCTTCCCACGGATCGCTTTCGAGCTGCTTCATGCCCAAGCTGATGCGCTGCGTGTCGCGGTTGATGCGGATGATCTGGACCTTGACCGTGTCACCGATGTTGATGACCTCGCTCGGGTGGTTGACGCGCTTGTAGCTCATGTCGGTGACATGGAGCAGGCCGTCGATGCCGCCGAGGTCGACGAACGCACCGTAATCGGTGATGTTCTTGACGGCCCCTTCGATGATCTGGCCTTCTTCCAGATTCTGGATCAGGCCCGAGCGCTGTTCGGCGCGCGTTTCTTCCAGAATGGCGCGGCGCGACACGACGATGTTGCCGCGGCGGCGATCCATCTTGAGGATCTGGAAGGGCTGCGGCAGGTCCATGAGCGGGCCAACGTCGCGCACGGGGCGGATGTCGACCTGCGAACCGGGCAGGAAGGCCACGGCGCCGCCGAGGTCGACGGTGAAGCCGCCCTTGACGCGGCCGAAGATGACGCCTTCGACGCGGGCTTCCTTGTTGAATTCTTCTTCGAGGCGGTCCCAAGCGGCTTCGCGGCGAGCACGGTCGCGCGACAGCATGGTTTCACCATTGGCGTTTTCGACGCGGTCGACATAGACTTCGACTTCGTCGCCGACGCTGAGATCGGCCTTCTGGCCCGGCATCGCGAATTCGCGAAGCGGCACGCGGCCTTCGCTCTTCAGCCCGATGTCGATTACTGCCAGGTCGTTTTCGATCGCGGTCACGGTGCCCTTGACGACGCGGCCTTCAAAGCCGCCATCAGCACCACCCAGCGATTCGTCGAGCATCGCGGCGAAATCGTCGCGCGACGGAAAAGCCGTAGAGGCCATAGAGTGTTTCCTTACTTCATTTGTTCCGGCCAAGCGGTTGGTTCCGCTGGTCTTGTGGCCGATCCGTCCCGTTCGCCGGATGCGAGGCGGGACATCCTCAAAGCGTTTCGATCGGCAAGGCGCGGGCAAAGCAAAAAGGGCGCGACGAGTCGATCTCGTCACGCCCGACACTCGGGTGGAGTGGCGGTCTGTCCGTGCCTCGACCGGCAAAGCGCCTGTCGGACGGGGCGCCTATAGGCGCGGAACCCCGCAGAAGCAAGGGAAAAGGCCTATCCGCCGCGGCTCGCGCGGCGTTGTTCGATAAAGGTGATCGCGGCGGCCAGCGCCGCCTCGCGGGTCATGTCGCTGTTGTCGAGCAGCATCGCGTCGGCTGCGCGGACGAGCGGCGCGTCGGCGCGGCCCGTATCGCGCGCGTCGCGGGCGTGAATGTCGGCGAGCACGACATCGTAAGTCACATCGACGGCGCGCGCGCGCATTTCGGCATGCCGACGGCGCGCCCGTTCCTCGGCCGACGCGGTTACGAATATTTTTGCGTCGGCGTGCGGCGCGATGACCGTTCCGATATCGCGTCCGTCGAGTACCGCGCCGCCGGGCTGGTTCGCGAAATCGAGCTGGCGCTGGAACAGCGCGGCGCGCACCGCGGGATGGACCGACACGCGGCTCGCGAGCCCGCCGGTCGTTTCGTAGCGCAGCGCCGGGTCGGCGAGCAGCGCGGCCGGGAAATCGCACGCCGCCAGGGCATCGTCGGCATTGTCGGCGTCGCCATGATTGAGCTGGGTCTGGTAGCCGACGGCGCGATAGAGCAGCCCGGTATCGAGCACCGGCAGGCCGAAATGTTCGGCAAGCTGACGCGCGAGCGTGCCTTTGCCCGACGCGGTGGGGCCATCGACGGCGATGATCATCGCTGCAGTCCCGCGAGCAGAGCCTCGAAATTGGGGAAGCTCGTCGCGACGGGGACGATGTCGTCGATCGTCACCGGCGCCTTGCTGACGAGCCCCGCGACCGCGAAGCTCATGCAGATGCGATGATCGAGGTGACCGGCGATGGTCGCGCCGCCGGGCAGCGGGTCGCCGCCGGTGCCGTCGATGACAAGGCCGTCCTCGCGCTCCTCGACGCGCGCGCCGATGGCTTTGAGGCCGGCCGCCATGACGGCGATGCGGTCGCTTTCCTTGACGCGAAGTTCGTCGAGCCCGGTGGTGACGGTGCGGCCTTCGGCGAGCGCGGCGGCGACGAACAGAACCGGGAATTCGTCGATCATGCTCGGCGCGACGGCGGGGTCTACGTCGATGCCCTTGAGCGCACTATGGCGCACGCGGAGGTCGGCGATCGGTTCGCCGCCGACTTCGCGCGCGTCCAGCAACTCGATGTCGCCACCCATCTGCTTCAGCACGTCGACCAGGCCCGCGCGCGTCGGGTTCAGGCCGACATTGGCGATGGTGACGTCCGATCCGGGCACGACCAGCGCCGCGACGAGGAAGAAAGCGGCAGAGGAAGGGTCGCCGGGGACGATGATCGACTGCGGCTTCAGTTCGGCTTCGCCGCGAATGCGGATATGGCGCGTGCCGTCGCCGTCGGTCTCGACCGTCAATTCGGCGCCGAAACCGCGCAGCATCCGCTCGCTATGGTCGCGGGTGGGGACGGGTTCGATCACCTCGGTGATACCCGGGGTGTTGAGCCCCGCGAGCAGCACAGCGCTCTTCACTTGCGCCGACGCCATCGGCAGGCGGTAGGAAAGGGGGATGGCGGGCGCAAGGCCGCGCACCATCAGCGGCAGGCGCCCTCCGGGCGAGGCGCTGATGTCGGCACCCATTTGCGACAGCGGATCGATCACGCGGCCCATGGGGCGGCCCGACAGGCTGGCGTCACCGGTGAAAGTGGCGGTAATCGGATGGCTGGCGACGAGCCCCATCAGCAAGCGCGTCGATGTGCCGCTATTGCCCATGTCGAGCGCTTCGCGCGGCTGAAGCAGTCCGCCGACGCCGACGCCGCCGATCACCCATTCGCCGTCGTTGCGCCGTTCGATCGTCGCGCCCATCGCGCGCATCGCCGCGGCGGTGGCGAGCACGTCATGGCCCTCGAGCAACCCGGTAACGCGGCTTTCCCCGACCGCAAGCGCCGACAGCATCAGCGACCGGTGCGAGATGCTCTTGTCCCCCGGGATCGCGATCCTACCTTTCAGCGGAACGGAAACGCAAAAGGCGCGCGGCGTGGCGGTTTGATCGGTCATGGCGTGCGGCTTTTGACAGCGGCCTTGCAATCTGGCAAGGCGCACGCCGATTTGACGGATAGCTATTCACATGCCGTCGCTCTTCCGATATTTCTATCCTGTTTCCAAAGGATTATGAGGCGTTTATGATCAAGGCTGAATGGGGCACAAAGCGCAGCTGCCCGAAATGCGCCACCCGATTCTATGATTTGACCAAGGACGATCCGGTCAGCTGCATCAATTGCGGTTACAACTGGATCCCGGAATCGGTATTGAAATCGAAGCAGCCGATGCCCTTTGAAGAAGCCGAAAAGCCCGGCAAGGTCGCCAAGGAACCCGAAGGCGCCGATGACGATCTGGATCTGGACGTCGACGTCGACGAGGACAGCGATTCGCCCGACAACGACGTCGATCTCGGTGGCGACGATGATCTGGGTGTCGCGACGGGCGACGATGAGGACGACGAAGGCTGATTTTCCGGCAGGGGGCAAAAAAGCATCGAAAGATGATTTGGCCCCTTGCATCGCGCGGCGGCGCTGCTAAAGGCGGCGTCCCGGTCGCACCGCTCGGCGCGACACGCGAAATGGCACGGGGCCTTAGCTCAGCTGGGAGAGCGCCTGCATGGCATGCAGGAGGTCAGCGGTTCGATCCCGCTAGGCTCCACCATTACAAAAAACGGCCCGCGCGAGCGGGCCTTTTTTGTCTCCGGCCACCAGCATCGCCGAACGGATCTCCCGGAAACAGGGACGCGTCCGGCGGCCATCGGCCGCCCGCCTTACTCGATCCCCGCCGTGGATGCGCCGATATCAGGCGTAGATCGCGATCGCCTGACTGCCGCTCAGGATCGGTTCGCCTGCGCGGTTCCACAGCATCATGTCCTGCACCGACAGGCCGTGGCGGGCATAGCCGGTCTTGGCCGACAAGAGCCACCAGCCGTCATCGGTCTGCGGCGTTCCGGTCAGCATGTTGACCGTCCAGTTCATGGAACTGATCGGCCCGAATTCGCTGAACAGCGCCATTGCGGCGGGGGGCAGCGCGTCGCCCATCGCGATCAGCGCGACCGCGGGGTGGCAGGCGGGTTCCTCGACGAAGCGCACCCAGGTCAGATATTCGCCAACCTCGCTTTTCCACGCGAAGCGCGGGCCGGTGGTCGGCCGCATGTCGAAATGACGCACGAAGCTGGGCCGCGCCCTATGGTCGGGCACTGGTTCGAGCGTTTCGGGGGCGGGCGCCTCCGGCATCGTCAGCCGGTTATGGTCGAGATGGCTCGCTCGGTCGCCGGAAAAGGCAAACAGTGCAGCCGTCCCGAACCCCTGGTCGCTCGATACTCCGGCGTCGATGAACAGCGAGGATTTGGACTGGCGCAGCAGTCGCGTTTCGACCGTGCAGTCGCCGCCGACGGGGCCTACGAAGCTGATCTGCGCATAGCGGAGCGGCTTCTCGATCGGATGGAGCGCCATCGCGCCGGCCAGCGCAACCGCCGAGCTGATTCCTCCATAGGCCGTGCGGCCCTGCATCCATCCTTCGTCGATATGCGCCCTTGCGACGTTATCTTCGACGCGCAGCGTGGAGAGCAGCGCGTCGAGCGCGCTGGGAGAAGTGGTCATCGCGTCGCTATTCCTCGATCTGAAAGGTCAGTCCGGCGTTTGCGGTCAGCCGCGCGATCAGCGCGTCGCCCAGCAGCGCGCCGGGCGTCCACACGCCACCTGCGCCCTTGTTTTCGAGCAGCGCCATGCCCGTTTCGGCGAGCATCTTCGACGTCGAGCCATAGCCGGGGTCCCTGTCGCCCTGCACCGAGGCGCGGACGGTGGTGCCGTCGGGATATTCGCCGATGAATAGCAGGTCGTAGAAGCCGCTCTCGCGCTGCTCCTTGCTCGGACCGTCGCCGGGTTTGATGCTGGGGTCGAAGGGGTTCGCCTTCGCCATTGCTTCGGCCATCGCCTTGCCGGCGTCGCCGATCGTCGTCATCATCATTTCGTCATAGACCAGGTTCGCGCCCCACGGATGGCCGAGCAGGAAATTGGTACGGTGGACATTCTTGGTGTTGATCGGGGCCATCACGAAGGGGGCGGTCCAAGTACCCGTCGCACCGTCATATTCGGGGATAAGGCCAGTCGGCTGCGACGGCCCTTCAAAGCCAGGAGTCAGCGCGAAAGAGGATTTGAGGAGCAACGCGAGCGACGGCTTTTTCGCGATCGCCTTCAGCGTTTCAGTCAGGCTCGCGATTGTGCCGCCCGACGCACCGCCCTGCATCTTGCGCACGCGGCCCTTGACGCGCGGCGCGGGCTTGCCGTGGCGGCGGACCGCCTCGGCCTGCAGGAAATGGACGCCAAGGTCGAACGGAATCGAATCGAAACCGCAGCTGAAGGTAATGCGCGCGCCCGATGCCTTTGCCGCGGCCTCATGTTCGTCGATCATCTCTCGCATCCAGCCGGGTTCACCGCACAGATCGGCATAGGCGGTGCCCGCGCGGACGCATGCGGCAACGAGTTCGCCGCCATAGAGCTGATAGGGGCCGACGGTGGTCAGCACGACCTTCGTGCTTGCCGCCATCTTGTCGAGGCTCGCGGGATCGCTTGCATCGGCGACGATCAGCGGCGTTTCCTCTTCGGCGCCGATCAGGTCGCGAACCTCGGCCAGCTTCGCCAGGCTGCGCCCCGCCATCGCCCATTTGGGCGCGCCCTTGCGATCCCTGTAATGATGCGCCAGATATTCGGCGACGAGACGGCCGGTAAAACCCGTCGCGCCATAGACGATGATGTCAAGATCGCGGGACGCCATGGCAAACCCTCCCTTTACGTAAACGTTAAGTGAAGGCTAGCGCAGCGCGACCCTGATGCCAAGTCCGAAGCGTCAGCGACGCCAGAAGGGGCGTTTTTCGACAACCACCGGCGCGCCGACCGCTTCGGCTCGTCCCTCGGCGCGCGCCGCCCGCAGTTCGGCCTCCGTCGCATGCTGCTGCGCGCGGTGCGCGGCGAGTTCGTCGCGGCGGCGCTGGCGCAGCGCGTCGTAACTCCAGCGCGTATGCCCATAGCCGAAGAGGCAGAGCAGGCCCCCCGCGATCGCGAGATTTTTCATCGCCGCCGCCGCCTGCACCGGGTCGGTGAATTCGCGGTGGAAGAACAGGATGGTGAGGAGCACGAAGGCGGCGAGCAGGATCGACCACAGACGGGTCGCGACGCCAAGTGCAAGGCAGGCGCCCGCGATCAGTTCGAACAGCCCGGTCGGGATCGCGAGCCCGCCGGGCAGCCCCGCGGCGGCGATCATCGCATTGGTATCATTGACATGGATCAGCTTGTTGATGCCCGACACGATGAAAATAACTGCGATGAACAGGCGACCGAAAAAGACGGCGATCATGGACATAAGATATCCTCCACTGCGCGCCCCGTCCGCTTGTGCAAAGAGGACGCGCAGAAAGAAGATGGGTTCCGCGTCAGCGAGGCGTGAAGATCAGGTCGGCCACCTCGCAATCGTCGCAAGCGATCGCCCGCAGAGTCGCGGTGCCGGGGCCGGCGAGCAGGTCGATGTCGGCGAGCTTCACGGTCCGCCACGCGGTGCCCGGCGGAACGGCGACGCCGCGTTCATCGATACCGATGCGGCCGCCCTTCGCTGATCGCACCCGTGCGCTGACGGTCCAGCGACCGGCCTTCGCGACATCGGCGCTGTAGCGCATGAACTCGCCAGTGACAAAATCGCTGACATAGGGCGTGCCATCCGCCTCTCGCGCCAGATCGACGCCGTCGTTGCGATAGGTGGTGCCGTTGTTCCATGGCGTCCGCTCGCCGCCGGTCGCGACATGATAATTGGCATCGACCGCATCCTTGTAAGCCGCGCCGGGAGGCCCAAGGTCATAGTCGGCGGCGGCGACCGTCACCACTTCGGGGCCGAGCGTGCGTGGGACGAAAGCACGGTAACCCGCGTCGTGCGGCTGACGGAACATTGCGTCGATGACGTCGGGCTTCGGGACGTTCCGGTCGAACCGCGTGTTTTCCGCAAGCTCCATCATCGCGGAAAAAGCCTCGTCGGCTGCGGGCTTTGGCCCCTTGCCGGTCATCCATCGGACGATCTTCATCCAGCCATCGCCGGCGACGATCTCGAGCGGCTGGTTGAAGCCGATCTTTTTGAGCGGCCAGAAATTCCAGCCGATCCCGTTGCCCTCCGCCAGCGCGATCGCGTCGCGGTACCAGCCGTTGCTGTTCTCGCCCGACTCGCCGAGCCAGACCGGGCGGTTGTAGCTTGCGCGCAGCGCTTTGATGTCAGCGATGCTCGCTTCGTCGTTGCGATTCCAATATTTGTGGAAGCTGAGCACCAGATTGGCGTCCCACGCTGATGGCAGGCCCTTGTAATTATTGCCCCAGCAATTGCCCTCGATGATCACGATATGCTTTTGGTCGACTTCGCGGATCGCACTGGTGATACGCTGTTGGAGCGCCCATACCGCCTTGTTCTCGGTCTCGTCGCAGCCATTGCCCTTGCCGGGGGTGGAAAAGCTCCAGTTGGGCTCGTTGATCAGGTCGTAGCCGCCGATCCAAGGTTCATCCTTGTAGCGCGCGGCGAGCTTTTTCCACAGGGCGACAGTCTTGCGCTGGTTCGCCTCGCTCTGCCACAGCGAGGGCTTCGCGGGATCGCGGTCGGAGATGGCGAGGTCGTTGCCCTGGCCGCCGGGCGCGGCGTGAAGGTCGAGGATCAGATAGATGCCGTTCGCCTTGCTCCATTCGAGCAGGCGGTCGATGCGCTCGAAACCTTCATCGTGCCACGTATCCTGCCCCGGCGTCGGCTCTTGGTGGGCGGGGAGGGTGAGCTGGTCGAAATGGATCGGCAAGCGCACCGAGTTGAAGCCCCATTGTGCCATCGCGGCGATGTCGGCTCGCGTGGTATGATTGTCGAGCCAAGCGCGGTAGAAGGCGGCCGTTCGCTCTTCGCCGACGAGCTCGACGAGCTTGGCACGAATCTTGTGCTGCTGCCCGACCTCGCCGAGCTTCAGCATATAGCCTTCCTGCAGCATCCAGCCGCCAAGCCCCATGCCGCGCAGGATCACGGGTTTGCCCGATCCGTCGACAATATCGGTTCCCTCGACTTTCAGAAAGCCTTCGGCGCGCGCGGCGGCGGAGGAAAGCAGCGCAGCAAGCGCGAACGCGATGGTAAGGAATTTCATGACCTCATCCCCATTTCAGTTTTATGGGAACGTTATCAACTTTGGCCGTCAGGGCAAGTGTGTGAGTGTAAGCCGCGGTGTCAAAGCTTGGGCAGCGTAACGCCCTTCTGCCCCATATATTTGCCCGCGCGATCGGCGTAGCTCGTCTCGCACGGCTCGTTGCCTTGCAGAAAGAGGAACTGGCACGCGCCTTCATTGGCATAGATTTTGGCGGGCAGCGGGGTCGTGTTGGAAAACTCGAGGGTTACGTGCCCCTCCCAGCCGGGTTCGAGCGGGGTTACGTTCACGATGATGCCGCAGCGCGCATAGGTCGATTTGCCCAGGCAGATGACCAGCACATCGCGCGGGATACGGAAATATTCGACGGTGCGGGCGAGTGCGAAGCTGTTCGGCGGGATGATGCACACGTCGGTTTCGCGATCGACGAAATTCTTGGGGTCGAATTCCTTCGGGTCGACGGTCGTCGAATCGATGTTGGTGAAAATCTTGAATTCGGGTGCGACGCGCGCATCATAGCCATAGGAAGACAGGCCGTAGCTGATGCAGCCGTCGCGGCGCTGGGCCTCGACGAACGGTTCGATCATGCCCTGCGTCCGGGCGGCTTCGCGAATCCAGCGATCGGAAAGAATGGCCATGCGTGTCTCTTGTAAGGGCGCGACGCTTTGCGCAAGCGGTCAGTCGATCAGACCGAGATCCTTGGGTCCGAACGCGGCGGGGAGCAACTCGCTCAGTCGGTAGGTCGTGACCGCCCGGCCGTCGCCCGATGCACAGTGGACGAGGACATCGGTCTTTGACCGCTCGGCGGCTTCGTTGAGGATCTGGCGGCAGCGGCCGCAAGGATTGACCGGATCGCTGCCGATCAGTGCATCGCCATTCGGCCGCCCGCCGACGATCGCGACTTCGGTGAGTTCGCCGATCCAGCCCTCGTTGGCGATTTTGGCAACCGCCGCCGTTTCGGCGCACAGCGTCAGGCCATAGCTCGCATTCTCGACATTGGCGCCGGTGACGATGTCGCCATTCTTCAAGAGCAAAGCGGCGCCGACGTGAAAGCCGGAATAAGGGGCATAGGCGCGGCTTGCCGCGTCGCGCGCAGCGTCGATCAGCGCGTCGCGGGTCTCGGTCATCATGTCCCTCCTTGCGGCCGCAGCGCGTTCCAGCCGACCGTGCCGTCGGCGCCCGCGATGCGAACATGACTATTGGCTTGCCACATCGCCCAGGGATGCGCGCCATAGTCGGGCTCGAAGAAATCGCGGCGCAGCCAGGTCGTGCGCGCGATCCCCCGCGTCACCTTATAGTCGCTCTCGAACGCGGGACCCGGCGCAATCAGGCTGCGTTTCCCCATATGCGCCTCGATTTGTGCGAGAAAGGTCGCGAGTTCGGAAAGCAGCAAGGCACGCGTCGGGCGATCGGGGCAACGGTCGTCATAGTCGAGCCAGACCACGGCGGGCAGCGCGTCGGCACGCCGGGACACATGGCGGATGAAATTCGCCGCCTGATCGGTCGCGAGCTGGCACAGGCTGTACCGGTGGATCGCGCCCGCCTGTACCCCCGCGTCGCGCGCCGCGGTCATGTTGCGGATAAATCTGGGGTCGACACCTGCGGAGCCATCGGTCGCCATGATATAGGCGAAATCCGCGCCCGCGGCCTTGACCGACCCCCAACGAACGTCGCCATTACCAGCGTCGATCGTGACGCCTTGGGTGGGATAGCGGGCGCGATCGGGCGTCCAGCGCGCGGCCCACCACATTGCGAGGCCGGCGGCGAGCAACAACAGCGCCATGATAGCGCCGGTCTTGCGGAGCAGGCGCGCAATCGCCGCGCGCCACCCGCCGCCCGGTCGTGTCCGTTGCCCGTCCCTGATTGCCCCGGTTGCCATGCTCAGCCCTTGATATGGAGCACGCAAATCAGCGTGAACAGCCGCCGCGCGGTGTCGAAATCGACCGCGATCTTGCCGTCCAGCCGGTCCATCAGCATCTCCGCCGCTTCGTTGTGCAGCCCGCGGCGCGCCATGTCGACGGTTTCGATCTGCTGCGCGGTCGAGGTCTTGATCGCTTGATAATAGCTGTCGCAGATCGCGAAATAATCGCGGATGGGGCGGCGGAAGCGCCCGAGACCGAGAATGATCGCCTCGAGCGGGGATCCATCTTCGCGACTGATTTCAAAGATCAAGCGCCCGTCCTCGACACGCAGCATCAACCGGTATGGGCCGGCATAGCCGTCGGGATGGCCGCGCTGCGGCACGAATTTATTATCCTCGATGAGATCGAAGATCGCGACGCGGCGTTCCTGCTCGACATCGGGATTGCGCCAGACGATCGAGCCTTCGTCGAGTTCGACTGAAATGATCCGCTGTTTGGAGGGGTCTGCGTCGCTCATGCTGCCTGTGCTTCTACTTGGCGTACCGCGAAGGGCAAGGGGGCGACTTGGGCTCACCCCGTCATCCGGTCGTGTCGAACGGAACGGGGGTGTTTCAAACTTATCCCCAAGGCGCCCCACAGTCCTGCCGATCGGCAAAGCCAAGCCGGTTGCACCCGCCGCGCCCCCGGCGCATGATGGCGCCATGCCCGAGCTAGCCCTTATCCCGACCCCGGCCAACGCCGGGAGCGAACGCCAATTGCCCCGCAATATCGAGGCGGAGGCCGCGTTCCTCGGCGCGATCCTGATCGACAACCGAGTCGTCGAGGATCTGCCCGTCGCGCTGACCCCCGAGCATTTCTTCGAACCGCTGCACGGCCGCATTTTCCAGCAGACGATGGCGCTGATCGAGCGCAACAGCATCGCGACGCCGGTGACGCTGAAACCCTATTTCGAAGCCGACGAGGCGATGAAGGCGGTCGGCGGGGTCGGCTATCTCGCGCAGCTCACGGGCAGCGGCGCGGGGCTGATCGGTGCGCGCGATTTCGCGCGGCAGATTTTCGACCTTGCCTTGCTGCGCGAACTGGCGGGCGTCGGCCGCACCTTGGTCGAAAATGCGCTCGATACCAGTGAAAGCGTCGATCCCCAGGCGCAGATCGAGGAGGCCGAAACCGCGCTGTATCGCGTCGCGGGCGGCGAGGCCGAGATGGGGTCGGTCAAGAGTTTCAACCAGGCCAGCCTCACCGCACTGCAGGCGGCCGAGCGTGCGCTCAATTCGGGCGGCCACCTGTCGGGGATCACGACCGGCATCGCGAGCATGAATGCCAAGATCGGCGGCATGCACAATTCGGACCTCATGATCCTTGCGGGGCGTCCGGGCATGGGCAAGACCTCGTTCGCGACCAATATTGCCTATAACGCCGCCGAACGCTGGCGCCGCGACGAAGAGGACGGCATCCCGCCCGACAAGAATATGGGCGCCAAGGTCGCCTTCTTCAGCCTCGAAATGTCGGCCGACCAGCTCGCGACGCGCGTCCTCGCCGAACAGTCTGGCGTGTCGGGCGAGGCGCTGCGCATGGGCAAGATCAGCAAGGAACAGTTCCAGCAATTGAGCCGCGCCGCGCAGCAGCTCCAGACGCTGCCCCTCTTCATCGACGATACGCCCGGCCTGACGATCGCCGGCCTGCGCACCCGCGCGCGGCGCCTGCAGCGCCGCCACGGTATCGGCTTCATCGTCGTCGACTATCTCCAGCTGTTGCAGGGTTCGTCGAAAAGCGGCGATAACCGCGTGCAAGAAATTTCCGAAATTTCGCGTGGTCTCAAAACCTTGGCGAAAGAGCTTAATGTGCCGGTGATGGCACTGTCGCAGCTCAGCCGTCAGGTCGAAAGCCGTGAGGACAAGCGCCCTCAACTGTCCGACCTTCGCGAATCGGGCTCGATCGAGCAGGACGCCGACATGGTGCTCTTCGTTTTCCGCGAGGATTATTACGTCGCGGCGCGCGAACCCAAGCGTCCCGTCGAGGGCGATGACGTCAAGATTCACGCGGCGCACGAGGAATGGGCGGCCGAGATGGAGCGCGTCTTCGGCCTCGCCGAAGTCATCGTCGCCAAATCGCGCCACGGTTCGACCGGCAAGGTTCGCCTCCACTTCGAGGCGAAGACGACCAAGTTCAGCGACCTCGCCGACGACAGTATGTCATATGACGATTATGAGTGAGGGGCGAAGGGCATGATCGGATGGGGTTGGATGCTTGCGGCGACTCTGATTTTGCTCATCGTCATGAATTTTGCATTTGTGGGCCCGATCAAGGGTTATCGAGCGTCTGCTTGATGAAGAGCATGACTATTTCCGCTATATCGAGCGGGAAAGCGCAATCATGCGATTCCTCAATGGTGTCTATACGAAAGACACGCCGAACCATTGGCTCACCGACTATCTCGACAAGCATGTTGAGCTTGCGTTCGAAGATCCCATTCTGGACGACTTGGTCAACCGGTATCGAAAAACACGTGCCGCATGGTTCGGGGGCTTCGGCGTCTGGATTTGCGTCGCGGTTGGGCTCGCGTTTGCGTCGAGCTAGAAAGCCGGATCGTTCGCGGGATCTTCGCCGATCGGCGACACCACCGCTTCGTGGATACCGCATTCGGTCTTGTCCCAGCCGCGCCAGCGGCCCGAACGCGGGTCTTCGCCCGGTTGCACCTTCGAGGTGCAGGGCGAGCAGCCGATCGAGGGATAGCCTTGCGATTCCAGCGGGTGACGCGGCAGATCGTGCGCGGCGAAATAATCGTCGAGCATTTCGCGCGTCCAGTTGGCGAGCGGGTTGAACTTGAGGCGGCCGCTATTGCCGTCGAGCTCGAAGCGCGCGAGGCCCTGCCGTGTTGCGGATTGGAACCCCTTGCGGCCCGTGATCGACGTGTCGAAATCGGTCAGCGCCTTTTCGAGCGGCTTGACCTTGCGGATTTCGCAGCAGCCGTCGGGATCGTAAGACCAGCGCAGCTCGGTCGCGTCCTTTTGCGCGAGGTCTTCGGCATCGGGGGTCAGATTGACGATGTTGAGCCTCAGCTTCGCCGCCAGTTCGTCGCGATAGGACAGCGTTTCGGGGAAATGCTTTCCCGTGTCGAGGAACAGCACGGGCATGTCGGGCGCAGCCTGCGCCACGAGATGGAGCAATACCGCGCTCTCGGCGCCGAAGCTCGACACGATCGCGGTCTCGCCGAGCAGGCCGGCGCCGATCACGCTCGCGACCACCTCGGCCGCGTCCTGGCCGCGGAACAGATTGTTCAGACGGATGACGTCGGCCTGGGTGAAACGCGGTGCGACGTCGATGCGGTCGCGGGCGCGGTCTTCGCCGGCTTTGGGGAGCGAATGTTTCACGTCAGCCATGCCTTAATTTCCATATCGGCACCGCACCGTCGGCGGCGCCCTGATAATGTTCGGGCCAGCGCGTCAGCGCCGCCTCGACATCGGCGGGATTGAGCGCCTTTTCGGGCGCGAACGTGTCGAAGCCGCAGCGCTTCATATAAGCAATCTGATCGACCAGCACGTCGCCCTGCGCGCGCAGTTCCCCGGCATAGCCCGCCTCGCGCAGGATACGCGCCGACGAATAGCCGCGCCCGTCGCGAAACTTGGGAAAGGCGACCTCGATCAGCGCGAGCCGGTCGAGATGCGGGATCAGCGCGCGCGCGTCCTCGTCGGGTTCGAGCCGTACCGCGGTCGCGTTCGATTGCGACAGGAAAGCGTCGAGCGTGACGCAGGGTTCCTCGCCGTCGCTCTGCCGCCCTTCCGCTTGCGCAACGGACTGATTATCGGCGCGCTCAACCATAAATCGCTTCCTTGAAGGGGGCCATGCCGACGCGGCGGAAGGTATCGACGAAGCGCTCGCCCTCGGCGCGTGTCGCAAGATATTTGTCGGTGACGCGTTCGATCGCATCGACAATGCCGTCCTCGTCGAAGCCGGGGCCGGTAATCGTGCCGAGGCTGACGTCCTCTGCACCCGATCCGCCGAGCAGAAGCTGATAATTTTCGGTGCCTTTACGGTCGACGCCGAGGATGCCGATGTGCCCCGCGTGGTGATGCCCGCAGGCGTTGATGCACCCCGAAATCTTGAGCTTCAATTCGCCGAGTTCCTTCTGGCGCCCAAGGTCGGAAAAGCGCGCCGCGATCTTCTGCGCGACCGGGATCGAGCGCGCGTTGGCGAGGCTGCAATAATCGAGGCCGGGGCAGGCGATGATGTCGCTGATCAGGTCGAGGTTCGGCGTCGCGAGCCCCGCTTCGTCGAGCTTTTGCCAGATCGTATAGAGATCCGCCTTGCGGACGTGGGGGAGCACGATGTTCTGCGCGTGGGTGACGCGCAGCTCGTCGTGGCTGTATGTTTCGGCGAGGTCGGCCATCAGGTCGATCTGCGCCGACGAAGCATCGCCGGGGATGCCGCCGACGGGTTTCAGGCTGATGTTGACGATCGCATGGCCGGGCACCTTGTGCGCGGCGACATTCTGGTCGACCCAGACGGCAAAGTCGGGATCGCTGCGGTCGATTGCATCGGGCGCCGAAGCGTCGAGCGGCGGCGGTGCGAATTGCGCGGCGATGCGGTTGAATTCGGCCTTCGGCGGGTCGATGCCGAGCGACTTCACATGCGCGAACTCTTCCTCGACCTGGCGGCGATATTCGTCGGCGCCGAGCTCGTGGATCAGTATCTTGATCCGCGCCTTGTAGATATTGTCGCGGCGGCCATAGCGATTGTAGACGCGCAGGCACGCCTCGGCATAGCTCAGCATATCCTCGAGCGGCACGAAATCCTTGATCAGCGGCGCGATCATCGGGGTGCGGCCCATGCCGCCGCCGACGTAGAAAGCGGCGCCGTGAATGCCGTCCTTCTCGACAATCTGGATGCCGATATCGTGCAGGCGCATCGCGGCGCGATCCTCGTCGGCGGCGATCACGGCGATCTTGAACTTGCGCGGCAAATAGCTGAATTCAGGGTGAAAGCTCGACCATTGACGCAGCAATTCGGCCCACGGACGCGGATCGGTGATCTCGTCGGCGGCGGCGCCCGCCCACTGATCCGAGCTGATGTTGCGGATGCAATTGCCGCTTGTCTGGATCGCGTGCATCTCGACCGAAGCGAGATCCTGAAGGATCGCGGGCGCATCCTCCAGCTTGATCCAGTTATACTGGATATTCTGGCGCGTGGTGAAATGGCCGTAATCGCGGTCATATTTGCGCGCGATATGCGCCAGCATCCGCATCTGCCGGCTGTCGAGCGTGCCATAGGGCACCGCGACGCGCAGCATATAGGCGTGGAGCTGGAGATAGAGGCCGTTCATCAGCCGCAGCGGCTTGAACTGGTCCTCGGTGATCTCGCCCGCGAGGCGGCGTTTCACCTGGTCCGAAAATTCGGCGACGCGCGCCGCGACCATCGCATGATCATATTCGTCATATTTATACATGTCAGATCACCCAGTCGCCGGCCGTCGGATCGGCGGGTTTCAGTGTTAGGTCGGGGCGCACGGTCGGGCCGAGCGCGCGAATGCGGTCCTTGATGTGCGCGGGCCGCGGGCCTTCGGGGGTCTGCTCGCCTGCGATGATATAGGGGGCGTTGACGCGGCGCGCGCCTTCCTCGGCGGCAAGGATCGCTTCGCCCGCCTCGCCGACGTCGGCGGCGTCCTCGATATGGAGCGACCAGTCGGTGCCGGTCCACCAGGTGACAAATCCTGTTTTCAGGTCGTTGCCCGTGAGCAATTTCATGTGAAGTCCCTTATTTGAGCGGCAACGCCGCGGGCGCCGAGGCAGTCGAGCGCATCGGCGCGCGCCGCCACCTTGCCGACGATGATCAACGCGGGGCTCGCGACCTTTTCGCGTGCGACGAGGTCGCCAAGGTCGGTGAGCAGCGTGCGCAGGACGCGCGCATCTTTGGTGGTGCCGCGTTCAACAACCGCGACGGGCAGGCCCGGCGAAACACCGTCGGCGATCAACTTGTCGGCGATCGCGCTGGCGGTCGCGAGGCCCATGTAGATGACGAGCGTGCGGCCGTGGCCGGCAAGGCCCGACCAGTCCTGATCGGAGAGATCCTTGCACTGGCCCGCGACAAAGCTGACCGCGCTCGCATCTTCGCGGTGGGTGAGGGGGAGCCCGGCCTGCGCAGCGCAGCCCGCCGCGGCGGTGATGCCGGGGACGACCTCGCAAGGAACGCCCGCTTCGCGCGCGGCCTCGAGCTCTTCGCCCCCGCGCCCGAAGATGAACGGGTCGCCGCCCTTCAGCCGCACGACCTGCTTGCCGGTGAGCGTCTCGCGCACCAGCAATTCGTTGATCAGTTCCTGCTTCATCGTGTGGCGGCTGCGCTGCTTGGCAACGCTGATCCGTTCGACATGCGGCGGGATCAGCGCGAGCACGCCTTCGCCGACGAGCCCGTCATGGACGACAAGGTCGGCGCTCGCCAACAGTCGCGCCGCGCGCAGCGTCAGCAGGTCGGGGTCGCCGGGACCGGCGCCGACGAGCCAGAGCTTGCCCGAAGAAGAGGGAGGTTTTTCCATGCTGGTGAAGATGGTTCACGCGCCGGGAAAGCGCAAAGCAGGCTTTATTGACGGTGGTGAAGGTAAAATTGCCCCGACACGTCGTCACTCCGGACTTGATCCGGGGTCCATCCCTTCGCCGCTGAAATGGACCCCGGATCAAATCCGGGGTGACGAGGGTTTCTCAGAGATACTTCTTCGTCACCAGTTGCGATCCTTCGGGATCACGCAGCCCCACCCCGATCGAGGCGCGCATCGCATCGCTTTCCGAGCTTGCGACCGGGTAGGCGCAGTAATCGGCCGCATAGAAGGCACTCGGCCGGTGGTTGCCGGACAGGCCGATTCCGCCGAACGGCGCGGCGGACGAGGCGCCGTTGGTCGGCCGGTTCCAGTTGATCACCCCGGCGCGCGCGTTGGCCCAGAACTGGTCGTAAAGCTGGGGTGTCCCGCCGATCAGCGAGGCGGACAGGCCGAAGGCGGTATTGTTCGCTTCGGCGATCGCCGCCTCGAAACTGCCGACACGGATCACCTGGAGCAGCGGGCCGAACAATTCGATGTCGGGGCGCTCGGGCATGTCGGTGACGTCGATGATCCCAGGCGTCAGAAAGGGGCGCCCGGTAACGGGCCGCGTCATGTGGCGGATCACCTTGCCGCCGTTCGACATCAGGACCAGAAAGCTTTCGGTCAGGCCGTCTGCGGCCTCATTGTCGATCACGGGGCCCATATAGGGGGCCGGATCGGCATGTGGATGGTCGACGATCAGCCGGTTCGCAAGGTCGCGGATCTCGTCGATCAGCCGGTCGGCAAGGCTGTCCCTGACGATCAGCCGCCGCGCGTTGCTGCATCGTTGACCGGCGCTGAGGAACGCCGACTGGACGACGATGATCGCCGCGGTGCGGATGTCGGCGGTGTCCCACACGATAATCGGATTGTTGCCGCCCATTTCGAGCGCGAGCATCTTGCCGGGCTGACCGGCGAACTGGCGGTTGAGCGCAAGCCCGGTCCGCGCCGAACCGGTGAACAACAGCCCGTCGATGCCCTTGTGCCCCGCGAGCGCCTTGCCCGTGTCGGGCCCCCCAATGACGAGACGCAGCACTTCTTGCGGCACGCCCGCGCTATGGAAGAGTTCGACGAGCTTCGCGCCGACCGCCGGGGTCTTTTCCGACGGTTTGAAGATCACCGAATTGCCCGCGATCAAGGCTGGGACGATATGCCCGTTGGGAAGATGCGCCGGAAAATTATAGGGGCCGAGCACGGCGAGCGTGCCGTGCGGCTTGTGGCGCACCGCGTTGCGCAGCCCCATCGCCCCCTCGATCCGCCGGTTCGGGGTGCGCTCGGCATAGGCTTTGACCGAAATATCGACCTTGTTCGCGACCGATTCGACCTCGGTGCGCGCTTCCCATAGTGGCTTTCCGGTTTCACGCGCGATCAGGTCGGCGAATGGCTCGGCCTCGGCCTTGACCCGGTCGATGAAACGGCGCAGCGCCTCGACGCGGAAAGTGACGGGTTTGGACGCCCATTCGGGCCAGGCGCAGCGCGCGATCTCGACTTCGGCATCGACGTCGCTGACCGGACCGCGCCACAGCTCTTCGCCGGTCGCGGGTTCGAAGGAAATCAAGGGCTCGCTCATGGTCGCCCGCGTCTTATCGGTGAAAGCGGGCAGGGGCAACCTGCGCTGCGAACATGCGACGGATCGCTTGCACCGCGCCTCAGGGTTCGCGATAGAATGGGGACGAGCCCGGCGCGCCGGGACGGACAGGCCTTGACGCAAGGGGACGTGCCATATTGGCGAAACAGGAAAGCCGCCGCGAATGGTCGGACCATTATTGGTGGTCGCCCGACGGTGTCCGGCTGCATGCGCGTGTTTATGCGGGCCCCGAAGCGGCCGGGCAAGCGCCACCGATCCTGTGCATGCCGGGACTTGCGCGAAACGCGCGCGATTTCGAGCTGCTGGCCCCGCACCTTGCCCAATATCGCCGGGTGATCGTGATCGAGTTTCGCGGCCGTGGAGAGAGCGCCTTTGCCAAGGATCCGATGACCTATGTCCCGCTGACCTATGTGCAGGATGTCGTGGCGCTGCTCGACGAAATGGGCATCGACCGTTTCGCGACGATCGGGACATCGCTCGGCGGGCTGGTCTCGATGCTGATGGCCGCGACATTGCCGGGGCGGCTTGTCGGAGCGGTGTTGAACGACGTCGGTCCCGAACTGGAGGCTGCGGGGCTGGAACGGATCCGCGATTACATCGGTGCGGGGGGCAGCCAGCCGACGTGGATGCACGCCGCGCGGGCCTTCTCCGAACTCAATGCCGCCATTTATCCGGACTATGGAATCCACGACTGGCTGCGGCTCACCAAGCGGACGCACCGGCTGACTGCCGAGGGGCGGATCGTCACAGACTATGACAAGCAGATCGCGGCGCCGCTTCGCGTGCCGAACGGCGGCGACGCGGGCGTCGACCTGTGGCCGGCCTATCGTGCGCTGGGCGATGTTCCGTTGCTGATCCTGCGCGGCGCCTTGTCGGACATACTCGCGCGGGTCGCGGGTGAGAAAATGGTGGCTGAATTGACGCACGCGCGGCTCGTCGAAGTGCCCGGCGTCGGCCATGCGCCGACAATGGACGAGCCCGAAGCCCGCGCGGCGATCGACGCGTGGGTGGCGGAGCTTCCGCAAGCGTGAGTTCCGCCGCGCCCGATACGCCTTGGCCGATCCGCATCCTGCACCTCCATTCGAGCTTTTCGCTCGGCGGCAAGGAATCGCGCGCGGCTCGGTTGATGAACCTGATGGGGGGTCGCGCGCGTCACACGATCCTCTCGGCCATGCCCGAGGCGCTGGGTGCCCGCGATGCCATCGACCCTGCCATTGCCGTCGATTTTCCGAAGGATGCGCCGCCACTGCACGGCAAGCCGTCGCTTGACCGCTATCGGATGCTGGCGCGATACATGGGCGGCTTCGACTTGGTGCTCAGCTATAACTGGGGCGCAATGGACGGGGTGATGGCGCATCGTATCTTTTCGCGCCGGCATCGACTGCCGCCGCTGATCCATCATGAGGATGGCTTCAACGAGGACGAGAGCATCCGTCGCAACTGGAAACGCAACCTTTTCCGGCGGGTGGCGCTGCGCACGGCGCAATCGGTCGTCGTGCCTTCGACGCTGCTGGAGCGGATCGCGGCGGAGGAGTGGGGCGCGGGCGACCTCGTGCAGATGGTCCGCAACGGCATCGATACGGCGGCCTATCGTCACGGTCCGGCGCTCCCGATCCCCGGGCTGGAGCGTCGGAAAGGCGATGTCGTCATCGGCACGGTGGCTGGATTGCGCAAGGTGAAGAATCTGACCCGGCTGGTGGCGCTTGCGGCGCATCTGGTCCCGCAGGCACGGTTGGTGATCGTCGGCGAGGGGCCCGAACGGGCTGCGATTGCCGCCGAAGCCGTCGTCTGCGGATGGGACAATCGTTTTCTGATGGCTGGATTCATGCCCGATCCGCACCGGTGGATCGGGAATATCGACATATTGGCGCTCACGTCGCTGAGCGAACAGGCGCCCATCGCGGTGATCGAGGCTATGGCAGCCGGTCTGCCCGTAGTCAGCCTGGATGTCGGGGACGTTGCCGCGATGGTCGCGCCCGAAAATCTCCCGTTCATTGCAAAAGACGAGACGGCGTTTCGCAATTCATTGAAGCGGCTGGCATCGGACGCCGCGCTCCGTCGCACGATCGGCGCGGCCAACCGGCGCGCCGCGGCGGCACGGTTCGACGAATCCGATATGGTCGGCGCCTATGAAAAGCTCTATGCTCGCGCCCTTCAAGGCTATGGGCCGTTCAGCGGCAATTGGGTCGGCTTCGATTGACAAGCGGGGCCAATTTCCGCTTACGCAAGCGGCAATGGGGGCCGGTCCGCTATCGCGGACGGGCGGAGAGAGAGAAGGTTTAGAGTGTTCAAAGGTTTGAAGCCCATCCTTTATGGCGGGCGTGAAGTCTGGCCGCTGGTCGAAGGCGGCAAGGGCGTGTCGGCGACCAACCATATGTCGAGCGGCGCGTGGGCCGCGGCAGGCGGCATCGGCACCGTGTCGGCGGTCAATGCCGACAGCTATGACGCCGAAGGCAAGATCATTCCGCAAATCTATCGTGCGCTGACGCGCAAGGAGCGGCACGAGGAATTGATCCAGTACGGGATCGAGGGCGCGGTCGCGCAGGTCGAGCGCGCGCATGAGGTGTCGGGCGGCAAGGGCGCGATCAACATCAACGTTCTCTGGGAAATGGGCGGCGCGCAGCAAATCCTCGAAGGCGTGCTCGAACGGACCAAGGGTCTTGTCGCCGGGGTAACCTGCGGCGCGGGCATGCCCTACAAGTTGAGCGAAATCGCTGCGCGGCACAATGTCCTGTACCTGCCGATCATCAGTTCGGCGCGCGCCTTCCGTGCCTTGTGGAAGCGCGCCTACAGCAAGGTTCCCCACCTGCTCGGCGCGGTAGTGTATGAAGACCCCTGGCTCGCCGGCGGCCATAACGGCCTGTCGAACGCCGAAGATCCGCTGGTGCCGCAAGATCCCTATCCGCGCGTCGCCGCGGTGCGCGAAACGATGCGCGCCGAGGGGATCGCGGACGACGTGCCGATCGTGATGGCGGGCGGCGTCTGGTATCTGCGCGATTGGGAAAACTGGATCGACAATCCCGAACTCGGCCAGATCGCTTTCCAATATGGCACGCGTCCGCTGCTCACCGAGGAAAGCCCGATCCCGCAACAATGGAAGGATCGTCTCCGCACGCTCGACGACGGCGACGTGCTGCTCCATCGCTTTTCGCCGACGGGTTTCTATTCCAGCGCGGTGCGCAATCCGTTCCTCCGCGATCTCGAGGCGCGTTCGGAACGCCAGATTCCCTATTCGAAGCAGGAAGCGGGCGACCATATCGTCCAGCTCGACGTCGGGGTGAAGGGCAAGAATTTCTGGGTCACTCCGCACGACCGCGCGCGCGCGCGCGACTGGTTCGCCGAAGGTTATACCGAAGCGCTCAAGACCCCCGACAACACGGTGGTGTTCGTGACCGAGGCCGACAAGGCGATGATCCGCAAGGACCAGACCGATTGCATGGGCTGCTTGTCGCATTGCGGTTTTTCGTCGTGGAAGGACCATGACGATTACACCACCGGCTATCTGGCCGATCCGCGCAGCTTCTGTATCCAGAAAACGCTGCAGGACATCGCGCATGGCGGCGACGTCGAACAGAATCTGATGTTCGCGGGCCACGCCGCGTTCAACTTCAAGACCGATCCCTTTTATTCGAACAATTTCACCCCAACGGTGAAGCAGCTGGTCGACCGGATCCTGACGGGAGACTGACGAGCGCTTCGCCGTCGCAGAAGCGGACTGGACGTGGTTGCATGAAGCGCATCTGGCGAATGGTGGCGGTCGCGGTGACGTTGGCGCTCGGCCCGCTCGGGTCGGGCGGCGCGCACGCGGAAACACCCGCCGAGCGGGCGTGGCGAAATTATGAGCTTCTTCGCAGCGGCTCGAGGAAGCCAAGCGACCTCAGCGACGCCGAGCGGCGCGAACTGGCGGCGCTTTTGCAAATGATGCGTGAAGGCCGGAGCGCCGACCGGCGCACGCCGCGGCAACGCTGCATCGACGAAGAGGTCGAGCGCGAAGGCGGAAATCCGAGCGACCTGGCGATGCGGGCGATCGACCTCAAATGCAGCCAGCGCTAAGCCCCGAACCGGGGGACGAATTGTGGCCGGACGGCGCGGTCAGGCCCATCCTTCCAGCACCTGATCAGGCGGCCGGTGGCCGTCGCACCAGGCGCGTATATTGGCGATAACCTTTTCGCCCGACGCCTCGCGTCCCTCGATCGTTGCCGATCCCAGATGCGGCAGCAGCACGACATTGTCGAGCGCGAGCAGCGCGGGGTCGACCGCGGGCTCGTGCGTATAGACGTCGAGCCCGGCGCCCGCGATGCGGCCGGTCTGGAGCGCCGCGACCAGCGCCTTTTCGTCGATGATCTCGCCGCGCGCGGTGTTGATCAGATAGGCAGTCGGCTTCATCGCGCTTATCCGGGCGGCGTTGACCATCTCGTGCGTCTCGGCGGTGTGCGGGCAATGGATGGTCACGACGTCGCTGATGCGCAGCAGCGTATCGACGCTGGCATGATAGCTTGCGCCGAGCTCCTCCTCGATCGCCGCCGGCAAGCGCCGCCGGTTGTGATAATGGATCGACAGGCCGAACGCGCGCGCGCGGTGCGCGACCGCCAGTCCGATGCGCCCCATGCCGATGATGCCGAGCAACTTCCCGCCGACGCGGTGGCCCAGCATCGCGCTCGGCGCCCAGCCGGCCCATTGGCCCGAGCGCATAAGTTTCTCGCCCTCCGCCAGCCGGCGCGGTACGCTGAGGATCAGCGCCATCGTCATGTCGGCGGTGTCCTCGGTGAACACCCCCGGCGTGTTCGACACCATGATGCCCTTGGCGCGCGCGGCGGCGAGGTCGATATGGTCGACGCCCGCCCCGAAATTGGCAATCAGTTTCAGGCGCTCGCCCGCTGCCGCGATCACGTCCGCGTCGATCTCGTCGGTCACGGTGGGTACAAACACATCGCAGTCGGCAACGGCGGCCTTCAATTCGTCGCGCGTGAAGGCATGGTCGTGCGCCGACAGCGCGACATCGAAGAGTTCGGCCATGCGCGCTTCGACATGCGGCATCAGCTGACGGGTGACGATGACGCGGGGACGCTTGGGGCGGGAGGAATCTGGCATGGCCGTCGATAGAGCGCGGCGCGGCGCGGCGGTCAAGAGCGCGGGCAAGGAAAAGGCTGGGGATGAACGCAGCCTTTTGCGCGGTGAGCGGTTGAAATGCCGATATGAGTTTGACAAGGCAATGCGATGACCAGCCGCCAGATATTAGCCGCCGCCGCGCTGATGGCCACCGTGGGACCGGCCACCGCGCAATCCGACGTCGAACTGCCTTATTGGGCGTCGATCAGCGTCGATAAGGCGCGGATGCGCAAGGGGCCGTCGCCCGACGTCCCGGTGATGTGGGAGTATCGACGAAAGGACTTGCCGGTAAAGGTAATCGCGCGCCACGAAAACTGGCGCAAGGTCGAGGACCCTGACGGGACGCAAGGCTGGATGGCGGCGCGGCTGCTCAGTCGCACGCGTACCGCGATCGTGACTGGCGAAATCCGTCCGATGCGCGAGGATGCGAGCGTTTCGGCGGCGGTCGCCTATCGCGCCGAACCCGGCGTCGTCGGCCGGATCAGCGATTGCAAGAACGGCTGGTGCCTCTTCGCCGTAAACGGTCGCAAGGGCTGGATCCAGACCGATCATATTTGGGGCGATTGACGGCGGGGGACCGACGACGGCAACGAGCGTTGCAGACATAATGTCCTCCCTGTGGCGAAGTCAGGGGGAGGACGTTTCTTTGCTTGTCACCCCCGACTTGATCCGGGGTCCATAACCGCCAGCGCCGCTGTGGGGCCTGGATCAAGTTCGCGATGACGAATGTCTGGAATCCACCCCACGTCCGCTCTCCGCGAGGCAAAAAAACGCTGTCCTACATTATCCGGCTGTGCCAGCCTTCATCGTGGCTCTTTCTCTATGTAGGCAAAAGCGCGCGTTTCCGGGTTTATGGATGCGCGCACGAACGGGGCGCGGCATGTCAGCAGAGCGCGACAAATGGCGGCTGCACAAGGCTGACTTTTCCTGACCTTTGAAATAACCGCGCCGCCGCCCGGCCAACCGGATTACGGAATCGACCCTCCATAACCGAAGGCGGCAATTTCGGCTTCCTGCGCTATCCCGAAGCCGTCATCCACCACCGCAATAAAAGGGCCGGACGATCGCTCGTCCGGCCCTCCCTGTCTTGAACGGTTAGCGCCACCGGAAGTGGTTGCGGTAAACCCGCACGACCTTGCCGCTTCGCATATTGACGAGCAACAGGTCGTTATAGTGGCGGACATAGGTCAGGTTGCGACCCGCCCGCGGAACGCCCCAGCGGCTGTCCCAGGCCGGACGATAGGCCGGGGTATAATAGTTCGAACGGAGCGTCGCGCCGACGCGGAACTGCTGGTAGCGGAAGGGCGCCCGATAATTCTGGTAGCGCGTGTCGCGGCGCCAGTCGCGCTTGCTGTCGCGCAGGTCACGCTTGGCGTCGCGATACTCGCGGCGCTCTTCGCGAACGTCGCTACGGTCTCCGTAGCGCACGGCGTCGCGATATTCGCGGCGTTCCTCGCGAACGTCCCGGCGGTCTTCGCGGATATCGCGGGTCTGTGCCTGCGCGACGGCCGGAACCATCATCGCGGCGATCAGGCCGGCGGTGAGAAATTTGATCTTCTTCATTATGCCATTCCTTTCAATCCGTCAGGGGGGAGGGGGGATCTGCCCGATGACGGATGACGGGATAGGCGATTCGATTTGAACGGATGCGGAATGCGCCGTTTATTTTCAGGCCATTAGTGTCGCAAATTGTCGCGGCGGAACGACGAAAGGGCGCCGTCTTGCGACGACGCCCCGGAACCTTCGCGGGAGAAGAAATCAGGCCAGTTCGATGGCGACCGCGGTGGCTTCGCCGCCGCCGATGCACAGGCTCGCGATGCCCCGCGTCTTGCCATGACGTTGCAGCGCGGCGATCAGCGTCGTGATGATCCGCGTGCCGCTCGCGCCGATCGGGTGGCCGAGCGCGGTCGCGCCCCCGTGGACGTTGATCTTTTCGTGCGGGATGCCGAGGTCGTGCATCGCGAACATCGCGACGCAGGCAAAGGCTTCATTGACTTCGAACAGGTCGACGTCGCCGATCGACCAGCCGGTCTTGGCGAGCAGCTTGTTGATCGCGCCGACGGGGGCGACGGTGAAGTCCTTGGGCTCCTGCGCGTGCGCGGCATGCGCGACGAGCCGCGCGACGGGCTTTGCGCCCCTCGCTTCGGCGACCGACTGGCGCGTCAGCACGACTGCCGCGGCGCCGTCGGAAATCGAGCTGCTGGTCGCGGCCGTAATCGTGCCGTCCTTGGCAAAGGCGGGGCGCAGCGTCGGAATCTTGTCGGGCATCGCCTTACTTGGCGCCTCGTCGGTGTCGACGACGACATCGCCCTTGCGGCCCGCGATCGTCACCGGCGCGATTTCGGCGGCGAAAGCGCCGTCGGTGATCGCCGCCTTGGCGCGGCTGAGCGATTCGAGGGTATAATCGTCCATCGACTGACGACTGAGCTGATAGGCATCGGCGGTATCCTGCGCGAAGGTGCCCATCGCGCGGCCCGCGTCATAGGCGTCCTCCAGCCCGTCGAGGAACATATGGTCGTACGCCGTGTCGTGGCCGATCCGCGCGCCCGAACGATGCTTCTTGAGCAGGTAAGGCGCGTTGGTCATCGACTCCATGCCGCCCGCGACGATCAGGTCGACGCTGCCCGCGGCGAGCGCTTCGGCGCCCATGATCACCGTCTGCATGCCCGAACCGCAGACCTTGTTCACCGTCGTCGCCTGCACCGACTTGGGCAGGCCGGCCTTGATCGCCGCTTGCCGCGCCGGCGCCTGGCCCAGCCCGGCGGGAAGGACGCAGCCCATATAGATGCGCTCGATGTCGTCGCCCGCGACGCCCGCGCGCTCGACCGCCGCCTTGACTGCCGTCGCGCCGAGGTCGGTCGCGCTCGCGTCCGACAGGCTGCCCTGCATGCTGCCCATCGGGGTGCGCGCATAGGAGAGGAAGACGACGGGATCGGTGGCGGTCATGGCGAGAGACTCCGTAAGGGAAAACTGGTCGGCGGCCCGATTAGCGGCTTTGCTGCAATTGCGAAAGGGGTCGGGCAAAGATGGGGAGAGCGTTTCAACTTGCAACCGGCCTTGCGACATGATCAAACACCGCCGCTAAGCATTAGGGGAGACGGGTCATGGCCACCGCGATCAAGCAGGATCTAGCCGGCGAAACGGCGCGCATGCACGAAGTGCTGGCTGCACAAAAGGCGAGCTTCACCGCTGCGATGCCCGAAAGCCTCGCCGTCCGCACTGACCGCATCGACCGCGCGATCGCGCTGCTCGTCGATAATGCCGAGGATTTTGCCAAGGCGGTGAGTGAGGATTTCGGCCATCGCAGCCGCGAACAGACGCTGATGACCGACATCATGCCCTCGGTCAGCGCGCTCAAGCATGCTAAGAAACATATGGCGAGCTGGGCGAAGGGTGAGAAGCGGAGGCCCACTTTTCCGCTTGGGCTGCTCGGTGCCAAGGCCGAGGTCGTCTATCAACCGAAGGGCGTCGTCGGCGTTGTCGCGCCGTGGAATTTCCCGGTTGGCATGGTATTCGTGCCGATGGCGGGCATCCTTGCGGCGGGCAACCGCGCGATGGTGAAGCCCAGCGAATTCACCGAACATGTGTCGGCGCTGATGGCGCGGCTGGTCCCAGATTATTTCGACGAGAGCGAAATGGCGATGTTCACCGGCGATGCCGAGGTCGGGATTGCTTTTTCCAAGCTCGCCTTCGACCATATGATCTTCACGGGTGCGACGAGCGTGGGTCGGCATATCATGCGCGCCGCCGCCGACAATCTGGTCCCCGTCACGCTCGAACTCGGCGGCAAGTCGCCGACCTTTATCGGACGCAGCGCGAACAAGGATCTCGTCGGCCAACGCGTCGCGCTCGGCAAGATGATGAACGCCGGGCAGATCTGCCTCGCGCCCGATTACCTGCTCGTCGCCGAGGATCAGGAGGGCGAGGTGATCGACAGCGTGACCAAGGGCGCGGCGGCGCTCTATCCGACCCTGCTCGCGAACGACGATTATACATCGGTCGTCAACGGGCGGAACTACGACCGGCTCCAATCCTACCTTGCCGACGCGCGCGACAAGGGTGCCGACGTGATCGAGGTCAATCCGGGGAACGAAGATTTCGCAAGCGCCAACGGGCACAAGATGCCGCTCCACATCGTGCGCAACCCGACCGACGACATGAAGGTGATGCAGGAGGAAATCTTCGGCCCTATCCTGCCGGTCAAGACTTACAGGAGCATCGACGATGCGATCGACTATGTGAACGCGAACGACCGCCCGCTCGGCCTCTATTATTTCGGGCAGGACAAGAGCGAGGAGGAGCGCGTGCTGACGCGCACCATTTCGGGCGGCGTCACGGTCAACGACGTGCTGTTCCACAATGCAATGGAGGACTTGCCCTTCGGCGGGGTCGGGCCGTCGGGCATGGGAAATTACCACGGCATCGACGGATTCCGCACGTTCAGCCATGCGCGCGCCCTTTATCGCCAGCCGAAACTCGACGTTGCCGGATTGGCGGGCTTCAAGCCGCCCTATGGCAAGACGACCGCGAAAACGTTGGCGAAAGAGTTGAAGAAATAGCTTGGCAAGATATGGCGCTTCGCCCTAGGGGAAGCGCCGCGCTTTCCGGCGCGCCAAGCTGTCTTGGGCCCCTGTGGTGAAATTGGTAGACGCGCTCGACTCAAAATCGAGTTCCGCAAGGAGTGCTGGTTCGAGTCCGGCCAGGGGCACCATAAAAAACTAGGTTTCGGTGCATATCCTTAGCCTTTCCGCCGATTATTGCCATATTTCCTGCCGTAATGCAAGCGAAACAATCGCAGAACATTGCATAAACCTTGCGGAAACGCGCACCGACATTTACGGCAAGCCCTCCGACACGATTACGGCAGCGGGGGATTCGGTGGCCAGCATCCGGCAACGCGGGAAAAAGTGGCATGTCGAGGTGTACCGACTCGGAGTGCGCAAGGGCAAGTCCTTCGACACGAAGCGCGCTGCGGCTCAGTGGGCGGTCGTCACCGAAGCCGATATTACGGCAAGGCACGAGCGTGGCGAATATGACACGACCGGACCCGGCGTCCGCACGGTGCGCGACATGCTTGATCGCTACCTTGAGGAGGTGACGCCGACAAAGCGCGGGGTGCGCAACGAGACTGCCAGAATGCGGGCGTTCATGCGCGATCCGATCGCTGGCGTCTCTCTGGCCAGCATTGCCGCCCCCGATATCGCGGCTTGGCGCGACCGCCGCCTGGAAGCCGTCAGCCCCGCGTCGGTTGCCCGCGACATGAATTTGATGGTGAGCGTTTTCACCCGCGCGGTGAAGGAATGGCACTGGCTGACTGCCAACCCCTGTTCCGGTGTCCAGCGGCCCAAAGACTCCCCGCCGCGCGAAAGGCGTATTAGCGAAGGCGAGATTGCCGCCATATGCCATGCCTGCGGTTTCGATCCTGCGGGCACGCACAAGGCTGTGACGAAGCCGCAGCGGGTGGCGGTGGCGTTCCTGTTTGCTATCGAGACGGCCATGCGCGCTGGCGAGATATGCGGGCTGACCAGCCGCGACGTGTCCGGCAGCGTTGCGCGGCTCGACATGACGAAGAACGGTTACGGCAGAGATGTTCCGCTGTCTCCGAGGGCGCTTCAATTGCTGGCGCGCCTTCCCGAAACCGACGGCCCATTGTTCGACATCACCGCCGCCTCTCTGGATGCCCTGTTCCGCAAATACCGCGACAAGGCGATGGTGACGGGGCTGCATTTTCACGACACGCGGCATGAGGCCATCTCGCGGCTGGCACTCAAGATCGACGTTCTCGACCTTGCTCGCATGACCGGACACCGTGATATTCGCATGTTGATGCGATACTTCCACAGGAGCGCCGCCGAAGTTGCCGATCAGCTTAGATCGAAGAGCCACGAGCGGTCCTAAAGCCGTATTGAGAATTGGCCGAGAGCCTTGCCGCCACGGCCTCGTCTCTACTGCCATACATGCCCAAATGTATCCGCTTTCCATTCACGTATATGTAGGCGAACCACCGCCCATCGCGCTTGCTTTGCATAACCCCCGCAAACCCGCTGGAATTAGCTGGTGACAGCGAGAGATTGCGCATGTTCTCACGATGAGGGACATCGCGCAGATTGGTTATTCGGTTATCGAACCGGACGCCGTTGATGTGGTCAATGGTTTGCAGGGGCCAATGCCCATGGTGGACTGCCCAAATCACGCGGTGAGCAAGATACTTGCGACCCCAGATGGCCCCAGCGCGATACCCGCCAGAAGCAGACTGCGTAAACGCCTGTTGTCCAGCAAAGCGGGAATTCCAGCCTTTAGCATGGCTATCTGATTTGAAAAGTTCTGGCGGCCTTTCAATCCAATACAGCTTGCCCGTCTCCGGCTCATATCGGAGCAATTGACGAAGCATATCGACGGGAATATTGCCATGGTCAGTCATAAAGCTACTTCCTTTAGCTTTGCGATTAGAAGGGGCGCGATGCTCCAACATTGCGCCCTTTCGCTTTACCTCAATTCCCTTCGGAACGCTACAATTATGGGGCTGGATTCGCGAAGCGCGGCCGACGTTGCAGGGCAGCTGTAAGGTCACTTGCCGATGGCCCAGGCGCGTATCTCGCTCGCTCGCCATCGGGGCTGACCTGGTCGATCAACGACGCTCGGAAAGCCCGGTGTCGCGCGGCGCTGATAGAATGTCGTCTGACTAATGCCGAGATGCTCCCGAACCTGCGCGGCGCTCCACAGTTCGTCGGGCGCTTCCGGTTCGGCCTGTTGTGGCACGACAAGCCCGCGTTGGACAAGATGGTCGGCAAGGGCGCTCGCCAGCTCGCCAACGTCGATGTTGAGTGTGATCGCGTTCATCCCGCCCCCCTATCAGAATAAAGGGATAGGGCTTTGCGGGCGCGGCGGATCAATGCATTCGCAGCCACAGTCTTGCTACTATACGTTTTGCCTGGCCAGTCGCCGTATGGTAGACGCTCAAGCACGGCCACAGCCTCCCGCAACGCCTCTACCAGTTCGGCATTGGTGTTGGTGCGGGCGAGGAACACATCAAGGCCCGCCGCGACATCGGCTATATCACCGGGAAACATCTCTGGCAGTTCGATGTTGCGGAATGCGTGGTCGAGAAACGCCACCGCATCAGCTTGCGTCACCTTATCGGTCATGTCGGCCTCCCCAGCGTTCGCACTGTCTCTTTGCTTCCTTCACGAATCTGGCAATCAGCCTTGGCGCCACCCCTTCGGGGCCGGGCCGTCGTGAACCAAGCCCGTTCCGGTCTTGGCCCTTCGGGCTTCCGTCCCTTGTCGGGTAGAACACCCCGTCCAGCCAATATCCGTTGCCGGTCATCTTCACGACGCCGGGGATCTCGGGTAGCCGCTCTATGGCGGTCCAGTTGCGGGACATCATCGCGCCACCCCCTTCCTACGCTCTCTATCCATCTGCCTCTTGTGGCGCATGGCTTCGGCGTCGGGGCGGTAACTTTCGATCAGAGCCGCTTGTTCGTTGCGTTCAGCGTCGAGCGAGTTCGCAAGCAGCGTCAGGCGGCTCACCTCCTCCCTCGCCGCATCACGGTCGGTGATGGCCTTCTTGTATTTGGCGGAGAGCCGGTCACGATCTGCTTCGATAGCCTCGAAAGCATCCTCGCGAAGCACAAGTTGACTTTCCAACCCGCGCACGATCCGCTCATGCTCCCTGACTGTCATGAGGCCGAGGGCTTTTAAGAGGCGGGTCATGCGGGTTGCTCCTTGGATTGTTCGTAGGCTTCCCGGCGCGCTCGAATACGGCGGGCAAGTCGATACATTTTCGCCGCGAGGTAGCGGGCCTGCCATTCGGTGAGGTTGCGGTCGCCAGCATGTCCTTCAAGGCAAACGTGGCGCTCGGTTTCCGTGATGACGATACCTTGGTTGCCGGTCGTCAAACCGTGACGCTCGCGGATTCCGTCGTCCATCTCTCTAATCCCTCCCCGCGAGCGCCAAATTGGGGGCATATCGTGCGACGCTCGCGGGCGTTATGTGCCTGCACGGTGGCGGTTGATAACTATGCGGCCCGCTGCCCTTCGGCAGTGAGCGTGGTCGGTTCGATCCCGGTCCACTTCGACCAGATCGAAATGCAGTTGTTCAGATAGTCGGCGCGGTCGGCCTCGTTCATCGCGCGGTTGCTGGTGCTGTGGCGCTTGCGGTGAACCTCGCCAGACGGCAGCCTCACCTCGTCGAACATCCCCAGCTTGTCCCGCATGATGTCGTGCAGGTCGTCGTCGGTCAGCGTCATGTTGTGCATGTCGTTCAGGATCGGCGTCACGATGGACACCAGCACCCAATAGAGCGACCGCCGCCGCTGGTTCGCCTTGCCGCCAGTCAGCACGGCTTTGACGGTGCCGTTGATCTCGCGCATGGCTTCCTCTGCCGCGCGGTTGGCGGGTCGAAGCATACCCAGGTGCGTCTCAAAGTAGAGCGGGGCGCGGTCAGCCATGCTTGTTCTCCCAAGCCACGCGCCCCGGCCAGAGGCGCCAGTATTCAGCGGCCATCATCTCAGCGCGTCCTTGCCCGCCGAGAATATGCTGCTCGAACCACGGCCACCCCTTGCGATGCTGTAGGGCGTGGCAGGTTTCGGAAAGCGGGATGCACCAGCGATCCGCGACCTTGGATGCCGTCCCCTTGGCGTCTCGCGTCCCCTTGGCGGCATAATCGACGTGAGCGGACTCCATGCGTCCGCCGCAATCCATATGACCTCCCTGACAGGCGCAAGGGCGGCCACGAAGCCACTGGCGGAAACTGTCAGCGACTTTCCAAGCGGGGCGCGGGGCTTTGGTGACGCGGGGGCGAATATCGACGCGCATTAGAAGGGCGGCCCATCTGAATCGATGTCGTCAGCAGGCGGTGACCAGTCAGTGCCCTGCCCGTTCTGGTTGCGGTGGCGAGTGTCGGACCCGCCGCCAGGCGAGGTGTCCAGCATCGTCAGCTTGCCGTCATGGCCAGCGACGACAATCTCGGTTGAGTAGCGGTCATTGCCGCTCTGGTCCTGCCATTTACGGGTGCGGAGCGAGCCCTGGATGAGCACCTTGCTGCCCTTGCAGACATAGCGTTCGACTACCCCAATCAGCCCATCGCCGTTGATGACCACGTTATGCCACTCGGTGCGCTCCTTGCGCTCGCCGGTCTGACGGTCTTTCCAGCTTTCGGACGTGGCGATCCGCAGATTGGCAATCTGGCCGCCGTTCTGGAACGACTTGATTTCGGGATCGGCGCCCAGATTGCCGACCAGCGTCACCTGATTAAAACTGCCCGCCATCAATTCACTCCCTGAGAAAAGTCGCGCTTCATGCGCCGGACGATTTGGCCAAGTCCCTCAAAGGCCATGCCGCCCTCGTCCTTGCCGCCGTGCCACCACGAAGGCAGAACGGTTTTGAGCTGTTCGATAAGCGCCGAATTGTCGTTGAGAACGATGTCCAGCGTGTCCATGTCGCCGCTGGCCTCAACGTCCTGCCAAAGCACCTTGGCCTTGGTTTTCAGGTCAGTCTTGTTGCGCGCCGGACCCTGCGGGAACGGGGCATCGCGGGCGGTCTCGTGGACAATCTTTTTCATCCCGGCCTTGTTGCCGTCATCGTCCTCGCCAGTTGTGGTAATGTTCAGCAAGGCGAAGGCCGTGTAACGCTTGCCGTAGCTCGTGGATGATCCGACAGCCTGCACGGCGTTCTTGCTACCGCTGGTGTCGGTTGGGAGGGAAAGGGTGGTTTCCTCCCGATGCCCGCTGCGGTGCGCAAGAATGCCAGTCACGATGATCTCACCATCGGCGCGTGACACGCGGAAGCTGAGCGAGAATCCATGCTCGGCCAGCGTCGGGCGGATCGCCTCGTTCACGTCCTCCCAAAGCGCATAGGTCGATTGGATCGTGCCGTCGCGCCCCTTGATGCCGCCGCGCTCGTCGATAATTGGCAGATTTGGTTGCATTTCTGCCAGCGCAGAGTAGTATTGCGTCTGTGCATCGCGACCTTGGACACGCTCTTGCATGGCAATCAGGCGCTCCATCTTGTCGATGTCAACGCTCGGATCGCGCGCCGCCTGAGCTATCACGTCCATAAGGCTGGCAGAGTAGTTGGCGACGGCGGTTTCGGCCGCCTCGACTTTTTGAACGGCAGTCATAGTTTGGCACTCCAGAAAATGTGATGAGAGATCGCCACGGAAGCAACGACGGAAGCCAGCAGGGCGCAGCGAAAGAAGAAGGTGACAGCCCGCGCGTCGGGTTCCGGGTCCGCCTGGACATGCTCGGCGAAGGAAAGGATTTGCATCTCGGGCAGGGCATCGCTGAGGCTGGCTACATTGAATGCCTCTTGTGCGTCGCGGTAGATTAGGCGAGCGTGGCGGGTGTGGATGTGGGTCATGCCGACGCCTCCTTGATCGCATCGACAATTGCGCTGCCGACAAGGCAAAGCCATCCTGCGACGGAAAGCGCGAGCCATTCCGTTTCAGTGTTGTCACCAAAAATCGCAACCCCGAACAGAATGGCGGCGAAGAACCTAAGCACGGTCATCCTCCCCATATTTCTCCGCCATGAGCGCATCCCACTCATCGGCGGTCATCGAAGCGATCCTGTCGCTGTCCACAGGGATGCAGCGGCGTGTGATGATCTCTGGAACGTCCCAGCGGTCAGCCAGCGGGGCGTCGTCCATGACGCTGGCAATGCAGCGGGTGAACTGACGAACGGATGAGAGGCCGGTCATGCGACCATCTCCCCGGCTTCGATCAGCCGTTCACGGACCCATGCGAGGCGTTTGGGGCATTCGTGCTGGGATTGCCGCGCAAATCGATTATGATAATCTCCGCTGCCAAAAGGGTAGCGATTGGGGAACAGGTGGACGACCTCGCTAACAAGGCGACGATCCCCGTAGATGGCAGCGTTTCCGCACAGGCCGTATCCGCGGTTGAACGGCTCGAACTGCGGCGCTCCATTGGTCGCCCATTCATACCAAGCCTTGAGAAAGGCGATCAGGTCGGGGGACAGGGCGGTCACTTGCGTTGCTCCTGACGAGCGGAGCGCAGAGCGTTGCGAACGGCTTGTCGCGTCCCGGCTTGAATGATCGGGATAAGACCGTGCGGTTCCTTTCGCTCCCGAAAGAGCGAGAAGTATCCAGTGCGTCCATGGGCGGCGTTGCCCCGCCATGCGTTGATGACAAAGCCCGCGCGCTCATATTCGCGATGGAATGTTGGCTGCCACGGATCGGCAATACGGCGCATGTGTGAGGCGTTCACGACACAGCCTCCAATGCTTCCGCCAGCATCACAGCAAGCGCGGTGGTATCGTCCACAGGTGCGTCAAAGGCGCTTTCGCAAGCCCAGCAGTCGTAACCGCGGACAACCACGGTGTTACCGCAGAGGATGCAGCCGTCAGGGCCAGCGATGCCGCTATGGGCAACGCCTTTCGAGAGACCGGCAAGCTGGTCAGCCTTGAACGCGCGCATATTGGCGTTGTGGTTTAGGATGGCGTTCACTGTGCCCCTCCCGTTGCTTTGGTGATGGCAGCGCGCAGATCATCGTAGCCTTCCATCGATAGATCGGCGTCGCCCTCGTCGGCCGCCTTGATCAGCTTCAATGCTGCGGCGTGATAATCAGGAGCCGCCGCTATCAGGCGGGCGTTGGCGCGGTCATTGTCAGTAATGAGCAGGTCCGGCGAACTGCCGCGCACTTCGCAGATAAGCTGCAACTCAGGACCGACGGGTTTGTCCGTCTCGATGGGGATGAACGGGCAGCCGTCGAACTCGTCGTCGTCGCAAACGGTCCACGGCCCCGGCGTTGCTTCGTTGGTGATGGGACGGTGAGCGGTCATGCGACCAGCTCCTCGACGACCTTTTTCAGCTTCCACGAGTTCGCGAGATTTTCCGCCATGCGCGCTTGCATGGCTTTCGCGAGTTCAATGGGAGCGGCCTTCGCCAGTTCGGTCGCGGCGTCGATAAACGCAGCCTTGTTCTTGACCAGTTCGGCGCGAAGGTCGGGGATGACTTCGGTTGCGATGAAGTCGGCAACTTCCTTGCGGACGGCCTCGGGGACTTCCCACTGAAACTGCCGCTTGACGCCATCAAGGAGGGCGTCGCGCACGGCAGCACGAACGGACTCACGGTTCTCGTCGAGAACGGTCGTAAAGAAATCTGCGTCGATCATGTTCTTCCCCATGGCCGCGTCGTGCGGCTGTCTGAGGGGATAGTGCATTAGATGCACATAGCTGTCAACATGAAAAGTGCATCATGTGCACATTATTTTTTCGTCTGCCGAATCAGTCCGGTAGATATTTCACGACCACCATTGAGGTGGTCGTTTCCACGACGGCTGCTGACCAGCCGGACCCATAAGCCTGTCCGTTGGCGCTAGCGGAGCAGTAATACCCGAAACAGGAGCCCGTTGCGTTCGTGTTCGAGTTGACTTGCCCCCCGCTCACGGTTCCGGTTTGCTTGCTATCGCGATTCAGGATGATGACCCCATCACCGCCAGCCTCCTGTACGAGCTTGGCGATCTTCCGCGACCCGACCGCGTCACCGCTCAACCAATGGTTGTCCCGGTTGTCCTTTATGACGCCTAGAACCTGATGGCGACGAGGCGGCGAACCAGTAGTCCAGTAGTCGATGCCATGCTTTGAGGTGCGCGTCCCGCCATCACCTTGCAATATGATGGGCTCGCGAGTTTCGAGCGGTTCGTATTTGGTCTTGGCGAATGCTGGAGTAGCCACCAGTGCCGCGGCGAACAAGATACCCAGTCGTTTCATTGCCCCTCCTTACCCCAAATAAATTCAGGTCTAACATATTTTAACTTAGGCCGCCTAGCCTTCCCACAGGGGACCAAATTAGGGGAGGGGCTATGCTTACTTGTTCCAGAAACTGCGCGCAATGCGATCCCGAGTGCCTTATGCTGATTGCGCGGGCGAAAGCGTATAATCGTCAATTGCGTTCGCAATGGTCAGCTCGACCGCCTTCCGAAAGCCCGGATCATCTTCCATGGATGGCTGAGTTGCGACGAGTTGCAGCCCTTTCGTTACGGCACGGACAAGTAATTGAAAATCGTCTGGCGGAACGTCGGCTGCCGTCAAGGGGCGCAATCCGGTTTCCAAAACCAACCTGACCGTCTCTTCTGACGGGCGCCAGCGCGATCCTGGCTTAGAGATCGGGACGCCAGCGCGATATAATACCTCTTCTGGTGTCGCACCCAAAAGCTCGGCAACCTTGTCCGCCTTATAGGCGTCGAGCATGACCTTGCCATTGACAACCTTGTTCACCACCGAACGCTCGATACCCATTGCGTCAGCAAGGTTTTGATCGGTGACTTTGCGGTCAGCCTTCCTGTCTTTGAACCATCGGACATCCATGCCCCAATAGTGCGACAGGTGCACAACGTTGTCGTGCGCATAGAATGCACATATTTCGCTTGACGAATGTGCATTAGATGCACATGATGCAGCCATGAGCACGCCGCTTCAATCCTATATGGAACGAGAGAGGGTCAGCGACGCGGAGTTCGCGGCGATGATCGGAAAAGACCGCACTTTGGTCAACCGCCTGCGCCGAGGCGTCGTCAAACCGACGCTGGAGGTCGCGGCCGAGATCGAAGCCAAAACCGGCGGCGGGGTGCCGATGCAGTCGTGGCTTTCGCAGCCCCAATCCACGGCAGCATAGCCATGAACGCGGGGGAGCAACCGCGCGGGGGTCACTTGCTCGCCAGCCAACAGGTAGGCGGTGTCTCGGTGAATATCCGCATCGGTCATTTGGACCGGATGCCGGTTTGCGCTCGCTGCGGGAAATACCTCTGCGGCTGCACTGACGCCGAGTTCAAGGGGTCGGGCAAATGAGCCGGGCGCCCGTAAAGCACGAAATCCATTCCCAGCGCGTCCCCACAGTCTCCGCGCTGGCGGAGCGGGTCGATACGTCCACTGTGTCGGCCCGCTCTAGCCGTGTCGTGATGATCGGCGGGGGTGTCAGCCTTCCGTTCGAGTTTTTCCATGCCGCCGCATCTGGCGAGCAATTCGCACCTTCGCAACCAGCCAAATCTTAGCGTCCCATAACGGGGTTAACGCCCCGCAATTCGTTAATTCTTATTTACTTTCTTTCGTAACCATATGGAAAGGCAATCAAAAATGACCGAGCCAACCATGGTAGCCATCTGCGGAGGCTTGTTTATCGCTTCGCTCGGATGGGCGGTCTGGCGCGTGGAGACTATGCTTCATGGCCGCTGGGGAGACGCCGTCCTCGCCCACACCCGCGTCACCGATGCATTGAACGCCACTCGCGCCCGCATCGACCGTCTCAAGGACATCGCCAGCAACCAGCAATCCGTGAAGTCGCGGCGCATCATCGCTGTGCTGGAGGGCGACCAGTGAGCGCGCCCGACAAAATCACGACCGCGAAGCTAGCCGCTCTCCGCGCTCGTCTCGACCAAGGCGGCACCATCAACCCCGAAACGCTCAGCCAATCCTACGGCCTGCCTCTGGCGCTCGTGGAAGCGGAAGTGCGTGACCATGGAGGACCATATGGCAAGAAAGGCTGACAAGGAACGCGCGGAAGAATTGGCCCGCCTTGAGGTGAGCGCGGAAGAGCATCTGCTTGGCGGCGCGACATTGAGCGCGACATGGGACTATCTGCGGGGCGGCCCACTGACCCGAAAGCGGCTCGTCGAGATTCGCGATACCATCTTTCGCAAACTGGCGCACCCCGACCGCCTCAAGGCGCTTGCCGATGGCCCGCTGCTCAACGCCAATGCTGTAGTTCGCTATCGCCACGCCCGCCCCCGCGTCAAGCGTCCCAAGATCGAGCAGCTCTCCATCCTCGATATAGTCGATGGGCATATGGGCCGCGCAGCATGAGCGCGAAAGACCGCATCATTCACGAGAACGGGAAGTTCTGGGTCTGCCGCGTCGGCAAGGGCCATTACGAGGTTCTCGAGAACGTCGGCTGCGGCTCCACTCGTCGCGGCACGTTCCATTTCAGCAACCGGCCTGAGTATGCGCTGGGCCGCGCCATTTCCGATTGTGTCCGGAGGGCCGAAGCATGACCCGCTGGTTCGCCCGCACATGGTTCCGCATCCGCATGCTGCGCTTCCGGCGTGCCCCGGTTAATCCGCGCGCGTCGGACGGCCGGTTTTTATCCCGCAAGCACTGGCGCCTTGTCCAGATGGGACGCGACGACCTTGTAGAGAGGTTGCAGCGGTGAACCATATCGACGCCATCATTTTGGGTCGACTGTACGAGCGCCCTCAATGGCTCAAGTCGCTCGTCGCGGCCCGTCCGCGCGTCAAGGCGCTTGTCGATGCCGGTCTGGCTGAGCGTGTCCGCCCCTGTCCGCAGGGCGCCCGCAACATGGTCCAGATCACGCCGCGCGGGATCGACGCAATCGAACAACATTGGGGAGAACCCGTCATGGAAGAACGCCCTTGGACAAAGGATGAAGACGACACGCTCGCAGAGATGATGTCGGAAGGTAAGGGGCATCGCACGATAGCCAAGGCAATGGGCCGCACGTCCGATTCCGTGAAGGGCCGTTGGCGCAAGATTGTCCGCTCGATGGGGTGGCAGGCGCAATGATCGTCCGCAATCACCAGAGCGAGGCGCGCCGCCCCTTGAAGCCACTGGTCCCCGCCGCCGTGCCGAAAGAGCGCGTCCAACGCCGATGGTCCGAATACGAGATCATGCAGCTCAAGGACTATCTCGCGCAGGGTTATCGCTTTTCACGCATCGCAAAGAAGCTCGGCCGCAGCCGCAATTCGGTGATTGGCTATGCGTGGCGGAACTGCCGATGATCCCCACCTGGTACACCCCGCCACCTTACATCGCGATAACCGACCGGGAGCTTGTCGCCCATATCGCTCGCGTCCACAGCATGACGGCTGCCGACCTGATCGGCCCTGCCAAGCATCGCGCTGTGTGCATCGTTCGCTGGCGCGCCATGAAGGCGCTGAGGGACAAGGGGCGCTCGCTTTCGTCGATAGCCCGCACCTTTAACCGCGACCATTCGAGCGTGTCCTACGCACTGCGGAGGGCGGGGTGATAGAGTTGCCATGGCCTCCCGCAATCCTGTCGCCCAATAACCGCTCGCATTGGGCGCGTAAGCTGTCGCCCAAGCAAACCTATCGCCTCAACTGCTACATGCTTACCAAGGGCTATCTCGCGACCGCACGCCACTGGCGCCCGTCGCCTGACTGCCCACTGCCGGTGAAGATCATATTCCACCCGCCCGACCGCCGTCACCGCGACGACGACAACATGATCAGCTCGTTCAAGTCGGGCCGTGACGGCATGGCTGACGCGCTCGGAATCAACGACCGGATGCTTCGCCCTGAATACCATTTCCGCGACCCCATCAAGGGCGGCGCTGTCATCGTGGAGGTCGAATGAGCGAGGCAGTCATCTGGACCGATGCCATGCTGGCAGAGAACTTTGTGAAGGGCGTCGAGTTAGGCGTAAATTCCTACGGCGACATATCGCGCTATGAGAATGTTTACGGTCCCGCGGAAGGATTCGTCTACTTCGCTTATATCGGCGCCAACCAACCGGTTTACCTGAAAATCGGGTTCTCGAAATACGATCCGCGCAAGCGGCTCAAGAATCTTCAGACTGGCTGCCCATTCCCGATCAAGATGCTCGGCTTCGTTTTCGGACGAATGGCACAAGAAGCGGAACTGCACGACGTTCTGAGCGAGTATCGTGTCCAGGGCGAGTGGTTCGATTACTCTGATTACGTCGAGCGCGTTGTTCGCGACCAGCTCGATAGCGAGGCTATATGAGTCTCTCGCCAGCCGTTATAGATGCTCTGGTCGCTGCTGGCGCGACAGTGGAGATGCTCGCCGCTGCTGTGAAGGCAGACATGGCAGAAGCCGACGCGCGCCTTGCTGCGAAACGCGCCAAGGACGCCGCGCGCCAACGGAAACACCGCGGAACCGATGCTGTGTCACGCGATGTCACTGTGACAGAGTGTGACACCGAGGACGTCACAAATCAGCCCCTTTCCCGCCCCCCCAATGAAATAAATTCTAACCCCCCCACCCAAACCCGGGAAAAACAAACACCGCGCGCACGAGGGGCCACGATCCCGGCTGATTGGAAACCCCAGCCGTTCGGTGTCGGGACAGCGGCGAGGGCGATTGTTGATGGCTGGCCTCCCGGCGTGCTCGACGAGCAGGCGGAGCATTTCGCTTCGCACCATCGGGCCAAGGGCACGGTGAGCAAGGATTGGCACGATAGCTGGTCAACATGGGTCCACAACAGCAAGCGTTTCAAGGGATTTGGAAATGGACAATCGAAACAACCTTCCCGCGGCGGATCAACGAGAGACGCAGCCCAGCTCGCCCTCTCGCGAATGGGCTGCGGCTGAGGGCTTGATCCCCCAGCTGGCGGCCTGTCTGGCACTGGTCCGCCCGGTTTCGATGACCGAGGACGCGGCGGCCGAATGGCTTGCGGTGGCCGCGTCAGAATTGTCGGGGTATCTCCGCATTTCGGTGGAAGCTGGGCTATCCGATGCCCGCCAACGCTGCACGCACCATGGGCAGATCGTCCCGCACGTCATCAAATACATGGAAGCATCGAATACCTGGCGCCTTGGCAAGCCGCTGGAACGCCGCCTGCCGGGCAATGGACGGGCGAAGGCGCTTCCGTCGCCACAGGCGCAAGCGATCATCGGACAGGCAACGCGCGCGCTGACCCGCCACCCCGGCCATGCCGACTGACTGGCAGGAAACCAACTGGACACCTCCCACTGCCGAAAAGGTCAAAGTGCTGTGGCGAGAAGGAAGCGAGAGCAAATGGGAATACCAACCGAAACAGCTTGTGTGGACCGATCGCGGGGAGCCGTTCGATGTGACGCACTGGCGGGCGTCGTGACCGCAATCAATAACGGGAGACCAAAGGGATGAGCGACAAGCAGTACAAGCATCGGTTCCGGCTCGAAATGCGCATCGGGCAAGACCAGCGCCAAATCGACGCCGACAGCTACGCCTTTAGCGACTGCTGGATGATCTTCTATCGCGGCAACCCGCAGGGCGGCCAGCCGAAGGAATTTTGGCGCGTCAAGACCGATGACGTCGTGTGCATGGAAACCAAGGCATGACCAACATCGTCGAGATCATCGCGCGGGCTATGGTCGGCAAAGGGCTGGCCCCGCATTCGTCCACACTCAAGAAGGCGGCCGCCGTCCAGCGCGCCCTTCACGATGCTGGCTATGCGATTGTGCCGCTGGAGCCAACCGAGGCGATGCGCACTTCCGGGGGCGAGTCCATGCAAGCGGCACGAGAGGACGATTGGCGCGACGACGCATCCGACATCTACCGCGCCATGATCAACGCTGGAAAGGGGGAGGGATAATGTTCTTTCGCAGCAAATACCGGGACTATGCGACAGCGGCGGAAATCTGCGCTTCGGGGATAAGCCCTGAACGGTATCTCCGCTCCGTTTCGTCGCTAGTTGCAGATCGCGCCGGGTGCACTGCTCGTGAGGTTCGGATCACAAACCACGTGCACGCGATGGTTACGGAGTTCGAGGCTGTTTTCGACAGCTCGCGATGGACGGGAAGGGGCGAGGGATGAGCTTGGGGTTCCTGATTTTCGGAGGCTGCTTAGCTCTTGGCGGCGTTGCTGTCTATGACGCCTTCGGCGCAGAGGCGAATTATAGCCGACCGCGATATTTGCTGGCTGCATTCATCGTCTTGTGCGGGCTTGCTGGTATCAGCGCGGGGGTGCTCGCATGACCAATTCAATCTGGCAACGTCTGGGCGATTTGTTCGCGCCGCGCGTCACGGTCACGAAAAGCTTTACCGTCCACATGGACGGCAAGCAATCTCGCGGCCCGATTGGCCTCGTCATAGACGAAGAGGAGCATCGGCACGAATCTATCCCTGATGCAGTTGCTCATTGCCGAAGATATTTCATGTCTGGAGGTCGCGGGTCCTGTGTCATTCACCAAGATCATCTCATTTACACGGTCAATATATCTCCGTCATGGAACGGGAAGGGGTTGCCATAATGGCAAGAGGGTTCCGCGCGCTTTGGCTGTTTCACCGCAACCGAATTTCATTCTGGAAATGGTGGTGGTGGAGACCACACATCACACGCGGGAAGCTATCGACCGGCGCGTTTGAAGGGTGGCATCTGACATGGGGAGCGTTTCACTTGTGGAGCGTAATCGGCCACGACGGGAAGCGTAGCAAAGGATGGGGGTGGCGGTAATGGCAAGAGGCCGCCCCTCTGGACAGATGACGCACAGGCGCCGGCAGGTGCTTGAGGAGTATATCGACGCTGCGCAGGACGGCGAACGCATCTCACTTGCTCGCCTCGCCCGCCGCTGCGGCTTGTATGACTATCGGGAAGCGCGTAGGATCGTGGCGGACTTGCAAAAGATCGGGGTGATATGAGCATTTTGAAAAAATCTCAGGCAGCCGTTTATCTATATGTTGGCTTCGTTGCCCCCCTGACCCCTAAACAGAGATGGAAGCTCCTGAATCATATTATACGTTACATAAGGCGTTATCCTGATCGTGATCCTCCCGCCATGGCGGACTTGCAGAAGCTGGGCGCTATATGATCGAAGACTATGGGACCCCGCGCTATGCGACGATATTTTGGCATGTCGCTTATGCCCCCGCAATGACGCCGAAAGAACGTTGGAAGCGCCAGCGCAGTCGTGAGCGCTTCATAAAGCGCTATCCGGATCGCGAGCCCCCAATTCTCTGGGCGTGATTTAATCCCCCGTTATGAAGCCCCCTGACATGCTGTACATGGACTGCCGAGCTATTAGTCAGGAGCGCTCGGTAAATGCCTGCGGGACGGCCATCGGATTACAGCAAAGACATCGCCGCCGAGATTTGCGAGCGCCTTGCCGACGGTAACAGCCTGCGCTCCATATGCCGCGATGACAACATGCCAGACAAGGGAACCGTGTTCCGCTGGCTGGCCGCTCATGAAGAATTTCGCGACCAATACACTTGCGCGCGTGAAGCCCAAGCCGACACGCTTTTCGACGAGATGCTCGATATTGCCGACGACGCCAGCAAGGACGTCATCGAAGGGGCGGCGGACCCCGAGCATATCCAGCGCACGAAGCTGCGCATCGAAACACGGAAATGGATGGCGGGCAAACTCCGCCCCAAGAAATACGGCGACAAGATCGAGCACGAACACAGCGGGCACCTGAATCATACGGTCAGCAAGATCGAGCTTGTCGGGGTCACCCCCGAATGACGGTCGCGCAGATCAAGATACCCGCAAAGCTCGTCCCTGTGTTCGAAGGTGAAGCGGACGTGCGGGGCTCGCATGGCGGGCGTGGTTCTGCAAAGACGCGCACCTTCGCCAAGATGACAGCGGTTCGCGCCCATATGTGGGACGTGGCAGGCCGAGAGGGGATCATCCTCTGCGCTCGCCAGTTCATGAACAGCCTCGCGGATTCATCGCTCGAAGAGATCAAGGCCGCGATCCGGGATGAGCCTTGGTTAGCCGAGCATTTCGATATCGGTGAAACCTATATCCGCACAAAGAGCGGGCGCATCTCCTATTCGTTTGTCGGCCTTGCCCGCAACCTGAACAGCATCAAATCGAAGTCCCGCATCCTGTTGGCTTGGGTCGAAGAGGCAGAGCCGGTCACTGAGGAGGCGTGGGTCAAACTCATCCCGACGCTGCGCGAAGAGGATAGCGAGCTGTGGATAACATGGAACCCGGAACGCAAGAAGTCCGCGACAAACAAGCGCTTCCATCCGGCCTGCAACGACAACGACGATCCGCGCGTCAAGATCGTGGAGATGAACTGGAGGGATAATCCGTGGTTCCCCGACATTCTCAACCGCGTGCGTCTCAAGGACCAGGTTGAGCGCCCCGACCAGTATCAGCACATATGGGAGGGTGATTTTATCACCTTCGCAGAGGGCGCCTATTATGCAGCCCAACTGAACGTCGCGAAAGAGCGGGGCCGCATTGGACAGCTAGACCCCGATCCGCTGATGACCCTGTGGGCCGTGTGGGACATCGGCGGAACCGGCGCGAAGGCGGACGCTACATCTATCTGGATCGTGCAGTTCATCGGGGAGGCAGTGTGGCTTCTCGATTATTACGAGGCGAAGGGTCAACCTCTAGCCACGCATGTCAACTGGCTGCGCGAGAGCGGTTACGAAAAGGCTCATTGCGTCCTTCCCCATGACGGAGCGGCTCATGAGAAAGTCGCCAAGACGACGTACGAAGGGGCGCTGCGCGAAGCGGGCTTCGAGACGATAGTTATTCCCAATCAGGGCGCTGGTGCTGCCATGCGGCGCGTGGAGGCTGCTCGCCGCCTGTTCCCGCAGATGTATTTCGACGCTGAGTATTGCGAAGCCGGTATCGAGGCCATCGGCTGGTATCACGAAAAGCAGGACGAGGAGCGCGGCGTCGGCCTTGGGCCGAACCATGACTGGTCAAGCCACGGGGCCGATGCATTCGGACTGATCGCGGTTGCTCGCCCGATCATCCTCAACATTCCCGACAACGACAACGACGATTGGGACGAGCGGCAAGGCGGCCGCTCCAGCGTGACGGGGTATTGATGATGGCGAAATTCTCCCGCGAAATTCTCGACATGACCGATGACTGGTTCTCTTCGGGGGATGGGGAAAGTCTTGAATGCACGCTGGAAGCCATCGCCCACGACCTTGAGCGCAGGGTGGAACTTCTTGCTCCTTATGTTGCCTATAGCGGCGGTGCGACCACGGAACAGGGCAAAATTCACACTGTTTACGTGAACGGCGCGATCAAGCCTCAAGGCGCTTATGCTCGACGTATACAGTGCGCTGACCTGTCTAAGTCAGCGCAGATCGCTGCGATGCAAGCGGCCGCATCGTCCACCTATGAGTGCATCGTGGCAAACAAGCCGCCCGAAGCTGATTTGCTAATTTGGCGCGCCCGCCCCGAGGCCTCGCGCTGCCTCAAGTGCGATGGTCTGGACGTAAAAATCTACGCTCGTCTCGCTTGGGATAAATTCAAGGGCACCCAATAATGGCGACAGCGCCCAAAGCCGCGGCCGCGCTGGAGTATGTGGCGGACCTCACCAGGTATCGCGATGCGGTGTCATCGCGCCTGCTCGATAGGGCAAAACCCAACGTTAACTGGCCCGAAATCGCAGTCATTGGGGCTGACAATTTGCGCACTTTTTCGCTGGCATCGGCGTTGCGGGCAGAGGGTATCGCGGCGGTTGTCGTCAGTGACGCGCGCAAGGCCATGCGCGTCGATCCGGACTGGCTTTTGTATTCGGATACGCGGCGCATGAAGTCCTGCCACGATGATGGCGAGATATTCTTGTGCGCCGGGAGTGAGAGCGCGGGCGCGATGTTTGCCGTGAATTGCGGCTATCTTCCAAGCAGGGCCGATTGACATGGCAACAGCATTTGAACTCGACGACGAACAGGCCGAGGACGCTCCCGAGCTGACGGACACGCTCTCGCTTGAGAAAATCCTGTCGGGCAAAAATCTTGCCGAAATGCTGACGAGCAGCGCGCTTGGGACAATCGGGCAGCGCGTCATTCGCGACGTGGAGATCGACGAAATCAGCCGTGGCGGTGGGTCCATTCAGGATGATGGCGGCGACGGCTGGCTGTCTCGCTATGAAAACTCTCTCAAGATCGCGATGCAGGTGCGGGAGGACAAGACGTTCCCTTGGCCCAAGGCGAGCAATGTCAAATATCCGCTGCTGACAACGGCATCGGTGCAGTTTCAGGCGCGCGCATACCCCGCGATCGTTGACGGCTCGAACCTCGTCAAGGGCCGGGTGCTCGGTCCCGACCCGACCGGCGACAAGAAAGCCCGAGCAGAGCGCATGGGCCAGCACATGACATGGCAGCTTCTCTACCGGATGCCGGGATGGGAAGAAGAGACCGACCGGATGCTGCTAATGCTCCCGATTGTCGGCTGTGTGTTCCGCAAGACATGGTATGATCCCATCGAGAACGCCAACCGCTCGGAGATGGTGAGCGCGAACGACTTCATCGTAAACTATTGGGCGAAGTCGCTGGAGAGCGCCCCGCGATATACGCAGGTGCTGCACTACTACCCCTATGAGGTGCAGGAGTTCATCGCGTCGGGCCAATGGTTGCCGGTCACGGTCGACGACGCGGACGGCAACGACGAGCAGGCGCTGGGCGAGTATTACGAGCAGCACTGTACGATAGATTTGGACGGCGACGGCTTCCCCGAGCATTACGTTGTCACCTGCACGAAGGAGGGCGAGATTGCCCGCATCGTGCCGTGCTTCGGGATCGAGGACGTTACGGTCTTTGCCATTGGGCAGAATTGGAAACTGTCGGAGGTTTTCGAGGCTGGACGTCCCGACTTGATCGAGCGCATCGTGCGGATCGAGCGGCGCCGCTACTTCACGAAATACGGGTTCATCCCGGCGCCCGATGGCAGCTTCTACGATATGGGCTTCGGCACGCTGCTGGGGGATATTTCGAGCGTCATCGACACGATGCTGAACCAGATGATCGACGCCGGGGCGTTGCAGAATGCGCAGGGCGGATTTGTCGGGTCTGGCGTTCAGGTGCGCGGCGGCAACATGCGGTTTGCCCTTGGCGAGTGGAAGCGCGTCGATGTGACCGGGGGGAGCCTCAAGGACAACATCGTTCCGATGAACGCCCCCGGACCGTCCGCGGTGCTGTTCAATCTGCTTGGTCTGTTGATCGAGTCCGCGAAGGAAATCACCTCCGTTCAGGACGTGCTTACAGGTGAGGGGTCTGCAAACCAGCCCGCCACCACGACGCTTGCCCTGATCGAGCAGGGGCAGAAGGTGATGACCGCGATCTTCAAGCGCATTCACCGCTCGTTCGGGCAAGAGCTTCGCGTGCTCCGCCGCCTCAACCGCGACTATCTGGACGATGAGGAATATTTCCAGCTCAACGACGAGGAGGCTGTCGAGATCGGCCGCGCGGATTACGCCGACGAGGATTTGGACGTCATCCCCGTAAGCGATCCGAGCCAAGTCAGCGACATGCAGAAGATCGTGCGGGCGGAAGCCGTGATGGGCATGTTCAACGGCGATATACTGATCAATCAGAAGAAGATTCGGGAAGACGCGCTGAACGCGTTGGGCGTGCGCGATGTGAAGGCATATTTCGAGGTGCCCCCACCGCAGCCCGATCCCGAAGCTATGGCGAAGATGGCCGATGCCGAAACGAAGGCCAAGGACGCGGAGAGCCGCCGCATGACGGCACAGGCGGGCGCGGCAAAGAGCTTCACGGATGCAGCGAAGAATCTCGCGGAGATTGGGCTGCTCCCGGACGCTGCGACGCTTGCCGCCCAAGCGGTTGAGGAATCACAAGAGGAGGATTTGAATGAGCCTGATGCGGGACAAGGGGACGTTCCAGGAATGGATGGACAACCCGGCGACGCAGGACTTCCTGACCTTCTTGCGGGAGCGCCAGACGGCCCTGTCGATGGCATGGGCGCGGGGTTCCCCGATGACGGTGGAGCAGCAGGGCCAAGCGGTCCTGCTGGGCCAGTTGGCGGACCTGTCGTTTGACGACGTCGAATTTCATTACGGAAAGGGGGCTGATGAACCCGCTTCCTGATGATGGCCTGACCGTGTGCGCTCAGTGGAAAATCCCGAAAGGGTCCATGTCCATGCGGTTCGAATGGAAAACAGAGGACGGCAAGGACGAGCTTGAGCGGCTGTTCGCCGGTGTTGTTCGACAGTTTGAAAGGGACATGACAAATGAAGGATGAACCTAAAAAGCAGCCCGTTCCGGCGACGGTGCGCGAGCAGATGGCGCGCGGCATCCCGCAGCGGAAGGCGGTTTCATATGCTGACCTGCCGAAGGAAAAGCGCAAATGAGCTTTGCGAACACCAGCGGCGTCAACGCAATGGACCTTCGCGTCATCGTCAAGCAGGACGGCATCGCGAAGAAGATCGGCAGCATCCACTTGCCGGACCAAGAGGTCGATAAGCTCAAATTCGCCGGCCAGAAAGGCACGCTCATTTCGGTGGGCGAAAATGCTTTCGAGGAAGCGAAAGCGCGCAGTCCTGTATTTGTGCGCCCCGCCCCCGGTGATCGGGTGATGTTCACCCTCTACGGCGGCACGAAGTTCAAGGGCGCGGACGGCGAAGAATATCTGTTCATGAACGACGCCGACATTCTCGGCAGGCTGGAGGAGTAGCCATGGCCACGCAGTTGGAGGAAGCGCCGGACGAAGGCGTTATCGGGGAACGGGATTTCGAGGAGGAAGCCCGTTCGCAGGGATGGACGCCGAAGGAGGACTTCAAGGGCAACCCCGAACAGTGGATCGACGCCGAAGCGTTCGTGAAGCGCGGCGAGAGCGTCATGCCGCTGCTGAAAAAGCAGAACCAGTCGCTCAAGGGGGAAATCGACTTCCTCAAGCGGCAGGTGAAGAAGCTCGCGCAGGCCGAGCAAAAGGCCTACGAGAGCGCGCTTGCCGATCTGAAATCGCAGGCCGAGGAAGCCGTGCAATACGGCGACGTCGAAGCCTATCGCAAGATCGACAAGAAGATCGACACGCTGCGCAAGGACATCGAGGACGAAGCTCAGAGCGACGATCCGGGGCTTGCCTTTGCGGAGTTCCGCGAAGCCAACGAATGGTACGACCTCGGCGGACTGGCGGGAGCCAGCGATAGCGAGCGCCGCGCTCGGGCCTTGGCCGACCGCATAGCCGACAAGCTGGCGGCGCAGGGGCTTCAGAAGGAATTGACGCCTTCGCAGTTTTTCCAGCGCGTTGCCGAGCAGGTGAAGGAGCAAATCCCGATGCTCGGCGGTGAGGCGAAGCAAGCGAAGCCGAAGCCGCCTTCCGATGTGGCCGGGGTGACGCGCCCCGGTGCCGGGAGAACGGCAAGGAACGGTGCCAATCTACCACCTGAAGCGAAGGCGCAGGCATTACGCTTCTTCGAACGCGGGATCATCAAGGCGAAAGACAAGGCGGAAGCCTTGGACAAGTTCGCCAAAGACTATGCTTGGGATTGAAAATGACCGAATATAAAACTCCTGTCCGTCGCGGGCGTCCGACCCGCAATCCGGTCGTCGAGCAGGCTGTGACCGCCGACGAAGCCCCGAAAGTCGAAGCGAGGGCCGATGGCAAAATCCCCGGTCGTCGTCGTCGTGCGAGTGTGGGCGGCCTCAATATGAAGCTCCAGGTGCCCGAGCGTCCGGGCTATCATCGTCACTGGTTCAACGATGTTCCGGGACGGCTTGCAATGGCCCATGAATTGGCGTATGATTTCGTCGAGGATCGGACTTTGAAGTCAGACAGTCCCGATACTCGTATACGTCGTCACGTAGGCACCATCGACGGCAACCCCCTCTACGCATATCTCATGGAAACCCCGCTCGAAGAATATGAGCGCGGTCAACGCGAGAAAGTGGAGGAAACCCGTGAGGTTGATAAAGCCATCGCAGCCGGGCGGGATTTGGACGGACGTGTTGAGAATCAATACGGCCACGGTTCAATCCGGTAGGTGATGGCGTGACACCCTGAGCCTGCCAAGGCTTCAAGGGTGCCACAATGGCTAACACTAATCAGGTGCGGGGATTTGTCCCCGTGAGCGATGCATATGGGGCGCCCTATAATGGGTCGGTCCGTGCATATTATCACGCGGCGTCTGACGCCACCCCCATTCTCATCGGCGATCTTGTAACCGAGACCGGCGTGTCTGAGTTCGTCATGCAGGGCGGGTTCAAGATGAGCTATTCTGTCGTTACGCGCGCCGCTACCGGCGACATCTTTCGAGGCGTCTGCATCGGTGTCCTCCCACAGACCCAGAACGACCCGATCTACGCGCCCGCTTCGACGGGTTGCGTTGTCTTGGTCGCGGACGACCCGAACGCACTGTTCCTCGTTCAGGAACAGAATACTGGCACGGCCCTTACCGCAAACGACGTCGGCCTGAACATCAACGTCGTGGTCAATGCTGGCAGCACCGTTACCGGCATGTCCGGCATGGCGCTGAACAACGGGACCGAGGCAGTCACCAACACGCTCGATCTCAAGATCATCGGCCAGTACCTCGCAGCGGACAATGACTTGGGTGCTGACACCAGCACCGGCGCCCTTCCGGGTCGCTTCCTCGTCCGCATCAACCGCCACCGCTTCGCGAACCAGGTCGCGGGTATTTAAGGGAGGGCTGACCAATGTCTGTAATTACCACTGGCAACGCGCCAAAACTCCTTTGGCCCGGACTGAACGCAGTTTGGGGGCAGGGATACGAAGAGCACGCCAAAGAATATACCGACATCTTCGAAATCGAGACGTCGGACAAGAACTACGAGGAAGACGTGGAAATGACCGGTTTCGGTCTGGCCCCCGTCAAGCTTCAGGGCGCTTCGATCATCTACGACACGGACAACCAGCAGACGGTGACGCGCTATCAGCACGTTGCCTATGCGCTGGGCTTCATTCTCACGGAAGAAGAGTTCGACGACAATCTGTATGAAAGCCGGGGCGTCAACCGCACCCGCGCTCTGGCGTTCTCCATGCGCCAGACCAAGGAGAATGTCGCTGCGAACATCTACAACCGAGGGTTTGACCCGGCTTATACCGGTGCAGATGGCCAGCCGCTGTTTTCGGTATCTCACCCCACCCTGTCGGGCACTCAGTCGAACCTTCTGACCGGCGCCGACATGTCGGAAGCGGCCATCGAGGACGGCTGCATCCAGATCATGCAGGCTCGCAACGCGCGTGGCCTCAAGATCGCCTTGATGCCGCGGTCGCTGCACTATGCGCCGACCAACGCATTCAACGCCGAGCGCATCCTGAAATCGGTTCTCCAGAACGACACCGCCGACAATGCGGTGAACGCGCTGCGGTCGATGGGGCTGTTCCCGGACGGAGGGAAGGTGAATCACTATTTCACCGACCCGGATGCGTGGTTCATGCGGACGAATATCCCGACTGCGGGGATGACGCTGTTCCAGCGCAAGAAGGCGACCTTCGCGCAGGATGGCGACTTCGACACGTCGAACCTGAAATACAAGGCATATGAGCGTTATTCCTGCGGGTGGAGCGACTTCCGCGCCGCCTACGGCAACGCTGGCGCCTGATTCCCCAAGGCGGGAGGGTATCCCCTTTCCCTCCCGCCGCTTTCTCCCACCGGTAACGGTGAAATAACGCCCGGAGATTTATCATGGCAAAGACGACTTTTTCAGGCCCCGTCAATTCGGTGAACGGCTTCGAAGACAATGGCGTCCCTGTGGACACGGCAGCCATTACGACGCTCGCCCCCGTAATCGCGGCGGTCGAAACCCCCGCCGCATATTCCGAGACGCCCGCTGATATTTCGGCAGCGCTGGTCGCCGCCGGTTTGATGGCTCCGTCCCCCTGATGAGGATCGAGGGCCGCGTTCGGCACGGAATGTATGTCATCACGTCGGCTAACGGCGTGGTGAAGGAAGTCCCGCTTAGTGAGGCCCGTAACGACAGCAAGCTCAAGGCCGCGATCAAGCGCAATTCATGGGAGCCGATTGATGGCGAATAGAATGGGTCCGAACGACTGGCGCAGCGCCTCACCGGTCAACGACGACGGCCACGTAGCGTGGGTCCAGCGGGTGGAGGTGTCCGGTTCGACCGGCACGTCTACCGTTGAAGGCGAAGGAACCGCCGGGACACCTGCCGGTGGTGTTCTTACCGTGCAGGGCGATCCATCCGGGACGCCTATTCCTGTCGTCATGGGGCGACCCGATACCGGCACGGTTTCCAGCGTTCCGAGCGGTACGGCATCGGTGGGCATCTTGTCGGCCAATCCGAACAGGCTTGGCGCGACGATCACGAACACCGACGCGAACACGCTGCGGCTGCTTCTTTCCACCGGCACTGCTTCGGCAACCAACTTCACGGTCGCGATCCAGAGCGATGGCTATTACGAGGTTCCGTTCGGCTATACCGGCGACATCGTGGGCATTTGGGACGCGGACGGGTCTGGCGCCGCGCTTGTGACCGAGTTCGGTTGATGGCGCTGTATAACCCTCTCCCGACGCTTCGCCAGCAGGCGTTCGACGCAAGCGGCACCTTCACCGTTCCCGCCGGGGTCAATCTCGTCTCTGTGACGATGACCAGCGGTGGCGGTGGCGGTGGTGGTGGCCATGCGACGGGCGGCGGCGGTGGCGGTGGTGGCGCTTCCGGTTCCATCGTCATGTTCCCGCTTCCTGTCACGCCGGGGGCGACGTTGACGGTTACTGTCGCTGCAGCCGGGGCGGCGGGGACCATTGGTGCGAACGGCGGTCAGGGCGGCGTCTCTCGCGTCACTGGCGGCAATATCGAATGTCCTGTTCCCCCTCCCGGCAATGGCGGTGCGGCTGGCGCAGCGACCAACGGCGGAAACGGCGGGAGCGCATCGGGCGCGGGTCTGTTTCCTTATGCGGGTGCGAACGGGGCGACGGGTGGTTCCGGCAACGGAGCGCCTTCGCCTGCTTTTGCTGGCAACGCGGCCCCCTTCTATGTGGATGGGGCGCCGGGGGGTTCGGGCGCGGGAACAAGCGGTACTGTCGGCGGTGGTAGCAGAAGCTATTTCGGTACTCCCTATCCGCAGGGCGGAACCGGGATCGGCGGGGGTGCCGGTGGCGGTTCGATGATGGCGGACGGCGGCGAAGGCGGGGATGAGACGGCAACCGGCACGGTCGGCGGCATCGGAGCAGGCGGGGGCGGGGGCGGCCAGAATGCCGAGGGTTCGGCTGGCGGACCCGGCAAGGTCGTCCTCTCGTGGATCGCCTGACATGCCTCTCTATAATCCCCCTGGTTCGGTCAATTATGACGACGTTCAGGGCACGCAAATCGGCACCTATTCGCCTGTTTTGTCAAATCTGCTGAATGTCGCGGAGACCGAGATATTTTCGGCCACCTATTTCAAATACGGAAATTTCGTCACGGTTATATGGGCATTTCGCGTGCGCGCCACTGTGGCAAGCGCTGAAACCAGTTTCGACTTTACCGTTCCGTTCGCGACCGATTTCAGCGGAACCACGCGAATGGCTGGGGTGGGGCAGACCGCCAATCCCGTCACACAGCAGGCGGGCTTGTTCGCAGCAAATTCCGTCACGGATCGCGGGTCTTTCAGATTCATGTCGGGGGTGGATACCCTAATCATTTTCTACGGCAATTACAGCTACATCATTCAGTAAGGAGCGGAGCATGCGGAGGGGAAAGGACAGGCTCGGCACGCCGACCGGCAGACCGGTTCCGCAGGCCATAGATCCCGCCAGCGGGTTCAAGGTTCCCCTCTCCAATCTCGTTCGGCAATGGGACGGGGAAATGGTGGATCGGCGCTTCGTGGACAAGCGCAACCCGCAGGACTTTGTGCGGGGGGTGAGGGACGTTCAGGCGTTGCCCTATGCGCGCCCTGAATCGCCGGACAGTTTCGTAGCGATCAATATCGCGTGGGAGAACGGGGCGATTATGACGTCCGAGACTGGCGACGTTCTGTTGACCGAGGGCGTCAATCCGGGCGAGTCGCTATGACCACTTCCGGTGCGATCACATATGAACCAGTCGCGCTCGAAATCATCACGGGGGCGTTTAACGTGCTCGGGGTGGCACAAGAGGGCGAGGCGCTCACCCCGCGCATGTATGCGGACGGGTTGCGCGCTCTCAACTGGCTGGTTCAGACGTGGAGCGCAAATCCCCATTTGTGGACGCTGGAGGAGGGGAGTTTCAACCTCGTCGGCGGGCAGGCGGAATATGTCGTAAGCCCGCGCGCCCTTCGCGTCACGTCTTGCAGATATCGCCTGAACGGCATCGACACGCCGATGAACATGTTCAGCAGGCAGGAATATTTCGACCAGCCGAACAAGCTGGTTTCGCCGTCGATCCCGGTCAATTTCTATTTCGATCCGAAGGTCGACGAAGGCACGCTGTATCTTTGGCCGTGCCCCTCGACGCAGGCCGCTTCACAATACAGCATTCACTATACCTTTATCCGCTTCCTCGACGTGATGGACGCGAGCAACAACACATTGGACTTTCCGCAGCAGTGGATCGAGCCGGTAACGTGGAATCTCGCGAAGCGCCTCATGACGCAATATCCCGTCAACGATCCCATGATGGCGCAACTTGTCATCGGACAGGCCAGCGAAACCTATAATTCGTTAATCCAATGGGACAACGAGCCGGCATCCATCTATCTCCAGCCGGAAACGCGCTGGGGTCCGAGGGCTTAAATGCGCAAGATTGCCTCTGGCATCCAGTCGTCACAGGGGCGTTCGCGGGCGTGGTCTGGCGCGCGCCTCGTCAACTGTTTCGCCGAGCTGGCGGAGGGCGATAAGGCCGACTTGTTCGCGGTCATGGCCATTCCGGGGCTGGCGGAGTTTTCGAGCATAGGCACGCTCGGCAATCGCGGCGAGCACGTCATGGGCGGGGTGCTCTATGTCGTGAACGGCACGACGCTCTACAGCGTGGCGTCGGACGGCACGGAGACGCCTATCGGTTCCATTCCCGGTTCCCTTCCGGTGCAGATGGCGGACAATGGATCGCAGCTCGCCATTCAGGCCGACACGGAAGGCTATGTGCTCGACAGCGGCACGATTTACAGCAACATCGTCAATCTCGGGCCGGTGTCCGGGGTAACCTATATAGACGGCTATTTCGTCTGGCTGGTGGCCGATAGCGACCAGTTCATCATTTCGGGATTGAATGACGGGCTGACCTATGACCCGCTCGACGTGGCGACCGTGGAAGGCAACCCGGACAACAATGTCGGGGTTATCAACGATCACCGGGAATTGCAGTTCTACGGCGCGCAGACCGTCGAAATATGGTACAATAGCGGAGATGCCGACTTCCCGTTCGAGCGGCAGGGCAACGCCTTTATCGAGCGCGGGCTGCGCGACCGGAACAGCCTCGTCAAGATCGACAACAGCGTTCATTTTGTCGGGGACGATTTAGTCGTCTACCGGCTTAGCGGTTATGAGCCCGTTCGCATTTCCACCCATGCGATAGAGGGAGATATCGCGGGAGCGTCATGGTTCCGCGCCTTTACCTACACGCTTCATGGGCATAAATTCTACGTTCTTAACACCAATATCGGGACATTCGCCTACGACATGGCGACTGGCGCGTGGCATGATCGCCGCTCGCTTGGCAGGGCGAATTACCGGGTTGGGTTCGCGACGTCCTGCTATGGCCGTACGATCATGGCAGATGCCTATACGGGCAAGCTCTATGTGCCGAGCCTGTCGGTGAACACAGAGGACGGCGACGAGATTCCGATGGAAATCTTGCTGCCGAGCGTTCAGTCACAAAGAGCGAAGCAGACGCTCTATTCATATGAGTGCCAGCTACAGGCGGGCGTAGGCAATTCAGTCGAAGCCGATCCGCAAATGATTCTGCAATACAGCCGGGACGGGGGCAACACCTGGTCGCCTGAATTGACGAGGGCGATGGGCAAGGTGGGTGAGTATCTCACGCGCGCAATCTGGCGGTTGGGCGTGCAGTTTTACCAATTGCAATTGCGCCTGAAAATGCCTGCCAAGGCGCAGCGTTTCATAATTACGCACTGGGCGGATATTCGATAGTGGCAGTCAACTCTATCAACCCGCCTAACACGCCGATTGTCACCGGCCTTACGGTGTCGAGAGAGTGGTGGAAATTTTTCAATAGTCTCAACCAGACGGCCAATCAGGCGACGGAAGGCAGCGTCGCGACGGCGCCGGGTTCCGGTCTGGCGGGTGGCGGGCCGGTTGCCGGCGGCATCTCGATCCGCATTGCCGACAATGGCGTAACCAATACGATGATCCGTCAAAGCGCAGGCGTTTCGGTTATTGGCCGCGCCTTCGGCTCGACGGGCAATGTCGCGGACATCACGGCCGACGCGGATAACCGAGTGCTGACGCGCGAGGGCGGCCAACTGGCATTCCGGGCCTTCATCAACGGGGTGAGTATAGGGCCGACGATGGCGGCCCCCTTGGTGCGCGCGGACGTATTCGAGAGCACGGAAACCCCGGCGGCCTCCACTGCCACGGTCACGCATTCGATCCCGATAGAGACGGCGAGCGGAACGATGTATATCTTGCTTAGCTCGACGCCTTAGGCTCGCAAACTTCCATTACTACGTCATATTCTCGCAACAGAAAGTCCGCCGGAAGCTCGTAAAACAGCTTGCTGCTTCCGTCTTGCGATACCACGAAAACGCCGCTCCCGCGTGCAAGCGCGGTATGCAACAAGCGCTCAGCCGGATCGCTGGAAAAACATTCTTTGCCCGAAGGGCCCATGTCTGCTCCCTGCCTTACTGTGACTGGCGCCCGGACGTGAGACTTGCTGCATGACAATCCCATTCTGGCGGGTCGCGAGCCGCTTCCATACTAAGGGGCTGTAGCTCTCAGCCAATATCCGGTTAGGGTCGTGCACACCCCGGGCCAGCCAAATTTTGGGTAGCACAACGCCCCCTGATTTGCTAGAAGAACCACGCGCGGCCAGAGCACGCCGTAGCGGTTAGACAGACGCTCCCCATAGCAAGTCAGTCAGCCGTGCGCCATTTTGCGAAAATTGCCGAGGTCGATATTATCCCGCTCGTGAACGCGCTCGCGGTCAATCCCGAGCTGTGGAACGAGAATAATCTGCGCACCACCCACCCGTCCAGCCCTCATCGCGAGGCCGACGACATTTGGGTGATGTTTAACGAAATCCCGGAAGACGCTGCCGCAGTCGTCGATGATTGCGAGGTCATTCCATATCGTGCTTGGGACGTGCTGCCGATCCGGGACTTGGTGCTCGACGTGATGCGCCGCGTGAGCGCGACGCGCTTGGGCCGTGTTATTATTTCCCGCCTGCCACCCGGCGCGACTATCCCGGAGCACATCGATCAGGGCGCCCCTGCCACCTATTACAAGCGGTATCATATCGCCCTGCAAAGTCTGCCGGGAGCGCTGAACAACAGCGGAGACGAAACGATGGTCTATCGCCCCGGCGAGGTGTGGTGGTTCGACAATGCCGCGCCTCATTCTGTCGTGAACAATTCCGCTGATGATCGGATTGTTGTCGTGATGGACGTGCGGCCATGCTGACAGCCCAAGTCGAGAGCTTGACCGATAATCTGGAGGGGTTGAAAGCCTTTTTCCCGATGCATTGGGAAGAGTTGGCGCTGAATCAGAAACAGGTGCCACTCGATCCTGATTACGGCATCTACCTCGCCAAGGATGAGGCTGGCGAGATGATGCTGGTCACTCTCCGAAAGGCGGGAGAGATTGTCGGCTATTTCGTCGGCTTTGTCGGGCCTGCCCTTCATTATCAGACGTGCCTCACGCTCACGATGGACATATTCTACGTGCTTCCGGAGCATCGCGGGGATGGCGGGGGCTTTGTTTTGTTCAAGGAGGTCGAGCGCGAAGCGAAGCGCCGCGGCGTCCAGCGCATGTTCGTCGGCAGTAAATGCCACAAGGACGCGAGCTGGTTGTTTGAAAAGCTCGGTTACGAAGAGGTCGAGCGGTTTTACTGTCTTTGGATGGGAGAAAGCTGATGGTGGCGGTTGCTATCGGGGGCGCCGCTGTTGTCGGTGCCGGTTCGTCCATCATCGCCGGGAACAAGGCGAGCAAGGCGCAAAAGAACGCCGCTAATGCGCAGATTGCGGAGCAGCGGCGTCAGTATGACCAGACGCGCGCGGACTATGCTCCTTGGCGCGCTGCGGGCCAAAGTGCCCTGTCTCGCCTTGAGAACGAAATGAAGGCGGGAGCGACAACCGCGTTCACCAAGACGCCGGGCTATGATTTCAGGCTGTCCGAAGGCGTGAAGGCTGCCGAGCGATCGGCGGCAGCCCGTGGGCGCCTAGGTTCAGGAGCCACGATGAAGGCCGTCCAGCGTTATGGCGAAGGCCTTGCGTCTGACGAATATGGCAACTGGTGGAACCGCAACGCCGGATTGGCTGGCGTTGGGCAGGCGGCAACCGATTCGACCACGCAGGCTGGAATGAATGCGGCAAACAATATCACTGGCGCCCTTGGCAGCGCAGGAAACGCTCGCGCTTCGGCCTACGCGAACACGGGAAGCGCGATCAACAGCGGCATCAACAATGTTCTCGCGGCCTATCTTGCCCATCAGGGAGGCATGTTCAGCAAATGAACCCTTACGGCATTCAGCAAGTGGACGTTCCAGGCCTTCTCTCGATCTATCAGGGAACGCAGGACCGTCGTATGCAGCTTATGAAGGCGCGCCGGGAAGAGGAGCGCCAAGCTCAGCGCGACGACATCATGGGCCGCATTTTCACCCCGAAAACGGGTGGCCAAGGCGGCATGTCTGGCGCTGCCGCTCAGTTCGGTGGGGGCTCACTCGTTGCGACGCCGGAACAGGAAGCGCAGACCGCGCGGATGGAGGGCGAGTTTGCAGGTCGAGCGCCCGCCTTCGCTGATGATCGGGCAACGGCTCAGGCGCCTCAAGGGCTTGTAGACCCATCGCGACTGGATCCTCGCACTGACGGCATTCAGCTTAATCAAGACGCGCTACGCGATCTTTACAGGTACGATCCGCAGACTGCTTTCCAGCTCCAAACCAGCGTCTACAATGCCAACAAGCAACAGCTCGACCAGATGCAGGCCTATGGTGAGGCGGGGCTTGGGGTCGTGTATCGCCTGAAAAGGCTCCCTCAAGACCAGCGCGCAGCTGAACTACAGGCCTCTCTCCCTATGTTGCAGAGTATGGGAATAGATACGTCCCAACTCGCACAGGTTGACCTCTCCGATCATGGACTAACGCGGTACGAAGCCGTGTTCGGGAAACTGGCTGATCTGAAACCGAAGCTCCGAAACGTCGGACCCGGCGACATGATTATCGACGAAGACCGCATTGGCCTGCCAGGCGACCCCACCGTTTATGAATCACCGATCGTCAAAGGCGAGGACGGGGTTTTGTATGAGCGCAATCGCCCCCCCGCTCCGCAAGTAGGAGAGGTGAAGAAGGGTTACCGTTTCAGGGGTGGCGACCCGGCGGACCAGAATAATTGGGAACCAGTCAGTGCCGCCTCTGGCGCGCCTTCGCCGCCGAACACTATCGCGCGCAGTGCTTATCAGGCGTGGATTCGTGAGTTGGGCCAAGCCGGGGCCGACGCACTTCTCAAGCGCAACGGCCTTTCGGTAGGGAATTATTGATGCAAGGCCCTTGGGATGATTATCGCTCCGATGCTCCCGCATCGCAGGGAGGGTTGACGCGCATCACGCCGCCTGCCGCGCCTGACCCCTACAAAGAACGCGCCGACATTCGCGCGGAAGAAGATCAGGGGATGCAGCGCCAGAAGTTCGGCGTCGAAACCGGTAACACCGCATTCAACCAGCGCGACAAGCTGCGCTCGGATTACAATGCGCTTCCCACGGTCAAGGAGTATCGCGTAGCCGTCCAGTCTCTGGCGGCTGCGTTGAAGCGCGGCGAGGACGGAAGCGGCGATACCGCGTTGATTTACGACTATGTAAAGGCGCTCGATCCGACGTCGGTTGTCCGAGAGGCGGAAGTCGGCATGGCCGCAAGCGGCGCATCGACTGTGGAGGCCGCTGCCGCCAAACTGAAAAAAGAATTTGGGATCGAGGGCGGCGGCAACCTTCCGCCCGAAGTTCGCAAGCGCCTTCGCCGAGAGATCATCACGTCGGTCATCCCCCGCGTGAAGCAGTATAACCAGTTCCGTAACCAGTATGAAGAGTTGGCCCGTCGCAACAATTTTGATCCTTACGAGATCGTCGGCAATCACGATGCTGATCCCTATGTTGAGCTTTTTCGCAGTTACGACAAGCAGAACAAGATCGGCGAGTATGGGCGAAAAGAGCCGAGCACCCGCGTTCCCGGCGCGACGATGGACAATATCCGCTTCGACATGGACGGCGGCCCCGAACCCGTTACGGGTAAGCGCCTTTCGCCTGAACAGGAGCAGGAATATTCCGCCTTCATCGAAAGCAACCGCTCCAATCTCACTCCAGAACTGTTGAACGCATGGTGGCAATCTCGCGGGTTCGGGGGGCTGGAAAATGCCGCAGAAGTCGTGGAAGCCGCCAAAAAGGGGAATCTTGAAGGTATCGACTATCGACAGACGGATGCTGAGCGCCGCGCCGAACTGGATGAGAAATTGCGCAATCAGGGCGGCCTCACTTCTACTGGTATGGATTACGCCAAGGGAGGGGAGGCCGGCCTAAATCGGGGTCTGACGCTCGGGTGGTCTGACGAGCTTGCTGGCTTGGGGGGCGGCCTCGACAGCCTTATTCGTGGTGAAGGGTTCAGCGAAGGCTACGCGAACGAACGCGACATTGAAAGGCGCGCGCAAGAAATTAGTCGCGAAAGCGCGGGTGTTGTTCCTGAACTGGTCGGAGGCCTTCTTTTGCCGGGGGGCGCGGCTTCGCAGGCGCGCACTGCGGGGCAGTTCGCGAAGCAAGGCGCGACCTTGGGGGCCATCGCCGGGGCGGGTGAGGGCGAAGGCGTTGGCGGAACAATCAAAGGCGGGATTATAGGTTCTGGCGTGGGTGCGACTATAGGCGGGGCAGTTTCGCAAGCACCCCGCTTGGCGACTTCGGCCCTGAATACCGAAATCGGACAGCGTGCATCCGGCGCCGTAAGTCGGGGGATCGACAGGCTGCGCCGCCCCCAAGGGAACCTCAATACCGAGGTTGTCGAGGCTGGGGAACGCCTAGGCGTTCCTGTGCGACTTCCTGATGCGCTTCCAGAGGCCCGCAATGCCATGGCGGTTGCAGAGGCCAGTCCAACGGCGGGGCCGCGCATCCGGACGGCTCTGGACGACGACACGGCGCTGATTCAGGATCGTGTCCGCGCGCAGGGACGTGGCGGACAGCCGTTGGAAAACGACGACCTTGGAGCCTCTATACAGGAGGCTGGAAGAAGGTTCATCGCTCGTTCGCGAGCACAGGCGAATAACCTTTATAGCCGCGCCGAGCGCGCGGCCGGAGATGTTCGCATTCTTCCTGTGCAGGCGTCACTAGCAATCCGCAAAAACATCAACGAACTTGCGGAGGCGGGAGAAACGACCAATAATCCGACCATCCAATATCTGCGCGATCTCAATAATGATCTGTCTCGCGATGGGGGCCTTTCCATACAGGCACTTCGCAACCTTCGCACCAACATGCGGGGGCAACTCGACCAACGCGGACTGACAAAAACAGACGCCGACCGCCGCGTAATGGAGGTTCTGGATGCCGCATCGGATGACATCGCCAAGGCGCTTGGAAACAATCCGCAGGCGGCAGACGCCTATCGCGCTGCGGATCGTTTTTTCAGGGAAAAGCAGACCTTCATCAAGGACGTAGTACAGAAGTTCACCGGTCCCCGTGTTGATGGCCAGAATTTCTCCATGTCGGCAGAGCGGGCCGCCTCCACCCTCAAGAGCATGATGCAGTCGCAGCGCGGCGACATGCGGCGCTTTCAGGAAATGATCGGACGTCTTGATCAAAGCGAGCGCCGAGACCTCGCCGCGTCGGTTGCAGAGCAGCTTGGGACGGCGAGAAATGGCGAGTTCAGTCTGGCCGCACTTTCGACCAACACAAGCAAGATGAACCCCCGCGCCCTTCGCCTGCTTTTCGGTGATGAGGCCGCGCGCGCCATTCAGGACTTGCGCGTTCTGGCGCGGGCAAAAGCAGATACTCTCGGTGGACTCAACAACTCCAAAAGCGGGGTTGTCGCTGCGGGAACGAACACAGCTAAAGACGTGATTCTCGGCGCGCTGGGCGGCGGTATGGGGGGCGTTCCCGGCGCGATGGCTGGGATGGCTACCAGGGGCATATTAGAGCGTCTTGCCAGCGGGCGAGCATCAAGGCTCCTTCTCAACCCTGACTTCACGCGTTGGCTTAGGCAGATGCCGGACGTCGCTAACCCCGCTGCGATTGAACGCAACTTCGACAAGTTGAACAAAGTCGCCAGTCGCGATCAGGCGTTCCTGATGGATGCGCGCGCTATTCAGGACTATGTGCGTTCGGCGATGTCACAGTCCCCAACTCGCGCTGCGGCCTCCAGTCAAGAGGAACAGGATCGTCGGTAAGAACCAGCTTACCAAAACGAACGCCGCGAACCATCGCGCCATTTTGGTCACCTATTGCAGGTCCGGAAACTTTGCCCGGACTTCATTCGCGACGCGCGCGAAAAACTCGCTTGGGGCAATCTTGCGTTGCAGACCCTCGCCTGCCATGCGGTCCGCGGTGCGGTCCGCCATCGCTCGGGCTCGTTTTTGCGTTTCTGTCGCGCCAGCCAGACCGCCTAAGTCATACCACTCGTTCGCCTCGCGGAAGCGGATAAATTCGGCGCCAGCGTCTTCTCCGAAGTGCCTTGCAGGGGGGGCAACAAGCTCGCGCGGCGCGGGCCTTGGCATATTGCGAAGTGCGGCCATAACCTCGACTTGCTGGATCGGCGGGGGAGGAGAATAGACCGGCTGCTGGACGGTGCGGCAGTTGATCGAATTGCCGAGGTGCGAGCACGTCGTCGTGCTGGTTTGCCCCATTACGGGGGCAGAAGCCAGCAGAGCGCACGCTGTGACTAATTGCGTTCTCATCCGCCTAACATAGCACCAATAATTGCGTTCACCTAGCCCTTGTGCTAAACCACCCCCGTCACGGCAATTGCCCGCGCGATTGAGGGTCGCGCACGACGCTAAAGGCAACCTCGTCCCGTTGTAAAACGAGATGGATTGCCATGGCGTTGCTTTTCGATACCGGACTATTCAGCATCATCGGCCTTGATAGCGAAATCGAGGTCGGTTCGAAGCTCTATTGGTACGTCGCCAATACGACGACGCCGACTGACACTTATACCACCCCGGCGCTCAACGTTGCGAACACCAATCCCGTTCTGGCGGACGCAGATGGGCGTTTCCCGGAAATCTGGCTCGCCCCCGGCGATTACAAATATGTCCTGACCGCTCCGGGCGGGTCGCCAGCCGACCCCCTTAATACGGTAGACAATTTCAACGTCCCCGACACCCCGCCGTCGTTCGATCCTGACCTGAACGCCTTTTTGGCGGGCAGCGAGCCTTTACCGATCGCGAAGGGCGGCACGGCTTCAACGAGCGCGGTCAATGCGCTCGTGGCGCTGGGCGCTTTCCCGCTCGCGGGAGGTACCGTTACCGGGAATATCATTCGCTCCACTAAAGGTGTCCATCATTATTGGGAAACCGCCGCCATGAATAACGGCGGCTGGTTCATAACCCCTGCCGCCGATCCTGACCCAACGACCCTTCCCGGTCAGGTGTGGGCGAAATACTGATGCCTTTGTCCATCAGGGACGGCACCAACACGCCGCGGACGATCACTGCTCTACGGGTTCGGGACGGCACGAACACGCCTCGGGACTTGATGCAGCTTTGGGCTCGCGACAGCAATAATGTCCCCCGGCTCATCTGGTCGATTGCCCCCCCGCTCAGCGCTGTAGCGGCGCCATCGACGGTCGGAGGCACGACGATGGGAACCGGGACGGCGATCACGGACAGCACAACCTGCACCCCGTCTGGAGGAACGCCGCCATACTCCTATGCTTGGGAGGTCGTGACATACGACGGTCCCGTGACGCCCACTGCGGTATCGCCGACCAGCGCAACGACTGGCTTCAGGCAAACCAGCATTGGGATCAGTGCGTACTACGTGGCCACCTTCCGCTGCCTCGTCACCGACAGCTCTCCAGGCACTCCATTCACTGCTTATTCCAACCTGGTTTCCGCCTTCTGGAGCGATGTTACATGACAGGGACTCAGATTTCCGACATGGTGACCAGCGCGACGATCCCCGACGGGGGGTATGTCCCATTTGTCGTGACTTCGGCTGAACCGGGGTTCAGTCCCACGGCCAATTACGTCTACAATCTCGGCGCCGATCTTCTCACAAGGGTTTCCTACTCCGCGTTGGCGGCTCCGACCGCTGCATCGCAGATTGGTTCGGCTGGTCCCAGCGATGTTCAGGCCGATCTTGACGCCCGCGTCGTGTCTGCCGCTCTCAATTCGCCGGCTGGCGCTGGGATGGTTGGCTGGCAGGCCCCGCAAGCGGGATCGGTCGCGCGCAATCAGGATGAGGTCAACAAGGACCGTCCTTCGGTGATGGACTTCATCGACGAGTCACAGTGGGGTTTCATCCGGGACAATGACTATGCCTCGCAAGACCCCTCTCTTGTCGCGGCTGGTGTGAATGCGGCTTTTACGGCTGGCGTCGGCTATATGCCTTCCGGCACCTACTACGTCGATGCGCCGCTGATTTTCAAGAGTGGGCTTGCCGTTGCCGGGGCGGGCCGTCGCAAAACCACGATTCGCTCCGAAGTCATCGGTGACAGCACGTTCAAGACCGATGCGAGCTGCGCCTTCTGGTATATCGGGCAGATGAGCCTGAGGGGCAACACCCTGACCGGGGTGGATGGCAACGGGCACGCCATCGACCTGATTGACAACGACGTTGCTGGCGGGGCGAAATCTCCTTCGCAGGGGATGATCTACCAGCTCGAGATCGCAGGCTTCAACGGCTTGGGGAGGCGCGATAGTCAGGTGAGCGCGCCTTCTATCGCCGCTTGTGCGGTTATCGGCGTCAACGCCCTGCAAAACCTCATCCGCGACGTGTATATCTCGGATTGCGGACATGGTTTCTATTTCAAGGACTGCGAGAATACGCGGGTCGAGAATTGCGGCGTGGACGGCATTACCAAGTTCGCCGCGCTGGTCATGTCGAGCGAAAACACGGTGTTCCTCAACTCGACGTTGATCGACGCGGGGGATGGCACGCCCGATCCGAATTATCCCGCGACGGCCACCTCGCTTGGTTCGGGCATCTTCTGCTCCTACCAGAATCATGGCCTTTTGGTCGAGGGGAGCAAGTTCAAGAACAATTATGCGGGCAATGCGACGATCCAGTCGCTGTTCTCCAACAACGATGCCTTCATCGCCAACTGGATTCGCGCCGATGCGATGACCGATGTAACGCACAAGGGCATTTACGCGCTTCGGCCTACGGGCATTGTCATCAACGCCAATATATTCCACCCGTCCGTGACGGCCTTCACGACGAAAAGCTACCAGACGATTGAAGTCGCGGTGGAGGTGAACAACGAGTGTCCAAGCTTCTCGATCCGCGACAATCTGTTCGGCGATGTGGCGGGCATGAATATCGAGTATAATGTCAAGATCGGGGGCAATGCCAGCGCCCGTCCGGTTCAGGGTGTCATCGACGGCAACCGCTTCGGCTTCCGCGAAGGACGTCCATCGGCAACCGTCGTCACTTACGATATCCTGCTGCAAAGCTGCTCGCCCCGCGCGGTGAGGATATCGAACAACACGCACGTCGCAGCCGCCAACGTCACGCGGACAAATGGCGTCGCGAACAGCGGCAGCACGCTTGATCGCATGGAGGTTGGGCCGAACAGCTTCCTTGCCGGGGGCGGCACGATCACGAACAACTACAACAACATCACGGAAGGCAACCTGTCCGCTGTGTCGTCGAGTTACGACCCGCCGAGCCTTGCTACGGGGGCATCCACGCCGATTCAGACGACAACCGTAACGGGCGCGGCCTTGGGAGATGTCGTCACCGCATCGTGGAGTGCGAACCTCGCGGGCGCTGAGATCAAGGCCTATGTCAGCGCCTCCAACACGGTGAGTTGGTACATCACGAACACGAACGGGACCAACCCCCTCGATCTTTCTTCGGGCACGGCAACGCTGCGCGTGAAGCGGTCGTGGGCAGCGTAGAAGGAGAGAACACATGACGCCACCCGATCCGGCACCCCCGCCAACCCCGACACCGGCACCGACACCGACGCCGACGCCGACGCCAAAACCAACGGAGCCTAATTCGTGACAGCTTGGCAGATAGCCATGATCGCGGTGTTGCCCCTGTGCCTTGAACCTACCCGGTTCAGGACATGGGCGGTGATGCTCGCGTCGGGGCTATTGGGGCGGCTCGTCTCGACGATATACACCGATCCGGTTCTAGCGTTCGTGGTCATCGACGTGGCGACTGCGTTTGTCGTCCTGGCGCGTCGGAAGGGCACGGCGCAGCACTATATCGGCCGTGTCTATGTGGGCATGATTATCGCTCACATCGGATATGTTATTGCAAGCAATCCCCTTGCGATTACAGTATATTATCAATTGCTGACCGGCGCGGGCTGGTTGGCATGGTTCATTCTGCTCTGCTGGGGGGCGGGCGATGCTGGAAAGCGCATTGGCGCTCGTCTTGGCCTTCACTGGCCTTTATTTCATCGTTCGTCGGCTGTTGGCAAATGACGAGCGGGAGACCGACCGGTGAATGGCTGCTGGCTTTCCTTCGGGAGAACGCGCTGACCATCGTCCTTGGCGTGGCGATGGCCTATGGCTGGTTCACCTCCAACAATGCGGCGCTGGTCAACCGGATCGCGATACTGGAGGCGCAGGTGGCCGAACAACGGGCGACGGCGAAGGCCCGCAGTCGGTTCGACAACGCCGCGACCAATCAGCTCAATTTCCTCTGTGCGACGGCTTCGACCTGTCGGCAGCTCTACGCGCCTATCGTGGCGCCTGAATAGGGGGTAGCATGGACAGGGCTGCATTCTTTTCGTCGATCCGTCCGCGCATAGGTCCGTTCTCGCAAAGCCAAGTCGCCGGGATCGAGCGCATCCTTGACGCCGCTTCAGGCGCGCCACTGGCTCACCAAGCCTATATGCTTGCCACCCCTTGGCATGAGAGCAACAAGACGATGGAGCCGGTGCGGGAAGCGTACTGGCTGAGCGAGGCATGGCGTAAGAAGCATCTACGCTACTGGCCTTGGTACGGGCGCGGTGACGTTCAACTTACGTGGGAGTTCAACTACAAGAAGGCCGACAAGGCTTGCTCCGACGTCGGCCTCTCCGAACAGGGAGAGATTCTCGCCAATCCAGACAAGGTGATGGAACCCACAATCTCCGCCTTCATCCTTCGCCGTGGCATGGACGAGGGGTGGTTTACCGGTGTGAAGCTGTCCGATTGCCTGCCGATGAAGGGGGTAGCGACCCGCAAGCAGTATATGGATGCTCGCACGATCATAAATGGTCGCGACAAGGCTGACTTGATCGAGGATTACGCCCAGATATTCGAGCGCGGCTTGCGCGCGGGAGGACTGTCGTGAACGCCGCCCGCACAACGAAGGCGACTCGGCCCGTCGCGGCGTCGATCCTGCTCCCCGACAGCCCGATCCGGTCGAAGGCCTGGTATCAGATATATGCCCGCCTTGCCCGCCCGACGCTCGATTGGGTCGGCGTCGTCGGGGCGGCATGGGCGCTGTTCGTTGGCGACTGGATCGACAAGCCGATGGACGACGGGACGCGATTGATCGTGCTTGGCTTTGCGGCGGCGCTTCACGGCATAAGAAGTGTAGAGCAGATGCGAGGAGTTTCCTAATGCCCCGCTATTTCAGTAAACGCCCGCGCGCGGACGGGTGGTGTGGAGATGATCTGTTCGACGACGAACGCGGCGGACATTGCCCCGACATTACCGTGGACGAGCATGTAGCCACCGACACCGGCCTACTGGACGCCGATGGCAATTCCATCTGGCGCGCACCCAATCCTGTCGGTTTCGGAAAGGACGACGAATGGTAGCCCTTATCGCAATGAAGCTCATGGAGACGGGCCTAGGGCCTAAGGCGGCAAAGCTCGCATCGTGGGCGATTGTGGCCCTGCTGGCGCTCCTAGCCCTCTGGTGGGCCTACAATCACGCCTACAGCAACGGCAGGGATGACGAGCGCGCCCGATGGGAGGCCGCTGCCGCAAGGATCGAGGCTGCCGATGCGAAGGCCGATGCTGCCGGGACGGCGAAGGCTGGCGAGGTGAAGAAAGGAATCGACGATGCGAACCAACGCGCGGCGGATGCTGCCCTTGATAGCTCTGACCCTTTGCGCGACGGCATTGGCGAGCTGCGGAAACAGAGTGCCGGTAAAGGTGGTCAAGCCCCCCGTTGAGCTTATGACCTGTCAGTCGGAACCAGCGGCTCCAGAATTGCCCGATCCGGGGATCGAGCGGGATCGCATCGTGTTGGCGTATCTGTTGGCGATGCGGGCCGCATACGGAGATTGCGCGGCGAAGGTCAACGGGGTTCGTGCGTGGGCGGACGCGATGCCGGATTGAGAATGGACGCAGCGCCGGGGGTCGAACCCGGATCGTCGGCTAATCTGGCCGTCATGGGGTATAAGCCCACCGCTCTACCATTGAGCTACGCTGCGTTGGTGCGCGGGGCGAGGGTCGAACTCGCACTGTACGGGACTTGAAGCCGCTGCCTCTACCATTGGGCTACCCGCGCATTGGTGGGAAGGTGTGGTTTCGATCCACTCCCGGCTTTCGCCAGAGCGGCTTTACAGGCCGCTTGCCGGAGCCACCGGCTTTCCCTTCCCTTGGTCCCCATGGAGAGATTCGAACTCCCATCGCCTAGTTTCTAAGACTAGCGCCTCTACCAGTTGGGCTACATGGGGGTGATGGCGGAACGCGCTGGAGTCGAACCAAATCCCCGAAGGGACGAGCCGCTTAGCAGGCGGACCCCGATCCTATCGGGTTCACGTTCCTGAATGTGGCGGCGAGTGAAGGAGTCGAACCCTTAACCTTGCGGTTAGCCTAGTTTTCGAGACTAGTTGCCCACCATCGAGCGCCACCCGCCAAAGACGAGCAGCACAAAGCACCCGTCAATATCGTAACGAGTGACTGGATGAGCTTATGAGGTGGGTTCGGTCGAACATGATTTTGCCCTCATGCCAGAGTCACGATATGTTCGCAAGCGTTTCTTGTCCGATGTCGTCGGGACTAAGGCTTGGGCTGACGCGCTGCCGGATTGATCTCGCGCCACATCAACCCCGCCACGTTGAAATAGGGCGACTGGTCGGCCATGCGGAACGTAGCCGTCTCGCCCCCGTCGCGACGGTACTCATATTCCCGATTGCGGTCGAAATCGTCGGGGTAGCTGTAGCCGTATTTCGTTCCGGCCAAAAGAAGGCGCCATTCGTCCATTCTGCTTACTCCCTTCCCGGCGCGTCGAGCGTTCGGTTAATCCCGGCCCCCTCGCTCCGCCTATCAAGATCAAGCATCTTGGCTGTGAACTCCGATACCAGTAACGCCGTTTCCTTCGGGCATCGTCGCTCGCAATTACGCCATGCCGATGAAAGGGCAGGGGATATAGAGGGAGGGGTGAGGGTGACCATCCGTTAGTCCTTTATATTGGGTGGGGATGGCCGCGATGACCATCGCTGCGGAGACGCTCATAGGCTTCCTGCCTACTCACACCGTGCCATCCCTCTTCGTCCTCCATGCGCTCGCCAAGCTTGCGGCCTAGCATTTGGCAGAGACGTTCGAAATCCTCTTTGCGATACTGGCGCTTGCGGATGCGGTCCACAACCCGGTCGAGCGCGACATTCCCGATAACGAAATCCAAGTCGCTTGGCGGGGTCAAGCCTTCCCACTTGTCCCAGACGTCGAAGGCATCGACGGGCAGCGCCACTTCGTAGGACTTTCCGCCATACGGGGCGTCTAAAATCAGGCGAAGCGTGTATTGCTGTTCCATTCCTCTTTATCCTCCAAAACCCGCAGAAATACAAGCATTACCGCCTTGCTTGCCCTGTCCTGGTATGCTACCAGAATGAGGCGCGGCCATCGGAAAAAGCGCTTCGGCGTCTCTCAAGCAGATACGGGGACCTCGCAGCCGAACAGGCGCTCAGATAATCCCATGCTACGGCGGTGGGTAAGTCAGGCGGGATAAGACCGCTCGCGAGCGTGGCGTCGGCTCGCTGCCCGCATTGGCTGGCAGAGGGATGGGGTGCATGATCCCGCGATCCCGCCTCACCTAAACACCGCCACCACCAACCCCGCCAGAAGCATCACCGCCAGTATCTTGGCCACCTGTTCACCTCGGCGGATCATTGGCGCAACAGGACTTCGCGAACGGCTAGGCCGAGCGGGGTGAGAATATAAACGAATTTCGTGTCGGCATAATTCCGTCTTCGCTCAATCAAATCCTGATGACTTCGCGCAAAGAAAGCAAAGCCTCCGCCTGAGTCGTAACCAGCCCGCCACGCCACCATCCCGGCATCGTCAGCAACGTCATGTTGGACAGCGGAAAGCCACCTGCACTCGCGCTCGCTCAACCCCTTCGCCACAGTCTCAGCGTCCATCCTCACCTCCCATAGCAGCAGTAAGCGCGGCGCGGGCGATTGCGTCGCTCCCAGACTTCGATGCTGGGTTGTACGTGTCTAGCATATCGCCGATTATTTGCCCCGCAGCCTCCACCCTTTCCTCTGATAGCAGGTAAGAGCGGACGGCGTTGGCGATAGACTCGTCAAGGTCACTTGCGATGATGTCGCACCCCTCAGGCAGTTCGCTTGCGCTATAGTTGAAGCGGGCTATAGCTACCTGCATCGCCAGATCGTCACTCACGGTATCTACTACCAAAAGCCGCGGTCAGCACCGCATCCAGTTTCTCTATCTCCGCCTGCATTGATAAACGCATGGAGAGGCGGATTTTCTTTTCAAAGCGCGAAAAGGCCCGAACCTCATCGCAGGAATCGAGATGACCGGCCAATATCTTAGCCCGCATCTCGTCAGACCAAGGGAACGCCCTAGCCGCCGCTTTCCGCGCCTCCGGTGAAGCGGTCCATTCGTCATCCTTCACAGCGTCATTGGTATCAGGCATCGTTCGGTCCTTTCAGGTGGTCGCCAGAACGTAATTCGTGGGCGATGTTATACGCCATGCACGTCGAGCTTTCATCAAAATCAGTAGCAGCCCAGCGGTCCGCCAGATTCGCAGATCTCTCCGTGCATTCTTCTATGGCCGCGAGGGCGGCGCGGACTTCCATTTCGCCGTCGAGATGCCCTTGCCGGTATTTCGCCTCGATATGCTCGGTGTGACTGCAAATACGGCCCGCCGCCTTCGTGTAGGTCGCAGCGCAGATTTCCCGCGCCATCTCCAGCTTCGGGTCAGTCTGCATTGGGGGTCTCCTTGATGTGCTGGCCTTGCTCGATTGCGTCGGCGGCACGATTGAGCACCCAAACCTCTCCGCGCGGTATCGACCCTTCCGGCAACGGTCCCGCCAGTTCCCGCAGCCACCGCACCACAGCCGCTCGCTCTTGTTCGGCGGTCATGGCGTATCTTCTTGGGCAGCAATGTCGCGACAAATACGCTCTACCGCGTCGGTAAGATCATCCAGTTTAGCGACAGTGTTTTCCGGCCATCCGAACCATGTCATCTCGTAGTAGAGATGCGCGGCGATTTCGTCATTTGAGGGCGCGAAACCTTCGCATAGGACGGGCAAGAGTTTCCACTGTCCCCATGGCGTAAACTCGATTGCCCAGCTTGTTCCTTCCGAGTCCCTGCCGGAAACATCAATCCATGGGCCATCGTCCTTGTCGCCCCCCACTCGCTTGAGAACGACCCGCATCCCGTCGCCTTCATCGACGCCAACCGAGGCGTTCAAGATCGACCGGAATCTCTCGAAGCTGTCGACATTCCCCCAACCATCTTGATGATCCTCGGAATAATACTGATCGCGATAAATCTCTGCGACGCGCGCGGGATCGGCGGCGTTGACAATTCGCCCCACCGTATGCCTCACTTGTTCGGCGGTCATGCTGCACCTGTGCGATAGAGGGCGGCGGGAGGTGGGGGATCAAAAGGCAGATATAGCGTCGCCTTGACCTCATATTTCCAGTCGCCCGCAAAGAACTTGCCAGCGTTGTCGCGTTTTTCAACGACGGCGGGCCGGTCATGTTCGTCATCCCAGACGATCCAGCACGCGTGATGGCGCGGGAAATGCTCATCGATCGAGCGCCATAGGCCCCAAGGCGTATGCCTCACTTGTTCCGCTTCACTGGTCATGGGATTTGTCCTTGTTGGGGTGGGGGTCATCCTGCCTAACCAGCCAAATGCGCTGACCGTGCTTGAAGATGCTGAAACGCCGCTCAGGATATTGCGCTAAAAGCGCCGCCCGAATATCTTCCATTGAAGAAGGCATCCGTCTCGGACCGTAAGCATTCTGCAACTCGACAGTGCCTCGCCTCGGTTCAAGGTCGCCAGCTTCCGCTAGCCAGTTAAAATCTGTCGTATCACCCATTATCTTCATCCTTATTGTTAAGAAGCTGGCCGATCGCGAGCGGGCGCAGGAAGTCGCGCCACATTTCATCAATCATCCGTTCGTCTGGGGTGGGAATGTCGTCGGCAAGGTTGGAGAACGCGCCGGTCGCGGACCCGATTGCCGTTGCTGCGCCATAAGCCGCCACCAGAAACGCGCCCCGCTGGTCGGTCATCAACGCCATGTTGCGCCGGATCGCAGCCCCCACATCATCAGAGCATTTGCGCCCGATGTCCTTGGCCAACGCGTCGGCGGGGCATAGCCGTTCCTCGTCACCCATTCTCTTCATCCTTATTGTTGAGGGGAGAGAGGCGCCCTTTGCGTCCGATGATTAAACCGAACACGATATGCGCCCAGGGGCACCGCACACCAAGCAACTCGCACAAGTTCCAAAGGATCGCCGCCAGCCATCCCCAAGGAGTGTAGGTCCAGAATTTCCAGAGCGGGAAAATCATCCTATCTCTCCAAAATCGAGCAGGACAACCCGCCCGTCTAGCGTCCCGAAATTGTCGCGCTTGAAATCGCATTCCATGCCTTGCCACTCGCCGGTTCCATGAACATCATTATTGTTCAGCTTGGTCGCCTCCCATTCTTCATCCGTCAAAGGCGCACATCTCCGCTGGATGTTCAGGAAGCCGCCCGGTATTGAAAAGACGGTAGGGCAAAGACGAAACTGGTCAGCCAACGGCGTGAAACGCGCCTCGGTCATGTTGGATAACAAGCCATAGAGCAGCTTCGCCCAGCCGTAGCGCAGGCGAGGGATCTTGATCGAATAGCGCCCGACGAGAATAACCGCGCGCGTGACGCCTCCAGTCATCCGGAGCCACCCTCCCCCCACAGTATCGGGGAGGGGGTCTGGATTAGGGGTGGTCATGGGGTTGGCTCCTTGGCGTCCGACCAACGAAGCGGGTCGTGTGGGCGCTTAAAGCCGGGGCAAATGTCCTCGACCCGACTGTGGCGGTAATTCGCCCACGGATCATCGGGAGCGCGGCGAATGCGAATGAAGCCTGTCTCGCGATTGACGCAGTGGGCCTTGGTGTATTCGCCGTCTGGCCCATCATCGCGTAGAACGACATAGGCGGGTGTTTCCATGCCGGTCGCATCCATCTCGGCAAGCATGGCCTCGAGGCGGTCGCGCCATTCAAACGGCATCGCCTGCAATGCCAGCTTTGGCAGGACCAAATACGGACATCTCGCCAAACGCACATCGAACGGGCAATCGAAGCGGACGCCTCCCATCCCCGTATCGTCACGGGCAGTAGAGTTGTCGGTCATGCTGGGGCCTTTCGCGATTGCTTGCGTAGGGACTTGCCAATTTCGCTAAGCAGGGTTTCGCTGTCCGAAATGTCGAACCGCTCGTTTTCGCCGCTGACGCCGGGATAAATCTCCCAATGCGGTCCGCCGTAATAGCCAAGCGCCTCATTGAAGTCGGCATAGACGGAAACCCGCGCAGAGCCTTTCTCGACAAGGAAGCGCGCCATCGCTCCGCAGAATGGCGGAATGATCGTCACAGCCCATGATTTGGGGAAGTGTAGGGCGGGCATCGCTTTGATTGCCTCATCCCAATTTTCTGCCCGTTCCAATTGTGCGCGGGCGAAGCTATCATATCCGTTAGCCATGCGATGTCACCTCATCGTTGGTCAGGGCCGCGCGAGATGCCAGTCTCGTTGCGGCCCGAATTGAAAGCGCCGCCCCGCCAAAGATTACGGCAGTAGGCGCCAAACTATTGAAAGACTTAGCCGGACGTTTCCGGCCAGGGGCACCATTTCCTTTCGATCGATGCGATGCGCGGCTCGCCCGCGCGCCGACCTGCTTGGCTGCGATTGTTTCCACATTGGCACTTAATCCGGGCGCTTGCGCACCGTAAATTATGAAAAATGCGGAATTATTCAGTCGGCAAGGCGATCGGTGGCCCGGCGTGAAGCGGGCATATCGAATTTTCGTTAACTATGATTATCAATGCAATTGAATAACAATTAAAATCCAGATATTATCATTTTGCGCATTTTGAGTATTTTGCAGTATTGATAGGATCTTACTGTTTTCATCTGACGCTGTTTGGATAAGGTGATGGCCATGAATCAACGTCTCTTCTCCGATCCGGCAGAGGAGCACGCCGCCGCTGCAGCGGGCGATCGCCGCGGCGGCGATCGCTATCGTACGGTGTGGCGCATCGCCAAGGTTGTGCGCAACGGCGATGCTGGCTTGTGGCGCGTTCGCAATATTTCCGACCGCGGCATGATGCTTGCCGCCGACGTACCGATTGCGGTCGGCGAAAAACTCGAAATCGCGCTTTCCGACACGGTCGTCATTCGCGGCGAAGTGGTCTGGTCCGATGCGGGGCGTTGCGGCGTCTCATTCGACAAGGAAGTCGATGTTGCTGGCGTGCTCAAGCAGCTGGCGGCCGAGCAGCGCGCCACCGGATACCGCCAGCCGCGTCTGCCCGTGCATACGCGCGCGCAGGCGGTGACCGACGACGGACCAAGCGAGATCGAACTCGTCGACCTGTCGCAAAATGGCGCCGGTTTCATCCATGACGGCCATCTGGAGGTCGGCAAGGAGCTGGACCTGATCCTGGCGGGCGGAGTCAAGCGCCGCGCCATCGTGCGCTGGTCGCGCGCCGGGCGCGGCGGGCTCTGGCTCACCCAGCCGCTCGATCGCACCGACCTCGAGAGTATCCACCGCTTCGAAAGCTGAGGCTCAGGCGGCGCCGCGGACGATCTTTGCCCAAGGGTTGAGGTCGGGCTCGGCAACCTTGGTCAGCCGGTTGTGATCGCGGTGCCGGAACAATTCGTCGCGGCCCTTCACCATCAGCATCGTGTCCGAGACGTAGCTCCACGATCCATCGTCGTGGAAATCGACCGCGAATTCATAGCTGTCGGTACGGAAGGCGAGGTCGAGGAACGTCGTCGAGCAGATGCCATATTCGGTTTGGCCGCGCTCCGCTTTCACGACGAGCCGTTTCGCGTCGGGTGCGGCATGGCCGGCCGCGATCGCGATCTGTCCGCGTGGGATCGCTAGCGTCTGCAGGATCAGGCCGGTCGTTGCTTCATAAAGCCAGTAGCCGACCTGGTCGTGGAAGGTGATATCTTCTTCGCGCGTGTTGATGTGGACATGGTAGCGCAAGCCGTAGAAGAGTTGCGGGCCGTTTGCCTGCGGATCGATCGGCTGCATCTCGATCCGCTCGCAATATTTGCGCGTTTCGGGGCCGTCGGCCTTGGGATTGACGTCGACGCCGCGCTCGCCCTCCCACATGCCCGCCAGCCGGCGTAGCGGCCCGAGGTTGGCCAGCGTTTCGGGATCGACGTCCTCCGGCTCGGTGAAGATGTCGTCGGGTAGTTCCATCGCTTGCCCCCAGTCTCTTGTCAGATGTCCTCGACGAGCCGCCCGTAGAGCTGCGGTCGGCGGTCGCGAAAGAAACCCATGCCGGCGCGATGCTTTGCGGCGCGGTCAAGATCGATCGTTTCGACCAACACGCCGGTTTCGCTTGCGCCGAAGGCCTGCGTCATGTCGCCCCATTCGTCGGTGATGAAACTGTGGCCATAAAAACTGGCGTCGCCCTCGCTGCCGATGCGGTTGGCGGCGATCACCGGCATGCAGTTCGACACCGCATGGCCGTGCATCGCGCGGCGCCACATGCGACTGGTATCGAGATCGGCGTCATAGGGCTCGCTGCCGATGGCGGTCGGGTAGAAAAGCAGTTCGGCGCCCATCAGCGCCATCGCGCGCGCGCATTCGGGATACCATTGGTCCCAGCATACCCCGACGCCGATCCGCGCGCCGAAAACATCCCAGATCTTGAAGCCGGTGTTGCCGGGGCGGAAATAATATTTTTCCTCATATCCCGGCCCGTCGGGGATGTGGCTCTTGCGATAAATGCCCATGATGCCGCCATCGGGGCCGATCATCGCGAGCGTGTTGTAATAATGCGGCCCGTCCTTTTCGAAAAAGCTGGTCGGGATTGCGACCTTCAGCTTTGCGGCCAGCGCCTGCATCGCCGTGACGCTCGGATGCTCGGCGGTCGGGCGGGCGGATGCGAACAGCGCCTCATCCTCCACCTGACAGAAATAGGGACCTTCGAAGAGTTCCGGCGGCAAAATGATCTGCGCGCCTTGGGCCGCGGCCTGCTCGACGAGCGCGGAGACGGCCTCGATATTGGGTTCGACGGGGCCGGGCAGGGGAAGCTGCAGCGCGGCGACGGTGATGGTGCGGGTCATGTTTCGTCCGTGATGGCGCGAGAATCGACGCGGAATATAGGGGGCTTCGCGCCCGATGCTAGGCCGGAAGCTGCTGGCTCGAACAGTGGAAGCTTCCGCCGCCGACGATGATCCCCTGCGCGGGAACGCCAAGCGCGCGGCGATCGGGGAACAGTGCAGCGAGGGCATCGACCGCGGCTTGATCGTTCGCGACGCCATAGGTCGGCACGACGACCGTCGTATTACCGATGTAGAAGTTCATATAGCTCGCCGCCGCGATCTCGCCGCCGATCTCCACGCGGCCGGGCGAGGGCAGATCGACGATCTCGACATCGCCGAACGCCGCCGTCCGTGCCCGCGCGTCGGCATAGATATGCGCGTTGGGATCGTCATCGCCCGCCGCGACGGGCAGCGCCAGCCGGCCTTCGCCGACGAAGCGCGCGAGATTGTCCACATGGCCGTCGGTATGGTCCCCCACGAGCCCGTTGCCGAGCCACAATATGCGGTCGATGCCGAGCGATTGGTGCAGGCGCACCGCGATATCCTCCCCCGTCAGCGTCGGGTTGCGGTTGCTGTTAAGCAGACATTCCTCGGTCGTGACGCAAAGGCCGGTGCCGTCGACGTCGATTCCGCCGCCTTCGAGCACCCAGTCGAGGTGCTGCGTTGGCAGGTTCGCTTGCGCGGCCAAGATCGCCCCGACCTCACGGTCGCCGGGCATCACGAACTTGTTACCCCACCAGTTGAAGTCGAAGTTGCGCGCCTCGCGCTGGGCGCCCGTGCCAACGATGATCGGCCCCGTGTCGCGCAGCCAGATATCGCCGAAGGGGGCGACGAACAACTGCACCCCCTCATCGACGAGCGCCTCGGCAATGTCGGCATTCTCATGGTCGCGCACGAGCAGATGCACGGTCTCGCCACGTCCGCCGTCGTGGACGGCATTGGCAAAGGTCGCGACATCGCGCCGCGCCGCATCGATTTGGCTCGACCATTCCTCCGCCATGTGCGGAAAGCCGATCCAGACGGCATCATGGGGCGCCCATTCGGCGGGCATGCGGTGGGTCATCGCGTGATAGTCCCTTGCGTCGATGCCCGTGACATCGATCATCTCGTCCAAAACGCAGCAATCCAGAATGGCCACTGCCATTCCGGATTGCCGGAACACGATGCTCCCCGCAATTGCGGAGGAGCGATTGTCGTCATTACTTCCCGGCGCGCGACTTGTCGCGGGCGGCACGGAATTCGTCGCCCTCGACCCAGTTCGGCCAGGCGTCGGTCATCGCCAGCATGCGGCCCGCGGCGTAATAGAGGCGCAGGTCCGACATCATGCCGTTCCAGTTGGTGATCGCCTCATATTCGTCGCCCGGCGCGTGGTAGCGGTTCTTTTCATAGTCTTCCGCTGCCTTCTTGCCGGCCTCGACCCCGCCCTCGACCAGATCGTCGCCGCTGCCGAAGTTGAACATCGGTACGCCGAGCTTGGCGAAGCTGAAGTGGTCCGAGCGGTAGTAGAAGCCCTTTTCGGGGGTCGGTTCGGCCTTGATCGTGCGGCCCTCCATCTTGGCGAGCTTTTCGACATAGGCGTCGAGTTCGGACTTGCCGCCGCCGACGACGACGATGTCCTTCGCCGGGCCGATGGCGTTGAGGGCGTCCATGTTCACGCCGCCAACCGTCTGCGCGAGTGGGAAGACCGGGTTTTCGGCATAATATTTCGAGCCGAGCAGCCCCGATTCCTCGGCGGTCACGGCGAGGAATACGATGCTGCGGTCGGGCGCACCGGCTTTCTGGAACGCCTGTGCCAGCGTCACGAGGCCGGCGATGCCGCTCGCATTATCGACCGCGCCGTTGCAGATGTCGTCGCCGCCGACGGGCGTGCAGCGCCCGAGGTGATCCCAGTGGCCGGTGTAGAGGACATATTCGTCGGGACGCTTCGCGCCCGGCAGCACGCCGATCACGTTACGCGACATCTTCTTCGAGATTTCATTGTCGAAGCCGAAATTCGCCTTCACGCCCGTCAGCGCGACGGGCTTGAAACCCTTTTTCATCGCGTCTTCGCGCAGCTTGTCAAAATCCTGCCCCGCGCTCGCGAAAAGTTCCTTCGCCTTGGCAAGCTGGATCCAACCGTTGGCGACGGTTTCCTTGGCGCCGCCGTCCTTGCTTTCGGCCAGATATTGCGTGCCGGTGTTGCTGCTCTCGACCACGTTCCAGCCATAGGCCGCGGGTTCGGTGTCGTGGACGATGAGCACCGCGGCGGCACCCTGCCGCGCGGCTTCCTCATATTTGTATGACCAGCGGCCGTAATAGGTCATCGCGCGACCGTTGAATTCGCCCTTGGCTTCCTTGGTCTGCCAGTCGGGGTCGTTGACGAGGACGACGACGGTCTTTCCCTTTACATCGAGCCCGGCGTAGTCGTTCCAGCCCTTTTCGGGAGCGTTGATGCCGTAACCGACGAAGACGACGTCGCTGTCCTTCACTTCGGTCTTCGGCTGGACGCGCCAGCTGAACGCGACATAGTCCTTCGCATATTGCGCGGTGACTGGCGTCTTGCCGCCGGTGAAAGTGAGGGGTGTCGCGTTTTTCGCGGTGATCTCGACCAGCGGGACGTCCTGCGTCCACTTGCCGTTGTTTCCGGGCTTCAGCCCCGCTTCCTCATATTTCTTGATGATATAGGCGACTGTCTTTTCCTCGCCCGCAGTGCCGGGGGCGCGGCCTTCATAGGCGTCCGACGACAATTCCTTGGTCACGTCCTGAAGCGTCGAGAGCGACAGCTCGGGGATTTCGACGTCGGGGATGGCGACGGCGGACGTCGCCGTCTTGTCGGAAGCATTGCACGCGGCAACGGTCAGGAGAACCGCAAAGGCTGCGGTCGATCGGGGGAAACGAAGCATGAAAATTCCTCGGTTTTTCGTATTCGATTGTGGGCTTGTGCCAGCCGCGGCGCCCCGATGCAAGGCGGGTGACGATTGGATCGGTCCGCCCAAATGCCGTCGATAGCGTCCGAAAAATGCTTGATAATCTTCCGCTTTTTGCCAGTCTGTCGCCCGAAACCAACGGGGGATTCTAATGATTTGGACGAAATGGGTGGGGCGCGGCTTTTCGATCGCGGCCTTTGCGGTGGCCTTATCGGTAAATGCGCCGGTCGGCGCGCAAGACGTCGACAATGCTGCGCGTTTCGGCTCCCTGGAATCGATTTTGGACGTCAGCCTGTCGCCCGATGGCAATCATCTGGCGTTCGTCGGGCAAGGGGCAAGGCGGACCCGGAACCTCTATGTCGTCGATACCGTCGAAGGTGCCACTCCGCGCAGTATCCTGACGAGCGACGGGGGCGATGGCGGCAATCTCAGCTGGTGCGGCTGGGTGACCAACGAACGTCTTGCCTGCCAAACCTTTGTCCGCGCCGAGGTCGCAGGGGAGGTCATGAGAGCGACCAATATCGTCGCGCTCGACGCCGCTGGGGGGAATGTCCGCCTGCTTAGCAAAGGTCGCAGTCACCGGTCGCTTTACGCCGATTTGCGTGGCGGCAGCGTCATCGACTGGTCATCGACCGACAATGGCTCGCTGTTGATGACGCGAAGCTATGTCCCCGAAAATGCGATGAATACGCGCATTGCCGAAAGCGGGGAAGGGTTGGGCGTTGATCGTGTCGATACGGTGAAAGCGACCGCCCGCCGCGTTGAAGCGCCCAACCGCAACGCGATCGCGTACCTGTCCGACGGCCATGGCAATGTGCGGATCATGGCGACGCAGAGCTTTTTGAGTAGTACAGGGCAGCTCGATCCGGTGATCCGTTTCTTTTTCCGTGCCAAGGATGGCGGATCGTGGCAGCCGCTCGCGCAAACCGATATCGTCAACGAGGATGGCTTCGAGCCGGCGGCGATCGATGCAGCGACGAACCGCGTTTACGGGTTCCAAAAGATAGACGGTCGCAAGGCGGTCGTCGCGATGGCGCTCGACGGGAGCGGGACGAAAACCACCATCTTTTCGCATCCCGAGGTCGATGTCGACGATATCATACGTATCGGCCGGAACGGCCGCATCGTCGGCGTCTCCTATGCCACCGACCAGCGCGAGGCGGTGATGACCGATGCACCGCTGGCACGGATGACCGGCGCCCTGTCGAAGGCGCTCGGCGGCAAGCAGGTTGCCATTGTCGACGCCTCGGCGGACGAGGGTCGTTACCTGATCCGCGCAGAATCCGATGCCGATCCCGGCACCTACTATCTTTACACGCCCAAAGCGAAGGAATTGCGTCCGCTGTTGTCCGCGCGCGTCCAGCTCGCGGAAACGACTTTGTCGCCTGTAAAGCCGATCACCTATCCTGCTGCCGACGGTACGATGGTGCCGGGATATTTGACGCTGCCGCCGGGCCGCGAGGATGCGAAAGGACTGCCCGCCATCGTGATGCCGCATGGAGGTCCGTCGGCACGCGACGAATGGGGCTTCGACTGGCTGGCGCAATATTTCGCGCAAAGCGGCCATGCCGTGCTGCAGCCCAATTACCGCGGATCGTCGGGATACGGCGACAAATGGTACCAGAATAACGGTTTTCAGTCGTGGAAAGCCGCGGTCGGCGATATCGTCGATGGCGGGCGCTGGCTGGTGTCGGGACAGGGCGTCGACCCGGCCAGATTGTCGATCGTCGGCTGGTCCTATGGCGGCTATGCCGCGCTGCAATCGGGCGTCCTGGCGCCCGGCCTGTTCAAAGCTCTCGTCGCCATTGCCCCCGTCACCGACCTTGCGCAGTTGAAGGACGAAGCGTCGCGCGAGGGAGCCGGGCGGATCAATGCCAAATTCATCGGTGCGGGTCCGCATATCCGGGAAGGATCGCCCGCGCAAAATGCCGATGCGATCCAGGCGCCCGTGCTGATGTTCCACGGCACATACGACCAGAATGTCGATGTCGCCCAGTCGCGCACGATGCGCCGCGCGCTGGAGGACAAGGGGAAGCGTGTCGAACTGATCGAATATCCCGAACTCGCCCATTCGCTGGAGGAGGGCGAGGCGCGCGCCGACATGCTCCGCAAGATATCGGCCTTTCTGCCGCACTGAAGCAAAAAGGGGCGGCCCGTCGCCGGACCGCCCCTTTGATTTCGTGCGGGTGAACCGCCGGATCAGCGCGAATAGAATTCGACGACCAGATTCGGTTCCATCTTCACCGGATAGGGCACCTCGTCGAGCGTGGGCACGCGGACATAGGTCGTCTTGGTGCCGTCGACCGCCAGATATTCGGGCAGGTCGCGCTCGGGCAGGCTCTGCGCTTCGGCGACCAGCGCCATTTCCTGCGCCTTCTTGCCGAGGGTGATTTCGTCGCCCGGCTTCACGAGGCGGCTCGCGACATTGCACTTCACGCCGTTCACATAGACGTGACCGTGGCTAACAAGCTGGCGCGCGGAAAAGATCGTCGGGGTGAACTTCGAACGATACACGACCGCGTCGAGGCGGCGCTCGAGCAGGCCGATCAGGTTCTGGCCGGTGTCGCCCTTCATGCGCGACGCTTCGAAATAGTTCTTCTTGAACTGCTTTTCGGTGATGTCGCCGTAATAGCCCTTCAGCTTCTGCTTCGCGCGGAGCTGGATGCCGAAGTCCGACATCTTGCCCTTGCGGCGCTGGCCGTGCTGGCCGGGGCCATATTCGCGGCGGTTGACCGGGCTCTTCGGGCGACCCCAGATGTTTTCGCCCATCCGGCGGTCGAGTTTATACTTGGCGCTCTGGCGCTTCGACATATGTCGTCTCCAATATGCTGTTTGCCGAAGGATTTCGGCGGGTCCCGGGTCGCACCATATGGACGATATGCCATATGCGACCGCCGCTTCACCGGGGTGCGGAGTCCATTGCGAAGGCGCGCGGTTAGACGGCGATTGGTGCAAAGTCAAGCTTTGCAGCCGCTGCTCGACACAGCGGAAAAAGCCGTTAAAGGCAGCGCGCATGACGTCCGCCAAACTTCCCGAACAGTGCGAAACCATGACCGAAGTGCGCGCCGGGGTCGACCAAGTCGACCGCGAGCTCGTCGCGCTGCTCGTACGCCGCTTTGGCTATATGGATGCAGCCGCGCGTATCAAAGGCGACAGGAACGCGGTGCGCGACGAGGCGCGGAAGGCGCAGGTACTCGACAATGTAGGCCGTGAAGCCGCAGCTGCCGGACTGGAACCCGAACGGTTGCGCGCGGTGTGGAACGAATTGGTCGAGCAATCGATCGCCTATGAAACCGTCCGCTGGGACAGCTTGCGCGCTGCTGACTGACCGGCTGGCCTATCGCGACCTTGGCGTCCGGCCGAGCGCGGTAATGATTCCGCGCATCATCCGGATATCGTTGTACGACCAACCCGTCTTGGTCAGCGCCGTGCGCAGGGTACGAAGCGTCCTCGTCCGGCGGTCGGGCGGGAAGAAATAGCCCGCCGTGTCGAGATCGCGGACGAGATGGTCGATCAGGCCTTCCAGTTCGCCATGTGGCGCGGGCGAGTCGAGTTCGACCGTGGGCGGGCTGGCCAGCGTCACGCCGCCCTCGACCCCGCTCGGGAGATGCTTCGACCATTCATAGGCAAGCAGGATCACCGCCTGCGCAAGGTTCAGCGAGGCGAATTCAGGGTTGATCGGCACCGTGACGATCTTGTGCGCCAGCGCGACATCGTCGGTGTCCAACCCCGAGCGTTCGGCGCCGAAGACATAGGCCGAACGCCCTGCGCTCGCATGGACTTCGCGTGCCGCGGCCTCGGGCGTCAGCACCGGCTTGGTCACGCCGCGTTTGCGCACCGTGGTCGCATAGATAGCCGTGCAGTCGGCGACGGCACCGGCGAGCGTGTCGAACACGCGCGCGTCCGCCAGCACGATATCGGCGCCCGAAGCCGCTGGACCCGCGTCGGGATTGGGCCAGCCGTCGCGCGGGGAAACAAGGCGCAGTTCGGTCAGCCCGAAGTTGAGCATGGCGCGCGCCGCCTTGCCGATATTTTCGCCAAGCTGCGGGCGAACGAGGACGATGACGGGGGGAAGAGCGGAGCTCAATTTTTGAGCGCAGCCTCGGTGACCGAGGAGGCGAACTCTTCGAAGTCCTTGGCTTCCGTAAATTCGCGATAGACGCTGGCAAAGCGGATATAGGCAACGCTGTCGAAGCCTTTCAGCGCCTCCATCACCATCCCGCCGATCTGCTGCGCCTGCACTTCGCTCTCGCCCGAGGTTTCCAGTTGGCGTTGGATGCCCGACACCAGTCGTTCGATGCGCGCCCCGTCGATCGGGCGCTTGCGGCACGCGATCTGGATGCTGCGCATCAGTTTTTCGCGGTCGAAGGGTTCGCGGCGACCGTCGGCCTTGGTGACCCCGACTTCGCGAAGCTGGATGCGTTCGAAGGTCGTGAAGCGCGCGCCGCAATCCTCGCACTGGCGCCGGCGACGAATCGCCGCGCCGTCCTCTGTCGGACGGCTATCCTTGACCTGGCTGTCTTCATGTCCGCAATAGGGGCAACGCATGGGTTAGCGTTTAACCCGGCTGACGAGCGCGATGGCGGCGCCCGCGAACAGGCCGACCGGCCAGCTCACGATGGGCAGGATTAGCCCGGCGGCCGCGCCGAGGCCGCCGCCGATCAGCACGGGCTTGGTCGAGGGATGCTTGACCCCCTGCTTGCCCATTGCCTTGATCTCTTCGATCGTCAGCTCGACCAGAGTCGGTTCCTCGGGGTGCTGCCGCGCCATTGCCCTTATCCCTGATAGATGGGGAAGCGTTCGCACAGCGCGCGAACCCGGCCGCGAACATCGGCTTCGACGTCGGCGTCGCCATGTTCGCCCTTGTCGCGCAGCGCCTCGAGCACGTCGGCAACCATATCGCCGATTTCCTCGAATTCGGCGATGCCGAAGCCGCGCGTAGTGCCCGCGGGTGATCCGACGCGGATGCCGCTGGTCTTGACCGGCGGCAGCGGATCGAAGGGGATGCCGTTCTTGTTGCAGGTGATCGCGCTGCGTTCGAGCGCCTCGTCGGCGTCGCGGCCGGTGACGCCGAGCGGGCGCAGGTCGATCAGCGCGAGGTGCGTATCGGTGCCGCCCGCGACGACATCGGCGCCGCGCGCCTTCAGCCGGCCGGCGAGCGCCTGCGCATTGGCGACGGTTGCCTTCGCATAATCCTTGAACTCGGGGCGGAGCGCTTCGCCGAATGCCACGGCCTTGGCGGCGATGACGTGCATCAGCGGGCCGCCCTGCAGCCCGGGAAAGACCGCCGAATTGATGCGCTTGGCAATCGCTTCGTCATTGGTCAGGATCATGCCGCCGCGCGGACCGCGCAGCGTCTTGTGTGTCGTCGTGGTGACGACATGCGCATGCTCCATCGGCGAAGGATGAACGCCGCCGGCGACAAGGCCCGCGAAATGCGCCATGTCGACCATCAGCAGCGCGCCGACATCGTCGGCGATCTTGCGGAAACGCGCGAAATCGAGCGTGCGCGGATAGGCCGAGCCGCCCGCGATGATCAGCGCAGGGCGATGTTCCATCGCCAGCGCCTCGACCTGATCGAAATCGACGAGATGGTCGTCGGCGCGCACGCCGTACTGCACGGCGTTGAACCATTTGCCCGACATCGCGGGCGGCGCGCCGTGGGTCAGGTGACCGCCGGCGTCGAGGCTCATGCCGAGGATCGTCGCGCCCGGCTTGGTCAGCGCCAGCATCACCGCTCCGTTCGCCTGCGCGCCCGAATGCGGCTGGACGTTGGCATAGCCGCAGTCGAACAGCTGCTTGGCGCGGTCGATCGCGAGCGTCTCGACCTCATCCGACGGCGCGCAGCCCTGATAATAGCGGCGGCCGGGATAGCCTTCGGCATATTTGTTGGTGAAAACTGAACCCTGCGCTTCGAGGACCGCCTTCGAGACGATATTCTCCGACGCGATCAGTTCGATCTGATATTGTTCGCGTTCGAGTTCATGCTTCATCGCCGCCGCGACCGCGGGGTCGACGGTGCCGACGCCATCGGTGAAATAGCCTGCCGATTTGATGGGCTTGTCGAGCGTTTCTGTGGTCATCGGCTGGTCTCCAGTTGGGCCAAATTGACAGGGGGATTGGAAAGCTTGTCGACGCGGCGCGTATGGCGGTCGCCGGCGAAATCGGTGGTGAGGAAGGCGTCGACGCAGGCTTTGGCCATGTCTATACCGGTCAGGCGCGCGCCCATCGCGACGACGTTCGCGTCATTATGTTCGCGGGACAGTTTTGCGGACAGCGGCTCGGATACGAGCGCGCAGCGCGCGGCGGGGTTGCGGTTGACCGAAATCGAGATGCCGATGCCCGACCCGCAGAGCGCGACCCCGCGTTCCGCGCGGCCCTCGGCAATCGCTTCGCCGAGCTTGTATCCATAATCGGGATAATCGACGCTTTCGGGGCCGTTGGTGCCGAGGTCTTCGACTTCGTGCCCCTGTTCGCGCAGCCAGTCGGCAAGTACGGCCTTGAGCTCGTAAGCGGCGTGGTCGGAGGCGATGGCGATGCGCATGGTGCGGCTCCCGCGGGGTCTAAGGGAATCGATGAGCGCGCTTTAGGCGAAGCTGCGAGGATTGACCATAAGCGAGGTGGCAAATTTGTGACGGTGCCGATAAAGTCACCACATGTCCGACACGATTATGTCCATCCTGATGCTGACCGGCGTGCTGATGGCAGGCGGCGCCGTGCTTGTCTTTCGCCGGGGCGACCGGCGCCGCGCGCTGCTGATGCTGGTCGCAGCGCTGGTGATGTTCGCGAATGTCGCGATCTGGCTGGTGCCGGTGAAATAGCCTCGATCCTCCCTGCCGCGAAGCGGTGGGGAGGGGTAGCTGCGAAGCGGTGGTGGAGGGGCTGAAACGTCGCGCCATTTGCCCCTCCGTCAGGAGCTACGTCGCTGCCACCTTCCCCATGCCTGCGGCACAGGGAGGAAGTTTTCGATCACCGGATAGGCGAATCGGGCGCGAGCCGCATATCCAGATAATTGTCGAGCGACTTCATCAATTGGTCGAGCTCATGCTCGAAGAAATGATTGGCGCGCGGGATCTCGTCGTGATGGATGGTGATGCCCTTTTGTGTACGGAGCTTGTCGACCAGTTTCTGCACGGCGTTCGGCGGCACGATCTCGTCTTGGCCGCCCGCGACGATGATGCCCGACGAGGGACAGGGCGCGAGAAAACTGAAGTCGTACATGTTCGCTGGTGGCGCGACCGACAGGAAGCCGCGGATTTCCGGGCGTCGCATCAAGAGCTGCATCCCGATCCACGCCCCGAAGCTGAAGCCCGCGACCCAGGTCGTCTGCGCTTCGGGATGGATCGACTGGACCCAGTCGAGCGCCGAGGCCGCATCGCTCAGTTCGCCGATGCCGTTGTCGAACGTACCCTGGCTGCGCCCAACACCGCGGAAGTTGAAGCGCAGCACAGCGAAACCGCGCGCAACGAAGCTTTTGTACATCGCCTGCGTGATGCGGTCGTTCATCGTGCCGCCGCCCTGCGGGTGCGGGTGAAGGATCAGCGCCACGGGTGCGCGCGGGCGCGGCGGGGGCGAGAAACGGCCCTCAATGCGGCCCTCGGGGCCGGGAAAAATGACGTCGGGCATGGGCGCACCTTCTATATATCTTGGGCTTGCCAGTGATTCGCCGAGGGGCGGGGTGGCGGAGCGGGACTGGCGCCTATATAGAAAATAAGTCTCAACTTGCAACTTTTGCGAATCGTTCGCAACAAGGACATTTTCGGCGAATGATTTACCTCGACTATCAAGCCACTACCCCGCTCGCTCCTGAGGCGCGCGAGGCGATGCTGCGCTGGCTCGGTGGACCGGGGGCCGATGATTTTGGGGGTGACGGGTTCGCTAACCCATCGAGCACGCACAAGGCCGGCCGCGCCGCCGCAGCAGTGGTCGAAGTGGCGCGCGATCGGGTCGCGGCGCTGCTGCCAAAGGGCGGGCGGGTATTTTTCACTTCGGGCGCGACCGAAGCGTTGAACTGGGCGCTGCTGCGCGGCGCTGAGACGATGCCGGGCGGCGTCGCGGGGTTGAGCATCGAACATGCCGCCTCGCTGCAATGTCTCGAACGGCTGAATGCGGCGATTTTGCCCGTCGATGGCGAAGGACTGGCGCTGCCGCCCGACACCGCGCTGATTCCCGAAGGCGGCATCGTCGCGACAATGCTGGTGAACAATGAGGTTGGCACGGTCCAGCCGGTCGCCGAATTCTCCGCCGCCGCGCATGCGAAGAAGAGCCTGTTGCTCTGCGACGCGGTGCAGGGTTACGGCCGCGTCGCCATCCCGGACGGGCCCGACCTCATCGCTATCTCTGCCCACAAGATTCACGGGCCCAAGGGCATAGGAGCGCTGTGGGTGAGGGACGGCGTTGACTTGCCGCCGCTGATGTTCGGGGGCGCGCAGGAACAGGGAATGCGGTCGGGCACCGTCTCGCCCGCGCTGTGCGCGGGCTTCGGCGCCGCAGCGGCGCTCGCTGCCGAGCGGTTCGACAAGGACGCGAGCCATGTCGAGCGTCTGTGGTCGCTCGCGCGCGACCTGCTGTCCGAATGGACGCTGAATGGCGCCGAAAACCCGCGTTATCATGGCAACCTCAATATCCGCCGCGAGGGCGTCAGCGGCCTCCGCCTGATGTCCGACGCGCGCGAAATCGCTTTTTCGCTCGGCAGCGCCTGCGGCAGCGGCTCCGGGAAGGTCAGCCATGTGCTGCGCGCGATGGGTGTCCGCGAGACCGATGCGCGCGCCTCGATCCGGCTTGGCTGGGGGCGCTATACGAGCGAGCAGGAATTGCGTGACGGGCTGAACGTAATCAAGGATGCTGCTCGCCTCCAGGGAGTGAATTGATGCGCGTCACCTTCATCCACGCCGACGGCAAGGGACGCACCGAGGCCGAGGCGCAGTCGGGTGACATATTGCTCGACGTAGCGCAGCGGCATCTCATGCCGCTCGAAGGGACATGCGAAGGACAGATGGCCTGTTCGACTTGTCACGTCATCGTCGACAGGCAGGATTTCGACCGCCTACCGCCCACGAGCGAGATGGAAGAGGATATGCTCGATCTCGCCGCCGGCGTGCGCAGGACCAGCCGCCTGTCGTGCCAGATCGTGCTGACGCCCGATCTCAACGGGCTGACCGTCCATATCCCGCCAGAAAGCCGCAACATGCAGGTACCGCACTAACCGGTTGCGGACGGCTGCGTATCTCAATTGGGTATGGTTGCTCACAGCCCCAAAGCCGCCGCTCCAACGTTGAGACCTTACGCCGTAACGCCGTCGGCCAGCTTCATCCACTCGGCTAGCTTCGCGCCCGCGCGCTGGGTGTAGCCCAATTTGCGGTCCTTTTTGCGCACATCCTCGGCGAGCGGCGGGAAGAGGCCGAAATTGACGTTCATCGGTTGGTAGGATGCGGCGTCGGCGCCGCCGGTGATGTGGCCAAGAAGCGCGCCAAGCGCGGTTTCGGGCGGCGGTGGGGGCAGGGTGCGCCCGCCAAGTTCGGCGATCGCGAAGCGCGCGGCGACGAGCCCGATCGCGGCGCTTTCGACATAACCTTCACAACCGGTGATCTGACCCGCAAAACGGATATGCGGCGCCGATTTCAGCCGAAGCTGGCCGTCGAGCAATTCGGGCGAGCGAATGAAGCTATTGCGGTGGAGCCCGCCCAGCCGCGCGAACTCGGCCTTTTCGAGCCCGGGGATGGTGCGGAACAACTCGACCTGCGCGGCGTGCTTCAGCTTAGTCTGGAAGCCTACCATGTTCCACAGCGTGCCGAGCGCATTGTCCTGCCGCAGTTGGACGACCGCATAGGGCCAGCGCCCGGTGCGCGGATTGTCGAGGCCGACGCCCTTCATCGGACCGAAGCGCAACGTTTCGATGCCGCGCTCGGCCATCACCTCGATCGGCATACAGCCTTCGAAATAGGGGGTGTTCTTCTCCCAGTCCTTGAAGTCGGTCTTGTCGCCGTCGATCAGCCCTTGGACGAAGGCATGATATTGCTCCTTGTCCATGGGGCAGTTGATATAATCCTTGCCGTCGCCGATCGGCCCGACCTTGTCCCAGCGGCTCGCCATCCACGCGATGTCCATGTCGATGCTGTCGCGATAGACGATCGGCGCGATGGCGTCGAAAAAGGCGAGCGCATCCTTGCCCGTCGCGGCGCCAATGCTCTCCGCCAGGCTCGCGGCGGTGAGCGGTCCCGTCGCGACGATCGTCATGCCCTCGGCAGGCAGCGTGTCGACGCGTTCGCGGACGATGGTGAGGTTCGGATGTTCGGACAGGGCGCGCGTGACGCCGCCCGAAAACAGGTCACGGTCGACCGCAAGCGCCGATCCGGCTGGCACCTTGGTCGCGTCGGCTTCGCGCATGATGATCGAGCCGAGCGCGCGCATTTCGCGGTGGAGGAGGCCGACGGCGTTGCTGTCGCCGTCGTCGCTGCGAAAGCTGTTCGAGCACACCATCTCGGCCAGCGTATCGCCCTGATGCGCCGGGGTCATGTCGCCGGCCCCGCGCATTTCGGAGAGACGCACGCGATAGCCGGCTTCGGCGAGCTGCCAGGCCGCTTCGGATCCCGCGAGGCCGCCGCCGATGATATGGATGTCGTACGTCATTTACTCTGTCCGTTGATTTGTGCTTGTTGCGCCGTTCGGCTTTTCTACTTGTGTGCGCTTCGGCGCGCACTAGGCCGGTTGCGAGCAAGATGCAAAGGGGCGGACGTCATGACGACACAGCAGAATTGGGATCGCGCGCGCTGGCTGTGGTGGCTGGCGCTGCTCGGCGGCGTCAGTTTCTTCGCAGTGGTGTACCAGCGGCTCGACGGTCCGACGATCTGGGCGTGGAAGGCAAGTGGCGTCGGATTGCTGGCGCTGTGGGCGGCAGCGAATGCGCGCGGGAAACATGGGTGGATGATTGCGGCGACGCTCGCATTCGGGGCGCTTGGCGACTGGCTGCTCGACGCGAAGGGGCTGGAGACGGGGGCGGTGGCGTTCGTTATCGGGCATATCATCGCGATCGCCCTCTATCTGATGAACCGGCGCCCGCGGCTCACATCTTCGCAGCGCCTGCTCGTCTGGCTAACGATGCCCGCGACGCTCGCGATCGTCTGGGGCATGCTGAGCCCCGCGCCCGGCTGGTGGCACGCCGCACTCTATTCGCTGTTCGTCGCGGCGATGGCGGCGGCGGCATGGACGAGCCGTTTCCCGCGCTATCGCGCCGGGATCGGCGCGATGCTGTTCCTTGCGAGCGACCTTTTCATTTTCGCGGGCGAGGGCGGAGCGCTCTCAAACGACATCACCCAGTGGCTCGTCTGGCCGCTCTATTTCGGCGGGCAAACGCTGATCGCGTGGGGCGTGGTTTCGACGCTTGCGCGCGAAACGGTGTAGGACGGGGGCGCTCGGTCGGCGCATGTCTGTCCAAGCCTGCCGCCCTATACGCCGCCACAGAAATCGACTGCCGAGCGTATCCACGCCGACCTGCGGTAGGAAATCCGCGACATCGATCTCTATTCGGCGTCCGCCGAGGGGCGGCGCGTACGATAGACGGCGGGCGTCAGGCAGGGTGCGGAACGGCGTCCCACGCCGCGATCGTCGTGCGGTGGAGCAGGCGGTCGTAGCCGTCGTAGCCGCCCGTCGCGCGGTGGAGCAGGGAGCGGTTGTCCCACATGATCAGCATGTCGGGTTCCCAGTCATAGCGGTAGCGGAACTCCTCGCGCCCCTGCCACTGGATGAGTTCGTAGAGCAGAGACAGCGCTTCGCCGTCGTCCAGCCCGTCGAAGCCTATGATATAACCCGCGCAACCGAACAGCCCGAGACGACCGGTTTCGGGATGCGCGCGGACGAAGGGATGAAGCTGGGTTTCGAGCGCTTCCTCGTCCGAACGGATGTCCATGCTGCGGCCCCTCGGTCCTTTTGGGTCCGCCGCACCATACATGCCCTGCGGCGCATAGCCCGCGCGGGCGCTGTGGATCGCCTGCAGGCCTTCCACGCGCGCCCATAGATCGGCGGGCATCGCGTCCAGTGCAGCGTGCTGGTTCGCAAATTCGGTATTGCCGCCCACCGGCGGGATGGTGATGCCGAACAGGCAGGTTCCCGCGGGCGGACGCGCCTGAAAGCTCCAATCGCTGTGCCAGTTTTCGGCGAAGAGCGGCGCGGTCTCGTCCGCCCGGCGCTTCACCGCGATGATATGCTCGCGGCCCGGGATTGGACGGATGAAGGGATCGTCGCCGAAACCGCCGAAATAGCCGGTGAAGCGCTCCAGATCGTCGTCGCTCATCTTCTGGTCGGGGAAGGACAGAACATGATGGTCGAGCCATGCGGCGCGGATCGCGGCGACCACATCGGCATCGAGCGGCCGGGTCAGGTTGACGCCGGTAACACGCGCGCCGCAGGACTGACCACTGGGGGTGATAGTGAGCGTCATGCGCCGATGCTGCGCCGATTGTGGCGCGCGGTCAATCGGGCGCCACCGCCCTGCGGTCGGGCAAGCAAAACTCGCTGCCGGGTTGCCATAAGCGGGGGGCGATCTGTCCGGCCAGAGGGGCGGCTTGCGTCGATAGCGACATCAAGCTAGGAGGCGCGCACTCGCATGGACCCGGTGCAATTCCGGGTGGCTATTCCGGCCGCCGATCCGCCGGACGACATCACACATTGTTTCTGTGCCGATCCCGGCGCCATGTGCCTTGTTGTGGAAATATAATGCCCGCGTCCTTCCATTCCTATCGCCGCGAGTGGTTCACGGACGGCGCTTCCTTTCGCCGTGAAGTCCTTGCCGGTATCGTTGTTGCGCTGGCGCTGATCCCGGAAGCGATCGGCTTTTCCATTATCGCTGGCGTCGATCCACGCGTCGGACTTTATGCATCGGTTGCGATCGCGATGGTCGTCGCCTTTACTGGCGGGCGGACGGGGATGATTTCCGCCGCGACCGCAGCGGTGGCGGTGCTGGTGATCCCGCTGGTGCGCGAGCATGGCGTCGAATATCTGTTCGCGGCGACGATCCTGATGGGGCTCGTCCAGATCGTAGCAGGCCTGTTGCGGCTCGACCTGTTAATGCAGTTCGTGTCGCGATCGGTGATCACGGGATTCGTCAACGCGCTGGCGATCCTTATCTTCATGGCGCAGGTGCCGCAGCTGACAAATGTCGACTGGGAAACCTATGCCATGGTAGCGGGCGGGCTGGCGATTATTTATCTGGTACCGCGCCTGACAAAAGCAGTGCCGTCGCCGCTGATCGCGATCCTCGTACTGTCGGCGATCAGCATCGGTTTTGGCCTTCCGGTCAATACGGTGGGCGACATGGGCAAGCTGCCCGAAGGGCTGCCAAGCCTGGCGCTTCCCGATGTACCGCTGACGTGGGAAACGCTCCGGGTCATCCTGCCTTATTCGCTCACCATGGCGGCGGTCGGGCTGCTCGAAAGCCTGCTTACTGCGCAGATCGTTGATGACATGACCGATACCGACAGCGACAAGCGGCGCGAATGCGCGGGGCAAGGCGGCGCAAATATCGTCGCGGCCTTCTTTGGCGGCATGGGCGGCTGTGCGATGATCGGCCAGTCGGTAATCAACGTGACGTCGGGCGGACGCGGGCGGCTATCGACCTTTACCGCCGGGGCGTTCCTGTTGTTCCTGCTGGCAGTCCTCGGCCCGTACGTCGGGCAGGTGCCGATGCCGGCGCTGGTCGCGGTGATGATCATGGTTTCGATCGGGACGTTCAGCTGGAACTCGATTGCGAATCTGCGCCGGCATCCCCCCACGTCGTCGATCGTCATGCTGACGACGGTGGTCGTGGTGGTGGCGACGCACGACCTGTCGCTCGGCGTCTTGGCGGGCGTCTTGTTGTCGGGAGTGTTTTTTGCAGGCAAGGTGCAGCGAATGTTTTCAGTCGAGCGCGACATTTCGCCCGATGGAATGACCGCGACCTACCGCGTCAGCGGGCAGATATTTTTTGCTTCGGTCGATCGCTTTACTCGCGCGTTCCAAATCGAGGACCGGGCCGATGCGGTGCTGATCGACGTTTCGGCAGCGCATTTTTGGGACATCTCGGGCGTTGGCGCACTCGACAAGATTGTCGCGAAGCTACGGCGCGAGGGGCGCAGCGTCGAGGTTGTAGGCTATAACCGTGCCAGCGCCGACATCATCGACAAATTTGCGCTGCACGACAAAACCGGCGTGGAGATCGGTGCAGTGCCGCATTGAGCGCGCGCATGATCGATATGGACGCGACCGTCCGTTTTTATCATTCCGTTATCACGAACTGTCCGGTGTTCAAGGCGAAGGAATCCAGATGAATTGGATGATGAAAATTGCAGCGTCGTTTGGCCTTTGCCTGCCGATGACGGTCCTGCCCGCGCAAAGCTTCGCGGCGCTCCAGCAAGGCGCGAAAGCGCCCGACTTCACGCTGACCGCGGCGCAGGCTGGCAAGGAATTCAGTCTCTCGCTGAAGCAAACGCTGCGGAACGGACCGGTCGTACTCTATTTCTTTCCCGCCGCCTTCACCCCCGGCTGTACAATGGAAGCGCATCTGTTCGCCGAAGCCAATGGGCGGTTCAACCAGCTCGGCGCGCGCGTTGTCGGCGTGACCGCGGGGAACATCCACCGCGTCGCGGAATTTTCGCGGTCGGAATGCCGCGACAAATTCGCTGTCGCCGCCGATCCCGGCGCGAAGGTGGCGGCGCAATATGGCGCCACGATGCAGGGGCCCGACGGCAAACCGCTGTCGAACCGCACATCCTATGTAATCGCGCCGAATGGGACGATCCTGCTCAGCTACACCGACAGCAAGCCGCAGGCGCATATCGAAAAGACGATGGCTGCGGTGCGGGCGTGGACGGCGCGGCGGCGGTGAGCCGTCGGGCCAACGATGGCCGACCTTCGCAGGATCATAAGTGAATCCGGCCTTGCCCTGATCCGCGCCTGCCGCGAAAACAGTTTCTTTTACGGGGAAAGAAATCGATGGATCGTCGCACCCTGCTGACCGCCGTGCCGGCCACCGCCTTGTTGCCCGCCGTCGGGCTGGCGCAGGACAACAAACCGAAGGTCGCCCCCAAGCCGGGCGCGGCAGGCGCGTCGCCGGCCGTCTGGGAAGCGGGGGCAGATCGCTTCGTGCGCCCCGATGTTCAGGGCGGCGACAGGCCCGTCGGCGCGAGCTTCGCCTCGCGCACCGCAGCCTATGGCCTGAGTGGCGCGGCGGGAACCGCGCATCCGCTCGCGACGCAGGCGGGGATCGATATATTGAAGCGCGGCGGCTCGGCGATCGACGCCGCGATCGCGATCAATGCGTGCCTCGGGCTGCTCGAACCCACCGCGAACGGCATCGGCGGCGATGTCTATGCGATGATCTGGGACCCGAAAACAAAGAAGCTCGCGGGGCTAGCCGGATCGGGCAAGAGCCCGCTCGGGCTCGACCTCGCCACGGTGCGGTCGCGCGCGAAGGGCGGGACGCTGCCCGCATATGGCGCGATCAGCGTATCGGTGCCGGGCGCGGTCGACGGCTGGTGGACGATGCACCAGCGCTACGGGAAATTGCCGTGGAAGGAATTGTTCGAGCCGGTGATCGCGCATGCCGAGGCAGGTGCGCCGGTTCCCGACATGATCGCTTATTATATCCGCCGCAGCCTTGCCGGCTTTCGCCAGCCGGGGCGCGGGATCGAGGAAATCGACAACGCGATGCGGACCTATGGCGTCAATGACGGCAAGGGGCCGGCGGCAGGGCAGGTGTTCCGCAACCCCGACCTTGCGCGCACCTTCCGCCTGATCGCCGACGGCGGGCGCGACGCCTTTTACGAGGGCGAGATCGCGCGGACGATCGACGCCTATTTCAAGCGGATCGGCGGCTGGCTGCGCTATGAGGATATGGCGGCGCACCGAAGCGAGTGGATCGAACCGCACAAGACCGGCTATCGCGGCACCGACGTCTATGCGCTCGGCGCCAATACGCAGGGCATTGCGACGCTGCAGATGCTCAACATCCTCGAGCATTTCGACCTGAAGGGCGCGGGCTTCCAGTCGGCGCTATCGATCCATTTGCAGGCCGAAGCCAAGCGCCTCGCCTATGAGGATCGCGCGCGCTATTATGCCGATCCGCATTTCGCCAAGGTGCCGGTCGAGTGGCTCGTGTCGAAGGATTATGCCGCCGAGCGGGCCAAGCTGATCCGTCCCGACCGGCTGCTCACCCCGGTCCATCCGGGGCAGGCGCCGAGCCGCGGGGACACCACCTATTTCAGTTGCGCCGACAAGGACGGCATGATGGTGTCGATGATCCAGTCGAATTTCCGCGGCATGGGGTCGGGGCTGGTTGCTGACGGGTTGGGCTTCATGTTCCAGGACCGCGGGCAGCTGTTCAGCTTGGCTGACGAGCATCCGAACATCTATGCGCCGGGTAAAAGGCCGTTCCAGACGATTATCCCGGGATTTGCCGCGCGGGGCGACGTGCCGTGGATGAGCTTTGGCGTGATGGGCGGCGACATGCAGCCGCAGGGGCAAGCGCAGATCATGATCAATCGTATCGATTACGGGCTGGAGATCCAGGCCGCGGGCGATTCGCCGCGCTGGCATCATGAAGGATCGTCGGAGACGATGGGTGAGGATTCGCCCGATCTGGGGACCAATGGCGTGCTGCGGCTCGAGACCGGCGTGCCCGATGCGACCAAGCGTCAGCTGGCCGATATCGGCTGGACGCTGGGCGAATCCGACGGCGGGTTCGGACGCTATCAATGCGTCGAACATCGCGTCGACGGCGACCGCCGCGTCTATGCCGCGGCGAGCGAGATGCGCGCCGACGGCTGTGCGCTGGCTTATTGAGGGTCGCCGAGCACGATTTCGCGCGTGATTCCGATCGCCTCCAGAAAGGCTGTGTCGTGGCTGACGACGAGCAGGGCGCCGTCATAGGCGGCGAGGCCGGTTTCGACCGCGGTCAGCGAGTCGATGTCGAGATGGTTGGCGGGCTCGTCGAGGATCAGCAGTTGCGGCGGCACCGGCGCGCCGAGGACGCAGGCGAGCCCGGCGCGCAGCATCTGCCCCCCGCTCAATTTCCCGACGATGCGGTCGGCGGCATCGGCGCGAAAGCGGAACCGCGCGAGCGCGGCGCGGCACTGGTTGTTCGTGGTCCCGGGATTGCGGGCAAGGAAATTGTTGGCGATCGATAGCGCCGGATCGAGCAGGCCGACGCGCTGATCGAAGAGCGCGAAGCCGACGGGCACGCGCACGTGACCCTTCCATGGGAGGAGCGTTCCGGCGACAAGCGCGAGCAGCGTTGATTTGCCCGAGCCATTGGGGCCGGTGATCGCGACGCGTTCGGGACCGGCGATGGTGAGCGATAGGTCGCGAATGACTGGTCGGTCCGTTACATAACCCGTCGTGACATGGTCGAGCCTGACGACGGTGCGCGACGCGGGCAGGCCGGTCGAGGCAAGGCCGACCGAAAGCGGATCGAAGATCTCGATCCTTGCGCGCGCGCCGGAGAATTGCTCTTCGGCGCCTCGGCGCTGGCGTTCGGCGATGCGGCTGCCGGCAGCGCGCGTCTCCTCGGCCCGGCGCTTGAGTCCGCCTACCAGGATCTTGGGCATGTCACCACGCGCGGCCTTGGCGCGTCCGCGCGAGTCGCGGCGGTCCTGTTTCTCGGTCGCGATCTGGGCCTGCCGCCGGACGCGGCCGAGTTCCTTCTCGGCCCCGGCCAGTTCGGCTTCGGCTGCCGCTTGTTCGACGTCCTTGCGTGCGCGATAGGCGCTCCAGCCGCCGCCGTAGCGCGCGGCACCCAGACCGGTCAGCTCGACGATTGCGTGCATTTCTTCGAGCAGCTCGCGGTCGTGGCTGACGACGATCGCGCCGCCGCGCCAGCGCGCGAGCAGGTCGCGTACCGCCCGCCGCCCTTCGCCGTCGAGATTGTTGGTCGGTTCGTCGAGCAGCAGGAAATCGGGTGCGGCAAACATCGCGCCCGCGAGCGCGGCGCGGGTGCGTTGCCCGCCCGACAGTTCGGCAAGCGGCGTGTCGACGGGCACCAACAGGCCGACATCGGCGAGCGCTTCGTCGAGGCGCGCTTCGAGCGTCCAGTCGGCGTCGGCGATTTCGTCGATGGTCGCTTCGCCCGCTTCAGCCCTACGCAGCAGGCCGAGCGCGGCGCGGGCGGCGAACAGGTCGACGACGTGCTCGTCGGCGCGGACCTGCACCGTCTGGCGCAGCATCGCGACGCTGCCGTCGATAAAGATATGACCCGACGCGGGCGCGAGTTCGCCGGTCAGCAGTCGCAGCAGTGTTGATTTGCCGACGCCATTGCGACCGATGATGCCGGTGCGTTCGGGCTGGAACTGGAGGTCGAGGCCGGAAAGGACGGCGCGGCCGTCGGGCGTGAACCAGTGAAGGTCTGAAACGGTAATGGCGGGCATGGACAAGGCTTTCCTGAAGGCAAGGCTGGTTAGGCTGCGTTCAGTTGCGATCCATGATCCTGCGTACTCCGTTAGAAAGCGGTGAAATCCTATTTAGGATATAGGCGGCGCTGCGGCAAGGCTCAGAGCCAGCCGATATGCTTGAAGCGCCAGAAGACGAGACCCGATCCGCCGAAGATCAGCGCGAGCGCGAACGGATAGCCCAGCCGCCAGTCGAGTTCGGGCATGAAGCGGAAATTCATGCCGTAAATCCCGGCGATCGCGGTGGGGACGGCAAGGATCGCGGCCCAGGCAGCCAGCTGGCGGGTGATGACGCCTTGGCGCTGTTGTTCGAGCATCCCGTTGGTTTCGATCACCGACGCGGCGACGTCGCGAAGTCCCGATAGCCGGAATTCGGCGCGCTGTACATGGTCCCACACGTCGCGGAAAAACGGGCGCACCACCGGATCGATATGCGGCAGGTCGTCGTCGGCCGCGAGCCGTCCCGCGACCTCCTTCATCATCCCCACGAACCGCTGGAACCGGATGATCTCGTGCCGTTGCTTGTAAAGGTGGCGGATTTGCCAGGCGTCGAGCGGGGTATCCATCACGCTGTCCTCAACTGCCAGCATCCGGTCCTCGATCGCGTCGATCACGGGGAAGTAGCCGTCGACGATGAAGTCGAGCACGGCATAGAGGACATAGTCGGGCCCGTGCGCAAGCTTGGTGGGCAAGGTTTCGAGCCGCGCCCTGATCTCAGTATGCGCGCGCGCCGACCCGTGGCGGACGCTGACGAAGAAATGCGGACCAAGGAAGAAGGCTGTCTCGCCCGGCTGGATCGTGTCGGCGTCGAGATTGGCGGTGCGCGCGATGACGAACAGCTGGTCGCCATAGACTTCGATCTTGGGCAGCTGGTTCGCTTTCAGCGCATCCTCGACCGCGAGCGGATGGAGACCGAAGCGTCTGGCGATGCCGGCGAGTTCCTCGGGTGTCGGTTCGTACAGGCCAAGCCAGAAAAAATCGCCCTCGTCGCAATCTTCCGGGATCGCCTCGTCGGGCCCTAAATCGCGGACGAGCTTGCCGTCATGATAAACGCGGGCGGCGATGATCGGCATGCGGTGGAAACTCCCTTGCTGAGCACCCCCGATATAATGCGCGGCGGGTCGAAGGGAAATCTCCCTTGCGCCCGGCGTCAGATATGCCGGCTGTCATAGGCCCATTGCAGCAGCGCCTGGCGCTGTTTCGGCCGGCAAAAGGGATCGCCGGGTTCGCAATGCTTGCGAATCTGCGCAGCATGGCGGCGGAACGCGCGCCACCGCGCGATCTGGCGGCGATCCTCGTCAGGCATCCGCCGTCCCGAATAATAGCGGCAATACCATTGGAACCATCCGCGCGGGTCGTCGGGATATATCCATCCCTTTTCGATCCAGACGCGCAACAGGACGCCGGCACGCACACCGAAATAGTTGAGGCTGCAGTCGGGGCGGTCCGGCGCCAACCGGGCGTTCTCGAACCAGCTTGCGGGAAATTCGTCTGTGCAATCGGTCATATATTTGCCGCAGAAGACCCCAAGCCGAAGCATTTCTGCAGGGGTCAGTTCGGGCGTAAAATCCGGATCGAACGCCTGTCCCATCGGGGCGAGGCGCGTATAGTGATAATCTCGCTGCATGCGGTCGTTCACGATCACGGTCGAATGGGTCATGCAAGAAGACTAGCGTTGCAGAGACAGTCTGCAACGGCATATGAAAATTGATCCATGTTAGGGCGCATCATATTGCCGTCGCCTAACCGTCCTTACCGATGCCGACCTCGCGACCCGGGGAGGCGAAGGGCTTCCTCTTGCGTAGCCATATTCAAGAGGGTTGGAGGGTCCTGCCGCGAGGCGGGGCCCTTCTTCGTTTTGCCGGACAATCGGCGTTCTCACGGTTGGAAAAGCGGGGCAGGCCGCAAGCCCGCTCCACATGAACCGCACCGCCTACCCGTCATAGCTGAATAAACCGCTTGCCAAGAGGGCGCTACAAATGTAGCACGCTACAAATGTAGCGCATGAGGTGATTCGATGCTGTCCAGTTTACCGCCGCGGGAACGCGAAATCGTCGATATCCTTTATGAACGTGGAGCCTCGACGGTGACCGAGATCGGCGAGTCACTGTCCGACGCGCTCTCGGGGTCCGCGATCCGCGCAATGCTGAAGCGGCTCGAGGCCAAGGGCTTTGTCGCGCGCGAAGCATCCGAACGCGGTTTCGTCTACGCGCCGAGCGTGTCGGACAAGACCGCGCGCAAGTCGGCGCTGAGCCAGGTCGTGCGCGTCTTTTTCAACGGATCGGCGACGAGCGCCGCCGCCGCGCTGCTCGGCATGCAGGACGAGATGACGGGTGCCGAACTCGACGAGCTTGAAAAGCTGATCGAACAGGCGCGCGAGGGGAGGAACCAGTGATGGGCGGGACGATGATGACGACGGCGGTCCTGATCGGGCTGGCCTGGAAGTCGGTGCTGATCGCCGGACTGACGCTGGGGCTGCTGCGCCTTGTGCGCAAACGGTCGGCGGGCGAGCGGTCGCTGGTCGCGCATATCGGGCTGCTGGCGCTGCTGGCGCTGCCCGTCGCCAGCCTTGCCTTGCCGCAATGGCAGCCGCTGCCCGCGAGCTGGGCCGCCGAGGCAGCGCCGGCGAGAAGTGCCGGCGCGATCGCGGATCATAGGGCCGCCACGCCGACGCGAGCGGCCGGTGCCGACGCGGGCGTTTCCAAACCGACGGAGGCTGCGGGATCGGTCCCGGCCATGTTTCCCGCGGTTTCCGACGTCGCCCTCCTTGTTTACGCACTCCCCCTTGCGCTGTTGTTCGGAGTGATGCTGCTGGCGGTGGTGCGCTTGTTCGCCATGCGAGGGCGGGCCGAGGTTCTGGTCGAGGGATCGTGGCTGTCGGCGCTGGCCGAAGCGCAGCGCCGCATGGGGTTCAAACATGGCACCGCGCTGCTGGTCAGCGACGAGCTGCGATCGCCGATCAGCTGGGGCGTCCTGCGCCCGACGATCGTGCTGAGCCCGAAGGCTGTTCAGGCGGTGGGCGAAGCCGAAGCGATCATCGCGCACGAACTGGCGCATGTCGCGCGGCTCGACTGGGCGAAGCTGCTCGCGTCGCGGGTCGCTTGCGCGCTGTTCTGGTTCAACCCGCTCGTATGGATGCTGGCGCGCGAGAGCCACCAACTGCGCGAGGAGGCAGCCGACGATGCGGTGCTGCTGGCCGACATCGACGGTCCCGATTACGCGACGCTGCTGGTCGGCGCCGCGCGGCATGACAATCAGGCGGTGTTGCTTGCGGCGCATGGCGTCGCTCCCGGCAAGAGCAGCCTGAAGCGCCGCATCGCCCGCGTCCTCGACGGCAGCCTGAAGCGCGGTCCCGCGTCGGCGAGTTGGGTCCTGACGAGCTTGGTCATCGTCGCGGGCATTACCGCGCCTTTGGCCGCCTTTTCAGCGACGGCCAAGCCGCTCTCCGATGTGGAGGCGCCCGCGGTCGCACCGTCGGCCGGACGGATCGCGGTCGCGACATCGCGGTCGGTGGCCGCGACGACCGCCGAAAGCACGGCGGTGACTGCCGCCCCGCCGAAACCGCTGAGCGCCGAGGACCTTGTGAGCATGCGCGCGGTTGGCGTGACCCCCGACTATGTCGCACAGATGCGCGAACATGGCGGCGCATCGATGACCGCCGACGAGATCATCGGAGCCAAGGCGGCGGGGGTCGACCCGGCTTATATCAAGACGATGCGCGGAATCTTTCCGGGCGTCGATATCGACGAACTGGTAGGTGCATCGGCGCTCCATATCGAACCCGGCTTTGCCCGCGACATGAAGCGCCATTTCCCCGACCTCGATATCGACGATGTCGTCGCGCTGCGGGCGATGGGGGTCGACTCCGACTTCGTCACCGAGATGAAGAAGTCCGGGGTAAAGATACGCAGCGCCGACGATGCGATCGAGCTGCGCGCGACGGGGGGGTGGATGGCGACCCAGGGCGGTAAGGGCGCAAAGGGGCCGAAGAGCGCGACTATCAGCTTTGGTCCCGGAGGCGTGATCGAGGCGCGCGGCGCCGATGGCCGGGTCGCGCGGGTCGAATTGCCCGAGCCGCCGGCACCGCCGGCGCCGCCCGGGAACTGACGCGGGCCATCGGGCCAAAGCTGCGTTCCGTTAATCGAATAATCGTTGGGAATTGCCGCGGTCGCGGCGAGCGATGGCGCTCGCCCGGCGCGCGAAGGGAGGAATGTCGCCATGAAAATCATTATCGCCGCCTCGAGCCTGGCTCTTTTGTCCGCACTGGGCGGCGCCGCGCCGATGCAGCCGGCGATCGCGCCCGGTTCCGACGAGGCCGGGCACATGCAGGACATCGGCTGGGAGGTCAGGCCCGATGGCGGCGACAAAGGACAGCTGCGGCTGCAATTGCGTCACAAATTGTCGAACGGCGACATGTCGCTCGACGCAGGGCTTGGCGCGCGGCGGCCCGAGTTCGCCCCTGTGCGCGACGCGCTGGGCGAGGGCGGGCCGGTGCGCTTCACCGTCCGGCATGCGGCGGGGACGCTCGATTGCAGCGGCGAAGCCGTGCGCGCTTTCGAAGGCAAGGGGCGGTGCCGCTTTGCCCCCAACACCGCATTCACGCGCGCGCTCGCCGAACGCGGGCTGGCGCTCCAATCGACGGCCGAGCAGTTGAGCATGGCGATCGTCGATGCGACGGTTGCGCTGGCGGACGGGCTGATTGCCGAGGGGGTGCGGCCCAAAGAGGCGGACGACCTGATCGCCGCGGCGGCGCTCGGCGTAACGGGCGACTATGTCCGCGAGATCAAGTCCGAAGCGATCGTGCTGACCGACATCGAAGACGCGATCGCGTGCAAGGCGCTGGGGGTCGATGGCGCCTATATGCGCGGGCTCGCAGCGGCGGGATATCGAAAGCTGAACGCCGATGAGGTTGTCGCAATGAAGGCAATGGGCGTCACGGGAGATTATGCGCAGGCGATGAACCGCGCGGTCGGGGGGAATGCGAACTGATGCGCCGGATCAGTCTTGCCGTCTTGTCGGTGGCGCTTTCGTCCACTCCGGTGGCGGCGCAGGGAGCGCCTCCATCGGGCGACACCTCGCCGCCCGTGGCGACCGAGGTTCCGGCAGGTGGGCCGAGCACCGCTGCGCGGCAGGTCTATGCACCCGCTGACTTTGCGCGCTACGCCCCGCGCAACGCTTACGACATGCTGACCCAGGTCCCCGGATTCCAGATCCGCGACAATGAGCAATTGCGCGGGCTAGGTCAGGCTACCGGCAATGTGTTGTTCAACGGCGAACGGCCGTCGAACAAGGCCGACGACATGTACACGCAATTGTCGCGGATTCCCGCGGGCAATGTCGAACGGATCGAGATCGTCGACGGCGCGACGCTCGATATCCCCGGTCTGTCGGGGCAGGTCGCCAATATCGTCTATCGCGCCGATGCCTTTTCAGGACAATTTTCGTGGAAGCCCGAATTTCGCGCGCATTACACTGACCCGCTGCTGACCCGTGCCGACGTGTCGGTGCGCGGGCGGAGCGGCGATATCGAATATGAAGCGGCGCTGAGCAACGACGATTCGGCGCGCAGCGGCGCGGGCGGCCCCACATTGATCCATGACGGTGCGGGCAATGTCATCGAACGGCGCCGCGATATCTGGAACACGCATTACGATACGCCCAAGCTGTCAGGGCGGATCACCTGGGATCCCGCGGGCGATACGGTGGCAAACCTTGGCGGCCATTATCAGCGTAAGTACGACCGTTATTACGAGGATGGCACGCGCGTCGGTCCCGGGTTGCCCGACCGGCTGCGCACGGTGCGCGAAAATGCCGACAGCTGGAATTACGAGGTCAGCGGCGATTACCAGTTGGGGCTGGGGCCGGGGAAGCTCAAGTTGATCGGACTCCGCCGGTTCAGCCATGAACCCTATGCTCAGGAAATCGTCACAATGCCCGACGACGGAACGCCGGCGACGGGCGACCGCTTTGCGCAGACCGGCGATATCGGCGAGACGATCGCGCGCGGCGAATATCAATGGAAGATGCTGGGTGGCGACTGGCAATTGTCCGGCGAGGGCGCGTTCAACACGCTCGACAATGTCGCGTCGATCGCGGTGCTGGGCCCCGACGGGCGCTTTGTCGATCAGATGTTCGAGGGGGGTACGGGCGGGGTCAGCGAGGACCGGTACGAAGGCTTGCTGAGTTTCGGGCGCCAACTGACGGGCAAGCTGAACGTTCAGATCATCGGGGGTGCCGAGCATTCGACGATCACCCAGACCGGCGCCAACGGCCTGACGCGCAGCTTTTTCCGGCCCAAGGGCTCGATCTCGCTCGCCTGGACGCCCTCGTCCGATTTCGACGTGTCGGTGAAGCTCCGGCGGCGGGTACTGCAACTGTCCTTTTATGACTTCCTTGCGCGCGCCTTCCTCAACGACGGCAACCAGAACGAGGGCAACAACGACCTTCGGCCGCAGCAGGACTGGACTTATGAGGGCGAGATCAACAAGGCGTTCGGCGCATGGGGATCGACCAAGCTGATCTTTATCTATCGCGATGTCGAGGACCGCGTAGACGTCATCCCGATTGGCGACAACGGCGAAGCGGTGGGCAATATCTCGAAAGCGAAAGCAGGGGCGATCGACTGGACTTCGACAATCAACCTCGATCCGGCGGGGATCAAGGGGATGAGGCTCGAACCGAGGGTATTGCTTCAGAAGAGTTCGCTGCGCGACCCCTTCACCGGCGAGAAAAGGCAGTGGAACGGCTTTACGGACACAGTAATCAGCCTTGGGCTGCGCCACGATATCCCGGGCAGCAACTGGGCGTGGGGCGGCGATGCCGAATATGCGCACTACCAGCCAAATTATCGCCGCAACCAGGTCGACAAGGTGTGGGAAGGGCCGGTGTGGGCATCGGTTTTCGTCGAGCACAAGAATGTGATGGGGATGACCGTCCGCGCGTCGATCCGCAACATCGCCAATGCCCGGTCGAAACGCGACCGCACCGTCTACACCGGCGTCCGCGGCGAAAGCCCCGTCAGCTTCGTCGAGGAACGCGACCGGCTGATCGGCCCGATCTTCTCCTTTTCGGTGCGCGGCAAGTTTTGACAAGCTAAGGCGGTCCGATGCGTGGGCGCCGGATCAAAATCTATTTCGACGGCGGCTGCCGCCCCAATCCGGGCGCGATGGAAATCGCGGTGGTTGCGGGCGGGGTCGTCGAGATCGACCGCGACGTCGGTTCGGGAAGCAGCATGGACGCCGAATGGCTGGGGCTGATCGCGGCGCTGCGGCTGGCGCGGAGGCGGGGGCTGGCCGACTTCGTGTTGCTGGGCGATGCGGCGGCGGTGGTGCGCCAGGCGAATGGCGCGGCACGGCCGCGCGGAACCGCTGTGCAGCACCTGAGGACGTTCCGCGAACTGGCGGGCGAGGGGCCGGCGCCCCGCATCCGTCACATCAAGCGGACGCAAAATCTGGCCGGGATTGCGCTGGCGCGGGCCGCTCCTGAAAAGAAATAGCCCCGGCGGGTTGTAAAGCGGGATCATCACTGGTTAAGCGCGGGTCGCTTATCCCCTGGATGACACGACGGAAGACCAGCACGTTGAAGCCGACCCATCCCTTGCCCGTCCATCACAGCTGGGCGCTTTATGAGCGCGAGCGCCATTTCGCACTGGGTCAGGTCCATGGCTATGACACGCTCGATTGGGTTCCCGGAACTGCGGTCGCGGCAGAGAAAGCGACGCAGCCCGGCGTCTGGGAATGCGATCTGTCGGATAACAGCCTGACATGGTCCGACGAGGTTTATGACCTCTTCGGCATCCCGAGAGGGAGCGCGGTGACCCGCGACGAAGCGGTCGCGCTCTATGCCGAGGAATCGCGCGCGGCGATGGAGAAATTGCGCGCCTATGCGATCCGCCACCAGCGTGGGTTTACGATCGACGTCGAAATCCGGCCTGCGTTGGCGGCGCGACGGTGGATGCGCCTGATCGCGGCGCCGCTATGCGTCGAGGACCGGGTCGTCCGGCTGCATGGGTTGAAGTTCATCGTTCCGACCCGCTGAACCCTTCAAAGGGGGAGCCCGTCGGTGAGCCGTGCGACAATGGCGCCGGTCCGTGGGTCAACTTCGTCCGGACCTGAGAAACCAACGGTCTGCACCGCCACCGGTTGACGCCCCCGAAGCTTGATCACAAGCGAATGGCACGGGCGTTGCGCGCTCAGCCGCAGGCGCGCCCGCCTCCCCCTGACCGAAAGCCTCTATCCCCTATGAAATTCTTCAATCGGTTCACATCGGCCGCCTATGACATGGCCATCGACCTGGGAACCGTGAACACTGTTGTTTACGTGCGCGACAGGGGCATCGTCCTTAACGAACCCTCGGTCGTCGCCCTTGAGACGCGCGACGGCGTGCGACGGGTCAAGGTCGTCGGCAACGAAGCCAAGCCGATGATGGGCAAGACGCCGAACAACATCCAGGCGATCCGCCCGCTGCGCGACGGGGTGATCGCCGACATCGATGTTGCCGAACAGATGATCAAGCATTTCATCGACAAGGCGCTGGGCGGGCCCAGCCGCCTGCGCCAACGCAGCAATGTCGTCGTGTGCGTGCCGTCGGGATCGACGATGGTCGAACGCCGCGCGATCCGCGATGCCGCGTCGAATGCGGGCGCCGTATCGGTCCAGTTGATCGAGGAATCGCTCGCGGCGGCGATCGGGGCGGGGTTGCAGGTGACGCAGCCGACGGGGGCGATGGTCGTCGATATCGGCGGCGGCACGACCGAAGTCGCGATCCTGTCGCTGGGCGGTATCGCCTACAGCAATTCGGTGCGCGTCGGCGGCGACAAGATGGACGACATGATATCCTCCTATATCCGCCGCAAGCACAATCTGATGATCGGCGAGATGACGGCGGAGCGGGTCAAGCTGGCGATCGGGTGCGCGACACCGCCCGACGGCGAAGGCATTGTGATGGGGGTGAAGGGGCGCGACCTCGTCAACGGGCGTCCGTCCGAAGTTCGCGTGTCCGAAGCCGAGGTCGCCGACGCGCTGGCCGAACCCGTCGGACAGATCGTCGCCGCCGTGCGCGCGGCACTCGAGCAGACGCCCCCCGAATTGTCCGCCGACATCATCGATTACGGTATCATGCTGACGGGCGGCGGCGCGCTGCTGCGGCGGATGGACGTCGCAATCTCCGAGGCGACGGGGCTTCATGTCCAGGTCGCCGAAGACGCGCTGATCTGCGTCGCGATGGGGGCGGGGCTGGCGTTCGAGGATCGCGCCTATCACGGCGTATTGCTTGCCGCTTGATCAGATTGGCAGCAGGCGTTGGCTCGGGGGTGAGTCGCAGCGCTCGCCTGTGCCCCTGTCCAAAGTTCAGTAAAGGTCAGCCTTGTACGCTGCCCGATTTGACGCTGCAGGGATGCGGGACGCGACCGACCGCGATCGCGTGCAAAAACCGCCCGACCATCGCTTTTTTCTACCGGGTGAAAGAGCCGGGATGAAGGCTGGCATAGCCGGATAATGTAGGAAAGACCCTTTTTGCAGGCGACGGATTTGGGGTGGCGGTTCGGTGTTCCTCTCTGTGCGTTCGTGTCGAGCGAAATCGAGACACCCATCGGCGCGGCGCCTTGCCCGAGGGGCATCTCGACTTCGCTCGATGCGAACGGATCAGGATAGGTCAAAAGGTCCGATTCCGGTCGTTTGCGGACCTAGCCGGGATCGGCTTCAGGCGTAGGCGTCCATCGCGGCGAGGTGTTTCGCCTTGTCGATGTCGTCCAGGAACGAGCCGGTGAAACTGTTGCGCGCGAGCGTGATGAGATCGTTTTTCGACAGGTCGAGCGCGTCGGCGACGGCAAGGTAATTGGCGTTCACATAGCCGCCGAAATAACTGGGGTCGTCGCTGTTCACCGTCGCGCGGAGCCCGGCGTCGAGCATCGTGCGTAGCGGGTGGGCAGCGATGTCCTCGACCACGCAGAGCTTGAGGTTCGATAGCGGGCAGACGGTGAGCGTCATGCCTTCGCTGGCGAGGCGGGCGACGAGCGCCGGGTCTTCGAGGCTGCGGTTGCCATGATCGATGCGGTCGACCTTCAAAAGATCGAGCGCTTCGCGGACATAAGCGGGCGGGCCTTCTTCGCCCGCATGCGCGACGAGCTTGAGCCCGAGGGTGCGGGCGCGCGCGAAAACATGTCGGAATTTGGCCGGCGGATGGCCGACTTCGGACGAATCGAGGCCGACGCCGTCGATGCGGTCGAGATGTGGCAAGGCTTCGTCGAGCGTCTTTTCGGCCTCGGCTTCGCTGAGGTGGCGGAGGAAGCACATGATGAGTTTCGAGGTCATTCCATAGCGCACCCGCGCGTCGTCGAGCGCGCGGGTGATGCCGGAGACGACGGTTTCGAAAGCAATGCCGCGGTCGGTATGCCCTTGCGGGTCGAAGAAGATTTCGACGTGGCGGACGGCGTCGGCATGCGCGCGCGCCAGATAGGCGGCGGTGAGATCGTGGAAATCCTGTTCGGTGTGAAGGACGCCCATCCCCTGATAATAGATGTCGAGGAAATCCTGAAGGTTCGAGAAGGCGTAAGCGGCGCGCACCTCGTCGACGCTGGCGAAAGGGATGGCGACATTGTTGCGCTGCGCCAGTTCGAACATCAGTTCGGGTTCGAGCGAACCTTCGATATGCAGATGGAGTTCGGCCTTGGGCAGGCCGCCGATGAAGGCGGCGCGCTCTTCGGACGATAAAAATGCTTCAGCCATGGGACGCTTCCTCTTCGCGCAGGATGATCGCCGCTTCGGGCTTGTGTTGCCGGATTTCGTCGATCGTCAGCCCGTCGACCTCGTGCGGGAAGATCAGCCACCGGTCGGTTTCGTGGACGAAGAAATCGGGACGAAGATCGGTAACGTTGCGGTCGGGTTTGAACCAGACGGTCGCGATGCGGACGTCGTGCGGCATATTGTGGCGGCAGCGCGCCTTGAGTTCGGCGACGAAGGCACGAATGCTGCGCCCCGAATCGAAAACATCGTCGATGATCAGCAGACGGTCTTCGGGGTTCAGCGTGTCGATCAGATAACCCAACGCGAAGACTTTGACGTGCGCGTCCTGCTTGTCGATGCCGTGGTAGGACGAGGTACGGATCGCGATATGGTCGCAGTGGTGACCGTGGTAATCGAGCAGTTCCTGCACCGCGATGCCGACCGGCGCGCCGCCGCGCCAGATGCCGACGAGATGCGTCGGTTTGAACCCGCTGTCCAGGACCTGCATGCCGAGGCGGAAGGAATCGGCGAGCAGATCGTTCGCGCTGATGAAGATTTTGGCGTCGCTCATGCCATGCGGAGTAATCCTGCGGGCGGGCAGCCGCAAGACGTGACGGCATGGGTGAAGGGGCTCGCGCACATCATATTCCTCCCTGGGGCGACCACAGAAATTTTACTCGTTTCATATCAATGCTTTGTATATAATTCGCGTGCGATTTAAGCGTGCACGCTTGATCTTGCGCTGCGACTCGCTTAATTAAATCGCATCCGATTAATACGGATGCGATCATAACCCGAAAAGGATCCCGACGATGGCCGACAAAATTCTCTTCTCCGGTACCACTCACGTCAAAGGCGGCAAGCATGGCTACGCCCGCAGCTCTAACGGCGTGCTCGACATCGCGCTGCCCCAGCCGCACCCGGCCGCCGAAAATCTTTTCGCCGCCGCCTGGTCGACCTGCTTTATCGGGGCGCTCGAACTCGCCGCGTCGCAGAAAAAAGTGGCGCTGCCCGCCAGCCCCGAGGCCGATACGACGATCGACCTTTTGAACCGCGGCGCCGACGGCCTCGTCCTGCGCGCGCGCCTCGACATTTCGGTTCCCGGCGTCGATCGCGACACGGCGCGCGAACTTGTCGACCTCGCGCACAAGATCTGCCCCTATTCGAAGGCGGTCGAAGGCAATATCGACGTCGAACTCAACCTCGCCTGATCTGTCTCTACCCGGCGCCGCTTGAACGTCGCGCCGGGTCGGACGCCCCGCCGCGCGGGGTCACGCCGCGTCGTGGAAGATTACCCCCAAAGTGTGGCGCCGCCCCGAGCGCACTTCGCTGACCCCGTGCCGCATCGCCACCCGGTAATCGCCGCGTCCGCCGCGCACCGGCCTGGCACTCACGGCAAAAAGCACAGCATCGCCCTTGGCCAGCCGCACAACGACGGCTCTCGATTGCATGCGGGGCCGCTGCTCGGTCAGCACAAACTCGCCGCCCGTAAAATCGGCGCCCGGCGTCGACAGCAGCACCGCCGCCTGCACCGGAAAGACATGCTCGCCATACAGGTCCTGATGCAGGCAATTATAATCGCCCGGCCCATATTGCAGCAGCAACGGCGTGGGCCGCCGCTGTCCCGCACCATGGCAACGCGCCAGAAATTCGGCATGGTCCGGCGGAAAGCGCCCCGCCATCCCCATCCGTTCGTGCCAGCGGTTCGCGACCGGCGCGAGCCGCGGATATAATGCGCCGCGCAGCGCGGCCACGAGCGGCGGGAGCGGATAGGCGAAATAACGATATTCGCCGCGCCCGAATCCGTGTCGCGCCATATGGACATGGCTGCGAAATCCAGCCTCTTCGGCATAAAGCGCGGCGAGCGCATCGCATTCGCCGCCGCTGAGCAGGTGCGGCAGCACCGCCCATCCTTCGCGGTCGAGCGCCGCCGCAACCGCATCCCAGTCCGGCGCGGCAAGGCGCATATCGATTGTCGTTTCCGTCGCGATCATGGCACCGGCCCTGCCATTCCCTCCTGTCTGGCGCGCCCCGTTTCTTGCGATCAAACACCCGCGACGTTATGCTTTTCCTCTCCGCGGCGTCCGCGCCTGCCCCGAACGCGGCCCCCGCCGCCGATCAACGGAAAGTCCCCCATGTCCCGCCATCTCGCCGCCACCCTCCTGTTCGCCGCCACTGCTGTCGCGCCTGTCGCGGCGCAACCGGCTATCGATGCCGCCAATCTCGAACAAACCGTCCGCACCCTTGCATCGGACCAGTTTCAGGGCCGCGCGCCGGGGACCGCCGGCGAGGATCGCACGATCGGCTATCTGATCGGCCGGCTTCAGGCGCTCGGGCTCGAACCCGCGGGCATCGACGGCGGCTGGACTCAGCCCGTGCCCTTGCTCCGCACGCGCGTCGGTACGCCGACGATGCTCGCGTTCGACCGCGGGGGCAGCGCGACCCCGCTCGCGTTAGGCACCGACATCTATGTCTCGACGCTTCAGCCAAAGGACCGCGCGGTGATCGACAAGGCGCCGCTGGTCTTCGTCGGCTACGGCGTCACAGCGCCCGAACGCGGCTGGGACGATTTCAAGGGACAGGATTTGAAGGGCAAGGTCGCGGTCTTCCTGATCAACGATCCCGATTTCCTAGCGGCACGCGGCGAGGACGCGTTCGGCAAGTTCGGCGGCCGGACGATGACCTATTATGGCCGCTGGACCTACAAGTTCGAGGAAGCCGCGCGCCGCGGCGCGGTGGGCGCGCTGATCGTCCATGACGCCGACGGGGTCGGCTATGGCTGGAACGTGGTCAACAGCCCTGCCGGCGAAAACTACGGCCTCGTCAAACCGCCCGAGCAGGTGACGAGCCTGGCGCTGCAGGGCTGGATTTCCGGTGAAACCGCGACCCGCCTGTTCGCGAACGCCGGACAGGATCTGGCAAAGCTGCGCGTCGCTGCGCGGCGCGAGGATTTCCGGCCCATCGACCTCGGCACAAGCTTCAGCGCTGCGATCCCAGTGACGCACGACGTCGTGCAGAGCCAGAATGTGCTTGCCAAAATCCCCGGCGCCAAACGCCCCGACGAGGCGGTGATATATGGCGCGCACTGGGATGCCTATGGCGAGGGCGCGCCGGATGAAAAGGGGCGCATCTACCGCGCCGGCGCCAACGACGACGCGCTCGGCGTCGCCGGATTGTTCGAGATCGCGCGGCTGTTCAAGGCCGCGCCCGCGCCCGACCGTACGATTGCCTTTGCCTTCTGGACCGCTGAGGAGCGCGGGCTGTTGGGCTCCGAAGCCTATGCGGCGAACCCCATCTTCCCTGCCGAAAAGACCGTCGCCAACTTCGGTCTCGACATTCTCCAGACCGCCGGCCGTGCCAAGGATGTCGTCCTGGTCGGCAAGGGGCAGGGCACGCTCGAAGACGACCTTGTGCGCGTCGCCAGGGCACAGGGGCGCACCGTCAGCGTCGAAAGCCTCCCCGAACGCGGCCTCTTCTTCCGCGCCGATCATTTTAGCCTCGCCAAGCGCGGCGTTCCCGTCCTCCTGATGATGGGCATCGCGGGCGCCTCCGACCTTGTCGAAGGGGGCAAGCCCGCGGGACAGGCGTGGGTCGATGCCTATACGGGCAAATGCTATCATCAGGCGTGCGACGCGTGGGACGAAAGCTGGAACCTGGACGGCGCGGTGCAGGATATCGACCTGTTCTATCGCCTCGGCGACGAACTCGCGCGCTCGGCCCGCTGGCCCGAATGGAAACCCGGCAGCGAGTTCAAGGCGATCCGCGACGCCAGCGCCGCAGCGCGGGAATAGGGCGTGATCGGCCAATGGCAGGAAGCGAGCGGAGGGTGCCGATAGAGATTGTGCACCCCGGCGAAAACCGGGGCGCAGAATTCCGATACGAACGCAACAGGTTGCCGCACTGGGCCGTGACGGAGTCACGTGCCGCCGGACACCTTTCGCCGGGGTTCACGAGGGCGCAGCTCATCACCCCAAAGCCGACATAACCCCCGTCGACCTAGCCGATCTTGCATTTGAGCGCGTCTGCCGCCATATGCGCCGCGGGAGTCGGGCGGACGCAGTCTTCGCCAACCCGGTCAGGTCCGGAAGGAAGCAGCCGCAACGAATTCGCTGCGGGTCGTTCCGGCTCCCACCCATTTCCCCCTTCGACAAGACCGGCGCCGCCCCCTAAGACGGGGCCATGGACGATTCCGCCGACGACGACACCCCCATGCTGGGAATGGATTTGCCCGAGGCGCCGGCGCCCCCGGCATCATCGGGGCCCTATCGGGTCCTTGCGCGCAAATATCGCCCTCAGACCTTTGCCGAACTGATCGGCCAGGACGCGATGGTTAAAACGCTCGGCAATGCGATCGCGCGTGACCGGCTGGCGCATGCGTTTCTGATGACCGGCGTGCGCGGGGTCGGCAAGACCTCGACCGCGCGCCTGATTGCCAAGGCATTGAACTGCATCGGTCCCGACGGGCAGGGCGGCCCGACAATCGACCCGTGCGGCGTGTGCGAGCCGTGCCGTGCGATCACCGAGGGGCGCCATATCGATGTAATCGAGATGGACGCCGCCTCGAACACCGGCGTCGACGATGTGCGCGAGATCATCGAGGCGGTGCGCTATGCCGCCGTTTCGGCGCGCTACAAGATCTATATCATCGACGAAGTGCATATGTTGTCGCGCAACGCCTTCAATGCGCTCCTGAAAACGCTCGAAGAGCCGCCACCGCACGTCAAATTCCTGTTCGCGACGACCGAGGTCAACAAGGTGCCGGTGACGGTATTGTCGCGCTGCCAGCGTTTCGACCTTCGCCGCATCACGCCCGACATGCTGTTCGCCCATTTCAGTGCGATCCTGCAAAAGGAGGGCGTTGACGCCGAAGCGCCGGCGATCTGGCTGATCGCGGGCGCCGCAGAGGGATCGGTCCGCGACGGCCTCTCGATCCTCGACCAGGCGATCGCGCATGCCGATCTCGAAGCCGGAGGAGCGGGGGACGGCGGCAAGATCAGCGCCGACCAGGTCCGCACCATGCTCGGGCTGTCCGACCGGACTTCGATCGCCCAATTGATGGCAACGATCCTGGGCGGCGACGCGGGCGGCGCGATCGACCTTGCCCGCACGCAATATGCGCTCGGGATCGAACCCGTCGCGATGGTGCGCGGATTGATGGACCTCACGCACGCGATCACGCTTGCCAAGGTTTCGCGCCACGACGACCCGGCGCTTGCCGCGTCGGACCGCGAACGCATCGGCGACTGGGCGCAAAAGCTGGGTTTCGCGCCGCTCAACCGCCTGTGGCAGCTCCTGCTCAAGGGGCAGGACGAGGTGCTGCGCGCGAACAATCCGCTCGAACATCTCGAAATGCTGCTGCTGCGCGTGATCTATGCGGCATCGATGCCGGATCCGGGCGAACTCGCGAAGCTGATCGAAAAGGGCGGCCTGCCAACGGCGCCCCTTGCGGCGCCGGCGGCCTCCCTGGCACAGGGCAATGCCGCGCTGGCGTCGCCCGCGGAGGCGGCCGCGGAGACGCCGGCTGCCGAGGCGCAGGCGTCGGCGTTGACGATCGCGCAGATTCACCAGCTTCTCGAAACTTCCGGAAATCATCAGCTTGCGCGGCAAGTTTACGACGATATCAAGCTGGTCCAGCTCGAACCGGGGTTGCTCGTCTATGCGCCGGTTCCTGCGCTCGACGGCGATTTTTCGCGACGTCTCGGCGAGGCGCTGCTGAGCCAGACCGGCAGCCGCTGGCAGGTGCGGGTGGGTGAGGGCGAGGCGCGGCCTAGCCTGGGGCAGGTTCGGCAGGCAAAGCTTGACGACAATGATGCGCGGATCCGCGAATTGCCCGTCGTAAAAGCCGCTCTGGCCGCTTTTCCCGACGCGAGGCTTGTCGAAGACGACGACAATCGCCATAGGTCGAACCCATGAAATCGATCGAAGAAATGATGAAGGCGGCGCAGGAAGCCGCCGCCACCGTGCAGGCCCAGATGCAGGAGGCGCAAGCGAAGCTCGACAGTGTCGAGGTCGAGGGCGTCTCGGGCGGCGGCCTGGTCAAGATTACCGCGACTGCCAAGGGCCGGATCAAGGCGATCCACATCGACGACAGCCTGATTGTCCCTGCCGACAAGCAGATGCTCGAGGATTTGCTCGCAGCCGCGTTCAACGACGCGCGCGAAAAGGCCGATGCGGCAAGCAACGAGGAAATGGGCAAGATGACGAGCGGCCTGCCGCTCCCTCCCGGCTTCAAGCTGCCGTTCTGATTGAAAATCCGCTCCCTTGCTTTGCGACAGGGCGGAGCGTCGTCCGTTCAGCACTCCTACATTGAACGTGACGCAAGTTACGCCATATTAGCATTGAACCACCTATAAGAAGGGCGGTGCGCCCGGTCGCGGGCCCGTCCAGGAGCCGTAATGACGCAATCTTATCCCCTTCTTCCGCTGCGTGACATAGTCGTTTTCCCGCACATGATCGTGCCGCTGTTCGTCGGCCGCGACCGCTCGGTCGCCGCGCTCGAAGCCGCGATGGAAAGCGACAAGGAAATCTTCCTCGTAGCGCAGCTCGACCCCGGTGAGGATGATCCGCAGCGCGACGACCTTTATGACGTGGGCGTGATCGCCACCGTGCTCCAGCTGTTGAAGCTGCCCGACGGGACGGTCCGCGTGCTCGTCGAAGGCAAGGAACGCGCGAAACTGCTTGGACTGACGAGCGAAGACAAGGCGGTCATGGCGAATGTGAAGCCGGTCGCCGATACCGTCGACGACAGCGTCGATACCGCGGCGCTGATGCGATCGGTCGTCGACCAGTTCGAAAATTACGCCAAGCTCAACAAGAAGATGCCCGCCGAAACCGCGGTGCAGCTGTCGCAGATCGAAGACGCCTCGCGCCTAGCCGATTCGGTGGCCGGCAATCTCAACATCAAGGTCTCGGACAAGCAGGCTTTGCTCGTTGAGGATGCGCCGTCGAAGCGGCTCGAAATGGTGTTCGCCTTCATGGAAGGCGAACTCGGCGTGCTGCAGGTCGAAAAGAAGATCCGCGGCCGCGTGAAGCGCCAGATGGAAAAGAGCCAGCGCGAATATTATCTGAACGAGCAGTTGAAGGCGATCCAGCGCGAGCTCGGCAACGATAATGGCGAGGGCGGCGACGACCTTGCCGAACTGCAGCTCAAGATCGACACCCTGAAAATGTCGAAAGAAGCCAAGGCGAAGGCAAACGCCGAATTGAAGAAGCTCCGCGCGATGGCGCCGATGTCGGCCGAGGCGACCGTCGTGCGCAACTATCTAGACACGCTGATCGGCCTGCCGTGGGGCAAGAAGTCGAAGCTCAAGAAGGACATCGCGAAGGCACAGGCGATCCTCGACGACGACCATTATGCGCTCGAAAAGGTCAAGGACCGGATCGTCGAATATCTGGCGGTGCAGGCGCGTACCAACAAGCTGAAGGGCCCGATCCTCTGTCTCGTCGGCCCTCCGGGCGTCGGCAAGACGTCGCTCGGCCGCAGCATAGCCAAGGCCACCGGCCGCGAATTCGTGCGCCAGTCGCTGGGCGGTGTGCGCGATGAGGCCGAAATTCGCGGCCACCGCCGCACCTATATCGGCTCGCTGCCGGGCAAGATCGTGACCAACCTGAAAAAGGCCGGCACGATGAACCCGCTTTTCCTGCTCGACGAGATCGACAAGCTCGGTCAGGATTTTCGCGGCGATCCGGCGTCGGCTTTGCTCGAGGTTCTCGACCCCGAACAGAATGGCAAGTTCCAGGACCATTATCTGGAGGTTGACGTCGACCTCAGCGACGTGATGTTCGTGACCACCGCCAACTCGCTGAACCTGCCGCAGCCCTTGCTCGATCGCATGGAGATCATCCGGCTCGAAGGCTATACAGAGGACGAAAAGGTCGAGATCGCCAAGCTCCACCTGATCGCCAAGCAGGTTGAGGCGCACGGCCTGAAAGCCGGCGAATTCGAGCTGACCGAAGAGGGGCTGCGCGACCTCATCCGTTACTACACCCGCGAGGCCGGTGTCCGCACGCTCGAACGCGAGATCGCGCGCCTCGCCCGCAAGGCGCTGCGCCGCATCCTCGAAGGCAAGGCGACGAGCGTCACCGTGACGCCCGAAAACCTCTCCGAATTTGCGGGTGTGCGCAAATATCGTCACGGCATGGGCGACCTCGAAGACCAGGTCGGCGCGGTCACCGGGCTGGCGTGGACCGAGGTGGGGGGCGAATTGCTGACGATCGAGGCGGTCACCGCATCGGGCAAGGGGCAGGTGCGCACCACCGGCAAGCTTGGCGAAGTGATGACTGAGTCGGTTCAGGCGGCGCTATCGTTCGTGAAGGCGCGCGCACCGGCTTATGGTATCAAGCCCAGCCTGTTCGCACGCAAGGATATCCACATCCACTTGCCCGAAGGCGCGGTGCCTAAGGACGGCCCGTCGGCGGGTGTCGGCATGGTCACCGCGATGATCTCGACGCTGACCGGCATCGCGGTGCGCCGCGATGTTGCGATGACGGGCGAAGTCACGCTGCGCGGGCGCGTGCTGGCTATCGGCGGCCTCAAGGAAAAGCTGCTTGCGGCGCTGCGCGGCGGCATCAAGACGGTGCTGATCCCGGAGGAAAATGAAAAGGACCTCGTTGAAATCCCGGCAAATATCACGAGCGGACTGAAGATCATCCCGGTCAGCCACGTCGACCAGGTGCTGGCCGAAGCGCTCGTGTCGCCGGTAGAGCCGATCGAATGGACCGAGGCCGACGAGCTTGCCGCGTCGCCGCCGATCGCGTCGGCCAGCGATTCCGAGACGGCGATTCGGCACTGAGTTGGGGCAGTTGGACGGTAATTCGCCCCAAATTCGTCGCAAAATCGACGTTTCGGGGCGTTTTGCGCCCTTTTTTGCTTTGACAAGCCGGGGTTAAACATCGTTAGTGGCGCGCCATGGCTTCGGGCCATGAGAATCATTTTAACCAACCATAATGCAGGGGTTCCTTAGGCATGAACAAACAAGACCTGATCGCCGCCGTCGCTGACTCGAGCGGCCTGACCAAGGGTGACGCGAGCAAGGCCGTCGAGGCCGTGTTCGACGCGATCACCGGTTCGCTGAAGAAGGGCGGCGAAGTCCGTCTCGTCGGCTTCGGGACGTTCGCGGTCAGCAAGCGCAAGGCGTCGACCGGTCGCAACCCGCGCACCGGCGAAACGATGACCATCGCGGCGTCGAACCAGCCGAAGTTCAAGGCCGGCAAGGCCCTCAAGGACGCCGTCAACTAAGTTGGCCCGCGCCTTTTGGTAAAAACATTTCGGGCCGTGGCGCAAGCTGCGGCCCGATTTGCGTTGGAGTCCGTCAAGCGGCCTCTGATAGGCGAATTTTCGGGCAAATGGGCGTTGCATTCGCCGCGCCAGCGGTTATGGACGTCCGGCTTCCGGACAACGGGCTTTCGCCCGCTGACCGGACGGGCGCGTAGCTCAGCGGTAGAGCACACCCTTCACACGGGTGGGGTCACAGGTTCAATCCCTGTCGCGCCCACCATGGCTTCCGGGCCATGTCCGCAACCAGTACCGGGGCTGACCCGGTCATTCATCGCCTATTCAATGCCTTCGCATTAAAGAAACGGCCATGATCCGAACGCTGACCCTTTCCCTCGTTTCCGCGCTGATGCTTTCCGCCGGCGCGCCTGCGGTCGCGCGCGGAGACCGCGACCAGAACCATCTGCGCGAAGCGGCGGCGCAGGGGCAGGTGATCCCGCTGAACAAGCTGATCGCCGACGTCAAATCGCGCGCACCCTATAGCGGCATGACCTATTTGGGCGGGCCGCAGTTCGACGCCGGCCGGATGATCTATGCGTTCAAATTCATGGATGGCAGCCAGGTCGTCGTCGTCTATGTCGATGCCCGCACCGGCCGGATTCTCGGACGTAAACCCTGACATATTGGTCGCCGGCGGTTCGTCGCAACGAGCTTTTGCGATGATCGTCCGGACTTGATACACAGTCTAAACATGCGGCCGGGCTGCCCGGCGCGCGACGGAAAGGCGCCTGAATGCGGATTTTGATTGTCGAAGACGAACCCACGCTGGGTCCGCAGCTCAAGGCCACGCTCGAAGGTGCCGGCTATGCCGTGGACCTTGCGACCGATGGCGAGGACGGCCATTTCCTGGGTTCGACCGAAAATTACGATGCCGCGATCCTCGACTTGGGGCTGCCCGAAATCGACGGGCTGACGGTGCTCGACCGCTGGCGCCGCGAAAAGCGCAATTTTCCGGTACTCGTCCTCACTGCGCGCGATAGCTGGTCGGACAAGGTGGCGGGGCTCGATGCCGGCGCCGACGACTATCTTGCCAAGCCGTTCCAGACCGAGGAACTGATCGCACGGCTTCGCGCGCTGATCCGTCGCGCCGCGGGCAATGCGTCGAGCGAGCTGGTCGCGGGCGATGTCCGGCTCGACACGCGTTCGGGCCGGGTGACGCTGGCCGGTTCGCCGGTCAAGCTGACTGCGCAAGAATATAAGCTGCTGTCCTATCTGCTCCATCACAAGGGCAAGGTCGTGTCGCGCACCGAATTGATCGAACATATCTACGATCAGGATTTCGATCGCGATTCGAACACGATCGAAGTGTTTGTGACGCGCATCCGCAAGAAGCTGGGCGCCGACATTATCACCACGATCCGCGGGCTCGGCTACCAGCTCGACGATCCGCAGGGATAAGATGGCCGAAGCCGACGTCGCCCCGGCGGTCGTTGCGGGCCCGGATGCGGCGGAAAAACCGGCGGCGCCGACCAGCCGCATCACCGGTTCGCTTGCGCGCCGCATGATCGCGATTGCGGCGCTGTGGATCTCTGTGCTGCTGATCGGCGGCGGCTTCGCGCTCGACCGGGTGCTGACGGGCGCGATCACGCGTAACTTCGATTCGAGCCTCGAATATGTGTTGATCGCCATGATCCGCTCGTCCGAAATTGGCCCCGACGGCGAGGTGCGGTTGATCGAACCGCTCGGCGACCAGCGTTTCCTCGAACCCTATAGCGGCCTCTATTGGCAAATCAGCGGCGGGAATCAGGAACCCTATCGCTCGCGTTCGCTGTGGGAACGCACGCTGAAGGCGCCGGCGCCGCATATCGACAATCAGATCCACACCTATGACAGCACCCAGTTTCCCGACGAGGAATTGCGCGTGCTCGAACGCAACGTCATCCTGCCCGGCAGCAAGACTAACTGGCGGTATCAGATCGCGCAGTCGCGTGAGGCGCTGGATATCCAGGTCGGGGCGGTCCGCTCGACGCTAGTCCCCAGCCTTGCCCTGCTTGGCCTCGGCCTTATCATCCTCGCCGCGCTCCAGACCTTTTACGGCCTTTGGCCGCTGCGCCATATCCGCCGCGCGATCGCGGCGATGCGCGGGGGACAGAACCGCCGCGTCGATGCGCCGCTGCCGCTCGAGGTGCAGCCGATGGTCGACGAACTCAACGCGCTGCTAGCGCATAACGAGAAACAGGCGGAAGAGGCGCGGCTCCATGCCGGCAATCTGGCGCATGCGCTGAAGACGCCGCTTACCGTGCTCGTCAACAGCGCGACGAGCTCCGACTCCGACCTCGCCGAAACCGTGCGGCGCGAGGCGGCGACGATGCAGCGGCAGGTCGACCACCATCTCGCCCGCGCGCGCGCCGTCGGGCGGCGCGGCGCGGCGCAGGCGCGCGCAGTCGTGTGGGACAGCGTCGGCAGCGTGTCGCGCGCGGTGGCCGCGCTCTATCCGAACGTCCGGCTCGACGCCGACGGCGACAAGACGCTCGTCGCGCGGGTCGAGCGGCAGGACCTTGACGAGTTGATCGGCAATTTGCTCGAAAATGCCGCCAAATATGGCGGCGGCAGCGTCTTCGTCACTGTTCAGGAGAGCGACGCAATGGCCGAGATCGTCGTCGAGGACGACGGCCCCGGCATCTTGCCCGCCGACCGCGGCCGCGTGATCGACCGCGGCGTCCGGCTCGACAGCGGCAAGCCGGGAACCGGCCTCGGCCTTGCGATCGTACGCGACGTGGCAGAGATTTACGGTGGCAGCGTCACGCTCGAAGAGAGCGAGGATCTGGGCGGGTTGCTGGTGCGGCTGAGGTTGCCGACGGGATAGCGCGCGGTCGGCTTTGGCGTGCAGAGCCGTCGCCGCCTGTGACATTGTCCAAAGGTCAGTAAAAGTCAGCCTTGTGCGCCGCCCGGTTTGACGCCGTAGGGATGCGGGACGCGCCCGGCCGCGATCCCCTGCGCAAACGAGCGAGAAACCGCTTTTATCTACCGTATGAAAGAACCGGGATGAAGGCTGGCATAGCCGGATATTGTAGGAAAGGGCATTTTGCAGGCGCCCGCATTGGGGTGGATTCCAGACATTCGTCATCCCGGACTTGATCCGGGATCCACTGCAGCGCTGGCGGTCATGGACCCCGGATCAAGTCCGGGGTGACGAGGAACGAACGTCCTCGCTGTCGCGAAGCGATGGGGAAGGGGGCGCCCGCCCGAAGGGCGGGGTGGAGGGGCCGTAACGTCGCCCCATGGCCCCTCCGTCAGCGCTTCGCGCGGCCACCTTCCGATGGCTTCGCTACAGGGAGGATTAAGGACTGCAATCGGTCGAAACCGGCTGCGCTCGGGATCACGCCGCAGTTACTTCCAACCCGCGCTGCACGCCGGGCCTCGCCAGCCCGCGCTCCAGCCAGGCCTGCACATGGCCGAACCGGTCGAAGCCGACAATTTCCGCCGCGTCGTAGAAGCCGATCAGATTGCGGACCCAGCCGAGCAGCGAAATGTCGGCGATGCTGTAGTCGGTACCCATCACCCATTCGCGGCTCTCCAGCCGCGCGTCGAGCACGCCGAGCAGCCGCGCGGACTCGGCCGCGTATCGGTCGCGCGGGCGCTTGTCCTCATAGTCGCGCCCGGAAAATTTGTGGAAGAAGCCGAGCTGGCCGAACATCGGGCCGACGCCGGCCATCTGCCACATTACCCACTGGATCGTCTCGTGCCGCAGGTTCGGATCGGTCGAAAGGAACCGCCCGCTCTTGTCGGCAAGATAGATCAGGATCGCGCCCGATTCGAAGAGCGCAAGCGGCGTTCCGTTCGGCCCTGCCGGGTCGTAGATCGCTGGAATCTTGCCATTGGGGTTGAGCGCGAGGAAGGCCGGGTCATGGCTTTCGTTTGCCATGATGTCGATCCGATGCGGTTCGTAGGCAAGCCCGGTTTCCTCGAGCATGATACCCGCTTTCACTCCATTCGGCGTCGGCGCCGAAAAAAGCTGGATGCGGTCGGGGTGCTGCGCCGGCCAGCGAGCGAAAATCGGATGGTCGGGGGTCATGCGTCCTGCTCCCGCTTGGCCTGCTGGTGATGGCGGATCACTTCCTCGATGATGAAGCGCAGGAATTTCTCGGTGAAATCGGGATCGAGATCGGCGTCGCGGGCCAGGCTGCGCAGCCGCTCGATCTGGCGCTCCTCGCGGCCGGGATCGGCGGGGGGCAGGCCCTCGCGCGCCTTGAGTTCGCCGACCGCCTTGGTCACCTTGAACCGTTCGGCGAGCATATAGACGAGCGCCGCGTCGATATTGTCGATGCTTTGGCGGTAACGGCTCAGCTGGTCGTCCATGGGTGCGCGGCTCCTCTTATGCCCGGCACGCTTGGCACCGCCGGGGGTCTGCTGGCAAGCCGAAAGTCGTTGCAAAATCGTGACCGCGGCGCCAAGGGTCGCCGCGTTATGACTGCGGAAATCCACCTGCTCCACGGCGATCGGCCGCCCTCGCTCGACCCGATGATGGCGCTCGTCGCCGCCGATATGAACGAGGTGAATTCGGTCATCCTCGACCGCATGCAATCCGAAGTGCCGCTGATCCCCGAACTTGCTGGGCATCTGATCGCGGGGGGCGGCAAGCGGATGCGACCGATGCTCACGCTCGCCTGTGGCAAGCTGCTCGATTATCCGGGCCGCCGCCATTGCAAGCTCGCCGCGGCGGTCGAGTTCATCCACACCGCGACGCTGCTTCATGACGATGTCGTCGACAAATCGGGCCTCCGCCGCGGCCGCAAGACCGCGAACGTCATCTGGGGCAACAGCGCCTCCGTACTGGTCGGCGATTTCCTGTTCAGCCGCGCGTTCGAGGTGATGGTCGAGGATGGTTCGCTGAAAGTGCTCAAGATCCTGTCGCGCGCATCGGCGGTGATTGCAGAGGGTGAGGTCAACCAGCTTTCTGCGCAGCGCCGTATCGAAACGAGCGAAGACCAGTATCTGACGATCATCAACGCCAAGACCGCCGAACTGTTCGCCGCGGCGTGCAAGATCGCGGCGGTCGTTGCCGAGCGCGACGACGCGACCGAAGCCGCGCTCGACGCCTATGGCCGCAATCTGGGCATCGCCTTCCAGCTCGTCGACGATGCGATCGATTATGTGTCCGACGCCGAAACCATGGGCAAGGGCGTCGGCGACGATTTTCGCGACGGCAAGGTCACGCTGCCGGTGATCCTTGCCTATGCGCGCGGCAACGCCGACGAGCGCGAGTTCTGGAAGCTGGCGATCACCGGGCACAAGACCTCCGACGAGGATCTGGTCTATGCGACATCGCTGCTTCGCAAGCATGACACGATCGACGACACGCTGGCGCGTGCGCGTCATTATGGGCAGCGCGCGGTCGATGCGATCGGCGGCTTTCCTGCAAGCCAGGCGAAATCGGCGCTGACCGAAGCAGTCGCCTTCGCCGTCGCGCGCGCCTATTGAGCGTCCCGGGGACAGAAGCGATCCGATGACCGTTTCGCTGCCTATCGATGCCACGCTGCCCGATATCATGGCGGCGCTGGTGCTCAAACCCAACGCCGTCGTCGTCGCGCCGCCGGGCGCCGGCAAGACGACGCGCGTCGCGCCCGCGCTGCTCGACCAGCCTTGGTGTACGGGCGCGGTCTGGCTGCTGTCGCCGCGCCGGCTTGCCGCCCGCGCAGCGGCGGAACGCATCGCAGAGGAAATGGGCGAAACGGTCGGCGGGCGCGTCGGCTATGCGACGCGGCTCGATAGCAAGCAGTCGGCGGCGACGCGGCTGCTGGTGATGACACCGGGCCTGTTTCGCAACCGCATCCTTGGCGATCCCGAACTTGCGGGCGTGTCGGCGGTGCTGTTCGACGAGGTCCATGAACGCAGCCTCGACGGCGATTTCGCGCTGGCGCTCGCGATCGATGCGCAGCAGGGACTGCGCGACGACATCCGCCTTGTCGCGATGTCGGCGACGCTCGACGGCGCGCGTTTCGGCGCGCTTCTCGGCAACGCCCCAGTGGTTCGGAGCGAGGGCAAGATCTGGCCACTCGAACTGCGCCATGTTGGCCGCCGCGCCGAGGACCGGCTCGAAGCGTCGGTGCTCGCGGCGGTTCGGCAGGCACTAGCCGACGAAGCGGAGGGAGACATGCTCGCTTTCCTGCCCGGCGCCGCCGACATCGAGCGGGCGGCGACGGCGGTCGAGGATGCGCGGCTCCCGCTCGCCGTCCACCGCTTGCACGGCCAGATCGACCCGGCGCTGCAGCGCAAGGCGCTCGTTCGCGACGCGGAGGGGCGGCGCAAGCTGATCCTCGCGACGAGCATCGCCGAAACCAGCCTGACGATCGACGGCGTCCGCATCGTGATCGACGCCGGCCTGTCGCGCCGCCCGCGTTTCGACCGAGCGGCGGGGATCGCGCGGCTCGTCACCGAACGCGCGAGCCAGGCCTCCGCGACGCAGCGCGCGGGCCGCGCGGCGCGGCAGGGGCCGGGTGTGGCTTACCGCTTGTGGGAAGCCGCCGCGACCGCGGGCATGCCGCCCTTCGACCCGCCCGAGATCCACGAAAACGACCTGATGCCCGTCGTGCTCGACTGCGCGAGCTGGGGTATTGTCGATCCGCGCCAGCTGGGCTGGCTCGACCCGCCATCGCCTGCCGCGATTTCGGAAGCCAAATCGCGCTTGCAGGCGATCGGCGCGCTGAATGACGATGGCCGCATCACGCCGCACGGCAAGGCGCTGGCGGCGATCCCGCTGCCGGTACCGCTCGCGCACATGCTGCTCGATGCCGCCCGCGCGGGCGAGGCCGAGATGGCGGGACGGCTCGCGGCGCTATTGACAGAACCGGGGCTCGGGGGGCGCGGGGTCGATGTCGAGGCGCGGCTGGCGCGTTGGCGCGGCCAGCGTAATGAACGCTCGGAGGGCGCCGGGAGGCTCGCGCAGCGGCTGGCGAAGGTCGGCGAGAAGCTGGCGGCGCAGACCGACGCCGTGCCGTCGCGGTCGATCGGCGGGTGGATCGCGACCGCCTGGCCCGATCGCGTCGCGCGCGCGCGCGCGGGACAGCGCGGCGAATATCTGAGCGTCGGCGGCCGCGCCTATCGCATCGACCCGGTCGATCCGCTCGCCGGGCACGAATGGCTCGCGATCGCCGACGCGCAGGGCCATGCCGCCGGAGTGCGCATTCTGGCCGCCGCTTCGATCGATCAGGCCGAGGTGGAGCTGCTGTTCGCCAATCGCATCGTCGCGCATTCCGCAAGCAGCTATGACAGCGCCAACGACCGCGTCGACCACCGCCGCGAACGGCGGCTCGGCGCGATTGCATTGGCGAGCGGACAGGGCGCGCGGCGCGAGAATGCCGAGGACGATGTCGCGGTGCGTATGGCTGCAGTGCGCGACAAGGGGCTGGGCCTCATCGGCTGGGGTCCGGTGTCGCAGGCGCTGCGCCAGCGCGCCTCCTTTGCCGGGCTCGATGCGCTGTCGACGAACGCGCTCGGCGACAGCCTCGAAATCTGGCTCGAACCCTTGCTTTCGGGCTGTCGCGGGCTGCGCGATATCGGCGATCGCAAGCTCGCCGACGCGCTGATGGCGATGCTCGACTGGCCGGCGCGGCAGTTGCTCGAAAAATATGCGCCTGCGGATTATCTTGCGCCCGTGGGCAGCCGCCATCCGATCGACTATGGCGCCGACGGCGGGCCGACGGTCAGCGTGCGGGTGCAGGAATTGTTCGGGCTCGCGCGGCATCCGGTGGTCGGCGATCCGCCGGTGCCGCTGATCCTCGCGCTGACGTCGCCCGCACACCGGCCGATCCAGACGACGCGCGATCTGGTCTCCTTCTGGAGCGGCAGCTGGCACGATGTCGCGCGCGAGATGCGCGGGCGCTATCCCAAGCATAGCTGGCCCGACGATCCGGCGAATGCGCGGCCGACCCTGATGACAAAAGCCGCGCAGGCGCGCCGGGATGCGCAATAGGCCTCTTTTCGTGGGGCTTGCTTGGCGCTAAGGCGGCGGCTCAGGCCCCGGTTGAACAGGACGACCCCGATGAAAGCGCGTATTTTCCAGAAGCCCAAGAATGCGATGCAGTCGGGGCGCGCCGGAACGCAGCGCTGGATGCTCGAATTCGCCCCCGCCGAAGCGCGCAAAGCCGATCCGCTGATGGGCTGGGCGGGCAGCGGCGACACGCAGCGCCAGCTGCGGCTGGGTTTTGCGAGCCGCGAAGAGGCGGTCGCCTATGCCGAACGCAACGGCATCGACGTCGAGATCATGCCGACCCCCGAACGCCGCCTGAAGATCCAGGCCTACGCCGACAATTTCAGGTAGTTTCCAAAGGTCGCCCCGCGAAGGGCTTCATCATTGCGCGTCGGGCTGCAGCAACTTGTGCAGGTGGACGACGACATATTTCATTTCAGCGTCGTCGACCGTGCGCTGCGCGGCGCTGCGCCAGGCCTTTTCGGCCGATTTATAGTCGGGATACAGGCCGACGACGTCGAGATTGGCGAGATCGACGAAGTCGAGACCCTGCGGGTCGGCGACGCGTCCACCGAACACGAGATGCAATTTGCTCATGGCTGCTTTCCTTGCGGCTTAGCACGGGAAGGGGAGGATGCGCGCCCCTAGCAGCGCTTCGCCGTTACGGCAAGTCAGCTCACTCCTCGGGTTTGCGGCCCTTCGGAATGAGCGAACCGAGCAGTGCGCCGATCGCGACGGCGCCCGCGACGAGCGCCAGCGGCTGCTTCTCGGCGGCGTCCTTCAGCTTGCTGTTTGCGCGCTTCGCCTGCGCCTTGCCCTTTTGATAGGCTTCGCCGGCCGCTTCGCGTGCGACGCCCGCTTGCTCGCTCGCCTTTGCGGCAAGGTCATTGGTCGCGGCGCGGGCGCGGCCATAGCCGTCCTGGATGCGTGCCTTGGCCGCTTCGGCGGTCAGTCGGGCATTTTCGGCGGTTTTCTCTGCAAGTTCACTCGCTTTCGCACGCGTTTCGCGGGCGGTTTCACCGAACGGCTTCATCATCTTCTTCCTCCAGAGGTTCGATTCCATCTTCGTCCGCCGCCGCGTTGGGGGCGCGAAAATGATCGGCGACATCGGCCGCCAAATCCTGAATCCTGCGCGCCAGCTTTGGCGCATGTTGCTTGATCGGTTCGCGCAGCAGCCATGCGATGCCCGCCGCCGCAGCGAGGGCGATCGGCAGCTTGTTGGTGCGGAACTGTTCCTGAACCGCATGTACGGCATCGTCGACCTTCTCGCCGACGCGATATTTGCCGCGATCGAGCAACGCCCCGGGTTTGAGCGCCGCGCGTGCGGTATGAAGCCGCCGGTGCAGTTCGGCGCGCTGGAGCATCGACCGGCGCGCGGCGGCGATCAGGCGATTACGCGTCCGCGGCATCGTCGATCCCTTCATCGGTCAGGTCGCGGCGAAGCGCGGTACGGATGTCGCCGTAGCTTTTCTGCGCGCGCCATCCGGCAAAGCCGGCGACGGCAAGCAATATTGCGACGACGATCAAGGTCGCGACCGACGGCCCCACATGCGGCGCGAGCGCGAGGATCGCGCCGAAGGCGAGCGCCAGCATCGCGATGCCCAAAGCCGAAGCGGCCACCGCACCCCAACCCGCCGTCCACGACGCGCCGTGCAGCGCCAACTCGGTGCGTGCTTCGAGTAACGCAATTTCCGCTTTCGCCGTTGCCGAGAGATTGTCGACGACGTCGCCGACAATCTTTTCGAGCGGAACGGGCGGCGGAGCCGTGGGGCGCCCGTCGGGCGCATAGCCGTGGCTTACGCGGTCGAAACCACGCTCGTCGGACGGCGGCAGGATGTTCGGATCGGGAGCAACCACGACCTTGTCAATCGTTGGAGCTGCCCTTGAGCATGCGGGCGAGCACGAAACCGATCACCGTCGCGGCGCCGACGGCGATCGCGGGGTTCTTTTTCACCATGTCGCGGGTCGAGGCGGCGAGTTCGTCGAGATCCTTCTTGTCGAGCGTCGTCGCGAGCCCGGCGACGGTCGATGCCGCGGAGCGGGCATAATCGCCATATTGCTTGCCGAACTTGCTGTCGACGGTGCCGGCGCTGTCCTCGAGCAGCTTGGCGAGGCTGCCCACGGCTTCGGCGGCCTTGCCCTTGCCCTTGGTCGCCGCGTCGCGCGCCTTGGTCGACGCCTGATTTTTCAGTGCGGTTGCTTCTTCCTTCAGCGATGCGGCCTTCTTCGATGCTTCGGACTTGATGGTGTCGCGCGTCGCGGCGATCTGATCGCGGATCGGATGGTCCTTGGCGGCCTTCACAGTGGCTGGCTTGCGGGCGGGCGCGGCCTTGGTGGCGGCGGCCTTCGCGGGAGCCTTGGGACGGGGAGCAGCGGCTTTTTTCGTCGCGGGAGTGGCGGCTTTGGCCATCGTTTAGTCCTCTTCTCTTGTGTCGGGCGCCGCGCGAGCGGGCATCCTTTTTTTGGTCCTGCAAGAATATATAGCAAGGCGGGCCGAATGGTTCCATCCCTCCGCAAAATTCCTATGCGTAGTTGCACTAGCGGCATGCCGCCGATAACAGGCGGGCGCTTTCCCAACCTGCTCCACTCGGGGCGCCCCAGCAGGACGACACCCATGACCGCCATCATCGACATCCACGGCCGCGAAATTCTGGACAGCCGCGGCAACCCGACCGTCGAAGTCGATGTGTTGCTGGAGGACGGCAGCTTTGGCCGCGCAGCGGTTCCCTCGGGCGCATCGACCGGCGCGCACGAGGCCGTCGAACTGCGCGACGGCGACAAGGCGCGTTATCTTGGCAAGGGCGTGACCAAGGCGGTCGCGGCGGTGAATGGCGAGATCGCCGACGCGCTGATCGGCCTCGATGCCGAGGACCAGCGCGAAATCGACATGGCGATGATCGACCTCGACGGCACCGCGAACAAGAGCCGCCTTGGCGCCAATGCGATCCTCGGCGTCAGTCTCGCCGCCGCGAAGGCCGCCGCCGACGCGCGCGGCCTGCCGCTCTATCGCTACGTCGGTGGCGTCTCGGCGCGCACTTTGCCAGTGCCGATGATGAATATCATCAACGGCGGCGAACATGCCGACAATCCGATCGACGTGCAGGAATTCATGATCATGCCGGTCGGCGCAGACAGCATCGCCGAGGCTGTCCGCTGGGGCAGCGAGATTTTCCACACGCTCAAGAAGGGTCTGTCGGCGAAGGGGCTCGCGACCGCGGTCGGCGACGAGGGCGGCTTCGCGCCGAACCTTGCCTCGACGCGCGCCGCATTGGACTTCATCGCCGCCTCGGTCGACCAGGCGGGCTTCAAGCTGGGCACCGACGTCGTGCTTGCGCTCGATTGCGCCGCGACCGAATTTTTCAAGAATGGCAAATATGAGATCAGCGGCGAGGGGCTTTCGCTCAGTCCCGAACAGATGGCCGAATATCTCGCCGCGCTCGTCGCCGACTATCCGATCAAGTCTATCGAAGACGGGATGAGCGAAGACGATTTTACGGGTTGGAAGGCGCTCACCGATCTCGTTGGCGACAAATGCCAGCTCGTCGGCGACGACCTGTTCGTCACCAACCCCGCGCGCCTGTCGCAGGGGATCGAGGACGGCCTCGCCAACTCGCTGCTCGTCAAGGTCAACCAGATCGGCACGCTGTCGGAAACGCTCGACGCGGTCGATATGGCGCACCGCGCGCGCTACACTGCGGTGATGTCGCACCGCTCGGGCGAGACCGAGGATTCGACGATCGCCGACCTTGCGGTCGCGACCAATTGCGGCCAGATCAAGACGGGCAGCCTCGCGCGCTCCGACCGGCTCGCCAAATATAACCAGTTGATCCGCATCGAAGAAGAATTGGGAGACATGGCGCGCTATCCGGGAATGGCGATTTTCTCATAACATAGGTTAGGTGATAGCCGATTTGCTTAGGTGAGCACACCGAGGTCTGCTAAGCCGTCTGCGACGACTACGGTTTCACCATCTGATCGGCCTTTATGATACGGCTCCTTCCCGTAGTCCCCGTCGTTGCATGGCGGCCGATTCGAACCTTTGCCGTGAGTCGGGATCGCACCGACTCGCGCCGAGGATGGAGCCCCCCATGCGTGCCTTTCACATATTGCTCAGGGAAGAGAGCGAGGGTGAACCGATCCGCATCGATTTTCGGGCGGAAACGCCCGATTATGCGCTCGTCATCGCCCAGGGCCATGCCGGTGATTGCGACATGGAATTGTGGGAAGGGCCAACCATGGTCGGCTCGCTCAGCAAATCCGCGCCGCAGTTGTGGAAGCTGAGCTGACTCCTTTCTTGCGGGTTGGTCAGGCAGGGAATTTGGCGAGACACTCCGCTATTTTGACCTGATAGTCGGCCAGTGCGTCGACGATCGCCTTGTCCGCGGCATTGGTGATCGCCTTGGCCGCCGAAGCCTCCTTTTTCGCTGCGGCTAGCGCCTGCTTGTCCTGCAAGTCCTTCAGGATCGCGGCATAGTCGGGCGCGGTGCCAACGCTGGCGAGCTTGATCTTCAGCCTCGATATCACTTCATCAGCTGCGGCGATCGCCATCGCGCCTGCCGAAGCTACGTCGCCGGAGACCGCGCTTGCCTCCGCGGGCATCGCAGCCAACAGTTCAAGGGTGGAGTTCTGGGACATCGCCTGTTTGGCCTCAGCGTCGATCATTGTCTGCGCCAGGTTCGCCGTCGCGGTCCGCGATCGCAGGGTCGAATAGGCGAGGTTGCGGACGCGCGCGAACTGATCGACATATTGTTGGTTGACGCAGGTTATCGCGCCGCGCGCCTGAGCCACTTGGGCCTGACGTGTCCGCACGCCGAAATAGCTGGAAAGCGCACCGCCCGCAGCGCCCACGCCCGCCGCGTAGATGGCGTGATCGGGGTTGTCGCCCAGCGCCAGCGCCGTCGGAGCGAAAATCCCTGCCGCGATGATCGGCAACTCGGTCGCATATTTCAGCTTCTCCGCATTTTCGAGCATCGTGTCGAACGTGTCGGTCACGCCGCGCAAATAGCTCAGCACATGCACCGAATTCGTCGAATCGAGCGCTACTGCAGCTGTGTTGGGTGCGCTGTAGGAATAGGGAGGCGGTTTGAAAGCGATCGTGGCGCAGCCGCTAACAGCAAGAGCCATGAAGCAGATAAGTGCCAATTTTGGCTGTGGCATATGTCAATCCCCCCGAATCGAACCTTCAATTAGCCAGCCTGAAGGTGAAAAGGGCAAATATCAAATGGAAGTTGGACCCCAATTCGACAAAGATATTGTCGTTCCAATCGGTCGTTTGTCGGATTTGGATGGAAAGAGGGCGGACGTTATTCTGATTTTGGGGCGACGCGGCCGGTCAAGTCGAACCGGCAAAGAGGGGCGCGCGTCCGATGTCGCGGCGAACCGCGGCCGGCCGATCACGTGCAAAAGCCTGACCCCGATGCAACCCGGCGCCTGGCCGGCGAGACGAAGTCGGTGGAAAAGCCCGCAGTGGCGCCTTGACGCCGCGAATCAACTCTGATTCAAGGACCGGAATGACGCAGCGCCACAAATTCCGCAAATCGATGAACCGGGCGGTCGGTCCCGCGATCGCGGTGATCGTGGTGCTGGCGATGATCGGCTACATCATTTTCGGCCCGACCGGGCTTTACGCCTGGGGCGATTACGGCCAGTCGGTCGAGAAGAAGCGCGTCATTTTAAGCGAGCTGACGAAGAAGCAGAAGGAGCTTCAAAATCGCGTCAACCTGCTCGACCGGAGGCGCGTCGACCCCGACCTTGCGGAGGAATATGTCCGCGAGAAACTCGGCGCCTATCACCCCGATGAGGTGATCATCCCGATGGAGCCCGCGCAAAAGCCCTGACGGCATTTGCTGCGGTTTGCTGCATACGTAAGGCGGGGCGGCTCCCGTCCATGGTGGGCGTTGCCAAGTGCGGCGCGGCTCTCCTATAGGGAGCCTTGCCGTAACGGCTAAATGCAAAGGAAACCTCCCTTGGCCAAAGCTCCCGCGCGCAAACCTGCCGCGCCAAAAAAGACTGCATCCACCCCGGCCGCCGCGACCAATCGCGAGCAACCGCGCGATCCCGTTCCCTATGACGCGACTCCGCAAGAGCTGGAAAAATTCTATCGCGAAATGCTGCTGATCCGCCGCTTCGAGGAAAAGGCGGGGCAGCTTTACGGCCTCGGCCTGATCGGCGGTTTCTGCCACCTTTATATCGGCCAGGAAGCCGTCGCGGTCGGCCTGCAATCCGCGCTCGACGGCGACAAGGACAGCGTCATCACCGGCTACCGCGACCATGGCCACATGCTCGCCTATGGTATCGACCCCAAGGTCATCATGGCCGAACTCACGGGGCGCCAGGCCGGCATCTCGAAGGGCAAGGGTGGCTCGATGCACATGTTCAGTGTCGAGCATAAATTTTATGGCGGCCACGGCATCGTCGGCGCCCAGGTGTCGCTGGGCACCGGGCTGGCCTTCGCGCACAAATATCGCGGTGACGGCGGCGTGGCGATGGCCTATTTCGGCGACGGCGCCGCGAACCAAGGCCAGGTGTACGAGAGCTTCAACATGGCCGAGCTGTGGAAGCTGCCGATCATCTTCGTGATCGAGAACAACCAATATGCGATGGGCACGTCGGTCAACCGCGCGTCGGCCGAGGACCAGCTTTATCGTCGCGGCGAAAGTTTCCGCATTCCGGGTATGCAGGTCGACGGCATGGACGTGCTCGCGGTGCGCGGCGCGGCCGAAGCGGCGCTCGAATGGGTGCGCGCGGGCAAGGGTCCGGTGCTGATGGAACTCAAAACCTATCGCTATCGCGGCCACTCGATGTCCGATCCCGCCAAATATCGCAGCCGCGAGGAAGTGCAGGCGGTGCGGGACAAGAGCGATGCGATCGAACATTTGAAGAAACTGATGATCGACGCCGGCATCGGCGAGGACAAGATCAAGGATATCGACAAGGAAATCCGCCAGGTCGTTGCGGAATCAGCCGATTTCGCCGAGAGCGCACCCGAGCCCGAACTGTCCGAACTTTATACCGACGTGCTGGTGGAGCAATATTGAGATGGCCATCGAATTGAAGATGCCGGCGCTGTCGCCGACGATGGAAGAAGGCACGCTCGCCAAGTGGCTCGTCAAGGAAGGCGACACGGTGAAGTCGGGCGACATCCTTGCCGAGATCGAAACCGACAAGGCGACGATGGAATTCGAAGCCATTGATGAGGGCACGATCGGCCAGATTCTGGTCGCCGAGGGTACCGACAATGTGAAGGTCGGCACAGTGATCGCGACGATTGCCGGCGAAGGCGAAGAGGCGGCTGCTCCGGCGCCCGCGCCTGCTCCTGCCGAGGAAGCCAAGGCAGCCGAACCCGCGCCGGCCACAGCCCCCGCTCCCGCCGCAGAGAAGCCCGCTGTGACCGAGCGCGCCGCCGACCCGGCGATCCCCGAAGGCACCGCGATGGTCAAGCTCACCGTCCGCGAAGCGCTGCGCGATGCGATGGCCGAGGAAATGCGTGCCGACGACCGCGTCTTCGTGATGGGCGAAGAAGTCGCCGAATATCAGGGCGCGTACAAGGTTACGCAGGGTCTGCTTCAGGAATTCGGCGCGAGCCGCGTCGTCGATACCCCGATCACCGAATATGGCTTCGCGGGCCTCGGCGCGGGCGCGGCGATGGGCGGTTTGAAGCCGATCATCGAATTCATGACTTTCAACTTCGCGATGCAGGCGATCGACCACATCATCAACTCGGCGGCGAAGACCAACTATATGTCGGGCGGCCAGATGCGCTGCCCGATCGTCTTCCGCGGTCCCAACGGCGCCGCGGCGCGCGTCGGCGCGCAGCACAGCCAGAATTACGGGCCCTGGTATGCCAGCGTTCCCGGCCTGATCGTCATCGCGCCCTATGACGCCGCCGATGCCAAGGGGCTGATGAAGGCGGCGATCCGCACCGAGGACCCGGTCGTATTCCTCGAAAACGAGCTGCTCTACGGCCGCAGTTTCGAGGTTCCCGACGTCGAGGATTTTGTCCTGCCGATCGGCAAGGCGCGGATCATGCGGTCGGGCAGCGACGTCACCATCGTCAGCTATTCGATCGGGGTCGGGCTCGCTCTCGAAGCCGCCGACCAGCTGGCGGGCGAGGGGATCGACGCCGAGGTGATCGACCTGCGCACGCTGCGCCCGCTCGATACCGAGACCGTGCTCGCCAGCCTCAAGAAGACGAACCATCTCGTCGTCGTCGAGGAAGGCTGGCCGGTCTGCTCGATCGCCAGCGAACTCGCGATGGTCGCGATGGAGCAGGGCTTCGACGATCTCGACGCGCCCGTCATGCGCGTGTGCAACGAGGATGTGCCGCTGCCCTATGCCAACAATCTCGAAAAGGCGGCGCTCGTCGACACGCCGCGGGTGGTGAAGGCGGTGAAGGCGGTTCTCAATCGCGCCTGACGATCCGGAGGCGGTTTTCTATCCCGACATGCGCGATCCGCGCGTCATGGTCGCCGTGCCGCGATCGCGGCGCGCGGCTATGGCGGCGCTGTGGGGATTGTCGGCGCGCTTGACCAAGCTGCTGGTCGACGCGCGCGAGCCGCTGATCGGGCAGATCAAGCTTGCCTGGTGGCGCGACATGATGGCGATGCTTGCGAGCGATCCTGCTGCGCTCCCCAAGGGTGAACCGCTGCTCGCCGACCTTGCCGCAAGCTGGGCCGGGCAGAGCGGGCTCGACGTGCTGGTCGACGGTGCCGAAGCCATGCTGCTGGCCGAGAGCGATGTCGAGCGGCAGGCCGCGGCTGAAAGCTTTGGCTCGCGCCTTTTCGCGCTGTCGGGCGGCGGAGCCGCGGCCGGGAAACGCTGGGGTCTGCTGTGGGGCGTTGGGGTCGTCGAGGCGGAGGATACGGCGCGCCGCCTTCTGGCCGATACCAAAAACGCCGCCGCGCCCGCGCGCGGCGATTTCGGCGGAAACCGCGCGCTGCTGATGCTCGATCGCTGGGCGGCGGCGATTGCCGCACGCGATGGCGAACGGCACCTCGGAAGCGAGGGATTGCTGCTGCTTCGTATCGGGCTTTTCGGTCGCTGACGATAAAATCGCGCCGGGGGTGGAAATGCCGCCGGCGAACATCTATCTTGCCCGGTACAGAAATAGGGTCGCAGGGGACGTTTATGTTCAACGGGCTGATCGCCTATCTCGATTCGATCAAGGCGCGCGACCCTGCGCCGCGGTCGCGTTGGGAGATCCTTCTTTATCCCGGGCTTGTCGCGGTCGGTATGCACCGCGTCGCGCACTGGCTGTTCGAGGCGCGATTGTTCTTCCTCGCGCGCTTCGTCAATCATCTGTCGCGCTGGATGACCGCGATCGATATCCATCCCGGCGCGAAGATCGGCCGGCACCTGTTTATCGACCATGGCTTTACCGTCATCGGGGAAACCGCCGAGATCGGCGACAATGTCACTATCTATCAATGCGTGACGCTGGGCGGGACCGATCCCGCCAACGGCATCGCGGGTAAGCGCCACCCGACGCTGGCCGACGATGTCATCGTCGGGTCGGGTGCGCAGATTTTGGGGCCGATCACGGTCAACGCGCGCGCGCGCGTCGGCGCCAATGCCGTGGTGACCAAGGATGTGCCCGAAGGTGCGGTGATGGTCGGCATTCCGGCACGCTCGACGCTGGTCGATGCCGCCGAATATGCGCGCGAGTTCGTGCCTTACGGCACCTGCAACGAAACCTTCGACCCGGCGACGCAAAAGGTCGAATTGCTGCAATGCCAGCTGGAACTGATGCAGAAACAACTCGCCGCGCTGATCGCCGAACGCGATGCGGCGGCGGATAGCGAAGCGCCGCGGCGCAAAGGGAGCCGGAAAAGCGCCTGATGGGAACCGTCACGCCGCTGCCGTTCGCGAACAGGGCAAAGCCGCTCCAGACGGGTTTCGACCGCGCTGAACTGACCCGGATCCTCGACCTTTACGGCCGCATGGTCGCAGCGGGTCATTGGCGCGACTATGCGATGGATTTCCACCGCGACGCCGCGATCTTCTCGGCGTTTCGCCGCGCCGCCGAGCGCCCCGAATATCGGATAGAAAAACGCCCCGCCTTGCGGAGCCGGCAGGGCATGTGGGCCCTTGTCTCCGAAGCCGGGGCGATTTTGAAACGCGGGGACGAGCTTTCGAATATACTCGCCCCCGTCGAACGCAAGCTTATGAAGCTGGTTGGAGACTGACCGTACGGGTCGTCGCCGGCAGCTGGTTCGCGAGATTGTCGGGCAGAAAGCCGACCACCACCGCGCGGGCATTCTGCCAGAAGGCGGACAGCAGCAGCAGCGCCGAGCCGATCACGAACGCAGTCATCGCGACATTGAGTTCGACCGCGCCGAATTCGCGGAACAACTGGGTCAGCGCGAAGAGCACATAGGCAAGGGCTGAGACGAGCAGCGCGCGGCGGTCGATGGCCAGCGCGATCAACCCGAAGACGACATAGATGCCGACGACCATGACGGCGGCGCCGCTGCCGATGTCGCCGCCGTCGGTCACGCCGAGCAGGTGGAAGACCGGGTGCGCGATCATCGGCGCGGCGAGCAGGTGGAGCCAGAAGGCGACGTCGCTGCGACGCGTCTGGCGCACGCGGTCGCTGCGGTCCCACCACATCGCGAGGGTGAAGACGCCCAGCCCGGCGATCAGTACGAGCGCCATCGGCAGCGTGCCGTCGGGGCTCGGCATTCCGGTGATCGCGAGCACGAGCGCAACGGCGGTGGCGGCCAGCGCGGCCGTTCCGGCGGCGACGGTAATCGGCACCATGAAGCGTTTCCAGTGGAACCAGGTCGCGGCGGCGGTGACCAGCGCCATCGACCCGATCAGGATCGCGCCGGTGGTTTCACCCAGATCGCGCCCGAAGATATCTTCGCCATGCTTGACGAGGAAGCCGACCATCGTCGCGAAAACGCCGCCCGAGAAGGCAAGGACCAGGACGATGCTGGGCAGCGCCATGCGTCGTTTGCGGGTGAAATATTCGGCAAGGAACCATGCCGAGGCCGCAACAAACGCGCCGCCGAGCGCGGGATGGATCGACGCGCCGATCCAGCCGACCGCGACGAGCAGGATCACCGCCGCGATGCTGACGAAAATATCGTTGAAACCCGTGATAAGGCGGAATGATTCCTCGTCCGCTCCGGGCGCGGCGCGTACCGATGCGATATGCGAGCGGAAAGCCAATGCGGCCTCCGGCGTCAATATCTTTGCATCGACCGCAGCTTGCAGGTCGCTTTCACTATACATCGGGGTCGTCCTTCTGTCCGATCCCCTTGCCCCGCAGTCCTTATCGCATTCGTGTATTGCTGTGTCAATACAGTGAAGCGGGTAAGCTCTGACCCGAACCCGCGCTGCGGCGAAGCTGTGGTGGAGGGGCCGCGGCGGCAGCATCTTAGCCCCTCCGTTAGCGCTTGGCGCTCCCACCTCCCCCATCGCTGTGCGACAGGGAGGATCGTCAAGCTCAGCCCAGCGCCATCAATGCTTTCATGACGTTCATCGACTGTTCGCTGCCCGATTGCGGGACGGTCTCGCCATTGCGGTCGATGATCTTTTCCCACGCGGCGGCCACACCTTCTGGGGTGCGTTCGCCTTCGGGCAGCGCGACGCCGGGGGTCATCGTGACATAGGCGGCGTGGAACGCGCCCGCGCCAGCGCCGACGATCATGTTCGTCGGTGCGTCTTCGCTGACAAGGTAGAGCGCGGCCGGGGCGACATTTTCGGGCGTGAACTTCTCGAACAGTTCGGCAGGGAAGATATCCTCGGTCATGCGCGTGCCCGCGACCGGCGCGATCGTGTTGCAGCGGATATTATATTTCGCGCCCTCGAGGTGCAGCGTCTTGGTCAGCCCCGCGAGACCGAGCTTCGCCGCGCCATAATTGGCCTGGCCGAAATTGCCGTAGAGCCCGGTCGACGAGGCGGTCATCAGGATGCGGCCATAGGCCTGTTCGCGCATCGTTTCCCAGCAGGCCTTGGTGACGTTGGCGCTGCCCGACACATGGACCTTCAGCACGAGGTCGAAATCGGCGGGTTCCATCTTGGCGAAGCTCTTGTCGCGCAGGATGCCGGCATTGTTGATCAGGACGTGGACGCCGCCCCATTCTTCCTTTGCCTTGGCGACCATTTCGACCATTTGGTCATATTCGGTAACGCTGCCGCCGTTGGACATGGCGGTGCCGCCCGCGGCGCGAATTTCCTCGACGACCTGCAACGCCGCGTCCGAATGGCCGGTGCCGTCGCGCGCGCCGCCGAGGTCGTTGACGACGACCTTCGCGCCGCGCCGCGCGAGTTCCAGCGCATAGGCGCGGCCCAGACCGCCGCCGGCGCCGGTGACAATAGCAACGCGGCCGTCAAATTTGATCGTCATGATGGTCTCCCGCAAAAGGCTGAAAAGTTGCCAATGAAAACGCGACCGTCCTTAGCCGTTCATCGCGGGCAGGCAAGGGGAGATGAAAAAACATCATTGCAACCAAATTGTCATTTCTGTGACGCCAGATTGTCACAAAACAGCAATAATAGCGCCATCGGACAGTCACCCTTTCGCACCGGAGCTTTCGTTCATGCGCCACTCCCTGGCAGCCGCCCTTTTGGCGACGTCGATGTTCAGCCTGCCCGCAACGGCGCATGCCCAGGCGATGAGCGCCGAAGAGGCGGCCGCGCTGCGCGCCGAACTCGCGGCGCTTCGCGCCAAGGTCGAAACATTGGAAGCCCGCCTCGATCAGGTGCCGCCGCCTGTCGTTGCGACTCCCGCTCCCGTTCCGGCGCGCGCGCCGGAAGCCCCGGCGACGCAGATCAAATGGAAGGGTGCGCCCGAGATCAAGACTGCCGACGGCTGGAGTTTCAAGCCGCGCGGCCGAATCCAGGTCGACGCCGCCCATGTCGGCGCGCCGGGCGCGATCACCGACTCCGCGCTCGGCTTTTCCAACGAACTGCGCCGCGTCCGCATGGGCTTCGGCGGGACGATGCCCGGGGGTTTCGGATATAAGGTGGAGGCCGATTTCGCTGAAAGCGACGTCGTGCTGCTCGATGCGTTCATGACCTATCACGACGGGCCGCTGAAACTGACCGTCGGCCAGCACAACACCTTCCAGGGGCTCGAGGAATTGTCGAGCAGCAACGACACCAGCTTCATCGAGCGTGCCGCCTTCACCGATGCCTTCAACTTCATCCGTCGCGCGGGCATCTCGGCCGAATATTCGACCGGGGCGCTCCTGTTGCAGGGCGGGGTGTTCACCGACAATTTTGCCGCGCTCGACAGCGGGAACGACGGTTACAGTTTCGACGGCCGGGTCGTCTATGCGCCCAAGGCAGGCAATACCCAGTTGCACTTCGGCGGCTCGGCGCACTGGCGCAAGCTTGGCGATACCGTCCCCACCGTGCGTTACCGCCAGCGTCCGCTCGTTCACAGCGCCGATATTCGCTTCGTTGCGACCCCGACCATCGAGGCCGAGGCGGAGACTGGTTTCGGCGCCGAGGCCGCCTTCATCCGCGGCCGCCTGCACGGCGCGGCGGAGGCCTTTTGGCAATCGGTCGATCGGCCGGGGTTCGCCGATCCCCAATTCTTTGGTGGTTCGGTGGAGATGGGCCTGTTCCTGACCGACGACAGCCGCGCGTATAAGGACGGCATCTTCAAGGAAATCCACGTCAAGAACCCGGTCGGCAGCGGCGGCATCGGCGCCTGGCAGATCAACCTGCGCTACGACCATCTAGACCTCAACGATGCGGGCATCGTCGGCGGCAAGCAGGACGGCTATATGGCGTCGCTGATCTGGACGCCGATCGATTATGTGCGATTCATGGTCAATTATGCGCGGCTGCAATATCGCGACGCGGTCATCCCCGCGGACGGCGACCGCGACTATGGCGTCGATAGCGTCGGCGCGCGCGCGCAGATCGTTTTCTGACGGCCGCCGGCGCGCCTTAGGGTGCGACGTTAGGTCGGGGTCCAGACATGGATGGTGCTCGCGACGCTCTTGCCCGCCAGCATGCGGTCGCCCTTGACCTCGTGCGACGTCGATAACAGATGGCGCTCCTCGCCGCGGGCCGGCACCGTGATCCTGCCCTCCGCGTCGGCGCAGATTTTGGCCCAGCGATCGGGGTCGATGATCGTCAGCTTGGCGCCGGGAACCGGCGTGCCTTGCGACAGGACGGCAAAATTGGCTCCGCCCGCGGCCAGCGGCACGATCTCGAGGTCGAGCGCATGGCTGGAAATTATAGCGAACGATTATTGCTAGCGCGATGGCGAGCCTCATCGGTGCGGCCTCGACGGGTGTTTTTGTCCGATATGGGAGGCCCGTGGCGATCGGCTGGACACGTCCGGCCCAAGTCGATGCAATGACTGTCGATTTTGATCCTGACCCTCAAAAATCCGCGCATTTTTGCCATCTGACCGAGGCGGCTGGCCGTGCATTGCGCCCGATGAGCCGCGCAACTTTGGCCCGTTCCGCGAGTATTCATGTGCCAGAAAGGGTCACGCGAATGCACGGGCCCGCCGGGTTCAAAATGAAGGAGATGTTTATGGGTGCCGTTTCCAAGACTTCGGGAGCCTTGTTGCTGATGGCCATGATGGCCGCGCCGGCGACGGGTAGCTTCGCCGCGCAGCAGGACGCGCAGCCGGAACAGGCGTCGGATGATGTCATGACGACGGTCTATGGCACGCTTCCGACGCCCGACCAGATGACAGAGGGCCCCAAGGTCGAAGGCATCATCTCGGCGCGCCGCGACGGCCGGATGCAGGTCACGACGGCCGACGGAAGCAATCAGACCATCGCGATCGCCGATTACACCAAGATCAAGGGAAGCGGCGGCTTCCTCGGGCTCAGCAAGAACAAGCTTGCGGCTGACGCGCTGCTCAACGGTCTGCCGGTGACGGTCGAAACCCTGCAGTGGGACGGCGGATTGGTCGCCAACGAGGTCGCGCTGAAGACCAAGGATCTTCGCACCGCGTCGATGATCCGCACCGGCACCGACCAGCGCTTTGCCGAACAGACCGCCGCCACCGAGGCGCTGCGCGGTCGCGTCGGCGACATCGACCAATATAATGTCAAGGCGACGACCAACGTCAATTTCGACACGGGCAAGGCCGTGCTGTCCGAACAGGCCAAGGCCGATCTGTGCGCAGCGGCAAACCAGGCCAACAGCACCGAGAATGCTCTGCTTCTTGTCGTCGGCTACACCGATTCGACCGGCAGCCAGGAATTCAACCAGACGCTCAGCGAAAAGCGCGCCAGCCGGGTGGTCAACCACCTTCAGCAGGCATGCGGGTGGAAACCCTATCGCATGCTGACGCCGACCGGCATGGCCGAAGCCGACCCGGCGGCGGACAACAGCACCCCCGAAGGCAAGGCGATGAATCGCCGCGTTGCGGTGAATATTCTGGTCAGCAAGGCCGTCGACGGCATCTAATCCGGACACGCCGGACAAGGAATGGCGGGGAGGGCCGGTGGCCCGCCCCGCCTTTTTAGCTGGGGGTCCCGACCCCGCCCGCCGTCAGATGCTCTTCCCCGCGTCGAGCGCATAGCCGGCCGAGCGTACGGTGCGGATGATGTCTGCGGTGCCCGGCAGGTTGATCGCCTTGCGCAGGCGGCGGATATGGACATCGACCGTCCTCAGCTCGATGTCGCTGTCCTGGCCCCACACGCTGTCGAGCAATTGCCCGCGCGAAAAGACGCGGCCGGGATGTTCCATGAAATGGCGCAGCAGGCGGAACTCGGTCGGACCCATCGCAACGATCTGGCCGTTCCGAACGACCTTGTGCGCCACCGAATCGAGTTCGATGTCGGCATAGGTCAGCATCTCGCCGGCGAGCGCGGGGCGCAGGCGGCGGAGCACCGCCGACACGCGCGCAACCAGTTCGCGCGGACTGAACGGCTTGGTGACATAATCATCGGCGCCGGTCTCGAGCCCGCGGATGCGGTCCTCTTCCTCGCCGCGCGCGGTGAGCATGATGATCGGGACGTTCGCCGACTTGGGATTGCGGCGGAGGCGCCGGCAGACCTCGATGCCCGGCAAGCTCTCGATCATCCAGTCGAGCAGGACGATATCGGGCACGCGTTCCTCGACCAGGACGAGCGCCTGTTCGCCGTCGGGGGTCTGGCGGACCGAGAAACCTTCGCGCGCGAAGTGCCAGACGATGAGTTCGGCGATTGCCTCGTCATCTTCGATCAGCAGCAGATCGGGCTGGGGCATCAGCCTTGCTCCTTCTCCGCCGCGGCGCTTTCTTCGGGTGTCTCGCCGCGCTCGCGCTCCTCCATCCGCTCGCCGGTGACGACATAATAGACCATCTCGGCGATGTTCGTCGCATGGTCGCCCATGCGCTCGAGGTTCTTGGCGACGAACAGCAAGTGCGCGCTTTCCGAGATATATTTCGGGTTTTCCATCATGAAGGTGACGAGCGTGCGAAAGATGCTGTTGTAGAAATCGTCGACATTCTTGTCGCGCACCGTGACCCGCACCGCGAGTTCGGCGTCGCGCGCGGCAAAGCTGTCGAGCGCGTCATGGACCAGCTCGACGACGATGTTCGACATCGACATCAGCACGGGGATCGCTTCGATCGAACGCGTCTGGTCCATCAGCGCGACGCGTTTGGCGATATTCTTCGCATAATCGCCGATGCGCTCGACCACCGAGACGATTTTCAGCGCCGCGATCATTTCGCGCAGATCGTCGGCCATCGGCGCACGCAGCGCGATGGTCTGCACCGTGAGTTGTTCGACCTCGGCCTCCAGCGCGTCGATCTTCTTGTCGTCGCGCACGACCTGCGCCGCGAGGTCGAGGTCGCCCTGCTTAAGTGCGGTCATCGCCTGGAGCAGCGCCTGTTCGGCGCGGCCGCCCATCTCGCTGATCAGCCCGCGCAGGCGGTTGAGGTCCTCATCGAAGGCCTTGACCGTATGGTCGTTCGTTAATGCCATCATCCTGTCCTTTCGCGGCTACGGATCACCCATAGCGGCCGGTGATATAATCCTTGGTGCGTTCCTGCTTCGGGTTGGTGAAGATGTCGGTGGTCTTGCCATATTCGACCAGCGTCCCGAGGTGGAAAAAGGCGGTGCGCTGCGACACGCGGGCCGCCTGCTGCATATTGTGCGTGACGATCACGATCGCATATTTGCCGCGCAGCTCGTGGATCAGTTCCTCGATCTTCGCCGTCGCGATCGGGTCGAGCGCCGAGCAAGGCTCGTCCATCAGAATGACTTCGGGGTCGACCGCGATCGCGCGCGCGATGCACAGGCGCTGTTGCTGGCCGCCCGACAAGGCGGTGCCGCTCTCGCCCAGCCGGTCCTTGACCTCGTCCCACAGTCCGGCGCGCACCAGCGCACGCTCCACGATGACGTCGAGGTCGGCTTTCGACGGCGCAAGCCCGTGGATGCGCGGGCCGTAACCGACATTGTCATAGATCGACTTGGGGAAGGGGTTCGGTTTCTGGAACACCATGCCGACGCGCGCGCGCAGCTGCACGACGTCCATCGACGGCGCATAGATATCCTCTCCGTCGAGTTCGATCTGGCCGGTGACGCGCGCGCTCGCGACCGTGTCGTTCATGCGATTGAGTGAACGCAGGAAGGTCGATTTGCCGCAGCCCGACGGGCCGATGAAGGCGGTGACAAGGTCGGTGCCGACGTCGATCGACACATCCTTGATCGCCTGTTTCTCGCCATAGAAGACGTTGACGCCGTGCGCCTTCATCTTCGGGTCGGTAATGGTCAGGTCTTCTTGGGTCATGATCACCAGCGTTTTTCGAATTTGTTGCGAAGATAGATCGCAAAGGCGTTCATCGACAGCAGCACGATAAGCAGCACGATGATCGCGGCGGAGGTTTTCTCGACAAAGCCCCGGTCGACTTCGTCGGACCAGAGGAAGATCTGCATCGGCAGCACGGTCGAGGGCGAACAGATGCCGCCCGGTACGTCGCCGATAAAGGCGCGCATCCCGACGAGGAGCAGAGGCGCGGTCTCGCCCAGCGCACGCGCCATGCCGATGATCGTGCCGGTGAGGATGCCGGGCAGCGCGAGCGGCAGGACATGGTGGAAAACCACCTGCACCGGGCTCGCGCCAACGCCCAGCGCGGCGTCGCGGATCGACGGCGGGACTGACTTGATCGCGTTGCGGCTGGCGATCACGATCACCGGCATCGTCATCAGTGCGAGGGTCAAGCCGCCGACGAGGGGGCTCGCCTGGCACAGGCCGAACCAGTTGATGAATACCGCGAGCGCGAGCAGGCCGAAGATGATCGAGGGCACCGCGGCGAGATTGTTGATCGACACTTCGATGAGGTCGGTCCAGCGATTTTTCGGCGCATATTCTTCAAGATAGAGCGCCGCGAGCACGCCGGTCGGAAATGCGATCAGGAAGGCGATGAAGATCGTCAGCACCGACCCCTTGAGCGCACCCCAGATGCCGGCGACCGCAGGGTCGGTGGCGTCGGCGTTCTTGAAGAAAGGCCAGTGGATGCCGGTCGACAGCCTGCCGTCACGCTCCAGCGCATCGACCCGCGCGCCCAGTTCGCCGCGCGCGCCTTCCTTTGCCATGATGTCGACTGCGGACGCGGCGGGCAGTTCGAACACGGTCTTGCCGTCCAGCAATTCGGGGTCGGCCTTGATCGCGCTGCGCACTTCCTTCCACGCATTTTCGCTGATCAGCGCCGATCCGCCGTCGCCCAGCGCCTCGTCGGCGGCAAAGGCGACGATGTCGGCGAGCCCCGCATTCGCAATCACCTGGTCGGCGTCGGCATCGCCCAGCCGCGCCCTATCGACGGTCAGCGGCGTCGCCTTGAAATCGACCGGAACCGCGACATGCGTATAGGTGAAGCCGCGCGCGCCGTTGCCGACCATCACGAACAGCAGGAAGGCGAGGAAGGCGCCCGACAGCAACACCGCGCCCAGCCCCATCAGCTTGAACCGGCGCTCGGCGGCGTAGCGGCCCGCGATGCGCTTTTGCATCGTCGCGCCCTTCCAGTCGGTCGGGGCGGTGTCCCTATTCATATGCTTCCCGATATTTTTTGACGATGCGCAGCGCGACGATGTTGAGCAGCAGCGTGACGACGAAGAGGACGAGGCCGAGCGCGAAGGCGGCGAGCGTCTTGGCGCTGTCGAACTCCTGGTCGCCGGTGAGCAGTTTCACGATCTGCGCGGTCACCGTGGTGACGCTGGCAAAGGGGTTGGCGGTCATGTTGGCCGAGAGGCCCGCCGCCATGACGACGATCATCGTCTCGCCGATCGCGCGGCTGACCGCGAGCAGGATGCCGCCCATCACGCCGGGCAGCGCGGCGGGGATCAGCACCTGGCGGATCGTCTCGTTCGGCGTCGCGCCCAAAGCCAGCGATCCGTCGCGCATCGCCTGCGGCACCGCATTGATGCTGTCGTCGGCCATCGAGGAGACGAAGGGGATGATCATCACCCCCATCACGATGCCCGCGGCGAGCGCGCTCTCGGTCGATGCGTTGGGAATGCCGATCATTACCGCGAATTCGCGCAGCGCCGGCGCCACCGTCAGCGCGGCGAAATAGCCGTAGACGACCGTCGGCACGCCCGCGAGGATCTCAAGGATCGGTTTCACCCATTTGCGCACCGCGGGCGCGGCATATTGGGTGAGGTAGACCGCGGTCATCATGCCCGTGGGGATCGCGACGATCATCGCGATGATCGCGCCGATCAGCACCGTGCCCCAGAACAGCGGGATACCGCCGAAGGTATCGGGCTGCGGCGCGCCGCTCGTCGGCGCCCATGTCGTGCCGAACAGCAGCTCGGCAGGCGAGACGAGGCGGAAGAAGCGGATCGATTCGAACAGCAGCGACAGCACGATGCCGAAGGTCGTCAGGATCGCGACGAGCGACGCGAGCAACAGCACCAGCATCACGATCTTCTCGACGCGGCTGCGTGCGCGGAAATCGGGGCGAATGCGCGTGAAGGCATAGAGCCCGCCCGCGAGCGCCAGCGCGAGCATCGCCGCGATGCCGATCCACGCATATTTGTGGCTCGCGTCGGCATAGGGCTTCACCAGCGGCGCCGCGGCGGGCAGCCGCACTGCGGCCTGATCGCCCTGCGCGACGCTCCGCGCGTCGGACAATATCGCCCCGCGTTCGAAGCCGAAGGCGGGGAGCGATTGCGCCGCCTCGCTCGTCAGCACCTGGTTGGTGATCAGCGCGGGCGAGACCGACGACCAGACGGCGAGAAAGATCGCCGCGGGCGCGAACAGCCACAGCGCGACGTACCAGCCGTGATATTGCGGGCGCGAATGGAGCTTTGTCCCCGCACGCCCGGCGAGCAGGTTCGACCGCGCACGGCCGGCGAGCCAGCCGATCAGCGCCAGGCCGGCGATCAAAAGCAAAAGGGCGGCGGCGTTGAAAGTCACTTTGTCCCCGTTCGTCGCATCGCGATCGTCGCGTCCGGTCCAAAGCCGACCGGCGTGGCAAATTTATGACTCGGCGTCATATTCTTCCCTCTCATCTCCGCTCGCATCGAGCGGGATTGGATGGTCCCGAACGGGGAGGAGGGAAAGAAAGAGCAATAAGCCGCGGCCGGACCGGGCGAACCCGCCCCGGCCGCTAGCGGGAGGAAACCTATTTCAGCTCGGCGCCGTTCAGCGCGGTCATATTCTTGCCGTTCGCCGCCGCGGTGTCGGCGATCGCCTTCGGCGAAACGATCAGACCCTTGGTGTTCAGATAACCGCCGTCGGCCGCGCCCTTCAGGAACTCGGCGACATATTCGGCGAGCCCGGGGACGACGCCGACATGCGCCTTCTTCACATAGATGAACAGCGGGCGCGAGCCGGGGTAGCTGCCGTCGGCGATCGCCGCATAGGTCGGCGCGACGCCCTGCACCGGCACCGCCTTGATCTTGTCCTTGTTGGCGTCGAGATAGCTGAAGCCGAAGATGCCGAGGCTGGTCGGGTTCTTGTCGAGCTTCGAGATGATGAGGTTATCATTCTCGCCCTGCTCGACATAATAGGGCGAACCGCGCAGCGTCGTGCACACCGCCTCATGCTTGTCCTTGTCGCTGTCCTTCAGCGCCTTCATCTCGGGATTGGCGTCGCAGCCGCGGCCGAGGATCAGTTCCTTGAACGCATCGTACGTGCCGCTGGTCGATGGCGGGCCAAAGACCGAGATCGCGACCGCGGGGAGGGCGGGGTTCACGTCCTTCCACGTTTTGGCGGTGTTGGGCTTGCCATAGGGATTGGCAGCCAGAGCCTTATAGACATCTTCTTCGCTAAGCTTGAAGCCCGGGCCGCGCTGCGCTTCGCCGAGTGCGATGCCGTCGATGCCGACCTGGATTTCGACGATGTCCTTGACGCCGTTCGCGGCGCAGGTGTCGAATTCCTTTTTCTTGATGCGGCGCGATGCGTTCGCGATGTCGGGGGTGTCGCCGCCGACGCCGGCGCAAAAGCGTTCGAAGCCGCCGCCGGTTCCCGTGCTGTCGATCTTCGGCGTCTTGTTGCCCGTCGCTTCGGCAAACTTTTCGCCGACCGCGGTGGCAAAGGGATAGACGGTGGAGGAGCCGACCGCGCTGATATAATCGCGCGCGCCGCCGCCCGAAGACGCCTGATCCTGGCACGCGGAAAGCGCCAGCGCGCACGTCGCCGCACCAGCGATAAGACCGAATTTCTGCAGCATGGGGTAATCCTGTCGGGGGTCGTTACCGAACCAAGCCGCCACCCCCGCGGCGACTCGCTGAGCCGCCAATGGGGGTTTTGTGTGACGCGTTTGTGACAGGGAGTGTCATGGAAGTGTCATCACCGGCCACGTCATCCTCGCCACCGAGCATCGCGAGCGCATGATCGCGCTCGGCGCCGACCCCGGATCAAGTCCGGGATGACGAGGCTGTGGAACAAGCCCCAACACTTTCCTGAAGAGAGGGGCTTATTTCAGCAACGGCGCCAGATATTGCCCGGTGAAGCTGCGCTTTTCCTTCACTACCTGTTCGGGGGTCCCCGCGGCGACGATCTCGCCGCCCTTCACCCCGCCTTCGGGGCCGAGGTCGAGGATATAGTCGGCGGTCTTGATGACATCGAGGTTATGCTCGATCACGATCACGCTATTGCCCTGATCGACCAGCGCCTGCAGCACTTCGAGCAATTTTCGCACATCCTCGAAATGGAGGCCCGTCGTCGGCTCGTCGAGGATATAGAGCGTCTGCCCGGTCGAGCGCCGCGATAGCTCCTTGGCGAGCTTCACCCGCTGCGCCTCGCCCCCCGACAGCGTCGTCGCCTGTTGCCCGACCTTGATATAGCCAAGGCCCACGCGGACGAGCATCGCCATCTTGTCGCGGATCGCGGGCACCGCCTTGAAAAACTCCGCCGCATCCTCGACCGTCATGTCGAGCACGTCGGCGATGCTCATCCCCTTGAACTTCACCTCGAGCGTTTCGCGGTTGTAGCGTTTTCCGTGGCACGTCTCGCACGTCACATAGACGTCGGGCAGGAAGTGCATCTCGATCTTGATCAGCCCGTCGCCGGTGCAGGTCTCGCACCGTCCGCCCTTGACGTTGAAGCTGAAGCGCCCGGGCTTGTACCCGCGCGCCTGGCTTTCGGGCAGCCCGGCGAACCAGTCGCGGATGATCGTGAAGGCGCCTGTATAAGTGGCGGGATTGCTGCGCGGGGTGCGGCCGATCGGCGACTGGTCGATGTCGATCACCTTGTCGCAATGCTCGAGCCCCTTCAGGCTGTCGTGCGGCCCCGCGACCATCCGCGCGCCGTTGAGCACGCGCGCCGCGCTGGCATAGAGCGTGTCGATGATCAGGCTCGACTTGCCGCTGCCCGACAGGCCGGTGACGCAGGTGAAGGTGCCGAGCGGGATCTTGGCGGTGACATTGTTGAGGTTGTTCGCGCGCGCGCCCTTCAGCACGAGATCGAAACCGTTGCCGGGGCGGCGGTGCGCGGGCACCTCGATCTTCTTCGCGCCGGTGAGGTACGCCGCGGTCAGGCTCTCCTTGTTCGCGAGCACCTGTTTCAGCGTGCCTTGCGCGACGATCTCGCCGCCATGGACGCCGGCGCCGGGCCCCATATCGACGACATAGTCGGCGTGGCGGATCGCATCCTCGTCATGCTCGACGACGATCACCGTGTTGCCGAGGTCGCGCAGCCGCTTCAGCGTCGCGAGCAGCCGGTCGTTGTCGCGCTGGTGGAGGCCGATGCTCGGTTCGTCGAGGACATAGAGCACGCCCGACAGGCCGCTGCCGATCTGGCTCGCGAGACGGATGCGCTGGCTCTCGCCGCCGCTGAGTGTGCCGCTGGTGCGATTGAGGTTGAGGTAATCGAGCCCGACATTGTTGAGGAAGCCGAGCCGTTCGTTGATTTCCTTGAGGATCGCCTTTGCGATCTGCCGCTGCGTGTCGTTCAGCTTCTCGTCGAGCGTGCTGAACCAATGGAGGGCATCGGCGACGCTGCGCTGCGCCGACATGCTGATATCCTCGCCCGCGATCTTGACCGCGAGCGGTTCGGGGCGCAGCCGCGCGCCGTGGCACGTCTCGCACGGCTGCGCGGTCTGGTATTTTCCCAGCTCCTCGCGCATCCACGCGCTCTCGGTCTGCAACATCCGGCGGTTGAGGTTGCCGATGACACCCTCGAACGCCTTGTGCGTCGTGTAGCTGCGCTTGCCGTCCTTGAAGGTCAGCTCGACGGGCTTGCCGCCGCTGCCATAGAGGATGATCAATTGGACCTCGCCGGGCAGGTCCTGCCAGGGCGTCGTCAGGTCGAAGCCATAGGCTTTGCCGAGGCTTTCGAGCACCTGCATATAATAGGGCGAGGGCGGGTTCGATTTCGCCCACGGCACGATCGCGCCCTTCTTGAGGGACAGCGCATGGTTGGGTACGACGAGGTCGGGGTCGAACTCCTGCCGCTCGCCGAGGCCGTCGCACGCGGGGCATGCGCCCTGCGGCGCGTTGAAGCTGAACAATCGCGGTTCGATCTCGGCGATCGTGAATCCGCTGACGGGGCAGGCGAATTTTTCGGAGAAGATAAGGCGGTTGGCGGGGATGCCCGCGCCCTTCATTTTCTGTTCTTGGGCGCCGCCGGTGTCCTCCTCCTCGCGTCCCGGCACCGGGCCGTCGGCGAGGTCGATATAGGCGAGCCCTTCGGCAAGTTTCAGCGCGGTCTCGAAGCTGTCGGCGAGCCGGGTCTCCAGGCCTTCGCGCACGGCGACGCGGTCGACGACGACCTCGATGTCATGCTTGTATTTCTTGTCGAGCGCCGGGGCTTCGCCGATCTCGTAAAATTCGCCGTCGATGCGGACGCGCGTGAAGCCGTCCTTCTGCCACTGCGCGAGTTCCTTCTTATACTCGCCCTTGCGGCCGCGCACGACCGGCGCGAGCAGATAGGCGCGCGTGCCCTCGGGCAATTCCATCACGCGGTCGACCATCTGGCTGACCGTCTGCGCCGAAATCGGCTCCCCCGTCGCGGGCGAATAGGGAATGCCGACGCGCGCCCACAACAGGCGCATATAATCGTATATCTCCGTCACCGTCGCGACGGTCGAGCGCGGGTTGCGGCTTGTCGTCTTCTGCTCGATGCTGATCGCCGGGGAGAGGCCGTCGATATGCTCGACATCGGGCTTCTGCATCATTTCCAGAAACTGGCGCGCATAGGCCGACAGGCTCTCGACGTAGCGCCTTTGCCCTTCGGCATAGATGGTGTCGAAGGCAAGCGACGATTTGCCGCTGCCCGACAGCCCGGTAATGACGATCAGCGCGTCGCGCGGCAGGTCGACGTCGACGCCCTTGAGATTATGTTCGCGCGCGCCGCGAACTTTAATGTGGGTCAGCATTGGGAACACCCATGCTGATGGGAAATATGGGTGAGACTCATGGGAGAGGTATGTTCCAGATTTGTTCTTGGGGCGCAAGGGGCCTTCGACCCAGCATCATGCGGTAGATAGGAACGAATGGAGCGGGTGCAACGGCGCCCTTTCCACCAACCTCCCAAAGCCTTCGACCAATGCCGGGCCGGTCGCTTGACCGTTCGGCGCTTCAGCCGGACAAGGGGAGACATCGCCCCAGCGCCGGTGGAACGCCGCCGGGGCCGCAGGAGACTGGGGAATGACGAAATATCTGGGCGGGGCCGCAGGCCTCGCGATCGCCGCGACGTTCATGGCGCCGCCGGCTTTGGCGCGCGAAAATGTGCCTGCAGCCTATGTTGCGGGGACAGCGGAAGGCGCGGGCGGCAAGGATGGGGGATCGCTGAAAGCCCTGACCTTCGGCGAATGGGGCGTCGATCTGGGCGCCCGCGATACCTCGGTCAAGCCGGGCGACGATTTCGACAAATATGCCAATGGCGGCTGGTTCGCGCGCACCGAAATTCCGTCCGATCAGGCCTCGGCGGGGGTCGATTACGACGTCTATAACCTGACCCAGCGCCAGTTGCGCGCGCTCGTGGCGGGCGCCCCGGCGACGAGCCAGGTGGGCGGCCTGTACCAGAGCTTCATGGACGAGGCGCGGGTCGAGGCCTTGGGCGCGACGCCGCTGATGGCCGATATCGATGCCGTCGCGAGGATCGCGGACAAGAGCGCCATGGCGCGCTTCATGGGCGAAACGCAGGGGACCTTCGGGGCGACGATCGTCGGCGGCGGACCCTATGCCGATACGGCCGATCCGACGGTCAACGTCCTTTGGCTGGGGCAGGGCGGGCTCGGTATGCCCGAACGCGACTATTATCTGAACGACAGCTTCAAGGCGCAGCGCGACGCCTATCGCGCCTATATCGCGCGAACCATGAAGATGATCGGGAACGCCGCGCCAGAAAAGGCAGCCGATGCGATTATGACATTCGAGACCCAGATTGCGAAGGTCAGCTGGGCGATCGCCGACCGCCGCGATATCGGCAAGATCAACAATCCGATGTCGTCGGACGAACTCGCGGCTTATGCGCCGGGGCTCGACTGGAGCGCCTGGTTCGCCGGCGCGGGAATCGCGCCGCAAAAGCGCATCATCGTCAACGAAAATACCGCGATCCGCGACATCGCGGCGCTCTATGCGAAAACGCCGCTCGACACGATCAAGCTTTGGCAGCAATTCCATGTCGCCCATAATGCGGCGCCCTATTTGTCAAAAGCCTTCGTCGACAGCCGCTTCGAATATACAAAGGCGCTGAGCGGGGTGGGCGAACTCCGCCCGCGGTGGAAACGCGGGCTCACACTTGTCGACGGCAGCCTTGGCGAGTTGGTCGGCGAAACCTATTCGACGCAATATTTCCCGGCGAGCGCGAAGACCAAGATGGAAACGCTGGTCGCCAATTTGAAGCTGGCGATGGGCGATCGCATTCGCGCCAACAGCTGGATGGCGCCGGCGACGAAGGAAGCGGCGCTGGCGAAGCTTTCGAAGATGGACGTCATGGTCGGCTATCCCGACAAATGGCGCGACTATTCGGGGCTCCAGATCGATCCCGCCGATCTGTACGGTAATGTGAAGCGCAGCGCAGCCTTCGAATATGCCTATTCGCTGTCCGATCTGAACAAGCCCGTCGATCGCAAGAAATGGTCGATGAACCCGCAGGAAGTGAACGCCTACAACGGCGGGCTGGAAAACAAGATCGTGTTCCCGGCGGGCATCCTTCAGGCGCCCTATTTCAGCGAAGGTGTCGATGACGCGGTACACTATGGCGCGATCGGTGCCGTCATCGGCCACGAGATCACCCATGGCTTCGACGATCAGGGGCGCAAGATCGATGCCGAAGGCGCGGTGCGCGACTGGTGGACGCCCGAGGATGCCGCCCGGTTCGATGCGCAGGCAAAGGCGTTCGGGGCGCAATATGCGACCTATGAAGCCGCCCCGGGCGCCTTCATCAACCCCGACCTGACGATGGGTGAGAATATCGCCGACCTCGCGGGGCTGGAAGTCGCCTACGACGCCTACCATCGCTCGCTGGGTGGGAAGCAGGCGCCGGTGATCGACGGGCTGACCGGGGATCAACGCTTCTTTCTCGCCTTCGCGCAGGCCTGGCGCGACAAGGCGCGCGAGGATTCGATCAAACAGCAGGTCGCGAGCGATCCGCACAGTCCCGCGCGCTGGCGCATTATCGGACCTGTGCGGAACGTCGACGCGTGGTACAGGGCGTTCGGCGTCGAAGCAGGCGCGAAATATTATCTGAGGCCCGAAGCGCGCACGAAAATCTGGTAGTCCTGAGACCCCTTTCTCAGGATTGGGCGGGGGCGGCCTCGTGCCGTCCCCGTACCGCCATCACCGCCAGCGACAAGGCGGCGCCGAGGATAACGAACAGTGCAGGGAAACCACCGAGTACCGACATCATGCGGATCCCGTCGATTCCCGACGCCGCGACGAGTACGGTAGCGACGAGCCCGACCACGACCCCCCAGATGATCTTGACCGCGAGCGGCGCTTCGGGCGTCTCGGGTGAAATGCCATTTGTGGACAGCGCGCTCATCGCCGAGACATTGCTGTCGGCGGCGGTAACATAAGAAAGGAAGATCGCGCCGATGAGCAGCATCAGTACCGGGCTGCCGCCGCCGAGCTGACTGAATAGCCGGTAGAGCAGGGGATCTGGGCCGACGCTGTTGAGGACGGCATAAAGACTGCCCCCCGACTGCTGATCGAGCGCAATCGTGGTGCCGGCGATAACGATCATCCAGATTGCGCCAAACAAGGCTGGTAGGAGGAGGTTGAACAGGATGAAGGTGCGCACCGAATAGCCGACCGCGAGGCGGCCGAGGAACAATGCGGTCACGGGCGCCCACGCAAACCAGTTGCCCCAGTTGAAGATCGTCCATTGCCGGTGCCAATCGGGATCGACGTCGGCCCCCACACTGCGCGGCAGGAAGGTCCCGGCATAATCGCCCAGGCCGGAAAGTCCCAGCATCGGGAGGCGTCCGGTGGCCGGGCTGGCGACAAGCACGAACAGCAGGATGGCAAAGAACAGCCAGATATTCAGGAGCGAGAGGCGGGTGATGCCGCGCCGGAGGCCGAGGGCGGCCGAAACGACGAACGTCGCCACGATCGCGATGGCGATCGCCCAGCGCAACGGTGCGCCGCCGGAGAGACCGCTCAACCCCTCGATACCTCCGGCCAGTGCGAGAACGCCGGCACCGAGCGACGCGGCCATGCCCGCGACGAGCGCGTAGAGGCAGACGATATCGATCCCCGTCCCGACGGGGCCATGCGCGCGCTGGCCGATCAGCGGCACGAACAAGGACGACAGGCTGAAGGGTTCGCGGCGGTTATAATAGACGAGGGCAAAGGCAAGGCCCGCGACGGTGTAAATGGCGTAAGGCGTGAGCGTCCAGTGCAGGAACATCGTCGACATGGCGAATGTCGCGGCGGCGTCGCTGCCCGGTTCGAGCCCGAGCATCGCGGGCGGATCGTTGAGATGGAACAGCGGTTCGGCGGCGCCCCAGAACAGGATCCCGGTCGCGATCGTCGTGCAAAGCGTAACCGCGAACCATCGCCAGCGGCTCAATATCGGAGTAGCCTGCGGTCCGCCGATGATGCGTCCGCCGAGCGGCGACAGCGCGATGCCCGCGAGCAGCGCGAGGAAAGCGACCCCCGCCGAGGCGAAGAGCGGCGAAAAGCTGCGCAGGATCCAGTCGTTGATCGCCGTTTCGACCGCGACGAACGCGCTCCCCTGCCAAAGGCTGAGGAGGACGGCGGCCAGAAGCACCGCGAGCGGCGTGAAAAAGACCGGGCGATTGAGCGGATGGGTAGCGGATGCTGGCAATAGATCGGCCGATAAGAGAGGATAAGGCGGTGCAGCATGGCGATTGCCCCGGACGAGGTCAAATCATGGTCGGGAACGGGATATGCGGCGGCGCGTTGGACCGGCACCATGGTTGATTGACGGAGAACTTCGATGACGAGGACGATATTCGCGGCCATCGCCGCCTGCGCGCTACTGGCGAACGGACAGGCCGCGGCCTTCCAGCAGCCCACCGACACCGCGGTCGTCGAGGCTGCGCCTGCGGACAAGAAGCTGCCCGACGGCACGACGGCGGAAGAGCGGGCGAATACAGCGCGCTTGAACGCAGCGCAGGCGGCGCAGGCCAAGGCCGAAACGACGACCTATGAACAGGAAGTGTCGGCGGCGAAACAGCAGGTCGCGCATGACCAAGCCGTGTTTGCCGACGAAACCGCAGCCTATGAGGCGGAAAAGGCCCGGGTCGCCGCCATGTCGGCGGAGGAACGGTTGAAATGGGAGGCCGATGTCGCCGCCTGCAAAGCCGGCGACGCGACGCGCTGCGCTCAGCCCGCGACGCCGCCGCGCTAAAATTCTGCTGGCGGCGGGAGCGATATTTCGCCCAATGGCGGGCCGTCCGGACCGGTCGAAAAGGGTTCGCCCGGCATTTCTTCCCGCGCAGGTGGGTCGGGATCGGGGAAGCGGCCGCCATAGCGATAGCCGTCGTCGGTATCGGCGGGTGCCGGCGGATCGAGTTCTACTGCGCCCAGTTCGCGAAATTCGCTGCTCATGCGGTCGTCGCGGCTGCCACGCACACGCAGGCCGGCGCGATGGCTGTCGGGACAATCGAGGCACGACGGCGCGCCCTCGCCTTGCGCCACCATCGCGTCGGGATTGGCGCTGAGGCGCGAAAAAGAAGCGATCCCGTCCGAATGGGTGACGGTCCGTTGCCCGGCGGAAAACTCGCCCAGCAACAGCCCTGCGCCAATCCCGGCGAGCAGCAGCAACGGCCAACGGATCAACTTGGCAGCTCTCCTGTCGCGACTCGCCGCGGAATATCTACGCCTCGCCATGGCTTTATGATGGCCGTGGCCGGACGGTAGTTGCAAGGGCGTAGATCGGTAACGCCGCTCGGCCATTCGTCGATACGTCAACGCCTTTCGTCTCTCAATCGAGCGGTCGTTCGCCCCGATCGATCCAAGTTGGATTCCCGTGACGTCCAGGGGGTATTCCAACGATGCGGGATATCGGAGCGATGGTCTCCCCGGTCCATGGGTCCGGTATCCCGCATCCTTTGCAAGAGAGGACTCCCCCATGGCGAAATTTTCCATCATTCTGATCGCGGCGCCGCTGGCCGCCATCGGTGCCATCGCACCCGCCGCCGCGTCGGCTGCGGGCGAAGAAAAGCAGAGCGTGACCGTCCGGTACGGCGATTTGAACCTGGCCAGCGAGAGCGGCCGTGACCGGCTGACCGGCCGGGTCAAGGTGGCGATCCGCCAAGTCTGCGGTTCGAACAGCCGCCGAACGATTGCGGAGCGCGCCGATACGCGGCGCTGCGAAGTCGAGGCCCGCCGCGAAGCCGACACGCGGCTTGCGAGTCTGTTCAACGGCAGTCACGCCCGTTTGGCCGATCGCGGCCCGCTGGTCGTTTCGGCTCCCTGACGGCGGGCGCCTTGTTCGGTTCCCAAAGGTGGTCATGCCCCGGCATGGCCACCTTTGTCCGTTCATTCGTGCATGATCGCCTTGACGTCATGCAGATAAGTGCGGCCGATGCGATGCACGCCGCCTTCGCCCAGATCGACGCTCCACGCGCCGTCGCCATGATGTTTGAGGCCGACGATGCCGTCGCGGCGGACCATTTTCGACCGGTGGATGCGCATGAACTGGTCGGGGTTCATCCGCGCTTCCAATGATTTGATCGTCTGATGGATCAGCCAGCTGCGCGCGCCGACGTGCAGGCGCATATAGTCACGCTCTGCCTCGATCAGATCGACCTGCGCGGCGTCGATACGAAGCATCTCGCCGCGATTCTGCACCCAGAATTCGCCGATCCATTTGCTCTTCTGTTTCGTTTGTCCGCGATCGGCCGCGCGCCATTCGCGCACGCGCGCAAGAGCGCGGCCGAGCCGTTCGGGCGATACGGGTTTGAGCAGATAGTCGACCGCCGCGACGTCGAACGCGGCGACGGCATAACGGTCGAAGGCGGTGACGAAGATGACCGCCGGCGGGTTTTCAAGCGATTCGATCGCTGCAGCAACGTCCAGCCCATTGAGATCGGGCATCGCTATGTCGCACAGGACAAGGTCGGGGGCGAGCGCATCGACCATGCGCAGCGCCGAAGCCCCGTCGCTGGCGGTACCGACGAGCGAAATCCCTTCTTGCTGGCCGGTCAGAATCTGGAGCCGCTCGATTGCCAGCGGTTCGTCATCGACGATCAGGGTGCGAAGTGTCTGGATCATGCGGGTCAGGCCCCACCAATTGCACGTTCGAGGCGTCGGAATGGCGAAGATGTTGGGTCCGGGCGAATGCAGCGGGTAGCATCGCTACCCGCAAGGTCGCACGAATCCAAGATCGAAGCCATTTCGGCGTCCCTTCGGGAATTGACCGATTTTGTCCAGTGCCTCGTCGGCAAGTCTGGAAATATTGACATATTACTGCGCCTTGCCTTCTCACACTGAACAAAATCGCTTCAAACCTCGATCGCGCGATTGGTGGGGCCTGACCCTAGCAAGCTTCCTTTGCCAGCGGCAGCCAGAGCGAGACGACAAAGCCGCCGTCGTCCGACTTGCCCCATTCGCAGCCCGCCGCGGGACCGTAGCGGGTGAGCAGACGTTCGCGGACATTGCCAAGGCCGAGGCCCGTTCCCGACGCCGGGGCGGGCGCCTTTGGATCGATGTCGTTTTCGATCCGCAGCACCAGCAGTCCATGCTCGGCGCTGGCTGCGAGACGGATCGCTATCTTTCCCTTGCTGGGCGACACGCCGTATTTGATCGCGTTTTCGATAATCGGTTGCAGGATCAGCACGGGCACGCAGGCGTTCTTCAGCTCACCTGGCATCGTCACTTCGACTTGCAGCCGGTCGGGAAAGCGCGTCTGCTCGATATCGAGATAGAGGCGCTGGAGCGCGATTTCCTCGTCGAGGCTGACCAGCTGTTCGGGATCGATCGCAAGACTGGAGCGCAGGAAGGAGGACAGGTTCATGATCATCGTCTCGGCCTCGGCCTTCGACCCTTTGAGGACGAGGGTCGAAAGCGAGTTGAGCGTGTTGAACAGGAAATGCGGATTGACCTGATAGTGGAGGGCGCGGAGCTGCGCCGTCTGTGCCTCCATCCGGAAATGATTGGCGCGCCGTTCGACCACGCGCATTTCGTTGGCATAGCCGAAGGCAACATAGAGCGCCGCCCACACGGCAAAGAAGAAATACCAGCGGATCGAACTGTCGAGAATTAGCACCGTTTCCCACGCGACCGGAAATTTTGATTGCACTTCTTCGACGATCTTGCTCGCGTCGGGGCCGGGAAACCAATAGAAAAAGACGAGCAGGTTGATCGTCGCATAGACGACGACCAACGGGATCGCGGCGCCCAACGCGGCCGCCAGCCGGGCACCGAAGCTCTTCGGCTGGGCACGCTGGAGCAGCTGGTACAGCACGAAGGTGCACAGGATGCCGGCGACCACGACGATACCGCGCCGGCCGGCATAGGACCATTGTTCGGTGGCGCCGGTCAGCATCGCAAGGCCGGTGGTGATCAGGAAATAGATCAGCCACATCGCGATGATCGACCCGATGGCGACGCGCGGATTGACCCGCGCGTCGGACGCGCGCCAGTCGGGCGCCGCAGCCAGCATTTTCGCACGCTGGTCACGCAGCGCATCTTTGCGGTTCGTTCCGTTCATTGGCGCTGCTTTAGCGCCAAATCCGGCGTCATGGCTAGCGGTCACCGGGCCGCCAGTCGAAGGGGTGCGCGTCTTGGTCGAAAGTCGCTGGCCGGTCAGCGCGCGGGCGCTGGCAGCGTCCGGCGCCAGTTGCCGCGCCGGTAGATGGCCCAGGCCATTGCCAAGGACGCGAGCGAGGAGAGGGGGAAGCTCCACCAAAGGATGTCGCTGCCGACCGCCGGATAGCCGAAATAATAGATGCCGAGGCGGATCGGGAACATCGAAAGGAACAGGATGACGAGCGGCGGCACGACCGAGCCGTTGGCGCGCAGCGTACTGATCAGCACGATCGTCGTACCGAAGGGCAGGAAAGTCCAGGTGGCGATCAACTGAATATTGCGCGCGACGTCGATCGCCGGACTCTCGCTGCCAAGGAAGAGCGCGAGAGCCGCGCGGTCGAAGATCAGGAGCAGGACGATCAGCACGCCGGTCATCGCGAGGTTGATCGCGATGCCGCTGTTCGTCACCGACGCGACGCGATCCCAGCGCCCGGCACCGATATTCTGCGCCGCCATCGAGCTGACCGCGGCGCCGACCGCGAGCGCGGGCATCTGGATATAGTTCCAGAGCTGGAGCGTCGCTCCATAGGCGGCCGAGGTGACCAGCCCCTCGCGGTTGACCAGTCCGACCATAACGAGCCCGGCGCCCGAGATGACGAGCATCTGCGCGCCCATCGGCAGCCCGCGTCCGATGATGAAGCGCAGTTCCCCGGCGCTGGGCAGCAGATAGCCGAGTTCGCGTCCCCGCAGGCGCAGCATATGGTCTTTTGCATAGAACCAGCCGAGCATCGCGGTGAGGCTGATCGTTCCGGCGATCGCGGTCGCGAGCGCGCTACCCGTGATGCCGAGTCGCGGGAAAGGGCCGAGGCCGAGGATCAGAACCGGGTTGAGTATGATGTCGAGCCCGACCGACAGAATCATGAAACGCAGCGGCGTCACCGCGTCTCCGGCGCCGCGCGAGGCCATCATCAGCGTGACCATCAACATGCTCGCGGGGATCGCGATGAAGGTAACGCGGAGATAATCATGCGCGAGTGCGAAGGCTTCGGGCGGGGTTTCGAGCAGCCGCAGGATCGCGTCCGACGCGAACCAGCCGACAAATGCGATGACGAGCGAGAAGAGCAGCGCGAGCCCGATCACCCCGCCGGTTGCGCGCCGCGCCGCATCGATGTCCCCACGACCGACCGCTTGGCCGATGAGTACCGTCGCCGCCATGCCGAAGCCGAAAAAAGCACCGAACATCAGGAACATGATGATGTTGGCATTGGCGGTCGCGGCGAGCGCGGCTTCGCCGAGGAATTGCCCGACCCAGATCGAGTTCACCGATCCCGAGAGCGTCTGGAGGATGTTCGACGCGAGCGTCGGCAATGCGAAGAGGATCAGTGTTTTGGTGATGGGGCCTTGGGTGAGGTTCATCCGCCCGCCGCCGCGCGCGGTCTGGCGCGGCGGCACGGGGCTTGCCGCGGGGTCGGCGGCCGCCGCGACCGGCGTGGGCGTGACGGGGCTCTCGCCGTCGCTCACCCCAGACGCGCCAGCGCGGCGGTCAGGCGGTCGGCCTCGGCTTCCTTGGCGGCATGGTCGGCACGGGCCTTTTCGACCGCTTCGGGCTTGGCGCGCTCGACGAACGACGGGTTGTTCAGGCGGCCGGCGAGGCCGTCGCGTTCCCTTGCCGCGGCGGCGAGCGCTTTGGTCAGGCGGTCGCGTTCCGCAGTGATGTCGATGACGCCTTCGAGCGGAACGGTGATCGTCTCGCCCTCGACGACGAGCTGCGCCGAGGCGCCCGAAGGCGCCGGATCGAAGCTGATCGCTTCGAGCCGTGCGAGCCGGTCGAGCTGCGCCGCGAGTTTGTCGGTGCGGCCTTTGAGCGACGCCGGGAAATGCGCGGTAAGGCGCGCGCCGGGCGGCAGGCCGAGTTCGGCCTTGGCGGTGCGCAGTTCGCTCACGAGCTTGATCAGCCAGTCGATGTCGGCGCTAGCTTCGGCGTCCTTTTCGGCAGCCGGAGCAGGCCATTTCGCGGTGATCAGCGGATAGTCGGCGCGATCGCCGAGCCCCGTCCACAGCTCTTCGGTAATGAAGGGCATGAAGGGGTGGAGCATGACGAGGATCTGGTCGAGCACCCAGCCGGCGACGGCCTTGGTCTCGTCATCGATCGCGCCCTTGATCAGTTCGAGATACCAGTCGCAGAAGCGGTCCCACGCGAAGCTGTAGATCGCGTTCGCGGCCTCGTCGAAGCGAAAGGCGGCGAAGGCGTTTTCCATCGCCGCAACGGTCGCGGCGACTTCGCCGATGATCCAGCGATTGACCGGCAGGCTCGCGGCGGGTGCCTCGAAGCTGGTCGACGCCGCAATGCCATTGGCTTCGCAGAAACGCGCGGCGTTCCACAGCTTGGTCGCGAAATTGCGATAGCCCGCGAGGCGCGCGTCATCCATCTTGATGTCGCGGCCCTGGCTTTCCATCGCCGCCATGAAGAAACGCAGCGCGTCGGCACCATATTGGTCGATCAGGCCGAGCGGATCGACGACATTGCCCTTCGACTTCGACATCTTGGCGCCATCGGGCGCGCGGACTAGGCCGTGGAGGTAAAGCGTCTTCCACGGGACATCGCCCATGAACTCCATTCCCTGCATCGCCATGCGCGCATCCCAGAAGAACAGGATGTCGAAGCCGGAGATGAGGACGTCGTTGGGGTAGTGGCGCTTGAGCAGTTCCGTGTCCTCCGGCCAGCCCAGCGTTGCGAAGGGCCAGAGAGCAGAGGAGAACCAGGTGTCGAGAACGTCGGAATCTTGGTAGATCCAAATTTGGTCTGGATCATTCCCCTTTTTAATGAGGGAAGCGAGCTTATCCGGCTCAGTCACCTCAACCGGCCGAGCCAGGCCGAGTTCGCTATAGTGTTTCTGCGCCAACAGCGACGCTTCATACTCGTTGTCTGCCACAAAAATTTCGACGTTCCCTGAGTCGAGATCGTAGATGATCCTTTCGTCAGCGACTTTCGGCCCGAACCACGCCGGAATCCGATGCCCCCACCAAAGCTGGCGCGACACGCACCAGGGCTGGATATTCTCCATCCAGTTGAAGAAGGTTTTTTCCCACGTCTTGGGGACGATGTTGATCCGCCCGTCGCGGACCGCCGCCATCGGCGGCTGCGCGAGCGTTTCGGCGTCGACATACCATTGGTCGGTCAGCCAGGGCTCGATCACCACGCCGCCGCGGTCGCCGAACGGCGTCTGGATCGTGCGCGGCTCGGCGTCATGTTCGTTGCCGTCCTTGTCGACGTGCGGGATCAGGAAGCCAAGCTCCTTCATCCGCTGCACGACCAGTTCACGCGCACCGTCCTTGCCCTCGCGCTTGAAGCGGTGGAGGCCGAAATATTCGTCGGGAATCAGCCCATCGGCGGTCTGGATGACGTTCGCGTCGCCGTTGAGCATGTTGAGCATCTCGCCGGGCTTGAACCCTGCTCGCTTGCCCACTTCAAAGTCGTTGAAATCATGCCCTGGCGTGATCTTCACCGCGCCGCTGCCCAGTTCAGGGTCGGCATGTTCGTCCGCGACGATGCGAACGCGGCGCCCGGTGATCGGCAGCTCGACGGACTTGCCGATCACGCTTTTGTAGCGCGGATCGTCGGGGTGCACCGCGACCGCCATGTCGGCGAGCATCGTTTCGGGGCGCGTCGTCGCGACCTCGATATAATCGCGCCCGTCGTCGAGTTTCACGCCGTCGGCGAGCGGATATTTGAAGTGCCAGAAGCCGCCCTGGACCTCGTGCGTTTCGACCTCGAGGTCCGAAATCGCGGTCTTGAGCTTCGGGTCCCAGTTCACGAGCCGTTTGTCGCGGTAGATCAGGCCCTTTTTGTGAAGGTCGACGAACACCTTGACCACCGCCTTGGTGAAATGCGGGTCCATCGTGAACTGCTCGCGGCTCCAGTCCATCGAGCAGCCGAGACGGCGGAGCTGGCCGGTGATCTGGCCGCCGCTTTCCGCCTTCCACTGCCACACCTTGTCGATGAAATCTTCGCGGCTGTAGTTGGTGCGCTTGTCCTGCCGCTCTTCCATCTGGCGTTCGACCACCATCTGGGTCGCGATGCCCGCATGGTCCATGCCGACGACCCAGAGCGCATCCTTGCCGCGCAGCCGCTCGTAGCGGACGAGCACGTCCTGCAGCGTATTGTCGAGCGCATGGCCGATGTGCAGCGCGCCCGTGACGTTCGGCGGCGGATTGACGATCGTGAACGGTTCGGCGTCGGGACGCGCGGGGCGAAACAGCCCGCGGCTTTCCCATTCATGGGCCCATTTCGCCTCGATAGCGGCGGGATCGAAGGTTTTTTCCATCGGCATAGCCGGGCGCCTTTGCCAGCCGGGGCGCAAGGCGGCAAGGGGGGATCGGCCCCATCGCGTCATGCCGGACTTGATCCGGCATCCATTCCGCGGTGGCGGAGATGGACCCCGGATCAAGTCCGGGGTGACGATGTAGGGAGAGGTTGGCCTACTTCTTCAAATGACTATCCAGCCAGTTGAACACCGTCTGGTGCCATTGGACGCTGTTCGCGCCCTTCAGCACCCAGTGATTCTCGTCGGGGAAGACAAGCAGCTCTGACGGAATGCCGCGACGCTGGAGCGCGGTGAAGGCGGCGAGACCCTGACTGTAGGGGATGCGGAAATCCTTTTCGCCGGTGATCACCAGCATCGGTGTTTTCCATTTGGCGACATGATTCACCGGGTTCCATTTTTCGGGATCGGTGCGTTCCCACCACGGGCCGCCGTGATCCCATTCGTCGAACCACAGCTCTTCGGTCTCGAACGCCATTGCGCGCAGATCGAAGACGCCGTCGTGCTGGACGAGGCATTTGAACCCGTCGGTCCATTGGCCCGCAATCCAGTTCATCATATAGCCGCCGTAGGATGCGCCGAGCGCACAGGCGTTGCCGAGGTCGAGCTGTGCATCCTGCCGGCCCGCGGCGGCAAGGCCGAGCTTCAAATCTTCGAGCGGCTTGCCGCCCCAATCCTTGTTAATGCTGTCGGTGAAGGCTTGCCCGTAACCTGTCGATCCGTGGAAATCGACGGTGACGACGCCATAGCCCTGCTGCGCGAAGAGGCGCGGGTTCCAGCGCGTCGACCAGCTGTTGCCGAAACTGCCCTGCGGGCCGCCATGGACGATGAAGGCAACCGGCAGCTTCGCGGCGCCGTTCGCCGGCTTGAGGATCATGCCCCACACCTTGTCGCCGTTCGCCCCGGCGAACTGGATCTTTTCGAGCTTCACCGGATCGAATTCGGCGAGAGTTGCGGCGTTGACGTCGGTGAGTTGGCCTATCTTGCCCTTGGCATCGCGAACGAACAGGTCGGTCGGTACGAGCGCGCTGTTGCGCGAATAAAGCAGGGCGCCGCCGGGGAGCGGAGTAACGTCGCCGATATTACCTTCGAACGCTTCGGGCGAGGCCTTTAGTCGCTCAATCTTGCCCGTGGCGGCCTCGACGCGAAAGACCGGATGTTCGAGCGTGTCCTGCGCGGTGACGTATAGCGATTTGCTGTCGGGCGCCCAGGCGATCGAGCCGACCGAGCGATCCCACGCGCCGGTCAGCCGCCGCGTCTCGCCATTTTGGAGATTGCGGAGCATCAGAACCTGGCGATCGGCCTCGTAGCCCGGACGTGCCATCGCGACATAAGCGAGCCACTTGCCGTCGGGTGAGGGGGTGGGGAAGGTATCGGTCGCCTGGTTGCTCTCGGTCAGGTTCACCGGCATCATCCGGCTGTCGACGAGCCAGCTATAGATATCGAGATTGGTCGACATCGGTTCGTTCCGGTCGGCCTTGCGCAGCGTGAAAAAGACGGTGCGGCTGTCGGCGCCCCACGCGAGTTCTTCTCCGCCGCCAAAGGGTTTGGAGGGGGTGTCGCCGATCAGCCCCGCGTCGGCCGGACGCGCGGCGGTCGCCTTGCCACCCTCGAGGTTGAAGACGAAGGGGCGGCTGTAGGTGCCGGGGGTTTCCCAATGGTCCCAGTGGCGGACGAAGCCTGCGCCGTCCTTGTAGAGACGCCCGGTGCCGGGTCCGGTCAGCGCGCCCTTGTCTTTCGCGTCGCAGCCGAAATCGGTGCACTCTTTCGGAATGTCGCCCCACGCGAGCAACTTGGTCGCGTCGGGTGAAATCTTGAAGCCCGCGACATCGGCTGCGGTATCGGTAACCTGCGTCGCGGCACCGCCCGCCTTGGGATCGATACGCCAGACCTGATCCTTGCCCGATGCGTCGGAAAGGAAATAGAGGAAGCCGTCCTTGTCGAAGGCGGGCGCGCTTTCATTCTTGCCCGCGGTGTCGGCGATCGGCGCCGGTTTCGCGCCCTTTGCGTTGCGGTCGACGAGCCAGAGACCGGTCGAGCGCTTGTACGTGTCCTTTTCGGTTTCGGTCATCTGGAAGACGACCCAGCGCCCGTCGGGCGACGCTGCCGGCGCGGCGACGCGTTTCAAGGTTGCAAGGTCGACCTCGGTCATCGGCCGGGCGAAGGCGGGGGTGGAGAGGGCGGCGGCGAGCGCGATCGCGCTGGACAGGATATGGTTTCGCATGAAAGCGGTTTAGCGATGCGGCGCGCCGGTTCAAGGCGGAACCGCGCGGCGGTGGCTGTCCGCAATATTCTGGCTTGCGAAGGCGCAAATAAACCTCTCTGGCCGCGCGGTTCGAAAGATTGCATCGCGCCGGTCGCGAAGCCGGAGGGATGAATATGGTCCGCGCCATCATGAATACAGGTCGCCTGTTCGTGCCGCTGCTCGCGGGGGCGAGTCTGCGCGACCGTATGATCGCGAGCATCGGCGCGCTGATCGGGATTGGTTTTGTCGGGCTGGTCTGCACCTCGCTGTTCCCGTCATCGATGCCCTGGATCGTCGCGCCGATGGGTGCCTCGGCTGTGCTGCTGTTCGCCGTGCCCGCGAGCCCGTTGGCGCAGCCCTGGTCGATTGCCGGCGGCAATGTCGTTTCGGCCATCGTCGGCGTGATCGTCGCCTGGGCTTGTCCCGACCCGGCGATTGCCGCTGCGGTTGCGGTTTCGCTCGCCATCCTGACGATGTCGCTACTGCGCTGCCTTCATCCTCCGGGAGGAGCGGCGGCGCTGAGCGCTGTTCTTGGCGGCTATGCGCTGTTTTCGGCGCATATGATCGATTTCCTGATCGTCGTGCTGGTCAATTCGCTGTTGATGGTGGGGATCGGCTGGCTATTTCACCGCTTTTCGGGACACAGCTATCCGCATCGTGCGAAGCCGGTCGAAGGCAAGGTCTTGCCGCCGACGCCGGCTTCCGGGTTGCTGATGGACGATATCGATGCCGCGCTCGACGATCTTGGTGAAACTTTCGATATCAGCCGCGAGGACCTTGCGCTGCTGCTCGACCGTGCCGAGGTGCATGCGGCGGAACGGGAAAAGAATTAACGAACGAGTGCGCCGCCCTTCATGACATGGTCGATCTTTTCGAGCACGCTGATGTCGACGAGCGGATCGGCCTTCACTGCGACGAAATCGGCGTAGCGGCCGGGAAGGATCGCGCCGACGTCCCCGCGCCCCATTTCCTCGGCGGCGCGTCCCGTCGCCGACTGAATCGCCTGCATCGGCGTCATCCCATATTTGACCATGTTGCGGAATTGCCGCGCGTTAAGCCCATGCGGATAGACGCCGGCGTCGGTGGCGTAACCGATGTTGACGCCAAGTTCGACCGCACGGCGGAAGGCGGCGCGCTGGGCATCGGTCGTTTCGCGATTCTTGCGCAGATATTCCTCGGGCCAGCCCTCCTTCGTGCCGACCTCGTCGATATAGGTGCCGTTATAGATATCCATCGCGAGCCATGTGCCGTGTTTTTTCGCGAGCTGGAGCGTAGCTTCGTCGGCAAGGCTGGCGTGTTCGATGCTGTCGACCCCGGCCTCGATCGCGTTCCGGATGCCGATCGCCCCGTGCGCGTGGGCGGTGACCTTTTTTCCGCGGGAATGGGCGACCTTGACGATTGCGCGAAGCTGTTCGGGCGTCAGTTCGGGCGCGCCGGGTTCGGTGCCGATCGCGAGCACCGCACCGGTGGCGATGGTCTTGATGAAATCGGCACCATGGTCGAGCAGATAGGCGGTTTTCTCGGCCGCCTCTTCGGGCGTCGCGGCGACGCCGAGGCGCATGTCGGGCGGTAATTGTTCGTTCGGAACAACGCCATTGAGTTCGCCGCCGCCCTTGGGAATCGTGAGATAGGCACCAGCGACCCACATCCGGGGACCCGGCACGTCGCCGCGGTCGATCGCGTTGCGCAGCGTCACGTCGGTCAGCCCGCGATAGGTACCGACGTCGCGCACGCTGGTGAATCCGGCATTGAGCGTAACGCGCGCGTTGCGCGCTCCGACGAGCGCAGTTTCGGCGGGCGAGGCCTTCATGGGGGCCGCAAGATCGGCGCTCTGGCCGAGATCGGCGAGGTGGGTGTGGAGGTCCATCAGGCCGGGAAGAACGGTGAAGGCCGACCAGTCCACGACGGTCGCGCCATCAGGCACCTTGCCGCACGCACCGATCGCCTTGATGCGTTGGGCCTGGACGATGATGCACTGGCCGTTGCGCACTTCGTTCGAGACGCCGTCGATCAGCCGTCCCGCCTTGATATAGAGTGTTTCGGCCGACGCGGGCGATGCCGCCAAAAGGCCTGCCGCGATGGCGGCGCTCAGATGGCGGTATCGAAAGCGTTGCACTGGCGTGGATCTCCCGTTTGCAGGCCGCGGCGCAGCCAGGTCATCCGTTGTTCGCTCGTCCCGTGAGTGAAGCTTTCTGGCACCGGGCGCTGACCCGCCGAGCGCATCAGCGTGTCGTCGCCGATCGCATTGGCGGCGCGCATCGCTTCTTCCATGTCTCCCGGCTCCATCACCGGCTGGCCGGCGCTGGTGCGTGCGCGCGCCGCCCAGACGCCGGCGTAGCAATCGGCCTGTAATTCCATGCGGACCTGCAGCGCATTGCCCTCGGCTTGCGAGGCACGACCCTGCGCGCGGCGGACCTGATCCGAAATGCCGGTGATCGTCTGGATATGATGGCCGACCTCGTGCGCGACGACATAGGCTTGTGCGGCGTCACCCGCGGCGCCGAACTTGCTGTCGAGCTCTCGGAAGAAGGCGGTGTCGAGATAGACGCCCTGATCGGCGGGGCAATAAAAGGGGCCCATCGCCGCCTGCGCTGCGCCGCAGCCCGAGCGGTTCTGGTCGGTGAAGAAGTTAAGCGTCGGCTTCTGATAGCCACTGACCAGATCGCCCCACACCTGGTGCGTCGAGCCGAAGACGTTGCATGCGAAGCGTTCGGCCTGCGTATCGCACGCAACATTGGCGCCGCTGCGGCTGTCGGTCATCGGGTCGCTCGTGCCGCCACCGGTGCTCAGAAGGTTGGCGCCGGGGCCGAGCAGAAAAAAGGCGACCGCGCCGATTAGCAGGATCGTCCCGCAGCCCATCTTGCGCCCTAGCAACATCGGCAGGAAACCGATCAGCAGTCCGCCAAGGCCGCCGCCACCGCCGCCGCCGAAACCGCCGCCGCCCCGGCCGAGATCGCGAATATCATCTCCGGGATCATAATCGTCGAGGCGCATGGGCTTTCTCCGGCGGCAAGGGTCCTGTGGCGGCGACTGTTACAGCAGCGGCGGGCAATTGGAAGGGCCTTCGCGGCAGACAAGCCATTGCAATGACGCGTGTTGCGGTGCACAAAACGCGCCTCCGCAACCAAGGATCCCTTGAGTCCATGCCCCGCCGAGCCGCCCGCGCTGCCTTGCCGCTTCCAGACCTTGTCGTGCTCGTCCTGCAGGGCGGCGGCGCGCTCGGGGCGTTTCAAGCCGGGGTCTATGAGGCGCTGATCGAACTCGGCATCGAGCTCGACTGGGTTGCGGGCATTTCGATCGGAGCCGTCAACGCCGCGATCATCGCGGGGAACGAGCGCGATCAGGCGGTCGGCAAGATGCGCACCTTCTGGGAGGGCGTATCGTCGGCGCTACCCTCGCTGCCGACGCCCGACAATGACTGGGCGCGCGAATGGTCGCATATGGCGGCGGCGGGGCAGGTGATGGCGTTCGGCGTTCCGGGCTTCTTCACCCCCCGCTTTCCGCCCCCCGCCTTCGCCGAGCGGCAGACGCCCGAGGCGATCAGCTTTTACGACACGGCGCCGCTGGTCGCGACGCTCGACCGGCTGGTCGACTGGGACCGCGTGAACAGGGGCAAGGTGCGGCTGTCGGTCGGCGCGGTGGCGGTCGAAACGGGGAATTTCCGTTATTTCGATACGACGTGCGATACGGTCGACGCGCGGCATATCCTGGCGTCGGGGGCGCTGCCGCCCGGTCTGCCGCCGGTCGAGATCGACGGGACTTGGTATTGGGACGGCGGGCTCGTCTCCAATACCCCGCTCGAGCATGTCGTCGCGTCGGCGAACGAGGATATGCTGGTGTTCCAGGTCGACCTGTTCCCCGCGCGCGGCGTGCGGCCGCACGATCTGGAAGAGGCCTGGTCGCGTGAGAAGGATATCCGCTATTCGAGTCGCACGCGGCGCATTTCGGATGGGCTGGTGCGGCGGCGCAAGGAACATCGGTTGATCGACCGGATGCTTGACAAGCTTCCGCAGGAATATGCCGAGCTGCCCGAGGTGAAGGCGGTGCGGCGGATGGTCGACTGCAAGGCGCTCAACGTCGTCCAATTAATCCACGAACCGCCCGCGTGGCAGACTGGCGCGCGCGATTTCGAATTTTCGCGATCGACGATGGAGGTCAATTGGGCGCTCGGCCGCGCCGCGGTCGAAGCGGCGATGAAGGATGGCCACCTGCTCGCCGAGAGCATCGCCGAAGGGCGGTCGGACAGTTTTGCCGTGCAATCGAATGCCTTGCGACCAAAGGCCGAACCCGACGTTTCTTGATATGCTCTCCCCCACCGAAAGGACCCCTATCATGCGCCTCAAAGGAAAGACCGCCCTCGTCACGGGATCAACGTCGGGAATCGGGCTCGGCATCGCCAAGGCCTTTGCGGCCGATGGCGCCGACATCATCATCAACGGCTTCGGCGAGGCGGAGGCGATCGAGGCGGAGCGCAAGGGACTCGAGGCGATCAGCGGGGGAAGGGCCGCCTATGACGGCGCCGATCTCACGAAGCCCGAGGCGATCGAAGAGATGTTCAAGCGCGCCGAAAAAGACTTCGACGGCGTTGACATCCTCGTCAACAACGCCGGGATGCAGTTCGTCTCGCCGGTCGAGGATTTCCCGGTCGACAAATGGGATATGATCATCGCGCTCAACCTGACCGCGGCCTTTCACACGATCCGTCACGCGGTACCGACGATGCGCAAGAAGAAATGGGGGCGGATCATCGGCACGGCATCAGCGCATTCGCTCGTCGCCTCGCCGTTCAAATCGGCCTATGTGACGGCGAAGCACGGCCTTGCGGGCCTGACCAAGACCGTCGCGCTCGAGGTCGCCGAGGCCGGGATCACGGTCAATTGCATCAGCCCGGGCTATGTCTGGACGCCGCTCGTCGAAAACCAGATTCCTGACACGATGAAGGCACGTGGGATGACGCGCGAACAGGTGATCAACGACGTGCTGCTCGCGGGTCAACCGACCAAGCAATTCGTCACAGTGGAACAGGTCGCGGCGATCGCCTCCTTCCTGACGCGCGACGAAGCGGCGAACATCACCGGCGCGAACCTCAGTGTCGATGGCGGCTGGACCGCTGCCTGATCCGCTCCGCCCTTGAGCAATCTCCTTTGCACTCCTAAGGTTAACCATCGAGGGAGTGGGGAGACGCGGAGAATCATGGGTCGCACCATAGGGGTTTTGGCGGTGGCGCTGTGCGCTACCTTGGGCGCTTGCAAGACCGTGCCGGCGATTCCGCCGTCGGCGGCCGACGTGCCGGCGGATACATCGGGTACGTGGCGGGCGACGGCGACCGATGCCGACAAGGAACGCATCCGCGGCTGGTACCGCAGCTGGCAGGCGGCGCTGGCCGACGCGCGCGCAAAGGGTTTTGGCGCCGATATCGACCGCGAGGGTGTGCTGTTGCAACCGATGGCGGCGCTCCCCAATCCGCACCTGCCCGCGGGCGATTATCGCTGCCGCACCGTTAAGATCGGGACGCAGGGGCGCGGAACGCTGGGCTATGTCGGTTACAGCTGGTTCCGCTGCCGCGTCGCGCCCGAACAGGGATTGTCGAGCCTGACCAAGCTGACCGGCTCGCAGCGTCCCGTCGGGTTGATCTTTCCCGACAATCTGAAACGGCAGGTTTTCCTCGGCACGCTCGAACTCGGCGACGAGAAGATCGCGGTCAATTACGGCAGCGACCGCCTGCGCGACATGGCGGGGCTGGTCGAACGGATCGGCGACAATCGCTGGCGGCTGGTGCTTCCGGCACCCGCCTATGAATCGCTGCTCGACGTGATCGAACTGGTCCCGGCGGGCTGAGGGCAGAACGGACAGACCGGCAAACAGGGGAATGATGATGCGGATTTTGTGGACGGGCGCAGCGGCCCTGGCGCTCGCGATGCCGGCTTCGGCGCAGTCGCTTCGCGGCGAGGTGGATAAGCAGATGCCGTCGCTGATGGCGATCTACAAGGATTTCCACGCCAATCCCGAACTAAGCTTCATGGAGGTGCGCTCGGCGGGCATCCTCGCCGCCGAGGCGCGCAAGCTGGGTTTCAAGGTGACCGAAAGGGTAGGCGGCACCGGCGTCGTCGCGGTGATGGAGAACGGCCCCGGCCCGGTGGTGATGGTCCGTGCCGACATGGACGGGCTGCCGGTGACCGAGCAGACGGGCTTGCCCGGCGCATCGAAGGTGCGCGTCACCACCAAGGAAGGCGTCGAAACGGGCGTAATGCACGCGTGCGGGCACGACACGCATATGACCGCCTGGATCGGCGTCGCGCGGCTGATGGCGGCGAATAAGGCGAAGTGGTCGGGCACGCTGGTGATGATCGGCCAGCCCGCCGAGGAACGTGGCGCGGGCGCGCGGATGATGCTCGAGGACGGTCTTTATACGCGTTTTCCCAAGCCGCAATATGCCCTTGCGTTCCACGACGCCGCGCAATTTCCCGCGGGCAAGATTGGCTATACGCCGGGCTATGCGCTCGCCAATGTCGATAGCGTCGATATAACGGTCAAGGGTGTCGGCGGTCACGGCGCCTATCCGCAGACGACGAAAGACCCGATCGTACTTGCGAGCCGCATCGTCGGCGCGCTCCAGACGCTCGTATCGCGCGAGGTCAGCCCGCTCGACAGTGCGGTGGTCACGGTTGGCAGCTTTCACGCTGGCGCGAAGCATAATATCATTTCCGACGAGGCAAAGTTGCAGCTGACCGTGCGCAGCTACACCGACGAGGTGCGCGATCACCTGCTGGACGGCATCGCGCGCATCGCGAAGGGCGAGGCGATCGCCGCAGGGATGCCGGACGACAAGATGCCGGTCGTAACGGTGCAACGCGACGAATATACGCCGGCAACGTTTAATACTCCCGATTTTACCCAGGAGATGGCGACGTTCCTGAAGGCCGGGTTTGGCGACGACCGGGTCGTTCAGATGCCGCCGGTGATGGGCGGCGAGGATTTCGGCCGCTTTGGGCGCGAGGACAAGAGCATCAAGAGCCTGATCGTCTGGGTCGGCGGGGTGCCGCAGGCCGAATATGATGCAGCGAAGAAGGACGGCCGGACGCTGCCCAGCCTGCACTCGCCCTTCTGGGCGCCCGACGCCCCCGCCGTGATCTCGACCGCGACCGAGGCGCTAACGGCGATGACGCTGAAGCTGATGGGGAAGGGGTAGGCTGGAGCCCGCTGCCATTTCCCAAATAAATTGGGATGGACCTGTTCGCGGGGCTGTGGTGAGCGAAAGCCATGTCTGCCAATCGACCTGCTCCCGGCTTGTCCGCATGCCTTACCGACCGGGAAATGGAAGTTCTGCGCCTGTTGGTTGCAGGGCATACCGTCAAGACCATCGCGGCGCGGCTGGGCCGATCAGAAACCTCGATCAACGAGCGTTTGCGTTCCGCTCGTCGCAAGACGGGGGTCGGTAGCAGCCGCGAACTGGCGCGGCTTCTGGATATCCAAAAAACTTGTGACGAAAATATCGATCTTCCGGGCTCGCGCGCCGCGGTGACAGATTTGGCGCGCACCGCAACCATCGGGGTTCGCGGTTCGAAAGGAATGATTGCCATGTTCATCGCAATATCTCTGGCGGCCGTCGGATTGATGGTCGCAGCCCCGGCTCCCACCGACCAGATCGGCATATCAAATGCTGTTCATGGTGCTGCGGCCCAGCCGCCGCTTGCGGGAAGCTGGTCGCTCGACGCTTCGCAAATGCCCGAGCAAGAACGGCCTCAGCGCGTGACGATGACGTTCCGGCCCACGCACGACGGCAAATGGACGACGCGGGTCGAAATCGTCGCGCCGGACGGCTCCCCCAGATATGCGGAATCGACCGCCGCGCTTGATGGCGTCGCCGTGCCCATCACCGGCAATATGGATTTTATCGATAGCGTCGCCCTGCGTCAGCCGGCGCCGGACACGTTGGTCATGACGCTGGGAAAGGCGGGCGCGCGGGTGTCGACGCGCGTTTATACCGTTGCCAAGGACCAGAAATCCATGACCGAAACGATTGTGTGGTCGAGCGACAAGCTTCAAAAACTGGAAACGACGCACTTTAATCGCGTTTCCTGATCGCTTCCGCCAATGGCATCGCGCGGGGCTTCGAAGAAATGCCGGACCTCACGCGTTCGGGCTTGCAAAGTCGCAGACGTCGGGCGCGCCATGCCCCCTCCCAACCTTCCGCACCCCCGGGGCTTGTCCCCGGGGGGCCGCCTTTTATGGTTTTCGTTCATTCCCCCGTGAATGCGGCAAAGCTGCCGCCGCGGCCGGCGCCGTCGGTAAAGCGTTTTGCGCCCGTCGCCGCGCCTTCGCGTAAGGGGGCCATGCCGGCGTGGGCTTCGTGGGCGAGGGCGTCCTCGATGTCGAAATCCCATTGGCGGTACGCGCTCAGCCGGTCGCTGTTCATGCAGATTTGCGGGAAGGCGGCGACCTGTTTGGCGAGCTCGATCGCGGCGGCGAGCGCGGTGCCGTCGGCGACGATGCGGTCGGCGAGGCCGATGCGATGGGCTTCATCGGCGGCAACGGGGCGGCCGGTCAGGATCATGTCGAGCGCGCGGCCCTGGCCGACGATACGCGGCAGGCGCACCGTGCCGCCGTCGATCAATGGCACGCCCCAGCGGCGGCAATAGACGCCGAAAACCGCGCTTTCCGCCGCGACGCGGAGGTCGCACCAAAGCGCGAGTTCGAGCCCGCCCGCGACGGCGTGCCCTTCGACCGCGGCGATCACCGGCTTTTCGAGCAGCATCCGCGTCGGCCCCATCGGCCCCGGACCGTCGGGGTCGTAGCGCGAGGCGCCGACCGCGCCGAGGTCGAAGCCGGCACAGAAATGGCCCGAACTGCCGGTCAGGATCGCGACGCGCGCGCCGGCATCTTTCGCGAACGCCGCGAAGGCTTCGCGGAGCGCGAGCGCGGTGAGCGGATCGACGGCATTGCGCTTCGCCGGGCGATCGATGGTGACGATCGTGACGGGGCCGTCCTTTGCGATGGTGACGCTCATCGGTTGTTCCTCCAAGGCATGCAGCGTGGCGCGGGACGGGGGGACTTGCAAGCGGCGGGCGCGCTTCCTACATATCGTTTATGCGGGCCGGGCCCCTCTGGCGTCGGCGGGACATGTCCCGCCACGTGATGTCGGACCGCATCGGGTGACACCGATGCTTGCGGCCCTTTCTCCCCCCTGTTTTGAGGGTAACGGCATCGGCGTCACCTGCTTGATTTCTCAATCAGGAGGCCCTTTTCGATGACCTTTTCTCCCAATTTCTATCGCCTGACCCAGCTCCATCGCCAGCTTGACGATGCCGAGCGGCGCGAGGCGCGCCGCCGCGGTGCCGATCCGTTCCGCCTGCTGCGGCTGAAGACGTTGAAGCTCGCGGTCAAGGAGCGGCTGGCGGCGCTGACGATGCGTTCGCCCGCGTTGCGCCCGGCGCTCGCCCGCTGATCACCGACATCTGACGACCGGAGCGCTGCCGAAAGGCGGCGCTTTCGGCGCATCCAGGGAAAGATATCATGGAGTTTCTGTTTGCCGACTGGCTGGGCACCCCGGCCTGGTTCTGGCTTTCGTTCATCACGCTGGTGGTCGCGTTGACCGCCTTCGACCTTGGCGTCCTCAACAAGGAAAACAAGGAGATGGGGATCGGCGAGAGTCTGAAGCTCTCGGCGCTCTATATCGGTATCGCGATGGCATTCGGCGCGTGGGTCTGGGTCGCGAAGGGCGGCGAGGCCGGCTTGCAATATTATACCGGCTTCTTCATCGAGAAGGCGCTGTCGATCGACAATATCTTTGTTATCTCGCTGATCTTCACCACCTTCGCGATCCCGCCGCGCTACCAGTATCGCGCGCTCCTTTGGGGCATAGTCGCGGTGATCGTGCTGCGCGGCATCATGATTGCCGGCGGTGCTGCGCTGGTCACCGAATATGGCTGGATACTCTATATTTTCGCGGCCTTCCTCGTCTTCACCGGCGTCAAGATGCTGTTTGCAAGCGATACGCCGATGGATGTGAAGGGCAATCCGGTCGTCAAATGGCTGTCGCGGCACATCCCGCTGACGCACGAACTGCACGGCGAGAAATTCTTCGTGCGCGTGGCGGACAGCAAGACGGGCAAGCTGGTGCTTACGGCGACTCCGCTGCTCCTCGCGCTCGTCGTGATCAACCTCGCCGACCTCGTGTTCGCGGTCGACAGCGTGCCGGCGATCTTCGCCATCACGACCGACACCTTTATCGTCTATACGTCGAATATCATGGCGATCCTCGGCCTGCGCGCACTCTATTTCGCGCTGTCGGCGATGGTCCATCGCTTCCACTATCTCAAATATGCGCTGGCGCTGGTGCTCGTCTTCATCGGTTCGAAGATCTTCGTGGCGGACTTCTTCCTCGGCGGCGACAAATTCCCGCCGTTGGTCAGCCTCGGCGTCACCGTCGCGCTGATCGCGGGCGGGATCATCTGGTCGCTGGTCAAGACGCGCGACCAAGAAGCGGTGTTGCCGCGATAAAAATGTCCGCCGGAAGCACAAGGGCTTCCGGCGGACAGGCTTTCCTCCCCAGGAAAGCTCGGGAGGCGCGAGGCGGGTCCCTGACCCCGCGCCAAGAGGGTTGGCGCGAGGGGTTGCAACGGGCCCCTCGCGCCGAACTCGTATCAGGCGGCGAACTGGTTCATCGTATTGTCCTTGCCCGCGGCTTTCAGCGCCGCTTCGCCGGCGAAATATTCCTTGTGATCATCGCCGATGTCGCTGCCCGACATGTTCTGATGTTTGACACAGGCGATGCCCTGACGGATTTCCGCGCGCTGGACGCCCTTGACGTAGCCAAGCATCGCTTCGTCGCCGAAATATTCCTTGGCGAGATTGTCGGTCGACAGCGCCGCGGTGTGGTAGGTCGGCAGCGTGATGAGGTGGTGAAAGATTCCCGCCCGCTTCGCCGCGTCGCGCTGGAAGGTGCGGATGCGGTTGTCGGCCTCTTTGCTGAGCTCGGTGTCGTCGTAATCGACGCTCATCAGCTTTGCACGGTCATACGCGCTGACGTCCTTGCCGTCCTTCTCCCACGCGTCGAACACCTGCTGGCGAAAGTTGAGCGTCCAGTTGAAGCTGGGCGAATTATTATAGGCAAGCTTCGCATTGGGGACGACTTCGCGGATGCGGTCTACCATGCCGGCGATCTGTTCGATGTGCGGCTTTTCGGTTTCGATCCACAGCAGGTCGGCGCCGTTCTGCAAGGATGCGATGCAATCCATGACGCAGCGGTCCTCGCCGGTTCCGGGGCGGAACTGGTAGAGGTTCGAGGGCAGGCGCTTCGGGCGCATCAACTTGCCGTCGCGGTTGATGAGGACGTCGCCGGGGTTGCCCGCGCCTTCGACCTCTTCGCAATCGAGATAGCTGTTGTACTGGTCGCCGAGGTCGCCGGGTTCCTTCGAGAAGGCGATCTGTTTAGTCAGGCCCGCGCCGAGGCTGTCGGTGCGCGTCACGATGATGCCGTCTTCCACGCCGAGTTCCATGAAGGCGTAGCGGCAGGCACGGATCTTCGCGATGAAATCCTCGTGCGGCACGGTGACCTTGCCGTCCTGGTGGCCGCACTGCTTTTCGTCCGACACCTGATTTTCGATCTGGAGCGCGCAGGCGCCAGCCTCGATCATCTTCTTGGCCAGCAGATAGGTCGCCTCGGCATTGCCGAAGCCGGCGTCGATGTCGGCGATGATCGGAACGACGTGCGTTTCATGATTGTCGATCGCGGCCTGAACCTGCTTTGCCTTGAGCTCATCTCCTTCGGCGCGCGCGGCGTCGAGGTCGCGGAACAGCATGCCGAGTTCGCGGGCGTCGGCCTGGCGCAGGAAGGTGTAGATTTCCTCGATCAGCGCCGGGACGCTGGTCTTTTCGTGCATCGACTGGTCGGGCAGCGGACCGAATTCGCTGCGCAGCGCGGCGATCATCCAGCCCGAGAGGTAGATGTAGCGGCCCTTGGTGGTGCCGAAATGCTTCTTGATCGAGATCATCTTCTGCTGCGCGATGAAGCCGTGCCAGCAGCCCAGGGACTGGGTGTAGTTCGCGGGGTCGGCGTCATAGGCCGCCATGTCGGCGCGCATGATGCGCGCGGTGTAGCGAGCGATGTCGAGGCCGGTGCGGAACTTGTTCTGGGCGCGCATGCGGGCGATGCTCTCGCCGCTGATGCCGTCCCACGTGCCGTCATAATCGCGAATGAGGCGGCCTGCCTGCGCCATGTCTTCTTGGTAACCCATCGTCTTTGTCCTTGAGAGGAGGTGATGGGTGGAAGTTGGCGAAAGTGCCGCGGAAAGTGAAAAGCTTTGTCAATAAAATTTGTGAAATACGGGAATAAGGTGTAAATTGGCGTGTAAATTAGTAAAGAAAGTTACACGACAATGGCCGAGCGAAGGGTGTTTGCGGGACCGGCGGTGCGACGCGCCCGACGCGACGCGGGGATGACGCAGGCCGCCATGGCCGAGGCGCTCGATATTTCGCCGAGCTACCTCAATCTGATCGAACATGGCCAGCGACCGCTGAGCGCGACAGTGCTGGTAAAGCTGGCGGAACGTTTCGGTTTCGACGCCGCGAGCCTCGGCGGCGAGGACGTGCCGGGGGGCGCGGCGGGGCTGCGTCGCCGGCTCGCCGACCCGCGCTTCGCCGACCTCGGCATCGGCGCGCAAGAGGTCGAGGAGTGGTTGCAGACCGCCCCGGCGACCGCCGCCGCCTTTGCACGGCTGTTCGATGCGGCGCCCGAGGAGCATTCGGAAGGTGAGGGCGATGCGCCCGAAGTGGCCGCAGTGCGCCGCGCAATCGAGAAATGGCGCAACCATTTCCCCGATCTCGACCGTCAGGCCGAGGAACTGGCCGACGAATTGCGGCTCGCTGGCGGCGATCTTTATGGCACGATTTCAGAGCGTTTACGCACACGGCACCAGCTGGGCATCCGTATATTGCCGAGCGACGTAATGCCCGACCGGCTGCGCTGGCTCGACTGGCACGCGCGGCAACTTATGCTGAGCGAACTGCTGCGCCCCGCGTCGCGCACCTTCCAGGCGGCGGCGACACTGGCACAGGTCGAGGCAAAGGGCGAGATCGACGCGCTGGTCGTGGGCGCCGAATTTGCCGAGACCGCCGCGGCGCGCCTGTTCGAGCGGCACCTGGTCCACTATTTCGCCGCCGCGCTGATGATGCCGTACAGCCGCTTTCTGCGCGCGTGCGACGCGACGGGGTACGATCTGTTGCTTCTCCAGCGGCGCTTCGGCGCGGGTTATGAGCAGGTCGCGCACCGGCTGACGACCTTGCAGCGTGTGGGTGCCCGTGGACTGCCCTTTTTCATGCTGCGCATCGATCGCGCGGGGCAGGGGAGCAAGCGCTATGCCGGGGCGAGCCAGTCGCCGCTGACGGGCGGCGACGCGCGCTGTCCGCTTTGGGGCATCCACGAAGCCTTCGCGCGTCCGGGCGAGGTCGTCGCCGACCTCGTCGAACTCGAGGACGGTTCGCGCTGGTTCACCCAGTCGCGCTCGGTCGCGGCACCCGGCGCGACGGGTAGCGGCACTCCGGCGCGCTTTGCCGTCTGCGTGGGGGTCGACGCGAAGGTGGCGGCGCCGCTGGTCGCCGCGCGCGGGCTCGACCTGATGCGCAGTCCCGCCACACCGATAGGCCTCGGATGCAGGCGTTGCACGCGCACCGGCTGCGTCCAGCGATCGATGCCGCCACTCGGCCGGCCGCTGCGCTTTCGCGACGGCGAGCGGGGAGTTTCGGCGTTCGATTTCGCCGGCGATTGATCCCTCGATCGCGGTACCGCTTAAATTGGCACGCGCCGTGCCGTATTGGGAAGGGTGCGTGCTGATCAGATGGCCGCAACGGGACCCGAAATGCTTGTTCGAATCGAATTGAAGGACGTCGAAATCGGCATGTTCGTCCATGCCTTTGAAGGGTCGTGGTTCGATCACCCGTTCTGGCGCCGCTATTTCCGCGTGGAGACACAGGAACAGCTCGACCGGATCCGCAATTCGGACATCGACGGGATTATCATCGACGACGCGCGCGGGCGCGGGCCCGCCGACGGCTGCGAGCCCGTCGCACCGACGCAAATATGGCGCGCCGGGCGCGCGCCGGTATCCGGGCAGGCGGGGAGCAAGGCCAAGCGGGTTCGCGCCGGCGGAGCCCTCGCGCCACCGCAATCGTCCGCGGACGAAGCGCCGCGCCGCCGCGCGGGCTACGCCGGCGAATGCCGCCGGGCAAAGCGAACGATCGAGCGGAGCCGCGCGGCGGTGGCGGACATGTTCGACGGGGCGCGGCTCGGCCGTGCGGTCGAGGTTCGCCGAATGGTCCAGCTCGCAAGTGCGATCGGCGCCTCGATCGAACGCGATTCAAGGGCGCTGATCAACCTCGTCCGGTTAAAGGAGAAGGACGAATATACCTATCTCCACTCGGTCGCGGTGTGCGCGCTGATGATCAATTTCGCCCGTCATCTCGAACTCGGCCCCCAAGAGGTCGAGGACATGGGGGTTGCGGGGCTGTTGCACGACGTCGGCAAGGTCGCCGTGTCCGATCAGGTTTTGAACAAACCCGGCGGGCTGTCAAAGAAGGAAATGCGCTCGGTCCGTTCGCACCCGGTCGCTGGACATCGCCTGCTTGCGAGTTCGCCTGGTGCCCCCGCCGTCGCGCTGGAGCTCTGTTTGCGCCACCATGAGAAGATCGACGGCACCGGCTATCCCGGCGGGCTGAAGGGCGACGAGCTATCGCTCGCCGCGCGCATGGGAGCGATTTGCGACGTTTATGATGCGGTCACGTCGAACCGCCCCTACAAGCAGGCGTGGACGCCCTGCGAGGCGATGACGGCGATGACGCAGTGGGAGGGGCATTTCGACCCGTTGCTGCTCGACCGTTTTGCCGACAGCCTGGGCATTTATGCCGTCGGAACCTTGGTCCGGCTGTCCACCGGCGAGTTGGGCATTGTCGTCGGAAGCGCCGGCGAAGCCGACGAGGATGTCGTCGTTCGCTCCTTTTTCGATTGCGCGATGCTGGCCGAAATCGACCCCGTCGATCGTGCGATCGCTCCGTCTGCGGCCCATCCGCGGATCGTCGGACGCGACAGCCCCAGTTTCTGGCGGTTCGACGATTGGGAGAGGCTGCGGGCGAGAATCCTGACCCTAGCGGCGCCCAATGAAGCATCGCCGCAAACTGCAGGCGCCGCCGCGGATGCCGCGATAGCGAATGCGGCGGTCAGAAGCGGTAGCTGATCGTTCCCATGACGTTGCGCGGAACTCCGACGAAGCAGTCGCCGCGGGCGAGGCAGATGCGTAATATTTGTTGTTGAGCAGGTTCGTGGCGTTGACCGCGAACCGCAGATTGCTCCAATAGATTTCGGCGAGTACATCGACCGTCGCCGCTATGGCGACCCCGCCGCCGAGGCGCAGTTGCGCGTCTTCGCGGAGGCCGAAAGTCTTGGTCGACCAGAGTGACGCGGTATGGCGCGGCATATGATCGAGGCTGGTGTTGGTTTCGGACTTGAGCTTCGAATAGCCGTAGTTGGCGAGGAGCTCGAAATTGCCGGGTAGCGTGTGGCTGACCTCGATCTCGAAACCCTTGGTATCGAGCACGCCCGACTGGGCGGTGCCGCCGGCGGCGAGATAGAGAACGCGGTTGCGTTCCTCGATCTTGAAGGCGGTGGCGGTGACGAGCGTGTTCGCCGTTTCGTCGGCGCGCGCGGCGGCGGCCGTGAAGACGAGGTCCGCGGCGCCCCCCATGACGAGCGTCCGGACGAAGTTCATATATTCCCTTTTTTGCGACTCGATCTCAATTAGTCGCGTGGCTAGGGATATTGACATTCGTATGAGTGTTGGCCGAAAAATGCCTCGCGCCGCCCCCGGGGGCGTGCAACCTTCCGCCTGCTCGAAGCGGCGAAGTCTTGCCCGCGTCAGGTCATTTGCGCGGAGGTCCAGCGGGTGATCACCGATTCGAGCACCGAAATCGGCATCGCGCCCGCCGCAAGCGCGGTGTCGTGGAAACCCCGCAGGTCGAACTTGTCGCCGAGGGCGGCCTTCGCCTGCTCGCGGATCGCGACCCAGCGCGTCTGGCCGACCATGTAGCTCGTCGCCTGTCCGGGCCAGACGCAATAGCGCTCGATCTCGGTAACGTTCGACGGTTCGGGGGTGCCGAGCGTGTCGCTATAATAGCGGATCGCCTTTTCTCGGGTCCATCTATAATGGTGAAGCCCGGTGTCGGCGACGAGGCGCGCGGCGCGGAACATATAGGATTGCAGATAGCCGAGCCGGCCCCACGGGTCGTTTTTATAGACACCCATCTCGTCGGCGAGCTGCTCGGCATAGAGGCCCCAGCCCTCGGTATAGACCGAGTAGGCGGGAAGGCGGCGAAGGCGCGGGATTCCTTCGGCTTCCTGCGCCAGCGCAATCTGGTGGTGATGGCCGGGCGAGGCTTCGTGATAGGTGAGCGTCGGCAGCGTCCAGCTCGGGTTTTCGGCGGTGTCGCGCAGGTTGATATAATAGGCGCCGGGGCGCGAGCCGTCGAGCGCGGGGATCTGGTAATAGCCGCCCGTTGCGCCATCCTCGATATCGGCGGGGACGCGGCGAATCTCGACCTTCGCCTTGGGCAGGCGCCCGAAGGCTTCGGGCAGGCGCGCCTGGATCGCCTGCATCTGGGCGTTGAGCTCGGCGATCAGCTTGAACTTGCCGTCGTCGGTGTTGGGATAGAGAAAGCGCGGGTCCTTGCCGAGCGCGCGCATCCGTTCGGCGACTGTCCCCTTGGTCATGCCCTGCGCCTTGAAGATCGCGTCGGCGCGCGCGCTGAGATCGGCGACGCGGTCGAGCCCGAGCTGGTGCACCTCCTCGGCCGACATGCCCGTGGTTGTCGCGTAGCGCAGCGCATAGGCATAATATTCGTCGCCCTTGGGCAGGCGCCAGACGCCGGCGTCATGCGTGGCGCGCGGGCGCGCGGCGCGGAGCTCTTCGGCCTGGCGGCGCATCGCAGGATAGATTTTGCCCTCGACAAGCTCGGCGCAGCGTTTGGCCCAGTCGCCGGGAATGTCCTTCGTCTTGGCGGCGAGATTCTTCGTCAGGCCGTTGGCGTCGGCGGTGGGGGCCCAGATGCGGTCGAACTGGCCGAGCGCGCGGTCGATGACGAAATCGGGCGGGATGACCCCGTTCGCATGATCGGCCTTGATGCGGCCCGTTTCATTATCGAGTTGCACCGCGAAATCGGCGCAGCGCGCGAGATAGGCCTCGGCATCGGCGGCGTTCGCGATGCTGTGCTGGTTGATCAGAAAATCGGGGATCGAACGGTAGGTGCCCGAAAGCTGTGTCACCGGATGCGGTTCGGGCCAGCTGTGGAGGCCATAGTCGAACGTGTTATAGGCGTTGACGAAATGTTCCCATGGGCCGCGGAAAGTTTCGTAATTTACGAGGTCCATGCCAGAAAGCTTTGACGCGTCGATCTTTTTCAGTTCGGCGAGACCGTCGCGATAGAGCTGATGGCTCCGCTTGATGCCCGCCGGCGAGCGGTCGTCGAGCTTCGCCTTGAGTGGCAGGCGGGCGTCCTTGTCGAGCCCAAGCGCGGTCGCGAATTCGGGGCTTTCATCGACGAGGCGGTCATAGAGGCGTTCGTAGAGCGCGGTAAGCTTCGCGCCTTCGCCGTCAGGGCCGTCTGCGGTCATCGCGCGCGCGGGCGAGCGGACGCCGGCGAGGGTGGAGGTCGCGGCAAGCGTGGCGATCAGGGTACGGCGGTCGAGCATGGGGAGGTCTCCGTTGACTGTGTATTGCCCGAATATAACGGCGCCGCGTCAGCGCTGTCTTGTACCCATTTGACGTCGCCGCCACCAACCGGGTGTAGCGCCGGTCAGGCCCGTAACCGCGTGCGTCATATGCGCCTGGTCGGTGAAGTTCAGGCGATGCGCAATGTCGGCGAAGGGCTCGCCGCCGAGGCGCGCGGCGGCAAAGGCGGCACGCGCGCGAACGTCGGCGCGATAGGATTTGGGCGTGCAGCCATAGGCCGAGCGGAAGCCGCGGCTGAGCGTTTCGGGGCGGACGCCCTTGTCGTCGGCCCAGTCGGCGAGCGTGAAGGGGGACAGCCGGCGCAAATCGTCGGCGAGCATGTCGGGCCAGTCGAGCGCGGCGGGCGCGGCGGCGGCGAACATCTCGCCGAACAGCGCCGACGCGGCCCGGCGATCGCGCTCGGCGAGCCGGACGAGGCTGTCGGGATCGGCGACATGCCCGCGGACGACCGTCGTCGCGGCGAGCCTCGCCGGCAGGTCGAGCACCAGCACGCGCGCGCCCTTCGCCTCGAACCGGTCGAGATGCGATTCATAGGCGTGATGGATCAGCGCGTCGCCAGGGCGAACGTTCCAGCGCCCCTCGTCGCCGGCCTCCTGATATCCGCCTTCGAGCACGACCGCGACAAAGGCGTCGTTGTGGCAATGGCGGTCGCGCAATTCGCCGGGGCCGTGGTCGAGCAGGCCCAGCGGGGCGGCGGCGAAGCAGGGCGGCGATGCCATGATCCTATTCGCGCGCCTTTGCCGCCGCGCGAACCTCCTGCGACCGTTCGAGCGGGATGACCAATATATCGTCGCCGTCGACGATGACCGCGATATTGTCCATGCCGAGTATCGACACGCGCTTGTCGCCCGCGCGGACGAGATTGCCGCGGCTTTCGTGGAGAAAGGCGTCGCCCGTTACGGCATTGTCGGCATCGTCCTTTTCGGCGAGCGCATGGATCGTGTGCCAGCACCCAAGATCGGACCAGCCCATCGCCGCGGGGACGACGGCGACGCGATCATCCTTTTCCATCACGGCATAATCGATGGAATCCGAAGACGCTTTCGCAAATTCGATCGCGTCGGCATAGAGCGCATCGCCGTCGCGCATGCCCGCCGCGATCGCCTTGTCCGCCGCTTCGAAAATCGGGCGGCAATGTGTCAGCATCGCATCGCGCATCCTCGCCGCGCGGAACAGGAAAATCCCGGCGTTCCAGCTGTAACCACCCGCCGCAAGCATCGCCTCGGCATCGACGAGCGGCGGCTTTTCGACGAAGCGATCGACCGCGAAGCCCCAATTTTCGTCGCCATCGCCGAGCGGCCGGCCCGCAGCGATATAGCCAAAACCGGTTTCGGGCCGGTCGGGCGTGATACCGAAGGTGACGAGCCAGTCGCGTTGCGCGAGATGCACGCCCTTGGCGATCGCGGCGTGAAAGGCCGCGACGTCGGAGATGACATGGTCGCTCGGCATGACGAGGAGCAGCGTATCGGCGTCGGCCTGCGCGACGGCGAGCGCAATTGCGGCGGCGGTGTTACGGGGCATCGGTTCGACGAGCAACTGTTCCTCGCGGTCGCCCATCTGTTCGCGGACCATCGCGACATGCCCATCGCCGCACAGCACGATGGGGGGCAGGAAATCGGGTCCGGCGGGGGTACGTTCGACCGTCTGGCGGAACAGGCTGCGCCGGCCGTGGAGGAGTAGGAACTGCTTGGCGCGCGTTCCCCGCGATTCGGGCCAGAGGCGCGTCCCGGCACCCCCGCACAAAATAACGGGCTGGATCATCAAGGTCATAAGGCAGGTCTATCGCCCCCTGCCGGGGGGGCAAGCGATAAGATGGGGTGAGCATGCGCGGCGGCTGTGATGTGGCCGCCGGAAGAAGCAAATGATAAGTGTAAAATTAACCGACAGTTGACGCCTCGGCTGTAGTATCGCGCGGGCGAAAGGGTCCCGCGATAAGATGTTCCGGCTGTTCAAACATTATGTCCCGCACGCCGTCGTCTGGCTGGCGCTGATCGAGTTCGTCGCGCTGCTCATCTCGGCCGAGGGGGCGTGGCATCTTTATGCGCGTCAGGCGGGGTTCGACGCCGGGCCACTGGGCAACCGCTGGCTGCCGCTCGTCACCTTCGGCATCGCCAACTCGCTCGCGATGATGGCGACGGGCATGTACGGGAACGAAGGGCTGCGGTCGATGCGCTTTGCCACCGCGCGCCTGCTCGCCGCGATTTCGCTGGGCGTGATTTTCCTGTCGGTGCTGGGGTTCCTGCTGCCGACCGCGACGCTGTGGCGCGCGAACAGCCTCTATGCGATGGTGTTCGCGATCGCAGCGTTGTTCGTCATCCGGCTGGCGCTCACCCAGTCGGCGGGCGCCGACGCCTTTCGCCGCCGCATCCTCGTGCTTGGCGCGGGGCCGCGCGCGGCGCGGCTCGCTGCGCTGGCGCGCGAACCCGGAAGCGGGCTGGAAATGGTCGGCTTCGTCGCGATGAGCGGGATCGAAAAGACGGTGCCGGGCGCGATCCCGCGCGAGGCGATCGAGAATCTGTCGGATCATGTCCTCTCGCTGCGGGCGGGCGAGGTGGTGCTCGCGCTCGAGGAACGGCGCAACACCTTGCCGCTGAACGACCTGCTGCGCGTCAAGACGACCGGAGTGCATGTCAACGATATTGCGAGCTTCATCGAACGCGAAACGGGGCGCGTCGACCTGGCGACCACTAATCCAAGCGGGTTGATTTTTTCCGACGGCTTTTCGGCGGGGCAGCGGATTTCCAAGGTCGGCAAGCGATTGTTCGACATCCTTGCCAGCCTGTGCGTGCTGGTAATCGGCCTACCGATCGTTATCGTGGCGGCGATCGCGGTGAAACTCGACAGCCGCGGGCCGGTTTTCTATCGGCAGCCGCGCGTCGGACTGTTCGGCGAAACCTATGAAATCTTCAAAATCCGGTCGATGCGCACCGACGCCGAAGCCGCGGGCAAGGCGGTGTGGGCGAGCAAGAACGACCCGCGCGTGACTCGCGTTGGCCGGGTGATCCGCAAGCTGCGCATCGACGAACTGCCGCAGACCTGGTGCGTGCTGAAAGGCGATATGAGCTTCGTTGGCCCGCGCCCCGAACGGCCGAGCTTTGTCGAGGAGCTTGAACAGAAGCTGCCCTATTATGCCGAGCGCCATATGGTGAAGCCCGGACTGACGGGCTGGGCGCAGATCAACTATCCTTATGGGGCGTCGGTCGAGGACGCGCGGGTCAAGCTGGAATATGACCTTTATTACGCCAAAAATTACTCGCCCTTTCTCGACCTGTTGATCCTGCTCCAGACGGTGCGCGTCGTGCTGTGGCCGGACGGCGCGCGTTGACGCCATGACCGCGCTCGTGAGCCTGTCCCAATTCCTGTCGATGATGGCCCTTGCGGGCTTTGCCGGGGTCGCCCTGTGGTTGGCGGCGCGACCGCCGGCACGCATGGCTGCGCCGACGCCCGTGCCGCGCCGGCTGGCGCTGGCGGCGGCCGCGACCGCGATATGGTGCGGCGCGCTTTATGCCTTTTCCCCGGGATCGTCGCAGGCGCTTGTCATCCAGTCGCTTCGCGACCTGGCGATGCTGTTCTGGCTGTCGGGAACCTTCTGGTCGGCGAGCGCGCCGATGTCGCGGCCGCAGCGGGTGATCCTGTGGATGCTCGTGACGATCGACCTGTTCGCGCTGCTGCTGGGCGGCGCGGCCTATTTGCGCGCGGGGGCGGCGGCCTTCCCGTGGATGACGCCGACGCTGACCGTCGGCGCGATGCTGGTGGCGGTCGGCGGGCTACTGATCGTCGACAGCGGGGTGCGCCGTGCCGGTGCGGGGCAACGCATGCCGATGATGGCGGTCGCCGGCGGCTTTGCGATGCTGTGGGCGTATGAACTCAATGTGCAGCTGATCGGCGCGCTGACGGGCGAGACGGCATCGACGCTGATCCAGCTGTTGCCCGCCGTCGCGCTGCTTGTCCTGCCGACTTATGTCGTGGCGGCGATGGATGCCGGCCGCGAACGGATGCAGCTGTCGCGTACCGCCGCGATGCGCACACTGCTGCTGCTCGGCGGCGCCGCCTATCTGGTGCTGATCGGGCTGACCGGCGCCGTGGCGCGGATGATCGGCGGCGATTATACCGAACTGGCGCAGGCGACGTCGCTGGTCGTGGCGTTGGGGACCGGCGGCATATTATTGGCGTCGGCGCGCGCGCGCGCGTGGCTGTCGGTTATGATTTCCAAGCATTTTTTCGAGCATCGCTACGATTATCGTACCGAATGGATGCGGTTCACCGCGACGCTGGGGCAAGGGGCCAAGGGCGACGGCGAAGACGACGGCAATCTTTACCGCCGCGTCGCAAAGGCGCTCGCCGAACTGACAGGCAGCCCCGGCGCGTGGCTGATGCTGCCGGCTGCGAGGGGCGGCTTTCGCGTCGCGGAACAATGGCGCTGGCCGGCGGGGATCGACGAGGATGCGACGCTGTCATTGCGGTCGGCGTTCATGCTGCAGGAATCGCGGCATATCGTCGACCTCGACGCCCAGCGGCGCGGCCAGCCGGCGCAGGATCTTGCGATCCCGGACTGGCTGATCGCCGACAATCGCGCCTGGGTCGTGGTGCCCGTCGTGCATTTCCAGCGGATGATCGCGGTCGTCGTGCTCCACCGCCCGCCGGTGTCGCGCGCGCTCGATTGGGAAGACCTCGACGTGCTGCGCATCGCGGGCCAGCAGGCAGCGAGCTACCTTGCCGAATCGCAGAGCCAGCAGGCGCTGTCCGAGGCGCGGCGTTTCGACGAGTTCAATCGCCGCTTTGCCTTCATCATGCACGACATCAAGAATCTGGCGAGCCAGATCGGCCTGCTTGCGCGCAACGCCGAACGGCATGCCGACAAACCCGATTTTCGCGCCGACATGGTCGAAACGCTGAAGATTTCGGCGGGGCGGCTCTCGGACCTGCTCGTCCGCCTGTCGCCGCGCGAGCGCGGCCCCGCAGCGGAGGCCGGGCGGGTACTGATCGAGCCGTTGCTGGCCGACGTCGCCGCCGAGGTGCGTCCGCGCCGCGCGCTGTTCGTCGGTTGCCAGGCGGGGCTCGCCGCCTGGGGCGACAGGGGATCAATCCGCCAGGTCGTTCAGCACCTCGTCACCAATGCGGTCGATGCATCGGCGCCCGAAACGCCGGTGCAGCTTGTCGCGGTCGCCGAACAGGGGCGGGTGCGGATCGACGTGATCGACCAAGGGTGCGGCATGACTCGCGATTTCATTCGCGACGAATTGTTCAAACCCTTCGTGTCGACGAAGGATGCGGGATTCGGGCTGGGTGCCTTTGAAGCCTTGCAGATCGCCCAGGCAATGGGCGGTGCGATCGACGTAGCGAGCGAGCCCGGCCAAGGCAGCGACTTCACGCTGTGGCTGCCGCTTGCCGACGCGCAGGGCGAAGCGGGCATCGACCCGCGCATGATGAAAGTGGGATCGAAATGAGTGCGGAAACAAGGGAGGCGGGGGTCGATATCCGCACATTGCTTGTGGTCGAGGACGATCCCGGGCTGCAGGCGCAGCTTAAATGGGCCTATGAGGATTATCGGGTGTTCGTCGCGGGCGACCATGATACCGCGATCGAATTGCTGCGCGCCGAGGAGCCCGACGTCGTCACACTCGACCTGGGGCTGCCACCCGATCCCGACGGTACGCGCGAGGGGTTCCGGACGCTGAAGGCGATCGCCGAGGCGAAGCCCGATACGAAGGTGATCGTCGTATCAGGGCATGGCGAGCGCGCGAGCGCGCTGACCGCCATCGCCAGCGGCGCGTGGGATTTCTACCAGAAACCGATCAATATCGAGGAACTGGGCCTGATCGTCGCACGCGCCTTTCATGTGCGCGAGCTCGAAGCCGAAAATGCCCGGCTGGCGCAGCAGGGGACCAGCGACAACCGCACGCTCGGCGGGATGATCACCGGCGCCCCCGAAATGTTGAAAGTCGCGCGCACCATCGAACGCGTCGCGAACCTCGACGTGTCGGTGATGCTACTCGGCGCCAGCGGGACGGGCAAGGAGCTGCTCGCGCGCGGCCTGCACGAAGCGAGCACGCGGCGCGACGGCGCGTTCGTCGCGATCAACTGCGCCGCCATCCCCGAAAACCTGCTCGAAAGCGAGCTGTTCGGGCACGAGAAGGGGGCGTTTACCGGGGCAGTAAAGACGACCGAAGGCAAGATCGAGCTCGCGCATGGCGGCACGCTCTTCCTCGACGAAGTCGGCGACATCCCGCTGCCCTTGCAGGTAAAATTGCTGCGCTTTCTGCAGGAGCGCACGATCGAGCGGATCGGCGGGCGCAAGCCGATCGCCGTCGATACACGCATCGTCTGCGCGACGCACCGCGACCTCGATGCGATGATCGCCGAACAAAGTTTCCGCGACGATCTCTATTACCGGCTCGCCGAAATGGTGGTGAAGATACCGTCGCTGGCCGAGCGGCCGGGCGATGCGGTGCTGCTCGCGCGGCACTTCCTCCATCAATATGCGCCCGACATGAACCCCGGCGTGCGCGGCTTTGCGCCGGATGCGTTGCAGGCGATCGACGAGGCGCGCTGGCCGGGCAATGTGCGCGAACTTGAAAATCGCATCAAGCGCGCCGTTATCATGGCCGACGGCAAGCTGGTGATGCGCGAGGATCTCGATATGGCGGGCAGCGAAAGCGGCGAGGGGGGCGACGAGGCGTGGCTGAACCTGCGCGGCGCGCGCGAGGCGGCCGACCGGGTCGCGATCCGCCGCGCGATGACGCAGAGCGAGGGCAATATCTCGCTCGCCGCCAAGCTGCTGGGGATCAGCCGCCCGACGCTGTACGACCTGCTCAAACAATATCGGATGCAGGCCTGAGTGCGCTCGCTCCGTTCCTGGACCGGCACGCTGCTGATCGCGGCGTTCCTCGCAGGGTGCGATGGGGGCGGTGCCCCCGCGCCGCGCCGCGCGTTCGAGGAGCGGCGCGCCGAATTGCAAGAGGCGATCCGCGAGAATCCCCAGGCGATCGCCGAGCGCGTCGAACTGGCGCGCGTCGCGATCCGGCTGGGTGACGGCGTCGGCGCCGAGGCGGCGGTCAAGGGCGCGCTGGCGGCGGGAGCGAAAGAAGCGGCGCTGCGTCCGCTGCTCGCGCGGGCCTATGCCATGCAGGGCGCGAGCGCGCGGGCGCTCCAGACGATCGATGCCGGGCCGATCATTCCCGAGATGATCGGCGAGGCGGCGTGGGTCGCGGGCGACGTCCATCTGGAAAACGGCGACCTCGGCGCGGCGCGCGAGGCCTATGACCGCGCGGTTCACGAACTGCCGCGCGACGCGGCGCTGTGGGTCGATGTCGCGCGGTTCCGCGATGCCAATGCCGACACGCTCGGCGCGCGCGACGCGGTCGATTATGCGATCGAACTCAACAAGGCGAACAGCGCCGCGCTGGCGTTCAAGGCGAACCTTGTCCGCACCGAAGACGGCCTCAACGCCTCACTCGACTGGTACGACCGCGCGCTCGCTGCCGATCCCGACAATGCCGACGCGCTGATCGAACAGGCGGCGACGCTCGGCGACCTCGGCCGGTATCGCGACATGCTGGCTGCGCTCCGCCATGCCGCAACGCTCGTCCCGCGCGACCCGCGCCTTTTTTACCTGCAAGCCGTGCTCGCGGCGCGCGCCGACAATTACAGGCTGGCGCGCAGCCTGCTCCAGCGAACGCGCGGCGAACTCGACGACCAGCCGTCGTTCATGCTGTTGAGCGCGATCGTCGAACTGGAACTGGGCGGCGAAGCGGTCGCCGCGACCTGGGCCGACCGGCTGATCACGCAGCAGCCGCAGAATTTCAGCGCGCACCGTATCCTCGCGGCCGCCAACTGGGCCGACGGCGATGCCGACGGCGCGATCGAGGCGCTGGCGCCCATCGTCGACCGGCCCGATGCCGACAGCTGGTCGCTGCTGCTCGCCGCGCGCGCCGCCTCCGAACTGGGGCGGGGCGGCGAAGCCGCCGATTATCTGGCACGCGCAGCGATGCTGACGCGCGGCGAGGCGGTGCCCTTTGCCGCGAACAATGATTATGGCCTGCTGACGATGGCGGCCGACAATGCGCCGCTCGATCCGGCAAAAGTGATCCCGGCGATTTCGGCCGACATATCGAGCGGGAACAGCAGCAGCGCGATCGAGCGCGCGATGCGGCTGCGCGACGCGAACCGCGGCGTTGCCGACGCACATATCCTGCTTGGCGACGCGGCACTCGCCGGCGGGCGCTACGAGCTTGCGGTGCAGGCCTATCGCGCCGCGCGCGACCTTGACGCCGGCGAGCGGACGACCTTGCGACTTGCCAATGCCTTGTTCCGGGCGGGCGATGTCGCGGGATCGGGTGCGGCCATCCTGGCGCTGCGCGACAGCCAGCCATCGAGTATCGCCGCCGATCGGCTGGCCGGGCATCTGGCGATGGACCTGGAGCGCTGGGACCAGGCGATCGCACATTTCGAGCGGGTGCGCAGCCGGATCGGCAATCGCGACGTGGTGATCCTGCGCGAATTGGCGCGCGCCTGGGCCGCCAAGGACGACGACCGGCGCGCGCTGCCGCTGATCGATCGGGCGTACCGGTTGCAGCCGCTCAATGCCGGGATCATGGAATTTTATGCGGGCCTGCTCGACCGGCGAGGGGAGCGCCAGGCCGCGGCGGATTTGCGCGACAAGGCGGCGCAGATCGGCCGGTAGGCAGGGGATAGCCGGTTTCGACTGGTTGCGGACATAAAGTCCTCCCTGTGGCGCAGCCATGGGGAGGGGGACCGCCGCGAAGCGGTGGTGGAGGGGGGCTGCACCGTCGGTTCCCCACCCCGAAGCCGAGGGACGGCTTACGCCTCGGTCAGATCGAGCAGCGTCCGGGCGTCAAGGCCGATGCGGCGCATCTGCTGGGCGACGGGGGGCCACACATTGGTCAGGAAATCCGCGCGCATCAGGTCGCGCAGCCGTTCGGTCGCCCCTTCGGCGACGAACATGCCGACCCCGCGCTTGACCGTGACCAGCCCTTCGTCCTGAAATGTCTGGTACGCCTTGGCGACCGTCAGCGGGTTGGCGCCTTCCTCGGCCGCGAGCGAGCGAACCGAGGGGAGCATGTCGCCGTCGCGAAAACTGCCGTCGAGGATCGCATTGGCGATGACGTCGCGCAAACGTTGGTATACGGGTTTGGACTGATCGAGCATGCCGCCTTAATGCCATAAGACAGCAGCACAGTCAAATTCGTTCCGTTACAAAGTATACCATAACGACGAAATTAAATTTCCCAAGCGCGGACAGTATCGTCATATTCGGGGCGCGGGCGTTCGTCGAGCGCGCGGCCCGCGGTGCCGAGGAAGAAATAGCCCACGATCGTATCGCCGTCGCGCGCACCGAAGGCCGCGGCAACATCGGAATTATAGGCGGCCCAGCCGGTGAGCCAGCTGCCGACGAAACCATGGGCGTGCGCGGCGTGGAGCAGGTTCATCCCCACCGCGCCCGCCGACATCTGTTGCTCCCAGACCGGGATCTTGCTCCCCGCGACCGGCGTCGAAAGCAGCACGAGCAGCGTCGGTGCCTGATGCGCGAATTGGTCGAGCGCCGACAGGTCTACGCCCGCCGCGCCGGGGTTTTCCTTTACCCAGCTTGCCTTGAGCAGCGCGGCGAAGGCTTCGCGCTGGTCGTCGGCGATCGTGACGATCCGCCAAGGGGCGAGCTTGCCATGGTCGGGGGTGCGCAGCGCGAGCGCGATGATGTCCCTGAGCTGCGCTGCGTCAGGACCCGGCGATATCATGTCGCGGGCCTTGCCCGAACGGCGCGTGGCGAGGTGGGCGAGGAGCGAGGAGCGGTCGTTGAACATGCGCGCCATTTGGCCTTTTGCGCTGCTTTGCGCAAGTGTTGCGAACGATTCGCAGCAAATTTCCGACCGATTGCGATGGTTTCGCGCGCAATTAGATTCTTCCCATACGCAATTTTGACGCTAGTGTTACCGCCATCCGCCCCGTTTCCGGGGCCAACATCATATTCCAGGGAAGGGTCGCCATGACCAAAGCCTATGCCCAGCACGGGGATGCCGCCGGGACTTTTCTCGGCCACCCGAAGGGCCTTTTTGTCCTGTTTTTCGCCGAAATGTGGGAGCGTTTTTCCTATTATGGGATGCGCGCGCTGCTCATTTTCTACCTGACCAAGCATTGGCTGTTCTCGGACAGTGAATCGGGCGTGATCTATGGCGCCTATACGGCGCTGGTCTATATTACCCCGGTGCTCGGCGGCTATCTTGCCGACCGTTGGTTGGGGCAGCGGAAAGCGGTCGCCTATGGCGCCATATTGCTGACATTCGGCCATTTCATCATGGGATTCGAGGGCGATGGCGGGCAGGATCCGGGCAGCCTCAGCATCTTCTGGCTCGCGCTTGCCTTCATCATCGTCGGCTCGGGCTTCCTGAAAGCGAACATCTCGGTGATCGTGGGCCAACTCTATCCGCGCACCGACGTGCGCCGCGACGGCGCCTATACGATCTTCTACATGGGGATTAACCTCGGCGCCTTCCTCGGTTCGCTGCTCTGCGGCTATCTCGGCGAAACCTATGGCTGGTCCTATGGCTTCGGCGCCGCGGGCTTCGGCATGCTGCTCGGCCTGATCGTCTTTATCTGGGGCAAGCCGCTGCTGCTTGGCCGCGGTGAGCCCGACGACCCGGCGAAGCTGGCGCAGCCCGTGATGGGCATCAAGTTCGAATGGCTACTCTATATAGTCGGCCTGCTCGCGGTCGGTGTCTGCTGGTGGATGGTGCAGAATCAGGCACTCGTCGGGACGCTGCTCGGCGTCGCGGGCGCGGCGCTCGTCCTCTATGTCGTCTTCACCGCGGTCGTGAAGCTGCCGCCCCATGACCGCGATCGCATTTTCGCCGCGATGTTCCTGATCCTTGGATCGATCCTCTTCTGGGCACTGTTCGAACAGGCGGGTTCGTCGCTCAATCTCTTTGCCGACCGTTATGTCGACCGCGCGGGCGTTCCGGCGTCGGTCTTCCAGTCGCTCAACGCCGGTTATATCGTCCTTTTCGCCCCGGTATTCGCCACGCTATGGACCTGGCTCGGCCGCCGGGGGTGGGAGCCTTCGGCGCCTGCCAAGTTCGGTCTTGCGATGCTCCAGCTCGGGCTCGGCTTTTTCGTCCTCAAATGGGGTGCCGAAGCCGCGGGTCTGGAAAACGCGACCCCGGTGCTATTCATCTTCCTGATCTACCTGCTCCACACGACGGGCGAGCTTTGCCTGTCGCCCGTGGGCCTCAGCGCGATGAACCGGCTGGCGCCGGCGCATATGGCGTCGCTGATCATGGGCACCTGGTTCTTCGCATCGGCGACCGGCAATTTCGCCGCGGGCCTGATCGCGGCGGCGACGGGTTCGGAAAAGGCGAGCGGCGAGGGCGCGGGCAAGGCGCTGGTGCTCGACGTCTATGGCACGATTGGCCTGTGGGCGATCGGCTTTGGCGTGCTGGTGATCCTCGTGTCGCCGCTGATCAAGAAGCTGATGCATCTCGACACGCTACGCGATGCCGAGGATCTGGCAGGCGAGAGCGAACTGGCCGAACCACAGGCCGCCGGCGTTCGTCCCGAACCCAAGGGGGCGTAATCGATGATCCGGGGCGTGAAGGGCAGCCTGCTGGCTGCGGTGTCGCTGGCGCTCGTCAGCTGCGCGGCGACCGGGGGCGAGGCGAAGTCTGCGGGCGATGCGCCTGCTGCACCCGCGGCCAAGCCGGCCAAGTTCGAAAAGGATCCCTATCCGTCGACCTACAAGGGATATCCGACCCGCCTGACGGTGGTGAAAGGCGTCACCATCTTCGACGGCGAGGGCGGGCGGATCGACAATGGCGCGATCGTCATGTCGAGCGGGAAGGTGGACCGGATCGGCGGTCCCGATATGGAACTGCCGACCGACGCCGACGTGATCGACGGCACGGGCAAGTTCCTGACCCCCGGCGTCATCGATATTCATAGCCACCTGGGCGATTACCCGTCGCCCAGCGTCGATGCGCATTCGGACGGCAATGAGGCGACGTCGCCGACGACCCCCGAAGTCTGGTCCGAACATAGCGTGTGGCCGCAGGATCCCGGCTTCAGCCGTGCGCTGGCGAATGGCGGCGTGACCGCCCTCCAGATCCTGCCGGGCAGCGCAAATCTGATGGGCGGGCGTTCGATCACGCTCAAGAACGTACCTTCGCGCACGGTGCAGGGGATGAAGTTCCCCGGCGCGCCCTATGGCCTGAAAATGGCGTGCGGCGAGAATCCGAAGCGCGTCTATGGCGGCAAGGGCCGAATGCCCTCGACCCGCATGGGCAATTTCGCGGTCAACCGCGCGACCTGGGCAAAGGCGGTTGCCTACAAGAAGAAGAAGATGGACGACGGCAAGGCGGTCGACCGCGACCTGGCGATGGAGACGCTCGCGGGGGTGCTGGCGGGCGAGATAATTGTCCACAACCATTGCTATCGCGCCGACGAAATGGCGCTCGTCATCGATATGTCGAAGGAATTCGGCTACAAGGTGTCGACCTTTCACCACGCGGTCGAAAGCTACAAGATCGCCGACCTCCTCGCGAAGGAAGGCATTTGTTCGGCGATGTGGGCCGACTGGTGGGGCTTCAAGATGGAAGCCTATGACTCGGTGCCGGAGAATATCCCGCTGGTCTATAATGCCGGCGCCTGCACGATCGTCCATTCGGACGACGCGAACCAGATCCAGCGGCTGAACCAGGAAGCCGCGAAGGCGCGCGCGGCGGGGCGCCGCATCGGCATCGACGTGAGTGATGAACAGGCGTGGACCTGGCTGTCGTATAACCCGGCGAAGGCGCTCGGCATCGCCGACCAGACGGGCAGCCTGAAGCCGGGCAAGATGGCCGACGTCGTGCTGTGGAACGGCAATCCGTTCAGCGCCTATACGCGTCCCGAAAAGGTCTGGATCGACGGCGCACTGATGTTCGACGCGATGGATCCCAAGCGACGTCCGGTGAGCGATTTCGAACTCGGCCAACCGGGCGAGGGAGATGTGAAATGATCCGTTCGCTCCTTCTGTCTGCCGCGGCGCTGGTCGCACTTCCCGCCGCGGCGCAGGATGTCGCCATCGTCAATGCGAAGCTTGTCATCGGCGATGGCAGCGCGCCCATCGAGGGCGGCACGGTCGTCGTGCGCGGCGGCAAGATCGTCGCGTCGGGCGCCGGCGTTGCCGTGCCCGCGGGCATCGAGCGCGTCGACGCGCAGGGCAAATATGTCACCCCGGGCATCGTCGCGGCGTTCAGCCGCGTCGGACTGACCGAGGTCGACGCCGTCAGCGGCACCAACGATCGTTCGGCGACCCGGTCGCGCTTTTCGGCGGGGCTCGATATCGCCCCGGCGCTCAACCCGATGGGATCGCCCGTCGCGGTCAACCGCGCATCGGGCGTGACGCGCGCGATCGTCGCGCCGCAGAGCAGCAGCAATCTGTTCGCCGGACAGGGCGCGGTCGTCGACCTTGCCGACGACATGGAAATGGTGACCAAACCGCGCGCGCTGCAATATGTCGCGTTTGGCGAGGATGGATCGGCCAAGGCGGGCGGAAGCCGCGCCGCGACCTTCCTCTTGTTCCGCGAACAATTGCTCGCGGCGCGCAGCTATGCGCGCAATCCCGCGACGCTTGCCGAATGGGGCAATGACGCGATGATCCAGCGCGCCGACGCCGACGCGCTCGTCCGCGTGATCGACGGCACGACGCCACTGTTTGTGCGCGTCGACCGCGCCGCCGACATCGTCAATGTGCTGAAGCTGAAGGGTGAGTTTCCCGCGCTGAAGCTCGTTCTGGTTGGGGTGACTGAAGGCTGGCTCGTTGCGCGCGAACTGGCAGCGGCGAAGGTGCCGGTGCTGGTGTCGCCGCTGACCGACCTGCCGTCGAGTTTCGAGCAGCTGGGCGCGACGCAATCGAACGCGGGCCGCCTGAAGGCCGCAGGCGTCGACGTGGCGGTCGGCGTGTTCGACGACGATGACGCGCACAAGATGGGCTATGCGACGCAATATGCGGGCAATCTGGTCGGGCTGACGCGCTTGCCCGGTGCGAGCGGGCTGAGCTGGGATCAGGCGTTCGCGTCGATCAGCAGCGCCCCCGCGCGCGCCGTCGGCATGGAGGGCAGCATCGGGTCGCTGCGCCCCGGCCGCGCCGGCGACGTCGTGATCTGGGACAATGATCCGCTAGAGCTTGGCAGCCGCCCGACCGCGATCTGGATCGACGGCAAGGCGCAATCGCTCACGACGCGGCAGGACCGCCTGCGTAATCGTTACCGGACCCCGCAGGAAGGGGCGCTGCCCAAGGCTTACGACCGCTAGCGACGGACAGGCGCGGCGCGCCTGCCTCGTTTCCACCTCTATGTTGACACTGTTATCTTTGTAGCGGATGGTACCGGCAGAGGCCGCGAGTCGCCCGCCACGGGCGGGATCGGCGGGACGGGGAAGGATGGCCATGCAACCGATATCGCTTTTGATCGTCACCGGCGTGCTGTTCGTCGGTTCGCACCTTCTGCTGTCGCATCCCTTGCGCGCCGGACTTGCGGCGCGGCTGGGCGAGCGCGGATTCCAGATCGTTTATTCGATCGTCGCGATCGCCACGCTGATCATGGTTGTGCAGGCGTGGCGCGGGATGCCGCCCGAACCGCCGTTGTGGGCGGTGGGCGACGGCCTTTGGACGGTCGCGTCGCTGCTTGTGCTTTTTGCGAGCATTTTGTTCATGGGATCGCTCATCGGTAACCCGGCGCTGCCCGCACCGGGCGCCGAAAAGGCCGCCGCGGCGCCGCCACGCGGCGTGTTCGCGATCACGCGGCACCCGATGATGTGGGGCTTCGCGCTCTGGGCGGTGGCGCATGCGATGGTAATGCCGATGCCGGGCCAGATCATATTGTCGGCGATCATCGCCTTCCTCGCGCTCGTCGGGTCGGCGGGGCAGGATGCGAAAAAGGCGCGGTTGATGGGCGATGCCTGGCGCGGTTGGGCGGCGCGCACGAGCTTCATTCCCTATGCACAGCAGGTTTCGGGCCAATCGCCGTGGGGCGACGCGATCCCCCGTCCGCATGCCCTCCTGGGCGGAATAGTGCTTTGGATTGCCGCGACCTGGGCGCATGGTGCGCTTGGTTACATGGTCGCCGGCATCTGGCGCTGGGTCGGATAGGAGCCCGATGAACGCGGTCACGCATCTCAACGATCTGTCCTTGCGGTTGCTGGGCCGCGCGTTCGACCAGCTCGATGCTGAAGAAAGGCGCGTCGTCGAAGCGATCGCCGCGCGTGCGCCGAGCAGCCGCGACGCCGCCGATATCGAGGATGCGCAGGCGAGCTATGGCGACCGGCTGGCCGACAAGGTCGCGGCGGTCGGCGGATCGTGGGGCTTCATCATCGTCTTTTCGCTGGTGCTGTTCGGCTGGATGCTGCTCAATTCCGAGGTGCTCGAACGCTGGAGCCTGGCGTTCGATCCCTATCCCTTCATCTTCCTCAATCTGATGCTCTCCACGCTCGCCGCGGTGCAGGCACCGATCATCATGATGAGCCAGAACCGGCAGTCCGCGAAGGACCGGCTGACCGCGAGCGTCGATTACGAGATCAATCTGCGCGCCGAGCTGGAAATCATGCGGTTGCACGAAAAGCTCGACCAGATGCGCGTGAACGATCTGGCGGCGAAGATCGACGAATTGTGCGCGCGGATGGAAGCCAAGGGCTAACGCCGCCTAAAATGGGTCGGTTTGGGGTGGTGAACGTTCACTCCAGTAGTGTTCAAAATGAAGAATGGTCAGCGGAGTGTTTATGAGCACGGCAAACGTCATCCTGCCCCCGGCGGCGGTATTTTGGGCTCTCCGCCTGTTCAAATTCGCGCTTGGGGCTGCAATCAGACGACACATCCTCTATCCGAAGATGCGGGACATGAGGCGGCTCAAGAACGACTATGCGTAACCGAGAATTTTCGGTTGGAAGATTACACTGTCGTAATATGTTGAATAGAGATCCGGCTGTGCGTGGCGCATTGGTTCAGGCAGGCAAGGTAATGGAACAGTCTGGGTCAGAAATTCATCGAAAATAATACGTGTTTGAAAAAGCGAGCAAAAATACCGAGCGATGTTTCGAATTTTTTCCGAAAGTTCCGACACCGGACGGTGGAGGTATGATTTGCGTTGTGAATGGCCAAGATATCTCTCGGGTCTATTTGGAGGAATGACATGCTGAACAAAGCGTCCGCAATCGCTCGCTAGTCGACGAACATCTTTTCCGGTTGTGCCGAGCCCTTCGACTGCCCCTGAGCGTGCTCAGCATAAACTCCGACCTTCGGCAGAAGTCGGGACACCCATCGACGCGGCGCTCAGCCCGAGGGGCATCTCGACGTCGCTCGATGCGAACGGGTTAGGATAGAGCGAACGTCAACAATCGGCCGAAGTCCACTGGTCTGCCGAAGCTTCCTATCGCTATTCGGCCGCCTCGTCCTTTTCGAACAGGGGCTCCATCTTGATCGGGTCGGCCAGCGTGATGCGGTCGAGGATCGCCGCGGTGTCGTCGCGGACCTTCAGCATCAGGCTGCGCATCCGGCATTCGATTTCGGGGAGGCAGTTCTTGCATTGTTCGTGCGCGTTGCGCGCCGCACAGGGAACGAGCGCAAGCGAGCCGCGCGTCAGCCGGACAAGGTCGCCATAGCTGATGTCAACCGGCGGCAGGGCCAGCTGATATCCGCCGTCGCGCCCGCGCTGTGAGATGAGCAGCCCCTCGCGGGCCATTTCGGACAGGATGACGGTCAGGAATTTGGGGGGGATATTCTGCGCCTCCGCAATGTCGGCCAGCTGCACCTGCCCCTTGCCCCAATGGTCGGCAAGGTGCTGGAACGCGCGGATCGTATAGCGGGTCTTTTGCGAGAGCATGGCGGCGTTACTGTGACATATTCGGCGTTAATTCAACCTGTCTGGATGACATAAGTTGCAAGGTTGATGAAAATCACAGCGGGTGGCATGAAAAGCGCTTATAAAAGGTCGCACGATGGCCCGACACCGGGCGCCACGAGGGTGGATTATGATGCGTAAAATATGGGCGACCCCGGCCGTTCTTGCGGCCTGCTTGCTCGCCGTCGCTCCGGCGCAGGCGCAGTTCGGCAGTCTGCTACGCAAGGTGACGACGCCTGCGCCCAAATCGAGCGAAGGCGGCAATGGCGGCTGTCCCAAGGGCAAGAAGGGCAATAGCATCGGCCGCAACATCATCGGCAATGTGCTGAACGATGCGGTCGGCGATGCGGCGAGCAAGGCCGGTGTCTATTCCTATGTGCCGATCGCGGAGGTGAGCGGGACGCTGACCGACGCGATCGCCTGCCGCCTCGATCCCGGCGAGCAGGTGCAGGCGGCGGCGGCGACCGAGGAGGTGACGCGCGGCGAAGAGGTCGGCGCAACCGCGAACTGGACGAGCGCGACGCGCGAGAATGTCAGCGGATCGTCGACGGTCGTGGCGCGCAACGACGAGGCAGGCGGCCGGCGCTGTATGAGCGTTACCGACTTCATCATTGTCGAAGGCGAGGAAACGCGGGTCACCAAGCGCATGTGCAAGGAGCCCGGCCAGGCACGATATGTGGTTGCGGCATGAAGCCGTTCGCCCGTCTTTCGATCGCCGCCGCCTCCGCGCTGCTTGCGATCGGCGGCACGCCGGCCAAGGATCCGGTCAATCCGACCTGCCCGCTCAACCCTGGCTGGTCGACCAATCCGCAGATGCAATTCACCTATTTCGAGCAGGGCGGGTGGAAAATCATCAAGGGCGAAGGGCGCATCGACAAGGATGTCGTGCCCCGGCTGAAGGCCGCGCTCGCGAAGCATCCCGACCTCGATGAAATATGGCTGAGCTCGCCAGGCGGCGATGCTCGCGCAGGCAATGAAGCGGGGCGGTTGATCCGCGACACGCTGGACGTCGTCACGCGCATCCCTTCGGGCTGGGCCTGTTACAGCGCGTGCAACTTCATGTTCATGGGCGGGCGATCGCGAACCATCGATCCCGGCGGCGAGTTTATCGTGCACATGTTCACCCGCACCGGCGACAGGAGCACGATCGACTACAGCGTCGCCATGGGGACCGACGCGACGACCGAACTGATCGGCGAGATCGAGCAGGATGCGGCGCAGCTCGCAAGCGAGGACAATGATTTCATGATTCGCATGTTCCTGTCGCGCGAGCTGCTTACCGACATCATGTACAAGCAGAAGGCGGTGAAAGGCAGCGGTCCCGACAAGTCGACGAGGCGCTGCCTGACGCTGGACGAAGCCCGCAAATATGGCGTCATGAACGCCGAGTTCGAATAGGCGCCGCCGAACAGTCGGGGTTCGATCTCCGGATAGTTGCAAACAGCAACGAATGACGTAGACTGGCGGCCAACAAGGAGAGGCTGCCATGAACGACATGACGCACGAGCATGCGACCTTCCGGTCGATGATCGACGGGACGCAGGAAGATTGGGACATTATCGCGCGCGAACAGAAGGAGTTCGCGCCGAACAATGGCAAGCGCATCCTCGAGCATCTCAAGCTGCTCGGCGGCGATTATGGCGGCTTTCCTGTCGACCGGCTCGAACATTGCCTGCAAACCGCGACGCGTGCGCACAGGGACGGCCGCGACGAGGAATATGTCGTGATGGCGCTGCTCCACGACATCGGCGACACATTGGGCGCGTTCAATCATCCCGACGTCGCGGCGGCGATCCTCAAGCCGTTCCTGTCAGAAGAAAATCTGTGGATCGTCCAGCATCACGGCATCTTTCAGGGGCATTATTTCTTCCACTATCTCGGGCTCGACCGCGACATGCGCGATCAGTTCCGCGATCATCCCCATTATGCGGCGTGCGCCGAATTCTGCGAGAAATACGACGCGCCGGCGTTCGATCCCGATTACGACAGCGAGCCGCTTGAATTCTTCGAGCCGATGGTGATGCGGATATGTTCCTACCCGCGCACGAGCATCTACAAGAAGGTGATGGTCGAGGAAGCGGCCGAATAAGGATCGTGATCCCCGGCGAAAGCCGGGGCCCATTCACGGTTGGTTGCAGGCCCCGGCTTTCACCGGGGATCACAATGTTTACTTCCCCTTGAACTCGGTCTTGCGCTTCTGCTGGAAGGCCATGATGCCCTCCATCGCGTCGGCGGTGCCGCCGGCGATGAACTGCCCCTTGGCTTCGGCGTCGAGCGTCGTCGCGAAATCCTGTGTCAGCCCGTCGCGCAGCACCTTGCGCATCGTTCCGAGCGCCACGGTCGGCCCGTTCGCGAGGCGCGCCGCGAGCGCCTTGGCCTCAGCCATCAGCTCGGCGTCGTCGACGCTCTTGTAGATCATGCCCCAGTCGGCGGCCTGATCAGCCGAAATCTTCTCGCCGAGCATCATCATCTGCAATGCGCGCGGCACGCCGATCAGGCGCGGCAGCAGCCACGACGAGCCGCCGTCGGGAACTAGCCCGATGTTGACGAAAGCCTGCAGGAAATAGGCGCTCTTGCCCGCGATGGTGAAATCGCCCGACAGCGCGAAGCTGCACCCCACGCCTGCCGCGGGGCCGTTGACCGCAACGACGACGGGGATGTCGAGATTGGCGAGCGAAAGCAGCATCGGGTTGTAATGGCCGCGCAGTGCATTGCGGCTCCGCGCCCCGCCGCTGACCGCGCCGCCCGCCGAGCGGTCGCCCGCAAGGTCGGCGCCCGAACAGAAGCCGCGGCCCTCGCCGGTGATCAGCAGTGCGCGCGTGCCAAGGCCCGGCAAATGATCGAGCGCTTCGCGGATATCGTCCGCCATCGCTGGCGGCATCGAATTGAGCCGGTCGGGACGATTGAGCGTGATCGTCCCAACATTGTCGGCGATGTCGAGCTTGATGGTGTTGAAGGTCGGAAGGGTCATGGGGAAGAATCCTCTCGCGGCTGCTTTACCTTTACGTTCACGTAAAGTTGTTACCTATTCGCGAGGCGAGCGCAAGAGGGAAGGGGGAGGTATGATCCCCTTTCCGCAGCCGTCCCGGTTGGCTTTCCCTGGTCAGCCTGCGGGTTTGACGCCCAGAAGCTCGACGGTGAACAACAGCGTCGCGCCGCCGGGGATAGGGCCCTTGCCGTCCGGTCCATATGCGAGATGCCAAGGGATCGCGAGTTCGACCTTGTCGCCGACGCCCATCAGTGCGACGCCCTCCTGCCAGCCGTCGATCACGCGGTTGAGCGGGAAGGTCGTCGGCTCGCCGCGCCGGACCGAACTGTCGAATTCCTGTCCGTCGGTAAAGGTGCCGACATAATGAACCGTGACTTCGTCGGTCGGGCCGGGGTGGGCGCCGCTGCCGTCGCCGGCGATCCGGCGCCAGCGCAGCCCCGACGGGGTGGCGCGCCAGCCGTCGATCCCGCTGCGCTCGGCAAGCGCCGCCATCTGCTTGTTCAGATAGGCGGTGCTCGGACCCGCGGCCTTGTCCGCCGGCTGACCCTGCGCTGGGGAGGAAAGGCACAACGCGGCGGCCGTAGCGGCAAGCAGCGGGTTCATCGGTGATCTTGGCATGGAAACTCCCTCGAACGATATGCGCATAAGCGCATCGCGCGCGCGATAGGCAAGGACTTATGTGGCTGGCTTTGGGGAACTTTGGCGCAGCGGCATCGTTATGCCTTCGTATCGACAATCGGAGATTTGAGGCGCGGCCACCGGTGTTTCCCGTCGAAAGCCATGGCTTTCGAGGCGGGTGTGCCGCGCGAGATGCAAGGAGATATCAGATGTTCAAATGGGCTTTGATTTTTGCGGTGATCGCGCTGCTCGCCGGTGTTCTCGGCTTCGGGGGTGTCGCCGGTGCGGCCGCCGGCATCGCGAAAATCCTGTTTTTCGTCGGCCTTGCGCTGGTCGTGCTTTTCCTGATCATGGGTTCGGCCGCCGCGCGAAAGCTGCGATGAAAATAATTGGCGCGGACGGGAACGATCTTGGACCAGCCGCGTTTTATATATCTGCTTGATCGAAAGAAAGAGTGGAATTGACTTCCGTCCTCGGACGAAGTCTAGGGAGCCCCGCCGCAGGAATGCGACGGGGCTTACCTGTTTCCGGGCTTGGAAAAGAAGCGCGCGGGGCGGACGTGCCCGCAATTTTCCGCCGCCGCTTTCCCGCAAATGAACGGCGCTGCATTTTTGCAACATATTGCGACAATTTATCGTCGATCCGGCAATTCGTTGGGACAGATCGCATCTAGAACGCCTTCATCGGGACCGGGGCTTTCCCCAAGGATCCCCTGCAGGAGTTTATGACGTGAAGAAAATCACCCTTTTGACTCTGGGCGCCGCATTGATCGCGGTGCCCGTCCTTGCCGCTCCCGGCGGGGACCGCAATGCCACGCTCACGCGCGCCGAAGCGCAAGCCAGAGCGGCGGACATGTTCGCCAAGATGGACGCCAACAAGGATGGCAAGCTCGACGCCGCCGACCGCGCTGCCAAACGTGCCGAAATGCAGGCGAAGCGCTTTGCGACGCTCGACGCCAATTCGGACGGCAGCATCAGCAAGGCCGAATGGGACCAGCATGGCGCCGACCGCGCCGCGAAACGCGCCGAACGCAAGAAAAAACGCGCCGCCGCGGGCGAAGCCGGTGAAGGCGAGCGCGACTATATGCGCGGCCATGGCGGCAAGCGTGGCGGGCACGGGATGCGCGCCGGTCACGGCGGCTGGATGAAGGCCGACGCCGACGGCGACAAGGCAATCAGCCAGGCCGAGTTCCAGACCGCGGCGCTCGCCCGCTTCGACGCCGCCGACGCCAACAAGGACGGCCAGTTGACGCCGGAGGAACGCAAGGCGCAGCGCGGCGCATGGCGCGCCAAGCGCGGCGCGGCACCCGCCGCCCCCGCCAACCCCTGACCATTTGGCCGGGACAAGGCGCGAAGCGCACGGCCTTCCTCCCCCTCCCGGGCATTGCCTTTGCCGCCGGTCCCTGCCAGCTATCGCCCATCGGCCCTTCGCGGCCGATGGGCGAACCAGCATCCCGACCCTGGCTCCATCTTTGGCGGAAATCCCATGACCGATACCGACGCGCCGCGTATCCTCCTCGTCGACGATGAGCCGTCGATCCGAGAGCCGCTGGGCGAATATCTGACTGCGCAGGGTTTTGCCGTAACCGACGCCGCGAGCGCTGCCGAGGCGCGCTCGGTGCTGCGCGCGCAGGGCGTAGACCTTGTCGTCAGCGACATCATGATGCCGGGCGAGGATGGGCTTTCGCTGACCCGTCACCTGCGCGAGACGACCAATATTCCCGTCATCCTGCTGACGGCGCGTGCCGAGGATACCGAACGGATCATCGGGCTCGAGATTGGCGCCGACGACTATGTCGTCAAACCCTTCAATCCCCGCGAACTGGTCGCGCGCATCCGCTCCGTGCTGCGCCGCACCCAAAAGGGCGGCCGCGCGCTCGACGGTGGCGGCACCTGCTATGCCTTTGGCGACTGGGTGCTGCGCGAAGTCGAACGGGTGCTCGTCGATGCCGACGGCAATGAGGTCGCGCTGTCGTCGGGCGAATATCATCTGCTCCACGCGCTCGTTCGCCATCCGCGGCAGGTGATGAGCCGCGACCGCCTACTCGACATGGTGCGCGGCCGCGAAGCCGATATTTTCGACCGGGCGATCGACAATCTGGTCAGCCGCCTGCGCAAGAAGATCGAGGTCGATGCCGCGCATCCGCAGATCGTTAAAACGGTGTGGGGAGGGGGCTATACGCTCGCGTGCGAGGTCCGGCGCATGGGGCCTGCGGCATGAAGTTGCGTCTCTGGCCCAAAAGCCTTGTGGGCCAGCTTGTCTTCGCGGTGGCGGTGATGCTTTTCGTCGCGCAGGCGATCAACTTCGTCCTGCTGTCGCGCGGGATGCGGCAGCAGGCGCTGGCGCACGGCGGTGGCATGGCGGTCGCGCGCGTGATCGATGCGATCGAGCGCGACCGGCGCGGCGAGTTCCGGCGCCCGCGAAGCGACGCCGACGCGCGCGAGCGCGTGCAAAAGCTCGTGATTTCGGACGACATGCCGCCGCTTCCGGTGGGGGCAGTGCGGCTGCCCGACCTCGCCCAATATGTCAGCGGCCTCCTCGACGAGACGAACGTTCATGTCGAATCGGTCGATGCGTGGGCGCTCCCGCCGCGCGACCGTCAACGGCTGCGGCGGCCGGCCTTTCCCGACCGCCCCGTCGTCGTCGTCGCCAAGGTCGATGAACGCTATTTCGCCGTGCGGACGCGGATCGCAGCGGGCGGCAATCGGTTGCAGGGCTTTCTCGTCTGGCAGACGCTGTCGCTCTACCTGCTCCTGCTCGTCCCGATCATGCTGATCGCGTGGCGGGCCGCGCGGCCGCTGCGCGACCTGACGCGCGCCGCCCGCGCCAACCCGGCGCTGCGCGACGCCGAACCGCTCGAAGAAGAGGGGCCGTCCGATGTCCGCGGCCTGATCGCCGCCTTCAACGCCTATCGCACCCGCATAGCAACGATGCTGTCGGACAAGGACCGGATGCTCGGTGCGGTCGGCCACGACCTCCGCACCCCACTTGCCAGCCTGCGCGTGCGCGTCGAACAGGTCGACGACGACCTGCTGCGCGACAAGATGGTAGCGAGTATCGAGGAAATGACCGCTATGCTCAGCGACATATTGGCGCTCGCGCGGTCGGGCGCGGGAACCGAGGCGCTGAAGCGCCTGCCGCTGCGCGACCTGATCGGCGAACTGGCGGCCGATTATCGGGAGCGCGGCAAGGATGTTACCGTCGCGGACGTCGCCGACGTCGCGGTCTTGGCGCGGCCGCTGCTGCTCAAGCGGGCCTTGCGCAACCTTACCGACAATGCGCTCGCCTATGGCCAGCGCGGGCGGCTCTCGGTGACGGCTGCGGCGGGGCGCGCACGGATTATCGTGTCTGACGACGGCCCCGGACTGACCGAGGAGCATATCCGCACCCTGGTCGAACCCTTTGCGCGCGGAGAGCAGTCGCGCAATCGCGCAACCGGCGGCGCCGGGCTCGGCCTGTCGATAGCGCGCGATATCGCCGAGGGCGAGGGCGGCGCGCTGATGCTGCACAACTGTCCGGATGGCGGCCTCGACGCGATCATCGAATTGCCCGTTCAGGCATAGGGATTGGCGACTTCGTCGATAACCGGGCCGAGGGTTTTTGGCGTGGCTTAGCCTTGTCAGCCCTGCAACCGCAGCGCAAGGTCGCTCCGGAAGCGCACATCGTCGCCGTCCGCCAGCCATTTGGCCTCTGCGGCGATGGCGCCGAGCAGATCGATCAGCGGTTCCATCTCGCTCTTGTGATAATTGCCGAGAACATGGCCGGTTACGCGGTCCTTGTGCCCCGGATGGCCGATGCCGATGCGCACGCGGCGGAAACCTTCGCCGATATGCTGGATCATCGATCGAATGCCATTGTGGCCCGCCGCTCCGCCGCCGCGTTTTACCTTGATCTGCATCGGGGCGAGATCGAGCTCGTCGTAAAAGACGGTGACGTCCTGCGCCGTCAATTTGTAGAAATCGAGCGCCGCGCGCACGCTGCGGCCGCTTTCGTTCATGAAGGTGCCGGGCTTGAGCAGAAGGACGCGCTGCGACCCGATGCGGCCTTCCTGGATCCAGCCCTGGAATTTCTTTGCTGGCGCGGGAAAGTCGTAAAAGTCGGCGATGACGTCGGCGGCCATGAAGCCAACATTGTGACGGTGCATCGCATATTTGGGCCCGGGATTGCCCAGGCCGACCCAGAGCTGCATGACAGTGCCTTTCCCGGGTCTGCTGGAAACGCCCCCCCCCGCGGCCGGAAGGGGCGCTCCAAAATGTTTAGGCTTCTTCGCCTTCGACGGTTTCTTCGCCGTCATCCTTCGTCGTGTCGCCGTCGCTCGACTTGAGCGCAGACGGGGCGACGATAGTGGCGATGGTGAAGTCGCGGTCGGTGATCGCGCTTTCGACGCCCTTGGGCAGGGTGACGTTGCTGATATGGATCGAATCGCCGACATCGAAGCCGGTGACGTCGATCGCGATCTCGTCGGGGATCTTGTCCGCGTCGCAGACGAGTTCCAACTCGTGACGGACGATGTTTAGCACGCCGCCGCGCTTCAGGCCCGGCGAGGCTTCTTCGTTCGCAAACGACACGGGCACCGCGACGGTGACCTTGGCGTCCTTGGCAATGCGGAGGAAATCGGCGTGGATCGGACGATCCTTGACCGGGTGGAACGCGACGTCCTTCGGCAGGGTGCGGATGGTCTTGCCGCCGACTTCGATCATCACGACCGAGTTCATGAAATGACCCGTCATCAGCTGCTTCATCAGCAGTTTTTCTTCGACGTGGATCATCAGGGGTTCTTCCTTGCCGCCATAGACAACGGCGGGGACACGACCTTCACGACGCAGCTCACGCGAGGCTCCCTTGCCTCCGCGTTCGCGCGTCTCGGCCGTCAGCGTCAGCTGATCGCTCATGTTCATTCTCCGAGAAACGATTACACAGTTCCGCCACGCCTCCAGGGATGACCATGACGGAAGCGGCGGCGCTTAGCGGGGAAGCGCCAGAATTGCAAGCCTTGGGCGCGCATCGGGCGCGGGGCGTTATCGAAGCTGGCTGAGCTTCAGGCGCGCTCGTTCGATCACGACCCTATCCATTTGGTTCGAAGGAGGGGATTGCAGACGGCACAGTGGGATTATACGGAGTGCGGCACAGGGGTTCATCTGCCAAAGATGCGTTGTACAATATCGGCCCATTCGCGGCCGTGCCGGTTTACCACCCAAGCCGACACTCGATCACTGCACCCGCGTTATCTTCATCCCGCCGGCCTCGATCATCGCCGGCACTCCGTCGGCGCCGACCAGATGTCCTGCGCCCACCGCGACCAGCACGGTTCCCGGCTGCGCCATCCGCCGCTGGATCCATGCACTCCAGCGCCGATTCCGGTCGGTGATTATCGCCTTGCGCGCGACGGGCACGCTGTCGATATCCTCGTTGATAATCTTTTCGAGCGCCCGGACGTCGCCGCGGCCCCAAGCGGCTGTTAGCGCGCGCACCTCGCTCACCGCATCGTCCGCTTCCTCGGCCGCGCGCGTGAGCAGGACGCGCTGCGTGTGCGGGTCCAGCGTTTCGAACAGCATGAGCTGACCTCGCGCAGTCTCGAAGCCACCGATCGACTTGCCCGCAGCTTTGAACCTTTTCGTCAGCCCGGTTTCAACGCCGTTGGCCGGCGACAGGCCGGCATTTTGCGCGACGCGCTGGCCCATAAGGACCATCACCGCCCAATCGTCCAGCCCGTCCTCGCCAAAGCTGCGTCCGCTTGCTTCGAGTGTGCGAAAGCCGGTAAGCGCCTTGCCCGACAGGCGTGCTTCGATCGCGAGCGGGGCGGTGCGCGGAGCGAGCTTTCGGAACATCTCGCCCGCGCCCGCGAGCTCGGCCGGGGGCAGCTCCAGCATCAGTTCGTCGGCAGCGTCGATCGCCTTCGCGACCCCACCCCCGGCCCAGTCGGTTCCGCGCGGCAGGGCGTGCATCGTGCCGAATATATAGATTTTCGTATCCGCATCGGCGACCAGCCACATCGCAGGGCGCGCCTGAGGTTCCGGCGCGGCGGGGCCGCACGCCGCCAGCAGCAGGGGCAAAAGGGTCGCCGCGATGCGGCGACCCCATCGTCCGGCCCCTCTTGGCGGGATCAGGGGCGCGGGCCGCTTCAATAGTCGACCCGCGTCACCGTCAGACCGCGTTCTTTCAGATAATCCTGGACGCTGTGGTCGCCTGCGAGGTGCCCGGCGCCGACCGCGACGAACACGGTTCCCGGCTTGTCCATGCGCGCCTTGAGCTGGTCGGCCCAGCGCGCATTGCGGTCCCACAGCAGCGTTTTGGCGAGCTCGGGGGTGGCCGCCAAGCTCTCGTTCATCGCGACGGCGAGGCCATCGGGGTCGCCTTTGGCCCACAGCGCCACCATCTTGTCGAGCTGCGGTCCCAACTTGTCGAGGTTTTTCACCACCGCGTTGAGGAAGGCGACCTGCTGTGTTTCGGGCAAATCGTCGAAGAATCCGAGCTGTTCGGGGAGCGTCTCGAGGCCGGCTACCGGCTTTTCTGCCGCCTTTGCAAAGGTGGTGAGCCGCTTTTCGGCGCCTTGTTCGGGATCATAGCCGAGCTTGGTGAGCGGCAGCACCGACAGCGTGATGGCAGGGAACCACGGCTCGAACGTATCGAATTGCGCGGCGGGCAGACCGACGCTCGCCATCGCGGCCTGATAAGCCGCGAGCTGCTGGGCATCGAGCCGCGACGACAGCGTCTTGCCGCTCCGGTCGATCGCCAGCGGCATCATGATGTTCGCCACCTCCATCTGGTCTTCGGGCATCACGATTTCCAGCATCAGCTGGTCGGACTGGTCGAACGCCGTCTTCACCGCTTCGTCGAACCAGCTGAGCCCCGGCTTCAGCACATGAACGGTGCCGAAGAGATAGATCGTCGTATCCTCGTCCTTCATCACCCACAGCGCGGGGTCGGCGTCGGTTGTCGCCGGCTGCGCCGCAGCGGGAGCCGGCTCGGCAGCATAGGCGATATTGCCCCCCGGGACGAGGGCACATTGGGCGAACGGGATGACGGCGCAGGTTGCGGCGAGCGTCTTGAACCAGCTCTTCATGGGGAAATTACCTTTCGATGCGAGGGCGCTTGGCGCCGGATGGGAGGGGGAAGTCATGAAACCAAGGGCTTAGCGAAACTTGAACCAGCAATAGACCAACGCATTGACGGTGAGCGAGAGGGCGAAGAGCGGCATAGCTTCGACGGGCGGCGCGAGGCTGGCGCGCGCGAGCACCCACCACACCGGGCAAGGGATGATGAAGGCATAAAAGCCCGCGAGGCCGCCGATCTGATAGGCCATCCGTTCATGATCGTCGATCGAGCGGTGATAGATGACCAGCGCGGCGACCAGCCCGATCAGCCACAGGGCGGACAGCCCGATCGCCAGCGCCGGCGTCATCGCGCTGTCGCTCATCAACTCGGTGTTTCCATTGGCCCGTAGCATGATCGCCGATACCAGCCCGAGCGTTCCGGCAAGAACCAGGGCCGCCCAATATAGCCGTTTGCGCGGCGACCATTGCCGGAACCAGTCGGCATGGCGGCGGACATAGAAAGCAAAGGCAATCGCGCCCAGTGCGATGGCGATCATCGCCCCGGCCCAGGGCGCAAGCGCCGGACGGCCGAGTTCGGCGCGCGTTTCACTATAGCCGGCAAAGGCACCCGCGAGCATCGCCGTGCCCACGAAGATGGCAATCGGCCAGCCCATCCCGGGGATGCGGCGGCGCTGCGGATCGTTCGTCATTATCTTATCCTTCATGGCCGTCATCGAAAATCTCCTCGATCGGCATTTCGAACAGGCGCGCGAGCTTGAAGGCAAGCGGCAGCGATGGGTCGTATTTCCCCGTTTCGATCGCGTTGACCGCCTGCCGCGATACGTCGAGCCGGTCCGCCAGTTCGGCTTGGCTCCAGTTTCGCATCGCGCGCAGCACTTTCAATTTATTGTTCATCGGCGCCTCGGCAGAATGTCACCCGGATGGTCATCGTCTTCCATAAACATCGAAATGTCTTGGGAGGGGAGTTTTTTGTCCGGATGGCAAATGAAATGGCCGATCGCCGGGCATGGACTGGGGCGCCGCTGCCGCGCGCTCCAGTCCAGATCGTCGGCCGTCACCGGGGAGGCCCGCCCGAAATGAAAGCCGGCGCTGGCCACGGGCGGTTCAGTGGCTGGTCTCGACCATTAACAGCGCGAGCTGCGTCCCGTGCTGGGCGCGGGCGATCGCGCGGGCCGCCTTATGATCGGCATCGGCTAGCGCCGTGGCGACACACGCCGCCTCGTCCGCGCGGTCGGCGACACCGCGACGCGCCGTCTGGCACGCGCGGCGCACGCCATTCCTGATGCGCAGGTCGAGGCGCTCGCGGCCTGCGGGACGTGTCAGGTTGAGGTCGTCGGTGCGCACATTGGTGACAACCGTCTCGGTTTCGGCGGCGGCGGCGGGCGCGCCAGCAGCAGCGAGCGACAGCGTGAGGATGAGCGTGCGGGTAATCATGTCTATGTCTCCTTGGATCGAGGTGTTGTCGTGCTTGCCTGTCTTCATGTCAGGTATACATGACTATATGTCGCGATTCACTGACTATGTCAACAAGACCTGACAAAAAGTTTTGGAGACCTGACTAGGGCGCCTGTTTTCGCGCGATGGCGAACGGTGCGGAGCCTTGACCCTGACGCCGCCCTGCGCCAATGCGGCGACGATTTTTGCACCTGCGAAGGAATTGCGGCCGTGGCCGACGGGGCGGACAAGACACCACTCAGCTTTCAGGGCATGATCCTGACGCTGCACAATTACTGGAGCGCACGCGGCTGCGCGATTTTGCAGCCCTATGACATGCGCGTCGGGGCAGGGACATTCCACCCCGCGACGACGCTGCGCAGCCTCGGTCCTGAGCCCTGGAACGTCGCCTATGTCCAGCCGAGCCGGCGGCCCACGGATGGCCGCTATGGCGAGAACCCCAACCGCCTCCAGCATTATTACCAGTATCAGGTGATCCTGAAGCCGTCGCCCGCCGACCTGCAGGAACAATATCTGGGCTCGCTCGCCGCGATCGGCATCGATCCGCTGCTCCACGACATCCGCTTTGTCGAGGATGATTGGGAATCGCCGACGCTCGGCGCGTGGGGGCTGGGCTGGGAAGTCTGGTGCGACGGGATGGAAGTCACCCAGTTCACTTACTTTCAGCAGATGGGCGGTTTCGACTGCAAGCCCGTCGCGGGCGAGCTGACCTACGGGCTCGAGCGGCTCGCCATGTATATTCAGAACGTCGACAATGTGTACGATCTGCGCTTTTCCGACGCGGTCGGCGATGTTCCGGCGGTCAGCTATGGCGACGTCTTTCTCGAGAATGAACGCCAATTTTCGAAATGGAATTTCGAGGTCGCCGATACCGATACCTTGTTTGCAGGGTTCAAAGCTGCCGAGGCCGAATGCCAGCGTGCGATCGCGGCGAATGTGCCGCTCGCGGCCTATGACCAGGCGATCGAGGCGAGCCACCTGTTCAACCTGCTGCAAGCGCGCGGCGTGATCAGCGTGCAGGAACGCGCGAACTACATGGCGCGAGTCCGCGACCTCGCGAAGGGCAGCTGCAAGGCTTGGATCGACAGCCAGTCCGAGCGCTGGACCCAAAAATATCCGGGGTGGACGCTGTGACCGACTTCCTTCTCGAACTGCGCAGCGAAGAAATCCCGGCGCGGATGCAGGCCGCCGCGCGCGCCGAACTCGAAAAGCTGTTCCGCGCGCAGATGACGGCTGCGGGCATTGAGACGGGCGACCTCACCATCTGGTCGACCCCGCGCCGCCTCGCGCTCATTGCTCGCAATCTGCCCGACGCCACCGCCGCGGTCAGCGAGGAACTAAAAGGCCCGCGCAGCAGCGCCCCGCCACAGGCACTCGAAGGCTTTCTGCGCAAGACCGGCTTGACGCAGGATCAACTTGAAGATCGCGACGGCGTGTATTTCGCCGTGATCGACAAGCCGGGGCGCACCACGGCCGAGGTGCTTGCGGAGGCGATCCCCGTAATCGTCCGCGCGTTCGCATGGCCCAAGTCAATGCGGTGGGGAACGGCAAGCTCCAGCAGCGAAAGCCTGCGCTGGGTCCGCCCCCTGTCGGGCATCGTCGCTATCTTCGGCGAAGAGCTGATTCAGTGTGAAGTTAGCGGGATTTCTGCGGGTTTCGCGACGCGCGGCCATCGCTTCCACTGTCCTGGAGAGATCACCATCGGCTCCGCATCGGATTATGCCGAGAAACTGCGGGCTTGCCACGTCATCGTCGATCACGAGGAGCGCCAGGCGATCATCCGCGACGGTGCCGCCAAGGCTGCGGCCGACGCGGGGCTGACCCTCGTCGAGGACGAGGGGCTGGTAATCGAGAATGCCGGGCTCACCGAATGGCCGGTGCCGCTGCTCGGCCGCTTCGACGAGGCCTTCCTCGAAGTGCCGCCCGAGGTCATCCAGCTGACCGCGCGGGTAAACCAGAAATATTTCGTCGTGAACGGGGCGGACGGCAAGCTTGCGAACGGTTTCGTCTGCACCGCGAATATCGACGCGAAGGACGGCGGCGCGGAGATCGTCGCGGGCAACCGTAAGGTGCTCGCAGCGCGATTGTCCGATGCGCGCTTCTTCTGGGAACAGGACCAGAAGAAGACGCTCGCGCAGCATGCGGAAAAGCTGGCAAACATCACCTTCCACGAAAAACTCGGTACCGTTGCCGACAAGGTCGAGCGCGTCGCGAAGCTCGCCGAATGGCTGGCGAGCGAAGGCATCGTCCCGAACTGCGATCCCGCACTCGCGCGGCAGGCGGCCGAATTGGCAAAGGCCGACCTCGTAACCGAAATGGTCGGCGAATTCCCCGAGTTGCAGGGCCTGATGGGCGGCTACTACGCCCGCGCCGAAGGTTTGCCCGATGCGGTCGCTGACGCAATCCGCGATCATTACAAGCCGGTCGGGCAAGGCGATGATGTGCCGACCGCGCCGGTGACTGTGGCCGTGGCACTGGCGGATAAGCTGGATATTCTGCTTGCTTTTTTTGCCGCAAGGGAACGGCCGACGGGTTCAAAAGATCCCTTCGCGCTTCGTCGGGCCACATTGGCAAACGTCTCGTTGATCCTTTCGAACGGTCTGCGATTGAGCTTGCTGGCCATTGCCGACAAAGCAAACGAGATTTGTGGCAACTTCTACCGTAGTCTTTGGCTAGATGGCATCCGTGATTATGACAGCATGCAGCCAAAGGGCAGCCAACTCGCGCCGCTGAATGAATCGCATTTGACCTTCGCGTATGACTTGCTCGACTTCTTCGCCGACCGCCTCAAAGTCCAGCAACGCGAAGCCGGGGTCCGGCACGACCTGATCGACGCGGTGTTCGCGCTCGGCGGCGAGGATGATCTCGTGCGCTTGCTCGCGCGCGTGAAGGCGTTGCAGGCGTTTATGACGACCGACGACGGCACCAATCTGCTCTCAGGCTACAAGCGCGCTGCGAATATCCGGAAGCAGGCAGGCGAGGTAAGCGGCACCGCCGCCGCGACGCCGCCGACCGAAGCCGACGCCGCGCTTCTCGCCGCACTCGACGCCGCCGAACCCGCGGCCTCCGCCGCGGTCGCCGAAGAGCGTTTCACCGACGCGATGGCCGCGCTCGCCAGCCTCCGTGCGCCGATCGATGCCTTTTTCGACGGCGTGATGGTCAATGATCCCGACCAAGCAGTCCGCGCCTATCGCCTTGGCCTGCTGTCGCGATTTACCGGCGCGGTGCATGGCGTCGCCGATTTCTCGAAGATCGAGGGCTGACGCCACGGCTATGCGCCTCTCTTTATACCGAACGAAGTAAAACTGAATCGACGATAAGCCTTCTCCACCCTATCCAGCCGCAACCTCCTCCCCGGGGCAGCAGGAGTTTATGATGACGAAGATGGTGCATTTGTTCGGCGGCGCGGCCACCACGGCCGAGCGTTCGAAGGAATTGCTGGGCGGCAAGGGGTCGAACCTCGCCGAAATGGCCTCGATCGGCCTGCCGGTGCCCCCGGGCTTTACGATCACCACCGACGTCTGCACTGCTTATTACGCCAATGGCGAACAATATCCGGCCGGGCTGGTCGACGATGTTGCCGCGGGCATCGCGCATATCGAAGGCATCACTGGAAAGCGCTTCGGTGACGCCGCCGATCCGCTGCTCGTCTCGGTCCGGTCGGGCGCCCGCGTGTCGATGCCGGGGATGATGGACACCGTCCTCAACCTCGGGCTCAACGACAAGACCGTTGTGGGCTTGTCCGAAGCATCGGGCGATCCGCGTTTCGCGTGGGACAGCTATCGCCGCTTCGTCCAGATGTATGCCGATGTCGTCATGGGGCTCGACCATGCCGAGTTCGAAGAAGCGCTGGAAATCGCAAAAGAAGACAAGGGCTTCTACCTCGACACCGAGATGTCGGCCGAGGATTGGCAGGCGCTGGTCAAGGAATATCAGGCGATCGTCGAGCGCGAGACCGGCGCGCCGTTCCCGCAGGAACCCAACGACCAGCTGTGGGGCGCGGTCGGTGCGGTGTTCGCGAGCTGGGAAAGCGACCGTGCCAAAGTTTATCGCCGCCTCAATTCGATCCCCGGTGAATGGGGCACCGCGGTCAATGTGCAGGCGATGGTATTCGGAAACATGGGCGACACCTCGGCGACGGGCGTGGCGTTCACGCGCGACCCCGCGACCGGCGAGCGCGCCTGGTACGGCGAATGGCTGATCAATGCGCAGGGCGAGGATGTCGTCGCGGGCATCCGCACCCCCCAGTACCTCACCAAAATCGCGCGTGAGAAGGCGGGCGCCAAACCGCTGTCGATGGAAGAGGCGATGCTTGAAACCTTCGCGGAGTTGGGCCGCGTCTTCGACACGCTCGAGACGCATTACCGCGACATGCAGGATATCGAGTTCACGGTCGAACGTGGGACGCTCTGGATGCTGCAAACCCGTTCGGGAAAGCGCACCGCGAAGGCGGCCCTGAAGATCGCGGTCGACATGGCCGCAGAGGGGCTGATTTCCGAGGAGGAAGCCGTCGGCCGTGTCGACCCCGGCGCGCTCGACCAGTTGCTCCACCCGACGCTCGATCCTAAGGCGCCGCGCGACGTGCTTACCAAGGGGCTGCCCGCCAGCCCCGGCGCCGCGTCGGGCAAGATCATGTTCGACGCCGACAGCGCCGAAAAGGCAGCGGCGATGGGAGAGGCGGTGATTCTCGTCCGTGTCGAAACCAGCCCCGAGGATATCCATGGCATGCACGCAGCGAAGGGCATCCTGACCGCGCGCGGCGGGATGACCAGTCACGCGGCGGTCGTTGCGCGCGGCATGGGACGTCCCTGCGTTTCGGGGGCAGGGGGTCTTAGCATCGACGGCGCCGCGCGGGTGTTGCGCGTCGGTGGGCGCGAGCTGCGCGAGGGCGATATATTGACGCTCGACGGCTCGACCGGCGAAGTGATGGCAGGCGAGGTTCCGACCCTGCTGCCCGAACTGGTCGGCGATTTCGGCACGCTGATGGGCTGGGCCGACAAGGTGCGCCGCATGAAGGTGCGCACCAACGCCGAAACCCCGCAAGATGCGCAGGTCGCGCGCGATTTCGGTGCCGAGGGCATCGGGCTTTGCCGCACCGAGCATATGTTCTTCGACGCCGCGCGGATCACCGCGGTGCGCGAGATGATCCTCGCCGAAAGCGAAGAGGGCCGCCGGGCCGCGCTGGCCAAGCTGCTCCCCGAACAGCGCGGCGACTTTGCCGCGATCTTCCAGGTGATGGCGGGGCTGCCGGTGACGATCCGCCTGCTCGACCCGCCGCTGCACGAATTCCTCCCGACGCGCGAGGAGGATTTCGCCGACGTCGCCGCCGCCGCGGGCGTGGGCATCGAGGCGCTGAAGGCGCGCGCGAACGAACTCCATGAATTCAATCCGATGCTCGGCCACCGCGGCTGCCGCCTCGGCGTCACCTATCCCGAGATCTACGAGATGCAGGCGCGCGCGATCTTCGAGGCAGCGTGCGATGTCGCCGCCGAAACCGGCGCGGCGCCGATTCCCGAGGTGATGATCCCGCTCGTCGCGACGCGCCGCGAATTCGACCTGATGAAGGCGGTTGTCGATGCCCAGGCCAAGGCGGTGTTCGCCGAGAAGGGGCGCGAGATCGCCTATCTGGTCGGCACGATGATCGAGCTGCCGCGCGCCGCGCTGATGGCGGGTGAGATCGCCGAAAGCGCGGAGTTTTTCAGCTTCGGCACCAATGATTTGACGCAGACTACGATCGGCATCAGTCGCGACGACGCCGGCCGCTTCCTGACGCAATATGTCGACAAGGGCATCTTCCTGACCGACCCGTTCGTGAGCCTTGATGTCGAGGGCGTCGGCCAGCTGATCGAGATCGCGGCGGACCGCGGCCGCAAGGCTCGCCCCGCGGTCAAGCTCGGGATCTGCGGTGAGCATGGCGGCGACGCGCCGAGCATTCATTTCTGCGAAAAAACCGGGCTCGACTATGTCAGCGCCTCGCCCTATCGTGTGCCGATCGCACGCTTGGCGGCAGCACAGGCGGCGCTCAAGGCGAAATAACGCCGGGGTGACAATTGGGCAGGGGGATGTGTCATGAAAAGTTGGCACCGCTATGTGATCGCCATGGTGAGCGGATTGGTGGTGGGGCTCGGCGGCGCTTGGGCGTTCACCAGCGGCGGGCTTGCCGACGGTGCGATCCGCAACGGCCCGTGGACGACCTCGCTCGGTTACGGCACCAAGGCGACCGGCCCGTTGACGCGCGCGATAGTCGCACGGTCGGGGCTGCTCGCGCTGCCCGCGACGGAAACCGTCTATTGGATGGCGAAGACCGACGCGTCGGGCGCGCCGCTCGATGGAGATTGCCGATATAGCTTGTCCGGCAAGCCGCTCGATGCGCGCTGGTGGAGCGTTACCGTTTACGACGACGAGGGCTATCTGATCGACAATCCCGCAGGCATATGGTCGGTCAATGGCGCCAATGTCGCGCTCGACACCCAGGGCGAATGGCGCGTTACCATTTCGCCAGACAAACCGAAGGACGCGGCGTGGCTGCCCGGGATCAAGGGCCAACCCTTTCAATTGACGCTGCGTATGTACAACCCGGGCGACGCGTTTCGCGCCGCGCCGGCGAAGGCTGCGCTCCCCCGTCTCGTGAAGGAGGCGTGCTGATATGCGCAACTGGTTCGGTCCGGTCCTTTTCGGCCTGATTGTCGCCGCGGCCGCCGCCTGGGTCGCCATCCTCTACATTCCCTATGGCTTGATGGGGGTTGCGATGGAACGACTGGGGCAGGGCGGCACCAACAGCATGTCCCATGGCAATCTCGCGACGCCGGCACGTCAGCCCGTCGTGCGACCGAGCCCCGATCTGGCCTATTCGAGTTGCCCCTACGACCTTTCAAAAGGCCCGCTGGCAATCAATGTGACGCCGGTTCCGGGCCGCTACAGCTCACTAAGCCTTTTCGATGCCGCGACCGACGTGATTTTCGTACGCAACGATCTCGAAGCGCGCGGAAAGCCCTATCGAATCATTGTAGCGCGCGAAGGGCAGGCTGTACCTGCGGGTGTCGAAATCGTCCGCACGGATCAGGATCAGGGTATTGCGCTGATTCGGCTCCTGCTCAAGGAACCCGCGGAAATCGGCGCCCTCGACGCAGTGCGCCGTCAATCGTCGTGCCGGACGGTCACAAATCCGAAATAGGGGGTTGCGCCTCCGCGCGGCGAGTCCTAAAGGCGCCTCTCCACGCACCCGTAGCTCAGCTGGATAGAGCATCAGACTACGAATCTGAGGGTCGGACGTTCGAATCGTTCCGGGTGCGCCATTTCCCCCATCGCTCGAATAGCGTCTGTTTATCCTGTGCGATTGCGCGCGGTTACGATCCATGCGGCGCCGTCAATCAGCACCGAATTAACGCCGGGGCGTTCCGCGAAGGCAGCGCGAACCGCCGTGGCGGCACGTGCACGGATATCGTCGGGCTGATCGCCCAGCGCGCGCGATAGCGGACCGACCTGAAAGGCGAGATCCAGCGCATCGTCGATCGCGGCCTCGCGCGTCGCACCGCGCCCATAGGAAATGGTGGCGTCGAACGGATCGATCCCTATTTCGGAAAAGCCAGCTCGCTCGAGGATGGCGTTCAGCCGGTCGCGGTCGCCAAAGGCGAAGGGGCCCGGCGCATCCGGATCGGCGGGAGCAGGCTGGACGATATCGCGAATTGCCGCCATTGGAAGGCGGACCCAATCATTCTCGTGCGCGCCGCGCCAGCAAATGAACGCCAGCCGTCCCCCTGGTTTCAGGGCTCCACGCATATGATCGAAGGCAGCAACAGGATCGTCGAAAAACATCACGCCGAATCGTGAGAAGATGAGATCGAAATGCGCCGCCGGCAGGGGGTGGGTAGCGGCATCGGCACATCGAAATTCGAGCGGCGCACCGGGAGGTGCAGCCGCGCGGGCGATTTCGACAAGTTGCTCCGATATATCCACGCCCAGCACATGGCCGGCGGGCGCCACCTTGCTGGCGATAAGGAAGGATGAGACGCCCGCCCCGCAACCGATGTCGAGAACATGCTCGCCGGGCTTGGCATCCGCCGCATCGATTGCGGCGCGGCCAAAATCTTCGAGCATCAGATCGAGCCGGTCGAGATTGGCGGCCCACCGGCTCCCGCTGTCGCCATTCCAATCGTGGGTCGGAGCGGTCGGGATATCGGACAAGGACTTGCTCCTCTATTGAGAATAGTTCGCAATTACGCCGATTGCGGATGAAGTGCAAGGCTCGCGCATAGCTATGCCCTGTTGCATCGCTCCCGGCTGTGCGACATTCCCGAAAGGTTCCGCCTAGGCAGGACCGGGAAGGGAGAGTCATGAGCGAAAAAATCGTCACGGTCGATATCGGAGGCACGCATGCGCGTTTTGCGATGGCCGAGATCGAAGGCGGCCGCGTCCGCTCGCTCGGCGAGGCGACGACGCTGCACACCAAGGATCATGCAAGCTTCCAGACCGCATGGCAGGATTTCGAACGTCAACAGGGGGGGGCGCTCCCGCGCGCCGTCGCGATTGCCATCGCCGGGCCGACGCGCGGCGACATCATTCGTTTTACGAACAATCCGTGGATCATCCGTCCCGCGTTGATCGGCGAGAAGCTCGGCGTCGACCGTTATGTGCTGGTCAATGATTTCGAGGCGGTGGGCCACGCGGTGGCGCAGGCGGACGAAAGCTATTTCGAGCGGCTGACCGGTCCTGACGCTCCGCTGCCGACCACTGGCACGATCACAATCATCGGTCCCGGCACCGGGCTCGGCGTGGCGCATGTCTGGCGCGACGGCGGCGAATACCGCGTTCAGGCGACCGAGGGCGGGCATATCGATTTCGCGCCGCTCGACAGCATCGAGGATGCGATCCTTGCGCGGCTGCGCAAACGCCACCGGCGCGTGTCGATCGAACGGATCGTGTCCGGGCCGGGCATCGTCGACATTTACGAAACGCTGGCGGCGCTCGAAGGGCGGGCGATCCCGCGCCTCGACGACAAGGCGATCTGGACGAGTGCGCTGAGCGGGGGAGACAGCCTGGCCGCGGCGGCGGTCGATCGCTTTTGCCTGTCGTTGGGCAGCGTCGCGGGCGATCTGGCGCTGGCGCAGGGCGCGAGTGGCGTCGTGGTTGCGGGCGGTCTGGGCCTCCGCATCCGCGACAGTCTTGTCCGATCTGGCTTTCCCGAACGCTTCATCGAAAAGGGACGGTTCGAGGGCTTTATGTCCGCGCTGCCCGTCAAGCTTATCACCCATCCACAGCCGGGGCTGTTCGGCGCCGCGGCGGCTTTTGCGCGCCAACATGCCTGAGATTCCGCTGGCGCCGAGACGCTAAAACCGGCAGCAGGGGGCATGTCCTCGCGTCCCGTCCTCGGCATCATCGCTTGCAACCGCATGGTTGGCACCGAGCTCGCGCAGGCGGTGATGAACCGCTATGCGACCGCGGCGATGCGGCATGCCGATTGCGCGGCGCTGATCATTCCATCCTTGCCAGAATATATGCACGCCGCCGAAATCGTCGAAAGGCTCGATGGCGTGCTGCTGACCGGGACGCCCTCCAATGTTGCGCCCGCACTTTATGGCGACGCGGCGGAGGGTGATGGACCTTTCGATCCCGCTCGCGATCGCATGATGACCGAGCTGGTCGAGGCGGTGATTGCGGCGCAGCGACCGCTGTTTGGCATCTGCCGCGGCTTTCAGGAGATCAATGTCGCGCTTGGCGGCACATTGCGCCGCGATACTTCGGCAAGCGGCGACCTGCTCAATCATCATGCGCCCGACGGCGTCAGCTTCGACGACATGTTCGATCACCATCACAAGGTCGATCTGGTCGACGGTGGCTTGCTCGCTTCGGCTTATGGCGCGCCCTCGATTGAGGTGAACTCGGTCCATTACCAGGGGGTGGGGATGCTGGCCGAGGGATTGCAGGTCGAGGCACGCGCGCCCGACGGGCTGGTAGAGGCCTATAGCGCGCGGCCGAATGGCGCCCCTTTGCTCGCGGTACAGTGGCATCCCGAATGGGCGACCGACGACAATGGCGACAGCCAGACCTATTTCCACCTCCTCGGACGCGCGTTAAGAGGCGAGCTATGAACCGCCGCGTCACCCGTTATGACCGCTATCTCGCGCGGATCAGTTTCTCGCCCTGATTTTCGGACCCGGTTTCTTTCGGTTTCCAGACAATCAGGAGTCAATTCATGCCTCGCAATCACGACATCGCCGAACTGCGCCGCCTGGACGTTGCGCATCATCTTCCCGCACAGGCCGACTGGGCCGAAATCGAAAAGCTCGGTGGCAGCCGGATCATCACCCATGCGGAGGGCGTTTGCATCACCGATGGCGACGGCCACCGCATCCTCGACGGTATGGCAGGCCTGTGGTGCGTCAACGTCGGTTATGGACGTGAGGAACTGGCCGAGGCAGCGGCGGCGCAGATGCGCGAGCTGCCTTTTTACAACACCTTCTTCAAGACCGCGACGCCACCGACGGTGACGCTGGCGGCGAAGATCGCCTCGCTCACCGGCAATCGCCTGCCGCATATCTTCTTCAACGCCTCGGGCAGCGAAGCCAATGATACGGTATTCCGCATGGTGCGCCATTATTGGAAGCTGAAGGGAGAACCCAAGCGCACGGTCTTTATCAGCCGCTGGAACGCCTATCACGGTTCGACCGTCGCAGGCGTTTCGCTTGGGGGCATGAAGGCGATGCACGCGCAGGGCGACCTGCCGATCCCCGGCGTCGAGCATGTCCGACAGCCCTATGCCTATGGCGAAGGGCAGGGGATGACCGAGGAGGAATTTTGCGACGCCTGCGTGCGGGCGATCGAGGACAGGATACTCGAGGTCGGACCCGAAAATTGCGCCGCCTTCATCGGCGAGCCGGTGCAGGGCGCCGGCGGGGTGATCATTCCGCCCAAGGGCTATTGGCCCAAGGTCGAGGCAGTGGTGCGCAAATACGGCCTGCTGCTCGTCGCCGACGAGGTGATCTGCGGTTTCGGGCGCACCGGCAAGATGTGGGGGCATGAGACGATGGGCTTCACGCCGGACCTGATGCCGATGGCGAAGGGCCTGTCCTCGGGATATCTGCCGATCTCGGCGACCGCGGTGGCGCGCCATGTCGTCGATGTGCTCAAGACCGGCGGCGATTTCGTCCATGGCTTCACTTATTCGGGGCACCCGGTTGCCGCGGCGGTCGCGCTCAAGAATATCGAGATTATCGAGCGCGAGGGGCTGGTCGAGCGGACGGGCAGCGTCACCGGCCCGCATCTGGCGAAGGCGCTGGCGACGCTGAACGATCACCCGCTCGTCGGTGAGACGCGCTCGGTCGGGCTGCTCGGCGCGGTCGAGATCGTTGCCGACAAGGAAACGCGTGCACGCTTTGGCGGCGCCGAGGGGACCGCGGGACCGATGGCGCGCGACGCATGCATCGCGAACGGGCTGATGGTGCGCGGTATCCGCGACAGCCTGGTCATGTGCCCGCCGCTGATCATCACCACCGAACAGATCGACGAGATGGTTGCCATCATCCGCAAATCCTTGGATGAGGTGATGCCCAAGCTCCGCGCGCTCTAGGAAGGAAGACCACGCCCCTATGCCCTCAGGCCTTTTTGCCCTGCTCGACGATATTGCGACCATCGCCAAGGTCGCCGCCGCGAGCATCGACGATATCGGCGCCGCGGCGTCGAAGGCCGGGGTCAAGGCGGCGGGGGTCGTCGTCGACGATACGGCGGTGACGCCGCGTTATGTCACCGGCTTCACCCCCGACCGCGAGCTGCCGATCATCTGGCGGATCACCAAGGGCTCGCTGCGCAACAAGCTGCTCTTCATTGTGCCGGCATTGTTGCTGCTCTCGGCGGTCGCGCAGTGGGCGATCACGCCGCTGCTGATGCTTGGCGGCGCCTATCTCTGTTTCGAGGGCGCCGAGAAGGTGCTGCATTCGCTGCAGAAACACGACGCGAGTCTGGCCGAAGATGCGGCGGTCGTCGCCGACCAGGATCATGAAGAGGCAATGGTGAAGGGCGCGGTACGGACCGACTTCATCCTTTCGGCCGAGATCATGGTAATCGCATTGAACGAAGTGCTCGACGAGCATTTCGCGATGCGCGCCGCGACGCTCGCGGTTGTCGCGGTCGCGATCACCATCGCCGTTTACGGCGTCGTCGGGCTGATCGTGAAGATGGACGATATCGGCCTGCACATGGCGAAGGAAGGGAGCAGCGTGCGCCGCGCGATCGGGCGCGGGCTTGTGACGTTCATGCCCAAGCTGCTTTCGGCGCTGGCGCTGATCGGCACCGCGGCGATGCTGTGGGTCGGGGGGCAGATTTTCCTGCACGGTCTCGATGAATATCGCATCGGCAATATCGGCCATGGGTTGCACGATTTCGCGCATTCGCTCGCGGGCGGGCTGCCGGGTTCCGGCGTGTGGGAATGGCTGATCAACGCGGGCGGCGCGGGCGTGTTCGGGCTGCTGATTGGCAGCGCGATCGTCGGCATGCTGCACATGCTGCCGGGGAAGAAGGCGGCGCATTAATCTCGCCCTCCAGGACTTGATCCGGGATCCATTGCGGCGGCGAAGTCACGGACCCCGGATCGCGTCCGGGGCGCGAAGAAGGGCCTTAAAGCCACAAAAGCCCCGCATGCGCGCGACGAAACTGTGTCCTTTGTGGCTTTAAGCCGAGGGGCGACGCGGGCCGAACAGACGGGGAGAAAGAGCCGGGCCCAAGGCTCTCACACCGACATAATGTAGGAAAGCGTTTTTTCCGGCGCGGCGGTCAGCCGAGCAACACCACCGGGCTGTCGGCGCGCCAGTGCATGCTCACCTTGTCGTCCCAGGTAAAATCCTCCTGGTCGTGGCGCGAGAGGTTCGGGCGCGAGACGCGGATACGCGCGCCGGTTTCGAGCTCGATTTCGAACAGGGTGATGTCGCCGAGATAGGACATGCCCTTGATCCTGCCGCGCGCGAAATTGTGGCCGTCGGGTGCGTCCTGCGCCGCAGCGGTGACTGCCTTGCCCGCGCCGGGGACGTGGAGATAGATTTTCTCGGGCCTGAGGGCGACCCAGACGTCGGCGCCATGCGGGCCGGTGACGCCGTGGTTGAGATAGACCTTGCCGAGACCCGGGCAGTCGACCGCTGCCTTGTCGGGTTCGTCGAGCGTCAGCTTGCCTTCGAAGATGTTCACCGACCCGACGAAATCGGCGACAAAGCGATTGGCGGGATATTCGTAGAGGTCCGACGGCGCCGCGAGCTGCGCTACATCGCCCTTGTTGATCACCGCGATGCGGCACGCCATCGACAGCGCCTCGTCCTGGTCGTGGGTGACGGTGACGAAGGTGATGCCGACCTTTTCCTGCAATTCCGAAAGTTCGAACTGCATCTGTGCGCGCAGCTTTGCATCGAGCGCCGACAGTGGTTCGTCGAGCAACAGCACCTTGGGCCGCATGACGAGGCTGCGCGCGAGCGCGACGCGCTGGCGCTGCCCGCCCGACATCTGGTCGGGCATGCGGCTCTCGAACCCGCCAAGCTTGACCAGATCGAGCGCCTCGGCGACGCGATCCTTGACTTCGCCGCCTTTGACGCCCGCAATCTTGAGGCCATAGGCGACATTGTCGGCGACGCTCATGTGCGGGAATACGGCGTAGCTCTGAAACACCATGTTCACCGGGCGCTTGTTCGGCGGGATGCCCGCCATATCCTGTCCGTCGATGAGGATGCGGCCCTCGGTGGGCAGTTCGAACCCGGCGATCATGCGCAGCAGCGTCGTCTTGCCGCAGCCCGATGGGCCGAGGAGGACGAAGAATTCGCCCGCGTTGATGTCGAGGCTGACATTGTCGACCGCGGTCACCTTGCCAAAGCGTTTGGAGACATTCTGGATCTGGATGATCGGGCGGGTGGGTTCGGTCATGACGATATCCTGATTCCGTTCGTGTCGAGCGAAGCCGAGACACCGTGAGGGCGTGCGTCACCGATGGGCATCTCGACTTCGCTCGGTGCGAACGGGGAAGGGGCGCGAACGGAAGAAGGGGTAGCCATCAATGCGTCTCCGCAATGGCTTTCACGCCCTGCGCCTTGAGGGCGACGAAGGTGAGGGCGACGGTCAGGGCGATGAGCAAAGTCGAGGCGGCGTTGACCTCCGGCGTCACCGAAAAGCGCACCATCGAATAGACCTTCACCGGGAAGGTGATCGTGTCGGGACCGCTGGTGAAATAGGTGATGACGAAATCGTCGAGGCTCAATGTAAAGGACAGCAGCGCGCCTGCGACGAGCGCCGGCTTGATGTGCGGGATCAGCACGTCGCGGAATACCTGCCATTCGCTCGCGCCGAGATCCTTCGCGGCTTCTTCCTGTTCGCGGTTGAAGGTGGCGAGCCGCGAGCGCACGACCATCGTCACGAAGGGGAAGCAAAAGGTGATATGCGCGATGGTGATTGCACCGAGGTTGAACGGCCAGATGAGGTCGGTCGGCCAGCCGACCGCGGCGAAGAACATCAGGAAGGCGACACCGAGACAGATTTCGGGAACGATGATCGGCAGCGAGATGGTGCCGTCGATCGCGCCCTTCAGCGGAAAGCGGAAGCGCCATAGCATCACCGCCGCGACGGTGCCGAGCGCGAGGCTGGCGATCGTCGCGAGCGCCGCGATGCTCAGCGAATTGAGCAGCGCCTCGACCAGCTGGTCGTTGCCCAGCGCTTTCTCGTAATATTTGGTGGTGAAGCCGCGCCACACGACGTTACGCTTGCTGTCGTTGAAGCTGAAGATCACGAGCACGATCAGCGGTGCGTAGAGGAAGAGCATCACCGCGCCGACCCAGAGGCGCATCCACAGCGTGCGGCTATATTCGAGCGGAGCGATCGGCGTGCGGGCGAAGCGCGCCATCAGCTTGCCTCCGCCACCTTCTTGCGCATCGACTGGATCGCGATCAGTGCAAACATTGCGTATATGAGCAAGAAGGAGAGGGCGGCGCCGAAGGGCCAGTCGTTCGCTTTCTTGAACTGGCGCTCGATGACGTTGGCGATCATCTGGCTGTCGGTCCCCCCCATCAAATCGGGGGTGAGATAGGCGCCGAGCGCGGGGATCAGCGTAATCATCACGCCCGCGACGATGCCCGGTGCGGCAAGCGGGACGACAATGCGCATGATCGTGCGGAAATGCCCGGCGCCGAGGTCGAGGCTTGCCTCGATCAGGCTGCGGTCGAGCCGGTCGAGCGCGGCGTAGAGCGGCAGCACCATGAAAGGCAGGTGGACGTAGACGAGCCCGAAAACGACCGCGAAATTGTTGAAGAGAAGCTGCACGGGTTCCCACGTCGGCAACGGTTGCAGCCCGACGAGCGTCTTGAGCCAGCTCGTCCCTTCCCACAGCGCGCCGAGCCCCTTGTTCGCGAAACCCTGCGTGCCGAGCAGCATCATCAGCGCGTAGGTGCGGATGAGGAGGTTGGTCCAGAAGGGGAGCATGATGCCGAGCAGGAGCCATGGCCGCCATTTCTCGCTGGCGAAGGTGATCGCCATGGCGACGGGAAAGCCGATGATCAGGCAAATCAACGTCACGAGCGCGGCCACGGCGAAACTCTTGCCGAAAATGGTGAGGTAGAGCCATTCGGTCGCGCGCTTGTAATTTTCGAGCGTGCCCGAAATTTCGATATCGGTGAGGCCCTTGTTCTGACCGAAGCTGTACAGCCAGACGATCGCCATCGGCACGAGGAAGAACAGGAAAATCCAGACGAGCGTCGGCAACGATACCGCCGCGAAGACCCCCTTGTTCGTTTTCCAGTCCTGTTCGGCCACCCCCCGATGCCTCCTTCAGACCGTCAGGCGGCCCGGACCCGCGTGAAGGCTTCTTCGTAGAGCGGCTGCAATTCGGGGTTGAAGCGCGCATATTCGCATTTCGCCAGCGCTTCGGCAGGCGGGAAGATGACGGGGTTGTTCTTGTAACTGTCGGGCATCAACGCCTTCGCGGCCGCATTGGGCGTCGGGTAGAGGATCGTCTCGGTGATTTCCTTGTCGACCTGGGCGTCGAGAATATAGTTGACGAAGGCGTGCGCGTTTTTCGGGTGCGGCGCGCCTTTCGGAATGCAGAGGTTGTCGGAGTTGAGCTGGCTCCCCTCCTTGGGGATGACGAAATCGATGTCCTTGTCCTCGACCATCGCCTGCGCGATGTCGCCATTATATTCGAGCACGACGTCGCAATCGCCCTTGAGCAGCAAATCCTGCCCGTCGTCCTCGTGGAATTTCTTCACATTGGGCTTTTGCTTGATCATCATCTTTTCGATCGTCGCGATGTCCGCCGGGGTCAGCGCGTTGACCGACTTGCCGAGATATTTGCCATAGAGGCGGAACATGTCGCCCGCTTCCGAAAGCCAGGCGATGCGGCCGGCATATTCGGGGCTGTCGAACAGGACCTTCCAGCTGTCGGGCGTCGCCGAGACTTTCGACTTGCGATAGCCGATACCGAGCGCGAGCCATGTATAGGGCATCGAAAATTTGCGCTGCAGGTCATATTCGACGTTGATGTAGGCCGGATCGATATTCTTCTTGTTCGGGATCTGCGCATGGTCGAGCGGCATGAGCATATCGGCTTTGCTCATGCGTTCGACAAAATCGTTCGAGGGGACGATCACGTCGTAACCGGGGTTTCCCGCCTTGAATTTGGCGAACAGCACGTCGTTGCTGTCGAACAGGTCCATCGTGACGTCGACGCCGGTCGCTTCCTTGAAATTGTCGAGCGTATTCTCGCCGATATAGGTGTCCCAATTGTAGAAGTTGAGCTTGGCCTCCTCGCCGTTCGCGAGCTTTTTGCCCTCGCCCTTGCTGCACGCGGCGAGCCCGCCGAAACTGATGCCGATGGCGGCCACCCCCACCGCCTGGAGCAGCGAACGGCGGCCCCGGGTTTGCTTGATCAGTTCAATCGGATCCATGTGCAGCCTCCCTGTTTGTGACGTCAAGCTGACTCAATAAGGTCAGCTTGAAAAGCGCTTTTTTACGCCCCACGAGGAATCCTTGAAACTATCATGCGTTGCGCAGGTACCAGTCGTAATCAAGCGTCGGGACGACGCCGAAATAATTATCCTGTTCGACTCGTTTCACGGTGCTGAACATGTCGACGAAGCGGTCGCCGAGATAGTCGCGCATCAGGCCGGAGGCGTGGAAGCGGTCGACCGCGGCGAACCAGTTGGACGGTGGCTTGTCGTCGCCCGAATTGTCGCGGTCATAGCCGTTGCCGACGACCGCGACCCCCGGATCGGCCTTGGTCGTCATGCCGTGATGCATGCCGGCGAGGACGGCGGCGACGGCGAGATAGGGGTTGGCATCGGCGCCGCAGGCGCGATGCTCGACATGGCGGCTCGGCGGCGGGCCGGCGGGGATGCGGAAGGAGACGGTGCGATTGTTGACGCCCCACGTCGGCGCGACGGGGGCATAGCTGTTCGCCTTGAAGCGGCGGTAGCTGTTCGCGTGCGGGGCGAAGAGCGCGAACGCGTCGCCGACGCTACCGATCATTCCGCCGATCGCGTGGCGGAGCGCAGGTGTGCCCTCGGGATTGTCGCTGGCGAAGATATTGGCGCCCTTGTCGTCGTCGACCGAGACGTGGATGTGCATGCCGCTGCCCGCCTGATCGGCAAAGGGCTTGGCCATGAAGGTCGCTTCGAGACCCTGTTGCTGCGCGATCGCCTTGACGAGACGCTTGTACATGATCGCATCGTCGCAGGCGCGCAAGCCGTCGGGCTTGTGGCGAAGCGTCAGCTCGAACTGGCCGGGCGCGAATTCGGAGATCGCGCTTTCGAGCGGCAGGCCCTGTACGTCGGTCGCGGCGTAGAGCGCGTCGAAAAAGGGGCGAAAATCGTCGAGTTCGCGCAGGCCGTAGACCTCCACATTGCGCGGCGTATCGCGGCTGTAGGCGGGGCGCGCGGGGCGGACCTTGCCGTCGCGCGCGCGGCGCGGATCGACAAGATAGAATTCGAGCTCGACCGCAAGCACGGGTGTGAGGCCGTCGGCGGCGTAGCGGTCGATGACGCGACCGAGGACGTGGCGCGGGTCAAGGTCGTGCGGCGTGCCGTCGAGTTCGTAGAAATCGACGAGGAACTGCGCGGCATGGTCGCCGCCCCAGGGGGTGCGGACGAGGGTGCCGGGGATGGGCTTCATCGAGCGGTCAGCGTCGCCATCCTCCCAGACGAGGCCGGTTTCGACGGTGTCCTGCCCGGTGATATCGACGACAGTGATCGAGCCGGGGAACATGCGCCCGCTTTCGTAGACCGCGAGCACCTCATGCTGGCGCAGCCGCTTGCCGCGCGGGACTCCGCCAAAATCGGTGTAGATCATTTCGATCGAATCGACGTCGGGGTTCGCCTTGAAAAAGGCCTCGGCTTCCGATCGGTCGGCGATCACGCCAGACGATTTCGACATTCCGTTTGCTCCTTACCCCAGCCGGTCGCGCAGCGCATACCAGAGCAGCCCGAGCGTGGCGAGCGGTCGGCGCAGCCATTTGCCGCCCGGAAATGGCCTCGACGGCAGGCTGGCGAGCACGTCGAAACGTTCGGCGGTTTCCGCCATCGCCTCGGCAATCAGCTCGCCGGCAAGCGTCGTGATCAGCGCGCCATGGCCCGAAAAGCCGTGCGCGAAAAACATATTCCCGCGCCGTCCGATATGCGGCAGCCGGTTCATCGTGACCGCGACCGCGCCGCCCCAACCATAATCGATCGGCGCGTCGGCGATCTGGGGAAAGACATCGGCCATGAACGGCCGCACGAACGCCGCGATATCGCGCGGCGGAGTCTGCGAATAGCGCTCGCCGCCGCCGAAGATCAGCCTTTTGTCGGCCGACAGGCGGAAATAGTTGAGCACGAAGCGGCTGTCGGCGACCGCGGCGTCGCTAGGCAGCAGATCGTCGGCGATGGCGAGCGGCGCGGTCGCGATATTATAGTTCATGATCGGCACGGTGTAGCGGCCGAGGTCGGGCTCGACCTCGCCGATCCAGCTGTCGGTGGCATCGATGACGTAGCGTGCGTCGATGCCTGTCCCATCGGTCGATATACGAAGGCCGTGCGCCCTTTGGTCTATTCCACGGGCGCGCTGACTTTCCCATATCTCGACGCCTGCGGACTCGGCCGCTTCGGCAAGCCCGAGCGCATAGTTCAGCGGATGGAAGTGCCCGCCATGGCGATCATAAACGCCGCCGTGATAGAGTGGGGTTGCGATATGGCGCGCCAAATCCGCCTTTTCGACGATCTCGCTTCGATAGCCGAAACGCCGCGCGAGATAATCGGCCTCCTGTCGCATGTTGCCGAAATCCGCTGGCGTCCAAGCCGCTTCCAGATGCCCTGTTTTCAGGTCGCAATCGATGCCGTGTTTGGCGATCCGCGCCTTGACGCGATTATCGCGCCAACACAGGTCGAACAGCGCATCGGCGCGTTCGGCTCCAAATTCGGCCTCCAGTTCCGAAGCCGTCCAGCGAAGTCCGGGAATGAGCTGTCCGCCGTTGCGCCCCGACGCCCCGAAACCGATGTGGTCGGCTTCGACCAAGACGACCGAGAAGCCGCGTTCGGCGCAGGCCAGGGCTGCGCTCAGCCCCGTAAAGCCGCCGCCTATCACGGCGACGTCGCAGCGCGTTTCGCCGCGGATTTCGTTGCGCGACTGCCGCTCGAGCGCGGTTGCGGCGTAATAACTGGGGTTCAGCGGATCGGTCATTCGGTCACCGACCTCCGAACGAAAGAGGAGGGCTGAGGGTCATCGGCGGGTCAGACGCGCATCAGCAGATGTTCGCGCTCCCAGCTCGACACCACCGATTGATAGTTGAAGAGTTCATAATCCTTCACGGCAAAGAAGATTTCGAAGAAATCGTCGCCAAGCAGATTGCGCACCTTCTTGCACGAGGCGAAGCGATCAAGCGCGGCCTCCAACGTGCGTGGCAAGGTGCGCGCGCGGTTATAGGCGCTGCCAATGATCGGCTTGGGCGGGACCATGCGGTCGACCATGCCGATATAGCCGCAGACGAGCGACGCGGCGATGGCGAGATAGGGATTGCTGTCGGCGCCGGGCAGGCGGTTTTCGACGCGGCGGTTGTTCTTGTCGGCGATGGGCACGCGAAAGCCGCAGCTGCGGTTATCCTCGCCCCACTGAACATTGATCGGCGCCGCGCTGTCGGGGCGCATCCGGCGAAAGCTGTTTACATTGGGCGCCCACATTGGCGAGATTTGCGGCATGAAGCGGATGAGCCCCGCGACATAGGAGCGGAAGGCTGCGCTGTCGCGGCCATTGGCGGTCGCGAACAGGTTGCGCCCCGTTTCGGCATCTACGACCGACTGGTGGATGTGCATCGCGCTGCCCGGCTGGCCCGCCATCGGGTTGGCCATGAAGGTTGCGTAGACACCGTGCGTCTTGGCGACATTGCGCACGACCCGTTTGAACAGGAATACTTCGTCGGCGAGGCGCAGCGGGTCGCCGTGGTTGAAATTGACCTCGAGCTGCGCGGCGCCCATTTCGTGGATCATCGTGTCGATCGTGAGGCCCATCAGCTCACAATCGTCGTAGATATGGTCGATGATATCCTCATATTCGTTCATCGCCTCCAACCCATAGGGCTGGCTTGCCGTTTCGGCGCGGCCCGACTGGCCGGTGGGCGGGGTCAGCGGGAAATCGGGATCGGTGTTCTGCGAAACGAGGTAGAATTCGACTTCGGGCGCGATGATCGGTTTCCAGCCCTTGTCTTCGTACAGACGCAGCACCTTTTTCAGGATCGTGCGCGGCGCGATGTCGACCTCGCTGCCGTTGCCGTTGAAGGCGTCGGCGATCACGAAGGCGGTGGGAGAGGTGAAGCCTGGTGCGACGCAGATCGTGTCGGGATCGGCGATCAAAATCTTGTCGGGATCCTTGTCCCAGATGTCGTCGATGTCCTCGGGATAATGGCCGTCGATCGTACAGATGAAGACGCTGCCCGGGATGCGCAGCGACTTGTCCTTCACCGATGACAGGAACTTCTTGGCCGGCAGCACCTTGCCGCGCTGGACCCCGTTGATGTCGGGGACGATACATTCGACTTCGTCGATATTATGGTCGCTGATCCATTGTTCCAGATTGACTGACATGCGCCCCCGATTGGGCCGAGGAGTCGGCCCGTTATGGAAAGGCCAGCGTATCGCAAGCTTTGGGGAAGCGCCAGAGGGGGACGTTATTGGGCCATTTCCGGCAAATATCGCTGCCTATTTCTTTGCCGGTACAAAAGCGCGTTGTTTTTGCGGGCGAAGCGAAGCAATCTTCGGCGCGCGGCTGCATCCGAAGCCGGCGGGCGGAGACGGGTTTGTCCCCCGAACGGAGTCCGGGTCTTGCAATGACGAAATCGGGAGACAAGCGGCGATGAGAGGTGACAACGACCAGCTGGCGTCCTTCTGGATGCCGTTCACGGCAAACCGGTCGTTCAAGGAGAATCCGCGCCAGCTCGTTTCGGCGAGCGGGATGTTCTACCGAAGCAGCGACGGGCGCGCGGTGCTCGACGGCACGTCGGGCCTCTGGTGCAGCAATGCGGGGCATTGCCGCCCCGAAATTACCGAAGCGATCGCGCAGGCCGCGGCGACGCTCGACTTCGCGCCGACCTTTCAGCTGGGCCATCCGCTGCCGTTCGAACTGGCGCGGAGGCTCGCCGCGTTGATGCCCGAAGGGCTCGACCGGATATTCTTCACCAACAGCGGGTCGGAATCGGTCGATACGGCGCTGAAGATCGCGCTGAATATCCAGCGGGCGAAAGGCGAGGGGACGCGCACGCGGCTGATCGGGCGCGAACGCGGCTATCATGGCACGGGCTTTGGCGGCATCAGCGTCGGCGGGCTCGTCAACAACCGCCGCGCGTTCGGCGGCGGATTGCCCGGCACCGATCATCTTCGCCACACGCACGATATCGAACGCAACGCCTTCACGCGCGGATTTCCGCAGCATGGCGCCGAACTCGCCGACGACCTCCAGCGGCTTGTCGACCTGCACGGCGCCGAAACGATCGCAGCGGTGATCGTCGAACCGATGGCAGGCTCGACCGGCGTGCTGATTCCGCCCGTCGGCTATCTGCAGCGCCTGCGGGAGATTTGCGACCGGCACGGCATCATCCTGATTTTCGACGAGGTGATCACCGCATTCGGCCGCGTCGGCGCGGCGACGGCTGCCGAAGCATGGGGCGTGACGCCAGACATCATCACCATGGCGAAGGGGCTGACGAACGCCGCGGTGCCGATGGGCGCGGTCGCGGTGAACCGCGAATTGCACGATGCGGTGATTGACAGCGTCGCTGGCGGGATCGAGCTGTTTCACGGCTACACCTATTCGGGCCACCCGCTCGCAAGCGCCGCAGGGCTCGCGACGCTCGACCTGTATGCGCGCGACGGCCTGTTGGATCGCGCGGGCGAGCTGGCAGCCTATTGGGAGGATGCCGCGCACGCGCTGAAGGGGCGGCGCCATGTCATCGATATCCGCACCATCGGGCTTGTCGCAGGCATCGAGCTCGAACCGCGGCCCGGCGCTCCGACTGCGCGGGCGATGGAATTATTCCATGCCTGTTTCGACGACGGCCTGCTCGTGCGTGCGACCGGCGACATCATCGCATTGTCGCCCCCGCTGATCGTCGAAAAGTCGCAGATCGACGAAATGTTCGGACGGATAGCCGGGTTGCTGGCCGCGATCGACTAGGTAGCGAGCGGGAAGGTCACCGACACGCGCGTGCCCTTGCCAAGTTCGCTCTCGATATCGAGCTGCCCCTGGTGGCGTTCGCTGATGTGCTTGACGATCGCAAGGCCGAGGCCGGTGCCCCCGACCGAGCGGCTGCGCGCCTCGTCGACGCGATAGAAGCGTTCGGTGAGCCGGGGCAGGTGATCGGGGGCGATGCCGTCGCCTTCGTCGCTGACCGCCAGCCGGACCCGGCGCCCCTCGCGCGTCAGTTCGACCGTGACCGGCGTGCCTGTATGCCCGTATTTCAACGCGTTCGAGATGATGTTGTGTGCGAGCTGGCCCAGTTGCGCTTGATCGCCCAGCATCGGTAGCGGTTCTTCGCCCAGCTTTGCGACGATGTCTTTCGCGCGCGCCTGTTCGCTGTCGCAAAGCTGCGCGATGCTGGTTCCGACGATCCCCGCGAGATCGACCGGGGTGGTGGGGCGGCGAAAGCGGTCCGCCTCGACACGCGAGATCGAGAGGAGGTCGATTACCAGTTGCTGCATCCGTCCCGCCTCGCCGTGGATGATCGAGAGGAACCGGCTGCGCGTCGCCATATCGGTTTCGCCATTCATGTCCTGCAGCGTTTCGACATAGCCGAGGATCGCGGCGAGCGGCGTGCGCAGTTCGTGGCTGGCGTTGGCGACGAAATCCGACCGCATCCGGTCGGCCGCATCGATCGCCGAGCGATCGGAGAGGAAGATGATATATTCGCGGCCGGACAAGGCCGCGATCCGCATCGTCCAGCGCGCACCGGGACGCGGGAAGTCGATCAGGTTCACCATTTCGAGCGGCGCGCCATCGTCGATGCGCGATAGCCAGTCGGTCGCGGCGGGATGCCGGATCGCGGTGCGGACGTCGGCGCCGACGATGTGCCGGCCGAGCAGACGGATCGCCGCGTCGTTGGCGATGGTGACGATATTGTCGGCGATGCCGAGCAGCGGCTCCTTTTCCTGGTCGACCCAATGTGCGAAATCGGGATGGCGCAGCAGCGAGATGGCCGGGGGAAGCACGGGCTCCGCCGCACTGGTCCGGGGCGCGTCGGGAAGCGGAACCGGAAGCGCGCTGTAAACCGTCGCGGCGGCAATGAAACCTGCCAGCGCCATGATCGCGATCGACAGCGGATCGCCGCCCGTCAATGTCGCGAAGATCGCCGCGATGGCGACCAGCGTCACCGCGATAACGAGGCTGGAAAGGCGGTCGAACATCGCGGGGATGCGTCGCACGAAGCGGACCGGATTCGCAAGGCTGTTTACGGTGATTAACCTCTGCGTGGCGAATGTCCCAAAGCGGGAAGCGGCAAAGGGGGCGCGGTCTTTTGCTTTTCCTTGGCGGTCCATTGGGTTATGCGCATCCCATGGAAAAGAGCGACATTCCCGCCGGTGAGGCGGCGGAAACGGAAGAAGCCATCCCCTCGCGGCGCAAGATGCTGGCGCTCGGCGCGGTCGGGGTGTCGGCGGCGCTGACGATCCGCCCCGCTTTCGCGCAGACGGCCGTGTCGGTGATGAACTGCCAGATTCCGGTTCCGGCGCCGACCGCGGCGGGCAAGTTCATCGATCCCCAGGGCAAGCTGGTTCCCGCGGGGACGAAGGGCGCTTTTCCGGGGGCACCGCGCCCCTTTACCGGCGAAGAAGTGAAGCGGGCGTTTCGCGGGCAGACGCTGCCCGGCGCGACCTACAACCAGTCGCAGGCCTATCTTCAATATATCCGGCGCTTGCAGGCGGGGCAGAGCGGCTTTACCTGTTTCGCATCGATCACGACGTCGCGCTGAACTCGCTCCTTTGATGCGGATGGCGGTTCGGCCGCGTCGGCATGCAAAGGAAAATTCGTGAAACTAGCTTCGCTCAAACAGGGTCGCGACGGCCGTCTCGTCGTCGTTTCGGACGATCTGGCGTGGTACGCCGATGCGGGCCAGATCGTACCGACGTTGCAGGCCGCGCTCGACAATTGGGCTTATGCCGCGCCACGCCTCACCGCGCTGGCCGAAGACCTGAACCATGATGCGATCCCGAAAGAGCGTTTTCACGAACGCGACGCGGCCTCGCCGTTGCCGCGCGCCTATCAATGGGCCGACGGCAGCGCCTATGTGAACCATGTCGCGCTGGTGCGGCAGGCGCGCGGGGCCGAGATGCCCGAAAGTTTCTGGCACGATCCGCTGATGTACCAGGGCGGCAGCGATGCCTTTTTGGGGCCGCGCGATCCGATTCCGCTCGGCGACCCTGCATGGGGCTGCGACATGGAGGCGGAGGTGGTCGTGGTGACAGGCGACGTGCCGGCGGGGATCGATCCCGTCGCGGCGCGCGACAAAATCCTCCTTGTCGGGCTCACCAACGACGTATCGCTGCGCGGGCTGATCCCGGGCGAACTCGCCAAGGGGTTCGGCTTTTTCCAGTCGAAGCCATCGAGCGCGATGTCGCCCGTTTTCGTGACGCCCGAATCGCTCGGCGAACGCTGGAAGGACGGCAAGCTCCACGGCATCCTGTCGGTCGACCTGAATGGCGAGCCGCTCGGCCGCGCCGATGCCGGCGTCGATATGACGTTCGATTTCGGCGCGTTGATCGCCCATGCGGCGAAGACGCGCGACCTGGGCGCGGGGACGATCATCGGGTCGGGGACGGTGTCGAACCGCGGCGCCGACGGCGGTCCGGGCAAGCCGGTTGCCGCGGGCGGCGTTGGCTATTCCTGCCTGGCCGAAGTGCGCACGATCGAGACGATCGAGCAGGGCGAGGCGAAAACGCCCTTCATGAAAAAGGGCGACACCGTCCGCATCTGGATGGACGACGACCGGCACCACAGCATTTTCGGGGCGATCGAACAGACGGTCGGCTGATTTCCCGCCGACGTCGGACGCGGCACCGGCGCGGGCCGGTGCCGCTTTGACCGATTACATCGTATCGACGAGCGCGTCCTTGAGCGAACAGGCCGCGGGACCGAGGATGACGATGAACAGCACCGGCAGGATGAACAGGATCAGCGGCACCGTCATGATCGCGGGCAGGCGCGCCGCCTTTTCCTCGGCGCGCATCATGCGTTCGTTGCGGAATTCGGCCGACAGCACGCGCAGCGCCGAGGCGAGCGGCGTCCCGTATTTTTCGGTCTGGATCATTGTCGTAACGACGCCTTTCACCGATTCCAGGTTCACGCGATAGGCCAGATTTTCGAACGCCTGACGGCGTTCGGTCAGGAAGCCGAGTTCGATCGAGGTCAGCGCGAATTCCTCGCCCAGTTCGGGATAGGCGCGGCCGAGTTCCTTCGAGACGCGGGAAAAGGCGGAGTCGACCGTCAGGCCGGCTTCGGCGCAAATCACGAGCAGATCGAGCGCATCGGGAAGGCCCTTGCGTATCGCGTCGGTCCGTTTGGACCGCTTGTTTTCGACGAACAGGTCGGGCGCCTTGTAGCCGAGGATGAGCATCGCCATGGTGAAGCCTGACCGCTTGATCGGCGTCAGGGTCGGCCACATGTCGACCCAATAGATGAGGAAGGCCGCGACGCCGCCAAAGACGACGGGCAGGACCATACGGCCAAAGATGACCGCGACGGCAAGGTCTTTCGACCGGATACCCGCCTGCGCCAGCTTTTGCTGCACGTCCTTGATCTGTTCTTCCTGCAGCACCTGGAGCTTGCCGAGAACGCTGCGCATCTTGTCCGCATGCTGGTTCTTGCGGACCAGCTTGGCACGGCGCTTGGCAGTCGAGGCGGTGATACCGGCCTTGAGCTGTTCGCGGCGTTCGTTGAGCGCCTTGACGCGCTTGGTCATCGGGTTGCGGACGGTCAGCGCGTTGTAGATCGCAAACAAGACCGCGAAGACGCCGACCGCGGCGAGCGCGGTCCCGGCCCATACGACATCGATGCCGAGCAGCGTCGGGCCGCGCTGGACTCCGGTGAATGCCGAGGAAAGAAGGAGGCTGCTGTTCACTGATTCTGCCCCTTCAGATTTCGAAACTGATCATCTTCGCCATGATCCCGGCGCCGATGCTCATCCAGATCAGGCCGCCGACACCGGCGATGATGAGACGTTGTTCGTGGAAAAAGCCCGAGAGATATTCGGGGTTCATCGACCACACGACGCCAAAGACGAAAAAGGGCAGCGCGCCGACGATATAGGCCGAAGCCTTCGCTTCCGACGACATGGCGCGGATCTTCAGCTTCATCTGCGCGCGCTTGCGCAGCACGTCGGACAGGTTCGCCAAGGTTTCGGCAAGATTGCCGCCGGTCTCACGCTGGATCGCGATGGTGATGCAGAAAAACTGGAATTCGGGAGTGCCCAGCATTTCCGCCGATTCCTGAAGCGCGGCTTCCATCGTGTTGCCGATGCGGATGCGTTCGATGACGCCCTTGAATTCTTCGCCGACGGGACCCGGCAGTTCCTGGCTCACGACCTGGAAGGTCTCGGTAACCGGGAGGCCGGATTTCAGGCCGCGGACGAGCAGGTCGATCGCGTCGGGAAAGCGGGTATTGAACTGGGCGACACGTTTTTTGATCGCCCGGCCGACGATCAGATAGGGCAGGCCGAGGCTGAGCATCAGCCCGACGAGGCCCGCCATGAGCATCGGCGCGCGGACCGCCAGCATGCCGCCGGTGACAACCACGAAAAGCGCCATCGATGCGAACATATATTGGGTCAGCGTCCAGCTCTTGCCGGTTCGCCGGATCCGCTTTTCCAACTCCTCGCGGCGCGGCAGCAGGCTGGTCAGCGCGATATCGCCCTTGCCGCCGGCCGACTGGATCGTCTTGCGCATCTGCGCCGCGACGACGGCCTCGGTCGATGCCGCGTGACGATCGCGGACTGTCGCCAGCCGCCGTGTCTTCGCCTTGCCGGCCGAAGGGCCGCCAAGCAGGACGAAGAGGAGGGCAAAGGCCAGGAAGGCCCCCGCGATGATAAGGATGACTGGCAGATTCATGATCGGCTGATGTCCGCTTCTATCGCTGGAGGAGGTTGGGACCCGCCAGGGGTCGTCACGCCGCCTGTTTCGCGCCCTTCTTTGTCATCAGGCCGAGCTTGCCGAGCAGCGACCCGCCCGACTTGCCCTTTGCCGTCGCCGCCTGGGCCTCTTCGGCCTCGATGTCGGCGCCGTCGAGGATCAGCCGGGTCAGATTGCTCCACACCTGCGCCGATTTCGTGCCCTTGCAGATTTCGGCATAGGATTTGCCGAGCTTGGCCGACTGGCTCACCAGCTTCGGATCGAACGGAACGACGATGTCGATCTGACGCTCGATCGAGGATTCGAATTCCTTGCGCGACAGTTCGCCGATCGCGTTCTGGAACTTGTTCGCCACCAGCACCACGCGGGCGCCCGGGACATTCTGTTTGAACCAGGACAGGAGACGGATGGTGTCGCGCGCCGCGGCGAGCGTCACGTCGCTGACGAGCAGGATCGTTCCCACCTCCGACACGAGGTGCGGGAAGGGGATCAGCACCTGGCGGGGAAGGTCGACGATCGTCATTTCGAACGCGCCGCGCAGTTCTTCTTCCAACTGGAAAAAGGCCGAACCGTCGGTCATCACCGGCTGGTGGATCGGCGCTTCGGCCGACAGCAGGCTGAGCTTGTCCGACGCGCGCACCATCGCGCGCTCGATGAACAGGCCGTCGATGCGGCTGGGATTGTCGATCGCGTCGATCAGGCCGCGTCCGGGCTCGAGGTCGAGCGTCAGCGCGCCCGTGCCGAAGTGGACGTCGAGGTCGAGCAGCGCAGTCTGGCGCCCCGCCTGTTCGCTGATCGCCCATGCGAGCGAGGTCGACACGAGTGATGCGCCGACGCCGCCGCGCACGCCGACCACCGCCATCATGTGATGCGGCTTGTCGTCGTGCATGTCGGCATGTTTCGGCGCCGACAGCATGGCTTGCGCCATGGTCAGCGATTCGCGCACCTGTTCGAGCGACAACGGCTTGAGCAGATAATCCTGGATCCCGCTCGACAGAAGATCGCGGTACAGGCGAACGTCGTTCACCTGCCCGGCGGCGATCACGACCGTGCCGGGTTCGCAGACTTCGGCGAGCGCGTTGATGTCGTTGATCGGGTCGCCCGATTCAGACATGTCGACGAAGAGGATGTTCGGGCTGGCAGACACCGAGAGCGACTGCACCGCGTTGCGCAGGCCGCCCTTGTTGCACTTTTCGATCGGCCAACCCATCTCGTTGGCGGCCGCCCGGATCAGCTCCAGCGTATCGTCGTCGCAGACAAAGGCGTTGAAGGGATCACGCAGTCCGGCCATTTTGAAAGGGGCGTTCACTGGCTGTCCTCCTTGCTGGTCGCGGACGATTTGAGGTCGCCGGCACCGGTCTGCGGCTTTTCGCGATAGGTCTTGATCGCGCGCGTCGCGGCGGACGGGTCGGTCCGGTTGCTGCTCGCGCCCTTGATCAGGTCGTTCGGGTCGGCAACCATGGCGGCGAGGTTGCTGTTCGTCGCGCAGCCATAGTTGGACGAGGTCGAGTTGGTGATGTTGATCGCCGATTTGCTGTCCCAATTGGGGCAGCCGGGGACCGAGGCCGTCGCGCGCGTGACGACGACGCGCATATAGCCTTGCGGCACGGCGCCGGTGGTGACCGGAACATCGTCGCTCAGCAGCAGCCCGCGGCGTCCGACCATCGACCGGACCGTGGCCTGCGCCGAACCGGCGCCGTAGACCGAGGGATCCTCGATCGCGATGCGGTCGCCGTAGCGGACGCCCATGGCGTCGAGCCAGCCCTGAAGGCGCCCCTGTTCGCTGGGGGCAAGTTCGCCGTTCGAGACGGCGACATCGAATTGATAGATATTGTTGCGCACGACCGGCTGGTGCACCGATTCGAGGCTGGTATTGCTGTAGGCCGCGCCCGTGCATCCGGCGAGCGACGTGGCCAGAGCCAGGATCGTCCAAGTTGCGATTTTCTTCATCACTTTGCTCCTGAAATCCAGCGCGTCACTTGATGCTGAAGCCTGGCGATGCGTCGCCGGTGCCCCGCGGGCGATCGGCGTCGCCAACATCGGTATCGAGGCGCGGTTTCGGCCGGTCGCCGCCCGTTACGCCGTTGCTTTCCTGGTTGAGCAGGAGGCGCGCGATATCGTTCGAATTCTGATAGGCGTCGGTCGGCAGCTTGATGTCGTTCGCCGAGACCGGGTTGACGAGATAGGGCGTCACCACGATCACCAGTTCGGTCTCGCCGCGGCGGAAATTGTCCGATTTGAACAGGGTGCCAAGCAGCGGAACGTCGCCGAGGCCGGGCATCTTGTCGATGGCGCCGATCGAGCGATTGTTCATCAGGCCGGCAATCATGAAGCTTTCGCCCGAGCCGAGTTCGACGGTCGTTTCGGCGCGGCGGATCGTCAGCGCGGGGATCTGGAACCCTTCCATCTCGATCGCGCCTTCGGTCGACAGCTCCGACACTTCGGGACGAACGCGCAGGCTGATGCGGCCGTTCGACAAGACCGTCGGCGTATAGGCGAGGCTGACGCCATATTTGCGATATTCGATCGTCGTGCCGGCAAGATTGCCGGGGATCGGGATCGGGAATTCGCCGCCCGCGAGGAAGTCGGCGGTCTCGCCCGAAATCGCCGTCAGGTTCGGCTGGGCGAGTGTCACGACCATGCCCGAACGTTCGCCCATATCGAGCGAGGCGATCAGGTCGAGGCCGAAAAGGCGCCCGGCGCCCGCGATGCTGCGGATGCCGGCGGGTGTGGATATCCCGTAATTCGTCCCGAAGGTGGTGCTGTTGATCGGCTGCCCGGTGATCGGATTATAGGGCGTCGGCACCGTGTTGGGTGGGAAAATGGCGGTCGGCGCGTTGGGATAGGTGATTTCGCCGGCCGACCGGCCGCCGAAAACCCCGCCCAGAAAGCCGTTGCCGAGCGGACCGTCGCGGTCGCGCGTCAGCAGGTTGCCGCTGATTTCCTTGACGAGCGTGCGGTTCACCTCGGCGATGCGGACTTGCAGATTGACCTGCAGCGGCGTCGCGGTGCGAAGGCGCGAAAGGACTTTCGTCCCTTCGCCGACAAAGGCTTGGACCAGCAGTTCGGCTTCGGCGACGTCGTCGGGCGACTGGACCGTACCGGTGAGCAGCACGAAGCCGTTCATCGTGTTGGCCGAGATGCTCGCCTCGGGCATCGCCAGCGAGAGCATCTGGTCGATCGTCTCGATATTGTTGCCAACGCGGGCGACCGTCGAATAGACGACCCGGCCGCTGGCGTCGGTGGCATAGATGCTGGTTTCGCCCGGCGTCTTGCCAAAGATATAGAGCTGGCGACCCGAACGGACCTGCACATCGGCCACCTTGTCGTCGGCGACGAACACGTCCGACATCGACGCCGGAAGGCTGATGAGGCGGCCGCGGCCGACCGACAGGTCGATGCTGCTGCTGGCGTTCTGCGAGGCCTGCGCCGCAGCCTGCTGCGACGGCGCCGACACGAGCGCGGCCGCAACGAGGCCGATGGCCAGGGTGCGCGCCAGGGCGGCCGCCTTGAAATTGGCTTTGCTGTTCATCTTACTTACCCCCAACCGGCACTTCGGTAACCTTGTCGCCGCGGGTCACGCGAACGACCGGTCCGCTACCGAGTGCCGACCCATTGCCCGACGCCGACGAAATCGGCGCGCTGCTAACCAGCGGCTGCTGCCGCCCACCGCCGCCGACGCGGCCGCCAACCGGAACCCAGAAGCGCGAGACATCGCCGCCGGTGGTCGCCGATTTGGCGGTCGTCGGACGAGCCTGGGCCTGCGCCAGCATGCGGCGTTCGGCGGCAGCACCGCCCTTTTCGGGAACATTGACGTCGCCCGATGCGATGGCCGCTTCGAGTTCGCCGGTGCTTTCCGCGAGCGGGCGGAGCGCGAGCGACAATTTGCCCATGCTCTGCGCAACCGCGATGCGTTCGGCGAGTTCGGGCGTCGCTTCGAGCGTCACCGATCCGAAGGTGCGAACCGGCGTCTTACCGGTTTCGTCCTCGGCATCGTAGCGCTGGTCGGTGGCGAGCACGCGAACGTTGCGCACGATGGTTTCGGCGGTGAAAAGCTGTTCGTCCGGATAGGAGCTGCCTTCCTTGACCTCGATGGTCTGCGCAAGCAGCACGTCGACGCGGTCGCCCGGGAAGACGAAGCCGGCGACACCCTGTTCCTGGCTGACCTTGACCGTCACGGCACGCATGCCCGGGCCAAGCGCCGCCGCGAGGAAGCCGCGATCGTCGGGATGGACGAGTGCGCCCTGCGTGAGCGGCTGGCCCGCGGTGATCGGATAGCGGACGACGGTGCCGACCAACGTGTTCACGTCGGTCTTGTCCTTCATGAAATAGGCCTTTTCGACCAGTTCCTTCGGCCAGGGCTGAAACCGGAAGCTGTCGGGACCGATGATCGTGCCGACCGGCAGCTGCCGTGTCGCAACAAGGATCATCGGACCGGTGATTTCCGGTGCCGCAGCTGCACGAGCAGGCGGAGCCGATGCCCCGCGCATCATCTGGTTGACCCCGAAGGCCGCGCCGATCGCAATGACCAGCGCGCCGACGATCAGCATAATCTTTCGCGTATCCATGACGATTTTTCGCCTCCTGCACCGACCGGAAACGGCGGTGCTTGCCCTCAGGCAGAACCGATAGCCTGAAACTGGTTAAGATATTGTTGGTGAAGCGCCCACAGCCCCGCTGCGGCGATCGCAACCCCGTAGGGGACCTCGGCCGGTTTGTCCGAAGGGCGCAATTTCATCTGGATAAGCATCACCGCCGACAGGATGCCGCCGCCGATGGCCATCACCATCAGCATCGGCAGAAACAGGGAAAGCGGGATCCACAGCATCACCGCACCGATCATTTTCACGTCGCCGCCGCCCATCTCGCCGATCGCGAACAATCCGGCGAAGACCAGAAAGACGGCAAAGGCGGCGCCGAACTGGAGCGCCACCCCGGGCCACGGGGCGAGCCCGCTGGCGATCCAGAACGGAATGGCGAGCAACGCGATGGCCGCGTTGAGTTCGTTCGATATCGATCGCGACCGCAGATCGCTGATCGCCGCGGCGATCATCATCAGTCCGAGAATGGCCATCAGGCCAAGCGAGATCGTGCCGCTATCCATCGGCCCGCTTCTACGGATTATGGCTTACCAAAGGGTAACCATGTCTGCCACCCGGCCGGCATGGCTTGCATTCGCCGGGGCACCCGATATGCGGCGAGCATGATCGACAAGCCGCCCTCTGCCACCGACGTGCTGATTGTCGGCGCGGGCATTGCGGGCGCGAGCCTGGCGGCAGCACTTGCGCCCTGGCGCCGGGTGTTGCTGGTCGAAGCGGAGGAGGCGCCGGGCTATCATGCGACCGGACGCTCGGCCGCTTTCTGGCACGAAAGCTATGGCGGCACGGGGGTACAGCCGCTGTCGGCCGCGTCTTTCGAGGCGTTGAACAATCCCGCAGCCGATTTTGCCGATCGCGGCTTCCTGTCGCCGCGCACCGCGCTGACGCTGGGGCAGCGATCCGACGCCGCGGCGGTCGATGCCTTCACGGCCGAGTTCCTCGCCAAGGGGGTGGCGGTGTCGCGCGTGGGGCGCGCCGAAATCGCCGCGAAGATTCCCGGCGTTCGCGCCGAATGGACCGAAGCGGCCTTCGAGGCCGCGTGCAGCGATATCGACGTTGGCCGCCTTCATACGGCCTATCTGCGCGCCGCGCGGCGGGCCGGGGCCACATTGGCGACGCGCGCGCCACTCCGTTCCGCACGGCGGACGAGCGACGGCTGGGATGTGACGGTCGGCGAAGAACATGTCCGGGCGTCGCTGATCGTCAATGCGGCGGGGGCGTGGGCCGACGACGTCGCCGCCGCTTGCGGGGTCGCGCCGCTCGGCATCCAACCCTATCGCCGCACCGTGGTCCAGCTACGGCTCGGCGTGCCGGTCCCCGCCGACCTGCCGCTGGTCGTCCATGTCGGCGGCGAATTCTATTTCAAGGGCGAGAGCGAGGGACGCATCTGGCTCAGCCCGCACGACGAGACGCCGACGGGCCCGCACGACGCCGCGCCCGAGGAATATGACGTCGCGGTTGCAATCGACCGGCTGCAATCGGTCGTCGACTGGCGCGTCGCCGCGGTTGAGCGCAAATGGGCGGGGCTGCGCAGCTTCGCCCCCGACCGCAACCCCGTTTTCGGTGCCGATATGACCGAACCCGCCTTTATCTGGTGCGCGGGGCAGGGCGGCTTCGGTATCCAGACCTCGCCGGCGATCGCGGCGCTGCTCGCCAGCCAGATCGGTGGGTCCCAACCGGCCGGCGCGATCGGCAAGGTCGATCCGCGACCTTATAGCCCGGCGCGTTTTGCCAAGGGCTTCTAATGGGTTGCGCGCTCAGGTCGAGGGGGTAACATGATGATGTCGCGCCACCCCCGGCGCGGGCATGTCGTGTGGAGGATTTCATGGCCCACTATTTCGAGATCAAGAAGAACAAGGCCGGCGAGTTCGTCGCCTATTTCAAATATGACAGCGAAACGATCTTCTGGACCGAAGGCTATTCGAGCAAGGCTTCGGCGAAAAACGCCATTGAATCGATCCTGAAAAACGGCCCGGGCGCCGAAGTTCGCGACGAAGCCTGACAAGCGCGCGCGGGCGTTCAGCGCGTCCGCGCGACCTTCAATGCCGCATCGCTGGCGAGCTGGTCCGCCATTTCATTGTCGCCGTGTCCCGCATGGCCCTTGACCCATATCCATTCGACCTTGTGGCGCGCGCTTTCCTTGACGAGGCGTTGCCACAGGTCGGCGTTGGCGACCGGCTTTTTGGCCGCGGTCTTCCAACCGTTCTTTTGCCAGCCGAAAACCCATTTAGTGATGCCGTCGCGGACATAGACGCTGTCGGTCGACAGTTCGACGTTGCAACTGCGCTTGAGCGCGGCGAGCGCCTCGATCGCGGCCATCAATTCCATGCGGTTGTTCGTCGTGTCGGCTTCGCCGCCCGACAGGGTCTTGACCACGTCGCCCCAGCGCAGCACCGCGCCCCAGCCGCCGGGGCCGGGATTGCCCTTGCACGCGCCATCGGTCGCGACGATCACCGTCCTGCCGGCATTTTCGGTCATGCGGCGGCGAACAGGCTGGCGGCGTCCGCCGCGCTATAGCGTAGCAGGCGGGCTAGGAAGGGCGAGGGATCCTTGCGCGTGACGAGCGCATCGGCGGGCGTGTGAACCCAGTCGTGCGCGCGCGTGAGCAGGAAGCGGAGCGAGGCGCCGCGCGCGAGGAGCGGCAGGGCAGCGGCTTCGGCCGTCGTCAGCGTGATTTCGCTGGCGTATCCGCGCATCAAAGCCCGCGCGCGCGCCGGGTCGCAATCCCGGCCATCGGGTGCAAAAGCCCAGGACGCGTGGGCGATCACAAGGTCGTAGGCCCGAAAGTCGCTCGCAGCGAAATAGAAGTCGATCAGTCCCGTGACACGGTCGCCGAGCATCAGCACATTGTCGGGAAACAGGTCGGCGTGAATGACATGCGCCGGCAGGCCGGAGGGCCAATGCGCGTCGAGATAAGCCAGTTCGGCGTCGACGATCGCCTGAAGGCCGGGAAGCACCTGGTCGAGATCGCCGGTCGCCTGCGCGACGCTGCGCCAGTGGCGATGGCCCATGCTGTTTTCACGGGTGCCGCCATATCCCTCGAGCGCGCGGTGCATCGCGCCAAGCGCGGCGCCGGCCGCTTCGCATTGCGCGGGAGTAGGCTGCGTCAGCGAAATGCCGGGCAGAAACTGGATGACGCAGGCGGCGCGGCCCGAAATTCGCTGGATTGCGACGCCTTCGCGGTCGCGCAGCATCGCCGGGACGGGACAGCCGCTGTCCGCAAGATGATTGAGTAGATCCACGAAGAAGGGCAAGTCGCCTTCGCTGACCCGCTTCTCGTAAAGCGTCAGGATGAAGCGGCCACCGGTCGTCTCAAGCAGGAAGTTGCTGTTCTCGACACCTTCGGCGATGCCCTTGCACGACAGGACGGTGCCGATGTCGTAGCGCGATACGAGCGCGGCAAGGTCGTCGGGTTCGACGTGGGTATAGACCGCCATCAGGCCGCCGCCGGTTCGAGCCCGCGCGGCAGCTTGAAGATCATATTCTCCTCGGCGGTCACGACGACCTGCTCGACGATCGGCCGATGCTTCGCAACCGTATCGATCACTTCGCGTACCAATGTTTCGGGCGCGCTCGCTCCCGCCGTGATGCCCAATGTGCCGATATCGGCAAGCCATTCGGGATCGATGTCGATGCCGCGCTGGACGAGATGGGCCGGCGTTCCCATTCGTTCGGCGACTTCGACGAGGCGCAGGCTGTTCGAGCTGTTGGGCGCGCCGATCACGATCAGGCGATCGCATTCGCCCGCGATCGCCTTGACCGCTTCCTGCCGGTTCGAGGTCGCGTAGCAGATATCCTCGCCGCGCGGTCCGCTGATCGCCGGGAAACGATGCTGAAGCGCGGCGACGATGTCGCGCGTATCGTCCACCGACAGCGTCGTCTGGGTCAGGAAGGAAAGCATGTCCGGATCGGGCGGCGACAGGTTCGCCACATCGTCGACCGATTCGACGAGCGTCATCGCGCCGTCGGGTAGCTGGCCGAGCGTGCCGATGACTTCGGGATGGCCGGCATGGCCGACGAAGACGATATGACGCCCCGCCTCGTGCGCGCGCTCGGCCTGGCGATGGACTTTCGACACGAGCGGGCAGGTCGCGTCGATATAGTCGAGCCCGCGCATTTCCGCCTTGGCCGGCACGGCCTTGGGCACGCCGTGCGCGCTGAACACGACGGGCACGCCGTCGGGAACCCGATCGAGCGATTCGACGAAAATCGCGCCCTTTGCCTTCAGCGCGTCCACGACATAACGGTTGTGGACGATTTCGTGACGGACATAGACCGGCGCGCCATATTTCTGCAGCGCCAGTTCGACGATGCGGATCGCGCGGTCGACGCCGGCGCAAAAGCCGCGCGGCGCCGCGATCAAAACCATGAGTTCTGCCGCTTCGCCGTCTTGCCGGTGCGTCGTTGAATGGGGAAGGTTCATAATGCGGGCGCTCTAGCGCAGCACCGCCATTGGGGTAAAGCGGCTTCGTCTGTGTTGCGCCTTGTTCATCGCACCGATAAGAAGCGGCGCGCATGAAGCGGGATCACCGTCCCGACGTCTGTCGATGCGCCTGTTTGGAAAGCCCGATTATCATGATGCCCATTTCGCTTCCGTCCCGTAAATTCCTGACCGTGCTGTGCGGCACGGCGGCCGTGGCGACGGTGGCGGGCTGCGCGAAGGACAATGAAATCGACGTAAACGGCGGAGTCGGTATTACAGCGACGCGCAGCGCCTGCCCGGCCGTCGCAGTGCCGCTGCATACGGGCGACGTCACCTTGTTCGACCCGGCGGCCAGCCGCGATGCGCATGCGATCGATGTCGTCGCGGCGATGACCAATGTGGTGCCCCAGTGCAACGACAGCGGGGGCGAGAAGGTTTATCAACTCGTCGATTTCGACGTCGTTGCGACGCGCCGCGAGGCCGGTCCGGCGCGCTCGATTACGCTTCCTTATTATGCGACCGTTCTGCAGGGCGGTACCGCGGTCGTCGCGAAGCGGCTTGGCAATGTAACGGTGACTTTCCCCGAGGGGCAGGTCCGCGGCACCGGCCACGCGCAGGCGTCGGCTTATGTCGATCGTGCCGCGGCGACGCTGCCCGCCGACATTCGCGAACGCATCACCCGCCGGCGCAAGGCGGGCGACCAGGACGCCGCGATCGACCCGCTGAGCCTTCCCGAAGTCCGCGCGGCAGTGCAGCGCGCCAGTTTCGAACTGCTCATCGGCTTCCAGCTGACGCAGGAGCAGCTCGAATATAACGTCCGACGATAGGATGTGCGGCGCCGCCGCGGCGCCGTTCGCCCGGTTACGCCCTGCGCGCCGCCCGGTGACGCAGGGCTTTTCGCGTGCGCCAAGCTGTTATAGGGCGCGCGCAAGACTTTCTCCGATCGAAGATAGGCCCGTCCCGTGACCCTGTTCAGCCGTTTTTCCGACCATATCGGCGTCGCGCTCGATGCGCTCGCCGCCCGCAACGCCTTGCCAGCCGGGCTCGACCGCTCGGCGATCAGTGTCGAGCCGCCGCGCGATCCCGCGCATGGCGACGTCGCGACCAACGCCGCGATGGTTCTAGCCAAGCCGGCCGGCATGAACCCGCGCGCGCTCGCGGATCTGCTCGTTGCAGAACTGGGGATGCTGGAGGAGGTGACCGAGGCGAGCGTCGCGGGCCCGGGATTCATCAACCTGCGTCTCGGCGACGACAGCTGGCGCGACGAACTGGCGCTGATTTTCAGCGAAGGCGCCGATTATGGCCGCTCGGCGATGGGACAGGGCCGGCGCGTCAATGTCGAATATGTTTCGGCGAACCCGACCGGGCCGATGCATGTCGGCCATTGCCGTGGCGCCGTCGTCGGCGATGCGCTCGCCGCGCTGCTCGAATATGCGGGGCACGAGGTGATCCGCGAATATTATGTCAATGACGCCGGCGCGCAGGTCGATGTGCTCGCCCGCTCGGTCCACATGCGCTACCGCGAGGCGCTCGGCGAGGATGTCGGCGCGATCCCCGAAGGCCTCTACCCCGGCGACTATCTGATCCCGGTCGCGAGCAGGCTGGCGACCGAATATGGCGACCGTTTCGTCGGCGCGCCCGAAAGCGCATGGCTGGGCCTGTTTCGCGCCGAAGCGGTCAGCGCGATGATGGACATGATCCGTGCCGACCTGGCCAAGCTCGGCATCCATCACGACCTCTTCTCCTCGGAGGCCGAATTGCAGGCCGCGGGCAAACCCGCCGCCGCCGAACAATGGCTGCGCGATCATGACCTGGTCTATGACGGCCAGCTTGAAGCGCCCAAGGGCGAGACACCCGAGGATTGGGAACCGGTCGAGCTGCCGCTGTTCCGATCGACAAAATTCGGCGACGATCAGGATCGCCCGATCAAGAAATCGGACGGCAGCTGGACCTATTTCGGCGCCGACCTCGCCTATCATTTCCAGAAGAGCCAGAATGCCGACGAACTGATCGACATCTGGGGCGCCGACCATGCCGGCACGGTCAAGCGGATCAAGGCCGCGGTGGCGGCGCTGACCGGCGGCAAGACGCGTTTCGACGTCAAGCTGGTGCAGATGGTCCGCCTGCTCAAAAATGGCGAGCCGTTCAAGATGTCGAAGCGCGCGGGCAATTTCGTCACTCTCGCCGATGTGGTCGACGAAGTCGGCAAGGACGCGGTGCGCTTCACCATGCTGACGCGCAAGGCCGATGCGCAGATGGATTTCGATTTCGCGAAGGTGGTCGAGGCATCGCGCGACAATCCGGTCTGGTACCTGCAATATGCCAACGCCCGCATTTCGCGGCTGCGCAAAAAGGCCGCCGATGCGGGGATTGCGTTGCCGGCACCTGCGCCCGCACGGCTGAACGCGCATGAATTGGGGCTGGTGAAGTTGCTCGCGCAATTCCCCCGGATCGTCGAGGCGGCGGCATCGGCGCGCGAACCGCACCGCATTGCGTTCTACCTCGCGGACGTCGCGGCGGCGTTCCACGCCTGGTACAATCTGGGCAATGACGATCCTGCCTCGCGCATCGTGCTCGACGATGATCCCGAATTGACTGCGACGCGGCTTTATTTGGCCGACGGAATCGGGCAGGTTATCCGCAACGGGCTGTCCCTGATGGGGGTTGAGGCGCTCGAGGAGATGAATTGATGGCCGAGGGAAAGGACGCGGGGCAGGGCGAAGCGGGGCTGGGGCTCGGTGAGGAAGATCGCCTGCCCTGGCTCGAAGCCGCCGATGGCTATGAAGACGATGGTGAGGTGTCGCCCGCGCGACTGTTGATCATGGTGCTCGGCGGCTTGCTGCTGATCGGCGCGGTGCTCGGCGGCCTGTGGTGGATCCAGAATGGCGGTGCGCGGGGGAAGGGCGAGTTGATCGCCGCGCAGGAAGGCGATTACAAGGTGGTGCCGAAGACCGACGGGGCAAAAACCTTCGAAGGGGAGGGCGATGCCAGCTTCTCCGCCAGCGAAGGCGCCGAACCCGCAGGCAAGGTCGATCCGACGCGCATGCCCGAAGAGCCCGCAGTGACCCCGCAGGAGCGCGAAGCGGCGGCGAAGACAGCCGCGGCCGATAAGGTTGCTGCCGCGAAGACGGCAAAATCTGCGCCCGCCGACAAGGGCAAGGGTAAGGGCGAGGCCGCCCCGGCGGCAACCTCGGTCAAGACGCCCGGCGGCGCGGCAAAGGCCGAACCTGCATCGGGCGGCGCGATGATCCAACTCGGCGCCTTCAGCAGCGATGCCGCGGCCGCCAAGGCATGGACCAACTTGTCGAAACGTTTCGCCTATCTGGCCGAACTCAATAAATCGGTATCGCCCGCCAAGGTGGGCAACGCGACCGTCTATCGTTTGCGCGTATCCGCAGGAACCGCCGCCAACGCATCGAATTTGTGCGGAAAATTGCGCGTTGCCGGTGAAAATTGCGTCGTCGTCCGCTGATTCGGCCCGCTTGGCCGCAGACTCCGTTGGTGCAATGCTGCCATTATGGCATGTTGCTTGCCCGGATTGCCGCATGAGGGGGCGGCGATCGATGGAGATTGACGCACGATGATACCGGCTATTTTCGGCCTGTCGGGCCTGACCCTCACCGACGACGAGCGCGCTTTCTTTCGCGACAGCGACCCCGCGGGCTATATCCTGTTCGGGCGCAACATCGAAAATCGCGAACAGCTGCGCCGCTTGACCGACGAATTGCGCAGCCTCGACGGACGCGCGAACCTGCCGATCCTGATCGACCAGGAGGGCGGGCGTGTGGCGCGCATGAAGTCGCCTGAATGGCCCGCTTTCCCGAGCGGCGCGGCGTTCGATGCGCTGTACGAGCGTGCGCCGGCGAGCGCGATCGAGGCGGCGCGGCTCAATGCCATGGCGCTCGCGGCGATGCTGTCCGAGGTCGGGATTACGGTCGATTGCCTGCCGCTGCTCGACGTCCGCCAGCCGGGTGCGAGCGACGTCATCGGCGATCGCGCGCTGGGCAGCGAGCCGATGCGCGTTGCGGCGCTCGGCCGCGCGATCTTGGGCGGGCTGCAGGATGGCGGCGTCGTCGGTATCGTCAAGCATATCCCGGGACACGGGCGCGCCGTGCTCGATTCGCACAAGGAACTGCCGGTCGTCACGGCGCCAGACCGCGATCTCCAGACCGATCTGGCGCCCTTTGCCGCGCTGCGCGACGCGGCGATGGCGATGACCTGTCACGTCGTCTTTACCGCCTGGGATGCCGATCGGCCGGCGACGCTCTCTCCGATCGTCATCGACAGCGTCATCCGCCAGCGCATCGGGTTCCACGGCCTGCTGCTGAGCGACGACCTCGATATGGAGGCGCTGTCGGGCGATGTGCCCTCGCGCGCCGCCGCCGCGGTTGCAGCCGGATGCGATATCGCGCTCAATTGCTGGGGCAAGATGGACGATATGGTGGGTATCGCCCATGCGCTCGACCCGATCAGCGCCGTGTCGCAGGCGCGGCTGGAGGGGGCTATGGACCGGATCGCGGGTGCGGCCGACCACCGGGCCTTTGCCACGCTGGTCGATCAGCGCGACGCGCTGCTGGCGATCGCCTGACGCGCGATGGACGAACTGCCGCTCGCCTTTGAAACGACGGTGGCGGCCCCCGAACGCGACGATGCCCTGCAGCTGTCGCTCGAAAGCTGGGAAGGCCCGCTCGACCTGCTGCTCGCGCTGGCGCGAAGCCAAAAGGTCGACCTCAAGCAGATATCGATCCTTGCCCTCGTCGAGCAATATCTGACCTTTATTGCCGAAGCGCGCGAGCTGAAGCTGGAGGTGGCGGCCGATTATCTGGTGATGGCGGCGTGGCTCGCCTACCTCAAATCGGCGCTCCTGCTTCCCAAGGACCCGCTCGAGGACCCATCCCCCGACGAACTGGCGCTGCGCCTGCAATTGCGCTTGCAGAGGCTGGCGGCGATGCGCGAGGCGGCGGCCCGCCTGCTGGCACGCGATCGCGTCGGGCGCGACGTGTTCCTGCGCGCGAAGCCCGAGGGCCTGCGCGACGTCCGGGTGCGGCGGTGGGATGCCAGCCTGTACGATCTTCTGTCGGCCTATGGCCAGGTCAAGCTGCGCAACGAACCGGTCGTCCATATGGTCTCGCGGCGGCCGGTCGTTACGCTCGACGCCGCGCTCCATCACCTCCAGCGAATGCTGGGGGTAAAGCTCGATTGGGCCGAACTGTCCGATTTCCTTCCGGCGGATTATGATGGCCCGCTACGCCGTTCGGCCATCGCGTCGAGTTTTGTCGCCGCGCTCGAGCTGGCGCGGCAGGGCCGCGTCGACCTGAAGCAGGACGGCGCATTCGAACCCCTTTACCTGAAAGCCGCACAAGCATGATCGACGACCTCGAACGCGCGATAGAGGCCATGTTGTTCGCGAGTGACGAGCCGCTCGACGCGCGGCAGGTGGCGAACCGGCTCGGCGACGAGATGACGCCGGGCGAGGTCCGCGGGATCATTGTGGCGATCGCCGCGCGCCATGCGGGGAGCGGGATCGAACTGGTCGAACGCGGCGGGCATTGGCATTTCCAGACGCCGGCCGACCTTGCGCACCTGCTGCGCCGCGAACGCGACGATCCGCGCAAATTGTCGCGTGCGGCGGCCGAGGTCTTGGCCATCGTCGCCTATCATGAACCGGTGAGCCGCGCGGAGATCGAGGCGATCCGCGGGGTCCAGACGTCGAAAGGCACGCTGGACGTCTTGATGGAGGCCGAATGGATCGTGCCCGCGGGGCGGCGCGAGGTGCCCGGACGTCCGCTGATCTACAAGACCACCGACGCATTTTTGCAGCATTTCGGGCTTAGCAGCCGCAAGGATTTGCCGGGTATCGAAGATCTGCGCGCCGCAGGCCTGCTCGATCCGGTCGATCTGGCTTTCGAAGAAGCGATGGGCGAACTGGACCTGGTCAAGGACGGCGAAGAAGCCTGACGTTTTTTTCAATCGTATCGTGCATTCGGCGGGGCTTCGCCCTATATGGGCGGCTCAAGGAGATTTGAGATGGGTGGTTTGAGCATCTGGCACTGGCTGATCGTCGGGATTCTGGTCCTGCTGCTGTTCGGCAAGGGCCGCTTTTCGGACATGATGGGCGATGTCGCCAAAGGCATCAAAAGCTTCAAGAAGGGCATGGCCGACGATGATGCGCCGACCCCGGCGCCCAAGCAGATCGAAGGCCAGCGCGTCCCCGACGCGCCGGCGCCGACCCCGACCGCGGAAACCGAAAACCGCTGATTTCCGACCGCCTGCGGGGATTGGGCTTTTAAATGTTTGATGTCGCGCCCACCGAGTTGTTGCTCGTCGTGGCGGTGGCCCTGGTCGTCATCGGCCCCAAGGACCTCCCCAAGGCGATGCGTTTCGTCGGAAAATGGATGGGCAAGGCGCGCGGCATGGCGCGTCACTTTCGCGCAGGACTCGACACGATGATGCGCGAGGCCGAACTCGAAGAGCTCGAGAAGCAGTGGCGCGAGCAAAACGAAGCGATCATGCGCGAATTTCCCCGCATCGACGGGCCCGATGCCGTCGCGGCCTCGACCCCCGTGAAAGCCGAAAAGGCGGACGAGACGCCGGAGCCGCAGGCGGCTGCAGTACCTGAAAAGTCCGAGACGCATGAAATCCCGCCGCGCGACGGGCCGCTGCCATGAGCGAGGAGATGCCCGAAAAACCGGCCGACGAGGACGGTGCTGGCGGCAAGATGCCGCTGCTCGACCACCTGATCGAGCTGCGGTCGCGCCTGCTCAAGTCGCTGCTTGCAGTCGCGCTCGCCTTCGGCGTCTGCTTTTATTTCGCGCGGCCGATTTTCGCGATCCTCGTCCAGCCGCTGATCGCGGCGGGGCAGGGCAAGCTGATTTATACCCAGCTGTTCGAAGCTTTTTTCGTCGAGGTGAAAGTCGCCTTCTTCGCGTCGATGATGATCGCCTTTCCGGTGATTGCAAACCAGCTCTGGAAATTCGTCGCGCCAGGGCTTTATCGTCAGGAAAAGCGGGCGTTGCTGCCCTTTCTGTTCGCGACCCCGCTGTTGTTCGCTATCGGCGCCAGCTTCGCCTATTTCATCACCATCCCGCTCGCGCTGCGCTTCCTGCTCGGTTTTCAGGGCGATGTCGGCGGAGTGACGCAGGAAGCACTGCCCTCGGTCGGCAATTACCTGGACTTCACCATGCAATTCATCATGGCGTTCGGGATCGCGTTCCTGTTGCCGATCCTGCTGATGCTCATCGAGCGCGCCGGCCTCGTCAGCCGCGACCAGCTGATTTCGGCGCGGCGCTATATGATCGTCGCGGCCTTTGCGATCGCGGCGGTTGCCACCCCGCCGGATATCCTGAGCCAGTTCCTGCTCGCGGTGCCGTTGATCCTGCTCTACGAGATTTCGATCTTTGCGATCTGGTTTACCCAGCGCCGACGCAAAACAGGCGCCGAAGAGGCGCCTGTCGAGCCTCTCGAAGAGGCTTAGGGTAAGTTATTCAAGATCAGTTGATGGCGTCGCTACCAGCCTGACCGACGGATTCGATATCGCGGCCAGCACCCTTCACCGTGTTGCAACCAGTGACCAGAACGCTTGCCAGCAGGGCGAGGAAAATTGCACGGAAGCTCGTCATATTACCAACCTCTCAGGATATGTTGCAAAATGGCCCGGCACGCTTCGAGGGGGGGGAGGGAATGCGGGCCGGGCCAATGTTGCTGAGCAGCGCTGCGGGGGGGCGATGACCGCTGCTCGAATGGAAAACGACCGATGCGGCGGATAAGTTCCCGAAATAAATTGCCGCGATAAAATTTTTTTCCGATGCTTTGAATCGATTGGATTCCAGCGACTTGCTCTCAGAGCGAGGTCAGTCCGCTGAGGACCGCCAGCCCCAGGAAGGCGAGAAAGCCCATGGAATCGGTCGTCATCGTGACGAAAATCGAACTCGCCACCGCCGGGTCCTGATCGAGCCGGTCGAGCAGGAGCGGGATCGCCACCCCGGAAACGCCCGCGACGAAAATGTTCACAATCATCGCCGCGGCGATGACGCCGCCAAGCTGCGGATTGCCGAACCACAGCGCGGTCGCGGTGCCGGCGATGAGCGCAATCGTCCCGCCGTTCAGCAAGGCGATCTTCATTTCGCGCCAGATCGCACGCCAGCTGTTCGAATCGGTAAGCTGGTTCATCGCCAGCGCGCGGACGGTCACCGCGAGCGTCTGGGTCCCGGCGTTTCCGCCGACCCCCGCGACGATCGGCATCAGCGCCGCGAGCGCAACCATATGTTCGATCGCTCCGCCGAAGAAGCCGACGATCGATGAAGCCAGCAGCGCGGTGCCCAGATTGGCGACGAGCCAGCGGACGCGCGCGCTATAGGTTTCGCGGATCGGTTCGTTGATGTCGCCATCGCCGGCGCCCGACAGACGCAATATATCCTCGCCCGCCTCTTCCTGGATGATGTGGACGATATCATCGACCGTGATCATACCGACCAGCCGGCCGTCCTTGTCGACGACGGCGGCAGAGATCAGCGCATATTTCTGAAAGCGCAGCGCAACCTCTTCCTGATCCATATCGACGGGGATCAACGTCTGTTCGCGTTTCATGACATCGCTGATCGCGATGTCGCGCGGCGTCCGCAGGATCCAGCTGAGCTGGCAGGTGCCCACCGGCTTGTGCATCGGGTCGACAACAAAGATTTCCCAGAAATCGCTGGCGAGTTCGGTATCTTCGCGGAGGCGATCGATCACATCGCCGACCGTCACATGCTCGGGCACCGCGACCAGGTCGCGCTGCATCAGGCGGCCCGCCGATTCCTCGGGGAAGGAGAGCGCGTCCTCGATCGCGGCGCGATCCTCGGGCTCCATCGCCTGAAGGACGGCTTGTTGCTCGTCCTCCTCCATATCCTCGATGATCGCAACCGCGTCGTCGGTATCGAGTTCGGAGGCCAGCTCGGCCACTTGCTCTGGCGCGAGAAGGTCGATCAGTTCCTCGCGGACATAATCGTTCATTTCCGCGAGCACGTCGGCGGAAAGCATGTCGCCGAGGACCGCCGCGAGCATCGGGCGTTCGTCGGTGCGTGCGAGTTCGAACAGGTCGGCGATGTCGGCGGGGTGGAGACGGCCGACGCGCTCGCGCGCCGCCTCGCCTTCGCCCGCCTCGGCAAGATCGATCACGTCGCGGACGAATTCGGGTTTCAACCGATCGTCCTCGTCCAGTTCGGTCTCGGCTTCGCGCGGCGCGGGTTGGCGATCCTCGACGATCTCCGCGTCTTCAGGTGGCAGGGAATCTTCGCGTTTGTCCATCGCGCGGTCCTCCCTGGCTTTTGCGGCGTCCGAGCTTTCCCCTAGTGCTGCGGCCCGCCGAAGGCAACGCCGCGAACGGCGTTTTGCGAATTAATACGTGGCATTGGCGGCGACCCCCGCTATGGGACCGCCAACACAGACCGCAGGAGTTTCAACATGTCCGACACCCTCACGCTTTCGCTGTCGACCGGCGATGTCGTCATCCGCCTTCGCCCCGATCTTGCGCCGCAGCATGTCGAGCGCATCACTACGCTGGCGAAAGAAGGGTTCTACGATGGCGTCGTTTTCCATCGCGTGATTCCGGGCTTCATGGCGCAGGGCGGCGACCCGACGGGCACCGGCATGGGCGGGAGCGAGCTGCCCGACCTGCCGCAGGAATTCAGCGGCGAGCCGCACGTCCGCGGCGTTTGTTCGATGGCGCGGGCGCAGAATCCGAACAGCGCGAACAGCCAGTTCTTCATTTGCTTCGAGGACGCGCGTTTCCTCGACAACCAATATACGGTCTGGGGCGAAGTGACCGAAGGCATGGAAAATGTCGACGCGCTGCCCAAGGGCGAGCCGCCGCGCGAACCCGGCAAGATCGTCAAGGCGACCGTTTCGTAATCGACGACCGCAATCCTCCCCGTGCCGCAGGCATGGGGAGGGGGACCAGCCGGAGCATGGCGGAGGGGCTGCGAGCATCGCGAGCGCTTCGCGCTCTGCCCCTCCGTCAGCCGCGATGCGGCTGCCACCCCCCATCGCTGCGCGGCAGGGAGGATCAACAACGCGAGCTAGTCGCCCAGAAATCCGTTGAGGCGTTCGCAGGCGGCGATCCAGTCTTCCTTGAACGCCTGCACCACCTGTCCAGCCCCCATCGCCTCGTTCATCAGGCCGACGCCTTGGCCCACCCAATAGGTTGCGAGCGCCTTTGCGCCTTCGTGCCCGCCTTCGGACAATTTATCGACCTTGCGCAACGCGGGTTCGCTGACGAGCGACTGCAGCGGCATCGGCAGCGGTTTGGGCGCGCCGTCGGCTTCCCACGCATCGGTCCAGGGCGAACGGAGCTGGCGCGAGGGTTTGCCGGTGCGGCTTTTCGAGCGTACCGTGTCGCGCGCCGATGCGGCGAGCATCTTTTCCTTCACGACCGGGTTGGTTTCGGCCTCGGCAGTGGTGAGCCAGACCGATCCGCACCAGGCGCCATGCGCGCCCATCGCCATCGCCGCTGCCATCTGGCGTCCGGTGACGATGCCGCCGGCGGCGAGGATGGGGGTGTTGGCGCCGACGGCTTCGACCGCCGCCGCGACTTCGGGGACGAGGACCATCGTCGCGACTTCGCCGCAATGGCCGCCTGCTTCGCCGCCCGCGACGACGAGGATGTCGACGCCTGCGCGAACCTGCGCCAGCGCATGGTCGCGCGTGCCGACGAGCGCGGCGACGGGGACATTGTGGCGCTTGCCGAGTTCGAGCATCAGCGGCGGCGGAACGCCGAGCGCGTTGGCGATCAGCTTGATCGGGTGGCGAAAAGCGACCTCGAGGAGCTTTGCGGCCCCATCCGCGTGCATATTGTCGCCAAAGCTCTGGCGCGTCTCCATCGCGGCTTCGAGTCCCGCCGCGTCGACGTCGAACTTGCCGAGCAGGTCAGCGGCGAATTGCAGGTGCGTGTCCGGCACTTTCGCGGCGGCGGGCGAGGGCGCGTCGCCCTTGCCGGCGAAGCTGTTGGGAACGATCAGGTCGACGCCATAGGGGCGGCCGCCGATATGTTCGTCAATCCACGCCAGTTCCTCTTCGAGCCGTTCGGGCGGCAGCGCGGCGGCGCCGAAGACGCCCATGCCGCCCGCCTTTGACACGGCGACCACGACGTCGCGGCAGTGCGAGAAGGCGAGAAGGGGAAATTCGATACCGAGCATTGCGCATATGGGGGATTGCATTTGGCCTCTCCGATGTTGGCTAAGGTGCCGGGTGGCGTCCATGTCAGCGCTAGTTTACGTAAACGTCAAGTTGATTTGCCGGTCCAGCCGATTATCGGAGGGCACATGACCCAGTTTTCCCTGCCCGAATTCGATCTCGATGCCTTTGTCCGCGCCACTTTGGCAGAGGATCTGGGGGCGGGGGGCGACATCACGTCGATGGCGACGATCCCCGCCGATGCGCGCTTCGGCGGGGTGATGGACAGCCGCGATGCGATCATCGTCGCGGGGCTGCCGATCGCCGAACGTTTCTTTCGCGCGCTCGATCCTGCCATGGCGATCGAGATATTGGTCGAGGAAGGCGCCGAAGTTGCCGCGGGCAGCGACCTGATGCGCCTGTCGGGCAACGCGCGCGCGATGCTGACCGCCGAACGCTCGGCGCTCAACACGGTGCAGCATTTGTCGGGCATCGCGACGATGACGCGCCAATATGTCGATGCGCTCGCGGGAACCGGCGCGACTTTGCTCGACACGCGCAAGACGATCCCGGGCCTGCGCGTGCTGGAGAAATATGCAACGCGCATGGGCGGCGCGAAGAATCACCGCATGGGCCTGTGGGACGCGGCGATGATCAAGGACAATCATGTCGCGGTCGCGGGATCGGTCGAGGAAGCGGTGCAGCGGGCGGTCGCAGCGGGAATCGCCGACATCATCGTCGAGGTCGACCGCGTCGCGCAGGTCGAACCCGCGCTTGCCGCCGGGGCGACGCACCTGCTGCTCGACAATATGGACCTGGGCGAGCTGCGCCAGTGCGTCGCGCTGGTGGACGGCAAGGTGCCGACCGAGGCGTCGGGCGGGGTACGGCTCGACACGATCCGCGAGATCGGCGCGACGGGCGTGACCTATGTGTCGGTCGGGCGGCTGACCCAGTCGGCGCCGGCGGCGGACATCGGGCTCGACTTTGCGCTGGCTTAGCGCAGCGGCGCTGCCGCTGGCGCTGATGCCGGTCGCGGCCGGGGCGCAGGCGCTGGCCTGTTCGGTTCCTGATCGCATATCGGTGCCGCGGATCGAACAGCCGAAGCGCGGCGAACCGGTGCGCAATCCGAAGGCGACGGGCTATCTGCTGGCGATGAGCTGGTCGCCGCAGCATTGCGCCGGCGTGCGGAACCCGCGCGATGCGCGCGACCGGTTCCAATGTTCGGGCGAGAGCGGGCGGTTCGGCTGGGTGCTGCACGGGCTGTGGCCCGAAACCGACAGTCCCGGCTATCCGCAATGGTGCCGCCCGGCCAGGATCGTGCCGCAGCCGGTATTGCGCAAACATATGTGCATGACCCCGTCGGTTCAGCTGCTGCAACATGAATGGGCGAAGCATGGGACGTGCATGAGCCCGAACCCGGCCGCCTATTTCCGGTCGGCGGCGATATTGTTCGGCGCGGTGCGCTTTCCCGACATGAAGGCGCTGGCGGCGAGGCCGCAGACCGCGGGCGGCATCCGCCGCGCTTTCGCCGCTGCCAATCGCGGGATTTCGGAGCCGATGATCGCGGTATCGACCGACCGGCAGGGGTGGTTGAAGGAAGTGCGGCTGTGCCTCGGCCCGCGAATGCGGCCGCAGCGGTGCAAGCCGTTTCAGGCGGGGGCGGCCGATCGGAAGGCGGTGCGCGTGCGACCGATGGCGGGCGGCTGACGTCCCGCTTTGGCACGGGACAGATGTTAACGATCTTTTAACCTTACCGAGCCGTTAAGAAATTCCTAGCTTGCGGCATGGACTCGGAAAGTCATGTCGATATTCGCCGCCTTATCCGCGAGCATGGCGCGCGCCAGGTAACGATCGCGCGGTTGAACGCGCCCGAAAGTTGGCAGGGCGAGTTGCGCACGGCGCTGGCGGCGCACCGCGAACCGTCGACCATCTTTTCGAACAATGATTTCCGGCTGTTCCTCCAGAGTTTCGCGATCTTCTTTACCGCGACGATGATGTTCTTGATCTGAAGCGGCGGGTTTCCGCTGGTTGAACGATCTGGCCTACCCCTACCGTTCGTCGAAATGCCCCCGGGCCGGACGCCGATGAGTGTCTCGACTTCGCTCGATACGAGCAGGAAAAGAGGTTCGTCGGCTGGCGAGCGATTGCGGAAATTCCTCCTCCCCCTGGCTTCGCGACGGGGAGGATTGGCGGGAAGCGACCGGAAGCTGCCGTTTTGGTTCTTATGGCTTCGTCATTCCCGCGAAAGCGGGAACCCCGTGTGGGGTAAGCCGACGCACGCTCCGTGTTCCCGCTTTCGGGGGAACACCATTATTATAATGCGATTCAAGTACCAATCCAGCGAGCAGAACGGCACTTCTATGGTTCAGCGAACTGAAGGGAGGCATCCACCGCATCAGTTCAATACACTCTGTCGTCCAGGTTATCGCGCATGCCAATGATTCCCAATTCGGGCTCGCAGGGACCCTATGGGATGTCGATCGCGCCTTGGCGGATGCTCGGCAGATCGACAGCGGAACGGTCTGGGTCGATCAGAATCTTGCAATCGACCCGGTCTTGCCGTTTCGCAGTTTCAATTAGTCGGGCGTCGGCGCGGAACTGGATGAGGCAGGCCTGTTAGAAATATTATTCCGACCAGATAAAGCGCGCGCCGTCGCTGTCGTCCGGCATGGGGCCGGGACTGTCGGCTCGGATGTCCCGGGTCTGCGGATCGATACGCAGGAAGCGGTTGGTGGCCAGCGACATAAGGACCAGTTCCCCAGTGGGCGTTTCAATCCATTGGAAGGTTTGCGCCGTGCCGGACTGGCTGGCCGCAATCGTCACCTCGCCATCCTTATCGACCGTGACATAGCGACGGCCCGATCGCAGGGCGACGCGGCCCAACCGGCGGTCGACGACCTCGAACCGCGTCGGGTCAGCCGAAGCCAAGCGCTCGCCACTAGCCGCCAGCCCGGTCGTCGCGCGAAACGATGCCAGCCGGATCGATCGGCCATAGGGAATGGGCCGCATCAGCCCGCGGGTATGCGGCTGATAAATGTCGATACTGTCGAAATCGGCATAGCCGCCCTCGGCACCGGCTTTGTTGTAGTTGAACAATCCATAGCGAACACCCTGGAAGGTGAAGGTCTGGTAGATCAGCGCCACCTCGTCACCGATCGGGACAAAGGTGACGCCGTCCAACGAATAGCTGAAGCGAGCCTTTTCGGTGAGATAATCGCAATCGGCCCGCAGCCAGATGCGCGTCCCGGTCATCTTCACCCGCGCCGACTGGTCGCGGCGCTGATCATAAAAGACGATGTCGAGGCCATCGGCGCGCTTTTCGACGCCCAAGGTCGCATAGGGCAGATTGAGCAGGCCCAGCCCGGCTGTGTCGCCTGACTTCAGGCCCGACGCATCGAGCAGAACGGTGGGCGTCGACATCGGTCCGATCGCCCGCTGTGTCAGTGTGTTGCGCGCGTCATAGAAGCTGGTCGCCGGCAGGGCGTGAAGCCGCAGGAAGCCAGGCCGTTCCGACAACGACCATTTGCCGTCGACCGGGACGTGGTTCCACTGCCATAGAGGCTGGAGTTGCCGTGCCGAAAAATCATCGCTGCGCTGATAAGGCACGCGTACCGGCTGTCGCTTGGCGGTTTTTGGCTTCACCCAGGTCCGCGGCGTGCGCGTCAGATTACCCGGTAGGCCGAAATAGGGCCAGCCGTCCTTCCAGGTGATCGGAGACAGGCTGAGCAAGCGCCCGATGGAATTGAAATCCATCATTGAAAAGCCCCACCATTCGCCCGCAGGCGTATGAACGATGCCCCCTTGGTGCATCGCCAAACTATGTTTGGTGACGGGGTCGGGCCCCCAGGTCTTGAACGGCGGCTTGGAGGTCGCCAGGCGAATGCTTGACGCCATGCCGAAATCCTCGTGCTGGCTGATCGAGCGATGGACCTCATAGGGCCCCAGAACGTGATCCGCCCGCGCCGCCGGCATGCGAAAACCGCCGGAATAATTGGCGCTGATGATGTAATATTTGCCATCGATCTTATAGAAATGCGCGCCCTCACCCATGCCGGCATCGGTGGTGAACAGGGTGCGCTCGGTGCCGGGAACGATGTCGGTCAGGTCATCGGTAAGCTGCGCCAGGCGCATATCCTTGTGCCCCCAGACGACATAGGCCTTGCCATCGTCGTCGAACAGGACGGACAGGTCATGAAAGCCGCGCTTCATCGGCGTGCGGGTCCACGGCCCCTTCGGATCGGTGGCCGTGAACATCTGGGTCATCTGCCCGTTGATGTTCGAGAAGATGTAGAATTTGCCTTCATGGTAGCGGAAGCACGGCGCCCAGATACCCTGGCCGTAGACGCTTTTGCCGTCCTCCAGCCGGAAAGCCGGGCCGAGGTCGATCTTGTCCATGGCATAGGCGACGAATTCCCAGTTAACCAGGTCTTTCGAGCGCAAGATTGGCAGCCCCGGCATGCTGTGCATGGTGGTGCCGGTCAGATAGAACCAGTCGCCAACGCGGATCATATCCGGATCAGAAAATTCATCATAAAACAAGGGGTTGGTGAAGGTTCCGTTACCGTTATCCGGCGTCCAGGTCGCAGTCCACATGCCGTGGGAGGCGCTCGCCACTGGAGCGCTCCGATTCCGCGCAGATGCCGGGGTTGCGCACGAAGCCAGCGTCAAGGCCAAGCATGACACCAGCGCGGATTGAATAATTCCGGATGGTTTCGACCGATGCCGCATGGTGCTTGCCTTTTTTGTAGCTTGGTTCCGCATCTGCCCCTGGGGAGTTGCAGCGAAGGGGTGATAATGGTGGCAAGCGTCAGCGTCAGCGCGATGCCCGCCCTCCGGGACAATATCGTGGTTCATCAGTGTAATCCCGTCTGCGGCTTATCCGAGTGATTGGGGCGGAGGCGTCCAGGCAAGAGGCCGACCCCGGCCATGAGGCAAAGTCGACCTTGAACACGCTGGAGTGCCGTGTGGGCAGCTTCTCGGGAAGCTGGATCACGAGCGCCTGATCGGACCGGAGAAAGCGCATGGAGCCGGGATGCCCGAGCAACCGAGCCTGACGCACCCGTCGGCGTTCGTGCGGATTGTCCAAAGCCAGCGAGCGTATCTCGCCTGTGCCGTAAGGCTCGCCGAGCGTGAGGGCGTAGAGCGCCTCCATGACCTTCATGAACCGGATGTCCTTCGCGGTAGGGTTGAACGGCGTCCAGTTGTCGTGAGCCATTGGAGGCTGGCCCCTGCGCTCGCGCTGTGGAATGCACACGGAGCGCGGCTGCGATCGGCGCGACCAGTATCCCGCGCTTGCTGAACGTGACCACCTGACCTTCTCCCTTGGAACTTTGATCTTGCGGGCGACGCTTTGTGAACATCGACCCGAGACATCAGCTATCGATAACGACCGATTCGCATCCAATAACTCAGACAAGTTCCATAAATTTGCCGGCAAGTCCACGATTCGTCGAGGGTGGATTGGCGCCACACTCGTGGTTTTAACGGGATCGTAGCGCTAACGCCCCAACTCATCTTTGCCGGAATCCCGACTACGACGGAAAAATCCAGATCCTAACATTTTTGAAAAAATGCGCGCGAGGCGCCTTGGCCTCCGGCTGCAAATGGCGGAGCTTGGTCAGGCGGCGCAAGCGCGCGCAGCAGATCATTTCATTCGCCGTCGCGTCGACATGGCCTGGCGACGGATGGGTCAATGATGGATCGAGAATCGCGGGAGTGGATTGGTTGAGCAGGGACGGCATGTGAAGCGTAGCTCGCACGGATCGACGTTGAATTGGTTGGGGAACCGGCGGGGATGCTCTATCATGCCGCTGCCGACCGAGAGGCCCTTTAGCCGCAGATGAAACAGGCCATGCACGATCGCGCCTCAGCCGCGACTAAACTGCGTTCCATGGCGCAGCCAGACGCCCAGTTCGCGCCGCCTTGGAGAGGCACCCGGCGCACGATGATTCTATCGATGATCGTGACGATATCGATCTGGACTGTGGTGGGTCTTTTTCAGGCCGTGCCGGAGGTGTTCGATGGTTTTGAATGGCTCCCCTTTATCTCGCATATAATTGATGCCTGGACCTGGGCGTTGCTCACGCCGGCGGTTCTGCTGATCGATCGTAAATTGAAATCGTCGCAGCAAAACGCGGCGAAGCTGCTCCTGATCTATCTGCCGCTGAGCATTCCATTCACCCTGGTCCATACGTACCTCACCGGCCTGATTCTCTATCCGATCCCGGACATATATTGGAACCCGCTCCGGGACCCGGGGTTCGCGATCTATTTCTTTATGGGGGGCTGGGTGACCTATTGCGCCTTCGTGGGCATTTTGCAGGCGTTCAACTTCTATAACCGGCTCCTGACCAGCCAGCTCAAACTGGAAAGAGTCGAAAAGCGACTTATCGAAGCTCGCCTGAACATGCTCCGCCTCCAGCTCGAACCGCATTTCCTGTTCAACGCGCTCAACGCCATATCGTCGCAGGTCGTCGCCAATCCGGAGTTGGGCCAGGAGATGATCGAGGATCTGGGCGCGCTACTCAGGGGGTCGCTCGATTGCCAAAGCAGTGCGGAGATTACGCTCGCACAGGAATTGGCGCTGCTCGATCATTATCTCGCGATTCAAAAGCTCCGCTTCGGCGACAGGATCGACATCCGGATCGATGCCGACCCGGCAACGCTTTCGGCCATGGTCCCCTCGCTGCTGCTCCAGCCGCTCGTCGAAAATGCGATCCGGCACGGAATCGAGCGCCGGATGTCGGGCGGGACGATCGCGATTTCGGCACGTCTCGCGAATGACAGGTTGCAGATCGACGTGCAGGACGACGGGGTCGGGCTTCCCCCCGATTGGCGGATCGAGACGTCATCGGGGCTAGGCCTACGGGTGACACGCGAACGGCTGGAAATGCTTTATTCCGAAGCCGGCGCACATCACTTCAACGTCTCGCCGCGCCAGGGCGTCGGCACGCACGTGGCCATCCAAATTCCCCTGCACACGATCGGAGCCGAGATCGATGAAAGCGCAACTTAAGCCGATCTGCGCACTGGTCGTGGATGATGAAGCGCCAGCGCGGCGGCGGCTTACCGACCGGCTCGCGAAGGATTGCGACATCGGTCAGATATTGGAGGCCGAAAATGGCCTAGAGGCGATTACGCTGATCCAGCAGGCCAAGCCCGACATGGTATTCCTCGACGTGCAGATGCCCGAGATTGACGGCTTGGGCGTCATCGATGCGGTGGGGCTGGATGAGATGCCGTTGACGGTGTTCGTCACGGCCTATGACCAGTTTGCGCTCAAGGCGTTCGAAGCCGACGCGGCCGACTATCTGCTCAAGCCATTCGGCAACAAGCGCTATGAAAGGACGATGGAGCGGGTCAAGAAACGTTTGCATGAGGTGCGATCGAGCAATTCCGACGGCTCTGGCTCGTTCGGTCCGGAATTGCTCAAACTGGTCGCGATGCGCTCGAGGCCGGGGGAGATCTGGGACTGGATTGTCATCAAATCCGGCGAAAATTCCCGCCTTATCATGACACAGGATATCGACTGGGTCGAAGCGGCTGGGGTATATGTGAAGGTGCATGTCGGGGGCGAAGAATTCCTTTACCGTTCAAGCTTGACCGCGGTCGCGAGCCGGCTTGATCCGTTCCGATTCGTCCGGATTCATCGCTCGAGCATTGTCAATCTCAGATCGATCGAGCTCCTCGAACGTCGTTCGCACGGAGATGTCGCAGTTTTGCTCAAGAACGGTGCTCATCTCATGTTGAGCCGGAGCTATCGTACCGAGGTTGAAGCGAGGCTGGGGCAGAACCTCTAATAATGATGTAGTGATTCGGCCGACTGAGCGGACGGAGTAGCCCCGTTCCCGCTCACCGGCTCCATTTCATGTCCATCATTCTCCAGTCCGAAACAATTCCCGGCAGCGTGTATTTGTTCAGGTATAGCCCCGGGAAGAACTCGCACGTTAGTGCGCAACGGTAGCGACCGACATGCTTGGGGGCGGATAAATGAAATTTCGTGATGGATTACACAGGCGTGTGCCGTTGTCCGGGCTGGTCGTGCTCGGCCTTACGGCTTGCGGAGGTGGAGAAGGAAGTGGAGCCCCGACGCCCACGGTGATTTCCGCACCCGCGCCGACACCAAGTCCCACACCAACGCCGACGCCGACGCCGACGCTTGCGGCGGTCACCACGGCGGATCTCGGCAAGGGCTGGAACATCGGCAATACGCTTGAGTCGCTCAACAATTATGCCAAGTACTACACGACTTCTCAGGAAACTGTGTTCGGCAACCCCGCGGTAAATCAGCAATTGCTGAACTCCGTCGCCGCGGCTGGATTCAAGAGCGTGCGCATTCCCGTCGAATGGGCCCAGTATATGGACGCATCCGGGGAGGTCGCCCCGACCTGGCTCGCCCGGGTCAAGGAAGTCGTCGACATGGCCCGCAACGCCGGGCTTTACGTCATCATCAACCAGCACCACAGCAATTGGTACACGCCGACGGCCGCGAACCAGGCCGCCGGCAACGCAGCCTACACCAATCTGTGGACCCAAATCGCGAATCAATTCAAAGATTACGACAACCATTTGCTGTTCGCCGGCACCAACGAAATCCATGTCGACTATGGTGTGCCGTCGCAGGAAAACTGCACGGTCCAGGCGGGCTTCAACCAGGCCTTCGTCAATGCGGTCCGCGCAACCGGAGGCAACAATGCCTCGCGAACGCTGGTATTTCAGGGGTATAACACCAACATCGACCACACCATCAGCGTGTGCGGAGCGCCCATCCCAACCGATACCGCGAGCGGCCGGCTGATGATGGAGTTCCATTACTACGATGGTTATAACTTCACTCTCAATGCCGACAGCGCCATCTGGCAGTGGGGTTCGATCGCGACCGATCCCGCAGCACGGGAAGCGTGGGACAATGAAGCGCGTGTCGACAGCCAATTCGCCAAGGCGAAGGCCGCCTATACCGACAAGGGCATCCCCGTCATCATCGGCGAATATTGTGCCATCTCGAGGACCGAATATGATCCCTCGCTGAAGTATAGGGACTATTGGACCCAGTACGTCACCGCATCCGCGATCCGGCATGGCTTTGCACCCTATTATTGGGACACCGGCTCCTACCCCAATCACACCTGCGGGCTGTTCAACCGCACCACGGGCGCCGACTTTAATCCGTCGACGATTGCCGCAATTTTCGCCACGCCGTGACGGTCGGCAGATGATGCGCGCCTGGGATTCCTGGCGGCCTATCGGCTTCCACCATGGCTAATGCAGAAGGAGGAATTTGAATGATTCCGCGCCTGCCTCTGCGCATGACCGGTATCTCGGTTTCGGGGGTCCAGGCGGCGCGACGCCCGTTCCTCCTGACATGGGGTGCCCGCAGCGCCCTGCTGCTATGCACCGCGATGCCTGCCGCCCTGCTGGCTGCGGACCCTGAACCCGGCGCCAACCCGGTGCTGCGCGATGTCTTCACCGCCGACCCCGCGCCGCTGGTCGTCGACGACACGGTCTATCTCTACGTTGGCCATGACGAGGCCAAGGGCGACGACTTCTTCCTCATGAAGGAGTGGCTGAGCTATTCGTCCAAGGATCTGCGCCACTGGACCGCGCATGGCCCCATCATGAAGCCCACCGACTTCAAATGGGCCGTGAGTTCCGCTTGGGCCGCACAGGTGGTGCGGAATAACGGTCGCTATTACCTCTACGCCACCGTAAAGCACGACGACACACGGCCCGGCATGTCGATTGGGGTTGCGGTGTCCGACAACCCGTCGGGCCCGTTCAAGGATGCGCGCGGCTCAGCACTGGTCACCGATGCCATGACGCCCAGCCCTTATGGCTGGAACGACATCGACCCCACCGTCTTCATCGATGACGACGGCACCGCCTGGATGGCTTGGGGCAATACGGTACTCTATCTGGCCCGGCTCAAGCCGAACATGACCGATCTGGACGGCCCAATCGAAAAGATCGCGCTGCCCAACTACACCGAAGGGCCGTGGCTGTCGAAGCGCAAGGGCATCTACTATATGACCTATGCATCGATGGCGCACCAGAATGTCTGGGAACGCCTGTCCTATGCCACCGCGCGCAGCCCTCGCGGGCCCTGGACCTATCAGGGCGAGCTGACCGGCCAGACCCCAAATAGCTACACCATCCACCCCGGCGTCATCGACGGCTTCAAGGGGCAGTCCTACCTGTTCTATCACAATGGCGGGTTGACCATGCCCGACGGCCAGACCGGCGCCGGTAACCGCCGCTCCGTCACGATCGACTATCTTTACTATGGCGCCGATGGCCGCATGTGGCCCGTCACCCAGTCCGCGGCGGGCGTCAGCACGCCACCCCACCCGCCCGCTGGCAAGGTGCCCGCACCCGCAGACCCCGGCCAGTCCGACCCTCGCGTAACCGTGGAGCAGTTCACCCAGGGCTATCCCGACACCTGGCCGGGCCGTCCGGCTCTGGCGTCGGTCACCCGGCCTTTCGATCAGGCGCCCGAGCCTTTGGGTTTTAACGAGGGGAACGGCGGCAGTCGTCTGGCCCAAACCTTCGTGCCGCGCGCCGACCTTACACTGGGCCGGCTCAGCCTCTACGCTGGCGACGGCCTCGGCACGGACGCCGCGCACCGCTTGCTTCTGTCGCTACGCGACGTGGAGACCGGCACCGAACTGCTTGGCACAGGTCAGGGCGTCGCCATCGCCTATCGGCCGCAAGGGGCGGGCCTGCTGAGCTTCGATTTCAGCGCGCATCCGCCGATCGTCCTGCGGGCCGGTCGCCGCTACGCGCTGGCGCTTCAGGGCGAAAAGGGGGCGCTGACGCTCTATCTGCGCGCCAGCCGCGACGATGTCTATGCCGACGGCGAGGCCAGCATCGACGACCGGCCGCTGAAGGACCCGCAGGGCCGCACCGCCGACATCGCATTCGCACTGTACGCACACGATGTGCGCTGACCCTGCACATGTGGCGCATTCAGTTCCGCAGGCGACCCGCCTCACGCGTTTCATACGGCATGCCGTCGTTCATGGGAGATTATCAATGCGCCTTCTAAGCTCAGCGGCCGCGATCGCCGCTGCCCTGATCCTGCCTGTCGCGACACATGCCGCCGATGCCCCGGTTCAGCTAACGCTTGATGCGTCCAAGCCCGGCACTGTAATCGACCGCAATATCTTCGGCCAGTTTGCCGAGCACCTGGGCAGCGGCATCTATGGCGGCATCTGGGTCGGCAGGGATTCCACGATCCCGAATACGCGCGGCATCCGCAAGGACGTCGTAGTGGCCTTGAAGGCGCTCAAGGTCCCCAACGTCCGCTGGCCGGGCGGCTGCTTCGCCGATCAATATAACTGGCGCCGTGGAGTGGGTCCTGAGCGCAAGCCGGCCGTCGGCGAGCCCAACACCTTTGGCACCGACGAATTCATGGACTTCGCCCATCAGATTGGTGCTGACGCCTTTGTCTCGGTCAATCTTGGCTCGGGCACTGCAATGGAGGCCGCCGAATGGTTCGAATATATGACGTCTCCGACCGAAGGCTTGGGTGCCGAGCGCGCCAAAAACGGTCATCCTGAGCCGTATAAGGTCGCCGTCCTTGGCCTCGGCAACGAATCCTGGGACTGCGGCGGCTCGATGTCGGCGGACTTTTACGTCAACGAAATGAAGCGCTTTTCGCACTTCGTTCATAACTTCAACCCCACCGCCAACCAGCCGATGAAGCGCGTGGCCGTCGGCCCGAATGGCGACGACCCCAGCTATACCGAGGCCGTCATGAAGGCGTGGAGCGCACGTTCCTTCTCCTGGAATATCGAAGGTCTGTCGCTGCATTTCTATGCGACGGGCGGCTGGCCGCCGCATTTGTCGGACACGGGCTTTGGCGAAAAGGACTATGCCGTCCTGCTGAAAGACTCGATCCGCCTGGACGGCATGATCAAGACGCATTCGGCGATCATGGACAAATATGATCCCGAAAAGAAGGTTGCCCTGGTTGTTGATGAATGGGGTTCGTGGCTGGCGCCGACGCCGGGCTCGAACCCGGGCGCCCTGGCGCAGCAGAACAGCCAGCGCGACGCCATGGTGGCCGCGCTCGGCCTCAACATCTTCGCGCGCCACGCCGACCGCGTCCGCATGGCCAATATCGCACAGATGGTCAACGTCCTGCAGGCCATGATCCTGACCGACAAGGACAAGATGCTGCTGACGCCGACCTATCATGTCTTCCACATGTACGTGCCGTTCCAGGACGCGACCTTCGTACCGCTGACCTTCGACGCCGGCACCTATACGACGAATGGGGTCACCCTTCCGCGCGTCGACGCTATTGCGGCCAAGGACAAGGCCGGCAAGATATGGATCGCCGTCACCAATATCGACCCGAAGTCGCCCGCCACATTCCATGTGTCACTCGCCGGTGTGAAAGCCAAGACGGCTTCGGGCCAAACCCTTTCGGCGCCGAAGGTCGATAGCGTCAATACCTTCGCCGCACCCAATACCGTCGCCCCCAAGGCCGTATCCGCCAAGGTCGCGGACGGTAAGATGACCATCACCGTCGCACCGGCATCGGTGACGGTGCTCGGCTTAGAATAGTCGAAGCGCCCAAGAGTGATCCGATACAGATCCATAACCAACCAAGACCGCGATTTCGTTAAACACTGGGAGGAAAAATGAAGATTCCAGAAGCATTTTTTGCCGCCCGCTGCCTATGGTCGGTGAGCCTGACGAGCGTTGCCATGCTGGCCGGATGCGCCGGCGGCGGGGCGCCTGCCGGCTTATCTCCGTCATCCTTGGCGACGCCCGATGGGACCTTTTACTGGAAATCAAGCGCTCCGCTGATCGCACCGCAAGCTGACCCTTCCCAAACCGTTTACGGCGTAAAGGACCCATCCGTCGTATTTGCGAACGGAAAATACCATCTCTTTATGACCACGGTCGGGTCAAAGGGATGGGGCATCGCCTACACGAGCTTCGCCGATTGGTCGTCCGCATCGAGGGCGCCGATAATTCCCCTCGACAAATCCCCGATAGGCCCTGGGTACCGCGCGGCGCCTGAAGTATTCTACTTTGCTCCGCAAAAGCTCTGGTATCTGATATTCCAAGGCAGCGATCCCTATTATTCCACGACCACCAACATCGATGATCCGATGTCATGGAGCCCCGCTCGCCCGTTCTTTGCCGCCAGGCCGGACATAATCAAGCCGCCGGCGGGGACGGGTTGGCTGGATTTCTACATTATCTGCAACGACACCAAGTGCTACCTCTTCAACACCGACGATAACGGCCATGTCATGCGGTCGGAGACGTCGATCGATCAATTCCCCAATGGCTTCCACAATACCGTGATTGTCATCGACGAGCCCCGTGATGACGCATTCGAGGGAAGCAGCCATTATCGGGTCAAAGGAACCAATACATATCTTACGGTCGTTGAGGCGATCGGTCCGAAGGGGCGCTATTTCCGGATATGGAAAAGCGACGGTCTGGAAGGCGCCTGGGTGCCGCTGGGCACGGCGGACAAGAATGTCATGGCGAATGCCGACAACGTGGAGAACATCTGGTCCGAGGGCGTTTCGCATGGCGAACTGATCCGGGATACGGCCGATCAGACCCAAGTCATCGACCCCTGCAAGCCGCTTGAGTTCCTGTTCCAAGGCAACGACCCGTCGGTACACACGTCCGAATATATCCAGATTCCGTACCGACTCGGCCTTCTGACAGCCGAAGGATCAAATCCGATCACGGACATGTGCCGCAAATAGGACCGGGCCGGTCTCCTGCCGGATCGAGGGGGATGCGGCTATCGGGTCGCTCGATCTACAGGCTGACGAGTCCGTTTTCGTTGCCTTCCGCAACCCGATCACGCAGGCCGCGGCGACCATGGCCAAACGGCTTCCGAATAGGCTGCGAACCGCTCGTCGCTGTCGGCCCGTAGGCGCAGTCGACCGTTCGAGCGCCGAGACCGGCGACAAAGTGCAGCGGCTTGCCGGCGACCGGCCGCAATCCGGCGGGCAGGTGCAGGGCGCCTACTGGCGGTGGCGTCTTGTCCAAAGCCGGACCTTGATCGTGCAAGCGCGCTGCCCGAACGTCGCCCGGGAGGGTAGGCTGAGCGTGACCCTGTCGCCGACGCGCCACCTGCCGGCGATCGAGAGATCGGTACCGGGCGCCGCCATCGCTCGACCGGGCGGCCGTTCTCGGTCTCGCGCGCCGTCTCGCTCGTCCAGCCCGATATGCGCAGGCGTAGGCGGCACAGATCAACCGCGAGAACCGCGAGCGGCGCGTTCAGGCTGATAACGACGTCCGTGCGCTGGCGAATATCGACCAGGCGGTCGCGGGCATGATGGCCGCGATCGAGGTGGGGTTTTATCAGCCAGCGGCGCTTTACTTCGGCCGGCCGCCATATCCTGCCGCCTTGCGCAGCTCGTCGGCGTCCATGACATAGCCGTCGCTGACCACGGTCACGACGCGGCGGAGCGCGCCAAGGTCGGTTGCGGGGTCGCCGTCGACGAGGACCATGTCGGCTTCCTTGCCGACCGCGATCGAGCCCGTGCGTTTGTCGGCGCCGACGATGCGCGCGGGGAGGATGGTCGCGCTCTGGATCGCCTCGGCGGGCGTGAAGCCCGCCTGGCGGTAGATTTCGAGCTCGCGGACCAGTTCGATCCCCCAACCATCGGTGCCCGCGACGATCGGCACGCCCGCCTTGTGCAGCCGGCCGACGAGGTCCACCATCTTCGCATAGCTTTTGCGGTAATCGTCGCGCGTATAACCCTCGACGAGCGGATAACCCCCCGCGGTGAAGGCCGAGCGTTCGATGACGGGGGAAATGATGCCCATATAGGGGGCATAGGCGGGATGCGGCTTGCCCCCGTCCTGCGTCAGCATGCCTTCGAAGATCACGATGGTCGGGTCGACGATGGTCTGTGTTTTCGCGAGGTTGGCGACAAAGCCTTTCATCAGCGGCGCGTCGAGATCGACGTCCTTGAAGAAGCGCGCCGGGCCTTCCATCCGCTGGCGCGTGTTCGCCTTGTCGATCACCTCGCGCGGCATCGATTCCATGACGACGAAATTGAGGTGGGTGAGTTCGTCATAACCCGCCGCGACCGCCTCGCTCGGCTTCATGCCCGCGGGGACATGGCCGTGGACGTGGAGGCCAAGCTTATGCGCCTCGGCGGCGGCGGGGGCGATCCACGCCGGGTTCATCGAGGTATAGAATTTGACGCCCCACAGGCCCGCGTCCTTGACGCGGCGCACCGCGGCGATGGCTTCGCCGGGGCTGCTGACGACTTCGGCGCCCTGCGCCGCGAGCGGATCCTTCTTGTCGACGATCACCGAAATAAAGGGTTCGCCCATCAGCAAACTGCCTTCGGCGCGGCGCTTCGTCGCATCGACGGCGCGGTCGAAGGTGGTACCGGGGCTGCGGAAGCTGGTGATGCCGTTCGCCATGTTGGCGAGCACGTCCCAATCGTCGCCGATGTGGAGGTGGCTGTCCCAGATACCGGGAACCAGCGTCTTGCCGCTGCCGTCGATTCGCCGCGCGCCTGCGGGCGCTTCGAGCGAGCCAGCGGCGCCGATGGCGGCGATCTTGCCGTCCTGTGCGAGCACGGCGCGCGCGGGCAGGAATTCGCCCTTGTCGGCGTCGAACAGCCGGACATTGTCGAACAGTACGGGCGCCTTTGCCGCTGGAGTCAGGAAGCGTTTGGCGACGTCCGCAACGGCATCGGCCGTTGCCTTTTCCTGCGCGTCGCGCAGCTGCTTGAGCGCGCCTTCATAGCCCGCAGGGATGACCGAGATATAGCTGCTGTCAGCAAAATGGCGCTTGTTCTCATCGAGCCAGACGGGGAGCGGCGAGGGCAGGAGGCCGCTGATAAAGGCGAGCTGGACCGTCTTGGGGCCGCCGGGGCCCTCGATCACCTGCGTCGGGCCGAAGGTCATGCGGCCCTTGCCGCTGGGCAGGAAATCGAGCCCGGCCTCGCCGGCGGCGGCGAGCGCGTCGATCAAAGGAGCGTTCGCGATGCTTACCCCGCCCGCCGGGATATACCAGCCGCGCGCGGGCGCTTCGCCCGAATCGGTCGCCGTTTTCCAGGTCGCGCGGCCGTTAGCGACGCGATAATCCTCGGCGGAGTCGCCCGACATGGTGACGCCGCGGACGGTGAGCGCCGCGACCGTGCCGTCGGGGGCAAGGGTCGTGACCTGGTCCATCTCGGTGATCCAGCCGCGCAATTCCTGCGACCAGCGATAGGCGGTGCGGCCGTCGGGAAGCCGCCAACGCCACTGGTCACCATGTTTGCCGGCTTCGGACACGACGACATAATGCGCCGCGTCGGCGGGGGGCTTCAGCAGCTCGCCCTTGGCAACGGGTTTTGCTTCCGTGGATGGAGCGGGTGCTTCGTGCGCGTGGACGGCGGCGGGTGCGGCGGACGCCAGCAGGGCGGCGATCAAAATCAAGCGCATCGTGTCAAATCTCCCCAGTCGCAAAATGCAACGATGGTAGGGCGATTGGCGCGCGCGAAGCAAGATACGACCAATGGCCGGAAATGTTCGTTCAACGCAGGTCCTATTCCATCGTCCTCGCGACCCTGTTTCAGCATCCATGGTCTGCCGGTTCCTTCGGCGCCGCAATGCATGAAAAATCCAGCCACGGACGCTGACACAAGTTCAGCATGACGAGATCAGGAGAGCAGGGCGTCAGCTGCGCTTCTGCAGGCTCACGACCGCATGGATCGGCAGTTCGGCGTAGATATGCGGGAAGAGGTCGCCACCACGCGCCGGTTCCCAGCGGACCGCGTCGCCGAGCTGGACAAGGTCCACCTCGGCGATCATCAGGTCGGTGTGGCCGGCGAAATATTTGGCGATCGTCGCCTCCAGCTGCCCGGCGGTCGACAGGTGGATATAGCCGTCGGCGATGTCCACCGGGGCGCCGCGGAACACGCGTTCGCGCTCGAAATCGGTCCATTGCTGGGCGGTCAGCACCTTGAAGGCCGTGGCTGGCAAGGCCGACGCGGGCGTCGTCATTCGGAAGGAGCCTCGGTCGCGGGGGTTTCGGCCGCCGCTTCGGCTTCCACGCCTTCACCCTCTTCCTCATCGCCTTCCTCGATCAGCGCCGCCGAGACGACATGCTCGTCCTTTGCGACGTCGAACAGGCGTACGCCCGCCGATCCGCGCCCGATGACGCGCATCGTATCGAGCCCCATGCGAATCAGCTTCGCCTGGTCGGTGACGAGCATCAGCTGGTGCGCCTTGGTTGCGGGGAAGCTGGCGACGACGGGGCCGTTGCGCCCGATATTGTCGATGTTGGTGATCCCCTGGCCGCCGCGACCGGTGCGGCGATATTCATAGGCCGACGACAGCTTGCCATAGCCGTTGGCGCAGACGGTGAGGATGAATTGCTCGCTCGCCGCGAGTTCGGCCATGCGTTCGCCCGGCAGCGTCGGTTCGTTCTCATTGTCCTTCCATGGCGCGGCGCGCAGATAGGCTTCGCGTTCGTCCATCGTTGTGCCGACGCGGTGGAGGATCGAGAGCGAGATCACCTCGTCGCCGCCCGCCAGTCGCATCCCGCGCACCCCGGTCGAATTGCGGCTCTGGAACTCACGGACGTCGTCGCCGGCGAAGCGGATCGCCTTGCCCTGGCGCGTCGCGAGCAGCACATCGTCGCTTTGGTCGAGCAGCGCGACGCCGATCAGCCGGTCGTCCTCGTCCTCGCCCTCAAACTTCATCGCGATCTTGCCGTTCGAGGGGACGTTGGTGAAGGCGTCCATGCTGTTGCGGCGCACGCTGCCCTTTGCGGTGGCGAACATGACGTGCAGCTTGCCCCATTCGCCCTCGTCCTCGGGCAGCGGCAGCACGGTCGAGATCGTCTCGCCCTGCGCGAGCGGAAGCAGGTTGATCATCGGACGCCCGCGCGTCGCAGGCCCACCTTCGGGCAGGCGCCACACTTTCATGCGGTAGACCTTGCCCGCGGTCGAGAAGAAGAGGACGGGGGTGTGGGTGGAGGTAACGAACAGCTCGGTGACGACATCCTCGTCCTTCGTCGCCATGCCGGCGCGCCCCTTGCCGCCGCGGCGCTGGGCGCGGAATGTGTCGAGCGGGGTACGCTTGATATAGCCGTCGAGGGTGACGGTCACGACCATCTCCTCGCGCTCGATCAGATCCTCGTCGTCGATGCCATCGGCGGCGGGGGCGACGAGCGTCTTTCGGGGAGTGGCAAATTCGTCGCGCACCGCAACCAGCTCTTCGCGCATGACGCCATAAAGTTTGACGCGGTCGGCGAGAATCGAAAGCAGTTCCTCAATCTCGGCTGCCAACTCACCGAGTTCCTTGCCGATTTCGTCGCGGCCGAGCGCCGTGAGGCGGTGGAGACGGAGGTCAAGGATCGCCTTTACCTGGATTTCGGACAGGCGATAGGTTGCGCTCTCCTCCATCTCGCCCTCGATCGCTTCGACGAGGCGGATGTAGGGCGCGATCTCGCCGATCGGCCATTCGCGCGCAAGCAGTGCCTCGCGCGCGGCGGCGGGCGAGTTCGAGCCGCGAATGATACGGACGACTTCGTCGAGATTGCTGACCGCGACGACAAGGCCGAGCAAGATATGCGCGCGGTCGCGCGCCTTCGCGAGCTCGAACTTGCAGCGGCGCGTGATCACTTCCTCGCGGAAGGCGATGAAGGCGGTGAGGATGTCCTTCAGCCCGAGCATCTCGGGGCGACCGCCACGGATCGCGAGCATGTTCGCGGGGAAGCTCGACTGCGCCGGGGTGTGGCGCCAGAGCTGGTTGAGGACGACCTCGGCGGTCGCGTCGCGCTTCAGCTCGATGACGACGCGAACGCCCTCGCGGTTCGATTCGTCGCGGATGTCGGCAACGCCCTCGATGCGCTTGTCGCGCGCCGCCTCGGCGATCTTCTCGACGAGGCCGGACTTGCCAACCTGAAAAGGAATGGACGTCAAAACAATCGTTTGACGGTCGTTCCTGCCTTCTTCGATGATATGCGTCGAGCGCATCATGATCGAACCGCGGCCGGTGGCGTAGGCGTTGCGTGCGCCGCCTTGGCCGAGCATCATCGCGCCGGTCGGGAAATCGGGGCCGGGGACGATCGCCATCAGCTCTTCGAGCGTGATCGCCGGGCCGCCGTCGAGCTGGCGGTCGATCATCGCGAGCGTCGCGTCGACGACTTCGCCGAGATTGTGCGGCGGGATGTTGGTCGCCATGCCGACCGCGATGCCGCCCGCGCCGTTGACGAGCAGGTTGGGGAAACGCGCCGGGAGCACGGTCGGTTCTTCGCGGCTCGCGTCATAATTGGGCTGGAAATCGACGGTGTCTTTGTCGAGATCGTTCAGCAACACCATCGCGGTCTTGGCAAGGCGCGCCTCGGTGTAGCGCATCGACGCCGGCGGATCGGGATCCATCGAGCCGAAATTGCCTTGGCCGTCGATCAAGGGCACGCGCAGCGACCAGTCCTGCGTCATGCGCGCGAGCGCGTCGTAGATCGCGCTGTCGCCGTGCGGGTGGTAGTTACCCATGACGTCACCGACGATCTTCGCCGATTTCTTGTACGGGCGGCCGGGGACGAACCCGCCTTCCTGCGCCGCATAGAGGATACGGCGATGCACGGGTTTCAGGCCATCGCGCACATCGGGGAGCGCGCGGCTGACGATCACGCTCATCGCGTAATCGAGGTAGGATGTCTTCATTTCGTCGACGATGTTGATCGGCGAAACGCCGTCCTCGGACGGCTGCATAGGCGTATTTTCTTCGGTCAAGACCCGGCCTTTTTTCTGCTTATCGGGAGCAGCCTCGGGCCTAGCCCATGGGGGCGGGAAAGGCCAGCGATTCGGTCGCTTTCGGGCAGATCTTTTTGTCCGGTCGGGCAGGGCGGAGGGAGTGGGAAAAGAGACGTCTTTTCCGCAGGTTGCAATGGCGTCATGGCGGTGAATCCGCTGGATGGGCGCGCATGGTCCGGATATCATCCCAAACCGCTCGTGTGCGCCCGGACTCCTGCCCGGGAAAGCAGGGTGAAAGCGCATGGAAGCGGCTTGCCAATCGCGGCTCTGCCCCTAAAGCTGCGCGGCGATGACCAACAGCCTGCCTGGGGGGCGCCGGTGGCGCTGATTGCGCTGGTCGGTGCCAGCGAAGTCCTGCCCGACGGCGGGCTGCGCGCGCTGGTGACCGTCGCGGGCGAGACGCTGATCGAGCGGCAGGCGGCGCGGCTCGCCGATGTCGGCGTGACCCACATCGCCGTGGCCGTCGGCGCGGTTCCCGCCGATCTGCTCGCAACCTGCGACCGCATCCGCCGCCGCAGGGTCAAGGTGACGCCGGTGCGCTCCGCCGCCGACCTGATGGGGCTGGTCGAGGGCGACGACCGGATCATCCTTGTCGCCGACGGCCTGCGCGCAGGCGGGACGCATTATGCTGCGATCGCCAAGCCCGGATCGCCCGCGATCCTCGTTACCGGCGACACGATGCTGACGCAGGGGTTCGAGCGGATCGATGCGACGCGCCGCTGGGGCGGGCTGGCGTGTATTTCCGATGCGATGGCGGCCGAACTCGCCGCGATGCCGGGCGAGTGGGACATGATGCTGACGCTGTTGCGGATCGCGGTCCAGTCGGGCGCGCGCCGGCTCTACTGCGAGCCGGCGCTGTTCGAACAGGGCGAGATCGCGATCGTTGCCGATCGCCCGACCGCGGCGCTGATCGAGCAATCGAGCCTGCAACAGGTCGAATATGGCGGTATGGGGCTCGGCCGTTCGGCGATCATGATGCCGTTGATCCGGCTGGCGGGGCCGCTGCTCGTCAAGTCGCCGACGACCGCCCGCTACCTGCCCTATATTGCCGCTCTATTGTGGGTCATCGTTGCGCTGCTCGCGGCCAGCGGGCTGGCGGCGGCGGGCGCGCTTGTCGCGATCCTCGGTGGCTTCGCACTGGCCGCGATGCGCTTTCTGTCGGCCTTTCGCGCCGAAAGCGCCGCGCAGGACCGGACGCGCGACGTCATCCGCACCTTCGCCTGGGTGCTGCTGGCGATCTTTCCCTGGTTGCTGTCGCTGGCGGGGCCGGACCATCGGATGCCGCCCTTTTCCGAGGCCGCGCTGGCACCGTGCCTGGCCGCGGCCATCCTGCTGGCGCGATGGCTGTACGAAGATTCGGGCGACCGGCGGCGTTTCCACTGGTTGCTTCCCGACGCCGATCAGGCGTGGATCATGCTCGCGCCCGCGCTTGTCTTCGGCTTTGCGCCGTTGATGTTCGCGATCCTGCCGCTGCTCGCCTTGCTGCAGATTCTGCTCTGGCTGCGGCTCGCGACGCGCCCCGAAGCGCGGTAAAACAAAGCTCTCGAAGGTTTAACGCCTTTTAACGCTATGCTGTTATTGGCCGATGCGCATGATTGAATCCGTCTCCTCTCCCGGCATCGATCCGCCGTCGTCGACGCTGTCGGCGCGCCTGCGCGAGCTGGCGGATTATCTGGCCGCGCCCGCCGCCGGCAGGCTGACCGAGGAGCAGCGCGCGCTGTCGCTGGGTATCGCCCGGCGACTGGTCGCCGACGTCGCGGCCCGGCTCGACCCCGCCATCGACGCCAATGCGCTGTGGGCCGATTGGCTGCGCGGCGGCGTGCCGGGCGCCGAGCGGCTGGTCGACCATTGTTTCGCACGCGCGGAGGAACATCGCTGGCGCGAGCAATCGGCGCACCGGAACGTATCGCCGGCGCCGGTCCATCCCGACGACGCGACGACCGATGCGCCAGGGGTCGATACGGCGCTTTCCGATGTCGACCGCGCCTATCTGGCGCTCCAGATCGCCGATCGGCGCCGGTTCGACGCGCTGGGCAACCCCGCGCTCGCGGTGGGCGACCTCGACGCCGAGCTTTTTCGTGCGCTGTTGATCGACATCGCGGCGTGGCGGCTGGCCGAGATCAGCCGGGATACGGGCCGTGCCGCGCAGCTTGGCGACGCGGTGCGGGCTCTCGTTGACCGGCAGGCCGAAGAGCCGGGCATCGCCGACGCGGCGAACGCCTATCACGCGATATTGGGCGACAGGGTGCCACAGGTGGCGGCGGACGCTATCGCGCGGCACAATTGGCCGGTGCTGATCGCGCTAGCGGCCGCGGCGCACCGCCGGAGCTATGGCGACATGGCGCTGTCGCTGCTGACGGCGCAAGCCGCGGCGCTGCCGTCGCTTCTGGCGCCGCTGCAGCTCGACCCTATGGCGCTCGCGCCGCTCGAAGCCTCGCTGGTGATGCTGCCCTCGCGTGCCGTAGCCGACGGCGGCGACGACGATCACGACGGCCCCGCGCCATCCGGGCAGGACGGGCGATGAACGAACGCATCATCCGGGGCCGGATCGACCGGTCGGGCGTGCTGGTCAGCGCCGATACGCCCTTGCTCCGCCTGCAGCAGCGGGCGGGTTCGGGGCTCGGCAAGCCGCTGGCGCTGCCGCATCTGGCCCGGCTGGTCGCGCTGGCGCAGCGGCTGCACCGCGACATCAGCCGGCCCATGTACACGGCCGACGATCATAGTAACATCCACGCGCTCGTCCGTATCGCACCCGATGCCGACGGCGCCAGCCTCGAGATTAGCGACTGGCGAACCGGCCCGACGATCCACCCGCAGATACCCGTCATCGCCGACAGCGCGTTGACCCGGCAGGGCTGGACGTGGGAGTGCGACCAGCAATTGCGCGTCGTCGCGTTGCGCGCGGCATCCGATGCGCCGTCCGTCCCGGCCGGCTGGGAGGGACGGTCGCTGTCCGAATTGTTCGAACTGCAACCCGACGAAGACGGGCGCTTCCCGGTGCTGCGCGCGCTGGGGCGCCAATCGCGCTTCGACGGCCAGCGTGTACAGGCCGACGGTCCGGCGGGGCGTATCGCCATGACGCTGACGGGCGAACCGCAGTTCGATGCGGCGGGCGTGTTTGTCGGCTTTCGCGGGTCGGCGGAGCTCGCCGAGCCGCAGGCGCAGGCGCAGGCGGCGCCGCTTCCGGGCGCGGTGCTGACCGATCCAGCGTTCGGATCGTTGCCGCTGTCCGATCCGCAGTTCGGTCGGCGTATCGACGGCGCGCTGCGCGGGCCGCTGAGCCGCATCATCGCGACGGCCGAGACGATTTCAGGGCAGTTCGACGGGCCGATCCGCGCCGATTACGCCCGCTATGCCGGCGATATCGCGCATGCCGGGCGGCATCTTTTGGGGCTGGTCGACGATCTGGCCGACCTCCAGAATATCGAGCGGCCGGGGTTTAAGGCGGCGGCCGACGAAATCGACCTGGGCGATCTGGCGCGGCGCGCGGTCGGCCTGCTCGGCATGAAGGCCGAGGAAAAGGGGATTCGGATCGACGCGCCCCGGGTCGACGACAAGATGCCCGCGACCGGCGAGTTTCGCCGCGTGCTGCAGGTGCTGCTCAACCTGCTCGGCAATGCGATCCGCTATTCGCCGGAAAATTCGCAGATATGGATCCGCGTCGATCGCGCCGACGACCGTGCGATGATCACCGTCGCCGACCAGGGGCAGGGGATCGATGCCGACCAGCAGGCGGTCGTGTTCGAGAAATTCGAGCGGCTCGGCCGCACCGACAGCGGCGGTTCGGGGCTGGGCCTCTATATCGCGCGGCGGCTGGCGCGCGCGATGGAGGGCGACCTGACCGTCGAGAGCGCGCCGGGGCAGGGTGCGAGGTTTACGCTGAGTTTGCCTGCGCGGGATTGAGCGCGGAGGAGAAGGCGGCTTTGGAGTGGTGAGCGGACACTAATATCTTCCCTGTCGCGAAGCGATGGGGAGGGGGACCAGGGGTGGAGGGGTCTCGTTAAAGCCCCTCCGTCAGCGCTTCGCGCTGCCACCTCCCCATGGCTTCGACACAGCGAGGATTAAGGATCGTCTTCGATCGAACCTGCCCCACCTGAACGGCCGCCGTCTGCGCAAAGAGAAAGGGGCCGCGAAACGGCCCCTTTCCTGTTTCCTTGCGCCGCGTTCAGCGCTGGTCGACCGGGACGAACGGGCGGTGCGTCGGGCCGGTGTAGAGCTGGCGCGGGCGGCCGATTTTCTGCGCGGGGTCGGAGATCATTTCATTCCACTGCGCGACCCAGCCGACGGTGCGCGCGAGCGCGAAGAGCGCGGTGAACATCGTCGTCGGGAAACCGATCGCTGACAGGATCACGCCCGAATAGAAGTCGACGTTGGGGAACAGCTTCTTTTCGATGAAATAGGGATCGCTCAGCGCCATTTCCTCGAGCTGCAGCGCGACCTCGAAGACCGGGTCGTTGACCTTCAGCGCGTCGAACACTTCGCGCACCGTCTTCTGCATCACGGTCGCGCGCGGGTCGTAATTCTTGTACACGCGGTGGCCGAAGCCCATCAGGCGGAACGGATCGTCCTTGTCCTTTGCGCGTGCGATATATTCGGGGATGCGTTCGGGACGGCCGATTTCGCGCAGCATGTTGAGCGCAGCCTCGTTCGCGCCGCCGTGCGCGGGGCCCCACAGGCAGGCGATACCCGCCGCGATGCACGCAAAGGGGTTCGCGCCCGACGAACCCGCGAGGCGGACGGTCGAGGTCGACGCATTCTGTTCGTGATCGGCGTGGAGGATGAAGATGCGGTCGAGTGCGCGTTCGACGGCAGGAACGACCTCATATTCCTCGGCGGGGACGCCGAAGGTCATGCGCAGGAAATTGCCGGTGTAGCTGAGCTTGTTGTCGGGATAGACGAAGGGCTGGCCGACCGAATATTTATACGCCATTGCCGCGATCGTCGGCATTTTCGCGATCAGCCGGTGGCTGGCGATCATGCGCTGGTGCGGATCGTGGATCTCGGTCGAGTCGTGATAGAAGGCGCTCAAGGCGCCGACGACGCCGCACATCACCGCCATCGGGTGCGCGTCGCGGCGGAAACCGCGATAGAAGGTCGCGAGCTGTTCGTGCAGCATCGTGTGGCGCGTGATGGTGTTGTCGAATTTCGCCAGTTCGTCGGCGTTCGGTAGCTCGCCATTGAGGAGGAGGTAGCAGACCTCCATGAAGCTCGAATTTTCGGCGAGGTCGCCGATCGCATAGCCGCGGTGGAGCAACACGCCTTCATCGCCGTCGATATAGGTGATCTGCGATTCGCAGCTCGCGGTCGAGGTGAAGCCCGGGTCGTAGGTGAAGGCGCCCGTCTGGGCGTAGAATTTGCGGATATCGACCACTTCGGGGCCGACGGTGCCCGACAGGACAGGGCTGTCGACGGTCTGGTCGCCCAGCGTGATTTTCGCGGTGTCGGTCATATATTTTTTCCCTGTTCTGACGGCGGGGAGAGTGAGTGGCTACGCCCCTGCCGGATAATGTTGCGCTGCGTCAAGTCGCGCCAGACTCACATCGCGTCCGAGCAACAGCAGCACGTCGAAAATTCCCGGGGAAACGGTTCGGCCGGTTAGCGCCGCACGCAATGGCTGCGCGAGTTTACCGAGCCCCAGTTCGGCGGCTTCGGCTTCGGCGCGCACGGCGGCATCCAGCTCTTCTGTCGTCCAATCGTCCAGCCCGCGCAGCCGCGCTGTCACCGCGGCGAGCAGGCCTTCGGGCGAGGCCTTTAGCACCTCGGCGGCCTTTTCGTCCATCGGCAACGGGTCGCCCTGGAACAGGAAAAACGCGCCGTCGGCAATCTCGTCCAGCGTCTTGGCACGCGGTTTCAGCGACTCCATCGCGCGCGTCAGCAAATCGCGGTCGGCGTCGCCCAGCGCGCGGCCGACGCGCTTTTCGACGCGCGGGGCGGCAAGCGCGGCGAGGCGCGCGTCATCGGCTTCGCGCAGATAATGCCCGTTGAGATTTTCGAGCTTCTTGAAATCGAAGCGCGAGGGCGAGCGGCCGACATGGTCGAGATCGAACCACTCGGTCGCCTGTTCGCGGCTGATAATCTCGTCGTCGCCGTGTCCCCAGCCGAGGCGGAGGAGGTAATTGTTCACTGCTTCGGGCAGATAGCCCATCTCGTCGCGATAGGCATCGACACCCAGCGCGCCGTGGCGTTTCGACAGCTTCGCGCCGTCGGCGCCGTGGATCAGCGGCACATGCGCGTAGACGGGCTCGCGCCAGTCCATTGCGCGGATGAGCGCAAGCTGGCGGAAGGCGTTGTTGAGATGGTCGTCGCCGCGGATGACATGCGTGACGCCCATGTCGTTGTCGTCGACGACGACGCTGAGCATATAGGTGGGCGTGCCGTCGCTACGGAGCAGCACGAAATCGTCAAGCTCGCCGTTCTGGACGGTAACGTCGCCCTGAACCTTGTCGGCGATGGTGACCTCGCCGTCTTGCGGCGCGCGCAGGCGTAATACGTGCGGCGCCGACGGGTCGCCGTCGTCGCGGTCGCGCCACGGGCTGCGCACGCGGAAGGGCTGGCGCTTTTCCTGCGCTTCGGCGCGCATCGCGGCGAGTTCGTCCTGCGTGAGGTAACAGCGATAGGCGTCGCCCTTGGCGAGCAGTTCGTGCGCGACCTCGGCATGGCGCGGCGCGCGCGCGAACTGATAGACGGTCTCGCCATCCCAATCGAGGTCGAGCCACTGCATCCCGTCGAGAATTGCGTCGATCGCGGCATCGGTCGAGCGCGCGCGGTCGGTATCCTCGATCCGCAGCAGGAATTTGCCGCCGTGGTGGCGCGCGAACAGCCAGTTGAACAGCGCAGTGCGCGCGCCGCCGATGTGCAAATAGCCGGTCGGCGACGGGGCGAAACGGGTGACGACGGCGGCGCCGGTCGCTTCTGCCACATTGGTTTGGTTTTCGATTGCCACCATGGCCTCTTTCACTCACTTTGCCGCCCTGTTGGACGGGGATCGGGGGTGCCCCTAGCATGGCGACAAGTCCGCTTCAAACGCCCATTGCCGCGCGCCGCGCAATGATGTGGCGCGGGCTGTCGCGCAGCATCGAAGCGCGGCTGGAGACCGAGCGCGAGCGGATCGGGCTGTGGCTGCCCGTCGCTTTCGGGGCGGGCATCGCGATATGGTTTGCGCTGCCCGCCGAGATGCACTGGATCGGCGCGCTGTTGCTGATGGCGGCCGGCCTGTTCGCGGGTCTGTTGATCGGCTGGCAAAGCCGGTTCGGACGGGCGGTTATGGTCGGATGCGGTGCGATGGCGGCGGGACTGCTGCTCATCTGGGCGCGCGCGCTGTGGGTCGCAGCGCCGGTGCTTGGCGCGCCCGTTACGACGCAATTTTCCGCGACGGTCGAACGTGTCGAACCGCTGCCGGCGAGGGGGCAGGTACGGATTTTGGCACAGCCGCTGCGCCGCGCCGACCTGCCGCCGCGAATTCGGCTGACCTTGCGGAGCGAACAGGCCGGCGACCTCGGCGACGGTGAAACGATCGGAGTGCGCGCGCGGTTGATGCCGCCGCCGACGGCGAGCCTGCCCGGCGGCTATGATTTCGCGCAGCGCGCCTGGTTCGACCGCATCGGGGCGGTCGGAACAGTGCTGGGCGAGGTTTCGCGCGCGCCAGGCCGCGCCGGCGCGGCGCCGCCGCTGCGCGCGCGCCTGAGCGCGCATATCCATGAGCAGGTCGACGGATCGGCGGGTGGCATAGCGGCGGCGCTGGTCACGGGCGATCGCGGCGCGATCAGCGACGCAGATGCGGAAGCAATGCGCCGCAGCGGGCTGGCGCATCTGCTGTCGATCAGCGGGCTGCACGTCACCGCGGTGGTCGGTTTTGCGATGCTGCTGACGCTGCGGCTGTTCGCGCTGAGCCGGCGGCTCGCGCTTGCTGGCTATGTGCTGCCGCTTGCGGCGGCGGCGGGCGCGCTTGCCGGCGGCGGGTACACATTGCTCGCGGGGGCCGAGGTGCCGACGCTGCGCTCGTTCATCGCGGCGCTGCTGGTGCTGGTGGCGTTCCTGATGGGGCGCGAGGCGCTGACCTTGCGGCTCGTTGCGGCGGGGGCTTTGATCGTGCTGATCTGGCGTCCCGAATCGCTGACGGGCCCGAGCTTCCAGCTGAGTTTTGCTGCGGTCACCGCGATCATCGCGCTGCATGAAAGTGGCCCGATGCGGGCCTTTCTGGCGCGTCGCGAGGAGCCTCGGTTGTTCCGGCTGGGCCGGGGCGTCGTCGGGCTGCTGATCACCGGGCTGGTCGTAGAGGTCGCGCTGGCGCCGATCGCGCTGTTCCATTTTCACAAGGCGGGGCTCTACGGCGCGCTCGCCAACGTCGTCGCGATCCCGCTGACCACCTTTGTCATCATGCCCGCCGAGGCGCTGGCGCTGGGGTTCGACAGCGTCGGGCTCGGCGCGCCCTTCTGGTGGGTGGCCGAGCAGGCGCTGCGCGCGCTGATCGTGCTGGCGCATGGCGTCGCCGACGCGCCCGGCGCGGTCGCGACGATGCCGAGTTTTCCGCCGTGGGGTTTTGCCCTCGCGATATCCGGCGGGTTGTGGATATTGTTATGGCAGACGCGCTGGCGCGCCGCCGGCACGGTGCCGCTGGCAATCGGCATGGCGGCGCTACTGTCCGCGCCGCGTCCCGACTTGCTCGTCACCGGCGACGGGCGCCATATCGCCGCCGCGCTGCCCGACGGCGGCTATGCGCTGCTTCGCGGCCGCGCGGGCGATTATGTTCGCGGCATGGTCGCCGAAGCGGCCGGGGTCGATGCGCCGCTCCTCGCGCTCGCCGAACTCGACCACGTCGAATGCAACCGCGATTTCTGCCGCTGGACGCAGGGCGAGGGCGGAACGCGGCGCGTCATCCTGGCATCGCACGGGCGCGACCGGATCGAGGGCGCCGAGATGGCCGCCGCCTGCGCTGCCGCCGATGTCGTGATCAGCGACCGCTGGCTACCGCGCGAATGCGTGGGGCGTTGGATGACGATCGACCGCGACAGCCTGGCCGAAACGGGCGGACTGGCAATTTATCTGGGCGAAGCGCCCGACGCCGTCTCCGCAAAGCGCGCGGGCGACGAGCATCCGTGGCGATTGCCGCAGCAGCTTAGTGGTAACGACGAAGCAGTCCCGACAGCCGACCTTGCACGATGACGCGCTCGGCGGGATATCGTTGCGGTTCATAGGCGCTGTTGGCGGGATCGAGCCGGATCATCGGGCCTTCGCGGCGGAAATATTTGAGCGTCGCGTCCTGCCCGTCGACGAGCGCGACGACAATATCGCCCTCGCGTGCGGTGTTTGCTTTCTGAATCAACGCATAGTCGCCGTCGAAAATGCCCGCCTCGACCATCGAGTCGCCCGACACTTCGAGCGCATAATGTTCGCCCGAGCCGAGCAAGGCGGCGGGGACGGCGAGATTGTTGTGATCCTCGAACGCCTCGATCGGGACACCCGCCGCGATCTTGCCGTGCAGCGGGATTTCGATGACGTCGTTCGCGGCGATCGGCTTCAGTGCCGGCTCGGGCTTGCGGAGCGGGACCACATTGTCGCGATCATTGCGCACGGCGGGCTTCGCCGCGTCGGGCAGCTTCAGCACTTCCAGCGCGCGGGCACGATTGGGCAGGCGGCGGAGAAAACCCCTTTCTTCCAAGGCGCTTATCAGGCGATGTATGCCCGATTTCGACTTGAGCCCCAGCGCCTCCTTCATCTCTTCGAACGAGGGCGAGATGCCGCTGGCGTCAAGCTTTTGCTGGATGAAGTGGAGCAGTTCATGCTGCTTTGCGGTCAACATCGGTCATTCTCCATGATGCCATTACCGGACATAGAGAGAACGATAGTGGAACAAAGCGGAACTTGTCAAGCGACGACGATATAATCCGCCATTTCGCCACGATCGCGCGCGGAGGCCCCGATATCGCGGATCAAGAGGGCGTTGGCCGAGGCCAGCGGAAGGGTGCGTCCGCTCTCCTGCCCGATCATCGGCACCAGCCTGCCATTTTCCAAGCGCGCGCGGAGATAGTCGCGGCGCGTCCCGCCTGCGTCGAGCGGCGAGGCGAGGGGGGCTTGGTGTACGGGGGGTAAAGGACCGCTTGCCCCCCCGAGATGGCGGACGAGCGGCAGCAGGAACAGGGTCGCGGTGACGAACGCCGACGAGGGGTTGCCGGGCAGGCCGAGCAGCACCGCGTGGCCGAGCGTGCCGGCGATCAGCGGCTTGCCGGGCTTCATCGCGATCTTCCAGAAATCGAGCCGCCCGCCGGCATCGTCCAGCGCACCGCGGACATGGTCGTGATCGCCGACCGAGGCGCCGCCGACGGTGACGATGACGTCGTGACGTCGCGCCAACTCCTTGAATGCGCTGGCAAGTTTTGCGCGATCGTCGGGAAGGTGATGCGCGAGGACCGGCGCTTCGGCCTCGCCCGCGAGTATCGCTGCGAGCATGGCGCCGTTGCTCTCGGGGATCTGGCCGGGTGCGAGCGGGTGCCCGGGCGGCACAAGTTCGTCGCCGGTCGTGACGATCGCGACGCGCGGCCGGCGCCCGACGGCAAGTTCGCCCGCACCGCTCATCGCCGCGGCGGCGATGGCACCGGGCGTCAGGCGCGTGCCCGCGGCGAGAAGGCGGTCGCCGGCGGCGAAATCGGCCGCGCAGGCCCGGATGTGGCGGCCGCGCGCGCCGGGGGCATCCCGCGTCAGCGTCACCCTGTCGCCCTCGCGCGCGACATCCTCCTGAACGACAACCGTGTCGGCGCCGGGGGGAAGCAGCGCGCCGGTGAAGATACGCATCGCCTCGCCGGGTCCCACGCTGCGGTCGGGCGCCGCGCCGGCGGCGCTTTCGCCGGTAACCGTCCACGGGCCGGGCAGGTCGTCGAAGCGGATCGCATAACCGTCCATTGCGGAGAGAGGCGCGGCGGGCTGGTCGCGCAGCGCGACGAGATCGCGCGAAAGATGACGGCCAAGCGATTCGGAAAAGGCGATATTCTCGCTTCCAAGCGGTTGGCGAAGCGCAAGCAGCCGCGCCTGCGCGTCCTCGACCGGCAGCAGGCCGTTCATTGGGCGCGCCAGTCGCCCGAGCGCCCGCCGCTCTTTTCGAGGAGGCGGATGTCGCCAAGGATCATCGCGCGGTCGAGCGCTTTCGCCATGTCATAGAGGGTGAGGAGCGCGACCGAGGCGGCGGTGAGTGCCTCCATCTCTACCCCGGTCTGCCCCGTCGTCTGCGCGACGGCCTCGACCGATATGCCATTGTCTTCCCAGGTAAAGTCGACGCTGACCTTGGTCAGCGCGAGCGGGTGACAGAGCGGGATGAGGTCGGCGGTACGCTTGGCGCCCATGATGCCCGCAATGCGTGCGGTCGAAAGGACGTCGCCCTTGGGCGCATTGCCGCTGCGGATCGCGTCGAGCGCTTCGGGCGACATGATGATGCGGCCGGCGGCGACCGCGCGGCGCTGCGTCGCGGGTTTGGCGCCGACATCGACCATATGTGCGGCGCCGGTTTCGTCGAGGTGAGTCGGTTTGAATGTCATGCGCGGGCAGGGAAGCAATGCGGGGCGGGAAAGGCAAGGGGGATGGTGGTTCGGTGACCGGAAGCTGCCGTTCGATCTTCCCTGTGGCGCAGCATTGGGGAGGTGGCATCACGAAGGGCTGACGGAGGGGCCGATCGCGCGAGCTCGCGGCCCCTCCGCCACCGCTGCGCGGCGGACCCGTTCACATCGCGCGAAGTCGAGATGCCCCTCGGGTCAGGCGTCGCGTCGGCGGGTGTCTCGACTTTGCTCGACACGAACGGACAGAGAGGTTCGTCGTCCGACCGAAGGCGGCCGGTAGAAATGTGAACCCCGGCGAAAGCCGGGGCCCAGAACTCCCATACCAAGTTTGCATTTTTCCGCACTGGACCCCGGCTTTCGCCGGGGTTCACGAGATGGCAGCCCATCACCCTAAAACCCGCCGTCAGCCCTCCAGCAGTGCTTTCGTTGCCGCCGTGACGTCGTCCTGGCGCATCAGGCTTTCGCCGACGAGGAAGGTTTTGACGCCGCTTTCGGCCAGTCGCAGGCAGTCGGCGTGGGTGGCGATGCCGCTTTCGCCGACGAGCAATGTGCCCGGCGGGACCAGCTTCGCGAGGCGTTCGGTGACCGCTAGGTCGGTTTCGAAGGTGCGCAAATCGCGGTTGTTGACGCCGATCAGGCGCGATTGGAGCTGCGTGAGCGCGCGGTCGAGTTCGGCTTCGTCATGCACTTCGACGAGCACGTCCATGCCGCGTTCGAAGGCGGCGGCCTCGATCTCGCGCATCGCGCCGTCTTCGAGTGCGGCGACGATGATCAGGATCGCGTCGGCGCCGATCGCGCGCGCTTCGGCGACCTGCCAGGGGTCGACCATGAAATCCTTGCGCAGCGCGGGGAGCGGGCACGCCGCGCGTGCGGCGACGAGATAGTCCTCATGCCCCTGGAAATAGGGCGCGTCTGTCAGGACCGACAGGCAGGCCGCGCCGCCCGCGGTGTAAGCGCGGGCATGGTCTGCGGGATCAAAAACGTCGCGAATCAGTCCCTTGGAAGGCGATGCTTTCTTGATTTCGGCGATCAGCGCAAACTGGCCGGCGTCGATCTTCGCCCGAAGCGCCTTGTGGAAACCGCGCGCCGGGCCGGCGTCGATCGCATCGAGCTCGGACAGCGAGCGGATCGTCCGGCGCGCGGCGACCTCTTCGGCCTTGGTGGCGAGGATTTGCGTGAGCTTGTTCATTTATAGGCGATCCAGCAATCGAGCAGCGCGTTGGCAAGGCCCTTGTCGATCGCTTCGGCGGCTTCCTCGACGCCTTCGACGAGCGTGCCGGCGGCGCCGGCTACGACAAGCGCTTCGCCGGCGTTGTAGAGCACGGCGTCGCGATAGGCGCCGGGTTCGCCCTGGAGGAGCGCGCGCAGCGCCTTGGCGTTATAGGCCGCATCGCCGCCACGGATTTCCTCGAGCGGCCGCGTCGGGAGACCGGCGTCGGCGGCGTGACTGCGCTGCATACGGACGCCCTCGGGCATGACGATCGCAACCTCGTTACCGCCGGCGAGCGACAGCTCGTCGAGCCCTTCGTCGCCCGAAATAACGCGCGAATGGTCGGTGCCGAGCCGGTGCAGCGCCTCGGCATAGACGGGGACATAGGCGGGACGCGCGATGCCGATCAGCTGGCGCGTGACGCGTGCGGGATTGGCGAGCGGACCCATCAAGTTGAAGATCGTGCGGCGACCGAGCGCCTTGCGGATCGGCATGATGCGCTTCATCGCCGGATGATGATGCGCGGCGAAGAGGAAGCAGATGCCGAGGTCGGCGAGCTGCGCCTCGGCCATGTGCGACGCGCGATCGAGATCGAGCCCGAGCACTTCGAGCGTATCGGCGGCACCCGATTTGGACGAAGCCGCCCGATTTCCATGCTTTGCGACCGGAACCTCGCACGCCGCGACGACGATCGAGACGGCGGTCGAGACGTTGAGCGTGTGGTGGCCGTCGCCGCCGGTCCCGCAGACGTCGATCGCGCCCGCGGGGGCGTCGATGGGGATCAGCCGGTCGCGCATCGCCTGCGCCGCGGCGGCGATTTCGACCATCGTTTCGCCGCGATCGGACAGGGCCGCGAGAAAGGCCGCAATCTGTTCGTCGTCGGCGCCGCCGTCGAGCATCGTCGCAAAGGCATGCGCCGCCTCGTCGTCCGCGAGCAGGTCGGACGGGTCGGGAAACGGGCCGAAACGGCTCATGCCGCCTTCCGTTCGCCGACCGGCAACCCCGCGATTTCCAGGAAATTGGCGAGCATCGCATGGCCATGTTCGGTCGCGATGCTTTCGGGATGGAATTGCACGCCGTGGATCGGAAGGTCCGCGTGGCGGAAGCCCATCACCGCACCGTCGTCGCTGGTTGCGTTGATCACGAGATGCGCGGGAATGTCGACGACTTCCAAGCTGTGATAGCGCGTCGCCTGGAAGGGCGAGGGCAGGCCGGCATAGAGCCCGCTATTGTCATGACAGACCGGCGAGGTCTTGCCGTGCATCAAATGCCCACGCTGGACGGTGCCGCCGAAATGCTGCCCGATCGCCTGATGGCCGAGGCACACGCCGAGCAGCGGGCGGCGCGCGTCGGCGCATGCGGCGACGAGGTCGAGGCTGATGCCCGCTTCGTTGGGGGTGCAGGGACCGGGCGAGATGAGGATCGCATCGGCGCCGGTCGCGAGGGCTTCGGCGGCAGTGAGCGCATCGTTGCGTTCGACGCGCACATCGGCGCCCAGCTCGATCAGATAATGAACGAGGTTGAAGGTGAAGCTGTCATAATTGTCGATGACGAGGATCATGATCGGGCCGTAACGATTTTGGTGCAGTGGGGGAAGGGATAGAAGCTTTTCGCCCGCCAAGCGCAGCTGTTACTGCCCATATCCCGGCGTGCCCGCGAGCCGGACGGCTTCGCGCGCGGCGGCGAAGAGCGCGCCGGCCTTGGCTTCGCATTCGCGTTGTTCATAGGCGGGGTCGCTGTCGGCGACGATGCCCGCGCCGGCCTGGACGTGCATTTCGCCATCCTTGACGATCGCGGTGCGCAGCACGATGCAGCTATCCATATTGCCGTCGGGGGCGAAATAGCCGACGCCGCCCGCATAAGGCCCGCGTGCGTCGGCTTCGAGTTCGGCGATGATCTGGCACGCGCGCACTTTCGGGGCGCCGCTGACCGTCCCCGCCGGGAAACCCGCGAACAGGGCGTCGATCGCGTCCTTGCCCGGCGCGACGCGGCCGATGACGTTGGACACGATGTGCATGACGTGGCTGTAAAATTCGACCGTATAGCTGTCGGTGACGGTCACGCTTCCGCCGATGGCCGCGCGCCCGACGTCGTTGCGGCCGAGGTCGAGCAGCATCAGATGCTCGGCGCGTTCCTTCGGATCGGCGAGCAGGCTGTCGCGATTTTCGACATCCTCGGCGCTCGTGCGGCCGCGCGGGCGCGTGCCGGCGATGGGGCGGATCGTGATTTCGCCGTCGCGCACCCGGACGAGGATTTCGGGCGACGAGCCGATCAGCGCGAAGCCCGGAAGGTCGAGGAAATAGAGGAAGGGCGAGGGGTTCACGCGGCGTAGCGCGCGATAAAGGTCGAAGGGGGGCAGGCCGAACGGGGTCGAGAAGCGCTGCGAGAGCACGACCTGAAAAATGTCGCCCGCGGCGATATAGTCCTTTGCCGCCCCCACCATTTCGGCGAAGCGCTCGGGAGGCGTCGCGGGGTTGGCCGCGATATCGACGGGCAGCGCGTCGGTCGCGGCGCGGTCGGCGTGCGCGCTGGCGCTCGACAGGCGCGCGGCGATGCTTTCGATCCGGTCCTGCGCCGCCTCGATCATCCGGTCAATCGCGCCGGCCGCATCGGGCCAGATCGGCGCGATGAGGAAGAGTTCGTCGGCCAGCCGGTCGAAGACGAGGATCGTCGTCGGGCGCACGAAGATCATGTCGGGCAAGCCGAGACCCGCGCCCGGCGCCCGCGCGATGCGTTCGACGAGGCCGATCGTTTCATAGGCGAAGAAGCCGACGAGCGTCGCGAGCGCCTTGGGCAGGCCTTCGGGAACATCGAAGCGGCATTCGGCGACAAGGTCGCGCAGCGCCTGGAGCGCGCCGGTTTCGAGCGGCCGAAATGCCTCGCGGTCGCGGCGCCAGTCGCGGTTGATGCGCGCGGCCTCGCCCTTCACCTCGAAGAGCAAATCGGGGTCGAGCCCGATCAGGCTGTAGCGTCCGCGTGTCTCGCCGCTTTCGACCGATTCGAGCACCCAGTCGCCGCGCCCCGGTTCGATCAGCTTGAGCGCCGCCGAAACGGGGGTTTCGACATCGGCAATCAGCCGTTGCCAGACGACCGCGCCGCGCCCCCCGGCCAGCGCTTCGAGCGCGGCGGCCTTGCCCTCGAGCGTCACCGGAGGACTATTCGACGACCGGCGCGTTGCCGGTGAGTTCGGCGCGGAGCTGGTCGACGAGCTTTTTGTTGATCTTCACCCCGGCGCGGCGCTTCGCCTCGGCGGCGAGCTGTCCGACGAGTTCGTTACCGAAGGCGGGGGCGAGCGGCTGCGCGATCGCGGCGACGCGGGCCGGGTCGATCGATTTCGGATCGGGACGCTGCACCTCGCCCAGCGCGATGACCATCCAGCCGCGATTGCCCGGGATTTCGAGCGTTTTCACGCTGCCCTCCGCCATCGAGAAGAGGAGCGCGAGTTCGGGCGGGACCGGCTGGCCGTTGGCGCCGAGCTCGGCACGTCGCCCGCCGATCGACTGGACGCTGCCGATGTTCGGGCCGGCGGCGGCGACCGCCGCGGCAAGGCTCTTGCCGCCCTCGACCGCCTTGGTAATCGCGCGCGCCTTGTCGCGGGCGACCTTTTGCCCCTCGGCAAAGCGCCATTCGGAAAGCAGGTCGCCGCGGATCTGCGCGAAGGGCGGCGGCGCGGCTTCGGCGATCGATTTCACCGCATAGACGGCGAATTTTTCATTCTCGACGAGCGTCGCGATATGACTTTCGCCTTCGCCCGCCGCCTGGAAGGCCTGCGCGACGAGCGGCGCGAGTTCGGGCGCCATCGTGTAGCCGGGCTGGCCAGGCGCGCGGCCACTCGGCAGGATCGCCGGCGTTTCGACGATCTGCAGCTTGCGGTCGGCGGCGATCTCCTCGATCGACGCGCCGCCGTTCACCGCGTCCTGCAGGCTGTTGTAATAATCGACGATCGCCTCGTTCGCCTTGTTCTTGGCGAGTTCGGCGCGGATTTCGGGAGTCGCCGCGGCGAGGTCGCGCGCGGGCTTTGCGGTAACGTCATCGACGCGCGTGACGGTCCAGCCGAGCCCGGTCTGCAAGGGCCCGACGACGTCGCCGCGTTTCGCGGCGAAGGCCGCCTTGGCCGCGGCGGCGCTGCTGGTCGCGGCATAGGCCGACTGGGTGAGGTCGCCGGTGGTCGAAGCCGAGAGGCCTGCCGCCTGCGCGGCGGCGGCGAGCGACGTCCCGCCGCGAACCTTGGCGGCGAGGGCGTTGGCAGCCGCCTGATCGGGGACGATCACCTGCGCGAAGCGGCGTGTCTCGCTGGCGGCGAACTGCGCGGCATTGTCCTTGTATATCTTTGCGATTTCGGCGTCGGTGACGGCAGGAACGGGAACCGCGTCGCGATCGAACACTGCATATTGGATCACGCGGCGCTCGGGCACGGTGAATTTGGCCTTGTTCTGCGACAGATATGTCCGGAGCGCGGCATCGCCGGGGTCGGCAGTCGGTGCAAAGGGGCTGGACGGGATGAAGGCGGCCTGCCCGCGGCGCTGTTCGAGCAGAAGCGCGGCATAGGGCCGCGCCATACCCGGCGCGATCCGCGGCATCGATGCGATCGGCGCGGCGAGTTGTTCGAGCAGCAGCTGCTGGCGCATTTCGCGGCGGAACTGGGCTTCGTTGATGCCGTTCTGGCGCAGGGAGTTCTCGAACACCTTTTGGTCGAAGGACCCCGCGACGCCGGCGAAGGCGGGCACGTCGGCGATGCGACCATCGACGAGGCGCTTGCTGACGCCGAAGCCCATCTCTCTGGCGAACTGTTCGAAGGCGAGCCCCTCGACGAGCTGGTCGAGCACCTGGTCGAGGCCCCCCGATTCGACGAAGGCCGCCATCGTCAGCCCTGGCTGTTGCTGCCGCGCCTGGTCGTAGGCGAGACGCGCGCGGTCGCGCAGTTCGCCGACCCCGATGGCCTCGCTGCCGACTTCGGCGACATTGGCGCCGCCGAGCCCGCCAAAGGTGGAATTGCCGGTCACGTCGCTGAGCGCAAAGGCAAGCCCGACAAGGACGACGAAGGCGAGGGCAAGGAATTTGCCGATCGTCGAGGAAAACATGGCGCGAATGGCGGTAATCATGAAACGGGCGTTCTTTCGGCAAGGCGCTTGTTCGGGCGCGTTCGGGCGTTGCTTTAGGCGGGAGGCGGGGCTGCATCAAGGCTGGAAAGGGGCTTTTCGTGCCGACCGACGCGGCTTGCCTATCGCCCCCGCGGGCCGCTAGGGCACGGGGCATCGGTTCAGACAGCGGGAGAGACGGGGCAATGGCACGGCGCAAATATGTGGTGGGCAATTGGAAGATGAACGGCCTGTCGGCAGCGATCGTCGACGCGCGGGCGATTTTTGCGGGCGCTGCCGGGCATCCCGCCGTCGATGTCGCGCTTTGCCCGCCGTTCACGCTGCTGGGCGCGATGGCCGTGGTGCCGGGGGCCGTGGTCGGCGGGCAGGATTGCCATCGCGCCGCATCGGGCGCCTTCACCGGCTCGATCGCCGCGCCGATGCTCGCAGACGCGGGCGCCAGCGTTGTTATCGTCGGACACAGCGAACGGCGCGAAGGCTTCGGCGAGAGCGACGGCGATGTTCGGGCAAAGGCCGAGGCGGGCCTGACCGCGGGATTGTCGGTCATCCTGTGCGTCGGTGAGTCCCGCGAAGTGCGCGAATCGGGCGGCGCGATCGACTATGTGCTGGGGCAGATCGCGGGATCGGTGCCGGACAATTTCGACCCGCAGCGGCTTGCCATCGCCTATGAACCGATCTGGGCGATCGGCACCGGCCTGGTGCCCACGCTAGGCGACGTCGCCGCGATGCACGGCGCGATCCGCGGCGCGCTGGCCGATCGCTTCGGTGCAGCGGCGGATGCGATGCGCATCCTTTATGGCGGGTCGGTCAATGGCGACAATGCGGCCGAATTGCTGGCCGCCGCCGATGTCGACGGCGCGCTGGTCGGAGGGGCGAGCCTGACGGCGGCGAAATTCCTCCCGATCGTCGAAGCGGCGGCGGCGTTCGGCTAACCTGGCCCCGTCGCTCCGCGACAGGGAGGACCATCGCGCGGCGATGTATGGGTTGAAGCGCAGCCGCTTCGTCTCTATGTGCGCCGCGGGCGCGGCCCGTGTGATGTCGCGCAAGTTCGGGAAAATCCAATGTCGAATCTGTTCACCTTCCTGCTCGTCGTCCAGGCGCTCGTTGCCGCGACGATGATCGGCGTCATCCTGATGCAGAAATCGGAAGGTGGCGGCCTGGGCGTCGGCGGCAGCCCGGCAGGCCTGCTTTCGGCGCGCGGCGCCGCGGATTTCATGACCCGTGCGACGACGGTCCTCGCGACGACGTTCGTCGCGCTTTCGATCCTGCTCGCGGCGATGGCCTCGGTCGGCCGCGGCGGTTCGACGATCGACACGTCGCTGTCGAAGGCGGCGCAGACCAGCGGCGCGGCACCCGCGTCGTCGCTGACCGGTCCGGCGCAGCCTGAGGCTCCCGCCGACGCGGCGCCCGCCATCCCGGCGCGCGACGATCCGTTGGCGGCCGCCGCCGCAGCGGCGGCAAGCAAGGAAGCCGCCCCGGCTCCCGCGCAGGCGCCCCCCACCAAGAAATAACCGGCGGCTTCGGCCTCCGCATAAGCCCGGCGCGCGGAAATAATTTCCGTGCGTGCGATTCGACGGCTTGCGCCGTCCCCCTCCCGTTGAGTAAGTCTTTCCTCCCATGGCGCGGTTCATTTTTATCACCGGCGGCGTGGTCTCCTCGCTTGGCAAAGGTTTGATGGCGGCTAGCCTCGCGGCCTTGTTGCAGGCGCGTGGCTATCGTGTCCGTATTCGCAAGTTCGATCCTTACCTCAACGTCGATCCGGGGACGATGTCGCCCTATCAGCACGGCGAGGTCTATGTGACCGACGACGGGGCGGAAACCGACCTCGACCTGGGCCATTACGAGCGCTTTACGGGGGTTGCCGCGCGCCAGAGCGACAATGTCACCTCGGGCCGCATCTATCAGGGCATCATCGCCAAGGAACGCCGCGGCGACTATCTCGGCGCAACGGTACAGGTCGTCCCGCACGTCACCGACGCGATCAAGGAATTTGCGCGCGCCGAAACCGACGATCTGGATTTTGTGCTGTGCGAAATCGGCGGCACCGTCGGCGACATCGAATCGCTGCCCTTCATCGAGGCGATCCGCCAGCTCAAGAACGAGGAGGGGCGCGAAAACGCCATTTCGGTCCACGTCACGCTGGTGCCCTATATCGCCGCCGCGGGCGAGCTGAAGACCAAGCCGACGCAGCACAGCGTGCGCGAACTGGCGTCGCTCGGCGTCCAGCCCGACATATTGCTTTGCCGGTGCGAAAAGCCGCTGCCCGAGAGCGAGCGCGCGAAGATCGCGCTGTTTTGCAACGTCCGCAAGGAAGCGGTGATCCCGGCGCTCGACGCCGACAGCATCTATTCGGTGCCTGTCCAATATCATGGCGAAGGGCTGGACAGCGAAGTCCTGCGCGCCTTCGGCATCCACGACGCGCCCGCACCCGACCTGTCGCGCTGGTACGACATCATGGACCGCAAGCAGCACCCCGAGGGCGAGGTCACGATCGGCGTCGTCGGCAAATATGTGTCATTGCCCGATGCCTATAAGTCGCTGAACGAGGCGCTGGTTCACGGCGGCATGGCGCACCGGGTCAAGGTCAATATCCGCTGGCTCGACGCCGAAATGTTCGAGCGCGACGAGGATCTGGCGGCGAATCTCGAACCGATGCACGGCATCCTCGTCCCCGGCGGCTTTGGCGAGCGCGGGTCCGAAGGCAAGATTTCGAGCGTGCGCTTCGCCCGCGAACGCGGCGTGCCTTTTTTCGGCATCTGCCTTGGCATGCAGATGGCTTGCATCGAGGCCGCCCGCAACACGAGCGGGATCGCCGAGGCGTCGAGCACCGAATTTGGTCCGACGAACGAGCCCGTCGTCGGCATGATCACCGAATGGATGAGCGCCGAGGGCTTGCAGAAGCGTGGCGCCGATACCGATCTCGGCGGCACGATGCGGCTCGGCGCCTATGAAGCGAAGCTGTCGCCGAACAGCCATGTCGCGAGCGTCTATGGCGCGAACGACATCAGCGAGCGGCACCGCCACCGTTACGAGGTCAACGGCGCCTATCGCGACCGGCTGGAAAAGGGTGGGCTTGTCTTTTCGGGCATGTCGCCCGACGGCATGTTGCCGGAAATCGTTGAGCGCCCCGACCATCCGTGGTTTATCGGGGTGCAGTTCCACCCGGAACTCAAATCGAAGCCGTTCGACCCGCATCCCTTGTTCGCGGGTTTCATCGAAGCGGCGGTGAAACAGAGCCGACTGGTCTGACCGACGCACCGGCGGGATAAAAGGGGTTTAGGGGCATGGATCACGCAAAGCTCGCCGAGTTGCAGGGCCCCGACAGCATCTTTTCCGGGCTTTCGATCGAGGATTGGGCCGAGATTGCGAGCCGCGCGGTTCAGGTCAATTTCGCCAAGGGCAGGGAATTGCTCGTCCAGGGCGACCCGGGCGACATGATGCTGATATTGACCGAAGGCACGGCGCGCGTGTCGATGCTGACCGCCGGCGGGCGCGAGATCGTGCTCGCTTATGCCGAACCCGGCGCGGTGCTCGGCGAAATCGCGTTGCTCGACGGCGGCGAACGCACGGCATCGGTCACCGCGACGAGCGCGGGCAGCGCGCTGCAACTCGGGCGCAACGCGCTCAAGGATTTTGCCGCGAGCCATCCCGAATTCGCCTGGTCGCTGATGCAGCAACTCGCGCGGCGGCTGCGGACCGCCGACCAGACGATCGAAAGCGATCGCGCCTATGCCTCGGGACCGCGGCTCGCGCGCTATCTCAAACGGTTGATCCGCAAGGATGTCGAGGCGTCGCAGCGCGTCGAACTCAGCCAGACCGAACTCGGCAATTTCGCCGGCATGAGCCGGGAGCATATCAACCGCCAGCTCAGGAGCTGGGAGGAATCGGGCGTGATCTCGCTCGAACAAGGCCGCGTTCGCGTGCTCGACGCCGAGATGCTCGAAGATATCAGCGAGAGTGAGGGATAGGGCGAAGGCGGCCGGTTGCGGCCGGTTCGCCGTCGAATGTCGCTCACCACACCACAACCGGCGTTCGCCGCATCACCGCTTTGCGTGCTGCCTGTCCCCCCACAGGATTGCGCGATGCTCGTCGGTGAAGCCGGTCAGCCCGCCCTCGATCGTCTCCGCGCGCGCGACGCCGACTTTCAGGCCCTCGGCGACTGCGGGGCGTTCGAGCATCGCGGCGCCCCAGCGATCGACATTGGAGAAACGCCCGGCCTTTTCGATCAGCTGGCGGCGAAGATAGGGCAGGGTCGCCATGTCGGCGATCGTATAATCGTCGCCGCCGAGCCATTCGGCCTCGCCCAGCCTCTTGTCGATCACCATCATCAGGCGGTCGACCTCGCGGCTGTAACGCGCGATGGCATAGTCGTGCCGATCCTTGGCATAATGGGTGAAATGCGCTTCCTGCCCGAACATCGGGCCGACCCCTGATATTTGGAACATCAGCCATTGCCAGCAGATTGCGCGTTTTGCCGGATCGGTCGGCAAGAAGCGCCCCGTTTTTTCGGCAAGATAGAGCAGAATCGCGCCGGTTTCCCACAGCACGAAGCGTTCGCCATCGGGCCCTTCGTCATCGACGATCACCGGCGTCTTGTTGTTCGGGTTGAGCGCGAGAAATTCGGGGGTGAGCTGATCGCCCGCAAGGATATCGATATATTCGAGCCGCCAGTCGAGCCCCATTTCGAACAGCGCGATCGCGATCTTGCGCGCATTGGGGGTCGGGCCGCCATAGAGGGTGATCATCGCCTCAAACCTCTCGCCCGAGCCAGCGTTTCAGGACGTCCGCCGTGTCCTGCCCGACGCTGAGCGGGGCAGGTCGGCGCACGCTTCCTGGCGTCGCCGACAGTTTCGGAAAGATGCCCTGCATCCGGATTTCGCCCAGTTCCTCGTCGGCTACCGTGATCAGCGCCTCGCGCGCGGCGAAATGCGGGTCCGCCAGCATATCCTCGGCATCATAGACGCGGCCGGCCGGAACGCCGGCAGCGACCATCTTCGCTTCCAGCTCGGCGATCGTCAGCGTTTTCGTCCATTCGCCGATTATCGCGTCGAGCTCTTCCTGCCGCGCGCCGCGTGCGCGGTGCGTCGCATAACGTTCGTCGCTGGCGAGTTCGGGGCGGCCCATCGCGGCGGCGAGCCTTGCGAAGACGCCGTCCTGATTGGCGCCGATCAGATATTCGCCATCCTTGCACGGATAGACGTTCGAGGGGGCAATTGCGGGGAGGGTCGATCCGGTGCGGCGGCGTTTGGTACCGCTCGCCGAATAGTCCGATACGGTCGATTCCATGACCTGTAACACCGCCTCGTAGAGCGCCGAGTCGACGATCTGGCCTTCGCCCGTCTTGCCGCGGTGGTGGAGCGCGGCGAGCGCGCCCATGCAGCCGTAAGTCGCGGCGAGCGTGTCGCCGATCGACACGCCCATGCGCGCCGGCGGCAGGTCGGGATAGCCGACGATGCCGCGCCAGCCGCCCATCGCCTCGCCGATGCCGCCGAAACCGGCGCGCGCCGAATAGGGACCCGTCTGGCCGTAACCCGACACGCGCACGACGATCAGCCCAGGGTTGGTCTTGCGCAACTCCGTGGGATCGAGGTTCCATTTCTCGAGCGTGCCGGGACGGAAATTTTCGATCAGGATATCGGCCTTGGCGATCAGTTCGCGCGCGAGCGCCTGACCCTCTTCGGACCGCAGGTCGACCGCGACCGAATATTTGTTGCGCGCGATCACGCGCCACCAGCTCGGCTTGTCGCCTTGACCCCAGTTGCGCATCTGGTCGCCCGTCACCGGGGGTTCGAGCTTGACGATCTCGGCGCCCATATCGCCGAGGAGCTGGCCGCAGAAGGGGCCCGCGATCAGCTGCCCCATTTCGACGACCTTGATGCCTTCCAGCGCGCCCCCGCTGCCCGTCTCGCTCATGTCATTCCTTTCGCGGCCGACTCTGATAAGAGGACCTGCCTCGCCCATGGCCTTTGTATACTTAGAATGCTATGTAATTTTCAACCTGCTAAATGACTGAGGATGATCAGGACGCAAGATGTTGAAAAATCATGTCGTGGAAATCGTCGAGGTCGGCCCACGCGACGGGCTGCAAAATGAAAATGCGATCGTCTCGACCGCCGACAAGCTCGAACTCGTCCGCCGTGCGATCGACTATGGCGTCCGGCGTATCGAGGTGACGAGCTTCGTCAACCCGAAGAAGGTTCCGCAGCTTGCCGACGCCGAAGACCTGGTCGCGATGCTGCCCGACCGCGACGATGTGACCTGGGTCGGCCTCGTCCTCAATCGCCGCGGCGCCGAACGCGCGCTCGCCACCGGCCGCATCGACGAACTGGGCGCGGTCTGCGTGACCAGCGATACGTTCGGCATCCGCAATCAGGGGCAAAGCTCCGCCGAATCGATCGCCGCCGCGGCGGAGATTGTTTCGCTGGCGAAGGCGGCGGGGCGCAGCGGGCAGATCACCATCGCGACCGCCTTTGGCTGCCCCTTCGAGGGTGAGGTCGCGATCGACCGCGTCGTCGAAATGGCAAAGCGCGCCGCCGATGCGGCCCCGCGCGAAATCGCGCTCGCCGACACGATCGGCGTCGGGGTGCCCGCGCAGATCGCCGAAATGGTCGGCCGCGTGCGCGAAGCGGTGGGCGATCTTCCCATACGCGTCCATTTCCACAACACGCGCGGCACGGGCATTGCCAATGTCTGGGCCGCGGTGCAGGAAGGCGCCGCGACGGTCGATGCGTCGCTCGGCGGGCTCGGTGGCTGCCCCTTTGCACCGGGCGCGGCAGGCAATGTCGCGACCGAGGATGTCGCCTATATGCTCGAACGCAGCGGCGTCCGTACCGGCCTCGCGTTGCCGCGCATCGCCGAGGCCGCAGGCTGGCTCGCCGGAGTGATGGACCGCCCCCTGCCGGCGATGGTCAGCAAGGCGCCCGCCTTTCCCGGCTGACGGTCGGACGATGGTGAAAGCAAACAGCAGCGCGGCGGCAAAACTCGTCGCCATCGCTGTCACGACGGGGATCCCGGCGCGCCACGCCATTTCGAGCAACAGGTCCATGCGCGTGCGCATCGCGGTCGCCGTCACCGCGAGCAGCAACAAGGCCTTCGACCCGGTGAGCGCGACGCAGCGTACCGTTTCGGGGATCGGCGCCACGCTGTTCAGCGTCACCCTCGCAAAGAAGGCGGTGATGAACCAGGGGCGACCACGGGCGCGCTGTCCAACGCTGTCATGAGATCGCGCCAATCGTCAGTACGGGCGGCCGCGCAAGGCTTCGCTTGCGAAGGGTAGGGCGACCGGCCTAAGCAGACAACGATGGTCAGCAAGGCCGAGCGGGAGACGCACGATCGTGACACCAATTTGCCACCCGGGTGCGGAGCGCTCGTGCGCATGACCCGGGCGACGATCAAGGATGTCTCGCGTATCGCGGGCGTGTCGATCAAGACGGTATCGCGCGTTCTCAACAAGGAGCGCTATGTCAGTGAAGACATGCGGAAAAAGGTCGAGGAGGCGGTTGCGCGCCTCAACTATCACCCCAGCCTGGCCGCGCGCACGCTAGCGGGCCGGCGCTCGTTCCAGATTGGGCTGGTCCACGACAATCCCAATCCCTATTACATCTTCAACATGCAGGCAGGTGTCGGACTGCGGTGTCGCGAAGCGAATTTCCGGATGATCATCCAGCCGTGCGATATCGCCTCGCCCGGTCTCGTCGACGATATCGGCGCGCTGATCGACCAGGCGCAGCTCGATGGCATCATCATGACCCCGCCGGTGACCGATGTCGGCACCGCACTCGCCGAATTGTTCCGCCGCAAGATTCCCGTCGTACGCGTCCAGCCGGGCACCGACCTGACCGCAACGTCGGCGGTTTATATCGACAACGTCCAGGCCGCCGACGACATGACGGCCCACCTCGTCTCGCTCGGCCATCGCCGCATCGGTCTGGTCACCGGCCACGCCAATTATTTTGCGAGCGGCCAGCGCCTGACCGGCTACCGGCAGGCGCTTCAGCGCGCCGGAATCGGTTTCGACGCGGCGCTCGTCCATCCCGGCCAGTTCGATTTCCGGTCGGGCATCGCCGCCGCCAAGGCGCTGCTGGCACTGCCCGAACCGCCGACCGCGATCTTCGCGAGCAGCGACGAAATGGCGGCGGGCGTGCTCACAGCGGCGCACCGCATGGGCATATCGGTGCCGGACCAGCTCTCGGTCGCGGGTTTCGACGACACCGACCTGGCGCAGGTCGTCTGGCCCGCGCTGACGACGATCCGCCAGCCGATCCGTGACCTGGGCTACGCCGCCGCCGACCTGCTGCTCGAATTCGGCGAGACAATCGAGCGCCGGCAATTGCCGCACGAACTGATCGTGCGCGGATCGACGGCGGCACCGAAGGGCTGAGCGGGAAGGCGGGCTTCGTCCCGTCGCGGCCCGGAAAACCAAGGCTTGCCAAGCATATGGCGGGGCGGTACACAGCTTGCGTTCCAATGCGCAGGAAGGAGGGCGTAATGAATTTTTCGATCGCAGCATGCCCTCCCGGAAGGTTTCGAGCCTTCGAGCGCTTCGACCACTAGGTCCTGAAGCCTCCCTGATTCGGTTTTTCGACCGGATTATCCCCTGACATAACGCTTTGGAGACGGCGCCTTGGCGCCGGTTCATGATATGACATCGACACCCGACACCGGCCGCGCGGATTCGATCCGCCGCGTCCTCGACTTCACATTCCGTCACTGGGCGGGGCAGCGCCGGCGCGTGGCCTTCATCGCCCTGTTTATCACCGTTGCGACCGTCACCGAAATTTTCGTGCCGCTGTACGCGGGACGCCTGATCGACGCGCTCGCGGCTGGTCGGCGCGACGGCGCGCTCGCGCTGTTCGCAGCGATGGCGGCGCTCGGCCTCGCGATGGTGGTACTCCGCCATTTCGCCTGGGCCGGTATAGTTCCCTTCACGCTGCGCATGATGCGAGGCGTGACGCAGGACAGCTTTCACCGCGTCCAGCGCTTCTCGACCGACTGGCACGCCAACGCCTTCGCCGGTTCGACGGTGCGCAAGATCACGCGCGGCATGTGGGCGTTCGATACGCTCAACGACGTGTTGCTGCTGCAACTGCTGCCGTCTGCCGTCGTGCTTTTCGGCACGATGCTCCTCCTTGGCTTGCACTGGCCCGTGCTCGGGCTTGTCATGGCGGTCGGCGCAGCGCTCTATGTTACGATGACCGTCCTGCTGGCCGCGCGCTGGGCTTCACCGGCGGCGACGCTGTCGAACGCGTGGGACACGAAACTCGGCGGACTTCTCTCCGACGCGATCGGCTCCAACGCCGTCGTCAAGGCATTCGGCGCCGAGGATCGTGAAGAAGCGCGCGTCGAAACGCTGCTCGTCAAATGGGCGAAGCGTACGCGGCGCACCTGGATGCGCTACACCTGGTCGGGCAGTGCCCAGATTCTGCTCCTCTGGGGCGTGCGCAGCGCGATCACCGGCGTGGCGATCTGGCTGTGGTGGCGCGGTGCCGCGACGCCGGGCGACGTCACTTTCGTGCTGACCAGCTACTTCGTCGTCCATGGCTATCTCGTCGACATCGGCTTTCACATCCATCACCTGCAACGCTCGGTGAACGAGATGGAGGAACTGGTCGATCTCCACGACCAGTCGCTGGGGATCGAGGATCGCGCCGACGCCGCACCGATCCGCATCGGGGCGGGCGAGGTGCGCTTCGACGACGTCACCTTCCGTTATGGCGGGCACGACACGCCGCTCTACGAGCATCTCGATGTCGTGATCGGTGGCGGCGAGCGGGTCGGGCTTGTCGGCCATTCGGGTTCGGGCAAGACCAGCTTCGTCAAGCTGATCCAGCGTCTCTACGACGTGGACGAGGGCAGGGTGACGATCGACGGGCAGGATGTGTCGCACGCGACACAGCAGTCGCTGCGGGCGCAGATCGCGATCGTCCAACAGGAGCCGATCCTGTTCCACCGCAGCCTCGCCGACAATATCGCCTATGCCCGCCCCGATGCGAGCCGGACCGAGGTCGAGGCGGCGGCGCGGCTCGCCAACGCGCACGACTTCATCGTCCGGCTGCCGCGCGGCTATGCGACGCTTGTCGGCGAACGCGGGGTCAAGCTGTCGGGCGGCGAGCGTCAGCGCGTCGCGCTCGCGCGCGCCTTCCTCGCCGACGCGCCGATCCTGATCCTCGACGAGGCGACGTCGAGCCTCGATTCGGAGAGCGAGGCGCTGATCCAGCAAGCGATGGACCGGTTGATGAAGGGCCGCACCGCGATCGTCATCGCGCACCGGCTGTCGACGGTGCGCACGCTCGACCGCATCCTCGTCTTCGATCAGGGGAAAGTGATCGAGGATGGCAATCACGATGCGCTGCTTGCCAACGCCAATGGCCAGTATCGCCGGCTTTTCGACCGGCAGTCGGGCAATATCGTCAACGCCGATGATGGGGATGCGATGCTGCTCGACGCATAATCCGGCCGCGCGGGCCATCGGTCTCCACTTTACATGACCGGCGGCCCGCCTGCGGCGCATGGTGCATGCCTTCGCGACGACCGTATCGGGCTTCGGCGTCTCGCGCGCCGTGCCCCGGCGTCGCGGAATCGATCGGCACTCCGGCTGCGGTGAAGACCGCCGCGACCTATTTCAACGCGAAGGAGCGAAGTTTCGTTCTCGGTCTTGGTGGCATCGCCCCAAATGTCGGCGCGATCCTCACGCCGTTGTTCATCCCGCTGATGGCGACGATGCGGGGCTGGCAGGCGACCCAGGACGAAGATGGCGAAGTGCAGGTGCCGGCGCATTGACAGGAAAGACGGATCATATTTGTGTTCCCCGCGCGAAAGCCGGGGTCCATATCCTGCCGCTGAATGGACCCCGGCTTTCGCCCGGGGGAGCACGAGGGGCGGCATCTAACGAACCGCGCATAAAACCCGCTTTCCTCTTCCCGCATTTTGGAGTATATGACAACGATGTCAGATTTTCTTTCCGCGCCCGCCCATGTGACCCTCGCCGGTCATGACATTTCACCGATTGCGTGGGGCATGTGGCGCTTCGCGGGCGTCGATGTTTCGGTTGCGCGCGCGCGCATCGACGCTGCGTTCGAGGCCGGCGTCACGCTGTTCGACACTGCCGACATCTACGGATGCGACACGCCGGGCGGCTTCGGTTCGGCCGAAGCCCTGCTCGGCGACGTCTTCGCCGAAGCGCCGGGCCTGCGCGACAAGATGGTGCTGGCGACCAAGGGCGGGATCATCCTCGGCGTGCCCTATGACAGCAGCGCGGCCTATCTGACCTCGGCGATCGACATCTCGCTGAGGCGTTTGCGCACCGATCAGGTCGAGCTGTGGCAGATTCATCGCCCCGACCTGCTTACCCACCCGCAGGAAATCGCGCGCGCGCTCGAGGAGGCGCACAAGGCAGGCAAGGTCGGCGCGATCGGTGTGTCGAACTTCACGCCTTCGCAAACATCGGCGCTCGCCAAATTCCTGCCCGTTCCGGTGGTCAGTCATCAGAGCGAATTTTCGCCGCTCCACCTCGCCCCCCTGTTCGACGGCATCTTCGACCAGTCGATGGCGGAGGGCATGGGCTTCCTCGCCTGGTCACCGCTCGGCGGCGGCCGGCTTGGCGATCCGGCGGACGAGCGCGGACGCGCCGTCGCCGCGTTGCTCGATACGAAGGCGACCGAATACGGCGTCTCGCGCGCCGCTGCGACCTACAGCTGGGTGATGGCGCATCCCGCGCGCCCGATCCCGATCGTCGGCACCCAGAATGTCGAACGGATCAAGGAAATCCCGCAGGCCTTCGCCCCGCGCTGGACGCGCGCCGAATGGTATGCGGTGCTGCAAACATCGATGGGGGAGAAACTGCCATGACCGACCGCGGTTGCGAGGTCAGCCGGTTTTCGGCGCTGTGCGACGACGACTTTCTCGGCGTTCCCGACCCGATGCCCAAATCGAGCTTGGAACATTGCCGCGACATCGTGCTGCAGGCCGACGCTCAAGGGTTCGACGATATCCTGCTCCCCTCGGGCTATACACTCGGCATCGACACCACCGCCTTTGCCGCGGCGATCGCGACAATGGTGAAGCGGATCCGTTGGCTGATGGCGGGGCGCATCGGCGAAAGCTGGCCGCCGCAACGCGCGCGCCAGATCGCGACGATCGACCAGATCCAGCCCTGCGCGAGCCGATCGAGTACTGCTTCGCGCAAGACATCATCACGATCGCGCTCCGGTCCGGCGCCGAGCCTCGGTCTTTGCCTGCGCATAAGCGGCTGATAGCCGACCTTGGCGCCCGAGTTGCGCTTCAACTCGCGCGCGATGGTCAACGGCTGGCGATCCAGAGCTGAAGCGATTTGCCGCAATCGAACATCGCTCCTCGATCGATACCTCGCGGTAGTGGGACATCGCGGCACCTGCCCGGGGTGTTGCACTTTGTTTGGGAACTCAAGGGTGGGGGGGGGCAGCAGCGCCGAAGTCATGGACCCCGGATCAAGTCCGGGATGACGATGGTAGCAAGGGGGATGCCCCGCCTCCTCGTTGAGACGTAGGAGAGAGGGAAGCGGGGCGAGCGCGCTTAAGCAGGGCGCGGCTTGCCAAATGATGAACGAAATTGAATTCCAGCCCTATTCTGGAGCCCTTGCTCCCGGGCTGGACGATGCTATCCCGTTCTCCCATGGAACGATGCGCCACATGCCATTGCGGTCAGCTCGTGCTCCGCTGCACCGGTGAACCTTCCAAGGTCTCGCTCTGCCATTGCTTCGACTGCCAGCGGCGGACGGGCTCGCTGTTCAGCGTCGCGGCCTTCTTTCCGCGCGAATGCGTGACATTGATCGAGGGGACGGCGAAAGTCTTCGCGCGCCCTTCGGCGAGCGGTTTCGACGTTGCGTTCCACTTCTGCCCCGAATGCGGCTCGTCGCTGTGGTGGGAACCGGCACGCATGCCGCACCTGGCCGGGGTCGCGGCGGGGACATTCGAGGATCCGGGCTTTCCCATGCCCGAACAGGCGGTATGGGCCGAGCAGCGTCACGCCTGGCTCGACCTGCCGCTGGTCGAACATGCGCGAAATCCCGTCAAGGCTCCGCCGAAAGACGCCGGCCCAGACTGATGCGATCCTCGACGGCATAACCCAGCTTTGTATAGAAGCGCGCGACCGCTTCATTCGACGCGCGCACCTGCAGGTTCACCTTTTCGCACCCCAGCGCCGCCAGCGCGCTTTCGGCTTTACGGACAAGCGCGGCGCCGACGCCGCCCCGCTGGCAATCCTCCTGCACCGCTACGGCATAAAGCCAACCGCGATGCCCGTCATATCCCGCCATGACCGACCCGATCACCCCGCCGCCGTCGATCGCGACGAACAGCAGGTCTGGCTGGAAGGCGAGCTTCGCCGGGACCGCAATCTCGGCACGGTTCCACGGCGGATCGTTCGGGAACGCCTCTTCCCAAAGCGACTGCACCCCGTCGAAATCGGTTGGTCGATAGCGCCTGATCTCCACGATCTAGACCTGTCCCGCCCAAACCTGCGCGTACAGCATCGCCATTTCCTCGGCATCCGGCACGCGCGGGTTATTTGCGGGCGAGCCCGACGCCGCCGCCTGCGCGCACATCGTCGGAACCAGCGCCTCCCAGCGCGCCGCGTCGATGCCCCACGCTGCCGGCCCCGGCACTTCCAGCTCGCGGTTAAGCGCTGCCAACTCGTCCAGCAATCGCGCCACAGCCGACTGGTCGCCCTCGGCTTCGTCCGCCACCCCCATTGCCCGCGCGCAATCGCCATAGCGGTGCAGCGCGGCGGGCGCCGACCACGCGGTCACCGCCGGCAGTAGCATCGCGTTCGACAGCCCGTGCGGCACATGGAAATGCGCGCCGATCGGCCGGCTCATTCCGTGCACCAGCGCGACCGAGCTGTTCGAGAAGGCGATCCCTGCCTGCGTCGCGCCCAGCATCATCGCCTCGCGCGCTGCGGCGTCCGTCGGGTCGCTGCACACGCGGCGCAGGTTCGGGGCGATCGCGCGCATCGCGAGCAGCGCCACGCCGTCGCTGAACGGGTTGGCGCGCGTCGATACATAGGCCTCGATCGCGTGGACGAGCGAGTCGATGCCGGTGTCGGCGGTCAGCCTTTTGGGCTTGGTGAAGGTCAGCTCATAATCGACGAGCGCCGCGACGGGCAGGTAAGCCAGCCCTGGGCACAGCATCTTCTCGTCGGTCGCCTCGTCGGTGATGATCGTGAAGCGCGTCGCCTCCGACCCCGTTCCCGCGGTCGTCGGGATCGCGATCACCGGCAGGCCGGGCGCGTCCTGTACATGCGGCGCCTTGTAATCGGCCATCACCCCGCCGTGCTGACCGAGCAGAGCAATCGCCTTCGCGCTGTCGAGCGGACTGCCGCCGCCGAAACCGACGACGCAGTCATGCTCACCCTCGAGCAGAAATGCGAGCCCTGCGTCGATCGAAGCGACAGTCGGGTCAGGCACCGTCTCGGCGAACACGCGCGCCGCGATGCCGGCGGCCCCCAGCCCGTCCACCATTTCGGCCACGCGCCCGCTGCTCAACAGATAATTATCGGTCACGACCAATGGCCGCGACAATCCCAGCGACGCCAGCACCTCGGGCAATTGCTTCGACGCCCCGCCGCCGATACGCAGGATGCGGGGCAGGGCGATACTGGCAATACTCAACTGACCATCTCCTCGCGGATCGTTTTGCGCGCTATCCAGAACAGCGCCGAGGTGAGCGCGCCGACCAGGATGAAGATCAGCAGCGATGAGCGCACGCCCTCAGCCGACCTTAGCCCCATTGGCTCGGAGAGGAAATCGCTGACCGCGCCAACGCCGAGCGGCCGAGCCCGAGCCCGGGTTCGTCCGTGTCGAGGCGCATCACCGTGAAGTCCTGCCAGATAGGGATTCACATAGCCGAGGACGCGGATGCCGCGCTCGCACAATTCCGCGATCCGCGCGGGCAGATCGGGGTAGCGCTCTCTGATAGCCGAGCGAGCTGTTCAGATCGACGCCTGCATGTTGAAAAAGACGTTGAGCGCAGGCCCTGATGGCCGCGCTCCGCGCCGCCGACGGCATCATCGTCGCATCGCCGGCCTACCACGGCACGGTTTCGGGGGTGGCGAAGAATGCGCTCGATTATGTGCGGGACCTGGTTTCGGAGGCGCAGCCCTATTTCGACGGCCGCGCTGCCGGCCTGATCGTCGGGCGCGTTCGCCGCGATCGGCGGACCGCGGCATCTACGGGGTCATCTCCAGCCGCCGCATTTCGGTTGGCGCCATGCCGAAGCGACGCGCGAACGCGCGCGTGAAGCTGGCGTTGCTCAGATAACCGCACCGATATCCGATGCTCGAAATCGGCAGATCGCTCTGCGCGAGCAATTGTTTCGCCTGTTCCAGCCGGCGCGCGCTGATCGCCTCGGGAACGGTGCATTGATAAAGCTGCCGAAACCCGTGCGTGAGCTTCGCCTTGCTGAGGCCGCACCGCCGTGCGACGATGCCGACCGTCAGTTTCTCGTGCCAGCATTCGTTCACGATCTGGTGCGCGGCGGCGACCCGCGTGATATCCTGTTCGTTCAGCGTCGTGGCACCGCCGACTTCGACCATGCGCCCGGCTTGGAGCGCCGCGAAGAGCTGGCAGAGCAATTCCATGCTGCGCGCCGTGCGGAGCATCGTCGATGCGGCGCTGTCACCCTCGACCGCGACCAGCGCGCGCCCGAGCCCGCGCAGGTCGGCGGGCAAAAACCAGCGGCCCTCGGCCTTGGGTAGAATAGCGAACAGCCGCAGGCACTCCGCGCGGCCAATGGCGAGCACGACGAGGTGGTCGATCGCCTGGTCGGTCAGATCGGCTTTGCCAAGCATCATGACGGCTGGCTCGCCGATGTCGCCAAAGCCGAGGATCAGCGCATCGTCGGGGAGCGCGCCCGGGTCGCATGGGCCGCGCCCGACGAAACTGGCAAATTCGGACGATATGACGACGGTGCGCTTGCTGTTCATGGAACGCCTATAGCCTTGGCGCTCGCGTATCGCACCATCGTAACATTCATGTCATCAACAGCGTGTTGATGCCCGTCTTCGGCTGTCGATTCGCTCCGCTGCGGTCGCCATTTTTGAAGGACGGAACATGAAAAGCCCGCTTATTCTGACGATCGCAGCGGCCACGCTGACACTTTCGGCGTGTAACGGAAAGCCCGGCGATGCGCCCGCCGCCGACCGCCAGGCTGCTTCCGCAACGGGCAAGGCCATGGGGGCGGATGCGACGACGAATATTGCGGCCGGCATAAAAGGCGCGCCGACCCTCACGAGCCTTGCCAGCGCCATCAATGCGGCCGGTCTTGCGGAAATGCTTTCGGGAGCTGGACCCTTCACCATGTTCGCGCCGTCCGACGCGGCTTTCGTTCAGGTCGCACCGGTGACCCGCGACGGCTGGATGCGCCCCGCGCAAAAGGATGTGCTCGCGGGGGTGCTGAAATATCATGTCGTGTCCGGTGCGCTGACCGCTGCCGACCTTGCCGCCAAGGTCGCCGAGGGCGGGGGCAAGGCCGTGCTCAAGACCGTCGACGGGCAGGATCTGACCGCCACGAAAAGCGGCGACAGGATCCTGCTGACCAGCGCGAGCGGCAACAAGGCGACGGTCACCGCCGCGGATATCGGGCAGTCGAACGGCGTCATCCACGTGATCGACGCGGTGCTCATCCCGCAAATGTAAAATCGATCGCCCGCAAGGCCGGTAAAGCGATATTTTATTTCACAAGGCGCGCGCTTTTCTCACGTGGGGGAATGCGCGCGCCCTTTTTGGGCCGGTTTAGGAGTCGACAGGCTGCACCGCGCGCGGCAAGAGGTGCGCGAAACGGAATCAGCAGGGGAGCGAACCCGTGGATTTTATCGCGATTTTTTCGATTTTCGTCCTGGCGTGCTTCGTCGGCTATTTTGTCGTGTGGTCGGTGACCCCGGCGCTGCACACGCCGCTGATGAGCGTCACCAACGCCATTTCGTCGGTGATCATCGTCGGCGCGCTGATCGCCAGCGCGGCCGCGGGGTCGGCGACCTCGAAATGGCTGGGCCTCGCCGCGGTGGTTATGGCGAGCATCAATATCTTCGGCGGCTTTGCCGTGACGTCGCGCATGCTTGCGATGTACAAGAAGAAGGAGCGCTGAGATGGAATTTCAGTCGATCCTTTCTGCCGCGACCGGCGGCCATGGCGCGGTAAATCCTTACGCAGCCATTGCCTATCTGGTGTCGGGCATCCTGTTCATTCTTGCGCTGCGCGGGCTTTCGAGCCCCGCCACGGCGCAGAGCGGTAACCGCTTCGGCATGGCGGGCATGACGATTGCGGTCGTCACCACGCTGGTCACCCACTTGCCCGGAGCGACCGACAGCTTCGGTCCCGATTCCTACGTATGGCGTTTCGACAGCACGGCATTCATCGAAATCCTCGCGGCGATCGGCATCGGCGCGGTGATCGGTATCGCCATGGCGCGCCGCATCGCGATGACGGCGATGCCGCAGCTTGTCGCGGCCTTCCATAGCCTCGTCGGCCTTGCCGCGGTCGCGGTGGCCGCAGCCGCTTATCTCAATCCGCAAGCGTTCGGCATTGCCGATGCCGCCGGGCAGATCCATGTCGTCAGCCGCGTCGAGATGGGCCTTGGCATTGCAATCGGCGCGATCACCTTTTCGGGATCGGTCATCGCCTTCCTGAAGCTCAACGGCAATATGTCGGGTTCGCCGATCATGCTGCCCGGACGGCACATCATCAACCTCGGCACGCTCGCGGCGATCGTCGCGCTGACCGCTTATTTCACGCAGGACCAGTCGCCGTGGGTGTTCTGGACGATCACGGGACTGAGCTTCGCGATCGGCTTCCTGTTGATCATCCCGATCGGCGGCGCCGACATGCCCGTCGTCGTGTCGATGCTCAACAGCTATTCGGGATGGGCCGCGGCGGCGATGGGCTTCACGCTCGGCAACACGGCGATGATCATCACCGGCGCGCTCGTCGGTTCGTCGGGTGCGATCCTGTCGTACATCATGTGCCGCGCGATGAACCGCAGCTTCATCAGCGTGATCGCGGGCGGCTTCGGCGCCGATGCCGAAGCGGGTTCCGGCGGCGGGGCGAAGGAACAGCGCCCGTGGAAGCCGGGCAGCGCCGACGACGCCGCCTTCCTGATGAGCCAGGCCGAAAATGTCATTATCGTCCCCGGCTATGGCATGGCGGTGGCGCAGGCGCAGCACGCGCTCCGCGAAATGGCTGACCAGCTGAAAAAAGAGGGCGTGAACGTCAAATATGCGATCCATCCCGTCGCGGGACGTATGCCCGGCCATATGAACGTGCTGCTTGCCGAAGCGAACGTGCCCTATGACGAGGTGTTCGAACTCGAGGACATCAACGGCGAGTTCGCGCAATGCGATGTCGCCTTCGTCATCGGCGCGAACGACGTGACGAACCCGGCGGCAAAGACCGACAAGACCTCGCCGATCTATGGCATGCCGATCCTCGATGTCGCCAATGCCAAGACCGTGCTGTTCGTGAAACGCTCGATGGGCGGGGTCGGTTATGCCGGCGTCGACAACGACGTCTTTTACATGGACCAGACGATGATGCTGCTCGGCGATGCGAAGAAGATGGCCGACGACATCGTTAAGGCGCTGAGCGGCAGCGGGCATTAATCGCAACGGCATTGACCCGAATCGTCATCCCGGCGAAGGCCGGGAGTTCAACCTCGCGTCAGCAATTGACGGAGAGACTCCGGCCTTCGCCGGGGTGACGACAAAGGGGTACATGTCACATATGCGCAAGATCGGCCTGATCGGGGGAATGAGCTGGGCATCGACCGAGCTTTATTACCGCCATCTCAACAAGGGGGTGCAAAAGCGCCTCGGCACAGCCTGTTCGGCGCCGATCCTGATGGAGAGCCTGAATTATTGCGAGCTGTCGCGCATCACGACGGCGGAGCAATGGGCGCGTGCGAAAGAGGTGCTTATCGCCTCGGCCAAGCGGCTAGAGGATGCCGGAGCGACCGCGCTGATGATCGCGGCCAATTCGATGCACAAGGTCGCCGGAGACGTCGCCGCGGCCATTTCCATTCCCTTGCTCCATATCGTCGACGAGACCGGCGAGAAGATGAAGGCCGACGGGATCAAGGCAGCGGCGGTGATCGGCACGCGGGGCGTGATGACCGAGCCCTGGTTCCGCCAGCGCCTCGTCCGCCACGGGCTGACGCTTGCGCCCTTCGACGCAAGCCGCGCCGACGAGATCGACCGGATCATCTATGAAGAGCTTATGCTTGGCAAGGTGAACGAAAGTTCGCGCCGGACGATGAAGACCTTCCTGACCGACATTGCAAAGCAGGATATCCAGGCGGTCGTGCTCGCCTGCACCGAACTGGTGATGCTGGTCGACACCGACGCCAATGTCGTGCCGATTTATGACACGACGCGCATCCACGTCGCGGCGGGCGTCGACTGGATTTTAGGCGAGGGAGCTTAGGGTCAGGACCCATTAATTCCAGGTTCGAGGCGTCGAAATGGCGAAGATATCGGACTTGGGTGAGTGCAGCGGGTAGCATCGCTACCCGCAAGGCCGCGCGAGCCTGAGATCGAAGCCATTTCGGCGTCGCTTCGGGATTTGACCGATTTGCCCATGGCTTCGTCAAAAAGTCTCGAAATATCGACATATTCCTGCCCCTTTTCTCGTCGTCCTGAGCAAAATCGCTTCACACCTCGGGCACGGAATTAATGGGTCCTGGTCCTGGAAAACCCTCCCTGTGCCGCAGGCATGGGGACGGGACCGCCGCGACGTTGTATGAATGCCCCTCCGGCAGCGCTTCGCGCTGCCACCTCCGCATCGCGTCGCGACAGGGAGGTTAGGCGTTACCCCACCCGCGTCCACGTCACTGTGCGGCAAAAGACCGCAACGCAGCCCTTCATGGTCATCCTGTCGCCCTTCACGCTGAGGTGCGCCTTGTAATAGCGGCCGTCTTCGGGGCTGTAGCCCTGACCCTTCCAGACCTCCCCCTCCGGGGCAAGATCCCAATAGATGCGCAGGCCCGTCACCTGGCGGCCGCGCTTGGCCTTGTCGGGGTTGCGCGCGTCGAGCTGGCCCCCTGCGGGCTGCTTGATGAGCAGCCGGTCGATGTGCCCGCACATCTTTGCGCCGCAAGGGGTCATCACGACGATTCCCTTGCCGTCATCGGTTTTCCAGCGCCCCGCGATCGAGGCGGGGGCCGCGGCCAGCGATGGCGCGGCGGTGCAAGCGACAAGCGCCAGGGTAAATCTGTGGAACAATGCGACCTCTCCCCGATTAGTCACAAGCCTGTCAGTAACCGGCTTGGCATTACGCCAGTCTTGCACCATGCTGCCAAAAAACAAGGGAGAGTCTGATGCGATTCCATCATCTCGTCGCACCTTTTTGCGCGGTGCTGGCTGTTACAACGCCCGTGTCGGCCAAGACGATCAGCGTCGCCGCCGGTACTGCCGACGCCAATGAGAAGTTGCAGGAGGCGCTGATCCTCGCCGAACCGGGCGATACGGTGCAATTGGACGCGGGTGTGTGGAAGCTGACCGATGGCCTGTCGCTCGACGTCGCCAATGTCACGGTGCGCGGGGCGGGAGCCGGCGAGGGCGGATCGATCCTGGACTTTACGGGCCAGCAGGGCGCGGGCGAGGGGCTTCTCGTCACCTCCGACGATGTCTTGCTCGCCGACTTCGCGGTTCTCAACACCAAGGGCGACGGCATCAAATCGAAGGGCGCCGACCGCATCGTCTATCACAAGCTGCGCGTCGAATGGACCGCGGGGCCAAAGGAAACCAACGGGGCATACGGCATCTATCCTGTCGAAAGCAGCGACGTGCTGGTCGACAGCGTCTATGTTCGCGGGGCATCGGATGCGGGCATTTACGTCGGCCAGTCGAAGAATATCGTCGTCCGCGACTCGATCACGACCGAAAATGTCGCGGGGATCGAGATCGAGAACAGCCATGACGCCGACGTCCACGACAATATCGCGACGAAGAATACCGGCGGAATCCTGGTGTTCGACCTGCCGAGCCTGCCGATGCAGGGGGGGCACAACGTCCGCGTGTTCGACAATATCGTGAACGACAACAGCACGCCGAACTTCGCGCCCAAGGGCAATATCGTCGCGAGCGTGCCGACGGGTACCGGCGTGCTGATCATGGCGAACCGCAATGTCGAGATTTTCGACAATGTCTTCGCCGACAACGGCACCGCCAATGTGATGATCGTCGGTTATCGCTACGAACATAAGGACCCGAAATACCAGCCGCTGCCGAAGGCGATCGTCGTGCGCGGCAACCAGCATGGCAAGGCGGGCTATGCCCCGGCCTTTCCCGGCGGCGACGCGATCGCGGCAGCGATGGGCGGCAGCATTCCGCCGGTGCTGTGGGATGGGTCGGGCGATGCGGTCGTCCTCGACGAGGTCGGCGTGCTGTCGCTGAACCTGCCCGATGTGGCGACGCCGCAGAGCGAGGCGAAGCCGGCGCCGGCCGACCTGTCGACGGGCACGCCCCCCGCCGCGCTGCCGACGATCAAGCTTCCCGACAGCATGGAGGCGAAGGTCCGGTGAGGCGCGTATTAGCCGCCCTCGCGGCGGCGCTTCTGTGCACGAGCGGCGGGGCGGCGGGATCGCTGCCCGGGGTCGATCAGGCCGTCGTCGACAGCGACGCGATGCCAGCGAAACTGTCGGCGTTCGGCCTGTTCCGCGGTAACTACCCGGCGCAGCCGGCGACCGGCCTCGGCTATACGCTGCGCGCGCCGCTGTTCAGCGACTCTACCGACAAGCATCGCTTCATATCGATCCCGGCAGGGAAAAAGGCGACGGTCGCCGCCGACGGGGTCATCGAATTTCCGGTCGGTACCGTGCTCGTCAAAAGCTTCGGCTGGGCCGACGTCAACGGCGGGCGCCCGGTCGAAACGCGCCTGCTGATCCACCGCGCGTCGGGGTGGGTCGCCCTGCCCTATATATGGGATGCCGACGGTAAAGATGCGACGCTGGCGCTCGGCGGACGCCGCGTGCCGGTGACGTTCAAAAGTCCCGACGGGGAGATGCACAGCATCCGCTATGCGGTGCCGAACAAGAATCAGTGCAAGGAATGCCATAGCCTGAACGGCGCGATCGTGCCGATCGGGCCCAAGGCGCGGAACTTCGTTCCCGATCCCGCAGCATCCGCGACGCTGCGAGCCCTCTATTTCGACAACCCGGCGGCGCTGAAACCGACGATGCCGCAATGGGACGACCCGAAAGCTGGAACCGTCGCCGACCGCGCGCGCGCCTATCTCGACGTCAATTGCGCGCATTGCCATAATCCGGCAGGCAGCGCGTCGAACAGCGGCCTGTTTCTGCGCTGGACCGACGATCCGAAGGGGGTGAATTACGGCATCGGCAAGCGCCCGACCGCGGCGGGACGCGGCAGCGGCGGCATGGATTTCGCCATCGCACCGGGCGACCCGGCGCACAGCTTCCTCATCTATCGCCTCGAAAGCACCGATCCCGGCATCGCGATGCCCGAGGTCGGGCGCTCTACGGTGCACAAGGAAGGCGCGGCGCTGCTCAGGCAATGGATTGCCGAGATGCCGAAAGACGCGCATTAGGCGGCGCATGACAAGCCTCGTCCTCCACGATTATTTCCGCTCCTCGGCCAGCTTTCGCGTCCGCATCGCGATGAACCTGAAAGGGCCCGCCTACGAACGCGTCGAAATCAGCCTGATCGCGGGCGAGCAACGCAGCGACGCCTATCTCGAGCAGAATGCGCAGGGGTTCGTCCCGATGCTCGTGGTCGATGGCGAGCCGATCATCCAGAGCATGGCGATCATCGACTGGCTCGACCGCGCTTATCCCGAGCCGCGGCTGATCCCCGAAGAGGCGATGCCGCGCGCGGTCGCGCTGGCCCAGGCGCAGGTCATCGCGAGCGATATCCATCCGCTCAACAATCTGCGCGTGCTCAAATATCTGACGAAGGATTTGGGGCTCAACGAACAGACCAAGGGCCGCTGGATCGCCACCTGGATCGCGCAGGGGTTCGAGGCGCTCGAGGCGATGGCGGGTGAGGGGACTTACCTTGGCGGAGAGACACCGGGAATCGCCGACTGCTGCCTCGTCCCGCAAATGTATAATGCGCGGCGTTTCGAAGTGCCGCTAGACGATTATCCGCGGCTGATCGCGATCGACGCGGCGTGCATGGAGCTGGACGCGTTCCGGAATGCGCATCCCGACGCGGTAAAGCCGGCGTGATCCGCTGGCTGACGGGGGTCGCCGCGCTGGCCATGCCGGCGGCGGCGATGGCGCAGGACGACTTGGAACCCATCGTCATTCCGATACTCAAGGGTCCATCTGAAGAGATTGTGGTTGTCGGCAGCGGCGTGCTGACCCGTTCCGATGGCGACACCGTCCAGAGCAGTCAGCTTTTGACCGATGTCGATGCCGGCCTCGGCGCCCGCGTCGAAAACCGCCTGCGCGACGAAGCGGGCATCGTGCAGTTCCGCCGCTCCGACGGACGCAGCGCGCATCCGACGAGCCAGGGCGTGACGCTCCGCGGGCTGGGCGGCAATGCGTCGAGCCGCGCGCTGGTGACGCTCGACGGCGTGCCGCAGGCCGATCCGTTCGGCGGCTGGGTGGCGTGGAGCGCCTATGATGCGATCAACCTCGGCGGCATCTCGATTACCCGCGGCGGCGGGAGCGGGGCCGATGGACCCGGCGCGCTGGCGGGCACGGTCGGCCTCTACTCTGAAATGACCGAGGGCGTCACCGCGAGCGCCGCTTATGGCAGCCGTGACAGCTTCGATGCGTCGGCGAGCGCCGGGACCGAACTCGGTAATGGGCAGGTCGCGATCGATGGCCGCTACAGCCGCGGTGACGGCTTTGTGCCCGTCGCGAAGGGCCAGCGCGGCGCAGTCGACCGTGCCGCGCCCTACGAACAGGGCGGGCTCGGCGTGCGGTTGCGCTTGGATGCCGGCGACAACAGCCGCATCGAGGCGAGCGTGCGCGGCTTTTCCGACCGGCGCGACCGCGGCACCGACTTTACCGAGAGCAAGGTCGACGGGCTCGATGCCAGCCTGCGCGTCGTCCATGACCCCGCGGGCGGGACGCAATGGCTCGCGCTTACCTATATCCAACTTCGTGATTTCGAGAGCGGGTTCGCGAGCGTCGCGGCGGGGCGGAACAGCGCCGCTCCTGCGTTGTTCCAGCGTGTCCCTGCAACGGGTCTCGGCGCGCGCTTCGAACTGCGCCCGGCGGTCGGCGGCGCGAACCCGCTCCGCGTCGGCGCCGACTGGCGGCGCACCACCGGCCGCACCGAAGAGGATTATTTTTTCACCGCCGGCGTTCCTGGCCGCCACCGCTCCGCCGGGGGCAGCAGCGATACCATCGGAGCTTTTGCCGGATGGACGTCGGGCGACCCGGATGACGGCTTCCTCTGGACGCTGAGCGGGCGGGTCGATCGCTGGTGGCTTGGCACCGGCTATCGAACCGAGCGCAATCGCGACGGCGGACCGGTCATTAGCGACCTGCGGTTCGCGTCGCGGCAGGGCTGGGAAGGCAGCGGCCGTGCGGGCGTGCGCTGGACGTCGGATGCGTTTTCGCTGCGCGCCGCCGCCTATCGCGGCTGGCGACTGCCGACGCTCAACGAGCTTTATCGCCCGTTCCGCGTCGGTTCCGAGACCACGATGGCGAACGAGATGCTGAAACCCGAACGGTTGTGGGGCGGCGAGGTCGGGATGGACTGGGACAATGGCGATACAAAGCTTTCGGCGACGCTGTTTGCAAACCATCTGACCAACGCGATCGCCAACGTCACGCTCGCGCCGAACCTCAACCAGCGGCAGAATCTGGGTGCGATCGACAGCAAGGGGATCGAGGTCAGCGCCGAACAGCGGATCGGCCCCGCAACATTGCGTGCGACCTATGCCTTAACCGATGCGAAGGTCGACGCCTCGGGCGGCGCGGCGCGGCTCGACGGCCGCCGTCCCGCGCAGATTGCCAAGCATGGCGGCAGCCTGTCGCTGCGTAGCAATGACGATGGCCCTTTCGGTGGCTTCGCGACGCTGCGCTATATCGGCAAGCAGAATGAGGACGATCTGGGGCTGCTCGCGTTGGGCGACGCGTTGACGCTCGACGCCGGGCTGTGGTGGAAATTCAGCGATGCGGTCAGCATCGAGGCGCGGGGCGAAAATCTGTTCGACGAACTGGTACCGGCCGCGATCTCCTCGGCGGGCATCGTGGAACGCGCGACCCCGCGCACGCTGTGGGTCGGCGTTCGGACGAGGTTCTGACAGAGAGACGCATGTTTTGCGAGACGGCGGCCGGTTTCGACCGGAAGCGGACGTTGATCTCCCCTCTCGCTTGCGGGAGGGGGCGGGGTAGGCAGCGCCGCTGCGATCAGCCCACCCCGCTACGGCTAGCGAGCTAGCCACGCTGCCCCTCCCGCAAGCGGAAGGGGAAATCAGTTCTCAGCATCAATTTCCTCCCAATAGGAAATCCCCGCCGACCGGGATTGCGCACCGATAAAGGGCCGTTTAGGCTTCCCGCGCCGGGATAGTTGGGGATTTTGACAAGCATGGCCACGAAGAAGCTGAATCTAGACAATTTCCTGCCGTACCGCCTGTCCATCGCGTCGAACGCCCTGTCGAGCCGGATTGCTGCTGAATATCAGAACCGCTTCGGGCTGAAAATTCCCGAATGGCGGCTGATGGCGGTCCTTGGCGAAGGGACGCCGAAAACGCAGCGCGAACTGGTAGAGGCGACTCGCATGGACAAGGTGACCGTAAACAGGGCGGCAAAGGCGCTCGCCGATCGCCAGCTCATTGCGCGCGAGGCGCATCAGGCCGACGGGCGTTCGCATCATCTCGACCTCACCGATACCGGACGTTCGCTCTACGATGCCATCGTGCCCGCCGCGCTTGCCAGTGAGACGCGGCTCGAATCGAACATCAGCGCAAGCGAACGCGCGACGTTGATGGCGATCCTGGCAAAGTTGACCGCTGCCGCCGAAACCTATGACTGACCGGGCCTATCGCGCCGCGCGGGCGGACGCGCTGCGCATCGAGCCGCTAGGCGAGCTGACCGCGCTATTCGATCGCCGTTCGATGCAGACACACCTCGTCGTTTCGCCGATGCCCGAGATCTTGGAAACAATGGGCGACGATGCCTCGAACGCGACCGCGCTCGCCAGACGCCTTGCCGCGTCGTTCGATCTCGAAAGCGAGGGCGATGCCATACCGGTCCTTGCCGAACGCCTTGCCGAACTTGCCGCCATGGGGCTGGTGGAGCGCGCGTGAGGCACGAGACCCGCATTGCTGTTGGTCCGGTGCAATTCCGTATCGGCAGCGACTGGGCGGAGCCGATCGCAGCGCTTGAGCGTCTGTACGCGGTCTATCCAAAGGACGGCATGCGCCCCGCCGATGCAACGGTGCGGTTGTTCGCCGCGCGGCCGTGGCGGCGCTGGTTGCGTCCCTCGGTTCATATCGGCGGTGATTTCGTGGTCCCGGACGCGCTGCCGCTGCCACTGCCGATGGGCCTGCTTGCTGCCGAAATGGCGATGAATTTGCAGGTCGCGCTCGGCTGGCGGCGACATATGTTGCTTCATGCGAGCGCTGTTGCACGCGATGGCCGCGCGCTGATCATGTCGGGCGAATCGGGGTCGGGTAAATCGACGCTTGCCGCGCTGCTGGGGGAAGGAGGCGACTGGCGGCTGATGGGCGACGAGTTCACGCTGATCGACCCGGCGGACGGCGACGCTTTGGCTTTTCCGCGCGCAGTCAGCCTCAAGAACGAGGCGATCGCCGAGGTCGCGGCGCGCGTGGATGCGGCGCGCCTCGGGCCGCTGCTCGCGGGAACGCCGAAGGGCGATATCCGCCACCTTGTCCCGCGCGCCGATGCGATCGCCGCGATGCACGAACCCGCGCGCCCGGCGTTGTTGCTCTTCCCCCGCTTCGGAGGCGAATCGGCTGTCGAGCCGATGGGCGAGGGCGAAGCCTTCGTCCGGCTGACCGAGGCATCGACCAACTATGTCGCGCTCGGCGAAGCGGGCTTTGCCGCGCTGACGCGACTGGTGCGCGAAACGCCGGCGTTCGCCATTTCCTATCCCGACAGCGAGGCGGGCATCGGCCTGGTCGAACATCTCTGGGCCGAGGCGTAGCGGTGAGCGCGGTGGTCGCCTTGGTCGACCTGCTGGCCGGTCGCCGCGATCCGGCCAAGCTGGCGCGGCCCGACTGGGACGGTATCATCGGCGTCGCGCGCAGCGAAGCCATGCTCGCCACGCTCGCCTTCCTCCTCGAAGGTGCCGCCCTTCCCCCGACCGTCGCGGCGCTCTTTGCCGATCAGCGCATGGCGGCAAAAGTCGCACAGACGCAGGCACTATGGGAGGCCGAAATGGCCCGACGCGCGCTTGCGCCCGCCGGCGTCGAGTTCGTGCTCCTGAAGGGGGCCGCCTATGCCGTCGCCGGCATGGCCTGCGCCGAAGGGCGACAGATCGGCGATCTCGATATCCTCGTCCTTGCCTCCGACATCCGCCGCGCCGAGAATTTGTTGCTCAAGGCGGGCTGGGAATGGGTGAAGTCCGATCCCTATGACGATCATTATTACCGTGCGCATATGCATGAACTGCCGCCACTGATTCACAAGGCGCGCGATCGGATGATCGACGTTCATCACACGATCCTGCCCCGCACGCACCGTATCACGCCCGACGCGCTCGCGTTGATGAGCGACGCGGTCCGCAGCGCCGATGGTTACGCCGTGCTTTGCCCTGCGGACATGGCGGTTCATTGCGCGGCGCACATGCTTGCGGACGGCGATTTGCAGGGCGGGTTGCGCAACCTGTGGGATTTCCACACGATGACGCGCGATTTCGTGGCGACCGATCCGGGCTTCTGGGGCAAGCTCGACGGGCGTGCCGCGCTGCACGGTTTGCGCGGCGCGGTGCATCGCGCCGCGCGGCTGTCGCGCGACCTTTATGGCGCGCGATTGCCCCAAGGCTGGGACAGGCACGATCCGGTCGACCTCTGGTTTCGCCGCCGTCTGTTCGCGCGCGACGATTGGGGCCGCGTCACGAATCCGCTGCTGGAACAGGCCTTTTACATCCGCTCGCACTGGCTGCGCATGCCGCCCGCGATGCTCGCGCGGCATTTGTGGACGAAGTGGCGGAAAGGGTCCTGACCCTGGCTTTCGCCAAGGGTCACAATGTCGCGAGCAACGGGACCAGTTCGTCGAAATGATCGATGATATGATCGGCGCCATGCTCGGCCGCGGGGCGATGCAGGAAGCCGAAACTGACCAGCACGCTCGTCGCCCCCGCACCGCGCGCGGCTTCGACGTCGAAGATGCTGTCGCCGATCAGCGCTGCGCGACCGCCGCCGCACCGCTCGATCATCGCGCGGACGGGCGCGGGCGACGGCTTGGCCTTTCCCGGTCCCAACGTATCGCCGCCGATGATCGTCGCCATCCGGTCGGCGAGCCCCAATTCGCCCAGAAGCTGGCGCGCGAGGCGCTCGAGCTTGTTCGTGACGACCGCAGTGCGCACCCCCATCGTATCAAGCCGGTCGAGCGCGGCGATGAGGCCGGGAAAGGGCCGGCTGCGCACGGCGATATGCGCTTCATAATAGGCAAGCAATTCGTGCAGGAGCCGGGGCACATCGTCCTGCGGGATGCCTCCCGTTGCGGCGAGCGCGCCTTCAAGCAGGTGCGTCGTGCCGAGGCCCACCAGCGGGCGAACCGCGTCCGCACTCAGCGGCGCGCGGTCGATCGTCGCCAGCACATGGTTCACCGCGGCCGCAAGGTCGCCGAGCGTGTCGAGCAACGTGCCGTCCAGGTCGAAGCCAACGGTCGCGAAAGGAAATCCGTCCATCGGCTCCGCATGGCGCGATGTGCTGGCAACTGCAATGATTTGCTGGCATGGGATCGCGCATGACCAGTCCGATTGCCGCCATCGTCCTTGCCGCGGGCAAGGGAACCCGCATGAAGTCCGACCTGCACAAGGTCCTGCACCCGATCGCCGGGCGGCCGATGCTGTTGCATTTGCTGGGGGGGCTTGGGCAACTGCGCCCCGCCGCGACGGTGGTCGTCGTCGGCGACAAGCGCGAACAGGTCGAAGCGGCGCTCGCCGGCACCGGCGCGGTCGTTGCGGTGCAGGATCCGCAGCTCGGAACCGCGCACGCAGCGCTCCAGGCGAAGGGCGCTTTGGCCGGTTTCGACGGGATCGTCCTCGTTTGCTTCGGCGACTGCCCGATGCTCACCGCCGACACCATATTGCGTCTCTGCGGCGCGCTCGAGGGTGGCGCATCGGTCGCCGTGCTCGGCTTTCGGCCGGCCAACGCGGGGGCCTATGGCCGGATCATCGCCGATGCCGACGGCACCGTCCGCAAAATGGTCGAGTATAAGGATGCGTCGGCGGCCGAGCGTGCGGTGGACCTTTGCAATTCGGGCGTCATCGTCGCTGGAGCGGCGGACATGTGGCGTCTGCTCGAAGCGGTCGGCAACGACAATGCGCAGGGCGAATATTATCTCCCCGACGTGGCGACGGGCGCGATTGCCGAAGGCGGGCGCGTCGCCGTAATCGAGACCGGCGCCGCCGAAGTCGCTGGGATCAACAGCCGAGCCGAACTCGCCGCCGCCGAGGCGCAGTGGCAGGCGTTCAGGCGCGAGGAGGCGATGGCCGAGGGCGTGTCGCTGAAGGCGCCCGAAACGGTCTGGTTCTCGTGGGATACCGCGCTCGGCCGCGACGTGACGGTCGAACCCCACGTGTTTTTCGGCCCCGGCGTAATCGTCGGCGAAGGCGCGACGATCCGCGGCTTCAGCCATATCGAGGGCGCCCGCGTCGGCGCGGGCTGCGAGGTCGGCCCCTATGCCCGGCTGCGCCCCGGCGCGGTGCTAGAGGAAAAGGCCAAGGTCGGCAATTTCGTCGAGGTGAAGAAGGCCACCCTCGGCAAGGGCGCGAAGGCGAACCATCTGTCCTATATCGGCGATGCCACGGTCGGCGCGGGCGCGAACATCGGCGCGGGGACGATTACCTGCAATTATGACGGCTATTTCAAATATCAGACGGTGATCGGCCCGCGCGCCTTCATCGGATCGAACAGCGCGCTGGTCGCGCCGGTGAAGATCGGCGCCGACGCGATCGTCGCGGCGGGCAGCACGGTGACGCGCGACGTGATGGACGGCGAACTTCGCCTCGTTCGCGCCGAACAGTCGGTGAAGCCCGGCTGGGCCGACCGCTTCCACGACACGATGCGCAAGAAGAAGGCCGAGCAGAAGAAATGAGCGACCGCTACACCGAGAAGCCCTTCCTGCGCTTCGTCGATGCGTGGGTTCTGCGCGCGATCGGCCATCTCGACGAGGCGACCGATACATATTGCAAGGCGATGGTCCCCAGCCTCGAAAAAAGCTTCGGCATCAAGGGCAGCTGGCCGCAGATCGTCGAGCAGCAGATGAAATTCCCGGCCGACCTGGCCGCGCAGATCCGGCGCATCTGGGACGAGGGCAAGGCGCGCTTCGAAGCGGGTAATGGCGAACCCGCCGATCCCGTGCAGTTCGCCATGATCTTCGTAGACCGCAATTTCGGGCGGGCGTGAGGATTGACATGATATCATGATATGATATCAGTATATCAATGACACGAATATTGGCCGACCTGCCCGACGAGGACATCAAATGGCTCGACCAGCTTGCGGTCGAACAAGGCAAGTCACGCGCGGCGGTTCTGCGCGATGCCGTATCTGCCTATCGTCCCCAGGCGCCATTGGATTGGATCGAGGCGGGATTCGGGGCGTGGAAGGATCGGACGGATATCGGTGATTCTGTCGAATGGCAGCGCCGCGAGCGGGCGGGGTCCACCCGCCCCTGGGACCCGGATTATCCCGAAGTTCGTGCCGAGTTTCCCGATCTATTCGACGAGCAGGACGATCGCGAGCACGAACTTCATAAAGCGTGGCTGGCCACGCAAGGCATGAAATTGGGTGAAGGCTATCCCGGGCTGGACAGGGCCCTCGAGCTATTCTCCGACAGCAGTCCGAAAATGAAGCCGAAGAAGCGTCGGAAGAAGTGAGCGGCTTCGCTTTCGACAGCAATATCCTGATCGACCTGCTCAGGGGGTTTCCGCAAGCGCGTGCGGAGCTTGAGCGTGCAGCGCAAAGAGGTCGTGTATGGATTAGTCGCGCCGTGTGGATCGAGGTCATGTCCAAAGGCGAAGGCAACGGTCTTCGCCGGGTCGAAATGCTTTTGGCGGGGTTCGGCGTCGACGAAATCGATGCCGAAATCGGCGAGCGCGCTGCCGCGTTGAGGCGGGAAAGGCCACGGTTGAAGGCGATGGACGCCGTCATATTGGCGACCGCGCTGACGCGCGGACGCGTTCTCGTGACCCGAAATATCAAGGATTTTCCGGCGGCAATGCCGGGTATCCGCGTTCCTTACACGCTCTAGAAGAAGGCATAGGCCCCATGTGCGGAATTATCGGAATCATCGGCGAGGATCAGGTGGCAGACCGGCTGGTCGATGGCCTCAGGCGTATGGAATATCGCGGCTATGACTCGGCGGGCGTATGCACGGTCGAGGGCGACCGGCTGATCCGCCGCCGCGCCGAGGGCAAGCTCCACAATTTGGTCAAGGAACTCGCCGGCAATCCCGCGCCCGGCACCGTCGGCATCGCGCACACGCGCTGGGCGACCCACGGCGCGCCGACGACGAGCAATGCGCATCCGCATGCGACGAACGAGGTTGCGCTCGTTCACAACGGTATCATCGAGAATTTCAAGCCCCTGCGCGAGGCGCTGCAAGCGCGCGGGCGCAAATTCGAGAGCGAGACCGACACCGAGGTCGTCGCGCATCTCGTATCCGAACAGGTCGAAGCGGGCCTGTCGCCGCAGGATGCGGTGAAGGCGGTGCTGCCGCAACTGCGCGGCGCCTTCGCGCTCGCCATTGCTTTCCGCGAGCAGCCCGGACTCCTCATCGGTGCCCGCCTTGGCTCGCCGCTCGTCGTCGGCTATGGCGAGGGGGAGACCTATCTCGGTAGCGACGCCTTGGCGCTTGCGCCGCTGACGCAGAAGATCGCCTATCTCGACGAAGGCGACTGGGTCGTCATCACCCGCGAAGGCGCGCAGATCTACGATGCCGAAAACCAGGAAGTGATCCGCGAGATCACCACCTCGGGCGTGACCGCCGCGGCGGTCGAGAAGGGCAATTACCGCCACTTCATGCAGAAGGAGATTTTCGAGCAGCCGACGGTGGTCGCGCAGACGCTCTCCTCCTACATCCGCCCGCTCGAACAGACGGTCGCGCTGCCGCAGATGGACTTTGACCTGTCGACCATCGACCGTATCACCATCGTCGCGTGCGGCACCAGCTTCTATGCCGGCATGGTCGCCAAATATTGGTTCGAGACCTTTGCGCGCGTGCCCGTTGACATCGATGTCGCGTCGGAGTTCCGTTATCGCGACCCGGTGCTGCAACCCGGCGGACTCGCGCTCTTCATCTCGCAGTCGGGCGAGACTGCGGACACGCTCGCGGCACTTCGCCACTGCAAGGCGAACGGGCAGACGATCGCAGTCGTCGTCAATGTTCCGACGAGCAGCATGGCGCGCGAGGCCGACCTGTTGCTCCCGACGCACGCGGGCCCCGAAATCGGCGTCGCCTCGACCAAGGCCTTCACCTGCCAGCTCGCAGTGCTCGCCGCGCTCGCCGCGCACCTCGCGCTCAAAAAGGGCAAGCTCAGCGCAGAGGATGAGCGCGAGATCGTCAAGCATCTGATCGAGGCGCCTGCTGCGCTCAATGCCGCGCTCGGCCATGACGAGGACATCGCCGCGATGGCGCACCTCGTCGCCCCCGCGCGCGACGTGCTCTACCTCGGCCGCGGCCCCGATTATCCACTGGCGCTCGAGGGCGCGCTCAAACTCAAGGAAATCTCCTACATCCACGCCGAAGGCTATGCCTCGGGCGAGATGAAGCACGGCCCGATCGCGCTGATCGACGAGGCGGTGCCGGTAATCGTTCTCGCGCCCAGCGGGCCGCTGTTTGAAAAGACCGTCAGCAACATGCAGGAAGTCATGGCACGCGGCGGCAAGGTGGTGCTGATCAGCGACGCCGAAGGACTCGCCGACGCCGGCGACGGCTGCATGGCGACCATCGAAATGCCCAAGGTCCACCCGCTGATCGCACCGTTGGTATACGCGGTGCCGGTGCAGCTCTTGGCTTATCATGTCGCGGTCGCCAAGGGAACCGACGTCGACCAGCCGCGGAACCTCGCGAAATCGGTGACGGTGGAGTGATCTGGGAAGCGTCCTGTCACTGCGGCGCCGTCTCGGTTCGCCTTGCCAAGGCACCAGAGGAGCTTGCCGAATGCAATTGCTCGCTCTGTTTTTCGCACGGCATCCTCTGGGCCTATTATTCGCCCAAAGATGTGGTGATCGAAGGGCCGACCCGTACCTATAATCGTGCCGACCGGGCGAATCCCAATTCGGACCTGCATTTCTGCGCCAATTGCGGATGCTCGACCCATTGGTCAGCGACCGAGGGGCTGATCGAGCGCACGGGTGGGGCTATCGACCTGATGGGCGTCAACATGCGCCTCTTCGCGCCCGCGCGGCTCCACGGACTCCGGCTCGTTTTTCCCGACGGGCGTGGCTGGTCGGGTGAGGGGGCGTGGGAGTATGCGCGCGATGCCGGCGTCATGCGATCGTGAGACGCCGGTTACGGGCGCGCTATACTGCCGCGTTCGCCTGGGCCAGAATCGACGCAGCGACATCGTCGATTTCGCCCGATACGAGCAGTGGGGAACTGCCAACCATCCCGACCTGCGTTTGCCCATTTTCGGCGGCGCGGAGCCAGGCGACATTTTGGGCGACGACGAGATAATTGCCGCCGCGCGAATGCAAGGAAATGAATTTCATGATGTTGTCTCCTGACACGGTGAAGCCGTAAGCGCCAAATATGAATATACTGCGATTCCTATGACCCCTGCGGCCATCATCTTCGATTTCGACGGCGTGATCGCCGACAGCGAGGTGCGAGCGAACCTGTCGCTCGCCGAAAGCCTGACCGCGGCGGGGATGCCCGCGACCTATGAGGAATGCCTGCGCGACTATTACGGTCATAATTGGCAGGAGACGCAGCGGCGGATCGAGGCGCGCTTCGGGCGGCCGCTACCCGCCGATTTTCGCGAGACGCACCGCACCCGCGCGCGGGCGCGCTTCATGGAAGGGTTCGATGCCGTCCCCGGGGCTCCCGCCTTTCTCGACACGCTGGGCGCGCTGCCGCGCGCAATCGCATCTTCCAGCCGCGCCGAATATATCGATTGGGCGCTTGGGTTGTTCGGCCTCCGCCATCATTTCGGGATGCATATCTACAGCGCCGACGGCTGGGAGCGCGGCAAGCCCCATCCCGACATCTATCTTGCAGCGGCAAGGGGGCTCGGCGTCGATCCCGCCGGGTGCCTCGCGATCGAGGATTCGCCGACCGGCGCGCGCGCGGCGCTTGCGGCGGGGATGACCGTCGTCGGCTTCTGCGGCGCGGGGCATATCGTCGATCGCGCAGGCCATGGCGAGATGCTGCGCGGCGTCGGGGTGCATCATGTTGCCCCGGATTACGAAGCCGTGCGCGCGCTCGCGTTCCACCGCGCCTGACGACGCCGACATCGCACGAAACCTAGGGCCGGACGGTCGCATATCGCATTCGCAGCATATTATTCCTCTCGTCGCGCTCGCGCAGTCGGTTGGCCTGGTCGATGCGGAACTCGAAAATTCCGCTGCGCGCGCATGCAGGATGCGGTCGAATACCGCCCCTTCATAGCCGGCGGGAAGCGCGCGCTCGCCCGTTGGGGGCGTGGGCGAGCCGCCGCGCGTGTCGAGATAATATCCCGGCGCTTGCTGCTGTTTTTCGGGATTGCCCGACAGGAAGTAATAGGTGCGTTCGTGGGGAAAATAATCTCTCGCGCCGAGATCCCGTCGGCGACGATCAACATAGAAGCGCCCTCCGTTCGCTAGCACACAGCGATGCTGCCCATCGTCGCTCTTCCAAAATTTTGCTGTTTTACCCTGGAGCGCTGGATTAGCTTCGGGTCGGAAACCCGGTTAGCGAACCGGCCAAAAGATAGTAACTATAAGGAAGATAAGTAGTTTTCTGCGGCTTTCGAAAAGCGCCCCAAGGAGAGAAGCGATGTGCACCGAAAATACCGAAGCCGACCTCGACCGTGCCGGAATGCCCGTTGCGCGGCGCAGCTTTACCGCGCTGGCGGGGGCCGGCGCGTTGATCGCGGCGCTGCCGGCGCGCGCGATGGCGGGTAAGCCCGTGAAGGGGCGCGACGTCGCGATCAGGACCGAAGACGGCACATGCGACGCCTATTTCGTCGCGCCCGCCGAGGGCAAGTATCCCGGCGTGCTGGTGTGGCCCGACATTCGCGGGCTGCGTCCAGCCTTTCGCCAGATGGCCGACCGGCTGGCGGGCGAGGGCTATGCGGTGCTGACCGTCAATCCCTTCTACCGCTGGCAGCAATCGCCGGTCGTCGATGCCGCGAACGACTGGGGCAATCCCGAGGTGCGCGAGAAACTGTTCGGTTATCTGAAACAGCTCACGCGGGCGCCGGTCGAGGTCGACGCGAAAGCGCATCTTGCGTTTCTCGATGCGCAGCCCGAAGTCGATACGAAGCGGCGGATCGGCACCACCGGTTATTGCATGGGCGGCGCGATGACGATCTATACCGCGGCGCTGCGCCCGAACCGCGTCGGCGCCGCGGCGAGCTTTCACGGTGGCGGCGTTGCGACGGACAAGCCGGACAGTCCGCACCTGCTGATCGGCGATACCAACGCGGGTTATCTGTTCGCGATCGCCGAAAATGACGACAAGGAAGCGCCCAACGAGAAGGTTTTGCTTAAGGGAGCCCTCGCGCCGTCGCCGCACTGGCACGAGGTCGAGGTTTATGAAGGCGCTATGCACGGCTGGTGCCCGCCCGACGGCCGCGCCTACAACGAAGCGGCGGCCGAAAAGGCGTGGGGGCGAATGCTCGAGTTGTTCAAGGCCGAGCTGGGCTGATGCGCGGCGCCCTTGGTCAGTGCGCGTGCGCGCCGCCGCTCGCGGCATAGCTCGCATAGACGCGCTGGCTGCCGGGGCCGAAGGTCATGACCTTATAGGCTTCGCGGTGGTCGCCATGTTCCATGCCGGGCGACCCTATCGGCATGCCGGCAACTGCAAGACCCTTCACGCCCTTCGGATTTTCACGGAGCAGGCGGGCGATCTCCTTTGCCGGGACATGCCCTTCGATCACATAGCCGCCGACAAGCACCGTGTGGCAGCTTCTGAGCGCCTGCGGCACGCCCTGTTTGTCCTTGACCGCGCCCATATCCTTCGAATTGACGATGGTCGCCTTCGTCCCGAACGACGCCTTCACCTGTTCGAGCCATTTGAGACAGCAGCCGCAGCCCGCATCGCGGAACATCACCGGGTTTGCCGCGTGCGCGGTGCCTATGATGGCGGAAAAGGCGGCGAGGGCGAAAAACGCGCGGCGGGCAGAAGTCATCGCAAATCCTTTTGGTGGAAGCACCGCGGAGCCTATAGGCGGGGGCCATGAAAGTCCATTTCATCCGGTCGGGCGAACGCCGCTACAGCATGCGCATCGAGCGCGCCGGGCTACCGGTATTGGTGATGGACCCCGCACCGGGCTTCGATCCCGACCTACCGCACGACATGGTGCATTTCGTCGTCGAAGCGGCGCTGGGGCTCCAGACCGGCGTGTTCGGCCAGATCGCGGCGGGCGGCGACGCGGGTGCCTTCCATGTCGAGGCGGACGGCGCCCTGTCGGCAAAGCAGCGCCAGCGCGCGGCGCGCAAACAGGTCGCAAAGGGCGCGAAGCTGATCAAGGCGCAGGGCCGCGAGGGCGAATTGTCCGAACTTGCCGCCTTCCTCTTCGATATCGGCTGGCGCAGCAGCACGCGCCCCGACAGCGCAGCACAGCGCGCGGCGCTCGGCGAGGCGGAACGGACACGCTCCTCGCTCAGCGCCGACGAGCGAGCGCGGATCGACGCCGCGCAATCGCGCGTGTTTGCCGATTTCGAGCGGCTGTCGCAGGCGTGGCGTGCGCTGCAGGTCGGAGATGTGTTGATCCTCCAATGGCCGAGCGGTCACCCCATCGGGTAGAGGATGTCCTTGCTCACCTTGTGCAGCGCCTTCATCAAATCGCCCTCCAGCACCAATTCCATCGCATCGAGGATCGGCTGGACCTGATCATAGGTGCTGACGCCGACGATCGTCGACGCGACGAAATCATGTTGTTTCGACCACGCGGTCGCCATCGTGACCGGATGCAGCCCGGCCTCTGCCGCGATCTTGAGATAGCGTTCGGTCGCGGCAAGGCTCTTTTCGTTGACGAAGCGGCGACCCATCGCCGCCTGGCGCCCTTCCATCTGGAGGTAGCGCGAGAAGCGCGCTCCCTCGGGGGTTGCGCCGCCCTGATATTTCCCGGACAGCACGCCGCCTGCCAGCGGCGAGTAGGGGATCAGGCTGAAGCCCTCCTGCCGGCACACCTGCGCCAGTTCGTCCTCGAAGCGGCGGTTGTTGAGGCTGAAATTATTCTGGATCGTGTGATAGCGCGCACCGCCGATTTTTTCCGACGCCGCGAGCGATTTCATCAGCCCCCAGCTCGTTTCGTTCGAGCAGCCAAGGATGCGAACTTTGCCGACGCGGACGAGTTCGTCGAGCGCATCCATCATCTCGTCATAAGGCGCGTCATGGTCGGGCCAGTGTGTCTGGTAGAGATCGATATAATCGGTCTGGAGCCGCGTCAGGCTGTCGTCGACCGCCTGCATGATATTGTGGCGGTCGAGCGCGGTCATGCCGCCGCGGCACGGCGACTTGAACCAGACATGGCTCGGCCCCGATACCTTGGTCGCCATGATGATCGCGTCGCGCGGCTTGGTCTTCATCCAGCGCCCGACGATCTCCTCGGTGCGGCCGACCCATTTGACATCGGGCGGCACCGGATAGCCTTCGGCGGTGTCGTAGAAATTGATTCCTTCGTCGAAACAGCGGTCGAGGATGCGGAACGCCTCGGCCTCGTCGGTCTGGCTGCCGAAGGTCATCGTCCCCATGCAGATGTCGGATACATGGATGGCGCTTCGTCCAAGGCGGCGGCTTTGCATGGCTCGTTCTCCGGTCAGGGGGAGGGGAGCCCGTCTTTAGGTTGCGCGATGAAACCTTGCAATCAGATCAGCAGCGCGAGCGATCCGACGAGCAGCGCCGCCATCGTCCAGTTGAACGCCCTGAGCCGCGCCGGGCTCGACAGCCAGCCGCGCAGCGACATGCCCATCACCGCCCACAGGCTGGTCGAGGGCAGGTTGATGAGGCCGAAGATCACCGCGACGAGCAGCACCGCGGCGAAATTGCGGTCGGGCGCGTAAAGCGCGATCGCGGTGAGCGCCATCGACCAGGCCTTGGGGTTCACCCACTGGAACAGCACCGCCTGGAGAAAGCTCATCGGCTTGCCGCGCAGGCTGCCTGACGTATCGGGTGCCGCGGCGTTCGCAATCTTCCACGCGAGCCAGAGCAGATAGGCGACGCTCACCACCTTCAATATGATATTCAGCACCGGGACCAGGTCGAACAGCCCCATCAGCCCGACGCCGACGAGGATGATCATCAGCGTGAAACCGATGCCGACGCCGAGTGCGTGCGGCACCGTGCGGCGCAGCCCGAAATTGGCGCCCGACGCCATCAGCATCATATTGTTCGGCCCCGGTGTGATCGACGAGACGAGCGCGAAAGCGGAGAGCGCGGCGAGGGTGGTATGGTTCATTCGCGCAACATAATGCGTTTCGATGCCCAGCGGATTGCAAAAATGGACCGCATTCGGCTAGATTATGCAATCCATGATCAAGATCGACGCAATTGGCCGCAAGATATTGCAAGAATTGTCGCGCGACGGGCGAATCTCGAATCTCGAACTCGCCGATCGCGTCGGCCTCTCCCCATCTGCCTGCCTGCGCCGCGTGCAGGAGCTCGAACGCAGCGGTGTGATCAAGGGCTATCGGGCGGTGATCGACCCTGCGAAGCTCGGGCTGACCTTCCTTGCTTATGTGACCGTTGGCCTGTCATCGCATACGAAGAAGTCGCAGGCCGATTTCGAGGCGGCGATGGCGGAGGCGCCCGAGGTGCGCGAATGCCATAATATCACCGGCACGATCGAATATCTGCTGCGTGTCGAGACCGAGGATCTCGTATCCTACAAGCATTTCCATACCGAGGTGCTGGGGGTGCTGCCGCAGGTTCATTCGATCACCACGTATGTGCTGATGGACTCGCCGAAGGACGAGCGGGCGTAGTTTTTCTTCGCGCTGCCCGTGAAGGGGTGCGCTTGAACCTGCGTCGCGCCCACCGCATATCGGTTTCATGACGAAACTCTCTTTCCTCGACCTCGTGCCCGTCACCGATAGCGGCACGATCGCCCAGTCGCTCGCCAACGCAGCCGATCTAGCAAGGCACGCCGAGACGCTCGGCTACGAACGCTACTGGGTTGCCGAGCATCACGGCATGGCGGGGATCGCAAGCGCCGCGACCTCGGTCGTGCTCGCGCATATCGGGCAGGCGACCTCGACAATCCGGATCGGCGCGGGCGGGATCATGCTGCCGAACCACGCGCCGATGGTGATTGCCGAGCAGTTCGGAACATTGGAGGCGCTGTTCCCCGGCCGCGTCGACCTGGGGCTCGGCCGCGCGCCCGGCTCCGACGGCGTTGTGGCGCGGGCGCTGCGCCGCAACCTTGCGAGCGACGAGCGGCAATTTCCGCAGGATGTCGTCGAATTGCAGGCCTTTCTCGCCGGCGACGACCGGCTGGGCATCCGTGCGGTGCCGGGCGAGGGCACGAATGTTCCGCTGTGGATTTTGGGGTCGAGCCTGTTCGGCGCGCAGCTTGCAGCGATGCTGGGCCTGCCCTATGCCTTCGCCAGCCATTTCGCGCCCGACGCGCTCGACGAGGCGCTCGACATCTATCGCCGGCAGTTCAAGCCGTCGGAGCAATTGTCCGAACCCTATGCCGCGGCGGCGTTCAACGTCTTCGCCGCCGACACGCGCGACGAGGCCGAACTGCTTGCCTCGTCGCAGCAGCAGGCGTTCGTCGCTTTGCGCACCGGCAATCCCGGGAAAATGAAGCCGCCGCTCGCGGGCTACAAGGACAGTCTGCCGCCCAACGCGCGCGCCATCCTCGACCATGTGCTGCAATGCTCGGCGGTCGGGACGGTCGACGATGTCGCGGCGGGTCTCAAGGCATTTCGATCGCGAACCGGCGTCGACGAGATCATTGTGGCATCGTCGATGTACGATCATGATGCGCGCAAGCATTCGGTCGCGCTTGCGATGGAGGCGGCGAAGACGCTTTAGGGGTTCGCCTCGACGGGTTCAGGGCGGAAACTCAGGCTCGCTAGGCGCCAGGCGAGATCGTCGCCCATCAAATCCGCCGCCGTCGGAATATCCGCCGGCGACGCGCAATCGACCTCGGCAGCAATATAGCGCCCCGTTTCGCGCAGCCGTATGTCGACATCGCCGAACCGCGCTTTCAGCGTGGTTGCCAGGGACTTCGCATCGTCGGAAAGCGCGTTCGAATCGAGCGCGCGCGGTGTGCCGTCGAGCAACTCGGCAACCGCCTGTTGCAGCGCGCCGACCGCGTCCTTGATGATCGACAGCGAAATGAAAAGCGCAGCGGTCGCGTCGGCCCACCACCAACCGATGCCGATGCCGATGATTCCCGCGATACCGGCAAGCCCTGTCTGCCAGTCGGCTTTCTGCATCAGCGCGTCGGTATGCAGCACCTTATCCTTGATGCGTTCGGCGACCGGATGTTTCATGCGGCCGAGGATCATCGGCGGGACGACCGAATAGACGAGTGCCGCAATCATCAGCCAGCCGAGCCAGATCGTGTGCCCGAACAGGGTGATGCCGCCAACGCTGGGATGCTCCTGCTTTATCAGCGTCGAGACGCTTTCATAGGCGAGGAAGCCCCCGACCGAGAGCAAGGCGGTCGCGGCGACGAGGAACGCAAGGCTGTTCGCGCGGCGATAGCCAAAGGGAAAGCGCCGGTTCGGCCCACGCCGTTCCCAATGCACCGACAGCAGGAAGACGAATGCCGGAACGAGGCTGAGCAAATCTTCGATTACCGCCGCCTTCATCGCCTGGCTCGCGCCCATCACGAGCCACATCACCAGCACCACGCTCGCCATCCAGCCGAGCGTCCAATGTTCGAGCCGTTCGCCGCGCCCGACATCGGCGGCGATCGCGCTTGGAATGCCGCTGTGAAGGCTCATTGCGCCATCGCCGCAATGGCCCGGTCGGTTGCAAGGATCAGGGCATTCTCGCCATTCCGGCGGGCGATGCGTAGCACGGGCTGCCGGCTGTCGTCGGGCTCACGGCGTCCCACGGCTTTCGACAGCGAAATATCGGTCATCCATGGCGAAGCTTTCGCGAAATGGCCAACAAGCGCGTCGATACGACCCTCCTCCAGCTGGCGCGCCGCGTGCTCGCCGTGCGCTGCGACCAGCATCAGGCGTGCGCGATGCTTGGCTGCATAGGCGTCGAGCAGCGCGACGGCAGGTGCGGCATCCGGGGTCCCGGGCAGAACCGCCACGCGCATTACATGCTCGCGCGCGATCCGCTCGGTCGTTCCCGCAGCATCGCGCGGCAAGGCGCCGCAGGCGCCAAGGGCCAGCAACAGGGGAAGAAGGGAGGCGCGCCACATCATCGCTGGGAACGCGGCTCCGGCCGCTTGGTTGCGCCGCGTCGGCGCCCCCCGTGTTGACGCGGCTCCGGCAGCGGCAGTATAGGGGCGGTCCGACCAAGGGCGGCCCGTTTTGGGGTCGCCTTTTTACTTTTGACTGAAAGGTGCCTGCCATGACGATCACGCCGCTGATGCCCGTATACCCCCGGTGCGGTGTGCGTCCGGTGCGAGGCGAGGGCGCGTATCTGATCGGCGAGCGCGGCGAGCGCTACCTCGATTTCGCGAGCGGCATAGCGGTCAACCTGCTCGGTCACGGCCACCCGCACCTGACGAAGGCAATCCAGGATCAGGCCGCGACGCTGATGCACGTGTCGAACCTCTATGGCAGCCCGCAGGGCGAAGCCTATGCCGCGCGGCTCGTCGAACATACGTTCGCCGATACGGTGTTCCTGACCAACTCGGGCGCCGAGGCGGTCGAATGTTCGATCAAGACCGCGCGCGCCTATCATTCGAGTGCGGGCAACGCCGAAAAGCATACGCTCATCACCTTCAACAACGCCTTCCATGGACGCACGCTGGGAACGATCTCGGCCACCAATCAGGAAAAGCTGCGCAAGGGGTTCGACCCGCTGCTGCCTGGCTTCGCCTATGCGCCGTTCGATGACATCAACGCCGCGCTCGACCTGGTCGACGATAGCACGGCGGGCTTCCTGGTCGAGCCGATCCAGGGCGAAGGCGGCATCCGTCCGGCGTCGCAGCCCTTCCTGCAGGCCCTGCGCGACATTTGCGACAAGCGCGACCTGATGCTGGTATTCGACGAGGTCCAGTGCGGCGTCGCGCGGACCGGGCATCTTTATGCCTATGAGCATTTCGGCGTGACTCCCGACATCCTGGCCAGCGCCAAGGGCATCGGCGGCGGCTTCCCGATGGGCGCGTGCCTCGCGACGGAAAAGGCTGCGCGCGGCATGGTCATCGGCACGCACGGGTCGACCTACGGCGGCAACCCGCTCGCTTGTGCTGCCGGACAGGCGGTGCTCGACGTCGTGCTCGAAGACGGCTTCCTCGATCAGGTCAAGGCAACCGGTGAGCGCCTGCGCGGCGCGCTCGAACAGCTGATTCCGAACCACGACCAGCTGTTCGACAGTGTGCGGGGCGTTGGGCTGATGCTGGGGGTCAAGCTCAACTCGGACAGCCGCGCCTTCGTCGCGCACCTGCGCGACAATCACGGGCTGCTGACCGTCGCGGCGGGCGAGAATGTCGTGCGCGTGCTGCCGCCGCTCAACATCGACGACAGTCATATTGCGGAATTCATTGAAAAACTGTCGGCGGGCGCGGCGAGCTACACGCCGCCGGAAGCGTGATGCGGCGCTTCCTGAACCTGTCCGACGCGGGCGGGGATGCGGTCGCCGCGATGCTCGCCGATGCGATCGACCGCAAGGCAGCGCGCGCGGGCTGGCCGAAAGCGAAGCCCGACGCCGACAGGCCGCTTGCGGACCATGTTCTTGCGATGGTGTTCGAGAAGAATTCGACGCGCACGCGCGCCTCATTCGACATCGCGATCCGCCAGCTCGGCGGCGTCCCGATGATCATGGACGCGGGCGTGACCCAGCTCGGGCGCGGCGAGACGATCGCCGACACCGCGCGCGTGCTGTCGCGTTATGCCGATGCGATCATGATCCGTACCGACGACCACGCGAAGGCCGAGGAACTGGCCGAATATGCCAGCGTCCCGGTGATCAATGGGCTCACCGACCTCTCGCACCCGTGCCAGATCGTCGCTGACCTGCTCACCGTAGTCGAAAGCGGCAAGGCGCTGCCCGGACTTGAACTCGCATGGCTCGGCGACGGCAACAATGTCCTCGCCTCGCTGATCGAGGCGGCGGGCCTTTTCGGCTTCCACGTCCGCGTGGGCGTGCCGCAGGGCTATGAGCCCGACGCCGGCTTCGTCGATGCCGCGCGCGCTAACGGATCGCGCATCGACATCGTGCGCGATGCACGCGAAGCCGCGGCGGGCGCCGATCTCGTGGTCACCGATACCTGGGTGTCGATGGGGCAGGATCATGCGCATAACAAGCTCGCGGCCATGGCACCCTACCAAGTCGACGAGCGGCTGATGACGGGCGCCAAGGGTGATGCGATCTTCCTTCATTGCCTTCCCGCGCATCGCGGAGAGGAGGTCGTCGATGCGGTGATGGACGGGACGCAGTCGCGTGTGTGGGACGAAGCAGAGAACCGTGTCCACGCGCAGAAGTCGATCCTTCTTTGGGCGCTTGGGAAATTGTGAGTTCGAAACCGTGAGTGACATCATCGAAACCTGGTTCGACCAACCGCTGCTGTTCACCATCGCCGAACGCCATGTGCGGGGACGGCTGGTGCGGCTGGGACCGACTCTCCGGACTATCATCGGCGCGCACCATTATCCTCCGGTTGCCGAAAAACTGCTGGCCGAAGCGCTTGTGCTTACGGTTCTGCTCGGCTCGACGCTGAAGGACGAGAATGGCCAGATGACGTTGCAGGCGCAGACCGGCGGCGGCCCGGTGGAACTGCTCGTCTGCGATTATCGCGGCGGCGAACTGCGCGGTTATCTCAAATTCGACGCGGAACGGCTGGCCGAGGTCGGTGCCGATCCCACCTTGTTCGCGCTGTTCGGCGAAGGGTTCCTTGCTATCACCTTCGATCAAGCGACGACCGGCGAACGCTACCAAGGCGTCGTGCCGCTGGAAGGCACGTCGATCGGCGAAGCGGCCGAACATTATTTTGAACAATCCGAACAAATCCCCAGCCTGATCAAACTCGCGGCGCGCCACGATCCCGAGGCGGGATGCCTTGCGGGCGGGTTGCTGCTCCAGCATCTTCCCGAAGGCGAGGTTGGCCGCGACCGGCTGCATGTCCGTCACGACAATCCCGAATGGGAACATGCCAAGACGATCGCAGCGACGCTGAAGGCCGAGGAGTTGACCGATCCCGCCACCTCGCTCGAGACGCTGGCATGGCGCTTGTTCCACGAAGACGAGGTGCGGGTCGAGCCCGGCATCGCGGTCTCGCGCGGTTGCCGGTGCAACACGGACTATTTCGCGGGAGTGCTGGCGCAGTTCCCCGAGAGCGAACGCGCCGAAATGGCGGACGAGGCAGGGAATATCGTCGTCGATTGCGCCTTTTGCTCGCGCTTCTTTCCAATCCCGCTGAGCGACATTTCGATGCACGATCATTGACGGACGCGCGGCGAAGCGACGCGATTTGGCGCCAGTCGGTTGAAATCCCTCTGTCGGCTTGCTACCTCGGACACAACGGGGTCGCAAATTCAGCCTGTGCGCGGGCAGCCAATGGATAGGTAAAAATGGCGATCTTCTCTCCCCTGTTTCGATGTTCTATTGCGGCGTGCGCCCTCGCCGGCGCGACGGCGGTGCCGGCGCAGGCGCCGTCGCTGGCGATGCTGGACCGGCTTGAAAAGGGAAGCTGGCAGCTTCGGGAGCGCGGCGAGAGCACGCTTCTTCAAACGATTTGTGTGGGCGACGCGCGGCGGATGATCCAGATATATCACCCTCGCGCGACCTGCTCGCGCTATATCATCGAAGATACCCCGCAGTCGGTGACCGTACATTACACTTGTCCCGGCGCCGGGCACGGGCGCACCACCATTCGCAGCGAGACGAACCGGCTTGTCCAGATCGATACGCAGGGGATCGCCGATGGCAAGCCCTTCTCGCAGGCGATCGAGGCCCGCCGCGCCGGCGCTTGCTGAAATCCGGCAGCCGCTAACGGCTTGTTAACCATATAGGGCTAGACCGTGTCATGACATACTGTTGTGTGTCTTCTCCCTAACGGCTTTCATGCCGAACTGGGCCGTGGGACAGCGTCACGCGGCCCGTTTCTTTTGGCGCTGCTCAGCCCTTGCACGCCCCGCGGCACAGGCCTATCTGGCGCCGATGCAGCAAGTTTCCGGAAAAACGGTGATCGTCCTCCTGTCGGGCGGGCTCGACTCGATGGTCTGTGCGGGCCTCGCGCGCGAAGCTGGCGCGCGCGTCGTAGCGCTCACGATCGATTATAACCAGCGCCACCGCGTCGAACTCGAATCCGCCGGGCGGATCGCGGACTATGTCGGCGCCGCCGAGCATATCGTGCTGCCGCTCGACCTTCGCCGCTTTGGGGGGTCGGCGCTGACCGCCGATATCGACGTGCCGAAGGACGGCGCGGGCAGCGTTGAGGGGGGCATCGACATTCCCGTCACCTACGTCCCTGCGCGCAACCTCATTTTCCTGTCGCTGACCCTCGGTCTGGCAGAAGCGCGGCGAGCTGAGGATATCGTGATCGGCGTCAATGCGCTCGACTATTCGGGCTATCCCGACTGCCGTCCCGAATTCATCCAAGGGTTTGAAAATCTCGCCGCGCTTGCCACGCGCGATGGCGACCAGGGCGTGGCGTTCCGCATCCACGCGCCGCTCCAGCATATGACCAAAGCCGATATCGCGGCCGAGGCAGCGCGCCTCGGCATGGATGCGGGCATGAGCTGGTCGTGCTACGACCCGACCCCTGACGGTCTGCACTGCGGCGAATGCGACAGTTGCCGTCTGCGCAGCAAGGGCTTCGCCGATGCGGGAATCACCGATCCGACGCGATACGCCTGACCGATGGTTTATGCGGTTAAAGAGATTTTCCTGACCTTGCAGGGCGAGGGCGCGCAGGCGGGGCGCCGCGCGGTTTTCTGCCGCTTTGCCGGCTGCAACCTGTGGACGGGGCGGGAGAAGGATCGCGCGAAAGCGATCTGCCGGTTCTGCGACACCGATTTCGTCGGCACCGACGGGACGCTTGGCGGCAAATATTCCGATGCCGCCGCGCTGGCTGACGTTGTTGCCCAAAGTTGGGGCGAAGGAAACGAAGACCGCTATGTCGTGCTGACCGGCGGCGAGCCGATGTTGCAGGTCGACACGGCGCTGATCGACGCGCTTCACGAGCGCGGCTTCAGCATCGCCATCGAGAGCAACGGCACATTTCCGATCCCGCGCAGTATCGACTGGATCTGCGTCAGCCCGAAGGCGGGCAGCGAACTGGTGCAGACGAGCGGCGACGAGCTCAAGCTCGTCTGGCCGCAGCCGGGTAGCGATGTCGAGCAGCTCGCCGGCCTCGATTTCGGCCATCTGCTCGTGCAGCCGCTCGACGATCCGAACGCCGCCGCCAATGTGCAAGCGTGCATCGATCTGGTGATGGCCGATCCGCGTTGGCGCCTCTCGCTCCAGACGCACAAGAATCTGGGCCTGCGTTGAGGCGTCGATTATTCGCCTTTTTTGGTCGCGGGCTCGGCGCTGAGCGATTTTTTTGCTTCGGGCGCGGGAACGGCCTCAGGGTTGGCCGCCTCGTCATCGCCCTCCGCCGCATCCTCTCCGGCGCGTTCGTCGTCCGCCTTGGCGGAATCCTTTTTCGTGCCGTCGTCGGGAACGCTGTTGTCGACCGCGGTGCCGTCGCCCGCGACATCGTCGAGGATGATCATCGAATCGCTGATCGATCCGGGCTGAACCTCGACCGCGTCGAGCTTGGTCGTCGATTTGTCCGTGCTGCCGCCGCCGCCGCAGGCGGCTAGAGCGAGCATCGGAAGCGTGGCGAGGAAAATGCGGGTCATGCCAAGCTCCCTAGTCTGTCGGTCCGAGCTTGTCGAGAAAGGCAGGCAAGGTCCGGGCCAGCGCCGCATCGACCTCCGCGAAGGTTGCGGGCTTTCCCAGTGCGGTGAGACTGGTGACCGGAAACTCGGCGATACCGCACGGCACGATACCGCCGAAATGCGTGAGGTCGGGCGCAACGTTCAACGAAAAACCGTGCATTGTCACCCAACGTTTCACGCGCACCCCGATCGCGCCAATCTTTGCCTCGCGGCCTTCGGCATCGTCGGTCCAGATGCCGATGCGCCCCTCGGCGCGCCGGGCTCCGACACCGAACAGCGCAAGCGCATCGATCACCCAGCCTTCGAGCGCCGAGACATAAGCGCGCACGTCGCGTCCGCGCTTCGCAAGGTCGAGCTGGACATAGCCGACGCGCTGACCCGGCCCGTGATAGGTGTAACGCCCGCCGCGACCGGCATCGTAAACCGGAAAGCGCGGATCGAGCAGTTCGGCCGGATCGGCGCTGGTCCCGGCGGTATAGAGCGGCGGATGTTCGAGCAGCCAGATGCGCTCATTTGCTTCACGGGCATGGATCGCCGCGGCGCGTGCTTCCATGTCGGCAAGCGCGGCGGCATAGTCGGTAAGGGCGGACTCGATCGTCCATTCGGGTAGGGGAAGGGGATCCATTTCGCGGGCTATCTGGCCCGCCGCGAAGCCCGATGCAAGGGGGCGGCGGGCGATTGGCGACGGGGCTGGACATCGGCGCCGAAGATCGTCACTTTCATCCCGACCGGTAAATGAAAAAGTGACGGGGTATCAATGGCAAAATTCGATATGGGTGCGGCGTGGGACGATGCGATGGCGCTCGTGAAGGCGCATCTGCCCCTGACCAGCATCCTTGCGGGTATTTTTCTCTTTTTGCCCGGAATGGCGCTGGCGCTGCTTGGCCCCGTTCCCTTGACACCGCCCAACGACACCACGCCCGACCAACTCTTGACGTTGCTGATCGCCGATATGCGCCAGCAGTTGCCATGGTTGCTGTTCGTGGCGGTCGCTTCGACCCTCGGTTCGGTGGCGATTTTGCGATTGTGGCTGGCCCGCGCCGGTACCAGCGTGGGGGAAGCGCTGACCTTCGCGATGGTGATGATCCCGACCTTGATCGGGATATTCGTGATCCAGTCGATCCTTTTCGGTCTGGCCTTTCTGCTGCTGATTATTCCGATGATCTATCTTATCGGCCGATTTGCGGCGGTCTATCCGTTGCTCGCCGACCGCGAACTCAAGAGCCCGGTCGCGGCGTTGCACGGCAGCTGGCAGCTCACGCAGGGCAATGGCTGGCGGATCGCGCTGTTCGTCATCCTGTTCATGGTCGTCCTGCTCGTCGTTTCGGCAATCACCGGCGGCATCACGAGCGTGTTCGGCACGCAGGGCTCGTTCGGACACCTGATCGGCAGTGCGATCAACTCGGCGGTGTCGGCGGCATTCGGACTGCTCAACACCGCAGTGATCGCTTCGATCTATCGCCAGTTGACCATTCGAGCCGAGGGCGGGGTGTTCGCATGATCCGGGTCGCATATCGATAGCATCGTTCAGGGGGAGAAAAGGAATGAATCGGTTTAGTATCGGCCAAGCCTGGTCCTATGCGACCAGCTTTTTCGCGGGGCAGGGCGCCAATCACGCCATCGCCCTCATCGGCGTCGGCATCGTCGTACCGCTCGTTATTCAGTTTGCGCTGGGTGGCGGCGCGATGATGGCGGATCCGATGAGCCTCGCGGCCGGCGGCATGGCGGCGATGGGCGGGCTCGCCATCCTTACCAGCCTGATCAATTATGTTCTTCAGACGGGGAGCTATTTTGCGTCGTGGCGCATGGGGCTCTCCAACGGCAGCGAACCTTTGGGCTCGGCGCTCGGCTTCGGCTTTGTCGCCGCGCTCCCGACGCTGCTGCTGATGATCGCGGTCATATTGGTGCTCGTCCTGATCGGCTTCGTCGTCTTCGGCAGCGCGCTGGCGCCGCTGGCGATGGGCGGTGGTGCACCGGGGGCGGGAACCAGTGCGATCATGCTGCTGCTCATGCTGTTGTTCTTCCTGTTCCTGATCTGGCTCGCCGCGCGCTTCTGCTGCACCGGACCGGTGATGGCGGACCGGCGGACGTTCAACGTCCTGACGGGGCTCGGCGAATCGTGGAAAATGACCGCCGCATCGCAATGGAAGATTTTCGGCTATTTCATCCTGCTCGGCATCGCGCTTTTCGTCGTGTTTCTGATCCTCGGGATGATCGTCGGCGTGTCGATGTTCGCGGGCGGCGGTATGCCCGGCGGCGGTTCGATTGTGGCGATCCTCATCGGTGCGCTGCTGCTGAGTATTCCAATGGCCTATCTTCAGGTCGGGGTACCGGCCGGCATCTATCGGGCGCTGGGCGAAGGTAGCAAGGCCGACGTTTTCGCCTGATCGGTTCGCCGATCACGTCAATCAGGGCGCCCTTGCTGTCGGGGGCGCCCTTTTTGCTGCGTCAGCTCCATTTCGCCAGCGGCGGCAGGCTCATCAGGATCGCGTCGATATTGCCGCCGGTCTTGAGCCCGAACAATGTGCCGCGATCGTAGACGAGGTTGAACTCGGCATAGCGACCGCGCCATACCAGCTGTTCCTCGCGCTCGGCTTCGGTGAAGGACAGGCCCATGCGGCGGCGCACGATCTGGGGGAAAATGTCGAGAAAGGCCTCGCCCACCGATTGCGTCAGCTGGAAATTGCGGTCGAACTCCGCATCGTCGCCGCATTCGAGATGGTCGTAGAAAATTCCGCCGACACCGCGATGCACCCCGCGATGCGGGATATAGAAATAATCGTCGGCCCATTTGGCGTAGCGTTCATAGACGTCGGGACCAAAGGGTGCGCAGGCCGCGCGCAGCCGCGCGTGAAAGGCGTCGGTGTCTTCCTTGTACGGGATCGGCGGGTTCAGGTCGGCGCCGCCGCCGAACCAGCGCTTTGTCGTCGCAAGGAAGCGCGTGTTCATATGCACCGCGGGAACATGCGGATTGGCCATATGGGCAACCAGGCTGATTCCCGTCGCGAAAAAGCTCGGATCCTCGCCGGCTCCGTGGATCGATGCGGCAAAATCGGGTGCGAACTGGCCGCCGACGGTCGAAACATTGACCCCGACCTTCTCGAAAACCTTTCCCGTCATCACGCCGCGCACGCCGCCGCCGCCTTCGCCGGGTTCGACACCATCGGCCTCGCGATCCCATGGCGTATAGGCAAAGCGTGCGTCGCTGCCGGCCTCGGCCTCGATCGCTTCGAATTCGGCGCAAATCCGGTCGCGAAGCGATTCGAACCAGTCGCGTGCCGTCTGTTGCTGCGGATCGAGCGAGATCATGCCGGAAAGCCTTTCGTTTGCCTGAGCGCTTCGGCGAGCGCGATGCCAGCCGCGACGGCGACATTCAAGGAGCGAAAGCCGGGCCGCATCGGAATCGCGACCCGCGCCGCGGCCGCGTCATGAACGTGGGACGGCGCGCCGGAAGATTCGGCGCCGAGCAGCAATATGTCGGCGGGTCCGAACGCAAAGGCGGGCAGAGGCGTCGCGCCCGCCGTCGTCAGCAGCACAACGCGCCGCCCGGCATCCACGCTCCATTCGAAAAAGCCTTCCCAGTCGGCGTGGCGGCGCACATTCGCCCGCGTTGCATAATCCATCCCGGCGCGTTTCAGCGCGCCGTCGGAAAAGGGAAAACCGCACGGTTCGATGATATGCGCCGGCACGCCGAAACAGGCTGCGGTGCGCAAAGTCGTGCCGACATTGCCCGCGATATCCGGTTGAAACATAGCGATTTCCATAATCAGCCCATAGCTGCGGCCGGCGATGGAATCGAGTGGTTACGGCATGGCGGCCCGATGCGGTGCGCGCTGCGGAAATTGCCTGTTGGCAAGCCCGGACTGTGCGGCTATCAGGCCCGCAATTCCCGGAGGGGCCGCCGGGTTGTGCGCATTCGTGCGCGTGCAACAAGGGCGGCCAATCCTTCGAGAACTTTTGTAGTTCACCCATGCAAGGGCAGTCGAATGGCCAGTGAATCTGAACTCAACGCCGGTATCGAGGATGGCGTACGCCGCCGGGATTTCATCAATATTGCGGCAGTGAGTTTCGCTGGTGTCGGTGCGGTCGCGGTCGTGCTGCCGCTGCTCAACCAGATGAACCCGTCGGCCGACGTGCTCGCGCTGTCGACCACTGAAATCGACATTTCGGCGATCCAGCCGGGGCAGGCGATCAAGACCAGCTGGCGCAAGCAGCCGGTGTTCGTGCGCAACCTCGTCGCCAAGGAAATTGCCGAAGCCAAGGCGGTTCCGCTCGGCGACCTGCGCGATCCCGAAACGATCGACCAGCGCACCAAGCCCGGCAAGGAAAACTGGCTGATCACGCTTGGCGTCTGCACCCACCTCGGCTGCGTGCCGCTCGGTGCCGCAGAAGGCGAGAACAAGGGCGATTTCGGCGGTTATTTCTGTCCGTGCCACGGTTCGCACTACGACACCGCGGCGCGCATCCGTAAGGGCCCGGCACCCAAGAATCTGGTCGTGCCGCCCTATGAATTCACCAGCGACACCGTCGTGACGATCGGCTGAGGAGCGAGATAAGATGAGCTTTCCCTGGGCCAAACCCTATGAACCCCAGCATCCGTTGATGAAATGGATGGACGAGAAGCTGCCGATTCCGCGCCTCGTCTACAATGCTACCGGTCCCGGCTATCCGGTTCCGCGCAACCTCAACTATTTCTGGAACTTCGGCGTCCTCGCCGGCGCCGCGCTGATGATACAGATCATCACCGGTATCGTGCTCGCGATGCACTATGCGGCGAATGCCGGCGTCGCGTTCAACTCGGTCGAGCATATCATGCGCGACGTGAACGCCGGCTGGTTCATCCGCTACGCGCATATGAACGGCGCGAGCATGTTCTTCATCGTGGTTTACCTGCACATCTTCCGCGGCCTTTATTACGGTTCGTACAAGGCGCCGCGCGAAATGGTGTGGCTGCTCGGTGTCGTGATCTTCCTCCTCATGATGGCGACCGCCTTTATGGGCTATGTGCTGCCGTGGGGCCAGATGAGCTTCTGGGGCGCGCAGGTGATCACCGGCTTCTTCTCGGCGATACCCGTCGTCGGCGAGCCGGTGCGCGAATGGCTGCTCGGCGGCTTCGTCCCCGACAATGCCACGCTCAACCGCTTCTTCTCGCTGCATTATCTGCTGCCATTCGTGATCCTGGGTGTCATCATCCTGCACATCTGGGCACTGCACATCCCGGGTTCGTCGAACCCCACCGGCATCGAGGTGAAGGACGAACAGGACACCGTCCCGTTCCACCCCTATTACACCGCGAAGGACGGTTTCGGCGTCGGCGTTTTCCTGCTGGTCTTCGTCGCGCTGACCTTCTTCAGCCCGAACACGCTCGGTCACGCCGACAATTATATCCCGGCGAATTCGCTTTCGACCCCGGCGCATATCGTTCCCGAATGGTATTTCCTGCCGTTCTACGCGATTTTGAAGGCCTTCACCTTCAATTTCCTGTGGATCGACGCAAAGCTGTGGGGCGTCATCGCGATGTTCGCGTCGATCGCGCTGCTGTTCTTCCTGCCCTGGCTCGACAGCTCGCCGATCAAGTCGTCGAACTATCGCCCGCTGTACCGCATCTTCTTCTGGATCCTCGTCTTCGACGTGCTGCTCCTCGGCTTGTGCGGTATGCAGCCCGCCGAACAGCCGTGGGTGATCCTGAGCCAGCTGGGCGCGATCTATTATTTCGCTCACTTCCTGGTGATCCTGCCGATCGTGTCGCGGATCGAACGCCCGCTTCCGATGCCGAATTCGATCACCGAAGCGGTCCTCGCCAAACACGCCACCGACGCGTCGTCGGCTTCGGCAACGGCCTGAGCGCCGGACTTTAATAGGAGCTGATACAGCCATGGTTCGTCCGCTCGGTTTTCTCGTCGGTCTCGGTTTCATTACCGCGCTGGTGCTCGCGATCCTCACGACGCCGCTCAGCAATGAACCCAATGTCGCGCACGAGTTTCACAAACATCCAAAGCATCTGAAGCTGGCCAGCGACGGCATTTTGCTGCCGCACTGGGATCAGGCGCAGCTGCAGCGCGGGATGCAGGTGTACAAGGAAGTCTGCTCGGCCTGCCACAGCCTGCACCATGTCGCGTTCCGCGACATCAAGGACCTCGGCTACACCGAAGGCCAGATCAAAACCTTCGCCAAGGGTTTCCAGGTCCCGTCGATCAACCCCGACACGGGTGAGCCCGCGACGCGTGACGGCCTGCCGTCGGATTATTTCCCGTCGCCCTACGCCAACGAAACAGCTGCGCGCGCCGCGAACAACAATGCGCTGCCGCCCGACCTGTCGCTGATCACCAAGGCGCGCGAAGGCGGCAAGGACTATGTCTATTCGCTGCTGACCGGGTTCCAGAACCCGCCGGCAAACCTGCCGGCCGAGCTGAAGCCGGGAACGGGGCTGCACTACAACCCCTATTTCGCGAACCTCAACCTTGCGATGGCGCCGCCGCTTACCGAAGGTCAGGTCACTTATGCCGACGGCACCAAGGCGACGGTCGACCAGATGTCGAAGGACGTCACCGCGTTCCTCGTCTGGACTGCCGAACCGAAGCTGATCAAGCGCATCATGGTGGGTTATGCGGTCTTCGGCTTTCTGCTGATTTTCACCGTGCTGACCTATTTGTCGTACCGGAACATCTGGGCCGACAAGAAGCATTGAGAAAAGAAGGGCTGGGCGATCATGACGACATGATCGCCCATCGGCCTGAAAAGGGCGACGGGACTGGACTTGAACGCTGATCGCATTCGACAGCGATTAGGGCGAGCGAGGCGTTAGGGCCGGACAGTTTATGCCGCGAGGTCGGCCGCCGCGGCGTCGGCCTCGATACAGAAGATCGCGCGCGCTTTGCCCCCGGCCTTGGCGCGATATAGCGCGGCGTCGGCACAAGCGAGAAGCCGTTCCAGTTCGATACCCAGCCTCGGCGCAGTAGCGATTCCGACGCTGACCGATATCGACATCGATATCCCGTCGACGACATAGGGTTTGCCGATTTCGCGGATAAACCGGCGCGCAAGCAACTCTGCTTCACTATCGGCCCGCAAGCCGACCTGCAGCACGATGAATTCGTCGCCGCCCAGCCGCGAGACGACATCGTCGCTGCGGACCATGTCTTCGAGCCGCCGCGCGACCTGTTCCAGTAGGGCGTCGCCTGCCGGGTGGCCAAAGCGGTCGTTGACGGCTTTGAAACCGTCGAGATCGAGAAAGTGCAACGCCACCTGGTTTTTCATACGCATGGCGGCCGCGGTGTGGTGCTGGAACAGTTCGCGGAGCAGCAGCCGGTTCGACAGGCCGGTCAGGGCATCGGTGCGCGCGAGCTTTGCCATATCATGCCGCGCCGTGTGGTGTTCGACCGAGGTGCGGTAAAGGTGGGCGACGGTCTGGAGGCTCAGCGCGGTGATCATCGCGACGATCAGCGCCTCGATCCCGAACAGTTCCGCATGCAGCGGGATGGGATGCGGTTCGAGGGCGTGCCAGCCCAAGGCCGCAATCGTCGGCAGCGTTGCGATCAACAGGCTGATAACGCAAATCGCCGGACGGACCGAGGTGCGCGAGACGATCCCGGCGCCGAAGCTGAAGACGAGGCTGACCGTAATCAGGTGCAGCAGGGGGGCGTGGGCGGTGATCGTATCGACGTTGAGAAGCGCGATAAGCGCAGCCGACACATAATTGCCGACCGCATAACGCCGCTCCCAGCGCTTCAGATTCGCGAAATCGGCGACTGGAGCCGAGCGACAATAGGCACGAAGGGTGGTGAGGCGCAGGGCCGTGGTCAAAGCGCCGAGTGCCGCGAGAAGGAGGATGAAGCCGTTGTCGAGCGCGCGGCCGACAAGAAGGCATATCGCGACGAACACGATACCAAGCCCGAATATCGGGAGCCACATGCCGAACAGCATGGCGACGAAGTCGCGATACACCGGCAACGGCAGAGTCGCGGGGCTTGGGAAAATCTGCAAGCGCGACCGCGGCTCGATCGGGGTGTGGGGATCCGATCGTTCCATTCCCCGATCCTATTTGGATAGGATTAACGCTCGGTAACAACGGATTGCATACGACCGATGCGGGGCCCGGTTCGTCGCGCCCAAAGAAAAAGCCCGCGCCGAAGCGCGGGCCGTCGCCCCCGTGGCAAAACGGTTGATCTTAAAAGGGTACCCAGTTCTGCTTCTTGCGGAACTTCATATAACCGACATTGGCGCCAAGACGCGCGCCGACGCCGACGCGGATGGGGATCAGGACGACGTCGCCGCGACGCAGATAGCTCGCGTTGAAACCGCCGACGAGATAGGCGGCGCCTTCGCCCGCGGGATAGCGCTTGTACAGGTCTTCGCTGTCGAAGAGATTGTAGACAAGGACGAAGGTGTTCCCGGCATTTGCGCCGGCGTCGAACCCGACCGACGGGCCGGTCCAATAGGCCGGCAACTCGCCCTCGATCTTGTGATGGAGCGTACCCGAACCATAGCGGACGCCCAGTACCAGTGCGCCGCCGGCTTCACGGCCGACGATATAGGCATTGGGTTCGCCCTGCTTTTTCAGTATATCTTCGATCAACCCCGCCAGACCTTGCGCGCCTTTGCCGAAAATGCCTTCGGCCGCGCCGATCAGGTCGTCCTTCTTGTAGGTCGAGCCATCGTCGGGGGAAACGTCGGTGGCGGTGATGTCGACGGGGGTATCGGCGCCCGCCGTCGTCCCATCGACCGGGACTTCGCTCGTTTGCTGATCGCCGGTCGCGAGGTCGCTGTCGTAAGAATCGCTGGTCGTCGGCTCGCTCGACGTCGCCGGTGGTGAGGGATTGTCGAGATCGGAATCGATCTGCATGTTGCTAGGGTCGATCTCGCGCATCTGTGCGGCCGCCGGTAGTGGCGTCAGCGCAAGGCCGATCGATGCCAAGCCCGAAAAGGCGAGGCTGGTGAACATTTTCCGCATATTGGACCCCCAAAAGTCGAAGCGCGCCGCCGAGGTGAAATCTCTTTTTACCATGACCCGCTTTGGCGGTCGGGCAATGAACGGGCGATGACCCGAGTCGAATTTGCGCCGAGCCGAATCATCTGCACGACAAAATGCGCGCGGTCCTACGAAAAATGTACAATCTTTGCCGTTGCGAGCCGCGAAGTGCATGGCTATAGCGACCCGCCTAGGCCAGACTGTCGTTAGCCCGACAGGCCATGCGGAGACGTGGGTGAGTGGCTGAAACCAACGGTTTGCTAAACCGTCGTACTGGTAAATCCGGTACCGAGGGTTCGAATCCCTCCGTCTCCGCCACATTTCCTTATTTTTCAGTAGCTTATCCGCGCTGCGGCGCCAGCTACCTCATTACCTACCACATGCGGATTTTGCTGGCCGACGGTTTTTCGTCGTTTTCTTCAACCGCTTGCGGTTGTTGCGATTCTCTGACGATTCGACGCCGATGGTGGCCCTAGGGTTAGTCGCGAACCAGTTGAACGCGACCTAACTCGGCAAGTTCGCCGCAAGAGTTGCAACGGAAACGCGCGGCTTCGCCCGGCGCTTCGTCGATAGCTTCAAAAGGGCCGCTGACATTGGGGGCGCTCGCGCCCGTCTGCCAGTTTGCATGAGCCGGGTTTTCGTTCTCTGTCCACGTCGCCTTACCCGACGCGCCGCACGAGCAGGTTACATTCCTCGCTAAACTTTCCTGTTTCGCCATTATCGTGCTCGTAGAAGTTGAAGTTTTTTTGCTGCAAATTCTTCGTCAGTGACGAAGCCTCGCTCTTTGAGTTCCGCAAGCTTCGCGAGTTCATCCATCGCCGACGGTTGGGCCTCGGCCGGTGCGGCGAAGGTCTGACGTTGGGAGCGACTGCATTCATTGTTCACGCGCTGTAGGCAGGATTCGACCGCCTTACGGACTGTGGACTTGTGCGCGAGGTAAAACACGATTGGTAGAATCCAGCCAATCCATGTGAATGCCAACAGTATCAGGAGAATCCAAAATGCGAAGGATGGGCGATAGTGGACGTCGGCAACGACCAAAATTCCGTCGTCGATCCGGCGAGCCGAAACGACCGTCGTGTCGGCGCGATTTATAGAGCCGAACGTGGCTTCAATGGACTTGGCGACGATTTCGTCGCCCTTCATTTTTGCGCTGTCCGACACCTTCTTGAATTGAATGAAGGCATGGTCGAGGATTTCACTCTCCGACTTGTCAGTTGCAATTCGTTCGCTCACTTCAAAGTTCATTTTCGTTCTCCGTGGACTCAATTAGCCACGAAGAAGTTGCCATTCGGCTAATGTACGCGTTTATGTTCGCCCGTATAATGCGTCCACTTCTTCACGCGCGCATTTCCATGCGACGCGGTCGCGCAAGTCGTCGTCCAGTTCGAGCATATCTGGATTTCTGTCGAGATAATACGTTTGTTCTCGTTCCAAGCACGCCTTTCGCGAAAAGGTAGAACGTGGTTGTGAAGGCAGATATTCGCCCACGTCGATGCCAGCCAAGCTTAGCAAAAAGATTGCGGCAAAGGATGACATGGAAAGCCCAACCCATGCGACGCCGATACGTGCTAAGCCCGACGCGTTCGCCCACCACTTCAGCACTTCGTTCTCCGATACATATCGCGACGGTAGCGAGAGAATTACGACGAAAACTTTATCAAGGAATAAAGGCCCCGACCACGCATGGCATAACGTGGCCGGGGCAGTCGGGGGTGCGGAAGGAAAAGGGAACGCGCCCCCAACTAGCCGGGCGGTACGAAGGGAAGCCGACCGGCGATTTCGTCGCGCTCTTTGGGCGCCAATTCCCACAGTGGGGCCGCGAGCAGCGGGATGACGTCTAGATCGATCGCACCGGCCCCTGACGCGCTGACGGCGTCGGCAATGGGTTGCGCGGGGTCCGTCAGGCCGATGACCGCGCATAGGGGCAATTGATCGCCCTGGGCCTTCCCGCGCCACGGTAGCGCGAGCGCGGCGTCTTCCATGCGGAACAGCAAATGGTGCAATCTGAAGAACGCCCGTTGCTGCCCCGGCGGCGCGCTAAGGTCGGCCGCTTCGGGTAACGCTACGCCAGCCGCTTGGGCATAGGGTACGAACAGCGGCAACGCGTGTTCGGCGAAGTCTTCGGTCGGCGCTTCGTCGAAGTCCCAAGGCAGGATTTCGGCATAACGACCGACGACCATCGTATCCCCCATCGGACTAGGCTGGCTGGCGCTCGACACGTCCAACCATGCGGCTAGCCGGGCAAGGCGTGACGATGCGACGGTCATACTTCGACGCGGGTCTGAAGCTTCGCGATTTCAATCGGCGAATAGAACGACGCATGGACGTTGGCGATGAAGCCGGGATAGCGTTTCGCGATCCTGTTCAGCTTTACGGACGTCTCGATATATTCGAGCGATTCCGGCGCAAACTTCGCGACGATTTTCTCTTTGAAATCCAAGACGACGTCTTCGGGAAGGCCCAACAGGCGCCACGAATGATTATACATCGTCAGCGCGAAGTCGGGATCGTCCAAGATGGCTTCGCGAATATTGGTGTAGCCGCCGTCCCCGTTTTTCGCTTCGCGAGCAATCCAGTCGAGGGCGCGGGTGTAGATCGCGTTGCGGGCGGGATCAGCGACGAAACGCGTTCCCATAATTTCGCCGCTCGAACTGACGAGTTCCTTCGCCCGCGCTTCCAACGTGCGTTGTGTCGCTTCGGCGGTCGCCGCCAGCTTATTCGCGACCTTCGCGGCCTTTTCGTGTCGCACCGGCTCCGTCACCGTCAAATCTTGCGAGATACGGCCGAGCAGTTCCGCGCTGCTTTCGGCGGTCGTGTGAACTTCCTTGATTGCGTTGTAGACGACGTTGTCATTTTCGAAGCTGGCGGGGTCGCCAAGCATCGGCAAGCGTTGCGTCGGTAGCCGAAGCTGTTGACAAAATTCGACGGCTTTTGCCGTTTGAACCGGAGTGAAACCGGGGGTCGTATTCATTTTCGTTCCTTTCCTTCAATCGTCTGTCGCGGGCGTCCGCGATCAGCCTTCGTTGCATTGCCGCCCATGCGGCTTCGCGTTCGTCGGCGTGTTCGGCCGCGACGCGCATTGGGACGACGATGCAAGATTTCGGCGCCGCGCCGTGCCGCGCGATGAAGCGTCCGATGGCGTCTTCGTCAGTTTCGCCGTGCGCCACTTCGACGACATTCGGCACGGCTGCGGCGCTACCGTTTTCAAGTCGGGCGATGCGACGGGCGAGACTTGTCCGCATGTCACGACCGCGCTTCCAATGCGTCGATGCGAGCGTTCAAGGTTTCGATTTCGGCGTCGCTCAACAGTCTGCCCACAATCGCGAGAATGTTCGCGAGGCGGCTCGCGTCCTGAACGTCGATCAGCCCGGCGCGCGCTTCCCTGAACAGCCGGGCGGCTTGAGCGGCAACTTCCCGCGTCGTCGTCAGCTTTGCCCTGAACGCCTTCTTGCGGGGGGTAGATGCCGACGTCGGCGCGTCGCCTTGGGTTGCGGTATCTCGATCCTGCATAAAACTGCGGCTTAGCGCCTCTCATCATCCGACTAGGGCGCAATAACTACAGTATAGACACGAAAAAGTATATATAGTTCTCGTCTAAGCATAATGAATAGTTTTCCTTGCTTAATCTTCATCATGTCTTCAATATAGTCTAGCGATCTACCTATTGTTGAAATTGGCGGTTCGACGTATTCTTCGTTGCTGAATAGGCAGTCTTGCGGAAATGTTGCGCGAAAGATAGCGAAGTGTTCGTCGCCGTGCGTCAAAGACGTGTCGAAAAATACGCGCTCGCGTTCGCGCTCTAAGTGGCCTTCCACAACGACGGCGACTGCCTTGTCGCGTGGGAATGCCTTCGCCATTTGGTCCGCGATGGCTTCGTAGTCCGCTTCCGACCAACTGACGGGAAAGCCCTTTTCGTCCCAGCCGCGTTCGGCGACGTGCTTCAACATGAGCACGGTCGTTCGCGCGGCCTGAAGTACGACACGCTGCAATGGTTCGTTGATGCGAAGTTCTCTGGCTGCGATGAACAGTCCATATGCGAACGTCATCTGCGCTACGGCCTTCGTTGCTCCGTCGATCACGTTGACGACCGGCAGGAAGTTTTGCAGCGTCGGCGGCGGCGACCATTTTTGCGCATTCATTGCGACGGTCCTTTCGACCTTATGTGGGAATCTATGTGGTAAGTCGTGGCGTCATCATCGGTGACGCTTCGAAATGGCTGCGACATGACGGATAAATACTCCGTCACTCGTCGCGATCTGCGACTAAGCCGCCGGGCGACGACGCCGCAGCGCGATATGATCGCTATGCAAAATCTATGAAGCGCCGAATGATGGCAAAGCCATGCAATTACGTCATAAAATGAAGATATATGAATATATGAAGATATGAACGGGTAGCTGTTCGACCATTGATCTAGGACGCTTTGTCCCCTTCGCTTCATATTTTCATATTTCAGTATTTGGCAGTTTTCTGCGGCTTTCCCGTTCATATGGAGCAGGGTCACTTCATATTCCCCTGCAACACACCGCCGACGTTGGGGACGAAGAAGACGGCATTCTTCGCTCGCTCGACCTCGTTGTTCGGATTGTATTCGGCGAAGCGATACGACAGGAAGCCGTGACCGAATGTGGTCTTCGCCTTCGGGCCGCTCAAAACTTCTATTTCAGCGTTGTCGCAAAGGCTTTGGATTGTCCGCTTCAGCGCGGGCGTGGCTTTGATCGGGTCGTCTTTGAATAGCGGTAGGTTCAATAGACGGCGCTGAAGATATTGATGCGTGACGAGGCCGTAGCCGTGCATTTCCGGGGTGCCGCCAAACTGGCCTTTGATTTCATCGAACGGGCGTTGCGCGCATTCACGCATGACCATGCGAACGCGATCTTGCTGAAGCAGTTCGTTGCCAGCGGCTTCGCCGATTTCGCCGCTGTCGAACTTCGCTATCAGCGCGTTGGTTTGATCGACAATGACGTTCGTTGCCCACATGCTTTCGGCGTAGGTAATGCGAGGGGAGAGGGGATCGACGCCGACCGCGTTCAACGCTGCCAGCTTCAAAGCCTTCAGATAGACGCGCGTCCATAGGTGACGTGTCAGTTCGTTCGCCGCGTCATTGACCTTGTCGGTCGTCCAATGTTCGAATTGATCGAAGGTAACGGCGGCGTCTTCGGTCATGCCGACTTCGCAAACCCGCTTCGACCCCTGAAGTTCGAGCGCGATTTGCGACAGGCGTTTCAAGCGTTCGATCAAATGTGGGCAGGGGGCGAAGACGCGATCTTTGTTCTGATAGGGTCGCGGTGCCGTCGTTTCGAATATGGTGAAACGGGGCAACAGCCCCGATAGAATCATGCGACGGTCGAGCGCGGAATAGAACGTTTCGGGCGTGGTATCGCCGACGATGCTTAGCGCGGGCGAATTGACGACGCCGGGGTTGTTCTGCTTGTCGCTGTAAGCTGCGTCGTCAAGAACGGCGCCAAAGCCGCTCTTTGTGTAGACGTGCAACATGAAGCGTTCGATGCCCGCCTTGTTCGTGTCACGCTTCGGCGACGCGAGTTGTGCGAGCATCAACCCTGCTTCACCTATGATGCAAAGCATGGACGGGTTGCGACGGATCGCGAGCGCCTTGTGAAGACCGGGCGCCGATACGATTTCGCCGGGGCCGCGTATCTCGCTTAATGCTGGAAACGCCGCTTCCAAGGGTGCGAGCAAACGTCCGATGCCATCCGGCCCTTGCTCTTTGCCGGTGCCCGTCGGCGCGACCGTCAATAGATACTGGTTCAAGCCGGTTCCGCTGACATTGTGCGAGCGGCCGACAATTGCTGCGACGAAGCCTACGGCGGCTACCGTGGCGATGGTTTCGTTGGGGTAGGGGGCGGCGTGATAGATATAGCTGGCGACGTCGCGAACGACGCCCGGCGGCACGTCAAGGAATTGCGGCATACCAGCATCAGGCCGCGACGGCGCGCTGGCGCTGAAGGTCGGCCACAAGGGCGCGTATCTCGTCGTCGGTCTTCCCGGCCACGCGGGCCGCTATCACGGCGTCAACGGCGTCGCTAGGCCATGCCGACGCGCGGCCTAGCTTCACCGGCCGGGGGAACAGCCCTCGCCGCATGTCACGGTAAAGCGTTTGCCGGGCGAGCGCGGTCGTCGCGATCACGTCGGGCATTCGAAGAAGTGTAGTCATCGGTAGCTTCCCATAGCGGTTGATAGCCATTGGGAAGCACGGCCCAGCCAAGGCGGGCAGGGGGAATAATTCTACGTCGAAACCAACGCTAATCGACGCTTTTCAATACGACGTTCGACGTCGCGAATCTTGACCTTACGCGCTTCGGGATCGGCGTCTTCGTAAGCCCGCCCGGCGTAGCGACCGACGAAATGTTTGGCTGCTTCGCGGCTATTCGCGAAGGTGTTCGCGATGACGGCGCGAGCGGCTTCATCATCGAGCGCGGCTAGTCGTTCGTCGAACGGACGCCCCGCCTTCGCGGGGTCGAACGTCGCGCCGTCGATGATGGGGAGACGGGTCACGCGGCCCCCTTGATAGCGACGACGTTCGCGTTCGGCTTTTGCACCGTGCCGCAGTACGTTGCCCAATCCGACATTAGCCGGGTGCGTTTCGCGAGTAGGTCGCCGCGAGCATATGCCGCTTCGGCCTTGTCCTTCAGCAAGTGCGCCAAGGCGTGTTCGATGACCTCGCGTGGGTATGCCGTCGTCTCACCGGCCCAATCGCGAAATGTCGAACGGAAGCCATGTGTCGTTAGCCCCGCCCGACCCATGCGAACGAACAATTGGCGAAACACGTTGACCGACATTTCGCGACCTTGTTCGGCGGGGAATACGAGGTTTACGCCCTTCACTCGCGGCAACGCCTTCAACAGTTCGATGGCCGGGTCGGACAATGGAACGCGATGCTCTTTGCCTGCCTTCATCCGTTCCGCCGGTATCGTCCAAAGCTTCTTTGCGAAGTCGATTTCATCCCAAGTCGCGCCGCGAACTTCGCCGGAACGCGTGGCGGTCAAAATGCCGAACTCCAAAGCACGCGCCGACATGCCGGGGCGTTTACGCAGGGTCGCGACGAACGCGCCAATGTCGGTGTAGTCTACGGCGGCGTGATGCTTCGGCGCGCGCTTCACCTTGCCCAAGCGTTCGCGCATGTTGCCTTTGAGCGCGGCGGGATTGTCGCCTTCGCGGAACTTCTTCGACTTCGCATAATCGAAGACGGCTTCGATGCGACCGCGAAGGCGGCTAGCCGTTTCATGCTTCGTGTCCCAAATGGGGGTCAATACGGCTTCGACGTCATCTTCGGTGATGCTGCCCACATGTTTGTCGCCAAGGGTCGGGTAGGCGTAGGTTTCGAGCGTCGCGCGCCATTGGGCGATATGCTTCGGATTCTTCAACCCCTTCGTTCGAAGCGCGATGGTTTCTTCAGCGCATTGCTTGAAGGTGCGATGCTTCGCGCTTGCGGCGCGTTGCGCTTCAGCCTTTTGGCGACGTTCGGCCCTAGGCGAAACGACGACGCCGGTTTCAAGAAACTGCTTTCGAAGGGCGCTGGCTTTTTCGCGAGCGTCCGCGAGGGACACGTCTTCGCACGAACCTAGGCCGACGTCAGTCCGATGGTCGCCGACCTTTATGCGCAGAATCCACGACCGGCCTTCGCCCGCAATCAAAAGATACAATCCGGTGGCGCCGCCGACCGCGTAACGGCCATCTGTTTTGAACGCTTCGACCTGCTTTACGGTCAACGACGAGACAGTCTTCGGCATCTTCGATATTCCTACCACATGAACTACCACATAGAATCATGGCTTCGGGTAGCCGTCAAGAGCCTTCCGTAGTCAACGGCCTATGTTAACCATCTATTATATCGTGGGAAAAATAGCCATCGGTAGCCGTCCATAGTCATCGGGGCGGCGGTCTCCGTCTCCGCCACCTCGCATTGATTTAATCGAAATTTTTTGAAGGTGGTGCGCGGGTTCCTGTAGCCGTTCCCCGATAAGTGACGCGCGTACCCTTCCGTTCAATACGGCGAGCGGCTGCCGCAATCGAAGCCCCCGGCAGGATGCTTTGGAGTGCTTGTCGCGTTTGGATCGCCGGGCGACTTATCGGCGGCGCTCAATCGGGGCGCACCTCGACATTTCTCAACAGGGGAGGGGCAATCGTCGACGGACCCACATCTGTTCGATCATTCAGCGGAGCGCGTTGCTTTCGTAGCAAAGTTGTGCGGCAGGTCCCCTCCACCGGTCTTCCTCTAAAAGGTTTTCACGTTCCCGGAATGCCGGCAAGCTCGGCGGGAGTTGCGACCGATTCGCTCCGCTCCTTGCGTTCCGAGTAGCGATCGACGAGCTGATCGGAATGGCGGCGGGTGAGCACGGTGAAGCGCACAAGTTCTTCCGCCACATCGACGATGCGGTCATAATAGCTCGACGGCAGCATCCGCCCGGCCTCGTCGAACTCCTGATAGGCCTTGGCGACGCTCGACTGGTTCGGAATGGTGATCATCCGCATCCAGCGGCCAAGGATGCGCAGCGTGTTTACGCTGTTGAAGGACTGTGACCCGGCCGAAACCTGCATCACGGCGAGCGTGCGGCCCTGCGTCGGGCGCAGTCCCTTGTAGGCGAGCGGAAGGTGATCGACCTGCGCCTTCATGATCCCCGTGATCTGGCCATGCCTTTCGGGGCTGCACCAGACCTGGCCTTCGGACCAGATGGAATGCTGGCGCAATTCCTCGACCGCCGGATGATCGTCGCCTGCGACCTGATCGGGGAGAGGCAGGTCGGATGGATCGAATATGCGCGTTTCACACCCGAAGAGCCGGAGCAATCTGGCGGTCTCTTCGACGACGAGGCGCGAATAGGATCGCTCGCGCAGAGAGCCATAAAGGAGGAGAATGCGCGGAGCCGGGTCAAGAGGACCCAGCCCCAGCGCAGGTTGAGCATGGAGATATTCGGGGCTTAGCGCCGGGAAATGGTCCGGATCGGCGAGCGGGCGCAGACGCGCGTAAGTGGGTGCAGGCATTGATCAGATTTCCAAAGGGGTTGAGGCAGGGAACCAGCGGCGGCCGAGGCGGAAGGCTACGCCGACGAGGAGGATGAGAACCGGAACTTCGACGAGCGGTCCGATCACGGCCGCGAAAGCGACAGGAGAGGCAAGCCCGAAGGCTGCGATCGCCACCGCGATCGCCAGCTCGAAATTGTTGCCCGCCGCGGTAAAGGCGACCGCGGTCGTGCGCGGATAATCGGCGGCGATGAGCTTGCCCATCCAGAAGCTGATGAGAAACTGCACGATGAAGTAGATGGTAAGCGGGATCGCGATATGCACGACGTCGCCGGGGATGGTCACGATCTCTCCGCCCTTGAGGCTGAACATTGCGACGATCGTGAACAGAAGCGCGACGAGAGTGATCGGGGCGATCCGCGGCAGGAAGCGCGTCTCGTACCAATCATCGCCCTTTGCCTGCGCCAGATATCTGCGCGTCAGAAAGCCTGCGAGAAAGGGGATGCCGAGATAGATGAGTACGGCCTCCGCTATCGTCCAGAAACTTACGTCGATGACGCTGCCTTCGAGCCCGAACACGGGTGGCAGGACGGTGAGGAAAAGCCATGCGTAGACGCTGAAAAACAGGATCTGGAAAACCGAATTGAAGGCGACGAGCGCCGCGACATATTGATTGTCGCCCCTGGCGAGCTGGTTCCACACGATCACCATCGCGATGCAGCGCGCGAGGCCGATCAGGATGAGACCGGTCATATATTCCGGCTTGTCGGACAAAAACAGGACCGCGAGTGCGAACATGAGCACGGGGCCGATAACCCAGTTCTGAACAAGCGATATCGCCAGGACGCGTCGGTCCTCGAATACCCGCGGCAGCTCGTCGTAACGGACCCGGGCCAGCGGCGGATACATCATCAAAATGAGCCCGATCGCGATCGGGATGTTGGTCGTACCTATCGACAATGCGTCGATGGCGCGCGGAAGGCCTTTGAACAAGGTCCCCAGAAGGACGCCAAGCGCCATCGCAAGGAATATCCACAGGGTGAGATAGCGGTCGAGAAACGACAGGCGTTCGCGTTTGGCTGTTGCGGTCATGCCGATCTTCTCAGTTCCCGATGGGTTGGCCGGCGGCGTCGATGACCTTCTCGCCGTCCTCCTTCGTGAAGGCACCGCGCTGCGGGGTGGGCAACAGGTCGAGGACGAGTTCGGACGGCCGGCAGAGTTTTACGCCGAGCGGAGAAACGACGAGCGGCCGGTTGATGAGTACCGGATGCTCCATCATCGCGTCGATAAGCGCCTCGTCGCTGAGCGCCGGGTTGTCGAGACCGAGCTCCGCATAAGGTGTGCCTTTCTCGCGAAGCAAGTCGCGTGGGCTGATGCCGGCACGTGCGATCATTTGTTCGAGCAGGACGCGCGTTGGCGGCGATTTCAGATATTCGACGACATGCGGTTCGATGCCGGCATTGCGGATCATCGCCAATGTGTTGCGCGACGTGCCGCAGTCGGGATTGTGATAGAGGATGATGTCGGTGATCACGGGTTTGCTTCCCCAGCTTGCGTCGCGCCACGACCGCGACCAATTTCCTTGAGCTCGCGCTCCATTGCCATCGCATCGATGCTTTCATGCGGAAGAACGAGGAACTGCGCGACCCGGTTCGACAGATAGTGCAGCGCACGTTCGAACGCCTCGCGCTGGCCTGCGCCTTCCACTGCGGCGGGGTCTTCGATCCCCCAATGTGCCGTGACCGGGTTTCCCGGCCAGATCGGGCAGGTTTCGTCTGCAGCACCTTGGCAAACGGTGAAAATGAAATCGAGCTTCGGAGCGCCGGGCTGCGAGAATTCGCCCCAGCTCTTCGAGCGAAGGCCGACGGTGTCGAACCCAAGGTCGCCTAGCAGTTCGAGCGCAGCGGGGTGGACGTCGCCCTTCGGGAAACTGCCCGCGCTGAAGGCCCGAAAACGTCCTCCGCCCTGGCGATTCAGTAGTGCCTCGCCGAGGATCGAGCGCGCGCTGTTCCCGGTGCACAGGAAGAGAACATTCTTAATGTGTTGGGTCACAGCCTCTCAACCATTGCAAGTGAGGTTGGTGAATATGTCCGCGCACATATCGGGCGCACCCTGGCAGCAATCCTTCATGAGAAAGGTAAGCAGCTTGCTCATCCCTTCATAGTCGGCCCGATAGTGGATCAGGCGGCTCTCGCGTTCGGCCTGGATCAGACCCGCCCGTTCGAGCGTGGCAAGATGATGCGACATCGTCGATGGTGGAACCTTGGCCTGCTCGGCAATCGTACCTGCGATCATCCCGTCCGGACCAGCGGTTACCAACATACGGAAAACGGCGAGCCGTGTCTCGTGCGCGAGGGCTCCCAACGCGTCGACGGCCCAGACCTGAATATTAACTGCGCTCATTTGCGACGACCTTTCTAGAGATGTCGAAATATCGATATCCATCGCTGTGTCAATTTATAATTCCAGAAATATCGAATTATGAAAGGAAAAGCCCTAACGCCACGGTTGGCTGAACTGCATCTTGCGGCAACAGGCCGGATATCCGGAGTGGCGTCTTCCCGCTTCGGACCGGCGCTAATTCGATGGCCGAAACCGATTAATCCTCGAACCGGCTCAAAACAGGATTCATTATTGTAATTGCGAATCGTTCTCGATAATGCCGCGTGCATCATCCTCCTCAGAATCCATCCATGCACGCACCCCCATCTTCACGACCGGCGACCAGGAAGAGCCGGAAAGCCTTTTGGCTGAAACAGCTGCACATGTGGCACTGGATGAGTTCGGCCATCAGCCTGATCGGCCTCCTGCTCTTTGCGATCACGGGATTCACGCTCAACCACGCCGCCGATATCGAGGGTTCGCCCATCGTCACCCAAAAGACGGTACAGATGCCGCCGGCGTTGCTTGCTCGGCTGAATCGTTCGATCCCCGCTGCCGATAAGGCGCCATTGCCGCCGGCCGTTGCCGAATGGGTCGAGGCCAGCTTTCCGGTCAAGGCGTCGAACGAGGCCGAATGGTCCGACGGTGAAGTCTATCTTCCAGCGCCGCGTCCGGGCGGCGACGCCTGGGTCGCGATCGACCTTGCGACCGGGGAAGCGTCGGGCGAAATCACCAGTCGCGGTTGGATATCCTACCTCAATGACCTGCATAAAGGGCGGAACTCGGGGGACGCGTGGAGCTTGTTCATCGACATCTTCGCCTTCGCCTGCGTCGTTTTCGCGGTCACCGGCCTGTTCCTGCTCCAGCTTCATTCGGCGAAGCGAAAAAGCACTTGGCCGCTCGTCGGGCTGGGGTTGGCTATTCCCGCCGCGATCGCCGTCATCTTCATTCACTAGGGAGACCGTTCATGCAGCTTTCCACCCCGGCGCGTATCCTCGGCGGCACGATCGGCCTCGGTGCCGTCCTCGGCGCGCCCGCGATAGCGCTCGCGAATCCCGGCACGATGGACGTGACCGTCACCATTCCGCGATTGAAGGTCGCCGAATATCACAAGCCCTATGTCGCGATATGGGTGGAAAAGGCCGGGGCGCGGGCAAAGACGGTCGCCGTGTGGTACGATTACGATATGAAGGCGAACGAGGGCACCAAATGGCTGCGCGACGTTCGCCAATGGTGGCGGGCGGCGGGCCGCTCGATGAGCTTTCCCGCCAACGGCATCACTGGCGCGACGCGCGCGCCGGGCGCGCACAAAATCTCCTTCACGCGCGCGCAACTCGGCGCGGCGACGCCTGGCCAATATGTGCTGGTGATCGAGGCCGCGCGCGAGGTCGGCGGCCGCGAGCTTCTGCGCATTCCCTTCGCCTGGCCGGCAAAACCGGGGGCGGGTGGGCGCGTTACCGGGACGAGCGAATTGGGCGCCGTTTCGGTTGCCTTCCGTTAAAGCTTGAAAGGACAGGGATATGAAGACGCATATTTTGGGTTTTGCGGCCGCGGCGGCGCTGGCGGCCGTCGTTGCCGTTCCGGCTTCGGCGCATCGCCAGTGGATGCTGCCGTCGTCGACCGTGCTGTCGGGCGACGATGTCTGGGTGACCGTCGATGCCGCGATTTCGAACGATCTTTTCTATTTCGAACATAATGCGATGCGCCTCGACGCGCTGAAGGCATGGGCGCCCGACGGCAGCGAGGCGGCGATCGAAAACAAGGCCACGGGGCGCTATCGCAGTACCTTCGACGTCCATCTCACGAAAAAGGGCACCTGGCGCATCGCATCGGTGTCCGACGGCGTGATGGGCAGTTATGATCTGAACGGCAAGACCGAGCGGCTGCCGCGGGGCACCACGACCGCCAATCTGGCCGAGCGCATCCCCGCCGGCGCGACCAATGTCCGCACCGCCGAGGCGAGCAATCGCAACGAGATTTTCGTGACCGTCGGCGAGCCGACAACGACCCTGTTCCAGCCGACGGGAAAGGGGATCGAGCTGGTTCCTGTCACGCATCCCAATGATCTGATCGCGGGCGAGGCGGCGACCTTCCAGTTCCTAATGGACGGCAAGCCCGCGGCGGGGCTGCCCGTCACCGTGATCCCGGGCGGCATCCGCTATCGCGACCAGCTGGGCCAGATGGATCTCCAGACCGGCGCCGACGGCAAGGTCGAGGTCAACTGGACCGGCCCCGGCCTTTATTGGCTGAATGTCACGACGCCGCGGGCGGCACGCGACGAAGGCGATACGGCGCCCCCAGTGCCGCAGCGCCGGGCAAGCTACGTCACGACGCTGGAAGTGCTGGCGCCCTGACCGATCGCATCCTGATTCCCCGCGCGCTGACCCCTGCGGCGTTCGCGGGACGCGATGCCGCGCGGGCAATCGAAACCTTCGCTGGCGAGACGATGGGGACGAGTTGGTCTTTGCAGGCAGTGTCGCCGCCCGCAACTGCCGCTTGCGAGGTTCGGGCGGCGTTCGATCGCGTCGTGCGGCAAATGAGCCAGTGGGAAAGCGGCTCCGACCTTTCGCGCTTCAACCGCGCCGAGCCGGGCGTGTGGCACGAGGTGCCCCGTGATCTCGCGCAGGTTGTGGAAGCGGCGCTTGGCATCGCGCAGGCGAGCAATGGCGCGTTCGACGCGGGTATGGGCCGCCTGACGGACGCATGGGGTTTCGGCCGCGCCGGGCCCGTCGATCGGGTCCCGCGCGATGTCGATGTCGCCGCCGATCGATCGATCGAATTGGAGGCCGCAGCGCGGCGACTCCGGCGCGGCGAGGGGGCGGCGCTCGACCTGTCGGGTATTGCCAAGGGCTATGCGGTCGATCTGGCCGCCGATTGGCTGCTCGGTGTCGGCGTGCGCCATTTCCTGCTCGAAGTGGGCGGTGAATTACGCGGCGAGGGATTGCGCCCGGACGGCCATCCGTGGTGGGTCGATGTCGAACCGCCGCCTCTGTCGTCGGTCGCGCCCTGGCGTATCGCGCTCCACGACCTGTCGGTCGCGACGTCGGGCAACTACCGGCGCGGCTTCGCTGCCGGCGGACGGCATTATTCGCACAGCTTCGACCCCCGCACCGGGCGGCCGATCGTCAACGGCGTGACGTCGGTGACGGTGCTTCACCGCCGATGCATGATGGCCGACGGCTGGGCGACCGCGCTGACGGTGCTCGGTCCGCAGGCGGCGGTTGCGCTCGCCGACGCGCAGGGGCTTGCGGCGTGCGTCGTCGCTGGCGACCGCGAGCATGTCTCTCGCGCGTGGCGCGCGATGTTGGATTAGATCAAAGAGTAAACAGGGCTCAACTATCTGCCCAGAGCCGCAGCAAATTGTGATACACGCCGGTCAGCTCGATCACCGACCGGTCCTTGCCGCCCAGCTCGCCGGTGAGCCGCTGCACCGCGCGATCGAGGTCGAACAAGGTGCGTCGTTCTTCGGCGTTGCGGACCATCGACTGGAGCCAGAAAAAGGATGCGACGCGCCGCCCGCGCGTGATCGGGGTGACGCGGTGCAGGCTCGACGAGGGATAAACGACGGCGTGCCCCGCGGGTAGCTTGACCCGCTGGACGCCATAATGATCCTCGACCAGTAATTCGCCGCCGTCATAGGCGTCCGGCGCTTCGAGAAAGACGGTGATCGACAGGTCGCTGCGGATACGGAATTCGCTGCCGCGCTTGATGCGGATCGCATTATCGACATGGGTGTCGAATTCCTGCCCCGGCCCGTATCGATTGAACAGCGGCGGATAGATGCGCAACGGCAGCGCCGAGGCAAAGAAGATCGGCGAACGGCCGAGCGCCTCGAGGATCAACCGGCCCGCTTGCCGCGCGGCCTTACCATCTTCGGGCAGTTGCTCGTTATTCTTGGCCAGCGCCGCCTGGTGGCCCGACGTCGCGTTGCCGTCGATCCACTCGGCGGCGTCGATGATCGTTCGGACCTCTGCCACCTCGGCAACGGACAGCAAATCGGGAACGGCAATCAACATCGGCGGTCTGGTCCTTCGGCGCTACCGACCGGCGCTGCCACAGGTCGGAACCATGATCAATGCCGGGAACGGCGCCGCGCCGCTCCCGGCATCGGGGATCAGAGGCCGACCGTCAGGGTCAGCACCGCCGACCGCGCGTCGCCGGGGGTTGCCCAGCCATTGTTGCGAATGCGGGTGAAATACAGCTTGTCGGTGAAATTCTTCACATTGAGCTGCGCGCTGATCCGGTCGTTGAAATCATAGGCCAGATAGGCGTTATGAACCCAGTAATCGTCGGACCGGAACAATATCGGTTCGGCGGTCGCGGTCGGCAGGTTGAACGTGAATCTGCCCTGGTAGGTCGCGCCATATCCGATCTTCAGCCCGAACGGCAGTTCATAGGTCGTGAACAGACTGCCCGAATGTTTCGGGGTGTTCTGGAGCTGCGCGCCCGCGACGGGGTCTGGGAAGGCGACGCTGTTCGTGCAATCGCCCTCGCCTGGGTTGGCGAGACAGAAATCGGACACCGACTGCAATATCTCGCTGTCGAGATAGGTGTAGTTGGCGGTGATCGACCAGCCGGGCAGGATTTGCCCGACCGCGCTCAGCGCGATGCCATCGACGCGCGAGTGGCCGTCGAGCACCTGGTCGGGGAGCGTCGGATCGCCCGAATTGACGCGATAGCTGTCGCGTTCGTTGCGGAACGCTGCGGCGCTGAGCAACAGGCGGCCGCCCGCGACCTCGGCCTTGACGCCGATCTCGTAGTTTTTCGCGCTCTCGGGCTTGACGTTGCAATTGCCGTTGACCGCTGCATCGGAGCAGGCGCCGTTGACTGACGATTGCGACGGGGTCTTGGAATTCCCGTAGGCGGCATAGAGGGTAACGGCCTCTACGGGCTTGTAGACGAGACCGATGCGATAGGAGAAGAGATTGTCGCTATATTCGGCAGGGATCGTCGCACCCAGCCCGGTATGGCGCGACCCGCTGCTCTTTTCATAGCGGACGCCGCCGTTGATCTCGACCTTGCCGAGCTTCATCGCGTCGAACAGATAGACGGCATAATTATCGACCTCGCCGCGCTGGCGGCTGGTGAAGGTGAAGTTGACCGGGCCGTCGTAGACATTGCTGCCGTAGCTGAAGCCCGTCGGCAGCGCGGGGCCGACAACGACCTCGTTCGGGTTGGCGATATTGACCAGCGGATAGCGGGTGTAGAAGGGCGTTCCGTCGGCGTTGCGGAGCGCATTGCCGCTGTTGAGCAGATATTTTTCCCACAAGGCGGATGCGCCGATGACTAGCGTATGTTCGATCGCGCCCGTATTGAACGTGCCGCGCAGGTCGATCTGATCGTACATCAGTTCGTTGGTCGAATCACGCAGGTTTCCGCGCGGTCCGCCGATATAATAATAGCCGTTGGGAACCGTGAACGGCGCATCCGATACAGTGATCGTGCAACTGCCGCCCGCCGGGGTTACGCCGGTCGCCAGGCAATAGGTGCCCTGCGGCGGGCCGACCACGGTCAGCTGGCTGACCTTTTGCCAGCGCGCGAGGTTGCGGATCGACCAGCTGTCGCTGAAATCATGCTCGAAGATCGCAGTCGCCTGATCGACGGTAATCTCCTGCCGGTCGATGTTGCGATAACCGAAATAGTCGCTGCGATGGGCGCCCGGGATCGGCCCGTCATAATAGGGCACGCCATATTGCGGAATATTGTCGTCCTCCTGATGGAGATATTGCAGCGTCAGCTTGTTCGGGCCGTTCATGCCGATACTGACCGACGGGGCGACCCCCCACCGTTCATAGTTTTCGACGTCGCGGCCGGGAATGTCGTTCCGATGCATCATGGCGTTGAGACGGACGGCGATCAGGTCGCTCGCACGGATGTTGGCATCGACGGTGCCGCGGTAATATTCGTCGGTGCCGATGCCGCCGGTCGCGATGATACGCGTCTCGTCGAGTGGACGCTTGGTGACGATGTTGATCGATCCGCCGACCGATCCCGCACCGCTCTGCACCGAATTCGCGCCGTTGACGATTTCCAGCTGTTCGAGGTTGAACGAATCCGAGCGGTTATAAGCCGCGCTGTCGCGCACGCCGTCCTGCGTGATGTCGCTGCTTGCCGAATAGCCGCGAAAGTTGATCGAGTCGGCCGGAGGCGAGCCGCCTTCCGCGGCGCCGAAGGTGATGCCGGGGACGGTCGAGAGCATGTCCCGCAGCGTCAGTAAATTCTGCTGTTCGATGGTCTCGGCCGTGATGACGGTCACCGTCTGTGGCGTGTCGCGCACGGGGCGCGTCGATTTCGGCGATTCCTGCTGCGTCTGATAATGTTGTCCGGTGACGATGATCTGCTCGCGTTCTTCGCGGCGTTCGCGTTCGGACTGCTGTTCGGACGATGTATCTGCACTTGCGTCGGCCGCCATGGCCGCGGTGCTGATCAGGCTGCCGACGCAGGAAAGCGCCAAGAAAGTGGCGGACGTCGTAGGCTTCACGGCTTTACCCCTGTTGTTGTGAACGGAGCGCCGCTATTGCGAGTCGGTTGCAATGTCAATTATAATGCGAATTATTCGCAACACTGTCGCGAATTCGTGGTGGCAGGGTTGAGGATTGACCTGTTGCCTATCGTCGTTTCTCGAGCCACCAGGCCTGCCGCCAACCATATTGGCTCGCAACGGGCTCTCCCATTGCGTTGGTTGCAGGCCGAAATCGGAACCGCTGTTCGATAAGCCGGCAAGTCGTCTCGTCGAGCGAGGCGTCGCCGCTCGACCGAGTGACGCGGCAGCGGGTCACGCGGCCGCTCGCTTCGATCGTAAACCGCACCTCGACGTCGCCGCCAATCTTCGCCCGGCTCGCTTCGCGCGGATAGTCGCGATCGCCGATGGTTCCGCTTCGCCAGACGGCTTTCGTGCCGCCGCCGGTCCCGCTTCCCGCGCCGCCCGCACCGGTCCCGTCGCCGCGCCCGCCCGCACCCGATCCCGGTCCCGGATCAGGGGTGGCGCCGGCCGAGGGTGCGCTTCCCTCGCCGGGACGCGGTGCTGCGGTCATGGGCGGTGCGATGGGCGGAAGTTTTGGCGGAGGCGCGGCGACGGCCGCGGCCTTTGCGAATTTGTTGGCGGCCGATGCAGGACCGTTCGCCTTTTCGCTCGGCGCCTTGGACGGCGCTATTTCCTCGCGGGGCGGCTGCGGCGCAGGGATCGCGATTGCCGTAATCGCTTCGCTAGCCTTGCGAACGAATTCCGGGGCGAGTCCGCCCGCGAGGCTGAAACCGATGACGGCGGCGATCGTCAGGGCGCTGCCGCCGGCAAAGGCTCGCTGTTTTGTCGATATCTGCCCCGTATAGGCCATCGCGCCGCCTCTTATCGCGCGCAGCCACGCGCAACCAGCGAACCGTTTAGAGGAATTCGTATAGCGTGGACATGAACCGGTCGAACTGATCGTGGTGCAGCCAGTGGCCGGCATTTTCGAACTCGATGACCTTCGCGGTCTTGAAATGCTGCAACCGGCCGTCCCGTTCGGGGTTCGAGGCCCAGCTGTTCGCGCCATAAAGGAGCAGGGTCGGGCAGGTGATCGCGCCCCACAGCGCGGCGATATCGTCCTGCGGCATGTCGAAAGCGGGCCAGACGTTGAGATAATTGTCGAACTTCCAACTCCATGTTCCGTCCTCGTTGCGGCTGATCCCGTGGATGGTCAGGTGGCGGGCCTGTGCCTCGGTGAGATAGGCGTTCTCATCCATCATCCGCGCCAGTGCGTCTTCCAGCGTCGCATAGCGGCGCGGCGTGCGCCCGGCCGCCTGGCGCTTATCCTCGATCCATTTGCGGAAACGTTCGGGATAGCCCGTCTTCGCGCGCTCGCCTATTACCTTTGGCGAGGGGCCGAGGCCTTCGATCGCGACGAGTTTGCACACATTTTCGGGATAGAGGCCGGTATAGCGCAACGCAATATTGCCGCCCATCGAATGCGCGACGATCGACAGCGGGCCGAGATCGAGTTGGTGGATCAGTTGGGCAAGGTCATATACAAAAATGTCCATCGCGTAATTGCCGTCGGGTGACCAGGCGCTGTCGCCATGACCGCGCAGATCGGGGGCGATGATGTGATAGCGATCGCGCAGCTTTTCGGCGACCCAGTCCCAATTGCGGCAATGGTCGCGGCCCCCGTGAAGGAGGAGGAGCGGCGGCGCGTCCGGATTGCCCCAATCGACATAATGCAGCTTCAGCCGCTGCGAGATGAAGCTGTTCGAGGTCGGGCCGGCACTTGCCATCGGATCATCCTTGCTGTCTGTTCCAGTTTCAAAAGGCGACTGGTCTCGATACGTCAACCCCGCATCGCGCGGTCGCCGCCCAGAGTGAAAGAGAGGATGACCGCCATGTCGACGTTTCGCGATAATCTGTTGGCCGGAAAGACTGCCTTCGTCGCCGGCGGAACGAGCGGCATCAATCTTGGTATCGCGAAACGCTTTGCCCAGCTCGGTGCGAAGGTCGCAGTGGCCGGGCGTGACCCCGACAAGGCCGCGCGTGCGGCTGATGAAATAGGGGGCGGCGCACTCGGCCTTTCCGGCGACGTTCGCGATTACGCTGCGATCCGCGGAGTGATGGAACGGGTCGCAGGCGAACTGGGACCGATGGACATCGTCATTTCGGGCGCGGCGGGAAATTTCCTTGCACCCGCGCTCGGCATGTCTGCAAATGCGTTTCGCACCGTGGTCGATATCGACCTCAACGGCACCTTTAACGTGTTTCGCGGCAGCCACGATCTGCTGAACCGCCCGGGAGCCTCGCTGATCGCGATCACGGCGGGGCAGGCGGTCAATGCGTCGGCGTTGCAGGCGCACGCCTGCGCCGCCAAAGCGGGGATCAACCAGCTGATTCGTGTGCTTGCGCTCGAGTGGGGCCCCGAGGTGCGCGTGAACGGCATCTCGCCCGGTCCGATCGCCGATACCGAGGGGATGAAGCGGCTCGCTCCCGATGCCGAGACGCGCCAGTCGCATTACGACCGGATTGCCATGAAACGCTGGGGCAGGATCGAGGAGGTCGCCGAATCGGCAGTGTTCCTGTGTAGCCCCGCGGCGGGCTATATCACCGGCACGATTCTCGACTGCGATGGCGGCAGCCAGATCGGCGATGCCTCGCGCGGGGACCTGGCGCGCGGAATGGCCTGAAAGCAAAAACGCCGCCCACCCGGTGGGCGGCGGCGTTTTTAATGGTGGGCGTGGCAAGGATTGAACTTGCGACCCCTGCGATGTCAACACAGTGCTCTACCACTGAGCTACACGCCCATCCCTTGGGGTGACGCGCCCCCTAAAGGCCTCCGCGCGGCTTGGCAAGCCCTTCGCGCGAGGTCGCGTCGTTATTGTTGGCTCGACCGGTCGGCGCGGCCGAACAGATTGTCGACTTCGCGGACCAGGTCCTTGAGGTGGAATGGTTTGGACAGCAGCTTCGCCTGCGGTACATTTTCCTCGGCGCGGAGCGAAACTGCCGCAAAACCGGTGATGAACATGACCTGTGTTTGCGGCGCCGCCTTCGCCGTGTGCTGCGCGAGTTCGATCCCGTCCATTTCGGGCATCACGATATCGGACAGCAACAGGTCGAAAGTACCCGAATCGATATAAGGCACCGCTTCGGTTCCCCGGTCGACCGCCGTGACATGATAACCGGCGCTGGTCAGCGCCCGCGCGAGATATTCGCGCATTACGTCATCGTCTTCTGCCAGCAAGATACGAATCATTTTGAAAAACTGTCCCCAGGTCCCGCGGCGCGGCGGTTCCGGTCGTCGCGCCCTCATCGAGAAGTCCGTCATAGCGCCAGAGATTTAACAAATTAACGCAGCGCTGGATTCATCGGGCTTTTTTTGCCACCCATCCATCATGTTGTCGCACAGCATCCTGCCTGCCGCCATCGCTGTCAACCGCCCCGCGGCGGGGGGCCCGGTCGTCGTATCGATACCGCACGCCGGACGCATCTACCCGCCCGAGATACTTGCCGCTACGCGGGTCGACCGTACGCTTCTTGAACGGCTTGAAGACAGCTGGTGCGACCTGATCGCCACCGAAGCCGCCGAAGCCGGCGCGACGGTCGTCCAGGCGATGTGGGCGCGCGCCGTTGCCGATCTTAATCGCGGGGAAGGGCAGATGGCGCCCGGCGAAGTCGCCATACCGCTGCGCGCGCAATTTTCGGCCCCCGGCCGAAAGGAGCGCGCGGGGCTGGGCGTGGTGCCAACGCGGCTTGCCGATTGCGGCCCGTTGTGGAAGCGGCCGATCGATCATGCGGCACTGCACTGGCGGCTCGAATCCTTTCACCGGCCCTATCATGCCGCATTGGCCGGAGAATTGTCCGCCGCGCGCGACCGATTCGGCCATGCGATATTGCTCGACCTGCATTCGATGCCGCCGATTCCTCCCGGCCTGTCCGGTCATGGCGCCCGGATCGTCGTCGGCGATCATTTCGGCGCGACGGCGGGTGAGGGGGTGGTCGACCGGGTCATGGCGCTGGCGGAGGAACTGGGTGTCGCCGTATCGCGAAACCAGCCCTATGCCGGCGGGCATATCGTCCGTACGCATGGCAAGCCGGGGCAGGCAGTTCATGCTATCCAGATCGAGATCGACCGCAGCCTCTATCTTACCCCCGATCGCTTGCCCGATCCTGTGTCGGTGGCGCGATTGGTCGCCTGGTTTTCGAATCTGGTACAAGAGGTCGGAGCGAATGGACCGGAATCCGAAATATTCCCGCAAGCCGCTGAATAAAAAACCACCTCGTACCGAAGTACGAGGTGGCCAGGGTCCAGGGAGGACGCATCCACGTCAATGACGACGGGACACTCGCCGCGATGGAAAGGGGGAAAACCATGGCGACGTAATTCGAATTTAGGGGTTTGTGCGCCGACTTACAAGAAGAGACGGTGCAAAATGTGCATATGCAAGAAATTGGTCGGGGAGAGAGGATTCGAACCTCCGGCCCCTGCCTCCCGAAGACAGTGCTCTACCAGGCTGAGCTACTCCCCGACCGATCTGCGCGCCGACCGGGGTCGCCGCGAAGGCAGGGCGGTCCTCTAGACGCGCAATCTGCGAACTTCAAGCGCCAATCGGCACAACGAAGATGATTGCTGGAACTATAGCATTTCGGCAGTTCGAAAACTGAAATGACCGCCAGCGACGAAAATCAGATGGTCGACCAGTTCGACGCCCAATGTCCGCAGGAAAATTGCGGCCTCCTGCGTCGTCCCGGTATCGGCCGCGCTTGGTTCCGGGTTGCCCGACGGGTGGTTGTGGGCCATGACGACGGTGACGATCCGGTCGTCGATAAAGCTGCGCCAGCATTGCGGGGGGATAATGCAGCGTCCGCTTCTGTCGCCGTCGATCCGGATCAGCCCTACCAGCCGTTCGAATGCGTCGAACCCCGCAAGGACCAATGTCTCGCGGTCGTCGCCGAACAGGGGCCGCAGCAGTTGGGCAGCGACCGGATCCTCGAACTGACACGGTACAAAACCGGCGCGCGCCGGCGGCTCCGGCGCTCTGCCGACGGGTTCGAATTTGGTCATTGGCGCAGCATGCGCGCTGGTCGAAGGATCCCCAATCCACGACTGCCCCGCATCGGACGCATTGTGACGTCACACCCGCTGCTCCCTTGTCCGCATGCGGCGCGAGGCCTAGCAACGATGCGAGAAAACCGGGAGTGAGTCTTGCCTGATTCCATCCATTATGAACTTCAATACCTCGACCTGATGCGGCGTATCTGGGTCGAGGGCGACGAGCGCATCGACCGGACCGGCGTCGGCACGAGATCGCTGTTCGGCGAGACGATGCGATTCTCGTTGAAAGACGACGCGATCCCGCTGCTGACGACAAAGCGCGTTTATTGGAAGACGGCGCTGCGCGAGTTGCTCTGGTTCCTGACCGGCAACACCAATATCCAGCCACTCGTCGCGCAGGGCGTTAAAATCTGGACCGATTGGCCGCTCGACAAATATCGCAGCGAGACCGGCGACGCGATCGACGCCGAAGCTTTTGAGGCACGGATCATCGCCGACGATGATTTTGCGGCAGCGTGGGGTGACCTGGGCCCGGTCTATGGTCATCAATGGGTCAACTGGCCAATTTACGAGCCGGCGGACGACGGGCTATTCCGCCGCGCCGAACAAGGGCACAATCAGATTGCCGCGCTAATCGATTCGCTGAAGAACAATCCGGGATCGCGGCGGCATATCTTCACCGGCTGGAACGTTGCCGATCTTCATCGCATGGCGCTGCCGCCGTGCCACATGACCTACCAGTTCCACGTTCGCAGCGATGGCGGGCTGTCGTGCCTGTTGTTCCAGCGGTCGTGCGATCTGGGGCTGGGCTTCGCCTTCAATGTCTTCGAGGCCGCGTTGCTGACGCGCATGGTCGCCGAGCAGACTGGCTTGCGCGCGCACGAACTCGTTTGGACCGGCGGCGACGTTCATTTGTACCTGAACCACGCAGCGCTGGTCGAACAGCAACTGGCGCGGGTGCCCGGCGGCGATCCAAAGCTTCGCATCCTTCGCCAGGCAGAGAGCATTTTCGATTACCGGTTCGATGATTTCGCTGTGGAGGATTATGCGCCGCAAGCGCATATTTCAGCGCCTGTCGCGGTCTGACCACCGCAGTTGCATTCGTATGGCGACAGTAATAATATGTCGCCACGTTGAAATATAACTAGGCGCGATTCGCGCCTCGAAGGACGAGGACATGGCCGAAACGGACCCCGAAATGAATCTGGGGCGTCCGGCGAGCAATCTGCCGCCGCTATCGCTGCATATTCCCGAGCCGCGTTACCGCCCGGGCGATAATCCCGATTTCGGCGACATCGAGGTTCCGGCGGTCGACGCGACACCGCGGCCGGGCGAAGCAACCAAACCCGACGCGATGCGCGAGCTTTGCTATGGTCTTGTCCGCGTGCTCGATTTCGACGGGCATGCAAAGGGGCAGTGGGATCCGAAGCTCTCGCCCGAACGGCTGCGCACGATGCTGCGCTACATGATGCTGACGCGGGCGTTCGACGATCGCATGTTCCGTGCGCAGCGGCAGGGCAAGACAAGCTTTTACATGAAGTGCACCGGCGAAGAGGCGACCTCGGTCGCCTCTACAATGGCGATCGACCGGGCGGACATGTGCTTTCCCAGCTACCGCCAGCAGGGCATCCTGATCGCGCGCGACTATCCGCTGATCCAGATGATGAACCAGATTTATTCGAACCGCGGCGACCATCTGCTCGGTCGTCAGCTGCCGATCATGTATTCGGCGCCCGAGCATGGTTTCTTCAGCGTTTCGGGCAATCTTGCGACGCAATATCCCCAAGCGGTGGGCTGGGCGATGGCCTCGGCGTCGAAGGGCGACAGCCGCATCGCGACCGTCTGGTGCGGCGAGGGCTCGTCGGCCGAGGGGGATTTCCATTCGGCGCTGACCTTTGCGACCGTCTATAATGCGCCGGTCATCTTCAACGTCGTCAACAACCAATGGGCGATCTCGAGCTTTTCGGGCTTCGCCGGGGGCGAACGCACGACCTTTGCCGCACGCGCGGTCGGCTATGGCATCGCGGGGCTTCGCATCGACGGCAACGATCCGCTCGCGGTCTATGCCGCGACGCAATGGGCTGCCGATCGCGCCCGCACGAACAATGGCCCGACGCTGATCGAGCATTTCACCTATCGTAGCGAAGGGCACAGCACCTCGGACGATCCAAGTGCCTATCGCGCCGCCGACGAGGCGACCGCCTGGCCGTTTGGCGATCCGATCGCGCGTCTTCGCCAGCATCTTGAAATACTCGGCGAATGGGATGCCGACCGTCACGATGCGCAGGCGAGGGAGCTCGACGATCTGGTCAAGACGACCCAGAAGCAGTCAGAAAAGCTGGGTATTCTCGGCCACGGTATGCACCAGCCGTTCGAGACGATGTTCCAAGATGTGTTCGAGGAAATGCCTTGGCACCTCAAGGAACAATGCGCGCAGATGCTCGCCGAGCAAGAAGCCAAGTTCGGCCCCGATTGGAAGCCCGAATGATGAGCAGCGACACGAAAACCATGAATATGATCGAGGCGATCAACAGCGCCATGGACGTCATGCTCGAACGCGATCCCGCAACCGTCGTGATGGGCGAGGACGTCGGCTTTTTCGGCGGCGTGTTCCGCGCGACGGCGGGGTTGCAGAGGAAGCATGGCAAGACGCGCGTGTTCGACACGCCGATCAACGAATGCGGCATCATCGGCGTCGCGGTCGGCATGGGCGCATATGGCCTGCGTCCCGTCCCCGAGATCCAGTTTGCGGACTATATCTATCCGGGACTCGACCAGCTCGTCAGCGAAGCGGCGCGGCTGCGTTACCGCTCGGCGAACGACTATATCTGCCCGATGACGGTGCGCACCCCGTTCGGGGGCGGCATTTTTGGCGGGCAGACGCACAGCCAGTCGCCCGAGAGCATCATGACGCATATCTGCGGCGTAAAGACGGTGATTCCGTCGAACCCCTATGATGCCAAAGGCCTGCTGATCGCCGCGATCGAGGATAACGACCCCGTCGTTTTCCTCGAACCCAAGCGCATCTACAACGGCCCGTTCAGCGGCTATTACGACCGCCCGGTCGAGCCCTGGTCGAAGCACGATGCAAGCGCGGTGCCCGAAGGCTATTACCGCATCGACCTGGGCAAGGCGGCGACGGTGCGCGAGGGCGAGGCGCTCACGATCCTTGCCTATGGCACGATGGTGCACGTCACCAAGACGATCGTCGAGGAAATGGGCATCGACGCCGAAATCCTCGACCTGCGCACGCTGCTGCCGCTGGACATCGACGCGATCGAAGCCTCGGTGAAGAAGACCGGCCGCTGCCTGATCGTTCACGAAGCGACGCGGACCTCGGGCTTCGGCGCGGAACTCGCGGCGCTTGTGCAGGAACGCTGTTTCTATCACCTCGAAGCGCCGGTCGAACGCGTCACCGGCTTCGACACGCCCTATCCGCATAGCCTCGAATGGGCCTATTTTCCCGGCCCGGTGCGCATTGCAACTGCGCTCACGAAAATCCTGAAGGACTGACGCCATGGCCCGCTATTCATTCCGTCTGCCCGACATCGGCGAAGGCATTGCCGAAGCCGAAATTGTCGCCTGGCACGTGAAGATCGGCGAGCGCGTCGAGGAAGATGCGCAGCTCGCCGACATGATGACCGACAAAGCGACGGTCGAGATGGAATCGCCCGTGTCGGGCATCGTCGTCGAACTGGCGGGCGAGGTCGGCGACTTGATTCCGATCGGATCGACGCTTGCGGTGATCGAGACAGACGGGGATGGCGATGGCGAGGTCGAAGCGCCGCCCGCCGATACGCCCGTCGAGGAAGAAATCGTCGCCGAAACGCCGGGCGCCGAAGAAGTTTCTGTGGCCGAGGTTGCTGCCCCCGCGCCCGTCGCCACCCCTGCACCTGCGCCCGCTCGAATGGCTGCTCCGGCGCATGACCGCCAAGTCCTCGCATCGCCCGCGGTCCGTGCGCGCGCCAAGGATCTCGGCGTCGATCTGGGCCAAGTCCAGGCCGAAGGCGACCGCATCCGCCACGCCGATCTCGACGCATTCCTCCGCTACAGCGGCGGACAGGGCTATCACGCGCCCGGGGCCAGCCGCGCCCGCGCCGACGAGCCGGTCAAGGTCATCGGCATGCGCCGCAAGATCGCGGAGAATATGGCAGCATCGAAGCGCGCAATTCCGCATTTCACCTATGTCGAAGAAATGGACGTCACCGCGCTGGAAGATATGCGCGCCGATTTGAACGCCAACCGCGGCGGCCGTCCAAAGCTGACGATGCTACCCTTCCTGATCGTTGCGATTTGCCGCACGATCCCTGAGTTCCCGATGATCAACGCGCGCTACGACGACGAGGGCGGCGTCGTGACGCGCCACGGCGCCGTGCATCTGGGCATGGCGACGCAGACCGACGCGGGGCTGATGGTTCCGGTGATCCGCGACGCGCAGGACAAGAATGTCTGGCAGCTTGCCAGCGAGATCAGTCGCCTCGCCGAAGCCGCGCGCACTGGCAAGGCGAAGGTCGAGGAACTGACCGGCGGGACGCTGACCGTCACCTCGCTCGGCCCGCTCGGCGGCATTGCGACGACGCCGGTGATCAACCGTCCCGAAGTGGCGATCATCGGCCCGAACAAGATTGTCGAGCGCCCGGTATTCGATGGCGACGACATCCGCCGCGCCAAGCTGATGAACCTTTCGATCAGTTGCGACCACCGTGTCGTCGATGGCTGGGACGCTGCCAGCTATGTTCAGGCGCTGAAGAAGCTGATCGAGACGCCGGTCCTGCTGTTCGCGGATTAAGGCCGGCCCGAACGGAATGGGGTTGGGGCTAGAGCCCCAACCCGGCAAAACTCGTTTGGTCGAACTTCAGTTTGAAGGTCACATAGACACCCGAACGCGAGAAGCGCGCGTGCTCGAAATCGCGGTCATGGAAACCTGCGAAATTATAGCCGAAGGTCAAGTTGGCATTCTTCATCGGCGCCAGCGTCACCGTGGGCCCGCCGGCCCAGCTGACGGTATCGGCGTCGGTACCGACGCGCACCGTGCCCGACGCACCGACGTCGACATGCTCACCCAAATTGAAGCGAAAGTCGGCGCCGATGAGGTTCGACCAGCCCTTGACGTCGTCGGCGCCAAAACGGTCGAAGTTATAGCGCGTTCCCCAGAAGACGCCGAATTCGGCACGTTCGAACCCCATGCCGTCTACACCGCGTTCGCCAAGCGGGGTCCAGTTCATCGACAGGCTGTTGAGCAGGCGGCGGCTCGTTGCGTCACCGTCGATCGTCAGCGCACCGCCACCGGTCGGGCCGGGCTGACCGGCGATCGCATCGCGAACCTTGTCCGAACGGAACTCGCTCTTGTTTAGCCACGACACGCGCGAATCCGCGGGGCGATGCGCCCAGCTCATTTCGAAATTGATCACCTCGGTCGTTGGCGTCGTTCCGCTGCCGCTGGCCTTGGCGTAAGTGAAGAGCGCGCCCAGCGCGCGGCCTTCGCCGAGTTGGCGGAGACCTCCGAGCGTCAGCCCGTACCGGTTGGCGAGTTCGCCGTTGCGATACTCGGCACGGCCGGTCAGGGTCCAGCGGTCTGCGCGATAGGTCGCGCCGGTGCTGATCGCGAAGAAATCTTCGGTGAGCGTGCCGCCGTGGCCGAGGAAGCCGCCCGACGCGACCGGATGATCGACGTTGAGCACGTCCTTTGCGCGCACTCCACCGATGGTGCGGTTGCCATCGATCGATACGTCGACCGACCAGCGTTCGGCCAGTTTCAGCGATTGCGACAGGCCATAGGCGGCAAAGCTGCGCGGTCCATATTCCCCGTTCTCTTGCCGGTTTGCGGTGGCGAGGAAGCGCGTACCCGCCCAGGGAGTCAGATCGAACCCGAGCCGCGCGATGCGGGACTTGATCGTGTTGCCTTCGGCAATTTCGTAGCTGCCGACAAGATTGACGTCGCGGGTGACCGCAAAGCGCGCTCCGAGACGATGACGAGTCGGGAAATCGGCGCTGGCATCCTCGCCGCCGAGCGCAAATTCGGTCTGCGCGTCGAGTTCGAGGCGCTTGCCCAACATGCGCTGCGTTGCGCCCAGCTGGACGATGTTTGACCGGTTGCGCGTGCCGTCGGTCAGGCGATCGTCGGCATGGGTCAGGCCGGCGCGAGCGACCGAGGTTCCATTGTCATATTCGGCGAGCATCCGCGCGGCGCGGCGGCGCGATCCGAGGTCGAGATAATCTTCCTGCCACGCGCTGCCTGTCAGCGAAAGCGTGCGGGTGGCCCGCAGCCGCGCGTCGAAACCGAATTTGCGCGTACCGTCCTCGCCATGATTGAGCTGCCCGGCGCCAAAGCCAGTTTCGCGCTCGCGGACATACGCCAGGAAATCGATATTGCCGCTGTGATGCTCGGCCTCGATCAGCCATGCCTTTGCGGTGCCGGTGGAGGCAGCGGCACTGCTGTTCTGAGCCTTGCCATCGCTGATCGCCAGTTCCGCCCGGACTTCGGTATCGATATTGGGTCGATAGCGGGCGTCGACGCCGCCGAGGTTGGTTCTGGCGTTGCCGTCCTCGTCATGGATGAAGGTCGCGCCGACGCGAATTTTCTCGTCGTCCGAGCGATAGCTCACGCGACCGCCCGCGTTGAGCACGCGCTGGCCGACGCCATCGACTTCATATTCGGCGACGATGAATTGCGGGTCGAGGTTCGACGAGCGGCTGAGCACGGGTTCGCGGAAACGGATCGTGCCCGACAGATAGTCGATGTCGTAATCGACATGGCGCGACAGGCTGACGCTGTCGATGACGCGCTCGCTGTGCAGCCGGTCGCGCGTCTCGATGACGATCCGCTCGCTGTTCGGCAGGATGTCTTTTGCACCGAGCTGGTAAGGCCCGGTCAGGCCGTTGCCCTGGATCTCGTCGCGGCGGAAGCGGTAGGGCGTGTCGGCGGCAAACGCCGTCGCTGCGACATTGCGGCCGCGATATTCGGCCTTGCCGCCGTTGAGCGCGCGCTGGTAACGGGCGAGTTCGGGTTCCGAAATGCCTGTCTCGATATCGCCGAACATCGCGTAGAATTGCGGGCGTTCGAGCCGCAGGTAGAGTTTGCGCACCGAAGCGGCGTCGTAGCGCGTCTCGTTGCGGTCGGCATAGATGGTATAATAAGCACGCGGGTCGATCACTCCGCCGAACCGCGCGTCGTCCTTGTCCTTGTCGCTGTCATAAGCCAGCGTCATCAGCCATTTTCCGCGCACGCGGCCCTTGGCATAGAGCGCGAGACGGGCGTCGGCGTTGAGATCGCCCGTCGTCTCGGCGACGGGCTCCATGCGGTCGTCGAGCGTATTGTAGCCGAGCGTACCCGCCGCGAAGCCGACGACCGTCCATGGCCGATTGCCCGGATCGAGCCAGGTTTCGATCGTCTGCTTGCGCGTCACCTTGTCGTCGCGGAAATTGAATTCGACCGACAATGTGCCCGACGCGGTGGTCGGCTCCAACTCGATATAGGCGACGCCGTCGTCGCCATCGATCTTCCACACCGGCTGCGCGCGCTCGAGTCCAACGAGCTGGCGCGCCTGCTGTGCATCGGCCTCGGCCGCCGGGTAATAGGGTGCGGGGACGCTGAATTCGCCTGTCAGGCCAGAGCGAACCGGTTTGCCGTCGCGATCGGTCAGGCGCACCGCTATCAGAGGGCGCGTCACGCCGTCGGCGACGAGTACCGATTTTTCGCGGATCAGCGACGCGCGCATCGGTGTGATCGAATAATGGACGGTGCGTTCGAGCGTTTCGACCGTCACGCTGTTGCCGTCCTTAACTTCGGCGACCAGCCGGTTTTCCCCCTCGCGGATTTCGAGACCGCGCCACAGGCTGACGGCGACGCGGCCGTCGGTGGACTTGCTCGTGCCTTCGAACGTGAGCTCGCCGGCGGGCTTGTCGTTAACGCGCAGCCACACGGTCTGCCCCGGTGCGTGCTTTACCGCCGCGCGGATCGCCTTGGCGCGCGGATTATGATCGATTTCAGGGAACAGCCACGCGATGCCAGGCGCCTGGCCGGCAGGCCAGTCGCGGCCGGCGCCGGCGGCTTCGGGATCGCTCAGCACCTTGGATGCCTCGATGGCCGCCTTTTCGGGCGCGGCGCGCGGCGTAGCGCCGACGGCCCTGAAGTCGGTGCGCTTCAGCGACCCGCCGCGGCCTTCGACGAAGCGCGAGATGGCGCTGCCGGCGCTCTGCGTCGAACGCGCGCAATCGATGGCTTCGCGGTCGAGCGGCAGCGTCGACGGATCGATCTGGACGACGTGGATGCCGGGGCGCACGCCTTCGAAATGATAGCGCCCATCCTCGTCGGTGACGGTGTAGCTGCCGTCCTGCAGCATGACGCGCACGCCCATGATGCCGTCGGCCTTGCCCGCATCGACGCGGCAGCCGCCATCGGTGATCCGGCCGATGATCGTCATCCGGTCGCCAAGCTGATCACGCTTGATCGAAATCGTCGCTTCGGCGACGTTGCTCGTCGATCCGCGATTGTCGGTTGCGGTTGCGCGATTGAGGGCGTTGCCCGGCTGCGCCGAAACGATGACTTCGGCAAGATAGGTGAGAAGCGCCGAACGCGACGCGGCGATGGTCGGCATCGTGACGGCAAATTCACGCCCGTTCCCGGCGACATCGGCGGTCACGCGCACGCCGTCGACGCGAACGGTGTCGGGGCGCAAGCGCATGCCCGCAGGCAGCACGTCGCGCACGGTGACGACGCCGGTGTTGCGGCGGGTGTCGTGGTTGGCGACTTCGATGCGATACTGGATGACGTCGCCTGGCACCGCGACCTGCGTCGACGTTGTCTTGCGCAGGAGAAGCGGCAGGCCGGGCTGGTCGACCGGGATATCGACGCGAACGGGCGCCGGGCTGTTCAGCGTGAAGATTTCGCCATAGCTTGCCCCGGTAATTTCGAACGGCAAACCGTCGTCGGGACGGCGCAGGCCGGCGAGGTCGGCAGAGTTCGATTTCGACGGCGCAGTGAAAGGTGCCGGCGGTTCGACCACAAGACGATAGCTGCCCGGCGCGACAAAGGGGAAACGATAGTCACCGGTGGGGAAAGTATAAGTCTTGCCGCCCGCGTCGGTCACGCTTTGGCCGGTGACGACGCTCGATGGATAGGTGGAGACACCGTCATCGCCAAACACCTGCGCCGGCTGGCCCGTTGTGGCATCGACGATCGTTACGCGGCTGCCCGGAACGGGCGTGCCATCGCCGCTGTCGAAGACGATACCGAACGGATCGACGAGGAAGTTGATCGTCGCCAGCGCGAGAAGGCTGGCATTCGCCTGGTCGGAGACACGCAGCGTCAGTGGCGCCCCCGGATCGACCGACAGGCGGCAGTCACCTTGGGCGACGGCGGGAGGGACGCCAATCGTGTTGATGATGCCGACGAATTCGCCGCTGCTGTTGGCCGTTTCGGTCAACGTGATCGCTTCGCGATCGCCATTTTCCAGCTCTATCACGACGGCCAGCGTGTCACGCATCTGCGGATCGACATTTGCCGATGCGAGCGTGACGCCGACGACCAGCACTTCGCCGGCGCGAAAATTGTCGGTGCCTTGCAGTGAGGCGGGCGCCGTCGAAATGCCTTCATAGACGCCGCTAAGCGGGATCGTCGTGCTGATGCTGCGGCCGACCGTGCGAGCACATTGGGTCGGCGCTAGGGGCACGGATTTATCGCCACTGCCGCTGGTCAGGCGATAGGTTGCAATCGTCGGTCGTTCGGGCGGACGCGGGGCCACCGTTACGTCGACGCGATTCGACAACGCTTGACCGAGCTGGCCTTCGCGCGTCCACTGCGCAGCGGCTGTGTTGGTAATGACTTGCGCGTTCGCCGCTGGCGTCGCGGGCAGCAGTGCTGCCGCGACCAAGGCGGTCACGAAGCCGAAATATGTTCTGATGCGTGCCATACAAGCCCCGAAGGGGGCAGCGGCAGATCCGGCTTTCGCCGGGCCGTCCGCCGCCCCGTCCGTTACCCGATCAGTTGACGGTGGCGCGGAATAGGAGCGTGCGCGTCGCGCCCGCTGCCACGGTGGCGATCGCGCCCGATACGTTCGGCGCGGCATAGCTGCCACCCGCGGCGCCGTCGGCGTTGCAGGTGCCCGCGGTGACAGTGCCGTTCAGCAGGATCGTACCGGCGTTGAACGTCAGCTGGCCGGGGACCGGGTCGTTGATCAAGACCGACGTCGCATCGGCGCTGCCGGTATTGGCGACCGCGATGCAATATTCGACGACGGCGCCGGGGATCAGTTTCGGGTTCGACGTATTGTTGAACGGATCCGAAATGACGCGGCTGGTCTTGGTGACGGCGAGCGTCGCGGTCTGGACGGTATAATCGTCGTCGTCGCTGTGCGAGGCATCGCGCGCGATGTCCCCGGCCACGCCCGCCGTGTCGGCAAAGACCGTATCCTTCCCGGCCGTATTTGCGCCGGTCGTTTCGGTGATCGCGCCGCCCTGCGTGCCGGCGAGGCCACCTTCGCGCGCCGTCGCGCGCAGTGCGACGCCCGCAACGGCATTGTTGGCGAGGGCGGCCGGGATATCTGCGACGACGAACAGCCGGATCGCCGTGTCGGTCACCAGTTCGTCGATATAGGTGACGAGCGTATCGCCCGCGTCCCAGCTGCCGACAGTGCCCGTCACCGTGTTGTCGCGGTAAATCCGGACATTGTTGGCATTGAAGGTGTCGGTCCCGCCGTGCGCGGCCGTGCCGCCGACGATCTGTGTCGCGGCGAGGGCGAAGTCGAGCACCTCGTTCGAACTGTTCGTCAGCTGGAAGGTCGTAACGGCGTTCGCCTGGCCCGGCACGACATTGGTCGTAACGGTACCGACTTCTTCGACGAGCAGGTTGATCTTGCGGTCGACGACGAAATTGTTCGACGCGCTTTGCTGAGCCTGGCTGACGCCCCCGACCTGAAAGTCGACGGTGGCGGTATTGGTGATCGTGGTACCTGCGGTCGTACCCGCGGCAAATGCCGGGGCTGCGGCGACGCTCGAAAACGCCGCCAGACCGATGATACCTATGTAAGTCAGCTTGCTGGTCATAGCTGAGCTCCTAGGCTTTATGTGGCTGCCGTTTCCCCACCGCTGGCAACCGTTAAGCGGTTTATTCTAAATGGTTATTTGACAACCCCCCGAAACATGAGCTTGCCCGTCCCGCCGACCGGGATCGGATTCTGGAACGCCCAGCGGATGTGCGTAACGTCGGCGGGTTGCGCCGCGCGCCGCGTGCCGTCGCTCATCGAGACGGCGAGGTCGGAAAGCAGTCCCCACTGCTTTCCGCCATCGATCGAAACGAGTGCGCGGGCGTCGCCGGCGTCGGCAAAGCGGACGGCGGCGGGCATCGGATTGGTGACGACGAACTTGTCGGCCGCCTGTGCGCCGGCGTTGCGATAGGCGAGCACGAAGACAAGCCGGTCGCCGGGAACAACGACCTTGGGCTCTTCGAGCAGGACCCGCTGCTTGCCGGCGGCGTCGGTCGTGACGCGTTCGACGAACACGCTGTTGTCGAGCGCGACCTGATTGGCGGCTAGGGCCTGCGCTGGCATCAGCGCGGCGAGCAGGAACAAAAGTGCGGTGCGCATGCGCATCTCCATCAGTCGATCGTGGTTCGGAAGGTCACGGTGCGGGTCTGGCCGCCGGCGACAGTGCCGAGCGCGACGTTGATCCGCGTTCCGTTATAATCGCCGGCATCGCCGTCAGCGGCATCGGATAGCCCGGCACCGCCGAGCGTTATCGAGCCGGGAACGTAGCTTGTGTCGGCAGGAATATTGTCGGTGATCGCGAGGCCGCTGACCGATCCGCTGCCCGCGACGGTCGCCACGATGGTATAAGTGATCGTCGCGCCGGGGATCGGATCGGCGGTATTCAGCGAATTGGTCACCACGGCCGACTTGACGAGCGTGACGGTTGCGGCAGACACGACGAATGCGCCAGCATCCTGACCGTCGGCGCCGGTCGACCCGACAACGGCATCGCCGCCACCTTCACCCTGACCGGCAAAGCTGTCGCCAGGATTGCCCGTCCCGGTTTTCGCCGCCGCGACGAGGCTGACGATCCCGCGATTTCCGTCAACCGCCGTTCCGGGTGTCGTCGCGAGGACGAAGACGGTACGGCTCTGGTCGGGATCGAGCGAGGGATCGTTGGCGCCGGCTGTATAGAGCGTGTCGGTGCCGGCATCGAAGACGCCGTCGCCATTGTCGATATAGATTTGGGTGACGATGGGGTCGTAATCGTCGCCGCCGGCGTTGGCGACCGTGGTCAGGGCAAAGGCTTCGACGCCATTGCCGCTATTGGTGATCGAAAAGGTAAGCACCTGGGCGGTTGCACCCGGGGTCGTGGGAACGTCGGCGGGGTCGCTCGAATCGACAGTGACGTCGAGCAACTCATCTACCAGCAGGTCGACGCGGTTAGAATCGACGGTCGTCGTGCCGCCGCCGGTATCGAAGCTGGCCGATGCGGTATTGCTGATCGTCGAACCGGCACGCGTACCGGCGGCCTCGGCCTGCATCGGCAGCGCCGCCAGAAGCGCGAGCATGGAACAAGAGGGAAGAAGCTGATGCTTCGCGCCCCCCACAGGCGCTTTCATCATCGCTGATACTCCGAAAGATTGGTCCTTGGAGCCCTCAGTCGTGGAAAAAGGGTAATTTCTGGTTAAAAAGCAGGAAGAAAGAAGCGTTGTGATCCAAAGAGGGACAGGTCCCCGTCTGTTTCATCGCAAAACGGGGCGACTGGCGCGGCAAACGAAGCTCGCGTAAGACGAGGCGGTTAGCGAGGAGATTTGGGGTGGCCGAGGACAGGGGGAGCAAAGAGCCGCGTTCGCTACGCTCGAACCCGCTGCGTCAGATCGAGATCGATGATTTCCGCCGCGATCGACTGCTCGCGGCCCTCGCGCTCATCCTGGGCGCCGCGTTTTGTCTCGGACTTCCCTTCGCCTTGCAGGCGGGGGCGGAATTCTTCCTGCCGCTGACCGCCGCGATCGTGATCGCCATCGCGCTGGTTCCGCTGCTCGAATGGCTCGAACGCCGTGGCATGCCGTCGGCGCTGGCTGCGTTTTTTGCGCTTGTGGCGTTCCTCGCCATCATCAATGCGGCGCTTGCGATCATCGTCGTGCCCGCGACGGGGTGGTTTGCGCGGGTTCCCGAATCGATACCGCGCATCCAGAGCAACCTGGCGCCGTTGATCGACTTTTATTCGACGCTCCAACGTTTCGTCGACCGCACGCTCACGTCGGTGGCGAGCGGGACCGAAGCAACGGCACAGGCAGTAGCGGCGACCACGCCGACCTCGGTCGTCGACTATTTCATCTCGTCGGCGCCGGCCGCCGCGATCCAGCTCTTCTTTGCCGTGCTCGTGATCTTTTTTTTCCTGTCCAGCTGGACGCGGCTGCGTAAGGGGACGATTCGGCGACGCGGGAGCTTCGACGGGGCAATGCAGACCGCGCGCGTGATCCAGAATGTCGTCGATGCGACGGCCGACTATCTCGCGACGATCACGATGATCAACGCGATATTGGGGCTGACCGTCGGCCTGCTGCTGTGGGCGCTGGGCATGCCATCGCCCTTCATGTGGGGTGGGATTGTCAGCATCTGCAATTTCGTGCCCTATCTGGGGCCGATCGTTGCAGCTGTGCTGTTGGGGCTCGGTGGCCTGATGACCTTCGACGCGGTGGGGCTCGCCCTGCTGCCCGCGCTGATCTTCATCGGCGTGCATCTTGTCGAGGCGAATCTGATAACGCCGCTGGTGTTGGGAAAGCGACTGACGATCAATCCGCTGCTGATTCTCGTATCGCTGAGCTTCTGGGGCTGGGTGTGGGGAACGCCCGGCGCGTTGCTCGCCGTTCCGCTGCTGTTGATCCTGCAGACCGTTCTTGCGTCGACAGGTACGCCGGATCTGGCGGGTTTCCTTTTCGAACATGGCACGCTGACGACCACCGACGAGGTGCGCGATCGATTAAATCGCACACAGGATGAAAGCGACGGTTGACAGGTCGGGACAGGGGCCATATTGGCGCGGCTCCCAAGCGCACGCGGGTGTAGCTCAGTTGGTTAGAGTGCCGGCCTGTCACGCCGGAGGTCGCGGGTTCGAGCCCCGTCACTCGCGCCATTCCTTCGATTTTCGAACGGAATGGCCCCCGCCGCTTGGGACATTTCTCTCCTCTTGAATCGGGATTGCGAGCGGCGCCTCAGGCGCGCCATCGCCCGAGTTCCATCCAGCGCAGCAGCGGCTTCAGCGGCGCGATCCAGACGATTCCGGCGGCAAGATAAAAGATCGCCTGCACCAGCACCGGCCAGGTTCCAACCCATGGCGACAGGCTGACGACGATCGCGGTCCAGCCGGCGATCAGCACGAGGATCAGGAACATTCCCGCAGGTTTGCGCCAGCTCGGCTGCGGATTGGCTGGATCTTGGTTCACAGACGGTCTCCGCAAAGGATGAATTCCTGTTCGGTCAAAATCGCGTCGAGCGCGATGTCGGTCGATTCGCGCGGCGTAGCGTCGATTTCCTGCACCGACCAGCCGATACCGATGCGAAGCGCGTCGGGGTGGGCCGCGAAATAGCGGTCATAATGGCCGCCGCCTTGGCCGATGCGACCGCCGCGACGATCGAATCCCACGAGGGGGCAGAAAATGATATCGGGAATCGCCGCCGAAGCGTCTCCCAACGGTTGCTGCGTCCCCCATGGTCCCTTTTCAAGCGGATCTGCAGGCCGCCAGCGTCGAAAGTCCATCGAGTCGAAACGTGCGATATGATGGGGCAGCGCGAGTCCCCCGGCCGCTGCAAGTTCCTCGAACATCGTAAGGATATCGGGTTCGTCGCCCCAAGCGACATAAGCGCCGACGACGCCATCACCGGCGAGCCGGTCCGAAAGGGGCGCGGGCAGCGCACGAAAGGCTGCAAGCTGCGCCATGCCGCCAAGATTTGCCACGAAATGCCGGCGTCGAAAGCGCAGCCTTTCGCGCAATTTCCGTTTCTCTTGGGCGAGGTCGGCGGACAGGTCGGTCATCGCCTCCTCGGTAACATAATGGGCGGGTTGACGGGACCGCCGTAGTCGTTTGCCGGAAAATCCTCTGACGCCAGTAACGTCAGGTGGGAACCATGTACCTCGAACCAGGGTCCGGGCAGGGACAGCTCCCTTGGATGATGTATCGCCTCAGGGATATTCGCAACGGCTCGTGCAGGGCAGTACCCGCCAATCCCTATGTAGGAGCGTACGCGGCCCGGCTCAAGGGAGTTGCTCGACTTTCGACGCCAGCGTTTCGATGCGGTCGGCGATCTGCAGTAGTGCGCGATCGTGCGCCGGGTTGCTGGAGGACGCGGCGGCCTGAGCATTCCGGCGCGCCATCTCCAACTCCTTCAATGCGGCCTGCTCGCGAGATACCGCGGCTTTCAGTTCGTCGCGTGCCGCCGCTTCGCGGCTTTCGGCCAGCGCAACTGCGGCGCGGAGCGAGTCGGACTGCGGTTCGGCCTTTTCGACCTTGGTGCGCGCCTCCTGGGTTTCGTCGGCCAGCATCAGCGCCGCGAAAAGCAGCTGCCGCACCTCGGTCACGCCCGGCATGGCGCGCGCTTTTTCGTCGACGACCGCGGCGAGCCGGATCAGTTGCGCTTCCTCACCATCGGCGCAATGCACGTCGTAAGGACGCCCGGCGATGGTCAGCTTAACGTCAGCCACGTGTGGCCTCGGCGATCAGAAGGTCGAGTTCGCCAATGACCGCCGCGACCTCCGCTTTGAGGGCCGCTTGATCGGCGGCCGGCGCCGCGACCGCAGTTGCAGGTCGGCTGGCGCGATCGGCGAGTGCCTTTTCGATACGACTCAACGCGCGTTCGATACGACCGATGGCCAGGCTGGATTCGTCGAGATCGAGTTCCATGGCAAAGAGGTAGCAGCGCCGCGAGGGGGGTGCAATCGCCTCTGCGCAGTATAAATACGCCTGAATATGCCCGCTTTCGTGTTACGGGCGGTTGACTCCTGACCCCACCCCCGCGAAGGGCTGTCCCCACCGAATCCGGTCACCTTCACATCCTTTCCCGGGGGACTTATGACACTGCCCGAACGTCAACTCGCCAACGCGATCCGTGCGCTAGCGATGGACGCCGTACAGGCCGCGAACAGCGGTCATCCGGGGATGCCGATGGGCATGGCCGACGTCGCGACAGTCCTATATTCGGATTATCTGAAATTCGACCCGGCGGACCCGAAATGGGCCGATCGCGACCGATTTGTGCTGTCGGCCGGTCATGGGTCGATGCTTGCCTATGCGACGCTGCATCTGGCGGGATATGCGCGGCCGACGATCGATGACATTCGCAGTTTCCGTCAGTTGCACAGCCCCTGTGCGGGTCATCCCGAAAATTTCGAGCTCGAAGGAATCGAGACGACGACCGGACCGCTGGGGCAGGGGCTTGCGACCGCAGTCGGCATGGCGATCGCCGAGCGGCATCTGAACGCGATCTATGGTGACGATCTGGTCGATCATCGCACTTGGGTGATCGCGGGGGACGGATGCCTCATGGAAGGCATCAACCACGAAGCGATCGGGCTCGCCGGCCACCTCGGCCTTGGCCGTTTAACCGTGTTGTGGGACGACAACAATATCACGATCGACGGATCGACCGACCTGTCGACGAGCGAGGATATCGGCGCGCGCTATGCCGCGACCGGCTGGCACGTCGAAAGCTGCGACGGCCATGATCCCGCGGATATCCGCCGCGCGATCGACGCCGCGCTGGCCGACAATCGCCCGTCGCTGATCGCATGCCGGACGATCATCGGCTTCGGCGCGCCGAACAAGCAGGGCACGTCGGCAACGCACGGCGCCCCGCTGGGCGCCGACGAGATCGCGGCGGCGCGCAAGGAACTGGGCTGGACCGCCGAGCCCTTCGTCATTCCCGCCGACATCGCTTCGGCCTGGGCCGCCTTCGGCGAGAAGGGCAAGAAACTTCATGCCGAATGGAATCATCGCCTCGCAACCAGCGAAAAGAAAAGCGATTTCGAAGCGCGCCTGAGCGGCAAGATCGTTCCGGGCGACGCGTTCAAGGCCTATCTCGACGGTCTCGTTGCAGAGCCGCCGAAGGTCGCCACGCGAAAGGCATCCGAAAATACGCTGACCGCGCTCACCGCCGATATCGCATCGCTCGTCGGCGGCAGCGCCGACCTTACCGGTTCGAACAACACCAAAACATCGTCGACCAAGCCACTGACCAAGAACGACTATTCGGGGCGCTATATTTATTATGGCATCCGCGAGTTCGGCATGGCCGCGGCGATGAACGGCATGGCGCTGCATGGCGGCGTGGTGCCCTATGGTGGAACTTTCCTCGTGTTCGCCGATTATTGCCGCGCTGCGATCCGCCTGTCGGCGCTGCAGCAGCAGCGCGTCGTATATGTGATGACGCACGACAGCATCGGGCTCGGCGAAGACGGTCCGACGCACCAGCCGATCGAGCATCTCCAGTCGCTGCGCGCGATGCCGAACCTGCTCGTGATGCGCCCCGCCGATGCGGTCGAGACCGCCGAATGCTGGGCGCTCGCGCTTGCCCAAAAAAGTCGGCCGTCGCTGCTCGCACTGACGCGTCAGAACCTCCCGCCGCTGCGTCATGACGTCACCGAAAATCTTTGCGCGAAAGGTGGCTATCGTCTGCGTGGCGCTTCGGCGGCGCGCAAGGTCGTGCTTGTCGCGACCGGCTCGGAAGTCTCGCTCGCGATCGAAGTGGCCGACAAGCTCGAGGCCGCAGGTCATGGCGCCGACGTCATCTCGATGGTCTCGACCGAACTCTTCGACGAACAGAGCGCCGCCTATCAGGCCGATGTCCTGCCGGAAGACGCGTTGATCGTCTCGATCGAGGCTGGCACGACCTTTGGGTGGGAGCGGTATACCGGCCGCCATGGCCTTCGCTTTGGAATCGACAGCTTCGGCGCTTCGGCACCGATCGAAGACCTATTCATGCATTTCGGCCTTACCGCCGACGCAATCGCACCCCAAATTCTGGCAAAGCTCGGCAATTAAGGACCGGCTTACCCCACGCAGAAAGGACCCCTCGACATGGCAGTGAAAGTCGCAATCAACGGTTTCGGACGCATCGGCCGCAATGTGGCGCGCGCCATATTGGAGCGCACCGACCACGATCTCGACCTGGTGTCGATCAACGATCTGGCGGACGCCAAGGCGAACGCCCGCCTGTTCCAGCGCGATTCGGTCCATGGTCCGTTCAACGGCACCGTCGAAGTCGATGGCAACGACCTGATCATCAACGGCAAGCGCATCCAGGTGACCGCCGAACGCGACCCCGCCAAGCTGCCCCATGCCGCCAATGGCATCGACATCGCGCTGGAATGCACGGGCTTTTTCACCGACCGCAAGGGCGGCCAAGCGCATCTCGACGCCGGCGCCAAGCGCGTCCTGATCTCGGCCCCCGCCAAAGAAGTCGACCTGACCGTCGTTTATGGTGTCAACCACGACAAGATCGGCGCCGAGCACGTAATCGTGTCGAACGCGTCGTGCACCACCAACTGCCTCGCGCCGCTGGCCAAGGTGCTGCACGAGAAGATCGGCATCGAACGCGGCCTGATGACCACGATCCACGCTTACACCAACGACCAGAAGATCCTCGACCAGATCCACTCGGACCCGCGCCGCGCCCGCGCCGCCGCGATGTCGATGATCCCGACCAGCACCGGCGCTGCGGTTGCCGTCGGCCTCGTCCTGCCCGAACTCAAGGGCAAGCTCGACGGCTCGTCGATCCGCGTCCCGACCCCGAACGTCTCGGTCGTCGACCTGACCTTCACGCCGAGCCGCGACACGACCGCAGAAGAGGTCAACAAGCTGCTGAAGGAAGCCGCAGAGGGCGAACTCAAGGGCGTGCTCGGCTTCACCGACGAGCCGCTGGTCTCGATCGATTTCAACCATGATGCGCACAGCTCGACGATCGACAGCCTCGAAACCGCTGTGATCGACGGCAAGCTGGTACGCGTGCTCAGCTGGTACGACAATGAATGGGGCTTCTCGAACCGCATGATCGACACCGCAGGTGTGATCGCCAAGTTCCTCTGAACCAAAGGGAAATGTCGATGACCGCGTTCAAAACCCTCGACGATATCGGCGACGTCACCGGCAAAAAAGTGCTGGTCCGCGTTGACCTCAATGTCCCGATGATCGACGGCGCGGTCGGCGACAAGACGCGGATCGAGGCGGCCATGCCGACGATCCGCGAATTGTCCGACAAGGGCGCGATCGTGCTGCTGCTCGCGCATTTCGGGCGTCCGAAGGGCGCGAAGAACCCGACGCAATCGCTCAGCCTCGTGATGGGCGGGGTAGAGGATGTGCTGGGCCATTCGGTGATGTTCATTTCCGAAGCCGTCGGCGAGGGCGCAAAGGCGGGGATTGCGGTACTTGCGCCGGGCGACGTCGCAGTGCTCGAAAACACGCGTTTCTATCCCGGCGAGGAAAAGAACGACCCGGTGTTCGCCGACGGGCTTGCGGAGATCGGCGACCTGTACGTCAACGACGCTTTTTCGGCGGCGCACCGCGCGCATGGCTCGACCGAGGGCGTCGCGCACCGGCTGCCCGCCTATGCCGGCCGCGCGATGGAAGCCGAACTGAAAGCGCTCGACGCGGCGCTCGGCAATCCCGTGCACCCCGTTGCGGCGGTCGTTGGCGGCGCAAAGGTGTCAAGCAAGATCGACGTACTGCGCAATCTGGTCGCCAGGGTCGATCATCTGATCATCGGCGGCGGCATGGCGAACACCTTCCTTGCCGCGCGCGGGGTCGACGTCGGCAGGTCGCTTTGCGAGCATGACCTGATCGACACCGCGAACGCGATCTTCGACGCCGCCGATGCTGCGGGCTGCACGATCCATCTGCCGTATGACGTCGTGGTGGCGAAAGAATTCGCGCCCAACCCGCCCACGCGCACCGTCAATGTCCATGAAGTCGCGGCCGACGAGATGATCCTCGATATCGGCCCCGCCGCGGTCGAGGCGCTCGCCGACGTCCTCAAGAACTGCCGCACGCTCGTCTGGAACGGCCCGCTCGGCGCGTTCGAGACGCCGCCGTTCGACACGGCGACCGTTGCGCTGGCGAAGACGGCTGCGGCGTTGACGCGCGAAGGCTCGCTGATTTCGGTCGCGGGCGGGGGCGATACGGTCGCCGCGCTCAACCACGCCGGCGTCGGAAGGGACTTCACCTTCGTTTCCACCGCTGGCGGGGCTTTCCTCGAATGGATGGAAGGCAAGCCGCTTCCCGGCGTGGACGCGCTCAAAGCCTAGTTTTTCCCGCGCATTGCATCCCGGTCGCGGGGTCGCTATGCGCACCGCCACATACGTATGCAAATGACCGGAGATCCTATGACCACCGCCAATGCCGTCATGCTCGACCAGATCAAATCGGGGCAGGGTTTCATCGCCGCGCTCGACCAGAGCGGCGGTTCGACGCCCAAGGCATTGAAGGGCTATGGCATCGAAGCGGACGCCTTTTCCAACGATGAAGAGATGTTCGCGCTGATCCACGACATGCGCAGCCGCATCGTCACCGCACCCTGCTTCAACGGCGAAAAGGTGATCGGCGCAATCCTGTTCGAACGCACGATGGACGGCGAAGCGGGCGGCAAGTCGGTCCCCGCGCTGCTCTGGGAGCGCGGCGTGGTGCCGTTCCTGAAGGTCGACAAGGGTCTGGAAGACGAAGCCGACGGCGTCCAGCTGATGAAGGCGAACCCCGGCCTCGACGACCTGTGCGAGCGCGCGGTGGCCAAGGGCGTGTTCGGCACCAAGATGCGCAGCGTCGTCAACCTCGCCAACGAAGCGGGCATCAAGGCGATCGTCGCGCAGCAGTTCGCCGAAGCCGCGCGCATCGCCGCGCACGGCCTGGTGCCGATCATCGAACCCGAAGTGAACATCAAGAGCGCCGAACGCGACGCCGCGGACCGCCTGCTGCTCAAGGAAACGCTCGCGGCGCTCGACGCCTGGACCGGCGCGCCTGTTATGCTGAAACTGTCGCTGCCGACCGAGGCGGGGCTGTTCCAACCGCTGGTCGATCATCCCAAGGTGTTGCGCGTCGTCGCGCTGTCGGGCGGCTTCGCGCGTCCCGAGGCGTGCGTCGAATTGGCAATGAATCCCGGCATCATCGCAAGTTTCAGCCGCGCGCTGCTCGAGGATCTGCGCCATCAGATGAGCGACGACGAGTTCAACCGTTCGCTAGGCGGCGCGATCGACGAAATTCACGCGGCCTCCGTGGCCTGATGTGATGGGAGAGGGGTGGCAAGCCGTCGACGACTATATCGTCGGCAAATTGCTCGGCGCCGACGACACGCTTGCCGCCACCCTCGCAAATAACAGCGCCCAAGGCCTTCCGCCGATCGATGTGTCGCCGACGCAGGGCAAGATGCTGTTCCTGCTTGCGCAGACGGCAGGCGCAAAGCGCATTCTCGAAGTCGGCACGCTCGGCGGATATTCGACGATTTGGCTGGCGCGGGCGCTGCCCGAGGGCGGCCAGTTGGTGACGCTCGAACTCGACCCGCATCATGCCCGTGTGGCACGCGAAAATCTCGAGCGCGCGGGTCTTTCGGATAAGGTCGATATCCGCATCGGTCCAGCCGCAGAAAGCCTTGCGACGATCAAGGGCGAAGCGCCATTCGATTTCGTCTTCATCGACGCCGACAAGCAGAACAACGCGCGTTATGTCGCAGAAGCTATCCGGCTTGGGCGCCCCGGCACGACGATCATCGTCGATAATGTCGTACGCGAAGGCGGGGTGCTCGATTCGAAAAGCCACGATGAACGCATCATCGGCACGCGCGCGTTGTTCGATAGAATCGCCGCTGATCCGCGGCTCGACGCAACCGCAGTGCAAACGGTTGGCACGAAAAAGTGGGACGGTTTCCTACTGGCGCGGGTGCTTTAGAGGCCGCCCGCGAAACGAAACGAAAAGCGGTAATCGGACGGTTTGATCATTACATCGCTGTGTTTCTCCGGCCGCACCGATTCGAGCGTGAATTGCCCATCGGCAAGCTGAACCGGCTCGCCCAGCGTCGCCTCGAACGCGTGCATTTTGCCATTGCCGCGGAACCAGACCATCTTCAGGCGCACGCGCCCCGCCCAGACGCAGCGCGCGTTCATCGGGCAGCGGCTGTCCTCGATCACCTCAACCGGCTGGACCAGCGGGCCGTCGACATAGGCCTTCTGCTCCAACGCGACGTCGCTGCCCTCGGGAAGCGGTGCACTCGCGGTCGTCGCGCAGGCGCAAAGGAGGAGCGCCGTGGGGAGGGCGATGGTGGCGAGACGAGCGATGTTCTGCATTTGCCCGCGTCTGGCGGGATCGCTATGAACGCGCCATGAAAACACCCACCTGCCAGCTTTACCTCATTTCACCGCTCGACGCCGGGGGCGATTTTCCCGCTCGGCTGGAGGAAGCCCTGTCCGCCGGGCCGGTCGCAGCCTTCCAGTTTCGGGTGAAGAATGTCGAACAGCATGAGGCGGCGCGGCTCGCCGAGCCGCTGCAGGCGATTTGCGCCGCACATGAGGTCGCGTTCATCGTCAACGACGATATCGCGCTCGCAAAGCGGCTGGCGGCCGACGGCGTTCATTTGGGGCAGGGCGATGGCGACCCCAAGGACGCGCGCCGCCAGCTCGGACCGGAAGCGCAGATCGGCGTCACCTGCCACGACAGCCGCCACCTGGCGATGGAAGCCGGCGAGGCCGGTGCCGATTATGTCGCCTTCGGGGCTTTTTTCCCGACGACTACCAAGGAAACCCGGCATCGTCCCGAGCCCGAAATCCTGACCTGGTGGCAGGGTCTGTTCGAACTGCCGTGCGTCGCGATCGGCGGGATCACCATCGATAATGCGAAGGTGCTTGTCGACGCGGGTGCAGATTTCCTTGCGGTATCGAGCGGCATCTGGGCGCATCCCGAAGGGCCGGCGGCGGCAGTCCGGGCCTTTACCGCAATCGTTTCCGATCAGCCGGCGGGATAGTCGCGTCCGGGCGCGGGCGGTTCCTTTCGGGATTTGGGCGGCGGCGCGCCGTCCTTGCGCCAGCCAAAAAGGCCGGCGCAAGGGGCGCCGCGCCGCAAGGACTTAGCAGTTCCCCGCCCAAGGGGGAGCTTCAAATCGGAAAGGTCGATGTTCGTCATGGCCGCCGATCTGCCATGGATGTCGCGCCGCATATTGGATCGATGCGTCAAATCGGTTTCGGTTCGTCGCCTTTTGATTTGCTCCGCGGCGAAGGTGGCTGCGTCGCTCCGACACGCCGCTTGCCCTTCGGCGCCGGCGCGGCTAAAGGCGCGCACCTGATACCGGTGCCCGCAAGGGCCGCCGGCCTTGCTCTTTCCATCCTTGAACTGTGAGTGTGCGCGATGAAGATCACCGGCGTTGAAATCCGTCCCGGCAATATTATCGAATATGAAGGCGGCATCTGGAAGGTCACCAAGATTCAGCACACCCAGCCGGGCAAGGGCGGCGCCTATATGCAGGTCGAAGCCAAGAATCTGATCGACGGGCGCAAGCTCAACAACCGGTTCCGCAGCGCCGACACGGTTGAAAAGGTGCGCCTCGACACCAAGGATTTCCAGTTCCTCTATGCCGAGGGCGACGACTTGGTGTTCATGGACAAGGACAGCTTCGAACAGATCAACATCTCGAAGGAAGTCGTCGGCGAAGCGCATGAATTCCTGCAGGACGGCATGGACGTCGTGCTCGAACTCTGGGAAGACCGTCCGATCTCGGTCGAACTCCCCGAAACGATCGAAGCGACGATCGTCGAGGCCGACGCGGTGGTGAAGGGGCAGACCGCCTCGTCGTCGTACAAGCCCGCGATCCTCGACAATGGCGTGCGCGTGATGGTGCCGCCGCACATCACCAGCGGCACCCGCATCGTCGTGCATGTGTATGACCGCGAATATGTCCGCCGCGCAGACTGATTAGTTCCCCTCCCGCTTGCGGGAGGGGCTGGGGGAGAGCCTGTCGAGGGACGGGCCTTTCTCGATAGGAAGCATTCCCTCCCCGACCCCTCCCGCAAGCGGGAGGGGGGAGTAGATATCATGGCCGTATCCGGCATCATCACCGTCATGGAACGCGCCGCGCGCAAGGCCGGTGCAAAGTTGCGCCGCGACTTTGGCGAGATCGAGCATCTGCAGGTCTCGCAGAAGGGGCCGGCCGATTTCGTGTCGAAAGCCGACCAAGCGGCCGAGCGTACCTTGTATGACGAACTTGGCCGTGACCGTCCTGGCTGGGGTTTCGTTCTCGAAGAAGGCGGGATCATCGAGGGCGAGCCGGGCAAACCGCGCTTCATCATCGACCCGCTCGACGGCACCTCGAACTTTCTCCATGCCGTCCCGCATTTCGCGATCTCGATCGCGGTACAGGAACCGAAGCCGGGCGGCGGCTGGGGCGATGTGACGGCAGCGCTGATCTACCAGCCGATCACCGACGAAAGCTATTGGGCCGAGCGCGGTCGCGGTGCCTGGCTGCACGACCGGCGTTTGCGCGTCGCGTCGCGTCGCAACCTCAACGAATGCCTGATCTCGACCGGCATTCCGTACATGGGCCACGGGAACATGGCGCAGTGGAGCCGAATTTTTGGCGCGGTGGCGCCCGAAGTAGCCGGCATTCGCCGCTTCGGCGCCGCCAGCCTCGACCTCGCATGGGTCGCCGCGGGCCGCTACGACGGCTTCTGGGAAAGCGATTTGCAGGTATGGGACGTCGCGGCGGGCATGCTGCTCGTGCGCGAAGCCGGCGGCTTCGTCAGCGATTTCCGGGGCGGGGACCGCGCAATTGAGCGCAGCGAATTCATCGCTGGCAGTGCCGCGGTGCATTCCAAGTTGCAAAAACTGGTCGCGGGCGCGTTGCGTAACGCGTAACGCGTACCACTTGTTGATCGTCACGCCGACTGGTCCGGCATCCATTCCAGCGGCGACGCTATGGACGCCGGATCAAGTCCGGGGCGACGAAAGAGTCAGCTCACTTCTCGAACACATATTCGCGAAAGCTGTCCATCAGTGACGCCCAGGTGTTGAAGGTTTCGCCGACATTCTCGCGCGGAATGCCCGCGAAATCGAGGTCGACGTCCATTTCGAGCACCGGGTCGCCCGCGTCGTCCTTATAAGCGCGCGCGAAGCGCTTTTCCTTGTTCCACTGGTTGAGCCGGTCGAGCGTCACCTCCTTGGCGTCGCTGAACCCCATATAATATTGCAGCGTCTTGCACCTTTCGCTTCCGTCGCAGTTCATGAAGAGCACGAGGAATTTCAGGCCGTTGCGATTGCTTTCGATATAGGGTGCGTCGCCTTCCTTGGCGACGAGCGTCGCGGGCCAGCCCTGCGATTCGACGATCGCCTTGATCGCTTCCGGGTTCGCGGCGTTGACTAGCTCGGCATGCGCCGGAGTCGCGAGGAAAAGCGCCAGCGGCGCGACGGCGACGGCGCGAGCGGTGATTGGTCCCATATAAGCTCCCTTTGTCATCCTGCGCCCATGAAAGGCGTGACCCAGCGACCCGTTTTTGCCTGCGGTATCACAGCGATAGGGCCGCTCGCCAGCGCCCAATATGCTTTTGGTCACACGCGAACCGAAAATCCTGCCCGCAGCGCTTGCGACACGCGTCGCGCTGGCCTAAAGCGCCCCCGATAAACGGGTGCGCGACGCCCCAAAACAACAGAACTGCGAGCTCCCATGGTCGATCTGACGCAATATTTGCCGATTCTGATCTTTCTGGTCATTGCCCTCGGCCTGTCATCCGCCTTCGTGTTCCTTCCGATGGGCGTCGCCCGGCTGACCGGGGCGCACAAGCCCGATCCGGCGAAGCTGACCGAGTATGAATGCGGTTTTCCCGCTTTTGAGGATGCGCGAAGCCAGTTCGACGTGCGTTTCTACCTCGTCGCCATCCTTTTCATCATCTTCGACCTCGAAGCGGCCTTTCTCTTTCCCTGGGCGGTGAGCCTCGAGGAAATCGGCTGGGCCGGCTGGGCGACGATGATGGTATTCCTCGCCGAACTCACGCTCGGCCTTGTGTACGCGTGGAAAAAAGGCGCGTTGGATTGGGAATGAGCACTTCCAGCATCATCATGCCCGGCCAGATGCCGGTCGCCCCCGGGACGAACCCCGATCAGGGTTTCTTCGACGATCTCAACTCGGAGGTCGGCGACAAGGGCTTTCTCGTCACCTCGACCGAGGATTTGTTCAACTGGGCGCGCACGGGTTCGCTGTGGTGGATGACCTTTGGCCTTGCCTGCTGTGCGGTCGAGATGATTCACGTCAACATGCCGCGTTACGATATGGAACGTTTCGGCGCCGCGCCACGCGCGTCCCCGCGCCAGTCTGACGTGATGATCGTCGCGGGCACGCTGTGCAACAAGATGGCGCCCGCGCTGCGCCGCGTGTACGACCAGATGTCGAATCCCAAATATGTGATCTCGATGGGCAGTTGCGCCAATGGCGGCGGCTACTATCATTATAGTTATTCGGTGGTGCGCGGCTGCGATCGCATCGTGCCGGTCGATATCTATGTTCCCGGTTGCCCTCCGACCGCTGAAGCCCTGCTTTACGGCGTGATGCAGTTGCAGCGGAAAATCCGCCGCACCGGGACGATCGAACGCTGATGGCCCATCCCGCTCCCCTCGTCGCGCCGCAGCCCTCGCTTGCGACGGCACTCGAAAAGCTGCTCGGCAGCGACCTGCTCGCGCATGACTTCGCGGCCGACGAAGACAGCATCACCGTGCGCCGCGAAGCCGTTGCCGGGGTGATGGTCGCGCTGCGCGACAGCCTCGAATATCAGCAGCTGATGGAAATCGCCGGGGTGGACTATCCCGACCGCGCCGAACGGTTCGAGGTCGTCTATCACCTGCTTAGCGTGACGAAGAACCATCGTCTGCGCGTGCGGGTATCGACCGACGAGGCGACGCCGGTGCCTAGCATCGTTCCCGTCTGGCCCGTGGCCGGCTGGCTCGAGCGCGAAGTGTTCGACATGTATGGTGTGCTGTTCGCGGGCAATCCCGACCTGCGCCGCATCCTGACCGATTATGGTTTCCAGGGGCATCCGCAGCGCAAGGATTTCCCGCTGACCGGCTATATCGAGTTGCGTTATTCGGAAGAGGACAAGCGCGTCGTTTACGAGCCGGTCAAGCTCGCGCAGGATTTCCGCAATTTCGATTTCCTGTCCCCGTGGGAAGGCGCCGACTATGTGCTGCCGGGCGATGAAAAGGCCGGCGGGACGGGTGAAGGTCCGGGCAAGGGCGCCCCGACGCCGATGACGTCGAAAGAAGTGAAGGCGGCCGACGAAAAGGCCAAGGCACCGCCGCCGCCGACGCCAAAAACGACCGAAAAGCCTGCGGAGACCGGCGCCGGCAACAAGGCGAACAAGGAAGCGGCCAAGCCGAGCGAGGATGGCGCGAAGGCCAAGGCCGACGGCGAATCCAAAACGCCTGCGACCAAGAAGGCAGAAAAGGCGAGCCCCAACGCAAAAGCCCCGGCCAAGCCGCGCGCGCCGCGCAAGCGGAAAACAGGAGGTGACGCATGACCGACGCTCCTCAGGTCAAGCACCACGGCAGCGACATGTTCGAAGGCTATCCGGTGGATACCGCCAATACCGCGGGCGATCAGGTCGTCACCAATTACACGATCAACTTCGGCCCGCAGCACCCCGCGGCGCACGGCGTGCTGCGCATGGTGATGGAGCTTGACGGCGAAATCATCGAGCGCGTCGACCCGCACGTCGGGCTGCTCCACCGCGGCACCGAAAAGCTGATCGAGTACAAGACCTATCTGCAGGCGTTGCCTTATTTCGACCGGCTCGACTATTGCTCGCCGCTCGGAATGGAGCACAGCTATGTGCTGGCTATCGAAAAGCTGCTCGACCTCGAGGTGCCCGAGCGCGCGCAATATCTTCGCGTGCTGTTCGCCGAGCTGACGCGCATCTGCAATCATATGCTCAACATCGGGTCGCACGTCATGGACGTCGGCGCGATGACGCCGAACCTGTGGGTGTTCGAGCTGCGCGAGGATTGCCTGAACTTCTTCGAGCGCGCCTCGGGCGCACGGATGCACAGTGCATACTTCCGTCCCGGCGGTGTCCATCAGGATGTCCCCGAACGGCTGCTCTACGACATTGGCGAATGGGTCGAAAAGCGCCTGCCGAAGCTGTTCGGCGACGCGATGAGCCTCGTTATCGACAACCGCATCTTCAAACAGCGCAACGTCGACATCGCGACGGTGAGCAAGGAAGACGCGCTGGCGTGGGGCTTCTCGGGCCCGATGATCCGCGGCAGCGGCATCGCATGGGATCTGCGCAAGTCGCAGCCCTATGACGCCTATGCCGCGATGGAGTTCGACATTCCTGTGGGGACGCGCGGCGACTGCTACGACCGCTTCATGGTGCGCGTCGAGGAAGTCTATCAGTCCGCGAAGATCATCAAGCAGTGCCTGCGCGACATGCCGACCGGCCCGATCGCCAGCCTCGACCGCAAGGTCGTGCCGCCGAAGCGCGGCGAGATGAAGCAGTCGATGGAATCGCTGATCCATCACTTCAAACTCTACACCGAGGGCTTCCACGTCCCCGCGGGCGAAGTCTATGTGGCGACTGAAAGCCCGAAGGGCGAATTCGGCGTCTATCTGGTCAGCGACGGCACCAACAAGCCGTACCGTTGCAAGATCCGCCCAACGGCGTTCAGCCATCTTCAGGCGATGGACATGATGTCGAAGGGACACATGCTCGCCGATACCACTGCAATCATCGGCGCGATCGACGTCGTGTTCGGGGAGTGTGATCGGTGAGCGATCTCCCCCGCTTCTGGAATCAGGTTCACGCGCAGGACGTGAAATTCGGACGCGCCCCAAAGCAGGCGCCTTCGGCTTTTTGGGAGCGCTATTTGTTCCTCGGCGCTGCCGTGGTGGCTGCAACGGCTATTTGGCAATTGTACGCACTGGGTCAGATGCCGATGAACACTGCCCTTCAAAACTCGGCCGCAATCCTGTTCCTGACCGCCGCAGGCTTTTATCTGCGTAAGCGGAGGCAGCGTTTGCTCAGAGCCGAAAAGACATTCTACGCGGGAAAGATTACAGCGAATGGCTGATGCACCCCAAATTCCTGACGAAGCCGAAACCCGCGCCCGCTGGGGCAATTTTGCGTGGACGGCGGAGAATGCCGAGAAGGCGAAGGCCGTGATCGCACGCTATCCCGCGGGACGCCAGCGTTCGGCGGTAATGCCGTTGCTCGACCTCGCGCAGCGCCAGGTCGGCGCCGAGACGCAGACGCAGGGCTGGCTGCCCGTGCCGGTTATCGAGTTCGTCGCGGCGCAGCTCGATATGCCGTTCATGCGCGCCTATGAGGTCGCGACCTTCTACACGATGTACAATCTCGTGCCCGTCGGCCGTTATCATGTGCAGGTGTGCGGCACGACGCCGTGCCTGCTGCGCGGGTCGGACGATGTCATGGCCGCGTGCAAGAACCGCGGCATGACCAAGGGCAAGACGACGCCCGACGGCCTGTTCACGCTGACCGAGGTCGAATGCATGGGCACCTGCACCAACGCGCCGATGGTCCAGATCAACGACGATAATTACGAAGATCTCGACTACGATAGCATGACGCGCATCCTTGACGCGCTCGCCGCCGGTGATGCGCCGAAGGCGGGGACGCAGATTGCCGGGCGTCATACGAGCGAGCCCGAGGGCGGCCCGACGACGTTAAAGGAAATGGTGAAGGCCAACCACGACTATCGGAAGGAGTGGGAGGCATGATCCATGTTCCAACTCTTCGTCATGCCGGACTTGATCCGGCATCCATGACCACGTGCGTTGCTTGGACCCCGGATCAAGTCCGGGGTGACGAGTTGGGAGAGGTCGCATGAGCCTCGCCGACAAGGATCGCATCTTCACCAATCTCTATGGCTTTCAGCCGTGGAACCTGAAAAGCGCGCAGGCGCGCGGCGATTGGGACAATACCAAGGATCTGATGAGCCGCGGCCAGGACGCGATCATCGAGGAGATCAAGGCGTCGGGGCTGCGCGGCCGTGGCGGCGCGGGCTTCCCGACCGGCCTCAAATGGTCGTTCATGCCGAAGGAGCCGCGCGCCGACCGCCCGAGCTTCCTCGTCATCAACGCCGACGAATCCGAACCCGGTTCGTGCAAGGACCGCGAAATCATCCGCCACGATCCGCACAAGCTGATCGAAGGCGCACTGATCGCGGGCTTCGCGATGCGCGCACGCGCTGCCTATATCTATATCCGCGGCGAGTTCATCCGCGAGGCCGAGACGTTGTTCGCGGCGGTGCAAGAGGCGTATGACGCCGGGCTGCTCGGCAAGAATGCGGCGAAGTCGGGTTATGATTTCGACGTCTTCGTCCACCGCGGCGCGGGCGCCTATATCTGCGGCGAAGAAACCGCGATGATCGAAAGCCTCGAGGGCAAGAAGGGCCAGCCGCGCCTGAAACCGCCGTTCCCGGCGGGGGCGGGCCTCTATGGCTGCCCGACGACGGTGAACAATGTCGAGAGCATCGCGGTCGTCCCGACGATCCTGCGCCGCGGCGCGCCGTGGTTCGCGAGCTTTGGGCGCGAGAATAACAAGGGCACCAAGCTCTTCCAGATCAGCGGCCATGTGAACAAGCCCTGCGTCGTCGAGGAAGAGATGGGCATCACCTTCCGCGAGCTGATCGACACGCATTGCGGCGGGATTCGCGGCGGCTGGGATAATCTGCTCGCGGTGATCCCCGGCGGATCGTCGGTGCCGCTGGTGCCCGCAGCCGAGATCATGGACGCGCCGATGGACTTCGACGGGCTGAAGGCCGTCGGGTCGGGGCTGGGCACCGCCGCCGCGATCGTGATGGACAAGTCGACCGACGTCGTCCAGGCGATCAGCCGCATCAGCTATTTCTACAAGCATGAAAGCTGCGGCCAGTGCACGCCGTGCCGCGAAGGCACCGGCTGGATGTGGCGCGTGATGGAACGGCTGCGCACCGGCGACGCCGACATCAGCGAGATCGACACTTTGTTCGACGTGACCAAACAGGTCGAAGGCCACACCATCTGCGCGCTCGGCGATGCCGCGGCATGGCCGATCCAGGGCCTGATCAAGCATTTCCGCCCCGAAATCGAACGCCGCATCCGCGAGAATGGCGGCGCGCTGGAGGCAGCCGAATAATGCCTAAAGTAACCGTAGATGGCGTAGAACTCGATGTTCCGCAGGGCGCGACCGTCCTGCAGGCGTGCGAGATGGCGGGGAAGGAAATTCCGCGCTTCTGTTACCATGAGCGCCTGTCGATCGCCGGCAATTGCCGCATGTGCCTTGTCGAGGTCGCACCGGGCCCGCCGAAACCGCAAGCGTCGTGCGCGCTGCCGACCGCCGAGGGGCAGGTGATCCGCACCGACAGCCCGATGGTCAAAAAGGCGCGCGAAGGGGTGATGGAGTTTCTGCTCATCAACCACCCGCTCGACTGCCCGATCTGCGATCAGGGCGGCGAGTGCGACCTGCAGGACCAGTCGGTCGCCTATGGCCGCGGCGCGACGCGCTATGACGAGAACAAGCGCGCCGTCACCGAAAAATATATGGGACCGATCGTCAAGACGGTGATGACCCGCTGTATCCAGTGCACGCGCTGCGTCCGCTTCGCGGAGGAAGTCGCGGGCGTCGAGGATATCGGCGCGATCTATCGCGGCGAGAATATGCAGATTACGTCGTATCTGGAGCATGCCATCCAGAGCGAGCTTTCGGGCAATGTCGTCGACCTCTGCCCCGTTGGCGCGCTGACGTCGAAGCCCTATGCGTTTGAAGCGCGTCCGTGGGAGCTGACCAAGACGCTGGGCATCGACATGATGGATGCGGTCGGCACCAATGTCCGCATCGACAGCCGCGGGCGGCAGGTGCTGCGCGTGCTGCCGCGCGTCAACGATGATGTGAATGAGGAATGGGCGAGCGACAAGACGCGCCACCATGTCGACGGCCTGGTCCGCCGCCGCCTCGACCGGCCCTATGTGCGCAAGAGCGGCCAGATGGTCGAAGCGACATGGGCCGAGGCGTTCGAGGCGATCAAGGCGGTGAACGCCGGATCGTCGGTCGCGGCGATCGCGGGCGATCTGGTCGATTGCGAGACGATGTTCGCGGCGAAATCGCTCGTCAACGCGCTCGGTGGCACCCTGCTTGAGGGGCGCCAGACGGGGCTCGATTATGACGTCACCAGCCTGTCGGCGGTCAATTTCAACACGACGATTGCCGAGGCGGAAAATGCCGACGTGATCCTGCTCGTCGGTACGAACCTGCGGTGGGAAGCGCCGCTGATCAATACGCGCGTCCGCAAGGCGGTGTGGAAGAAGGGCGCGAAGGTCTTTGCGATCGGCCCTGAAACCGATCTTACCTACAGGACCGAATGGCTGGGCGACGACGCCTCGCTCGTCGCGAAGTTGCCGCAGCATGTGACCGACGCGCTGAAGGGCGCCGAGCGGCCGATGCTGGTCTTCGGCGGCGGCGCCTTGTCGGTTCCCGGCGTCCATGGCGCGGGCCTCGCGCTCGCCAAGGCCGTGAATGCGGTCCGGGACGGCTGGAACGGCTACAATGTCGTGCATTTCTCGGCCGCGCGCATGGGATCGCTGATGCTCGGCTATGGCCTGCCGCGCGGGATCAAGGATGTGATCGCAGCGAAGCCGAAGCTCGCCTTCTTCCTCGGCGCCGACGAAGTCGATTTCGCGGCGCTGCCCGATACGTTCAAAGTCTATGTCGGCCACCACGGCGACAAGGGCGCGCATGCCGCCGACGTCATCCTGCCGGCGGCCGCGTGGACCGAAAAGGACTTCACGACGGTCAATACCGAAGGCCGCGTCCAGCGCAGCGAAAAGGCGGTGTTTGCGCCCGGCGACGCGCGCGAGGACTGGAGCATTTTCCGCGCCCTCGCCGATGCGCTCGGCGTGTCGGTCGGCTTCGATAGCTTCGACGAATGCCGCGCGGCGATGATCGCGGCGGTGCCGGCGCTCGGTGTCGAGGGGATTGCCGACTATGGCTGGACGGTGCCGAAGCTGCCCGCGAAGCCCGAGGCGCGCGCAATTCCGTCGCCGATCAAGGATTTCTACCTCACCAACGCCATCTGCCGCGCGTCGCCGACGATGCAGCGCTGCTCGGAAGAGCTGATCCATGGCGTCGATTTTGCGGAGGCCGCGGAATGAGCCTCTACGTAAAATCCATGCAAAATGGGTCGCTGATCCTGTTTTGGGTAGCGATTATCGTTGCCGTGATGACCTTCGCTGGCGTGCTTGGCAGCCAGTGGGACATGGTGTCCAGCGGCGTTGCTTCGCCCTATGAATCACATAGTCCGAGCGCAATTTTGATGGTGCTTACGGCGCTGGCGTCGGGTCTTTCGTCGGCTGCTTGGCCCTTCTTCGGTGCGGCGCTTTTGTGGCTTCTCGACGCTCGACTGCCAATTAGAGGAGCAGGGGAATGACCCCGGTGCATGCGATTGCCAGCGTGTTGCTGGTCGGGATGGGCTATTCGGTGTGGCGCGGGTTCAATCCGCGCAAGTCCGAAAAGCCCGGCCCGCATAATGGCTGGCGCAACGAGGACGGGGCGCGGAAATGACCGAGACCTTTATCTCGTGGGGCATGGACCCGAACTGGGCGTGGGGTGTCGCGACGATTGCAGGCATCCTGCTCATCGCGCTGCCGCTGATGCTCGCGGTCGCGATGATCATCTATGCCGACCGCAAGATCTGGGCGGCGATCGCACTGCGCCGCGGCCCGAACGTCGTCGGCCCCTTTGGCCTGCTGCAGTCGTTCGCCGACGGTCTGAAGGTGTTCCTGCAGGAAACGATCATCCCGTCGGGCGCCAACAGGGGCCTGTTTCTGATCGCGCCGATCATCACCTTCACCGTCGCGCTGCTCGCCTGGGCGGTGATCCCGTTCAATTCGGGCGCGGTGCTCGCCGACATCAATGTCGGATTGCTCTACATTCTCGCGATCTCGTCGCTTGGCGTCTATGGCGTGATCCTGTCGGGCTGGGCGTCGAACTCGAAATATCCCTTCTTTTCGGCGATGCGCGCCTCAGCACAGATGATCAGCTATGAAGTGTCGATCGGGTTCATCCTGATCGGCGTCGTGCTCTTCGCCGACAGCTTCAACATGAACGAGATCGTGAAAGCGCAGCAGGGCCATGGCCTCGGCTTCGTCAACGCCTTTGGATTCAACCTGCTGCTTTTCCCGCTCGCGGTGATGTTCCTGATCTCGTCGCTCGCCGAAACCGCGCGCGCGCCGTTCGACTTGACCGAAGCGGAATCGGAGCTCGTCGCGGGCTATCAGACCGAATATTCGTCGATGAGCTTCGCGCTGTTCTGGCTCGGCGAATATGCCAATGTGCTGCTGATGGCGACGCTGAATGCGGTGCTGTTCTGGGGCGGCTGGCTGCCGCCGATCGACTGGGCGCCGCTTTATGCCGTTCCCGGCATCATCTGGCTGTTCGCGAAGATCCTGTTCTTCTTCTTCGTCTTCAGCTGGGTCAAGGCGACCGTCCCGCGCTACCGCTATGACCAACTGATGCGGCTGGGTTGGAAGGTGTTCCTGCCGATCTCGCTGATCTGGATCTTCCTGATTTCCGGCTGGCTGATGCTGACGAGGTATGGGGCATGAGCCTGTCGATTGCCGCTGCCATCTTATCGTGTGGGCTTACAGCTGCGCCTGATGGCACTCCAGTACCGCAGGACTCTGTGGCTATGATCAACGTGCCAATCCCCAACGAGTTGACAACGAGTTTGGCAACACGAGTTACGTCTCGACCGACGATGTTATTTGTCGGCGAACCAAATGCGGAGCCTGAATGGGTCGTGGGGCTGAAGAAGGAATCCGAAAGTAGATTCATGATCGCTCGTCTGTCCGATGATTTGCTCGCGTACGGAATTCGTATCGGTTGGGTCGATGTCCAGGATGATGGGTTGAACACCTTCACTGAAACCTCGAAGGGCACTTGCCAATTGAAGGAATCCGAAAGGACTCCGCAGGAGAGCGTGCAATGACCATCGCCCATCTCGTCAAAAGCTTCACCTTGTGGGAATTTGTGAAGGCGCACGCCCTCACGCTCAAATATTTCTTCAAGCCCAAGGCGACGATCAACTATCCGTTCGAGAAGAACCCGCTGTCGCCGCGCTTCCGTGGCGAGCATGCGCTGCGTCGCTATCCGAACGGCGAGGAACGCTGCATCGCGTGTAAGCTGTGCGAAGCGGTGTGCCCGGCGCAGGCGATCACGATCGAGGCCGAGCCGCGCGACGACGGCAGCCGCCGCACGACGCGCTACGACATCGACATGACCAAATGCATCTATTGCGGTTTCTGTCAGGAAGCCTGCCCGGTCGATGCGGTGGTCGAGGGGCCGAACTTCGAGTTTGCGACCGAAACGCGCGAAGAACTGCTCTATGACAAGGCCAAGCTGCTCGCCAATGGCGACAAATGGGAACGCGCGATCGCGGCGAATCTTGCCGCCGACGCGCCCTATCGATAAGGGCGCGCGCACATGATCCAGCTCTTTGCCTTTTACCTGTTCGCGACGATCGTCATCGCCTCCGCGGCCATGGTGATTTTCGCGCGCAATCCGGTCCACAGCGTCATGTGGCTGATCCTCGCCTTCTTCAACGCGGCGGGGCTGATGCTGCTCGCGGGCGCCGAGTTCATCGCGATGCTGCTCGTCATCGTCTATGTCGGCGCGGTCGCGGTGCTGTTTCTGTTCGTCGTGATGATGCTCGACATCGATTTCGCCGAATTGCGCGCGGGTTTCGTGCGTTACCTGCCGCTGGGCGCGCTCGTTGCGATCATCCTTGCCGCCGAACTGGTGTTCGCGGTTGGCGCATGGAGCGCGGGCGGAGTCGACCTCGCCGCGCGCGCCGCGCCGGTGGTCAGCGACAAGAGCAATATCCAGCAGATCGGCGAGCTGCTTTACACGCGCTATATCTTTCTGTTCGAGGCGGCAGGTATCGTCCTGCTCGTCGCGATGATCGGCGCGATCGTGCTGACGCATCGCCAGCGCGGCGGCGTGCGCACCCAGAATATCTCGAAGCAGAACCAGCGCCGTCCGCAGGACGCGACGCGTCTTGTCGATCCGGGCGTCGGGCAGGGGATGGAATTGTGATTTCGGTCGGCCACTATCTCGCCGTTTCGGCGGTGCTGTTCACGCTCGGCGTGCTTGGCATCTTTATCAACCGCAAGAATATCATCGTCATCCTGATGGCGATCGAGCTGATCCTGCTGGCAGTAAACATCAACCTCGTCGCGTTCAGCGCGGCGCTGAACGATCTTGTTGGGCAGGTCTTCTCGATGTTCGTGCTGACCGTCGCCGCGGGTGAAGCCGCGATCGGTCTTGCCATTCTCGTCATTTACTTCCGCGGCCGCGGCACCATTGCCGTCGACGATGCCAACCGGATGAAGGGGTAAACCGGTGATCCAGGCGATCGTTTTCCTGCCGCTGCTGGCGGCGCTTGTTGCAGGGCTTGGCCAGCGCGCCATCGGCCCCTTCGCATCGAAGCTGGTCACCACGGGCGCGCTGTTCACCAGCTGCGCGCTGAGCTGGCCGATCTTCCTGTCGTTCGTGTTCGGGACGGGGCAGGCGGAAGTCATGACCGTGCTGCATTGGGTCAGTTCGGGCGCGCTCCAATTCAATTGGGAACTGCGCGTCGATACGCTGACCGCGGTGATGCTCGTCGTGATCACGACGGTGTCGGCGCTCGTCCACCTCTATAGCTGGGGCTATATGGAGGAAGACCCGGATCAGCCGCGCTTCTTCGCCTATCTCTCGCTCTTCACCTTCGCGATGCTGATGCTCGTGACTGCGAACAATCTCGTCCAGATGTTCTTCGGTTGGGAAGGCGTCGGTCTCGCGTCGTACCTCCTCATCGGTTTCTGGTATAAGAAGCCGAGCGCCAATGCCGCGGCGATCAAGGCATTCGTCGTCAACCGTGTGGGTGACTTGGGCTTCATGCTTGGCATTTTCGGCACCTTCCTTGTCTTCGGCACCGTCTCGATCCCCGAAATCCTTGCAGCCGCACCGGGCATGGCGGGTTCGACGATCAGCTTCTTGGGGCTCCGTCTCGATACGATGACGATCCTCTGCCTACTGCTGTTCATCGGCGCGATGGGCAAGTCGGCGCAGCTTGGCCTGCACACATGGCTTCCCGACGCGATGGAAGGCCCGACCCCCGTGTCGGCGCTGATCCACGCCGCGACGATGGTCACCGCGGGCGTGTTCATGGTGTGCCGCCTGTCGCCGATGTTCGAAACCTCGGACGTTGCGCAGGGCGTCGTGATGTTTGTCGGCGCCGCGACCTGTTTCTTCGCCGCGACGGTCGCGACGACGCAGTGGGACATCAAGCGCGTCATCGCTTATTCGACCTGTTCGCAGCTCGGCTACATGTTCTTCGCCGCGGGTGCGGGCGCTTATGGCGCCGCGATGTTCCACCTGTTCACGCACGCCTTCTTCAAGGCGCTGCTGTTTCTTGGCGCCGGTTCGGTCATCCATGCCATGCACCATGAGCAGGACATGCGTTATTATGGCGCGCTGCGGAAGCGGATCCCGATCACCTATTGGGCGATGATGCTCGGCACGCTGGCGATCACCGGCGTCGGTATCGCAGGCGTCGCGGGCTTTGCCGGCTTCTATTCGAAGGACGGCATCCTCGAGGCGGCTTATGCGAGCGGCGGAGGCGGCGTCATCGCTTTCTGGGTCGGCGTCTTCGTCGCCTTCCTCACCAGCTTCTATTCGTGGCGCCTCGTCTTCCTGACCTTCCACGGCAAGCCGCGCTGGGAACAGAGCGAGCATATCCAGCATGCGGTGCACGACGATCATGGTCACGGGCATGATGGTCATGCGCACGCCGACCACGGCCACGACGCGCCCAGCGACGGCACAGCGGGGTATCACCCGCACGAAAGCCCGATCACGATGCTGATCCCGCTGGCCATATTGTCGATCGGCGCGGTGTTCGCGGGCATCGCCTTCCACCATCCGTTCATTTACCCCGAAGAGGGTTTGGCGTTCTGGAACGGCAGCCTCGCGTTCGACGAGCATCTGATGCACGCCGCGCATGAAGTGCCGTTGTGGGTGAAATGGACGCCGTTCACGGTGATGGCTATCGGCCTGTTCCTCGCGTGGAACAGCTATATTCGCAACACGACGTTGCCGGCGCGCTTCGTGGCGCAGTTCAAGCTGCTCCACCAGTTCCTGTACAACAAATGGTATTTCGACGAGCTGTATAACGTCCTCTTCGTGAAGCCCGCCTTTTGGATCGGCCGCTTCTTCTGGAAGAAAGGCGATGAAGGCACCATCGACCGCTTCGGTCCCGATGGCGCCGCCGCGCTCGTCGCTGGGGGGACCCGTCTCGCGGTCCGGCTGCAATCGGGTTATGTTTATGGATATGCGTTTGTGATGCTGCTCGGTCTTGTAGGCCTCGCCAGCTGGGCCATGGTGAATTTCCTGTGAGTGGCTTTCCCATTCTTTCGCTGATGCTGGCGGTCCCGCTGATCGCTGCCATCCTGTGTATCTATGCGGGCGACCGCAACGCGCGCGTCATCGCGCTCGTCGCGACCTTGGTCGATTTTGCGCTAGGGGTCGTCCTCTGGGCCAATTTCGACATTGGCGGCGCGCAGTGGCAGTTCACCGAACGCGCCGACCTGTTCGGCCGCTTCCAATGGGCACTCGGGATCGACGGCATGGCCTTGATGCTGATCATGCTCAGCGTCTTCCTGATGCCGCTGTGCATCCTTGCGAGCTGGGACGCGATCAAGAGCCGTGTCGGCCTCTACATGGCGATGTTCCTGATCATGGAAGTCGTGATGATCGGCGTCTTCATGGCGCAGGACCTGCTGCTCTTTTACATCTTCTTCGAGGCGGGCCTCATCCCGATGTATTTCATCATCGGCATCTGGGGCGGTGCGAACCGCAAATATGCGGCGTTCAAATTCTTCCTCTACACGCTGCTTGGTTCGGTACTGATGCTGATCGCGATGATCGTGATGATCATGGAAGCCGGCACGACCGATATCCCCACGCTGCTCAACTATAATTTCCCGCCTGCAATGCAGACGTGGCTCTGGCTCGCCTTCTTCGCCAGCCTTGCCGTCAAGATGCCGATGTGGCCCGTTCACACCTGGCTTCCCGACGCGCACGTGCAGGCGCCAACCGCAGGCTCGATGATTCTTGCGGGCGTGCTGCTGAAGCTCGGCGCCTATGGCTTCCTGCGCTTCATGATGCCGATGTTCCCCGATGCGTCGGGGCAGCTGATGTGGATCGTCTTCGCGCTGTCGATGATCGCGGTGGTCTACACCAGCCTCGTCGCGCTGGTGCAGAACGACATGAAGAAGCTCATTGCTTACTCGTCGGTCGCGCATATGGCGATCGTCACCGCGGGCCTCTTCGCGTTCAACCAGCAGGGGATCGAAGGCGCGCTGATCATCATGCTTAGCCATGGCGTCGTTTCGGCCGCGCTCTTCTTCTGCGTCGGCGTGATCTACGATCGGCTCCACACGCGTGAGATCGACCGTTATGGGGGGCTCGCGGTAAACATGCCGGCCTATGCGCTGTTTTTCATGCTGTTCACCATGGCGTCGATCGGGCTGCCGGGCACCAGCGGGTTCGTCGGCGAGTTCCTGAGCCTCGCGGGCATCTACGAAGCTTCAAGCTGGGTCGCCTTCGTGTGCACGACGGGCATCATTCTCGGCGCCGCGTACATGCTCTATCTCTACCGCCGCGTCGTGTTCGGCGAACTCACCAAGGACGATGTGAAGGCGATGCCCGATCTCAACGCACGCGAATGGACGATCATGGTGCCGCTCGCCGCTGTGGCGCTGTGGATGGGCGTCTATCCCGAAAGCTTCCTTGCGCCGATGCGCGGCGACGTGACCACCGTGGTTGCGCGTCTCGCTCCGGCGAAACCTGCCGGCGACGCGCATCTTGCCGCCGGCAAGCCGAAGCCCGCCCGGGCCCATGGTGAAGCCGCCCACGGCTCCGCCCATGCGGGAGGCGCCCAATGACCGCGGATCTCGCCCTTATCTGGCCCGAACTGATCCTGACGATCGGCGGGCTGATCACCCTGATGCTCGGCACCTTCATGGGTGACCGGCAGGTCGGCATCTATCAGCTCAGCGCTCTGCTGACGCTCGCTGCGGCGGCGGCTGCCGTGGTCGCGCTGTTCGGGGTCGAGACCACGGTCTTTTCAGGCACGCTCTCGGTCGACAGCTTCGGCGGCTTCGCCAAACTGCTGATCTATGCCGCGAGCTTCGTCTGCATCGTCATCGCGCCGCGCTTCTTCAGCGGCGGGATGCGCGCCGAATATCCGACGCTGATCCTGTTTGCTGCCCTCGGCATGGGGATCATGGCCTCGGCACGCGATCTGATGACGCTCTATGTCGGGCTCGAGCTCAACAGCCTTGCCGCCTATGTGCTCGCCAGCTTCATGCGCACCGATGAGCGGTCGAGCGAAGCCGGCCTCAAATATTTCGTTCTCGGCGCGCTCGCGTCGGGCATGCTGCTCTATGGCATTTCGCTGCTCTACGGCTTTTCGGGCACCACCGATTTTGCGGGCATCGCAAAGGTCATGGGCGGCGAGCCGGGCATCGGCCTGATCTTCGGGATCGTCTTTGTGCTTGCGGGGCTTGGCTTCAAGATCAGCGCTGTGCCGTTCCATATGTGGACGCCCGACGTTTATGAAGGCGCGCCGACTCCCGTAACGACCTTTTTCGCAACCGCGCCGAAAGTCGCTGCGATGGCGCTGATGACGCGCGTTGTGATCGACGCGATGGGGCCCGCGATTGGAGCGTGGCAGCAGATCGTCATCTTCCTGTCGCTCGCCTCGATCATCCTCGGCGCGGTCGGCGCGATCGGGCAGAAGAATATCAAGCGCCTGCTTGCCTATTCGTCGATCAACAATGTCGGCTTCATGCTCGTCGGTCTTGCTGCAGGCACGCAGCAGGGCGTCGAAGCCGTGCTGACCTATCTGCTCGTCTATATGCTGACCACATTGGGCGCTTTCCTCGTCGTGCTCCAGCTGCGCGATGCCGACGGCAACCAGGTCGAAAGCATTCCCGCCATGGCCGGCCTGTCGCAGCGCCGCCCGGGCCTTGCCGCAGCCATGTCGGTTTTCCTGTTCAGCCTGGCCGGTATCCCGCCGCTGTTCGGCTTCTGGCCGAAATATCTGGTGTTCGAGGCGGCGGTAAATGCGAACCTCATGCCGCTGGCGGTTGCGGGTATCGTCGCTTCGGTGATCGGTGCGTTCTATTACATCGCGATCATCAAGACGATGTACTTCGACGATAAATCGGAAACCGAGTTTTCGGGTGGCCGCGCGATCGTGGAAGATGCGGTGATTACCGCAAGCGCGCTGTGGCTGTCGGTGGTCGGCTATCTCTTCATCCCCGTGCTGGCGGTCCTTTCGGCCAGCGCCGCGGCGGTGCTGTTCTGATACCGCCGATCGAGCGGATAGCGCAGACAGGTTCGACCAACGCCGACCTGCTGGCGCGGCTGGCAGGCGGCGAGCATGTCGGCGAGGGCCACTGGCTCGTCGCCGACCGCCAGACGGCGGGTCGTGGTCGCTTGGGGCGTGGCTGGAACGACGGGCAGGGCAATTTCATGGGCTCGACCGTCGTCCACCTGACCATCGGCGATCCGCTGGCAGCGACGCTCGCGCTCGTTGCCGGGGTTGCGCTCGCAAAGACCGTGGCAGCGCTGGCCCCGAACGTCGGCGCGCAACTCAAATGGCCGAACGATCTGCTTGTCGATGGTGCCAAATGCGCGGGCATATTGATGGAGCGCACGGGCAATTCGGTGGTCATCGGCATCGGCGTCAACTTGGTCGCGGCCCCCCCATTGCCCGATCGGCCGACCGCGACGCTGGCGGGCAAGGGGGCCGCGATCGACCGCGACCATTTCGCCAACGCGCTCGGAATTGCGATGATCGACGCGCTCTGGACCTGGCGGCAGGAAGGGGTCGCGAGCATCGTCCGCGCGTGGCTGCCGCAGGCGCACCCCCTCGGCACACCGCTTCGCGTGTCCGAACAGGACATCGACGGTTATTTCGACGGTCTTGCAGAGGATGGCGCGCTGCGCTTGCGCCGCGAGAGCGGTGAGACCATGGTAATCCACGCAGGAGACGTGGAATTGCGGCGTCCGGTCGAGGAGGGGATTTAGGATGTCCAATCAGATGCTGCTCGCCATCGACGTCGGCAACACCAACGCCAAATTCGCCCTGTTCCACGGTACCGACCTGCTCGCACGCTGGCGCATCGCAACCGACGACCGCCGCACTGCCGACGAATATATCGTCTGGCTCGACCAGCTGATGCGGATCGAGGGCTATGATCGCACCCACGTCGAAGCGGTGATCATTTCGACGGTCGTGCCGCGCGCGCTGCATAATCTCCAGCTGCTCGCCCACCGCTATTTCGGCGTCGATGCGCTCGTCGCGGGGCGCGATCCGGTAACCTGGGGCATCGCGCTCAAGGTCGCAGAGCCGCAATCGGTCGGCGCCGATCGCGCGGTCAACGCCATCTCGGCGCAGGCGGTCGAACCAGGCCGGGACAAGCTGGTCATCAGCTTCGGTACCGCGACGACGCTCGACCATATCGGGCCAGACGGCGCCTATCTGGGCGGCATCATCGCGCCGGGAGTCAACCTGTCGCTCGAAGCGCTGGTCGCCGCCGCGGCAAAGCTGCCGCGTATTGCGATCGAGGCGCCCGCGACGGCGAGCGTCATCGGCCGCACGACCGAAAGCCAGATGCTGATCGGGGTCTATTGGGGCTATGTCGCGATGATCGAGGGGCTGATCGCGCGCATGAAAGCCGAAATAGTCAAGCCGCTGACGGTCATCGCAACGGGCGGCCTTGCAACGCTTTTCCAGGAACAGGCGCATCTGTTCGACCGCATCGAGCCCGACCTGACGTTGAACGGGCTGATGCACCTTTATCATCAACGGAATGGAAACATATGACGACTCCGGGCAAGGAGCTGCTTTTCCTCGCGCTGGGCGGGTCGGGCGAGATCGGCATGAACGCCAATCTCTATGGCTGCGACGGCAAATGGATCATGGCCGATCTGGGCGTGACCTTCGGTAGCCATGATTATCCGGGCATCGACATCGTCATGCCCGACCTTGAATTCATCGAGGATCGCAAGCGAGACCTGCTTGGCATCGTCCTGACGCATGGGCATGAGGATCATATCGGTGCGATTCCCTATCTCGCCGCCGATCTTGGCGTGCCGCTCTATGCCAACCGCTTCACCGCGGGGCTGATCGCCCACAAGCTGGCCGAAGAGGGGCTGGAAAAGGAAGTCGAAATCAAGGTCGTCGATATCGACGACAGTTTCCAGCTGGGGCCGTTCGGCATCCACCTTGTTCCGCTTGCGCACTCGATCCTCGAAATGAGCGCAGTGGTGATCGACACGCCCTATGGCCGGGTTTTTCACACCGGCGACTGGAAACTCGACGAGGAGCCGATCCTGGGGCAGCCCGCGACCGCAGCGGCGCTGACCGCGATCGGCGACGAGGGCATCGATGTGCTCGTTTGCGATTCGACCAATGCCTTCAACCCCGACGCATCGGGCAGCGAAGGCGGACTGCGCAAGGGACTCGAGCAAGCCGTCGGCGCGGCGAAGGGGAGGGTGGTCGTCACCACCTTTGCCTCGAACGCCGCGCGGCTTGCGACATTGGGCGCGGTGGCGAAGGCGACCGGGCGCACGCTTTGCGTTGCGGGGCGGTCGCTCGACCGCATCCTCGGCGTCGCGCGTTCGGTGGGCTACCTCAAGGATTTTCCGCCAACGGTCGATTTCGACGAGGCGATGCGCCTGCCGCGCGACAGGGTGATGGTGATCGCGACGGGCGGGCAGGGCGAACCGCGCGCCGCGCTCGCGCGCATGGCGGCCGACATGCACCAGATCAAGCTCGAGGCGGGCGACACCGTCGTCTTTTCATCGAAGCAGATCCCCGGCAACGAAGTCGCGATCGGGCGGATCATGAACCAGCTCGCCGCAAAGGACGTGCTGACCGTCACCGAAAAGCAGGCGCATATCCACGTCAGCGGCCATCCGGGGCAGCCCGAGCTCGCGGCGCTTTACGGCTGGCTGCGGCCGAAGCTGGTCGTCCCGGTGCATGGCGAGATCCGCCATATGCACGAACAGGCGCGCTTCGCGCTCGAAAAGGGTGTGCCGGACATTTTGGTGCAGGAAAATGGCGATCTGGTGCGGCTCGCACCCGGCCCTGCGAAGATCGTCGAGCGCGTCCGCGCGGGACGCCTGATCCTCGACGGCGACGTCATCCTGCCCGCCGACGGAGAGACGATGGGCGAACGGCGCAAACTGTCGCTGAACGGCCATATCACCGTCGCGGTCATCTTTTCCGGCAAGCGTTTCGTCGAAAGCGCGATCAGTTATCGCGGCGTGCCCGTCGAGGACGAGCGCGAGGCCTTTATCGACGAGATGCGCGAAGCCGCCGAACAGGCGGCGACGGGGCCCGCGCGCGACGAGGAAAAGCTGCGCGAAGCGATCCGCCTCGGCGTGCGCCGCATCGCGACCGACTGGACGGGCAAGAAGCCGGTGGTCGACGTGATGCTGGTCGATATCTGAGCCGGAGACGAACGCGATGAAGTGGACTTCGGCGCTCGCCATCTATCTGCTTTTCTGGGCGTTCAGCGCCTTTTTCGTGCTGCCCTTCCATGGCCGGCGCGCGGGCGATGACGCAACGCCGTTGGTGCGCGGACAGGAACCGGGCGCCCCCGCGACCTTCCGCCCCGGGCGCATATTGTTCCAGATGACGATCGCCGCGACGGTAGCGTTCGTGCTCTATTACATCGCCTATGTGACCGGCTGGGCCGATCCCGACGTGCTGACCGGGCGGGCCTGAGTAGGGGCGGGCCCGATCGCCGGTCTGCTGCCACGGCCAGCGACATTATCCAAAGGTCAGTAAAAGTCAGCCTTGTGCGCTGCGCGATTTGGACGGCGGGGATGCGGGAACGCGTCTGTCCGCGATCGCTTGCGCCAATCGGCGGACAAGCGCATTTATCTACCGGATGAAAGAGCCGGGACGAAGGCTGGCATAGCCGGATAATGTAGGAAAGGCCTTTTTGCAGGCGCCGACTTTGGGGTGGAGAGCTCTTCTCCTGAACCCCGGCGAAAGGTGTCCGGAGGCACGTGACTCGGGCCACCGCCCAGTGTGGCAACCTGTTGTGTTCGTGTCGAAATTCTGGGCCCCGACTTTCGCCTGGTGCACAATCTCTAGCGGTGGCTTCCTGCCAGCCCTTCCGTCAGCGCTGTGCGCTGCCACCTCCCCATCGCTTCGCGACAGGGATGAGCGAACGGCAACAACCGCTCGCTAGCCGACGAACCCCTTTTCCCGTTCGTGTCGAGCGAAGTCGAGACACCCATCGACGCGATGCCTGGCCCGATGGGTGTCTCGACTTCGGGCGAAGCCGAAGTTTATCCTGAGCGCCCGCCCGGCGGACAGTCGAAGGGCTCGATGCGAACGGGTCAGGGAGGCGGGAGAGTCCGCAACCGGCCACGCGGGTCCACGGCCTCGACCGTCGTTGGTCGATCAATTCCGCAGGCGGTCGATCGCCTGGGCGAGCGCGACATAAAGCTTTCCGATATCGGAGGAGAGCAATGTGACGCTGATCGCCGACCCGTCGCGCGCGCCGATGAGCAGACGCAGCATCGCTTCGAAATCGTGGATGAACTGGTTCACCGACGCGTGGAAGGTGTCGTCGGCCTGATAGAGGCGCAGGATTTCCTTGGCCTCGCTGTTCTCGATCAGCTTGACCGCGCGCCGGGCAAAGACGCCGCGGTCGCCCTTGAGGTAAGCATCCCACGCGGTGTCGCTGACTTCGCTCGACATGATCTTGGTGACGTCGATCGCCGTCGATTTGAGCGCTTCGGTGAGCAGGCCGACCTGTTTCGCGAGCGAATCGCGATCCGAAGCGGCGATCGCCTGCTCGGCTTCGCTTACGCGCTGTTCGACGCTGGCGCTGGTGTCCATGATCGTGATCAGCTGGCGCATCAGCCGGTCGGCGGCGCCATTGGCGGCGGCAACCGCGCGCGCCGATGCCTCTTCGATCGCCGCCAGCTGCGCCATCACCTCATTCTTGAACGCGGCATCGATGGCGCCCGTCGCGGTCGCCTGCATCGCGTCGCGCGCACCCGACACCAGCTTTTCGAGCGTCAGCCGCGCTTCGTCGGCGGCCGAATCGGCAGTGGCGCGGACTTCGTCCAGCGTCGCGATCATGCGCGCGCCGCCCTGTTCGGCAAATTCGTCGGCGCCGTTGCGCAGCTTGGCAAGTGCTGTCTCGGCTGCGGCGAGCGATGCGTTGAGGCGGTCGACCAACTCCTGCTGGCTCGCCGCATGGCCCGCCATCTGCTCCTCATTCGATTTGAGCGTCGCCTGGACGGCGTTGACGTGCGACACCGTTGACTGCGCAACGAGTTCGGACGCATCGAGCAGGGGGCGCAGCTGCGACAACGAGCCCTGCGTCGTCTTGCCGTGCGCGGCGATGCGGTCGAGCGCGTGCGGCAGGGTTTCGTCGAGTTCGCGGGTCACCGCGTCGAGCGCGAGGAGCAGCGATTCGGCGTGGGTGATCAGCTGGTGCGCCGAAGCATTGCCGTTTTGCACTTCCTGCATGAAGGCGGCGAGCTGGGCCTTGGTGTCGTCGATCGCGCGGCCGATGACGCCGGTGCTGGCACCGACGCCGACGTCGAGGATCTCGAGTTGCTTGCTGACTTCGGCGACATGCGACGTGATGCGCGTGGCCAGCGCGTCGCTGGCGTCGGCGTGCGCGGCAAGTTGCGCGCCCATCGCATCGCCAGCTTCGCGCGCCGCCGCGAGTTTCCGGTCCATCTGCGCCGCGGCGTTGTCGACCCCGTCGCGAAACTGTTGCCAGCTCTGATCCATCTGACCGGTCACCGCGGCGATGGTCGAAGTCATGTCGTTATGCGCCGCCGCGGCAACTTCGGTCATCCGTGCCAGCGCCGCGCCATGCGCGTCGACAACTTGCGCCGATGCCGCCAGAAGATCGGCTTCGGTTTCCTTCGTCTGTCCCTGCAAGGCGACGATCGCCTCGAGGATGCTCGCGGTCGAAGCCTCGCCTGCTTGTGCGGTCTTTGCCGCTTCTTCGCCGAGTGCGGCCAGCCGGGCTTCGAGATTGGCGCCCTGCTGATGCGCGACAAGCCCGGCTTCACGGAAGTTCACCGCCAGCCGCTGCGCCACGTCGTCGATGCGAGGCAATCCGGCGAGCAGCCCGTCCATCCGCTGCATCGCGACGTCGCCCGACCGCGCGAGCTGGTCGTGCGCGTTGGCGATCACCGATGCGTTGCTGGCGAGCTTGTCGCTGCTTTCATTGAGCCTGAGCACGGTGTCGAGGCCGAGCTGCTGGACGATTCGCGCCTGTTCGCCGAGCTGCTTTTGCGCATCGGCGAGGTGCAGGCCGAGCGAGTGCATCGACTGGTTCAGCGCCAGATTTTCCTCGCGAAGAGCGTCGGTTATGCGGGCGAAGCGCGCCTGTTCGGACCGGCTCGACCGCAGCAGGCTCATCCAGAGCACCGCAAGCAGGGTCAGCGGCATCGCGACCGTCGCAATCAGCCCCGGCCAGTCTGCAAGCACCGGGCTGCGCGCAAAGCCGCCGGTGGCAACGAAGAGAGCGAAAGCTGTCCAGCCGATCGCGAGAAGGAGGAGGAGGGTCGGGGCGATGCGGTCACGCCAGGTCGGCGACCGATGCGCGATATCCTCGTCCGGTTCGGCCTCGGTCAACGGGGACATGTCGAGCCAATCGCGTTCGGCGGCCTCCGCATCGGGCGCACGCGCGGTTTCCGCCGCTGTGACATCGGTCTGTGCGGCGCTGTCTGTTTCCGGGTTTGCCGCGGAATCCCGCCACAATCCGACGATTTTCTTTTCCCCCGTCATCGGGCCATCTTAGCATCAAATGACCGTCTTGAAACGGAAACTTAACCACGCGCTGCCAAAGCTGTGGAATGTCGTTCGATAGTGGTCCTCTCGATCGTTACCTCAGCGCCGCGATCGGCGACGATCGGGCGATGGCGCTCGACCTGCGCAGCGCCTTCACCGGCAGCGCCCGCGACCTTGCCGACTTGATGCGGCGCGCGCGCTGCGACGCCAATTGGGACGTCGCGGCGCTTCGCCTGAAGGGGCTGGCCGCAACGTTCGGTATTATATCGCTGATCCAGCTCGCCGAAGAAGCGATGGCGGGAGCACCCGGCGATCCTGCGGTGCTCCGCCAGATCAACCGGGCGATCGACGAAATCTGAAGGCCGGGCCGGGTTCAATTCCGGTTCAGCCGTCCTCCGCCAGATGAAATATCGATGCCGGCTGTCTTGCCTTGGCAACGCGACGGGTTTAGCCGCGTTTACGACGCGCGGCCGAGCCCCTTTGCGTTGGTGCAGGCGGGGCGAGGCAACCGATTCTGAGGAGAGATTTCGATGTTCACCCGTTTCCGCTCGATGCCCTTGACGGCGATGGCCGCACTGTTGGGCTGCGCGCTGATGACGCCGGCCCCGGTTGCCGCCCAGGACAAGCCGAAAAAGGAAAAGAAGAAGGAAGAGGCCAAGGGCGGCGGGATTTCCGTCAGCAAGGGTTTCATGCCGGCGGCCAAGAAGCTGGAAGATGCGGGCAAGGCGAAAGACGCCGCGGCGATGCAGGCGGCGCTCGCCGAAGGCCAGTCGACCGCGACCACGCCCGACGACAAATATCTGGTCGGCTTCTACCAGCTCCAGCTCGGTTTGCTGAACAAGGACCAAGGATTGCAGGCGCAGGGGCTCGACGCGATGCTCGAAAGCGGCAAGACGCCGGCCGAAAGCGTAGCCATCTATAATTTCTACTCGGGTAATTTCGCTTATGGCGCCAAGGATTACGCCAAGGCGATCCAGCGGCTCGAGGCCGCGAAGGCGGCGGGTTCGACCGAAGCGAGCCTGTCGGCGATGCTGATGGACAGCTATCTCAGCGCCGGACAGATCGACAAGGGCTGGGAAATCGCCAAGGCCGGTATCGATGCGGCGCGTGCCGCGGGCACACGCCCGTCGGAAGAGCTTTATGTGCGCCCGGCGCAGGCTTTCCAAAAGGCGAACCGCACGAACGAGATGCTGGATGTGCTGGCGATGCGCGTGCAGGATTATCCAACCCCGGCGACCTGGCGCAACACGCTGTACATCGTGCTCCAGCAGGCGGCCGGCGACAAGGATCTGACGCTCGACATCCTGCGCCTGATGAAGGCGACCAATTCGATGTTGCAGCGCCCCGAATATCTCGAATATTCGGCGCTGGCGGTCGAGGCCGGATTCCCCGGCGAAGTCGTGGGGGTCATCAGACATGGCCAGAAGGCCGGCGTGATCCCCGCGAAAGACCCGCATTTCGACAAGATTCTCGAATCGCAGGAACCGCGGGCCGCCGCGGACGCGTCGGCCGTCGCCGCGGACGCCAGCAAGCCCGCGACGCTCGCCAATCCGAAGGCCGCGCGCGCGACCGGCGATGCGCTCGTCGGCAACGGCGAGCCGGCAAAGGCGATCCCGCTTTACGAAGCGGCGCTGAACGCTGCTCCGGGTGATGGCCTTGTCCAGTATCGCCTTGGCGTCGCCCAGGCGCTCGCAGGGCAGGCCGACGCCGCGGCCGCCAGCTTCGCGAAGGTGCAGGGCAACCGCCAGCGCCTCGCCCAGCTGTGGACCATTCGTGCCAAGGCCGGCGCCGCGCCCACCGCACCGACGACGGAAGCAGCGGCGGCGCCGGCCACGAGCAACTGAGCCTTTCGGGCTCTTATAAATAATCCGGGCGCCGTTCCGGTTGGAACGGCGCCCTTTTTATGGAAACAGGTCAACGAAGATGGGGAGGGGCGGGGATGATCAGGTTTCGACCGGGATTCCCGCCAGTTGCTTTGCGGTACGGATCGTCAGCGAGGTCTTGACGCTGGTCACATTCGGCGCCGAGGTCAGGTGCGCGGTCAGGAAGGACTGGAAGCTCTGCAGGTCGCGCGCGACCACCTTGAGCAGGAAGTCGATCTCGCCGTTCAGCATGTAGCATTCGCGCACTTCGGGAAGTCCGCCGACATAATCTTCAAATGCTTTCAAATCCGATTCGGCTTGGCTGCGCAGGCTGACCATCGCGAAGACGGTGATGCCATAGCCGAGCTTCGCCGCGTCGAGGTCGGCGTGGTATGAGCGGATGACGCCGGCTTCCTCGAGGGCGCGGACGCGGCGGAGGCAGGGCGGCGCGGTCAGTCCCACCATCTGCGCCAGTTCGACATTCGTCATTCGCCCATTTTTCTGCAGTTCGCCCAATATCTGCAAATCGATTTGATCGAATTTCTGACTAGCCATCGTTGAAACATCCGCTTTCTAAAACTGCGATGACCATAATATTATTTCAGCCGATTGCAATTGTCCCACAATGCGACGCGGATGGTTAAGGCACTTTCATGACCGGATGATTCACGCTAGCCGGTAAGCATATTGTAACCAACGACCGAAGATGTGGGGCTGGCTTCGCGTGACTGCTGACTCGATGATCGCCACCATCTTGCGCCAGGCGCCCGCGGATCGCCGCGCGAGCATCGCGGCGTGGCGTCAGCTCTCCGATATTCTGGCGCAGCGCGGCAATCAACTGGACGATGAGGATATTCGCCGCAGCCTTCACGCGCTTGCCGTCCTGCGGCCGCAAGTGCCCGAATCGGTCCGGCGCGACAGCGCGCGTGCGCTGGCGCGGCACGGCCGGTTTGCGCCGCTTGTCGCCTTTTACGCCAACGATGTTCCGGCAGTTTCCGCGATCATGCTGCGCGATACTCGCCTCAGCGAGGCCGACTGGCTGGCGCTGCTCCCCGCGACAAACGCGATGGCGCGATCGGTGCTGGCGGGGCGCGGCGACTTGCCGGAGGGCGTGTATCGCGCGCTCGCCAGCCTTGGCAGCGCATCGGTCGCGTTGCCGCAGCCCGAGGTCGCGAACGCTGCGGAGGATTTGCCATTGGCACCCGCCGAAGCCGGGGGCGAGCCAGAAACCGAACCTATGATCGAAAGCGGGCCAAGCCAGATCAGCGAGCTGGTCCGCCGGATCGACAAATATCAGTCCTCGCGCGGCCAGTCGCCTGCCGGGCGCCCGCCCCGCGCGGCCTTTCTGTTCGAAACCGGGCCCGACGGGGTGATTCACTGGGTCGAGGGCGTTACGCGTGGCGCCGTCATCGGCCTGTCGATCGCCGAGGCGGCTTTTGCCGGCGAACCGGGGACCGACGGTGTCGCCGCCGGCGCTTTCCGCCAGCGCGCGGAGATCATCAACGCCCGGATGATCCTCGAAGGAACACAGGCAGACGCGGGCGAGTGGCGGTTCTCGGCCTTGCCCTGGTTCGATCCCGCGACGGGGCAGTTCCGCGGCTATCGCGCCAGCGCGCGCCGTCCGTACCGCAACGAAACGCCTTATGGGCGGCAGGCGTCCGGAGATTCGGGTGACTCAATCCGCCAGCTGATCCATGAATTGCGCAGCCCGCTGAATGCCATTTCGGGCTTTGCACAGATTATTTCGGGGCAGATGTTCGGGCCGGTCAGCCAGGATTACCGCGCGATGGCCGAAACCATCGTCGCCGATGCGGCTTCGGTACAGTCGATCATCGACGATCTGGAAACCGCAGCACGCAGCAATGCGGTGGCTGCGGACCCGTCCTCGAACAGCGTCGTCGACGTCGGCGCCATCGTCGCGCAGGTCGAAAGCGATCTGGGAGCGCTTCTCGCCGAACGCCGGATCGACCTCAGCATTTCGCGCGTCGGGGGGCCCTTTGTCGCGGTGGCCGACGATGCCAACGCGCGGCGGATGGTCGGCCGCATGCTGACCGCGCTGGTCGATATATCCGAACCGGGTGCAATCCTCGTCGGCCAATTGGTGACCGAATCGCCGCATGACGACATGCTGCAACTGCGTATCGTCCGTCCCGCACCGATTCGTTTCGCGACCGCCTCCGAGCTGCTCGACCCGGGCTTCAGCCCCGAAGGGGAGGCGCCGGGAGCCGCGGTTCTCAGCCTCGGTTTTTCGCTGCGGCTCGTCGACAGCCTGGCGCGCGCCGGGGGCGGACGGCTCGATATCGGGCATAACGCCTTGACCTTGCATGTGCCGTCGGCCAACTCGAAGGCCGAGGTCGAGCTGGAAGTCCAGCAAGGCGAATAGCCCGGGGCGGGCGAAGGGGAGCATGTGCAGCCTGCGGGCGATTTCTTTGCGTATCCGGCTGCACCGGACCTGATCCAGCTGGAAGGGGACGAGCGTCCGCGTTTCTGGGTGACGATCGATACCGAAGAGGATTTCGATTGGGACGCCCCCTTTTCGCAAACGGGCTATGGGTTGGGGTCGGTCCCGGCGCTCGGCGATTGTCAGCGCTATTTCGAACGCGCTGCGGTTCGCCCGATCTACCTTGTCGACTGGCCGATCGTTGCCGACGACCGCGCCGTGGAAATTCTTGGCGCGGCGCAGCAGGCCGGATATTGCGAAATCGGCGCCCAGCTCCATCCGTGGGTGACGCCGCCGCACGACGAAGACGTCAACGCGCGCAACAGCTATACCGGCAATCTGCCCATCGCGTTGCAGCGCGCGAAAATGACCGCGCTGCGCGACGCGATCCGCGATCGCTTCGGCGTCGCGCCGACAGCGTATCGCGCCGGGCGTTACGGACTTGGCCCCGAAACGGGGACGATGCTCGCCGAGCTGGGCTTCCGCTGCGACACGTCGGTGCGCGCCGGTTTCGATTATCGCGCAGGACATGGTCCCAATTATCGCGATGCTCCTTTACACCCCTGGTGGGTCCGCACCGGACAGGGCGCGGTGCTCGAAATGCCCGTCACGACGGTCTTTGCCGGTCTTTTCGGGCGTGCGGGCCGCTGGCTCTACCATCGCACCTCGTCGAACAGCCATGCGGCGCTCGCGCGGCTCGGCCTGGTCGAGCGGATCGCGCTGACCCCCGAAGGCATACCGGCCGAAAAGGCGTGCCAAGCGATCGACATCGCGATCGAGGCGCGCTTGCCCGTCCTGACCTTCTCCTTTCATTCGCCGTCGCTGCAACCGGGCAACACGCCCTATGTGCGCAGTGATGCCGATCTGGCCCTCTTCTATCGCTGGTGGGACGTGGTGCTCGATCATCTCGCGCGCCGCGGCGTCGAGGCGACGACGGCGGAAGCGATTTTGGCGATGGCGGAACGCAAGGCCGCGTCCTGATCGTTGGGCTTGCCAATGCGGCTCGGCCTCCGCTATCGCCCGCACATCGTCGCTGCAACCGGGCAACACGCCCTATGTGCGCAGTGATGCCGATCTGGCCCTCTTCTATCGCTGGTGGGACGTGGTGCTCGATCATCTCGCGCGCCGCGGCGTCGAGGCGACGACGGCGGAAGCGATTTTGGCGATGGCGGAACGCAAGGCCGCGTCCTGATCGTTGGGCTTGCCAATGCGGCTCGGCCTCCGCTATCGCCCGCACATCCCCGCCGGGATTGCAACGGGGGGCCTGTAGCTCAATGGTTAGAGCTGGCCGCTCATAACGGCTAGGTTGCGGGTTCGAGTCCTGCCGGGCCCACCATTTTCAACAGTAGCGACATCGCTCCACCGCCTGCCTGCGATTGGCCGTGGCTGGCCCGGATTTCCCTTGCAAAATGCAACCGGTGACGATCCATTGCGGCGCCAGGAAAAGGGAGAGGGATATGGGGAAGCGGCGGACGATCCTGCTGGGCGGTTTGGCGATCGTGGCGGTTGCGGCAGGCGTGGTGGGAGTACGCACGGCGACCTTTGCTCCCGGCGATATCGCCGATGGCAGCGATATCCGCCTCGCTGCGCCGCCGCCGTTCGATCTTGACGCCGCGACCGCGCATCTGAGCGTCGCGGCGCAGTTCCGGACAATATCGCATCAGGACCCGGCGGAGAATGACATCGCGGAATGGGATCGTCTTCACGCTTGGCTTGCCGCCACCTATCCCGCAACGCACCGCGCGATGGCGCGGACCATCCTGCCGAACCGGACGCTCGTCTTTCACTGGCCGGGGAGCGATGCTTCGCTGGCGCCGATCATCCTCATGGCGCATCAGGATGTCGTGCCCGTCACCGAAGGTACCGAAGGCGACTGGAAATATCCGCCCTTTTCCGGAACAATCGCGGAGCAGGCGGTGTGGGGGCGCGGTACGATCGACGACAAGGGTTCGCTGGTCGGACTGTTCGAGGCGATCGAGGCGCTGGCGGTGCAGGGATTCCGGCCGAAACGCGGTATCTATCTGGTATCGGGCCACGACGAAGAGGCTGGCGGCTCGGGCGCGGTCGCGGCTGCCGCGACGCTGAAGGCCGCCGGCGTCAAGGCATTGTTCACGCTCGACGAGGGCAGCGTCGTGCTGCGCGACACGCCGGTCATCGACGGCCCGGCGATCCTGATCGGGGTCGCCGAAAAAGGCTACGCGACGCTGAAGGTCACCGCCGATGCGCCCGGGGGGCACAGCTCGATGCCGCCCGCGGAGACCGGGGTCACCACGCTCGCGCGCGCGGTGCTCGCGATCGCCGACAAGCCGTTTCCGATCGAAATGCGCGGTCCCGGCGCGGCGATGGTCGAGGCGTTGGCCGCGCACAAGGGCGGGGCGACCAAGGTCGCGGTTGCCAACCAGTGGCTTCTCGGCCCGGTTCTGCAAGGACAATTGTCGGCTTCGCCGTCCGCCGCCGCCGCCTTCCACACGACGATCGCGCCGACGATGCTGCAGGGTAGCCCCAAAGAAAATGTCCTCCCGCAATCGGCGAGCGCACTCATCAACTATCGCATCGCGCCGTGGAACCGCTCGGCCGACGTGATGGCGCGCGCCAGGGCCGCGGTCGGCGACGCGCCCGTCAAGCTGAGCTGGGTGAAGCCGCCGAACGAACCGTCGCACGTCTCGTCGAGCAATTCGCTGGGATGGAAATATGTCGCGGCTGCCGCGCGCGCCGACGCGCCCGATGCGGTCGTCGCCCCCTATCTGGTCGTCGCGGCGACCGACAGCCGCAGCATGGAGCCGGTATCGGCCGACGTCTATCGTTTCATGCCGATGCATTTCACGCTGAAAGAGACGGCGATGATTCACGGCACCAACGAGCATATGACGATCGACAGCTTTCGACGCATGATTGTCTTCTATGCGCGGCTGATTGCGACGTCTGCGGGATGATATTCCGGTCAGGCGACCGCTTCGATCGGTCGGCGTCGGGTCATCGCCGCGCTGATCGCACGGCGGACCGACGGGAATAGCGCGGCCGTGGCGATCGCAGTGGCCAGGCTCAGCGTCCAGTGCCCGCCGAGATATTTGACGAGCACCATCGCGGGAACATGCACCGCGTAAAGCGGGAAGGACATCGCGCCCGCGACCGACAGGACCGGCGACCAGCGCGAAGCGGCCGGAAAGCGGAGGCCGCCGGCCATGATCATCGGACAGACGATCGTGATGAAGAGGAGATTGGCAATCCAGGAAGCATTGGGGATCACCAGCGATGTCCCGAAAATGAGCGGCATGGCCAGAAATGCGAAGCTGGGCGAGCCGGTGATCGCCGGCTTGTCGCGCCAGCTGCGCCACAGGATGATCCCGATCGTATAGGACATCAGGACACGCGGCAGACCGAGCAGGAAGTTATCGGGCCGCGAGCCGACGTCGAGGCCCTGACTCCGGCCACCGACTACAAAGACGAGACCCGCGAGCGCCGCGATCGCGACGAGGCTTCGCATTCGCAAGCGCCGCAGGACAAAAACATGGGCCAGATTGGCCGCAAGCTCGAAAAGGATCGACCAGGCCGGTACGTTGAGCGGAAAGGCAAGAATGCCGACGAACCACGGGATAAGCAGGAGGTTGAGCAGCATCGGCAGGACGTCGCTGACGGGCAATTGGATGAAGGCCGCGACGGCGCCGATCGCGCCGCCAACCGCCATGGTGGGCCAAAGCCGTTGCAAGCGGCTCGTCATGAAATACGCCGCCGGAGAAGGGCTTTCCCAACGTGCTTCATAAGTGCGCGCCATGACATAGCCGCTGAGCATGAAGAAGAAATCGACCGCGAGAAAAGCGGTGCCGCGCGACGCCTCGAACACCAGTATGTGGAGGTGATAGCCGAGCACGGCGAATGCCGCGACACCGCGCAGCCCGTCCAGCCCTGTCAATCGACCCCCCATGCCGGGACTTTAGATCGCGAGCGCAAAATTTCCGTTAAGCATCACAAAGGCGTCCGCGCCATCGTTTCCGCTTGCCCTTTTGCAGGGCCAAACCTAAGGCGCCCGCAGCGTCGGGGAGTGGCGCAGCCCGGTAGCGCGCTTGCTTTGGGAGCAAGATGTCGCAGGTTCGAATCCTGTCTCCCCGACCATCTCCCCGCTAATTCAACTTCTTTGTCACTGCCCTTCCGCGCCGTGGTCGAGCCTGGGGTGGGGCAGGGGGTGCGATCGCCGACCCGGTGCGCGCATCGACGGCACCGTGCAATGTCCCGGGATCGATCCCCAGCGCTGTCGCCCATCGGATCAGGCCGGCGGGGCGATAGGCGGGGATCTTGCGCCAGCGGTCGAAGACGCTGGCGTCGATCGTTTCGTTGGCGGTCAGCCAATATCCCTTGTTACCCGGCGTCGCGGGCGCCGCGATACGGCGCTGGAACCGCCGTCCGAGCTTCAATATCCGGTAAAGCCCGTGCAGGAAGCGACGAAAACTGTCGTGAATCGGCGCGGTGACTTCATAGCCGGTGGGGACGACGTCGCCGCGGTAGGCAAGGCCGAGCGCGCCGGCCTTTGCCATCAGCCAGGCCAGCGGCAATTGCGGCATGTCGTCGCCGGCGATGCCGCCGCCAACGTTGGCGTGGGCGCCCGCGAACCACCGTTGTTCGACGATCGTCTGGCGAATGCGGCGTTTGCCGGGCGGATCGGGACGCGCGGGGGTGAAACGCGTCCACAGCGTCGGGGCAAAGGCGGCGCGATGCTCGTCGAGCGCGAGCGCGTGATAGGCATGTTCGAAAATCGCCGAAAGCCGCGTATTGTGGAAGCCGAAGCGCCGCCGGCTGATACCGCGGATATTGCCGAACGGGACGCCGAGCGCCCCGACGGTATCCCATACGCCGATCATTTTGAACGGCACACGGCGCGAATGGCGCAGCAAGCGCTTTTCCTGCGGGGGCAGGTCCTTCGTCTGGTGAAGCTCGACGAAAGAGGCGGCCTTCGCATCGAGACGATATCGTTGGTAAAGCTCCTCGACCGACAGTGGCGAGCCGGGGCGCAGCAATCCGCACCTGGCAATCATCCCCGCGACGCTGCGCGCTGTGAAGGCGCCCCGGCTGAAACCGAAGAGAAAGATCTGGTCGCCCCGGTCGTAATGGCCCATCAGCCAGCGATAGGCGCCGATGACATCGCGATCGAGCCCATGACCGAAGATGCCGCCGCGGATTGCTTCGCCCCGCGGCGTGCCGACCCCGGCGGTATAATAGCAAAGCTGTTCGATCCCTGCGCCGTCCCTCGGCGCGACGAGCTGGCTGAGGCGCCACACGCTGGTGTTGTCCGCCGAACTGTTCCAGGTGCCGTCGAGCAACAGAATGAGGCGTTTTCCGCGAGCGGTTTCAGGCCTTTTTCCCATCGCGCGGCGCACTCCGATCGCTTCGCGGCGGTGTCTCACAGCCCGGCGCGGCCTGCAAGACGGGGGATCGGCCTATACCGGAAGCGGACACAAAAAAAGCGGCCTTCCCGAGGGAAGGCCGCCCTTTTCGTTTCAGTCATCGCCCCGAAGGGCTGAGACTTACTTCTTTTCTTCAGCCGGAGCGGCAGCGGCGTCGGCCGGAGCAGCAGCGGCCGGAGCGGCAGCGGCGTCGGCCGGAGCAGCGGCTTCGGCGCCAGCAGCGGCAGCGTCGGCACCAGCGGCAGCGGCTTCGGCGCCAGCAGCAGCGGCGTCGGCGCCTTCTTCGGCAACCGCTTCAGCGGCCGGAGCTTCGGTGGTAGCTTCTTCAGCAGCCTTTTCACCGCAAGCGGCGAGGGCGAACATGCTGGCAGCAACGGCGATAGCAGCAAACTTCTTCATGATGTGTGGGCTCCCTAAAATGCCTTTCGCGTCCCGGAAACTTTCCCGTTCCGCGAGCGGCGGGATTTAGCTGTTCCGCGTGAATCGTCAACAAAAATAATTGAGATGGAGGGGCGGTGCTCCGAAATCTGTCATTTCCCCGTAACGATTATGGAAGTTCGGCCGCTCCGCTGTTCGCGAGAATCGCCAGCACCGCCGACCAAACGACAACATTTTGCCGCAACTGCGCGGGATCGATCTTGTCCAGCGTATCGTCGGGCGTGTGGTGGATGTCAAAATAGCGTGTGCCATCTTGCACAAGGTCGATCGCGGGGACCCCCGCTTGCACCAGCGCGCCGATATCGGCGCCGCCGTTTGCCGGCTGTTTTCCGCGCACGACTCCGAGCGGCATCACCGCCGCCGCCAGCTGGTCGGCAAGCGCTTTCGCGCTGTCGGGCAGTTTGAAATCGATCCGCCACACGCGGTCGGCGCCGAAATCGGATTCGAGCGCAACGGCATGTTTTTCCGTCCCATGTTTTTCAAAATAGGCCTCGCCGCCGAACACGCCGACCTCTTCGGCGCCGGCCCACAGAATGCGGATCGTGCGACGCGGCTGGCCCGCGCTCATGACATGTTTCGCGGCGGCGGTGACGATGCCGCAGCCCGCCGCATCGTCGATGGCGCCGGTGCCGAGGTCCCAGCTGTCGAGGTGGCAGGCGACGATAATGGGGCTGGCGGCCGGATCGCTACCCGGCACTTCGGCAATGACGTTGCCCGATTTGCGGATTCCTGTGTCCTGCGGCGTCAGGACCAGCTTCATCCGCAGCGGTTCGGCGATATAGCCGAGCGGCGTTTCCTTCGCGCGCATCTGCTGCGCGCGCTTCCACTGGCGCACCAGCTGATCGGCGTCCGGATTCGAGATCGCGCCCGCCGGGATCGGCTTTACCCCCGCCTCGAAATTGGTCACGCCGGTATGCGGATTGCGGTGCGCGTCAGTGCCGATCGAGCGGATGACGATCCCGGCGGCGCCCTTCTTTGCCGCGACATTGGGCCCGGTGAAGCGCCCGCGGCCATAATAGCCGTATCCGCTGCCGTCCTGTGTCGGCTGCATCTTGTGGTCGATAAAGACGATCCGGCCCTTCACGCGATGGTCGGGCGCCGCGGCGAGCGCGTCGAAGCTGTTGAAATAGGCGATATCGCCCTCGATGCCTTTCGTACCCGTCGATGCCGAATTGCCGAGCGCGGCGATCGCCAGCTTTTGCGGCTGGAACGGGCTCGTCAGCCAAGCCGCTTCCTCGCCGCGTACCCAGACGGGCATGTCGAACGGTTCTTCGCGCACATTGGCAAAACCCATCGATTGCAGCCGCGCCACAGCCCAGCGCCGCGCCGCCGCCTCGGCTTCGGTCCCCGCCATGCGCGGCCCCACTTCCGTGGTCAGGCCTTCGGTGATCGTCCAGGCGATATCGTCGCCGCGCTGGGCCAGTTCGGCCGCGCCCGGCGGCGGTGGAATCGACGCCGACGCGCCGGTGGTCGAAAGGATGAGGGCGGCGATCCCGGCAAGGCGGGGCAGGGGAAGGAAAAGGGGCATGCCGTCGTCGTAACGCCGCGCCTCGCCCGCGCAAGCGTCGATTGCCAATCGCGCCCCCATTCGCTAACCGGCGCGCAACATCTCTCCCGGCCGCGCACCGCGGCCCAGCCCATACCGGAGCATTTCATGGCCGCCCAATATAGTTTCGTGATGAAGGGTCTGACCAAGACCTATCCTGGCGCACAAAAGCCGACGCTCAACAATCTGAGCCTGCAATTCTATCCTGACGCCAAGATCGGCATCGTCGGCCCGAACGGCACGGGTAAATCGACGCTGATGAAGATCATGGGCGGCATCGACAAGGATTTTACTGGCGAAGCCTGGCCCGGCGAAGGCATCACCGTCGGCTATCTGGCGCAGGAGCCGCAGCTCGACCCGACCAAGACGGTCAAGGAAAATGTCATGGACGGCGTGCGCCCCGTCGCCGACATGATGGACCGTTTCAACGAGATCAGCGCGCTGATGGCGGACCCGCCCGCTGACGCCGATTTCGACGCGCTGATGGAGGAAATGGGCACGCTCCAGGAAAAGATCGACGCGGTCGACGGCTGGACGCTCGACAACCAGCTCGAAATCGCAATGGAGGCGCTGCGCTGTCCGCCGGGCGACTGGAGCGTCGAGAATCTGTCGGGCGGTGAAAAGCGCCGCATCGCGCTGACGCGTCTGTTGCTCGAAAAGCCATCGATTCTGCTGCTCGACGAACCGACCAACCATTTGGACGCCGAAAGCGTCGCGTGGCTGGAAAAACATCTCGTCGACTATCCTGGCAACGTTATCCTCGTCACCCACGACCGCTATTTCCTCGACAATGTCGTGAACTGGATCCTCGAACTCGATCGCGGCCGCTATTTCGTCTACGAGGGCAATTATTCGACCTATCTTGAAAAGAAGGGTAAGCGCCTCGAACAGGAAGCGCGCGAAGACCAGGGTCGCCAGAAGGCGATCAAGGACGAGCTCGAGTGGATCCGGCAGTCGCCAAAGGCACGGCAGGCCAAGTCGAAAGCGCGTATCAAATCGTTCGACCAGCTCGTCGAGGCGCAGGAAAACCGTGCGCCGGGCAAGGCGCAGATCGTCATCCAAGTCCCCGAACGCCTCGGCGGCAAGGTGATCGAGGTCAACAATATATCTAAGGCTTATGGCGACAAGCTGTTGTTCGAGGACCTGTCCTTCACGCTGCCGCCGGGCGGCATCGTCGGCGTGATCGGCCCGAACGGCGCGGGCAAGTCGACGCTGTTCAAGCTGATCACCGGGCAGGAACAGCCCGACAGCGGGAGCGTCAGCATCGGCGACACCGTCCGCCTGGGCTATGTCGACCAGAGCCGCGACGCGCTCGACCCGAACAAGAATGTCTGGGAAGAAATTTCGGGCGGCCACGATCTGATGAATATCGGCAAGCACGAGATGCAGACGCGTGCCTATGTCGGCGCATTCAATTTCAAGGGCACCGACCAGCAGAAAAAGGTTGGCCAGTTGTCGGGCGGCGAACGCAACCGCGTCCATATGGCGAAGATGCTGAAGCAGGGCGGCAACGTCCTGCTGCTCGACGAACCGACCAACGACCTCGACACCGAAACGCTCGCCGCGCTCGAAGAAGCGCTCGAAAATTTCGCCGGCTGCGCCGTGGTCATCAGCCACGACCGCTTCTTCCTCGATCGCCTTGCGACGCATATCCTGGCGTTTGAAGGCGACAGCCACGTCGAATGGTTCGAAGGAAACTTCGAATCCTATGAGGAAGACAAGATCCGTCGCCTCGGCGAAGGCGCGACGCGCCCGCACGCGACGACGTACAAGAAGCTGTCGCGCTAAAGGCGATGGCGGAGGCGGCGGCTCCGATCTCGTCGGGCGCGATCCGCATGGACGCGGACGCGCTCAACGCCTTCATGGCGGAGGCCTTCCCGCATTCGCAGCCGGGCTCGCGCGGGCGCGTGGTCTCGGCGGTTCCGGGCCATGTTCAGGCGCGCCTCGTTCCCAATGAACAGGCGCTCCGCCCTGGCGGGCTGATTTCGGGGCCGACGCAGATGGGCTTTGCCGACATGGCGGCCTATGCGCTCGTCCTGGCCCATATCGGCCCCGTCGCGATGGCGGTGACGAGCGCGCTCAATTATCAATTTCTGCGTCCGTGCCGCCCGGGCCCGCTGTTCGCCGACGCGCATATGCTGCGCCTCGGCAAGCGGCTGGCGGTAATGGATATCCGCATCTGGACCGACGCCGCCGATAAGCCCGTCGGTCAGGCGAACGTCACCTACGCTATTCCTTAGGCCGCAGAGGTCTTCCCCGGCAGCATCCGCATCGCGAGCCCGTGATAGAGGCGCGTCGGGCAAATTTGCGCACTCGTCCAGTCGGCGATCAGCGCGGTCATGAACAGCGGCAGGATCACGCCGCGCGCCGCGGTCGCTTCGATCAGAATGATGACGGCGGTGAGCGGCGCCCGCACGACTCCGACAAAATAGGCGACCATCCCCATCATCACGACCGCGCCCGCCGGGCTCTCGGGAAAGGCGGGGGTAAGGAGATTGCCGAAGCCCGCGCCGACGGCGAGCGACGGGGCGAAGATGCCGCCGGGGGCGCCGCTCAGCGTCGAGGCGAGCGCCGCGGCAAATTTGGCGGGGAAGAACCACAGCTTGCCCTGATTGCCTTCGACGAGGAATTTGGTGACGTCATAGCCCGTGCCCCAGGTGCCGCCGCTCGTCGCGACCCCGACCATGGCGACGACGAGGCCGCATCCCGCCGCGAACACGACGGGGCGCCGCGCGGCATAGCGCGCCCAACCCGCGGTCCGCGCGCTCGCTGCAAGGACGATCCGCGCGAACAGGCCGCCCGCGAGCCCGCCGCCGACCCCCGCGACCGGCGCGATGATCAGCACGTCCGCCACCGGCAACGTCTCACGCATCACACCAAAATAGACATAGTCGCCCGCGATGGCGAGGCTGACGAGGCCGGCGATCATGACCGCGCCCATCGTCAGCACAGCGACGCGCTGTTCATAGGCCGAGGCGAGTTCCTCGATGGCAAAGGCAATGCCGGCGAGCGGGGTGTTAAACGCGGCCGCCACGCCCGCGGCGCCGCCGGCAATGAACACGCCCGCGGTGATGCGCACCTTCAGCAACCGGTGGACCGCGACCATGATCGCGGCGCTGACCTGGACCGTCGGCCCCTCGCGCCCGACCGAACCGCCCGCCGCAAGCGTCGCCAGCGTCAGGCCCAGCTTGGCGATCGCAGTGCGCAACGAGACGAGCGGGCCTTTTACGGACTCGTCGGGGCGGCGTCCGGCGGCGATGATCTGCGGAATCCCCGACCCGCGCGATTCGGGAAAAAAGCGTGCCGCGGTCCAGACGATCAAGGCAAAGGCCGTCGGCGTGATCAGGAGCGGCAGCCACCAGACCCGGTCGGTGACGCGAAAGATCAACCGCTGTGCATGGTCGCCCGCCGTCGCAAAGGCGAGCGCGACGAGGCCAAGCAACACGGCGCCGCCGACCATCGCCACGCGCCGGCGAATATCGACAACCTCGCTGCGCGCGCGGCGGTTGATCCGCAACCGCCAGAGCCGGACCCAGCGGGGGAGAGTCGGTTTGATGGGCATGGGGCCGCATGGACCGCGGCGCCGCGCGGCGCAACCCCGCGGGCCGATTTCAGTCCGGCGCGACTTCCCACAGGACCAGTTTGGTCGCATGGACATTTTCGCGCGCTTTCGCGCCGTCGAGCCGGGTCAGCTTCGCATCGCCCTTGAGCGCGCTCATTTCGAACATCGCGTCGACGACGACGACGTCGCCGGCGGCAACCTCGATCTCCATCGCGCCGGCGTGCGCCATGATGCCTTTCGCCATCGCGGCGTGCAGCCGGTGGGTGCCCGGCGCCACGTCGGCCATCAACATCTGGCCCGACTTGATCTGGGCCCTTGCGCTATCGTCGAGGACGATATTCATTCCTTGCAAAGCGGCGACGAAACCGCGGCGCGTGACATAGATGCGCGCCTTGCCGTCGGGCACCCGCATCGCGCGCGCATCGGCGAGCGCCTCGGGGCCCGCCTTTATTCCCGATTTATTGGCCGACAGCGACCAGGCGATCAGCCCGACGATCGCGACCAGCGTCACTATCGAAAAAATCAACATCGCGCCGGGCGAGAGCGATTGCGCAAGAGTGGGCCCCAGAAGCGCGCCGACGATCGCCGCGACAATGATGACCGCAACCCAAAATGCATTCTTGCTCATATCGCCCTCCTGATCAGGCGGGAGAAAAATCTCCCGTCGCGTCGTCCATCAGATGCAAGACGCCGTCGCTGATCGCGAAAAACGCTCCACGCAGCGTCAGCGTCCCGCGCCGTTCCTTTTCCTGAATGCAGGGAAAAGTTCTTAGGTTGTCAATACTTACCCGCACCGCTGCCATTTCCATGGCGCGGCCGGCGTCGCGGGTGTCGAGGTCGGCATGGGTATTCCGCACCTCTTCGCTTGCCTCGTCGAGCATCGCGATCCAGTCGGCGATGAAGCCGCCGCGGCCCGGTTCGGCGCCCTCCATCGACTTGTGAAGCGCGGCGTGGCAACCGCCGCACAGGCCGTGGCCCATCACGACGATTTCCTCGACCTTCAGGAACTGGACGGCGAATTCGAGCGCCGCCGACACGCCGTGACGGCCCGGTGTGGTTTCGAACGGCGGCACCAGCGCCGCGACGTTGCGCACGACAAAGATTTCGCCCGGATTGGTGTCGAAGATCTGCGAGGGTTCGACGCGGCTGTCGGAGCAGGCGATGACCATCACCTTGGGCGATTGGCCCACGGCGAGTTCGTCCCAGCGTTCGCGTTGCTGTTGCCAGCCGCCGTTACGGAAACGCCGGTAGCCGTCGATCATGTCGGTAAAGTGAGTCATGGACGCGCCTTAGCATAGGTAGAGAGGTTGAGAAGAGGCGCGTGCAAGACTATGTGGGCGCCATGAACGCTCCCGCATCGCCCGTACAGCCCGCGTCGACTCCCAGCCAGCGCGCGCGCAAGCCCGACTGGATCCGCGTCAAGGCGCCGACGAGCCCCGGCTACGCCGAAACGCGCAAGCTGATGCGCGAGCTGAACCTGCATACGGTGTGCGAGGAAGCGGCGTGTCCGAACATCGGCGAATGCTGGACCAAAAAGCATGCCACGGTGATGATCCTCGGCGACACCTGCACGCGCGCCTGCGCCTTCTGCAACGTCAAGACCGGGATGCCGCGCCCGGTCGACCTGCTCGAGCCCGAACATACGGCGATCGCGGCGGCGAAGATGGGGCTGACGCATATCGTCATCACCTCGGTCGATCGCGACGATCTGCCCGACGGCGGCGCCAGCCAGTTCGTGAAAGTCATCAACGCGCTGCGCCGCGAAACGCCGCAGACGACGATCGAGATCCTGACCCCCGATTTTCGCAACAAGCCCGAAAGCGCGGTCGCCGCGATCGTCGATGCGCGCCCCGACGTTTATAACCATAATCTCGAAACCGTCCCGCGGCTCTATCCGACGATCCGCCCCGGCGCGCGCTATTATGCGTCGTTGCGCTTGCTCGAAAGCGTCAAGCGTCGCGATCCGTCGATTTTCACCAAGTCGGGTATCATGCTCGGCCTTGGCGAGGAACGGATGGAGGTCCATCAGGTGATGGACGACATGCGCAGCGCCGACATCGATTTCATGACGATGGGCCAATATCTCCAGCCGACGCCGAAACATGCGAAGGTCGCCGAATTCGTTACGCCGCAGGCCTTCGACGCCTATGCGCAGATCGCGCGCGCCAAGGGGTTCCTGCAGGTCGCTTCGTCGCCCCTGACCCGGTCGAGCTATCACGCCGGCGACGATTTCGAACGGATGCGCGCCGCGCGCGAGGCGCAGTTGGCGCGCGTCAAGGCGGACTGAGCGCCCGTTGCCAAGGCATCACGAAACGCGCGAGCTGCCGTATAGCGACGAACAGATGTTCGCGCTCGTCACCGACATCGCGCGCTATCCCGAATTCCTGCCGTGGGTCGTCGCGCTGCGCATCCGCGACGACAGCGAGCATGAGACGGTCGCCGACATGATCGTCGGCTTCAAGGGGCTGCGCGAAAGCTTCTCGTGCCGCGTCCACAAACAGCGCCCGCACGAGGTCATCGTCAGCTACATCGACGGCCCGATGAAGCATCTCGGTAATGAATGGCACTTCCGGCCTGTCGAGGGTGGCGGTTGCCGTGTCGACTTCATGGTCGATTTCTCGTTCCGCAGCCGGATGTTCGAGGCGCTCGCCGGGCAGATGTTCGACAAGGCGCTCAGAAAGATGATCGCGGCGTTCGAAACGCGCGCCGACGATCTCTACGGGGCCGGCAACACGACATCCTCCGACGGCCGCAGTCCGTCCTTTTCGGGCTGAAGCAGGCTGAGCGCAAAGAGCGTCGCGTGATGGCGGATCGTGGCGCGGTCGGTCGAATCGAACTGGATGCGCTGGGTGAAATAATCGTCGGGATCCTGTCCGCGCAGGGCGCGCGCGAAAACGACCAAGCCAACGGGTTTCTTTTCGGAGCCGCCGCCCGGGCCCGCGATGCCGGTGATCGCGACCGCGACGTCGGCATCGCTGTTTGCCAGCGCACCTGCCGCCATGGCCCACGCGGTCGCAAGCGAGACTTCGCCGAAGGTTTCGATAATCTCGCTGCTGACGTCGAGCTGTGTCTGCTTGGCGTGTCCCGAATAGGTGATGAACCCGGCCGAGAAAACATCCGAGCTGCCCGCAATGTCGGTCAGCGCGGCACTGACCATGCCGCCCGTGCAGCTTTCGGCCACGGCGACTCGCCGCCCTGCGGTGCGATTGTTAGCGAGCACGCTCGTAGCGAGATCGTCGCGCGCCGCGAGGCGCGTTTGTTCGACAGACTGCAAGGTTCAATTCTCCGGAAGTTGCAAGGTCGCGAGGGCCTGGGCCGCTATCCCCTCACGGCGACCGGTAAAGCCCAGCCGCTCTGTCGTTGTCGCCTTCACACTAATCCGTTCGATCGGAATGGCAAGGATTTCGGCAATACGCGCCCGGATAGCCGGCCGATGCGGACCGATTTTGGGCGCCTCGGCGATGATCGTCAGGTCGACATGGTCGATCCGACCGCCACGCGCCGCAACACGATCCCCGGCAAATGCCAGGAAGCGGTGCGAGGCGGCGCCGCGCCATTGCGGATCACTGGGCGGGAAATGATCGCCGATGTCGCCATCGGCAAGCGCACCGAGGATCGCGTCGGTCAGCGCATGAAGTGCGACGTCGGCGTCGCTATGGCCTTCAAGCCCATGACTATGCGCGATTTCTATCCCGCCGATCCACAGCGGCTTGCCCGCCACGAGGCGATGGACGTCATATCCCATGCCAACCGCGGTTCGTGTCATCGTGTCCATTCCCAATAGTCCCCGAAGGATCGCCATATCCTCGGCATATGTCAGTTTGTGGAGACGCGCGTCGCCCGCAACCGTCGTCACGGCAACCCCCAGTCGCCGCACGAGCTGCGCATCGTCGGTGACCGCCGATTCCGCAGCTTCGGCATGCGCGCGCCGCAGCGTGCCGAGGCGGAAGGCCTGCGGCGTCTGGACGCGGGCGAGCGCGGCGCGGTCGACGGCCCCGCCCGCGCAATCGTCCGACTGCTCGACGAGAGTGTCCGGCACCGGCAGGGTCGGGATTGCGGCATCGGAATCCGTCAGCGCCGCGAGCAAGCGGTCGATAACCTCCGGGGTCAAGCCAGGACGGGCGGCGTCGTGGACCAAGACGAGGGCGTCGTCCTCCCAGCCGACGAGGACGGCGAGCGCATTGCTCACCGACTGCTGTCGTTCCGCGCCGGGATCGGCGGAAATCCACCCGTCGGGCAGGGGCGCGATCGCCGCCATGACGTCATGGTCCGCCACCAGCACCCCGCCCGAGATGGCGCGATGCCCGGCCAGCGCATCGAGGCTCCAGCGCAGCACCGGCCGGTCGCCGAGCCGCGCCAGCTGCTTCGGCTGCGCGAAACCGGCGCGGGTTCCCCGGCCGCCGGCCAGCAGGATCGACGCGACGCGTGGGGCGGGGGAAGGCGCGGAATCGGTCATCAGCCGCGCCGGTTAGCGCAGCGGCGCCTTGCGGGAAAGCGGCTTAGCGTGTAGGGGCTGCTCAAAATTTAGGCAATTTCGACGAAAGCTCCCCGCCATGGCGCCGCTCCGGCCCATCCAGATCGGTAACATCACCATCGCGGATCCCGTGATCCTCGCGCCGATGACGGGCGTCACCGACCTGCCGTTCCGCAAACTCGTGCGCTATTACGGGTCGGGGCTCAATGTGACCGAGATGATCGCGAGTCAGGCGGCGATCCGCGAAACGCGCCAGTCGATTCAGAAGGCTGCGTGGGATCCGGTCGAAGAGCCCGTGTCGATGCAACTCGTCGGCTGCACCCCCTATGAAATGGGCGAGGCGGCGAAACTCAACGAAGATCGCGGCGCATCGATCATCGACATCAACATGGGCTGCCCCGTGCGCAAGGTGACGAACGGCGACGCGGGTTCGGCGCTGATGCGCGATCTGAAGCTCGCTGCCGCGCTGATCGATAGCTGCGTGAAGGCAGTTTCGGTGCCGGTGACGGTCAAGATGCGCATGGGATGGTGCCACGACAGCCTCAACGCTCCCGAACTGGCGCATATCGCCGAGGACCTGGGAGCAAAGCTGGTCACCGTTCATGGCCGCACGCGCAACCAGATGTATCGTGGCGAGGCCGACTGGAGCTTCGTGCGCAAGGTCAAGGATGCGGTTTCGATCCCGGTGATCGTGAACGGCGACATTTGTTCGGCTGACGACGCCCGGACCGCGCTCGCACAGAGCGGTGCCGACGGCGTGATGATCGGGCGCGGTGCCTATGGCCGGCCCTGGCTGCTCGGGCAGGTGATGGCTGCATTGCGCGGCGAGGCCGAACGGCCCGACCCCGACCTCGACGAACAATATGACGTCATTACATCGCATTACCGCGCGATGATCGATCATTATGGCGAGGTGACCGGGGTCAATATGGCGCGCAAGCATCTCGGCTGGTATGTCAAAGGGCTTCACGGGTCAGCCGAGTTCCGCAACAAGGTCAACCAGATCCCCGACAGCAAGGGCGTGCTCGACGCGCTCGAAGCCTTTTACGGCCCGCATCTTCGCGAGGGGCATCTGGTCAGGGCGGCCGCGTGACCGCGCTCACTTCGAGCATCCCGAGCTTCGACCATGACGAACTGATCCAGTCGCACCCCGTTCCCACGCTGCTGATCGACGGCGGCGGGGTGGTGCTGTTCGTGAATGCGGCTGCCGAACAACTGTGCAATATCAGCCGGTCGGCCATGGTCGGACGCGTCATCTATGACGTGATCCGGATGGACCGGAGCTATCGTCAACGGATGAGCGACGCGTCGACGTCGGCGCTGTTTGCGCATCGGACCGAGATTTCGGCGGGCGGACGCAAGTCGATCTTCGTCGATATGCAGATGGTCCCCTTTGGGAATAGTGGGCATCGCATCCTCGCGCTGGTGGCGTCGCATAGCGATTCCGAACTGATGGGCGGCGCAATCGGGCGCTCGGGGCGCGCTGCAGGGGCGGCGGCGTCGATGCTGGCGCACGAAATCAAGAATCCGCTCGCCGGAATCAAGGGCGCGGCGCAGTTGCTCGCGCGCAAGACCGACGCCGCGGGCGAACGCTTTACGACACTGATTTGCGCCGAAGTCGACCGGATCGCGACGCTGATCGACCAGATGGAGCATTTTTCGCGTGGACAGCCGATCGCTTGCGGCCCGATCAACCTCTATCAACCGATCCATCAGGCGATGGAGACGGCGCGCGCGCGCCAGTTCCCCGGCGTGCGCTTTGCCGAAGATTTCGACCCGTCATTGCCGCTGGTCTATGGAAACCATGACGCCTTGGTGCAGATCCTGCTCAATCTCGTGACCAATGGCTGCGAAGCGCTGACCGGACGCGACGATGGCGTCGTACGCCTGACGACAGCCTATCGGCATGGCCTGTCGATCGACAATGGCGACGGCCGCGGGCGGATCGCGCTGCCGATCGAAGTCAGCGTCAGCGACAATGGTCCCGGCGTTCCAGCCGATATTCGCGGCGACCTGTTCGACCCGTTCGTCACGACGAAGCGCGAAGGGCGGGGGCTTGGCCTCGCGCTCGTCGCCAAGCTGGCGCGCGACATGGGCGGCACGGTCCAGCATATCCGCGACGGCGACTGGACGCGCTTTCGCGTCCACCTTCCCGTCGCGCAAAAGGGACGATCGGAATGAGCAAGGGCAAGACCATCCTGCTGGTCGAGGACGATCCCGCGATCGCGATGATCATCCGCGAAACGCTGGTTGGCGAATGCGCGCATTTCGCATCGGTCGCCAGTATCGCCGAGCGTAATGCGTGGCTTGCCGACAATCGGCCCGACCTTGTCATTTCGGACGTCGTCCTGCCCGACGGCGACGGCATCGATTCCTTGCCCGGGGCGGGCGTCGATGCGGACACACCGGTGATCGTCCTGTCGGCGCAGAATACGCTCGACACCGCTGTGCGCGCGACAGGGATCGGCAGCTATGATTATCTGCCCAAGCCGTTCGACCTCGACGAACTGACCGCGAGCGTCCGTGCGGCGCTTCAGCGGCAGGCCGAACCGGCGATCCGCACTGATCCGGGGCAGGCTGACAGCCACGGCCTCGTCGGGCGGGCGCCCGCAATGCAGGCCGTCTATCGCACGATCGCGCGACTTGCATCGAACGATCTTGCCGTGCTGATCCTCGGCGAATCGGGCACCGGCAAGGAGGTGGTCGCGCGCGCGATCCACGCGACCGGGCTGCGCCGTGCGGGGCCTTTCGTCGCGATCAACATGGCCGCGATCCCGCGCGAATTGATTGAGGCCGAATTATTCGGTCACGAAAAGGGCGCCTTTACCGGCGCGCACAGCCGTAATGCCGGACGCTTCGAACAGGCGGCGGGCGGGACGCTGTTCCTCGACGAGATCGGCGACATGCCGCTCGAGGCGCAGACGCGCCTGCTCCGCGTGCTGCAAAGTAACGAATATTCGACCGTCGGCGGCAGCCAGGCGCTACGCGCCGATGTGCGCGTCATCGCGGCGACGCATCGCGACATGCGCACGCTCGTCGCCGACGGGCGCTTCCGCGAGGATCTGTTCTACCGGCTCAACGTCATCCCGGTCACCTTGCCGCCGCTTCGCGACCGGCGCAGCGACATCGCTGCGCTCGTCCGCCATTTCGTCGATGCCGGGCGCCGTTCGGGGCTTCCCGACCGGCAATTCGCCCCCGCCGCGATGCAATGGCTCGAACGATATGACTGGCCGGGCAATGTGCGCGAACTGGGTAATGTCGTGCAGCGGCTCGCGGTGCTGTCGCGCGACACGGTCGTTACCGTGCGCGACGTCGAAACGGTCCTGCAGGAAGGCGGAGGGGACGGCGGCGCGGTGGAGCCGGCGGCGCTCATCGCCCGCGCGGTGGACGATTGGACGCGCGAAGAAATGGCGAGCGCGGCAATCGACGGAGCGATCCACGAGAAGTTGGAAGCGATCGTCGAGGCGGCGCTTTTCCGGCGCGTACTGCGCGATGTGCGCGGGAACCAGCTCGAAGCCGCGCGGCGTCTTGGGATCAATCGCAATACGCTCCGCAAGCGGTTGGGACAGCTCGATATCGACCCGGCACATCCCTGACCGCAAAATCGGGGCATTTGGGCGACACATGCGCAAGTTGTGTGTTTTCTATGCAACAGGATTGTCGTAACGCAGCAACAATGGCGCAATCGTCTTCCCTGACTTTCGAAGCGGATTCAGAGAGCGGCGACGTGCGCACGGGCTTTTGGCGCTTTGCCGCCCCCGAATATTATACGCTTGCGCTCATCATCAGCGTTGCAATCGCGACCTATATATTCGTCACCGGCGATGCGCAGAGCGAACGACTGCTGACCCCTGCGCTCGTTGCGGCGATCATGGTCGCCAATCTCGTGCCGGCGATGGCGCTGATCGTACTCATTGGCAGCCGTATTGCCCGTGCCCGCGCGGTCCGGTCGATGTCAGGCGGCAATGGTCGTCTCCACGTCCGGCTTGTCGCGCTCTTTTCACTGATCGCTGCGGCGCCGACGCTACTTGTCGTGATCTTCGCCTCATTGCTGTTCCAGTTCGGGGTCGATTTCTGGTTCTCCGATCGCTCGCGTGGCATGTTCGAGAATGCGGCAAACCTTGCCGAGGGCTATTACCAGGAAAATCAACGCAATGTCGGCGACAACACGATCGCAATGGCCTCTGATCTCGCGAGCTTCCTCCGCCGTGTGCCGATAAATGATCCGTCTTTCTCGAACTATTATTTCCAGCAAGTCGTAGTTCGAAGCCTGAACGAAACGGCGATCATCGAAATTGGCGCTGACGGCGTGGGACGAACGGCCGCCGCCATCGATCCCGATGGGCGGTCGGTGGAGAAGCGCCTCACTCCGACGATGATGGCGCGACTGGAAGATGGCGAAGATGTCGTGGTCGTGCGGGAAGCCGATCGTATCGAAGCGGTGACGCGATTGCCAGGCGTCCCTCGCGCTTATCTTTATGCTGCGCGCGACTTCAATGTTCCGGGCTTTCAACAATCGATCCGTGCAGGCGCGGTGCTTGCCGATTATAATGCCCTGTTCCAGCGTTCGCAGCTTTTGCAATTGCAGTTCAATGGCGCACTCTACCTCGGTTCGCTGCTGTTGCTTGCGCTCGCTGTCATCGCCGCGATCGTCGTGGCGGACCGGATCGTTCGGCCGCTTGGAACATTGATCGGTGCGACGCAAACCGCGGCGGGGGGCGACTTGTCGGTCCGCGTAACGCCGCCGGCGCGGGACGACGAGATTTCGGTGCTGACGCGCGCCTTCAACCGGATGACCGAGCAGTTGGAAGGGCAGACCGGCGCGCTCGTTAACGTCAACGAACAGCTGGAGGCGCGGCGCAGCTTTATCGAAGCGGTGCTGAGCGGTGTGTCGTCGGCCGTGGTTTCGGTCGATGCCGATCACCGCATCCTGCTCGCCAATTCCGCGGCCGAGCGTCTGATCTGCCAGTCGGCCGAATGCCTCACTGGACGTCCGCTGGCCGATGTCGCGCCCGAACTGGCGCAACTGCTGATTAGCGACGAGCGCGAGGCAATCGTCCAACTCGCGCGCAAGGATGCCGAACCCGCGACACTGGCGGCCAAGGCAGTGGCGCAGGGCGATGGTTTCGTGCTGAGTTTCGAAGATATTACGCAGCAATTGCTCGACCAGCGCCGCGCCGCCTGGTCCGATGTCGCGCGCCGCATCGCGCATGAGATCAAGAACCCGCTCACCCCGATCCAGCTCGCTGCCGAGCGGCTCCAACGCCGCTTTGGCGACAAGCTTGAGGGCGACGCCGCGACCTTTCGCAAGCTCACCGACACGGTGATCCGCCAGGTGCACGACATGCGCCGGATGGTCGACGAATTTTCGAGCTTCGCGCGGATGCCGAAACCGACGTTCGGCGTAGAGGATGTCCGCGATATCCTGCGCCAGGCGGTGTTCCTGTTCGAAGTCGCCAAGCCGGACATTCTTTTCGCGATCCGCATCCCTGACGAAATCGAACCGCTCGTCTGCGACCGCCGCCTCCTCTCGCAAGCGCTGACGAATATCGTAAAAAATGCGGTGGAAGCAATTGAAGAAAAATCGAAAAACTCAGACGAGATACCCATGGGTCATGTCGATGCCGAATTGGCTATCTCCGCGAGCGGCGCGTTGGTCATCCGGATCAGCGACGACGGCATCGGTCTTCCCGAGGCGCGCGATGCCATCGCCGAACCTTATATGACGACGCGGCAGGGTGGTACCGGGCTCGGCCTGGCGATCGTGAAGAAGATTGTCGAGCAACATTATGGCGAACTCGAATTTTCCGACAATCCGGCGGGGCAGGGAACGCGCGTTACGCTGACGCTCCATCCCGATCGCCTGCGACCGCTGGCCGGAAGCGGCGGCGAGGCTGGCATGGGACAGGGTGAATCGGTTCCCGGACGCATCCGGAACCGGCAGGACAGAGAAGAACATGGCGCTTGATATTCTGATCGTCGACGACGAACGCGACATCTGCGACCTCGTCGCCGGGGTCATGGAAGACGAAGGCTATGAGGCGCGCACCGCCTCCGACAGCGATTCGGCGCTCGAAGCGATCCGCCAGCGACGTCCCTCGCTGGCGCTGATCGACGTCTGGCTGCAGGGGTCGCGACTCGACGGGCTGGGTCTTGTCGAGGCGATCAAGGCGTTCGATCCGACGCTGCCGATCATCGTCATCTCAGGGCACGGCGGGCTCGACACCGCGGTGGCGGCGATCCGCCGCGGCGCGTTCGACTTTATCGAAAAGCCGTTCGAGGCGTCGCGTCTGCTCCATCTCGTCGCACGCGCTACCGAAAGCGAACGGCTGAAATTCGAATATGAGCAACTCCGCGAAAAAGCGGGGCCGTCGGACGAACTCACCGGGACGAGCGCCGCGATCAACAATGTCCGCGCGACGCTAAAGCGCGTGGCGGGGACGGGTAGCCGCGTGCTGATCACCGGCGCGCCCGGCGTCGGCAAGGAGGTCGCCGCGCGCGTCCTGCACGGCTGGAGCGGGCGGCAGAATGCGCCATTCCGCGTCATTTCCTCGGCGCGCATGGACCCTGAAACGGTCGAGATCGAATTATTCGGGTCGGAGGCTGAGGACGGCTCGATCCGCGTCGGGTTGCTCGAACAGGCGCACGGCGGCACGCTGTTCCTCGACGAGGTTGCCGACATGCCCCTCACGACGCAGGGAAAGGTCCTGCGTGTCCTCACCGATCAGAGCTTCACGCGCGTCGGGGGGCGCACGATGATCCGCGTCGATGTACGCATCATTTCGGGGTCGGCGCGCGACTTGATGACCGAAATCGCCGAAAGCCGGTTTCGCGAGGATCTTTATTACCGGCTCAACGTCGTCCCGGTGCATATTCCGCCGTTGCGCGAACGGCGCGATGATATCGCGAGTCTTTGCGACCATTATATTCGCCGCTACGCTGCCGATCGCCGCGTCCCGCCACCCGAGATCAGCTCGGAAGCAATGGCAGCGCTCCAGGCGCATGAATGGCCTGGTAACGTCCGCGAACTCAGAAACGTCATCGAACGCGTGATGATCCTTGCACCCAGCGACCGACTGAACCGGATCGACGCCGACATGCTGCCCGCCGAACTGGTGCGCGGAGGGGCCGATATCCTTCCTAATTCGGAATCGATCACGGCCATCCCGCTCAAGGAGGCGCGCGAGAATTTCGAGCGCGAATATCTACGCATCCAGATCAACCGCTTTTCGGGCAATATCTCGCGCACCGCGAGCTTCATCGGGATGGAAAGATCCGCGCTGCACCGAAAACTGAAACTTTTGGGGCTTACCGAGAGTTCGGACGGTGAAGGCTGACGGCTTTGCGCTAGACGTCCTTTATGGTTTGCCGCATAGTGACGCGGCAAAGAAGGTCAAAGATGCCGGGGCTACCGAGCATCGAAACGCGGCTCCGCCGCCAAGAACAGGAGGCAAATATGTCCGATAAGAATCAGAATCTCCAGGATCTCTTCCTCAATGCGGTGCGTCGCAGCAAGACGCCGGTGACCATGTTCCTGGTCAAGGGCGTCAAATTGCAGGGCATCATCACCTGGTTTGACAATTTTTCGTTGCTGCTTCGTCGCGACGGGCAGTCGCAGCTTGTTTACAAGCATGCGATCTCGACCGTGATGCCGTCGCACGACTTCGATCTTGCGCTGCTCGGCGACAATCTGCGCGATGCGCCCGCCGGCAAGGGCAAGGCACTTCAGGATGTTTTCCTGAACGCCGTGCGCAGGTCCGACGAATCGGTGACGATGTTCCTCGTCAACGGCGTGATGCTGCAAGGCGATATCGTGGCGTTCGACCTGTTCTGCATGCTGCTCGAGCGCGAGCGGCAGGTTCAGCTCGTCTACAAACACGCGATTTCGACGGTTCAGCCGAACGGTCCGATCAACCTGACCGACAGCGGCGAGGCTGACGGCGAAGCGGACGACGCCTGATCGACCCGACAATCGACAATGAAGACGAGGTAACCCGCGGCGCTGCCGCACTCGTCGTGGTGCCCGAATGGCATAGCCAGCGCCTGGCGCGCGACCTTGACGCGCGCGCCGAGGAGGCGCGGGGACTGGCGCTAGCGATCGGGCTCGATGTCGTTGCGGTTCATACGCTGCGATTGCGCCAGACGCGCGCCGCGACGCTGCTCGGCGTCGGCCAGATCGATGCGATCGCGCCCGAAATTGCGGCGAAGGGCGTCCAACTTGTCGTCGTCGATGCTGCGCTTACCCCGATCCAGCAGCGCAATCTCGAGACCGCCTTCGGTACCAAGGTCATCGACCGCACCGGACTGATCCTCGAAATCTTCGGTGAGCGCGCTGCGACGGCCGAAGGACGGTTGCAGGTTGAACTGGCGCATCTCGACTATCAGGCGGGGCGGCTCGTGCGTAGTTGGACGCACCTCGAACGCCAGCGCGGCGGCTTCGGTTTCCTCGGCGGCCCCGGCGAAACGCAGATCGAGGCCGACCGGCGGATGATCCGAAACCGCATGGCGCGTATCCGCCGCAGTCTCGATGATGCACGGCGCACCCGCCAACTGCAGCGATCGAAACGCCAGCGCGCACCTTGGCCCGTCGTCGCGCTGGTCGGATATACCAATGCCGGAAAATCGACCTTCTTCAACCGCTTGACGGGAAGTGACGTCATGGCGGAAGACATGCTCTTTGCCACGCTTGACCCGACGATGCGCGAAATCGGGCTGCCCGGCATCGAAAAGGCGATCCTGTCGGACACGGTCGGTTTCGTGTCCGACCTGCCCACGCAGCTGGTTGCCGCTTTCCGCGCGACGCTAGAAGAGGTGACGACCGCAGATCTGATCGTCCACGTCCGCGACATCGTCCATCCCGACAGCGAGGCACAATATGACGATGTGCGCGCCATTCTTGACTCGCTCGGCGTAAACGGCCCGCAGGACGACGGGGAGGGGGATGCCCCCGTCGCGGTTCCGCAGATCGAAATCTGGAACAAGATCGACACCGCCGGTGCCGATGAGCGCGCGGCGATCGAGGAGATGGCGGCGCGGCGGCCCGACGTCGCGGTCATCTCTGCGGTAACGGGAGAAGGCGTCGAAGCCGCGCGCGTTCTGATGGCGTCGCAACTGACCGCGCAGCATCAGCTACGCCGCATTTATCTGGGCTATGGCGAGGGCGAGGCGGCGGCGTGGCTTCACGCACGCGGCGAAGTTCTCGCCGATGAACAGCAGGGCGAAGGTCATGTCCTGACCGTCCGCCTCGATCCCGCCGACAGCGCACGGTTCGAGCGGCTATGGCCGGCTAAGGACGCTCCGCGGCCTTGACCGCAACCCAATGCTCTTCCTGATCGTCGAGCGATAGTCCGGCGATGCTTCCGCCGGCGCGATCTTCCATGGCGGCAAAGCGCCGCGCGAATTTCAGATTGGCATCGCGCAGCGCACCTTCGGCGTCGATGCCGAGTTTGCGGGCATAGTTGACCACCGCGAACAGCAGGTCGCCGATCTCCTCATGACGCTCGGCATCGTCGGCGGCCTTGGCGACCTCGGCGAGTTCCTCGTCGATCTTCGCGCGCGGTCCGTCGGTGTCGGGCCAGTCGAAGCCGACGCGCGCGGCGCGGCCCTGGAGTTTTTGCGCGCGCAGCAGCGCGGGCAGGGATGACGCGACGCCCGCGAGCGCGCCCGCAGCACCATCGGCCGATCGCTCGGCCGCCTTGATCTGTTCCCATTGCTGGCGAACATCGTCGGTCTTGCCATCGCCGAAAATATGCGGGTGGCGGCGCTCCATCTTGTCGCTGATCGCGTTGGCGACGTCGTCGAAACCGAACAGGCCTTCGTCGGTTGCGATCTGGCTGTGAAAGACGACCTGCAACAACAAGTCGCCAAGCTCGTCGCAAATCGCCGCCGGATCGCCGTCGGCAATCGCGTCGGAAACCTCATAGGCTTCCTCGATCGTATAAGGCGCGATCGTCGCGAAGCTTTGCGCCAGATCCCATTCGCATCCGCCCTCGGGATTGCGCAGTTGGCGCATGATCGCGAGGAGGCGATCGACGGGGGGCAGCATTTCGGCGTCGGCCATATAATTATCCGATAATATATATTATGTTAAATTGAATGGTGAACGAGGGAGGAGGCCCTCAAGCGTTACGTCGCCGCCTGCCACGCCCGGATGACGAGGAATACCAGTCCAAAGATCGCGACCCACGCGAGCGCCATTTTGACCCAGTCGGCCATCGGCAAGCGCCGCGCGAGCAGCGAACTCAGCACCAGCGCGAACGCGCCGGCGAACCACAGGATCTGGACGGTCGTGTCACCGGTCATAGCTGCACCTCCAATCCGTCGTACCCGGGCTCGACGCCCGGCGGCAATTCGGCCGCAAGGTCGTCATAATCCATCGTGTTGTCCATATGCGTGATGATCGCGCGTGGATGACCGACCTTCGCAAGCCCTTCGAGCGTCATGGCGAGATGCGGATGCGTCGGATGCGGATAGCGGCGCAGCGCGTCGATCACGAACAGGTCCACGCCCTGGAAAAATTCGACCATCTCGTCAGTAAATTTAGAGAAATCAGTAGCATAGGCGACCTTGTGCGCGCCGTCGCTGAAGATCAGGCCGGTTGCCTTGATCGGACCATGCGGCATTTCGATCGCCGACACTTCGATCGGGCCGATCGACTGGTGATCGTGCAGATCGATCGGATCGACCGACGCGGGATAACCCGCATTTCCCGCAAAGGCATAAGTGAAGCGCCATTTGAGGATGTCGAGAACATGGTTGCGGGCATAAACCGGGACCGGCGAGCGGCGCAGGTGCATGACCTGCCGCAGGTCGTCGAGACCGTGCGTGTGATCGGCATGTTCGTGCGTCCAGATGACGGCGTCGAGTTCGCCGACCCCGGCGTCGAGCAGTTGGAGCCGCATGTCGGGGCTAGTGTCGACGAGGATACGAAAGCCGCCGAGCGAGACCATGATCGACGCGCGGCTACGCAGGTTGCGCACATTGTCGGAGTCGCACTGCCCCCAATCATTACCAATGCGCGGGACGCCCGAAGACGTGCCACAGCCCAGGATCCGGACCTTCATATCGCGCCTGGCGTCATGGCGCCGCCTTGTTGAAAAGCGCATAGAAATTGGCGCTTGTTGCCGCCGAAAGCGCCTCCTCGTCATCGCCGCGCAGGTCGGCGAGGAAGGCGAGCGTGTCGGCGACGAACGCCGGCTCGCCAGTCTTGCCGCGGTGCGGGACGGGAGCAAGGAAAGGGGAATCGGTTTCGATGAGCAGCCGATCCTGCGGCAGCCATTTGGCGGTCGCCTGAAGCTCCGCGGCATTTTTGAAGGTCACGATGCCCGAGATCGAAATGAACAGGCCGAGGTCGAGCGCCTTGCGCGCGAAATCGTCGCTGGCGGTGAAGCAGTGAATCACGCCGGGGAAGATCGCCCTGCCCATCTCCTCGCCCAGCAGCGCTAGCGTGTCGGCCTCGGCGTCGCGGGTGTGGACGATGACCGGCAATCCGGTTGCCTGCGATGCGCGGATATGGCGGCGGAAACTGTCCTGCTGCCGCACGCGATCGCTCTTGTCGTAATAATAATCGAGCCCGGTCTCGCCGATCCCGATGACCCGGGGATGCGCGGCGCGCTCGACCAGCTTCGCGGTGTCGATATCGGGATGATTGTCGGCATCGTGTGGATGGATGCCGACGCTGGCCCAGACATCGGCATTGGCTTCGGCGGCGGCGAGCACGTCGTCCCACTCGCTTTCGCGCGTCGCGATGTTGAGCATCGCGGTGACGCCTCTGGCGCGCGCGCGCGCCAGCACGTCGCCCTGCTGTTCGGCGAGCCCTTTGTAATTGAGGTGGCAGTGCGAATCGACGAGCATTACGCCTCCCCCTCTCCTTCGGGAAGTTCGAGGCGCGGGAAGACCGGAACCGGCTGGCCGACGGTGAAGCCGCTGGCGGCGAGATTCGCAAACCAGTCGGCGTCGGCGAGCGCTGCAAAATCGCGCGCATTTTCTGCGATGCCCATCTGGTCGAGTAACTTGTCGGCGGCGGCCGGCACGACCGGACGGATCGCGATTGCCAGCGTGCGCACCGCCTGGAACAGCGTCATCAGCACCGCGCGCATGCGGTCGGGATCGGTCTTTCGCAGCGCCCAGGGTGCTTGCGTGTCGACATATTGGTTGCACGCGAAAACGGCGCGGATCCAGTCCTCTATCCCCACCGAGAAAGCGAGCTGTTCGAATTCGCGCGGCAGGCGTTCGGTCGCCATTGCGGCGAGATCGGCGAGGAGGTCGCTGTCCGCCTGCGCAGGCGCATGATCTGCCGAAAGATTACCATCTAAATTCTTGAAAATCATAGACAAACTGCGCTGGGCTAGATTGCCGAAGCTGTTCGCAAGATCGGCGTTGGCGGTGCGCACGATCGCCTCGGCGGAATAGCTGCCGTCCTGTCCGAAGCTCACTTCGCGGAGAAGATAATAGCGCAACGCATCGACGCCGAAACGCTCCGCGAGTTCCATTGGATCGACGACATTGCCGAGCGACTTCGACATTTTTTCGCCGCGGTTGAGCAGGAAGCCGTGGCCGAACACCTGCTTGGGCAGCGGAAGCTTCGCGCTCATCAGGAAAGCTGGCCAGTAAACGGCATGAAAACGAACGATATCCTTGCCGATCATGTGGATGTCTGCAGGCCAGAACTGGCCCCATTCGCCGTCCTGATCGGGAAAACCGAGCGCCGACATATAGGTGGTGAGCGCGTCGACCCAAACATACATGACATGGCCGGGCGAGTCCGGCACCGGCACCCCCCAGTCGAAACTGGTGCGCGAGACGCTGAGGTCCTTGAGCCCGCCCTCGACGAAGCGCATCACCTCGTTCCGGCGGCTTTCGGGGCGGATGAAATCGGGGTTCTCGTTGTAGAGCGCGAGCAGCCTGTCCTGGTAGGCTGACAAGCGGAAGAACCAGCTTTCCTCGACGGTCCATTCGACGGGCGTGCCCTGCGGCGAGAGCTTGGCCTCCCCTTCCCCCTGCACCAGTTCGCTTTCGTCGTAGAAAGCCTCGTCGCGAACCGAATACCAGCCTTCGTAGCGGTCGAGATACAGATCGCCATTGGCCTCCATCGCGCGCCACAGCGCCTGCGATGCGGCATGATGCGCGGGGTCCGACGTGCGCATGAAATGATCGAAACTGATATTCAGCTTGCCGTACATCTCACGGAAATATCCCGACATTTCATCGGCGAGTTCGATGGTGGCGCGGCCCTGGTCGCGCGCCGTCTGATACATTTTGAGGCCATGTTCGTCGGTGCCGGTGGTCAACCGCACGTCGCGGCCGCGCGCGCGCTCGAACCGCGCCATGACATCGGTAGCAATTGCTTCATAGGCGTGGCCGATATGCGGACGGCCATTGGGATAGCTGATCGCGGTGGTGATATAGAAGGGGGCGTTGTTTTCGGACATGCGCGCGCCTTAGCCGCTGGCGCGCGTGAGGGAAAGCGTCAGCGTGCCGGCTACTGCGGCGGGCGCGCGTGCCGCGGTGCGAGTTCGGCAAGGCAATTGCCGATTTCGAACCCCACCATCGATCCGTCGTAGGAGCCACGGATCGCATCGCGCACGGTGCGCTGGACGCGGTCCCATTGCGCAAGGACCGGCGAGAGCTCGGCAACGGGCTTCTCGCGCGCGAGACGCGCGAGAAGCCCGGGAACGATATCGATCACCAGTTCGAGCCGCGCACGATTGCTCGTTCCGCCGACTTCGCGGGCGAGCGCTTCGCGAAGCCGGTTTTCGGGATCTCCCGAATTGGCAATAGCCAGCAGCTTCTTTTCCATCGTCGCCACGTCGCTGTCGATCAGCGCCAGCGCCTTGCCTGGGACCCCGCCCGACGCAGCGACGATCGCGCGCACCTCGGCCATTTCGAGCATCGGCCGTATTTCGTGCAGCCACGCCGTCATGACGTCATGATCAACCGGTTGAAAACGAAGGTTTCTACACCGCGATCGGATGGTCGGCAGCAAGCGTCCGGGGGAATGGCTGACAAGTAGAAACAGCGTCTTGGCCGGTGGCTCCTCGAGCGTCTTGAGCAGCGCGTTCGATGCCGAGGCTTCGAGATCGTCGATCGCATCGACGATGATCACGCGCCATTCGCCAAGCGAGAGCGAAAAATGAAGCCGCGCCTTGAGTTCGCGAACCTGCTCGATCGTGATGTTGCGTGCGAGATCCTTCGCTTTCTCTTTCGCCTGCCGAACGAGACGCAGAATTTCGGGATGGTTTCCCGCATCGACCAACCGCGCCGCCGCTTCGTCGCCGCGGTCGTCGAGCGAGTCCGCCTCGCCCGAGGCGCCATGCGTTACGAGGAACCGTGCGACGTGATCGGCAAAGGCGCCTTTGCCCATCCCCTGTGGACCGGCAAGAAGCCAAGCGTGGTGCAGCCGGCCGCTCTGCCACGCTTCGAGGAATGCCTTTTGGGCGTCGCCGTGCCCGATCATGGCAGCCACCCGGCCAGTTGAGCGAGGATTGCCGCCGTTACCTGCCGCGCGGGCGCGTCGGCATCGATTATCCGCCAGCGCGCGGGTTCGGCGTGCGCCATGTCGACGAAACGCGCGGCAAGGCGTGCTTGATAATCGGCGGGCTTGCTCCCCATACGATCGTTGCCGCCACGTTCGGCCAGCCGCCGCGCCGCCTCGTCCGCGCTCACGGTGAGCAGGAAAGTGCGGTCAGGCATCAGTCCTTCGGATCCGAAGCGGTGCAGCATCATCAGGTCGGCGTCGGTGATCCCGCCGCCGCCGCCCTGATAGGCGCGGCTCGAATCGACGAAGCGGTCGCACAAGACCCACGCGCCGCGTGCCAACGCCGGGCGGATCGACCGCGCGACATGGTCGGCCCGCGCTGCGGCGAAGAGCAGCGCCTCGCTCCGCGCGTCCCAGCGGTCGTCGGCGCCTTCCATCAGCAGCGACCGGATCGCTTCGGCGCCTGCGCTGCCACCCGGCTCGCGAGTCGCCACGACCTCGATCCCGTGCGCTTCGATTTCGGCGGTGAGCGCATCGATCTGCGTCGATTTGCCGACCCCCTCGCCGCCCTCCAGCGTGATGAAACGCCCGGTCACAGCCCGGTCAGCCGGTAGAATCCCGTCCGCGCGCGCGCCCACCATCCGCCGCCTTCGCCAACGTCCGCGGCGGCGAGCAGCGGTGTCGTCTGCGGCGGCAGGCCATCGGGCCGGACGACAAGGTCGGCCACCCGCGCGCCGCGCGCGACGGGCGCGGTCAGGGGAGCATGGGAGCGCATGATCGCGCGGTAGCCGCCCGCATAGCCTTTGGGAACCGTCATCCGCACTGCCATGCCGGTTTCGGTTGCGACCGCGGGCTTGGCGCCGCTGCCGACATCGAGGCGCCCGACGCTTGCGCCGGCGGGGAGCAATTCCCTGCCCTCCCACGCTTCGAAACCCCATGTCATCAGCCGTTCGGCTTCGTCGCGTCGCGCCTTTTCGCTGCGCATTCCAGCGACGACCATGATCAGCCGCCGGCCGCCGCGCTTCGCCGAGCCGAGGAAGCAATAGCCCGCCTCACTCGTATGCCCCGTTTTCAGCCCGTCGGCGCCCTCGAAGCGGCCGAGGATCGGGTTGCGGTTGGGCTGGACGATCGGCTTGCCGTCGGGCGACGTGCCATGCTGGAGCTTCGGCAGCGAAAAATAGCGTGCATAGCCGCCCGGATGGTCGCGGATCAGCCGGTCGGCGAGCGTGATCAGGTCGGCGGCACTGACCTTGGTTACGCCGCCATCAGGCCAGCCATTAGGCGTCCCGAACCGACTCGACTTCATTCCAATTTCGGTCGCTACTACGTTCATTCTTTTTACGAATTCTTCTTCGCTTCCGTCGATCCCGACCGCCAGCGCCGCCGCGGCGTCATTACCCGAAACGGTGATTAGCCCCTTCAGCAACGCATCGACCGAGATTTTTTCGTTGGGCCGCAGGAACATCGTCGATCCGCCGTTGCTGCCGTTCCATTTCTTCCACGTCGCCTCGCTGACCGTGAATTGCCGGTCGCGGTCGAGTTCGCCCTTCTTGATCAGGTCGAGCACGACATAAGCGGTCATCACCTTCGCCATCGACGCGGGGGCAAAGCGCTTGTCGGCGCCGCGCGAAAAGAGGATCGCGCCTGAATCGAGATCCTTCAGCATCACGATCGGCGCCTGCGTGACGTAAAGCGGCCGGCTGACCGGACCATTTTTGGCAGGGGCGTTATGGACCGGGCCATTTTCGGACCGCGCGTCGCCAGCCGACGCCGCCGGAAGGGCGACCGCCAGCGCGGCGAGTGTCAGCACCGCCTTCCCGCCTTTCGTCCGTAATCGCCGTTGCCGCATCGGTCGGCGCGTCACCGGTCGCGCTGGACCACTGCGTCGCGAAAACCCTTGGCCTTCGCCTTGCCGAGCGCACCCTGCGCTTCGGCTTCTCCGGCAAAGGGGCCCATACGCACGCGCCAGTATCTGCCGGCCTTCGATACGGATCCGCCAACCGACTTGGCCGCGCTATTGGCGCGCGCTTCGTTGCTGAAGGCGCCGACCTGGACGTAAAAGCCACCGGGGGCGGCTTTGGCGTCTGCGGGCTTGGCCGGCGCGGGCCTGGTGTCTGGCTTCTTTGCTCCGGGCCCCTCGACAATGAACCGGTCGTCGCCAGGCTTGGCTTTGCCCGAGGCGATCGGCGCCGCGGGCTGCGTCGCGACGGGTGTTGCGGGGGCCGCCACGCCCTTGGGAACGGGCAGGTCCTTCATCTTGCCGCGGAGGATCGCCAGCAGCGAGCCGGGCGTCGCGATGCGCTCGCGAGCCGGCTGTCCGGCGCGAAGCTGCGCACGTTCGGCGGCGGGTGGGCTGGTCCGGCGCACGCGCACCGCGCTCACACCTTCGCTGAGGCCCAACTGTTCGGCGGCGCCGCGCGACAGGTCGATCAGCCGGTCGTTCGCCATCGGTCCCCGGTCGTTGACGCGTACCAGGATCGTACGTCCGGTATCGAGCGCAGTGACCTCGACATAGCTCGGTAACGGCAGCGTCTTGTGCGCCGCACTGACTCCGGCGGGATCGAAAGTCTCGCCATTCGCGGTCGGCTGCCCGGCAAGCTCCTCGCCATACCAGCCCGCATAGCCGACCTCGTCATAATCGGCGATGTCGGCGGGGGTATAGGTCTTGTCGCCGACCTTGTACGGATCGCCGATCTTGACCGGCCCGTCGACGACGCCCGGCGCGCTCGATACCGGCGCCAGTCCGCCTTCGCGCTTGCCATCGAAACTGCCACAGCCCGCGAGCGTCAACATCGCTCCGGCCAAAAGGCCCCCGCCCCTAACGATCGATTTCATCCGCCAGCAACCCCACAGATAGTGCGTAAAAATTGGAACAATTATAGTCCAATATCGCACGATAATTACCAGTGAGCAAATAAGCGGTCCGGCCCGGGCCGTCGGGTTCGAGCAAGGTTGCCTGGATTTGGCCGTCTGGCCAGCGTCCGGTCACCGGCTGGATGCCCGCCGCGCGCCATTCGGCCATCGAGCGCCAGCGGCTGTGGCGTTCGAAAACGCGCGGGCAGCGCGTGGGCGTCAACCGGTTGGCATAGCGCGCGCGATCGAAGCCCGCGGGAACGGTCACCGCGACGCCCCACGGCTGGCCGGCGCGCCAGCCGGCGTTGCGGAGATAGGATCCGATCGATTCGATCGCGTCGGCCTCGCTCGACCAGATGCGCGCGACGCCGTCGCCGTCGCCGTCCTCGGCGACGCGCAGATAGACCGACGGCAAGAATTGCGGATAGCCGAACGCTCCCGCCCAGCTGCCTTTTAGCGCGCTGCGCGGCACGCCGCGTTCGACCATCACCATCGTCGCGATCAATTCGGGTTCGAACAGCGACCGGCGGCGCCCTTCATAGGCAAGCGTCGCCAGCGCCTCGGGCAGGTCGAAATTGCCCGTTACCTGCCCATAGGCGGTTTCATGGCCGTAAATCGCGATCATGATGCTCGTCGGCACGCCGGTGCGTTGCTCGATGCGCGACAAGAGCGGGAGCAGCCGGTCGTGGACACGGCGTCCGCCGCCGATGCGCGCGGCATCGACATGTTTGATCCGGTACGGCGTAAAGGCCGGGATCGGCGTATTCGGGCTCGGCGGACTGCCCAAATTGTCACGGTCGAGCGCAACGACGCGGGCGTTGTAGCTCAGTCCCGCGGTCACCCGGTCGAATGTCGCGCGCGACACGCCGCGCGCCTGCGCCTTCGGCCACAGCGATTGGACATAGGCGTCGAAGCCGCTGTCGCCGCCCTGCGCGTGCAGCGGTACCGACGCGGTGAGCAGCCACGCCGAAAGAAAGGCGATGGCAAAGGCAAAAAGGCGTCTGATTCTGAAAATGATAGCGTGCATGATGTCCCCACCCATAAGGCGTGTCTCGCACAGATGCGAGCGGCTTGGCCACCCCGGCGCGAGACGGGCGGAGTCATTCGCGCGATGGACGGAATGCCGTCATCTTTTGCTTGCCGCCCGGCGCGCGGCCGCTATGGCGGCGGGCATAGGACAGGTGGCCGAGTGGTTTAAGGCAGCGGTCTTGAAAACCGCCGTGGGCGCAAGCTCACCGTGGGTTCGAATCCCACCCTGTCCGCCAAATAGCCTCATTTTTGATCTTCCGGGAAAAAGAATAATGGATGGGAGCCAACCCAACCCAAAGCCGAGAAGTCATCACCTATGTTATTGTCAAATTGCTATTGGGGTCAGCGCTAGCGGTGGTGCTCTGTGTGGTATGGAAAAACTGGTGAGTGGCATCGGCCGCCTTTTCTCGATGGTTCAAGACATCTCCGCCAACTTCGCCGCCCGGATATCCTTCTTCAGCACCTTTCCTACCTTCGATCGCGGCAGGTCGTCCCAGATTTCGAGCTCTTTCGGCGCCTTGACGCTGCCGATCGTAGCCTTGACCGCGGCGATTAGTTCGTCGGGGTCGGCCCGATGCCCTGCCCGTAATTGCACCACCGCGCACACGCGTTCGCCCCATTTGTCGTCGGGCAGGCCGAACACTGCGCCGTCCTGCACGGCGGGCTGCGCGAGCAGCGCCTGTTCGACTTCGGCCGAATAGACGTTGAAGCCACCGGTGATGATCATGTCTTTGGCGCGGTCGACGATGAAGAGGAAATTGTCGGGGTCGAGATAGCCGATGTCGCCGGTGCGGTGCCATCCGTTCACCGTCGCCTCGGCGGTCGCCTCGGGATTTTTGTAATAGCCTTCCATGACGAGGCTGCCGCGCACGACGATCTCGCCGCGCTCGCCGTGTGGCAATTCCTCGCCCTCGGCGTCGACAATCGCCACGCGGACGAGCGGGCCGGGCTTGCCCGCCGACGACAGGCGATGGCGCGCGACCGATCCGTCGGGGTTGAAATGATCCCTGGGCGCCATCATCGATATCATCATCGGCGCCTCGGTCTGGCCGAACAATTGCGCCATAACGGGCCCGATCTTGCCGATCGCCTCTTCGAGCCGCGCCGCCGAAATCGGCGCCGCTCCGTACCAGAAACATTGCAAAGCCGACAGATCGGTCGCGGGCAGCGCCGGATGGTCGAGCAGCATATAGACCAGCGTAGGCGGCAGGAAGGCGTGCGTCGCGCGGTGCCTTGACGCCAATGTCAGGAATTCGCCGATGTCGGGAGTGGGCATGATCACGATCTCGCCGCCATGCGCCATGATCGGAAAGGCCAGCACCCCCGCAGCATGGGTGAGCGGGGCCATCGCAAGATAGACCGGCCGCCCCTCGAACGGATAGCCCATCAGCGTCAGTGCGGTCATCGCCTCGAGGTTGCGATTGGTTAGCATCACCCCCTTGGGGTGCCCCGTCGTGCCGCCGGTGCCGGGCAGCATCGCAAGGTCGCTGACGGGCGTCGCGGCGAACGGGACTTCGGCAACGCCCGCCAGCCACTGGTCGAGCGAAGGGGCGAAGCTCTGCTCGGCATCGAGGCAGACGAGTTGCTCGAGCTTCGGCAGTTCCTTGCGCAGCGCATCGACAAGATCTGCAAATTTGCTGTGAAAAAGCAGCGCTGCGCAGTCGAAATTGTCGAGCACATAGGCGTTCTCGGCCGCCTCGTTGCGCGGGTTGATCGGGCACCACACGGCGGCGGCGCGCGAGATGGCGAAGACGCAGGCGAAAGCAATTGGATCGTTGCCCGACAGGATCGCGACATGCTTGCCGGGTGTAATCCCGGCGCCGTTCAGCCCGCGTGCGACGCGGTGCGTCAGCGCCCGTACCTCGGCGTAGGACAGGCTCTTGCCGTCCATCGTCAGGCAGGGTGCGTCAGGCCCCAGCGAGGCCCCCTTGTCGAGCCAGTCAACGAGCCGCATTGCCCCCCCCCTCAGTCGTGGACCGTGACGATCGGTTTCAGCACCAGACCGAACTGGCGCAGCACGCCGAGCAGCTCGTGATGCCCGAACGCCTGACAGGCGGAGGCGAAGCCGGTGCGGCGCGGGGGTTGCTGGAGCAGGTTCATCGCGCACCAGGCCTGCATCAACCCCGTCTGCTTGTAATTGCAATTGCCGTGGATCAGTACATGCGCGCGGCCGAGCGGGCCCGATGCGTGGACCGAATCGATGCTGGTGTTGAGCCGCGGATTTTCGCGCGGCGGCATGTCGCCCTGCACGGTCTCCGCCATCTTCGACAGCGCCGCCTCCTGCTCGGCAAAGGGCAGCGGCTTGATGTCGGTATCGATCATCTTCGTCATATTGACGACATTGTCCATCACCTCGCGGGCGAAGACGCCGCCATAAACTTTCACCGTCGACACGCGCGGATCCTGCTTGAACCAGATCGGGTGCGACGTCCCGCCCCACGGCAGCGTCAGCGCAGTCGCGTGCTGGCCAGGGACATGGCACTCGGTCGCGGTCATCGTCGGCCATTGGACATATTGATTATTTTCAAGATAGTACCAGTCGGCCTTCAGGATCGTGAAGATCGTCTGGACCGAGGCATAGGTCGGAAACCCCTTCCACAAAACGAGCATGTCGAGCGTGTCGAGCCCTGGCGCCTGTTCGAGCGCGATGTTCGCCGCGATCTCGCCTGTCGTATACATTTGCGCGATGCACGGCGACAGCAGCAGTCCCTTCTTCGCAAAGGCCTCGCTCCATTTCTCTTGAGCCGCCAGCATCCAGTCCTGCTCGCCGGTCGTGTCGAGATAATGGACGCCGGCGGCCAGGCACGCCTCGACCGTTTCGGGACCATATTTGATGAAGGGGCCGACCATGTTGCACACGACCTTCGCTCCCTTGAACAGTTTGGTCAGCGCCTCGACGCCATGTTCGACTTCGGCGACCTCATAGTCGGCGGTCTCGATGCCGGGGACCTTGTCCATTACCTCCTGCACGCGTTTCTTGTCGCGTCCGGCGGCGATGAAGGGAATGCCCAGCTCGCGCAGATATTCGCAGACGAGGCGGCCGGTGTAGCCGGAGGCACCATAGACGATAACCGGTTTCTTGCTCATGATACCCCAATCCTTCTCTGGATAATGTGTTCAGTCAGACCGCGGTGTAGCCGCCGTCGACGATCAACTCGCTGCCGCACATGTAGGCGGCGTCGTCGCTGGCGAGGAACAGCAGCGGACGCGCGATCTCGCGCGTCGTCGCCATCCGGCCCAATGGAATGGCGGCGGCGGTCGCGGCGGCAAAACCCGCCGCTTCGTCGCCCAGCGCGCCGACTGCATCGGCGACCAGTTTGGTCTCGCAATAGCCGGGATGCAGCGAATTGATCCGCACCGGCCAGCCCTTGCGCGCGCAATCGACCGCGACCGCCTTGGTCAGCATCGCAACCCCCGCCTTGCTGGCATTATATGCGGGGAAGAGCGGCTCGGCGACGTTCGCGGCGATCGAGGCGACGTTGACGATCACCCCGCCCCTCTCCTTCATCGCCCCGATGCCGGCGCGCACGCCGAGGAAGACGCTCTCCAGATTGACCGCCATCAGCCGTTGCCATTCGGCAAGGTTGGTATCGACGACCGATTTCAGGAAACCCATGCCGGCATTGTTGACGAGGATGTCGAGCTTGCCCTCGCGCGCCACGACGTCGGCGATCAGCCCCGTCCATCCCGCTTCGTCGGCGACGTCCTGCCGCCGCGCTGCGGCTTTCAGTCCGTCCGCTCGGATTGCTGCGGCGGCAACTTCGGCTTCGTCACCGTCGATATCGGTGATCGTCACCGAAGCGCCTTCGCGCGCAAATTCCCGTGCGGCGGCGAGCCCGATGCCTCTCGCCGCCCCCGTGATCAATACGCTCTTGCCCTTAAATCGCATCATACGACGCTCCTCTGTCTAATTTCGGGAAACGAGGGACGGGCGGGGGAGCCGCCGTTCCCTGCTCGGGAGGTTCAGAAGCTGAACGTCGCTTCGACGCCGTAGGTGCGCGGTGTCCCGCGGTTCAGATAATCGAGCCCGAAGACGTCGATGTTGAGACCGTAGGTGTAATAATATTTGTTGGTCAGGTTCTTGACCCACGCGCTGACCGACAGATTGTCGTTGGCCTTGTAAGTCAGGCGGCTGTTGAGCAGCCAGTAACCCGGATTGCCGCAGGTGAAGGCAACGCCCGCGGGCCGGACCGCGCCGGGCGCGCCGGGCTTGTCGCACGGATCGAGCCCGTAATCCCCGAACGCATCGAAATAATATTTGCCCATATAGCTGGCGTCGCCGCGCAGCGTCAGCTTGCTGTCGCCCTTGTCGAAGATATCCCAGTCGAACCCGGCGTTGAAAGTGACCTTCGGCGCGTTGGGGAAGGGATTGCCGTTGACGTTGCGCGTGAACTGCGTCGCCGGATCGTTCGGGTCGACGACATTGCCCTTATATTTGCTGTTGAGATAGCCGAACGAGGCATTGAGTTGCAGCCCATTGACCGGCGCGACGGTCAGTTCGGCCTCGCCGCCCCACACGCGGCCGTTGGCGCTGCGGGTGAAGGTGGTGGCGCCGACGACCTGTGTCGTCTGCTGGTTCGAATAATCGTAATAGAAACCGGCGAGGTTAAGCTGGACGCGACGATCGAGGAACTGGGTTTTCAGGCCGCCTTCATAGGCGTTCACCTTTTCGGGCTTGATATAATAGACCTGGTTCGTGCCTTGATAGGCGAGGCCGTTGTAGCTGCCGCTGCGATAGCCGCGGCTATATTGCAGATAGGCCATGACATCGTCGGCGAGCTGATAGCTGATATTGGCCCGACCGGTCAGGCGGTTTGCCTTCTCCTGCAGATTCATCGTCGGCAGGTCGGGATCATAGGGGAAGGCATAGGGAATCAAATTGACCACCGGCGTCACCCCATCAAGCGCGTAAATGATCGTGCTGCCATTGCGGAACTTTACCTTGTCCATCGTGTAGCGGAGGCCGACAGCCAAAGTGAGCTTGTCTGTGGCCTTCCATGTAAGGTCGCCGTAGATCGCTTTCGACGGCCGCTGGATGTCGAACCTTTGCTCGCCCATGATCGGGCCGAACGGGCCCGCACCGGCGGCAAGGCACCCCTGATAATAGGCGCCGCCCGCCGGGAAATTGCCACTGTTGTTGATCGCGGCATCGGTCTGGTACGCGACCAGCGTCCGCGCATCGAAAAAGCCGTTGGGGTTGACGACGACGGGGTCGCAAAAGCCCGCCGAGCCCGGCGTCAGCGTCGGATCGAGCGCGAACGCCGGCAGCACGCGGATGGAATCGGGCGTTCCGATCGGGGCGTTGTTGTAACTGCCGGGGACACCCAGCCCCAGCAGCAGCGGTCGCAATTCGCCGAAGAAGTCGGGCTCGTTGCGCGTCTTGATGGTATCCTTGCCGTAATAGAGGCCGCCGACGAAATCGATATTGTCGTCGGAATAGTTCAGGCGCAGATCCTGGTTGAAATTCTTGCTGCGGCTGTTGAACCGGATCGAGCAGACATTGAGCGGCGATCCGTCGCAGTCGTTAGGCGAAATGCTGTACTTGCCCGTGTCATAGCCGGTGATCGAGGTCAGCGTGAAATAATCGTTCAGTTCAAGCGCGATGTTGAGCGCGACGCCCTTCGACGAGGAAAGCGACTTGCCGCCCTGATCGGCGGACACCTCGTTCTTGCCCAGCGCGCGGCCGCCGTTCTGGGCGGGATTGAAGCGTGAATAGCCGACGATATCCTCGCCGTTCGCGAACTGGCCGATCGAATAGGCGTTGGCGGTCCAAGGATCGTCCTTTGCGGCATAGACCTTCAAGTTGATGTCGAGCGTGTCGCTCGGCTTCCAGCGGAGCGAAATGCGGCCGGCCATCGAGTCGGTCGTGGCGGCGTCCCGGCCTTGCACCGGATTATACTGCCAGCCGTCCCCTTTCGCGACCGTCCCCGCCATGCGAATGCCGAGAACGTCGGGGATCAGCGTCTTTTCGAAACCGCCCTCTACCGTCTTGGTGTCGTAATTGGCGTAACCGATCGTGAAATAGCCTTCGTCCGCGCCCAGCTCCGGCTTGCGGGTGAAGAAACTGATCGCACCGCCGGTCGTGTTGCGTCCGTACAGCGTGCCCTGCGGGCCGCGCAGCACCTCGACGCGGTCGATATCGTATAACTGTCCGCCGTGGCTGGCGCGGAAGCTCTGATAGACTTCGTCGACATAGACGCCGACCGGCGATGCCGTGGACGCCGAAAATTCATTCGCGACCGAAATCCCGCGCAGCGAAAAATTGGGCTGGGTCTTGCCATAGGGGGTCGAGATCTGGAGACTCGGCACCGCGCCCATCAGGTCGGAGGTTTCGTTGATTCCCCGCGCCGCGAGCGCATCGCCGCCGATCGCCGACACCGCGGCGGGAACGTCCTGCAAATTCTGCGCGCGTTTCTGCGCGGTGACGACGATTTCGGCGATGCCGCCGCTGTCGGCTTCGGAAGCGGCTTCCGCCCCCTGCGCAAAGGCCACGCCCTGCCATCCGAACATGGTTGTGGACAGGAAACCAGCCAGAATCGCTCTATTCGTCACGCCTCTTCTCCCATGGTTCGGACCATTCTGTGTGGGCCCTTCGATAGTTGGCGAGGCTATGGCGCCGATCCTGCCATGCACAGGCCGCGCGGCGGGGGGACCGATGGGGGGGACGCTTGCCGCGGGGCTCGCATGGCTATAGCCATGACGGACACATGGAGGGCGACGATATGACCATCCAGCCGGGTTTGAGGATCGAGGCAAGCGCGCAGGATCGCGCAACGACGACGGGCCGCACGCGGGTGGTTGCCAGGGGCAAATTCGCCCCGCCTCGCTTCCCCGCCGACCTGGTCGGGACCAAGCGCTGGCAAGCCACGCTCGCGGCCCTTGCAGATCATGAAATCTGCCTCGTGCGCGCGCCCGCAGGCTACGGCAAGACGGCCTTTGCGGCGACGCTGTTCGCTGCAGCGCGTGCTGCGGGCTGGTTCGCCGGCTGGGTCTCGTTCGAGCGCGACGACAATGAACCGGCCGCGATCGGCCATCTGTTCGAAGCGGTGCGGCTGGCGAGCGGCGGGCTCCGCAGCGCTGGTTCGCGCGACATTTCGGCGGCCTCGGTGCCCGCGGCCATCCTGTCGGCAGCGCTTGCCGACCTGATCGACGATGCCGACCGGCCGCTTCTGCTCGTCCTCGACGATATCGACCGCCTGTCCGATGCGCGCGTGATCGATGTTTTGAACGGACTGCTCCGCCATCCCCCTGCTCAGTTGCGGCTGGTCCTGACGAGCCGGGCCGTCCCCGCGACCGACACGGGCGACGTCGAACGGCGCGGCATGGCACTCGCCATGGACGGCGCCGATGTCGGCTTGACCGACGATGAAGTTCGGTCCTTCCTGCGCGCCACGGGCAAAGCCCTGTCGCCTCAAGAAGCGGCCGCAATCAATGCGGTGCTGCAAGGCTGGCCGGCGGGACTGCGGCTGACCGCGCGTCACGGCGGCGCCGCGCTTCCGCAGCAGATCGACCTTCACCTCGCCCCCGTGATCGGCAGCCTGACCGACGCAGAGCGACGCTTTGCACAACGCTGCGCGGCGGTCCCGCACCTCTGCGGCGACCTCGCGCGGTTGCTCGGCGGCGAAGAGAATGGAGCCGCCATGCTGCGCGACTTTGCGGCGCGGGGGCTCTTCGTCGAACCGCTCGCGGGACGCGGGGGCTGGTATCGCATCCATTCGGCCTTTCGCACGGCGCTTGCGCGGTATCCGGGCGCTCCGGAGGCCGATACGCGCGTAGAATTGCACCGCGCTGCCGCGCGCTATTTCGCGACGCAGGGCATGGAGGAGCCCGCCGCGGAACAGGCGATGCTTGCAGGCGACACTGGACGGGCGGCGGCGCTGCTCGCCCGAATCGCCATGCCGATGCTGCGACAGGGCGATCTTTCAGCGCTTTCTGGGTGGATCGATCGGTTGCCGCCTGCCGAAGTGGCGGCGGTCCCGGCGCTGCGCGAGGCCCGAGCCTGGCTATACGCCCTGACCGCGCATCCGGCGGCGCAAGCGGCGATTGCCGCGCTCGAAGCGAAGGATGTCGTTCCGGAGGCGCGCGCGATCGGGCTCGTCCACCGTGCCTATGCGGGCGACGGGCTCGCCGAAATCGTCGAGACGTGCGACCAACTGCTCGCGGCGCCGCACGGACTATCCGACTTCGCTGTCGCCATGATCCGCACCCTCCTGGCGCATGGCGCGCTCAAACGAGGGCTATTCGGCCTCGTTCACGATGTGCTTCGCCCCTTGACGCCGCACAATGCCGACTGTTCGCTCGACCTGCCCCTGGCGCTCGCCATATGTGCCAAGGCCTCGCTGTCGCGCGCGCAGGGGCAGCTCGACGATGCCGAACGCCTGCTTTTCGACGCCCGGCAGCTTACCGCGGGGGTTGGCCTCGCGCCGGCGCTGGTCGACGCCGCGTTGGCACGCTGCCATTATGAACGCGACGACATGGCGGCGGCGGCCGGACTGGCGGCAAATGCGCTGCCCGCGCTGGAAGGCAGCGCATTTCAGGATGCGACGATTCCGGCGTTCCTCGTTGCGATCCGTGCCGCGGTCCATCTGGAACAGGCGCGTACGGCGGCGTCCCTCATCGACCGGGCGGAAGCCCTGGCGTTCGCACGCGACTGGATTCCGATGAAGGCAATGTGCGTCGTCGAGCGCGCGCGGCTCCGCCTGCCGCCAACGATCGACGCCGAATCGATCGTCGCCATGGGTGACGAAGAGGCCGCGGTGCTCGATCCGCTGTCGGCACCCGCGCGCGCCTTTGCCATTCTATCCGAAATGCGCGCCTATGAGGCGATTGCCAGTGGCGACCGCCCCCGCCTGACGGCGGCGGCCGAACGGCTGCTGCGCCTCGCGTCCAATGCCGACGACGCCGAACTGCGCGCGACCGCGACACTACTCAACATCCTGCCCCAGCTCAGCGGCCGCTGCGACAAGATGGTTGAGCTCGAGATCGTGCGCTTCCTCAACCACGCCGCCAGCGCCGGATTTCGCCGAACGATCGTCGATATCCTCGACGTCACCGGTGTTCGCGCGGTCCAGAATTTCTGCAGCGAGGCCTATTCGTCGGGATCCTTCCTCGCGCTCCTGAAACTCGCCGAACCGTCGCGCCGCAACCCGGCGCTGGAGGGGGCCCGTCCCGCCGCACCGGGCGAGGCCTTTTCTTTCCTTACCGAGCGCGAGATCGAAATATTGAGCGCGCTGAACGCGGGCGAATCGAACAAGGAAATCGCGCGGACGCTGCAACTGGCGCCCGAAACGGTAAAGTGGCACCTCAAGAATGTGATGCGCAAATTGCGCGCAAACAGCCGCGAAGAGGCCGTGCAAAATGCCTCGACGCTCGGCCTGAAGCTGATCGAGTTGCCGGGGCGGCACTGATCCGTCCGGTCGGAAAATTTTTTCCAAGGCCGCGCCGCGCCGGCTCCGTCTTGTGGTTGTCGCCGGAAAAAATCCGGCCCCAGATCACAAGAGGAATCCGATGCGTAAGATTTTGCTAGCGTCCACCAGCCTGGCCGCCATGTTGGCGGCGCCCGCCGCCGCCGAAACCGTGATCGGCAACGCGTTGACCGCGCCGATCCGCACTTCGACGGTCAAGGGCGGCACTGCCGCGGACGATGCGCGCCTTGCCGCCTCGGGTTCGATCAAGCCCACCACCTCTGGTCCGGCGATCACGATCGACAGCAATCACAAGGTCGTCAACGAAGGCACGATCGAGTTCATTAATATCGACGGCGCAACGGGCATCTTCGCGAACGACGGCGTGACGAGCGGCATCACGGTCGCGACCGGCGGCAAGATCAACCTCGGCGAAACCTATGCACCGACCGACATCGACAAGGACGGCGACCTCGACGGCCCGTTTGCGGTGGGCAGCAATCGCGTCGGGATCGCGACTGGCGGCGCCTTCACCGGCAATATCACGAATGGCGGCGTGATCACCGTCAAGGGCAATGATTCGGCGGGTATCCGCCTCGGAGGGCCGCTCACGGGCAATTTCGTCAACAATGGCACGGTGCAGGTCCTCGGCGACCGCGCGCTCGGCATCGGGCTTCAGGACGTGACCGGCAACGTCCGCCTCGCGGGCGAGATCAGCGGAACCGGCGTCGATGCGATGGCCGCGCGGCTTTCGGGCAATATCTCCGGCGCGCTCGTCGTTCAGGGCAACCTCACTGCGACGGGCTATCGCACCGTCACTCCGCCCGCCGACCCGTCGAAGCTCGACGCCGACGACCTGCTGATCGGCGGTCCGGCGCTGTCGATCGAGGGCAATGTCGGCGGCGGCATCGTCCTAGCCGTGCCGCCCAAGGACAGCAGCACGACCGATAATGACGAAGACAAGGACGGCATCGAGGATTCGAAGGAAGGGGCCGCTTCGGTTCGCTCCTTCGGTTCGGCCGCCGCGATCCGCATCGGATCGGCGACACAGGCCGTGACGATCGGTCCGGTCGCGGGCACCGGAACCGGCTTCGGCATGATCATCGACGGGTCGGTTCTCGGGAACGGCGTCTACGCCGGCAAGGACGGCAATGCGATCCAGGTCGGCGGTCTCGGCGGCGCGGTGACGATCGCCGGCGGGCTCGGCATCGGCAGCACGGGCAGCGTATCGGCGCAGTCGAAGGACAGCGCGGCGACGGCTATCCGCTTCGGCAACGGCGCGACGACCCCCGAAATCCGCAATGCGGGCAAGGTCGAGGCGATCACCGGCGGCAACGCGGCCGGGTCGATCGCAACCGCGGTGCTGATAGATGCTGGCGGCGATGTCGGAATGATCCGCAACAGCGGTTCCATCATCGCGAAAACGGGCGGGGACAATGGCACGGCACGCGCCGTCGTCGACCTGTCGGGCAAAGTGACGACGGTCGAGAACAGCGGCGCGATCAGCGCGACTGGCGCCGCCGCTGCGTCGGATCGCAATATTGCAATTGACCTGTCGGCGAACGGTGCCGGCACGACGGTCAAACAGACAGCCGTGGCGTCGGGCGTCACCGCTCCCAGCATCGTTGGCGACGTTCGCTTCGGCGGCGGCAACGACACCTTCGACATCGCCGACGGTTCGGTAAAGGGCGACAGCTTCTTTGGCGCAGGCGATAACAAGCTCGCCCTGTCGGGGGACGCTACCTATGACGGCACGGCTCAGTTCGGCGCGGGCAGCGACAGCGTGACGCTCGTCGGCACCTCGAAATTCGGCGGCGTGATCGATTTCGGCGGCGGCAGCGACACGCTCAGCATCGGCGGCACGTCGATCTTCTCGGGCAGTCTGCGCAATTCGCAAGGCACTGCCGTAACGGTCGCCGGCGGCATCTTCGACATCGGCGGCGCGGCGACCATCGCGTCGCTGGCGGTCACCGACAAGGGTACCCTTGGCGTCATGCTCGACAGTGGCGACACGGGCACCGCGCTTCAGGTCACCGGCAACGCCAGCTTCGGCGCCGAATCCAATCTGCTGCTCAAACTGTCGAGCATCGAAGAGGCCGAGGGCCAGCATGTCGTGCTGAGCGCGGGTTCGCTGACCGGCGCAAGCAACCTCACGGCGTCGCAGGCGCTGCTGCCTTTCCTCTACAAGGGCACGCTGTCGTCGAACGCGACGCAGCTCATCGTCGATGTGTCGCGCAAGAGCACGAGCGAGCTCGGGCTCAACCGCTCAGAATCGGGCGCGTTTAATGCTGTCATCGACGCGGTGGTCGCCGACCAGAAGATCGAGGATGTATTCCTTGGCATCCGCGACGGCGAACAGTTCAAGGCGCAGCTCGGCCAGATGTTGCCCGAACATGAAGGCGGCGTTTTCGAAACCGTGACTTCCGGTTCGCGCGCGCTGGCGCGCTACCTGCAAGACCCTAACGCCCCGTTCCAGGACGAGGGCAAATGGGGCTATTGGGTCAACCAGGCCGTCTGGGGCACCTCGAAGAGCGTCGGCGAGACTGCGAGTTACGACGTCAGCGGTTGGGGTATTTCGCTCGGTGCCGAAATCGAGAGCGATCTCGGCAATTTCGGCGGTTCGATCGCCTATCTCAGCGGCAAGGACGGAAACGGCAGCAACGCCAACGAAGTGAGCAGCAGCCAGTTCGAAGGTGCGCTGCACTGGCGCCTGCGTTCGGACGGCTTCATGGCAAACGCCCGTGTTTCGGGCGCGCCCATCAGCTTCAAGGGCACCCGCATCTTCCGCGCCGAAGCGGGCGCCGAGGACATCGAAAAGACGATGAAGGGCAAATGGGACGGCACCTTGTGGTCGGCGTCGGGCTCACTCGCCTATGACGCGCACGCCGGCGGGCTGACCATCCGCCCGATGGTCGCGGTCGATTATTACAAGCTGAAGGAAGACGGCTATCAGGAAACCGGCGGCGGCGACGCGCTCGACCTGAATGTGCTCAGCCGCGACAGCGACGAACTTGCCGTTTCAGGTACGGTCGCCCTCGGGATGGAATTTGGCGGAGCCGACGAATATGACGGCTGGACGCGCTTCGAGATCGAAGGCGGGCGCCGCCAGATCGTGAGCGGGACGCTGGGCGCGACAACCGCCTCGTTCAAGGACGGCACGCCGTTCACGCTCACGCCCGATGATCGCACCAGTGGCTGGGTCGGCCGTTTCCGCGGCATCGCCGGCAACTCGGCGTTCCAGGTCGCCGGAGAAGTGTCCGCGGAAGAACAGCAGAGCCATGTCGGCTGGGCGTTCCGTGCCAGTTTGCGGGTCGGCCTCTAGCCCCCCGGCCCGACCCGCATGCAAGGGGGAAGCGGCTTCCCCTACCCTCGCTTCCCCCTTGCTCAGCAACGAACGCAGAAACCGATGTTTGCACTTGCCATCTCTTCCTCTCCTTCACCGCAGTTGCGCAGTGGGGCGTTGGCGCTATATGATTGCGTGGTCAGGGGGACGTATGGCGCACAGCGGGATGGCGCCGACCGGCAAGAGATGGCGTTCCAAAGCAAGCAATCCATGACCAGTTCGCACGATCGAACCGACGCCGCCCAGGGCATCGAAGGCGTCTTGCTCGCCAATCGGGACCGGATCATCCGTTTCCTCGAGGTGCGCGGGGCAGGCGATGCTGCCGAGGACCTGTTCCAGGATCTGTGGATGCGCCTGACTGACCGGCGCACGGGCCCGATCGCCGAGCCCTTATCCTATGTCATGCGCGCCGCGAACAATCTGATGCTCGATCGCTACCGTTCGGCGCGTCAGAGCGAACTCCGCGACAAGGCTTGGGGCGAAGCCTCCGCCCAGCACAGCCCTTCGACCGAGGCGTCGCTGATCTCGCGCGAGCAGCTCGCGCTCGTCGAAACCGCGATCGCCGCCATCGGCGAGCGTCCAGCGCGTATCTTTCGCCGTTTTCGTGTCGACGGCATCCACCAGCGCGATATCGCGAACGAATTGGGGGTCAGCCTGAGTACGGTCGAAGCCGATCTGCGGAAAGTATATGCCACGCTCACCGCGATACGGAGGCAGTTCGATGCAGGCTGACGCGACCAACGCCGCCGCGGAAGCCCGCGCGATCGACTGGCTGATCCGGCAGCGCGACCCGGACTTTGCCGATTGGGACGGCTTCTCCGACTGGCTGTCCGAGGATTCCGGTCATGCCGCGATCTACGATGCGATTGCGAGCTTCGATCAGGATCTGGACGCCCTGCCGCGGACGCCCGCTGCGCCGGGGATGCCTCTGCGGGGCGAACAGCCGCGCCGCCCGTCGCGCCGCGCCTGGTTCGGCGGCGCGATCGCAGCCGCCTTTGTCGGCGTGATCGGCGTCTCGAGCCTGGGGCTGTTCGGCGACCCGAACCGGATCGAAACCGCGGCGGGCGAACATCGCACCGTGACGCTCGCCGACGGGTCGAGGATCGAGATCAACGGCGGTTCCGTGGTGGAGGTCGACAAGGATCGTCCGCGTTTCGCCCGGCTCGAATCGGGCGAAGCGATGTTCCACGTCGTCCACCGCGAAGGCGATCCCTTCGTCGTAGAGGCGGGCGCCAATCGGATCGTCGACCTCGGCACCGCGTTCAACGTCGTCCGGCGCGCCCGCCAGACGAGCGTTGCGGTGTCCGAAGGCGTCGTCCTCTACAACCCCGATCGCGACAATGTGCGCGTGGTCGCGGGCAAGGGACTCGACGCGCGCGACGACGACAACAACGCCCCCGCAGTCAAGGACGTCGATATCGCCAGCGTCGGCGGCTGGCGCACCGGCCTGCTCGTCTATAACGGTACGCCGCTGTCGGTGGTGGCGGAGGATCTGAAACGCACCGCCGGGATGCAGGTCAGCATCGCGCCCGAAGCGGCCGATCTGTCGTTCCGCGGCGCGCTGATCGTCGACAACGACCGCGGCCGCACGATCGCCGATCTCGCCGCGCTGTCGGGGACGAAGGCCGAGCGGCAGGGCGATGGCTGGATTTTGACCCGCTGACCATGACGTCGCGCCTTTGCCCTTGCCTCTTCGCTGCCACGATGGCGATCCTGCTGGCCTTGCCTGTACAGGCGCAGGCGGCTGAGGAACGTGCGTTCGATATCCCCAAGGGCAATTTGTCGAGCGTGCTGCCCGTCGTGAGCCGGCAGGCGGGGGTCAGTATCAGCGTCGTCGATGCGAAACTGTGGGGCGCGCGCGTCAAACCGGTTCGCGGGCGGATGAGCGTCGACGAAGCGATCCGTCGCCTGCTGGCGGGGTCCGATGCGCGGGCCGTGCGTGTCAGTGCGACGAGTTGGCGGATCGAACGCCGCCCGCCACCGCCCCGCGCTGCCCATCGCGCCACGCCGCCGCCGCGGCAGGCGCCGCAGCCGCGTGCGCGAGAGCCGTCGAACGACATGGTCGCGGCGGCGCACGACGAGATCATCGTCACCGCGTCCAAGACCGACCTTCCCTATTCGCACTTCGCGGGCGTCGCCACCCAGCTGGATGGCGGCGATTTGGCGTTTGGCGGCGAGCGCGGGATGGATTCGATCCTGTCGCGCACCGCGACCGTATCCTCGACCCATCTGGGTTCGGGGCGCAACAAGCTGTTCATTCGCGGCATCGCCGACTCGAGCTTTACCGGTCCGACGCAATCCACCGTAGGCCAATATCTCGGCGATATCCGTCTCAGCTATAATGCGCCCGATCCCGACCTCAGGCTCTACGACGTCGATAATGTCGAAATCCTGGAAGGGCCGCAGGGCACCCTCTACGGCGCCGGCTCGCTCGGTGGGATCATTCGCGTCGTGCCGAAGGCGCCCGATCCGCGCGCCATGTCGGTACAGGCGATCGCCGGCGTCTCGGTTACACAGCATGGCGACCCCGGCGGCGATATCGCAGCGATCGCGAACCTGCCCGTCGGCGAAAATGGCCATGCGCTGCGCCTTGTCGGCTATATGCTGACCGATGGCGGCTATATCGACAACCCGATGCTGGGGCAGAATGACGTCAATCGCGTCCATGTTCGCGGGGGTCGCGGCACTTTCCGGTTCGAGGCCGGCGACGGCTGGACGATCGATCTGGGTGGCATTTATCAGGTCATTACATCGGACGACGCGCAATATGCCGATAAGGACGCGCCGCCGCTCGTACGCAATTCGCTCGTTCAGCAGAATGCGAAGGCGCGCTATGGGCTCGGCACGGTTGTTGTGATGAAGGATTGGGGCGACCTCCGTTTCCAGTCGTCGAACGCCTATATCGAACACCGGCTGTTCGAACGGTTCGACGCCACCGTCCCCGACGGCGTGCAGGCGGGTGCAGTCGATATCGAGCGCCTGTTCTCGCCTTATGACGTCAGCCTGATCAGCAACCGGCCGCGCGTGCTCGACCAGCGCAATGCAACGCGCATGTTCGTCAGCGAAAACCGCCTTTCGCGGCCTTATCACGATGGGCTTGGTTGGGTAGTAGGCGTCAGTTTCATCGACAATCGTGCGCGGCAGACGCGCGATTTCGGGATCGCCGGTTTCGGGACGGCAGGGTTCAGCGCCAACCTGCCCGCCCGGGCCGAGGCGGCGCCGCCAGCCGAATTGGCGCCGACAGAGGTGACTCTCAGGGGGATCAGCGCGATCCTGCCGGGCGTCACCAACCGGATCACCGAAGTCACCGGCTATGCCGAGGCGACGGTCGAATTGATGCCGAATCTCGTCGCGACGGGCGGGCTTCGTTTGTCGCACGCACGGCTCGGCGGCACGGCGGAAGGCTTCTTCCTTGCGCTCGATCCGGCGCAGCGTGCGACCACCGCTTCGCGCAACGAAACCGACCTGCTCCCCTCCTTCTCGCTGCTCGCTACCCCGCTCGACAATGTCCGGCTCTACGCCCGTTATCAGGAGGGCTTCCGACCCGGCGGGCTCGCGGTCGACGGCAATTTCGTTCGCCGCTTCCTTAACGACCAGGTGCGAACGTGGGAGGCCGGGATGCGGTTCGGCGACAAGGGGCACAGCCTGCTCGATGCGAGCCTCGCGCTCTCTTACAGCCGCTGGCGCAACATCCAGGCCGATTTCATCGATAGCAACGGCTTTCCGACCACGGCCAATATCGGCGACGGGCGGATCACCAGCCTGTCGGGCACGATAGCGATGCGGCCGACCGACGCGCTGACTTTCGAACTGGGCGCGGTCTACAACCATAGCCGCGTCGACGATTTCGCGCCGCAGATCCTGCCGGTCTACGACACCGCGCCGATCCGGCTTGGCCGTATTCCGAACGTTGCGAAACATGCCGTCCGCGGCTCGGTCAATTATGCGACGATGCTCGGCAACGAGGGTTTTCGCGTCAACGGCTGGGCGAGCTACATCGGGCCGTCGCGCCTCGGCATCGGCCCCGTGCTGGGCGAAAGCCAGGGCGACTATGTCGATACGGGCATCGCGATGCGTGTCGGCAACGAACGTCGCGGCCTGTCGCTGACGCTGACCAATCTTTTCGACTCGCGCGGCAACCGCTTCTCGCTGGGAACGCCGTTCGTCGAGGGTAACGAAGGCTTCCTTACCCCTCTGCGCCCGCGCACCCTGCGCATCGCCGTCGACGTCGCCTATTAACGCGCGGCCGGTAGCCTGAAGTCGGCGGTAGCGATGAAAGGGGGCTTGGAGCGGGTAGCGGGAATCGAACCCGCCTAGCTAGCTTGGAAGGCTAGAGCATTACCACTATGCTATACCCGCATTGCCAAGGTCGGCGGCGATTGCCATTTTGATCGGCTCGCGTCAAGCGTGGCATTGAGAACATGTTGGCAACATGTTAAAAGATGCGCCGTGCACGACAGCGACGATCAGAACCCCGGCGACGGTGCGGACGCCCCGGTCCGCAAGATCATCCATGTCGACATGGATGCCTTTTACGCCTCGGTCGAGCAGCGAGACGATCCGGCGCTGCGGGGGCAGCCCGTCGCGGTCGGCGGCTCGTCACGGCGCGGCGTCGTCGCGGCGGCGAGTTACGAGGCGCGCAAGTTCGGCGTCCGCTCGGCAATGCCCAGCATCACCGCGAAGCGCCAATGCCCCGCTCTAATCTTCGTGCCGCCGCGGTTCGAGGTCTATCGCGAGGTTTCGCACCGGATCCGCGCGATCTTTCGCGACTATGCCGACGAGGTCGAGCCGCTGTCGCTCGACGAAGCCTATCTCGACGTCAGCGCCGACAAGGCGGGACTCGGCAGCGCCACCGCCACCGCGCGGCTGATCCGCCGGCGCATTGCCCAGGAAACGGGCCTCACCGCCTCGGCCGGCGTGTCCTATAACAAGTTCATCGCCAAGCTCGCGTCGGACCAGAACAAGCCCGACGGGCTGACCGTGATTCCGCCCGGCAAGGGGGCCGCCTTCGTCCAGACACTATCGATCCGCCGCTTTCACGGCATTGGCCCGGTCACCGCGGCAAAGATGGAGGGGCTCGGCGTCTTTTCGGGCGCCGACCTCGCGGCGAAGGACGCATTGTGGCTCGCGACGCATTTCGGCAACAGCGCCGAATGGCTCTATAATCTCGCGCGCGGGATCGACCATCGCCGGGTCAAGTCGAACCGCCCGCTCAAATCGCTGGGGGGCGAGCGCACCTTCTTCAACGACCTGATTGCCGACGCCGAAATCCGCGAGGCGCTCGCGCATGTCTGTACGGTGGTGTGGGACCGCGCAGCAAAAAAGGGCGCGCGCGGCCGTACCGTGACGCTGAAGCTGCGCTACGCCGATTTCCAGACGATCACCCGTGCAAGGACCGTCCCCTTCCCCATCGCCGACGGCACTTCGCTGCTCGCGGCGGGCGAAGCGATCCTCGCTCCGCTGCTTCCGACCGGACAGGGCATCCGTCTGCTCGGCATTACCCTCAGCAAGTTTGAGGGCGAGGAGGAAGAGGCGGAGGGCGCGGCCCCGCCCCCCACCGACCTGCTCAGCCTTATTTAGCGAGCGCGGGCGCGAAGCGGCGCATTGCCGCCTTCATCTTCGGCGACATCGCCTGATAGGAGCAGTGAATCAGCGCCTCGTCCGAAACCTGTATCTCTTCGCGAAAGGGTGCACCGACGCGATAGAGCGCTCGGCCTTTCCCTGTCGCTTTCAGCCGGAAATAGCCCGCTCCGTCGAAGCCGCCAAACTGCATCTGGATAAAACCATCGCCTACGGCGCGCGTCTGCGTGATCGGCTGCAATTCAGCCGCCGGTCCCAGATTGCCGGTCGGCCCGTAATAATAGACCGAGCCCCAGCGCGTGCCGTCGAAAATATAGCCATAGCGCGCCGTGGCGCACGCCTGATCGTCGTTGGTCCAGAAACCCGGCGCGATCGGCAGTTCGACGGGCGCCTGGGCCCCCGCCGGCGCCCCCAGCGCCGCCAGTGCAAGCGTCAAAATCCCTCTGTGCATCGATACCCCCACCTCTGCCGACAGTGGGAGCATGGTGGCGGAACTGGCCGGATCGATCAACCCGCGTCGGCGAACACCCGCTCTTTCGTCGCTGTAAAGCGGATCGCGGGGTGGCGCTGCGTTACATAGCCGACTTCCCATGCGTCCTTCGCCATGAACACCGGCGCGCCGTCGCGGTCGGTCGCCGAGGCCCCGCGATGGTCGGCCTGGAAGGCTTTCAGCGCCGCCGGATCGTCGCTCGCGATCCAGCGCGCGGTGTCCCACGGCGACTGTTCCAGCTTGGCCTCGACCTTATATTCGGCCTCCAACCGGCTGATCAGCACCTCCAATTGTAACTGGCCGACGACTCCGACGATCATGTTCGCGCCGATTTCTGGATAGAAGACCTGAATGATCCCCTCCTCCGCCATGTCGTCGAGCGCTTTTCTCAACTGCTTGGTCTTGGTCGGGTCGACCAGCGCGACGCGGCGCAGGATTTCGGGCGCGAAATTCGGCAGGCCGGTGATCGTCACATAGCTCCGCTCCGACAGTGTATCGCCGACGCGCAGCGTGCCGTGGTTCGGGATGCCGATGATATCGCCGGGATAGGCCTCTTCGGCCATTTCGCGGTCCTGCGCCAGGAACAGCATCGGGCGGCTGATCGCGATCGCCTTGCCCGTGCCGCCCTGCATCAGCCGCATCCCGCGTTCGAACTTGCCCGAACAGAGGCGCATGAAGGCGATGCGGTCGCGGTGCGCGGGATTCATATTTGCCTGCACCTTGAACACGAAGCCGGTCACGGCCTCGTCATCCGGCTGGACGGGCGCCGGTTCGGCGGGCTGCGGCTGCGGGCCCGGAGCATGCGACGCAAGGGCATTGAGCAGGTCGACGACGCCGAACTCCTTGAGCGCCGAGCCGAAATAGACCGGCGTCAGGTCGCCGCTGCGGTAGGCCGCCGCATCGAAAGACGCATAGCAGGCCGAGGCGAGTTCGGTTTCTTCCCTGAGCTGCGAAAGCGCGTCGGCGCTGAGCCGTGCCGCGAGCGCGTCGTCGTCGAGACCCGACACGCTGAAACGATCGCCCTCATACATGCGCGAGGCATCGCCGCCGGGCTTCATGATCGCCGGATCGACCAGGTCGTAAATCCCTTCGAACTGCCCGCCCATGCCCGCGGGCCAGTTCATCGGGCAAACGTCGAGCGCGAGCCGGTCGGCCACCTCGTCGAGCAGCTCGAACGGCGGCAGGCCCTCGCGATCGACCTTGTTGATAAAGGTGATGATCGGCACCGAGCGCAGGCGGCACACCTCGAACAGCTTCAGCGTCTGCGGCTCGATGCCCTTCGCGGCGTCGATCACCATCACTGCACTGTCGACGGCGGTCAGTGTGCGGTAGGTGTCTTCCGAGAAATCTTCGTGCCCCGGCGTGTCGAGCAGGTTGAACACCAGCCCCGCATGTTCGAATGTCATCACCGACGACGTCACCGAAATGCCGCGCTGCTGCTCGATCTTCATCCAGTCCGAACGCGCGCGCCGCGCGGCCCCGCGCGCCTTCACCTCGCCCGCCATATGAATAGCGCCGCCCGCGACGAGCAATTTCTCGGTCAGCGTCGTCTTGCCCGCGTCGGGGTGCGAGATGATGGCAAAGGTGCGGCGGTCGGAATGCTTGGACATGGCGCGGGCGCCTAGCAGGTGGCGGCAATTGTGGAAAGGGGCTGGCATCTGCGCGCTCGCCGCCGCATGGTCGCCGAATGCGAACGCTCCTTTTCGCCCTCGCGCTGATCACGACACCCGCCGCCGCGCAGGACTCGCCCTTTGTCGGCGAATATGCGCTGGCGGAGGGGCCCGATGTCGGCGGCGGCCTGCTGATCCGGACCGACGGACGCTTCCAATATGTCCTCGCCGCGGGCGCGCTCGACGAGCGCGCCGAGGGCCGCTGGCAAGCGCGCGGCGAAATGATTTGCCTGACCACCGATCCCAGGCCGGTGCCGCCCGCGATGCGCAAGGGGATGCCGCTCGCAATCGACGGCGCCGTTCCCACCTTGCTTGTCACCTGGCCCAACGGCCGCGGCGTCGCCGGCGTCGATTTCGTGATCGGCTTCGACAGCGGCGAAACGGCCGAAGGCTATACGCAGGACGATGGCTGGACGATGCCCGAGGGCGACAAGCGAATCCCGCGCTGGGCCGAACTGCGCGAGCCGATCTATGGCATCACCGCTCCGCGCTACGAACTGACCGAGGCCGACGGCGGCAAGCTGCGCGTGATCATCGAGCCCAATGATATCGGCGTGGTCGATTTTTCCGACGCCTGCGCCGAAAGAACGGACCATGGCCTGACGCTCCACCGCGCCGAAGGCGCAATGCGCTTCGTGCGACTGGCGGGGCAATAGCACGGCTGGTGACTGCGGAGCCGACACGCGTCAGCGGGATTTGTCCAGGATCGGTGCGGCGTGAGGACCGCATCTCGATCCAAAGGTCAGTAAAGGTCAGCCTTGTGCGCCGCCCGATTTGACGTCGCAGGGGTACGGGACGCGTCAGCCGCGACCGCATGCGCAAGCGAGCCAGCAACCGCCTTTATCTACCGCTTGAAAGAGCCGGTATGAACGCTGGCATAGCCGAATATTGTAGGAAAGGCCTTTTTGCCGGCGCCGGCTTTGGGGTGGTTAGCGGACGATAAAGTCCTCCATGTCGCGACGCGGTGGGGAGGGGGACCGCGCCCCCAGGGCGTGGTGGAGGGGCTGCAACGTCGCGCCATTTGCCCCTCCGTCAGCGCTTCGCGCTGCCACCTCCCCATGGCTTCGCCACAGGGAGGATTTATGGCAACTATCGATCGTGTGCCGTCGTCAACGGATACCGCGTCGCAACGCGATCCGAGCACGCCACCCGATCGCGCGCGCCGTCAGTCCGCCAGCACGATCCGTTCGTACCGGTCCATATGATGATCGACGCTGCCGAACTGGCCTTCGATTATCGTGGCGCGCTTGAAATAATGGCCGATCGCCAGTTCCTGCGTGATGCCGATGCCGCCGTGCGTCTGGATGGCATTCTGTCCGACGAAATTGGCGCCGCGTCCGACCTTTGCCTTGGCCGCCGAAACCGCCGCCATGCGTTCGTTCGCGGGCAGGCCCAGCTTCAGCGTGCCCATGATCGTCATCGACCGCGCCTGCTCGACCTCCATGAACATATCGACCATGCGGTGCTGCAACACCTGGAATTTCGCGATCGGCACGCCGAACTGCTTGCGCTGCTGCGTATATTCCAGCGTGCCTTCGTGCAGTTTCTGCATCACGCCGGTCGCTTCGGCGCACACCGCGACGGTTGCCTCGTCGACGGTCTGTTCAATGATGGGGAGGCCGGCACCCTCGCCGCCCAGCAACGCGTCGCCGGGGATCGCGACATTCTCGAAATAGATTTCGGACGCGCGGTTCCCGTCGACAGTCGGATAGTCGCGGCGAACGATACCCGGCAGGTTGGCGTCGATCAGGAACAGCGAAACGCCGTCGCGATCACGCTGGTCTCCGCCGGTGCGCGCGGTGACGAGCAGGTGCGTCGCCCAAGGCGCGGCATAAACGACGCCCTTGTGGCCGTTCAGCACATAACCGGCGCCGTCCTTTTTCGCCGTGGTGCGCAAATTCCCGAGGTCGTAGCGCCCCTGCGGCTCGGCATAGGCAAAGGCGATAATCGCATTGCCCGCGATAATCTCGGGGATCATCGCGTCGGCCTGCGCGCCGCCGACGGCCTTCAGCGCGCCGCCCGCTATCACCACGGTCGGCAGGTAGGGCTCGATCCCGATAACCTTGCCCAGTTCTTCCATCACGATGGCATTTTCGAGCGCGCCGCCGCCCAGCCCGCCATGCTCCTCGGCAAAGGAGGCACCCAGCATGCCGAGTTCCTGCGCCAGCGCGGTCCAGATCGCCGGATCGCGACCGCTGTCGGAATTGATGAACTTCTGGCGCATTTCGAAATCATAGGTGTCGCCCAGAAAGCGGGCGAGCGTGTCGCGGATCATGTCCTGCGTTTCGGTGTAGGTGAAATCCATTTCGTCTATCTCTTTTCCGTGTTCCCGGGCGCAAGCCGGGGCCCATTGCCGCACACGGCCCTCAGGGCCGATGGAGACCCCGGACCGGGTCCGGGGTGGTTTCGGGTCAGAGCCCCAAAACCATCTTCGCGATGATGTTGCGCTGGATCTCGTTCGATCCGCCATAGATCGTCGTCTTGCGCATGTTGAAATAGGTCGGCGCGGCGCGGTGCGCATAATCGGGCCCGATCGGATGCTCGTTGTCGCCCTCTCCGAATCCGCGGAAATAGGGGGCGCCATAATGGCCGACGGCTTCGAGCGTCAGTTCTGTCAACCGCTGCTGGATTTCCGACCCCTTGATCTTGAGCAGGCTCGATTCGGGTCCCGGTCCCTTGCCCGCATTGGCGCCGGCAAGGCTGCGCAGTTCGGTAAATTCGAGCGCGGTCAGGTCGACCTCGAGGTCGGCGAGCTTGCGCTTGAAGAAAGCGTTGGCGATCAGCGGCTTGTCGCCGTCGAGTTCGGTGCGCGCGATTTGCTTCACCTTCTCGATCCCGCGCTTCGACGCGGCGACGCCGGCGATGCCGGTGCGTTCGTGCGCGAGTAGGAACTTGGCGCAGGTCCAGCCCTTGTTTTCTTCATAGACGCGCTGCGACTTGGGAACGCGGACGTCCTCCAGCCACACTTCGTTGACTTCATGCTCGCCGCCCAGCGTGATGATCGGGCGCACGGTGATGCCGGGCGATTTCATATCGATAAGCAGGAAGGAAATGCCTTCCTGTTGCTTGGCGTCCTTGTCGGTGCGGACGAGGAAGAAGCCCCAGTCGGCGTGCTGCGCCAGCGTCGTCCAGGTTTTCTGCCCGTTGACGATATAATCGTCGCCATCCGAAACGGCCGTGGTGCGCAGGCTGGCAAGATCCGACCCCGAACCCGGTTCCGAATAGCCCTGGCACCACCAGTCCTCGCCCGACAGGATGCGCGGCAGGAAATGGGCTTTCTGCTCGGGCGTGCCGAAAGTGTAGATGACCGGACCGACCATCGCGAGGCCAAAGGGCATCAGGCGGATACAGTCGGCGCGCGCGGTTTCCTCCGACCAGATGAAGCGCTGCGTCGGCGTCCAGCCGGTGCCGCCATATTCGACCGGCCACGCGGGCGCGATCCAGCCCTTTTTGTGCAGGATCTTGTGCCAGGCAAGGAAGTCTTCCTTGGACAGCTCCTCGCCTTCATCCTGTTTTCCGCGGAGTTCCGCGGGGTAATTTTCGGCGATGAACTGGCGCACTTCCTGCTGGAAGGCCAGGTCTTCGGGGCTGAACTCCATGTCCATGACGATTCTCCCTTGGGCAATTGCGCCCTTATATTATCGGTTCACGCTTACGTAAAGGTAAGTTGTATTTCGCTACGCACTGCGCGGCAACCTCGCCAACTTCCAGCCCCTTGTCCAGCACGTCGACGCGCCCCCGCGCAGGCGGAGTGAGTAAAAGGCTTTCGGGGATGATTGTCAGTCTGCGCGCGCGCGGGTGACGAGGACGATGGCGCCTTCACTTGCATAGGCGCCGCGTATTTCGGCGATCGACAGGACCACGTCGAGCGCCTCCCCCTCGCGCGTCACGATTTGCGACGCGACGCGAACGGGTTGGCCGCTGCGGAAAACGCCCTCTATCGCCTCGGCAAACGCCGCGCGGCGGCCGAGCGCGAGGAGCGCGGAAAACCGGACCCGGCGGATCGCGACGGCGTCGACGCCGACCATCCCGGTCAAGGTGTCGTTCGCTGCTTCGATCGTTTCGCGCACCGAAAGCCGGGCGTGTCCGATCGCGCCATCGATATCCACCGCGGTCGCAAGCGCCTGCCGCATGTCGGCCGATGCGAAGCTTTCCATCGCGTCGCTGACGTCGCGCAACAAAATGGCCCCGCCAACCGGCAGGGGGACGAGGTCGATGTGCAGCCACTGGCGCGGACGCAGGATGCCGGGGACATCCCCCGAAAAGCGCTCGCGATGATCGATCAGCCGGATGATGCGCTGGAACAGCAGGCTTTCTGCCAGTTGCGGCAATGCCGATGCAAGATGGTCGCCGATCAGCGAGGCGGCGGGACGCTCGGCCATGTCGCTGGCTGCCGGATTGACGGACAGGATGCGCCATTCGCGATCGATCACGATTGCGCCGTCGCGCAGACAATCGACGATCGACGCAAGCGAGTCCTGCAGATTGCCCGCCGGCGCCGGGCCGGTTTGGCTATCGCCGCCGAGACGGCGATAATCGTCGAGCGATATCAGGACATGCGCATCCTTGCCGTGATGCGTCACGACCACGGGTTTGCGTGCAGATTGAAGCCGCCAGTTTGCGAAACCCCGTATGAATTCTGCGGCCGATACCCTTTGCGGCTCGTGCGCTGTCGCCATGATCCTGTCCCGAACGCTGCGGATGGTACGGATATTATGGGCGATATCGTGACGGGGTCGCATGGCAGCTTCGCCCGATTTGGCTCGACGTCGCCGTTCTGGTGCCGAACCGGCGTCAAACCAGTTTTGCCTTGCCGCAACGCAACGCGTTGATTCGCGAATCGGCCTGACCGATCTGGACGCCGAGCAATCCCGTGAGGTCGGACAACACGCCGTCGATTGCCGGCGCGGCGAGGCCGACTGTTTCGCCGACCACTCCCGTCAGCGCCTTGAGGTCCAGCCCGAGACCGAGTGCATTGACCCGCAGTTCCATCCGGTCCGCCAGCGACTTCGCCGCGCCCGCCACGAGCCCGGTGCTCGATACGGTCTTGACCTTCCCGTCCTCGATGTCGCTACGCGAGAAATCGACCTGTTTTTCGTTCAGATCGGACAGGACCAGTTCGGCTTCGGCATCGACGCTGACGAGCGGCAATTTCACGACGCGCGCACGTTGCGGATCGAGTGGGCGTTGCATGTCCTGGAAATCCGCCTCGGCGACCGTCCCGAGCGCCACCTTTGCGGGGGACGTGACGACCGCGAGCGATACCGCCGCACTGCTGTTCGGCGCACAGTCGATATCCGAAATCCGCGCCGAGGCCGATCCGAGTTCCGCCAGAACCGGCAGATGGATGCTCGCGAGCGGCGTCGCAATGCGCGTATCGAGCATGAGCCGCACCTGCGCGGTCCGCACGACCACATCGTTGGTATCGGTCACCGCGATCAGCGGCGCGTTGGCGGGCGGTTCGCCGATCATCAACGCGATATCGATTCCCGATCCGCCCGGCAAATTGCTTTCGACCGACAGATCGACCTGTCGGTTGGCGTTGCCGAGCAGCAACATCGTGCGCAGCAAGCCGAGCGCATTAACCTTGACCGGATTTGCCGCATCGACGCGAATGCCCGACGATCGCGGCCCGAGATCGATCGCCCGGGAGGGCAGCAGGGCACGCGGCAGGGCGCGGTCGGCAATATGTTCGAGTGCGGAAGCTGTCCGGCCGTCCGAGGCGCGCGCGAGGGCCGAGACGACTTGCGGCAACGTCACCTGCGTATCGAGCGTTTGGCCGAAGGTCAGCACATCGGCGCCAATCTCGGTGCGGAGCGCATCGGAAAAGGCAAGCAGATCGATGTCGGTGCTCGCGAGCGCGTTATAGTCCATCAACGAGAGGCTGAGCTGGCTGCCCGTCAGCCCCGAGAGCAGGGCATTGGGCAGTCCGCCGTTGACCGCCGCCACCCGCGAACCGAGGGAGAATGCAGCATAGCCACGCCGCGCACCGGTCGCGGTGGCGCGAATGAGGGTGTCGTTTCGTCCCGTCAAGAAGCTGCCAAAGAAGAGCGGGCGGTTCCGCGTCACGACGATCCGCACGGCGTTGGGTGAAGCCCCCCCCTCGGCGAACCGTTGTTCGGCCGGGATCCCGGGGTCGGCGACATAGGTGCCGGGCGTAAGCGCGGATATCCGGATGTCGCAATCGCAATTCGCGGCGATTATGCGCTCTGCGGCCGCACGCTCCTCGCCGGGCCGCGCGGCTGCCGAGAGGGCTGCTGCATCGGCAATGCCCTGCAGTTTCCGACGGTCGAGATAGAGCGAGCCGACATCGACCGCAAGCGCCGCCGATCCGATCAGCATCGTCATCCCGAACGCGACCGATATGCTGACGCCCGCATGGCGATTACCGATCAATCGGCGAAGAGGGAAAGCCTTGGCCATGTTCAGTCCACCGGGAGTTCGAAGGTCGCGCGGGCGCGGATGATGTTGCCCGGCGACGGCACGAACGCCGATCGCAGGAAACTGTCTTCGGGAACGGTAAAGGTGACGGCGACGGTGATCGCTCCCGCGGTTTCCGAAACGGCAACCGCGTGCGTTCCAGTCACAGCCCCAAGACTGCGCCCCACCGCCCGTGTCGCGACGGCCCGGCGGTCGGCGGCGTCCAGCCCGGCGATCGAAGCCCGCGCGCCGTCGTTCGCCGCCTGCTGGACGCTGTGCGCGAGCATGAAATATTGGCCGTAGACGAGGACGCCCATCAGCAACGCGAGGAGCAGCGGCAGCACCAGCGCCATTTCGACGATGGCGGCGCCACGCTCCTCGCGCGCCAGGGTAAGGCCGCTTGAGGCGGGATTGCGGACGCGCCGCGCAAGTCTGATCGAACCTGTCATGCCGCAAGCATGGCGCGGCGAAATAAAAGCGGCGTCGAGAAAACTCGGCGCCGCTTTTGCATATTTTACATATTTGTCGCCGGCATCGATCGCCCCGATTTCGGCAGGTCGATGGCAGGGCTTAAGAGAGGGCTAATTGTCCGGCGCGGCCATTGCGCAAAAAATGCGCATCATTCGGCGTCCTGCAACTTGTCCTGCGTCTTGAGGTCGAAGTCCGACGCATCGTGACGTTCATGGAGCTGGCTTGCGGGATCGCCCGTAACGCGATTGACCATCCGGCCGCGCTTTACCGCCGGACGCGCGGCGATCTGGTCGGTCCAGCGTTGGACATTCTTATAGTCGTCGACCTGCAAGAACTCGCCGGCGTCATAGACGAGCCCTTTGGCCAGCGCGCCATACCAAGGCCAGATCGCCATGTCGGCGACCGAATAATCGGTGCCGGCGATATATTCATTATCCGCGAGGCGCCGGTCGAGCACGTCGAGCTGGCGCTTCACTTCCATCGCATAGCGGTTGATAGGATATTCCTGCTTGAAGGGCGCATAGGCAAAGAAGTGGCCAAAGCCGCCGCCGAGGAAGGGCGCGCTGCCCATCTGCCACATCAGCCACGACAGGGTTTCGGCGCGCGCCGCGGGTTCGGCCGGCAGGAAAGCGCCGAATTTTTCGGCGAGGTGGATCAGGATCGCGCCCGATTCGAACACGCGAATCGGGTCAGGACCACTCCGGTCGACAAGCGCCGGAATCTTGCTGTTCGGGTTGGCGCCGACGAAGCCGCTCGAAAACTGGTCGCCCTCGCCGATATTGATCAGCCAGGCGTCATATTCGGCCCCGCTGTGCCCCGCCGCGAGCAATTCCTCGAGCATGACGGTGACCTTCACGCCATTGGGCGTGCCGAGCGAATAGAGTTGCAGCGGATGTTTGCCGACCGGCAAATCCTTGTCGTGCGTCGGCCCGGCGATCGGGCGGTTGATGTTGGCGAAACGTCCTCCGCTTTCCTTGTCCCATGTCCAGATTTTGGGCGGCACATATTCGCTGTTGTCGATCATCGGAGGCTCCTGGGCTGATTTTTATACTGACCGGTAATTTAATGGGTGGCGGCCTTTTGTCCACCCTTCCCCGCTCAAATTATCTTCGCGGCGCGCAGAGCCGTGATCGCGTCGGCGTCATAGCCTAGTTCGGCGAGGATCGCGTCGCTATGCTCGCCGACCTTCGGCGCGCGCACCGGATCGGCCTTCTCGCTGCCGGAAAGGACCATGGGCGCACGGATGATGGGAACAGGCGCGTTCGCGCCCGGATAGTCCACCGGCTCGACCAACCCCATCGCCGCCACCTGCGGCTGCGCGAGTGCTTCGCCCGGCCGGAGGACCGGCGCGGCGGGAATGCGCGCCGCCCCCATCTCGGCGATCGCCTGGGCGCTCGTGCGATCGGCGCACCATCGCTGCATAATCGTACTCAGTTGCTCGCCATTGTCGCCGCGCAATATGTCGCTGGCGTAGCGCGGATCGTCCACCAGTTCGGGATGGCCGACCAGCGTCGCCCACCGCGCGAAGATGCCGCTGCCGACGATTTGCGTGACAATCCAGCCGTCGCGGGTGCGGAACAGGTCGGTGGGCCCCGAACTGAAGCTGCGATTGCCGATCGGTTGGCGGTCGATGCCGTTTAGCGCATGGTCGATCGTCAGCGCGTTCGACAGCGCCAGCGCAGTACCGAGCAGCGATCCCGACACGCATTGCCCCCTCCCCGTCGCCTCGCGCTCGCGCAGCGCGAGCATCACGCCGAACGCGCAGTGGAGCGCGGTGCCGAAATCGACATAATTGACCTGCGCGCGATAGGGCTGGTCAGATGTTCCGGTGAGATGCACCGTGCCCGACATCGCCTGCCCCACGGCATCGAATCCGACACGGCTAGAAAGCGGGCCTTCGCTGCCGAACGCCGACGCGGTCGCGAGGATCACGCGCGGGTTGATCGCGGCGAGGCTGTCGTAGTCCAACCCGAGTTTGACGAGCGCATCGTGCGGGAGGTTGGCGACGACGACATCGGCGGTTTCGATAAGGCGGCGCACGATCTCGCGGCCTTCGGGGCTGCCCGGTCTCAGCGTCAGGCAGCGCTTGGCGCGGTTCATCTGCATGAACATCGCCCCCGACCCGTCCTCGGCCACCGGTACGGTAAAGCGATCGTCATTGCCGCCGGGGGCCTCGATCCGGATCACGTCGGCCCCATAATCGGCGAGAAGCGCGGCGCAGTAAGGGCCGGCGATATAGCGGCCGAAGTCGACTACCCTAATTCCCTTTAACGGCACGCCTGTCCCCTTCCCTATATCGCTCTTTCGACCGGGCTAGCAGTCGCCCGTCGACGCTACCAGTTCTTCGTCGAAACCTGTCGCTTGCATGTTCGCCGCCAGAGCATATGGTATACGAAAATTCAAACAGGGGATGCTTCATGACGCGCTTCGCTCTCGCTCTCGCGGCGACTTTGGCTTGTTCGACCTCGGCTTGGGCTCAGACGGCCCCCCCGTCCCCGGACGCCAAACCTGAGAAATGGGACGTCAATGCGCCGCCCGGCATGGTGACGCGCAAGGTACCGATCGCGGTGGACGAGGGCAGCTGGATGAACGTCGACGTGGCGCCGGATGGCGGCACTATCGCCTTCGATCTTTTGGGCGATATTTACACAATGCCGATCGCGGGCGGCACGCCGACGCGTATCGCCGAGGGCCTTGCCTACGAGCACCAACCGCGATTCTCGCCCGACGGCACGCGCATTGCCTTCGTTTCCGATGCCGGTGGCGGCGACAATATCTGGCTGATGAACCGCGACGGCAGCGACAAACGCCAGATATCGAAGGAGGATTTCCGCCTGCTCAACCAGCCGAGCTGGAGCCCGGACGGCCAGTTCATCGTGGCGAAAAAGCATTTCACGACCGGCCGCTCGCTCGGCACTGGCGAGGTGTGGATGTATCACGTCTCGGGCGGCGCCGGGGTCCCTTTGGTCAAGAAGCCGAACGAGCGTCACCAGAAGGAACTCGGCGAGCCGACCTTCGCGCCCGATGGCAAGGGCGTCTATTACACGCGGAATGTAACGCCGGGCCCGATTTTCGAATATGCGCAGGACAGCAACACCGACCTCTTTCATATCGAACGCTACGATCTGAACGATGGCGAAGTGACCACGGTCGCCGGCGGCCCGGGCGGCGCGGTCCGGCCGTCGCCCTCCCCCGACGGCAAACGCCTCGCCTATGTCCGCCGCGAAGCGACCCAGTCGAAACTCTATGTGAAGGATCTCGCGTCGGGCACCGAGCGCAAGGTTTACGATGCGCTCGACCAGGATGTGCAGGAAACCTGGGCGGTCACCGGCGTCTATCCGAACATGAGCTGGACCCCTGACAGCAAGGACATCGTCTTTTGGGCGGGCGGCAAGCTGCGGCGCGTCAGCGGCGATGGCGGCGAGGCGCGCGTGATCCCATTCGCGATCGACGACGACCGCGTCATCATCGACGCGACGCACCCCACCGTCGATGTCGCCCCCGACAGCTTTACGACCAAAATGCCGCGCTGGGCCGAAGTGTCGCCCGATGGGCGGAGTGTCGTGTTCGAAACGCTCGGCAAACTGTGGGTGAAACCCGCGACCGGCGGCGCGGCGCGGCGCCTGACCGACGCCAAGGACGGCTCCTTCGAGCTGTGGCCGAGCTGGTCGCGCGACGGGCGGCAAGTCACCTTCGTTCGCTGGACCGATTCCGGGCTGGGCGAGGTCCACGTCGTCGCCGCCGGTGGCGGTGCTTCGCGCAAGGTCACGGCGACGCCCGGCCATTTTGCCGAACCGCGTTTCTCGCCGGATGGAAAGACGATCGCCTTCGAAAAACGCGGCGGCGGCGGCCTGCGGTCCGAACGCTGGGGCGAGAATCCGGGCATTTACCGCGTCGCCGCGGCGGGCGGCGACCCGCAGCGCGTCAGCGACAATGGGGCCAAGCCGCAATTCGGCGCCGACAACGAACGGATCTTCATGGTCGCGAGCGCCGACGGAAAGAGCCAGCTGGTCAGCACCGATCTGCACGGGCAAGACAAGCGCGTCCACGCCAGCGGAGAGCTTGTCAGCGATTATGAGATCTCGCCCGATGGCCGCACCCTCGCTTTTCGGCAGAATTACGACGCTTACGTCACCCCGCTTATGCCGGGTGGACAGGATGTGACGCTGAGCACCAAGAGCGCGGCGCTTCCGGTAACTCGCGTCAGCGGCAGCGGCGCCGATTATGTCCACTGGTCCAACGGCGGGAGCAAGCTGCATTGGAGTCGCGGGCCAACGCTTTACAGCGCCGACCTCGCGAGCTTTTTCACCAGCGCGCCGCCCGACGACAAGGCGCCGAAATTCGCCCCGCCGACTGAGGGCGTGTCGCTGGCGATGACGCAGGCTTCGGCCAAGCCCAAGGGCACGGTGGTCGTGACCGGAGCCAGGATCGTCACCATGGCAACAAAGGATGGCGGCATCATCGACAATGGGGCAATCGTGATCGAGGGGGATCGCATTACCGCGGTGGGGCCGGCAGGCGCCATCGCGGTGCCAGCCGGCGCGACCACGGTCGACGCGACGGGCAAGACGATCGTCCCTGGTTTCGTCGATGCGCACGCCCATGGGCCGCACGGCGACGACGAACTGGTGCCCCAGCAGAATTGGTCCGAAATCGCCAATCTCGCGATGGGAACGACCACGAGCCACAATCCATCATCGCGCGCATCGGAAATCTTCGTCTCCTCCGAGATGCAGCGTGCGGGCCTGATCCTTGCGCCGCGCATCTTTTCGACCGGTGAAGTCATCTATGGCGCGAAAGCGGCGGGCATTTATGCCGAAATCGAAAGCTACGAGGACGCGCTCGCGCATGTGCGCCGGTTGAAGGCGCAGGGGGCGCACAGCGTCAAAAACTACAATCAGCCACGCCGTGAACAGCGCCAGATGGTCGTCAAGGCCGCGCAGGCCGAGGGTATGGAGGTCGTGCCCGAGGGCGGATCGCTCTTCACGCAGGACGTATCGTTGATCCAGGACGGCAATTCGACGGTCGAGCATAATGTTCCGCTGCATGTTTTCTACAATGATCTCGTCCAGCTCTGGGGCCAGACCAATGTCGACTATACGCCCACACTCGTCGTCACATACGGCGGGCCGGCGGGCGATCCCTATTGGCGCGCGCACACCAATGTGTGGGAGCAACCGATCCTGTCGCGGCACGCGCCGCCAGCCGAATTGGCCGCGAACAACAAACGCCGCGTGATCGCGCCCGAAGGCGACTATGTCGACGATGATTCGGCCCGCCAGTCGTGGAAGATCGCTCAGACGGGCCGGATGGTCTCGATCGGCGCGCACGGCCAGCAGGCGGGCCTGGGCGCGCATTGGGAAATCTGGTCGTTCGTCCGCGGCGGCTGGAGCAATATCGACGCGCTGCGCGCGGCGACGATCATGCCCGCCACCTCATTGGGCTATGGCAAGGATGTCGGATCGATCGAGGCGGGCAAACTCGCCGACCTGCTGATCCTCGATGCTGACCCGACCCAGGACATCCGCAATACCGAGAAAATCCATCGCGTGATGCTGGGTGGGCGGCTCTACGATCCGCTGACGATGAACGAAGCCGAGACGGGCGACCGCAAGCGCCAGCCCTATTGGTGGGAGGCCGACAAGCCCTGACCGGCGCACCCTTCCGGCGGCGGACCTGCGAAATTGTGACGAGAGGGTTGCAAGTCTCGCGGACCGCCGCTAGGGGCGTCTCCTCTCAGCGAGGAGAGTTGGCTGAGTGGTCGAAAGCGTCGCACTCGAAATGCGAAGTGCCGGCAACGGTACCGAGGGTTCGAATCCCTCACTCTCCTCCATTTTTCCCTGAATTCGACCACTGGCAAGCGCCGCCCGGCTTGCGCCGGGACGGCCGGATGATCGTTCAGCCCCTGATGCTGAGCAGCGACGGTGCCGTCAAAGATGCGACGACGGCCCCGACGATCAAGAACAGGACGATCGCGACGATGACGACGACGGCGGTGTAGCCCAGCGCCTTGTCTTCGGGCGACTTCATCAGCACCGGAAGCCCCAGATAGAGAAGATAGAGGCCGTAGAGGCCGAACAGCGCGCCGATCAGCCCGAGTGCCGGAACAAGCCCGAAAATGGCGCCCACCCAGCCCGCGGTTCCAGAATAGGCGGCGACCTTCAGCGCCTGGGTCTGATCCTTCTGCCCGCCGAAATTGGATGCCAGCCCGTCGATGACGAGGGCGAGGATGAAGACAGTCGCGAGCGTCAGGCCGTAGGATAAAATCGCCGAGCCCAGGGCGGCTCCAATTGGCGGGTGATAGGTGACGCCGAAAGCGGTAAAACCGAAAACCTGCCCGCCGATAAACTGCGCGATCGGCCCGATCGCTGCGAGAACGACGACATAAGGGACATAGATCGACTGCGTCGTCGCCGGTTCGGCTGCGATGACCGGCCATGTTTCCCTGGGCTTGAGGAGGATATCTTTCGCGCGCTGGACGATGCCCGATGCGGGTCCGGATATATTGGGTGGAATCTCAGCCATAATGCTTCTCCCCTGAAGATGCGGCCCGCAACCCGAACGGGAAATGCACAAGCCAGAGGAGCAATTTAGCCCGATTGGCCAGTCCATCTGTAACGCTGATCACAGCCGATTCGGCAAAGCGCGGCGCCTGCGAATGTAACGGACTTGAAACAGGCGTAAACCGCCATAGATTGACTCTATGACACCCGAGTCCTCTTCCGAACTTCCCATAACCGTTACGGCACCGCTTATCGGCCGCGCGCACTTCGCGCCGGGCGACATCGTGCGCCATCGCATGTTCGACTTTCGCGGCGTCGTGTTCGACATCGACCCCGTCTTTGCGAATACCGACGAATGGTATGAAGCCATTCCCGAAGAAATCCGCCCCTCGAAAGAGCAGCCCTATTATCACCTGCTCGCCGAAAACGGCGATTCGTCCTACATCGCCTATGTCAGCCAACAAAATCTGATCGCCGATGGCGACGGCGGCCCCATCGATCATCCGCAGATCGAGGCGATGTTCGACGGGCTCGACCAGGGACGCTACCGCGTCCGCGCGCTCCACCGCCACTAAACAAACGGCTCAGGCCTTCAGTTTCCAGCCCGACGCGAGCAGGCGATAGGTGACGACGCCGAGAACGATATTGACCGCGACGAGCATCAGCACCGCGGTCAGGATCGGGTTGGCGATCGTCGAATCGACCGTGCCGATGAATCCGTAGCGAAAACCCATGATCGCATAATAGACAGGGTTGCCGTGCGCGATCGTCTGGAACCAGGGGGCGAGCTTGTCGACCGAATAGAATGTCCCCGACAGGAGGGCGAGCGGGGTCACCACGAAATTGGTCACGGCGGCCGCATGATCGAATTTTTCCGCCCAGACCGAGGTGATCAGGCCGAGAAAACCGAGCATCATCGCACCCAATACGCCGAATAGGGCGACCGCCCACAAATGGTCGGGTCCGACATGGACGCCGGGCCAGAGAAGCATCGCAAGCCAAAGCGCCAGCCCGACGAGGATCGCGCGCGTGATCGCCGCACCGACCAGCGCGATGATCAGTTCGCCGACCGCGAGCGGCGGCATCAGATAATCGACGATCGTCCCCTGGATCTTGCCGACGAGCAGCGAGAAGCTGGAATTGGCGAAGCTGTTCTGGAGCATCGCCATCATGATGAGGCCGGGGGCGATGAAATCCGCGAAGGGGACGCCGATGACCGTCCGGCCTGCACCGCCCAGAGCGATAGTAAAAATAACGAGAAACAGGAGGGTGGTAATTGCAGGAGCCCAGATTGTTTGCAGCTGGACCTTGAAAAACCGCCTTACCTCTTTGACATATAGCGCCTGCATACCCGGAACGTTCAGGGTGTGGATATGAGGCACGCCGGGTTCGGCAAAGCTTGCGGTCGCGTCGGGATTCGTCGAGTCGAGGCGCGAAATTTGGGGCTGGTCGTTCATGACGTTCTCGCCTATCGCCTCCCCGATCTTACCGCAAGCTGGGCAGCGACGGCTGCCGGTTCAAATGGGCCGGCAATTCGCCAAATCGCCCGCGGCGGGCAATGATAAGGAATTGAACATGTCATGGACCGATGAGCGCATCGAAAGCCTGCGCAGCATGTGGGAAAAGGGGCTGACCGCCAGCCAGATCGCCGACGAACTCGGCGGGGTAAGCCGTAACGCGGTAATCGGCAAGGCGCATCGCCTTGGCCTGAAATCGCGCCCGTCGCCCGTCAAGGCAACCGAAAAGGCGGCGAAACCGTCGAGACCTGCCGCCGCGCCCGCTGCGCCGAAGTCCGCCCCGCCCGTTGCGGCCACCCGCCCCGCCGCGCCTGTCGCGCAACGGCCCGTCGCGGTGGCGCCGAAAATGGAGTCGAGGCCGCCCGTCGCTGCGGCGGACGAAGGTGGCGCCGATGCGCCGCCGAAGCCCGATGCGCCGCGCATCGTTTCGATCGGTCCCGGCGGCTTCATTCGTCAGGGCCCCGGCGACCAGCAGGCGCCGATCCCGCCTGCGCCGCCGCGCCGGCTGGTGCCCGCGAAGCCGAGCCCCGAGATCGCCGACAAGACGAGCCTTCTCGACCTCAACGACCGCATTTGCCGCTGGCCGATGGGGCATCCTGGCGAGCCCGATTTTCATTTCTGCGGCGAGGCGGTGAACCCGGGCTTCCCCTATTGCGTCGAACATTGCGGCCGCGCCTATCAGGCGCAGCTTCCGCGCGGCACGCGCCGTCCGCCCCCGCCCCCGCCCTTTGGTGGTCCCCGGGTTCGCTGAGACGCAACCGGTGAAGCCTTTCGGGCAGGATTTCGAATTCGCCCGCGCGCTAGGCCTGCAAATGGTCGAGCGCGCGGACGGTCGCTGCACGATGGCGATCGATATCGAGCCGCAACGACATTTCAGCCCGCAAGGCGCCGCGCATGGCGGAGTAGCCTATTCGCTTGCCGACACGGCCATGGGCGGTGCGCTGACCAGCCTCCTCGCCGCGGACCAGTGGTGCGCAACGCTCGAAATCAAGTTTAATTATCACGTACGCGTGGGTGAAGGACGTCTGACCTGCGAAGCGCAGGTGCTGCACCGCGGCAAGCGTGTCGCCAACATCGAAGCGAAGCTTTACCAGGACGGTCGCCTGGTGAGTAGCGCGAACGGCAATTTCGCCATTTTTGCCGCGCCCGGTTCCTGACACACGAAAGGCGCCGGACCTTTCGATCCGACGCCTCCCGTTTCCGCTCCCAAGAGGTCAGAAGCGGAGGCTCAACGAACCGCGAACGCTGTGAGTGCGGAAATGAGAGCTGCTACGCTGGATGTCGGTGCCACCGCCATCGAGCAGAAAGGGATTGGTCGGCGGCGCAGTGCCCGCCCCGACATTCACGACATAGTCGTTGTCCTTGAGGTCGGTGTAAAGATATTCGAGCCCGACCGCGATATTCTTGGTCACCATGACTTCGGCGCCGCCGCCGGCGGCATAACCCCACGCATTGGTCCGGCCGTTGTCGGCAAAGCTGTTGGCAGTGTTGCTCGTCGTGAACCGATTATCGAGCTTTGCATAGGCGCCGCCGCCGGTCACATAGAATAGCGCGCCGCCGCCGGGGGTATAGCCGGCGCGGAGCCGTGCACCGGCCTGCCAGTCGGCTTCGCGGCTCATCGTGTAGCGCGCAGGCGTCGTGGAAAAACCGCTGACGCTGTCGCGCGCCTCACTGCGTCCGGCCTCGACAACTGCGCCGAGGACGAAATTGCCCATGCGCTTGTCATATCCCAGTCGCCCGAAATATTCTGGACCGTCCTTGTCGTTCCTGCATCCGGCGCCCGGTGTGCTGGTGGTCGCGGCGCCGTTGCAGAAACCCGGCGAAAAGGCGTTCGCGCCGCCCGAAGTCGTTACCTGGTCGCCATAGGTGCCGTCTCGGTCGGTGTCGAACACAAGCGTTTCGCCGCGATCGCTGCCTTGCAGTGTCGCGCCGCCGACGATGCTGACATAGGGGCCATCGAAATCCTGGGCAGTGTCGCGATTATCCTGGGCCATAGCAGGCATCGCCGTCGCACCGGCCATAAACGCGGCGAGGAGAGAGAGGTTTTTCATTTTTTACTCCACTTTTTTGAGTGACTTTGCAGTCGCCTGCCCAACCCGCCGCCTTCGTTCAAAGTTCCCCCTTTGCACGGAAACGGGACGAGCCGAGTGGGCAGCGATAGCGGAACAGCGGCCTTGCCAGCCGCCTTTGCCCGCTCCTATAGCTGGGGAATGAGTCACGATTTGTTCGACACCGCGAGCCCCGCCACCGAGAGCTATAATGCTTCGCAGATCGAGGTGCTGGAAGGGCTCGAACCGGTGCGGCGGCGTCCGGGCATGTATATCGGTGGCACCGACGAGCGCGCGCTCCATCATCTGGCCGCCGAGATCATCGACAACAGCATGGACGAAGCCGTCGCCGGCCACGCGACACGGATCGAGATCACGCTCGATGTCGGCAACCGGTTGACCGTCGTCGACAACGGACGCGGCATGCCGGTCGATCCGCACCCGAAATTCCCCGGCAAGTCGGCGCTGGAGGTCATTATGACCATGCTTCATTCGGGCGGGAAGTTCGAGGGCAAGGCCTATGCGACTTCGGGCGGCCTTCACGGCGTCGGGGTCAGCGTCGTCAACGCCCTGTCTACCGATACGGTGATCGAAGTCGCGCGCAACAAGCTTTTGTATCGCCAGCGCTTTTCGCGCGGTATGCCGCGCGGCGGGCTGGAAGAACTCGGTCCGACCCCCAACCGGCGGGGGACGAGCGTCAGCTTCGTTCCCGATCCCGAAATTTTCGGCGAACATGGCCGGTTCAAGCCGCAACGTCTCTACCGTCTGGCGCGCTCGAAGGCCTATCTGTTCGCGGGCGTCGAAATCCGCTGGAAATGCGCGCCCGAACTGATCGGCGACGACACCCCCGCCGAGGCGGTGTTCCAATTCCCCGGCGGTCTTGCCGATCACCTGAAGGAACAGATCGGTACGCGCGAATGCGCAACCGCCGAGCCTTTCGTGGGGCGGCAGGAATTTCCCGGCGACCAGGGCCGCGCCGAATGGGCCATCGCTTGGCCGCTCTGGTCCGACGGCTCGTACAGCTGGTATTGCAACACCATCCCGACCCCGGCGGGCGGCACGCATGAGGCCGGGCTGCGGGCCGCGCTCACCAAGGGCCTGCGTGCGTTCGGTGAATTGATCGGGCAGAAGAAGGCGGCGCAGATCACCGCCGAGGATGTGTTCAACGGCGGCGAGATGATGCTGTCGGTTTTCATCCGCGACCCGCAATTCCAGAGCCAGACCAAGGACCGGCTTTCGAGCCCTGAGGCCGCGCGTCTCACCGAAAATGCCGTGCGCGACCATTTCGACCATTTCCTTTCTGACAATATGGACCGCGGCCGTGCGCTGCTGGGGCTGGTGCTCGACCGCATGGACGAGCGGCTGAAGCGCAAGGCCGAACGCGAGGTGAAGCGCAAGACCGCGACCAGCGGCCGCAAGCTGCGCCTGCCCGGCAAGCTTACCGACTGTGCGAACGACGGCCCCGAAGGAACGGAATTGTTCATCGTCGAAGGCGACAGCGCGGGAGGTAGCGCGAAACAGGCGCGCGACCGCAAGACGCAGGCGATCCTGCCGATCCGGGGCAAGATTTTGAACGTCGCGAGCGCCAGTGCCGACAAGATCCGCGCCAATCAGGAAATCGCCGACCTCGCGCTCGCGCTGGGCTGCGGGATGCGCAAGGATTGCGATGCCGACCGGCTGCGTTACGAGAAGATCGTGATCATGACCGACGCCGATGTCGACGGCGCGCATATCGCGACCTTGCTGATGACCTTTTTCTTTCAGGAAATGCCCGACATCGTGCGCGAGGGCCATGTCTACCTCGCGCAGCCGCCGCTCTATCGCCTGACCGCGGGGAATATTTCGGCCTATGCGCGCGACGACGCGCACCGCGCCGAGCTCGAGGCGACGATGTTCAAGGGCAAGAAGGTCGATGTCGGCCGCTTCAAGGGCTTGGGCGAAATGAACCCCGGCCAATTGAAGGAAACGACGATGGACCCGGCGACGCGCGGCATGCTGCGCGTTACGCTGCCGCAGGAATATGAGGAGCGGCACCAGGTCAAGGACCTGGTCGACAGGCTGATGGGCAAGCATCCCGAGCATCGCTTCCAGTTCATCCAGGCCAATGCGGCGACGCTCGACGAGGCGGCGATCGACGCCTGACGAAAAAATTTCGTTCCTCCCGTCAGAAAGCCGCTGCCCTGCCGACTAAAGGGATATGCGATACGAACGATGGGAGAATGGAGTGGCCGAGGGGGATCAGGATCGGCTTTTCGCGGAAGCGATCGACCGCTTCGGCGGCGCGCTGGCCCGGCTCGCGCGGGGCTATGAAGCCGATGCCGAGTTGCGGCGTGATCTCGAGCAGGAATTACAGGTCGCGCTTTGGCAGAGTTTCGCCAGCTTCGACGGCCGCTGTTCGCTCAGCACCTGGGTGTGGCGCGTCGCGCACAACCGCGCCACCTCGCACATGCTCGCGAATAGACGCCATGCGCAGCGCGGCTGGTCGTCGATCGAGGATGTCGAGATTCCCGACGCCGCCGCGACGCCGTTCGAACGCGCCGACAGCGAACATGCGATGGCGCTGATCCTGTCGATCATCGACCGGCTCGATCCGCCCGACCGCCAGATATTGCTTCTCTATCTCGAGGGCGTTGCCGCGGCGGAGATCGGCACGGTTACGGGCGTGTCGCCCGATGTGGTCGCGGCGAAGGTCCATCGTTTCAAATCCATGCTGACACGCCGCTTCGCCGGTGCCGGAGACGCAAGATGACCGATTTTTCCGACAAGGGGCTCCACGCCCTCTGGCACGACAGCCAGCCCGTATTCGAACCCCTCGAGCTCGAAGAAATCAAGCGTCAGGCGGCACGATTTGGCGACGCCATACGCCGCCGCAATCGACGCGAATATGCCGCAACCGCGCTAGTGATCGTCGTCTTTGCCCTGTACGCCGCGATCTTCGCCGAACCGCTGATCAAGATCGGCAGCTTGCTCGTCATCGCGGGCGCGCTGGTCGTCGCGTGGCAGCTTGCCCGTCGCACGTCGCGGCCCGATCCCAACGCCGAGGCGCAGAACATCAGCGGCTATTACCGCGAACGGCTGGTACGCGAGGAGCATATGCTCGCCCGCGTCGGCCGCTGGTACCTTGCCCCTTTCGTGCCCGGCCTGCTGGTCTTCATGCTCGGACAGGCCAAGGCAAGCGGAATGGGCGGCTCGCTCATATTCCTGCTCGTCGTCGCGCTCCAGCTGCTGGTGTTCGGCGGAATATGGATTCTCAACCGCCGCGCTGCGGCCATATTGCGCGAGCGGATCGTGAGGATCGATCATACAATCATTTTCGACGGAGATAGCCGATGACCAAGATGCTGCTCGCGGCCCTGTGGGCCACCGTGCTGACGGGGCCGACCGCCGCGCATGCGATTCAGCCGCCTGAAACCGTAGCGGCGGCCGACACCGCCTTCGATCGGCGTGCAGCGCAACTCGTCGACCTGCTTACCGAGCACGTCGCCTTTGCCGACTATTTCGATACGACCTTTCAGACCGCCATACCCGAAGCGCAGTTCAAGGCGATCACCGCGGGCCTCGTCGCGCAATATGGCAAGCCGCTGTCGGTCGAAAAGGTGACGACATCCAACGGCCGGGCAGGCACGGTCCTGCTCCGCTTCGAAAAGGGTGTAGCGACGATCGCGCTGGAGGTCGGCCCCGGCCCCGACGCGCGCGTCACCGGTCTGCGCATCACCAACTTCGCGGCGGCCAACGACAGCTTCGAAAAGGTCGCGGCGGAAATTGCGGCGCTTCCCGGTCGCGCCGGTTTCCTGGTCGCCGAGCTCGACGGCGACGCGATCAGGCCGATCGCTGCGGCGCGCGCCGATACGCAATTCGCGATCGGTTCGACCTTCAAACTCTATATCCTCGACGAGCTGGCGGCGCAGGTCGCGGCGGGCAAGCGGCAATGGTCCGAGGTCGTTCCGCTGTCGCACCAAAGCTTCTCGTCCGCCGGGACCGCGAACTGGCCGAAAGACACGCCCGTTACCGTACAAAGCCTCGCCAACTGGATGATATCGGTCAGCGACAACAGCGCGACCGATACGCTGATCCACCTGCTCGGCCGCGAGAAGATCGAGGCGCGGATGCGTGCCGCGGGGCATAGCGCCGCGTCGCGCAACATTCCCTTCCTGACCACAGTCGAAGCCTTCGCACTCAAGGGCGACAATTTCGCGCCCGAACGCGCCGCCTTTATCGCGGGCGACGACAAGGCGCAGCGCGCGCTGATCGACGGCAATGCCGACCGGCTGGTTCTCTCCAACGTCGATGGCGTGAGCTTTTCGGGCGGCCCGCGCTTCATCGACAGTCTCGAATGGTTCGCCAGCCCGAACGACATTGCCCGCGTGATGATCGACCTGAGGGCGCGCGGCTCCGATACCGCGCTTGGCGCGATGGCGATCAACAACGGCGTCGGCGGGGCTGGCCCCGCCGAACCCTGGTCCTATCTCGGCTACAAGGGCGGGTCCGAACTCGGTGTGATATCGATGAGCTTGCTCGGCGAGCGCAAATCGGATGGCAAATGGTTCGTCGTGACCGCGAGCTGGAACAATCCCGACGCGGCAGTGGCGACCGACACGATGGTCGGGCTGGTCACGCGGCTGCTGGCGCTTACAGCGAAATGATCAGGTGGTCAGAGCGGAGACGAGCGCCTTGACCTTGGCCTGCCGCCATTGCGGGGTCGGCGCGACAAGCCAGTAACCGCGTTTTACGGCAAACGCCTCGCGCACCAGACGGACGCGGCCCGCGGCAATATCCGCCTCGGCAAGCATCGCTGGAACATTCGCCTGCCCAAGGCCGTTCGCCGCGGCATCGATCGCGAGCCCTGCATCGCCGAGCCGCAGCGCGGGTTCGCCTTCGTCGGCGGGGCAGCCCGGCCATGCGATGCGCGTCTCGCTTTCGCTTCCCGGGCCGGCAACGGTAACCATCAGTGGATCGGAAAGCGCGACGCCCTCATGCTCGCCGGCCCCATCGGTCCAGAAGATCGCAAGGTCGAGATTGGCTTCGGTGAAGTCGATCCCGCTGTCGGCGGATACGAGGGTGAAGCGTACGTCGGGTGCCTGCTGGCTGTAGCGCGCAAGCCGCGGCGCGAGCCACTTGGCGGTGAGGTCGCGCGGCGCCGCAATCGTCAGCGACTGCGACGACTGGCCCGCCTGCATCGCGCGCACCGATTCCTCGAACTGCAGAAAGCCTTGGCGCAGCGCGTCGAGCCCGGCATTGGCCTCGCCGGTGAGCTCCAGTCCCTTGGGCGTGCGGCGGAACAGCACGACGCCGAGCATATCCTCGAGCGCGCGAATCTGTTGTCCGACCGCGGCGGGTGTCACCGCCAGCTCGTCGGCGGCGCGCGTGAAGCTCAGATGCCTGGCAGCGGCGTCGAAGACGCGGAGCGCATTGAGGGGCAGGTGCGTGCGCTTCATGACGCGGTCGCGGGCGCCTGAAGCGGGAAATGGGGGATCGCGACGAGCATCTGCGATCCATCGCCCATCTCCATCGCATAGCTGCCGACCATCGATCCCTCAGGGGTCGGCAACGGACAGCCCGACACATAATCATAGGCGCCGCCGGGCAAGATCAGCGGCTGCTCACCGACAACACCCTCGCCCTCGACTTCGCTGACCTGGCCGCGCCCGTCGCTGATTCGCCAATGGCGGCTGATCAGTTGGACCGCATCGTCGCCGTGGTTTTCGACGCGGACATGATAGGCCCAAAACCAGCGGCCCAGCGCCGGATGCGATTGTTCGGGCAGGTAGCTGACCGCCACGCGCACGGTGATCGACCCGGTGGTCGCCGCAAAGGGAAAGAAAGAGTCGATCATCGAGATGCCAACGTCGCTCAAAGCCCGACCTTGGTCAATGCCTGGTCCAGATCGGCGATCACATCGCGCGGATCTTCGAGCCCGATATTGATCCGCAGCATACCCTCGACCACGCCCATATCGGCGCGCGCCTCGGCGCTGACGCCATAGTGGGTGGTTGACGCCGGGTGGCAGCACAGGCTGCGCGAGTCCCCGATATTGTTCGAGATATCGACCAGTTCGAGCATATTAAGCAGGCCCATCGCCTGTTCACGTCCTTCAAGCACGAAGGAGAAGATCGGCCCGCAGGCCGCCATCTGGCTCATTGCCAGATTATGTTGCGGATGGCTCGCGAGCCCCGGATGCAAGATGCGCGGGACGCGGCTTTCGACGAATTTGCCGACCGCGAGCGCGTTTTCGGATTGGCGTCGCGCGCGCAGGTCGAGCGTTTCCAGCCCCTTCAGCACGACCCACGCGTTGAACGGCGACAAATTGGGGCCAGTGTTGCGCTGAAACGGCAGCAGGACGTCGTTGATGAACTTCTCGGTCCCGCAAACGGCACCGGCCAGCACGCGCCCCTGCCCGTCCATCAGCTTGGTCGCCGAATAGGCGACGACATCGGCGCCGAAATCCATAGGGCGCTGGAGCGTGCTCGTCGCAAAGGCGTTGTCGACCACGGTCGTGATACCATGCGCCTTTGCGAGACGGCACACATGTTCCATGTCGACGATATCCATCGTCGGGTTCGCCGGAGTTTCGAAGAAGAAGACCTTTGTATTCGGCTTGATCGCCTTTTCCCATGCGTCGTTATCGCGCCCATCGATCACGCTCGTCTCGATCCCGAAGCGCGGGCAGAGATGATCGACAAGCCAACGGCACGAGCCGAACGCCGCCTTTGCCGCGACGATATGGTCGCCCGCCGACAGCTGGCAGAGCAAGGCCGTGGTCATCGCCGCCATGCCGGTCGCCTGCGTACGACAGGCCTCGGCACCTTCCATCAGCGCAATGCGTTCTTCGAGCATCGCCACGGTCGGGTTCTGCAGCCGCGAATAGGTCATGCCCTGTTCTTCGCCGGCGAAGCGCGCCGCGACTTCCTCGGCGCTGTCATAGGTGTAGCCTGACGAGAGGAAGAGCGCTTCGGAGGTTTCGCCATGCTCGCTGCGCCACGTACCACCGCGCACGGCCTGCGTCGCAGGGTGCCAGTTGCGTGTCTTGTTCCGGTCGAGGCCCGTCGTCTTCTTCATTCTCTTATCCGTCCCGCTAGTTTTTCAGGGCTGCAACGACCGCATCGCCCAAGACTGCCGTTCCCATATTGCCGCCGAGATCCGCACCCCGGCAGCCGTCCGCCAGCACCTTGGCCACCGCTGCCTCGATCCGCGCCGCGCTTGCCTCTTCACCCCCCGAGTGGCGCAGCAGCATCGCGAGCGACAGGATCATTGCGAGCGGATTGGCGACGCCCTTGCCGGCAATATCCGGCGCGCTGCCATGGATCGGCTCGTACAGCCCCTGCTTGCCTTCACTGAGCGACGCCGACGCAAGCAATCCGATCGACCCGACGCACATCGACGCCTGATCGGACAGGATATCGCCGAACAGGTTGCCCGTTACCACCACATCGAACTGGCCGGGGTTGCGCACCAGCTGCATCGCGGCGTTATCAACATACATGTGTGAGAGTTCGACGTCGGGATAATCGGCGGAAACCTCGATCACCACATCGCGCCAGAGCTGCGAGGTTTCGAGCACATTCGCCTTGTCGACCGAGCAGAGCCGCTTTGCCCGCCCCTCAGCCGCACGGAAGGCGACATGCGCGATGCGCCGCACTTCGCTTTCGCTATAGGACATGATGTCATAGCCTTCGCGCTCGCCGCTCGCCGTCGTGCGCATGCCCTTTTCGCCGAAATAGACGTCGCCGTTAAGTTCGCGGACGATCAAAAGGTCGATCGCCGACGCGACCTCGGGACGCAGCGCCGAACTGTCCTCGAGCCCGGCGAACAGCTTGGCCGGGCGCAGGTTAGCGAACAGCCCGAGTTCGGCGCGCAGGCCGAGGATCGCCTGTTCGGGACGCAGATGGCGTTCGACATTGTCGAAGCGCGGATCACCGACGGCGCCAAAGAGGAGCGCATCGGCGGCTTTCGCCTTCGCCAGCGTTTCGGGCGGCAGCGGATGCCCGGTCGCCTCGTAAGCCGCTCCGCCGACGAGCGCACGGTCGAGCGTCACCGGCAATGCGAGCGCGGTCAGGACCTTTTCGGCCTCCGCCATGATTTCCGGACCGATACCGTCGCCAGCCAGCAGCAGGATGTTCAATGCGTCGCCCTTTCGTATCTCGCCAGCCGCTTAGACAGCGGCGGCGCGTCACGCAACCGCCCTGCCCAGCCGGTCGATCAATCTTTCCCTTACGGTCAGCAAATCGCGGTTGCGGCCATCGAGGACGTCGCGCTCGATGAAATGGCCGGTGATGACGAGGCCGTCGAGCACCGCGCTCATCGCGGGCGCAGCGTCCTGTCCGTTTAGAAAGGGCGGCAGGCGGAACAGGCGTTCCTCGTACCCGGCGGCCGCGCCCGCGCTGACGGCGCCCCCCGATTTCGGGCTGACGAAGGCGAGATCGGCTGAAACGCCCGTCACGACGCAGTCTTCAAGGTTGAGGCCGAAGCCCAGTTCGGCAAGCAACAACAACTCGTATCGCGCCAGCGCTGCGGCCCACATGCGCGCAGACGGGGCGGCGCCAATCGCTTCCAGTACCGCACCCAGCGCCGAATAAAGCGCCGGATAGGGCTGATTTTCGGGCAATGTCGCCGCGGTCAGGCTGGTCACCCAGTCGATCGCGCTCGCCGCCAGAGGTTCGGCGAGCAACGGTGCGCGGCTTTCCATCAGCTCGACCGTCGCCCCGCCCAGCTGCTCTTCGGTCCGCGCGCGCAGTTCGAGCGCGATGAGATTGCCCGGAATCAGGACCGGTCGCAGCCGCCGCGAGCGCCCGCCGCGCACATAGCCCGCGACCAGCCCGGCTTCGAGCGTCAGCGCGCGCAGGATTGCGCCGTGTTCTCCATGCGCGCGCACTGCGCAGACGATCGCCGAGGCCGTCAGGCTGGCCAAAGCACCAACTGGGTTTGGGTCACCAGCGCGACCTCGGCCCCATCCTCGGTACGGACCCGCGTCTGCCACACAGACAGCCGCTTGCCGATTTTCACCGGCGTTGCCTCGCCGACGAGCGTCGCTCCGACCGGGCCGGCGCCGAGGAAATTGGTCTTGCTCTCGATCGTCGTCGTTCCGCTTGCACCCTCGGGGAGCGTCAGGAACGCGCCCACGGCGCCGAGGCAGTCGGCGAACGCCATGATCGCCCCGCCATGGACGATCCCGCCCGCGGTGCAGATTTCGGCCCGCACGGGCAGCCTGCCGACGACGCCCTCCCTGCTCCCTTCATGGATCGTGACGCCGAGCGTCCCCGCCAATGGCATCGATGCCGCGAAATCCATCCTGTCTCTCCCCTCACCGTCCTGAATGATAGAAATCATGCACCGCCTGTGCCACTGCGGCGCTGACCCCGGGCGCCTTCCGCAAATCCTCCAGGCTCGCGCCGCGCACCGCGCGCGCGGTGCCGAAATGCATCAACAGAGCTTTCTTGCGCGCGGGGCCAATGCCCGGCACCTCGTCGAGCGGCGAACTGCCCATCGCCTTCGCGCGTTTTTGCCGGTGCGCGCCGATCGCGAAGCGGTGCGCCTCGTCGCGCAGGCGCTGGATGTAGAAAAGCACCGCATTGTTCGGCGGCAGCGTGAATTCGCGCCCGTCGGGGTGGTAGAAGGTCTCGCGTCCCGCGTTGCGATCGGGGCCCTTCGCGACGCCGACATAGGTGAGATCGTCGATCCCGAGTTCGGCAAGCACAGCGCCTGCTGCCGAGACCTGCCCCTTGCCACCGTCGATCAACACAAGGTCCGGCCACTCGCCCTTCGTTCGCTCGGGATCTTCTTCGATCGCACGCGCGAAGCGGCGCTGGAACACCTCGCGCATCATCGCGAAATCGTCGCCCGGCTGCGTCTCGGCGCGTTTGATGTTGAACTTGCGATACGCACCCTTGATCCAGCCATCCGGCCCCGCGACGACCATTGCGCCCAATGCATTGGTCCCCTGGATATGGCTGTTGTCGTAAATCTCGATCCGCTGCGGCGGGTTCTCAAGGTCGAACAGCTCGGCTAGTTCGCGTCCGAGCTTTGCCTGGCTGCTGCTTTCGGCGAGCCGCCGGTCGAGTTCCTCGCCCGCGTTGCGCACCGCCTGTTCGAGCAGCCGGCGGCGGTTGCCGCGCTGCGGCACGCTGATCTCGACCCTGCGGTTCGCGCTCTCGCCCAAGGCTTCGGCGAGCAGCGCGCATTCGTCGGGTTCGCGGTCGACGAGGATGGTCTTCGGCGGTGGCACGCCTTCGTAGAATTGCATCAGGAAGCTCGCCATCACTTCGCTCTCCGGCACGCCCGAAATATGCGCCGGAAAAAAGCTGCGGTGCCCCCAATTCTGCCCGCCGCGGATGAAGAAGCCCGCAATGCACAGTTGTCCGCCTTTCGCGGCCAGCGCAAAGACGTCGGCGTCGCCCAGTCCGTCGGCGTGAACCGACTGGCTGCCCTGGATGAAGGTCAGCGACTTCAGCCGGTCGCGGATCACCGCCGCCTGCTCATAATCCATCGCGTCGGCCGCCTTGGTCATCGCGTCGCCCAACCGTTTCTGCACAGCGGTCGAGCGGCCTTCGAGGAAGTCCTGCGCGTCGCTGACCAGTCCGGCATAATCCTCCTTCGAAATGCGATCGACGCACGGGGCACTGCACCGCTTGATCTGGTAGAGCAGGCACGGTCGCGAGCGGTTGGTAAAGAAGCTGTCGGTGCAACTGCGGAGGAGAAAGGTCTTTTGCAGCGCGTTGAGCGTCTGGCCGACCGACCCCGCGCTCGCGAAGGGGCCGTAATAGCGCCCCTTCGCCCGCCGCGCGCCGCGGTGCTTCTGCACCCGCGGGAAATCATGATCGGTGCGCAGCAGGATGAAAGGAAAGCTTTTGTCGTCGCGCAGCAGGACGTTGTACGGTGGGCGATAGCGTTTGATCAGTTGCGCCTCGAGCAGCAGCGCCTCGGCCTCGCTGGTCGTCGTGACAATCTCCATCGCGCGCGTCTGCGACACCATGCGCTGGAGCCGCTGCGGCAGGCGCGCGACCTGCGTATAATTGGCGACGCGATTCTTGAGCGCGCGCGCCTTGCCAACATAGAGCACGTCGCCGCGCGCATCGAGCATCCGGTACACGCCCGGACGCGCCGGCAGCTTGCGCACGACGCTACGGATCGCCTCGGCGCCGCGTTCGAGATCGGGCTGGTCGCCCTCCGCGTCGCCGCCGCGGATCACATAGGTCGCTTTTTCTTCGTTGAATCGGTCAGGAGCGTTCGGGCGGGCCATGATTTTGCATGTAGGCGATGGCGATGCGACCCGCCATAGTGTCCGGGTCAGAACATGGGGGGTCTTATGGAACTGCACGGCAAACTGGCGCTCGTTACGGGCGGAAGCGACGGCATCGGCCGCGAGATCGCGCTGCAAATTCAGGGCGCGGGCGCCGACGTCATCGTCACGGGCCGGTCGGCCGACAAATTGCGGGCGATGGAAGGGCTTGGTTTCGGCACGATCATTAGCGACCTCTCGACGCCGGCGGGCGTCGATGCGCTTGTTAACGGCGTGGCGGGCAAACCGATCGCGCTGCTCGTCAACAACGCGGGGGTGGGCAGCGAATATGAGCTCGACCGGCCCGAAACGCTGGACAGCGCGGCGCATTGCATCCGCACCAACCTCGACGCGCCGATCGCGCTCTGCACCCGGCTGCTCCCCGTCCTGCGCGCCCAGCCCGAAGCGGCTATCGTCAATGTTACCTCGGGCCTTGCGATCGCGCCGCGCGCCGCCGGGTCTGTCTATTGCGCGACCAAGGCGGGACTGCGCAGCTATACGCAGGCCATCCGGCACCAGTTGAAAGGCAGCAATGTTCGCGTGATCGAGGCATTGCCCCCGGTCGTCGCAACGAACATGACAGCGGGCCGTACGGGCAAGAAGATGAGTGCCCATGATTGCGCCGCCGAAATCGTCCGCGGCATTCGCACCGGCAAAAGCGAGGTCAACGCCGGGATGGTCAAGATATTGCAGCTCGTCCACAGCATTTCCCCCGCACTGGCGCGGCGGATCATGATCCGGTTTTAATTGGCCTCGCCATGCCCGCCTGGGATGGGAAGCCGCGCGACTTAAGCCGGATTTGATCCGGGATCGGTGCGGTGCCAGGACCGCATCTCGATCCAAAGGTCAGGAAAAGTCAGCCTTGTGCAGCCCTCGCTTTTCGCACTCCGCAGCCATGCCGCGCGGGTTCCTGCCGCATCCATAAACGAGGCAGCGCCTGCCTGTGCCTGCATATAGAAAGAGCCGGGACGAAGGCTGGCACAGCCGAATAATGTAGGACAGTGTTTTTTTGCGCGGCGGTTGTCCGCACGGGCGTGGGAAGCTGTCACAGTCAGCCCCCCTCGTCATCCCGGACTTGATCCGGGGTCCATGACTTCGACGCCGCGATGGATCCCGGATCAAGTCCGGGATGACGAGGCGTGGAATATCCTCCCTGTGGCGCAGCCTTGGGGAGGGGGACCGCCGCGAAGCGGTGGTGGAGGGGCTGCGACGGTGTGCCATTGGCCCCTCCGTCAGCCCTGCGGGCTGCCACTTCCCCATGCCTGCGGCACAGGGAGGATTAAGGACCGCAACTGGTCGCCAGCGGACAATCATCAAGCCCGCAAACAAAACGCCCGCGGATTTCCGCGGGCGTTCTGTTTCGGGCGATGCCTAATAGGCTCAGGCCTTGGCGACGTCTGCGATAGCCCGGTCGATCAGCGCCTTGTCGGCGGCGGCGTCATGCTTGTCGGCGATCAGCTTTGCCGCGGCTTCAGTCGCCGCCTTGGCGGCGGCGGTACGGACTTCGGCAAGCGCGCCGGCTTCGGCCGCGGCGATGCGGTCTTCGGCCATCTGCTTGCGGCGCGCGATCAGCGCCGTTGCGTCGGCCTTGGCCTTCGCGACCAGCGCTTCGGCCTCGGCGTCAGCGCGAGCGCGCATCTCGTCGGCTTCCTTGGCGGCGTCCGCCAGTTTCGCCTCATATTCGGCCTTCAGCGACTCGGCGTCGAGGCGCAACTGCTCGGCTTCCTTGAGCTGCTTCGAAATCTCGGCAATCTTGTTGTCGAGCATGCCCGCGATCATCGCCGGCACCTTCTTCCACAGCAGGATCGCGATGAAGATCGCCATCGCGATCGAGACCCAAGAAGTCGCCGTGAGGATGCCGAAAGATTTCGGTTCCGCCGCCGCTTCGGACAGGATCATGAGGAAATCAGCCATGGAGCACCGCCTTCACCGTCGCCCTAGCATCCGCTACAGCGACTTTCACACCCGACAGCTTGGCGACGAGGTCGCCCGCCGCTTCGGCCGCGACCGCCTCGATTTCCGCCATCGCCGACGTGCGCGCGGCACCGATTTCGGATTCGGCCGCCGCCAGCTTGTCGGCGAGTTCGCCATCGACCTTGGCCAGACGCTTTTCGGCGTCCCTTGCAGCCTTGTCCTTGGCGTCGGTCACCGCCTTCTGCGCTGCGGCACGGCTCGCTTCGCTCTGTTGCCGGTAGCTTTCCTCGAGACCGTCGGCCGCCGCGTGCGCGGCTTTCGCCGCCGCGAGATCGTCGGCCACCTTGCGGTCGCGCGCGTCCACCGTCGCCTCGATCTTCGGCAGCATGCCGCGGCCGATGACGAAAAAGACGAAGCCGAAGGTCAGCAGCACCCAGAATATCTGCGATGCGGCGTACCAGCTTTCAGCGAATTGGCTGATTTGAGGCATGGATATACTCGACCGAATAGGAAAATTTCAGTCGCGGGGCCGAACCGACCGGGCCGGCCCCGCAAACGGGATCAGGCTGCCTTGAGGTACAGCAGGATCGCGATCAGGAACGACAGCAGGCCGAGAAGTTCGGCGGCCGCGAAGCCGATGAACAGGCGGCCCTGCTGGCCGTCGGCTGCCGCCGGGTTGCGCAGCGCGCTTTCGAGGAAGCTACCGAACACGTTGCCCACACCGATGGCGGCCATACCGGCACCGATAGCGGCCAGACCGGCGCCGATGAGCGAAGCAGCTTGAACGTCCATTTTATACTCCTTGGGAAAAACGTAGATTATGCAGTTGAAAAATCAGTGTAGATTGATCGCGTCATTCAGATAGAGCGACGTGAGCAGCGCGAAAACATAGGCCTGGATGCCCGCCACCAGCAGCTCAAGACCGCTGATCCCGATCATCAACGCCATGCTGGGGAGACCGACGCCGAGTCCGATCGCGGGGCCGGCGGCAATACCGTCGATGATGAACGACGCGAACACTTTCATCAGCACGTGGCCCGCGGTCATCGCGACGAACAGTCGCAGCGCGAGACTGAAGGGCCGAACGAGGAACGACACCAGCTCGATCGCCGGGATCAGCCACATGAGCCAGATCGGGGTGCCGTGCGGCACGAAGAGCGAGAAGAAATGGAAGCCGTGGCGCCAGAAACCGACGATCAACACGATCGCGAAGCTGAGAATCGCGAGCACGCCGGTGATCGCAAAATGACTCGTCACGGTGAAGGGATGCAAACCGAACAGGCCGAAGGGCATAAGGCCCAACACGTTCAACATAAGGATGAACATGAAGAGCGAGAAGACATAGGGCGTATATTTACGGCCTTCGGGACCGATATTCGCGTTCATCATGCTGGAGATGAAGCCGGTGAAACCCTCGACGGCGACCTGCCAGCGACCCGGAACGAGCTGGCGCTTCATTCCCCCGATCATGAAGGCCCACAGCAGCAGGCCGGCGATCACCATCCAGAGCGCGCTGGTGGTAAAGGCAACCTCATGATTGCCGACATGGAACATGTCGAACATCTTCTGCACCTCGAACTGGTGCATCGGGTCCACTTTGCCTTGATCCGCCACGCGATACCTCGCCTAAAATCCAATCAATCCGGCTTCTTGGGCCGGACGTTCGCAATCCGAAATATGTTCCTGAAGGCGACGACTATTCCGAGGAATAGCACCACCAACAGGCCCCAGGGCGACGTGCCGGCAAAATGGTCGATCGTCCAACCGACCAGCGCGCCGCCACCGATCCCGCCCAGCAGCTCGGCCAGAACGCGATTACCGAGCTTGTAATTCGCATCGGTCTCCGGTCCGGCGGTCGCTGCGGTCCGCCTTGCTTCTGCGGCTTCGGCCCGGTCCAATCGCTCTTCGAGCGAGACCAGGCGCGAATCCTCAGAGCCAAGTTCCGGATCGCTGCCATTCCCCGTCATTTGCGCCATCCTCCTGAAACGGAACCGGAAACTCCCGATTCCGCCTGCAAAAAAAGGCCCGAAAATTCGGGGGACCCCTAAGGCGCGGTCCGTTTAGGAACGCGGCCCCATTAAGTCAATGCCTCTGCTTGTGCGCACAAAAATGCCGCCGCGTTTAGGGGCGCGGCGGCATCTGAGAGCCCTCGGGCTCCGTTATCCCGTTGGAATCAGGGGCAGCGCGCGTCGCGCTCGGGCGCGCTCCCATCGCGCGTTTTCCACGCGCCGCCCGGGGTCTGGTATTTCTCACCCGGCTTCGTCTTTGCGATCAGGTTGCAGCCGCTGGTAAAGGCGAATTGCTCCACCGTGCTCCCGGTCGATTGCGCGCTCGCGGTATAGGCCGCCTTGCGCTTGATGTTGAGGTCCTGAACCAGCGCGCGGATCGCGGGGGTCGGCGCGGTTGCAAAGCCAAGATAGCCGTCGGGTTGCTCGCCGATCTGGCCGGCGGCACGCGCCGCGGCATAAGCCGGATCGCGCTGGGCCATCGCCGAGGGGACCGCAAGAGCCACCGCCGCCGTCGTCGCGATCGCGGCAAGGGCCAGTCCGGTCGGATTCCACTTCGTCATACGCATCGCATTCTTCCCTATCAGAATATCTCGCTATTCTGCTCGATGAGCTTCTTGGCATCGCCATCCAGCCTGTACACCACTTCCTGACGGATGTTGATGTTCAGATTGATCTCGATCGGCTTGTCGGGCGTATCGATCTGGACGCAGCCCGCAAGGGCCGACATTCCCGTCATTACCGCCAGACAGCGACCGCCTGTGGCCAGCCTCCTTGCTCCAGTCTTGGTCATAATCATTGCACGGGCTCGCTTTCTGGGGGCTGAACGGGGACGACCTTTGCTTTGTCCGCTTCTTCCTGCGCGCGCATCAACGTTGGAAGATTCTGCTCGATCAACAGCGAGGGGTCGTAAAACCCCTTGGCCGACGTCAGCAACTGGCGGAAAGGCGCGCGAATTTTCACGTTGAACACGAGAGGCAGCTTGGCAATCTGGTTGGTCAGGAAATTGCGCGCCGCGCCTTCCCCCTGCCCCACGCCGCCAAAGCGGATATCGGTCACCATTTCGCCATCGAGGTCCCCGTTCAATATGATCGTCAGATCGTCATATTTCAGGCTGCGCAGCGCGCCAAAGGCAAAATTGGCGATCGTGCCCAGATTGCGGTTCGACAATTCGCCGACATAGGCGAGCGTGCCCCCGCCGGCGCGCGAATCGATGCGGCCGCCCACGATGCGACCGCCCAACCCGTCGAATTCGACGGGCAGCGTCCCGTCGAACACGCCCGTCGCATTGATATTGTCGAAACCGAAGCTCTGCAGGAATACCGCGGCATCGACCCCGACGATATCGAAACTCAACCGGCGGGCATTGTCCGTATTGAAATCGAGCATCGTCGGATGGAGAAGCAGCTTGCCGCCGCCAAAGGGCCAGCTTCCGCCCTCGATCCGCACGCGATTGTCGCCGAGCAGGCGATATTCGATCTCGCCGTCGAGCACCGGGATGCCGGGGTTGATGTCGCGAATCTTCGCGATCTGCCCCGGCACGGTCCGGAGGCCGATCAGGTCGTCGAAGCTGATCGTCGTCGTCAGCCCGGTTACCGGGCCGAACGCCGCCGCCAGGCTGGCATCGGCAGTGGCGAATGTCCCTCGGCTGGTGACGCCTTCGGCGGTCCAGTCGATCCGTCCGTCGCCCACTACCGAACCTTGTACATTGGCGACGACGCCAAGCGCGAGGCCGGTAAGCTGATCGGGCTGGAACGCCTCGTTGAAGCGCAGTTCCTTCACCGTCAGGTCGGCCGACCCGCTGCTATCGGCCAGCCGGTGCCGGATCAGCGCGTCGAGGATCTTGGTTCCCGTCTTTTGTTCGTTGAAGCCTGCTTTCGCTTCGATGACGCCATTAGCGAAACGAAGCGTCGCATCGTCGCTTACAAGCGGAAAGAAACGGGGCTCTGGCGCCGAGTCGGTGAGCAGCAGCCTGCCATCGAGGGTCAGCGCGCCCTCCGTAAAGCGCCATTGCCCGGTAATCTCGCGCATATCGAGCGGTACTGCACCGATCTTGCCGCTCGCGCCGCGAAGGTCGCCGGCCATTCCTTGCGGCGTCGATCGCCCGGTCAGGCCGTCGGCAGTAAAATATGTCGCGCTTTCGCCCTCACCCAGCCGGATGTCGGCGCGCGACGCCGACCAGCGCATCGCGGACAGGTCGATGGCGGCCGGCCCGCTTTTCAGGCGGAATGGCGAACTTCCGCTCGATCCGCGCAGGGCGATGCCGGGAATATGGATATCGCCGCGCAGCCCCTCGGGACCGGCGCTAAGCAGGGGCGCCCCCGACCGGCTGCACAAGTCGACCGCGTTGCGAACCAACCGAATGCCGCCGATCTCGATCCGGTCGGCGGCAACGCGGCTACACCCGCCGTCGAGCGCGAACGTGCCGGTCGGCGCAAGATAGCCGCGCAGCGGCACGCTCAGCCGTTCGACGCGCCCGCCCGCAAACGGACCCCACAGCGTCGCTACGGCTTCGAAGCGCATCGGGTGGCCCGCGCCGCCCGAGAAACGCACCGGCGTCATGGCGAGCCGCGCAGTGCCGGCGCTGTAGGGATCGAGACTGGCCAGTCCCGTCACCTTCCCTTTGGCGCTGCGATCGAGGCTCAGCGTGCCCGATGGCAGTCCGCCGCCAGCGATACTCCAGCGCCCCGTCGCGATCACGGCACGCTCGTCGGCCCCATAGAGATAACCGACACGGCTGTCGGCGCTGCCCACGAAATGTGCGCCGCTCGCGCTCGTCAGTTCGGGAGCGATCAGGTCGATGCGCGCCGTCGGCCCCTCGCCCGCCAGTTCGAAACCGGCGCTGCCGCTCGCATCGGCCAGCACGCGGCTCAGCGCACCGACAGCTTTCGCTGCGAGCGGTCCGACCGGCGTTCCGGCAAGTCCGCGCGCGCCGTCCGCAATCGAACGGCGGAGGGCCGCGCTGCCGCTTGCGCGCCCGAAGCTGATTCGACCGTCGAATTTGGGCGCGGCGCTGCCCACGCTGCCCCTGGCGTCGAGGCTGATCGTGGCAGCGGCGAAATCGGTTCCGCGGAGGCGCGCCATATCGGCGTCGATGTCGAGATCGGTTTTGACGTCGCTGCCATCGAAACGCGCCACCACGCCGAGGCGCTCGGCCTGCAACGGACCCGCGACAAGCTGCGCGATGCTGGCATCGGCGCTGCCTTTCCAGCGTTGCAGGTCTTCGGAGAGCGACAGGTCGAGTGCGATCTGGGGCGCCGATGCGGCGACGCTGCCGCCGGCGCAGCGTAGCGTCCGCCCGCGCAGCGGTCCGACAAGTTGCGGCCGGACGGCGCGGACGCGCAAGGTGCCGTAAAAGCTGATGCCGCTGCCGCTGCACCCCGCGGCCGCCACCTCGGGCGCGACCAGCGCGAGTTTTCCGTCGAAGTCGCGCCTCAGATTGCCGCGGCCGTTCAGCGCCGCGCCGATATCGCCCCACGGCGTTTCGACGCGCGCGCGCGCGTCGCGCAACGCGACCGACAGGTCGGGCAAGGCGAAGGGATCGGTGCTGTCGGGATCGCGAAACCTGTCGAGCGCGCCGAACGAAAGCCGTCCGTCGACGAAGCGGCCGTAGAGCCGGACCCCCTCGGCGCGGATTTCGGAGACATAGGGGCCCGACCAGCCATAGCCTAGCAGCACCTCGACCTTCTTGGCGGTGAGATCCGGGCGTTTCGGGTCGCCGATGACGATGTTCGACAGGATTTCGCTGCGAAAGCCAATGCGGTCGATGCGGTATTGCGCCGGGACGCCGCGGCTGCCGAGCTGGTCGCGGATGAATTCGTCGGCGATCGGTTCGCGCGCGATCCACACACCCGCAACAACCAGTACGACCGCTCCGGCCGTCATCCAGCGCTTCTTGAACAACAATGTCCGGCGCTTCCGGCGCGGTTCCATCCCGTCCGCCGGTTCAGTCATGATCGTTGGCCGATGACGTCATGGCAGCAAATCTTGTCCCTCGACCCGCATCCCGTTCAAGGCACGAACGCCGGAAATCCCGTTTCGATGCAGGAAATTGGTCCGGTTCGCCATCGTCTTGTCCTATGAGCGTTGAGTGCGCGTCACAAGGCGGTTATTGCGAACGCATGGGGGATATGCCGGATCATGTGGGTCATCGTGCGCGTTTGCGCTCGCGTCTGCTCGACGATCCGGGCGGCCTGGCCGACTATGAACTGATCGAATATCTCCTCGCTCTCGCGATCCCGCGCCGCGACACCAAGCCCTTGGCCAAAGCCTTGCTGCGCGAATTCGGGTCGGTGGCGCAGGTCGTCAGCGCCGATCCCGACTCGCTGCGCCGGATCGACGGGCTGGGCGACACCGGTATCGCCGCACTCAAGATAGCGCAGGCAACGAGTCTGCGGCTGCTGAAAGACGAATTTCGCGACAAGCCCCTCCTTTCGAGTTGGGATGCGCTGCTCGACTGGCTGCGCGCCGACATGGGGCCGATCGACATCGAGCGTGTCCGCGTCCTCTATCTCAATTCACGCAACATGCTGATCCGCGACGAGTTGGCGAGCGAGGGATCGATCGACCAATCGGCGATCTATGTTCGCGAGGTGATCAAACGCGCGCTGGAACTCGGCGCCTCGGCGATCATCCTCGTTCACAACCATCCGAGCGGCAGCCCCGAGCCGAGCCGACAGGATATAGCAATCACCAAGGATATCGCGAGCGCCGCCGCGAAGCTGGGGATTGCGCTCCACGATCATATCGTCATAGGCGGATCGGATTATCGCAGCTTCCGGGCGATGGGACTGCTCTGACCGCATATTTGACTTCGGCGGACATCTTGGACATCGTCACCGCCATGCAGATTCGATGCGGCCTCTTCCGCTTCCGCCATCATGGGGGACAGCTTCTCGCGGGCATTCAGCCCCGGGTTCCGGCGTGATTGCCCCGGGCCCCGGGGCACCTTCCACTTGATTGACCGCATGCGGCCGACGCCGCGCGCAAACCGGAAAGTCCGTGCCATGAGTCCCAAGAAAAAGGGGGCGGCAATGCCCCATATCCGCATGATCGACAGCGAGGCCGACGCGCTGACGGAACTGACGCTGCAACAGCAACGCGAGTCGGCGCGCTTCTATGACCTGCTCCTCGACGAAATCGATCGCGCCGCGATTTGCGAGCGGTCGGAAATCCCCTCCGACGTCGTCACCATGGGCGCGAGGGTCACGTTCGTCGACGAAATGAGCGGTGCCGAGCGCACCGTGCGCCTGGTATATCCCGCCGAGGCGGATATCGCAGAGGGGCGAATGTCGATTTTGACCCCTGTCGGGGCGGGCCTTATCGGCCTGAGCGTCGGGCAATCGATCAACTGGCCCGATCGAGGCGGAACCGAACATCGGCTTACGATCGTCGCGGTACACCAGCCGGGATAGACGCCCGCAAACAGTGATGCAGCCGCCGGATCGCACCGGCGGCTGCATCGTCCTGCGAGACCTGGCTTACGCGCCGCGCGACAGGAAACCGGTCAATTCGGTCTTGTTCACACCGCCCGATTTATCGGCGTCCGCCGAAGCAAAGGCCTGTCCGATCCAAGACGTGACGTCGGCCGATTCGGGATCGACGCTCGGGTCGGTCGCGGTACGAAGCTTTTTCATCCACGCACCGAATTCCGCCTCGTTGAGATCGCCATTCTTGTCCCCGTCATAGGTCGGGAACTCCTGCTCGACGATCTGTGCGATTTGCGTCGGCGTCGCTGCGGTGCCCGACGGTGCCGGCGTACTCGCCGCAGGCGGAGCCAAGGTATCGGGCGTGGGCGCGGGAGCCGGGTTCGCGGTATCCGGCACCGGGGCCGGCTGGGTCGCGGTATCCGGCGCGGGGGCCGGCTGGGTCGTCGTCGGGTTCATCGGATCCGAAGCCGGCGGAGTGGTCTGTGCCAGCGCCGGAAAGCTCGCGGCGGCAGCGCCGATCAAAAGCATCTGTTTCAACATGATTTATCTCCAGTTTAGCGATTATTCCGGTTCCGATTCAGGCTTTTCCTCGTCGTCCGGAGCGGGCTGATCGACCGGCGGGGCCGGATCGGCCGCAGGGGGCGTGTCGCTGGGAACGGCGTCCTCGGTGGGTGCCTCGTCGGTGGGGTTGGTTTCGTCCATGGGGGTGCTGTCGGGCGCCGGAGCGGTGGTATCGACCGGAGCCGGCGGCGTCTGGGTCGTCGGAGCCTGATCCTCGTTCGCCGGGGGCGTGGTCTGGGCGAGAGTGGGGAAACTGATGGCGGCGGCGCCGATCAAAAGCACTTGTTTCAACACATTCATTCTCCTGTATCGGCAACCTTGATTGATCGGTTGCCATTTTTGATGGGGCGAACGACCAACCCGCCATGTTCGGGCTGAGTTGCGAATCCGCGGGGTTTGGCGAAACGCCCCGTCCCTGCTACGGGGCGCCCCGACCCGGTTACGCGGGGATTCCGCGACAAGCCGCCCGAAAAGGAAGGAAATTCAATGGTTCCGCGTTACGCACGGCCGGAAATGACCGCGATCTGGTCGGCCGAGAATCGCTTTCGCATCTGGTTCGAGATCGAAGCGCACGCGACCGACGCGCTTGCAGAACTCGGCACTGTCCCGACATCCGCCGCCAAGGCGCTATGGGACTGGTGGGCAACAAAGCCGGTTATCGACGTCGCCGCGATCGACGCAATCGAGGCGGTCACCAAACACGACGTCATCGCCTTTCTCACATGGGTAGCCGAGAATGTCGGCGACGAGGCGCGCTTCATGCATCAAGGCATGACGTCGAGCGACGTGCTCGACACCTGCCTCGCAGTCCAGCTCAGTCAGGCGGCGGACATTCTGCTCGCCGATCTCGACGCGCTGCTCGAAGCGATCAAGCGCCGCGCCTACGAGCACAAGCTGACCCCGACGATCGGCCGCAGCCACGGCATCCACGCCGAACCCGTGACCTTTGGCCTCAAGCTCGCCGAGGCCTATGCCGAATTCTCGCGCTGCAAGCAGCGCCTGCAAGCAGCGCGCGCCGAAATCGCGACATGCGCCATTTCGGGGGCGGTCGGCACCTTCGCCAATATCGACCCGCGCGTCGAAGCGCATGTCGCGGAAAAGCTTGGGCTGTCCATCGAGCCCGTCTCGACGCAAGTCATCCCGCGCGACCGCCATGCGATGTTCTTTGCCGTGCTCGGCGTCATCGCATCGTCGATCGAGCGCTTGTCGGTCGAGGTCCGCCACCTTCAGCGCACCGAAGTGCTCGAAGCCGAAGAATATTTCTCGCCCGGCCAGAAGGGCTCGTCGGCGATGCCGCACAAGCGCAACCCGGTGCTGACCGAGAATCTGACCGGACTCGCCCGCATGGTGCGCAGCGCCGCCATCCCCGCGATGGAAAATGTCGCACTGTGGCACGAGCGCGACATCAGCCACTCGTCGGTCGAACGATTCATCGGTCCCGACGCGACGATCACGCTCGATTTCGCGCTCGCGCGGCTGACTGGCGTCATCGACAAATTGCTCGTCTATCCCGAACGGATGCAGAAGAATCTGGACCGTATGGGTGGGCTCGTCCATTCGCAGCGCGTGCTGCTCGCGCTGACGCAGGCGGGCGCGAGCCGCGAAGACAGCTACGCGCTCGTCCAGCGCAACGCGATGAAGGTCTGGGAATCGGACGGCCAGCTCTCGCTGCTCGAGCTGCTCAAGGCCGACGCCGATGTCGGGGCAAAGCTGTCGGCCGAGGACCTGACCGCGCTGTTCGACCTGGGCTATCATATGAAGCATGTCGATACGATCTTCGATCGGGTCTTTGGCGCGGCATAGTGGCGCTGGAATCCCGCGCTGATCTGTCTTAGGATCGGCGCGGGACCAGTGAAGGAGCGAGACAAGTGGGAATCCTGCGGACGATCATCTGGATTTTGCTGACTGCCGTACTGGTCATTTTCGCGATGGCCAATTGGCGCGTTGTGACCGTCACGATCTGGCCCGGCTGGGAAGCCGAAACCAAGCTGCCCCTCGTCATCCTTGCAAGCTTCCTGATCGGGAGCGTGCCGATGTGGATCGCGCTCCGCACGACGCGCTGGTCGCTGAAGCGCCGTCTCGACGCCAGCGAGCGGCAGGCGGCGGACCTCCGCGCGCTCGCCAATCGCCCCGTCGAGGTTACGCCCGCGACGGCGCCGGTGAATGATATCCCGCCCGCCCCCACCGACCTTTTTCCATCGGACAAGCCATGACCTCTCCGCTTTATCTCGCCATCGATACCCCGCATCTCGATGCTGCGCTGACATTGGCGCAAAAGGTACGGCGCCACGTCGGCGGGCTGAAGCTGGGACTCGAATTTTTTTGTGCCAACGGGCATCATGGCGTGCATGAAATGGCAAAGCTTGGTCTGCCGATCTTCCTCGATCTCAAGCTCCACGACATACCGAACACGGTCGCCAAGGCGATCCAGGCGCTTCGCCCGCTCGAACCCGCAGTTTTGACGGTCCACGCCGCGGGCGGCCGCGCGATGCTCGAAGAAGCGAAGGCGGTCGCCGGCCTCAACACAAAGGTCGTCGCGGTCACGGTACTGACCAGCCTCGACGCCCCCGATCTCGATGACATCGGCGTCGGCGGCACCCCGCACGACCAGGTCGTGCGCCTCGCCGCTCTCGCTCGCGAATCCGGATGTGACGGCATCGTCTGTTCGGGACAGGAAGTGAAGGCCGCGCGCAAGGCATGGCCCGGCGGCTTTTTCGTCGTCCCCGGCGTTCGCCCCGCGAACGGCAAAATCGGCGACCAGAAGCGGGTCGTAACGCCCGCGCAGGCTATGTCGGACGGAGCCTCGATCCTCGTCGTCGGTCGCCCGATCAGCCAGTCGGCCGATCCCGATCTCGCCGCGCGCGAGATCGAAGCGACGCTTTAGGAGCTTTTATGCCTCCTTTGGTGAAGATTTGCGGGCTGACCACGCCCCAAGGCGTCGATGACGCCATTCGGCTGGGCGCCACCCATATCGGCCTTGTCCATTATGAGCCGAGCCAGCGCCACGTCGACCTGAAAACGGCGGCGGACCTCCGCAAGCACGCCGGTTCGCGCGTGAAAGTCGCTTTGCTGCTCGTCAACGCGTCGCAAAAGCTGACCGGCGAGGCGCTGGGCATGGTGCGGCCCGACATCATCCAGTTCCACGGCAGCGAGACGCCCGAATGGCTTGCGGTCGTAAAGCGACTGGTTCCCGCCGAGATATGGAAGGCGGTGGGGCTGAAGGACGCAGGCACGCTCGAACGGATGCAGCAATATCGTGGCATCGCCGACCGCATCCTGTTCGACGCACCCGCTGCGGCGCTGCCCGGCGGCACGGGAACGCGCTTCGACTGGTCGCTGCTCAAACATCACCGGCATATAATGGATTGGGGTATCGCGGGCGGCCTGACCCCGGCCAATGTCGCGCAAGCGATCGCCGAAACCGGCGCGCCGCTCGTCGATGTCTCCTCGGGGGTCGAAAGCGCACCGGGCGTCAAGGATGTGGACAAGATCGCCGCTTTCCTTAAAGCGGTCGGCCGATGACGACGTTGCAATCCCTCGTCCTGCGCATCGGGAACCGATGGCGCTGATCGCTTGAGACCTGCTCTCCAAGTGAATGCCCACCCGTAACCGATGGATATGACGATGACCGACGCCCCCACCCTGCCCAACAGCCTTCGCTCGGGGCCCGACGACCGCGGCCATTTCGGCCAGTTCGGCGGCCGCTATGTCGCCGAAACGCTGATGCCGCTGATCCTCGACCTCGAACGCCATTATCGTGCGGCGCAGGCCGACCCGGCGTTCAAGGCCGAATTCGATGACTTGCTCAAAAACTATGTCGGCCGCCCCAGCCCGCTGTGGTTGGCGCAGCGCCTCACCGACCATCTCGGCGGCGCGAAAATCTACCTCAAGCGCGAGGACCTCAATCACACCGGCGCGCACAAGATCAACAATTGCATCGGCCAGATCCTGCTCGCCAAGCGGATGGGCAAGACCAAGATCATCGCCGAGACCGGCGCCGGCCAGCATGGCGTCGCGACCGCGACCGTCGCCGCATTGTTCGGTCTCCCCTGCACCATCTTCATGGGCGCGGTCGACGTCGCGCGGCAGCAACCCAATGTGTTCCGCATGAAGTTGCTCGGCGCCGAAGTCGTCGCGGTCGAGAGCGGCGCCAAGACGCTGAAGGATGCGATGAACGAAGCGCTTCGCCACTGGGTCGCGAACGTCCACGACACCTTCTACATCATCGGCACGGTGGCGGGGCCGCACCCCTATCCGCAGCTCGTCCGCGATTTCCAGTCGGTGATCGGCGATGAAGCGCGCGCGCAGATCCTCGAAGCCGAGGGCCGCCTTCCCGACATGCTGATCGCTCCCGTCGGCGGTGGGTCGAACGCGATCGGGCTGTTCCATCCCTTCCTCGACGACGAAGGTGTCGAGATCGTCGGCGTCGAAGCCGCAGGCGAAGGCTTGGACGGCAAGCACGCCGCCAGCCTCGCGGGCGGGCGCCCGGGCATCCTCCACGGCAACAAGACCTATCTGCTCCAGGATGAGGACGGCCAGATCACCGAGGCGCACAGCATCTCGGCAGGCCTCGACTATCCGGGCATCGGCCCCGAACATAGCTGGCTCCACGACATCGGCCGCGTCCGCTACGAACCCGTCACCGATGACGAGGCGCTGGCGAGCTTCCAGAAGCTCACCAAGCTGGAAGGCATCATCCCCGCCCTCGAAAGCGCGCACGCCATCGCCGCCGCCGAACGCATCGCGCCGACGCTGGGCAAGGACAAGATCATCATCGTCAACTGCTCGGGCCGGGGGGACAAGGATATCTTCACCGTGGCCGATGCGCTGGGGGTGAGATTGTGATTCGCGCGTTCGTAAAATGGAGCGTGGTGATCGCGCTTGCGCTTTTTGGGGTCTGGGTGGAGCGATCACTGCCCGACCTGCTTCCTGACCGTCTTGATCGATATCTTATGCTGGTCATAGTCATTATCGCCGTCCAGTTCTTCCTTCTTCCGAAGTTCGACCGCTTGTGGCCCAAGCGTAAAGAAGGATGGGCCGAATGACCCGCTTCACCACCGCCTTCGCCAAACTGCGCCCCGCGCTCGTCGCCTTCATCACAGCCGGCGACGGCGATACCGCCGCGAACCTCGACGCGCTCGTCGAGGGGGGTGCCGATGTGATCGAGTTGGGGATGCCCTTCACCGATCCGATGGCCGATGGCCCGGCGATCCAGCAGGCGAACCTGCGCAGCCTTGCCAAGGGCACGACCACCGCCGACATCTTCGCCATCGCTGCCGCCTTCCGCAGCCGCCATCCCGAAACTCCGCTCGTACTGATGGGTTATGCCAACCCGATGACGATCCGCGGGGGTGACTGGTTCGCGACCGAATGCGCCAAAGCCGGCGTCGATGGCGTCATCTGCGTCGATGTTCCGGCTGAGGAAGACCCCGAACTCGGCCCCGCGCTCCGCGCCGCGGGCGTCGACCTGATCCGCCTCGCGACCCCGACCACCGACACCGCGCGGCTGCCCGCCGTGCTCGACGGAGCGGGCGGGTTTCTCTATTATGTCTCGGTCGCCGGCATCACCGGCCAGCAACAGGCCGCGCAGGCGAGCATCGAGGAAGCCGTCGCACGGCTCAAGGCCGCGACCGACCTGCCGGTCGCGGTGGGCTTCGGCGTCCGCACCCCCGATCAGGCCGCGCAGATCGCGCGCGTTGCCGATGGCGTCGTCGTCGGATCGGCCTTCATCGACATCATTGCCGAGCATGGCGACGCCGCGGCGCCGCACGTCGAAGCCTTCACCCGCACCCTCGCCGATGCTATCCATAGCGCCAAGGAGATCGCCGCATGAGCTGGCTCGACCGCGTTCGCAACGCCCTGCCCTTCACCGCCAAGCGCGATACCGCCGATAATCTGTGGCACAAATGCCGCCAGTGTCAGCAGATGGTGTTCGTCAAGGAATGGGAAGATAATCTGAACGTCTGCCCGCGCTGCGACCATCACGACCGCATCGGCGCGAAGGAACGCTTCGCGCAATTGTTCGACGGCGGGCTGCACGAGATGATCGCCGCCCCCGCCGCACCCGAGGATCCGCTCAAGTTCCGCGACACCAAGAAATATGTCGACCGCATCAAGGCGGCGCGCGCGCAGACCGGCGACCGCGACGCCTATCAGAACGCCTTCGGTCGCATTTCGGGCCAGGGTGTCGTGATCGGCGTGCAGGACTTTGCCTTCATGGGCGGGTCGATGGGGGTCGCCGTCGGCGAGGCCTTTGTCGCCGGGGTCGAGCAGGCGATCAAGCGCGGCACTCCTTATATCGCGATCACCGCCGCGGGCGGCGCGCGCATGCAGGAAGGCACGCTGTCGCTGATGCAGATGCCGCGTGCGACGGTGGCGCTCGCGCGCCTGCGCCGTGCGGGCCTGCCCTATATCGTGCTGCTCACCGATCCCACGACGGGCGGCGTCACCGCCAGCTACGCAATGCTGGGCGACATCCAGATCAGCGAACCCAAGGCGCTGATCGGCTTTGCCGGCCAGCGCGTGATCGAAAATACGATCCGCGAAAAGCTGCCCGAAGGCTTCCAGCGCGCCGAATATCTGCTCGATCACGGCATGATCGACATGGTGGTGCATCGCAAGGATCTGCCCGAAACGCTGGGGCGGTTGATCGGTTATTTGGCGCCCGAGAAGGCGGCTTAGGCAAGCGCAACCGGGACAAGTTTTTCGTCGCCCCGGACTTGATTCGGGGACCATTGGACGGCGCGGAAATGGATGCCGGATCAGTCCGGCATGACGAAGGCGAGAGGCTCGACGACAAAGGCTCAACAATGCCCGACCACGCCCACTCCTCGGACCCCGCGGTCCAGGCACAGCTCGATCGCCTCGCCGCGCTGTCGCCGGGGCGCGACATCCTCGGTCTCGAACGCATCGCCGAACTCTGCGCCCGCCTCGGCAATCCGCAGAATCAGCTTCCGCGCACCTTCCACGTGGCGGGGACCAACGGCAAGGGATCGACCTGCGCCTTCCTGCGCGCGATCCTCGAAGCACAGGGCCGCCGCGTTCACGCCTATACCAGCCCGCATCTTGTGCGATTTAACGAACGCATCCGTCTCGCCGGGACGCTGATCGACGATGGCCTGCTTGCCGTTCTCCTCGAGGAGGTGCTCGACGAAGCCGCCGATCTTCGCGCGAGCTTCTTCGAAGTCACCACTGCCGCCGCCTTTCTCGCCTTTGCGCGTATCCCCGCCGACGATTGCATCGTCGAAGTCGGGCTGGGCGGACGGCTCGATGCGACGAATATCATCCCGCCCCCTTCGGCCGCCGGCATCGCCTCGCTCGGTATCGATCACGAAGCCTTCCTGCTCGCGCCCGAGGCGGGGACCCCCGATGATCCCGCCTTGCGCATCGCATGGGAAAAGGCGGGCATCGTCAAAGCCGGCACACCGGTGGCAACGCTCGCTTACCCCCCGCACGTGCAGGGGATCATCGCCGCGAAAGCTGCCGAGGTCGGTGCGACGATCTTTCCCGAAGGCGAAGGCTGGGCAGTCGAGGCCGACGGCGATCGGTTTCGCTGGACGTCGAAACTGGGCTCGATCGCATCGCTGCTGCACCCGCGGATGCCGGGCGGGCACCAGATGCACAACGCGGGGCTTGCCATTGCGATGCTGCGCCTGGCGCCCGGTCCGCAACCGAGCGACGAAGCGATCGCGCGCGGCGTCGCGGACGCCTTCTGGCCGGGCCGCCTGCAACGCCTCGAAGCCGGTCCCCTCGCCAGCCTGCTTCGCGGAAACACGGATATCTGGCTCGATGGCGCGCACAATATCGACGCCGGCCTCGCGCTCGCGCGCCAGTTCGCGGGCGAGACGCGGCGTATCCACCTGATCACGGGCATGCTCGCGAACAAGGATCCCGCCGCGATCGTCGCGCCATTGGCGGCCCATCTCGCCAGCGTCACGGTCGTTCCCGTGCCGGGGCACGCGTATCATGCCGCCGAGGCTTTTGGCGCCGGCGCAAAAGCCGCCGCATCAGTCGCCGACGCGCTGCGCGGGCTCGACGCCGATCCGGCGCGAGATGTCGTCCTGATCGCCGGCTCGCTCTATCTCGCCGGCGAAGTCCTCAGCGCGAACCGGCAGTTTCCGGACTGACGGCCTGCGCCGAAGCTTCCGGTACCTCGACCTCCCCCGCGGTCCCGATCGAGCGATCGACCAGCCCCGAGCGCATCATCCACCAGAAGATCAGGATACCGGGAACTGCTAGCGCAGTCGTCAGCAGGTAAAAGTCCACATAGCCGAACGCTTCGATCAATTTGCCCGCGCTGGTCCCGGTCAGGAAGCGCCCGAGAATGCTCGCCGCCGCAGAAAAGAGCGCGAAATGGGTCGCGGTGAAGCGCAGGTCGGCAAGCGCCGACAGATAGGCGACGACGCAAACGCCGCCGATCCCGCTTGCGAAATTCTCGAATCCGATCGCGCCGGCCATCCCCCAATTGCAGTGCCCCGCCGCGGCCAGCCCCGCAAAGCTGAAATTGGAAATCGCCATCAGGACAAGGCTGAGCAGCACCGACCGCTTCATGCCGAGCCGGGCATAGATAATGCCGCCGACGAACACCCCGGCGAGCAGTGCCCAAAAGCCCAGGCCGACGTCGTAGAAGGCAATTTCGTCGTTGGTATAGCCCAAATCTTCGAACAGCAGGCGGAAGGTCAAATTGGCGAGCGTGTCGCCAATCTTGTGGAGCAGCAGGAAGAAGAGGATCAGGATCGCGCCCTCGCGCGAGAAGAACTCGGCGAGCGGGCCGACCGCGCCCTTGTCGGGCGCCTGCCCTTCGCGCGACCTGGTCGGCAGAACCACGAGCGCCGCGATGACGAGCGCGCCGACGGCCAGTGCGGTGCCCAGCAGCGTCGCGCCGACATAGGCGGCGATCGTCGCCCAGTCGATCGCCAGCACGGCGGCGAGCGCCAGCGCCGGCAGCGCGATGATCCAGTTCACCTGCCCGCTCCGCCCGATATCGCGCGCGCGGCGGGCCGAGAGGTCGAACAGCGGGAACAGATAGCCGACAAGCACCATCAGCGTGAGGATGTCGACATCGAGCCATTGATCGACCTGCCGCGCGACGAGGAAAGCAATCGGGAAACTGAGGATGAAGATCGCGTAATATCTGCGCGAGAGATAAGCCGGCCAATGACGCTCGATCTTGCGTTCGGGTTCGCCCATCACCAACCCGGTGATGATCGCGGGCAGGACCAGAGCGGCGCACACCATATAGGCGACGCCCCAGCCCGCGCGCTCGGCAACGACCAGCGCCAGCGCGCCCGCCACTGCCGCGCCGATACGCCAGCCATATTGCGACATGCCCGACCCAGTCCCCAATTGTTCGGGCGCAAGCAGTTCGATGCGATAGGCGTCGATGACGATATCGAACGTCGCGCCGGCCAGACCTACCGAGATCGCGGCCAGCGCCACGACCGCGAGCGACGCCGTGGGATCTAGGTTGCCCAGCACCGTGACCGCGAGGAAGACCAACGCGCCGACGAGAATCAGCCACGACCGCCGCTGGCCGATGCGCCCGAGGACTGGAATGCGAAAGCGGTCGATCGCCGGCGCCCACGCCCATTTGAGATTATAGGCCAGGAAGGTCAGTGCAAAGGCCGTTACCGACGATTTCTCGATCCCGTCCTGCGCGAGGCGCGTCGTCAGCGTCGCGCCGATCATCGCAAACGGGAAACCCGACGATATGCCGAGGAACAGCGCGGCGAGCGGGGCTGGCTCGAGATAGGGGCGCAAACTGTCGCGCCAGCTCTTCGGTGCCGGCATCGCCGCATCTGTCGACATGATATTCCCCTTTGCCGCGCGCCGATCGGTCATCGCCGGTTTTACCAACGGCCTAAAGCTTCGGGGATAAATTGGAAGCGGCTAAATCGCCGTCGATCGGTCCTCTGCGCTCGCCCCGCCGCATCTCAGGCCGCGGCGGGACGCCAGAAGGTCGTCAGCCCGGCCACCTTGCGCGGTGCCTGATTCTTGCAGGCCATTGTCTCGACCGCCTTCAGCGCCGAAACGAGCGCCGATGCGCTGTGCGGCTTGCCGAGACAGGCGATCGCGATCTCTTCGGCGTCGGCGGGACACTGCCCCGTCACCAGCAGCACCGGAATCCCTCGGTCGCGCGCGAGCCGGGCCACTTCGCGTCCGGTCATATGCCCGGCAAGACCAAGGTCGAGAACCACCGCATCCACTGCCTCTGCGGCCAAGATTGCGACCGCGGCCTCTCCCGAATCGACCGTCGCGACAATGTCGTACCCGCCGATTTTCAGCGTATGCTCATTGTCGAAAGCCGTCAGCGGATCATCTTCGATGATCAGCAGGCGCTTGATGCAGGTCGGGCGGTGGCCAAAGAGCATGAGGACTCCCTTTAACGTCGCCATGACTCGCTCCGTTCCTCCGTGCAAGATTGCTTCTGCTTGCCATCGACGAAGCGACACTTTTCCGGCTATGAGCGTGCTCACAAGGCAACACTATTCTCCGACAATAACGACAAGAAAGCCGCATCCGTTCCCATGAACACCCGCCGCCCACCCCGTACCGCATCGCGCCCGGCGCCCAAATCCGCCGGCGATCGCGACGCTCCGAAAGGTCGCCGCGCCGCGCGCGGCGCCGCATCCGTGCTCAAACCGAAACCGGCCGAGGCCGAACGCGAGGACGGGCCGCAGCGGATCGCGAAGCTGCTGGCGCGCGCGGGTGTCGGTTCGCGCCGCGACGTCGAACGGATGATCGAAGAAGGCCGGATCGCGCTGAACGGCGAGACGGTCGCCCAGCCCGCCCCCCTGCTCGCGTCGCTCGACGGGCTGACGGTCGATGGAAATCCAGTTGCGAAGCCCGTGTCGACGCGCCTCTATCGCTTCCACAAGCCCGCGGGCTGCATCACCGCGGCGCGCGATCCGAAGGGGCGCAAGACGATCTATGACCTGTTGCCCAAGGATCTGCCGCGCCTCATGCCGGTCGGGCGCCTCGACTATAATACGGAGGGGCTACTGCTGCTCACCAATGACGGCGAGTTCAAGCGGCGGCTGGAATTGCCTGCGAGCGGGGTCGAGCGTACCTATCGCGCGCGCGCCTTCGGCGATATCAGCCAGGCGGAGCTCGAGGAGCTTGCGATGGGGATCGAGATCGACGGGGTCCGTTACGGCAAGATCGATGCCAATCTGGAACGCCGGACGGGGCGCAACCAATGGATCGAAATGACGCTGACCGAAGGGAAGAATCGCGAAGTCCGCAAGGTGCTCGAACATTTCGGCCTGCAGGTCAGCCGGCTCATCCGGACGCGCTATGGCGCTTTCGAACTGGGCGGCATGCCGATCGGCGCCGTCGATGTCGTACCGCGCGACGAATTGTTCAAATTCCGGCGGCAGATGGGGTGATGCGGATTATCGCGGGGGAATGGCGCGGCCGCAAACTGCTCGCGCCCAAAAATGATGCGACACGCCCGACCGCGGACCGGACCCGCGAGACGCTGTTCTCCATGTTGACGAGCCGCCTCGGCAGTTTCGAGGGGCTCGTCGTCGCGGATCTCTTCGCGGGTTCGGGCGCGCTCGGCATCGAGGCGCTGTCGCGCGGTGCCGGACAATGCCTGTTCGCCGAACAGGACCGCGATGCGCTCGATGCGCTGCGCAAGAATCTCGGGACGCTGGGCGCCGCGGCGCGCGCCGATATTCGTGCCGGCTCGGTCCTGGGCCTTGGCCCGGCGCGGCGCAGTTACGACCTGCTGATGATCGATGCTCCCTATGACACGGGCGCGGGCAGCGTCGCGCTCGACAAGCTCAATCGCCTTGGCTGGATCGGCCCCGACAGCTGGATATCGATCGAGACTGCGCACGATGAGGGCGTGGATATCGCAGGCTTCGAGATCGACGCGACCCGCAAGGTCGGCAAGGCGAAACTGACGCTGCTCAGGCCGGCTTAGGGGCCCGGCGAACCATCAGCAGGCCTAGCCAGCTTATCACGCCTGCGAGCGCGAGGTACAGCCCGACCGTCGCGGTTCCGCCGCGTTCGGCAAGCGCCTGCGCGATGATCGGCGCCATAGCGCCGCCCAATATGCCGCCGGCGTTGAACGCCACCGACGCGCCCGTGTAGCGAAGCTGGACGGGGAAGAGTCCCGTCAGCCAACTGCCCAGCGGCCCATAAACGAGGCCCATGACGAACAGCGCGGACGCGAGGCCGAGGAAGACGAGCGGCCAGCTTCCCGAGCCCAGCGCGGGGCCGAACAGGAAGCCGACGAGCATCGTTGCGGCACAGCCCCATGTCAGGACCTTTTGTTCGCTCGACGCATCGCTCCAATAGCCCGCGAAGACGATACCGATCGCCATGAACAGGATCGCGCCGAGCTGGACCAGCAGGAACTGCTCCTTCGGATATCCCAGCGCCATCGTCCCGTGACCGAGCGCGAAGCTCGTCGCGAGATAGAAGATGGCAAAGCAGGCGACGACCGCGAAAGTCCCGGCAAGCGTTGCGACCAGATGGTGCCGGAGCAGGTCGCCGAGCGGCATCGCCACCGGCGCCTTCTTATCGAGTGCCGCGGCGAAATCGGGCGTCTCGCCGATCTTGAGCCGCACCCACAGCCCCAGCCCGACGAGGATCGCCGACAGAAGGAACGGGATGCGCCAGCCCCATGCCGTGAAATCGGCGTCGCTCAGCCCCAGACCGAGCAGCAGGAACAGGCCGTTGGCCGCAATGAAGCCCACAGGCGCACCCAATTGCGGGAACATGCCGAACCGCGACTTCCATCCCGGCGGCGCATTCTCCACCGCCAGCAGGGCCGCGCCGCCCCATTCGCCGCCCAGGCCAAAACCCTGCCCAAAGCGCAATATGCAGAGCAGGAGCGGCGCAACCCACCCGACCATCGCATAGGTGGGCAGGAAGGCTATCAGCAAAGTCGACGCGCCCATCAGCATCAGCGATGCGACAAGAGTCGACTTGCGTCCTATCCGGTCGCCATAATGGCCGAACACGACCGCGCCGACCGGCCGCGCGAAAAACGCGAGCCCGAAAGTCATGAAGCTGTACATCAGCTGCGCCGAATCCGAACTTTCCGGAAAGAACAGCGGTCCGAAGACCAGCGCCGCCGCGGTGCCGTAAATATAGAAATCATAAAATTCGACCGCGGTGCCGACGAGGCTCGCGGTCAGGATACGCCGATGCGTGCGATAGGGTGCAAGATCCAAGGTCGATGGCCCTTCCCGGTTTTGGCTCGGCCCGCTTTGGGCACGATGGGGTGCCGCGCGCAAGGCGAAAAGCGCATCGCCCATGCTGGACAGCGCGGCCGCTGTTCCCTAATCGTTCGCGCGTGAACATGCCGCCTCCCTCGACGCCCGACCTGACCCGCCCCGATCCGTCGGACCCGCCCTATCTGCAAGGCCTCAATGGCCCGCAGCGGCAGGCGGTGCTGACAACCGAGGGACCGGTGCTGATGCTCGCGGGGGCGGGCACCGGCAAGACCGCGGCGCTGACCGCGCGCCTTGCCCATATCATCGCGACGCACCGGGCCTGGCCATCCGAAATCCTTGCCGTAACCTTCACCAACAAGGCAGCGCGCGAGATGCGCGAGCGGATCGGGCGAATGATCGGCGATGCGGTCGAGGGCATGCCTTGGCTCGGCACCTTCCACAGCATCGCGGCGAAGATGCTCCGCCGCCACGCCGAGCTGGTCGGATTGCAGAGCAATTTCACCATCCTCGATACCGACGACCAGCTTCGCGTACTCAAGCAGCTGATCCAGGCGGAAGGGCTCGACGAGAAGCGCTGGCCGGCGCGCCAGCTCGCGGGACTCATCGACAAATGGAAGAATCGCGGGCTGATCCCCGCCGACCTCGATGCCGCCGACAAGGACGCCTATGCCGACGGCAAGGGGCAGCATTTCTATGCGCTTTATCAGGCGCGGCTGAAGACGCTGAACGCCTGTGACTTCGGCGACCTTTTGCTCCACATGCTCGTGATATTGAAGACGCACCGTGACGTGCTCGAACAATATCAGGAGCGCTTCAAATATGTGCTCGTCGACGAATATCAGGACACCAACGCCAGCCAGTATCTCTGGCTCCGCCTGATTGCGCAGGCGCGCAAGAATATCTGCTGTGTCGGCGACGACGACCAGTCGATCTATTCGTGGCGCGGCGCCGAGGTGGCGAACATCCTGCGCTTCGAGAAGGATTTCCCCGGTGCCACGGTGATCCGGCTCGAACAAAATTATCGCTCGACCCCGCAAATTCTGGCGGCGGCATCGGCATTGATCGCGCAGAACAGCGACCGTCTTGGCAAGACGCTCTGGACCGAACTCGAACCGGGCGACAAGCTGCGCGTCGTCGGCGTGTGGGATGGGCCCGAGGAGGCGCGGCGGATCGGTGAGGAGCTCGAGACGCTCCAGCACCGCAAGATCAGCCTCGACCACGCCGCGATCCTCGTCCGCGCGCAGTTCCAGACGCGCGAGTTCGAAGACCGGTTCATCGCGATCGGCATGCCCTATCGTATCGTCGGCGGTTTCCGCTTCTACGAACGCGCCGAAATCCGCGACGCCCTGGCCTATCTGCGCCTTGTTCAGTCGCCCGCCGACGACCTCGCGTTCGAGCGCATCGTCAATGTCCCCAAACGCGGGCTCGGTGACAAGGCGCTGCAACGCATCCATCAGTTCGCGCGCCACGAACGCGCGCCGCTGTTCCACGCGGCATCGCGGATCACCGAAACCGACGAATTGACCCCGCAGGCGCGCCGCCAGCTCGCCAATTTCGTCGCGCAGATGCGGAATTGGCAGACGAAGGCAAACGAGCTGTCGCACCCCGAGCTGACACAGCTGATCCTGGACGAGTCGGGCTATACCGCGATGCTGCAGGCCGACCGCAGCGCCGAGGCCGCCGGCCGCCTCGAAAACCTCTCCGAACTCGTCCGCGCGATGGAGGAATATGAAACGCTCGAGGAATTTCTTGAGCACGTCAGCCTTGTCATGGACCGCGACAATGACGACCAGACCGAGACGGTGACGATCATGACGATCCACGCCGCCAAGGGGCTGGAATTCGACCATGTCTTCCTCGCGGGCTGGGAGGACGGGGTTTTTCCGTCGCAGCGGTCGATGGACGAAGGCGGTACCGCCAGCCTCGAGGAAGAACGCCGCCTCGCTTACGTTGCGATCACGCGCGCGCGGCAGCGGGCGAGCATCTATCATGCGGCGAACCGCCGCATCTATGGCCAGTGGATGAGCAGTATCCCCAGCCGCTTCATCGCCGAAATCCCGCCCGAACATGTCGACAGTGAAAACAGCTTCGGCGGCGGCCAGAGCCTTTGGCGCGCCAACTGGTCGGCGCAGGGCGATCCATTCGCCCATGTTGCCGAGCGTCAGCCCGCCCGCACGATGACCCGCGGCCCAGCGTGGCAGCGCGCCCTCGCCTCATCCTCGACGATTACGCGCGCGCCCGCGCCCAGCGAGAAGGGACCGGCAGCGTCGGTCGGAGCCAAGCCTCGATCGGACCTCGCCATCGGGATGCGCGTTTTCCACGAAAAATTCGGTTATGGCGAAATTATCGACATCGACGGCAACAAGCTCGAAGTCGAGTTCGATCAGGCCGGTAGCAAACGGGTGCTGGACAGCTTCGTCAAGCCTGACTGAAATGGATTGTCTACTCTTTCAATAGTGATATGACATTACATGCGGCTGCGAGTCGTATGTTGGGAGAGATTTCATGAAAACCAAGCTCTTAGCGGGCGCGATGGCGCTCGCCGTGATCGGCTGTTCGGAAAAAAGCTCGGAACCCGTTAGCCATGCCCCGTCCTATGACATGGCGCCGATGGAACCGTCGGAAACCGTGTCGCCCTCCGCTCGCGCCGTTCCGGTCCAAGCGGACGCCCTTCCCTCCGCAATGCGCAGCCCCAATATCGGCGTTACCGCCGCGCCCGGCGTTGCGTTCAATTATTCCTACACTTTCCGTCTCGACGACGATCGCATCGCCAAGGTCCAGGAAGACCATGCTGCCGCCTGTGAAGCGCTGGGCACCAACCGCTGCCGCATCGCCGGTATGAGCTACCGGCTGGTTCGTGAGAATGAGGTCGAGGCGCAGCTTCTGTTCAAGCTCGATCCGGCGATCGCCCGCAAGTTCGGCCGCGACGCGCTTTCCAGCGTCGAAAAGGCCGAAGGCGTGCTCGCGGCGACGCGGATCAGCGGCGAAGATGTCGGAACCCGGATCAGCGAGTCGCAGCGACGCAGCGTCGACCTGAACGCCGAAATCGCGCGCCTCGAAGCCCGGCTCAGACAAGGCGGTCTTGGCGATCGCGAGGGCGCCGAATTGCAACAGCAGATTATCGGAATGCGCCAGCAACTCGACGGCGAACGCGACACACGCCGCACCGGCGAGGCGATGCTCGCCACGACCCCGGTGCAATTCGATTATGTCGGTACCGGCGGCTTGCCGGGGATCGGTTATGGCAACCCGTTCAGCGACGCGCTCAATATGCTCTTTCACAGCGGTAGCGCGATGTTGTCGTTCATTCTCGTCCTTGGCGCGGCCGTGCTGCCGTGGGCGGCGGTCCTCGCGCTGCTGCTCGTTGCTTGGCGAACCCGGGCGATCCGCGCGGCGCGACAATGGCTTCGCGGCGTGGTGAACCCCGCCGATGTGGTGCCATCGGCCGCCGTTTGAGGTAAAGGGGGCGTCGTTTGCACGGTTCAGGCTGGATCGGCCAGCGACGCTCACGCCCAATGCCCTTATCGTAATCGCCGGGTTTACGGAATTCGGGAGGGATTGGCGCACACCCTGCCGCTAGCGATCGCAAACATCGACGGGGTGCGGGACAAAAGGTCGCTGGTGGAGCCGAGGGGAATCGAACCCCTGACCTCTGCAGTGCGATTGCAGCGCTCTCCCATCTGAGCTACGGCCCCGCGACGGGCGGGGTCTTAACGGCACCGCTTGGCGGTGGCAACGGCTTTCTGGCGATCGTCGTCGAATATGGGAATGGGGATTCCGATGACCAAAGCATGGCATTTGACCAGCCGCCCGCACGGGCTGCCGACGATGGATAATTTTTCGCTGCGAGAATTGCCGGACGGCCCGCTCGAAGCCGACCAGCTCCGCGTGCGTAACCTGTGGTTGTCGGTCGATCCTTATATGCGCGGCCGCATGAACGACGCCAAAAGCTATTCGGCCAGTTTTCAGATCGACCAGCCGATGACCGGCGGCGCGATCGGCGAGGTGATCGAAAGCCGAATGGAAGGCTTTGCGCCGGGCGACCTGATCCTTCACATGGGCGGCTGGCGCGACGGCGGCGTCATCGGTCTCGACATGATGCCGAACAAGCTGCCGGCGGCGGCGTTGGCGGCAGGCATGACGCCGCAAACCTTTCTTCACAACATGGGCCTGACCGGCGGGACAGCTTGGATCGGCCTCTTGCGCATCGCGGCGGCGAAGCCCGGCGACACGGTTTTCGTGTCAGCTGCGGCAGGGGCGGTCGGCTCGGCCGTCGTCCAGATCGCCAAGGCCCGCGAAATGACCGTGATCGGATCGGCGGGGGGGGCGGACAAATGCGCGTGGGTTGACGACCTCGGCGCCGACGCGACCATCGATTACAAGGCGGGGCCGGTGCTGCCGCAACTTGGCGCGGCGCTGGAAAGGCTCGGGAAATCGGGCATCGACGTCTATTTCGACAATGTCGGTGGAGAGCACCTCGACGCCGCCTTTGCGACCGCAAACGATTTCGCACGCTTCGCGATCTGCGGCATGATCGACGTCTATAACGACGGAAAGCCCCAGGAGATGAAATATCTGATCCGGTCGATCCCCGCGCGGATAAAGATGGAAGGCTTTATCTACACGGACCAGTTCATCGACTGCATGGAAGAATTTTACGCCGACATGGGCAGCTTGATTGCCAGTGGCGCGGTGACCATCCGCGAAACGGTCCACCAGGGGCTGGCATCGGCGCCCGAGGCCTTCCTCGGGCTGTTTTCGGGGCGCAACATCGGAAAGATGCTGGTCAGGCTCTGACCGGGTCCAGGCCGGCAGCCGGATGTCAGCTGCCGAAGCCCACCGACAGAAAGTCCGGCATCGGGCCGTTCCATCCGTCGTCTGGGCCATCCTGATCGTCCCGACGCGCTGAAGGCGCCGGCTTGCGGTCGCCACGGGGCGGCTTGGCCGGCTTGGTCTCGGCCTTGGCTGCAGACCTGGGCTCGGCCTTGGCTGCGGACCTGGGCTCGGCCTTGGCTGCAGGACGCGCTTCGGTCTTTTCCGGCTTGGCCGCGCTCTTGCCGCGTCCACCACGCACCGAGCGGCCGCGCCGCGATTCGTCGGTGTCGTCGCTCTGTTCGTTGCCGGCCGACTCCGCCCCCGACTCATCGGCGGCGTGCACTGGGATCTTGTATCCGGTCAGCTTCTGGATGTTGTCGATCGCCTCGTCGTCCGACGGCGTGACGAGCGTGAAGGCCCGCCCCTTGGCGCCCGCGCGACCGGTGCGGCCGATACGGTGGACATAATCGTCGGGATGCCAAGGCGCGTCGAAATTGAAAACGTGGCTGACGCCTTTGACGTCGAGCCCGCGCGCGGCGACATCCGACGCGACGAGGATGTTGATCGTGCCGTTCTTGAACCGGTCGAGTTCGGCAATGCGGCTCGACTGATCCATGTCGCCATGGATTTCACCCGCCTTGTAGCGATAACGCTGAAGCGATTTGGCCAGTTCGCGTACGGTGGTCTTGCGATTGCAAAAGATGATCGCGGTATGGATATCCTCGGCTTCGATAAGGCTGCGGAGCATGTCGCGCTTGCCACGTTCCGACGTCTTGACGATGAATTGCTCGATATTCTCGTTCCGACTGGCCGGTCGCGCGACCTCGATCGTTTTGGGGTTCGACAGGAACTTGTCGGCCAGCTTCTTGATTGGCGGCGGCATCGTTGCCGAGAAAAGCAGGGTCTGGCGATTCGCGGGCAGCTTGGTGCAGATATTCTCGATGTCGGGGATGAAGCCCATGTCGAGCATGCGGTCGGCTTCGTCGATGACGAGCAGGTTGCAGCCGGTGAGCAGTATCTTGCCGCGTTCAAACAGGTCCATCAGGCGGCCCGGGGTGGCGATCAGCACATCGACACCCTTTTCGAGCGCCTTGACCTGGTCGCCCATCTGTACGCCGCCGATCAGCAATGCCATCGAAAGCTTGTGATGCTTGCCGTATTTTTCGAAGTTTTCCGCAACCTGTGCCGCGAGTTCGCGCGTCGGTTCGAGGATCAGCGACCGCGGCATCAGCGCGCGGGCGCGGCCGTGCGCAAGAATATCGATCATCGGCAACACGAAGGATGCGGTCTTGCCGGTGCCGGTCTGGGCGATGCCGATCATGTCGCGCATCATCAGTACCGACGGGATCGCTCCCGCCTGAATCGGCGTCGCTTCGCTATAGCCCGCGTCGTCGATGGCGCGCAAAAGTTCGTCGGAAAGGCCGAGGTCGGCAAATTTCATAAGATCGCATGTCCGGAAAAAGAGGTGGCGTCCGGCCACCCACGCAGGCGAACGTTGCCGCGCGCCTAGGGCAAATGGTGAGGAAAAGTCAAGGAAAGGCCGCGATAAACGCGATCAATCTTCGTCGGGCACCGGTACCAGAAGCCGGAATTTGTCGATCTCGCACTTGGCCCCGGTCCGCGCGTGGATCTGGTCGCGATCCTCGCAAAGCTGCCCGTCCTTGCTGCCCTGCATGTAAAAACCGGCATAAAAGTCCAGCGCGCGGCACCCGCGATTGAGCTGCGCGCGCAACCGCTGATTATGCCGGGTAATCAGGTCGATGCTATCGCGCTGAACCGCCTGCATGCCCATGATATTGCGCATCGAAATGCATTTCGGCGCCTTTTTTTCTTTCCAGACGATCGGGATTTCGGTCGCGCGCCGCGATGGCGCGGGGCCCGCGGCAAAATTGTTGAGCGGCGAGCGCCGGGCGGGCACACGAATGATCAACTGCTGTTCGATCACCATTTGCCAAAAGGATGCGCTTTGCTCGGGAAGCGGCGCCGAGATCGGGACAAGCGGTTCGGGCAGCGGGACGGGCGCCGTCGCTTCGCTTGCCGGTGCGATCGCGATCCACAGAAATGTTGCCGTCAGCACAGCCGCGTTGCCGCTCTCTCGGCGTCCTGACAGAAGATGCTGCTCACCCGTGGCTCCCGCTTTCATGCCCGCTGGACGAAAATATGCTATTCGTCCATCGCGCTTTCTAACAAGGATGATTGAACATCAAATGAACTGCTGTCGACCCCTGCCCTGTTATGGCGCCGGAGATTTCCAAGGCGAAAGGGGATGACGCGCCGGCCGTCGACCACGTTGCTCGCGCGCCTCGCCGATCTGCTCGGACCAAAGGGTTTCAGCGTCGATGCCGACGTCATGGCGCCCTGGCTGACCGACTGGCGCGGGAAATATCGTGGGGCGGCCGCAGCGATGCTCTCGCCGGCGACGACCGAGGAGGTGGCGGCTGTCGTGCGGCTTTGCGCCGACGCGGGCGCTGCGCTCGTCCCCCAGGGCGGCAACAGCGGCATGGTGGGCGGCGCCACGCCCGATACCAGCGGCGACCAGCTGCTGATCAGCCTGCGCCGCATGAACCGCGTGCGCGATATCGACGTGGATGCCCGGATGGCAGTTGCCGAAGCCGGTGTCATCCTGGAAAATTTCCATGACGCCGTTCTGGCGCGCGGGCTCCGTTTTCCGCTCACGCTGGGCGGCAAGGGGTCGGCGACCATTGGTGGGCTGGTATCGACCAACGCCGGGGGAACGCAGGTGTTGCGCCATGGGACGATGCGGGCGCTGGTTGCTGGAATCGAGGCGGTGCTGCCCGATGGGAGCATTTTCAAGGGCCTCGCCCCGCTCAAGAAGGACAATCGCGGTTACGATCTGCGGCACCTGTTTTGTGGTGCCGAAGGCACGCTCGGCATCGTCACGGCTGCCGCACTGCATCTGGTTCCCGCCGCGGCTGCCCGGCGGACGGCGTGGATCGGTGTCGATTCGCCCGAAAGCGCGCTGTTGCTGTTGCGCCGGCTCGACACAGCACTGGGGCGAGAACTCGAAGGGTATGAGATTATCCCGCAGATCTGCCTCGACGCTGTCCTGCGCCATATCCCGGGCACGCGCGCGCCGCTAGCAGGCGAACATCCGTGGCACGTCTTGCTCGAACTGGCGGGCGAAAATGACGCGGCGCTGGGCGAGGCGCTTGAAGCGCAACTGACCGCCGCGATCGACGCCGGACTGGCGCGCGACGTCGTTGTCGCCAAGAACAACCGCGAGAGCGAGGATTTTTGGCGCCTGCGCGATTCCATTTCGGAGGCCGAACGGGCCGAAGGGCCGGCGTTGCAACATGATATCAGCGTCCCCGTCGACCTGATGCCGGCTTTCATCGCCGAAAACCCGCGCCGGCTAGCGACGGTCTACCCCGGTGCACGCGCCTTGTCCTTCGGCCACTTGGGCGACGGCAATGTCCATCATCATGTTCAGCCGCCGCCGAATGTCGATGGGGTAGCCTGGCTCGCCGAACATGGCGCAGCGGTCAGCCGGCTCGTTTATTCGCATGTCATCGAGCTCGGCGGATCGATTTCGGCTGAACATGGCATCGGCCAGATGAAGCGCGACATCCTCGCCGAACTCGACAGCACGGCGCGGCTAGCTGCGCTGCGAGGAATCAAGGCCGGGCTCGACCCATCGGGCATCTTCAATCCCGGCAAGCTGATTCCCTGACGATCTTTGCCCGCTGCGGCATCGCCCCTTGCGCGTCGCGGCGCGGGTCAATAAGGCGCTTTATCCTTTTTGTCCCGGATCCCCGGGAGCCTTACCGGAGTTCGATCATGGCCGCAGCGCCCGTACCTGCCAATTTGCCTCTTTTCTATAAAGATCTCTCCCCGCTTTCGAGCGTCGAGCATGCCGATTATCGTGCCCGCCCGCTCGACAAGGCCGATTTCCTTGTCAAGCAGCACGCCATTCCGCTGACGTCGGACGAATTCGTGTCGGCGTGCCGTTATTATCCGATCGTTTTCTCGGCGGGCGACAACCCGGTTCCGCTGGCGCTGATGGGCCTCAATGAGGGCGTCAACACCTTCGTCGACGACGACGGCAAGCTGCTGAACCCCGTCTACGTCCCCGCCTATGTCCGCCGCTATCCCTTCCTGCTCGCGCGCCTGCAGGAGGGTTCGGACGAATTGTCGCTTTGCTTCGATCCGACATCGGAAGCGATCGGCAAGTTCGACGAAGGCGATCCGCTGTTCGAGAACGGCCAGCCGACCGCGTCGGTCCAGGCGGTTCTGGAATTCTGCAAGAATTTCGAGGAAGCGGGCCAGCGCACCGGCTTTTTCATGGAAGAACTGAAAAAGGCCGACCTTCTGATGGACGGCGAAGTCGCCATCCAGCAGGAAGGCAATGACAAGCCCTTCGTCTATCGCGGATTCCAGATGGTCGACGAGAACAAGCTGCGCGAACTGCGCGGCGACGTCCTGCGCAAGCTGACGCAGAATGGCATTCTCGCGCTGATCTTCGCGCATCTTTTCTCGCTGCAGCTGATGCGCGAAATCTTTGCCGAACAGGTCAAGGCCGGCAAGATGCCCGCCGTCATGGAATTGCCGACCACCTGATGCGGATACATATGGCCGCCTCAGCCGGGGCGGCCATATTTCCGTTTTCCGAGCCTCTCGGCCTCGCGCCGGCGTCAGAAATCGACCGCCAGCCCTTTGAGCTCCCAATCGCCATAGCGTACCGGATTGCGTCCGCCGGGCTGATCTTCGGCCTTGTCCTCGCGGATCGACTCGGGCGTCGGCACGTCGCTGTTCGTCCATTCGGCAGGCGCCTTGACATGCGCCGGACGCTTTACTGCGCGGGGGGTTCCGCCAATGGTCGTGTTGGGGCTGCTATCGGTCATGATAGTGTAGTATAGGATCTATCGTGCGGCACGCCAACCACAGCATTGCGCCTCATGGCTGACCGGCGACCCGTCCGACGCCGCTCGCCGCGCGAAGCCGAGCCGCCGGGCATGGCGCCGCGCCGCGCCGCGTTGCGGCTGATGGATGCGATTTTGCGCCGCGGCGATCCGCTGGACGTTGCCATGCATGCCGCTGCGCAGGGGCTTACCGGTCCCGACCGGGCTTTTGCGATCGCCATCGCGTCCGAAGCGCTGCGCTGGAAGGTCGACATCGACGCGCTGATCGATGGCGCGACGGCGCAAATCCTTCCCGACGATGTCAAATCCCGGGCAGTGCTGCGGATCGCGCTCGCGCAATTGCTGGTGCTCAAAAGCCCCGGACATGCGGTCGTCTCGACCGCGTTGCCGCTTGTCGACGGCGGGCCGCGGCGGCTGGTTCATGCGATCCTGTCGCGCGCGCAACAGGACGAGTGGCAGCTCCCCGACCGCGCCACCCTGCCCCTTGCGACGGCGGACCGCTGGGCTGAACAATGGGGGCTGCCCATGGTCGAAGCGGCCGAAGCCGGCTGGAGTGCTCCGCCGCCGATCGACCTCAGCTTCGCAGCCGAACCCGATCCCGGCGAATGGCCCGGAGCCGTTTCGCTTGCCTCCCACCAGCGCCGGTTGCCGCGCGGCCAAGCGGTCGAATCGCTACCCGGATATGGCGAAGGCGGCTGGTGGGTACAGGATCTGGCCGCCAGCCTGCCGGCGCGGCTGCTCGGCGCCGGCGAAGGCCGCACCGTCCTCGACCTCTGCGCCGCGCCCGGCGGAAAGACGATGCAGCTCGCCGCGGCAGGATGGAAGGTCGTGGCGATCGACGCCAGCGCAAAGCGTCTGGAGCGGCTGGGCGCCAACATGACGCGCACCGGCCTGTCGGCAGAGATCGTCCAGGGCGATGTTCGCGTGTGGGAACCTGCGGCCCCCGCCGATGCGATCCTGCTCGACGCGCCCTGTTCGGCGACCGGCATCTTTCGCCGCCACCCCGATGTGCTGCACCGGATCGAAGCGCGTCAGATCGACGAGATGACGGCGTTGCAAGCGGTGCTGCTCGCGCGCGCCGCGAACTGGGTCAAGCCCGGCGGGGCGCTGGTCTATGCGACCTGCTCGCTCGAGCGGGCCGAGGGCGAGGAGCAGATGTCGGCTTTCCTGAAAGCCAATCGCGGCTGGTCGGTGGAAGCGCCGCGCGCCGGCGAACTGCCCGCGGCCATTACGGCCGACCGCGATGGATTTATCCGGACGCTGCCGGGGTTGCTGGCCGATGCCGGCGGACTCGACGGCTTTTTCATTGCGCGGCTGCGCGCGCCGTCAGCCTGAGCGGAGCGAGAGGCGATAGAGCGCCAGATCGCCATAATCCTTGGCGAGCCGTACCTTTCCCACATCGTCGCAATCGAAGTCGCGCGCGGCGCCGAGCGCGAGCATCGCCGCCAGCGGCTGGGTACAAACAGACCGAGCGTGAAGGCTTCGGCAGGCGGGAGAGCGGCCTTGGCGGCGGGCTCACCGCACGTCGGCGCCGACGAAATGGCCGGGGTCGCCGCATCCGATTTTTTCGGGGGCGTTGCGGCCGGTTGCAACAATTTCCATGCGAGCAGCGCGACCGCGATGGTCGCAAGGTCCAACAGTGCCCATGGCAGGATGGATGTTTTTGCCCCGCCGGGCCGGCTTCGGCATCCCTTTCCTTAGGCGCCGGAGGCGACTTGGGCATCGCAACCCGCGCCGCAGCCTCGCGACCGCGCAATTCTTCCAGACCATCCGAACTTTCCGCCAGCCGCGATGGGCGGGGTCGCCGTTCCAGTCAGTGAGATCGGCGAACTGGACCTGGTCGAAGCGCAGCGGCGGCATCACATCGTCGATCGCCGTCTGTACCAGTTTTTTTTCGTTTGCGCGCGACGTCGGCCTCGGCCCGCGCCCATTCGGGCTGCGCCGGGGTGCGACGGCTAGCCCCCTGTTTTGAGGAGGCTAACCGCCCGGCGATCGATTTTCCAGCCAGACTTCAGAAGACCGCCTTGGGCGCTTCTTCCTTCATCATCGCCGCGCGAACCATCGGGATCGGCGGGCCGCCGTAGGACAGGAATTCGTCGTGAAACGCCTTCCACTTCGTCCGGTCGCCCTTGGTCCAGTCTTCGCGCAGCTTGCGGATCATCAGCTTGCCCATGGTGTAGTTGAGGTAGGCGGGGTCATAGGTGCCGCGCGCCGCCTGCTGCCGCGAATTGCCTTCGTCCTGATAGCATTGTTCCTTGAACAGCTTTTCCGATTCCGCGACGGTCATGCCCTTGGTGTGCAGGCCGATCGCCGAGAGGTAGCGGCAGTCGCGCAGGAGCGCGTTCGACAGCTGGCCGATGTGCGTTTCGAGATCGCCTTCGCCGAGCCCGGCATCCCACATCATTTCCTCGGTATAATGTGCCCAACCTTCGGCAAAGGCATAGCCCACGAAAAGCTTGCCGAAGATGCTTTCCGCGCGGTTCGAATGGAGGAAATTGAGGAAGTGGCCCGGCCACACCTCGTGCACCGAGGTGAAAAGCAGGTCCTTCCTGCCGGGAATGAACGCGTCCTGCGTCGCCTTGTCCCACGCCGGATCGGGCGGCGAGATGTAATAGACCGACGGCAGGCCTTTCTCATACGGTCCCGGAATGTCGATATAGGCGCTGTTCTGGCGGTTATATGGCGGCGATTCCTCGACCTGCGCCTGTTCTGTGCCGGGGATCGACACGATGTCCTTTTCGACCAGGAAGGCGCGCAGGACCGGGAGCTGGCGCCGTGCCTCGGCGACGGGGCCGTCGGCGGGCTTGTCTGCGTTCATCTTTTTCATGCAGTCGGCGATCGTCATCCCCGCGGCGTAAGTCGCACATGCCGCCTTCAGCGCGTCCTGGTTGCGCTTGAGATCGGCCTGGCCGATGCGTTCGAGCTCGGCGAGCGGGGTGTCGACGCCCTCGTTGGTGAGGATCATCTTTGCGAATTTCTCGGCGCCGAGCGCATAGCCGTCGGGCGTGCCCGGCTGCGATCCGACATATTCGGCAAGGTCGGTCATCGCCGCGCCGGCCTTGGTCACCGCCTCGTCGAACTGCTTTTGCAGCGCTTCATCCTTGACCGAGGCAAAGGCCGCCTTCGCGTCGCCCTTGTAATAATCGGCAAAGCCGCCGAAGCCGGCGGTGCCATATTTGACGAAGGTCGCGGGCAGCGGAAGTTTCAGGTTGGCCTTGATCTGCGCCGCCGCCGCCGGGACTTTTTCGGCATAGGCGATGAAGGCCTTCATCCGCGTCGTCGCGTCGGCATAGGGGCGCGCAATATAGACGTTGGGGTCGAGCGCGCCGGTGTAGAAGGCGGGGTTCTTCTGCGCGAAGTCGGTATCGCGCAGAAAGAAGAGCTGGCCCTGTGCCACATGGACAAGATAGTCGCGCTCGAACTTTTCGGCGTCGGTCATCTCGCCATCGAACGCCTTGGCGTCGGCGATTGCCTTTTCCAGATAGGCGGCTTGCTTCTCGAGCCCTTCGGGCGACCAGTCGGGGAGCTGGCCGTCATACTCATGCTTGCCCTGATAGACCGCGAAATTCGGATTCAGCGGGAAATAGCCGGCAAGGAACTGGTCGCGAAATTCGGTCCAGGTCTTCGCGCTTGGCGCGGTCGCCGAATCGTTCTTCGACGCGTTGCACGCGGTAAGGACCAGCAGCGTGGCGGCCATCGCCGTGCTGCCCAAACGGGCCAATTTGCTTTTCATTCGAATGTCTCCTTGCCTTCTGCGTCGCGCCTTTTGCCAGCGGCTTCGCATAATGACACCCGAGAATCGACAAACGGCAAAGCTATCCCTCTGGACAGGCGCGAAAAGCGGGCTACGGCGATCATCGATGGCGACGATCCCACCCCCCGAAGGCGAAGATCCGGTGATGCCGGAAGCGGCGCCCAAAGCCCCCTCCCCGCTCAGCTTTCCCGACTTCCGCTATTTCTGGCTCGCGCGCTTCACCGCCGTGATGGCCACGATCGCGATGGTCGTGGTGATCGGTTACCAGCTCTACGACACCGCGCGCACCGACTATGGCATGTCGATCAAGGAGGCGTCGTTCCAGCTCGGGCTGCTCGGGCTCTTCCAGTTCGTCCCGCTCGCCATATTGACCCCCGTCGCGGGATGGGCCGCAGACCGATTCGAACGGCGCAGCGTCGCGATCTTTTCGAACCTGATCGACCTGTTGATCGCGGCGACGCTCGGCTGGTTGACCTGGACCGATGGGCTGACGTTGCCGCTGCTCTTCGGCCTCGCCGCGCTCCACGGCGTCGCGCGCGTCTTTTCGGGGCCGGCGATGAGCGCGATCGCCCCCAATATCGTACCTCCGGCAGTGCTGCCGCGCGCGATCGCGATGAGCAGCATTGCGTGGCAATCGGCGTCGGTGATCGGCCCCGCCGCGGGCGGGCTCATCTATGCCGCGCATCCGGGGTCGGTGTATGTTTTCTCGGCGATGCTCCTCGCCGTCTCGGCCTTCACGCTGAGCCGGGTCCGGCACGTGCTGCCCCCGCCCGCCGAAGTTCGCCGACACCCCTTGCGCGAAATGGTCGACGGGTTGCAGTTCGTGTGGGTCGAACGCTTCCTTCTCGGCACGATCACGCTCGACCTGTTCGCCGTGCTGCTCGCGGGCGCGACCGCGATGTTCCCCGTCTTCGCGCGCGACATATTGCACGCCGGCCCCGAAGGCGCGGGATTGATGCGTGCCGCCGTCGCGGCGGGTTCGGTGGCGGTCGCGGTCGGCCTCGCCATCCGCCCGATCGAGCGGAATGTCGGCGTCAAGATGTTGTGGGCGGTGGCGGTGTTCGGCGCCGGGACGGTAGTCTTCGGCCTTTCGACCAACCTCCTTCTCTCGCTCGCCGTGCTCGTGTTGATGGGCGCCGCGGACATGTTCTCGGTCTTTGTGCGCGGTACGCTGATCCAGCTCAACACCCCCGACCATATGCGCGGCCGCGTCAGCGCCGCGTCGGGGCTCGCGATTTCGGCGTCGAACGAACTTGGCGAAATGCGCGCCGGGGCGATGGCCGCTGCGTTGGGGCCGGTCGGCGCGGTCGTGATCGGCGGCGCTGGCGCGATCGGCGTGACGGCGCTATGGGCTTGGCTGTTCCCCGAACTGCGCCGGGCACGCACCTTTGAACCCCAATTCAAGGCAGGATCGACATGAAAGCCAATTCCATCCTCGATACCATCGGCAACACGCCGCACATTCGCATGGCCAAGCTGTTCCCCGACTCCGAAGTCTGGGTGAAATCGGAACGCAGCAATCCCGGCGGGTCGATCAAGGATCGCATCGGCCTGGCAATGATCGAGGCGGCCGAGCGCGACGGCAGCCTGAAGCCAGGCGGTACGATCGTCGAGCCGACGTCGGGCAACACCGGCATCGGCCTGGCGATGGCCGCCGCGGTCAAGGGATATAAGCTGGTGCTCGTCATGCCCGAAAGCATGTCGGTCGAGCGCCGCCGCCTGATGCTCGCCTATGGCGCAACCTTCGACCTGACGCCGCGCGAAAAGGGCATGAAGGGTGCGATCGAGCGCGCGATCGAACTGGTCGAAACGACGCCCGGCGCGTGGATGCCGCAGCAGTTCGAAAATGAAGCGAACATCGACGTCCATGTCCGCACGACCGGCCCCGAAATCCTCGCCGATTTCAAGGACACGCCGATCGATGTGCTGATCACCGGCGTGGGGACCGGCGGGCACATCACCGGCGCCGCGCAATTCCTGAAAGAGCATTGGCCGAACCTGAAAGTCTATGCCGTCGAACCCGAAGCCTCGCCGGTCATTTCGGGCGGCCAACCGGCGCCGCACCCGATCCAGGGCATCGGCGCGGGCTTCATCCCGCGCAACCTCCACACCGACCTGCTCGACGGGGTGATCAAGGTGGACGCCGGTGCGGCGAAGGATTTCGCGCGCCGCGCTGCGACCGAGGAAGGCATGCTCGTCGGCATCTCGTCGGGCGCGACGCTGGCCGCCATCGCGCAGAAGCTGGCCGAGCTGCCGCCGGGCAGCCGCATTCTCGGCTTCAACTACGACACCGGCGAGCGCTATCTGTCGGTTCCCGATTTCCTCCCGGAGATTTGAGGCCCCCTCGTGCGTTCCGCGGACGATCCATCGGCGTTGCCCGTCGGGCGCGACTGGAGGGGCTGGCTGTTCGTCCTGATCGTCGCGGTCGCAATCGTGGCCGTGTTGTATCACAGCGGCGGGGGCATCGGCGGTGACGTCACCGTGCGACCGCACCCGGTCGCGCCGCCCGCCGATGTCGTTCCCGACGTGCTGCCGATGGAACTGGCGCCCGTTACCGAGGACGACGCGCGCGCCGCCAACGCCCGCATCGCGCTGGTCACCAAGGGATTCGTGGCGGCGCGGCCGTTCGTCTATGCCGGCACGGGCGACGCGCGCCTGCGCGCCCGCGACTGCCTCGCCGCGGCGATGATTTACGAGGCAGGCGACGACAGCCGCGGACAATTGTCGGTGGGACAGGTCGTGATCAACCGTGCGCGACATCCGGCCTTTCCGAAATCGATCTGCGGCGTGGTGTTCCAGGGCGCCGAACGCCAGACCGGTTGCCAGTTCACCTTCACCTGCGACGGCGCGCTGGCGCGCCGCTATTCCGAAGCGGCGTGGCTGCGCGCGCAGGTCAATGCCGACATGATGCTGTCGGGCCTGACCGATCCGTCGGTCGGCCTTGCCACCCATTATCATACCGACTGGGTCCGCCCCTATTGGAGCGACAGCCTCGAAAAGATCGCGATCGTCGATACGCACCTGTTTTTCCGCTGGCCCGGGTTCTGGGGCACGCCGGGGGCCTTTCGCGGCAGCGTATCAGGCGACGACGGCCCGATTGCGAAACTCGCAGCCCTGTCGCCGCGGCATGCGAATGCGCTGGGACTGCCGACGGAACTGGCGGCGGGTGTCGACGCCAATGCCGCGGTCGGCGAAGCGCGCGTCGTGACCGGCGCGGGCGAAAGCGTGGGCCGCGACACCATCTATACCCAGCTAGACCGCAAGGCGGCGCCCGAAAGTTTCGTGACGACCGCGCTGCGCCTCTGCGGCGACAAGCCCTATTGCAAATTCATGGGCTGGACCAACCCGACCCTCAAACCCGACAGCGATGCGATGAGCGACACGCAGCGCGCGGCGATGAGCTTTTCCTACCTGCGCGACGACAAGGCGGGGTTCGAAAAGGCGCTGTGGAATTGCAGCGAGTATAAGCGCGACGATGCAAGGCAGTGCATGAAGCGGTAAAGCCGGAATGGCGGGAATCTGCCTGACTTCACTCTGAAGTCGCGTTCCGCGCAGCGCCAAAGCCACAAAAGCCCCGCGTGCGTGCGTCCAAAATGTGTCCTTTGTGGCTTTAGGGCCATCCCAAGACCTGTTTGCGCAAGCCGACGATTTCAAAGAGCCGCCGATGGCTGACACGACACGATAATGTAGGACAGCAATTTTTTGGGGCGATGGCGGCTCAGGGGTGGGGAGCCGTCACAGTCAGCCCCCCTCGTCACCCCGGACTTGATCCGGGGTCCATGACTTCGACGCCGCGATGGATCCCGGATCAAGTCCGGGATGACGAGGCGTGGAATATCCTCCCTGTGGCGCAGCGATGGGGAGGGAGACCGCCGCGAAGCGGTGGTGGAGGGGCTGCGACGGTGTGCCATTGGCCCCTCCGTCAGCCCTGCGGGCTGCCACCTCCCCATGGCTGCGCCACAGGGAGGATTTATGGCAACTACCGGTCGTTTACAGACGCGCCTAGCGGTGCGGTTTGATGAGATATTTCTCGCCCGTGCGCTTCGCATTATAGGCTTGCGCCGTTTCGACATCGAGCGCGTCCGCCAGCGACACTTCATGGCTGTAGTGACTTTTGAACGTCGTCGTCAGTTCGTCGACCACCCGCTGCCGCATCCGGCCCACGACCTCCGGCCCCGCCTTCGCCATGAAAGGCGTCAGCAGGAAGCCGCCGAGCGCCCAGGTCAGGCCGAAGCTGCGCGCCGAAAAGGTCGTCGGCGACAGGTCGAGCGCGCCATAGATATAGACCTGTTTGAAGGTGTCCGAACCATAGCGGCTGTAAGTCGTCATGCGCTTGACCGCCGCCGCCTCCATCGCGGTCAGGATCTGACCCGCGAGCTTGCCGCCGCCGGTGGCATCGAAACCGATCGTCGCCCCCGTCTCGACGATCGCGTCGATCAGCCGGTCCATGAAATCGTCGGCGCTGCTGTTGACGACATATTGGGCGCCGATGCCCTTCAATATTTCGACCTGTGCGTCGCTGCGGACGATGTTGACGAGCGGAATGCCGTCCTTCGCGCAAATCTTGACGAGCATCTGGCCGAGGTTCGACGCCGCGGCGGTGTGGACGATCGCGCTGTGATTTTCCATCCGCATCGTCTCGGTAAAGGCGAGGCTGGTGAGCGGATTGACGAAGCAGGAGGCGCCGTCGGCGGGGTCGGTGCCGTCGGGAAGCGGCATCACCATCTGCACCGGCAGGCAGCGATATTCGGCGTACATTTCGCCGCCGAGCAGCGCGACGGTCTTGCCGAGCAACGCCTGCGCCTCGGGCGAATCACCAGCCGCGACGACGGTGCCGCAGCCTTCGTTGCCGATGGCGAGCGCGTCGCCGACGCGCCCCGCCATCGCGCGCATGCCCGCGGGCGGCACATCGGCAGTGATGACGGGCAAGCCGTCGCGAGTCGACGCGCGCGCGGTCGACATGTCGGCGCCGCCGAACAGCAGGCCAAGGTCCGACGGGTTGATCGGCGCGGCGAGGACCTTCACCAGTATCTCGTGCGGTTTGGGAGTCGGCATCGGGCGACGCTCCAGCGACACTTCGAGCTGTCCCTCGGGCTTCACTAGCGTCAGCATCGTGAGGTTGGTTTCAGGCAGGTCGGTCATCATGCGTCTCCCGTGTTCGGTTTCTCGATGAAACCGAAATAGGGCGACAGAAGGACGCTGGCAATCGCCGGTTGTGAAAATACAGCCCGAATGGCGAAGCATCCGGCGCCGTCCCCATCATGTCAGCCGGACCGAGACCCCGCCATCGGCAATCATCGGACTTCCCGTCATGAAACTCGACCGGTGAGACAAAAGAAACAGCGCCGCCTGCGCGATCTCGATGGCGGCTGCCATCCGCTTCATCGGATGCAATCCGGCTATAAACTCCTGCGCGGCAGGATCGTTTTCGCCTCCCATCGGCGTGATCGTGCCGCCGGGTAGCAAGGTGTTCACCCTTATGCCCTCGGCGGCATGGTCCGATGCCAGCGACCGGGCAAAGCCGATCAGCCCCGCCTTGGACGCCGCATAGGCCGCCATGCCGGGCAGACCGCCGTTGCTGAAACCCACGAATGAAGACGTGAAGACGATCGAGCCGCCACCGCGCGCCGTCATCGCCGGCAGCTGGGCCTTGGCGGCCAGAAAGGCGGCGGTCAGGTTGACCGAGAGGACGTCGGTCCAGTTGCCGATGGCCATATCGGGGACCGGCTGCATATCCCCGACGATACCGGCATTGTTGAACGCGCCGTCCAGTCCGCCAAACGCCTTTCCGGCCAGATCGACAAGAGCCTTGGCATATTGCGCGTCCCTCACGTCGCCGGCGAGGAACACCGCCTGCCCATCGGCATGGCGGATCGTATCGGCAACGGCTTCGAGTTCGGCGCCTCGACGCGCGCCCAGCACCACATTCGCGCCTTCCGATGCAAACAGCTTCGCCGCCGCGGCGCCGATCCCGCTGCTCGCGCCGGTGACGATGATGGTCTTGTCTTCCAGTTCCATGATTTGCCTCTTCCTGACATCGGTCAGGGCGCTCTATCGAGGCAACGGAGGGCGCGGCGTCCCGATTCTTGCGCTTAAATCGCCTTTCGCGACAAGGGACCGGCGGCGCCCGGCTTTATCGCGCGGGCGAATAGTCCGCGGCCAGACGCAGCACCGCATCGGCCAGCTCTTTCCGGCAAATCAGCAGGTCGGGCAGATAGGTATCGGGATTATTATAACGGATCGGCGAGCCGTCGACGCGGCTGACGTGCAGGCCCGCCGCCTGCGCCACCGCGACGGGCGCACAATTGTCCCACTCATATTGGCCGCCGGTGTGGAGGTAGATATCGGCTTCGCCGCGCACGACCGCCATCGCCTTGGCGCCCGCCGAGCCCATCGCGACCAGTTCCGCGCCGAGCTTGTCGGCGACGAACACCGCCTCGGCGGCGGGGCGTGTGCGGCTGACGAGCATGCGGAGCGGCTGGTTCGCGGGTCGAAGCGCGACCGGCGCGCCCGAGGTCAGCGTGACGCCGAGGCCGGGCAGCGCAACGGCACCGACCGTTGCGACGCCGTCCACCGCGAGCGCGACATGCACCGCCCAGTCGTCGCGGCCCTCGCCATATTCGCGCGTGCCGTCGAGCGGATCGACGATCCAGACGCGGCTCTGGCCACAGCGTGCCACATTGTCCTTTTCCTCTTCGGAGAGCAGCGCATCGGCGGGACGCGCGGCGCGAATCTCGCGGCACAGCATGGCGTTGGCCTGCTCGTCACCCGCCTTCCCCAGCGCCTTGCCTTCAAGGTCGCCGCGCGCGCGCAGATCGAGCAGGATCGCACCCGCTGCGGTTGCAAGCCGTTCGGCAAGCTGTTCGTCGCTTTCCCCCGCAGCCATGTCTATCCCAGCAAGCGATCGATGATCAGATCCGCCGCTTCTTGGGGCGTCATCGCGGTCGTGTCGATACGAATTTCGGGGTTCTCGGGCGCCTCATAGGGGCTGTCGATACCGGTGAAATTCTTGAGCTGGCCCGCGCGCGCCTTTTTGTAGAGGCCCTTGACGTCGCGTTTCTCCGCCTCCGCGATCGGGGTGTCGATGAAGATTTCGAGGAACTCGCCCTCGGGCAGCATCCCGCGCACCAACTCGCGTTCGGCCTTAAACGGCGAGATGAAGGCGGTGATGACGATCAGCCCCGCGTCGGTCATCAGCTTCGCGACCTCGCCGACGCGGCGGATATTCTCGATCCGGTCGGCCTCGGTAAAGCCGAGGTCGCGGTTGAGGCCATGGCGGACATTGTCGCCATCCAAGAGGAAACTGTGCCGGTTCATCCGGTGCAGCTTCTTTTCGACGAGGTTGGCGATCGTCGACTTGCCCGATCCCGACAGGCCCGTGAACCAGAGCAGAGCGGGGCGCTGGTTCTTGAGGTTCGCGCGCATGTCGCGGTCGATGTCGGTCGCCTGCCAATGGACATTTTGCGCGCGGCGAAGGCTGAAGTGCAGCATCCCCGCGGCGACGGTCGCGTTGGTGAGCTTGTCGATCAGGATGAAACCGCCGAGCGTCCGGTTGTCGGCATAGGCCTCGAAGGTGATCGGCTTGTCGGTCGACAGCTCGACGACGCCGATGCCGTTCAATTCGAGCGTCTTCGCCGCGAGATGATCGAGCGTGTTGACGTTGATCTCGTACTTCGGCGCCTGCACCGTCGCCGAAACGCTCTGCGTCGCGAGCTTGAGCCAATAGGCGCGGCCCGCGATCATCGCCTCGTCGGCCATCCAGACGAGCGTCGCCTCGAACTGGTCGGCCGCCTCGGGCGGATTGTCGGCGGCGGCGATGACGTCGCCGCGCGAGCAATCGACTTCGTCGGCGAGCGTCAGCGTGACCGACTGGCCCGCGGCCGCCTCGCCCAAGTCGCCGTCGAGCGTGACGATGCGCTCGACGGTCGTCGTCTTGCCGCTGGGCAGGATGCGGACGGCGTCGCCGGGCTTGACCTTGCCGCTCGCGAGCTGGCCCGAGAAGCCCCGGAAGTCGAGGTTCGGGCGGTTGACCCATTGGACAGGCAAACGGAACGGCTTGGCTTCGTCTGCGGCGCTGCCGACCTCGACATTTTCGAGATGCTCGATCAACGCAGGGCCTTTGAACCAGGGCGTGTTGTCCGAAAGCGCGGTGATATTGTCGCCCTTGAAACCCGAGATCGGGATCGCGGTGAAGTTGGTGATGCCGATCTCGCTCGCAAAGGCGCGATACGCCAGCGTGATGCGGTCGAACACTGCCTTGTCGTATCCGACGAGGTCCATCTTGTTCACCGCGAGAACGATATGCTTGATGCCGATCAGATGCGCGAGGAAGCTGTGGCGGCGCGTCTGGGTGAGCACACCCTTGCGCGCGTCGATCAGGATGACGGCGAGGTCGGCAGTCGAGGCCCCCGTGACCATGTTGCGCGTGTACTGTTCGTGCCCCGGCGTGTCGGCGACGATGAACTTGCGCTTTTCGGTCGTGAAAAAGCGATAGGCGACGTCGATCGTGATGCCCTGCTCGCGTTCGGCGGCGAGGCCGTCGACGAGCAAGGCAAAGTCGATCTCCTGCCCTTGCGTGCCGACGCGCTTGCTGTCGGCCTCCAGCGCGGCGAGCTGGTCCTCGAAGATCATCTTGCTGTCATAGAGCAACCGCCCGATCAGCGTCGATTTGCCATCGTCGACGCTGCCGCAGGTGATGAAGCGGAGCAGCGACTTCTTTTCGTGGCCCGCGAGATAGGCGTCGATGTCCTCGGCGATGAGGGCGTCGGTGACGTAGATGGGGTCGGTCATCAGAAATACCCCTCCTGCTTCTTTTTCTCCATCGAGGCGTCGCCCCCGTCCTTGTCGATGATGCGGCCTTGCCGTTCGCTGGTTGTCGTCAGCAGCATTTCCTGAATGACTTCGCCAAGCGTCGTCGCCTCGCTCTCGACCGCGCCGGTCAGCGGATAGCAACCGAGCGTGCGGAAACGCACCGAGCGTTCGACGGGGACTTCGCCGTCCTTGAGCGGGAAGCGGTCGTCGTCGACCATCAACAGCAGGCCGTCGCGCTCGACCGTGGGGCGCGGAGCAGCGAAATAGAGCGGCACGATCGGGATATTCTCGCGCGCGATATATTGCCAGATGTCGAGTTCGGTCCAGTTCGAGATCGGGAAGACGCGAATGCTCTCCCCCTTCGCCTTGCGGGCGTTGTAGAGGTTCCAGAGTTCGGGGCGCTGCTTCTTGGGGTCCCAGCCGTGGGTCGCGGTGCGGAAGGAGAAGATGCGTTCCTTCGCTCGGCTCTTTTCCTCGTCGCGGCGCGCGCCGCCGAAGGCGACGTCGAAGCCGTGGAGGTCGAGCGCCTGCTTCAGCCCTTCGGTCTTCCACATGTCGGTGTGCAGCGGACCGTGATCGAAGGGGTTGATCCCGCGCTCTTTCGCCTCCGGGTTCTGATAGACGATGAGTTCCATCCCGCTCTCGGCCGCCATGCGGTCGCGCAGCTCGTACATCGCGCGGAATTTCCATGTCGTGTCGACATGGAGCAGCGGGAACGGCGGCGGCGACGGATAAAAGGCCTTGCGCGCGAGGTGCAGCATCACCGCGCTGTCCTTGCCCACGCTGTAGAGCATCACGGGTTTGGCCGCGTCGGCCATCACTTCGCGCATGATATGGATGCTCTCGGCCTCGAGCCGGTCGAGATGGGTCAGCGTATCGGTCATGCCCTGCCCTTGCCGCCGCCGTCCGGAGCGATCAAGCTGTATGGCCTTTGGGGGGGGCAAGCCAGACTTGCAAGGTCAGCCATCGACCCGCGCCGCCTGCCAGTCGGCCGCCGCGCGGCGGATTGCCGGAAGCGCGCGTTCGGCGCGCTGCGCGATGTCGGGCTGCGCTCGCCATGCGGGGTCGATCAGCAGCCCTAGCTCCCGGCTGAAATCATATCCGATGACCTTGACCGGCACGATGCCGTCGATTGCCAGCGAAGCCGGCGCGGTGGTGATGCCCACACCGGCGGCGACCATGCGCAGGCAGCGCTCGTCGCTGTCGCTGCGGAGCGCGAAGCGCGGGCGAACCCGGTGACGCGTGAAGAAGCGGCTGGTCGCGTCGAGAAATTCGCACGAGCGCCGCGCGATCATCGTTTCGGGCGCCAGATCCTCGGGCGACACGTCGCCGTGCCCCGCCAGCGGATGATCGGCGGCGACGAACATGACCATCGGCTCTTGATAGAGCGGCACGACATTGGCGTCGCGCTCGCCCGGCCGGAGCGGGACCATCGCCATGCCGAGGCGGCCTGCATGGATGGCGGCGCGAAGATCGGAATCGCTGTTCTCGCTGACCTCGAGCGCGAAGTCGCGCGACAGCAGCGCCGCAACGGTCTGGAAAAACGCCCCCGGGATCGACCGGATGGTTCCGAACTTGAGCACGGGCTTGTCGCTTTCTTCCGCGCGGCCAAAGCCGTCGGCCGCACGGAAATTGCGTTCGAGATCGCGCGCGATCGGCAGGAAACGACCGCCGGCTTCGGTGAGCCGGATCTGGCGACGATTGCGGATGAAGAGCGGCGCGCCGACGAGGCGTTCAAGGTCGGCGACGCCCGTCGACAGCGCCGGCTGGGTGACCCGAATCTGCTGCGCCGCGCGCGTGAAGCTGCCCGCGTCGACCACGGCAAGGAACTGACGGATGTGCGAACGCTTTATCATAAGATTTTCTTATGCTGAAGCGCATGAAGTTTCAATTTTCATATGAAGGCGCTTTGGGGCACAACCGCGGCATGTTCCGCCCCTGACCGAAGGGACCCTCATGCGCGCCACCCCCGATTTCGATTTCGCGCTCGGCGAAACCGCCGACATGATCCGCGATACCACCGCTCGTTTCGCCGACGAACAGATCGCACCGCTCGCGGTCAAGGCCGATGCGGACGACTGGTTTCCGCGCGATGAGCTGTGGATGCAGATGGGTGCGCTCGGCCTGCACGGCATCACCGTCGAGGAAGAGTTCGGCGGGCTCGGCCTCGGATATCTCGAACATGTGATCGCGGTGGAGGAAGTGAGCCGTGCCAGCGCCGCGATCGGCCTCTCCTATGGCGCGCACTCGAACCTGTGCGTCAACCAGATCCGCCGATGGGGCAATCCCGAGCAAAAGGCGAAATATCTTCCCAAGCTGATCAGCGGCGAACATGTCGGCAGCCTGGCGATGTCCGAAGCCGGCGCCGGCAGCGACGTCGTGTCGATGAAGCTGAAGGCCGACCGGGTTCAGGGCGGCTATGTCCTCAACGGCACCAAATTCTGGATCACCAATGCGACGCATGCCGACACGCTCGTCGTCTATGCGAAGACGAGCCCCGAGGCGGGATCGCGCGGGATCACGGCCTTCCTGATCGAAAAGGACATGCCGGGGTTTAAGATCGGGCAGAAGATCGACAAGGTGGGCATGCGCGGCTCGCCGACCGCCGAGCTGGTGTTCACCGATTGCGAAGTGTCCGAAGAACAGGTCATGGGGCCGGAGAATGGCGGCGTCGGCGTGCTGATGTCGGGGCTCGATTATGAGCGCGTCGTGCTCGCCGGGCTCCAGCTCGGCATCATGCAGGCGTGTCTCGACACCGTCATTCCCTATGTCCGCGAGCGCAAGCAGTTCGGCAAGCCGATCGGATCGTTCCAGCTGATGCAGGCGAAGGTCGCCGACATGTATGTCATGCTCCAGTCGGCGCGCTCTTATGTCTACAACGTCGCCAAGGCGTGCGATGCCGGGCAGACGACGCGCTTCGATGCAGCGGGCTGCATCCTGCTCGCAAGCGAGAATGCGGTGAAGGTCGCGGGCGAAGCAATCCAAGCTCTGGGCGGCGCGGGCTATACCAAGGACTGGCCGGTCGAACGTTACTGGCGCGACGCCAAGCTGCTCGACATCGGCGCGGGCACGAACGAAATCCGCCGCATGCTGATCGGCCGCGAACTGATCGGCGCGGGCGCGTGATCTGGCTCTGGCTGTCGGCCGCCTTCATGGTGACCGCGGCCGGGGTTCATTCGGTGCTGGGCTATCGGCGACTGATCGTGCCGTTGCTGCAGCGCCGCGAAGGCCCGCTGTCCGACGCGCTGACGCGCCGCATCATTCGGTTCGCGTGGCATGCCACCGCGGTGTTGATGCTGATTTCGGCGTCGGCAGTCATTTGGCCCGGAACGCCGCGCGGGCTGCTAATCGTGATTGGCGCAGGATGGCTTGCGACAGGTCTGGTCAACGCCGCCTATACCAAGGGCCGCCACATCGCGTGGCCGGCGCTCTGTAGCGCGGGCATCTTTGCCTTGGTCGGCGCGTTGGCATAGCTGTGAACGACACGCTCCTCACCGCACTCCAATATTACGGCGCGGGCGCGGCGACGCTCGCGGCGCTGGTGGTGTCGCTCAACCTCGGGCGGCGCTCGACCGGCTGGGCTTTTGTCGTTTTCGTGACGAGCAGCATAGCGTTGATCGCATGGGGTTTTCTGCAACCCGACAGCGAAGGCATCGGCTGGCAGAACATCGCGCTGCTGATCATCAACGCGATTGGCGTCTATCGCTACCTGATCCTGAAGGAAAGGCCTGACGCGCCGGCTGGGGAAGGCGAGGCGAAATGACGCCCCGCCCCGCCCGCTCATCAGCCCCAGATGCGCACGCGTTTGTCGGGCGCGAGGTAGAGCTTGTCGCCTTCCTTGACGTCGAACGCCTTGTACCAAGCGTCGAGGTTGCGGACCGTCAGCGCGCGGTACATGCCCGGCGCGTGGCCGTCGGTCGCGATGCGCGCGCGCAGTGCCTCGGCGCGCATCTTGGTCGCCCAGGTCTGCGTAAAGGCGATGAAGAAACGCTGGTCGCCGGTAAAGCCGTCGATCACGGGCGCTTCCTTGCCGCCGAGCGACGCGCGGTACGCGTCGTAAGCAGCCTGCAGCCCCGCGACGTCGGCGATATTTTCACCCAGCGTCAGCTTCCCGTTGACCGCCAGGTCGGGGAACGGCTTGTAGGTGTCGAACTGCGCCGCGAGCGCATCGCCCGCGGCGTTGAATTTCGCCAGATCCGCCGCAGTCCACCAGTTGCGCAGCGCGCCGGTGGAATCGAACGCGGCGCCATTATTGTCGAAGCTGTGGCTGATCTCGTGGCCGATCACCGCGCCGATCGCGCTATAGTTGAACGCGGGATCGGCCTTGGCGTTGAAGAAGGGCGGTTGCAGGATCGCGGCGGGGAAATTGAGCGCATTCTGCACCGGCAGGTTCACCGCGTTGACGGTCTGAGGGACCATCCACCATTCGCCCTTGTCCATCGGCTTGCCGATCTTGGCGAGTTGATGCGCATATTCGGCCTTTTGCCCCGCGACCTCGTTGGCATAGGCGTCGGTGCCGACGGTGTAGCTGCCATAGTCGCGCCAGGTGTCGGGATAGCCCACCCCGACCACAATCGTCTCGACCTTCTTGATCGCTTCCTTCTTGGTTTCGGGCGCCATCCAGTCGATCGTTTCGACGCGCTTTGCAAAGGCCGCCTTGATATTCTTCACCATGTCGCCGACCTCGGCCTTGGCCGAGGCGGGGAAATATTTGTCGGCATAGGCCTTGCCGACGGCATCGCCGAGATAGGTGTCGAGCGCGTCGAGCGCGCGCCTTTCGCGGCCGCGCTGCTGCGGCGTGCCCGCCATCGTCGTGCCGTAAAAGGCAAAATGCGCGCTATCGATTGCGCTCGGCAGCACGTCGGCGTGGCTGTTGATCTGGTGGAAGGCGAGCCAGTCCCTCCAGGCATCGATCGGCTCGGACGCAACGAGCGCCGACAGGCCGGTGATCGCATTCGCATGATAGGCGCCGAACTTGTCCGCGCCGTCGAGCTTCGCCGCGGCAAAGAAGGTCTGCCAGTCGATACCGGGCGCCTTCTTCGCGAAATCGGCTTTGGTCCAGACGTCGGCGGACTTGGTGAAATCCTCGCTCTGTTCGCGCGTTGCATGCGCCTTGGCGATCTTGATCTCGAGGTCGTAGATGCGCTTCGCCTTCTCGGCGGCGTCGCTCTGCCCGGCGGCGGTCAACAGCTTGGCGATATAGGCCTGGTAGGCGGTGCGGATGCTCGCCATCTTGGGATCGGCCGACAGATAATATTCGCGCTCGGGCATGCCGAGCCCGCCCTGCAGCAAATAGGGGATAACCTCGCCGGGGGTCGCGAGCCCCTGCGTCACGAAGACGCCGAACAGATTTTCGGTCTGGAAGTCGGTGGCATTGAGCGGATCGACGTCGGCGCGAAGCTGCTCGCCGAGCACCTTCGACAGCGCGGCCTTGTCGCTGATCGCGGCGAAGCGCGCGAGATCGGCGGCGACAGGCTTCATGCCCGCGGCGTCGATCGCCTTCACATCGGTGTAGGCTTTGTAGAAGGCGGCAATACGGCCTTCGTTGGTGCCGGGGGCGGCGTTGCCCTTGACGATCGCATCGACCAGCTCGCGGTTGCGCTTTTCGGTTTCGAGCTGTGCGACGTAAAAGGCGCCGATCGAGGACCGGTCCGCGGGGATTTCGTTCGCCTTGTCCCAGTTTCCGTTGGCATAGGCGTAAAAGTCGTCACCCGGCTTCGCCGTCGTATCCATTGCGGCTTTGCTGATCCCGATGTCGGTCCCGACGGCGTAAGCGGCGGAGCTGTCCTTGCCGCCGCCGCTACAGGCGACGGGCCCGGCAAGAACGGCAGCTGTGGACAGAAGAACAGCAAAGACAGCTTTTTTCATCAGAATGGCCTTATTTTGTCACGGATCGGCAGGCGACCGACGCGTGGAAAAATCCGGTTTCAATTCCAACCATTTTCGGCATGCCGTGCTTTTCAATCGACGAACGGCAGGTTAGTTCCGAACGGGCTTCAGGGAGAGACGATACAGTGAGCGCACCGGTTCTCGGCACGAACATCAACGCGGACAGCGACGAATTTCGCACCCGCAGCGCGCATAATCGTGCGCTGACCGACGCGTTGCGGACGGCGGTCGCCGAAGCGGCGCTCGGCGGCAACGAAAAGTCGCGCGAGCGGCATAAGAGCCGCGGCAAATTGCTTCCGCGCGAGCGCGTCGAACGACTGCTCGATCCGGGCTCGCCCTTCCTCGAGATCGGCCAGCTTGCGGCGAACGACCTCTACGAAGGTGAAGTGCCGGGCGCGGGGCTGATCTGCGGGATCGGGCAAGTGTCGGGGCGCCAGTGCATGATCGTGTGCAACGACGCGACGGTAAAGGGCGGCACCTATTATCCGATGACGGTGAAGAAGCATCTGCGCGCGCAGGAGATTGCCGAGGCGAACCGCCTGCCGTGCATCTACCTCGTCGACAGTGGCGGCGCGAACCTGCCGCACCAGGACCAGGTCTTCCCCGACCGCGACCATTTCGGGCGCATCTTCTTCAACCAGGCGAATATGTCGGCGAAACGCATCCCGCAGATCGCCTGCGTCATGGGAAGCTGCACCGCGGGCGGCGCCTATGTCCCCGCGATGTCCGACGAAACGGTGATCGTGCGGGGTCAGGGCACGATCTTCCTCGCCGGCCCGCCATTGGTGAAGGCCGCGACGGGCGAGGAAATCAGCGCCGAGGATCTCGGCGGCGGCGACCTGCATGCCAAGAAATCGGGCGTCGTCGACCATCTCGCCGAAAATGACGAGCATGCGCTGACGATCGTGCGCGACATTGTCAGCCACCTTGGAGAGGACAAGGGCTTCGAGGTGCCGATGAAGGCGCCGCGCCCGCCGAAATATGCCGCCGAGGAAATCTATGGCGTCGTTCCCGACGATGTTCGCGCGCCCTACGACGTGCATGAGGTAATCGCGCGCATCGTCGATGCCAGCGAGTTCCACGAGTTCAAGGCGAATTACGGCAGCACGCTCGTCTGCGGATTCGCGCATATATGGGGCATCCCCGTCGCGATCCTCGCGAACAATGGCGTGCTGTTCAGCGAAAGCGCGGTCAAGGGCGCGCATTTCATCGAGCTGGCGCAGCAGCGGCGCATTCCCCTGCTCTTCCTCCAGAATATCAGTGGCTTCATGGTCGGCGGCAAATATGAGGCCGAGGGCATCGCGAAACATGGCGCGAAGCTGGTGACCGCGGTCGCGACCGCGACGGTGCCGAAGATCACCGTGCTGATCGGCGGCAGCTTCGGCGCGGGCAATTACGGCATGTGCGGGCGCGCTTACTCGCCCCGCTTCCTGTTCAGCTGGCCCAACAGCCGGATCAGCGTGATGGGCGGCGAACAGGCGGCGTCGGTGCTCGCAACCGTCCACCGCGACGCCGACAAATGGACGCCCGAAGAGGCCGAAGCCTTCAAGGCGCCGATCCGCCAGAAATATGAGAATGAAGGCAACCCCTATCACGCGACCGCGCGATTGTGGGACGATGGCATCATCGACCCCGCGCAGACCCGCGACGTGCTGGGACTGGCCTTTGCCGCAACGCTGAACGCGCCGGTCGAAGATCGCGGGTTCGGTGTGTTCAGGATGTGAATTATCATGGCGTTCCAGCCTCTCGGCTATAGGTTTGCAATCACATCAACGCTTCCGCGCGAAAAAGCGAAGAGCAGGCTTCGGCAGAAGAAAAAGGGGTGGTTCGATCCGCAGAACGGTGCGCGAGGTTGGATCGTCGGCCCATTTATTTGCCTGTGGCTAAGCGCATTCAATCAGCACGGGCCGATGGTTGTCGGAATCGTCAGGAAAGATGGCCTAGGAAGCAAAGTGGTGGGACGCGCAGGCGCTGATTTGAATGGGACGGCAATGTTCATTTTGCTCGTCCCCTTCATGGCTTGGGTGACTTACAAGATGGCCGAAGCCGGTCAGGGCTCCCTGCAGGCCTATTTGGTCATTGGCGCGATATTTGGCCTTGGCCTGCCGTTGACACTCTGGATCAATTCCGCCGACCGCCGTGAAGCCGACGCACTGGTGCATTTTGTCCGTAAGACGTTAGCGCCGACCGACAGAAGCGTACGCGGTTCAACGCCTTCGTTGCCTATGCAGTCCAACCCTGTTCGCTTCTTCGTAAATGGTGAAGAGCGTGTCGGCGTATCCGCTGACCAATTAGATGAAGCTCTTTCTGCGCTATCGATTGGCGACTTTGCCGTTCTGGAGTTCGCACCGGACGAGTATATTCAGGCTCTTTCAAACGCAGATCATTACGTTTTGGAGAAGCTGGAGGGCAGTGCCGCGCGACATTTCCAAGCGATCTTGCCGAAGGGATCCTTGGGCGAGCATCAAAAATACGAGGCGAGCCTAACCCAGCTCAGGGATGTGATGACCGCCTATCTTCATCGGCAAGCCCCTAGCTCCGACCCTAACTGGAAGCGCAAAACGCTATGATCAACTCCCTCCTCATTGCCAATCGCGGCGAGATCGCCTGCCGGATCATCCGTACCGCGCGTGAAATGGGCATTCGCACCGTCGCCATCTATTCGGATGCCGATGCCAAGGCGCTGCATGTGCGCGAGGCCGACGAGGCCGTGCATATCGGGCCGTCGCCCGCACGCGACTCCTATCTGGTCGGCGAGAAGATCATCGCCGCCGCGAAGGCGACGGGCGCCGAGGCGATCCATCCGGGTTATGGGTTCCTGTCCGAGAATGCCGAATTCGCGCAGGCCGTCGCCGATGCGGGGCTGGTGTGGGTCGGGCCGAAGCCTTCGTCGATCACCGCGATGGGCCTGAAGGACGCCGCGAAGAAGCTGATGGCCGACGCCGGGGTGCCGGTGACGCCGGGTTATATGGGCGAAAACCAGGACCCCGCCTATCTCGCCGAACAGGCCGCCGAGATCGGCTATCCGGTGCTGATCAAGGCGGTCGCGGGCGGCGGCGGCAAGGGAATGCGCAAGGTCGACGCCGCGGCGGATTTCGCCGACGCGCTCGCCTCCTGCCAGCGCGAGGCGGCAGCGTCGTTCGGCAACGATCATGTGCTGATCGAGAAATATATCCTCACCCCCCGCCATATCGAGGTGCAGATATTCGGCGACACGCACGGCCATGTCGTCCATCTGTTCGAGCGCGACTGCTCGCTGCAGCGCCGCCACCAGAAGGTGATCGAGGAAGCCCCTGCCCCCGGCATGGACGAAGCGACGCGCGCCGAGCTTTGCGCCGCGGCAGTGCGCGCGGCGAAGGCGGTCGACTATGTCGGTGCCGGAACGATCGAGTTCATCGCCGACGCGAGCGAAGGCCTGCGCGCCGACCGCATCTGGTTCATGGAAATGAACACGCGGTTGCAGGTCGAGCACCCCGTCACCGAGGAGATTACCGGCGTCGACCTGGTCGAATGGCAGCTCCGCGTCGCATCGGGCGAGCCGATCCCGCTGGGGCAGGACGAACTCGCGATCAACGGCTGGGCGATGGAAGCGCGGCTCTATGCCGAGGATCCGGCGAAGGGCTTCCTGCCCTCGATCGGCACGCTCGAGCTGTTCCAGCTTCCCGAACATATGGGCCGCGTCGACACCGGCGTCTATGAAGGCGCCGAGGTCTCGCCCTTCTACGACCCGATGATTGCCAAGGTCATCGCGTGGGGCGAGGATCGCGAGGAAGCACGCGAACTCTTGTCCGAGATGCTGGAGGACAGTGCGATCTGGCCGGTGAAAACCAATTCGGCTTTCCTGATCGCAGCGCTCGACCACCCCGATTTCGTCGCGGGCACCGTCGACACCGGCCTGATCGGCCGCGATGGCGACACGATGACCGAGGAACCGGTCCCGACCGCACAGGCGCTCACCAACGCCGCGATGGCGATGGTGCCGCGCTCGCTGCAATCGGGCTTCCGCCTCAATGCCCCCGACGTGCGCAGCGCGCCCTTCCTGCTCGACGGCAAGCGCGTCGAGGTCGAACTCCACGGTCCGGGCGCCGAGGAGCCGTCCCCGGCGATGCTCGTCGCCGAAGCCGGTTCGGTGTGGCAGCTCACGCCCTGGCGGGCCGAAGGCAGCGCCGGCGGCGCGGCGGGTGACGGCGCGATCCTGTCGCCGATGCCGGGCAAGGTCATCGCGGTCGATGTCGCGGTGGGCGACAGGGTGACGAGCGGGCAGAAACTGCTCACGCTCGAAGCGATGAAGATGGAGCATAGCCTGACCGCGCCGTTCGACGGCGTCGTCGCCGAACTCAATGCGACCGCAGGGGCGCAGGTTCAAGTCGAGGCGCTGCTAGTGAAGATCGAGAAGGAAGAGGCATAATGGCGGGCAAATATTTCGACGAATGGGCGATTGGCGACACGCTGACGCACGACATCCGCCGCACGGTGACCGAGACCGACAATCTGCTCTTCACCACGATGACGCACAATCCCCAGCCGCTCCACCTCGACATCGAGGCGGCGAAAGCGTCGGAGTTCGGACAGATCCTCGTCAACGGCACTTTCACCTTCAGCCTGATGGTCGGGCTGTCGGTCGGCGACACGACGCTCGGCACGCTCGTCGCGAACCTCGGCTACGACAAGCTCGTCATGCCGAAGCCGGTGTTCATCGGCGACACGCTTCGCGCGGAAAGCGAGGTAATTGGCCTGAAGGAATCGAAATCGCGGCCCAATGCGGGGATCGTGACTTTCCTTCACCGCGCGATCAACCAGCGGGAAGAGATCGTCTGCCAGTGCGAGCGTTCCGCGCTCATCAAGCGAAAAGACTGATCGATTCCGTTCGGTTCGAGCGAAGTCGAGAACCGTTGGCCCCTCGCGTGTCTCGACTTCGCTCGACACGAACGGCATAGGTGATGGCATGAGACTCCGCTCGCTCCTCTTCGTCCCCGGCGACCGGCCCGAACGTTTCGCCAAGGCGGCGGCGTCGGGCGCCGACGCGATCATCCTCGACCTCGAGGATTCGGTGTCGCTCGCGAACAAGGAGGCGGCGCGTGCCGCGGTCGCGGCCTATCTTTCAGGCGAGCGAGAGGTCATTACGCTGGTGCGCGTCAACCCGCTCGACGGGCATATGACCGCCGCCGACGTCGCCGCGATCGCCGGCGCGCGGCCCGATGCGATCATGCTGCCCAAGGCCGAAGGCGCGCCAAGCATCCAGCAGCTCGACACCATATTGCGCAGCGAGTCGGCGCGCGATGCGTCGCTCCCCGCCATCCTGCCGATTGCCACCGAAACCCCCGCCGCCATCTTCACGCTCGGCAGCTATCGCGAAGTGAAGGACCGGCTGCTCGGCCTGACCTGGGGCGCCGAGGACCTGCCCGCCGCAATCGGTGCGACGACCAGCCGGCTTGACGACGGCAACTACACCGCCCCCTATGAAATGGCGCGCGCGCTGACGCTGTTCGCCGCGCATGGCGCGAACACCGCCGCGATCGACACCGTTTTTCCCGCGATCAAGGACGAGGCGGGCCTCGCTGCTTACGCCGCGCGCGCGCGGCGCGACGGCTTTACGGGCATGATGGCGATCCACCCGTCGCAGGTCGGCCCGATCAACGCCGCTTTCACGCCGTCGGCGGACGAGGTGGCGGGAGCGCAGGCGATCGTCGACGCCTTTGCGGCGAACCCCGGCGTCGGCGTGCTGCAGGTCGACGGCAAGATGGTCGATGCGCCGCACCTCAAACAGGCGCATCACATCCTGTCGCTCGCTGACTAGCTCTTCCTCCGGAAGGGCCGGTGCCGCCGCATCCAGTCGCGGCCGCGATGCCAGCTTTTCCTGAGGCCGCGCTCGGTCAGGCTTTCGAACATGTCGTCGGGGCTCGTCGGATCGAGCAGTTCATTTTCGGCGATGAATTCATCGAATGGCCCGGGCTTGGTCAGATCGAGCAGCTCGAGCGACCGGCCTTCCCCGCGCAGCGCCTCGATCGCGGCGATGAGCGAGCCCGTCGCGTCGAACCGGCGGCCGACCTCGGCCGGGTCGACGCCCAGATGTTCGGCGATCAGCGATTCGCGCAGGCGGCGGATAATCGGCTCGACGCCGGCGTTGGCGCGCAAGGCGGCGTCGATCGTGACGTCGCATTCGCTGTCGAGTCCCATCGAGCGATTGTTCATATTGGCCGATCCGACGCGGATCATCCGGTCGTCGACCACCGCGGTCTTGGCGTGGACGTAAATGGGCTCGCCCTTTGCCGTCCGCGGAAAATAGACCTTGAGCCGATCGCCATGTTTCGCTTTCGCGATTTCGCGGACGAGCTGTACGCGCGCGGCGTCCATCGCCACCTGTTCGAGCCAGCCGTCGGCGGTTTCGGGCATCACCATCACGAATTCGGGCGGATCATCCTCGTTCAGCCGTTCGGCGATTGCCGCGGCGATCTTTCCGCAGGTGAAATATTGATTTTCGAAATAGATGAAGTGCTTCGCCTCCGCGATCATGTCGAGATATAGCTGTTCGATCTCGCGAATTTCGTCATAGCCGTCATATTTGGCGCGCGTGCGCGAAATGGCGACGTCGACGCGCTCGAAATCGGGCTCCAGGTCGTCGGGCCAATTCTCGCCCTTGCCCGTCAGGTCGCGCAGCGGCTTCTTCGTCGCGCGCTGCCAGCGTTCGTTGCCGAGGTCGGCGAGCGCGCCGCCAACCGGCCCCGCGAGGATCATCGTGCTGTCGTGCCAAGGCATATAGGCCTTGCCGTCGGGCGCGGTGCGGTGCGTGTCGTCATCCTTGTGATCGCGCGTGTCCCAGCGCCGCGCGCCGACATCGATTCCGCCGCACACGGCGAGATGGTCGTCAAACACCGCGACCTTCTGGTGGTGGCTGCATCCGACCGGATGCGCACTGTCGAGACGGAAACTGATCGAGCGCGTCAGTTTCCAGCGCACGATCATCGACAGGATGCGCGGTATTGCAAACTGCTTCAGTCCGCCGAAATTCCAGCGCAATATATCGATGTCGCGATCGGGCTTTTCGTGCGCGAGCTTCAGCAGATAATTGCCGAGCGGTTCACCCTTGCCGTCCTTGCCGGGTTTCAGCGCGATGCGCGGATCGAAGTCCCAGCCGATGAGCAGGATGCGCTCTTCCGCCTTCGCCATCAGAATTTCGAGCAACGCGAAATAGTCGGCTGCATCGACGATCATCCGCGCCTTGTTGGCGCGTTCGATCCGCCAGCAGTTGCGGCCCTCGACCACTATAGGTGCAAGATCTGTCCCCATCGCCGCCACCACGCATGATGGCGGCGATAGTTGCAAGGGCTAAAGTCAGGCGGCGGCGAACTGTTCGGGCGTGAGCGCCATCATCGCTTCGCTGCCCGCTTCGATCTTGCGGCGGAGCGATCCGGCGTCGGGCAGGAAACGTTCGGCGAAATAGCGCGCGGTGACGAGTTTGGCTTCGAGGAACGCCTTGTTGCCGCGGCCCTCGGCGAGCGCCTTTTGCGCCGCCTCGGCCATCATCAGCCACATCGACCCCAATGCGACGATGCCCAATATGTGCATATAATGATGCGCGCCCGCGCCGACATTATTGGGGTTCGCCATGCCATTTTGCATGAACCACATCGTCGCGGCCTTGAGCTCGCCATTCGCCTTTTCGAGACGGCCCGCGAAATCCGCGAGCGCTTCATCGCCCTTCGCGCGGGCACATTCTTCGTCGACGATCGCGAAGAAGGCCTGGATCGCACGGCCGCCATTCTGCGCGAGCTTGCGGCCGACGAGGTCCATCGCCTGCACGCCATTCGCGCCTTCGTAGATCATGGTGATGCGCGCATCGCGGACATATTGCGACATGCCCTGTTCTTCGATGTAGCCATGGCCGCCGAACACCTGCTGCGCGTTGGTTGCGACTTCATAACCCTTGTCGGTGCCGAAGCCCTTGATGACCGGGGTGAGCAGGCTGACGAGGTCGTCGGCGCGCTGGCGCTCCTCCTCGCTCTCGGCAACATGCGCAAGATCGACCTGGAGCGCGCCCCAGGTACAGAGCGCGCGCAGCCCCTCTACCGTCGCCTTGCCGTCCATCAACATGCGGCGCACGTCCGGGTGGACAAACAGCGGGTCGGCCTTTTCCTGCGGATCTTTCGGCCCGGTGAGCGCGCGGCCCTGCCGACGATCCTGCGCATATTGCACCGCGTTCTGATAGGCGACGTCAGCCTGTCCGAGCCCCTGAATGCCCACGCCGAGGCGCGCGGCGTTCATCATCACGAACATCGCGGCGAGACCCTTATTCTCCTCGCCGACCATCCAGCCCTTCGCCCCGTCATAATTCATCACGCAGGTCGAATTGGCGTGGATGCCCATCTTGTGTTCGATCGATCCGCACGAGAGGCTGTTGCGCTCACCGAGCGATCCGTCGTCATTGACGAGGAATTTCGGCACGATGAACAGCGAGATGCCCTTGACGCTATCGGGCGCATCGGGGGTCTTCGCGAGGACGAGGTGGATGATATTGTCGGTCAGGTCGTGCTCGCCCGAGGAGATGAAGATCTTGGTGCCGGTCACGGCATAGCTGCCGTCGCCGTTCGGCACCGCGCGGGTGCGGATGAGGCCGAGGTCGGTGCCGCAATGCGGCTCCGTCAGGTTCATCGTGCCGCTCCACTCGCCCGCGATCATCTTGGGGACATAGGTCGCCTTCTGGTCGTCCGATCCCTTGACGAGGATCGCGGCGGTCGCGCCCTGCGTCAGGCCGGGATACATGGCAAAGGCCTGGTTGGCGGCGTTGCGATATTCCTCGACCGGGAAGCCGAGGACGTGCGGCAAACCCTGCCCCCCGAACTCCTCGGGCGCGGTCAGCAGGCCCCAGCCCGCTTCGCTGTAGGCCTTATAGGCTTCCTTGAAGCCCTTGGGCGTGGTTACCGAACCATCGTCGTGACGCGTGCAACCTTCAAGGTCGCCCGACTGGTTGATCGGGAACAACACTTCCTCGCAAAACCTGCCCGCCTCGGTCAGCACCGCCTCGATCATGTCGGGCGTGGCGTTCGAGAAACCCGGCAAATTCGAATAACGCTCGATCCCGAGGACGTCGTTGAGGAGGAACAGCGTGTCCTGCACGGGGGCGCGATAGACGGGCATGGAAAATCCTTCTGAAAAGCAGTTTCGATGTCAACTTGCCTGGGGAGAGGCAGAGGGTCAGGAGCCGGGCGGCCTTATTGGCCGGCGTCGACTTTCTTCACCATATCGATGAAGCGTGACAGCTCATCTACAGCGCTGTCAATATCGTCGCGTTGACGGCGCAGGAGCGCGATGCGCTCTTCGCATTTTTCGATCGTCACCTGACGCTGCAATTTGCGGCCATCGCCGACGTCGTACAGGTCGATCATCTCGCGAATGTCGGCGAGGCTGAAGCCCGTGCGCTTGGCACGCAAAATCCACGCCAACCGCGCACGGTCGCGCTTTGAATAGATGCGCGACAACCCCTTGCGCGACGGGCTGATCAGCCCCTCATCCTCATAGAAGCGCAGCGCGCGCGCAGTCACGCCGAACTCGGTCGACAAGTCGGTGATGCTGAATTGCTCGCGCCCCAGATGATCGGGCGTATCGATATGGGCGTGGCCGTAAGCTTCGGTCATACGGCTGAAACTAGTTTCCGTTGACGTGAACGTCAAGACTGCCCGATCGGGCCGATCCGGGACGGTTCAACCACCGCACGGACGCCCTATATTGCCGCGTCGATCGGTCATTCGCAAGCCCCTCGCATCGGCTTCGGACCAGCTTGCACGCGGCAGCCGCAAACCAGCAAGCGACGCGCGCGAGGGGCACAGGCGATTGCATCGCTCCGGCAGCTTTCCGGGCAGGCGCAGTTCGTCCTCCTGCTCCTGCACCACGGCCTCGCAGCCGTCGGCGCCGGCAAAGCGCATCCGCCATCCGCCGCCTTCGCGGACGATCGTGCCCTGTGCGGTGCAGGACAGCCCGGGGCCGAAGGCAGCCGTCAAGGCAAAACGCCATTGTCCAGTGCCATCGGGGACGACGCACATGGCGTCGCGGCCAAGATCGTGCCTGCGTTCGAAGACGCCGACCGGGGTCGCGGCTTCGACGCGCACCACGCCGCGCTCGCGCGCCGCCATCTCGAGCGGATTGTCTGCCTCGATGCCCTTGGTGTCCACGGCGGGGGCCGGTCGTTCGCATCCGCCAAGCAGCGCCAGCGCCAGCGCCAGTGCGGCGCTAGCCCTGCGCATCGTCGGCCAGGAAGGTCAGGCTGCCGTCGCTTTCGACGCGGCGATAAAAGCAGGATCGGCGCCCGGTATGGCACGCCGGGCCCGCCGGTTTCACGCGCAGCAGGAGCGCGTCCTGATCGCAATCGACCCGCATTTCGACCAAGGTGAGGCCGTTGCCCGACGTCTCGCCCTTGCGCCACAGGGCCGCGCGCGAGCGCGACCAGAAATGCGCCTGCCCCGTCGCGCGGGTCTGCTCGATCGCCTCCGCATTCATATGCGCGACCATCAGCAATTTATGGCTGTCGGCCTCGACAACGATCGCCGTTACCAGTCCGGCGGTGTCGAAACGCGGAAGAAATCGATCGGTCGTGTCGCGCTGGTCGGTCATGAGCGACGCTTTAGAGCAGCTTTGGCCGGGCTGTCACCCCACGCCTCGTCGCCCATATGACAAATCCGTGATTAGGGGGCGACATTTGCGATTGCCCTCCCTATATGCGCCGCAGTCACTGGCCCCTGCCCCCTGGAACGACATGCTGACGACCCACCCTTTCGACGACGACAAGCTCCGCGAGGAGTGCGGCGTTTTTGGTATTCATGGCGCCGACAGCGCCGCCGCGGTTGTCGCGTTGGGCCTCCACGCCCTGCAACACCGTGGACAGGAGGCCGCGGGCATCACCGCCTTCGACGGCAAGGAATTCCACACCCACCGCGCGATGGGCCATGTCGCGGGCAATTTCGACCGCGACGACATCATGCGCCAACTCGCCGGCGGGTCGGCGGTCGGCCACGTCCGCTATTCGACGACGGGCGAGACCGCGCTGCGCAACGTCCAGCCGCTGTTCGCCGACCTCGCGACCGGCGGCTTCGCGGTCGCGCACAACGGCAATATCTCGAACGCCGCGGCGCTGCGCAAGATATTGGTCCGCCGCGGTTCGATCTTTCAGTCGACCAGCGATACCGAGGTGATCATCCACCTCGTCGCCACGTCCAGCTATCGCTCGCTGCTCGACCGGTTCATCGACGCGCTGAAACAGGTCGAGGGCGCCTATTCGCTGATCTGCCTGACCGCCGAAGGCATGATCGGCTGCCGCGATCCGCTCGGCATTCGTCCGCTCGTCATCGGCAAATTGGGCGACGCGCATATCCTCGCGTCCGAAACGGTGGCGCTCGATGTCGTCGGCGCCGAATTTGTCCGCTCTGTCGAACCCGGCGAACTCGTCATCGTCCGCGACGGTCAACTCACCTCGCACCGCCCGTTCGCGCAGCAGTCCGCGCGGCCGTGCATCTTCGAATATGTCTATTTCTCGCGCCCCGATTCGATCGTGGACGGAACGAGCGTCTATTCGGTGCGCAAGGCGATCGGCGCCGAACTCGCGCGCGAAAACGCCGTCGAAGCCGATCTGGTCATCCCGGTCCCCGATTCGGGCACGCCCGCCGCGATCGGCTATGCGCAGGAATCGGGCATTCCGTTCGAACTCGGCATCATCCGTTCGCACTATGTCGGGCGCACCTTCATCCAGCCGGGCGACAAGGTCCGCCATCTGGGCGTGAAATTGAAGCACAATGCCAATCGCGCGCTGATCGCGGGCAAGCGTATCGTGCTGATCGACGATTCGATCGTGCGCGGCACGACCAGCCTCAAGATCGTGCAGATGATGCGCGATGCGGGTGCCGCCGAGGTGCATATGCGCATCGCGAGCCCGCCGACCCAGCATAGCTGCTTCTACGGCGTCGATACGCCGGAACGCGCGAAGCTGCTCGCCGCGCAGATGACGGTCGGGCAGATGGCGAATTTCATCAACGCCGACAGCCTCGCCTTCCTGACGATCGACGGCCTCTATCGCGCGCTTGGCGAGGCGGATCGCAAGCATGACGCGCCGCAATATTGCGACGCCTGCTTTACCGGCGATTATCCGACCACGCTGACCGATTTCGACGAGCATGGCCTCGAAGATCAATTTTCGCTGCTTGCGGAACGGGTTGTCTGACACAATGACTACGACGTCTAAAGAACTCGCGGGCCAGGTCGCGCTCGTCACCGGCGCCAGCCGGGGGATCGGCGAGGCGATTGCCGAAGCGCTGGCCCTGCGCGGCGCGCATGTCGTGATCACCGCGCGCACGGCGGGTGGGCTCGAAGAGCTCGAGGACCGCATCCACGAAGCCGGCGGCAGCGCGACGATTGCACCGCTCGACCTGACCGATGGCGACAGCATCGCCCGTCTCGCGAGCGCGATTGCCGAACGCTGGCAGCAACTCGACATGCTCGTGCTCAACGCCGCGATGCTGGGCACGCTGACCCCGGTCGCGGCGATCGACGGCAAGGAATTCAACAAGATTCTGACGCTGAACCTGATCGCGCAACAGGCGCTGATCGCCAATTTCGACCCGTTGCTGCGCCGCGCCGCGAACGGGCGGCTTGTCGCGCTGTCGAGCAGCGTTGCGCGCGAGCCGCGAGCCTATTGGGGCGCCTATGCTGCGTCGAAGGCGGCGTTCGAAACGCTCGTCACCAGCTATGGCGCCGAAATGCGCAATATCTCGACGGTGCGGACGGCCATTCTAGACCCCGGCGGCACGCGGACGCAGATGCGCGCGCGCGCTTATCCGGGCGAAGACCCGCAAAGCATCAAGGAACCCGCCGCGGTTGGCGATTATGTCGCCCGGATGATGATCGATGGCTTCGACAGCACTGCCTTTCATGCGCTGCCCAAGGTCATGGAAAAAGCTTAACGCCATCTTTGCTTTCCTGCGCTAAGGGACCATCATAACAAGGGTTTGCGAGGGCGCGGGAATGACGAAGAATATTTTGCGATCGGCGATCGCCGCCGTGGTCGGCATCCTTGTCGCTTTCGGGCTGATCTGGTTGGCGCAATATGCCGGCAGCGAAATTTCGCCCGACGTTTACGACCCCGAAAGCGGCGAAATCCTGATCCCGGTCGGGTCGACGATCGCGCTGATCGCCGGCTGGTTCATCGGAACCTTCGCCGGCGGTTGGCTTGCCATGCGCGTCGCCGCCGGCACCGGTGCAGGCTGGATCGTGGCCGGTTCGGTCATCGGCGCCGCGCTTTATCGTGCCGTCACGCTTGCCGATACATGGTGGATCATGGCGCTGGGCGTCGTCGTGCCGCTGGTCGCGGTCTGGCTGGCCCAGCGCGCGGCAAGCGTCGTCACCGACTAACGAGCCTCGTCGCCAGGCTGCCAACGCCCCCCGCCTTGCGGGGGGACGCCTATTCTGCCTCCCGGTCGACGGCCGCCTGCACGCTCTTGTAAAAGGCCTCACGCGCCGCGCCGACGCCTTCGGGATCGGTGGCCGTCGGCCAGTTGCCGTTCGAAGCAATCACCAGTTGTCGCTTGGGATCGATGAATATCCCCTGGCCGAAAATGCCCTGCGCGGCGAAACTGCCGTCGTCGTTCGTCCACCATTGATAGCCATATCCGCGCCCCGGAATGTCGATCCCGGCCTGCTTGGTCGTCGCGGATGCCAGCCAGTCGTCGGGCAGTATCTTCTCGCCCCCCGCAACTCCGCCATTCAGGATGAATTGCCCGAACCGCGCATAGTCCTTGAGGCTTGCCGACATGCAGCATCCGCTGATCTCGTGCCCCGTCGCGCCGAGCATCCACACCGCGTCCTGCTCCATGCCGAACGGTTTCCAGATCTTTTCGGACAGATAGGCCGACAGTGTCTTGCCCGTCGCGCTCGACACGAGCACGCCGATCAAATTGGTTTCGCCGGTCTTGTATACCCACTTCGATCCCGCCGGCGCTTCGCGCGGCAAGGTCTTCATATAGCTGACTGTTATATCCTCGCCGGCGACCGGCTTCTGCATATTGAACTGCGCAACGTCGGACTTGGGATCGGTATAATCCTCATTCCATTTGACCCCCGAGGTCATCGTCAGCAATTGCCGGACGCTGACATCGTCATAAGCCGAACCCTTAAGGCCGGGGATATAGACGGTGACCTTGTCGTCGAGGCTTTTAATATAGCCGTCCTTTACCGCCGCGCCGACGAGGGTGGAGGTGAAGCTCTTGGCGACCGAAAAGCTGGTCCAACGGCCCGCGGCGCCATAGCCGAGCGCATATTTTTCGAGCCGGATCTTGCCGTCCTGGACGATGATGAGCCCCGCGTTGCGCTGCTTCGCCATATAGGCATCGATGTCCGATCCGACATCGAGCGGCTTGCCTTGCGGCAAGGGATAGACGGCGTCGCCGGCCTCGACCGTGTTGACGACGACCTTCGGAACCGTCTCCATCGTCCGGAAGGCGGCGTCGCGTTGATCTTGGGTCCAGAACAGCACATTCAGATCCTTTGGCAATATGTCGTTGGCATGGGTGGACGCGGGCGCACCGCACCCCGCTGCTGCGGCGCATAAAAGCCCCGCCGCCCAAAATCGTCGCATGCTTTTCCTCCCCTGTTCTCAGGCTCTTTTTTCTAGTGTGACTTGCGCGACGTCGATGCCTCCGCCGCGAAACCCACCTTCGCAATATTGAAGATAATAGCGCCAGAGCCGCACGAAGCGCTCGTCGAACCCGGGAGGCAGATCGTTCGCTGCTACGACCGCGTCGAACCGCTCGCGCCACTGACGCAGCGTTTCGGCATAGTCACCGCCAAACCGGCGCACGTCGCGCCAGACAAGGCCGCGCGCCTCGGCCAGCGCGCGAAAGCGGCTTTCGGAGATCAGGCATCCGCCGGGGAAGATATAGGCCTGGATGAAGTCGCTGCTCGCCGCATAGCGCTCGAAAAGCGCGTCGTTGATCAAGATGTACTGGATGGCCGCCTTGCCCCCCGGCCGAAGAAGCCCGGCGATCGCATCGAGATAGGCCGGCCAATATTCCTGCCCGACCGCTTCGACCATCTCGACGCTGGCGATCGCGTCATAGGGGCCTTTTGCGTCGCGATAATCGCAAATCTCGATATGCGAGCGCCCGGTGAGGTCGACCGCGGCCAACCGTGCATCAGCAATCTCGGCCTGGGCCGCCGACAGGGTGATGCCGGTATAAAGGACATCATGGCGCTCGACCGCGCGTTCGGCGAGTGCGCCCCATCCGCATCCGATCTCGAGCAGCCGGCTTCCCGAACGCAGGTCGAGCCGGTCGAGGATCGCGTCGACCTTGGCCGCCTGCGCCTGTTCGAGCGACTGGCCGGGATCGGTGAACATCGCGCTGGAATAATTCATCGCGGGGTCGAGCCACAGGCGGTAGAAATCATTGCCCAGATCGTAATGGGCATGAATGTTTCGCTTGGCGCCGCGGCGATCGTTGCGATGAAAGGCGTGGATCGCCTTGTTCAGCCAGCGCGAGGGGCCGCGCGCGCGCGCCACATTGCCCAGCGATTCGCCATTGCGCATGAACAGGTCGAACAGCGGTACCGGATCGGGCGACGACCATTCCAGCGCTTCCCACGCGCGGTACCAGCCAACCGAGCCAGACAGCGCCAGCCGCGCGAGCGCCGCCCAGCGATGAAGGTGGACAACGGCGACGGGGCCCTTGCCGCGCCCGCCGAGCAGGCGCACGCTGCCGTCGGGCAAATGCCCCTCGATCGTCCCTTGCGCGAGGCCGGCGTCGATGCGGTCGAGAAGGCGGTGGAACAGGCCTGCGGGTGCGAGCGCAATCAGCCGGGCCATCGCGCCGCCGGTGCGGTAGGCTCGATCGGCGCGGAGCAGTTCCTTGCCGCGGCGCGGGCTGACATGCGTGTTCATAGCCCCTTCCTGCCTTAAAGCTGTGCGGCTGACAATCGGTTGCCGCATGGCGTCACGACGTCCCTCGCCCCACGATCAATCCGTATGGCTTGCCGTGTCGGGCGCGGTCAGCCGGACCTGGAAACGGCCCTGTGCCAGCGGATGCATGAAGCGCTGGTCGCGCAGCAGGATTGCGTCGCCATCGCCCTGCGCCACCGGCATCCGCGACCAGAACAGGAAAGCGCGGGCGGCGGGGTCGCCCTTTACCCAGGTTGCGAGGCGGGGGTCGTCCATGCCCGTCGGACTGCCGGTCAGATCGACCGTTCCGCCGAGGCCCGGCACGAAGCTCGCGCTGCCGTAACGATCGACGGTTCGCCAGAAGATGTCGCGTTTCCAGAACGCCAGCGGGGGTGGACTGGCGACGACCAGCGCGTCCTTACGGCCGCCAGCCTCAAGCGCGCTCGATGCCATGCGCTCGGCGGCGCCAGTGATGAGGCCGTTGGCAAAGATATAGGCGCAAACCGCCGTGAAGCCGATCCATGCCGGGCGCCGCCAATTGGCCGCTCCGTGGCGCTCACCGCGGAGCGAAAGCCAGACCGACACCGCGAGCGCAATCCATATCCACAGGTCGATGATAAAAATGCTGTCGCCGTAAAACCAGCGATGGCTGAAGGGCTCGAGCAGGCGGATCCCGTAATTGTTGAGCCAGTCGAGCGCCGGATGGCTGAGGCACCCGATATAGGCGAGCACGAGCAACCAGCCCTTGTCGACAGGTAGCCGGTCGGCGGGCCGCTTGCCGCGCCGCGCCTGCCAGCGATCGAAGGCAAGCATCAGCCCCCACAGGATAAGCGGCAGCACAAGCAGCGCAATCGGCCCGTGCGTGATCCCGCGCCGCATCGCCAGCGATTCGATCCCGTAGATCGCGCAACCAGCATCGATATCGGGCAGGTTCGCCGCGATGATCAACGTCGGCATCGCGAGGCCGGTCTTTTTCTTGAGTCCCATCTGCCCAAGAACCGCCCCGACCAGGCTGTGCGTCAGATTATCCATGACGGCGGACGGTCAGAGTTCCGGGCCGCCCTCGGTCACTGTCCAGGTCTGTCCCTTTTTGAGCAGTCCCTGCAGGTCCGCCTTCTTGCCCTCGGCTGCCGCCTTGTTCTGGCGAACGACATCGGCCTCGAAGGTCGGGCGCGGATCGTCGTAGAGCACGCCAAGCGCCATCGGGAACTCGCCGAAGCGCATTTCCACGAGCATATGCGCGACGCTGCGGTTGGTAACATCATGCACGATCACGCCCGCGGCTTCCCAATCGCCATCGACCACATCGACGGTCTTGAGGTGCAGCGCCTCGGCGTCGAGCGCGATGCCCTTGGTGCCCTTGGCATAAAGCATCGGTTCGCCCTGCTTCAGCCAGAGCTGGCGGTCTTCGGCTCCCTTGGGCGCCGCAAAATCCTCGAACACATCTTTATTATAGACGATACAGTTCTGGAAAATCTCGATAAAGGCTGCGCCCTTGTGGGCGTGCGCAGCCTTCAGAACATTGGGCAGTTCCTTCGACACGTCGAAGCCGCGCGCGACGAAACGCGCCCCCGCTCCCAGCGCAAAGGCCGCGGGCTGCGCCGGACGGTCGACCGAGCCATAGGGGGTCGAGGGGCTCGTCGTGCCGACGCGGCTCGTCGGCGAATATTGCCCCTTGGTCAGCCCGTAAATCTCGTTGTTGAACAACATGATCTGGCAATCGAGATTGCGGCGGATCAGGTGCATCGTGTGGTTTCCGCCGATCGACAGCCCGTCGCCGTCGCCGGTGACAATCCAGATGTCGAGCCCCGGATTGGCGAGCTTCAAACCGGTCGCGAACGCCGGCGCGCGGCCGTGGATGGTGTGGAAGCCATAGGTTTCCATATAATAAGGGAAGCGCGACGAGCAGCCGATGCCGCTGATGAATACCGTATTCTCGGGCGCGGTGCCGATTTCGGGCATGGTCCGCTGCACTGCCTTGAGGATCGCATAGTCCCCGCAGCCCGGGCACCAGCGGACTTCCTGATCGGTCTCCCAATCCTTGAGCGTCGTCGGGCGCGCGATGGTCGTCATCTCGTTCATGGCATTTCCTCTAGGGGCAACAACGCTTGCGCGTCAGCCCAGCGCTCCCTCGATCGCAGCTTCGATTTCGGCAATGGTGAAGGGCTGGCCCGACACCTTGTTTACGGGTTTTGCGTCGACCAGATATTGATCGCGCAGCACGGTTTTCAATTGCCCGGTATTCATTTCGGGCACGATCACCTTCTCATAGCTCTTGAGCAATTCGCCGAGATTGGCGGGCAGCGGCCAGATGTGGCGGATATGGATATGGCTGACGTCGGCGCCTTGCGCCCGCTGGCGACGCACCGCCTGGTGGATCGGGCCGAAGGTCGAGCCCCACCCGACGACCGCGAGCCTTCCGCCTTCGGCGCCAAGTTCGACGACCTGGTCGGGGACCTTGACGCCGTCGATCTTGTCCTTGCGGATGTCGGTCATCGCCTGGTGGTTGGCGGGCGCATAGTTGATGTGGCCGGTGTCGACTTCCTTCTCGATCCCCCCGATGCGGTGAAGCAAACCGGGGGTGCCGGGCTTGACCCACGGACGCTTGAGATTTTCGTCGCGGCCATAGGGCTTGAAGCCGCCCTCCGGCACTTCGGTCAGGAATTCGACCGGGAACGCCTCATAGGCGGTAAGATCGGGCACCGCCCAAGGCTCGGCAGCGTTGGCGATATAGCCGTCCGTGAGCAGCATCACCGGGGTCATATATTGCACCGCGATGCGCACCGCCTCGATCGCGCATTCGAACGCGTCGCCGGGCGAGCGCGCGGCGATCACCGGCATCGGCGCATCGCCGTTACGGCCATAGACCGCCTGATAGAGGTCGGACTGCTCGGTCTTCGTCGGCAGGCCAGTCGAGGGACCGCCGCGCTGCGAATTGACGATAACGAGGGGCAACTCGGTCATGATCGCAAGGCCCATCGCCTCGCCCTTCAGGGCGATGCCGGGGCCCGACGAACTGGTCACGCCGAGCGAGCCGCCGTAGCTCGCGCCGATCGCGGAACAAATGGCGGCGATTTCGTCCTCGGCCTGGAAGGTCGTGACGTCATATTCCTTCAGCCGCGACAGGTGATGCAGGATCGCCGACGCCGGGGTGATCGGATAGCCGCCGAAGAACATTGGCAGCTTCGCGAGCTGCGCCCCCGCGACGAGGCCGAGCGCGATGCCCTCGGCACCGGTCAGCGTGCGGTAGAGCCCCGGCGCCGCGGGTGCGGGATCGACATGCTGCTGTTTCAGCGGTCCCGCGAGCTCGGCCGTTTCGCCATAGGCATGGCCGGCGTTGAGCGCAGCGACGTTGGCGGCGGCAAGGTTCGGGTCCTTGGCGAACTTCGCGTTCAGCCAGTCTATCAGCGGCTGGCGATCGCGGTCGAACATCCAGAGCGAAAGCCCCAGCGTCCACATATTCTTGCAGCGCAGCGCCTCCTTGTTGCCGAGCCCGAAGGGCTTGACCGCGTCCATGGTGAGCTGGCTGATATTGAGCTTCAACAATTGCCACTTCGCAAGGCTGCCGTCCTCGAGCGGGTTGGCGTCATATTTCGCCTTGGCGAGGTTGCGGTCGTTGAACTCGCCCTCGTCGGCGATGATGAGGCCGCCCTGCTTCAGCTGCGGGACATTGGTCTTGAGCGCCGCGGGGTTCATTGCGACAAGCACGTCGGGCGCGTCGCCCGCAGTGTCGATCGCCGACGAACCGAAATTGATCTGGAAGGCCGACACGCCGAAGAGCGTGCCTTGCGGGGCGCGAATTTCGGCAGGGAAATCGGGGAAGGTCGCGAAGTCGTTGCCCGCCAGCGCCGACGACAAGGTAAACTGACCGCCGGTGAGCTGCATCCCGTCGCCGCTGTCGCCGGCAAAACGAACCACCACCGCATCCGAAAGGGGGGACTGCCGCTTGCCGGCTTCGTCCGCTACCGCTGTCGCCATTTTTCGTATCTGCCTTTGAAACTTGCGAACCTGTGACACTGGCCTAGGCCTGTGGGCGCTTCGCCGCAATTGAGAAAAATTTGTGCGCAGCAAAGGGAGAAGCGCAGGTGGGTTTCATTTCGGGATTGAATTTAACCCGTCGATACCGAATAGCATGGTGAAAATTGGATCAGGGAGAGATGCAGATGACCGACGGCACCACCCATTTAACGCGCCCCGACGTGGCGGCTTTCCTCGCCTTCCTGAACGGGCAGGAAGGCCCGAAGATGGAGGAGATGCCGCCGGAAGGCGCGCGCGAGATGTTCCGTGTGATGGGCCAGCTCGCCGACGTGCCCCGCGGCGAGATCGCGCATGTCGAGGACCGAGCCATCCCGGGGCCCGCGGGCGATATCGCCATCCGCATATACGACAATCGCCCCGACCGCGAAACCGGTCCGGTGATGGTATTCTATCACGGCGGCGGGTGGGTGATCGGCGATCTCGACACGCACGATCCCTATTGCGCCGAGGCCGCGCGGCTGCTCGACATGCCCGTGATCGCCGTCGATTACCGCCTTGCGCCCGAACATCCCTTCCCCGCCGCGCCGGAGGATTGCGAAGCGGCGACGCGATGGGTCGCCGACCATATCCCTTGCACCGGCCTTGTCCTTTCGGGCGAAAGCGCCGGCGGCAATCTGACGATCGCCACCGCGCTCAGCCTGCGCGACAAGCCCGCGGCGAAACCGGTCATCGCGATACACCCCATCTATCCGGCGGTCACGACGCACGACGACTGGCAAAGCTATCGCGATTTCGGCGAGGGCCATCTGCTGACCAAAGGCAGCATGGCCTGGTTCGGCAATCATTATGCCGCTGATTCTGCCGATTACCGCGCCTCGCCGCTCGATTTCCCGGCCGAAGGCTTGCCGCCGACGCTGCTCGTGACCGCGGGGCTCGACCCGCTGCGCGACCAGGGGCGCGCTTACGCCGCGAAGCTGATCGAAGCGGGGGTCCCGACAACCTACCGCGAGGCGAAGGGCAATATCCACGGCTATATCAATCTGTCGCAGGGAATCCCGAGCGCGAAGGAGGACATCCGCGGCGCGCTCGCCATATTGAAAGCGATCGTCGCCGAAGCTAACGGCACGGCATGATCGATCACGACAAACTTCCCTATCGCCCGTGCGCGGGCGTGATGCTCGCCAACCGCGACGGCCGCATCTTCGTCGGCCAGCGCCTCGATACCACCACCGAGGCGTGGCAGATGCCGCAAGGCGGTATCGACGACGGCGAGGATGCCGAGGAAGCCGCGATCCGCGAACTTGGCGAGGAAACCGGCGTCCATGGCGGGCTGGTCGAGATCATCGCGCGCAGCAAAGAGGAATATTTCTACGACCTCCCCGACCATCTGATCGGCAAGATGTGGGGCGGAAAATATCGCGGGCAGCGCCAGCACTGGTTCCTGATGCGTTTCATGGGCGACGACGGCGACGTCAACATCCACACCGAGCATCAGGAATTTCGCGCGTGGAAATGGGCCGAGCTGGGCGAGATCGAGAAGCTGATCGTCCCCTTCAAACGCGCACTTTATCGCGGATTGGTCGAGGAATTCGGCCCGCTCGTCTGATCCCGGAGCGCGATCGCGGTGCGAAAGACGTCGGCGAACATCTCAGCCGTCAGCCGCCCGGTGTTCGTGTTGTAACGCGAGCAATGATAGCTATCGACGAGGTAGCGGTCGCCGGGCAGCGCATGGACCGCGCCGTGCCCGAAAGGGTGCGCGGCGATGCGCTCGCCTGCCGCGCGCAGCGCCGCATCGTGGGCGATCCGCCCGAGCGCGATAATCACCCGGACTGCCGGCAGGGCGGCAAGCTGACGCTCGAAAAAGGGGCGGCAGTTCGCGATCTCCGAAGGCATCGGCTTGTTCTGAGGCGGGAGGCATTTGACGCTGTTGACGATGATCGCCCCGTCGAGCGTCAGCCCGTCGTCGATCCGCGCATCGTAGCATCCTTTACTCAGCCCGAATTCGGCCAGCGTCGCGAACAGCAGGTTGCCGGCATAATCGCCCGTGAATGGCCGTCCGGTGCGGTTCGCGCCATGCTTGCCCGGCGCCAGCCCGGCGAACGCCAGCCAGGCTTCGGGATCGCCGAAGGCATAGACCGGCGCGTTCCACCAGTCAGGATGCTGATCCTGACAGGCACGGCGCAAGGCGACGAGCCGCGGGCAGCGCGGGCAATCGCGCGGCGGCTCGGTTCCGGGCAACGGGCTGTCAATTTCCACCTATCTGCGATAGGCGCGCATCTATGAGCAACGCAATGCCGCTCCCCCTATATGCCATCGGCCTCGGGTCGAACCGGCGCCATGCGCGGTATGGCGATCCACGCGCCGTGCTGCTCGCCGCGCTCGCCGCGCTGGAGAGCGACGATATCGAGGCGGTCGATGCCAGCCCGATCATCGCGAGCGACCCGATCGGTCCGTCGCGCCGCCGTTATGCTAACGCCGTCGCGCTCGTCGCCTCCGAGCTGAGTCCGCCCGAGATGCTCGATCGTTTGCAGGAAATCGAAGCGCGCTTCGGTCGCCGCACCGGTCAGCGCTGGAGCGCGCGGACGCTCGACCTCGATATCTTGCTCTGGTCGGGCGGGGCGTGGGCCGATGCCAGCCTCACCATTCCCCATCCGGCACTCGAAAGGCGCGCCTTCGTGCTCGGCCCGCTGCGCGCGATCGTCCCCGGATGGAAGCACCCCTTGCGGGGACGCAGCGTTCGCCAACTCGCCGCACGGTTGATCCGTCCGAAGCCGGTTGACCCGAACGCGTCGGGGCACTAGGGCGGCGGCTCACTTCGCAAGATCGCCTTGGCGGTATCGCGATGGGCCCTTAGCTCAGTCGGTAGAGCAACTGACTTTTAATCAGTAGGTCGCTGGTTCGAACCCAGCAGGGCTCACCATTGACCTTGATCGACATGACAAAACCGGGCCTTAACGTCCCGGCTGCGCACAATCTCTTGGTAGTATGTCGCCGATAGAATATGGCGACGATACCGGGCCATTGCCCGATGGAGACAGTCGGGCGATGAAGATATTATTGACCGGCGGCGCCGGATATATCGGTAGCCATGTCGCCGCCGCCTTGGTGTCGTCGGGGCATGAAGCCGTCTGTTTCGACAATCTTTCCAACAGCGATGCAGCCGTGATGGACCGGCTCGAGGCGATCACCGGCACTGCCATTCCGCTGGTCGAAGGCGACATCCGCGACCGCGACGCGCTGCGCGATGCCCTCACGGAATATGGCGCCGAGGCGGTCATTCATTTCGCAGGCCTCAAAGCTGTGGGCGAATCGGTCGCCGAGCCGATGAAATATTACGATAATAATGTCCGCGGTACGCTGACGCTGCTCGAAGCGATGCGCGATTGCAACGTCCGCACGCTGGTCTTCTCGTCGAGCGCGACCGTCTATGGCCAGCCGCAATATCTGCCGCTCGACGAAGATCATCCGACATCGGCAACCAATCCTTATGGGCGTACCAAGCTGATGATCGAGGAGATGCTGGCCGATGTCGCGGCCGCCGATGCCGACTGGCGTATCGCGATCCTGCGCTATTTCAACCCGGTCGGCGCGCATGACAGCGGGCTGATCGGCGAAAATCCGAATGGCATTCCGAACAATCTGATGCCCTTCATCAGCCGGGTTGCCGCTGGCCGGCTTGCGGAATTGTCGGTATTCGGCAATGATTATGACACGCCTGACGGGACCGGCGTCCGCGACTATATCCATGTCGTCGACCTCGCCGACGGTCATGTCGCGGCGCTCGATGCGATCGCCAAAGCCAGCCAACCGCTGTCGATATGGAACCTTGGTACCGGCCAGGGCTATTCGGTGCTCGGCATGGTCGAGGCGTTCGAGCGCATTAACGGCGTTCGCGTGCCGTACCGCATCGCTCCACGCCGCGACGGCGACGTCGCGAGTTGCTTTGCCAGCCCCGAACGCGCGGCGCGTGAACTGGGCTGGAAGGCAAGCCGCGACCTGGACGCCATGTGCGCGTCGAGCTGGCGTTTCGAACGCATGCTCGCCACGCGCAATGCCGACTAGCCGAGCCAGCCAGCGGTCTGCGCGAGTACCCACAGACCGATGACGAGGAACAGGGCTGCGGCGACCATGCGAACCTTGGCCAGGTCGACGCGTTTGAGCAGCTCATTGCCAAGGAAGATTGCCGGGACATTGGCGATCATCATGCCGAGCGTCGTTCCCGCCGTCACCGCCACGACATTCTGATATTGCGCACCGAGCGCGATCGTCGCGACCTGTGTCTTGTCGCCCATTTCGACAAGGAAGAAGGCGACTAGCGTCGTCAGAAACGCGCCGAAGCGCGGCTTGGGCGCTTCGTCATCGTCGAACTTGTCCGGGATAAGCGTCCATAGCGCCATGGCGACGAACGACAGGCCGATCGCATACCGAAAAACTGCGCTGTCGAGCAAGGCTGCCGCCGATGCGCCAAGCAGCGCCGCCAGCGCATGGTTGGCGAGCGTAGCGACCAAGATACCGAGGATGATCGGCACCGGACGGCCGAAACGTGCTGCGAGCAGGATCGCCAGCAACTGCGTCTTGTCGCCGATTTCGGCGAGCGCAACGACGGCGGTCGAGGTGAACAGGGCTTCCATGGGATACTCCGGGGCCGGACGGCTGCGATTCCAATAGACACCGGACCCGCCGTCCGGCCCGGACGAAGGTCGATGCCATTGGTCTCGCCCAAACGGTTTCCCGTTTCCACCGCACCATGACCTCTCGGCCAAGTATGTTGACGCGGCGGCCCGTCGCGAAGGACGGCTGGCTACTCCCCAGATGACGGCGGCGGGTTAGACGGCTTCGCGGTCTCAGACAAGTCCTTTGACGCCGCAGGCGCAGCCTGATCGGATTTCGCGATATCGGCGTCCATCGCCTTCGCGCGCGCTTCGATCTCTGTTGCCGCCTTGTCATAGCGCTCGTCGAACCGCGGTTCGTCCTCGCACGCTGAGAGCAGCAGCACGGACAGGAACAGGATGGCGGCGCGCATCAATAATCCTTGCGGTAGCGGATGCTGAGGTTCGACTGGCCTGACCCGCCCGCCTGACTCAGCAGCGACAACGCCGGAGTCAGGCTGATCTCCAGCTGCGTCGCGGTATAGCCGCGCGCGTCGGTGATCACCTCCAGATAGATGTCCTTGGTGATATACTGCCCGGCGGCGAGCGCCGCGCCGCGCCCCACAGTGTCGTCGGGGCCGAGAATGCGAAGCCGGTCTATCCCCGTCGCCGATTGCAGCGCGCCGAGCGGGCTCAGTCCTCCGCCCCCGCTGCTCAGCGCGTTGAGCGACGAGGCGAGCTGGACCGCCTGGAGCGGCGAGAGCGTCGTGATCGAATCGCCGAACAGGATGCGCGACACGATCTCGTCCTGTGGCAGGCCGGGCACGCTCGAGAAGGCGATTTGGGGATTGCTCGCGCGACCCGTCACGCTGACATTCACCGTCACCGTTTCGATCGTATCGCTTGCCAGCAGCCGGATCGCAGGGTCGAACGCGTCGCCAGTCGGGAAGGTCACCCGGCCTTCCTGCAATTCGAACGAACGCCCGGCGAAGCCCAGCGTCCCGCGCACCAGCTCGATCTCGCCCGTCACGCGCGGCGCCTCGGTCGTGCCGCGCAGCACGATGTCGGCCTTCCATTCGGATTCGAGCCCCATGCCGCTGACATAGATTTCGTCGGGCGCCTCCAGCGCGATGTCGAGCCGGATGAGGTCGAACAAGCTGCCGCCGACCGCCGCGAGACCGTCACCGCTGATCCGCGGACGGCCTGCGGGCGGCTTGCGGCGGACCCCGGTCAATATCGGCACCTGCGCTGCGCCCTCGCGCACGATCTTGTACCGGGTTTCGGGAAGGCGGAGGCTGCCCGACAGCAAGGCCGTCTGCCCCGCGACCTTTTCGAGCGTCAGATTGCCCGTCGCGCGCGCACCAATATTTTCGCTGCGCGCCAGCCGCGCATTGTCGAGCGTCGCCGCGATACTCATCGGATAGCCGTCGGCCGACGCCAGGCTGATAAAGCCCTTTGCCTCGACGGTGCCGTCGCCCGCGGTTGCCTTGAGCTGCTCGATTTCCAGCCGGTTCCCGGTGAAGCGACCGTTCACGACCATGTTCGTCAGCCGCGTGCCGTAGATCTGATTTTCATAGACCATGTCCTTGCCGCGCACGACCCCGTTCAGGCAGGGATCGGATACGCTGCAGCTGAAATCGGCCGCAACCGCGACCGGTCCGGTCACATGCTGGTCGGCGGGACCGAAGAAGGAGTAGAGCGTATCGGCGGGGCCGTTGTAGCGGATACCGCCGCCCAGCGGCGCTGCCATCAGGCGTTCGGTCCAGCTGCCCGCCCCCGCGCCAAGCGGCCGCAGCGATGCCTGCATCCGTCCGATCACGCTGCCGCGCTTGCGCATCACGGCCCGCGCTTCGCCACCATCGCTGAGCAGCTTGCCGGCAAAATTGACGTCGACCGGTTGGCTGACCGAGGCGGCGGTCGTCCGCGTGAAGCCGGTGATCGTCAGCCGCGCGTCGGCGCGCGGGAAGCTGTCGGCACTGGCCTGTTCGAAATCGAGGCTTCCCGAAGCGCGGCCGCCAAGGCCCATATCGGGATAAACGGCGTTGAGGATCGCCATATTGACGCGTTCGAGCCGGCTCTGCAACATGATGCCCTCGCCGAAGCGGCCCGCGATCCGCGCGCTGCTGCCACGGCCCAGGTTGACTGTCGTGGGCAGCAATTCATAGCCGTCGGCGCCAGGGATGATCCGCGCGGGCGATGTGGTGCGGAAATTAATGCCCGTTGCCCGGCCCTGCACCGATGCGCGCCACAAGTCGGGTTTCAGGTCGGCATTGGCGGCAACGCGGAACGGCACACCACTGGTCCCTTCGACCAGCGCCTGCGCGCGGCCGCTGCCGTCGCGATAGTCGATCTTGACCCTGCCGACGGCGATATCGAATTCGCGGATGCGCGTCTGCGCAATCTGAATGTCGGCAACGACGTGCGGATTGTCGTACAGCGTGACGTCGGCATCGACGATCGCCGAACCGACCGAAAGCTGCGCCGCGCCGGGCAGCACGACATTGTTTGCGCGGACGTTGATCGCGGCGGCCTGATATTGACCCGCCGCGCTCAGGCGGACGAGACCGCCCAGTCCCTGCCCCGATGCGTCGAGCCGCCCGACGAACGGCCCCACATCGCTTTGCACCAATCGCCCCTTGAAGCCGATGCCCGACAGGTCGCCGCGTTCGACATCGATCGTCAGCGGACCTTTCGCCGTGAGCAAAAGGACATCGGCCGACAGGGGACCATAGTCCGTCTCGCCCGTCGCGGCGAGGCGATAGCCGTCCGGCGCGCCGTTGATGCGCGCCACAAGCTTGGCAAGGCCGATGCCGAGCCCCGGGCGTTCGGCGGTCACGACCGCGTTGGGATCGCTGATTGTGCCGGCCACCTGGACACCGACCGGACCATAGTCGGTCGAGTGGGCGCGCGCCGTCAGCCGGATCTGCCCGTTCGGCGTATAGCTCCCCTGCCCGCCGGTAATCCGCAGGCGCGGGGCGGAGAGGCGGAGGTTGGCGAAACGGACGAGACCGTCGGTGCCATAGCGCACGTCACTCGATGCCGTGGCGTTGCCGCCGAGGAAGTCGCGCACTCCCGAATTGAACAACCGTGTCGATCGTGCCCGGACTCGGCCGGCGATTTCGAACCCGCCGCGCGGCGCGGTCTTGAGATCGGCATCGGTGTCGATATCGAAAATGCCGACGCTTTCGATGCGATAATCGTTGATCCGTCCGTCGATCGCCCCGGTGTAGAAACCCTTGTTGAGGTCGGCGACAAGAATCGCCTTGGCGTCGATACGCGGCGAACGAAGGCGCAGATTATCGCTGAGGATGCGCCCGTCGCTATAGGCCAGGTCACCGTCGAGCCGGACCTGAACGAGCGTGCCGCCAGCAACGGCGTCAAGGCCGCGAATTCGCGCGGCGCGGCCCGCGACCGGAATGGCGATCTGGTCGGCATCAACGCGCGCCTTGCCGGCAAGGCTCAGTCCCTCGACGACGATATCGTTGACCGCGAGGCTGTTCGCATTCGCCCGATAATCGACCGTCGGCAACGCGAACTCTCCGTCGAGCGTAGCGGTCGCGCGAAGGCCGTTCGCCCTCACCGCCGGCGCAATCGCGCCCGACCGCAATATATTGACCGCTAGTTGCAGGCTCTCGTAGCGATTGGTGCCAAGGTCGATGCCGCCGCTTATACCAAGCTCGGCGGTGTCCGACGACAGGCGTCCGTCGACCGCCGCCTTGCGCTTGTCGAGCCGCGCGGTCAGGTCGATCGCCGTTTCGCCGCCCAATATCTCCGCTGCCGGTCCTTCGGCGAACAGTCGCGACGCCTGGGCGCTTCCCTTTGCCGCGAAGGTGCCGTGGCGCGCCGTCAACGCAACGCGCGCGAGCGGCGCGGCGCCGAGGTTCGCGGTCAGATTGCCGTTCCAGGTCTTCCAGTCGCCGCGCCCGTCGAGCTTCGCGGTCAGCGTTTCTTCGAAGCCGCCCATCGCGGCGAGCACACCGTCCTTGGGTGCCGAAACATCGAGCGTCACGGCCAGCCGGTTCTGATCGGGCACCGCGTCGAGCAGCAATTTCAGCCTGTCGCCCTGTCCGCCGCCGCCGCTGAGCGTCGCGGCGTTTGCGGTCACTTGCGCCCGGCGGTCGGCGATCGCGACCTTGCCGTTGAGCGTCGCCACCTGGCGTTCGCCCGCAACGGCGGGTTCGAAGACAAAGCGGTCGATCCGCAGCAGCCCGACGTCGATATCGAGATCGGGAAGCAAGGGCTCGCCGGTGTCGGGAACCGGCTTGAATTCGGGCAATTTACGCATCGTCATCGTCGCGGCGGTGGCCGATCGGATATCCACATGGTTCGCAAGATAGCGAATCGGCCGCCAGTCGACCCGCACTTCGGGCGAGGCGAGTAAGACGCCCTTTGGGTCGGACAGCGTAAAATTCCGGATGACCATCTCGCCATAGAGCGATCCATCGAGCCGGCCGATCCCGATCTTCATCCCGTTTTCGAATTCATATTTCTCGATCTGGGTGACGACGAAACGGCGTCCGGCGTCGCTATTGAGCCCGATGAGAAACAGGGCGAAAAGCAATATCAACCCGAGCAGCGCCAACCCGATCCAGCGCAAGGTCGTGCGCGGCCACGATCGGCTTGGCGCCGGCGCGGCCTGTTCGGCATCGAAGGCAGCGTCGTCGGTCATCAAAAGGCCTGCCCGATCGAGACATAGACGCTGACCCGCGCCTCACCCGGCTTGCGCCCGATCGGCGTCGCGATGTCGAACCGCATCGGGCCGAAATTGGTATAATAGCGCGCGCCGACCCCCGCGCCGAAACGCAGGTTCGAAAAATCGGGTGTCGAACCGCGATACACCTGTCCCGCGTCGACGAAGCCGACGACCCCGAAATTGCCGAACCGATATCGCCCCTCGAATGCGGCTTCGTTGACGCTGCGGCCGCCGATCGGATCGTTATTCGGATCCTTGGGCCCCAGTTCCTGATAGCCGAAACCGCGCACCGACCCACCACCGCCGGCATAGAAGCGCCGCGACGGGGCCAGCCGCTCGCGCGCCGCGCCCAGAATCGAACCGACGCGGACGCGGCCTGCCAATACGATGCTATCGGTAACCGGATAATAGCCGCTGACGTCGAGCCGCGCCCGCGCATAGGGTGAGAAGCGCCCGGCGAGCGAACCTTCGGGCTGGATCAGCGCGGTGACGCGGAATCCCTTGGTCGGATCGAGCAGGCTGTCGGTGCGATCCATCCCGACCTGCCCCGTCAGGCCAAGGATCGTATAGAAATCATAGCTGCGGTCGCCCGCGACGAAGTCATAATCATCCTCGCGCGTCGCGATCAGCTCGGCGCCATAGGCATAGGTGAATTTTTTCTGCCAGATCGGGGTCGAATCATAGCTGACCCGCGCGCCGACACGCCCCGTGATCGCGTTGAACGCATCATAGGTGCTGCGTGTGACTTCGGTCACGAGTTCGAATGTGCGGTCGCGGCGCCCGGCGTTGGACCGACGCAGGGTTGCGCCCACCCCCTGCTCCTGCGTCCCGGCGACGCCACGGAAAATCAACGCGCCTTCGGGCGGCAGGAAGTTGCGGTGCGTCCAGCTGCCCTCGAGCCTCAGGCCCTCGCCCGTGCCATAGCCCGCGCTCGCCGCAATCGTCCGCGGCGGTCCGGCCTGCTGCGTGACGAGCATCGTGACATATTCGGTCCCGTCGTCGGCGCTTTCACCGGTCGGCTGCGGCTCGGCGGCGACTGTCGCGAATAGGCCCGTCGCCACCAGCGCCTGCCGAAGGTCGTCGACCTTGCGGCTGTCATACAGATCGCCGCGCTTGAAGCGCGCCAACACTTCGACATGCTCGGCATCGAAGGCGAGGTCGCCAGTTGTCTCGATCCCGCCGAAGCGCGAGCGCTTACCGATGTCGATCGGCAACGTGTAAACCCCGTCGCCCGTGGCGTCGTCGAGCAGGATGTCGCGCTGGCCGACCTTGGCAAAGGGGTACCCTTCCTCCGGCAGCTTGAGCGCGACCGCTGCCTCCGCGCCCTGGATGCGCTGCGCGACGATCGGCTCGCCGACACTCAGTGGAAAATTGTCGGCGATCAGGCTCGGCGGTATCGTCGGCGCCGCGTCGATGATGATGTCCGCCAACGTGTAGCGCTTGCCCGGCTTGACGTCGATCACCGCGGTGATGGGCCGGCGCTGGCGTTCCTGTCCTTCCGAACGCTCCCCGCGATCGATCCGCGTATCGACGACCGCGTCATAATAGCCCTCGGACGCGAGGATGCGCTGCATCAGTTCGCCGTCGGCAGACAGCCGCGCGCGGATCATCGCGGCATTGTCGGCCTTGCCGTCGCCATCATAGAGCGCCGACAAATCGCCGAACAGGTCGGCCAGATCGACGTCGGTGCTGTCGTCGGCCGCATCGAGCCCGTTGACCTTCACCGAATAAGCGATGCTGACGTCGCCCCTGTTTTCCTCTGCCTCGGCAAAAACCACGGGTTCGACGTTGAAATTTTCAAGCGAGGGAAGCGGGGCCGCGAGTTCCTGGTCGCTGATCGGTGCATCGCCGATCGCCTCGACCGTATCGCCATCGGCCAGCGCCGGGACGGGCGCGCCGTCGATCGTCGGCGCTTGCGCCTCCACAGCGGTTTCTCCGGAGTCAGTAGAATCCTTCGCCGCTTCGGCGGCCTGCCGCTTCTCGAAATCGGCGATGGATTCGAGCGGGCGGTCGAGTTCGGCGTCGTCCTCGGCGGCGATCGGCGGAATCGCCTTGTCGAACTCGTCGTCCTGGATGATCGGCGCGACCTCGGGGAGTTGCGCCTCCGGCGGCGGCGGTGTCGGCGACGCTATCGGTTCGTCCACCGCCGGTGGGAGCGTCGGCACGACGGCGGACGGCGCGACCTGCTGCGCCCCGGCTGACGCTGTCCAGCCCAAAGCAAGGATGGACACCGAAAGGACCGACAGATGCCGCACCCGCGACGGTCGCCGCGAGTGGCTTGCACATGTTATTTCAGGTAAATGCATCTGTGATCCGCCGATGACGCCTGTCTGGCGTGCCCGCGGCGGCGGCGCAACCGGATTCTATGGCCGAAACGTCCGCATGCCCCATCATTTCGTCGCATTTCCCCTGCCCGTTCGGTGGGTGCCCCCGATCAACGAGCCCGCGCCGATCAAGTTCCCCCGCTCAGGAATCGACCCCGAACAGGTCGCGGCTATAGACCTTGTCGATCACATCGGCGAGTTCGTCGCCGATCCGGTTGGCGATGATCACATCGGCTTCGGCTTTGAACGCCGCGAGGTCGTGTACGACGCGCGAATTGAACAGTGCCGGCTCTTCGAGCAGCGGTTCATAGATGATGACCTCCACCCCCTTGGCCTTGATCCGCTTCATCACACCCAGAATACTGCTCGCGCGAAAATTGTCCGAGCCCGCCTTCATCGCCAGCCGGTGAATCCCGACGACGCGCGGCTTGCGCTTCAACACCTCGGACGCGACGAAATCCTTGCGCGTCGTATTCGACGAAACGATCGCCTGGATCAGGTTCTGCGGAACCTCCTTGTAGTTGGCGAGCATTTGCTTGGTGTCCTTGGGCAGGCAATAGCCGCCATAGCCGAAGGAGGGATTGTTATAAAATTGCCCGATCCGCGGATCGAGCCCCACCCCGTCGATGATCTGGCGCGAATCCGCGCCGTGCATCGCGGCATAGGTGTCGAGTTCGTTGAAGAAGGCGACGCGCATCGCAAGATAGGTATTGGCGAAAAGCTTGATCGCCTCGGCCTCGGTGTTGCCGGTCTGCAGCACCGTCGCATCGGGTTTCAGCGACGCGGCGAGCAACAGGTTCGCGAACTCGGCGGCGCGGGGATGGGTATTGCCGATGATGATACGCGACGGGTACAGATTATCGTACAACGCGCGTCCTTCGCGCAGGAATTCGGGCGAAAAGACGATCGCCTCGCTGCCATGCTCGCTGCGCATCCGGTCGGTAAAGCCGACGGGAACGGTCGACTTGACGACGATCATCGCGCCCGGTGCCATCTTCAGCGCGTCGGCGATCACCGATTCCACCGATCCCGTGTCGAAATAATTGGAATCGGGATCATAGTCCGTCGGCGTCGCGACGACGACGAAATCGGCGCCATCATAAGCGAGCGCCTTGTCGGTCGTTGCGACCAGATCCAGTTCGCGATTTGTCAGATATTCCTCGATCTCGGGGTCGGCGATGGGCGACATCCGCGCGTTGAGCTGTTCGACCTTGCGACTGTCTATATCGAGCGCGACGACCCGGTTGTTTTGCGCAAGCAGAACAGCGTTGGAAATACCGACATAGCCGGTTCCGACGATTGCGATTTTTACCGGGGTGTTCGGCACTATGATATTTCCTCTGTCGCGCAGGATCATGCGGGCGTCGCCCCGTAACAGCGGGGGCCCTATCGCTCAACCCTTGCGCGACAGGGCGTGACTGGCGGCCGGGCGCCCCGTTCAGGTTCCGCAAAAGGTCTTATAGGGAGCGGCATCCTCGGGTCCGGGTTGCGCATAATCGGCCCATTCCGCGCGTGATGTGTAAGGGTTGCGAACCACGTGCAACAGTTCGCGCCAGGGAGCAAGGTCGCCCGTTTCGGCGGCGGCGAGTGCCAGTTCGACGCGATGATTGCGAGGAATATAAAGCGGATTCTCCCGGTCCATCGCGTCGGCGCGTTCGAGCGGTGCGATCGTTTCGCGTTCGAGATGCGCCCACCAGTCCGAGATCCAAGGCGCCATCGCGTCGGCGGTGGGCAGCAACGCGTTCAGCATCGCCCCGTCGCCGCGCAACAATTGCGCGAGAGCTCGAAAGAAGGAAGTGAAATCGACCGCATGCAGTTCAAGTTCGCCGAACAGTGCATCGATCAGCGCGATATCGTCATCGTGGGCTTGGCCAAGGCCCAGCTTCGCACGCATCCTGATGAACCAGGCCTCCCGAAAACGCTCCGGGATCGCATCGACCAGCGCCTTGGCGCGATCGACGTCTGCAGGGTCGACCGCGTGGATGGCGGGCAACAAGGCTTCGGCAAAGCGCGCCATGTTCCAGTGCATGATCTGCGGCTGGCGACCATAGGCATAACGCCCGTTCGCATCGATCGAGCTGAACACCGTTTCGACAGCGAACCGGTCCATGAAGGCGCAGGGACCATAATCGATGGTCTCTCCGCTGATCGCAACATTGTCGGTATTCATCACGCCGTGGATGAACCCGGCGCCGAGCCAATGGGCCACCAGATCGCACTGCAGCGCGATGACGCGGTCGAGCAATGCCAGATGCGGATTGGGTGCATCGGCCAGATCGGGGAAATGACGCCCGATGCTGTAATCGGATAGCTGGGCCACATGGTCGGCGCCGAAATGGGCGGCGAAGAACTGGAAGGTTCCGACGCGGATATGGCTGCTCGCGATCCGCGTGAGAACGGCGCCGGGATGGCTCCGCTCGCGTTGTACACGGTCGCCGGTTGCAACGGCAGCCAGCGACCGTGTCGTCGGCACACCCATCGCGGCCATGGCTTCGGACACGAGAAATTCTCGCAGAACCGGGCCGATCGCGGCTTTGCCATCGCCGTTGCGCGAAAAGGCTGTTGGCCCGGATCCCTTCAACTGAACGTCGAACCTCACGCCGTCGGGCGCGATCAATTCGCCCAGCAGCAGCGCGCGGCCGTCACCGAGTTGCGGCGAAAAATGACCGAACTGGTGGCCTGCATAAGCGAGGGCCAGCGGCGCTGCCCCCGCGGGCAACGCCTGCCCCGAAAACAATCGGGCCAGTTCTTCACGATCGGTGTGTTCGGTATTTAGCCCAAGCCGCGCGGCAAGCGGTTCATTGAAAGCGAGAAGTTCTGGCGCCGGGGGCTTCGCTGCCGCAGCGGGAGCATAAAAGCCTTCCATCCGGTCATGGAAGCTGTTGTCGAAGGCGAAATCCATAACGCCCTATGTCGAGCGTGAACGCCATGAATGCAAGCTCGCAGCGAGGGACATCAGCGCTGGAACCCCTGATAGAGCGCCGGCAGGTCGCGTTGCGGAATCGGCGGCCCGTCCTTCTTGCGGCCGAGAAAATATGTGCCCGACGGACCATCCCACAGCGCGCGGGGGTCCATGAACCGGTCCAGCATCCGCAAGACGACAAGCAGCGGATAGGAAATCGCCGTGGCAGCCTTGCGGCTGCGCAGCAGGCCCCATAAGAAATAACGTATCGCCCAAGCCAGAACGACACCTGGCCCCTTGTTGCCCCCCATGGCCAACGCATCGAACCGGCGGAAGAGAAAGCGGTGTCCGGTCACGCTGAAGCGCTGAAAGTCGTAGGCGCCCTCATGCACCTGCTGCATGAAGGGCGTTTCAGCATAGACGATCCCGTCGGGTTTCAGGACACGCTCGATCTCGGCAACGACGCGCTGCGGCTCCGCCACATGTTCCAACACCGCCTGAATCCAGACCCCGTCGAAACTTTGTTCGCGAAATGGCAGGTCGTGCGCATCGGCAACGACGTGGGTAGTGTGGCTTGGATAGATATCGATGCCGACACGCTGCACCCCGTCGTTTTCCCACAACATGTCGGTGCCCTGGCCGCGCTCGCCCGAGCCGATGACGAGGATCCGCGGAACCGGCGCAATCTTTCCGATCTCGTCGAGAAATCGCCGGCAATTGGCGAGCGTGACCGAACTCGTCCCGCCGGTAAGGCGTTGAAGCCGCTTCTTCACACTTTCGGGACGGCGCTTCATATAAACGTCGCTGCCGCCTTCTGCGTCGATATAGGCTTCGCGCCGGCAGAGCGTGTTGCCCGCAAAGTCGATCAACACCGGTATCCCGCGAAAGACCGGAAAGCCGCCTGCTTCCATTGCATATTCGCAATTGGCATCGCTGCACCCCCACCTCTTGCCGCTGCCCACGACAGGCGCACGATGGGCAGCCGGGCATGCCAGCAAGTTCGGGAAATCAATATCGGACACGCATCAAACTTTCCATATGGTCCGGCAAAAGACGCCACGACCTATTTGGCACCAAAACCTCGAACCACAACGAGCACGGTTTTGAACAGAATGACGAGGTCGATCCACATCGAGAAATTCTTGATGTAGTAGAAGTCATAGCGGAGCTTGTCATGCACCTCGCTGATGCCCGCGACATGCCCCTGGTTCACCTGCGCCCAACCCGTGATCCCCGGCCGCACGATATGGCGATAGGAGTAGAAAGGGATTTCCTTTTCATACCATTCGGAAAGCGGCCTCGCCTCGGGGCGCGGGCCGATCCAGCTCATATCGCCGAGAAGGATGTTGAGGATCTGGGGGAGTTCGTCGATGCGCGTCCGGCGAAGAAACCGTCCTGGCCTGGTGACCCGCGCATCATCGTCCTTTGTAATCGCGTCATCGACGCGGTCGGCTTTGGCGACCTCGCGCGAATGCATCGTGCGGAATTTCAGGACGCGAAACGGTCGCGCGCGATAGCCGATTCGTTCCTGGCGGAAAAAGACCGAACCCGGGGAATCGAAGCGGATGACAAGCGCTGTTATCAGCAGGATCGGAAGCAGCAATGGGAGGACGGCCAGCGACAGCAGGATGTCGATGAGCCGCTTGCCCTTCGCGTAGGAATTGCTCGGAATCAGCGAGCCGAGACTATTTTCCGACAGATGTTCGATGCGGACCTTGCCGGTCGAGGCTTCCCACACCTGTTTGTAATGATAAACGCCGATCCCGTTCAACGCGGCCATTGCGAAGGCGCGCTCCCATTCGGCAGAATGATCGTGATGGAGGTCCGCGACGATGACCACATCGCCGTCGCTCGGCAACACGGGCGCTTCAAGCATGATCCATGCCGCGTCGAGATCGCGACTTATACGATCGATGCTGCCACCGGGAACCAGATAATATTGCTTGCCTTCGCGGCGGCGCTCGAGCGCGCCGATTGCAAAACGGACAGCCATGCTGGTGGCGAATGTGAGCATCAGCAACGCACCGCTATACGGCGCGCGCACCAGCAAGATCCCGGCCATCGCAATGCCGTAAGCACCCGCAAGAGAAGGAAAAACATAACTGACGCCGATGGTACCCGGAAAGGCGCCGAACTTGCGCACTGTGACGACGGCAATCATCGTACAGATGGCTGCGGCGATTGACGAATTGATGGCTGCCGGATTGCGCGCGAGAAACGACAAGTCGCCGCGAATATATAGGAATATCGGCAAGGCCACGCCGAACAGCAGACAGAGCAGCAATTGCGTCCGGAGCAAGCCGAAAAAATGGGGCAGCGAGCGTGATCTCGTGAACACCTGTTCGGTCTGATTCACAGGTAGGGCTTTCATGCTAATTTTCGTATCCGGATAGTTTGGAAATTCAAAGAAAAACAACAACGATTTGCGCACAAGCACAAACGGACTCAATGATAAATTCCACGTTCGGAGTGATCGATATCAGCCCTCCCTTTTTGGCCACCCAAATCTTTGGGTTGGACCATATCGCGAAGACCACGGCTCCGTTACATATATAGGTGGAACGCGTCGCGACCATATTCGATCATTACGTGGTAATTTGGGCACAGCCTGTCCCATCTCGCTTCCAGTCCATGCCTTTGAACCGGCGAAATGTAGCTGAAAACAGAAGAATATCCCTTCCAGCGGGCAAGGCGTCCGCGGCGATCGGCATTTGCTTATGAATGGACTTCGGCTAATGGCGTGGCCGCAAGCTTGAGCAGATTATCGAAGAGGCTCTATCGACCGAGCTTAACCTGACCCCCGATCATCGATCCGTAACAAGCGGGTCGCCTCCCCCCTTTCAATATTGGACGATAAACAATGACAACGGATCGAAATGAGCCGCGCACGACCGCACGCCGGGTTTTGATTACGGGTACGGCAGGCTTTATCGGATTTCATCTCGCCATCCTGCTGCTTGACGAGGGCTTCGAGGTTCATGGCTATGACGGCATGTCCGACTATTATGACGTCAACTTGAAGCATCGGCGGCATCAGACCCTGTTACAGCACGCAAATTTTCACGCGACCGAGGCCCTGCTCGAAGATGACGAGAAATTGTGGCAAACGGCCGAAGCTTTTGCGCCGGATATCATCGTCCATCTCGCTGCCCAGGCGGGAGTCCGGTACAGCCTTGAGAACCCCCGCGCCTATATCGAAAGCAATGTCGTCGGCACGTTCAACGTCATGGAAGCTGCTCGCAAGCTCGAGGTCGAGCATCTCCTGATGGCATCGACGTCGTCGGTCTATGGCGCAAACGACGAAATGCCCTTTTCGGAACTGGAGAAGGCGGACACGCAACTGACCATTTATGCCGCCACGAAAAAGGCGAACGAGAGCATGGCGCATTCCTATGCCCATCTCTGGAATCTGCCGACGACGATGTTTCGTTTCTTTACCGTCTATGGCCCTTGGGGACGGCCCGATCTCGCGCTGTACAAATTTGTCGACGCGATCCTCGATGGCCGCCCGATCGATATCTACAATCATGGCGACATGTATCGCGACTTCACCTACGTCACCGATCTGGTCCGAGCCATCCGCCTGCTCATCGACACCCCTCCCGTTCGCCCCGCGTCGAAGGACGAAATCGAGGAAGGCGACAGCCTGTCGCCCGTCGCGCCGTTTCGCGTCGTGAATATCGGCAATTCGGACAAGGTACGTCTGCTCGATTTTGTTGAGGCGATCGAAGCCGAACTGGGAATCAAGGCCGTCCGGAACTACATGCCGATGCAGATGGGCGATGTCCCAGCTACCTGGGCCAACGCCGAACTGCTGCAGCGCCTGACGGGATATCGTCCCCAAACCGACTTTCGCGACGGGATCGCGCAATTTGTGACATGGTTCCGTGAATATTACCGGAAATAGCGCATCGCGATGAAAGGCGATCGCATGCATATCGTCCTGACCGGCAACACGACATTCAAGCTGGCCAATTTTCGCGCCGGATTGGTTCAGCGTCTGATTGCCGCCGGATACAGGGTGACCGTGCTTGCGCCGCCCGACGACTATGTCGGCGCTGTACGGGACATGGGCTGCGATTTTGTTCCGTTGAGCATGGACCGCAACGGCACCTCGCCGATAGCCGAACTTGCTCTGCTGATAAGCATCTTCCGTACCCTTCGCCGCCTCCGTCCCACGTTCGTTTTCGGCTATACGATCAAGAACAATATTTATGCGGGCCTCGCGTGCCGGCTGCTTGGCATTCCCTTCGCGGCGAACGTGACCGGGCTCGGTCCTGCTTTCAACGATGGCGGACTGTTGAATGGCGTAGTCCGCATCCTCTACCGCGCAGCTTTCCGCCGCGCCGAAGCGGTATTTTTCCAGAACGAAAGCGACCGCGACATCTTCCTAGCCGGGCATCTCGTACCGTCCGATCGTGTCCGTCTGTTGCCCGGATCCGGTGTGAACCTGACCCGTTTCGCATTTCAGCCCGTGCCCCCTCACAACGGCAGCATACGGTTCCTGTTGGTCGCGCGCATGCTTTGGGACAAAGGGGTCGGCATTTTCGCCGACGCCGCGGAACAAGTGAGACGCACACACCCCGAGGCACTTTTCCAATTGCTGGGCCCGCTCGATCCCGACAGCAAAACCGGGATAGGCCAACACCAGATCGATCAATGGGTCGAGGAAGGCAGGCTCGTCTATCTCGGTTCGGCAGCCGATGTGCGACCGGCCATCGAGCAGGCCCATTGTATCGTTCTACCCTCCTATTACCGCGAAGGGACGCCTCGCACATTGCTGGAGGCGGGCGCCACGGGACGTCCCGCGATTACGTCCGACATGCCGGGGTGCCGCGATCCCATTGCTGCAGGCGTTTCCGGGATACTCGTTCGCCCTCGCGACAGCGAGGATCTGGCGCGAGCATGTGTCGAGTTTCTTGGGATGTCCCATACCGCACAGGTCGAGATGGGCCGCGCCGCGCGGGAAAGAATGGAGCGCGATTACGATGAAAGGATTGTTATCGACGCCTATATGAGCTTGTTGGACGGACATGGCTTCGCGTAGAGAAGATCGAAAAATTGCCGGATAGTCTATTCCTGACTCCCCCAAAAATTCCGTAAACAGGGGCCGCGATGCCTTCGAGACCTGGCGCTCGATGTGTGGCCGGTTCCTGTGCGAAGCGATCGAGAGACAATAGGATGAATTCAGTGGATGAATGGTTGAAAGACGTCAGGATTGGCGTAGTCGGGCTCGGTTATGTCGGCCTCCCGCTGGCGGTGGAATTCGGCCGTCTGTTTCCGGTCGTTGGCTTCGATATCAAAACCGACCGGATCGCTGCGCTGCGCGAGGGGTATGATGAGACCCGCGAGACCACGGCGGAGGAACTCGAGGCGGCATCGCGGCTCGAATTATCTTCCGACCCCGAAGCGCTGCGGAGTTGCAACGTCTATATCGTCACGGTCCCCACGCCGATCGACCGTCACAAGCGACCTGACCTCACGCCGCTCATCTCGGCGTCGGAAACGGTCGGCGCAGTCTTGAAACGCGGCGACCTCGTCGTTTTTGAATCGACGGTCTATCCCGGCTGTACCGAGGAAGATTGCGTGCCCGTGCTCGAAAGACGATCAGGCCTGACCTTCAATGTCGATTTCACGGTCGGCTACTCGCCCGAGCGCATCAACCCCGGTGACAAGGAACACCGACTTCCCAGCATCATGAAGGTAACGTCCGGGTCAAACGAGGAAACGGCCGAGCGGGTGGATCGGCTCTACGGCCAGATTATCACGGCGGGCACCTTTCGGGCGGAAAGCATCAAAGTGGCCGAAGCAGCCAAGGTCATCGAGAACACCCAGCGTGACCTCAATATCGCGCTGATCAACGAACTTGCGATCATTTTCAACCGCATGGGAATCGATACCGAAGGCGTTCTGAAAGCGGCCGGAAGCAAATGGAATTTCCTGCCGTTCCGCCCGGGTCTCGTTGGAGGCCACTGCATCGGCGTCGACCCCTATTACCTCACGCACAAAGCCGAGGCGATCGGCTATCGTCCCGAGATCATTCTGGCCGGCCGGCGATTGAACGACAGCATGGCGGGCTATGTTGCCGGTCAGCTGGTGAAAACGATGCTGAAACGTCGCATTCAGGTGGAAGGCGCACGCACGCTGGTGCTCGGGCTTTCCTTCAAGGAAAACTGCCCCGACCTCCGCAATAGCAAGGTCGTCGATCTGATCCATGAACTCGGCGACTTTGGCGTTGCGGTGGACGTGTATGATCCCATGATCGATCCAGCCGAGGCAAAGCGGGAATTCGGTATCGAGCCGATCGCAGCGCCGGAGCCGGGCCGGTATGACGCTATTCTGCTCGCGGTGGCGCATAGCGATTACGGCGTTGTTCAGCCGGAACGCATCCGGGATTTCGGCAAGGAAAACTGCGTCGTTTATGACCTCAAATATGCGCTCGACCGGAACATCGTCGACGCGCGCCTCTGACCGGCATCCGAGTGCACGATATTAGCAGGACAAAATATCTTGGGTTTCATTAGCGCGTTCGCCAAAATCAACATCGCAACCTCGCAAGCGATCGACCGGCTTCTACCGGCCTCGGTTCGGCGCGACGGCGGGCGTACCTTCCGCGAAACCTATGCGCCAGAAGCGCTCGAACAAGGGCCCATGATGTACGATCTGGGCGGAGGGTCCCAGCCCTATGCCTCGTTGAAGGACAAGAAGCGTTACGGGCTCAAGGTTGTCGGGCTCGACATCAGCGCCGAGGAATTGGCGCTCGCGCCGACTGGCATTTACGATCGGACCATCGCGGCTGATCTGTGCAGCTTTGTGGGCGACGCCGACGCCGACGTCGTTATATGCCAAGCGACGCTCGAGCATGTTCCCGATGGCCCTGGCGCGATGCGGGCAATTGCGACGATCCTCAAACCAGGGGGACGCGCATATCTCTTTGCGCCGTCGCGCAATGCGCTGTTTGCCCGTCTGAACCTTCTGCTTCCAGAGGGCGTGAAGAAGAAAATCTTGTTCGCGCTCTTTCCCGCAAAAGCGCTCGGTCACGACGGTTTTCCGGCGTTCTACAACGGCTGCACGCCGAGGGAGATCGAGCATTCGGCCAAGATTAACGGCTTGGTCGTCGAAAAGCGGCAGCTTTTCTGGATCAGTTCTTATTTCATGGCGTTCGTTCCAGCCTATCTGATGTGGCGGGCGTTTCAGGGGATTTCCTTTCTGTTCAGGGGCAAAAACGCCGCCGAAACATTTATCTACGTCTTGCGTAAGCCCGTTCAGGGCAAGCCGGACTGATGACGAAAGCACGCCGCGCGCTGTTCCTTTTCCCGAGCGACCGGATGGGGGGAGCCGAGCGCATCACCCGAACCATGGCCGTCGAGGCGGCTCGTTCCGGCGCGTTCGACACGATCGATTGCTTTATCCTGTGCCGGGCGCGAAGCGGCACGCTCGACGGCCTGGAGCAGTTTGACAACGTCAAGCTCCACTACACACTCGCCAGGAATGAAGGTGGCGGGATATTCGGTCTCCTCCGTATCCTCGCGCGGCGCCGCTACGACCTTGTCTTCAGTTCGCTCATCCACCTGAATGCGGTATCCAGCGCCGCGCGATGGATCGGTCTGCTGCGGACGAAACGGCTGGTTGCACGCGAATCCACCATGATGTTCGAACGGACCTTCAAGGGTCTCGGGCGCTTTTATCCCATCCTCTATCGGCTGTACGGCAAGCAGGACCTCATCATCTGTCAAACCGACCGAATGAAGGAATCGCTGGATGCGAATACGCATCACCGCCTCCGTCATTTATTGACCGTCATCCCCAACCCGATCGATACCGACCGGATCGCGCAGGGCCTGCAATCGCCCTCACCAGAGATATTGTCCGCATTGCCGGCCGACAAAACCCTCATCGCATGGTGCGGCCGTCTTCTCGATGTAAAGAATCCGCAGCGCGCAGTGGACGTCTTGAAGGTCCTCCATGGCCGCGGCGCGACGCATATGCATCTGGTATTCATCGGCGACGGACCGCTTCGCGAGGCAACGGAAAATTACGCCCGGCAATCGGGTTTGAGCGAATATGTCACCTTCACCGACTATCTTGCCAACCCGATCCCGGCGTTCATGTTATGCAAGGTGGGTTTGCTGACTTCGGACATCGAAGGTTTTCCGAATGTCTTTCTGGAAATGCTTGCCAGCGGCATATACGGCATAGCAACCACCGATTGTGCCGGCGGACTGGACAGCATCCCGTCGGTCCATGTCGCGCAGGCAAACACAGCGGAGGCTCTGGCTGACACTTTGGAACGGATAGATACCGGTTCACGGAACATGCAAATAACCGAATTTCTCGATGCACGGGACTCCGCCCGTTTCTTTGCAGCCATTATGGGCAATCGATAATGCAGCGCAAACCTACATCATATGCGCCGATTTTTGCTCTCCGTCCCCAAGTGTGGCTACTAGTATCCACGATACTATATTTCCTTCCGTTTTGGGTCGGATCTTACGAATATATATCGGAATATGGCGGCCGATATCGGATCGATTACAACAGTGGCACCATCTACGCCGTAGCGCTGGCTTTGATAAGCATAATTGCCGCAATACTCTTTATCAGAGACAAAAAAATGGACCTGTCCATTGAAGGAAACTATTCGCATGAGGCAATAGCAATAGCGATATTTATCGCTGTATTCGGCATCTATACCCTTTATACACCGGAACTTTTTGAATCGGCAAAGTCCCTCGTCCTCGAAAGCACGAACAGAGGCCATTATATATTCTACAACATTTGCGCAATTGGTCTGGTTTATTCGCTGATGGTCGGATGGAAAAAGCATATGATGCTTGTCCTGCTCAGCTTGTCCGGGCTCGCGCTGGTCATGTATATCGGGCACCGATCAGCCCTCGCGATTGCGATCGCCGGATGCGTCTACCTGCAATTCCGCAACAAATCGCTGCTGAAGCTCAAGCCACTGCATATCATTGGTGCATTGGGCATGATTCTCTTTCTGGCCGTCTACAAATCCATCTACCTCGCAGTAAAGATGGGAGATTTCTCGGCGGTCAAGACCCGACTGACCGAGAACCCCCTGATGGATAATGCCGTTATCGGGTTGGAGCAGTTCCTGACCTTTGCCCACTTGGATTTCGTAGTCACGTACGACTATTCGCTGCCATGCTCCAATCTCTGGAATATTCCGATATCCTTGATTCCCTTCATGGACGAATTTGTGGACGTATCGACCTGCGGCTACAACACGCAAGTCCAGCAAGTTTTCTTTTCGGCATACCGTGGCGGCGTGGCGGCGAACATATGGGCGGAGTTCTATGCCATTTTCGGATATGCGGGAATTCCGCTTGTCGTATTAGCCATTGTAGGACTGTGCAAAGCCCTCGAATATTTCATGAATAGAATTAGGAGCCCTTTGTTAAAGACAGGGCTCATCCTGTCGATTATCAATTTGACTGTATATATTCAGCGAAAAGAACTGATCGGGGGCATCGTTTCTGCCAAGCGTGTTATACTCGTCGTCCTACTCGTATATGGGTTGGCTTATGCCGTTCGTATGCTTACCCCCCGAAAGCTTCGCCCGGCTTAGGGTAAGGACCCGTTAATTCCGCGCTCGAGGTGCGAAGCGATTTTGCTCGGGACGAGGAGGAAAGGTGCAGGAATATGTCGATATTTCAAGACTTTTCGACGAAGCCATGGGCAAAATCGGTCAAATCCCGAAGGGACGCCGAAATGGCTTCGATCTCAGGCTCGCGCGGCCTTGCGGGTAGCGATGCTACCCGCTGCATCCGACCAAGCCCGAAATCTTCGCCATTTCGACGCCTCGAACGTGGAAATAATGGGCCCTGACCCTAGACCCTTCTCATGATGCGACCGTCGATGTCATGATTCTCCTTGGAAGCAAAAGAGCCCGCCATATCGCAGGCCAGATGTTCCTGACCGTCTCTTCGAGCGGATTTCAGGCCGTCTGCGCCGTGCTTGCCCTCGCCATGAATGCCCGGGCGCTGGGCGTCCGGGATTTCGGCATTCTGGCGCTGGTTCAGGCCTATGCTGCGATGATCTCATCGCTCGCCACGTTCGAAAGCTGGCAACCCGTAATCCGCCTTGGGGTGACGTCGCGACTGCGACTGGGGCTGACGCTCAGCAGCGGAATCCTGCTCGATATCTGCGCCGCGGTGGCCGCCACCACGGTTGCCATCGGCGGAATATTGCTGTTCTCCCCGGCGGTTGGCATAGCCGACGGGTATCGCGAACTCGCCGTTATCTATAGCCTCTCACTGCTCGCGGGCGTGGCGGGTACGCCCAAGGGCTTTTTCCGGCTGAGAGGCCGCTACTCAGTTCTCGTCGGCAATCAGATTACGCAGGGCCTGGCCCTGCTGTGCGCATCGGCAGCCTTGTGGTTCTTCGAAGCCGGGCTTGAAATCTATGTCATATGCTTTGCGAGCATTGCCGCGACCTATAATTTTTCCCTTTTCATTCGCATGCTGGTTCATATGCGACGTGACGGCGTCGCCTTGGTGAATCCGCTTCGATCGGCGCTGACGCGTCGATATCTGCGTCAGGTTCTTCGCATGGCGCTGGGCACCAGCCTGTTGTCGACGCTTTGGAATATGCGACGCAACCTGTCGTTGTTCCTCGTCGGCGCCTTGATCGGACCGGCCGCGACGGGTGTATTCGCCGTCGGGTCGAAGCTCGCGAATATGGTCAATCGTATATCCGGCCCCTTGAACCAGGTCCTGTTTCCGGAGATCGTAAAGATCACGCATAGCAGTAGCGGTTCTGACGCCGCTCGACTGACGTGGCGGCTTTCGGCCATCGCGGCGGCGATCGCCGTAGTGCTCGCCGCATTCGCCTACCTCGTTCGCGAGCCGATCGTCCTGCTCGCTGCAGGCCCCGGCTACCAGGGCGCCGGAACCATTTTCGGCCTCCTGTTTCTCGCCGAGTGCATCGGCCTGGCCGGGCTTCACCTGAACGCGGTCATCCAGGGACTCCGCGGCACCGGGCCTTTGCTTTTGATATCGACCGGAGCGCTTCTGCTGTTTTTCTCCTTGTCGGTTGTGCTGGCGGGGCCTGTCGGCGTGAACGGCGTCGCGGTTGCCAGCGTTATCGGGGCCATGTTGATGTACGTGGCGATGTTGATAACGGCACGGTTTGAACTGCGCGGCGCGAGCCGAATTGCGCATGAGAACAAGGCCGGTTCGGATGGCTAGCTATCTCTTTTGCCTGCCTCGCTACCACACGAATGCCGTGCCATGGATGCGAATATTGACCGCTGCCGGGCATAAGCCTTCCGTCGATGTCATGGCGCTCGGCCCAACGGAAAACTACGAACTCATACAGCCCGTCCGACATGATAGCGGACGGTTGTCGCGATTCATGGGCGCGATAGGCATTGGGAAAAAGCGGGAACTCCAAAGCTTCCCCGGCGTTCGCGCCTATTGGCGGCACATGCAGACGATCGACCCCGATGTCGTGATCGTGCGCGGCATCACCCGATGGTTCTGCCGCCTGGCCGCCCTGTTTGCCGTCCTGCAGGGACGCCGGCTGGTCATCTACGATCAGGAAGATGTCGCACCCGCCAAATGGAGCGGGACCTGGCTCAGACGCGCCCTGCTCAAGCGGCTGGGCATTCCGCATTTCACGTCGCGGGTCGACCTTACCCGCGAAGGCGAAGCGAATGCCGGACGGGCTGTAAGCTTGCCTTTCGGTTCCCCGCTAGGCGAAGAGGAGACACGCGCTTTCGCCACGCGGCCACTGGCATGGCCGCCTCGTCTGTTGATGGTCGCCAAATATCGTGACCGCAAGGGGCACGCCCTCCTCCTGGCCGCGCTGGGCAAGACTGCGGCCAAGACTCCCTTCACGATCAGCTTTTGCGGGGAAGAAGCGTCCGATGCCGACACCCGTTTCCGAAACGCCCTCGAAAACCAAGCCGCGGACCTTGGCATTTCGGAGCGCGTTTCCTTCCTGAAGAATATCCCGCACAGCCAGATGGCAGATGTCTATTCGGGCCATGACCTGTTTATCCTCCCGTCCCGGAACGAACCCGCCGCGGTATCGCCCGTCGAAGCCGCTTGGGCCGGGTGCGCCGTCCTCATCTCCCGGGATAGCGGGACACGCGGCTATCTGCCCCCGGGAGATGAATATCATTTCGACCCGGAATCATCCGACGATATGGCCAGGGCAATCCGTGCGATACTGAGCGGGCCGGAGCAACTGGCGCACGCCCGCGCCCAATGCCGGGCTCACCTCGAAGACATCGGATCTTCGGAAACAATTTTGAAAAAGTTCGAATCCTTTATCGCCAGCAAGCCGCGATAGTCAGCGAAACGGATAAAATCGGATCGAAGCGGAGATGTGGTGCTTAGCCAGAAAGCCGATTTGCCGAGGCCGGCGTCAAGCGGATGGTGCGAAGCTCAGCGTCAAAGCCGCTTCCCATGTCCGGAAGGTCTGCGTCGATCGAAAGCTGATACCAACGGCACGGGGTTTGCGGAACCTCTACCACCTTGCTGTGCGACCCGACGGCCAATTCGACGGGCGGCATCCCGCCCTTCTCCTGCCTCTCGGCACAGGACAGGTGCGCGACCAGTTCATCCGGTCCGATCCGGGAATTGCTCGCCAGCGTCCAGCTCAAATCATAGCGTCCCGGCTCGAGCCGAACCAGCTGACGGGCGGCGTAACCATGTGCGCCCGCGATGGGCGAGATAATCAGTTTCTTGGCACGCACGTTGATCGAGGCGCCCAAATTTCCCTCGCTCGCCAGTTCCCAATCGATCGGCGGCATTTGCGACGGTTGATCGAAATTGCCGTTGGTCAGGAGATTGTGCTGCGCCGTGCGGCGGGAAGAAACGCGCTGCAATCCCGATGCCAGCTGTTGCACGGTGTCGAACTGACGCCGTTTTGTCAGCGCCAGCGCGAGATTGCGATCAGTAGCGGTGACTTCGGTTTGCCGCCAGGGTGCCCCTGCAAGAAGCAGGCGCAATTTGACCGCATTCTCAAGGCTTTCAGGCATCGCCGCGACATAGCCCCAATAGCGATCGGACCAGCTGGGTTTGGGCCCCAGAACAGGCGCGAGCGTTGCGACCGCGCCCGGACGCGCCGTCGCCTGGGCCATGGCGCGGATATAGGTGGCACGCATGCTTTCGTTCGTCAGGATCGCGCGGGACAGCCAGCGAAAAAACGCGCCCTCGTCACCGCTTCGCGCCGCTGCATCGATCGATGCGGCGGTGATTAGCGAGCTTCGCCGTGTCAGCTTCCCGCCGATATCGAGCAAGGAACGCCGCGCTGGATCATTCCCGTCCCTCGAGAGGATCAGCAGACCAAGCGCCGACGACGACAGAGGCTCGCTGCGATAAGCCGCTGCTGCAAGCTCGCGTTCCCGTGCGGTCACCTGCGCGCGGGGATTCGACTGGACCCGTGCAGCGTAAGAAGCAAAGGCCAGGTTTCCTTGCGCAGTTCCAAGCGGACCGACACCGAGCATATAGGACGTCGCGGGCCGCTTTGCCTGATGTACGATCGCGCTACTCGCCACTCCGACAAAGCCCGCCACGGCGACGCCAGTCAGCCACAAGATTGCTCGGGTCATATTCACGGCTTCACCAAGGTTTCGCTGTCAACGGGCACCGCTATTCGTCGCCGCCGCCCTTGCCGGCTCCGTAGCTATAACCATAACCATAGCCATAACCATAGCCATAGACCTGGTTCCGCAAGCCGACCTTGGTAACGATCGCGCCAAACAACTTGGCGCCCGACATCCGCAGACGGTTCAGCGCTGTCGCGATCACGCGGTTTTTGGTCGAATTCGCCTCGATCGTGAACAAGACACCCTCGACACGGCGGGCGATCAGCGGCGCGTCGGCAAGTCCGAGCAAAGGCGGAGAGTCGACCAGCACATGGTCGTACCGGTTCAGAAGCGTGGAAATCAGGCCTCCCAACCGGTCGCTGCCTAGCAATTCCGCTGCATTTGGCGGCATTTTGCCCGCAGTAATGATCGAAAAGCCATATTTCGGAAGTTCGGCGATCATGCCGTTCAGATCATCATCGCCCGACAGATAATGGCTAAGGCCGCGCTGATTGGGAATTTCCAAGTAGCGATTGAGCGACGGATTGCGGACGTCGGCATCGACAAGGATGACCGATTTTCCGGTCGCTGCGAGCACCGTCGCGAGGCAGAGCGACGAGTTGCTCTTCCCTTCCTGCGGGCGCGAGGACGTCAGCATGATCGACCGCGGCGCGCCATGTTCGGTCAGGAACGTCAGGTTGGTCATCAACGACAGATAGGCTTCGTAAACAGCGGATTTCTTGTCGGATATCTCCTCGACCACCGATTGCCCGAATACCTCTGGAATGACGCCGAGGAGCGGTAGGCCGAAGCGCGGTTGCACGTCCTGCGGATCGCGGATCGAGCTATCCATTTTTTCCAGCAGCAGTACGATACCTGCGGCCAACCCGAGACCGGCCAGCAGCGCAATTGCCATATTGAACAAAAGGCTGGGACTCGAGGGCGAGTCCGCGGGTTTTGCCCGATCGACGAGCGAGACATTGTTGGTCCCGACGCCCGCAACGCCGATTTCCTTGTAGCGCTGCAACAATCCCTCATAAAGCTGGCGGTTCGAATCCACCTCGCGTTGAAGGATCGCCATTTCGATAGATTCACGCTGCTGGCGATTATATCGATCGGTCAAACCGTCGAGTTCGGCCTGCAACTCGCGTTCCTGCTTTAGAGCTGCGTTGTAAGCTTCGCGGTTGCCGCCCGACGCGCGGCTGGTTTCGGCCGCGATACTCTTGTCGAGCGTCGCAACCTGCGCCCGAAGCGCCACAACGGTTGGATAATCGTCGGCGAAGGTGGTGAGCAACTGGGCCAGCTCGGCCTGCGCCTCGGCTCGCCGTTGGCGCATCGCACCGATCGCCGGAGCGCTGACCTGGGCGACACCCGTCATAGTGTTCGCAAGGTCGGATTCTGCCGCGATGCGCGCTTCACGAGCTTTTGCCAAGGAGTCGCTGATTTGGGCAATATTGGCAGCGACAAGCGTCTGCGTGCGCGTCCGCCCGGAACCGTCGGGGCCCGATGAGAGCGTCACGATACCCTTGTTCACGCTATAGTTGATCAGGGCGCTTTCAGACGTTTCGAGATTTTTCCGCAGCGTTTCGAGGCGTGTTTCAAGATATTTTCGCGCGTCGGAGGTCGCTGCGAACCGGCGATCGATCGTCGCCTGAACGAATTGCGCAACCCACATGTCGGCCAATTTGGCCGAGACGGTGGGCGACGGCGTCGAAAAACTGATATCGACGAGGCTCGAAGTCCGAACCGGCGAAACGGTGAGGTGATCGAGCAGCTTGTCAGCCGCATTATCAGCAGCATCGCGACGCTGCGCGCTGGTCATGCCGGCCTCCGACGCCTCTAGACCGAAGGCTTCGATAAAGGCCTTGTCGGCGGTAAGGTTGCCCGCACGCACGACGCGTTCGGCGAGAGATTCCGACTTCAAAAGCGAATATTGCGTATTGTAGAAGGCCAGTTCGTTGACCGCCGCACGATCCCGATTGCTGTCAACCGAGGTGTCGATCGGCGAGTCCGGCAAAATCTCGACCCGCGCCGTCGACGTATATTCCGGCGTCGCCAGAAAGGTTGCGACCACGCCGAGGATCAACGCGCCAACGATCGACGCGATGACCCATATCCTGTGCGAATAAATCGCGGTCAGTATCTTTTCGATGTCCGGAAGGTTCGTCGAATGGCCCGCGTCACCGCCCTCGTCATAAGGGGACGTACCCGCTTCGGCGGACCTCGCAACACTCTGGTCGCTGGAAACTTCAGTCATTTTGCGATTCATCTCTGTCAAAATTCTCTGGCGAGGAGGATCAACGGCGAGAGGAACGCCGGTGTAGTCGCGAGAATATCCTTGAATTGACGGCGCTGCGGGGAATCCCCGACCACCACGACGTCATTGGGAAAGATTTCGGGATCCTCATAATTGCCCCGACGGATCGCTCCCAAATTATAGATGCCGACATATTGCTGCTTTCCGACGTTCCGGAACACCACGACATCGTCGAGCTTCGCGTATTCGGTGATGCCGCCAGCCAACGCCACGGCGCGCATCAAGGTCATCCGGCCTACCACCGGATAGGAACCCGATTTCTTGACCTCGCCGTCGACCGACACGGCCATCGACTGGAAGGCGAGCGCCGCACTTGTCGGCGCCTTGAAATTCACCGTTACGCGCGGGTCACGAATATATTTCCCGGCAAGCTTGGTGCGGATTTCTTCGGCGATGACCACCGGCGTTTTTCCCGCCGCAACGACATTGCCGATGAGCGGGAAAGCGAAATTCCCTTCCCCGTCGGTCATGATGTCGCGCTGCATTTCCTCTACGCCGAACACTTCGACGCGAAGCTCGGTAAAGGGCCCGACAAAAGCCAGCCGCGTCGACCGGATAACGTCCGATGCCTCGGGCTGGGGTAGCGTCGACATCGCGGTGACCGGAGTCCCGGGCGCGCTCGCAACCGGAGGCGCATCTTTTGCACATCCCGCGAGCAGAACCATGGCGGCGGAACATAAGAAAAATCTGTTCATAAGGGACAGTCAAATCCAGGCTGTAATGGCGACGATGGCTATACCGGCTATCCTAGGTGCCGCAACCCTATTCCCGTTGCGCCGTGGCTGCCTTGGGGCAAGCGAACGACACCAGAAGTATGACGAGCATCGCCTGAATCGATGGCAGTCGCAGCGGATAATCGACCAGGCTGGCGGCCGCGATCAACCCGACGGCCGCAAGGATCGCAAGCCGGTAATCGCCGCGATGGCCCTTGATCAAAGTCCGCAAACCACCCGCCGTCGCCGCCCTCGCAAGCCAAATGATCGCGGCCGCGGCAATAAGCACCATCGGCAGGCCGCCGGTAATCAACATTTCAGCCCAATCGTTGTGCGCATGATTGAAATAGGCCGGCTGGAGCAGCGCGTCGGGTTCAAAAATGCGATAGACGGCGGGAAAGGATCCGAAGCCGGCGCCCACCAGCCAATGGGTTTCAACCATCTGTTGGATCGTGGGCCACGCAAGAACCCGCAAATCCTCCGCAACGCGGTTATCGGCGATGCGGCTGATCGAGGTATTGCGGTCGGCAAGCAGCAGGATCGTGACGAAAAGCACGCCCAACAGGATCGGCGGAATGATGAGGATCAAATTCCTCCACCGCCCCGGACCTTGCACAGATCGCGTTCGGCGCGCTGTTTGGCTCGGCCGGTTAAGCCATGCCGGAACGAGCATGGCATAGCTTAGGGCGAAAGCCGCGCCCCCCGCCGCGAGGCCGGCGCGCGATCCGATAAGCATCGTCATGATCGTAAAGAGCAGCGCCGCTCCAGCCAGTCCGAGCTGAACGATCGAGCGCTGTTGCCGGCGCATCAATTCATCGCGAAGTAGCGCGGCGGCGAAAATAATCGCGCATGCCTGGAAAATAGCGTGGTGGTTACGGTTGGCAAACAGGCCCACCATCGAACCGCTATTGGTAATCCGGTAAAGGAATGCGGGGCTGCCGGCTCCCGACACAATCTGGAGCACGCCGAGCAACGCGCTGGCAACCGCGATGACGACCAGCGCCTGCAATATCCGCGCAACGTCATCGGCCGCAACGCGGGCCGCAACCAGCAGTGCCGCCAGCGGGACCGTCATTGCGAGGAGGCTGTTCCAGGTTTCCGAAGGGGTGAGCGTGATCGGACGCCACAGATCGGGCTGGCCTTGCAGCCTGTCGGCGGCGGCGATCAATTCGCGCCCGGGGAGGCCATGCCAGATCGACGGCGCCAGCGGGACGAGTTGGAAGGCGATCAACAGCGTCAACGCAGACAGAAAGATGAGCGGCGTACGAATGCGCAGCCAATCCCCCCGCTTCATACCCATTATCGCCCAGCAGCCGAACAAAACCGCGCCCCCGCGAAGGAGCGGCAACGATGCAACATCGCTCCGCGATGCACCGCCGGTCAAAAGAACAAAGGCAAGAAAAAGCAGTGGCATCCAGCGCGACCACTCTCCCTCACCATGCGCCCCGAAACGCGTCGCCATTTTCGTTTTGCTGTTCATGATTTCGCTATTCTGGCATTGTTGGGGGAGAAAGCGTCGCCTCAACGCCCCGTTTGCGGGCAACTAAAGGGCGATACCCCCGATGGCAAGCTTGCTCGGATGGCATCGGCTTGGTCCCGGCGGTCAGGCCGCGTCGGCGCAGGCCTCTTCCTCACGGGCGAAGATAAACCAGCGCCGATGGCCCTCGAGCCCGATCGCCGCCAGCGCACCGCTCCGGAAAGCGCCGATGTCGACCCCGATGCGATTAGCCTGTTCGTCGGGTTCTCGCGTGATGCTATGCCCGTGAACGATCATCTTGCCGTGGTCGCCCAGGTCGTCGAGAAACTCGTCGCGTATCCAGCGCAGATCCGTGGGTTTTTGCCGGTCGAGCGGCACGCCCGGGCGGATGCCGGCGTGGACGAAGGCATAGTCGCCGATCTCGATAACGTCCTCGCCACGACCTAGAAAATCGACATGCTCGGCGGGCACCATATGCGGTAAACGTTCGGCGACTTCTTCGAAGGTGGCGCTGTCGAAACAGTCGTCGCCGCGCCAATAGCTGCGAACCGTGGCGTCGCCGCCGATCCGCATGAAATAGCGCAGCCGCCGCACATCGCCGGTCAGCGCCGCCAAAAAGCATTCCTCATGATTTCCGATCAAGAGCCGGGTATCCGGAAATTCGTCCTTGAGCCGCATCGCGCGTTCGACGACCCGATCCGAATCCGGGCCCCGATCGACCAGGTCGCCCAGCAGTATCAGCGTGATCGTTGCGGGCGCGCGCGAGGCGTTATCGGCACGGATCGTATCGATTATCCGTGCGAACAGGTCGTCGCGCCCGTGAATGTCGCCGATCGCATAAACTCTTTGTCCCTCGGGTATCGCGTGTCCACTGCGCACCGGTGGAGCCGATTTGGTCTTGCGCTTCCAGAACATCGGTAAAAACTGGCTCCAACATCAAACTGCGAGTGGCGGAGTCCGTCGGCTCCAGGAAACGCAACGCGCGTCCCTCTACCATGCCCTCCGCCGATGGCAACATACGCTGACGGTCCAGAAAAGTTGCATCCGCGGCGCAATATCGGCGAAAAGCGCAGGATATCCTTAAGACTGTCATAAACATTTTCCCGCTAATCAGGCCGTCAACCATCGACGGGCGGCGCGACCAATGGCATTCACCCGGACCGGAGTCCAAGAATATGAAAATAATGACGGTTTTCGGGACGCGCCCGGAGGCGATCAAGATGTTCCCGGTCGTGCATGCGCTATACGAGCAGTCGGGCATGGACGTGCGGGTGTGCGTGACGGCCCAACATCGCGAAATGCTCGACCAGGTACTCGACATCGCACGGATCAAGCCCGACATCGACCTTGACGTCATGCAAGCCGATCAGTCCCTCGACAGCCTCCTCGCTCGCGTGGTGATGGGACTTGGCGCCGCGTTCGACATCGAAAAGCCCGACCGCATCCTCGTCCATGGCGACACGCTGACGACAATGGCGGCGACGCTTGCAGCCTATTTCCGCAAGATACCCGTCGGCCACGTCGAGGCCGGGCTGCGCAGCGGCAATATTTATCATCCCTGGCCGGAGGAAGTGAACCGCAAGGTCGCCGGCGCGGTCGCCGATCTCCATTTCGCCCCGACCGAAACCGCCGCCGCCGCGCTGCGCGCCGAGAATGTGTCCGCCGACCGCATTCATATTACCGGCAACACCGTTATCGACGCGCTGCTGGCAACGACAGCACGGATCGAGGAAGAGCCCGCGCTCGCTGCTGGCCTCGATCCGCTCATTGAGCGCTTCGCCGGCAAAAGGATCATCGCCATCACCTCGCACCGCCGCGAAAATTTCGGCGAGGGCATGAAGGCCATTGCCGACGCCATCGCCGCGATCGCGGCGCGAGACGATGTTGCGATCATCTTCCCCGCCCACCCCAACCCGAACGTCCGCGGTGCGATGGAACCGATCCTCGCCGGGCTGGACAATGTCGCCTTGATCGACCCACTCGATTATCCGCATTTTGTTCGCCTGCTCGCAACGTCCGAACTGGTACTCACCGACAGCGGCGGGGTGCAGGAGGAAGCGCCGTCGCTCGGCAAGCCGGTGCTCGTGATGCGCGAAACGACCGAACGCCCCGAAGGCGTCGAAGCCGGGACTGCGCGGCTTGTCGGAACCGATAAAGCGCGTATTGTTTCCGAAATTTTCAAGCTTTTGGACGACAAGGACGCTTATTCAGCCATGGCCCGCGCCCACAATCCGTTCGGCGACGGCACGGCGGCGAAACAGATTGCGGAGATAGTTGCGCGTGCCCATTGATACCGAACAGAAGGTCACCGTCCTCGGACTGGGTTATATCGGCTTGCCGACGGCGGCACTGATCGCGCGATCGGGCTGCAAGGTCACCGGGGTCGATGTCAGCCAGTCGGTCGTCGATACGGTCAACAACGGCAAGGTGCATATCGAGGAGGTCGATCTCGACGGTCTCGTCCAGGGCGTCGTTGCCCGCGGCGCGCTGACCGCGTCGATCGCGGTCGTTCCCGCCGACACCTTTGTCATCGCCGTTCCGACCCCGCATGACGAAAATCATCGCCCCGACATCAGCCATGTCCTGTCGGCCGCACGTGCTATCGCGCCGCAGCTAGAAGCCGGCAATCTCGTCATCCTCGAATCGACGTCGCCCGTCGGCACGACCGAAAAGGTCGCGGCGTTGCTGGCCGAACTCCGCCCCGACCTCAAGGTCCCCGGCGCGTGCAACGGCGCCGCGGATATCTTTGTCGCCTATTGCCCAGAGCGCGTGCTTCCGGGCCGTATTCTCGTCGAACTCGTCGATAACGACCGCTGCATCGGTGGGATCACCCCGCGCTGCGCGCGGCGCGCGATGACCTTTTACCGCCAGTTCGTTCGCGGCGCCTGCGTCACCACCTCCGCGCGCGCCGCCGAAATGGTGAAGCTGGTCGAAAACAGCTATCGCGACGTCAACATCGCCTTCGCCAACGAACTGTCGATGATGGCCGAGCATCTGGGCGTCGATGTGTGGGAGGTAATCCGCCTTGCCAACCGCCATCCGCGCGTCAACATCCTGCAACCGGGGCCTGGCGTCGGGGGCCATTGCATCGCGGTCGATCCCTGGTTCCTCGTCCATGGCGCCCCCAACCACAGCCGTCTGATCCGTACCGCGCGCGAGGTCAATCTGGCCAAGACCGCGCACGTCATCGGCGCCGCCGAAATGCTCGTCTCGCAGCACCCGAAAGCGCGCGTTGCGTGTCTCGGCCTCGCCTTCAAACCCAATATCGACGATTTCCGCGAAAGCCCCGCGGTCGAGGTTGCCGCCGCGCTCGCGCGCCGCTTCGGGAAGCAGATCGAGATCGTGGAGCCCTATGCCCGCGGCCTGCCGATGGAATTTGCGGGCACCGGCGCCCAACTGATCGACCTCGACAGCGCGCTCGCCGGCTGCGACCTCCTCATCGTCCTTGTCGATCACGACCTCTTCAAGTCGATCCCGATCGAGGAGCGCGGTGACAAGATCGTTTACGACACACGCGGCCTTTGGCTCGACCAGCCGAACGGTGCGGCGGGTAATCGGTTGCATCGGGCCGCTTGACGCTCTCGCCTGGCGCTCCCATTCTGTGGCGATGCTGACCCGCCTCGAAACCATTGTTGTCGAAAAGCCTTGGGGCCGCACCGACATCCCCGCAGAGTTTGGCGATTTCGGCGGCCGCCGCATCGGCGAGATCTGGTTCGCGCATCCTGCCGGCGACGACGCGCCGATCATGGTCAAATTCCTCTTCACCTCGCAGCGCCTGTCAATCCAGGTTCACCCCGGCGACGAGGCGGCCCGCGCCGCGGGTTTTGCGCGCGGCAAGGAAGAATGCTGGCTGATCCTCGATGCGCGGCCGGACGCCGAACTCGGCGTCGGGCTCAATCGCGAAATCGGCCGCGAGCAATTGCGCGCCGCCGCGCTCGACGGCAGCATCGTCGATATGATCGACTGGCGACCGTCGCATGAAAATGATTTCGTCTACAATCGCGCGGGTACGATCCATGCGATCGGGCCCGGCCTGACGGTCGTCGAGGTGCAGCAGAATGTCGATTGCACTTACCGCCTCTACGATTATGGCCGCCCGCGCGAACTCCATCTAGACGAGGGGCTGAAGGTATCGAACCCGGTGCCGGTCCACGATCCGCGCGACACCGTCGTCGATCCCCACACCAATCTCATGCTCGTCGATGGTCCGCACTTCCGCCTCGCGCATCTCGCAGGGCCCGTCGACCCGACTTTGATCGAACGCGCCGTCGGCGAACTGACTTTCGTGCCGCTTTCGACGGGCTGCCGCGTGACGGGCGAAAACATCATACTCGGTGAAGCGGTGCTGCTCACCGATCCATCGGCGATCGAAATCGACGAAGGAGGTCGCGCCCTCCTCGCTTGGGCCTGACCCCTCCCCTTGCGGCGCGGCGGGCAATTGCCCATATCGCGCGCCATGACCAATCCCCATGCGCAAAGTGCCGCGCCCTGGCACGGAACCACCATCCTTTCGGCCCGCAGCGAAGACAAGGTTGTCGTCATCGGTGACGGCCAGGTCTCGATGGGACAGACGGTGATGAAGCCCAACGCCCGCAAGGTCCGCCGTCTGCACGACGGCAGCGTCATCGGCGGCTTTGCGGGCGCGACCGCCGACGCCTTCACCCTCTTCGAACGGCTCGAAGCCAAGCTCGAACGCCATAACGGGCAGCTGCTGCGCGCTGCGGTCGAGCTTGCGAAGGATTGGCGCACCGACAAATATCTCCGCAACCTCGAGGCGATGATGATCGTCGCCGACAAGGAGGTGACGCTCGTCATCACCGGCAACGGCGACGTGCTCGAGCCCACGGGCGGCATCGCGGCGATCGGTTCGGGCGGCAATTTCGCGCTTTCCGCCGCCCGCGCGCTCGCCGATTATGAAAAAGATCCAGAGGCACTGGTAAGGAAGGCGATGGAAGTCGCCGCAGACATCTGCGTCTATACGAACGACCAGTTCACCCAAGAAACCATCGAAATCCAGGCCTGATCCTATGAACAAAGACCTGACTCCCAAAGCGATCGTCGCTGCGCTCGATACGCATATTATCGGCCAGGATGCCGCCAAGCGCGCCGTCGCGGTGGCACTGCGCAATCGCTGGCGCCGCCAGCAGCTGTCGCCTGACCTACGCGACGAGGTGAGCCCCAAGAATATCCTGATGATCGGCCCCACCGGCTGCGGAAAGACCGAGATTTCTCGGCGGCTAGCCAAGCTTGCCGATGCGCCCTTCATCAAGGTCGAGGCGACCAAGTTCACCGAGGTCGGCTATGTCGGCCGCGACGTCGAACAGATTGCGCGCGACCTTGTCGAGGAAGCCGTTCGGCTCGAAAAGGACCGCCGACGCGAAGCCGTGCGCGCTGCCGCCGAAGAAGCTGCGATGGAGCGGTTGCTCGACGCGCTGACCGGCAAGGGCGCGAGCGAGGCCACGCGCCAGAGCTTTCGCCAGCGTATCCGCGAAGGCCATCTCGACGACAATGAGGTCGAGATCGAGATTGCCGACGCGCCGTCGATGCCGTTCGACCTCCCCGGCCAACCGGGCCAGATGAGCATGATCAACCTTTCAGACATGCTCGGCAAGGCGATGGGCGGCCTGCCCAAGAAACGCCGCAAGCTGAAGGTCATCGACGCCGCGACGCGGCTGATCGAGGAAGAGCAGGACAAAAGGCTCGACCAGGACGATGTCGCGCGCGTCGCGCTCGCCGATGCCGAAGCGAACGGTATCGTTTTCCTCGACGAAATCGACAAGATCGCGGTCAGCGACGTGCGCGGCGGCTCGGTGAGCCGCGAGGGCGTCCAGCGCGACCTGCTTCCGCTGATCGAGGGCACGACGGTCGCGACGAAATATGGCCCGATGAAGACCGACCATATCCTCTTCATCGCGTCAGGCGCCTTCCACGTCGCCAAGCCAAGCGACCTCCTCCCCGAACTTCAGGGCCGCCTCCCCATCCGCGTCGAGCTCGGCGCGCTTAGCGAGGCTGATTTCGTCCGCATTCTAAGCGAGACAAAGGCCGGTCTGCCCGAACAATATGCAGCGCTGCTCGGCACCGAGGGCGTTACGCTGAACTTCGCTCCCGACGCGATCGCCCGCGTCGCGAAACTCGCCGCCGATGTGAACGAAAAGGTCGAAAATATCGGCGCCCGCCGCCTCCAGACGATCATGGAACGGCTGGTCGAGGAGATCAGCTTCACAGCCGAAGATGCCGGGGGCACGACGCTCGATATCGATGCCGCCTACGTCGATAAACAGCTTGCCGATGTCGTCGGCGATACTGATCTCAGCAAATATGTCCTCTGACCCGGCGCCCGCCATCGCGAAGCAACAGCGAAACGGCTTTGCATAGGGAATCCGCCGGCACGGCGCCGTCCTTCAGCGACCGAAGGTGGGCCTATACATTATCGTCACGCCGGAACTTGATCCGGGGGGCATGACTTAGGCGCCGCGGTGAACCCCCGATCAAGTCCGGGATGGCGCAGGGAAGGAAGAAGCGGTAGCTCTCGCTACCAAAAACCGTCGTTCATCGCCCCGCTCGCCCTACAACCCCCTCACGCCGCCGACGGTCTCAAATCTGCATCTTTTCAGCCGTTCGTTCGCCGAACTTCATTTGACTTTGGCGCGCCGTCAATGCGATGAACATCGCGACACGGTCAAGCTGGGTTGCAACCGACCGGCACGGAGACAGTAATGGCAGACGAGGAAGCCGCCCCGGAACAGGGCGAGTTGGCGATTACGCGCACCGGCGATCGGCTTCGGCTGGCACGCGAGGCGGCGGGATTGTCGCTCGCCGATGTTGCGACGCGGACGCGTATCACCCAGCGCCATCTGGCCGCCATCGAAAAGTCCGATTTTTCCGAGCTTCCCGGGCGCACCTATGTCACCGGCTTTGCACGCGCCTATGCCCGCGCGATCGACCTGCCCGAGGCGGAGATCGCCGCGGCGGTTCGGCGCGAACTGGAAGAAGAGGCTTATGGCGCGCGCCCGCTCTATGAAGCCTATGAACCGACCGATCCGGCGCGCCTGCCGACGGCACGGCTGACCTGGACGTTGGTTATCATCACGCTCTTGCTGGCGTCGGCCTATGGCGTGTGGCGCTTTCTGTCGGTCGAGCCCGACGAAGCGCTGATCGCCGCCCAGAATCGCGCCGCCGATGAATCGGAGGCGCCCGACGGCGATGCGGCAACGGCGCCGGCAACCAAGGCGGGAACATCGCCGGCGGCGGTCGCGGCAAGCGCGCCGGTCGTGCTGACCGGCCTGTCGGAGGTCTGGATCGGGTTCGACGATGCGCAAGGGAAGACCGAGAATTGGCGCACGCTCGACGCGGGCGAAACCTATCAGGTTCCCCCGGCCTACGTCGAGCAATTCACCTTGCGCACGAGCATCCCGCAGGCGCTCAAGGTCACCGTCGGCGGACGCGACATCGGCCCGATCGGCCCTGCCGACACGCTGGTAAAGGGTGTCTCGCTGAAGCCCTCCGATCTTGTCGCGCGTGCCGAAGGCAATGGTGCGACCGGCGGGGCTGCGCCGGCGGCAAGGCCGCAACCCAAAGGCTGACTTTGCCGCCTCACGGGCGGGCATTCAGGCAGATCGAAAGCGCGGCGCGCCGAAATGGGTTTGCGCTGTCATACGTTGCCGCGTTATGAGCGGAAAAATAGTTAACTGGCGGGGATCTATCGGCAGATGAGCATGCGTTACACCATTTTTTTCGGAGCCGCGACGATTGCCCTCGCCGCTGCGATGCCGGCGGCGGCGCAGGACGGCGCCATCGACAAACGGGTCGAGCGGCTCGAAAAAGAAATGCGCGCGGTGCAGCGAACGGTTTTCCCAGGCGGAAGCCCGACCTTCTTCGAGGGCGAGATCGCCCCTGACAACACGCCCGGCGAACGCGCGCGCAGCAATGCCCCGGTCATCGACTTGACCGCGCGCGTCGACGCCCTGGAAAGCCAGTTGCAGACGCTGACCGGCCAGACCGAACAAAATGCCTTCCAGCTCCGCGAACTCGAAAAAGCCTTTGCCGCCTATAAGGCCGAAATGGACAAGCGCTTTGCCGACCCTGCCGCCGCGGCGGTCGAAGCGACGCCGGCAAGCCTCGCGCCAACGGTAAGGCCGCCGGCAGCGACGTCGACCACAGCCGCCGCGACGCCGGCAAAAAAACCCGTGGCGACAGCGGCAAAGCCGGCGAAGTCAGACGCGGCGCGGCTGGCGCTGGTCAAGAAGGTCGAGGTCCCGTCGAGCGGGAACGAAGTCAAGGATGCCTATGACTATGGCTTTCGCTTGTGGGATGCCAAGCTTTACCCCGAAGCGCAGGCGCAGTTGAAAACCGTCGTCGCGAAATGGCCGAAGAGCAGCCAGGCGAGCTACGCGCAGAATTTGCTTGGCCGTGCCTATCTCGACGAAGGCAAACCCAGCCTTGCCGCAGTCGCTTTCTATAACAATTACAAGGATCGACCCAGCGGCGCGCGTGCGCCGCACAGCCTGATGTATATGGGCGTGGCGCTCGACAAGCTCGGCCGCAAGGCCGACGCATGCAAGGCGTTCCGCGAACTCGACGAAGTCTATGGAGACAAGGCGCCACAGGATGTCCGGACCGATGCAGCCGCCGCAAAAGCAAAAGCCGGCTGCTGATCGCGACAGCGCCGGCAGGCTGGCCGGCGACCTCCTCGCGCTTCTCGGGCCCGAATGGCATCGCCTCCATTATGGCGTCGCCGTGTCGGGCGGTCCCGACAGCATGGCGCTGCTCTGGTTGATGGCGACCTTGCTGCCGGGCCAGATCTGGGCGGCGACGGTCGATCACGGGCTGCGCAAGGGGTCCGACGACGAAGCACGGATGGTCGCGGGCTTTTGCGAACGCGAGCATATCCCGCATTCGACGCTGCGACCGCCGGCACCGATCCGGGGGTCGCAGCAGGCGGCGGCGCGGACCGAACGCTACCGCCTTCTCGAACAATGGCGCGAAGCCAATGCGCTGAGCCATGTCGTCACCGCGCATCATGCGGACGACCAGCTCGAAACGATCGTAATGCGGCTGAACCGCAGCAGCGGGGTCGGTGGGCTCGCCGCAATCCGCGCGCAAAATGGCGTGATCCTGCGCCCGCTCCTCAATTGGCGGCGCCGCGAGCTTGTCCATCTCGCGCTCGAAAACGACCTGCCATTCGTCGAAGACCCCTCGAACAGCGACAATCGCTTCGATCGCGCGCGGCTCCGCCATGCGCTGCAATCGCAAACCGCGATCGATCCGGTCGCGGCGGCGACCTCGGCGGGATGGCTTGCCGAAGCCGACGAGGCGCTCGACTGGGCGGTCGAGCGACTGATCGCGTCCTGGCCCGATGCCTCCGACGTCGCAGTCATCCGCGACGAAGGCTATCCGGCCGAAATTTTCCGCCGCATCGTCGCACAGCGTCTGCGCGCCAACGCGCCGCAACTCGTATTGCGCGGCGCTTCGCTCGACGGGGTGATCGCGGCCATGCGCGAAGGCCGCCGCGCGATGGTCGGGGCGCTGCTGATCGACGCGGTGCGCGGGCTTGAAAGGACGATCTGGCGCATTTCTGCGGCACCGCGCCGGAAAGCGCTCAAAAAGCCCTGATTGCCTCATTGTCATTTAACCCGATTGTCCTATCTTGTCGGGGACAAGCTTCGCGATGTGCGCGGGCGACAGGAAAGATTCCGGATGCAGGACGACAAGGAACCGCAGGGTAACCCCTGGATGAAGAGCGTGATGATCTGGAGCGGCATCCTGCTCGCCATGCTCCTCGTCGCCTCTATGTTCGGCGGCGCGGCGCAGCCGGCGGGTGATCCGCTTGCCTATTCGGAATTCCGCCAAAAGGTCGAAGAAGGCAGTGTCAAAGAGGTCGTCCTGTCCGAAGACAAGGTGACCGGCACGCTGTCGAACGGCGACCGGTTCAGCGCTAATGTCGTGCGCGATCCCGAACTGCTCAAGATGCTCAACGACAATGGCGTCAAATATGACGGCAAGCCCCAGGAAGTCCCCAACTTCTGGATGTATATGCTTGTCCAGTCGCTCCCCTTCCTCCTGATCCTTGGCATCGCCTTCTTCGTGTTCCGCCAGGTCCAGAAGAATAACGGCTCGGGCGCGATGGGCTTCGGCAAGTCGCGCGCCAAGATGCTCACCGAAAAGCAAGGCCGCGTCACCTTCGATGATGTCGCCGGCATCGACGAAGCGCGCGAAGAGCTCGAGGAAATCGTCGAATTCCTGAAGGACCCGACCAAATTTTCGAAACTGGGCGGCCAGATCCCGAAGGGCGCGCTGCTCGTCGGTTCGCCCGGTACCGGCAAGACGCTCCTCGCCCGCGCTATCGCTGGCGAGGCGGGCGTCCCCTTCTTCACGATCTCGGGCTCGGACTTCGTCGAAATGTTCGTCGGCGTCGGCGCGTCTCGCGTGCGTGACATGTTCGAGCAGGCCAAGCGCAACGCGCCGTGCATCGTTTTCATCGACGAAATCGACGCGGTCGGCCGCCATCGCGGCGCGGGTCTCGGCAACGGCAATGACGAACGCGAACAGACGCTGAACCAGCTGCTCGTCGAAATGGATGGGTTCGAGGCTAACGAGGGCATCATTATCGTTGCCGCGACCAACCGCCCCGACGTTCTCGACCCGGCGCTGCTGCGTCCCGGCCGCTTCGACCGCCAAGTCGTCGTGCCGCGCCCTGACATCGAGGGGCGGCAAAAAATCCTCGAAGTCCATACGCGCAAGAAGCCGCTCGCTCCCGATGTCGACCTCCGCCGCGTCGCGCGCGGAACCCCGGGATTTTCGGGCGCCGATCTGGCTAATCTTTGCAACGAAGCCGCGCTGCTCGCGGCGCGCAAGGGCAAGCGGCTGATCGCCTCGAACGAATTCGAGGAAGCGAAGGACAAGGTCATGATGGGCGCCGAACGCCGCTCAATGGTGATGACCGAGGAGGAAAAGAAGGCGACCGCCTATCACGAGGCGGGCCATGCACTTGTCTCGTTGCATGTCGAACACAACGACCCGCTGCACAAAGTCACGATCATTCCGCGCGGCCGCGCGCTGGGCGTGACGTGGAACCTCCCCGAACGCGACCGTTATTCGCAGAATATGAAGCAGATGAAGGCGCGGCTCGCGCTCTGCTTCGGCGGACGCATCGCCGAGCAGCTGATCTATGGCAAGGACGAGCTCAACACCGGCGCGTCGAATGACATCCAGCAGGCGACCGACATGGCGCGCGCCATGGTCATGGAATATGGCATGTCGGAAAAGCTCGGCTGGCTGCGCTATCGCGACAATCAGGACGAGGTGTTCCTGGGTCATAGCGTGTCGCGCGCGCAGAATATGTCCGAAGAGACTGCCAAGCTGATCGACGCCGAAGTCCGCCGCCTCGTCGAGGAAGGCGAAAAAACCGCACGCAAGGTGCTGACCGATCATCTCGACCAGCTTCACCTGCTCGCCGGGGCGCTGCTCGAATATGAAACGCTGTCGGGCGAGGAAGCGAAGCGTGCGATCAAGGGCGAGGATATCGGCCGCGAGGACGACGCCGACAAGCGCGGCAAACCCGTTTCGGGGCACGCCGGCGGCATGCCGCAGATCAAGCGCAAGCCGCGTCCGTTCGGCGACGCCAATCCCCAAGGGGCCTAGGCGTCGCTTCTTGCCCCTTCGATTCAGGGACTATTCCATTGGCAGAGGGCAAGCTTCGGCGCAGGATGATCGGCCGATACCTGCGCCTTGTGCCTGCATTCCTTGCCGCCCCCTTTCTATGTGCAATGGCGCCCGGCGATATGAGCGTCGCCGCTTTTCTGGCGCGCGCCGCTTCGGTTGAACGGCTGGGACCGCTCGCGCTCGCGACGCCGCAAGGCCACCGGCTGAAAAGCGAAGTCATCGCGGCGGGCAAGCGATACAAGGCGCGGATCGATGCGCAGCGCAAGGCTGGGCGCAAGACGACGAGTTGCCCGCCCGAAACGGGCACGCTGACGCCCGATCAATGGCTCGCGCATCTTCGAAGCTATCCCGCCGCCGCGCGCAGGTCGGTCAGCATCAACACGGCCTTCGACGCACTGATGAAGAAACGCTACCCCTGCCCCGCCTGATCGGCCATGAAAGGCGCGGGCCAAAGGAGACGGCAATGATCGGCAGGATTTGGAAAGGTTTGGCCCTCGCGGCGCTTGCGACAAGCGCGCCCGCAATCGCGCAGGGTAACGGTAATCTCACGACCAAGGTCGAAGTCGAAAAGTCCGTTCCCGGTCAGGATGGGCAGCCCGCGAGCAAGTCCTACGTCACGCCTGACGTTGTCGTTCCCGGCGATCGGGTGCGCATTTCGCTCACCTTCACCAATGATGGAACGGATGCGGCGTCGGGCGTCGTCGTCGCCAACCCCATACCGCCCGGGCTGATGTTCGACAGCACGGACGACCAGGCTGGCTTTGGCGTATCAATTGACGGTGGCGAGACATTTGCCCCTCTCGCCGATTTGACGGTGCCGGTAGATGGTTCGGTGCCGCGCCCCGCGACCGCTGCCGACCTCACGCATGTTCGCTGGAAGTGGGCCGAGGCGATCGGTCCCGGCCAGACCCGTTCGGTCGCCTTCTTCGCCCGCGTCCGCTAACGAGGCGAAATGACGATCTATTGCGATGAATCGGGCGGCCTGAATGCGGGCGCGATGACCTTTTCGGCCGTCATGCTGACGCCGGACGCCGCAGGTGAAATCCATGAACGCTTCCGCGGAGTCACGGGTTTGCGCGGCGAACTCAAAGGCAGCCGGATCAGCATCGTCGAGCGCGCTTATCTGCTCGAACTCTTCGATCGTGCGGGCGGCCGCGCATGGGTCGCCGTCGCCGAACGCGACAAGCTCTCACAAAACCCGGGCGGAACGCTGCCAAGCGATCTCGCGCTCTACGCAGCATTGCTCAATACCGCGATCGGACGCTGGCTTCCCGAAACTGGCGGGGTCTGTACCGACGTTGTCATCGACGACGGTCGCTACGATCCCAAGATCCTCGCGCACATCCGCGAGGATATCCAGGCGGGGCTTGGCCAGTGGGGGCGGGCATCGCTCGCCGACAGCCGGCGGAGCGATGGTGTGCAAATCGCCGATGTCATAGCCAACAGCCTGTTCAACATCGCCGTGCGGTCACAGCGCGCAAACCGGATTCAGCGCATTCTCGACCCGATGCTCGCGTCCAAAGCGATCCGCGTCGTCGAACTGACGCAGGTCGATTGAATCGAAAAGGCCGCGGTTTCCCGCGGCCCTCCTGATGATCGATTGCGATCCGTTCCTATTCGAAGTCGCTGCCGCCGCCTGCTGGGCTACGCGGCGGCGCAGCGGCAGTCAGGCGCAGCGCTTCGGCCGACCGGCTGATCGAGCTGATTTCATCGGGCGTATCGTCGTCGTCGACGACAACCTTCTGCATCGAACCGACGAGCGTTTCCTGAAGATCCTTGGGCCGAACGGTCTGTTCGGCGATTTCGCGCAGCGCGACGACAGGGTTCTTGTCGCGGTCGCGGTCGATCGTCAATTCCGAACCGCCCGAGATTTCGCGGGCGCGGTGCGCCGATAGCAAAACCAGGTCGAAACGGTTGGGTACTTTGTCGACGCAATCCTCGACGGTAACGCGGGCCATGTTGTTTCCTTAAAGATTAGGAGAGGCCAGCCTTTTGGGGCTTGGCGGCAAGCGCTGCGCGCTAGCAGCCGCGGCCCGCAATGTCAATCAAAGCCCTGCCCTTGCGGCGTGCGGCGCCGCCAGCCTATGACGCGGCGATGACCGAAAACTGCACGCCCGTCGACCTGTCGCAAAGTCTGGCGGCCGATGTTGCCGATCATCGGCTGGAACTGATCTTCGACGGCAGCGAACGGCTAACGCGGCTGCTCGACCTGATCAATGGCGCCGCGCGCAGCATCGACATCATCATGTATATTTTCGAGGGCGACGCGGCGGGCGTGCGGATTCTTGACGCCCTGCTTGTCGCTGCAAGACGGGGCGTTCGCGTTCGCGCCGTCCTAGACAGCTTCGGGTCGGGCGATACGCCCGACGCGTTGTTCGCACCGCTGCGGGCAGCGGGCGGCAGCGTGACCTTCTTCTCGCGCCGCTGGCGCTCGACATATCTGATCCGGAACCACCAGAAGCTGATCCTGATCGATGAAGAGATTGCCGTCACCGGCGGGTTCAACATCGCCGAAGACTATCTGAGCGCGCCGCGCAGCGATTGCTGGTTCGATATCGGGCTGGTCGTGAAAGGGCCGACCGTCGCTCGCGCAGCGGAGTGGTTTGCCGAAATCCACTTTTACACGGTGAATGACGACGGAAAACTGCTGATTTTGCGACGGCTGATCCGCGAATGGCCGGTCGATGGGGGGCCGGTGTCGTGGCTCGTCGGGGGTCCGACACAGCGGCTTTCCCCATGGGCGCGAGCGGTCCGTACCGATCTCGAGAATGCGCGACAACTCGATATGGCGATGGCCTATTTTTCACCAGGCCAAGGCATGCTCCGCCGGCTTGGCCGGGTGGCCCGGCGCGGGCGCGCGCGCTTCGTCATGGCAGGGAAGTCCGACAACCCGGCCACCATCGGCGCGTCGCGCCTTCTTTATGGCTATCTTTTACGCAAGACCGCAGAAGTGTGGGAATATCGTCCGTGCCGACTGCATATGAAATTGATCGTCATCGACGATATTGTTTATATTGGATCCGCCAATTTCGACGTCCGCAGCCTGTTCGTGAATATCGAAGTCATGGTGCGTATCGCCGACGCCGATTTCGCCGCCAAAATGCGCTATTTCCTGGCGAGCCAGAAGCCCGATTGCGAAATCATTACGCCGACATCGCACAAGGCGCGCGGCAACTGGTTGACGCGCATCCGCTGGACGCTTGCCTGGTTCGTCGTCGGCGTGGTCGATTATACCGTTTCGCGAAAATTGAACTTCGGCCTCGGCGATCCCGATCCCGAAGTTTAGTCCTTCCAGCCCCAGAACAGAAAACAGGGGGGGACATTCACCCATTCGAACGCATTGTCGATACGGCTGAAATGCGCGGTGAGGAAGTCGCGCGCGCGGGCGCGGAACTGATACACGAGGAAGGCGCCGCCGGGGCGCAGCACGCGATGCGTTGCCGCCGCGATCGCCGGGCCGACGCCGGCGGGCAGGGTCGAAAAAGGCAGGCCCGACAGGACATAGTCGGCCTCTTCGAAACCATGTGCGCGCACGATTTCTTCGACATCCGCCGCCGAACCATGGACCGCGATAAAGCGACTGTCGCGAATGTCCTTGCGCAGATAGTCGATGAAATCCTCATTGGTATCGATTGCGATAAGCGTCGCATCGCCCGCCATCCGTTCGAGCACGGGGCGGCAAAAAGTGCCCACGCCCGGGCCGTATTCGACAAATAATTTGGTGTTTTTCCAATCCACCGGGCGCAGCATGTGGCGGATCAGCGTCGGCGACGACGGCACGATCGATCCCACCATGACCGGATGCTTTATAAAGCCGCGGACAAACATGCCCCACGGTCCGAAAAAGCGCTGGAGACCCACGCGCAGCCGACGGGCCAGCGGGGTTTTCGTTTCTTGGGCCTGCGCCCGCGGATTGGTCATGTCGGCTTTCGCATTGTTGCAGTCACATCAGGCGTGGCAAAATCGGCGCGATGGCGCAAGGAAAGATGTGGTCTTGACTCTGGACAGGCTCGCGCTCGCGTGTAGGGAGAGGCGGCGTTTCACGATGAAGGAGGGGTGGACATGGCGACGACTGCGCACTCCATTCCCTCGGACCGGATGGCGGTGCTGTTCGCCGTGATGCTGGTGGCGGCCGCGGGAAACACGGCCATGCAGTCGATCCTGCCTGCGATCGGCACTGAACTGAAGATACCCGATGTCTGGGTCAGCCTTGCGTTCAGCTGGTCGGCGCTACTCTGGGTCTTGACCGCGCCATATTGGGCGCGCCAGTCGGACAAGCGCGGCCGCAAAGCCCTGATGGCTCTTGGCGTCGTGGGCTTCCTGTCGTCTATGGCATTGTGCGGTCTGGTGCTGTGGGCGGGCCTGAAGGGACTCATTGGCGCCGGGATCACCTTCATCGTTTTCGCGCTGTTCCGTAGCCTTTACGGCGGATTGGGCTCGGCCGCACCTCCCGCTGTGCAAGCTTATGTCGCCTCACGCACCGACCCCGAACAACGCACACAGGCCCTTTCGCTCGTATCTTCCTCCTTTGGGATCGGGACGGTCATCGGGCCTGCTGTCGCCCCCTATTTCATTCTGCCGGTCGTTGGAATGGCAGGTCCGATGCTGATATTCGCGCTAATCGGGATGATCGTGCTAATCCTGCTGCGCTGGCGACTACCCAATGACACCCCCCGCTTCGCGGCGCGTGGCGCGATCGCTCCCTATCCTCTTTCAGCCGGCCCGAACGAGCCCTCGGCTGAGGAAGAGAATGACCCGAGCGCCCCCGAACAAGAATCGCTCAGTTGGCGCGACACACGGGTTCGACCATGGTTGCTCGCCGGCTTCTTCGGGGGGCAGGCACAAGCGATGATGATCGGCGTCATCGGCTTCCTGGTCCTTGATCGGCTTCATTTGCGCGGAGATCCAAAAACCGCTGCCGAGCTAACAGGCACAGTCTTGATGGCCAGCGCATTTGCGACACTGCTGGCGCAATGGGGGCTCATTCCGCTTTTCAAAATGACCCCGCGCCCGACGGTCCTTTGGGGCGCCGCTCTCGCCATTTGCGGGATACTGATGACCGGTCTTGCGCAGAACCTTCACGGCATCATCATCGGCTTCGCCCTTGCCTCCCTCGGCTTTGGCCTATTCCGGCCGGGCTTTACCGCCGGCGCCTCGCTCTCGGTTCCGCGGCGCGACCAAGGAGCGGTCGCCGGAATGACCGCGTCAATCAACGGGTCGGCCTATATCGTATCGCCCGCTATCGGCGTGCTGCTCTATAATTGGCATTCGATGGTCGCATATGGCTTAATGGCCAGCTTCTGCGGCGGGCTCATCCTATGGGGCTGGTCCGCGTTGCGCACGGACCAGCCCGCGGTTTCCTAGCCGCTCTCGTCTTCACCGTGCTTGCGTTCGCGGACGGGCTTCAGCATCCCGGGCGCGAAGAAGCCGATCGGATCGACACTCATCGCGGCCTGTTTGATCTCGCCCTGGATTTTTTCATAATCCTTTTCCATCGCCTCGGTCACCGAGGCGCGGGTGTCCTTCAGCGCGGTTTCGAAATCGCCCATTGTCACCGTGTCGCTGTCCATCGACCGCTTGAGTGCGGCGAGCCCCGCACGGCGGGTCAGATCTTCCAGATCGGCCCCGGTGAAGCGATCGGACTTTTCGGCAAGTAGCGACAGATCGACATCCTCCGCCAATGGCATCTTCGCTGTCTGGATTTCGAGGATGCGTTTGCGCCCCTCGGCATTCGGTACCGACACATAGATCAGCTCGTCGAGCCGACCCGGACGGAGTAGCGCCGGATCGATCAGGTTCGGGCGGTTTGTCGCCCCGATTACGACCACCGACTGCATCTCCTCGATCCCGTCCATCTCGGCGAGAATCGTGTTCACGACGCGCTCGGTCACCTGTGGCTCGCCGGACGTGCCGCTGCCGCGCGCGGGAACCAGGCTGTCGAGCTCGTCGATAAAGATGATCGTCGGCGCGACGGCGCGTGCGCGCGCGAACAGGCGCGCGATCTGCTGTTCGCTCTCGCCATACCATTTGGACAGCAGGTCCGACGATTTGATCGAAATGAAATTGGCGTCGGATTCGCGTGCCGCGGCCTTGGCGAGCAAGGTCTTGCCCGTTCCGGGTGGCCCATAGAGCAGGAAGCCCTTGGCAGCCCTGATGCCCAGGCGGCGGAAGGCTTCGGGATTTTTCAGCGGCAGTTCGATTCCCTCGACCAGCTTGTCGCGTGCCGCGTCGAGCCCGCCGATGTCGCTCCAGCGCGTCTTGGGCGCCTGGACCATCACCTCGCGCATGGCCGAAGGCTGGACGCGTTTCAGCGCATTGTTGAAATCCTCGCGCGTCACGCGAAGCTCTTCGAGCACTTCGGGCGGGATCGTCCCTTCCTCGAGGTTCAGCTTGGGCATGATTCGCCGTACCGCTTCGATCGCGGCCTCGCGTGTCAGCGCCGCCATGTCGGCCCCGACAAAACCAAAAGTCGTGCGGGCGAGTTCGTCGAGATCGACATTCTCGCCGAGCGGCATGCCGCGCGTGTGGATACCCAGTATCTCGCGCCGTCCCTTTTCGTCGGGAACGCCGATCACGATCTCGCGATCGAACCGGCCAGGACGGCGCAGCGCCTCGTCGACCGCATCGGGACGGTTGGTCGCCGCGATGACGACCAGATTGGTGCGGGGTTCAAGGCCGTCCATCAACGTCAAAAGCTGCGCGACGAGGCGCTTCTCGGCCTCGCCGGTCACCTGCCCGCGCTTGGGCGCGATCGAATCGATCTCGTCGATGAACAGGATCGAGGGCGCGGCCTTGGTCGCCTGTTCGAACACCTCGCGCAGGCGCTTTTCGGACTCGCCATAGGCGCTCCCCATGATTTCAGGACCGTTGATCAGGAAAAATTGTGCCTCGCTTTCGTTCGCGACCGCCCGGGCAAGCCGCGTCTTCCCCGTTCCCGGCGGGCCGTGGAGCAGCACGCCGCGCGGCGGATCGACGCCCAGCCGGCGGAACAGTTCGGGGTAACGAAGCGGCAGTTCGACCATTTCGCGCAGTTGGTCGATCGTCTCACCAAGCCCGCCGAGATCGTCATAGGTGACGTCGGTGCGGCGAGCGTCCTGCGGCTCCTGATATTCGGGGAGCAGTTCGATTTCCGTATTTTCGTCAATGAAGACCACGCCTTTTGGGGTCGCCGACACGACGAGCAGGCGGACTTCGGCGAGGGCATAAGCCGGGGCATTGAGCATCTGGCGAAGCTGTGGCGGCATATTGCCCGATTCGAGCCGCTGCTGCCCGGCTGTCGCAACCGTATCGCCCGCGACGACCGGACGACCGAAGAAGCTGCGCTTCAATGCGTTGGCATTCCCCTGCAACCGCAGGTTTTCCTGCGCGGGCGCAAAGACCACCCGCGTCGCGGGACGCGTCTCGACCCGGCTCAGCGCGACCATGTCGCCCGCCCCGGCGCCGGCATTCGCGCGCTGAAGCCCATCGAGCCGGATTACCTCCAGTCCCTCGTCCTCCGCATAGGGCGCAAGGACTCGCGACGCGGTCTGGCGCTTGCCGCTGATCTGAATGATGTCGCCTTCGGTGACGCCCAGTTCGATCATGGCGGACCGCGGAATGCGGGCAATCCCGCCGCCGCTTTCCTCTGCACGCGAATTCGCGACCTGCAGTTTCACTTCTTTTTCTTTTACTGCGGCGTCGGCCAAAGCGCGTCTCCCTCAAAAAAAGGTCAGGACGCCGAAGATAGGGTGGTTGTTCCCGATTTTCGACCCCCTGCGGACGGGTCATTTTATGTCGCACTGCACAAAATTCTGGCAAGTCTTTCACACCCATGCCATCATCAAAGACCGATATGCCACGCCTCCCGCCCATCAGCAGCATGGAAGCCTTTCTCGAGGTTGCGCGCCACGGCACGGTAAAGGCTGCCGCGATCGAGCTTGGCTTGTCGATGCCTGCCCTGTCGCGCCGAATCCAGACACTTGAACATGCCGTCGGCCGCCCCTTGTTCAATCGCCATCATCATGGTCTCAGCCTGACCGAGACGGGTCGGGCGTTGCACGAACAATTGTCGCCGATTCTCGACGAATTGCGTACCGTCATCGGGCAGGCGGGAAGGCCCGATGCGTCGTTACGCCTGCATCTCAACGTCCTGCCGCTGTTCGCGCAGCAACGCTTGTTTCCGCGCCTCCCCGAATTGCGACGCGAACATCCCGAGTTGCATATCGACATCGATACCATGTCGCACGCCGAAGCGCGGCTGGGCGACGGGATCGACGTCGCCATCGCGCTTGCCCGATCGATCGACCCCGCGCTCTATGCCGCGCGGCTCGATCAGGACAAGGTCTTCCCGATCGCGTCGCGAACGCTCGTCGACGGCAACCGTCCAATCACCGTACCCGAACAGATGCAGCGGATGACGATCCTGCTCCACCGCGAGATGCCTGAAACCTTCACCGAATGGAAAAAGGCAATTGGCATGCCCTATCTGGAACCGGCCGGGATCGATTATTTCGATTCGGGACCGTTGATGCTCGAAGCGGCGGCGCAGGGCATCGGCGTCGCGTTCATGCATGGCCATCACCTCGACGATGCCAACGATCCGCGGCTGATCCGCCTTTTCGATTTCGACGTCGACAGCCCGTACAGCTATTGGTTCGTGTGCCGCCCGCGCGCGCTACGCCAACCCGCGGTGAAGCTGTTCCACGACTGGCTGTTAGCGGCCAGAATCTGATCGAAGCCGCTCGCGTCTAAAAGGCGATGCCGGGGAAAATGGTGCTGCTGGACAGGATTGAACTGTCGACCTCGTCATTACCAATGACGCGCTCTACCACTGAGCTACAGCAGCAACCGATGCGCCGGCGAGCGGATGTTGCCGGGCAGGCGCGGCCTATGGCGGGGCGTCCCTCGCCTGTCAAGGTGCGAGGCTTGACGATCGAGCAATTTCGCGGGCAAGAGTTTGCGCGTGAGCAAGACGCCCTCCCCCGCCGATCTCGACCGCGAACGCCGCCTTGCCGAGGCGCTGCGCGAAAATCTGCGCAAGCGAAAGGCGCAGGCACGCGAAGCGAAGGATGAGAATCCGGCTAAAGACTGACGGTTACTGTAACCTCGTCGCCCTCGGCGATCCCTTCCGCCTTGCGCACGGCGGCCTTGACCGGAAGCAGCCAGCCGCCCCTTTCCTTGTACGGAAAAACCGACGTGCTCCAGCTGGTATCGCCTATGGTCGCGAGCACCTTTGCCGATCCGAATCCCCTTCGCCCGTCAAGCCACTGACCACCGATGGCGGCGAGACGAATCCCGTCAGCGGCCTCGCCCGAGATGGTTACGAAGAACCAGGCCGCCGGCGCCGTCGTCGACTGCCAGCGCCACAGTGGCGTCGTGACGGAAAAATCCTCCAACGACGCTATTTCGCTGCGACCGGGCGCACGGGAACCGGGATATTGCAGATGTCGGTGCCGCCCGCGGGCTTGATGAAAAAGGGGTCGCGGCGATTTGCGCGGGCGTCGGCGTAGCGCGCGAAACTGTCGCTTTCGGTCGAGAGATATTCGAAGCGCGGCTGCTTCGCGGCGGGCAACTCGCTGGCAATGCGGATCGAGATGATCGGCGTCCGTTCGGCGTCGGTCTTGTAGAATCCGAGTTCTTCGGTCCCGCGCGGCAGGCTCGACAGATATTCGATACCGCTGATTACGCGTCCGACGAGCGCAATATTGCGGTCGAGGTGGCGCGGCGCATGGCCGATCACGGTGTAGAGTTCGGCACCGCTGCCAGTGTCGGGCGACATATTGCGTCCAACGCCGACCATGCCGTAGCAATGCACTGGCCAACGGCGAACGGAATCGGGCGTGCGCTCGGCGGCGACGGGCCAACCCTTTTCGAAACTCGCATAGCGCTCGACACCCCCATTCGGAATCAGCAGTTTGGCGAAACGCTGCCATCCCCCAACACCGCCCGGCGTAACATAGTCGCTCTCCGGCACCACCACCAATCCCGCCGGCAACGCCTTCTTCTCCGTCGCATCGCCCCATTGTACGACATAATTGTCCTGTACGCGGTTGACGCTCGTGCCGTCCCACCAGTGCGCGGCGGCAAGCTTGCGAATATTGTTGATCCACCCCTGGCTGAGCGGCGCGGGCATCAGCTGGATGACGACGCGGCGCGCCTGCCCCTGCGCGTCGGGGGCCAGGTCCAAGACCATCAGGTCCGACGCCGCGATCGCGACCCAGTCACTCGCCGGCGCCGCGGCCGCAATCTCGCCCGGCGACGGACCGGGCGCGGGCTCCTGCGCATAGGTTGGAGGGACAAGCAAAGCGGCAACAGTGGCCAGAAGAAGATATTGCATGCGCGATGTCTGCCACGCCCAATCGGCTTGCGAAAGCCCCGCCAAGCGATTAGGGCGCGCGTTCCAGTGCATGCGGAGCGGTGGCCGAGTGGTCGAAGGCGCTCGCCTGGAAAGTGAGTATACGTCAAAAGCGTATCGAGGGTTCGAATCCCTCCCGCTCCGCCATTTTTGTATAAATGGTCAAATCGGCGAACGGTGTACAGCCGATTGCCGCCGGTTCCTCTCCGTGCCTCCCCCCTCCTGCCGCGCAAATCACATAAGACGCGATGTGCTGTCTCCTTTGTCATTGCTATCGTAGGACGATTGCCCTAAACATCGCTAGGTCAAATGTCCTACAGTGCAGTGATGGCTTTCTGCGCATCCGCATTGTGATCGAGGAGGCCGGATATGGGCGCGAGCGAAACTCGCCAGCAGATCGTAGATGTCGCTGACCGCCTGTTTTACGAGCATGGCTTCAACGCGACTTCCTTTGCCAACATCGCCAAGGATGTGGGGCTGTCGCGCGGCAATTTCTATTACCACTTCAAAACCAAGGACGAGATTCTCGATGCTGTGATTGCGCGGCGCATGACGAACATCCGCGCCATGCTCGATGCTTGGGAACAGGATGCGGAATCGCCAGCCGAACGCATCCGCAGCTTCGTTCACATTCTCATCACGAATCGAACGAAGATCATGGCGCACGGCTGCCCGATCGGCACGCTCTGCAACGAGTTGGCGAAGCTCGATCACGCCGCCAAGGGGGATGCCGCTCGCTTGTTCTCGTTATTCCACGAATGGCTCGCGCGGCAGTTCGCCGCACTGGAGCGCGAAACCGATGCCGATGCGCTGGCCCTTCACATCCTGATGCGCAGTCAAGGTGTCGCAGCGCTCGCCACCGCTTTCCACGATGACGATTTTATTTGCCGCGAGGTTGCCGACATGGAGGCATGGCTGCAAGCCCAATGTCCGACCGCATCGTTACCCAATTCCAGCCAACCTGCTTGAGGGAACACCCATGTTCGTCATTACCCTTCATTTCGCCGACAAGACAAAAGCCCCGCAGTTCATGGAGGGGCACAATGCCTGGATCAAACAGGGTTTTGACGACGGAGTGTTCCTGCTGGTGGGAAGTCTCCAGCCGAACGCAGGCGGCGTGATCCTCGCGCATAATGCGTTGCCCGAGCAGATCAAGGCTCGAGTGCAGGACGATCCTTTCGTCACCGAGGGCGTGGTCAGCGCCGAGATTCTTGCTATTGCACCGGGCCGCACCGATGAACGGCTCGCTTTCCTGAAAAGCTGAGCTATGAGCGCAACGGTTCTCGGCCCGGACGGACGCCCACGTTGCCGCTGGTGTGCGGCAGCGCCGGAATTTCTCGCCTATCACGATACCGAATGGGGCTTCCCCGTCGATGACGATCGCCGCCTGTTCGAAAAGCTGTGCCTCGAAGGATTTCAGTCGGGCCTGAGTTGGCGGACCATCTTGGCAAAACGCGAGAACTTCCGCGCCGCGTTTCATGGGTTCGATTTCCACCGGATCGCAGGCTTCACCGTTGCGGACGTGGAGCGCCTACTGAACGATACAGGCATCGTCCGACATCGCGGCAAAATCACTGCCGTCGTGAACAATGCGAAGCGAGCGCAGGAACTGCTGAAGCGAGAGGGCTCGCTCGCCGCCTATATCTGGCGCTTCGAGCCGAAGGCGGATGAACTGGCCGCGCCGCAAACAGCATCGTTTTCGACCGCATCCATTGCGCTGTCGAGAGACTTGAAGAAGCGGGGCTGGTCCTTCGTCGGCCCTACGACGGTTTATGCCTTTATGCAGGCCATGGGCCTCATCAACGACCATATGGAGGAATGCGTCGTCCGGAAACGAGCCATCGACGCGAGGACGGCCTTCGCGCGGCCAGTATAGCCCGACAAGACGAATAGATGACCGCCGAACAGCCGATATGGCCGCTGTTAGCTACCCAATCGCCGCCAAAACCCGCCGATTACCGAATAATGGAGAAAATCATATAATCATCAAATGGTTATAGTTCCCTTAGCGCTCGTCCTCGTCCGTTGCTGCCCGCCATCTACGTCGCGCCCGCCTTACAGGCTTGCACTACGCGAAGTGCAATCGGCGGTATTTTCCCCGAAAATAGAGCAGGGGATCACGGTGCGGTTCGAACTGCGCGCGAACGACGCGGCCGACGAGGATGAAATGGTCGCCCGCTTCGTGAAGCGATTCGTGCTGGCATTCGAACGAAACGAGCGAGCCTCCCAGCAAGGGCACACCGGTCTCGCCGGGCGCCCATGGCTGGTTGGCAAAACGGTCCTCGCCTTTGGCGGCAAAGCGGTTCGATACCGGCTGCTGGCCGATCTGGAGCACATTGACGCCGAAATGCGCGGCATCGCGCAACGCAGGCGCCGTTCCGGCCGTGTTGGCGATACACACAAGCAAGAGCGGCGGATCGAGCGACACGGAGGTAAAGCTGTTGGCGGTCAGCCCGACGGGCATTCCAGCCGCGTCGAGCGCCGTGACGATCGTGATGCCCGTGGCGAAACATCCCATCGCATCGCGCAGGGTGCGCGGGTCGGACCCAGCCTTGAATTCCATCGCCTCGCGCGGCTGGCGGCGTTCGAGGAATTCGAGGAGTTGCCCGAGCAGCGCTTCCTTGCGGTCGGCGGCGAGTTCGAGATCGCATTCGTTAATGTCGGCGCTTTCGCCGAAGGGCAGCGCAGTATTGAACGCATCGCTCACCGCGCTGCATTGCGCCGGCTCGAAGCCGCCGCGCACGACGAGGGTCGGCAGCGCCAAGCGCGCCGCGACGCCGCTTTCGATCGCATTCTCATCGATCGGCATATCGACAAGCACAAGGCCCGCGGCAAGGTCACCGCCTTCGAGCCCCAATGCGCGCGTTGCGATCCAGCTTCCCCGCCCCGCCGCAACGACGACCGGGCGCGATCCCATCTGGGCGAGCACGGCGCGCAGATCCTCGACATGCGGCGCAAGTTCGCCCTCATCCCGAAGGTCGAGATTCACGACGCGGCGGCCCGACAGGACCAGGGCTTCGGCAACATCGCGCCAGGCGGCGCGGTCCTGCCCGATTTCGGGGACCAGCAGCACGGCGGGATCATTTTCGTCGCCCAGCATGTCCGCGGCCAGCACGACGCCGCCGAAACCCTTATATTCGATGAGGCTCAAACATCCCCCTTGCCGCGCCGGCGGGCGTAGAGGCCGGCGGCATTCGATATGACCAGATTGCGATGAATCGGATCATATCGAATGCCGCCGCGGCACGCCAGCGCTGAGGGCGTCAGGCGCGCATCGATACCAGCCGCTCACCGACGATCGCATCGGCGTCGGCGATGATCCGGTCGACCAGTTCCTTGCAGGTCGGGATATCGTGGATCAGCCCCTGCACCATGCCCGCCCAGAACACGCCCTTGCTGAGGTCGCCGGTCTCGAGCAGTTCGCGCCCCGCCTTGCCGTTTACCAGTTCGGCGACGTCGGCGAAGGTCGCGTCGGGCTGCGCCAGGCGGCGCACGACCTCTTCGCTCACCGCGCTCTTGCCGACGCGCGCGGTGTTCTTGAGGCTGCGGAAGATCAAGAAGCTGCCCCGCTCGTCATTGTCGATATAGGCCTGCTTCACATTGTCGTGGATGGGCGCTTCCTTGGTGGCGCAAAAGCGCGTGCCCATGTTGATCCCCTCGGCGCCGAGCGACAGGGCCGCGACGAGGCCGCGCCCGTCGCCGAAGCCGCCCGATGCCAGCATCGGAATCTTCACCTTGTCCGCGGCGGCAGGGATCAGGATCAGGCCGGGGATATCGTCCTCGCCCGGATGGCCAGCACATTCGAAGCCGTCGATGGAAATGATGTCGCAGCCCGCGCGCTCGGCCGACAGCGCATGGCGGACCGCAGTGCATTTGTGGAGGATGGTAACGCCGTGGGGTTTCAGCATCTCCCAAATCTCGCGCACCGCCTGCGTCCCCGCGGTTTCGACAATCTTGACGCCGCCGTCGATGATCGCCTGCGCATAGGCCTTGTAATCGGGCGCGTTGATCGTCGGAAAGACGGTCATATTCACCCCGAACGGCTTGTCGGTCATCGCGCGGCAACGCTCGATCTCGTCGCGGAGCGCTTCGGGCGTCGGCTGGGTCAGCGCGGTGAGGATACCAAGGCCGCCGGCGTTCGATACGGCGCTCGCGAGTTCGGCATAGCCGACGCTCTGCATCCCGCCCTGGACGATCGGGTGCTCGATACCCAGCATTTCGGTGATGCGTGTCCTGAAAGCCATCTCGATCCCTCCTTTGCGTTCCTGCCCTTACGGCATCTTCGCTCCGGTCCATGAAATAACTTGACGCTTACGTCAACGTCGGGTTGACTGGAAAGAAACTTAGATAGTGAAGGGAATCGAAATGGTGGCGCACGAAGGCATATCGGATCGGGCGCGCGCCATCGCGGAAAAGGTCGAAACCTTCGTCCGCGAAACCGTCATCCCATATGAAGCGGATCGGCGCCGCGACCACCATGGCGCGCCGACCGACGAGCTTGTCATGGAAATGCGCGAACGTGCGCGCGCCGCGGACGTACTCACACCGCATATCCTAAGCGACGGCAGCCACCTCAACCAGCGCGAGACTGCTATGGTGCTCATCAAGAGCGGTCTCTCGCCGCTCGGTCCGCTCGCATGCAACACGATGGCGCCCGACGAGGGCAATATGTACCTGCTCGGCAAGGAAGGCAGCCCCGAACTCAAGGAGCGGTTCCTGAAACCGATGGTCGAGGGGCGCGTTCGCTCGGCCTTCTTCATGACCGAACCCGCCGACGAAGGCGGCGCAGGGTCCGACCCGTCGATGATGAAGACTGTCTGCCATCCCGACGGCAACCACTGGGTGATCAACGGCCGCAAGACCTTCATCACCGGCGCGCAGGGTGCGCGCGTCGGGATCGTGATAGCAAAGGCGAACGAAGGCGCTTGCATGTTCCTGATCGACCTGCCCGACCCAGCGATTCGGATCGATCATGTTCCGAACACGATCGACAGCTCGATGCCCGGCGGCCACGCGACGCTGACGATCGACAATCTGCGCGTGCCTGCCGACCAGATGCTCGGCGAAGCGGGCGAAGGGTTCCGCTACGCGCAGGTGCGCCTCTCCCCTGCCCGTCTGTCGCACTGCATGCGCTGGCTGGGCGCGTGTATCCGCGCGCAAGAGATCGCAACCGACTATGCCAACCGCCGCGAGGCATTCGGCAAGCCGCTGATCGACCATGAGGGCGTCGGCTTTATGCTCGCCGAAAATATGATCGACCTCAAACAGGCCGAGTTGATGGTCGACTGGTGCGCGGGCGTGCTCGACACCGGATCGCTCGGCACCGTCGAAAGCTCGATGGCGAAGGTCGCGGTATCCGAGGCGCTGATGCGCATCGCCGACCGCTGCGTCCAGGTCATGGGCGGCACCGGCGTCACCGACCGGACGATCGTCGAACAGGTGTTCCGCGAGGTTCGCGCCTTCCGCATCTACGACGGCCCGACCGAGGTTCACAAATGGAGCCTCGCGAAAAAGATCAAGCGCGAGTGGAAAGCCGGGCACGCCTGACACGGCCGTCAGTTGATTGGCGAGCGGCCCTAGCGTCAAAACACTTGACGTTTACGTTAACGTCCGGATGATGATCGTAAACACAGGGTAGAGGAATCGGGCCGATGTCGATCTTGTACGACGAAGGGCAACTGGCGATCGCGACCGAATCGCGGCGCGCGCTCGAAGCGCGGGTCAGCAAGGACGACCTGCTTCCGCTGCTCCAGACGAGCGGCCAATATCATGACGGGTTCTGGATGACGGCAAAGGAGCAAGGCTGGACCGCGCTCGCGCTTCCCGAAACCTATGGCGGCCTCGACCTCGGCATCGTCGAGCTCGGGCTGATCGCTCATCAGGCCGGGCGCACGCTCAGCGGCGCGCCGTTTCTGACGTCCAGCTTTGGCGCTGCCAAGGCGATCGAACTTTACGGCAGCGACGAGCAGAAGGCGCGCTGGCTTCCCGGTCTCGCGAGCGGCGAGACGATCGGCGCCATTGCCTTTGCATCGGGACCGGATGCCCTGCCCGCTGCACCGGCGGCGACATGGAAGGCCGGTCAGGTCGAAGGAACGGCTCCGAGTGTATCCGGCGGATTGTTCGCCGATGTGGCAATTCTTTTCGCGCAAGACGGCGGAGCGCGCGCGCTAGTGATCGTCGATCTCGACGGCATTGAACGGAAGGCCATCGACAGCTTCGACAACAGCCGCTGTATCGCCGACCTCCTCTTTGCCGGCGCTTCGGCGGAACCGCTCGTCACAGGCGAAGCGGCGCGCGCGGCGGCGCTCCATATCCTTGCGCTGCAAGCCGTTGTCACTGCGCACGAACAGACCGGCGGCGCCGAAGCCTTGATGGAGATCGCGCGCGACTATGCGCTGACGCGCAAAGCCTTCGGTCAGCCGATCGGCGCCTTCCAGTCGATCAAGCATCGCATCGCTGAGCTTTACGGACTCGTCGAACTCGCGCGCGCCAATGCGATCCATGCCGCGGCGCGCGAAGGAGAGGATGATTTCGTCACGGCCGCGGCTGCTGCGCGCCTGTCGGCGACCGAGGCGTATGATACAGCTGCGCGCGACTGCATCCAGATCCACGGCGGCATCGGCGTGACGTGGGAAATCGGCCTCCACCTCCACATGCGCCGATCGCGCACCCTCGCGCTCGAACAGGGGAGCAGCTTCTTCTGGGAAGACATGCTCGTCGATCGCCTCGCAGGAGAGACCACATGACCGACCTCGAAAGCTATCGCGCAAAGGCCGCGGCCTGGTGCGAATCGATGGTGCCGTTCTTCGGAAAGGCGGCGCGAAAGGGGCTCAGCGTCGAGGAGGATCTCGCGCTCGGCCGGCGCTATCAGAAGGCGAAGTTCGACGCCGGATATGCCGGAATCAACTGGCCGACCGATCTTGCCGGCCAAGGGCTCGGCCATATCGAAAAGATCACGTTCGAAGGCGAGGAGATGAAGCACGGCTTCCCCAACGTCTATTTCGGCATCTCGCTCGGCATGCCCGTTCCCGTGCTGATGCAGTTCGGCGGCGACCGCGAGTTCGTGAAGGAACGCGTGCTGAAGGCGCTGCAGGGCGAGGAAATCTGGTGCCAGCTCTTTTCGGAACCCTCGGCCGGTACCGACCTTGCCGGCCTGCGTACCCGTGCCGAAACCGACGGCAACGGTTGGAAGATCAACGGACAGAAGGTCTGGACGAGCTGGGCGCAATATAGCGACTATGGCGTCATCGTCGTGCGCACCGACCCCACTGTCGCGAAGCACAAGGGCCTCACCTACTTCTGGGTCGATATGAAGGCGCCCGGCGTCACGGTGCGCCCGATCAAGCTCGCGGGCGGCGACAGCCACGTCAACGAGGTCTTCTTCGACGATGTGAAAATCAGCGACGATCATCGCATGTCGCCGGTTGGCGGCGGCTTCGCGGTCGCGCTCGCGACGCTGATGATCGAGCGTTATGTCGCGACCGACAGCGCGGGCTTCGGGCCGCACCTCGACCTGTTCGTCGAGCTTGCCAAAGAGGTCCAACTGAACGGTCGCCCGGCGATCGAGGATGGCCGTATCCGGCAGCAGATCGCGCGCAACCACGCGATGCGCGCCGGGCTCGATTCGATCAACATGCGCGCGCGGTTGATGATGCAGGCGGGCATGACCCCCGGCCCCGAAGGCTCGCTCAACAAGCTTGTCGCGGTGCGCTCGCGGCAGAAGCTGTCGGAACTTGCCCTCGATCTGCAGGGCACCGATGGCTTCGCGTTCGACGAACGTACCTCGCCCAAGGACGACTGGGCGTCGAGCTGGATCAACGCGCCGACGGGTCGCATCGCGGGCGGGTCGGACGAGACGTTGCTCAACACGATCGCCGAACGCATTCTCGGCCTGCCGCAGGACCACCGCCCTGACAAGGGCGTCCCCTTCAACCAGATTCCCGCCTGAGGAGCCCCCCCATGAATTTCGATTCCACCATCGCCGCCGTTGTCACCGGAGGCGCCTCGGGCCTGGGTCGCGCGACAGCGGAGGCCCTCGCGGCATCGGGCGTGAAGGTCGCCATTTTCGATATCAACGACGCACTTGGCGAAGAGGTCGCGGCGTCGATCGGCGGGCTATTCGTGCATGTCGACATTACCGACGAACAATCGGTCCTCGACGGTTATGCGAAAGCGCGCGCCGTGCATGGGCAGGAGCGCGTGTGCGTCCATTGCGCGATGACCTCGCGCCGCGGCAAGACGCTCGCCTATGACAAGGAAAGCGGCAGTTATCGCCGTACACCCACCGCCGACTATGCCTTCGGCGTCGAAGGCATTTTGACCGCGAGCTACCGCGTCGCGTCGATCGCCGCCGAAGGCATGGCGACGCTTCCCGAGATGGAAGACGGCGAGCGCGGCGCAATCGTGCTGACCGCGTCCGTCGCGGCGCAGGACGGGCAGATTGGGCAAGTCATTTATGGTTCGGCCAAGGCCGGGGTGAACGGCCTTGTCCTGCCGATGGCACGCGACCTGATGGACCTTGGCATCCGCGTCAATTCGATCATGCCCGGCGTATTCGGCACACCGCTGCTCAACAATATGAACCCGAAGGTGAAGGAGAGCCTCGAGGCATCGGTGCCCTTCCCCAAGCGGCTCGGCAAGGCCGAGGAATATGCGAGCCTCGCGATGGAGATGATCCGCAACACCTATTTCAACGGCCAGGCCGTCCGCCTCGACGGCGCGATCCGCATGGCCCCCCGCTGACCAACCCGCCAATCCGCTTTTCAATCGATCCGCTATCTTAGAAGCTCTCCACGAAAGGATATCATCATGGCCGAGGCCTATATCATCGACGCCGTTCGCACTCCCCGCGGGATCGGCAAGCCAGGCAAGGGCGCGTTGTCGCACCTCCACCCCCAGCACCTCGCCGCGACGGTCCTTGCCGCGATCCGAGACCGCAACAATCTTGACACCGCGACCGTCGACGACATCGTCTGGTCGACATCGAGCCAGAATGGCAAGCAGGGCGGCGACCTCGGCCGCATGGCGGCGCTGTCGGCGGGTTATGACACCAAGGCCAGCGGCACGACGCTCGACCGCTTCTGCGGCGGCGGCATCAGCTCGGTAAACTTCGCCGCGGCCAGCGTGATGAGCGGCATGGAAGATTGCGTCATCGCGGGCGGCACCGAAATGATGAGCTACACCAGCGCGCATGCCGCCGAACAGGCGAATGCCGGCCTGCCGCCGCGCCTGATGGGCTCGGGTCACGAAGCGCTCGACGAACTCCACCCGCAATCGCATCAGGGCATTTGCGGCGACGCAATCGCGACGATCGAGGGCATCAGCCGCGAAGATCTCGACGCGCTCGCGCTGGTCAGCCAGCAGCGCGCCGACCGCGCGATCAAAGAAGGCCGCTTCGACAAATCGGTCGTGCCCGTGCACAACCCCGACGGCGGCGTCGCGCTCGACCGTGAGGAATTTCCGCGCCCCGAAACCACCGCCGAAGGGCTCGCGGCGCTGAAGCCGAGCTTCGCGGGCCTCGCCGATTTCGACATGGGCGGCGGCTTCACCTTCCGCAAGCAGATCAACCGTCGCTACCCCGATCTCGAAATTCAGCATTTCCACCATGCCGGCAATTCGTCGGGCGTCGTCGACGGCGCCGCGGCGCTGCTGCTGACTTCGAAGGACTATGCCGACAAGCATGGCCTCAAGCCCCGCGCGCGCGTGGTCGCATATGCGAACATCGGCGACGATCCGACGCTGATGCTGAACGCGCCGGTTCCGGCGGCCAAGAAGGTGCTCGAAAAGGCGGGACTCAAGAAGGAAGACATCGACGTCTGGGAAATCAACGAGGCTTTCGCGGTCGTTGCCGAAAAGTTCATCCGCGACCTCGACTTGCCCCGCGAGAAAGTGAACATCAACGGCGGCGCGATGGCGCTCGGCCATCCGATCGGCGCCACCGGATCGATCCTGATCGGCACCGCGCTCGACGAACTCGAACGCTCGGGTGGCCGCTACGGCCTCGTCACCATGTGCGCTGCGGGCGGCATGGCGCCCGCGATCATCATCGAACGTATCTGAGGAACAGGAGAGCATCATGGCCGGGCCGCTGAAGGGCATCAGGATCATCGAGTTCGCCGGCATCGGTCCCGGCCCCTTCTGCGGCATGATGCTCGCCGACCATGGTGCCGAGGTGATCCGCATCGATCGCCCCGGCGGCTTCATGGACCCACGCGATCCGCTGAGCCGCAACCGCACCTCGATAGCGCTCGATATGAAGAACCCCGACGCCGTCCGCATCGCGCGCGAGCTTTGCAAGAGTGCCGACGGGATCATCGAGGGCTATCGTCCGGGCGTAATGGAGCGGCTAGGCCTCGGCCCCGATGTGCTGCTCGCTGACAACCCGAAGCTTGTTTACGGGCGCATGACCGGCTGGGGACAGTTCGGCCCCTATGCGCAGGCCGCCGGCCACGACATCAACTATATCTCGCTGTCGGGCGTTCTCCACGGCATCGGCCGCGCGGGCGAAAAGCCCGTTCCGCCGGTCAATTATGTCGGCGACTTCGGCGGCGGCGGGATGATGCTCGCCTTCGGCATGTCGAGCGCGCTCGTTCACGCCGCGCGTACCGGGGAGGGGCAGGTGATCGACTGCGCGATGACCGACGGCTCGGCTTTGCTGGCGGGCATGACCTGGGGCTTCCTTGCCGCAGGCAGGATCAAGGACGAGGCCGGCGTCAACATGCTGGATGGCGCGGCGCATTTCTATGACAGTTATGAATGTGCCGACGGCAAGTTCATCTCGATCGGGTCGATCGAACCGCAATTCTATGCGCTGCTGCGCCAAAAGACCGGGTTGACCGACGACCCCGATTTCGATGCGCAGATGGACCCGTCGAAATGGGGCGCGCTCAAGGACAAGCTCACCGTCCTGTTCAAGACGAAGACGCGCGACGAATGGTGCACGATCATGGAAATGACCGATGTTTGCTTCGCGCCGATCCTGTCGCTGACCGAAGCGCCGCAGCACCCACACAATGTCGAGCGCGAAACCTTCCTGACAGTCGGCGGCGCGATCCAGCCGGCCCCGGCGCCGCGCTATTCGGCGACGGTCAACGACACGCCGCGCGCGGCGCCTGCGGTGGGCGCCGACGGCGATGCCGTGCTGACGGACCTTGGTTATGATGCAGCGGGCATTGCCGCGCTGCGCAACGGCGGCGCGCTTCGCTGACCGGTCAACCGGCGCGTGCGGTCAGGTTTTCCCAGAGGCCGCGCCCGCCGAAGCTGGCGACCTGCCGCCCGAGGGCCTGTGCCCAACGGGCGTCATTGCCATGCTCGCCGCGCCAGCGCATCAGCGGGATCGTGACCCGGCGCAGGTCATATTCCTCGGTAAAGCCAATCGCGCCATGCACCTGATGCGCAATCGACGTCACGACACCCACCGCGCGATTGGCGCGCAGTTTCGCGGCGGCGATCTCGAAAACCGCCGCATCGGCGTCGAACCCCGACGCATCGAGCCGCGCCGCCATCGCGGCCGCCGCCGCGTCGACCGCCGCAACCTCGCACGCCATCACCGCGAGCGATTGCTGCACGGCCTGAAATTTCCCGAGCGGGCGCCCGAATTGCTGGCGCGTGTTCACATGGTCGATCGACAGCGCCAGCGCCTGCCCCATCGCGCCGGCCATCAGGCTGACCGTTGCGGCGGCACGGTGCGGCATGGAAACATCGCCGAGACCGGAAAGGATGACGTCGGCGACCGGAATGTCCGGAGCCAACATGCCCGCAATATGGAGGACCGCATTCGCATCGCCCCAGTCGCCGCCAACACCGCCTTGACCCTCCGCGACAAGCAGCAGCGCGAAACCCACCTCTTCGACCGGCGCGATATCGTCTGCACCGCGGAGAACCGCCCGCGCCGTGTCGCAGAGCATGTCGCGCGCATCGCTCATCTGAGTCCCAATCCGCGCGCGATGATCCCGCGGATCACTTCGCGCGTTCCGCCACGTAGCGAGAAACTCGGCGAGGCGATGAGGAGTGCGCGAAGCAGCCTTGCGAGGTCCGCGTCGTCGTCCCACGCGCAGTCGACGATCGCCCGTACGCGGCGCGGCATATCCTGTTCGAACGCATTGCCCAGTTCCTTGACAACCGACGCCTCGACCATCGGATCTTCGCCTGCCGCGAGCTTCGCTGCGGTCGACATGGAGAGCTGGCGCAGCGTCCACATTTCCGCGGTGAGCTTGCCGATCAGACCGGCAATGGCGGGCTCGGGATCGGCCCCCGCTGCATCGATCAATGCGATGAGCAGCGCGTGGCTCGACAGATAGCGTTCGGGGCCAGAGCGTTCGAGACCGAGTTCGGCGGTGACCTGCTTCCACCCCTGCCCGCGTGTTCCGACGAGCGCACCGTGCGGGACGAGCGCGTCGTCGAAAAAGACCTCGTTGAAATCATGGTTGCCCGCCATGTCGATGATCGGGCGGATCGTGATGCCCGGCGTGTCGAGGTCGATCAGCAGCTGGCTGAGCCCCGCATTCCGCTCGCTGCCTCCCTCCGTCCTGACGAGCGCGAGCATGATGTGCGAAAAATGCGCGCCGGTGGTCCATATCTTCTGGCCGTTGATGCGCCATCCTTCGGCGGTCTCGCGCGCCGACGTCCGCACCGCGGCGAGGTCGGACCCTGCTCCCGGCTCGGACAGCCCGATGCAGGCATATAGCTCGCCCTTGGCAATCCCGGGCAAATAGCGCTCCCGCTGTTCCTCGCTGCCATAGCGCAGGATCAGCGGCCCGGTCTGGCGATCGGCGATCCAGTGTGCACCGACGGGGGCGCCCGCCGCGAGTAATTCCTCGATCACGACATAGCGTTCGAGCGGGTGACGATCGCCGCCGCCATAAATTGCAGGGAGCGTCATGCCGACATAGCCCGCGGCACCGAGGGCGCGACTGAAATCGGGGTCGAAACTCGCCCAGCAATTGGCGCGTTTGACGACGTCGTCGTGTGGCTGATGCTCAGCCAGCCACGCCCGTAAATCGGCGCGCAGTGCCGCGACATCGCCGGGCGGAGCAAAGGGATAGAGCGCGAAGCTTTGCATGTCGTACCAGCCATGCAATAGCTTTGGTTAGGCAGCAAAGGATAATTGAAGATGGGCGAGTTTTTGAGTGTTGAGCGGCGGGGCAAGATCGCGATTCTGACGATGATCAAGCCCGAAAGCATGAATGCGATCGGCACGCACGAGGATTGTCAGGATATCATCGACACGCTGCGTACCCTTGGCGACGACCGCGACGTCAGCGCGATCATCCTGACCGGCAGCGGCAAGGCCTTCAGCGCCGGCGGCAACCTCAAAGGCATGCAGGACCGCACCGGCATCGGCGTGCTCGACCAGCCCGATTCCACCCGCGCCAATTATCGCAAGGGCGTGCAGGCGGTGATCCGCGCGCTGATGGACTGCGAAGTGCCGATGATCGCCGCGGTCAACGGCCATGCGATCGGGCTCGGCGCCGACCTTGCCTGCACATGCGACATCCGCATCGCCGCCGAGAGCGCGAAATTCGCGTGCAGCTTCATCAAGGTCGGGATCGTCCCCGGCGACGGCGGCGCCTGGCTGCTGCAGAAGATACTCGGCTACCCCCGCGCCGCCGAATTGTTCCTCACGGGCGACCGCTTTGACGCGGCTCAGGCAAAGGAATATGGTCTGGTTACGGACGTCGTGCCCGATGCGGAGCTGCTCGACCGTGCGATCGCGATTGCCGAGCGGATCGTCTGCAACCCGCCCCGGGCGCTGCGCCTGACGAAGCGTTTGCTGCGCGAGGCGCAGCACAGCCGGATGAGCGATATTTTGGAACTGAGCGCAGCCTATCAGGCGATCGTCCACGAAACCGCGGATAACCGCGAGGCGATCAATGCCTTCGTCGAAAAGCGCGCCCCTATTTTTACAGGAGAATGACCATGCTCGCCGAGCGTGTCCTGCCACTATCCGGTATCCACAATTTCCGCGACTATGGCGGTTATGCCGTCGAGGGCGGCGGGCGTCTGCGCGAAGGGACGCTGTGGCGCTCGGCGCATCATGAAGCGGCAACCGACGAGGATCTCACCGCGCTCGACGCGCTGGGGCTGGAAACGGTGATCGACCTGCGCGGCGACGACGAGCGCGAGTTGCACCCGTGCCGGCGGTCCGAGAATTTCTCGGCGCGCGTCCTCTTCGCCGGCGGGGTAACCGCCGGCCTCGCGCCGCATCTTCAGGCAGCGGGCGGGACGATCGACGTCGCGACGGCGCGCGACCGGATGATCGATACCTATGCGGGCATGCCCTATCGCCCTGCGCTCGTCGCAACGCTGCGGCTCTATCTCGCTGCGCTCGCCGAATATGACGCGCCCAGCCTCGTCCATTGCGTCGCGGGCAAGGACCGCACCGGCTTTGCCGTCGCGATCGTCCACCGGCTGCTCGGCGTGCATGAGGACGACCTGATGCACGACTATCTGCTGACCAACACCGCGGGCAAGATCGAGGAGCGGATCGCGCAGGGCGCGGCGCATATCCGCTCGCGTTACGGCGCCGAAATCCACGACGATGCGATCCGCGCGCTGATGTCGGTGAACCCTGCCTATCTTGACGCCGCGCTCGCCACCGTGCGCCGCGACCATGGTGACATTCCAGGCTATGCCGAAGCGGTGCTGAACTTCACCCCCGAAAAGCGCGAGGCGCTGGTGGACCGCTTGGTGGTGTAAGGGCCTATTCGCCCCGAACGAGCACCCCGCCCTTCACCACCGCATCGACGCTTTCGAGCTGGCGCACGTCGGCCAGCGGATCGCCGCCGACCGCTACGATGTCGGCATAGCGGCCGACCGCAATGGCCCCGACATCCTTTTCGCGTCCCAGCGCTTCGGCGGCATTCTTCGTCGCCGCCTGGATCGCCTGCATCGGGGTCATCCCATATTCGACCATGACGCGGAACTGCTTGCCGACCTCGTCGTGCGGCATGACGCCGGCGTCGGAGCCGAACACCATGCGCACGCCCGCCTTCACCGCCTTGCGAAAATTGTCGCGCTGGATCTGTGCGATCTCCCGGTCCTTGCGCAGATTATCCTCGAGCACGCCGTTCTTCGCGCCCTCGGCCTGCGTATATTCGGTGTTGTAGATATCCATCGAAAACCACACCGGCTGCTTGCGCACGACGGCCATCCGGATGCCCTCATCATCGACCAGGCTGACATGCTCGATCGTGTCGATACCGGCGGCAATCGCTGCGCGGATCCCCTCGGCGCCATGCGCGTGCGCGGCCACGCGCAGACCCCATTGATGCGCCTCGTCGGCGATCGCGGCGAGTTCCTTTTCGGACACCTGGAGTTGCCCCGGTTCGGTGTTGCGCGAAAAGACGCCGCCGGTCGCGCACACCTTGATCACCTCGGCGCCATATTTGCGCTGGCGGCGGACCTGGTAACGCAACTCGTCGGGGGTATCGCCGATGCCTTCTTCCTTGCCGTCCTTATTTTCGAGGCTGGGCGGCAGGAAAGTGCTGTCGCAATGTCCGCCGGTCGCGCCGAGCGCATAGCCTGCGGGCACGATGCGCGGCCCGGTCGCATAGCCCGCGTCGATCGCCTGCTTCAGCCCGATGTCATTGCGGTCGCTCGACCCGACGTTGCGCACGGTGGTGAAACCCGCGCCGAGCATGTCGTTGGCATTCTTGACCGCGGTCATGCCCCAGAAGCTGTCGGTGAACTCCAACCCGCGATAGCCGCCGATGTCGGCGGGGCCGTCGAGATGGACGTGCATGTCGATCAGGCCCGGCAGCAGCGTCTTGTCGCCCAGATCGATATGCTTGACGTTCGATCCCCAGCGCACCGTGCGCGCATCGGCGATGTTCGCGATGCGGCCGTCGGCGCCGACAAAGATCGCCGGAAATTCGACCGTCTTGCCGGTGAGCACATCGATGTAGCGCGCGGCGGTGATCACCGTCTGGCCGGTCGCTTCCTGCGCCATCGCAGGGGCAATCGAGCCAGCCAGAAACGCCGTCGAGCCGAAAAGGATTCCTCGCAGAAAACTGCCGAACTTCACTCGCGATTGCATGTTTGATCCGCCTGTTGTTGGTGCCCGGATATGGTGATGGCAAACCGCCGCAAAATAGGACAGCGGAAAATGCGTCAGGCGGGTGTCCGGCGCTTTACGACCCACCATGCGCCAGACAGCGCAAAGACGGTGCCGAGCATCGTGCCGCCGACGATATCGCTTGCCCAATGGACGCCGAGCATGATGCGCGAAAATCCCGTGAGAATGATCATCGCGGCGGCGAGCGCCCATGCCGCGGGTCGCCAACGCGGCGGCGCAAGCCAGGCGAGGAGCAGATAGACGGCGGCGGCGCTGGTCGCGTGACCGCTGGGGTAGGAAAAGCTGGTTTGATGGTCGAGATGATCGATCAGATCGGGGCGCGCGCGGCCAAAGCCGAGCTTGAGCAGGGTCGACGCGAGGTTCGAGAGCAGCGACGCCCCGCCGAGCGCGACAGCGCAGCGTGGGCCGCACCATCGCCAGACGAGTCCGCAGAGCAGGATGACGATGAACCAACGCGGGACGCCCCCGCCGATCCAGCTTATGGCTTGCATGAAGGCGATGAAGGCAGGGCTGCTTTCGTCGACGCGAATCGCGAGGCTGTGCGAGATTTGCCAGTCGGCGGTCTCGGTCCAACCCGCCCCGACTGCGAAGCCGAGCAGGATCGTGGCGAGAAGAAGCGCGGCGGCCCCAATGAGCAGGCGCGAATGGGAGCTTCGTTGCAAAATATCCTCCCTGTGGCGCAGCCATGGGGAGGTGGCGGTCCCGCAGGGGCCGACGGACGGGGCCCTCCACCACTCGCCTGCGGCGAGCGGTCCCCCTCCCCATCGCTTCGCGACAGGGAGGATCAGATCGTCAAATATGCAAGGGTCGCCCGAAGGCCGCCAGCACGCCTTCGTGCATCGTTTCGCTCAGCGTCGGATGCGGGAAGACGGTGCCGATGAAATCATCCTCGACCAGTTCGGCGGTCTTGCCGATCGTATAGCCCTGGATCAACTCGGTGACTTCGGCGCCGATCATGTGCGCGCCCAAGAGTTCGCCGGTCTTGGCGTCGAAGACGGTCTTGGTGAAGCCTTCGGATTCGCCCAGCGCAATCGCCTTGCCGTTGCCGATGAAGGGGAAGGTGCCGGCCTTGACCTCGTAACCGAGTTCCTTCGCCTTTGCCTCGGTCAGGCCGACGCTGGCGATCTGCGGGCGGCAATAGGTGCAGCCCGGAATGTTGCGCGGGTCCATCGCGTGCGGGTGATTGCCCGCGATCGCCTCGACCGAGATCACCGATTCGTGCATCGCCTTGTGCGCGAGCCACGGCGGCGCGGTGACGTCGCCGATCGCCCAGATGCCGGGGACATTGGTGCGGCACATCGCGTCGGTATCGATATGGCCCTTGGTCGTCTTCACACCGAGCGCTTCCAGTCCGATATTCTCGGTGTTCGGGACGATGCCGATCGCCACGATGGCGTGGCTGAATTCGGCGGTTTCGGTCTTGCCGTCTTTGGTCTTGATCTTGGCGGTGACGCCGCTCGCCGTGGCCTTCAGTTCCTCGACGCCGGCGCCGGTGAAGATCGTCATACCCTGCTTCTTGAGCTGCTTTTCGAGGAAGGCCGACACATCGGCATCCTCGACCGGTACGAGGCGGTCGAGCATTTCGACCACGGTGACGTCGGCGCCCATGTCGCTGTAGAAGCTGGCAAATTCGATCCCGATCGCGCCCGATCCGATGACGAGCAGCTTCTTCGGCATTTCGGGCGGGACGAGCGCGTGGCGATAGGTCCAGATGCGCTTACCGTCGGCAGGCGCGAACGGCAGATCGCGCGCGCGCGCGCCGGTCGCGACGATGATGTTCTTGGCGGTGAGGGTTTCGTTGCCCTTCTCGCCCTTGACCTCCATTTTGCCGGGGGCGGTGAGCTTGCCCTCGCCCATATGGACGGTGATCTTGTGCTTCTTCATCAGGAAGGCGACGCCCTGGCTGAGCTGTTTCGCGACGCCGCGGCTGCGCTTCACCACCGCGTCGATATCGGCGCTGATCTGCTGCGCGATCAGGCCGTAATCGCCTGCGTGCTGCATATAATGATAGATTTCGGCCGAGCGCAGCAGCGCCTTGGTCGGGATGCAGCCCCAGTTGAGGCAGATGCCGCCCAAATTCTCGCGCTCGACGATCGCGGTTTTCAGGCCCAATTGAGCCGCGCGGATCGCCGCGACATAGCCGCCAGGTCCCGAGCCGAGGACGATGAGATCGTAATTGGTGTCGGCCAAGCGACTATTCCTTTCCGCCAAACATATTCACTGAAAATTTGCCCAGACACCCAACCCGAGCGCCGGCACAAGCCAGAGGCACGCTGCGACGATCATCGCAAGGCTGGCTTCCGACCTCCGGAGACGGAGACCCAAGCCCACCGCGACAACGCTCCAGACGCCCACTGCCAAAATCCAAGGCTTCCAGCGCATACCGTCAGGCTCGTCAAGCATCTGCGGCGTGACGACCATCAGTGCGACCAGCGTTCCCGCGCCGAAAAATGCGAGCACCAGCCCCAAGGCGGACTGACGCGATCCGAGAGAATCGGTCAGATCGGCCTCTTCGCCTTGCATCAGGCGACCAGCCCCAGCGGGTTCTCCACCAGTTCCTTGAAGGTCTTCATCAGCAATGCGCCGTCGGCGCCGTCGATCGCGCGATGGTCGAAGCTGCCGGTGGCCGACATGACGGTTGCGATCGCCAGCGCGTCGTCGACGACATAAGGCCGCTTCTCGCCCGCGCCGATCGCCATGATCATGCCCTGCGGCGGGTTGATCACCGCGGTGAACTGCTTGATCCCCATCATGCCCATGTTCGAAATCGAGGCGGTGCCGCCCTGATATTCGCTGGGCTGGAGCTTGCCTTCCTTCGCTTTTGCCGCGAGCTCGGACATTTCGGTCGAGATTTTCGACATCGACTTGCCGCCGGCGTCGGTGATGATTGGGGTGATCAGGCCGCCCGGGATGCTGACCGCGACCGAGATGTCGGCGCGCTTATACTGGCGCATCACATCGCCGCCGAAGCTGACGTTGCACGCGGGCACGCGTTCGAGCGCGACCGCGAGCGCCTTGATCAGCATATCGTTGACGCTGAGCTTGACCCCGCGGCTCTCGAGGCTGGCGTTGAGCTCGCCGCGGAGCTTCAGGAGCGCGTCGAGGCGGATGTCGACCGTCAGGTAGATATGCGGTGCTTCCTGCATCGACTGGCTGAGGCGGCGCGCGATCGTCTTGCGCATGCCGCTGAGCTTCTCGTCCTCGTGCGGGATGCCGAAATCCGGGATTGCGCCGGCGACTGCCGGGGCGGGAGCGGCCGTGGCAGGAACCGGAGCGGTGGTTGCGGCCGCGGGGGATGCGGCGCCGACCGGGGCGCCTTCGAGATCGGCCTTGACGATGCGGCCGCCGGGGCCCGTGCCCATGACGCCCTTGAGGTCGATGCCCTGCTCGGCTGCAAGGCGTTTTGCGAGCGGGCTTGCCTTGATGCGCTCGCCCGATGCGGCGGGAGCAGGTGCCGGAGTCGGCGCGGGGGCCGCCGCAGGTGCAGGCGCCGAGGCTTCGGCCTTCGGTTCGGCGGCAGGCGCCGGGGCCGGGGCCGGTGCGGCCTTAGCGCTCGACGCATCTTCACCCTCGCCCGCGATCACCGCGATCACGGTTCCGACCTTCACATTGTCGCTGCCCTCGGCGACGAGAATCTGGCTGATCACGCCTTCGTCGACCGCTTCGAACTCCATCGTCGCCTTGTCGGTCTCGATCTCGGCCAGCAGGTCGCCCGACTTGACCTCATCGCCCTCCTTCACCAGCCATTTGGCAAGGGTGCCCTCCTCCATCGTCGGCGAGAGAGCGGGCATTTTCAGTTCGATTGGCATGTCTAGGCGTGTCCCTGTCAGTCTTGCAGGCCGGGCCTGCCGCTACGGATTCTTCCTCGCCATAAGCTCTGCTTCGGTCAAGGTCCAGCGGGCCAGCTTGCGTTTCATACGAATGTGACGCACTCTTGGTGCCAAGCAAAAACGAGAGGGGTCGGGGCGATGCGGACGTATCTGGTGGTGATCGACGACAGCCCGGAGTCGTCGCTGGCGCTTCGCTTTGCGGCGCGGCGCGCGGCGCGTACGGGGGGCGGTGTCATCATCCTTGCGATCATCCCGCCGCAGGATTTCGTCGCGTTCGGCGGGGTGCAGGCGACCATCGAGGCTGAAGCGCGCGAACATGCCGAGGAACTTGTAGCCACCGCCGCCGATGCGGTGAAGCAGGAAGGCGTCACGGCGCAAAATATGATCAGGTCGGGCAAACCCGCCGAAGTGGTCCGCGAGGTCATCGGCGCGAGCGATGAGATTGCCGCGCTGGTACTGGCGACCGCGGCATCGGGGGCGCCGGGGCCGCTGGTCGCGCATTTCACCGGACAGGATGCGGGAACCCTCCCCTGTCCGGTGATGCTGGTGCCGGGCGGGATCGACGTCGCCCGACTCGACGCGCTGAGTTAGGCGGCGGCGGCGCGGCCGCCCGTGGTCGCGCCTTTCCATTCGAGGATCGCGAAGCCGAGGACTCCGAACGCCTGCGCGATGACGGCCGCGATACCGATCGCCGTCATCTGTCCCGCAAAGACGGCGACCACGGCAAAACTGGCGGCAACCCAGCCAAGATTGCCGACCGCGATCAGCTTGACCAGCGCCGGATTCGGCATGGCCTGCCTGGCCGCAATCAGCATCAGCACGCCTGCGACAAGGCAGATCCAGCCGCCCACCGCGACAATGTTCGCCGGCAATCCGAACAGCGCGCCGACCGGCGCGGCGGCAAAAAGGCCGGCAATGCAGACCGCCGCAGCGGTGACGGCATCGGTAACGAGGATATTCCTGAGGTTGCGGATCGACATGATGATTCTCCTTTCGACCCGCCCCGATTGGACCGCGGATTGAATGGCGTCGATTACGCGCGAGGTAATGGAAAACGCGAAGTCCGGGGTATAGCGGACGTTACGAAGGAGAAGGACGATGAAACCCGCTTCGCTCGGCGAGCAGCTTCGCGAATGGCGCGTCCGGCGCCGGATGAGCCAGATGGACCTCGCGCTCGACAGCGAGATTTCGACGCGCCACCTCAGCTTTATCGAGACCGGCCGCTCGAAACCGAGCGCGGCGATGCTCGCGCGCATTGCCGACTGCCTCGACGTCCCGCACCGGGCGCGCAACGCGCTGCTGCTTGCGGGCGGCTATGCGCCCGACTATCAGGAACGCCCGCTCGACAGCCCCGAGATGGCGGGGATGAAAGCGATCGTAGAGCATGTGCTGAAAGGGCATGAGCCCTATCCGGCGCTCGCGGTCGACCGGCACTGGAACATGGTCGCCGCGAACGCGGCCGTCGCGATGCTGATGCAGTTGGCGGCGCCCGAACTGCTCGAGCCTCCGGTCAATGTGCTGCGCGTCGCGATACACCCGCAGGGCCTCGCCCCGCATATCGTCAATCGTGGCGAGTGGCGCGCGCATCTGCTCGAGCGGCTTAGCCACCAGATCGACGCGAGCGCCGATGCCGGGCTGATCGCGCTGCGCGACGAACTCGCGGACTATGACGCCGAGCTTGCGGGCGATCATGGGAGCGCGGCAAACGGGATTGCGGTGCCGCTGATCCTCGACACGCCGATCGGACAAATCCGCTTCGTCTCGACCGTGACGATTTTCGGCACGCCGGTCGATATCACGCTGTCGGAGCTGGCGATCGAGGCCTTCTTCCCGGCCGATGCGGAAAGTGCGGCCCTGTTACAGGCTATGGCGGCACAATAGCCGAACCGGCTTAGCGCCGCTTGCTCTTGTGCTTGATATTCGCCGGCCGTCCGCGGTCGCCGACCATATGCTTGCCGGCCTTGTCCTTCATGGGTCCCTTCGCCTTCCCCCCGGCGCGGCGCGGCGGCCGATTGCGGAAGCCGCCCTCGGGCGCATCGGGCAATTCGAAGCGCAGCGCGCCGCTGACCGGATTGGCGTCCATCAGCCGCAATTCGATCCGCTGACCGACCGTATAGCTCACCCGGCCATGTTCGCTGTCGAGGCTACGCGCCGCCTCGTCATAGAAAAAGCGCTCGCTCCCCAGCGTCGATACCGGAACCAGCCCGTCGCCGCCTAGCCCGTCGACGGTTGAGAAAAAGCCGAAGGGTTGGACGCCGGTGATGCGCGCGACGAGAATTTCACCCGTCTTGGTCGCGAGGTAAGCCGCGACATAGCGGTCGACCGTCTCGCGCTCGGCCTCCATCGCGCGGCGCTCGAGCCCGCTGATCGTCTCACCGATCCTCGACAGCCCCTTGGCATCGGCCTCGCCCAGCCCGGTGCGCGCGGGCAGATCCCTGACCTTGCCGGGCACCTCGAGCTTGTACGAATCGACGAGCGCGCGGTGGACGATCAGGTCGGCGTAGCGGCGGATCGGCGAAGTGAAATGCGCATAGCTTCCAAGCGCAAGGCCGAAATGCCCCGCATTGGCAGGACCATAATAGGCCTGAGTCTGGCTGCGCAAAATCGCCTGCATGATCTCGGGCAGCCGGTCGTCTTCGGAAAAGCCGTCGATCAGCCGGTTGAACACCGCGGGCGTGATCACCTGCCCGAGCGCGAAGCTCTGTTCGAAGGTTTCGAGATAATCCTTGAGGCTGACCAGCTTCTCGCGGCTCGGCGGTTCGTGGATACGGTACATCACCGGCGATTTCTTCGCCTCGAGCGCCTTCGCCGCCGCAACGTTCGCCGCGATCATATAATCCTCGATCAGCCGCATCGAGTCGAGCCGGTCGCGGACGCGAATCTCCGCAATGCTGCCTTGCTCGTCGAGGATGACCTGTCGTTCGGGAAGGTCGAGATCCAGGGGCGCGCGCGCCGCGCGCGCCTTCGCGAGCAGCGCCCAGCAGGCCCACAGGTTTTTGAGCGTCGGGAGCACCTCGGCATCCCACTCGTCGCGCGGCGCATCGGCGTCATAGGCTGCCTGCGCATGTTCATAGGCGATGTTGGCGCGCAGGCGAACGAGCGCGCGCGCGAAACGCCATGACGTCACCTTGCCGTGCCTGTCGATAACAAGATGGCACGCCATCGCGGCGCGATCTTCACCCGCTTTCAGCGAGCAGACGCCGGCGGACAGGGTTTCGGGCAGCATCGGGACGACCTGATCGGGGAAATAGACGCTGTTGCCGCGCCGCCGCGCCTCGCGGTCGAGCGCGCCGTCGGAGCGGACATAATAGCTGACGTCGGCGATCGCGACGATCGCACGGAAGCCGCCCTTGTTGGTCGAATCTTCGTCGGGGACGGCCCAGACGGCGTCGTCATGGTCGCGCGCGTCGATCGGGTCGATCGCCACGATCGGCAGTTCGCGCAGATCCTCGCGCCCGTCGGGGGTGAGCGGCAGCTTCGCCGCCTTCTCCGCCTCGGCAAGCGTTTCGCCGTCGAAGATGTGCGGAATTTCGTGCCGCGCGATCGCGATCATGCTCAGCGATCTCGGCGCAAAGGGATCGCCGATGCGGTCGATGACCTTTGCCTTGATCGCCGGTCCCCGCCCCGTCAGTTCGGCGCGTACAAGATCGCCGATCTCGGCATCGCCCTTGTCGGCGACCGCGAAGTCGTACCGCGCGCGCTTGTCGGCGGGACGCAGCCAGACCATCGGCTTGCCGCCGGGCGACTTGTCCTCAACGAGTACACCGATCACCATCTCGGCGCTCGCCTGGAGGCGCTTCATCGGGTGCGCGACATGACCGCTGCCGCGTTCCTCGGTCCGCGCCAGAATACGGTCGCCGACGCCGAGCGCGCCTTTCCGTCCCTGCTCCATCACCCGCAGCCGCGGTGCGGGACCGGCGGATTCCCAACGTTCGGGCACCGCCCAGACATTGCTGCCCTCGATCGCCGCAACGCGCAGCACCGTCACGCGTGGCAGGCCGCCATGCTTGTGGAAGGCGCGGCCCGGCGCCAGGTCGACCAGCCCCTCGTCGGTCATGTCCTTGAGCAGCGCCTTCAGCGCGATCTTGTCATTGCCGTGCAGCGCAAAATGCTTGGCAATCTCGCGCTTGCCGACGGCGTCTTTGCTCTCTTCGATGAAGCGAAGGATCTGGTCGGCGCTGGGCAGGCCAGCCGGCTGCGGGCGTTTGGGGCGCTTCGTCATATTCAAACCGGTCCTTGCGGCGGATCGCCAAAACGATTGGGTCCCTTGGTCCCCGATAAAGCGAGGAGAAACATCAGGACGACAAGCGAAAGCATATAAGCCCCCGTCAGCGCCGCGAATTTCAGAAAGGGACCGATGTCGGGAACGGAATTGGCCGCCGTCGCTTCCATCCCCCATCCGTTCAACAAAGATGGCGCGAGACTGATCGCGGCGACCACGAAAGGCACGGGTAACAAAATCCACCATCCACGTCGATTGCTGTCATGCAGACGGCGCATCGCCGCAGCGGCCATCAACAGGAAGAAAATCAAGCCGATCCATGCCGTGCCAGCCATATACGTATCGATGTCCGGCATTTCGATGAGATGGTTTCCCCGTATTTCGACCGAATAATGGCCGGAACCCGACCGGATCGTCACATCTTCCGGATGCTCCTGCGCAATGCGCTGCGCCTCGCCCGCTATCTGCTTCATATAGGGGTCGAAGAGGACCGCCTGCGCGATTACGCCGAGCAACATGTTGATGCCGGCGTAAATCCAGAATGGACCGAGCGCCATGCGGCCACTGAAACGGAACAGCCCCAGATAACCGTCCTTCAGCGCCGCTCGCAGCATCAATAGGTCCGGCCGATCAGCACGCGCTCCACCGCCGGCTCGCCGGTGAAGAAGCAGGCGCCTTCGGCGGGCGCCGCATCGAGCGGGGTGTTGCGCATCGTCAGCTTTAACGCCTTCAACTGCGCAACGATCCCGTCGAGCGCGGCGCCAGTCGGGCGCGACCATTGGACTTCGGCCCAGCCAACGAACTTCTCATCGCCGGCGAAATGCGCGGCGAGGTCGGTGACGTCGCGGCGGATGTTGGCGTGGAGCCGCTCTTTCGCTTCGGCGTGAAGGCCCGTCTGGATATCCTGAAGCGTCGCGGCGGCTGCGGCGACGAAATCGCCCTTGCCGACAAATGCCGTGTCGAGCTTGCCATCGGCCTTGTAGAGCCGATCGCGGCGGATCACCGCGACATTGCCGCCGGCAACATCGCGCGGCCCGATCTCGACGATGACCGGCGCGCCCTTCTTGACCCACCCCCAGCGCTTGGTCTGCGCCTTCGCCCCGCTCGTGTCGAGCAGCACGCGCACGGGTTCGCGGAAGGCGTCGAGCGCCTTCAACTGCGCTTCGAGATCGCGGCAATAATCGAGGATCGCGGCATCCTCGCCATTTTCGCGCAACATTGGAATGATGACGATCTGGTGGGGCGCGATACGCGGCGGACAGCGGAGCCCGTCATCGTCGCCATGCGTCATGATGACGCCACCGATCATGCGTGTCGACGTGCCCCAGCTGGTCGTGTGGCACAGACTGTGGCCACCATCCTTGTCCTGGTAACGGATGTTCGCCGCTTCGGCGAAGCCGGTGCCGAGATAATGCGACGTGCCGGCCTGCAGCGCCTTGCCGTCCTGCATCATCGCCTCGATCGAATAGGTCGCGACGGCGCCCGGGAAACGCTCATTCTCGGGCTTCTCGCCCGCGATTACCGGCATTGCCAGCACATCTTCGGCAAAGGCGCGATACATTTCGAGCGCGCGCAGCGTTTCGGCCATCGCGTCATCCTTGTCGGCGTGCGCGGTGTGGCCTTCCTGCCACAGGAATTCGCTGGTGCGCAGGAACATGCGTGTGCGCATCTCCCAGCGCACGACATTCGCCCACTGGTTGACCTTCAGCGGCAGGTCGCGCCAGCTCTGCACCCAGCGGCTCATCGCATTGCCGATCACGGTTTCCGATGTCGGGCGGACGATCAGCGGCTCTTCGAGCTTCGCCTCGGGATCGGGCACGAGCTTTCCCTTGCCGTCACCAATCAGCCTGTGGTGGGTAACGACCGCCATTTCCTTTGCGAAACCATCGACATGGTCGGCTTCCTTCTCAAAGAAGCTCAAGGGGATGAACAGCGGGAAATAGGCGTTCTGGACTCCGGCCTCCTTGATCGCGGCGTCCATCACCGTCTGGATGCGTTCCCAGATGCCATATCCCCACGGCTTGATGACCATGCAACCGCGCACCCCCGATTCCTCGGCAAGGTCGGCTTCGGCAATGACATCCTGATACCAGGCCGCGAAGTCGGCCTGACGGGTTACGCTGAGCGCATGTTTGACCATGATATTTGTTTTTCCGTCACTGGGGCTGGGCGCCCCGCTTATTTCTTTTTGGCGAGTTCCGACTTGAGCTCGGCAATTTCGGCCTTCAGCGCCGCAATTTCGGCATCCTTGGCCTTGCTGCCGCCGGCCCCCGGGATGAACGCCCCCGCCGCCTGCTGGAATATTTCCATGTTGCGCCGGGTCATTTCCGCCAGCGGGTTCGATCCGAGCGCGCCTTCGAGCGCCGAACGGACATCTTGCTGGTTCTTGCGGAAAGCCGCCATCGACGCTTCCAGATATTGCGGCACCATCGACTGCATCTTGTCGCCGTACATGCCGATCAGGTGGCGCAGGAAATTCACCGGCAGCAGGGTCTCGCCGCGGGTTTCCTCGTCCATGATGATCTGCGTCAGCACATTATGCGTAATATCCTCGCCGCTCTTCGCATCGACGACGCGAAATTCGCGGCCGTCGCGCACCATCGCGCCCAGATCTTCCAGCGTGATGTAGCAGCTGCGCTCGGTATCGTAGAGCCGCCGGTTGGCATATTTCTTGATCGTGACAACGTCATTATCCGCCGCCGTCCTGGACTTCGCCATCTTGACCTGCGCTCCTTGCATCCCGGGACATTGGCGACCGCGCCGCGCCGGACAGGCCAGCGCATTAGCATCAAATAATGATGCGTCGCAACAATCGCCGCATCCGCCCGCCCAGCCCAGATGGCGCGATGGCGATTCGCTCGCCGCTTTCGCATTCGCGGACCGAAAGTCACTCGCTTCGCCGCGCAAGGCCCCTCGGCTCGTCGAGATCGGCCCGTGTCTTTCCTGCTCGAGCTCGAAAAACCCAAAACGTAATTTTATTACACATATAATGTTACAAGCGAAACTATCGTCGCCGAGAAGCGAGCTGGAGGGTGATTCATATCGCTGGAACATAAGCATATTATCGCGAGCAAACCCGCGCCGGCACATCGCACTGTTGCCAAAATGACACACCGCCACCGTCATGAAGGAGGTCTGACACAAAATTGCCACGCAGGGCTTGTGCTGGCGGTTTTTTCCGTCTTTCTACGACGCAATCCGTTCATTTTCCGATTTACGAGCGGGCCAACCGGGGAGTTATCTATGATGAAGACGCACCTGCTTGTGGGTGCTGCTGCCTTTGCAGTGGCAATTTCCGTGAGCCAGCCTGTGCTTGCCCAAGACACCGCTTCGGCGGACGAGGCAACCACCACGAATACCGCCACGACCGACGCGATCGTCGTCACCGGCTCGCGCATTCGCCGCGACGAATTCTCTGTCGCCGAACCGATCACTGTCGTGACCGCCGAAGAAATCACCCAGGCGGGCTTCAACAGCGCGGCCGACGCGCTGCAGAGCAACGCCGTGACCCAGGGTTCGGGCCAGATCAACAACTTCTACGGTGGCTTCGTCACCGACGGCGGCACCGGCGCGAACACGCTCGGCCTGCGCAACCTTGGCCCCAGCCGCACGCTGATCCTGCTCAACGGCCGCCGCCTGGCGCCCGGCGGCACGCGCGGCTCGGTCCTCGCGGCCGACCTTAACGTCCTTCCGACCGCGATCGTCAGCAGCATCGAAGTGCTGAAGTCGGGCGCTTCGTCGATTTACGGTTCGGACGCCGTCGCAGGCGTCGTGAACATCATCACCGACAACAAGCTGCGCGGCCTGAACATCGAAGCGCAGGTCAACGTGCCGGAAGTGGGCGCAGGCGTCGACAAGCGCGTCGCGGCCTCGTTCGGTTTCGAAAGCGATCGCCTGAACATCATCGGCTCGCTCGAATATCGCAAGCGCGACAAGCTGGCGCGTAACGACGTTTCGTGGCTCGACTGCCCGGTCGGCGGCTACCTGACCGGCGAAGGCACCGAATTCGGTTCGGGCGATGGTGTCGGCTTCGACGGCACGCCCTGTTTCACGCTCGACAACGGCGGCGTGACGATCAACACGCTCGGCCTGCCGACGCGTCCGGGGATCGGCCGCACCAGCGGCGCGGTTGGCAACTTCAACCGTTTCGTTCCGGCCCCGGGCCAGACGACGGGCCCGTTCCCCGGCTATCTGGGTGTCGGTTACTATGACCGCGACACGTTTGATCCGACGCAGGAAGAAGAGCCGCTGATCACCGAAGCCGAAATCTACACCGGCTATCTTTCGGGTACTTACAGCACCGACATCCTTGGCGACGCGGAAATCTATGGCGAAGTGCTCGTCACGCGCCGCAAGTCGGCTTCGCCCCTGTATCGTCAGCTTTCGCTCGACTATGTCCAGGGCAGCCCGCTGCTTCCCGCCGACATTCGCAACGGCGCCTTCCTCAACCCGAACGAAACCTCGGGTGGCAAGCTCGTCGCCGCTCGCGGGTTCATTGGCTTCGGCCTCACGGATTCGCGTCAGCAGGTGGACTATGCCCGCGTGTCGGGCGGCATTCGCGGCGACTTCTTCCTGCCGCAGTGGCGCTATGACGCCTATGTCGGCAAGTCGTGGAACGATGGCACTTATGAGATCGAATCCTTCCTGATCGATCGCATGGCCGCTTCGCTAGACGCAGTCGACAACGGCGATGGCACCTTCAGCTGCGCCAGCGCCGCGACCAACCCGAACTGCGTTGCCGCGCCGGCGCTTTCGGCCGACGTGATCGGCGGGAAGCTTCCGCAGGATTTCCGGGACTGGATCCTCGTCAACACGATCGGCAAGACCCAGTTCCGCGAAACGACTTTCGCGTTCAACATCGACGGTCCGCTGTTCGAAATGCCCGGCGGCGATGTCCAGCTCGCGCTGGGCGCGGAATATCGCAAGCAGAGCATCAACGACCAGCCGGATCCGAACTCGATCAACGGCAATCTGCTCGGCCTGACCGCCGGCACACCGACGGTCGGCAAGGACAGCGTGAAGGAAGTCTATGGCGAAATTTTCGTCCCGATCCTCGCCGACACGCCCGGCTTCTATCGTCTCAACCTGACGGCATCGGCCCGCTATACGGATTATAAATCCTATGGTTCGGACATGACGTTCAAGGTTGCGGGCGAATGGGAACCGATCCGCGGCTTCGGCGTCCGCGCCAGCTATGGCACCTCCTATCGCGCCCCGGCGCTTGCGGAACAGTTCCTTGGCGCGACCAGCGGCTTCCTCGGCAGCACGCTCGATCCCTGCGACGATCTGCCGCCGCCGGCAGATCAGAGCCCGAACCAGCAGATCATCGCGGCGAACTGCGCTTCGATCGGCCTGCCGGCGGACTTCCAGCAGACCAGCGGCATCACCACCTTCCGCGTCGGCGGTGCCGATGCGGGCCTCGAGGCCGAAACCTCGAAGAACTGGTCGGTGGGTGTCGTCGTTCGCCCGGTCCTGCCCGAATCGGTCGGCCAGCTTTCGCTGTCGCTCGATTATTTCGACATCAAGGTCGATAACGGCGTTGCCGATCTCGATGCGACGACGATCATGAACCGCTGCTACGGCGACCCGAACTTCAACCCCAACGAAGGCTTCTGCCGTTTCGTGGATCGCGACGTAAACAACGCGCTCACCGTGACCAGCAGCTTCGTCAACCTGTCGGAAGACATCCGCAAGGGGTTCGAGTTCAACGGTCGTTACGCTCGCGACCTGTTCGGCGGCCGTTTCACGCTGAACGCGAACGTCACCAAGTACACTGAACAGTCGAGCCGCCTCTTCCCCGAAGAGTTCCTGACCGACTCGAACGGTACGGTTGTGAACCCCGACTGGGTTGGCAGCTTCGACGCGACCTATCGCTTCAACAATGTGACGCTGCGTTATGGCCTCGACTGGATCGATGGCGACCGCAACAAGACCTACGAGTTCTTCGCCTATGACGAACTCACCGGCGTTTCGGATCCGGATCTGGTTCAGTCCTATCGTGATAATTATTATCTCGAAGCGGCGGACTATTTCCTGCATTCGGCTTCGGTCCAGTTCAACATCCAGGAGAAGTATGAACTGACGGTCGGCGTGCAGAACCTGTTCGACACGAAGCCGCCGCGCATTTCGGCAGTCGGTTACACGACCATCGGCAACGCGCCGCTGTACTCGGGTTACGACTATCGCGGCCGCACCTTCTTCGCGAACGCGTCGTTCAAGTTCTAATCCGCAAGGATCGAACGAAAAATTGGGCCCCGAACGCAGGTTCGGGGCCCTTTTTCTTTTACCGTCGAACGAAATAGCGCAGCGAACGACCGAACCCCGGCCGTCCGCCCTCGCGCGCCGGTCAGCTCCAATATCGCTCGAAGCGCGACCCGAGCCCGGTCAGCAATTCATATTGCGACAATCCGCTCGCCGCCGACACCGACTGCAGATCATAATCGAGCGCGATCCAGTCGCCTTCGTCGACCGCGCCGGCATCGCTCGCATCAAATGCGGTCAGGTCCATCGACACGCGGCCGACGAGCGGAAGGGCATGACCCTGCCATCTCGCCCCGGCCCCCGTCCCGGCATGGCATCGCAGATAGCCGTCGGCATAACCCAGATTGGTGACGACGATCAGGGTGGCGCGCCGCGCCGTCCATGTCGCGCCATAGCCGACGGTTTCACCCTCGCGCACACTGCGCACCTGCAAGATGCGCGCTTCGGGAAAAGCTACCTGGCACAATTGGCCCGCCGCCTCGGCGCGCGGCGTGCCGCCATAGAGTGCGATACCGGGACGCGTCAGGTCGAAAGCATAATCGGCGCCCAGACAGACGCCGGCGCTGTTCGCGAGGCTGTATCGACGCGCGCGGACGACCTGCCCGATCGCGCAAAAAGCCGCCAACTGACGAACATTCTGCTCGCTGTCCTCATCGGCGGAGGCCAGATGGCTGAGCAGGGTTTCGATCGTCAGTCCGTCAAGTGCGCCGCCAGTCGCCTCTTCGGGGCGCAGCCCAAGACGGTTCATGCCGGTATCGACCATCACGTCGCACGGCCGCCCCTCGCCCATCTGCTGCCACCGCCGGACCTGCTCGATGCTGCAAAGGACCGGGCGCGCGGGGATCGTGCGCGCCGCGACCATGTCGGCGGCCCCCGCGCCGTGCAGGACCGACAGCGATATACCCTCGAGAAGCGGCATCAACGCCGCCGCCTCGGCCCAGGTCGCGACGAAGAAGTCGCGGCATCCTGCGGCAGCGAGATGCCGCATTACCGCGCGGGCGCCGAGCCCATAGCCATCGGCCTTGATCGCCGCGCCGCATGCCGCCGAACCGCTCTGCTTGGCGAGCCAGCGCCAGTTGGAGACGAGGGCTTCGGATGAAAGGCGAAGGCGGAGGGGCGAAGGGACGGCGATCATTCCCCAGCCCCTATACCGCTTGGCGCGCTCCGCCAATGGGGGCGATCAAGCCGCGGACTTGGTCCATTGCCCCTCGACCGGATCCTTCAACATGAAAGCCGTGACGAGGAAAGCGACGAGGACGACCCCCCAGGTATACCAGAGCCCAGCATAGGCATTGCCGGTCTTCGCGATGATGAAACTGGCGATCAGCGGCAGGAAACCGCCGAAATAGCCCGTGCCGATATGATAGGGGATCGACAGCGACGAATAGCGCACATGCGGCGGGAACATTTCGGACAAAAGCGCCGCGACCGGCCCATAGGTAAAGCCCGACAGCGCGCTGAGCCCGAGCAGCGCGAGGAAGATGATGAAAATGCTGCCGGTGTCGGGAACCTGCTTCGCGAAATCATATCCCATCGCTTCGAGCGCGGGCTGGAGCAGCGCGGGATCCTCGCTCGCGACCTCACGGTCGCCGATGCGGATCTTGACACTGTCGAAGCCCCCCTCGGTCGCGGCGACGGTGTAAGGCGCGCCGAGCTTGGTCAGCTCGCCCAGCGTCTTGCCGCAGGCAGTTTCCTGTTTCTGCGCGAACGGATCGAAGCTGCACCGCGAACCGGTGACCGTCACAGGTGCGCGTTCGGCGGCGGCCGACAGCGCCGGATTGCCGACGCTGCCCATCCACCAGAACAGCGGGAACAGCAGCACGAGCGTCGCAGCATAGCCCCAGACGATCGGTTTCTTGCGCCCGATCCGGTCCGACAGGCGCCCCGCCCAGATGAAGAAACCCATGCCGACCGCGGCGGCGCAGCCGACGATGATTTCGGCAGCGGTATCATCGACCTTCATCGGCCCTTTCAGGAACGACAGGCCCGAGAACATCGCCGTATACCAGATCACGGTGAGGCCGGCGGCGATACCGAACAGTGCGATGAAGATGCGGCGGAGATTGCCGGGATAGGTGAAACTTTCCTTGAGCGGGTTCTTGGCCAGTTCGCCCTCGGCCTTCATTGCCTGGAACACCGGGCTTTCTGACAGTTTGAGCCGCATCCAGAGCGAGATGGCGAGCAGGATCAGCGAGAGCAGGAAGGGCACGCGCCAGCCCCAGCTTTCCCACACCGCGTCGGACATCAGCGCCTTGCATCCGAGCACAACGATCAAGCTGAGCACGAAGCCGCCGACGACGCTCGCCTGGATGAAGCTGGTGTAGAAACCGCGCTTTCCGGGTGGCGAATGTTCGGCGACATAGATCGCCGCACCGCCATATTCGCCGCCGAGCGCAAGTCCCTGCAACACGCGGAGCAGGATGACGATGATTGGCGCGACGATGCCGATCGACGCCGCCGACGGGATCATGCCCACTCCGGCTGTCGCAATGCCCATCAGCGTGACGGTGACGAGGAAGGTATATTTGCGCCCCAGCCGGTCGCCGAGAAAACCGAACAGCACTGCGCCGAGTGGCCGAAAGCCAAAACCGACCGCGAATCCTGCCCAGACGAGCAGGATTTCGAGCGTCGCATTGTCGCTGGGGAAAAAGGCCTTGCCGATGATCGCTGCCAATGTGCCGTAGATGAAGAAATCATACCATTCGAACACCGTGCCCGCCGAAGAGGCGGCGATGACCATGCGGATATCTTTCGCGGTCGGCTCGTAAACGGCCCCGTTTCCGGCGGCGGCGGCACTCTCGGTCATATACTCTCCCCCGCCCCGCTTTGCATGGGGCTTTCGCCCTTCTCTACCGGGCAAGCGCCGCCGCGCAAGCCTTCTTGGCGTAGCGTCAATCCGGTGGCAGGATGAGCTCATGCAGTTCATCGATCTATCGATCCCGATCACCAACAGCGTCGTCTCCGACCCGCCGGTGATGCGCCCCAACATCACCTATATGACCCATGACAATACATGGGAGCAGATCGCGATGTTCTTCCCCGGGCTGACGCGCGAAGACCTGCCCGACGGCGAAGGCTGGGCGGTCGAAATGCTGTCGCTGAGCACGCACAACGGCACGCATATGGACGCGCCTTGGCATTATCATTCGACCACCGACAGCGGCGCTACGCGCGCCCCCTCGATCGACGAGGCGCCGCTCGATCTCTTCTTCCGCCCCGGCGTGAAGCTCGACTTTTCGGATCGCCCGCACGGCCATGTCGTCAGCGCCGCCGAGGTCGAGGCCGAACTCGCCCGCATCGGCCACGACCTCCAGCCGCTCGACATCGTGCTTGTCCAGTCGGGCGCGATCTATGGCACCGATAATTTCACCGACCAGGGCTGCGGCATGGGCGCCGAGGCGACGCTGTACCTGACGGAGCGCGGCGTGCAGGTCGTCGGCACCGACGCCTGGAGCTGGGACGCGCCGTTCAGCCACACCGCGCGGCGCTGGGCCGAGACGCGCGACCCGTCGATCATCTGGGAAGGCCACAAGGCCGGACGCATCCGGCCCTATTACCAGATCGAAAAGCTGACCAACCTCTCCGCAATTCCCGCGACGGGCTTCACCTTCAGCTGTTTCCCGGTAAAGATCGAGCGCGCCAGCGCGGGGTGGATCAGGGCGGTGGCGCTGCTGGGCTGACCGCTGACGGGCGCGTCCGGCCGGTTGCGGCGTGGGCGCGGCGTATGGCACGAACCTTACCGCGCCTCTCGCCGGAAATTCCGATCGAACTTTCCTCTTTGCGCACCGGCAAACTTGCCGTCGCCGCGCCGCAGGATCATGGTCTGAAGGCAAATGATCCGTTCGGGCGCGCAAGGCGCCGCTCCATCGGCTGACGGTTACTGAACCCACGCCAGCCTCGGTCCGATTTCGGCCCTCAATCGGCTATCAGATCGACGATCGCCGGGCCGTAGAGGCCGCCAAGAAAGATGCAGGCCGTCGCGGCACCGACGAGAAGGCTCCGCCCGTCCTTTATCGCGAAGGCCACCGGGTCCCCCTCAACCTCGCCGCGCCGGGCCATCATCCAGATGCGGTTCAGCCAATAAATCAGCGGCAGACATAGCAGCCATAGCATTTCAGGCAGCGCATAATGTTCCGCCGTTGCCGGGTCGTGCGCAAACAGGGCGAGCACGAGGATCGCAACCATCCCGGCCGAAATCCCCGACATCATCACCACGTCAAGGTCACCGCCGACGTAGCCGCGCCCGCTCAACAGGCGTTCCGGTTCGATCGCGTCGCGCATCTCTACATAACGTTTCAGATAGGCGAGGCTCAGAAACAGGAAAACCGAGAAGAGCAGCAGCCAGAAGCTGAGTGCCACCCCGATCGCAACCCCGCCGATCCAGATACGGATCGTGTAGAGCGAGGCTAGTATAATGGCATCTCCGACCATCACCGCTTTCAACCGGAACGAATAGGCGGTCGTGATCGCCATATAGGCAAGGAGCCAGAAGGTCAGTTCCGGGCCACCCAGCAGCCACCCCCCGGCAAGCCCCGCCGCCGAAAGGAGCAAGGACAAGACCAGCGCGGCGGGAATCGGGAGATCGCCATGCGCAAGCGGCCTTTTCCATTTGGTACGGTGCGCGCGATCGGAGTCGATATCGAGGAGGTCGTTCAGCAAATAAATCGACGAGGCGATCAGCGACATGAGCAACGCGGCTGCCACCGCCGTCGGGAGCACGGCTGGTTTCACAAACTCCCCCGACGTGAACGCCGGCACCATCACCAGTGCGTTCTTAGCCCATTGGTGAGGCCGCATTGCCTTTATAATGGCCCGGACGGCGCCGGGGCGCGGGTCTCCAAGGCGTTCGACCGCCGATCGCGGCGGGATATGGCCGACCGACCATCCACGCCGCGCTTCACGCCATAGAGAGGCATCGGCACGGCTGTCGCCCACATAGTCGAACGGCGTATCGGGGCCGATACGGGCGCGGATGGCAGCCAGCTTGGCAACACCTTTGAGATTGGAACGGCCGCGCGTCGCGATCACGGGATCCGGCAGCGTCAGATGATCGGCGATGCGGCGGATGTGCCGCCAATGGCTTGCGCTCGCCAGGATCACGGGACGGCCTTCGGCCTTGGCCTGCTCGATGAGACCGAGCACCTCTTGCCGGTACGGCAGCCGCGCGGCATCGATGCGGTCGCGCCGCGCAGCCATCGTCTTGGCGACGGCACGGCCGGCGACCAGCCATGCCAGCACCGCGATCATCGCCAACCAGCCGGATCGCGCGATCCGCACGAAACTTTCGAGCGAGATATCCGCGCGCGTCAGTGTCCCGTCGACATCGACGAACAGCGGCACGGCCTCATCATCGCGGTCGGGTCGTTCATGCAGCATCGCGTAGGGCCCTTCGCGCGGGAAGCCGTTCGATCCAGGCCGCAACCGGGATGGCAGCCATGACGATCAGCATCGGAATCGCCGGATCACGGTAGCGGGTGATGATATAGGCTGCGGCATGGATCAACCAGAAGCCCGCGATCATGGCGGCAAAAATCCATTTGCCGTCGCTTGCGATCTGCCGCGAACGAAAGGCGAGCAGCCCGAACAGCAGGATCAGCCCATATTGTGCAACCTCGAAGAGCCGGATCGAGGCGACGGCCTTCGATGCCGCGAAATCGTTCGCGTCGGGCAGATTGGGCTGCCAGAAATAGGCGAGTTTGAGTGCGGCCAGTTCGGCCGTCCTGCCCGGATTGGCTTCGATCCAGTCGAGCGCCTCGGCCTGCAGGCGGTCGGCATTTCCGACCTCGCCGAGGCGCAGCCGCGTCGCCTCCCAATCCTTTGCGAGCGGCGTGTCGGCGATGCTCACGAATTTGCCCGTCGCGGCGGGGTTGTGGCCGAGATACAGGTTGAACGCTGCGTTGGTGGTGAGAACCGGGCGGCCGACCATCTGGCTGGTCGCATAGAGCCAGGGGGCCAGCACCAGCGCGGCGCCGGCAATGAAGCACAGCCCCGCGGAAAAGGCCGGCGCAAAGCGGCCCCGCGCGCGCCAGAGCATCAACAGCGCGGTGGCGACGCCGAAGCAGAGCAGCAGCGCCGAACCGCCCGTGACCAGTGCCGCGCCCCACAAAAGGCCGGCGACCAGCGCGGTTCCGGCAGGGCGGTAGCCGCGCGCGATCGCAACCGCGCACAGCGCAATGCCAAGCAGCAACGGGGTCGAGAGATTTTCCTTTGCCAGCATCGTCGCGTTCCAGACGCCCGGAAACCACAAAGCATAGATGGCGGCGGCGATCAGCCCGGCGCCGCGATGTCCGGACAGCGCGATCGCGAGCCGGTAGATCAACCCGATGCTCACCGCGCACAACAGCAGGTTGACCGCTATCGCCGCGCCAACCGAACTGCCCAGCGCCTTGAAAAAGGGAGCGAGAAGCAAGGGGTAACCGGCGCTGTAGAAGGCCTTCTGACCGTACATATCCGCAAGCTCGCCACGTTCGGCGAGGCCTTGGGCCATCGTGAAATAGGCGAGCGAATCGCTATCGAGTGGATGTTTCAGGACCCACGCGCCCGCCACTCTCAGCACAACGGCGACAAGGACGATCGCGGCGAGCCACATCGAACAGGCGCGCGGTGAACGCTCAAGTATCGACGGCTGAATGGTTGAGGCCTGCAGAATCATGGGTCTACGCCGAGCGGGCGACCAGCACGCAGCCGATGGCGATCAACAGGGTTCCCGCGAGGCGGGCGACGCTGATGCTTTCGTCCAGCCAGAAGGCGCCGGCGAGCATCGTCAGGATGAAACCGATCCCGACGAAAGGATAGGCCAGCGACAGCGGGGCACGACCGAGGACGAAGAGCCAGAGTAGCGCCCCGATTCCATAGAGACCGAGGCCGAGTATGATCATCGGCGACTGTGCCAGCCCGCCAATTTCACCGCCAATGCCCGTCGCTCGGCCGCCAGCGGCAGCGGTCGTCCCGATCTTGAGCGCAAGCTGCGCAAGCGCCGAGAGGCTTACGCTTGCGAGGATCAGCAGGAACAGGCGTACTGTCATGAACAATCTTTCGGTCTATCAGCGGTTTGCGACTAGTCGCGTCGGCTCAAGATAAGGTTAATTTCGAGCAAAATGTCGAGCCAATTCCCGCGCAATGGTCCGCATTGCCTCGCGCAATCTGTCGCCGGACAAAAACGGTCCGGAAATGCGCAAAAATGAAGGGCGGAGCGTCAATGACGATCCGCCCTTCACTTTTGGCAATCAGTCGGCGCCGGATTGTACCGGCGCGTCCCTCATGCGATCGAGGTCATCAGGAAATCGCTGGGTTATGCACGACCTGGAGATAGCGAAACCAGCTCGTTCCCGCGCCGTTCGGACCGAGCAGATCCTGCTGTGTGATCTTCTCGCTTCGCCAGCTTGCCACGGTGGCCGCCGCCAGGTCGAGGTCGCTCCCCGATTGACCGAGTTGGTTTTTCAGGATCGAGGGTCCGGCGATCAGTTGATCCATGGCCTGTCCGTCGCGGGTGCCGATGTTGCCGCCTTCCTGGAACACATCCCATGACGCATTGGTGCCATTGACCGCCGCAAGGTTCGCATAGCCCTGCGGCAGGCTGGCGACGTTGCCGCCTGCCGCGGTCAGGCTGGCGCGACTCCATATCCTCAGCAGATAGGGCGTACCCGTGCCGCAGTCGGTATTGGCCGCCGCATTGATCCGGCCGACGATCCGTTGGCGATGCTTGGCGATCAGCCAGTCGAGCACCGCACCCGCGGTCGCCGACCGCGCCCGAACGGCGGCGTTGAAACCGATCCGCTCGGCGATTCCCAGCGCCGTCAGCCAATATCCGATGTAGAAGTCGTGCTGGGCGACATCGCCATCGTGCAGTCCGCACACACCGAAGCGGTGGGTCGCGGCATAGATGGCCCGCGTATCGTCGACACTGCCCCCGACCATCACGTTGGATGGCGGATTGTCGAACCCGGGGTTCGACGTCTTGTGCGCCGCGCTGAACATCTCGAAATCCTGAACGACGAAAGTCAGTATTTCGTCGCGCGAATAGAGGCGATCGGAATTACGCGACGCGGTTTTCCAGATCAGCGCCGCGTGCAGGAACTGCCACGCTGCCCCCCGTTCGGCGAACAGGTTCGGGTCGCCGAACGGGCTCGAGAGGATCCAATTCTCGTACAGCCGCGCCTGGTCGCTGAGCTTGTGGCCCAGAAAGGCGAACTCCGGCGATTTCCACAGCAGCGATCCCCAGTGCGGGAATTGGTGGGCGTGTGGCAGGTCGATTTCGTTGGTTCCGAAATAGGGCTTGTCCGCCGCCATCCCGCCATAGGGCACCTTCGACGACCAGGGATTATAGCTATCTGCCATGTCGTACTGACGGCCGCCCTGAACATAATAGGATTTGTTCGCAGGGCGCGAACCCGACCCATAGCCATAATAATGGCCGCGCAGCCCGATGTCGCGGGCGGCATTGGCCCCCTTGAACAGCGGCACATTGCGCCCACCCTCGAAGCAATGGAACGGATCGCTGGCGTAGGCGGTCAGATAATCGAGCGCGATCAGCGCTCGCGGCGTACCGTCGTGCGGGCGAAGCGAGGCGATGTCGTGCATATAGGCTGCAACCGGTTCGGCGATCGCACAGCGATCGTCGCGTACGCCGCCCGGACCCGTGATCGGCGAGCGGCCGCACTGGTTGAACGGCGTATAGCGCAGCCAGGTCGATGCGACCGCCGCGAGCGACGAGGCGGCGTAGAGCGAGCCCTTGTAGGGATCGTTTGTCACCCCCGCCTGCGGAACCAGCGTCGCATGGTCGGTCGGCTGATAGGGCATGACCCGTGTATTGCCGAAGCCGTTGAATCCGTCCGATCCGAACAGACGGACATCGAAGCCGTTGCTCGAAAAATGGGTATGCGAGCCATAGGGAACGGCCGCATCATAGCGCGGCAGGTTGGCGTCGATCGCCGCTTGGTCATAGGCGCCGGGCGTTCCCGAACGCCAGATCACCCCGGACCGGACGGTGCCGTGCGGGTACCATTTGTTCGTCGCATTGGTGATCGCGGCGCCGCTGCCGTCATAACTGCCCGAAAAAATCCGCGGGATGTCGGTGCCATTGAGCGGCCCGCCATCGGGACGTTCCACCGTCGCCAGCACATTGCCCGCCTGGTCCTCGATGCGCCATTTGTGCGGCACCATATAACTTTCCTTGCCAGCCGGATCGCCAAATGGATTGTCGGGCATCGCCGCCGCCGTCCAGTCATAGCCGAACTGGAACTGGATATAGCTGCCCGACCGGATCGCCTCGCAATAATAAGCGATGCCGCCAATCGTCGGCGCCGCGCCTTCGGGAAGGCACTCCATCCACGGCGCTTGATTGGCGCGCAGGAAGCTGTCCTCGAACTGGCAATTCTGGCGCGACGGGCGCGTCATCACCAGCGCATCCGGATGATCGACACGGCTGCCACTGTTCCAGTTTTCGAGTACTGCGCGATAGGCCTGCCCTGCCGCCACGACGACCGGGCCGACGATCACATCGACCGTAAAGGCCGTGCCGCCTGTCGGCGCGACCGAGATGGTCTTTGCCGCCTGCGGCGACGATATGCCGGTGGCATCGACATGGAGCGTCTCGAGCTGCGCGGCCGAGATCGTTCCCGACGTCACGGGTTGAAAGGCATAGGATTGCCCTGCCATCTCGATCGTCACCGACAGGTTGGCGATCTTCTGCGCGACCGAATTGCTCGTGTTGCCAAGCGAGGCATTATGTTCAAGTTCGGCGTCGGGCGTGATCCGGGGCTTGAACGCGACCGCCTGGCTCGGGCCAAAGGGCGCGCCGTTGCGCAGGAAGGTGATGGTGCCACCCGCGCCGGCCGGATTGTCGTCGTAACGCACGCCTACCTTTTCCTGCGCCGTAGTCGAAAGACCCCCGACGCTGTCGATCTGGATGCTCTGCGCGTCGCGCTGCATCGTCAGGCGAAGGCGCCCCGTGTCCCAGTGGCTGTTCAGTGAAAATTCGCCGGCACCATAGTCGAAGAGCGAGACGAGCGGGCTCTGGTTCGCGGGCAGAATGCCCGTGAATTCGAGTTCGATCGCAACGGGTGTCTGGGTTTTTGCCGGATCCGAACTGGTCGGCAGGCCGATCCCGAGCGCGCCGGCGGCCAGGTAGGTTCCCGCCGGCAGCCGCAAATAGGTCCCGTCGAAACTCGCGCCCGAGCCGACGGTGACCAGCGAATTGGACGTGACGCCGTCATTGGTCTGGGTCGGGGCGTAATCCGGTCCGGTGTTCGGGAAAGCGTAAGCCGATATCCGGTCGATAAGTGTGTTGGAGGCGACGCGCTCCTGCACCGCCAACCCCGACGGGATCGTCAGGGCGTAGGTACCCGCGCTTCCCGAAATCGGGATGTCGAGCGGAAACCGCGTTCCGGGCTTGCCATAAACGGTAAAGGTGCCCCCGCCGCCGCCCGGAGGATTGGTCGTCGTCTGGGTTCCGAGGGTGAGTTTGATCTCGCGGACCTTTTGCGCGCCGCTGTTCGCGATGTTGCCGAGCGAGGCGTTGCATTCGAGCACCGCGTCGGGCGTGATCCGCGGCTTGAAGGCGAGCGTCTGGCTTGCTCCCAAGGCGGCACCGTCGCGCAGGAAGGTGATCGTGCCGCCCGCGCCCGATGGATTGTCGACATAGCGCAGGCCGACGCGTTCCTCGGCAGTCAGCGAAAGACCCCCGATGCTGTCGATCTGCGCCCGCGTGCCGTTGCGTTCGAAGTTGGCGCGCAGGCGGCCGGTGTCCCAATGCGCATAGAGCGAAATCTCGCCATCGTTATAATCATAGAGCGAAACGAGGGGGCTGTTCGTGGCCGGCAGGATGCCGACATATTCGAGAGTGATGTCATCGGGCGTCTGCGTCTTGGCGGGATCGCCATCCGTCGGCAGTGCAATGCCGGCATTCCCGGCGGTCAGATAGGTTCCGGCCGGCAACTGCAGATAGGTGCCGTCGAATGTCGCGCCCGGGCCCGAGACGGCTAAACTTTGCGTCGTCACGCCGCCATTGGCCTGCACCGGCGCATAGGGGCCCGTCGCGGCAGGAAAGGCAAAGGTAGAACTCTTGCCGTCGTCATTGCCGCCGCCGCCGGGAGGATTGGTCGTCGTCAGCGCGCCAAGCGTGAGTTTGATCTCGCGGACCTTCTGTGCACGGCTGTTCGCGGTGTTGCCGAGCGATGCATTGCACTCGAGCACCGCATTGGGGGTGATGCGCGGTTTGAATGCGATCGTCTGGCTGGGACCGAATGCGACGCCGTTACGCAGGAATGTTACCGTGCCGCCGGCGCCGGAGGGATCGTCAACATAGCGCAATCCGACGCGCTCTTCAGCGGTCGTCGAAAGGCCCGCAATGCTGTCGATCATGGCCGTGGTGCCGTTGCGTTCGAAATTGGCGCGCAGGCGACCGCTATCCCAGTGCGCATAAAGATCGAGGCGGCCATCGCCATAGTCGAAGAGCGACACCAGCGGGCTCTCGTCGGCGGGCAGGATCCCGACATATTCGAGCGTGATTTCCTCGGGGGTCTGTGTTTTCGCCGGATCGGCATCAGTCGGCAGGGCAATCCCTGCCATCCCCGCGGTCAGATAGCTGCCCGCCGGCAGGTTCAGATAGGTGCCGTCAAAGGTGGCGCCCGGACCCGATACGACAAAATCATGCGTCGTCACGCCGCCATCACTCTGGGAGGGAGCATAAGGACCTGTGGCGTTGGAAAAGGAAAAAGTCGAGATGGTCATTGGTGATCCTCTTTCAAATCAGCAGTTTAGATGGAGATTGAGCTGATTCGATTTGGAACGTAAGAGGAACATATATTGTAGGAAAGATAGGAAAAATCCTATTTTGCGCGCCGTCGCACCGCCTTTCTCCGGAGGAATGTCGGGCACGGCCGACGATGTGGACGGCCGGTATGTTCCCGCGGCTTGGTCCAGAGCGGGCGACAGTCCGGCAATGCGGCACCCCGGCGGCTGCCCTATCGGTCATCGCTACGCGAAAAGGAGGATATTCTCGGTCGTCGTTCCGGACCTTAGCCGGGGCGACGAGGCGCTACCCCCTAGCAGCTAAAAATTGTCAGAACAGACGCGACCCGTTGGGCACGAGATGGTCGGGTGCAAAGAGGATAACGTCCCCCTCCTCGTCTGCAAATCCCAGCGTCAGCACCTCCGACATGAATTTGCCGATCTGGCGCGGCGGAAAATTGACCACTGCCGCCACCTGTCGCCCAGGCAATTCTTCAAGGCCATAGCGCGCGACGATCTGCGCGCTGCTCTTCTTGACGCCGATCGCCGGACCGAAGTCGATCTTCAACTTGAACGCCGGCTTGCGTGCATCGGGGAAGGGTTCGGCCTCCACGATCGTGCCGATGCGAATATCGACGCGAAGGAAATCGTCGAACGCAATGGGTTCGCCCGCGGGGGCTGCTGCGTCGTGATTCAGGTGCATTCCAACTCTCCACCATCCCGTCAGGGCGCGGAGAGACACGCGGCTCTCCACCCCATCCAGCTTCTTCCCAGCTTTAGCCAGGTTCCCGCCTTCGCGAGAAGGACGAGGGCGCGCTACTCCATCTCCATGATCACCGCGTCCACCGCGAGACTATCGCCCTGCGCCGCATTGACGCTCTTCACAACGCCCGATTTTTCGGCGCGCAGGATATTCTCCATCTTCATCGCCTCGACCGTCGCGAGCGGCTGCCCCGCCTCGACCTTGTCGCCCTCGCCGACATGCAGCGCGACAAGCAGACCCGGCATCGGACAGATGAGGAATTTGGAGAGATCGGGCGGGATTTTTTCGATCATGTGCGCGGTGAGCGGCGCGATATGCCAAGGCAGAACGCGCACGTCGTGGACGCGCCCGCGCGTCGTCATGCGCCAGCCGGTGCGCGTCTTCAGGGTCTTCACCGCCAATTCGCTGTCGTCGATCCCGGCCACGACCAGCCGGTCGCCGGGCGTATATTCCAGCGCGATGTCGATCCTGTCGCCATCGACCTTGATATGTTTGTGGCCGATCTTGACCTTGTGGTTCGCGCCGCCCATCGTCACCTGCCATTTGGCGGGTGGGTCGAGCCGGTCGCCAAGCTGGCCGTCGGTCCGCCGCGCGCGATCCGCCTCGGCCGACGCCATGAAACCCGCGATCGCCGCCAGCGTGCGCTCCACATCCTCGCCGGTATCGGCGCCGTCGAAACCCTCGGGATATTCCTCGGCGATAAAGCCCGTCGTCAGTTCGCCCGAACGGAAGCGGGGATGCTGCATGATCGCCGACAAAAAGTCGATATTGTGGCCGAGCCCTTCAAGTTCGAAGCGGTCGAGCGCCGCGACCTGCAAGTCGGCGGCCGCGTCGCGCGTCGGCGCCCAGGTAATAAGCTTGGCGATCATCGGGTCATAGAAGATCGACACTTCGCCACCCTCCATGACCCCCGCATCGACGCGGACGCCATCGACGCCGCGTTCCCCGCCCTCCCACGCCGGAACGGGGGTGCGGTAGCGCACGAGGCGACCGGTCGAGGGCAGGAAGCCGCGATACGGATCCTCGGCATAGACGCGGTTCTCGATCGCCCAGCCGTCGATCTTAATGTCGTCCTGCGTCATCTCGAGCTTCTCGCCCGCGGCGACGCGGATCATCTGCTCGACCAGGTCGATGCCGGTGATCGCTTCGGTCACCGGATGCTCGACCTGAAGCCGCGTGTTCATTTCGAGGAAGTAGAAGCTCTCGCCCGTCGGGTCGGCGCCCGAGACGATCAGCTCGACCGTGCCCGCGCTGTAATAGCCGACCGCCCGCGCCAGCGCGACGCACTGTTCGCCCATCGCTTTCCGCATTTCGGGCGTGACGAAGGGCGACGGCGCTTCCTCGACGACCTTCTGGTGCCGCCGCTGGATCGAGCATTCACGCTCGTTGAGATAGAGGATATTGCCGTGCTGGTCGCCGAGAATCTGAATTTCGATATGGCGCGGGTTCAGGATGAACTTCTCGATGAAGACGCGGTCGTCGCCGAAGCTGTTGAGCCCCTCGCGCTTCGTCGCCTCGAAGCCTTCGCGGACGTCCTTTTCGTCATAGGCGAGGCGCATGCCCTTGCCGCCGCCGCCTGCCGACGCCTTCATCATCACCGGATAGCCGATTTCGTTCGAAATCTCGACCGCATGCTCGGTATCGCGGATCTCGCCGACGAAGCCGGGGACGACGTTGACCCCCGCTTCCTTCGCGAGCTTCTTCGACTCGATCTTGTCGCCCATCGCGGCGATTGCGTTCACCGGCGGGCCGATGAAGGCGATATTTTCCTTGGCGAGCGCCTCGGCGAAGCTGGTGCGCTCCGACAGGAAGCCATAACCCGGATGCACCGCTTCGGCGCCCGTCGCCTTGCACGCCGCGATGATCTTGTCGGCGATCAGATAGGATTCGGACGCGGGCGACGGTCCGATATGCACCGCCTCGTCCGCCATCCGCACGAACGGCGCGCGCGCGTCGGCGTCCGAATAGACGGCGACGGTCGCGATGCCCATCCGGCGCGCGGTCTTGATGACGCGGCAGGCAATTTCACCGCGGTTGGCGATCAGGATTTTCTTGAACACTCTTCACTCCCCTCCCGCTTGCGGGAGGGGCCGGGGGAGGGCCTGTCCGCAAACGAAGATCGAAAACTTGTTCGGAGGGAACAGGCCCTCCCCTAACCCCTCCCGCAAGCGGGAGGGGGAATTACTCCGCCGCTTCCATCCGCATCGGCTCTTCGCTCTCCATCGGCCGCAGCCCCAGCTTCGCGAACAGCGCCGCGTCGGCATTGTCGCCCGCATTGGCTGTCGTCAGCAGCTTGTCGCCGGTGAAGATGCTGTTCGCGCCCGCCATGAAGCAGAGCGCTTGGCAAGCCTCCGACATGCTCTCGCGCCCCGCCGACAGGCGGACCATCGAGCGCGGCATGGTGATGCGCGCCACCGCAATGGTGCGAACGAACTCGATGTCGTCGATCTTGGCGAGCGGCGTGTCTGCCAGCATGTCGCCGAGCACGGTGCCCTTCACTGGCACCAGCGCGTTGATCGGCACGCTGCCCGGATGTTCGGGCAGGGTCGCCAGCGCATGAATGAAGCCGACGCGATCGGCGCGCGTCTCGCCCATGCCGACGATGCCGCCGCTGCACACGTTGATACCCGCGCTGCGCACCTCCTCCAGCGTATCGAGGCGATCCTGAAAGGTGCGGGTCGAAATGATATTATCGTAATTCTCCGGGCTCGTGTCGATATTATGGTTGTAATAGTCGAGCCCCGCGACCGCCAGCGTCTGCGCCTGTTCCTTGCTGAGCATCCCCAGCGTCATGCAGGTTTCCATGCCCATCGCGCGCACGCCCTCGACCATCTCGACGATCGCGGGCATGTCGCGGTCCTTGGGGTTGCGCCACGCGGCGCCCATGCAGAAACGCTTTGAGCCCGCATCCTTTGCCTGCGCCGCGGCTTGCAGCACCGCGCGCACGTCCATCAGCTTGGTCGCTTTCAGCCCGCTGTCGGCATGCTTCGATTGCGAGCAATAGCCGCAATCCTCGACGCAGCCGCCGGTCTTGATGCTGAGCAAGGTGCAAAGCTGCACTTGCCCACGCGCATGATGGCGGCGATGGACGCCCTGCGCCTCCCACATCAGTTCGTCAAACGGCAGATCGAACAGCTCGGCGATTTCCTCGCGGGTCCAGTCGGTACGGGTGTCGGTCACGCTTCGGTCTCCAATGCCTGCGCCAGGTCGGCGATGATGTCGTCGATATGTTCGATCCCCACCGACACACGGACGACGTCGGGGCCGGCGCCGGCTTCGACCAGTTCGGCCTCCGAAAGCTGGCTGTGTGTTGTCGAGGCGGGGTGGATGATCAGCGAACGGGTATCGCCAAGATTGGCGAGATGGCTGAACAGCTTGACCGAGGAGACGAGCTTGACGCCGGCGTCGTAGCCGCCCTTGAGTCCGAAGGTGAACACGGCGCCGCCGCGCCCGCCGAGATATTTGTGCGCCAATTCGTGATAGGGGCTGTCGCGCAGCCCGGCATAAGAGACCCAACTCACCGCCGGATGATCCCGCAACCATTTGGCGAGCGCGATCGCATTGCTGCAATGCCGGTCCATGCGCAGCGCCAGCGTCTCCATACCGGTGAGCGCAAGAAAGGCATTCATCGGCGCGAGCGCGGGGCCCAGGTCGCGCAGGCCGAGCGTCCGCGCCGCGAGAATGAAGGCCAGCGGCCCGAACGCATCGGTGAATTTGAGCCCGTGATAGGAGGCATTCGGTTCGCTCAGCGCGGGATATTTGCCGCCTTTCGCCCAGTCGAACGTCCCGGCATCGACAATCAAGCCGCCGATTGCATTGCCGTGACCGTTTAAAAATTTGGTCGCCGAATGAACGACGATGTCGGCGCCATGCTCGATCGGCCGGCACAGCATCGGGGTTGCCATCGTGTTGTCGACGATGAGCGGCACGCCGGCATCGTGGGCGATCTTGGCAATTGCAGCGATATCCTGAACGACCCCGCCTGGATTGGCGAGGCTTTCGATGAACACCGCGCGCGTCTTGTCATTGATCGCCGCCGCGACCTTCGCCGGATCGTCGGCATCGACGAAATGCGTCGTCCACGCCATCTTGCGGAAGCTTTGCCCCAATTGGTTGAGCGAGCCGCCATACAGCTTTTTCGCTGCGACGATCTCGCACCCCGGTTCCATGATCGTATGAAAAGCCAGGAATTGCGCGGCGTGCCCCGAGGCGACCGCGAGCGCCGCCTGCCCGCCCTCCAGCGCCGCAATCTTGCCTTCGAGCGCGCCGTTGGTGGGGTTCATGATCCGGGTATAGATATTCCCGAATTCCTGAAGGTTGAACAATCGCGAGGCGTGGTCGACATCGTCAAACACGTAGGATGCCGTCTGGTAAATCGGCGTGATCCGCGCCTTGGTCGTCGGATCGGGCGCGGTGCCGGCGTGAACGCTCAACGTTTCGGGTTTATGGTCGCTCATGCGGCATCCTCCAGCGGGGGCATATTATGGCCAAGCAGGCGCAACACGTCGGCGGCGCATTCGACCACATTGGAACCGGGGCCATAGATACCCTGCACCCCCGCGTCGCGCAGATATTGATAATCCTGCGGCGGGATCACCCCGCCCGCGATGACCTTGATGTCGCCGCGCCCGGCTTCTTTCAGCTTGTGGATAAGTTCGGGGATAAGTGTCTTGTGCCCCGCGGCCAGGCTCGAGGCGCCGACGACGTCGACGCCCGCGTCCAAAGCCAGCACCACCGTCTCCTCGGGCGTCTGGAACAGCGGCCCCGAAACGACGTCGAAACCCATGTCGCCGAAGGCCGAAGCGATGACGTTGGCGCCCCGGTCGTGGCCGTCCTGTCCCATCTTGGCGACGAGCAGTTTCGGTTTTCGGCCCATGCGGCGTTCGACCGCCTTTACGCCTTCGAGCACTTGGCTCCAGCGGTCGTCGCCTTCGTAGGGCGCGGCATAGACGCCCTTCACCGGCGTCGGCTGCGTCGCATAGCGCTGGAAGCTCTCCTCCATCGCCGAACTGATTTCGCCGAGCGTCGCACGAGCGCGCGCCGCCTCGACCGCATGCGCGAGCAGATTGGTTTCGATCGACTGCGGCGCGGCCGCCGCCTTGCGCAGCGCGTCGAGCGCCGTCCGGCAGGCGGCTTCATCGCGGCTCGCTTTGACGCGATTGATGCGCGCGACCTGCGCTTCGCGAACCTTGCTATTATCGACCTCGAGCGTTTCGAGCAGATCCTCGTCCTTCAGACGATATTTGTTCACTCCGACGATGACATCGTCGCCGCGGTCGACGCGCGCTTGCCGCGCCGCCGCCGCCGTCTCGATCATCGCCTTGGGCCAGCCAGCGGCCACAGCCTTGGCCATCCCGCCTTCCTTCTCGACGCGCTCGATGATCTCCCACGCCTTGTCGACCAGTTCCTGCGTCAGCGCCTCGACATAATAGGAGCCGCCGAGCGGATCGACCACCTTGGTCATCCCGGTCTCTTCCTGGATGACGATCTGGGTGTTGCGCGCGATGCGGGCCGAGAAATCGGTCGGCAGCGCGATCGCTTCGTCGAGCGCATTGGTGTGCAGCGACTGGGTGCCGCCGAGCATCGCCGCCATCGCCTCGATCGTCGTGCGCATGACATTGTTGTACGGGTCCTGCTCGGTGAGCGAGACCCCCGACGTCTGGCAGTGCGTGCGCAGCATCTTGCTGCGTTCGTCCTTGGCGCCGAGGTTGGTCATCACGCGGTGCCACAGCACGCGCGCCGCGCGCAATTTGGCGATCTCCATGAAGAAGTTCATGCCGATTGCGAAGAAGAAGGACAGGCGTCCCGCGAACTTGTCGATGTCGAGGCCCGACGCGACGCCATAGCGCACATATTCGGCGCCGTCGGCGATGGTGAAGGCCAGCTCCTGCACCTGCGTCGCGCCGGCTTCCTGCATATGATAGCCGGAGATCGAGATGCTGTTGAACTTCGGCATCTCGCGGCTGGTGTAGCCGAAGATGTCCGAGATGATCCGCATGCTCGGCTCGGGCGGGTAGATGTAGGTGTTGCGGACCATGAACTCCTTGAGGATGTCGTTCTGAATCGTTCCGTCGAGCAGCTTTCGATCGACCCCCTGCTCCTCGCCCGCGACGATGAAGAAGGCGAGGATGGGGATTACCGCGCCGTTCATCGTCATGCTGACCGACATCTGATCGAGCGGGATGCCGTCGAACAGGATCTTCATATCCTCGACACTGTCGATCGCGACCCCCGCCTTGCCGACGTCGCCGACAACGCGCGGATGGTCGCTGTCATAGCCGCGGTGGGTGGCAAGGTCGAAGGCGACCGAAAGCCCCTTCTGCCCTGCGGCAAGGTTGCGGCGATAGAAGGCGTTCGATTCCTCGGCGGTCGAAAAGCCCGCATATTGCCGGATCGTCCACGGCCGCCCCGCATACATGGTCGCCTTCACACCGCGGGTGAACGGCGCGAAGCCGGGGAGACCGGGATCTTCGCGCACATCCTCGGCGGTATAGAGTGGCTTGACGTCGATCCCCTCGGGTGTGTGCCACGTCAGGTCCCTGCCCTTCGCCTCCTTCGCGGCGGCGGCGGCCCATTGGTCGAGGGTGAGTTTATCTGGCATGATCTTCGCTTTCAGGCCGTCGCGCTGGGCCGGGCGGACATGCGCTGGCGCCAGCTGCGCAAATGGCCAAGGTCATCGGGGAACGGAACGCCGATGAAGGCGGCAAAATCGACGGCGGTCAGCAACAGAATATCCGCCACGCTGAATGCCTCGCCCGCCAGCCACGGCGATTGACCGAGCGCAGCGTCGCACATCGCAAAAGCATCCATCGCACGCGGGCGGTTGGCCTCACCATAGTCGGGGAAGCGCTGGATCGGCAGCCGCGCGGTAAAGGGGTGGGTATGCAGCCAAATCTTGCTGATCGGCTCCATCAGCACAAGTTCGACCCGGCGAATCCACATTTCGATCGCCCCAATCTCGGCCGGGGTCGCGCCGAACAGCGGCGCGTCCGGGTATAGCGCCTCCAGATAGCGGCAGATCGCAACGCTCTCGGTCAGCACCGAACCATCGTCGAGCCGGAGCGCCGGCGTCTGACCGCGCGGGTTGATCGCGAGATAGGCGGGCGTCTTTTGCTCACCCGCGACGATCGAAATCGTCTCGCTCGGCAGGTCGATGCCCTTCTCCGCCGCGAAGATGCGGACGCGGCGTGGGTTGGGCGCCGGATTGGGGCTATCGTAAAAAATCATGCGTGATCATCCTTCGGAGTTTCCATAATTTCGGTGAGAACCCCGCCCATATCCTTGGGGTGGACAAAGAAAATGGGCGTCCCATGCGCGCCGATGCGGGGTTCGCCGAGCACGCGCTTGCCCATCGCCTCGAACGCAGCCTTGGCGGCATGAATGTCGGGCACTTCGTAGCACATATGATGCTGGCCTCCTGCGGGGTTCTTCTCAAGGAAGCCCGCGATCGAGGTGTTGCCCGGCAATGGCTCGATCAGCTCGATCTGTGTGCCGTTCAGCGCGCCGTCGGCGCCGGGGGTATCGACGAAGCACACCTTCACCCCCTGCTCGGGCAGGTCGAACGGATCATGGATTTTAGTCGCGCCCATCACGTCGCGGTAAAAGGCGATGCTATCGGCAATCGACGGCGTCGCAACGCCGATATGGTTGAGGCGGCCTAGTTTCATGATTGGTCTCATTGTTTAGGGCGGGATGTACGGACCGCGCCCGGCTGCGGCGCCCGGCTAGGATAAGGATAGCCTATCAGGACAAAAGCGAACGGCTTTCGGCCCTCACAAAACCTGATGGTCGCCATGCGCCGCAGCCCGTCGGGCGCAACGATTCTTTCGTAACGACGGAACCAGCATTCCGCGTCTGTGCGAGCTGGTCCGAACCCGGCTTCCGTCATAGCGCTTTGTAGCGCATCCGGATCTTTGGCATTTACGTCGACCCAAGCCTGGACATCACTGAGCACGTCATCGCCGGGAGCCAGAAGTCGTCGCTCCAACTCGTTGCGAGGCGGCGTGACCGGCACCGACACCGGCTGCTGAACGACGGCAGTCGTGAGCAGAATGCTAGAGAGGAATATTATCATGCTTCTTCCACGGATTTTCGAGGCTCTTGTTCCTGAGCTTCCGTAAGCCCAGCGCGATCCGCCGCCGCGTCGAGTGCGGATAGATCACCTCGTCGATATACCCCCGCTGCGCCGCGACGAACGGGTTGGCGAAGCGGTCCTCATATTCCTTCGTGCGCTCGGCGATCTTTTCGGGGTCGCCGATATCGCTGCGGAAGATGATTTCGACCGCGCCTTTCGCGCCCATCACCGCGATTTCGGCGGTCGGCCAGGCATAGTTCAGATCGCCGCGCAGATGCTTCGACGCCATCACGTCGTACGCGCCGCCATAGGCCTTGCGCGTGATCACCGTGATCTTGGGCACCGTCGCCTCGGCATAAGCGAAGAGCAGCTTTGCGCCATGCTTGATGATGCCATTATATTCCTGCGCCGTTCCCGGCAGGAAGCCGGGGACGTCGACGAAGGTGACAATCGGTATCTCGAACGCGTCGCAGAAGCGCACAAAGCGCGCCGCCTTCTTCGACGAATTGATGTCGAGCACCCCGGCGAGCACCAGCGGCTGGTTCGCGACGATGCCGATGGTGCGCCCCTCGATGCGCCCGAAGCCGCAGATGATGTTGCCTGCATGCGCCGGCTGTACTTCGAAGAAATCGCCTTCGTCGACCGTTTTACGGATTAGCTCGTGCATGTCGTACGGCTGGTTCGCATTGGGCGGGATCAGCGTGTCGAGGCTCTTGTCCTCGCGGTCATAAGGGTCACTCGTCGGACGGACCGGAACGCCGCTGCGGTTGTTTTCGGGCAGATAGTCGAAGAAATCGCGCGTCGCCAGCAACGTCTCGATATCATTTTCGAACGCGATATCGGCGACCGAGCTCTTGGTCGTGTGCGTGATCGCGCCGCCCAGCTCCTCTTGCGTTACCACCTCGTTGGTCACCGTCTTGACCACGTCAGGCCCGGTGACGAACATATAGCTCGAATCCTTCACCATGAAGATGAAGTCGGTCATCGCGGGGCTGTAAACCGCCCCGCCCGCGCACGGCCCCATGATCAGGCTGATCTGCGGCACGACGCCCGACGCCAACACATTCTTCTGGAACACGTCGGCATAGCCGCCAAGGCTTGCGACACCCTCCTGGATGCGCGCGCCGCCGCTGTCGTTGAGCCCGATCACCGGCGCGCCCGCGAGCATCGCCTTGTCCATCACCTTGCATATCTTCTCGGCATGGCGCTTCGACAGCGATCCGCCGAACACCGTGAAATCCTGGCTGAAGACATAGACGAGGCGGCCGTTGATCGTGCCGCTGCCGGTGACGACGCCGTCGCCGGGGATCTTCTGTTTTTCCATGCCGAAATCGACGCAATCATGCTCGACATAGGTGTCGAGTTCCTCGAACGATCCTTCGTCGAGCAGCACGTCGAGCCGCTCGCGCGCGGTCAGCTTGCCCTTGGCATGCTGCGCATCGATGCGCTTTTGCCCCCCGCCCAGCCGCGCGGCAGCGCGGCGGCGTTCCATTTCGGCGATATTGGCAGACATGCGAGCCCCTTCAACAATGGCGACAGCGCCGTCTGCCTCGCTCGCACAGTCGATGCAAATGCGAATTTGCAAAGTTGCAAAGTACAGGTTTGCAAAGTAGCATCGTGCGGATGGTGCAAACCCGACTCTACGCTGGGCGGCAACTTCGCCAACTTCGGGAAACCCGCGCCCTCCGCCAGGCCGACTTCGCGGGCCAGCTTGGCATCTCGGCCTCCTACCTCAGCCAGATCGAGCATGACGACCGCCCGCTCACCCCCGCGCTGCTCGACCGCCTGCAAAAGCTGTTTCCGCTCGAATGGGAAGAGGTCGCCGCCGATGCGGGCGACCGCCGCGCCGGCGCGCTCCGCGAAGCAGCCGCCGATCCGCTGTTCGCGGCCGCGCCGCTGCCCCCCGAACAGGTCGAACGCGCGGCGCTCCAGCAGCCGCAGTTCGCCGACCAGTTCGTCGCGCTCCACGCCGCTTACCGCCGCGCGGGACAGCGGCTCCAGATCATCGACGAAGCGCTGACCGGCGGCACCGCCGAGGGGAGCCGCCTGCCGTGGGAAGAGGTACGCGACTGGTTTCACGATGCGGGCAATTATGTCGACAGCATCGACCGCGCCGCCGAGGCGCTCGCCGCGCAGCTCCGCGGCAAGGACCCCTCGCCCGCAATCGAAACGATCGAGCGACGGCTGCGCGATGCGCTCGGCATCTCGATCGTCTATAATCAGGCGCAGGCGCTGCGCGACTATGACGCGACGATGCGCCACCTTGTCATCGACCCGTCGCAGCCCACAGAAACGCGGCGCTTCCAGCTCGCGCACCAGCTCGCCGCCCTCGCGCTGGCGAAAGAGATCGCGGCGGTGGTCGAGGCCAGCCCGCTACGCACCGCGGCGGCGCGACAATTGCTCCACGTCGGGCTCGCCAACTATGCGGCGGGCGCGGTGCTGATGCCCTACGCCCCCTTCCGCGCCAGCGCGCGCGCGTTGCGCCACGATATCGATCGCCTTCGCCTTGAATATGGGGTGAGTTTCGAGCAGGCGTGCCACCGCCTCTCGACCCTCCAGCGCCCCGGCGCGCGCGGCATCCCGATGTTCTTCTGCCGCGTCGACATGGCGGGCAACATCACCAAGCGCCACAGCGCGACGCGCCTGCAATTTGCACGCTTCGGCGGCGCCTGTCCGCTGTGGATCGTCCACGAAGCGGCGGCGATTCCCGACCGTATTCTCTTCCAGCTTGCCGAGACGCCCGACGGGCTGCGCTATGTGTCGATGGCGAAAGGGTTGGTAAAACCCTCGGGCAGCTACGCCCGCTCACCGCGCCGTTACGCCGTCGCGCTCGGATGCGAGGCGCAATATGCCGCCGACTTCGTCTACGCCGACGGAGTCGATGTGAATGCGCCGCAAGCCGCGACGCGCATCGGCCTGTCGTGCCGCATCTGCCCACGCGACGATTGCGATCAACGCGCCTTCCCGCCGAGCGACCGCCCGATCCTTGTCGACCCCGACCGCCGCGACGTCGTGCCGTACCGGATCGGCTAGATTGCCACGATCCCCCGCTCGATCAGACTATGCGCGGTCGCGAGGACCGCTTCCTCCGGCCGTCGCATCGTCCAGCCGAGCCGCCGCATCGCGTGGCGGCTGTCGCCGCCGCGGATGTTGCCAAGTTCGGCAACGACCTGCTTGAGTTCGGGACGGAAGACTGCCAGCGCCTTGAGCAACCAGTCGGGCATCCGGCGCGTTGGCACCTTGCGCGCCTGTTCGCCCAGATTTGCGATCAGGATATTCGCGACATCGACAAATTTCAGGAACGGCCCGGAGCAGACGAAACGCTCGTCCCGGATTCCGTCGGCGGTCAGCGCCCGATAATGCATGTCGGCGACGTCGCGCACGTCGATTATGCCGAAGCCGACATCGGGGCACATCGGGACCTTGCCTTCGAGCAGCTGCTTTACGACCTCGATCGATGTCGAAAGATCGTCGGAAAGCAGCGGCCCGAACACCGCGGCAGGATTGACCGAGGCGAACTCGATTTCGGGCGCCTCCGTCCTTGCCCAAGCGCGCGCCGCGCGCTCGGCGACGGTCTTCGAACGCGGATAGGGCATGACGTCGGGATTATCGAGATTGGTCCAATCCGCCTCGTTGTAGAGTTCCCGCCCCTTGCCGTGTCCATAGGCGATCGCCGCCATCGACGAGGTGAGGACAAAGCGCCTCGCCCTTGCTCCCTTGGCGAAACGCAGCGCACGCAGCGCGCCTTCACGCGCCGGGACCACGAGTTCGTCGGCATGTTTCGGAACGTCGAGCGGAAAGGGCGACGCGACATGCGCGACATGGCTGCACCCCGCCATCGCCTCCCGCCCAGCCGGCGTCATCTTCCAGATCCGCGGCGAAGAAATGCAGCTTGCCGTCGTCGACCTTTAGCCAGCCGCGAACCTCGGCTTCGCGCTTCAGGCTGCGGACGGTTGTCTTAACGGTCCAGCCATTTGCGATCAGCTGCCGGATCAGGAAGCCCGCGATATAGCCGCTGCCCCCGGTGACCAAAGCCGTTCCCGCCATGCGTCCCTCCCGCGATTTTCGGGAACAAGCCTAGCATTGGGTGCGCCCCGGCGAAAGCCAGGGATCGCGGCGGCTATTTCAGCAGCACCAGTTCCTCGGCCATGCTGGGGTGCAGCGCGACGGTGTTGTCGAAATCCGCCTTGGTCAGCCCCGCCTTCACTGCGACGGCCGCTGCCTGCAATATTTCGGGCGCATCGGGGCCGATCATATGCAGGCCGACAACTTGGTCGGTCGCGGCGTTGACGATCATCTTGTACAGCGCGCGCTCGTTGCGGCCGGCGAGGACATTTTTCATCGCGCGGAAATCGCTGGTGTAGACACGGACCGAGCCGAGCTTGTTGCGCGCCTCTGCCTCGGTCATGCCGACCGCGCCGATCGGGGGGTGGCTGAACACCGCGCTCGGCACATTCTGATAATCGACCACCGTCGGCTTGCCGCCATAGAAGGTATCGGCGAAGGCCTGACCCTCGCGGATCGCGACGGGCGTGAGCTGGATGCGGTCGGTAACGTCGCCGACCGCGAAGATGCTCGGCACCGACGACTGGTTCCGCTCGTCGACCGTGATCGCACCCTTGTCGTCGAGCTCGACGCCGACCTCTTCCAGCCCGATCCCGCGACTGTTGGGAGCCCGCCCCGCAGCGAGCAGCACCGCATCGGCCTGCATCGGCTCGTAGCCTTCGAGCATCACCGTCAGCGATCCATCGTCATTCTTCTCGATCGACTCGAACGGCGCGTTAAACTTGAAATCGATCCCCTTGGTCATCGAAATCTGGAGCAGCCGGTCGCGGATCTGTTCGTCATAACCCCGCAGGATCGTGTCGCCGCGATTGACGATTGTCACCTTGCTGCCGAATTCGTTGAAGATGCCGGCGAACTCGTTGGCGATATAGCCGCCGCCTGCGATGATGATGCGCTTCGGCAGCGTTTCGAGGTGGAATACCTCGTTCGATGTGATCGCATGTTCGCTGCCCGGAAATTCGGGGACGTGCGGCCAGCCGCCTGTCGCGATCAGGATGCGTTCGGCGGTAAGCTCGGTCCCGTCGGCCAGGCGCACTTTCTGCGGCCCGGCGACCGTCGCGCGCGTTCGGAGGACGGTCACCTTGTGATTGTCGAGCGTCTGGCCGTAGAGGCCCTCGAGCCGGTCGACCTCGGCCAGCACATTGTCGCGTAGCACCGGCCAGTCGAACTTGCAGTCGGGGACGTTCCAGCCGAACTTGCGCGCGTCGTGGATATCTTCCGCGAAATGGGCGCCGTAAACGAGCAATTTCTTGGGCACGCAGCCGCGGATCACGCAGGTCCCACCGACCCGATACTCCTCCGCCACCGCAACGCGCGCGCCGTGCGATGCCGCGATGCGCGACGCGCGCACGCCGCCCGAGCCCGCACCAATAACAAACAGGTCGTAATCAAACTCGCTCATAGGGAACCCCTGATATGACGGTCGCGTGCTTGTTCGCGCTCGGCGCCTATGTGGTTACACCGGCGCGGCTTGCCAATCGAAATTTGCGCTCAGTGTCAGCGATGCACGCTCAATCGCCGAGCGCCGCCCGCATCAGGGCCTGCGTCGCGGCATCGAACTCGACCGTTCCTTCGGCAAGCCCTTTCGCCATTTCCTTGCCCAGCTCGACCCCGAACTGGTCGAACGGGTTGATGCCGAGCAGCACGGCGTTGGCGAAGACGCGATGCTCGTAGAAGGCGATCAGCGCCCCGAGGCTGCGCGGTGTCACCTGATCGAGCAGGATCGTCGTCGAGGGGCGGTTGCCCGGGTAGTTGCGGGCGCCATCCTCGCTTGCACGTCCCGCCATCAGCGCCGCGCCCTGCGCGATACAATTGGCCACGAGCGTTTCGTGATGCGCATCGTCGAGCAGGTGATCGGGCTCGCGCGCGACGACAAATTCGACCGGGGTCAGATGCGTCCCCTGATGCAGCAGCTGAAACACCGCATGCTGCGCGTCGGTGCCAACACCGCCCCAGGTAATCGGCGCGGTCTGTTGCGCAAGCGGCTGGCCATCGAAAGTCACCGACTTGCCGTTCGATTCCATTTCGAGTTGCTGGAGATAATCGGGAAGCAGGCGCAATCGTTCATCGTAAGCGAAGACCGCGCGCGTCTGGCAACCAAGCCGGTTCGCGTAAACCTGATCGGCGAAGGCCGCGAGCAGGCAGATATTGTCGGCGCCGTCGGCGAGGCGGAAATGGCGGTCCATCTCGGCCGCCCCTTCGAGCAGGTCGGCGAAGGCGTCCCAGCCCAATGCGAGCGCCGCGGGAAAGCCGATCGATGACCAGAGCGAATAGCGCCCCCCGACGGTTTCACTGAACGGCAGGATGCGCGTTTCGTCGATCCCCCACTCCATCGCGCGCTCGGGCTTGGCGGTCAGCGCGATAAAGCGGCCGAGCGGGTCTTCGACTCCCGCCTCGTCCAACCATTGAAGCGCCGAATTGGCGTTGAGCAACGTCTCGGTCGTGGTGAAAGTCTTCGATGCGACGGCAATGAGCGTATGTTCGGGGCTGAATTTCGCGAACGCTTCGTCGAGCGCCGCGCCATCGACGTTCGACACCACGGCGACGTCGTAACGGTCGCTGTGGCGACCGAGCGCATCGACCAGCAGGTCGGGGCCAAGCGCCGATCCGCCGATGCCGATGTGGAGCAGATGGCGGATCTCGCCGAACGCCCCCGCTTCGATCGCGTCGATCATCATCCGCATTCGCTGATGCAGCGCCTGCGCGACATGTACCGATTCCGGCGCCCCCTCGCCGCGTTCGGCGCTATGTTCGGCCGCGCGTCCCTCGGCTGGATTGGCGATACCGCCGGCGAAGAGCGTTTTCCGGCGTCCCTCGAAATCCTGCGCCGCCGCAAGATCCAACAGCGTTGCGATTGCAGCGTCGTCGAGATGCGTCTTGGCGAAATCGAAGCGGATATCCGCGACGCTCCGCACCAGCGCCTGCAGCCGCTTTTGCGGATCGGCGGCGACCAGTTCAATCAGCTTTTGCGGCTGCCAGTCGGAAAGAGCCTGCCAGGCCTGAGTGGCGGTCGTCATGCGCATATGTCCTCGACGGAGTGAATCTTCCGACTTTCTCTAAGCCCACGCTTCCTCGCACGCCAGTGCCGTCCGCCGATATTCGCTTGACGTGGCAACCTATTCATCGCCAATGCGCGGCATGACCAACGCCAGCTTTACCGCCGATGTGACGCCCCCAACCGAACCCGCGCCGTCCGCCCCGACCCCGGCGCCAGTGTCCGCGAAGGAAGAAGCCGTCGACACCGTCCGCTTCCTCGCGCTGCTCGCGATCGCGGTCCTGATCTTCCGCAGCTTTTTCCTGTCGCCGTTCAACATCCCGTCGGAATCGATGCAGCCGCGCCTGCTGATCGGCGACTATCTGCTCGTGAATAAGATGGCCTATGGTTATTCGAAATACAGCCTGCCGTTCAGCGTTCCGCTGATCCCGGGTCGCATTTTCCCGCGCACGCCCGAACGCGGCGATGTCGTTGTGTTCAAGGCGCCGCCGGTCAACGACAATGATTATATCAAGCGCGTCATCGGCCTGCCCGGCGACAGCGTGCAGGTAAAGGACGGCATCGTCTGGCTGAACGGCAAGCCCCTGAAGCGCGAAGCGATGCCCGATCTTGTCATTCCGGTAACGCCGAACATGATCGACGCATCGCGCGCGACAGGCACGCTGCCCTGCTATTCGCCCGAGTTCGAAGAAATCACCGCCGATGGTCAGCGCCAGTGCCGCTATAAGCAATTTCGCGAGACGCTGCCCAGCGGCAAGAGCTATGCAATCCTCGACATCGTCAACATTCCCGAGGACAATACACCGCTCGTCACCGTTCCCGCCGGCCATTTGTTCCTGATGGGCGACAACCGCGACCGCAGCGCCGACAGCCGCTTCCCCGCGATGGAAAATCAGGGCATCGGCCTTGTGCCCGAAGAAAATCTGGTCGGCCATGCGCTCGTCGGCATGTTCTCGACCGACGGGTCGGCCAGCTGGATCAACCCGATCAGCTGGTTCACTGCCGCCCGCTGGAGCCGCATCGGGGACGGTTTTTGAACGATCCCCTCGACACCGGAGCGCTCGCCGGCATCATCGGCGGCGCTCCGGGCGATCCGGCGCTCTACGATCTGGCGCTGACGCACGGAAGCACCGGACGCGCCGATTATCAGCGGCTCGAATTTCTCGGCGACCGCGTGCTCGGGCTCGTGATCGCTGCCGAACTCTACACACGCTTCCCCACCGCGAGCGAAGGCGAAATGTCGTCGCGGCTGCATGTGCTGGCGTCGGGAGCTACCTGCGCCGCGGTCGCGCGCAAGATCGACCTCACCGCGCTCATTCGGTTCGGTGCGCAGGCGCGCAACGATGGCGGGCGCTACAGCGACAATATCGCCGCCGACGCGATGGAGGCCCTGATCGGCGCGCTCTGGCTGGACAAGGGCGCCGATGCCGCGCGCCGTTTCATCCTCGCGCACTGGGGCGAGATGATCGACGGCCAGCAGGCCGCGCCCAAACATCCCAAGGCGGCGCTGCAGGAATGGGCACTCGCACGCAAACGCCGCCCGCCCGAATATGAGATCGTCTCGCGCGAGGGACCCGACCATGCGCCGCGCTTTCGCGTCGCGGTGAGCGTCGGCAAGCTCGCCCGCGCCGAAGCCGAGGGCGCGTCGAAACAGGCGGCCGAGAAGGCCGCGGCGGCGGCGCTGCTCGCCCAACTTGAAGGAATGAAGCCATGACCCGCACCTGCGGATTTGTTGCTGTCGTTGGCGCGCCCAACGCGGGCAAGTCGACCATCGTCAACGCTCTCGTCGGCCAGAAGGTCGCGATCGTCAGTCCCAAGGCGCAGACGACGCGGACGCGCCTGATGGGCGTCGCGATGGAGGGTGACGCGCAGATCGTGCTGATCGACACGCCCGGCATCTTTGCCCCGACGCGGCGGCTCGACCGCGCGATGATCGCTGCCGCCTGGGGCAGCCTCGAAGAAGCGGAAGCGATTCTCGTGATGGTCGATGCCGCGGCGAAGCTGACGGGGCGCGTCGAGCGCGTGCTCGAAGGCATCGCGAACCGGCCCGAGAAGAAATATCTGGTGCTGAACAAGGTCGACCTGACCAAGAAGGACAAGCTGCTGACGATCGCGACCGAGCTCAACGGCCGGGTCGCCTTCGACGAAACCTTCTTCATTTCGGCCAGCAGCGGGGACGGCGTTCCCGAACTCAAGGCGCATCTTGCCAAACTGATGCCCGAGGGGCCCTGGCATTTCCCCGAAGACGAGGTCAGCGACGCGCCCGAACGCATGCTCGCGGCCGAGATCACCCGCGAACAGCTCTATCGCCAGCTTCACGAAGAATTGCCCTATCAGTCGACAGTCGAGACCGAGCTGTTCAAGACTCGTCCCGACGGCAGCGCCGAGATTCACCAGCAGATCTTCGTCGCGCGCGACAACCAACGCGCGATCGTGCTGGGCAAGGGCGGCAGCCGGATCAAGGAAATCGGCGCCCGCGCCCGCGCCGAGCTGACCGAGCTGATGGGCCGCAAGGTCCATCTGTTCCTGCACGTCAAGGTCAAGGAAAATTGGGACGAGGACCGCGGGGTATACCGCGACATGGGGCTCGACTGGGTCGACTGAGGGGAGAAGACTATGCAGAGGCCGCCATCGATCATCTGGTTCGAAAGATTTTTCTGGGGATCGATCCTCATTGGCTTTCTCTCCGCCGGCTTCGCTTGGAAAGACATGGCGCGCGAGATCGAACGCGACGCGGCGATGATGAGCGCGACCACAGGGCTCGTCTTTTTGGGGTTCGTTCTTGCTATTACCGTCGGGATTTCGATCGCCTTCTGGTATTTTATCGCGCGCCGCGGCAGCAATGTCGCGAAATGGATTTACGTCGTGTGGACGGGCCTCGGCAGCCTGTGGACGCTCGTCTCGCTCTTCGACCCCGCTGCGGTTCGCGGCGCCGCGCTGGTCGCGTCGCTGATTTCCACGCTGCTGACCCTGGCGTCTATTGCCTGCCTGTTCCGCGCCGACGCGGTTGCCTGGCTGACCGGGAAAGCGCCGGTCGACCCCGGCATCTTCAGCTAGGTCGCTAAATCCGCCGGCAATCGTCAGGCGGCGACTGCCCATCGAAGCGCGCGCCGATCCAGCCGATCGTCTCTCCCGCGCTGTCCTTAGCGCTCGCGCCATGGTCGCCGGTCATGTCGATCCAGCGCACGCGCGTCCGCCCCCGGCACACCGCTTTCGCGAATTTGCGCGTCACCGCGGGGGCGACGATCGTGTCGCGGCTGCTCTGGGCGATCAGCAGCGGCCCGGGTACGCGCGCGGGGTCGACGCTGTTCGCGCGCGCGAAGGACCCGAAGGGCTCGATCTTGGCGATGTCCTTGTTCTTCGTCGCACGGGCGATGGTGAGGATGCCGAGGATCGTGCCGAGCTTGGGTTTCTTGTTGAAGCTGACGCAATTATTCTCGGCGAGCCGGCGGATGATGCCCTGGTTCGCGCGGCCGGTGATACCGTCCTGCGAAAAGCCGTAGAGACTCGACCAGCTATGCAGCGCGAAAGACAGAAGCAGCGCACGCGCATTCTTGTCGCTCCCCTCGCGCAGATTGGCGGCGAGGTCGGTCGGCGGCGCCGCTGCGGCGGTGCCGACGAGGGTCAGGTCGGGAGCGTAGGACCGCGCGTGCGTCGCGGTCCACAGCGCGGCATGGCCGCCCTGCGATTCGCCCCAGACGGCAAAGTCGCTGCCCGCCGCTGCCCCGGGGATCTCGCGTGCCGCGCGCACCGCATCGAGAACCGCATTGGCGGTGTCCGGGCCAACGAGAAAGGGGTGCATCGTCGGGCTGGCCAGCCCGATATAATCGGGCGCGACGACGACATAGCCGCTACGCACCGCATCCATCCCCGTCGAATATTCGAAGAAATTGGGGCTGAGCGACGGGGCACATCTTTCCGCCACCCCCCACGCCCCATGCGTCCAGGCGATCACCCGGCGCGGGCGCGGCGGAACCGCCTCCATCGGCGCGGCGACGATGCCGGTGACCGCGAGGCGCTGGCCGTTGCCGTTCGTCGTCCAATATTGCACGCGCCACGCCCGTGTGCCCAACGGTGTGTCGGTCATCGGCTCGGCCGCGATCAGGTAACGCGACGCCTGCGCCGCCGCGAGCGGCGACAGCGCAAACAGGATGGCGAACAGGACTACGGCATAGACATGGCGCATCGAAAGACCTCCCGATGCGCCACCCTATCACGGCTCTTCTGCGACGCAAACGCCGCAAATTAACGCTATTCGGCGGCCTTCTTCTTCGCCGACGCTTTCTTGGCCGCAGGCTTTTTCGCGGCAGCCTTTTTCTTCGGCGCAGCCTTCTTCTTGCCCTTTGCGGGCCCCTTCGCCGCACGCGCGTCGATCAGCGCGATCGCCTCTTCGAGCGTGAGCGTCGCCGGATCGGAGGTCTTGGGCAGCGTTGCGTTGGTCGTGCCGTCGGTAACATAGGGACCGAAGCGCCCTTCCATCAGCTTCATCTCGCCGCCGCTCGTCGGGTGCGGGCCGAAGGTGTTGAGCGGTTCGGCCTTGGCCCGCCCCCGTCCACCGCCCGCCGCGGCTTCGGCGATGCGGACGACCGCGGCATTCATCCCGATGTCGAAAATTTCGGCGGTGCCCGTCAACTTCGCATATTTGCCGTCGTGGAGCAGATAGGGACCGTAGCGCCCCAGCCCCGCCATGATCGGCTTGCCGCTTTCGGGATGCACGCCAACCTCGCGCGGCAGACTCAAGAGCCGCAGCGCATAATCGAGATCGAAATCCTCGCCCGGAATATCCTTGGGAATCGACGAGCGCTTCGCTTCCTTGCCGTCGCCGAGCTGGATATAAGGACCGAAACGCCCGCTACGCTTTGTGACTTCCAGACCGCTTTCGGGATCGTTGCCGAGCGTTTCGGGTCCTGTATCGGCGCCGTCGCTGCCGCCCGGCTGCGCGAATTTGCGCGTATATTTGCAGTCGGGATAATTGCTGCACGCGATGAACGGCCCGAATTTGCCGCCGCGCAGCGCCAGGCGCCCGGTTCCGCAGTTGGGGCAGAGGCGCGGATCGCTGCCGTCGCCCTTGTCAGGGAAGAGATAGGGGCCGAGGAACTCATCGAGCGCAGCAGTGATTTCCGACGGCTTCTGCTCCATCACTTCGCCGGTGCGCGGCTTGAAATCGCGCCAGAAGCGTTCGAGCACCGCCTGCCACTGCGCGCGGCCACCCGAGACGTCGTCGAGCTCTTCCTCGAGCCCCGCGGTGAAATCATAGCCGACATAGCGTTCGAAGAAGCGTTCGAGGAAGGCCGTCAGCAATCGTCCGCTTTCCTCGGGAATGAAGCGGTTCTTCTCGACTGTCACATAGGCGCGGTCCTTCAGCACCTGGAGGATCGAGGCATAGGTCGACGGGCGCCCGATACCGAGCTCTTCCATCTTCTTGACGAGGCTCGCTTCCGAATAGCGCGGCGGCGGCTGCGTCTCGTGGCTTTCGACCTCGACGCCGGTTTTGGCGGGAGCGTCGCCCTTTGCCATCGCGGGCAGCAGGCGCGCATCGTCATCGTCGGCACTATCGTCGCGGCCTTCGTCGTAAAGCGCGAGGAAGCCCGGAAACTTTACCACTTGCCCGGTCGCGCGCATCACCGTCTTGCCGGTGCCGTCGGTGAGGTCCACGCTCGTGCGTTCGAGCCGCGCCGACGCCATCTGGCTCGCCAGCGCGCGCTTCCAGATCAGCTCATAGAGGCGCGCGTGGTCCCCGCTGCCTGCCTTGTCCTTGCTAAAATCGGTGGGACGGATCGCTTCGTGCGCTTCCTGCGCATTCTTTGCCTTGGTCTGATACTGCCGCGGCTGGTCGGGAACATAGCCGCCGTCGTAGCGTGTCGCGATCGCCTTGCGCGCCGCACTGATCGCGCTGCCGTCCATCTGGACGCCGTCGGTCCGCATGTAGGTGATCGCGCCATCCTCATAGAGCGCCTGCGCGATCCGCATCGTGTGGCTCGCCGAGAAACCGAGCTTGCGCGCCGCCTCCTGCTGCAGCGTCGAGGTGGTGAAGGGCGGCGGCGGGTTGCGCGTCAGTGGCTTGGTCTCGACAGTGTCGACGGTAAAATGGCCCGCCTTCACATCGGCTTCGGCGGCAAGGGCATCGGCTTCGTTCGTGATCGACAGCCGCTCGATCTTGTCGCCCTTCCACCGCGACAGCCGTGCCCTGAACGGCGTGCCGCCCATCTCGAACAGACCGGTCACCGACCAATATTGCTGCGCGACAAAGGCTTCGATCTCGCGCTCGCGCTCGACAACCAAGCGCAGCGCGACCGACTGCACGCGCCCCGCCGACTTGGCGCCGGGCAGCTTGCGCCACAGTACCGGCGACAGGGTGAAGCCTACAAGATAGTCGAGCGCGCGGCGCGCGCGATAGGCGTCGATCAGATCGGTATCGAGCTCGCGCGGATGCGCCATGGCGTCGGTCACCGCCTGCTTGGTGATCGCGTTGAAGGTCACGCGATCGACCGACTGCGGCAACGCCTTCTTGCTTCGCAGCAATTCCTGTACATGCCAGCTGATCGCCTCGCCCTCTCGGTCAGGGTCAGTCGCGAGGATCAGACGGTCGGCGCCCTTGGCGGCGTCCGAAATTTCCTTCAGCCGCTTCGCCTTGTCGGGATAAAGCTGCCACTGCATCGCAAAGCCGTCGTCGGGATCGACCGAGCCGTCCTTGGGCGGCAGGTCGCGGACATGACCATAACTCGCCAGGACCTTGAAATCGCGGCCGAGATATTTCTCGATCGTCTTCGCCTTTGCAGGCGATTCCACAATTACCAATTGCATTGAAAAATTCGTTCCCCGAAAACTCTTACGTACGTACGCGCGAGGGTGGCGGGCGCCCTGCCCTTCCGTCAAGAGGATATCGGAGCGCCCGGGCCGGAGATTTTCCGCGAAGCGCTCCGAGCCGCCCGACCAGCAATGTATTTGGCGGACTCGCCGCCTTCACCACTCCTGCTTCATAAGCCTCGGCTTGGCGGTGAACTGGAATTTGCGTGTCTTTCCGAAGCGCGGCAGCCCGATATTGGCCGCCGCCGCGAGTCCGGCTACGACATTCGCCGTCGATTGCACCGCCTTCGCGGCGCCGGTCGAGGCGTCTGCCTCTTCTACAACTCGCCCTCAACCGAGACCGGCGCCTCATCGCGTCAGCTGTTCTGCCATTTGAAATCGGCGGGAAGGATACATTTACCCGCATCATATTTGCCGACGCTGCGGATAATCTCCCGGTCTTCGGGCTCGATCCGGCGACCGCTGATCTGGCTATCGATCACGCGGCGGACAAGCGCATCGAGCTTGGTCACGAGATAGCAGTCGACCGCCGGCGGCGCGTGCGGATTGCCCACCCCGCTGTCGTCGGTCAGGAACAGGTAGCGCGACTGGGTCGCCGCCGCCATCGCCCGCATCGCATATTCGGCCTTGTCGGCGACGCCCGAGGCCGCGACGGGAGTGATATGGATGCGTTTCGCGCGCGCCGCTTCCGCGGCGGCCCATGTCCGCCCGAACCGGTCGTCGTGCGGCGGCGCATCGGCGACGAGCAGCAGCGACTTCACCGCATCGGGGCGCCAGTCCTGCCCGATGGCGCGGATCATCGCCTGGTCCATCGCTTCGGGATAATCACCGCCGCCATTGGCATCCTGCCGTGCCAGCACGCCCTGCACGCGCCCGATATCGCGATCGAACGCCACGGTCCGCGTAACATAATCGTCGCTCAGGTCGCGGTAGAAGACAAAGCCGATCCGGATGTCGAGATCGCGATGCTTCGCAGTGATCGCGCCGATGATCGAGCGCAGCTCAGCCTGTAGATAATTGATCTCGTCGCCCATGCTTCCGGTCGTGTCGACGACGAGCATCAGGTCGAGCTTGGTCACCTTGGTCGCCGCCTGGTTTGCGGTGAGCCCGACGAGTTGTCCTCCCGCGGCGTTGGAGACCAGCACGGGGCGCGCGTCGGCGATGCTCCGCCCGGCCTTGCGCGCCGAAACGCTGATCCGCTCGCTCAGCCGGTCAAGGCCGGGGAAAAAGACCGTGCTGCCGTCGGCCTGCGTCGCCATTGTGATGCTGTTGCCGTCGCTGCATGTCACGACAACGTCGGCAAAAGGGACCGGCTGGCCGTTGCGATCATTGACCTTGACCGTCACGACGCGCGTGGTGTCGACGCGTGGCAGGCTGCGCACCTCCTGCCCCAGATCGCCGCTGCGCCCGACATAGGCGGCATAGAGCTCGGGGTTAAGCAGATCGTCATGCTCGCCTGCGGTCAAAATGCCGGACTGCGGTTGCGGCCGCGGATAGGGACGCGGCGGCACGACGCCGGGAGCAACGCGCGAAAAGTCCGACGACGAGCCCGCGGGCGGCGGGGACGCCCCGGCTGTGGCCTCGCGGGCCGTGCCGTCAACCCGCGAACCGGTTACCACGACATCGCGCGCGGACTCCTCGTATATCGGCGACGGCGAGGGCGGCGGCGGAGGAGGCGGCGGCGCCATGGTCGGCATCGCCTCGGCGCGCGTACGCTTGCTGCCCTTCGTCTTGATTCCGCCGCTCGATTGCTGCTGTTGCGGCCGCGCCTCGGGCCCGAGTTGCGGCAGGGAGCCGGCATTGCGGCAATAGCCGTGTTCGCCGGTCGTAGAGCTATATGCCATCGCCGCAGGAATGGGTGGCGGCGCGGCGGCTATAATCGCGACCATCGTAACGCTCGTCATGAAACGGCTACGCATCATCAATCTCCCCGCCATGTGACACAATATCATCAAGCTGTCGCCCTGCCGCTGAACCGTGGCTGAACCGCGATGAAGCGTTATTTACAGCGAGTCATGATGCTATGCGCCGGATCACAGGAGCGAAATTTTTGCCCCTGCATGGCGTTCGACGCGCCCCGCCAGTTCGAGTTCGAGCAGAATCAGTTGCACGGTCGACGCCGCCTGTCCCGATTGCCGAACCAACTCGTCGACCGCGACCGGGGTCGGCCCGAGCAGGCCGACCAGAGTTCGGCGCTCGCCGTCCCCGGCGTCGGACGATGGAAGCGCGCCAGCATATCGCGACGGCGGCTCTCGAACCATACGCGTATCGATCGGGCCGACCGCTTCCAGCACATCGTCAACGGTCTGGACCAGCGTTGCGCCTTCGCGGATCAACAGGTTGCAGCCCTGTGCGCGCGGATCGAGCGGCGAGCCCGGCACCGCCATCACCTCTCGGCCATAATCGCCGGCGCGCCGCGCCGTGATCAGCGATCCCGATTTCGGCGCCGCCTCGATCACGACCGTTCCATGCGCCAGCCCCGCGATAATCCGGTTGCGCGACGGGAAATGCCGCGCGAGCGGTTCAGCGCCCGGCGGCTGTTCGGCGATCAGCAGCTGATCGCTTGCGATCTTTTCCTGCAGCGCGGCATTTTCGGGCGGAAAGGCAATATCGATTCCGCTCGCGATCACGCCGACCGTCGCTCCGCCAAGCGCGCCGACATGCGCCGCCGTGTCGACCCCCCGCGCCAGGCCGCTGACGACCGTTATGTCGCGCGCCGCCAGATCGGCGGCGAGTTGCCGGGCGAAGCGGCATGCGACCGCCGAAGCGTTACGTGCACCAACGATCGCCACGCACGGCTGGCGCAGCATTGCGGTATCCCCGCGCACCACCATGACCGGGGGCGCGCCCTCGACCTCGCGCAGCAATGGCGAATAATCCCGGTCGTCGCTGAAGACATGCCGGGCGCCAAGCGCTGCGACACGCTCGACCTCGCGCTCCGCGATGTCGAGCGGCGCGATTCGCGGACGTCCCGCGCCGCCGCGCAGGACAAGGTCGGGCAAGGCATCGAGTGCGGCTTCGCCCGATCCGAAGCGTGCCATGAGCTGGTGCCAGCTTACGGGTCCGACGTGCGGCGTGCGGATCAGCCGCAGCCGTGCGAGCCGCTCGGCGTGAGTCACGCAGGCTCCTTGCTGGCGCCGACCCGCGGCTCGGTTCCAGCGCGCAACCGCGCGATATTTTCGCGGTGCCGCCAGAGCACGATCACCGCGAGCCCTGCCAGACCGATCGCATAGACCGGATAACCGAAGGCCAGCGCGGCAACCGGCGCCGACACCGCACCCAGCATCCCGCCCAATGACGAAATACGCGCAAGCAATACGGTGCCGATCCACACGACGGCGAAGACCAGTCCGATCGGCCAGGCAAGCGCGAGCGCGAGGCCGAGCAGCGTTGCAACTCCCTTGCCGCCGCGAAAACCCAGCCAGACCGGATAGCAATGGCCGATCATCGCCGCCGCACCGGCGATCATCGCGGCGTGGTCGCCCAGTTCGGGGACAAAGTGCCGAGCGAGCAGGACCGCGACGGCGCCCTTGGCCCCGTCGAGGACCAGCGTCGCCGCCGCCAGCCCCTTCCGCCCCGTACGCAGCACATTGGTCGCGCCGATATTGCCCGACCCGATCCGGCGCAGATCGCCCGCGCCGAACAGGCGCGTCACGATCACGCCAAAAGGGATCGAGCCGAGAAGATAGCCGACCGCGACCAGCAAAAACAACGCCATAGAAATCCCCGCTCCGTCTCAGCCTCACGCCGGTTCGGTCAATGTGGCGATGTTCGCCGATGCAATCAATCGATTAGCACGCCGGCCCCGCCAAAATGGATTTGATAGACGATGCCGCTGCCTGCTAGGCGACGCCGATGCACGTCCCCGCTCCCGATGCGCCCATCCTTTTCTTCGACAGCGGCCTTGGCGGGCTCACCGTGCTCGGCCCGACCCGCGCGCTGCTACCGACCGCGCCGATCGTCTACGCCGCCGACTATGCCGGGCTACCCTATGGGCAGAAGAGCGAGGCTGAACTTGCGGCACGCGTGCCTGCGCTGCTTGGTCGGCTTGTCGAACGCTACCAGCCGCGGCTCGCCGTTATCGCATGCAACACCGCCTCGACGATTGCTCTCGCGCATGTTCGCGCCGCGCTCGACCTGCCGATCGTAGGCACGGTGCCTGCGATCAAGCCGGCGGCCGAAATGACGAAAAGCGGTGTGGTCGGCGTGCTCGGGACCGAGGCCACAGTGCGCCAGCCCTATGTCGACGATCTCGGCACGCGCTTCGCGCGCGGCAAGACTGTCCTGCGCCACGGCAGCCCGGGGCTCGTCACCGGCGCGGAAGCGAAGCTGCGCGGCGAGGCGATCGATCCCGACGTCATAACGCGGGCGATCGCGGGCCTGCGCGACCAGCACGGCGGCGATACGATGGACGTGATCGTCCTGGCATGTACCCACTTTCCACTGTTGCAAGAGGAATTGCAGGCCGCGGCAGGTCCCGATGTTCGCCTGATCGACGGCGCGGCGGGTATCGCGCGGCGCATCGCGCACCTGACTAAGGGCCAGGAATGGCCCGATCGGTACGCACCCGGCATCGCGGTGTTTACGCGCAGCAAGGACCGACCGCCCCCGCCGCTCGCTGCGCTCGCTCCCTATGGCATCGGCGTGATCGAAACCATCTGATAGGACGATTTGCCCAAGTGCTGCGAATCGTTCGCACTGGCTTTCTGAAGTCTTCGGCGTTATTGGCCCGCGTGTTAATAGCCGCCGGAGGGAGCGGCCGAACAGCTTGGACTGGCACCTGACTGCGGGGCTGAAACGTGAATTACAACGATATCTTCGCACGCGCGATCGACCGGCTGCACGAAGAGGGGCGCTACCGCGTCTTCATCGACATCCTGCGCAACAAGGGCGCGTTTCCGAACGCACGCTGCTTCGCCGGCCACAACGGGCCGAAGCCTATCACCGTCTGGTGCTCGAACGACTATCTTGCGATGGGACAGCATCCCAAGGTTATTGAGGCGATGGAAGAGGCGCTGCACGACGTCGGCGCCGGTTCGGGCGGCACGCGCAACATTGGCGGCAACACGCATTATCACATCGACCTCGAGCATGAACTGGCCGACCTGCATGGCAAGGACGGCGCCTTGCTCTTCACCTCGGGCTATATCTCGAACGAGGCGACGCTCGGCACGCTTGGCAAGCTGCTGCCGAACTGCATCATCTATTCGGACGAGCTCAACCACGCATCAATGATCGCGGGAATCCGCAATTCGGGCTGCGAAAAGCGCGTGTGGCGCCACAACGATCTCGATCATCTCGAGGAACTGCTGGCCGCCGACGACCCCGAGGCCGCGAAGCTGATCGCCTTCGAGAGCGTCTATTCGATGGATGGCGACGTCGCCCCGATCCACGCGATCTGCGACCTTGCCGAAAAATATAACGCGCTCACCTATTGCGACGAAGTCCATGCCGTCGGCATGTACGGCCCGCGCGGTGGCGGCATCACCGATCGCGACGAGGCCGCGAGCCGCGTCACGATCATCGAAGGCACGCTCGGCAAGGCATTCGGGGTGATGGGCGGCTATATCGCCGCCGACAAGAATATCGTCGATGTGATCCGATCCTACGCGCCGGGCTTCATCTTCACGACCAGCCTGTCGCCCGTGCTCGTCGCGGGCGTGCTCGCGAGCGTGCGCCACCTCAAATCGTCGAGCGTCGAACGCGACGCGCAGCAAGAAGCCGCCGCTTACCTGAAGCAGAGCTTCCGCGACGCGGGCCTGCCGGTGATGGATTCGACGACGCACATCGTCCCGCTGATGGTCGGCGACCCGGTGCGCGCGAAGAAGATCAGCGACATTCTGCTCGCCGAATATGGGGTCTATGTGCAGCCGATCAATTTCCCGACCGTACCGCGCGGCACCGAACGCCTGCGCTTCACGCCCGGGCCGGCGCATGATGAAGCGATGATGCGCGAGCTGACGAGCGCGCTCGTCGAAATCTGGGACCGTCTCGAACTGCAGCTCCAGAAGGCCGCGTGAAACCCGCGCCCGCTTACGACGAGGTCGTCGTCGGGCGGCGCTCGATCCGCGGCTTTCTCGACAAGCCTGTCCCGCGCGAGTTGATCGCCGAGATTCTCGAGGTCGCGATGCGCGCGCCTTCATCATTCAACAACCAGTGCTGGAACTTTGCGGTTGTCACCGGCAAGCCGCTCGCCGCCATCCGAAGGGGCAATACCGACGGCATTCTTGCCGGAAAGCCCGACAGCCGCGAATTTCGCCGCTTCGACGGCATCGCCGATGACCACCGCACGCGCCAGATCGAGATCGCCAAGCAATTGTTCGGCGCGATGGGAATCGCGCGCGAAGACAAGGATGCGCGGCAGGATTGGGTGCTGCGCGGTTTTCGCCAGTTCGACGCGCCGGTCAGTGTCGTCGTGACGTACGACCGTGTGCTGCTCGGAAGCGACATCGCGCCGTTCGACTGCGGCGCGGTCACGAACGCGCTGGTCAACGCCGCCTGGTCGCGCGGGCTCGGTTGCGTAATCAACAGCCAAGGGATCATGCAGTCGCCGGTCGTGCGCGAACATGCCCAAATCCCCGACGATCAGGTGATCATGATCTGCGTCGCGATGGGCTGGCCCGATGCCGATTTCCCGGCGAATGCCGTGGTGTCGAACCGCAAAAGCGTCGACGAAGCAGTCCGGTTCGTCGGTTTCGACGACTGATTCGCCAGCGACAGCCCCTCCGCGAGGCGATAGGTAAGGCGTGAATCCTACGCCGTCGAAGAAGGATCGCCATGCCTGCAACGCGTTACAGCTATACCGCCATCACACTCCATTGGCTCATCGCGCTGCTCCTCGCTTTCCAGATCGCGCTCGGCTGGACGCTCGAAGGGGATAATGGCCCCGAACTCTTCGCGCGTTATCAGCTTCACAAATCGGTCGGTATCACGATCCTGCTGCTCAGCCTCGCGCGGCTGGCGACACGCCTGTTCACGCCGCGACCGCCCGCATCCGAGGGTCCGGCGTGGACGCGCATGCTCGCGAATACCGTCCATTGGCTCTTCTACGTCGTCATGATCCTCGGCCCGCTCACGGGCTGGCTGCTCGTCTCGACCGCGCGAGTGCAGGTCCCGACGCTGCTATACGGGATCGTCCCTTGGCCGCACCTGCCCATCGGGCGCGCTTGGCATGAACCCGCCGAAAGCATCCACGGCGCGATGGCGTGGCTCGCGATCGGATTGTTCCTGCTCCATATCGCGGGCGCGCTTCGTCATCAGTGGTTGCTCGGCAAGCCCGAACTCCAGCGGATGATCCCCTTTGCACGCGGGAAAGCGGGAGGCGCCGCGACCGGCGCGCTGGCGCTCGTCGCCGCAACCTTTGCCGTCGGCACCATCATCTATCCCGACAAGAGCCAGCCTTCCGCGAAACCCGGTGCGGCGCAGGCGGCCGCGCCGATCGTGCCCGCAGCGCCAATCGCCGCCGAACCGGCAGCCGCCGACATGGAAAGCGAAAAGCCTGCACCCGAAGCCGCAGCCGAAACCGAAGCCGAGGAAAGCCGGCAGCCGCTCGCCGACTGGACGGTCGCCTCGGGCGGCCGGCTTGGCTTCACCGCCCGCTGGAACGGCGAGGCGGTCGACGGCCGCTTCGGCCGCTGGCGCGCCGCGATCCGGTTCAGCCCCGACGACCTGCCCAAATCGGCCATCCGCGTCACCGTCGACCTCGCCTCCGCCGACACCGGCGACGGACAGCGCGACGATTCGCTGAAGGGCAGCGATTTCTTCGACAGCGGCACGCACCCCAAGGCCGTCTACACGGCACGCGACATCCGGCACCTCGGCGGCGAGCGCTACGAGGCGCGCGGCACGCTCGACCTGCGCGGGGTGGAAAAGCCGACAACGCTACGCTTCGCTCTCCGCATCGACGGCGACCGCGCGCGGGTGGCCGGTACTGCCCGGATCGACCGCACGGCGTTCGGCGTCGGTCAGGGCGAATGGGCGGCGACCGATGCTATTGCCGCCCGCGTCGATATCGATTTTTCGTTCAGCGCGACGCGCCCTGCGTCCTGAATTCCTCAGCCCGGCGGCCGCATCATCCCCCAGAAATGCGGACCGCCGCCGGCGATGTCCCATTCGGCTTGGGTGACGAAGCCCAGCCGCTCGTAAAGCGGCACATTTTCGGACGTCGCCGTTTCGAGCCAACATGGCATCGCTTCGGCGTCGGCCACCGCCGTCTGTGCCCGGATGATCCGTCCGCCGTGGCCCTTGCCCTGATGCGCGGGACGCACGCCCACATAATGGAGATACCAGAAGCTCCCTTTCGGCCGGTGTGCGTCGATGCTGCCCTGCACGGACAGCCCGCGCCGCAGCGCCAAGCCGAAGGTTGCGACTAGCGGGACGACCGTACGCAGGAATTCCAGGCCGCCGCTATGCGCTTTCCCCGGCGCGCGCCACAGTGCCGCCGCTTCGTCGCCCGCCGCACGCAGCGCCAAGCCCGCGCGCATGTCGGCGGGAATGAGCGTCCGGAAAAGGCTGCGCAAGGCACGCGCGCGATGACTCGCATCGGGCAGGATCCAAGACAGCGCCGGATCGGTCTGAAATGCCTGTGTCAGCGTTTCGGCGACCGCGGGCAGTTCGTCGTCCCCCGCAGGCAGGATCGTTTCGGTCATCGCGCCTCCGTAGGGGAACAGAGCAGGCGCCCTGCCGCTTGGCAAGGCTCAGCGGGGATGCCGGTCGATCCGGAGCGACCAGGCATAGCCGCGATGAAGCCGGGTCACCGATAGCCGCCCGCCGATATCATTCGCCGCCTCGCGTGCCGCCTCGATCAGAAAGGCGCGCGGAGACACGTGAAAACGCGCCAGCCAGCCGAACAGGGCGGCGCGGAACCAGCCGGGCATTTCCTCCTGCTGGCCGAAATCGACAATATGCAGGGAGCCATAGGCCGACAGGTGACGCACGGCCTCGCGGATCGCATCCTGCCATTCGGGAATCATTGACAGCGTGTAGCTCTGAAAGATGCGATCGAACCGGTCGATCCGAAACAGGCTGTGCGGGTCGAAGCAGGTCGCGTCGGCTTGCGCTACGCTCACGCGCCGCCCCAGCCCGGCGCGCGCGATCGCCGCGCGCGCGGTTTTCAGCATCTCTTCGGAAATGTCGATGCCGTGGAAATGCGCCCCCGGCCAGCAGCGCGCGGCGGCAATCAGGTTGCGCCCCGTGCCGCAACCGATTTCGAGCACATGTCCGCCTGCAGGCGGCATCAATTCGTCGATCAACCGGTCGCGCCCCAGCAGGTAATATTTGCGCGTCAGGTCATAGATATGACGCTGACCGCGATAAACGCCATCCATGAGTGCGGCATGCCCCTCCCCCGCCATCATGCTCAGCCTTTCAGGATATAGAGGTGGACCCCGCCATAAATCGCGGACCGATCGCGCCGTGTATAACCGCGCGAGTCATCGGCGCGATAATCCCACCGCCCCAACAAGGTTTCGGGGAGCCGTCCGGGCAACAAGCTCGGCTCGGCAGCGGTGCGGAACAGGACGCGGGCGCCGGTTCGCGCCGTGCGCGTGACCTCGGTCCACAATGCGATCAATTGCGCGTCACTCATCCAGTCCTGCGCGTCGAGGAAGATATAGCGGTCGAAGCTCGCATCCCCGGAAGCGGCGAGCATGTCGGTCATATTCGCGTGCAACATCGTTACCCGCTCGGCGCGAATCTTGACCGCCTCGTAATTGGCTTCCTGCAGATAGGGGGGCAGAGGGGCTTCCGCGCCCCGCCCATATCCGCGGCCAAAGGCCTGCCAGGCGAAATAATTATCCTTGAGGTCGAAATCGCAGCTCAGTTTCTGAAGCCGCGCGCGTAGCACATCGGCCATCGGCTTGCCGCCCGCGAGCGCGTCATATTGCGCCGGCGGGATGCCCAGCCCGAACAGCGACGAGCGTTGATCGGTGACCCAGCGGACGAACTTCCTGTCGAAGAAGGGCGCGAATTTCGTTTCGAAAATGCGCCGCTGCTCGTCGATGTCGCGCGCGTCGAGCAGCAGGCGCGGATCGACCTTCATCATACGAGCGAGCAGGTGCGCGGCCCCGATGAAATGACCGAGCAGCCCGCGCTTGTAGAGCCCCGTCGCAAAGCCGTTGATACGGCGGCGTCCGATCAGGTCACGCCCTTCCCAATAGCGGCGACTCACTTCGTCGAGGTGCGGACGGATATGGCTCCGATAGGCAGCGACATTGTCGCGGCTATCGGCGTCGGCGAAGAAGCGGCGAAAGCTCGGATAGTCGGGAAGCCGTACCGCCGCGGTGCGTTTCAAATTATTGAGCGCAACATGCGCGGTATTGAGGTCGACCGCGACGACCTCCGCCGGATCGGCGGTGAGGTAGGAGAAGACGTTGCAACCGCCGCTGGCGATCGTCGTGATGCGATTGCCGGGCTGGATGTCCAGCGCCTCCATATCCACGACCGGATCTTCCCATATCTGCGCATAGACGAGCCCCCGGAAGGCCAGCGCGAAGGCGCGGTCGAGCAGGCGCTGCGTCGGCTCGGCATCTTCGCGAACGACGGCGGCGGCGATCTTGCGATTGGGCTGACTGGCCATGGAATCGAGTCTCCCGGAACAAGGTGGGTCCGGGGCCGCGCATGCCAGAAGTCGATGCTGTTCTCGCGTCAGTTCGTTTACGAAATGAAGACAGCGAAGAAAAAACCGTTCGTCGTTCCCGACTTCGCGGGCACACCATTATTATAACCCGCTTGAAGTTTCGATTTAAGGCGAGAAGATGCCTTGCTTGGCGGGTTCGTTTGATATGTTGTACTCGTCGAACGTTTTGTGGGTGTTCCCCTAACGCTGGTCAGTCGGGCGGGTTATGCTTGGCGAGGAAGCGTTCGATCGACATGAGCAATGTCATCCGGTCGGCTTCCCGCGTAAAATAATGGTCGGCAAGCGGAACCGAGATAAATTCGACAGCCTTGCCCGCCTTCGTCATGGCGGAATACATGCGTGCCGACTGAGCATGGTCGACCGTCACGTCCTTCTTTCCATGGATCAGCAGCAGCGGAGCTTTGATCCGCGCTATGGCGTTGATCGGGGAAACTGCCGCGAAGTCGGGGGTCATTTTCTGCCACTGCCCGCGATAGAGGCGCTCGCGTATCATGCCGCCGAAGTCGTTGACTTCGCGGCGGAGGTTGGCGACGCCGTTGATCGAGACCGCGCAGCGATAGAGGTCAGGGTCCTTCGCGATCCCCCACATCGCCGCGTAGCCGCCATATGAGCCGCCGACGATACAGACACGTTTGGGATCGGCGATCCCTTCCGCAACGGCCCAGTGCACGCCGTCGGTAATGTCGTCCTGCATCGCGAAGCCCAGCTGTCCCTGGCCGGCCTTTTCGAAGGCAATTCCGTAACCGGTCGATCCGCGGAAATTGGGCTGGAGCACGGCGTAGCCGCGCTCGGCAAGAAACTGGGCCCAATAATCGTAGGTCAGCGTGTCATGCCCCCACGGCCCGCCATGCGGCATGACGACGAGCGGCAGATTCTTGCTGCTCCGCCCGCGCGGCATCGTCAGCACGCCTTCGATCTCCAGCCCATCGCGTGCCTTGTACTGGATCATCTTGACCCGCGAGAGACGCTTGCCGTCGAGCGTATCGTTCATCGCTGCCAGCTTGATAAGGTCGCCGGTCACCGTATCGTAATAGAAGAGCAGGCCCGGATTGTCGGGCGTGCTGAACCGGACGAGCAACTTTTTTTGATCGTCGCTGAAGCTTTGAACCCGCACGACCGAATTCGGCGATGCCGCTTCAAGCGTCTTTTGATGAGCGGCCATCGCCGGATCGAGCCAGCGCAGCGGCGTATCCCGATCGCTTGTGCTGACCCCGAGCAGTTTTGATCCGTCGGACGCCATCAAAACGCGTTCGACATCCGCTTCGTCATCGGCATAAACCGTTCGCACGTCCTTACCGGTCGGAATGTCGATCTCGACGACTGCTGATCGACCGCTTGCGTTCTCCTTGATCACGAAGCCGCGATTGCTGTCGGGGACGAAGTAAAAGGGATGGTCAGTTCCTCTTCGTCACCGAGTTTTGCGCTGTCGATGACACGCAACGCGCGTTCACCGCTCGATCGGAAGAGCAGGGTCGATTTGGTCGTCGCGTCGCGATAGCCGATGCCGAAACGCACGCGGCCGAGATGATCGGCGCCCCAGTCGATGACATCGGTCCGGCCCTTTTCGACTACACGTTTGCGCCCGGTCGCCACGTCAACCCGATAAACCGCCGGCCAGAAGCCAGGGGTGTTGCCGTAGATCGAGCTTTGAGCGGCAACGAGTATCTCCTTGCTGCCATCGGTTGGCATCCACAGAACATCAGAGGCATTCTGCCCGCCAAGGTCCCACAGGAGCTTGGTTATCTTTCCGGTGCCGCGGTCGATGCCGATCAGGCGCGATATATACCAGCGATCGGTCTCGACCGGCAAAAGCGCGGATAGGCCCACGACGACATTGTCGTTGCCAACCCAGCGAATCCAGGCAACCTGGGTCTGATCCGGAACGGCGATCACGACCACCTTGGACCTGTCGCCGACGATCGGCATCATCATGATGCGCTGCTCGCCTCCGATCCCGAAGAGTCCCGCCAACTGGGTGCCGTCGGGCGACAGCTCCACATCTTCGACAAAGGGAAGCTCGGCAAAGGCACTGACCGGCAGGGGAATAAAGCTACCGGATTCCGTCGGTTTCATATTGTCCGCGAGCGCTGGCGTGCCGCAGGCGGAAAAGAAAAGCGCGGATAGAATTATCTTGTATCGAGTTCGCGCGGTCGCGTGAAATCGTTGCCCTGTTTTACACCGCATTCATGCCCCCAATTTATTGCTCGCAACAAATTACCTATCACCAGCCACTGGAATGGAAAGGCCCGGTGCGTTACTCGCACGCCGAAATATGATCATTGGATAATCTGGATAGGGGCGGCACTAGGGTCAGGACCCATTGATTTGAGGCAGCGATTATGATTCAGGCGGCCGGGAAGGAGCCTGAATTTGAGCGATTTATTCTGGCTGACGGACGAGCAGATGGCGCGTCTTCAGCCCTATTTTCCGAAGAGCCATGGCCGCAAGCGTGTCGATGACCTGCGGGTTTTGAGCGGCATTATCTTCGTCAACCGCAATGGGCTGAGGTGGCGCGATGCGCCGAGAGAATATGGCCCGGCGAAGACGCTCTACAATCGCTGGAAGCGGTGGAGCGACAAAGGCGTCTTCATCCGCATGATGGAGGGCTTGGCGACACCGCAGGCGCCAGAGCGCAAGACGATCATGATTGACGCGACCTATTTGAAGGCCCACCGCACGGCGTCGAGCCTTGGGGTAAAAAAGGGGGTCCGGGACGCCTGATCGGCCGGACGAAGGGCGGTATGAACACCAAACTTCATGCCGTGACCGATG